>OW818679.1:0-4343735 GCA_942493145.1 uncultured Bacillota bacterium
CTGATAAAGCGGAGGAGGTATCAGGTGCTGAATCGGGCTTTATAAATATTCTGGAGGGTAAAGAGTTTTCTGCCATTGTTTATTATAAAAATATGATCTATGCTGGAGGGATACAGGGACTTTATAAAATCAATCCGCAAACCCTTCAGTACGAGGAACTAAAAGATGAGGGCAAATCCTACAATACGGTAAGAGCCATATACCCAGATAATGATATGCTGTGGGTGGGACATGAAGACGGTATTGCAGTTCTGACAGATGGAAATATCCAAAGGACAGGCAGGGAAGACGGATTGACCGATACAAGGATCATTGACATTTTAAGAGTGGATGAAACCACTGTGTACGCGTCTACCTACAGCGGAGTGGCGCAAATTTCCGGAAGTGAAATCTCATATATCACCACAAAGGATGGACTTCCGGGTATTATCATCAAAACGATGCTGAAGGACAGCTCAGGCTGGGTATGGATGGGTGCCTATACATCAAGGGGCGGTGGACTGGTATGTAAAAAGGATGAAAAAGTACAGTACTTTGATATTGAGAATGGCCTTGTGCATAACTGTATAACCACAATAGCCGAAACACCCGATGGCAGAATTCTGGTCGGAGGTGGTGTATTCACTGAAGGAGGCGCAAATATTCTTGAATATACGGACGGCAAATGGGAGATTATCAAAACCATAACGAAAGAAGACGGCCTTGCCGGAGAGAAAGTCAGAAACATATTTGTTGATAATACGGGTGATGTCTGGTTTTGCTCGGAGTATGACGGAGTAGCTGTTTTCAAGACAAACGGGGACAAGATAATCATATCGGAACAGGAAGGATTATCAAACAATGAAGTAAAGAAAGTGGTACAAGATGGGAATAATAATTATTGGCTTGCGACTAAAAGTGGGATTACATATATTGAAAAATGAATATAAGAAAAATATAAATATAAAGTCCTTATTACCAGGGTAAATTGGTTAATAACAGGTTAATATCGTTAAGGTTGATGTGTTATTTTTGAAATAATAATGTTATAATATTTCTGGCAGTTCATGCAAAGGCAGTACATGTAAAGGCAGTTCATGCAAAGGATAAGAAAGCGGGTGCGGCAGGGTTGGAGAAAATAGTAATAAGCGGGCAGAGGCCTCTGCGTGGAAATGTTTATATAAGCGGCGCGAAAAATGCTGCAGTAGCGGTTATACCGGCAGCGTTACTCATAGATGGGTCATGCAGGATAGAAAATGTCCCGGACATCAAGGATGTCAAGATACTCGAAGAAACACTGGGACAGCTTGGTGCGATTGTCACTCATGAGGACAGGAACACCATTCTGGTAGATTCAAGCAATATCAATTCTTATCAGGCTCCATATGATATGATAAAAAGCATGCGGGCTTCATATTACTTGCTGGGAGCGTTGCTCGGCCGGTTCAAAAGGGCTGAGGTTGCGTTGCCAGGAGGCTGCGATTTTGGATTCAGGCCTATGGACCAGCATATAAAGGGCTTTGAAGCATTGGGAGCAAAGGTCTCTATTGAGCATGGAATAGTAAAGCTGACTGCAGAGAAGCTGGTGGGCAGCCAGATATACCTGGATGTGGTCAGCGTCGGTGCGACCATAAACCTGATGCTTGCAGCAGTCAAGGCAGAAGGCACTACTGTCATAGAGAACTCGGCAAAGGAACCCCATGTCGTTGATGTGGCAAACTTCCTGAATGCCATGGGCGCTAATGTAAAAGGCGCAGGCACGGATATAATCAAAATCAAGGGAGTCACCTCCCTCAATGGCGGGATCACCCATTCTATAATCCCGGATATGGTTGAAGCGGGAACCTTCATGATTGCAGCTGCAGCTACGGGAGGTGATGTGACGGTCAGAAATGTCATTCCAAAGCATATGGAATCATTGAGTGCAAAACTCATAGAAATGAATATTGGCGTGGTTGAAGGCGAGGACTGGATAAGGGTCACTGGAACGGACAAGATCCTGAAGGCTAATATCAAAACCCTTCCGTATCCTGGCTTCCCGACAGACCTGCACCCTCCGGCGACTGTCCTGCTCTGTATGGCGGAAGGCATGAGTACCATTGCCGAAGGCATTTGGCCCCTCAGGTTCCAGTATGTGGACGAGCTTAAGAGGATGGGTGCAAAGTTAAGAGTGGAAGGCAGTATTGCTGTAATAGAAGGGCCGAACAAGCTGTCCGGCGCACCTGTCAGCGCTAGCGACCTGAGGGCGGGGGCGGCTGTAGTTATAGCGGGGCTTGCTGCTGAAGGAAAGACAGAAGTCAACAACATAAAATACATCGACAGAGGCTATGAAAATTTCGTAGGAAAATTGAAAGACCTTGGAGCGGACATCGAGCGAGTGACGGTTAAGCAGGATCCGCAGCAGGATGGATGTTAAAACAAAATAACAATATATATGCACATGCAAAACGGCAAAGACAGGACGGGTTATACATATGATAAAATTCTGCAGCCTGTACAGCGGAAGCAGTGGCAACTCGCTTTTCTTCAGTGACGGTGAAACCCGTCTGCTGATAGATGCAGGCTTAAGTGCAAAGAAGATCATACAGGCGCTTTGTTCCATAGGGGAAGACCCTTCGGAGTTAAGCGCTGTTTTAATATCACATGAACACAGCGATCATATCAGAGGAGCAGGCATAATATCCCGCAAATTCGGAATACCCATTTTTGCAAATGAAGCCACCTGGGAAGCTATGGAGCTTTTACTGGGGCCGGTGGAGGTATGCAACAAGGCATGTTTCAAAACCGGAGAGGAATTCGGCATAGGGAAGGTAACTGTAAAAACCTTTCACATTCCTCATGATGCCTCTGAACCGGTTGGCTTCAATCTGTACGCCCAGGACAAGAAGGTCACCGTGGCGACAGATATAGGCCATATTAACCCGCAGCTGCTGGAATGCTTTGAGAATAGCGACCTTATGTTGTTAGAATCCAATCATGATCCCGAAATGCTTAAGGTAGGTCCATACCCTTTCCACCTGAAAAGAAGGATCGCAGGCGAAAGCGGCCATCTTTCCAATGAAACGGCGGGAGAAGTCATTGCCCATATGGCGGAAAGGGGAACCAAGAGGTTCCTGCTGGGGCATCTGAGCAGGGAGAACAATTTCCCCGAGCTGGCCTACCAGACGGTGTGCAATGCACTGGGGGCGAGAGCGGAGGAAAATGGCGGGGACATATGCCTGGCGGTCGTATTGAGGGATAAGGTTGGGCAGGTAATAGAACTATAGTGGGTGTCTTATGCTTAAAATTCAAATAATCGCAGTTGGAAAAATCAAAGAAAAGTATCTGAAGGATGGAATTGCGGAATACGCCAAACGGCTATCCCGCTTTTGCGATTTGCAGATGATCGAGGTTGAAGACGAGCAGGCGCCCGATTCTCTGAGCTCATCCCAGGAGACTCAGGTTAAGCGGCGAGAGGCCGACCGTATTCTTAAAAAGATCAAAGATAATTCATATATTGTCATTCTCGATGTAAAGGGAGAAAGATTAAATTCGGAGGCTTTTGCTGCAAAGGTTCAGAACCTGTGTGTCTCAGGAGTATCGAATATAACTTTCATAATAGGAGGCTCCCTTGGACTGGACCCCTCGGTTGCTGAAAAGGCCTCATTCAAAATATCGTTATCCGACATGACCTTCCCCCACCAACTGACAAGGCTTATCCTTCTGGAGCAGATATACAGGGCTTTCAAAATAACCAACAACGAGACGTATCACAAGTGAGTTGAAGGGGCAGGCCCGGACATATAACATCAGTATAACACATGCCCTTTATATGGTATGATGATGTAAGGAACTGTAAATGCCTGAAAATATCAAAACAGTTATAGAAATGGCCGAATTTCTATCAATAATAATATCGAAATAATTCAACAACGTTTCAAAAGTACATATAGAAAGTTGATTTCGGGGTAGTACATTTTGATATACCTGTATAGAATGAGGTTGAATTCAAATAGAGTTTAGTGGAATTTAACGCAAATTGAAAAAGTGGAGGTGCTAATATGAAAATACTACCACGGATAATAACTGAAAACGGAGTTTCAACTTTTCTGGTAGATGGGAAGCCTTTTGTAGCACTTGGTGGAGAAATACATAATTCCAGCGCATCAAACCTTGAATACATGGAGGAAAATGTCTGGCCATTCGTTAAGGATTTAAACATCAATACACTTATCGTACCTGTATCCTGGGAATTGGTGGAGTCGATTGAAAATAGTTTTGATTTCGAAATTGTTGATGGAATCATTAAGCAAGCCAGAAGGGAGAATGTGCGTCTTGTCCTTCTATGGTTCGGTCTTTGGAAGAATAGCGAATCAGATTATGTACCAAGCTGGGTGAAAAAAGATTTTAAAAAATATTTCAGAGCCCGTTATACTGGGAATATCGCATCCAATACCATATCACCATTATGTGATGCAGCGGTTAAAGCGGATGCAAAGGCTTTCAGAAGTTTGATGCGTCATATCAAAGCTGTTGACGTGGAAACAAATACAGTTATTATGATACAGGTAGAAAATGAGATAGGCTTTCTGAAAAGCGAGAGAGATTATTCCGAACTCGCAAACGCAGAGTTTGAGAAGGATGTTCCGCCTGTTGTTGCATCTGAATTTGCTAAAAATGGAAATTGGAAAGATGTTTTCGGCGAAGATGCCTGCGAGTATTTCATGGCATACTACTATGCAAAGGCAGTAGAACAGATTGCCAATGAAGGCTCTAATGAGTATCCAATACCAATGTATGTCAATGCATGGCTTGAACAGTACCCTCACAGGCCAGGCTCTTATCCAAGTGGTGGACCAATAGCAAAAGTCATGAAGATGTGGAGAGCAGTTGCACCTTCAATATGCTTATATGCTCCAGATATTTATCTTGCAGATTTTATCGGGGTGTGTAACGAATATACGGACAATGATAATCCACTCTTTATTCCTGAAGCAAGGCAGGATGTTTCATCTGCTGCAAATGTGTTCTATGCGATTGGCAAGCATAATGCCCTTGGGTTTTGCCCTTTTGGAATAGAGGATTTGGCAAATCGGGATGCAAACAAGGATGAAAATGGTCCCGATATGGCATTCTTAATGGCACTTAACATCGATTTTACAGCTATGGTAACAACAGGAACCTCACATTATTTGGGCTTAAGCTATAAGCTCCTTGGAAACATGATGGGAGTAATAAACCAGTATCGCAGCAGCGGAAAAATGACAGGGTTTCTTCAGAGTAACAATCATGGTTGTCTCCTTTCATTTTCAGCTTATGATTTGCATGTGAAATTCAAAAATCCATCCGATGGCAAACCGAAATCTGGTGGTCTTATAATAGAGGTTTCTGAAAATGAGTTTATATTTGCAGGGACAGGATTCAATGTTGAATTCTTGCCCAAACGTGGAGAATCAAACAAAGTCGGATATATAAAAATTGAAGAGGGGAGATATGAAAAAGAGCGATGGATTGGCAGAAGGATACTCAATGGAGATGAAGGAAGAGTATCGGTAGGAAGGACCCCTTCTATCGTCCGTGCTGAAGTTTACAAATATATTTGAGAAAATCATAAATAAGGGAGATAAGGGAAAAGCGGATGAGGACTCATCATATTAGTATAACAGGTGTCATTGCGGTGGTATAATTTAATTGCAGTTAATTGTTAAAGATATTTTGGGAGATATTATTAAAGAATTGTCAGGAAATGAGGCGATGACTGGTTATGGAAGAAAAACTCATTGCCCCTTGCGGAATGAACTGCAGTGTATGTGTCAGTTATTTATCGATGGAAAATGACCTGAAGAAGCAGGGATTTGGAAAGAAGTACTGCGTAGGTTGCCTTCCACGTGGGAAGAACTGTACCTTCATGAAAAAGCAGTGCAATCTGTTGGAAAATGGCCTTGTCCGCTTTTGCCATGAGTGTGGTAATTACCCCTGCAGTCGGCTGAAAACCCTTGATAAACGCTATCGCACCAAGTACCATATGAGCATGATAGAAAACCTGGAGTTCATCAAAGAGCATGGTATCGATATGTTCCTGAAAAAGGAAACGGCAAAGTGGCTCTGCCCTAAATGCGGGAATGTGATTTGCTGTCATAACGGATTATGCTTTTATTGCAGTCTTGATAAGTTGCGTGAGAATAAAAAGTATCGCTGGGGCGAGTAATTGTATTGTAGTTCACCCGCAAGCATTGCAGCTTTCGCAATTCCCGCATTTACTGTTTAAAAGTTCAGGAATATATTTAATAGTAATTGCACATCCATCCATGTCATATGTATCGTTAGTGTTTTCTCCCAGTGCTATGGATTTATTTTGAAAATATAAGCGTAATGGCACAAGCTCATTTTTTGTACTATCCAGCATAGATGGCCTAAAACCAGGGCTATATATCATCATTTTTGAATTTTTATGAACCCTGACTATGTCGGAAGACGTGACGATGGATTTAATGCTGCCATTTTCATTAAAACATAGTGAATTGGTATCTCCATGGATACCAATAGCGGCAGTATCAAATGCTGATATTTTCCCGATGGGTGTATCAACTATTATCGGATGATCAGGCTCAAGAGATTTTATGCTGCCATCAGGGTATAGTGATAGCCCTATCCGGGTATTTATAGCGCCAGCTGGAGAGGGTATTTTTAAAGAATCACCGGGCCATAAGGTAAGACTATTAATTGAGCCATTCTCATAAAAATGAACACAAATTATTTTAGTTGTTAATTTTCCGAAATGAAGGTCAAAAGTAACTATTTCTGCCATGCTGTATTCATCTTTTTCTGACCAGTAACCGGAAATTTTGCCGTTTAGAGGGAATATGCGTTTAATTGCGCCACTTTCATAAAATGTTATCAGCTCGGCAGGTAATGTGCCTGCAGGAGTATCGATGACTGTCTGATTATGAAGGGAGATACTCTTTATTTGTCCACTCTCATAAAATGATAATGATTTAGTGAATTTTCTTCTTACTTCACTGTTATCATACTGAGGAACCAAAACCCCATACGCGGTCTCTACCTCATTATATTCACTTAACATGCAATCCTGCGTAAGACCGCTGGGATATGTAGAATACGTCTCTATTCCTTTTAAAGAATTCATTGTTGTACTATTAAATCTCATTATGACTACCTCCGGATAATAAAAAAAGCCTACCTCAAACAGCTATGATAAGCTGGTCGATTAAGGCGTCGTGGCTTTAATAAATAATATATACTTGGTAAATTGAAACTTATAATATATTATATAGTATGGATTGAATATAAACAAGTGCTGAGTTAGTACCTTAGGGCAAACTGGTATGCATATCGAAAAATTACGAGAAATAATTGAGTATGGCTATAGTCTCTAACTAAAGACATTTTGTTATAAGGATAATAATCAAGAAAGAGAGATTCAGTGATAGATGAACTGATGGGATGTAAGAAAACGAAATGTTTAATCCTTCATGGGTTTGGTGGCGGGGTATACGAAGTGCAGCCTTTGGCCGATTATCTGATTGGTCTTGGGTATGAAGTTGCCTGCCCTGTACTAAAAGGTCATTCAGCAACCAGAAAAGATCTGAGTGAGGCAACTTACAGGGAATGGATAGATTCTGCAGAACAAGAATTGTTAAGATTGATGGTGCCTGGAGATGAAATTTTGTTGATAGGGTTTTCCATGGGTGGCCTGATTGCTTTTAATCTTGCCTGTAAATATAATTTCAAGGCCATTGTAACAATCAATACTCCCATATTTTATTGGAATCTGCACCAAGTGTATCTCAATCTTCTGGATGACATGAAATACAAGAGGTACAACCATAGCAGGAGATATCTACAGGCAAAAAACAACGCACCTTTTTTGGCAATAATTCAATTTCTGTTACTATTGAAACGAACAAAGCCAAAATTAAAGAATATAAATTGTCCTCTTCTTATCATACAAGCAGAAGATGATGACACGGTAAGAAGAAAGAGTGTGGATTATATCAATAAACACGCGTCTTCGGACGGGAAAACAATCAGGTTTTTTCATGATGGCGGGCATTTTCTCCTTCTAAGTCCAGCAGCTGAACAGGTAATGGCATGCATTGAAGATTTTTTACAAGGGCTATAAATTAATCAGGTTGTATAGCGTTCGTGCATATTAGTGAAAGGAGATACAATTAATATGGAAAACCTCTTTAAGCTTTTAGGACCATTTTTGCTCGTTGTCGGTATAATAACATTTTTTAAAAGAAGAAAGTTTGCAAAAGAATCGACTGTAGTAAGTGGAGACGTAACTGAAATTAGAACCGGGCCTGCAAAAAATAACAAAACAGCATATTATCCAGTAATCAGATACTTTGATCTGGCAACTTCTTCGGCAGAGGTATATGTATCAAACACCCCATATGATGCATCAAAGTATAAAATAGGTGATAAAGTAGAACTTAGATACTTGAACGATGGCATGAAAAAGCAGCTATGCTTGAATAATTGGTTCGGGATATGGGGTTTTTCCTTTATGTTGATACTCTTCGGACTTATATTTTGTGGCATTGATATTATATTATTTTTCTAGAGGAATCAGGGATACACTTACCGTTCATAGTAAGTGTATCCGCGTAGTCCATTCTCAAATGCACGCATGATTTCCCGTCTGTCGCTGGCACTGATCAGACCATTGCGGACAGCATCTTCTGCTGTCTGACGGAAGTTTACCAGCATGTGCTTCGGCTCAAACTCTACATAGGAGAGAACGTCAGCAACACTATCCCCATGGATTTCCTTCGCAATGTCGAAATTGCCGTCAGGATGGATTTTCACGCTTACAACATTGGTATCTCCGAACAGGTTGTGAAGATCCCCTAAAGTTTCCTGGTATGCACCAACCAGAAAAACTCCGAGATAGTAGTCATCACCGTTATGAAAATCATGCAGCGGCAATGTGTTCCGGACATCATGAAGGTCAATGAAACGGTCGATTTTTCCATCACAATCACAGGTTATATCCGCTATAACGGCGTTGCGCTTTGGAAATTCGGTCAGACGGTGAACCGGCATGATTGGGAACAACTGGTCTATAGCCCAGCTGTCAGGAATAGATTGGAACACTGAAAAATTGCAGTAATAGATGTCTGCAATAGCGCTCTCAATATCTTCCAGATCGGGAGGGGAATTTTTCAGCTTTATCTTTTCTTTTGCAATCTGGTGTATGGTATTCCAGAATATTTTCTCAGAAAATGCGCGTTCGCGAAGACTCATCCTGCCATGCTTGAACATTTCACGGATTTCATCGCGGTAGTAAAGAGCGTCATTATAGCATTCCTGTATATTTTTCTGTGAAATGCTTTTATTGACGTCGAACAGGTTTCTGATCTGCTCGGAGGTATTTTCATCCAGTTTATCAGGTATACGGTACTCTTCGAATTTTTCTATATCAAGAACATTGAATAACAATACCGAATAATATGCTACCGTGGTGCGTCCTGATTCAGTCACAATAACCGGGTGCTGTACATCGCTTGAATCAAGGACGGACATGACTGCTTCAACTAAATCGGTACAGTACTCTTCAACTGAATAATTCCTGCTGTAGGCATAATTCGTATTTGATCCATCGTAATCAACTGCAAGACCTCCGCCCAAATCCAGATAGCCCATGGGAGCGCCTTCTTTTACAAGTTCCGCGTATACACGACTGGCCTCCAATACAGCTGAACGGATATCACGTATATTGGGTATCTGTGATCCGAGGTGGTAATGGAGCAGTTTCAGTGTATCCAGCATATTCTTTTCTTTCAGTGTATCAACTACGGATATCAGCTGTGACACGTTCAAGCCGAATATGCTGCGGTCACCGCCGGATTCGGTCCAGTGGCCGCCAGCTTTTGAAGAAAGCTTGATGCGTATGCCTAGATTGGGTTGGATTCCCAAGGCCTGGGAGCGTTCCAGGATAATATCAAGCTCTCCTGGCATTTCAATGACAAAGAAGCATTTATAACCCATTTTTACAGCGTAAAGACCAAGATCGACAAACTCCTCATCTTTGTATCCGTTACAGATCAGGCAAGCTTCGCTGTCTTTCATGAGGGAAAGCGCTGCGATCAATTCTGCCTTGCTTCCGACTTCCAGCCCATGATGATAACGCTGCCCGAATCGTGTTACCTCTTCGATGACCTGCTGCTGCTGGTTGACTTTAACAGGATAAACCCCACGGTAAACACCTTTATAGTTCAGCTTTTCCATGGCATCGGCAAAAGAATTGTTAAGATAGGAAATCTGTGAATCCAGTAAATTCTCAAACCGGAGAAGCACAGGCATGTCAAGCCCGCGCTCACGAACACCGGAAATAATATCCATAATGCTGACTGCACTTGAATCGTTATCTTTATGTGGGTTAACCATGACATCTCCCTTTTCGGAGATTGAGAAATAATTGGCTCCCCAGTTTTTAATACCGTATAGCTCTTCAGCTTTCTCTTTTGTCCATCTGCCTAATAATTCCTGTTTGTTCATTATTACATCTTCCCCTATCTATACAACATAAATGCTACTTATCATTAATTAGGATATATTGTTTGTGGGTAGCTTGTCCCGAAGAATGCATTTAAAAAAATACTCCAAACCCAAAGATAGCACATGGGAAATATAAATGTCAATAAACATAATTGGGATTGCTGTTATGTTTACTGGATAAAGGGAATATATGTTAACAAATGGTTAGTCAGTATTAATTTTTCCTCGCTTGGAATCATATTAATTGGCGTCAATTCCGCATTGTGATTGGCAGCTGAATCTATGGTTCAAAGTGAGGATTTTTTATGACAAAACCTCAGGAAATTGATGTTATGGAGCCTGTCGGAAAGGAATTCCCGAAGGAAAAATATGATGAGCTGGAAGCTTTTATAAACGGGCTGGAGACTACGAAAGGTGCATTGATTGAAATCCTTCACAGAGCGCAGGGTATTTTCGGATACCTCCCCAGGGATGTGCAGCTTTACATAGCCAGAAAGCTGGGAATCCCAGGAGCAGAAGTGTATGGCGTGGTCAGCTTTTACTCCTATTTCACCACCAAACCCTCCGGGCGGCATACCATAAGCGTTTGTATGGGAACGGCCTGTTTCGTCAGGGGTTCCGACAAGATTATCGGCAGGTTCAAGAAGCGGCTTGGGATAGAGGCAAACGAGACGACTGAGGACGGCTTGTTCACCCTTAAGGATGTCCGCTGCATCGGAGCTTGCGGACTGGCGCCGGTCGTGATGGTTGACGGCAAGGTGTACGGCCGGGTCAAGGAGGGGGATGTAGACGGCATATTAAGGGAATATAACGGTAACAAAGAATATTACGGCAAGAACGAAAATTACGGGAACAAGGAATATGGCGCAAATAGCCAATATGGTAGAAATGAAGAATATGACGGAAGGATGGCAGAAAATGTTGATAACGTCCCTGGATGAACTGAATAAAGTCAGGCAGGAATACTCGGACATGCTGGCATTAAGGGAACACCGAACTGTTCCGGCGCAGGAACAAGGCAACGAACCAAAGACAGCAGGTCCCCGCATGAACATTTTGGTTTGCGGTGGTACAGGCTGCCTGGCAAGCGACAGCGATAAGGTTGTAAAGAACCTTGAGTTAATACTCAAAGCCCGGGGATACAGTGATGAAGTAAAAGTGATCCGCACAGGCTGCTTTGGTTTCTGCGAACAGGGGCCTATCCTGAAAGTGGAACCGGACGATGTATTCTATGTCCACGTTGGTCCAAAGGATGTAAAAGATATAGTTGACGAGCATGTTGCAAAAGGCATTACCGTAGAGCGGTTGCTATATGAAGATCCACAAAAGAAAGAGCGGGTTCACAAACAGGAAAACATGTCCTTCTATAAAAAGCAGCTTCGTGTTGCACTCAGGAACTGCGGTGTGATCAACCCGGAGGACATATATGAATCAATAGCAGTTGGAGGATATGAAGCACTGGGGAAAGTACTTACCCAAATGACGAGGGAAGATGTTGTTGAGATAGTGCAAAAATCGGGGTTGCGCGGCCGGGGTGGGGGTGGATACCCCACGGGGCGCAAGTGGGAGATTACAAAAAGGCAGGATAGTGAAGCAAAGTTCATAATATGTAATGCCGATGAGGGAGACCCGGGTGCTTTTATGGACAGGAGCATCCTTGAGGGGGACCCACACAGTGTGTTGGAGGCAATGGCCATAGGTGCTTATGCCATAGGCGCGGACAAGGGGATCGTATACATACGTGCCGAATATCCACTTGCCGTATCCAGATTGAACATTGCATTAAAACAGGCACGGGACCTTGGGTTGCTTGGAAAGAATATCTTCGGTACCGGTTTCAGCTTCGATATTACTTTGAAATATGGTGCCGGGGCTTTTGTTTGTGGGGAAGAAACGGCACTTATCAAT
Source organism: uncultured Bacillota bacterium (assembly GCA_942493145.1). Classification (GTDB taxonomy): domain Bacteria; phylum Bacillota; class Clostridia; order Acetivibrionales; family DTU013; genus ENR-C20. The sequence goes on from OW818679.1 coordinate 12,394, forward strand.
TCCTGCGAAGGCAAAAGGGGAGAACCTGACTACAAGCCGCCCTACCCTGCAGTAGAGGGGTACTGGGGGCAGCCTACCGTCGTTAACAATGTGGAGACCTTTGCAAATATTCCGGTAATCATCACAAGGGGCGCCGGGTGGTTCGCTTCCATAGGTTCTGAAAAGAGCAAAGGAACAAAGGTATTTGCCCTTGCAGGAAAGATAAACAATGTGGGACTGGTTGAGGTGCCTATGGGTACTACACTTCGTGAAATAATATATGACATTGGCGGCGGAATACCCGGGGGGAAGAAGTTTAAGGCTGTACAGACAGGAGGGCCCTCCGGTGGAGTCATGACAGAAAAGGAGCTTGATACGCCGATAGATTACGACAGCTTACTGGCCATTGGTTCAATGATGGGCTCCGGCGGAATGATCGTGATGGATGAAGATGACAACATGGTGAATATTGCAAAATTCTATCTGGAATTTACAATGGACGAAGCCTGCGGCAGATGTAATCCGGGGCGGATAGGCACCAAAAGGCTTTTTGAGCTGCTCCATAAAATTACCAGCGGGAAAGCAACCATGGCGGATCTGGATGCTCTGAAGCAGCTGGCGTACCTGGTTAAGGACAGTGCCCTGTGCGGACTGTGCCAGACGGCGCCAAACCCGGTAATAAGCACAATGAAACACTTTTGGAATGAATATCTGGCCTTTGTAAAGGATGTGGATCATCCCCGCAAACAGCAGCAGGCAGCGAGAGAGGTAATGAATGTCAGATTTAAATGAAAGCGGTACAGTCAGAAAAATTATTGATGTAAGGATAAATGACCGATACATCAGAGTTCCTGAAGGAATAACGATCCTTGAGGCTGCCCATGAGGCTGGTGTCAGGATACCTACACTATGCCATCTGGATTTGCATGACTTTCAGATGTATAACAGGACAGCTTCCTGCAGGGTTTGCATGGTTGAACTGGTGGACGCACGGAATAAACGCAACAAGCTGGTGCCCTCCTGCGTAACAAAAGTACAGGATGGAATGGCTGTCCGCACGGATACCCTGCGCGCAATCACGGCGAGAAGAGGGGCTGTGGAGCTTCTTCTGTCCAACCATCCCAATGAGTGCTTCACATGCCCCAAAAACCTGGAGTGCGAGCTGCAAGCACTGGCGGAAGAGCTGAATGTGAGGGAGATCCGGTGGGAGGGTGAAAGAATGAGCTATCCCAAGGATTTGTCCAGTGATGCAATAGTTAAGGATGCAAATAAATGTATATACTGCCGACGTTGTGAGACAGGCTGCAATGTAATTCAGACCTGTGGCATCCTTTCGGGGATCGGTCGCGGCTTTAACGCTTTCGTGGGCCCCTTTGCCAATATCCCTATGGTTGAGTCCTCCTGTACATACTGCGGCCAATGTGTACAGGTATGCCCCACTGCTGCTCTCACGGAGGCATACCACACCGATAAGGTTTGGGAGGCATTGAACGATCCTGACAAGCATGTCCTGGTACAAACAGCTCCAGCCATCCGTGTTGCCCTGGGTGAGCTTTTCGGAATGGAGCCGGGGACAATAGTAACCGGAAAAATGGTAACAGCTTTAAAGCGTATGGGGTTTGATGGAGTGTTCGATACCAATTTCGGCGCCGATCTTACAGTGATGGAGGAGGCATCGGAGTTTATTTATCGGCTGAAGAACAATAAAACACTGCCCATCCTGACAAATTGCTGTCCTGCCTGGGTCAAGTTCATTGAGCACCAGTTCCCTGAGCTGATCCATGTACCATCCACCTGCAAGTCTCCACATATCATGTTTGGAACCATAGCCAAGACCTACTATGCGGAGAAGAAAGGGCTGGACCCGGATAACATTGTTGTGGTATCGGTGATGCCCTGCATTGCGAAAAAGGCAGAAGCTAAACGCCCCGAGCTTACCAAAGATGCGCATAATAATGTGGATATAGTTATTACAACCCGCGAACTGGGAGCGATGATCAGAGAAGCGGGTATCGAGTTTGACAGGCTGCCGGACAGTGAATATGACAATCCTCTTGGCGAAACCACCGGTGCTTCTGTCATGTTCGGAACAGCAGGAGGGGTAATCGAAGCTGTGATGCGCACTGTCCATGAATGGCTGACAGGGGAACCACTTGAGAAGATTGAGTTCGAGGAATTGCGAGGGCTTGAAGGGGTGCGAAAGGCTACTGTTAAAATTGGTGATAAGGAGTTCAAAATTGGAATAGCCAGTGGACTAGGGAATGCCCGGGTCATTCTGGAGGATATAAGGGACGGAAGGGCTGATTATCACGCCATTGAAATCATGGCTTGCCCCGGAGGCTGTGTTGCCGGAGGAGGGCAGCCGTATCACCACGGCAATCATGAGATTGTTAAAAGGCGTATAGAAGCCATCTATGAAGAGGACAGAAGGAAAAAAGTAAGGAAGTCCCATGAGAATAAGGAAATATTGGAGCTTTATAAGAGCTATCTTGGAGAACCCTTCGGAGAGCGTGCACACGAGCTTCTCCATACTCATTTTGAAGAAAGAGAAAGAATATAGGGAAATAAATTTGAATATGGATGCTTTTAATATAGGTCTAAAGTCCCATTCTCATGAGTATTTCTTACTATATGTATATAATCCTCTTGTCGTTATTGATAAGGAAACATATAATAGACAGTGAATAATTGAAATAACTGGCAATAGTCTAAAATATATACATATTGGCTTCTTTGAGCAAAAATATTGTATAGGAGACATGACATCATGGAGATTAAATTCAAAAAGCAGGATATTACTTCAATAAATGAATCACTCAAAACAAGGGTAACAGGCCAGGACGCAAAGATAAACGTCCCAACCGAGGAAAGCTTTACTTACGTCCTGAACAAGGCCATGTCGGGAAACGAAATGGCAGCAGTACAGATAGCTGAATGGAACTGCTTCTGCAAACCGGGTAACAGCAGGGAGCAGATGGTCCTGGCAAGAATCAGGAAAGCAACGGATGATATATTCGAATAACACGCGTGAAGATTCTATACCTGCATCTCAAAACCCCCTCAAAACCCCCTCAAAACTTTCCGAATATATCGGATAACATTGATTAAGCCAATGAATAGATTTATAATTGGTGATAATGTTAATTATTGAAATATCAAGTCGCGGGAGAAAATATGGATGAGTTGAAAAAGATATGGCAGCTGTTCATTACTTTTTTAAAGATTGGCACTTTTACTTTCGGAGGCGGGCTTGCTATGATACCGCTTATTCAAAAGGAAGTCTCGGAAAAAAAGAAGTGGATCGAAGAGGAAGAGATGCTGGACATTTTTGCCATAGCCCAGTCGACACCAGGGGTAATTTCCATAAGTGTTTCGGTTTTTGTAGGAAAAAAAGTAGCGGGAATTAAGGGAATGTTTGCCGCCGCGCTTGGGTTAGTGATTCCTGCATTTGTTTCAATCATATTGGTATTGGTCCTCCTATCGGGATTTCGTGACAATAAGCATGTGAGCAATGTTCTTTCGGGAATAAAGGCTGCTTCGGCGGCACTTATACTTTTATCTGCAATTAAACTGGGGAAATCGTCCATTAGAGGAAAAATGGGATACATCATTGCGGCTTCAGCCTTTTTATTGATAGTTGTTTTAAATATGAATGCTGCTTGGGCAGTGCTTTTTGGAGGATTAGCGGGTTATCTGTCTTATTTCATCAACAGGAGAAAAAGAAAATGCTGATTTTAGCCAAACTATTTTATATATTTTTAAAAGTAGGGTTGTTCGCGTTTGGAGGCGGATATGTGATCCTGCCATTGATATATCAGGAGATAAGAAAGTTCGGGCTGATGACTCCAGCAGAGTTTTCGGACATCGTAGCACTTTCTCAGATGACGCCCGGGCCTATATCTGTAAATGCAGCCACATATGTAGGATTCAAGTCAGCAGGACTGGCCGGGGCTGTGGTAGCGACCATCGGGGTTGTACTGCCCTGCATGATAATAACACTGCTCATCATTGCTTTCCTGGTAAAATTCAAGTCGAGCCCGGCAATCAAATCGATACTTGTGGGGATAAGGCCTGCAACGGTCGGTTTAATAGCTGCTGCAGTGATTTTCTTTTCTGAGAGTTCCATTTTCAGTGAAGGCTTTTTCAGTACCGGGAAGGTTTTCAGCACAGGGGTTTTGGCTGATCCTCTTAAATATATCAGCCTGCCGGCTATAGCCATATTTTTGCTCACGATAATCTGTTCTGTCAAATTCAAGCTGGGGCCCATATTACTGACTGCTCTCGCGGGGATAGCCGGACTGCTCATTTTTTAGGAGGAACTGCTTATGGATGAGTTCAGAAAAAAGTATGAATATGAAGAACATAAGGGCGTTTCAGGTCTGATTTTCCTCTTTTTCATAATGCTCATTCTTTTTGAATATGCATTGGGAATAATCGTAATGCTGGCAGAATATTCTTCGATCGATATTCCGTCAATAATCAGGGCATTGGTAAAGGCCGGGGGCATGATATATTTTGCCTTTACGGTATTCATAAGTATTGCACTTTTCAAGCTTCCCAGGATTCTGATACCTTGTGTAAGGATATACCTTGTTTACAGATTCATCTGCCTGTTGCCTCCGGTGATATATAATTATCTAAATGCTCTGCAGGATCCGGAAATGACACAAACACGTATGGGAACCCAGGGTGTCATTGATACAACGGTACAATGCCTTGTATTGCCACTTATTTATGTGACGGTGTTCAGCGTGTTATGGCTTATATATTTTTCACGCTCAAAACATGTAAAAGAGACTTATTCCAACGTAACCAAAGCTTTTAAGGAAAACTACTGAAACAAATCCGGCAGTCTACTAAACAAATCCGGCAGTCTACTAAACAAATCCTGAAGTCTACAAACGGGAAATTTAAATTGCTTGGATACTCCATGCCAAATGGTGGCATATTATAGATATATTTGCTATCAGTATTGATTTGATTGGAGTATTCCGGATGCTCAGGAAGATTAGGGCCGAAATTGTTGTTGCATGCATTGTTGCTACAATATTGTTCTGTGTTTTGATGTTGACACCTGTCACCGGTGTGGCCGACAATGGCGATTTTGCCAGGATCATGAATTCAACAGGCCTTGCGCATATATCATCGGATTACAATGACAGGTTCTTTGGTTTTGCAAACAGGGAATACAAGCTGACGGGCGGTATTCCAATGGCTGGAGGATATATTTCTTCGGAAATACCTTTGGTTTGGCTGGCAATCTTCATTTGCAGGTCAGTATCCAATAATGGGATATTTGATATCAGATTTCTTTCCATTTTATATTCTGTCATATTTGTCATTGCCTTTTACCTTATCATCAGGTCGTTCCGCAAGATGTCGGCACTGGCATATGTGTCTTTGAGCCTGCTGCTGATATGGGTTTTTACAGATATAGGATATATCGCTTATTTCAATTCATTCTATGGGGAGGCTGTATCTCTGGTGTTCCTTCTACTGATGACCGGGGGAGCGCTTCAGCTGATCAGCGGGACTGCTGCTAAAGAAAGACCGCAAATGCCGGCTCTTATAGCATTTTATACAGGTGCTGCTTTTTTTATATCTGCAAAAGTGCAGAATATCCCATCCGGGATACTGGTGTTGCTCTTCGGGTTGAGATTCATAAGCCTCAGGAAGGACAAGCCCTGGAGAGTAGTGGTGGTGGTGTCCTCCATAGTGATTTTGGGGGCAGCATTCCTGACGTTTGCAACAGTATCAAAGGATATAAAGATTTGTAATAAGTACCAGTCGGTTTTTTTCGGCATTCTCAAGGATTCTCCCGATCCTGTAGCTGATTTGACTGAGTTGGGACTGGATACAGGATACTCGGTTCTCGCCGGGACAAACTACTTTATGGAGGAGTATCCCATAGACATTCGGTCACAGGAATTTAAAGAGGATATTTATGACAAAGTGAAATATACCACAGTTGCGGGGTTTTATCTGCGACATCCGGACAGGTTTTTATTGAAGTTGGAAGTAGCTTCGGCCAATGCATTCAGATTGAAACAGGGCATGGGAAATTTCGAAAAAGCCGCCGGAAAGGGATCTGGATCGACTGCAGACTATCTTGACAGTTGGAGTGATTTTAAATCAGACCACCTTCCAAATAAACTTTCATTTGTTATGCGCTTCTTTTCATTATGCCTGCTCCTCCTGTGCATCGAATATATAAGGGCAGTGGGGAATGGCACAGGATTTCGCAGAAACAAAGTGAATAAGAAGAAGGAATCAGGGGCATTATGTACAGGCAATATGCTTCTGATTGAATACTTGATGGTACTGTTCATGATTGCTGCCTCCCAGCTTGTCATACCGTTGATAGGTGACGGAGAGGCTGATCTTGGCAAACATCTTTTCCTTTTTAATGCAGCATTCGACATGCTGTTCGTCGCTTTGTCGGTGTATGCTGTCCATTGTTCGACAAGAGCAGCTATATACTTGAAAATATGCTATAATAATCGTAAGCAATATGAATAGAAGGAAGGTAGTGCTTTTATGAAAAAACAGGGAGCTGCCTTTTATAAATCGGATATAGGAATCCTTGAAATCAAAGGAACCGACGAGGGTATTAACTCGATAGAGTTTTTCCAGGGGATCGCAGGGCCGTTGATTGATGAGGATGGAGAAGCCTTTTTTACCAATGGGCTTAAAAATGGATCGGATTTGCCTGTCTGTGTTTCAGAATGTATCAGACAACTTGATGAATATTTCAGAGGCGTAAGAACGCAATTTGATCTGAAGTTGAATGTTATGGGCACGGATTTTCAAAAGAAAGTCTGGGAGCAGCTTGGCAGCATTCCCTTTGGGCATACGGCCACATATGCACAGATTGCAGTGGCTGCAGGCAACGACAAAGCTTGCAGAGCTGTCGGGAACGCAAACAACAAAAACAACATGCCCATAATTATACCCTGTCACAGGGTCGTTGGCAGCAACGGAAAATTGACGGGCTATGCCGGGGGACTTTGGCGCAAGGAATGGCTCCTTGCCCATGAAAAAAAGACCGCTTCAGTAAAATGAAATGCAAATCAGATCAATAACTCCATATCAGATTAAGAACTCCATATCTGTCACTTAAGATAAGTGAACTTCAATCCCGATGGAATAATATCAAAAGTTGCCTTAGATACCATGGATATCTCGCCGTCTACATTCATTGCAATAGGTTCCTTTGAAACCACCGACACTTTGCTGCCCTTGTAAAAATGGACCTCTTTAAGAGAGCCATGCTGACCTTTCATAAACATCGGAAAAAGTCGGAACATCCTGGGCCGGGATACTCTTTCTATAACACAGATATCGAATCTGCCGTCTGTAATGTCGGCCTCCGGAAGTGCGAGCATTCCTCCTCCGTAATATCTGCCGTTGCCGATTGCAACCAGTAATGCATTTACATTCATTTTATTGCCGTCGATATCGATTTCAAGAAGCTTTGAGGAGCTGTGCAGGATAGTGGACAACAGCCCGAGGACATACGCCATCTTGCCGCTGACCAGAGGAATCTTTTTGAAATGGTTGGTACTGTGGACCACCTGTGCATCAAAGCCAAGTGATGAAATATTTATATAGAACTTACCGTTGGTTCCTGCAATGTCAACCAGTCTTTCTTCACCCTCTATGGTCAGGGGTATGATATCCTTCAGATGGATATCGGGAAGGACACTGCGGATAAAATCATTGCCTGAACCTGCAGGTATAACTGCCAGACAGCTGCCGGTGCCGGCCATCCCGTTAAGTACCTCATTCAGGGTACCGTCTCCGCCGACTGAGTATATCCTGCAGTCTTCTGCCAGGGAGTAGGCTCGTGCTAATTCGGTAGCATGTCCGGGGTATTTTGTTGTTTCTACGACATAGTCTTCTGTTTTGAACTTATCACTGTTGTTGAAATAATCGTGTATCTCAGGGATGAGCTTGTAGGTCTTACCTTTACCGGCGACAGGGTTCACTATGAAGATATGTCTCACTGTGTACCTCCCATACCTGCGCTTTTTAGGAACTCTACATATTTCTTATCAGTATCAAGGATGTGACCGCTGACCCAATCAGACAGGAAATTCAATATTTCAAGCAAAGTTTCGCTTTGGTTTCCTTCAAGATCCTTACCGGATATCTTTTTACATCTTTTTATAAAAAAAGCATGCTCAAACGTGTGTTTTTCGAAATCGGAATAACCATACTTTTCAAGCAGTTCTTCCTCATATCCGAAATGATATTCGGTATAATCGGTCAACTCCTTAAGAATCTGTATTATTTCGTCATAATGATCGAAATCATCACGTAATAATGCCGTATAAGATAACCTGCTGCCAATTTCGAAAAGTTTCTGGTGTTGTTTGTCAATCTCACTGATTTCGAAGCTGTAACTATCCTTCCAGTTGAACATAGCAAGTTCTCCTTTGTTTCTCTATTTATTTTATTATAGTCCAGCTTGTCGAATAAGGCAATTGACAAAAACAATAGTGGGGGGTCAATTGATTAAATGACCCCTGGTGTTGATTCCTCCGATCCCCTTGAGCCCTGATTGTGTATCTTCCGCAATCTTCTCTGCAGTCACGAAATGCCTGGAATCCGTCATAGCGACACTGTCTGCAACTTTTGCCGGATCCAGTGCATGAATGAGTACCCTGCCAGGAGAACTTGCGAAGTTGGCACCTGCATCCATTATGCCTTCATAATACGATTGGCAGGCCCCTGCAAAGATACAGAGCTTATCCATATCTCTCTGGTAACTCCTCGCATTCTGCACTGATTTGATAAAATATGACGAGTTTCTGTAATTATCGAGACTGTTCAGTTTTGCCGATCCTTTTTTTATACCATCGTGACCGGTGACTACCAGGATGTCCGCCCTGGTTTTTTCTAAAAGCCTCACAACATAGTCCGGCTGTTCACTTTCGGGAATTTCTTTTCCTGAGAAAATCAGGTTTGAGCCTCTATAGAAATCATATGACATATCCAGAAAGTCGCCGCTGGAGTCAAGGTGCAGAATTTTTCCAGGTGTTCCGCGGTGCTTGGCCAGATATGACAGGAATTCGCCGAAACCCCTGACCCCCCCGAAGCCTCTGAAAGTCCCATAAGAATTATTGGATACAAAAGACCGGGAGGACCCATCAGGCGGTGAGGACTCATCAGACGGGGAGGACCCATCAGCCCGGAAGCGCCCGTTAGATCTGTATGGCCTGTATCTGCCGTACGGCCTGTATACTCCGTTGGGGCTGTATCCCAGGCTGCTTTGTATCTGTTGCCTTACAAACCTCGGCTGTTGCCATTCAAGATCATCCTCTGAAGCATCGGCTTCTATTCTGTACAATAAACCCTTCAAAATGTATTTTTTTCCTTCTGATTTTTCTTCTATAGCTGAAACTCTGAAAAGAACATCGCCACCATAAGACTTTCTGGTAACTGCATCACCTGTTCTGAAACCGCTCATATCCCCATTCCTCTGATTTACATAAAGCTTTGTAATACATAATATGGAATGGTTGGTTTTTGGGAACAGTCACCTATGACATTGATTCCTGGCAGGCTGCGGGAATTAAAAAAAACGCAGAGTCCTGTTTGGACTGCTGCGTTATGTCAATGGATAAATGAATTGATTATTTGTAAGACTTCATTATTAGCGCTGCAACCTCTTCAGGTGTGAGAGAGGTGGTATCGACAACGAGATCGAAATTGCCCATATTAGAGCAATCAACGCCATATTTTGATGAATATCTGAGATTTTCACTTGCTTTTCTCTGAAGGATCTTTTTCTTTGCGTCCTCCACATCAGAATAGGATTCGATGGAACCCCTCTGGGCTTCAAGGATTCTTTTTGCAGCAGTAGTCGGGTCTGTAGACAGGTAAACCTTGAAGGTATCGGGCACAAAATGCCAGGCCATCCTTGAGTCAAGGATAAGGTCCTCGTCTCTCTTTCCTGCTTCTGTAAGTGCGGTGTCGATTTCGACATCAATTTCGGTATGAGTCTCCATATATTTATTGAACTCAAGAACATCCATGCCGTACTTTTGAGCCAGCGACCTGTGGAAAACGCCGGTGGAGTAAAGGTTCAGGCCATAGGTGTCCTTTATGATACTGCAGACGGTTGTCTTACCGCTGCCAAGGTCTCCGGTTATTGATATTTTTATCTTTTTGCGGTTATTACTCATTATAGCCTCCAAGCTTAAGGGTCAAATAATATTCTACAAAAAAATTATAGCAGAATAAATTGGGATATGGCTATATATTGCAGAAAGAAATTATATTTAATACAATTAGAACAAATGTTCTTGACAAACATAGCAAATAATGGTAAATTATAGGAAAATAAACAACTCGGGAGGGACTATATGCGTAAGAATAAGACTGAAAAGATGTATTTCGCAGGTTTTTGGAGGCCGTTAAGTGCTTTTTTGGCCGGTTGCCTGATGATTATTGTACTTTCCGGCAATTATACCGAAGCAGCTGTGGCGTACGCGGGCTCCGGGTCTCATTTTGCTCCGGGGTTGTACGTGTCAGCAGCAAAGGTTGTCGATTCGGAGGAGCCTTCGGCACCTTCAGGTCTGGTGTCAATATATGTAACCTGCACTTCAATATCCATCGGCTGGGCAAAAGCGGCGGACAATGTGGGCGTCAAAGGCTATCATGTATACAGAAACGGAAAAAAGCTGGTTTCGACAACGTCACTGAGTTACACAAATACGGGCCTGGTGCCTGGAAAAGCATATTCATATTCAGTAAGGGCTTATGACGCAGCCGGAAACATTTCAGACTACAGCACAACCGTCAGGATTACTACAAAGAGTGATTCGTTGCCACCGACAACGCCCGGGAAACCTCTGGCTACATCTGTAGGGCTGAGCTCCGTCGATCTTGAGTGGGAACCTTCAACAGACAATATAGACATCAAACGGTACGAGGTATATTGCAATGATAAAAAGGCGGGATCCACATCATCGACCTATCTTACCTGTAAAAACCTTGTTCCCGGAACCACATACGATTTTTATATCAAGGCGCTGGATGTGTCGGGTAACTACTCAAGTCCTGGAGGAACTCTGTCAGTTACGATGAGTAAGGATAGCAGGCCGCCAACAGCGCCATCGGGGCTGGCAGCAACTTCAGTCACTGAAACAGGGGCGGTGCTTAACTGGTCTCCATCCTCAGACAATGTTAAAGTAAAGGGCTATGAAGTATTATGCAACGGTGTAAAAAAAGGTTCTTTGTCAAAAACCACATATAAATGCAGCGGTCTTACACCGGGAACCAGTTATGTGTATTCTGTAAGGGCCTATGACAATGCTGGGAATGCCTCGGGGTACAGCACCGTTAACATAAAAACGGTAAAGGATGTTAAAGCTCCCGAAGCACCTGTCAATCTTGAGTATGAATTGAACGACACCTCGGTAACTCTCGAGTGGGAGGCCTCTACAGATGATGTAAAAGTAAAGACCTACTATATATACAAAAATGGTATTAAAATTGCCGAGACCGCCAAGATAACCAGGAATGTCAAGGTATCAAGCGGTATAGGAGTTTATCTTTTTATGATAAAGGCGGTGGATTTGGCGGGTAATGTCTCGGAGGGCAGCAATACAGTCCTTGTTATCACAGTATAATTTGGTTTATAATATTCAGTGTACTGAATATCAGAAGGAGACACATACTGGTGAAAAGAATAGAAAAGGTTTATTTGTCGGGGCTTGGTGCTGTAGGCTGCGCATATGCCAGCATATTGCAGGATAAAGAACCCGGATTGCTTAAAGTGATTGCGGACAGGGAACGAATAAAAAAATATGAGGCTGAGGGCATTTATATAAACGGTAAGCAATACCGGTTTGATTTTGTAGAGCCTGAAGCTGAAGAAGCTGCGGCCGCGGCAGAGGCTAGTAAAGCAGATCTGATAATAATCAGTGTAAAATACCACCAGCTTGGGCAGGCGATAAAGGACATCAGCAGATTCGTCGGAAGCGACACCATAATACTTTCGTTGCTTAACGGAATCAACAGCGAAGAGATAATTGGGCGGCGTTACGGCATGGACAAACTTCTTTATTCATATTCATTAGGGATTGACGCCGTCAGGACAGGGACGAATGTGAATTTTACCAAGCATGGGAAAATCGTATTCGGTGAGGTCAGAAATGATGTCCACTCTCCAAAGGTAACAGCGGTTGAGGAGCTTTTCAACAGGACTGGAGTCCCACACTGGGTGCCCGAAGACATGATAAGGGAGCTGTGGTTCAAATTCATGGTAAATGTGGGCGGTAACCAGGTATCAGCTGTCTTGAGGGCCAACTATGGCACAATACTTGAAATTAGTGAGGCTTCCGAGCTCATGAAAGCTGCAGCTCAGGAAGTGATAACGCTGGCCAGGAAAATCGGGATTACCATGTCAGAAAAAGATATTGAAGAATTCTTCAGGGTATTCGGCACACTTTCACCTGAAGGTAAAACTTCAATGCTTCAGGATGTTGAAGCAGGCAGGAAAACTGAGGTGGAGATATTCGGAGGCGCAATGTTGGAGCTTGGCCTTAAGCATGGGGTAGACACGCCTGTTAACAGGGCTTTGTTCAATATTATCCGGTCCATGGAGCAGATGTATTTGAAGTGAATACAGCGATGCATTGACATATTGTATTAATATTATATTCGTAAGTATATGGACAAGGAGAGGAAGAATTATATGGCAGTAAGTTATAACATAGTATTTAATGTTGAAGAGGCGACACATTGGATTTGTTTTGATGAGGATGAAGCCAGAGAACTGATACCGCAAAAGCCATATGGCTTACAAAAAGAAACCGCTGAAGGAAAGACTGCTTATTTTATAATCAATGAAAAAGGCGTCAAAACGTATGACGCCTGGAAAACCAGAAGAGGAGATTATATAAGCGTTTGATGATGTGCTATTTAAGCAGCTGTCGAACCGCTATTTAAGTAGCTGTCGAACCGCTACTTAAGCAACTGCGGGATCAGCGTTACATAGATTCCTGTCAATATGGCAGATGTAATGACACCGCAGACATTGGCACCAACCGCATATTGCAGGATGAAGCTCATGGAATTGCTGCTGTGGGCTTCTTTTTGTGCTATTTTGGCGGTAGTCGGTATGCAGGAAACACCGGCAATACCTATAACCGGATTGAAATTACCCCTGTTTATCATGTAGACCACATAACCCCCCATGATACCTCCGATGCCAGAGAGCAGGAGTGCTACCATGCCAAGGATGAGCAGCTTGAGTATCTTGGGGTCGAATATGGTGCTCGCCTCGCAAAGAACTCCCAACATAAGCCCGAGAAAAAGTGTCGCCCCATAAAGGAAAACCTCCTCTATGAGCTTGGAGTATTTCACAAGGCCCGATTCCTTGATTGCAATTCCCAGGAAGAAGCTCAGGAAAAGAGGGGCTGCAACCGGGAAAAGGAAGCAAAGGACTGTGCAGGCTATTATTGAAAAGGCCAGCTTTTCTTTTGATGAGACATTATGTATCTTTTTAGTCTTTATTTCTTTTCCCCTGAGGCGTTTGGGGATGAGCAGCCTGACCAGGTATGGATAACCGCCGTAAGTAAGACTTAGGTAGAGATAAGCTACAATGGTTATCGGAACAAACAGATCCTTGGCCAGCATCAGGGAGGTATAGAGCACCATCGGGCCATCAGCACTGCCTATCATGGATATTGCAGCAGCTTCACCAAAATTGAAGCCCAAAGCTGTTGCAATAGGAAAGGTAGCGACTGTGCCAAGCTCGGCACACATTGCTATCAGCATGCTCGTAAAGGGATATGCAAGCACATAGCCGATATCCGTTATTACTCCTATACCCATAAAAACGAGGCATGCAATGAGTCCGTTGCTGAAGGTGAAGGTGTAGATGGGCTGAAGAAAATCTATCTGCAGAATGTTCATCAATTCAGTGGTGTCACTTATCATAGGATTGAGAAAGATTGTACCTGCTTTTTGCGCCGACAGAAAGAGTACACCTGCATTCACTGCCGACATGCCGAAACCCATCGGAATCATTATCAGGGGCTCAAGTGTATTTTTAGCCCCAAGGTATACGAGAACCATCCCAAAAATCATTAATGCTACTCGTGCTATTGCTATTTTCGGTTCCTGTGAGAATAATGTTGCAAGGCCTTGAAAAATATTCAGAATATCCATACTATAATATAACCCCCGGAAAATTTGTCCTTCTGGCTGTAGTCCTGCTGTAGTCTGTCTGAAATACTGCTGTAGTCCTGCTGTAAGTACTATGACTTCTTTGCCATTCTGCCTGAAACAAACCTTATCGAAAACATCATTACTTTAATAAGGACTGCTATAAACAGGGAAATGACAAAGCCCATGAAAAAAATCTGCAGTGCGATCATAATTGATTGCATATCAATACTCACTCCTGATGCTTTTTACATAAACCGCTGATGTTAGAATTACAATAATTGCACTTACCAGTATGCCAATCGGTGAAATATTCATAAAAATACGCCCTCCCAGGTACGTCAATAAAAATTGCTGATGTATAAATTTTAGTACATTCAGTATTTACAGTATAAAGGCAGATGGTTTATAATTCAAATATATAGAAGTTATCAGCGTTATAATCAAAAGTTATAGGTTGGGTCATAAACAGGAGTAATACAAGATAGGAACAGACTTAATATAAGACCGAAACAGAATTAATATAAGTCATAAACAGGAGTGATTTCATGGACCTGCACTATTTAAAGATTTTCAATTCAATGGCACAGGAACGGAGCTTTACAAAGGCTGCCGAAAGCCTGCACATCAGCCAGCCGGCAATTTCAGTCCAGATAAGGAAGCTTGAGGAAGGGCTTGGAATAAAACTTTTTGACAGGGTTGGGAACAGGGTTGTGCTTAATGAAAACGGTAAACTGCTGTATGAGACTACCCGGAAAGTGTTTGCCATATTGGATGAGACAGAACATGAGCTTCTTAAAAAGCAGGATTATATAAGCGGCCCGGTAAGTATCGGTGGCAGCAATACCCCGGGAACGTATCTGCTACCCAAGATAGTAGGAGAATTTAAGAGGCTTTATCCGATGACCAATATCAATTTACATATAGCAAACACTGATGAAATAGCCACAATGGTAATGAACGGCCAAATGGACTTTGCAGTGAACGGCGGAGGCCAGAAATATAACAACAGCGTATATGTAGAAAAACTTATGGAAGACAGGATAATTTTCGCAGTTTCACCAACCAGTCCCCTGGCGGGCATTGAGGTAAGTGACTTGGCGATCCTGGAGGATATTGACTTTATCGCTCATGAAAGCAACTCTCAAATGAACAAACTCGTAGAAGAAATCATAGGAGAAATGAGTATTCCATCAAATATATCAATGACCTTTGGAAGCATAGATGCGGTAAAACAAGCTGTCGCAGCAGGCCTTGGGGCTTCCCCCATAACTTTGTCGTCGGTCGCACAGGAATTGGAGCTTGGATTGTTAGCCGAGTTCAAAATCAAGGGGAAGCAATGGTTTTATCCATACAGCCTTGTATATAACAAAAACAAATATCTGACACCTGCCGCCAGAAAGCTAATGGAGCTCGTTAGCTCAAGCTTGAAAGCGGTTTAAGTTATATTTCACCATGGGGCATGAGTAGTACACGGGCTACCTCGAGCTTGCCGGTTGCGATTGCATCGAGCTTTTCAATGGCCTGATCGAGAGGTGCCTTCTGGATTGTGTAAGCCGATGTATCCAGTTTGCCTGCGCTGATAAGGCTGAAGAGCTTTGCAATCTCTTCTTTTGTGTATGTAAAGGAGAACTTCAGGTCTGTCTGGTGATGGCCGATAGCTGCGGTGACCAGTTGGAACGGACGGCCGTCGTTGCCTATCATCATGACCTGGCCGCTGGGCATTACAAGGTCTATGCAGGTCTGAACGGAGGAAGGATGTCCTGCTGCTTCGAAGCAAACGACTGCACCGTTGGTTGAAGCGCATAGAGCTTTAGCTTTTTCTACATCTGCCGGATTTGCTGGGTCTAATGCATAATCGGCGCCTACATCCATAGCAAGTTTACGCTTTGAAGCAAGGGGATCGAAAGTGATCAACGGATTTGCCCCTGCCAGCTTCAACGCCTGTATAACTGAAAGACCAATGGATCCGCATCCGGATACTATTGCACTGTCACCGACCTTGAAGTCTGAACGACGAACCGCATGGTAACCAACGCCAAGCACGTCAAACAGGACAGCCTGTTCAAAGGATACACCTTCGGGTATCTTGAAAAGCTCGTTCTTGGGGAAGTGTGAAAGCACGTATTCGGAATATGCGCCTTGGGTATTGGGCCCGATGCCGAGGGTATTCGGGAAGCCATTGACACACGTGTTTGGATTGCCGGTATTGCAGGAATAGCAGGAACCACAGTCACCGGGAGGCCCTACAGCTACACGGTCTCCGACTTTGAGGAAGTCGATGCCTTCGCCGAGTTCTTCAACATATCCTACTGCCTCGTGTCCAAGAATGAGTTCCCAGTTGAAAATGCCTTCCATTGAATATGCATGGACATCGGTGCCGCAAATCCCGTTATATGCAACCTTCACTACAACCTGTCCCGGGCCTGCCTTAGGCTTCGGAATTTCTACAAATTCCACATTGTGTGGACCATGATACTTTAATGCCTTCATAATAATCCCCTTTTCTTTGTATTTTGTATTAAGAATGCAATTTCCGTGCGCCCTTTTATGAAAATCTTCTTACGGCATGGTGTCGTCAGGACGCAAAAACATTTTAGATATAATAAGTAATTTCAATATAATATTATTACTAATAGTACACAAATGTCAACGAACATTATGCTATCTAACAGCCTGTCCATATAGAAAGTGCGTGTAAATATTCATAATTGAAATGCGAAAAAAATTAGTCAGATGGCTAAGGAAGGAAGGACAGATATTGACCATGGTTTTTATTTATATTATCATTAGAAATAACTAAACTAAATATATTTACTATTAACACGTTAATTATAATTTCAATAGGAGGGATTAAAATGACAAACAATAGGGGCACATACAATGAAAAAAATATAGCACTGCCAGGAGGGCTGCCTCCAATGGGAATGCCGAAGGCAGGCGGCCCAGGGAGATCTACCCAAGGTTGAGATGCCGGCTTTTATGGGTCCTGATGGCCCAATGGGAATGCCACCGCCATCCGGTGCAGAATTGACTGACTTCGCCATATACATAAGCGACGGGAAATATCTGTCTGATAAATCATCCTCTTCATTTGTGTCTGGTGGAAGGATTGAAGATTCGGCCGCTTCGGGCATCAATATTGCTTCGGATATTGAAAACCTCAATGGACTCTATGTAAAAGGCAGCGGTTCACAGTTTACCCTTTCCGATTCAGTCATCGAGCTTTCCGGATGCGGAAGCGACGATTTTTCAGGTGTTGGAGCTGGAGCTGTTGCCGATGACGGAAGCACACTGATCTTAAAAAATGTTAATATTACAACCAACGGAGTTATCCGGTGCGCTACAACAGTTATGGAAAACAGTACCCTTAAGGTTTATGATTCCACTCTGATAGCAAACAGCGGCCCTTTCCCTGAAAACTATGTGCCGAAGATGGGCCCCGGGATGATGGAACCCCCGCCACCTCTTGGAATTGGTGGAAGCTGCCGTGCACACCTGACAATGAAAAACTCAAAAAGCTATTTCTACAATTCCACTATAATAGCCGATGGCTGGGGCGCACTTTCAACTGACGCAGCCATGGGCGATGTTTATCTTGAGGCCAACAACTGTGATATCCAGGTTCGCAAAGCCGGATATGGTACATATTCGGACAATGGCTGCAGAGTTGTAATCAACGATTCAAAAATGACGACCGCTACCCATTCTGCAATAATAGCCGGCGTCTGCTCAATCAATTTGAACAATGTAAATGCTGTCTCCGGACGCCACTGTGTAATGGTTCACAATGTCATGGGTATGAACTCTGAAGTTGCTCAAATTGGGATCAAGGGCGGAACGATAGCAACTGATGCTGCGGTGATCCTTGTAAAGAGTGCCAATACATATATTGAGATTAATAGGGCAAAGCTTTTTTCCAAAGCGGGAATATTGATACATACGATGCTCAATGACGATCCCAATGCGACCAGGGTCAAAGAAGGGGAAACGGTATATGGCATTAAAGCGGCACTGGAAAACATGACGCTTGAAGGCGATTTTGTACATGAAGATAAAGGCCGTACAATGGCACTGGCTTTTATCGACACAACCCTTAAGGGCGCAATTACAGGAGGCGTATATGTTTCCTTCGACGCGGGCAGCAAATGGATGGCAACTGATGAGTCTGCAGTAGTACTCGTGGACATCACCGAAACTTCAAAAATCGATGCTGCAGCTGGAGTAACGATTAAAGCTACTGCAGGTGAAGGCTGTACATTGATGGGCACATACCAACTGACAACCGGAGGGACTTTGGTGGTGATATAACATTCTCGCTGAGGACCGGATCATTCCATAAGCTGTTGACAACCTGTAACGTTTAACGGATACTTTATATGAAGACAAAATACTTGCAGGGGGGACTGACTTGGCTAAGCTGTATTTCAGATATGGTGTGATGGGCTCCAGCAAAACGGCTAATGCTCTCATGGTACGGCACAATTACGCGGAACGGAATCAAAACGTTCTCCTTGCGAAGCCGGCCATCGACAACAGGGATGGCGAGCGTATAATAAAATCACGTATTGGTCTTGAACACGAATGCGTATTTTTTAATGAAATTGATGATGAGGAAATAATAAAATTTGCGTGCCTCATAATTGACGAGGCTCAGTTTCTGACAAAGAGCGAAGTGCAAAGACTTGTACACTTTGTGGATGATCTTAATGTCCCCGTTATCTGCTACGGTCTGCGCACGGATTTTAAGGGTGAATTATTTGAAGGAAGTGCGGTCCTTCTCGCCGTTGCGGATGTGATTGAAGAAGTCAAAACAGTATGCTGGTGCGGGAAAAAGGCTACATACACCGCGCGTTTTGATAAAAAGGGCACAGTGCTAAAAACGGGTGAACAGATAGAGATGGGGGCAAACGACAGATATACCAGTCTGTGTCGAAGGCACTGGACTCAAGGGGATCTGGGAAAGTAGAATTTGCTATACAGGTATAATAATATAAAAGGACTTCAGGAGCTGTTAAAATCCTGAAGTCCTTATATTTTACAATTACCTGCAGCATGGTTCCTCGGCTACAGGCAGCATGCCTCCTTGGTTACAATGAGCATGCCTCTCTACTTTAGATTATCATACGCTCAGAGTTATTTTTCCTGTATAAGTGCCTGCCTTTATTTCTGTTGTTACGCCGTCTACAGTCATGGTAAGCTTGCGGCCGGCAGGTGCGGTTACAGCTGCGCCGGGTGCTATCGTCAGGCTGTCCAGGAAGGATGTCTTATCAACTGTCCATGACGATTTGCCATCTAAAGACACCTTGATTCCATGTTCGTTGCCTGATGCACAGAAGGTGTTTACTACCTCCCCTATGAGGTAATAGGTCTTTTGTGTCGGGATTTCTCCTGCCGGAACTGATACAGCTGTTGTGACAGCACCTGTAATCGTGGTATTTTCAAAGGCAACAGTCATATCCCCTTTTTCAGTCATGGAATGGATTATATCACCTTTAAGGGTTACATTTTTAAATGTGGCATTAACATCACCACTGTAATTAGTATTCGCACCGGGAGGAGGCAAGTCAGGACCGTCCCCACCACCAGGCATACCGAATATCCATGCCGGATCGAAATCAATGTCCGTTCCACCAGGGCCGCCGGGTGCACCAGGACCACCAGGACCATCGGGTCCGCCAGGTCCGCCAGGTCCGGGCATCATTTTCATAAGGGGATCGTCGTTTTCCATAGCTATCAGAATGATGCCATTACCGGGGTTAAGTTCAGCTTCATCTACGATAATTGAAGTACCTCTGCCCTTAACCTGGATGGCGGTGGATTTGGTGTTGAACACACTGCCCTTATCAATGGTAAGCGTACCGCCGCCGGAACCACTGTGCATCATAACACCGAAACGACCGGAATTGACGACACACTTGTCAGTAAACGTGCCGGATGCTTCGCCTGCTATGATGAGAGCCATATCCTTGACTTTAAAGGTACAGCCGCTGAAATGGTCGAGGCAATCACCTATCGAATAAGCTCCATATCCGCTTTCGACTGTCTCAATGATAGAGTTTTTTGCATATAGCTTGCATGATTGAACAGCGTCCGTGGAAAGACAACCCCAGGCCTGAGCTTTGATGTGTGTGTTATTATAGTGGGTGATTGATCTGCCGACCGTATTTGTGGCGCGGCAATTACCGACCAGACCAAGAGGCCATGGAACTTCCTTCATTCTTGAAGGATCAACTGTAAATTTATAATCGTCCGGTAACTTTCCATTATTCACTTCGATATACGAATTGTTTATAGTCATTTCACTGTCGCCTCCGGCAAAAACAGCTGTGCGGACAGCGCCATGCGTAACAATTTTAGCATTTTCCAGGGTGACCTTGGCGTGACCGGTAGACATTACTGCCGCACCGTAACCAACAAAATCATTGCCACCGTTTCCGGACATCTGTATAACAGGATTCTCAATAGTGTATTCGGATTCGCCGGTCACATAGATACCATTGACGCATTCCTCCTCGGAGGTAATTGAGATACCTTTTGCGGACTTTCCTGTAACCTCTCCCCCCACAACGAATGCTGAAACGGATTTTTCAGGTACAACCCTTCCATTGTCCACATAAATAGCCGTCCTGAAATTGTAAGGCTTTACAAATATGTTTTCTGTGACGGTAAGTATGATCTTACCTTCATATTTGCCGGTCTTGATGGGTTTGTTGACTCCATCTACCGTCATGGTCACGCTATAGCCTTCAGGGGCTTTAATGGAGGCGTCTTCAGAAATTGTAAGGCTGGAAAGAGATGTTGTTTCCTGGATGAACCACTGTGATGATGCTTCAAGGTATTTGTCGCTCATAAGTAATACCCTCCTAATTTTATAAAAATTTATTTTATAGACAATTCAATCGAAATGGGATTCGACTCATCATTTACTGTGGTTCAGTATATCATAAATGAAATATATAACAGAAATCACAAATATTTATACCGTTATAACTATAACTTATGTGTTGATGCAAGGAAAGTCAGAATAGGTATAAAAAAGCTGAAACCCTCTTTATCAAAGGTTTCAGCTTATCTGGCGGAGAGAAAAATTGCACCTATTTAGTGTAAGTCGCATTACCGTCTTTAACAGAGAATGTACCAGTAATTGTATATTTGCCTGCGCCGGCCATAGCTTCTGCCTGGAGATCGCCCTTGCCGACAATAGAGTCATATGAAAAATCTGTTTTTCCTTCCATATCAGCTATAATTGCTGTATAGTCGGTTTTATTAAAACGCTTGAAAACTACGGTTGTATTAGGCTCGGCGCCTTCCCTCATAGCTTGGGATACATCAAAATATTGTAACAAGCAGGTTCCGTCCTTCAAAATAACAGCTTCCAGAACAGTGCGACTAAGTACGCTGCCGGCTCGTTCCTTTTTTGATTCCATTACCAGCGTATTCGTTGATGTGTTCAGAGTTCCCTGCTCTGTGTATAGGTCACCACTTTTGTTGTTCATCTGATCATCTTCGGTATACTCGTTTCTTGCGCTGAATTTTATTTCGTCACCATTTTTTTCTCTGATTCCGTCATAGCCGGAGAGCATCAATTTGCCCTCTTCCTTTGGAAGATTTTCAACAGAGAGAATATCGTACATGGGAAGAGATATCAGTGACATGTTCATTATGACCCTGTCCAATTGCGCAAAAATCGAATTGTCGTCATCGATACTATTAAGCGACTCCTCAAACACCTCTTCAGCATCAGTAATGGCAGTAAGGAAATCTGTAAGCTCACTGCCTGCGGATATATAGATTGCGCCGGTATTCCCGCCTGACGAATCAGCGTTATCTTTGGATGGATCACCAGTATCTTTGGATGGATCACCAGAGGAAACGTCTGCCTTTGCTGAGGAATCTGAGAAAACGTTATCAGCCTGGTTGTTTTCACCGGAGTTGTTATCTGCTGACTTTCCGCAGCCAGTCAACATACTGAAGAGTAATACCACAACAAGAATTAAACCAATATACCTTTTCATTTTAATGGACCCCTTTCAATCATTATGGATTATAACCTATAACTTATATTTTAGAACCGATATTTGTATATTAATATACCACATAATGACTTATACGGCAAATTACGTAATGAAGTCTCCAATTCCCAGTTATGAACTTTAGTTTTTATAATGAAATACATTATAAATGTATTCTGCGGCAGATGCCCTGTTTACAGTACTCTTTGCATTATAATTGCCATTGGCATCCAGCGGAATAATTCCATTTGATACAGTAAATCCAACAGCATCCATAGCATAGTTATCGATTGATTTATTATCAGCAACATTAGAAATGCTTCCGGTAGTAATTATTGAGCCTTTATACTTTAATGCCCTTACAAGGATCAAAGCAGCATCCTGATTAGTTATTGTATCATCCGGTGCAAACATGTTTTCGCCAATTCCTTCGATCAAACCTGCAGTATAAGCAGAATTTACGTAAGATGCATACCAAGCGGAAGAGCTCACATCCTTAAAGGGATTTTCAATGTTAATAGTTTTCAGCTTTAACATTCTTACCAGTAATGTTGCAAACTCGGCTCTGGATAAGATCTTGCCAGGTGAATACCGATTGTATCCATCACCTTCTATAATACCTTTTGAAGCCATATTCTCAATATACTTCGTATAGTACTCGTAGCCAACCAGATCAGTAAATGAAATTTTGTTTTTCTTTACGAAATACTTACTGAAATGAGTTGTAGTAAAAGCCACCGTCATAGTAGCAGAGTCGTAGACACCCTGCATATTTTCCAGGTTACCAATACTATCTATATAGTAAACAGTTATATTTTCACTATTTTCCCCTTCCTTAAGGGTATAAGGAATTGATATTGTAATACATGCATCAGGGTTATTCCAAGCTTTCACTTCACCGTCGATTGTTGCAGAGATATCCAAAACTGGTGAATTTCCAATTGTTTCTGAAAAAAAAGCAGACAGTTCAGATTTATCAACTCTAGCTATATTTATGCCTATATTAATAGCATCCCTCGTAGCATTCCCGTCAAACATATTGGAGGGAACTTCTAATCTTGCAATTGCAGTATTTATTGTGATAGTTGCAGTTTCAGTAAAATTAGTCAATGCTATAGATGGAAATTGAATATTATAGGTTGATGAATTGGTATTATCAACGTTTATTGTAATATTCTTAATACCGTTTGTTTCGGTTGCACTATCTAATAATGCCTTATAATCAGCTAAGCATATTTCAGCTTTTGAGACATTATCAGTTACTGCCGGAGTAATTCTTACAACTCCATTATCAGGTTTTGAAGCGGTGGACAGATTTTCTCCAGAAACAAGTCCAATCCCTCCAACAACCGGGAATGTGGGATTAACCGCTGGAGGTATTGGTATGACTGCAGCTGTGGAATTGATGTTTGAAGTATCCACCGCAATATCCGCCCAATCTGTTATGGCTCCGTTGTTGTCTATGCGAACTACAAATATATGTTGTCCAGCAATGACGGAGATATCACTATTGACTGTTAAAGTATTTGCATAAGATGTTGCTGCGTCTCCTACATTCGGATGTGCTTGCATGTTAGCAGAGCCAACGACATATTTTAGAGTCCCTCCAGGTACTTGAGTTGCTCTGGTGGTTCCGACGGTACTTCCCTGTGACCAGTTAAATCCCGTAAGTTGTTGCGCGGGGACAACAACACTGGAGACACCCCGCAGCATTAATCCTGAATCTCCTACAACTATATACTGGTTTTTATAAAGTACTATGTCATTTAAATCATGAACTGTTGGAGAATCTATTTCTGTCCAGTCAGTTCCACTGATTGATGTTAAAATTGCTCCTCCATACCCGACGGCAATAAACTGACTTCCATTCCATATGACTGATTTAAGCGCATGATTTGAGGAGGATGTTATGCTTGCCCAGTTTGTGCCATCTGAAGAGGTCATTATTGTCTGAAACTCACCCGACGCATAGCTAATAGATATACCACCCACAGCGACAAACTGACTACCATTCCATGTTACGCTCTCCAAAAAGCCACTCGGAGAAACAACGTGTGTCCAAACTGTTCCATCCACTGATGTCAGAATTAAACCGTTACTATTTGAGCTGTACTTACCGACTGCCACATATTTGCTTCCATCATAAACTATATCAGTCATACTAAATTGTGACGGTAGGGATGTAATTGATGCCCAGGTTAATCCATCATTTGAAGATATCACATCTCCATAGAAGCCTAAAGCAATAAATCTACTTCCGTCCCAGGTAACTGTGGTGTAATGTCCGGAGCCAGAGGTTGTCCATGTAACTCCATCCTGCGAGCAAATTATACCTGAATCACCTACTGCCACAAAGTTGCTTCCATTCCAGGCTATATCCTTGAAATGAGTTCCCATATTGGAGTTCTGCTGTGTCCATGTAACTCCATCCTGAGATGTAATTATTTCCCCTGATGTCCCTACAGCAACCAATTTATCTTCGGAGTTTACAAGAGCTCTATAACTATCGCCGGTATCAGGTGTAACACGTATAGTCCATGCAGACCCCTCAGATGATGTAAGAATAATACCCCTATATCCCACAGCAACAAACATATTTTTGGCATAAGTCATTCCATAAACTGCATTTACGAACGATAATGATGTTGAAAATTCTGACCAATTACATCCATCCGTAGATGAATAAATACTTCCCGATGAATCCAGAGAACATCCTGCGGCTATAAACATATTTCCATTGGAAATGACTTTGTTTAGAAAAACGTATTCTTTTGTCCATGCAGTTGATGTCCATGTTATTCCATCCTGTGAGATTAATTTGGGGCCGTTATCTCCACACGAACTTTCGCCCCCAAGTGCCACAAATATACTTCCATTCCAGGCAATACTGCGAATATCATCTGTTTTATCGGTTGTTCTTTGTATCCAAGTCCGGCCATCTGATGAAGTCAATATTGTTCCGCTTGCACCAACTGCAACAAAACTATTTCCGTTATAAATTACATCAAGTAATTCATTTGGAGTTCCTGAAGCTTCAGAAGTCCAGGTATCGCCATTAACAGAAGACAGAATTGAACCGGCAGCTCCAACGACTACATACCTATTCCCATTCCAAGCTATAGCGTTTAGTTGATTAATAGATCCTGACGATTTTTCCGTCCATGTCATGCCATCTGACGATGTAACTATAGTGCCATCATAGCCAACTGCAATAAATTGGTTTGAACCAAATACTATGTTTAAAAGCAAAGCATGTGTAGATGAGCTTCCGGTGGTCCAACTTACGCCATCGGAAGAGGTTTTCACAACGCCATCCCTGCCAATTGCAACAAATGTATTATTTCCAAAGGTTATTCCATGCAAATTGTCTTTAACAGAATCGACATCCTTTGTAAAATTAATCGTAGTAACGTTGGAACTTTGAGTGTCAGCAAAAACATAAGACCCCCAGTTTGACATCAAATCCAGTAGTAAACAAACTAGCAGAATAGAGACATTCTTCTTAAAATATCTTTTCAAGTGTTTGACCTCCTCTATTATGTTTTATTTCTGAAGCCCAACTGTACAATTTGTTAGCAAAGGGTATCTTGCATTTAGCATGAATATTCTCTCATAATTTACATTAATTAACAATATTTCCCTATGCGACAAAGCACAGTTAGGAGTAGAAAGTCATGATAAGACGGCATGGAAATATAAAACGGACTTCAGGGTAATCCTGAAGTCCGTCTGCTTTTTATAATTTTAATTTTAAAAATCAAAAATTCAACTAATATTTCCTACATGGATATGCCGCTTTCATTGAATACATATTTCGCCTCTAATACTTGAACAATGCTCAAATATTTCATCTTTATCTGATAGCTTTCAAAATTCTTCTCGATATCGGTGCGTTCTTCGGCTTTCCTTACAGAGTTTTCTCTGCATAAAACCTGAGTTGCAAAGGGGAATGCTTCTTTGCTCACCTTATTTTTCACGAAATTGGTGCAATCCTCATCTAACTTTTCGAGGCTTTCCTTTGATAAAGCGCCCTTTGCTAACGGATATGCGACTGTGTTTTCCTTTTTTATATGGCTGGACATCAATTTTGCATAAGACACTGCGTTGGCAATTACATCGATCTTGGCCATAGTATCTCCGCTTTTAACTTTGCCGAGGGCTTCCTCCAGATCCTTAATGTAAAGCCTGCTCAAATCGTGTTCCACCATCATTTCGAGTCTTACAACTTTTTCAGCTGGGCCACCGATCTCTTCGATCATACGGGTAAAGAGTATTTCTTCTTCCTTCCCCTGATGGAGGACATCGACGAAGTTCCTGGCAAAATCCAACATTTTATTAAAATCATCATAGTTTATCTCGTTTCCTTTAAGAATGCCATAACTCATCCAACGAAACACCGGCAGCATCCTTTTTATTAAAACATGTTCTTCAACCATTTGACTAAATCCGTTCATAAACTGTATCCTTTCGAATGTTATTGTATAAAATCCAAAATTTTAGTCAGAATCCATTATATCAGAATAAAGAAATATTATGAAGTTCACTTACCCTTAAAATACTTAACTATCTAAACACCTTAATCGCCAAAATCTCTGACCGCGCATGCGGGTTGGAAAAACCGGAATGGTTTGCGACATAATTGGCAGACGAGAATGGCTTTTATTGTAAATGTTAAATAAAAATGATACAATTTTATAATTAATAACAGGGGGTGCTTATATGTCGGTTGGAGGCGGTATGTTTGCCGGATTGTTAATGATTCCGGTGGTTATCATTTATATTGCATTGTTAGGCGTGAGTATTTACTGTCTAGTATTGTTTATCAAATTAGCGCATAGAGGTATTAAAGCACTTGATATTTATTTAAGTAAGAATAAAGAAGGGCAAGGGCCTGGCCAGTATTAACAATGTCATATGATATCTTAACCGCACAGTTTTCAGGTGTGGTTTTGTTTATGCGAAGTTTTGTGAGGTTATATGAGTGATATTTTGAAAGGGATTTTTATAGCATTAATACCTGCTCTGCTGGTATCAATAGTCACAGCAATAATAACAGTAAAACTGTCTGTCAGACAATTCAGATCGCAAAGATGGTGGGAAAGGAAAGCTGATACATATTCAAGAATAATTGAGTATCTTTCAAGCCTGCAGTATTGTTATGGGGAATGGATAAAAGAAGAAATGACGGGCTATAAAGAAGGAAAAATACGAATGCAAAAAATATCTGAAACCTACAATATAGCATTAGAGGGATTTATAAAAGAGTGTAACGCAAGTGCATATATAATATCTGAAAAAGCACATATGGAATTGGAGAAATTAAGAAAAGAAGTAGAATGGGAAGAAAGAACAATAGATTGGTTTGAGGACATAGAAACAAGATATGATATGGTGAAAAGTACTATTGGGGAATTACGGGGACATGCAAAGGCAGATCTGGATCTGCAATAATATGACCCGCGCACCTGCTCTTACTGATAACCCTTTTAGAATCGCTTTAGCTGCTTCAATCATGTGGTATAATTAGTAATAATGTGAAGCGGAAAGGTGCAACGTTGCGGTAAGGTTCGAGACGGTGCTGTGGGTAGGAAAGAATGAGAAGACCAACCCTTATCAAACTGAATGAAATCGTCAGGACTATTCCAGCAGAACACGTACAGACTTTCCGTAAAGAAATAATGCAGGATAACTTATCCACCCTCATGATCCTTACAGGGCTCCTTGTCCTGGTTGAATCTGCGCTTTGGGTGATTAGGGACAAGCTGTTCGGTACAGGACCCGCCATCGTGATCTGTATCATCTTCAACCTCGGTGCCTTTATCTGTTTTTTCAGTCAATGGCTTCACCACAGAAAGGTACCTATCGGTCCTAAAAAAGTGACGACCATGCTATGGCTGTTCAGGCTTTATTATATGGGCATGCTGGCTTATGGCATAGCTGTCGTCATGATTTCCCTTCCGGAATATGATGTTCTTTATCTTTATGTTGTGATAATTTTTGCCATTGCAGCATCCATGTATTTACCGACTTTCTTTAGCATTATATTATATAGTGGATCCGCCACTGTTCTCTGTATCCTGCTTTGGATAGCCACTGAGGATAGAGCCACCGCGTTTGTGAAAACCGTGAATATAATCATTATGGTAGTCTTCGGTTGTCTATTCAGCCATGGAGTATATCAGAGGAGAGTTAAGGATTTCCTGAACACCCGGATTATTGAGGAACAAAATCGCCTTTTGTCTCAAATGGTGGAACTGGATCTTATGACCAAGCTGTTCAATCACGAAACCATACTTCGGAAGTTAGAGGAGGAAATTGAGAGGGTGCGTCGTTATCAAACACCCCTCTCCATCATGCTGTTCGATCTGGACAATTTCAAACTTGTCAATGACAGTTACGGGCACCCCTCCGGTGACCGTATACTCAAGAAGATTTCTGAAGAATTGGGAAAAAGCATTCGAAAAACGGATATTGCCGGCCGGTATGGCGGCGAAGAATTCCTGGTGATAATGCCAGGAATAGATTTGAATGACGCTGCCAATTTTGCTGAACGCTTTCGGGCGATTATTGAGAAGATGGATTTTGGCGAGTACATCAGCATAACCATCAGTGGAGGTTTGTGCCAATGGACGGGGGAGACCTCCTCCGAGTTGGTGAAATGCGCCGACCGTAAGCTTTATATCGCTAAAAGATCTGGCAAAAACCGGTTTGAAGTTGAGTGATACGTTTCTATCAGAGAATCATAGAACAATATGGTTGTAAAGCTGATTATCCACCCTTGACGCATGTAGATACGCGGTATATACTTAAAACAACAGATACAACTTGTTGGGATATTCCGCCATAAACACGTATATACTGTGTGTATACAACAATTGGCGGGAGGTAAAGGAGATGTTTCGTATGACAGCCACACTTCAAAAATGGGGCAACAGTCAGGCCTTAAGACTGACAAAAGAAGTTCTTAAAGCAGCTAATTTCAGTGAAAACGAGGCAGTGGAGATTTTTGCTGATGAAATGGGCATAAGAATTCAGAAGGCTCAAAAAATTGAAACTCTATACGACCTTTTCAAAGATTATAAAGACGATTATAAATGCACCGAATGGGATACCGGGGCTCCTATCGGGAAAGAGGTTTTTTGATGTCATATCTACCAAAGCAAGGCGATATCATCACAATGAACTTTTCACCCCAATCCGGACATGAGCAGGCAGGAGCGCGACCAGCGCTGGTCGTTAGCAATGAATCGTTTTTCAAATTCACAAATATGGCTATTGTTTGCCCGATAACAAATACCGACAATGGATTTCCGCTTCATATCCCGCTTGATGTCAGGACGAATACAACGGGCGTTGTTGAGTGTGAGCAATGCAAATCACTCGATATTACTTCAAGAAATGCAGTTTATCGCGAAACACTGCCGTCAGACATCTTAGCTACTATCTTGCGAAATATAACGATGTTTTTCTAATTCGAAAGGTTATGGCAGGCGTAAAAATTACTATTTAAGCATATTTATTTAAAACTTTTTGTTTGTCTGTAAAAGTCCTCAAACCCTCTGATTATAATCATTTCACACTATATATTATCAATGACAACACACGATTATATTTTCACATTAATATTATTTAATAAAAATAAAGCTCTCAATTGCTTATTGTGTTTAGTTTTATGGAAGAAATAATTTTAGTAAAAATTTCGTTTGTTTGCTTGAACTCATCTCCATTAGCAATAGGACACCTTATCATTAATGACTTGTCTGGTTCGTCGACTACATATACAATCAACCTTCCTTCTTCGGCTGCATCTATCTCAATTTTCTTTGCTTTTACATTTCCCAATTTAGCATTATCGTCTTGTTTTATTTTAGCATTGAGTTCTGAACAAATATCTAATATTTCTTGTATACTTTGATTAACATAAGCAATATCATTCGGTGCTGAACACATAATAATTAATGTTGGTTGTGTATCTGATTCCTTTTGCGAAAATTTTTCTTTTGTTATGCGTATCAAATCATTGGAACTATTATTATAAGTCCCTGAAATGTACCAATCATTTGGGTATTTAAATTCAAGTCCATTCTTTTCGTTACTGTATTGAATCCAGCTGCTTGTATCTATACTTGAACAACCACAGAGAGTACAGTAAATAATAATGATAATAAATAAGGGTAGTACCAATGCAAGGTTTCTTTTCATGCTATTCCTCCATTATGTTAAGACGACGATTTTCAGTCTCCAAATCATCTCTATTCCAGTCCTCGAACACTATGCTTATAAGCATTTTATATAATCTATCATAATCGGCAGCACATGATTATCTGTTTTGTTGTTGAATGTTTCAATCATTCAGATTTAAACTTCTATAAAATTTATCAATATAATACTTAGCTTTATTGTCCATATATTCGTTCCACGTATTACTTTCAAAAAGACGTAGCATCTTAGATTGTTTTAGGAAGTCTGTTCGATTTAATTTTCTAATATTAGTAATTACCCTATTCATATATATTTGTAAACCACTTTTTTCTACACTTGTATGGCCACCTATTACAATAAATAATGTACCTATAAAAACAATTGTACCTTCATTAATTTTCATATCTATACACAAATTTAACATTGATGAAGTATTGTCTATAATAATGCCAAAAATTTCTGAGTTATTGTTTTCTATCGCAAACATTGCCATCCAGCCGTAATGATTAGAAATATTTCTTATAACCGAATCAGCATTATTCTCTATAGCATTTAAACCTGCTTGAAATAGTGAATTAACTAATTCAATATATATTTCTCTTTTTCTGAACACAAAATCAAGTTCTTTTGGCATATCGGATAGCTTTTCTATGACACTAATACAGAAATCTTCTTGTTTTACTAGAATACATCTTGACATATATTTTTCATAAGTTGTAATAATATTTTTTCCTAATTGTTCTGATATTTTTTCTTCTTTATCTAATTTTTTTATCAATATAGATAATTGTTCAAGAACTATATGAAAAACTTCGCTTGACTTAATATCGATGCAAGTATTAAAACATCTTTTATATAAATCAAAGAAAAGTTCTTGTTGTTGTTTTTTGTCTTTATCAAACAAGAATATCATATCATTCAATATATCAAGTAAGTATAGAATGATATTAGTACTTTTTCTAAATAATGTTCTACTCAGAATTTCCTCGAACTCAGATAAATTACTTTCAATTAAAGTAAAATCTGAATTTTCATAATATGTTGTCATTTTCATCAAATAATCAGGTATAAATAACGGAACTAAATCTTCATCAAAATATATTGATTTTATAGTAAATTTACATTTTAATTTACTAATTTTATCGCTAACTACTTTATCTATGCAATTTTCTAATATGTAGTCAAAAATACCTGAAATATGAATACATAAATCTTTATTATTACTATCAAATCCGAATAATCCAATATCATTCAATTTATCTATGTATTTTATAAGTAGATCATTTTTATTTAATGCTATAATCTTTTTAGTATGCAAAATAAATAATATTTTAACAAAATTAAAAATATTGTTATTAACTTTTGACAATGAATTATATATTAATCTAATAACACTTTCAAACAAATCATCATAAATATTAAATTTATTGTATTCAAAACACTTCTCCATAAATAAGAAATATTCAGATAAAACAGTTTTTAAAGTACTTTGATTAATATGGATATTAACTGCAATACTATAATAAGCAAATTTGTCTTTCAATACATTAACCCATTCTTCTCTTAAACCTTTAGACAAAATATAATCAGCAATACTTCCGTACAAATTTATGATATTATTTGCAGCTATAATATTATTTTTTGTTGTTGTATAACTAAAAAATTTATCCAGTTGTCGACTTAAAGCAGTAAAGGTATCAAGACAATCACATATTATACAACTTTCAAAAATATCTTCAATTTTATCAAAGACATCTTCCAAGTAATTGATATTATTATAATTAATTCCCAATTTCAAATTTAAGACTATTGATAAAAATAATTTCTTTTCAATTTTAGAAATATCTTCCTTACAGCCCTCTGTTTGGTTTAATGTAATTCTATTTTTATTTTCTAGAACATAAATTATCAAATCACTGTATATTTCTAAAATGTATTTTGATAATATAACCTCATTTTTTGAAAAACTTTCTTCTGAATAAGTTCCTAATTCATTTAAACATTCTTCAAAATCTTTTTTATTAATATTTTCACAGCTAATATTTGAAATTATTCTACTTTTATAAGAATTAATGATTTCGGAAGGGTTTAAGATTTTATAATTCTTGTAGGTTTTGACGAAGCTGATTATGCAATGAAATACATGGAAAGCATAAAAAAGTTTAGATAATATCATATCTGTATTAAATATTAATAATATTATTCCAAAAGAAATATTACTTATAAAACTACTTGAAATAGATAGCATGTATTGCTTTACATACTTTTCAATAAAATTTAGAGGATATCTGCTTCTAAACAATTGTATAATTATAAAATATACTGCAAAAAAAATTGTTAGGATAGTAACTGTTACAGTTAGGAATGATTGAGAAAAGATTGTTGATGAATTAAATATATTATAATTGTTTATATATTTATACAAATTTTTATCATGGAAAGATATATTAATGAGTGAAAAATCAATAATAACAAGTACAGAAAATATTATGATAAAAAGCAAAGCATTTTTATTATTACCAGTATTATTTTGTAATTGGTTTTTGGTATCTGTAGCAGGGATAGTCTTTATAGATAAAGAAGTATTTTTATTGGAATTTATCATATTATCACCTCATTTCCTTAATTCTACATAATATAACAAAAACCTTCTGCAATAATAATATTTTCAAGGTTTTCCTTGAATGAAAAACTAACTTCCAGTGGCAGCTCCCTATAAATCCGTCGCAGAACTAACTTCCAGTTTGGCTGTTTTCTTACTGTTTCTTTTGATTTTCCGCCTGTTTTCGTCTATACTTATCTCATTACAGTTGGTTCAGATCATATTTTTGAGTATGGCAAACATCAAGTAGAAAAACATGGTTGCAAAAGTAAGTTCCACTTGGTGCCGGTTGGTTATATTCTTTGTGTGTATCTCCCGCCTGTAAATTAGTTTTTTAGGATCTGAGAAGCTCCGGTTTCAAACATACCTCATCGGGTGGGATAAGTGTGAGACCGAGCTTCTCTTTTACTTTACTGTCAAGCAGCAGTTCCGCCAGCGCCATTGGTGTTTTCCCATTCAATCCCGGTCTTGCCGTACTATTAATATGATTGACTATACCGAGTACCTTTTCATCCGTCAGGTCATTAAATGATTTCCCCTTGGGTAGAATATAACGGATGTATTCATGGTTCTTCTCCAGGCTTCCCTTCTGGCAGGACTTGCCCGGATCGCAATAAAAAATGTTTGTACGTCGCACTCCATTCATACCCGTTTCTATCAGTAATGGATCCGCAAACTCAACGCCATTATCCGTTAGAATTACCGGATACGTCTTTGCAAACAATTCAGTACCCAGCTCGCCTTCAAGCCACCCTATTCGTTCTGCCGCAGTTTTCTTCGTCTTGTCAGGTAATAAATACGCCAGCATCAGTTTGCTCTTACGAAACAGCATTGTCAGTAGTAGATTACCGCCTTTTGTTCCTTCCACCGTATCCATTTCAACCACTTCAGTATCAGGATATACACTCAGATATTTCTGGAAGTCTTCGTAATGGCGGCCATCCTTCAACTTCGAATCCGGCACATGCTCCTTGGCATTCCTAAGCTTCCGGTATCGTACCACACGGCGCAAGTCCAGATTCTTTGTCGATAAATATCCACTGTTTATGTAAGTGTAAAGCATCCTTTCGCTTACTTCGATTTCCTCACCATGTTCTGCATAAATATGGGTTACCGGCTGTCCCTTCCTGATGAGAGGTGATACAAGGCTGTCCAGTGCCGCCAGTTCATCCCTGTCCAGCGCAATACCTTTCCTTGCAGTAGACAGCGTCTGACCGTATTCCCTGTGTGCCACGGATGAACCGTAAAAATACTTGTCCAGAAGGCACTTCATTCGCCTGGAACAGCCATTACATACATACGGTGGCTTTGTCGTGACCGGACATGTTGCTTGTATAAAATCAGGGCAGAGACGATTGCATCCGATACAGTTCCTGCATGGAATCCTGCAGCGATACTTTTTGTTCTTGTTGCAGACATTTATTCTCCTGCAGCTTTTCTTAAGGGCACACTGATTCTCTTTGACTATTTCTTTGCCCTTGTGTGGTACGGCAAACCGATGCTTTTTCACTTCCTTTGAAATAGTGCTGGGATCCCTCCACAATAGTAGTCCAATCTCCTTGAAGTTTAAATTTTCCTTCAGTGATGTTTGGATTTTCTCCCGTTCTTCATCGGAAAGATGTTTTCCCTTACGTTCTTCAACAGGCATTCACTCCTCCTGACCGGCAGGGAGATATGCCTGCTATTATACCATGATGGATTATTGCAGAACTAACTTCCATTTATTTAACTGAAACTGGAACTTCAAATTTCATTTAAGGTTTTCAAGGTTTTCAAGGTTTTCTATTTTTTTATAAACGTCCATTATCTCTTCTTTATGTTATGTCTTATATTCAGTTGCTTATGGAATAGGATATAGTGTAATATCATGAAAATATAATGTGGTATATTTCTTACTCTCCTATTGGCACTGTGAGTTCAAGCTTTAAAAAAGGCATATATGAGGTAGGTAATACCAAAACTTACGCAAGCTTTACTGGTTCCGTATGAAATAGTGATATAAAGAGATTCACAGATTGATTATTTCCTGTTCCCGAAACTTTTTTTCAAACTTGGGTTAGAAAGAAAGTTTTTGGATAAAGCATTGGGCCTATATAAATTTTCTGAAACCCTCGAAAATGAAATTGAGAATATCTCAAAGAATCCAAAGAGGTACCATGAAGAGCTGGCTGCAATTGTTGCAGCAGTTCAAGGGGTTTTGTTTGAGGTTGGCACAGCAACTGCCATAGGATTTGATGGAGACTTTGAAGGATATTATCTTCTGCCATCGATAACATACTGGGATAAAGTATGGAGTGACTGTTTTTCAAAGACAGTTCAAAAGAAATACCGAATCGTTCTCATCCTCTAGTCAATAATACACCATTGAAATAATGCAATATATTCAGCATATTACCTTGTTCATTAGCATTATTTGTAATATTATATTGTTTATAGTGTATTCTACCACTTTGTTGTTTATTGGTAAAAAGGCATCCTACATTACAAATACTACATATGGAGCGTAAACAAATGAATAACTTTCAGGAAAAAGTTAATTTTATATGGACAATAGCAGAACTTCTCCGAGGACCATACAAAAAAGAACAGTACGGCGATGTAATCCTTCCAATGTCAGTCCTCCGAAGATTTGATTGTGTCCTTGATTCTACAAAACCTGATGTTTTGGCGAAATACGAAACCCTCAAAAGTGCTCACCTCCAAAATGTTGACCCAGTTCTGAACAAAATCTCCAAACAGGATTTCAATAATATTAGCAAATATGATTTTTCAAAGCTCCTTGCTGACCCTGACAACATAGCCACAAATCTCAGGAATTACATCAATGGCTTTTCAAATAATGCAAGGGATATAATTGAACACTTCGATTTTGACAAGCAGATTTCAAAAATGAATGATAATAACATTCTTTACCTTGTATTAAAGGAATTCAATAAAATAGACTTCCATCCTGAGGTTGTAAGCAACACTGAAATGGGATATATATTTGAGGATCTTATAAGAAGATTTTCTGAAAATGGGGAAGCAGGCGATCACTATACTCCTCGTGAAGTAATTCGGTTGATGTGTAACTTGCTTCTTAATGAAGAGAGTGAGGAACTGACAAAAAAAGGGCAGATTACTACTGTATACGACTGTGCCGCTGGAACTGGCGGTATGCTTTCGGTCACAGAAAACTATCTGAGGGAATTGAATCCTGGCATCCAGGTTGAATTATTCGGACAGGAAATCAATCCTCAATCTTATAGTATCTGCAAGTCAGATATGCTTATAAAAGGTCAAAATTCCGACAATATAATCCTTGGAGACACCTTTACCCAGGATGGTCATCGCGGAGAAACTTATAAATATATGCTCACGAATCCTCCTTTCGGTGTTGAATGGAAGAAGCAGGAGACTTTTCTGCGAAAAGAATTTGAATCCGAAGGTTATAAAGGAAGATTCGGAGCTGGACTTCCCCGCATAAGTGATGGCTCTTTAATGTTCTTGCAGCATCTTATATCGAAAATGAAACAGGATGAGAAAGGCAGCCGTATAGCAATCGTCTTTAACGGCTCTCCCCTGTTTACTGGTGATGCAGGTTCTGGCGAATCAGAAATACGCAGGTGGATTATTGAGAATGATATGCTTGAAGGGATTATAGCATTACCTGACCAGCTATTCTATAACACTGGTATATCAACATATATCTGGATTGTCGCAAACAGAAAGAATAATGACTTGAAAAAAGGAGCCAAGCGCGCTGGAAAAATTCAGGTGGTCAATGCCGTTGATTTTTATCAGAAAATGCGTAAAAGCCTTGGAAACAAGAGAAATGAAATCAGTGACGAACAGATAAGGGAAATCACCAGAATATATGGCGACTTCAAACCAAACGAATATTGTAAGATTTTTGATAATGATGATTTTGGTTATAGAAAGATTACTGTCGAAAGACCGTTGCGGCTCAATTTCAACACATCTGAAGAAAGAATCAACATGTTACAAAGCGATTCAGGCTTTATAAAACTTGCTGAATCGAAGAAAAAAGGTGCTGCTGCTATCGAGGAGATAGAAAAAGGGAAAGAGTTACAGAAACAGATTATTGCAGTCTTAAAAACTATGGATTCGTCAACTATATACAAAAACAGAGATGAGTTCATAAAAGCTCTAAAAAAAGCCTATAAAAAAGCAGAAATTACTATAGATGCATCGCACCAGAAGACCTTGTTAGCTGCACTATCAGAAAAGGACGAAACAGCAGAAATATGTCATGATTCAAAAGGAAAACCCGAACCAGACCCAGATTTGAGGGATACTGAAAATGTACCGTTGAATGAAGACATTCGTGTTTTTTTTAACAGAGAAGTAACACCACATGTTCCTGATGCCTGGATTGATGAAAGCAAGACCAAGATTGGATATGAGATACCTGTCACAAGACATTTTTATAAATACCAACCGCTAAGACCTTCTGAAGAGATTTTGCAGGAAATCAAGGAATTGGAACAGAGCATCCTTGAAAAGTTGAAGAAGGTGACCGAATAATGAGTTATAAAATATATGAAAACTATAAGAATTCTGGGATTGATTGGATTGGGGAAGTGCCAGAGCATTGGGAAAAATCAAAAATTAAATTTGAAACAGTAATTAATAAGAAAGCACTAAGTGATAATTTCCCAAGTGATTCTGAGATTAATTATATTGACATTGGGAGTGTCAACACAGATGGCAAAATAGAGAATTTTCAGGTCATTCAATTTGAGAATGCACCAAGTAGAGCAAGAAGAATTGTTGATGTTGGAGATACGATTGTATCTACCGTAAGGACCTACCTTAAAGCAATTGCTTTTATTGATGAAGTTAGCTCGAATCTGATATGCTCAACAGGATTTGCAACCTTGTCGCCGAAGCGGAGACTTTTACCTAAGTACTTATTTTTTCTCATGAGGTCTGATAGTTATGTTAACGAAATCGTTAAAAGGTCAACAGGAGTTAGTTATCCAGCTGTAAACGCATCAGATGTAGGTAAATTAGACTGCCTTATACCAGATGAGCATACTCAAGGCAAGATTATTAACTTTCTTGACCTAAAATCTTTCGAAATCGATAGTATGATTTCTGATAAAGAAAAATTGATTGAATTATTGCAGGAAAAAAGACAGGCAACAATAAGTGAAGCTGTGACAAAAGGACTTAATCCTGATGT
Source organism: uncultured Bacillota bacterium (assembly GCA_942493145.1). GTDB lineage: Bacteria > Bacillota > Clostridia > Acetivibrionales > DTU013 > ENR-C20. Next base: position 50,561 of record OW818679.1, read on the forward strand.
AAAAAGGAAGGATTCAGGGATTGAATGGATTGGGGAGATACCTGAGCACTGGGATATAATAAGTTTTAAGAGGCTTACTGAAAAAGTAATTGTAGGAATTGCTGAATCAACAACAGATTCATATGTTGATAGTGGAATCCCAATTGTTCGTTCTACGAATGTTAAAAATAGCACAATATTAACCACCTCAATTTTGTACATTGATATTGAATTAGCTGAAAAAAACAAATCAAGATATCTGCATGAGGGGGATTTATTGACAGTAAGGACAGGTAATGCAGGTGTAACCGCTGTTGTCCCAAAGGAGCTTAATAATTCTCAATGTTTTACTATGCTAATTTCTTCACTAAAAGACAATGTTAGTCCATTTTATTATTGTTATTTTATAAATAGTAATATTGGGAATAGCTATTTTGACATTACCGCTTGGGGTACTGCTCAAAAGAATATTAGTGTTCCAATACTGCAAGAGATGCCAGTTGTGATTCCACCTTTTAAAGAGCAAATTAAAATTGTTGAGTGGCTTAATAAAAAAACTCAAGAACTTGATAATCTAACAAATATTATAAACAACCAAATAGCTAAGCTTAAGGAATACCGTCAATCCCTTATCTCCGAAGCCGTTACAGGCAAAATTGATGTCAGGGATTATGCCCAGAACTAACCATATAAGCAAGGAGTGAATAAAATGGCGATAACACCAAAAGAACTCTCCGAAAAAGGCTTTGAAGAATATGTTGAAGAAAACCTAATAAATAATGGTTACGTACAGGGAAGTCCTTTGGACTATAACAAAGAGTTTGCCATTGATATAAAGCTGCTCTTCGAATTTCTTGAAACAACCCAGGGCCATAAGATGAAAAAGCTCAAGGATATATACAAAGAACAGTTTCAGCTCAAACTCTTGTCCCGACTTGACAAGGAGCTCTCTCAGAGAGGTATGATTGATGTTCTCCGCCACGGTATCAAGGATTATGGTGTTTATCTTGACCTTGCGTACTTCAAACCAGCTAGTAGCTTGAATAAGGATGCAATTGAGCTTTATGGCAAAAACCTAATTTCAGTTACCCGACAAGTTCATTACTGCACCAAGAAGGAAAACAGTATTGATATGTTGATTTGTTTGAATGGTCTTCCGATAGCCGTTCTGGAGCTTAAAAATGCCTTTACAGGGCAAACGTTTGAAAATGCTATACAGCAATATAGAAAAGACAGAAGCCCCAGCGAAATACTCTTCCAATTCAAGAAAAGGGCTATAGTTTTCTTTGCTATGGATACATCCGAAGTATTCATGGCTACAAGGCTTTCAGGACAAAAAACCTACTTTCTACCCTTCAACAAAGGCAAAGACGGTGGCAAGGGCAATCCTGGCAATGAGGATGATTTAAAAACTTCATACCTGTGGCAGGAAATTCTTAAGAAGGACAGCTTGCTTGACATTATTAAGCGGTTCCTATTTATTGAAAAGGACGAAAAAAAGGATTCTGAAGGGAATATGTATATCGAAGAGACTGTTATATTTCCTCGATATCATCAATTGGACTCAGTTCGTAAAATTGAAAACGCAGTCAAGAAGAACGGTGTCGGTGACAATTACCTGGTTCAGCACAGCGCAGGTTCAGGAAAGACAAACTCAATATCCTGGCTGGCTCACAGGTTGTCAAACATTCATGATGAAAGCAATAATGCCATATTCAATTCTGTTGTTGTAATAACAGACAGAAGAGTATTGGACCAGCAGCTCCAGGATAGTATCTATCAGCTGGAGCATAAGCATGGTGTCGTCGTGAAAATTGATAAAGACTCAAATCAACTGGCAAAAGCCTTAAATGGTGGAACAAGGATAATAATATCAACACTGCAGAAGTTCCCCTTCATTTTGGAAAAGGTTTCAGAACTGGAAGGGAAAAAGTATGCCGTTATTATTGATGAAGCCCACTCCTCAAGTGCTGGTGAAAATATGGGGGCCTTAAGAGAAGCATTATCTACATCAAGCTTGGAAGAAGCAGAGAAACAAGATGCCGAGGCAGAACAGAATGATTATGACCCTGATGAAGAAGTATTGAAGGTTATAAAAAAGAGAGGCAAACAGCCGAACATAAGCTTCTTCGCCTTTACAGCAACACCCAAGGCGAAAACTCTCGAAATGTTTGGAACCACTGGTTCAGATGGTCTCCCCCATCCTTTCCATCTTTATTCCATGAGGCAGGCTATTGAAGAAAACTTCATTATTGATGTCCTGAAAAACTACGTAACATATGATACGTACTTTAAAATTGCAAAAAAAATCGAGGATGACCCTGCATTTGATAAAGCAAAGGCAACAAAGGCCATAACCAGGTATGTAAGCTTGCATCCTCACAATATATCACAGAAAACAGAGATAATTATCGAACATTTCCGTAAAATCACCTTGCATAAAATCGGTGGTAGGGCCAAAGCAATGGTTGTTACCAGTTCCCGACTCCATGCAGTTAGATACAAGCATTCATTTGATGCATATATAAAAAAGATGGGATATAACGACCTTAAAACACTTGTAGCCTTCAGTGGAATAGTTAAAGATGATGGAGTTGATTATACAGAAGGGTTTATCAATGGATTCAAGGAATCGGAGCTGCCAGATAAATTTGATACCGAACAATATAAGGTACTCATTGTTGCTGAGAAATATCAAACGGGTTTTGACCAACCGTTGCTCCATACAATGTTTGTCGATAAGAAAATCTCTGGCATAAAGGCTGTACAGACTCTATCGCGGCTTAACAGGAAGTGCAGCGGAAAGGAAGATACTTTTATCCTTGACTTTGTAAATGACGCAGAAGAGATTCAGGAGGCTTTCAAGCCCTATTATCAGCAGACAATTGTTGAAGAAATTACTGACCCGAACATATTATATGATTTGGAAAATAAGTCGAATGCATTTGGGGTCTTCCTAAAGGAAGAAGTTGAGAAGTTTGCATTTACTTTTTATCTGCCAAAGGATAAGAAAAGCCCCAAGGATAAGGTCATTCTGAACCATTATACCAATGTGGCTGTTGAAAGATTCGAGAAAATGAATGAAATTCAAAAACAAGACTTCGCCAGCATGATTACCAAGTACATAAGGCTTTATTCATTCATATTACAAATCACTCCTTTTCAGGATGTTGAACTACATAAACTGCATCTTTACCTTACCTACCTGTTACGCAAGCTCCCCAAAGGGCAGACAGGTACTTCAATTAACCTCGATGATGATGTAGCACTTGAGTATTATACAGCCAAAATGACATTTAATGGAGATGTTTCATTAAATCCCGATAGCGAAAATCCTCCCCTGACACCAGTTCAATTTGCTGGCGGTGGTATCAAGGAGAATGAAGCAGAATACCTTTCTTCAATAATTGAACGGCTAAATACAAGGTTTGGAACTGACTTCAATAAGGTTGACCAGTTATCAGTTGAACAGATTAAAGAGGATTTCGCCATGGATGCTGTGCTGGTGCAGAAGGCGAAAACCAATTCTATTGATGATTTTCGTTTTGCTTTCCAGAAGTCCTTTATGGACAAGGCGGTTGACAGGATGGAGCAGAATCAAGCTTTCTTTTCAAGGATTCTGGATGATGAGCCGTTTAGAGGGGCATTGATGGATTTAATGCTTGTAGAGACGTATGAGAAACTGAATGAAATTAATGTTGTATAGAGGTGGAGGCTAGGTATGCGAAATTCACCATATTCTCAGCTTGAAAGCGTAAATGGATTTGTTACATATAATATGAAGTCTTGGGATGATTTTTGTAATTTTATTAACAAGCATTTTCTTTCTGATACAAAGCATTATATATGGCGAGGGCAAGAAAACAATGAATGGTTATTGGAATCTTCATTAGATAGACTGCTGAAAAAATTCACAAGAGCTGCAAGGAGTCAGTTATATTTAAAACATTTATCAAATTTTAGATACTCAATTAGGGGTAGATGCTCATTTTCCTCAGCTACATTATCGGATGATGATTGCTGGGCTCTTGGTCAACATTATGGTTTGGCGACCCCTCTTCTGGATTGGACTATATCACCGTTTATAGCTGCCTTCTTTGCTATTAATAATATTCCTAATTCATATCCTAATGCACTAGTTGAAGGGTTAAACGATAAATGCTTTACAATTTTTGCTTTACATAGAGGTGATGTCGAGAAGAAAAATAAATCGCTCAACGAAGAACAAGCCTTGAAGATAATTGAACCTTTATTTGACTGGAATCCGCGATTAGTAAGTCAAGGCGGCTTATTTACAAAGATACCAATATCAACAGATGTTGAGTCATGGGTAAAAGGAAATTTTACTGATGAAAATGATTATGATGTATTAATAAAATTTAATATCCCATATAAAAATATTGAAAACACAAAAAATATACTAATGCATCTGAATCGAATGAACATAAACCATGCATCTTTATTTCCAGACCTCTTCGGTTCGTCATATTATTGCAATATGAAATTGGCAATACCCAAATATTAAATGGTTGGAATTTCGGCACAATCCCATAACTTCTTTTCTAGTGTTAACAGGTCAAGCATTTTCATTAATAAGCGTCCAGTTGATTTTAAATATGGATGATAAAGATAATATACTAATTAAACTCGATTCATTTCACAATTGAATATTTGGTTCAATATACATGGCACGACTACTTGACTAAAGCTAATATCTTTAGACTTATACTCGCATGTAATGAAAGAGATGCAGCAAGATGCAGCTCAAAAAATCGATAATCTTTTGCTCAAAAATAAAGAAATATAAATAAATTTTGGCAATATATTCCAAAAGACATCATATAAAAATATACTAGAAAAAACGCATAATTTCTATTAGCAAGGACTCCGGGTCAATTTCCGAAGTTCTTGCTAATGACGAAAAGAGAAAAATCATAGAATTTTTCGTTGTTATTATTTTAGCAATTATTCTTTTGGTATACAATATGAGATCAATATTTGGAAGCGCTTAAAATACTGTGTGCAAGTAGTGAGTTTCAACGAAAGACTAGATCAAACACACAAAACAAATTATTGATTTGATTCATCCTACTGGAAGAACAATTGGAAGAGGAAAAAGTCCTTCAAGAAATAGAAAAGGCATTGTGGTTAAGTATAATAAATTTATAACCTAATGTTAGAAAAATGTTAGAAAAACCGTATGATCTCAATCAAAAAGGACTTCAGGTCAATGCCTGAAGCCCTTAATTTTGGCGGAAAGAGAGAGATTCGAACTCTCGGAGGCGGTTAAACCTCACACGATTTCCAGTCGTGCGCCTTAAACCAACTCAGCCATCTTTCCATAAAATGGCTTTTTCCATGCAGCCAATGTTCTTAGCCGCTTTAATATTCTACAATAGAAGGCTTTCATTGTCAATGAGCATAAAATTGTAATATGGTTGCTCTGTAACCTTCAATTTTATGCCCGTGATCTTCTATGATTATACCTGCAATCGTCTATTTTATATAAGAACAGCAATAGTCCGCTGCCTCTGCGGCTGCAACTTTGAAGCTGCTGTTTGCAGGGATTTCGAAGGATTGGCCTGCTTCACAGGTTGTCCATTCTTCACTTCCAGGCATCAGAACACTCAGCTTTCCTGCCAGCACTTCCATTATTTCTTTGTCTGCCGTACCAAATTCATATTCTCCGGGCATGATAATGCCCAACGTTTTTTTGGTGCCATCCTCAAATAAAACAGTTCTGCTGGTAACCTTGCCGTCAAAATATATATTGGCTTTTTTGACTATAGCCACATTCTCAAACCTATCCATTCCAGTTCCTCCATCATATTTATAATTTGAATTATTTAGTTTACTTGAAACATGTACTTATTATAAACGAAATCGTGTACTTATTATAGACGAAATCGTGCTCTAATTATAGACGAAATAATGAATTTCTTCAAAAGGAATCTGCAAAAATCTGAAAAATCTGAAATATCGGTACATATTCCGGTGTAACGGGATGCTTGTATCTTTGGCTGTTTCAAAATATAATTGTGGTAATTATAGTCTGCAAATGATTGGAAGTGTTGGAATGAATAAAATCCTACTGGTTGAAGATGATTTGAGCCTGATCGAAGGCCTTGAGTTTTCACTAAAAAAGAACGGTTTCAATGTTGATATTGCAAGGACTGTGCAGTCAGCACTTGCATTGGTCCGGGATAATGAATACAAGCTGTTGATACTGGATCTTTCATTGCCTGACGGCAGCGGGTTTGAGATATGCAAGAAGGTAAGGTTGTCATCAGAGGTTCCAATCATATTTCTTACTGCATCAGACGAAGAGGTCAATATTGTAATGGGGCTGGACATGGGTGCAGACGACTATATTACAAAACCATTCAAGCTTAATGAGCTCATGTCAAGAATAAATGCCCTGCTGCGGAGAGCCAGGTTGTCAGATGCTGTCCAGGCCGAGCTTGTATCCAACGGGATTACTGTTAAGCTCAATGAAAGCCGCGTACAGAAGGATGGACTTGAGATTGATCTTACAGTCGCAGAATTTCGGCTTCTGTGTCTACTGATGCAAAACCCAAATATGGCTCTTGCGAGGGAGATCATACTGGACAGGCTTTGGGATGGTGCCGGTAGCTTCGTGGATGACAATACCCTGTCGGTATATGTCAGACGGCTCAGGAGCAAGATCGAGGATGATCCTGAAAACCCGTCGTACCTGGTGACGGCCAGGGGTATCGGATACAAGTGGAACGTTGTAAAGTGAGGTAATACATATGAGACTTTTAGCAGATAAAATCATCAAATTGCAGGCGATTGTTATTGTGTCGATCCTTCTGGTTTTCATCCTTTTGGGGCAGCTTGCAGTTATTCTTGTTACAGATGACTTCAAGCAGACTATGATTGAGCATGATTATGCACTCGCGGGGTATTTTGCCCGTAGTGGTCTCGATATTGATGATATCAAATCAGCCCTTACATCTGAAAAAACATATGAAGATTATAAAACGGGACAGGCATTGCTGAATACCGCCGGGTATTCGTCTGCTCTTCAGATCGGATTGTTGCCTGAGGCAGAGCAGGTCCAACGCAACTACATGGTCATAGCTTTTGTGCTTACCTTAACGCTCGGCATAGTCTTGATTGCAGTGTTATGCTTTTTCACTCTTAAGTACAACAGAAGGCTTGAAAATGCAGATGAAAGTATACGCCGGTTCATGGACGGCGATACCATAATCCGCCTGGAGGATTCCGATGAGGGAAACCTGTCCCGGCTTTTTGCATCCATGAATGCCATGGCGACCTCACTCACCGCTCATATTGAAAAAGAAAAGCAAAGCAGGCAGTATTTGAAGGATACGATATCCGATGTCTCGCACCAGCTGAAAACGCCCTTGGCAGCATTAAAAATGTACAATGATATCATAGGGGATGAAAAGACCGGTAATGAAATAGTTGAAAGCTTTACATCCAAAAACCATCGTGAGCTTGACAGAATGGAGAATATAATCCAAAGCCTGCTAAGGCTTGCCAAACTTGACGCGGGAACAATCGAAATTGAGAAGAGCAGGCACGGCCTCAATGAATTTCTGGAGGAATGCGTCAAGAGCTTTCAAACCCGCGCGGAACTTGAAGGCAAGGATATAAGTCTTCTTTGCGAGGGCGATATAGAATTGGCCTTTGATACGACATGGCTGATGGAGGCGGTAGGCAATGTGGTAAAAAATGCTCTTGACCATACGGAAAATGGGAACAGAATCGAAATAACATGCAGCCAAAGCGCGGTGGCGGTTGAAATAACGGTCAAAGACGACGGTTCTGGCATTCATCCGGAGGACATCCATCACATTTTTAAACGGTTTTACAGGAGCCGGTTTTCAAAAGACAGACAAGGCGTCGGCATTGGATTATCCCTGTCAAAAGCCATAGTTGAAAAGCATGGCGGGACCATCACCGTACAAAGCGAACTGGGGAACGGCGCTGCATTTCATATTGTTTTTCCAAAGCTTACTAATCTGTAAGCTTAAATTCACCGGATAGTAAGTTTGCCATGATATCATCTCATTGAGGATGGACGAAAATCATTTCGCAAATTTTCTTCCATTCCTGAATGAAAGCGAGGTATTTGATTTGAATATTTTAACGACACAAAATCTATGCAAAACATATGGCAAGGGTGATACGAAGGTGGAGGCATTGAAGGATGTATCCTTTTCCGTAGCCAAAGGAGAATTTATTTCCGTTGTAGGGCCGTCGGGTTCAGGAAAAAGTACGCTTCTCAATATGATCGGGGCGCTGGATTTCCCGACATCAGGAAAAGTGGCTATTGATGGCAGAGACATTTTCTCAATGAAGGAAGAGGGGCTTTCCATTTTCCGCAGGCGTAATATAGGGTTTATATTTCAGGCCTACAATCTGGTGCCGGAGCTTAATATAGAAGAGAACATCGTTCTGCCGCTGCTGTTGGACGGAAAAAAGCCCGATCGCCATTATATTGACGAATTGTTTGGTATCCTGGGGTTGACGGAAAGAAAGCATCACCTGCCGAACCAGCTATCCGGAGGCCAGCAGCAGCGCGTAGCGATTGGCAGGGCTCTTGCCACCAAGCCGGCAATTATCCTGGCGGATGAGCCGACGGGTAACCTGGACAGCAAAAACAGCAGGGACGTCATCAATCTTCTTAAGCTTTCTGTAGACAGATACAGCCAGACTCTTATCATGATTACCCACAACCATGATTTCGCCTCCTTCGCGGACAGAGTGCTGAAAGTCGAGGATGGTGTCGTAACCGAGCTGGGAGGTGTGGCAGGATGAACAGCTTTTTGGATATGGCTCCGAAATATTTGTCCGCCCACAAAAAGAAAACCAGGCTTGCAATATTGGGCATAGTTTTATCTGTTGCTTTGGTTGTGGGAATATTCTCAATGATTGAAGTGTTTTTGCAATATGAAAAGCTTCAGATTATTCATGATCAGGGTAATTATCATATAGCCGTCAAAAACGTAACGGAGGATGAAGAACTGGCCATAAGCAGCAGGATCGATGTTAAAAACTCCGGGTTGTTTAAGGAATTTGGCCAATTCAAAACAAATGGTATCTCCTGCGAACTTGGAGCTGTAGCGGAGAATTTCGCGGGGAATATCGGTGTTAATGTGATAATGGGGCTGTATCCAGTGAGACATAATGAAATTATGCTGGAAGAGTGGGCTTGTGACAGCCTTTACCTGAATACAGGGGTTGGAGAGATGGTCTCCATCACTACGGCTGACGGAACAACTAAGGATTTTATTGTAAGTGGCATATGCTCGGACTGGGCATACATGAAGGCTTCGGGAATTCCCGCCGTTTTTTTGTCCATGGATTACGCCAATACCATGAAGGCAAAGGCAAGCATTCTAATGGTCGAATTTAAAAACAGAGTCAATATTCGCAAGGCAGAGCAGGAAATCATGAGCAGCCTGGGAATAGCCGCGGACAGAGTCGGAGAAAACAACCACCTGCTTGCGGTCATCGGGCAGAGTGATCATAAAGCCGCCATAGGTATTTATCAGACAGGCGCGATACTGTTTTTGATAGTACTGGTAGCTGGCGTTGTAATGATCTACAATACCTTTAACATTTCTGTCATGGAAAGGATCCGCCAATTCGGTCTCTTGAGATGCGTCGGTGCATCGAAGGCACAAATCAGGAAGCTGGTTAAAAGGGAGGGCACAATTCTGCTGGTTTGGGCATTGCCATTCGGTGTGCTTCTGGGGATGGTCGCAACGCTATTTTGCTGCGCAATACTCAAATTTTACAGCAATATATTCTCCGATGCCCCTCTTTTTTACTTAAGTTGGGGGGGGATACTTGCCGGGCTGATAGTCGGCGTTTTTACAGTTTCTATTGCGGTACTTCTGCCGGCTAAAAAGGCAGCCAGTGTTTCCCCGTTGAATGCCGTGACTGGAAGCAGTGATTTAAAGGTACCGAAGACAAAGAAACAGGGAATACTGACAAGGCTTTTTCCTGTTGAAACCGCCATGGGAATCGGTAACGCAATGATAAAAAAGAAAACACTTGTATTGATGGCTACCTCTATTGCCCTCAGCATAATAATGTTCCTTGGCTTTAACGTGTTGATCGGGTTTATGTATAAAAGCCTTAAAACCACGAAGCCATATACCCCGGACATTTCCCTTGTCTCTGAAGCCGGGCTCAGGCCTGAGTTGTATTCGCAACTGGACAGTCTCGACGGGGCCAGGAATGTCTATGGAAGGATGTTTGGGTATGTTGATGCTACCTTCGATGCTTCGCGCCTGACTGAACTATACAGGCAGGAGACAGGAGGTGTGGAGGTTACTGAAAACGGTTTGTTTGATCCACCGGAGAAATCATGGTTGATATCTTATGATGAAAACCAGCTCAAATGGGCCAGGACCGACCTGCTGGAGGGTGATTTGTCCGAGGAGGGGTTGAATGAACATAACGGTATAATAGCAGTTTTGCAAAACATACGAAAAGGAGTATCAAGCATAACCGCAGACCTGCAGCTGGGAGACAAGGTATATGTGGAAACTGAAGCGGGTACCAGGGAATACACGGTTATGGCCATTCTGAGGAATGTACCTTTCAGCGACAGCAACCTGAATCTGGCAACCTTTATCACTACAGAAAAACAGTTTGTTGAGATAACCGGGCAGGAAACTTACAAGGCAATTGATATCCAGCTGGAAAAGAAGAATCAGGAGACAACTATCGCTGAAATCAAGCAGATGATTGGAACGGGTATTACTTACCTGGATTCACGGCAGAAAAACAGCGAGACTGACCAGACCTTCGTTACAATGGCAGTGTTTGTATATGGTTTTGTTGTGGTAATCGCGCTTATCAGCATACTGAATATCATAAGCACCATGAATACCAGCGTAGTCGCCAGGACGAAGTACCTCGGAGTCTTAAGGGCTGTTGGCATGTCGGGAAGGCAGCTTGACAAAATGATAGCTGCAGAGGCGGCCACATATGGGATAACCGGCTGCGTGGCAGGCTGTATTCTGGGAGTATTACTGCAAAAGGCACTAATATCAAATGTACTGACTGCAATCAGGATAGCATGGAAATTCCCGCTCATGCAGGTCCTCGGCGTCCTGATTGTTGTATTACTTGTTACCGGGCTTTCCATAATCAACCCGCTGAAAAGAATCAAGGAAAAGGGTATTTCAGAAGTGATAGGATCACTGTAAAATTTGTTCCCAAAACGGTAAACGGATAAAAAATATAAAAGCGATGAGCCATAAATGATCCACTAAATCGTTGACATTTATGGCTCATTGCGTTACTATATACTAGTATATAGTATACTGGTATATAGAACACTGGTTCTGAAGGAGGCTCACCTTGTCGACAATAGACCTCATCCTGCTTGGGGCACTGAAAAATAAGCCCTTGAATGCCTATGAGATGAAGAAGATAATGGAAGAACGCAAAGTAAAGGATTGGGTAAAAATAAGCAGCCCATCAATATATAAAAATCTTTTATCACTCTATAATAAAGGCTTTCTTGATGGTAAAACGGTCAAAGAGGGCGATATGCCTGAAAAAAAAGTTTATTCCTTAAATGAAAGAGGTCGCATCTATTTTATTGAGCTCATGAAAAAATATTCGGAGGATCCGGGGACTATCTATATTGAATTTTCAGCCTTTGTCACAAACCTTCAGAATATCGACCCTGAAACCGGACTTTCAATGATAAAGGAGCTCCAAAAAAGTCTTGCTGAAAAAAGAGACATATTCAATTTGAAAATCCAGAAAAAGAAAAGCTATCTGCCTTATGAGGCCATAAAAATGCTTGAATTGAATTATAGAATGTATTGCCTCTTTTATAACTGGTCCGAAGAATTATTTACCGAGTTTTCAGAACATAATATAAAGGAGACATCAATTTGAAAAAGGATAACTTAAGCCGAACACAAACTATGCTAATTCTTTCCGCCCTTATGGCGAGCCTGTTTTTGTCGGCGCTCGACTCAACCGTCGTTGGTACTGCAATGAAAACCATCGTAAACGATCTGCATGGAATGCAGTATTTTGCGTGGCCGTTTACAATTTATATGCTGTGTTCAACAATAATCATACCAATTTCAGGGGGCATCGCTGACATTTACGGACGAAAGCCAATATTTCTCATCGGCATCATAATTTTTATTGTCGGCTCTTTGTTTTGCGGAATGTCACAAAGCATGATGCAGCTCATACTCTTCCGGGGTGTCCAGGGAATTGGGGGCGGAGTTTTATCGACTTGTGTATTTACAATTGTGGCAGACCTCTTCCCGCCGCAGCTGAGGGGAAAATATATAGGCATCGTCACCTCCGTATATGCTCTGTCCAGTATTTTGGGCCCGCTTCTCGGAGGACTTATAACCGACTACCTTGACTGGAACTGGATATTTTTCATAAACGTTCCGATTGGCATTATTGCCTTGGTTCTAGTGGTTTTATTCATGCCCAATTTTAAGGATGAGGGCGAAAAAATGGATGTTGACTACCCCGGCGCACTTTTTATCATACTGGCTTTAGTTCCCATGCTCCTGGCCTTCAGCTATGCGGGGAATAATAATTCCTGGGGCTCGGTACAGGTTATCGGAATGCTTGCATTTTCCGTTGTGATGTTTGTCATATTTGTCATCATAGAGTCAAGATCAAAAAACCCCATGATACCAATGTCTTTCTTTAAAGACAGAGGCATATGGGTAGCTCTCATAGTTGCATTCTTATCGACTGCCATAATGTTTGCCGCCATTATGTACATACCTTACTTTATACAGGGTGTACTGGGGACATCGGCAACTACCTCCGGTGCTGTTACGCTCCCAATGACGATTGGTATTATGATCACAAGCAATTTGGTAGGTCTCTTTGCGAAAAACAAAGGATTATCATCATACAGACTATTGACCATAACTTCATTTATTATGATGGTTGTCGGGTGTGGACTGCTCTCCACAATGAACGCCGGAATTCCGTATGTAAACGTAGTAATCTTTATGGTTGTATTGGGCCTTGGTATTGGCATTGTCATGCCATTAACCACTACGAATTGCCAGAACGCTGCACCTGTAGAGCAGCTGGGTTCTGTTACGGGGGTAAACATGTTTTTCAGGAGCATCGGCAGCACTATAGGTTCAGCCATATTTGGAACAATTATGACGTCCTCGATGAATTCCGGTTTTTCAAGGCTCGACCTCAGCAATGTGCCGTCTGATATACAGGAGTCACTTAAAAACCCGCAGGTTATAACCGATTCCGGGACAATAAGCCAGTTATTGAAGCAGGTGCCTGCGGATAATCTGAGTTATGTTACCGAGGCTGTAAGCCGGGCAAAGGATGTACTTTCATCAGCTGTACATGATGTATTCATATTTTGCATGATAGTTGCCATTGCAGGTATTGTCATATCTTTCTTTTTCAAGGACGCACCAATGAGAATAAGGCACAAATCCGAAACTGGAGAAAAAGGGCATGATGCCAATGCGTTAAATCAGGCGCAAGAGGCTGAATAACAGTCAAATTGAGCTGTATCAGACAACATCAGGACTCAAACGTAATAGTATATAAGTTGGAAAAATAAAGATTTAGCAGCAATAGCAGGGGGAGGATTTAAGAATGAGCACGTTGATAGCGTATGCCACCAAGAATGGATTCACACAAAAATGCGCCGGTCTGCTTGCAGAAAAGCTTGTTGAAAAAGCGGACATCTGTGACCTCGGAAAAAGCAATCCCAATCTCAACAAGTATGACAAGGTGATCATAGGTGGATCGGTTTATGCCGGAAAAATGCGCAAACAGATAACAAACATATGTGCCAAAAACCTTGAAAGTCTTAAAGGGAAAAAGCTGGGTCTCTTTATATGTGGAATGGCAGAAGGGGATGATATCAAGAAGCAGCTTGAGACCTCCTTCCCAAAGGAGCTTCTGTCCACAGCGGTTGCCAGTGAAATGTTTGGAGGAGAATTCGATTTTAGCAAGATGAATTTTATTATGCGAGCCATGATAAAAAAGATATCTGGCTCGGACAAAAACCAGACACGCCTTTTGGAAGAAAACATAGCCCGCTTCGCCGAAAATATGAATAATGCATGAGATTTTGCTGGTGTAGCTTTTGGAATCGGGTCTCGGGGGAATTGCTATGTTTGTACGGGGGTGAGGGCGATGGCAGGGAGAGGCATTGGGGAAAAAGATCATAGATGCAGGTTTTTCGGATAAGTGTGAGCAGGGCGTGAGCATCATTTATCGCGGTAAGCATGAGGCAGCAATTTTACAGCGTATTTATTGTCCAAAATGCTTCCTCTTTAGTTTCAAGAGAGCTTTTCTTGCGTCTATAAGCTGATTTTCTGAAGTATACTCGGCTTCGGCTTCCGCGATAGCCGCGTCGAATTCACGGTCTTCCAGCATAGAATCAAAGGTTTCGATGCGCATAACAACTAAATCACCATAGCCGTTCTTCGTTATGAATTTCGGCTCCTTCTTTGCGTGGCACAAGTCGGAGATCTCATTTGTGTTTCTTAAATCAGTTATCGGTCTGATTTGAGGCATGACTGTCGCCTCCTTTCATGTACATTATTATATACATTTTACAAGAAAGCTCAGCAATCTTCTCATATAAAAATCTGGTGCAGATTCGTGTACGGCTTGTAAGAAGAATTTCACCCATTGTTCACTTATTTCATTTTGGATAACATTTTTACATTGCAAAATGTGATTAATATCTCATATTTATATATAATAATGTGATTTAGCTTGACTAGAAATATGTGAAGCGGGTATAATGCATAATAATGTGATAATTAACACTAAAACACATATAAAAATGTGATTGCGAGGTGCCCGCATGGAACGTTTTATTCTGAACGACCTGCTTAAATGGAAAAAATCCAAATATCGCAAGCCGCTGATATTAAAGGGTGTGCGTCAGGTAGGCAAGACGTGGATACTTAGGGAATTCGGCAAAAGATATTATGAAAATGTAGCGTATTTCAACTTCGATGAGAATGAAGAATACCGGCAGTTTTTTGAGACTACCAAGGATGTTAGCCGTATATTGCAAAACCTTGTTTTCGCAAGCGGCCAGATAGTAAAGCCCGAAAAAACGCTGATAATCTTTGATGAGGTTCAGGATTGTCCTAATGTAATCAACTCCTTGAAATACTTTTGTGAAAACGCAAGCGAATATCATGTGGTCTGCGCCGGATCACTCCTGGGTATCGCTTTGGCAAAGCCGTCCTCTTTCCCTGTCGGCAAGGTAGACTTCATGGATATCAGTCCAATGACCTTTTCCGAATTCCTGCTTGCCAACGGTGATGAGAATTTGCTTAACTTTCTGCGTAGTGTTGAAACCATAGCGCCAATACCCGACGCTTTTTTTAATCCTTTATATGAAAAAATGAAAATGTACTTTGTAACCGGTGGCATGCCTGAAGCGGTTAAAATGTGGACTCAGGAAAGAAATACAGAGCTAATGCAAGCTGCTTTGCTTAACATTATAAATGCTTATGAAAGAGATTTCGCCAAACATCCGGAACCGAAAGAGTTTCCGAAAATATCTTTGCTTTGGAAGTCCATCCCCTCTCAGCTTTCCAAGGAAAATAAAAAATTTATTTATAAAGTCGCTAAGGAAGGCGCCCGTGCCAGAGAATATGAGGATGCGCTGCAGTGGCTTGTGGATGCGCAGCTGGTGAGTAAAATCTACCGCAGCAGTGCGCCGGGGCTACCAATATCCGCTTATGATGACCTGACAGCGTTCAAGCTTTACCTTGTTGATGTTGGACTGCTTCGTCGTCTGGCGCTTCTTGCCCCATCCGCTTTTTCAGAAGGGAACAGACTTTTTACAGAGTTCAAAGGAGCACTGAGCGAAAATTATGTACTTCAGGCTTTGGAGAATCAATTTGAGGCAACGCCCCGATACTGGTCCGTTTTGAATCCGTCCTATGAGGTTGACTTCCTTATTCAAAGGGAAAATGATATCTTCCCTGTTGAGGTCAAGTCTGAGGATAATGTGGACAGCGCAAGCCTGAGAAAATTTAAAGAGAAATTCAGCGACAAGGTCAAGCTGCGTATCCGCTTCTCTCTTGACAATCTCAAGCTGGATGATGATCTTCTGAATATACCGCTTTTTATGGCGGACTATGCAGATAAGCTAATCGGTATGGCACTAAAGTAAAAAATTAACAACAGAATAACGTATATACGGATGAGCCATATTTTCAACCCATATGCAGGATAAAGGGACTGTCGGTTGACAGTCCCTTAACCGGGGCAAAAAGCCCCAAAATGGCGGAGAGGGTGGGATTCGAACCCACGTGCACTTGCGCGCAAACTGATTTCGAGTCAGCCCCGTTATGACCACTTCGATACCTCTCCATTTTATGTTCAGAGTCAATTGCTTGAACTCAGGAACGCTTTCTTGACCGTAGCTCTCTAAAAAATTCCTTCAGGATAACCGAGCATTTCTCCTGCAATATGCCGTACTCCACTTCAACCTTGTGGTTGAAGGCTTCAATTGCCAGAACATTAATCACCGATCCAGCGGCACCGGCCTTTGGATCTGCCGTACCGATATACAGCTTTCTGATCCTTGCCTGTATGATAGCCCCGGCACACATTGTACATGGTTCGAGTGTTACATACATGTCGCAGTCCGTGAGCCTCCATGAACCAAGCTTTTTACCGGCTTTTCTGATGGCGGTCATCTCGGCGTGCATGGTGGCATCATCTTTGAGTTCCTTTTCGTTATGGCCCCTGGATATGATTGTGCCATCCCTGACAATTACAGCCCCTACGGGAGACTCGTCCTTGACCCTTGCCTTTAAGGCTTCCTTCAAGGCCTGTGTCATGTACCATTCGTGGCTGTGGCTCTTACTGCAGCTGTCAGATGGTATCAAATCCATTCCTCCACACAATTAAAAATGCGCAGATATCATTATACTACACTATTGAAGGATACTGCAATATGGAATAACAGCCAATCAAGTTAAATAAAATTGCCCAGTCAAATTACAAGTAAATTATTCCATAAAATTCGACAATATTTAATAGAAAAAAAACAATAAAATTTAATATTTTTTGTTTATTCAAAATGGAAGCGGGTATATATGTATTACAATCCTAAAGGGATTGATTAAATATTACCAGGAAGGGAATGAGTCCAAAGAACACATTATTTACCGGACCAGGACCCAAGGTAATGGAATCAAGAGGAAACGTAGTTGGGTCGTAGCAAATGTCGTACTCACTGCCGAAAGTTGGCAGGGTAGCGGCCGGATAAATAAGTTAGATATCCGGCCGTTTTACTGCGCAAAAATAGTTTCTGAACAAGACTAGTAACAAGATAAGTAATAAGACAATCCGACCAATTTTAACGTATGTTGAATTGGCAAAATTGTTGCAAAGTGGAGTGGCCATGATATAATTTGAAGGACGCATGTCTGCCAAACCACCTGATAGTTTGCCAGACTACATAAATGAATTGGAGTGATTTAAATGAATTCTCTTTTTCTTATTTTTTTCTTCTTTGTTGCAGCGGTAATCATAGTAAGTGCCATGCGTGGTAAAACCGGCAGGAATAGCGGTGGATACAGGCAGGGCCCGGATGTGGACAATAGCGATTTTCTGCTCAACCAGCAGATGATGCAACAACAGATGCAACAGCAAATGCATCAGCAGCAACAGATGCAGCAGCAAATGATGCAGCAACATTTAATGCAGCACCATATGATGGACCAGCAGTCGGCTGACCGGCAAATGATGAATCAGCAGCCGGTAGATCAGCAGCCGGCAGATCAGCAGCCGGTTGACCGGCAGTTTGAGCAGGAGCATGTGATAAATAATAGTAATTCTGGTGTAAATACTTTTGATACCAGCAGTCCTTTCGATAAAGGTAACGCATCCTATAATGGAAATATAATCGACAGCGGAATTACAATCGATACCAGCAGCCCTTTTGACTCCGGCAGTAATTTCGATTCTGGAAATTCATTCGACTCCGGCAGTTCTTTTGATGGTGGAGGAAGTACTGGCGGCGATAACGGAAGCGTCAATTAGGAGGTTAATTTATTGCTGCTGAATGCGGTGCAAGGCGTACTCAGTATCTTGCTATTACTGGGCGTTGGATATTTTTTAAGCTATAAAGGCTGGTTTAACGATAATTCTCAAAAACTTCTTTCGAAGCTGGTTACAGGATTGTCTCTTCCGGCTTATATGATTTCAAATCTTATGGGCACCTATGACAGGAACGGACTTCTTCATCTTGCGAATGGGCTGTTTGTTCCATTTGCTTCGATTATAATCTGTTATGTAGCAGGAGTGCTTGTAGCTAAGGCGATCAAAGTACCACCTGGCCGTTTCGGGGTCTTCTGTTCAATTTTTGGACTGTCAAACACGATTTTTGTGGGTCTTCCGGTTAATATGGCCTTGTTCGGAGAACAGAGCGTTCCATTTGTACTTTTATACTATATTGGCAACACGACCCTGTTCTGGACCATCGGTACTTTTGCGATCCGCAGGGACGGCGAAATCAAGGGAGCCAAAGGAACCGGCACAGCCAACGGAGCCGACATACCCGAAGCATTTAAGGAATCTAAAGGATCCAAGGTATCTAAAATATCCAAATTATCCAAAGTATCCAAAGTATTCTCATTGGATAATATTAAGCATATTTTCTCGCCGCCACTGACTGCCTTTCTTCTTGCCATAATATTGATTTTGCTTGAAATAAAGCTTCCCAAAACCATTATGGACACATGTAAATACCTGGGCAATATGACTACCCCTCTTGCAGTATTATTTACTGGAAGTGTAATGTATTCGGTAAATCTGAAAAAGATCAGGTTAAACCTGGAAATGGCA
The DNA here is from genome assembly GCA_942493145.1 of uncultured Bacillota bacterium. Classification (GTDB taxonomy): domain Bacteria; phylum Bacillota; class Clostridia; order Acetivibrionales; family DTU013; genus ENR-C20. The sequence goes on from OW818679.1 coordinate 69,413, forward strand.
GTGTTGTTGATTGGAAGATTCATAATTGCTCCTGCGATTGTTGCAGTTATTTGTATCAAACTGCCGCTGCCGGTCCTTATGAAACAGGTTTTCGTAATACAGGCAGCAATGCCGGCTATGACTCAGACATCGATTATTGCCAGGGCTTATGGTGCAGATCATGAATATGCTGCCGTTATGACAACTATAACTACCGTCATAAGTCTGTTGATGATCCCGATCTATATGTTGCTCATCAATTCCGGAGTTTTTTAAAGTGCGGCAACTTTACTTGAATAAAAATTACAACATTAGCCGCAATCCTTAATGGAAAGTGGCTTTGGCCGGTGCGCTGCTTATAATATTTTTATTAAGAAATATACGATCATTAAAATTTCAGCGCACAATTTAAATAGTGTCCCTCCAAGGACTCCTACCAGTGTGCCCAAACCAGCACGGAGTGCTTGTTTGAATTCCACTCCCCGTAATAATTCCACGGCAATAGCGCCAACAAGGGGACCGATCAAAATTCCTGCAGGTCCCAAAAAAATCAGAGCAAGGATAGTGCCGATAATTGCACCAATAGCAGCTTGTTTACTGCCCCCGAATAATTTTGTGCCGATTGCGGATGAGGCATAATCAGCTGCAAAAATTATTATCAGAACAATGGCTTGCATTATGAAAAAGTACAGGTTAAGAGTTTCGAACTGAGTCATAAAGCCGTAAAGGAGCAGACCTGCGTATACGAGGACAGCCCCTGGCAATATGGGCAGCAGAGTGCCCAACAGACCTGCAATAAATAAGATAATAGCCAGAATCAAAGCTATTGTATTCAAAGGATTCCCTCCTGTGGTACCTATGACCTTGCACCTTAGCGCGGTGATGTATAATAGTATTGTAATACTCCATCATATGCTTAGTCAAATCCTATCATACTGGGCAATATAATTGAAACAAAATGGCATTGTAGTTATATTAAACAAACAGGCAATTTTTAATAACAATGAGACATACTATATAAAAACTTAAGAAGTGAGGTTTCTATATTGTACAAATTTAAAACCATAAGGTGCAGTTCTTGTAGTTCTGTTCTTCTAAATCTGCCGGAAGATGAAATTAAAAAGTTGGATTGTCTGTCTTTACATTGCGAATGTTGCAATCACTCAAATTTAATAAAACGGGTTGGAAATGTATGTGAACAAATATTGCATATAAGAGCAAGGTTTACAAACTTTTTGGAAGAACAAAACATTTGAATTAAGAAACCGGGAAATGATCAAAATCATAATGGCAATTGATTTTTTCTTTTTCCCATGTGTTAGAAAAGAGACTCTGGACAATATGTCTGGAGTTTCTTTCATTCTGAGTAAAATAAAAATACCAAGCTTTGAAAGCTTGGTATTTTGGTGCGCCCGAGACGACTCGAACGTCCGACCTACGGTTTAGGAAACCGGCGCTCTATCCTGCTGAGCTACGGGCGCATGTGTCAACGAATTATAATTCTACAATGAAAGCGGGGGTTTGTCAACCCCCGAAATAAGGCTCGATATAAGGTCGGAAGGTTGCCATTCGGTTTGCCGGATAAAGCATGAACAACTCGTCCGGCCTCTTCTGGTATCTTCATGTGAGATATTGAATATTGTGATATAATTTTAATTGATTTATCATTTACCTATCAGAAACTTGCAGAATGTGAGGTTGCATATGGGAAACGGGATAAGGGCAGTATGTATTGTTGCCCTGATTAGCTTTACTGCAAGCAGTTTCATGTCATTACCGGTTTATGCCGACTCAGCGGAAACACAACAGAACACTTCAACAACAGTATCAGCAGCAACAACCGTACCAGCATCCACAACAGTACCAGCAGCAACAACCGCACCAGCATCCACAACAGTACCAGCAGCAACAACCGCACCAGTATCAGCACCAATGATGGCATCAACTACGCCACGTTCCATGTTATCTAATGTTGCGATGCTGATAGCAGCTGCAATGAATGCAGCCATGGAGGCTGTGGCACCTGTGCCCGATCCTGCGGTTGAGGAAGAAAAACAATGGTACAGGGAGAAGATCCCTATGAAGAAGGAGCACCAGAAGCTTCTTTGGGAATATTGCAAGAATAGGAAGTTGAGCTATATCGACATGCTTGCACTTATCTCTGTAGAGAGCAATTTTAACGAGAAATGTTCAAGTGCAAGCGGTACATATAAAGGATATTTCCAGCTGGGCAAGGGTCACTGGGCAAATCTCGCAAAAACCCTGGGGACTGCCAACAATCCGTTGGACGGCGCTATAAGTATCAAGTGGGGCACGGCCTTTTATTCATGGATACTGCAGGACAAGCGTGTCAAGGATCTGCCTGAAGAGAAGAAGCGGGATGTTGCCCTGTCCATATACCAGCGAGGCCCGATTGGCTATGACAAGTATGGCCTGAGTACTGCCTACCTGAAAGCATATTACAATAAAAGAAACAAGGTAGTCGCCATTTTTGCCGAAGAACAGCAATGAAGCAACTGGAATACATCAGAAATGAGGATGAACTGTGAACGAGAATGGAGTAAACATCCAAAACGCATCCATGACCCCAAATGGAACAAAAAACAAACTGATTTTGAAATCCTCCATATTATCAATATCGCTTCTTAGCATGGGTGTGACAATCATTTCCCCTGCATTGGCAGATATCGGCAAGGCGTTTCCGGACCAGAGCCAGAGCAGCATAATGATGCTTGTCACAATGCCGACGGTGCTGGTTATCGTATTCACCATCATTTCCGGCAAACTGTCTGAATTCATAAGTAAACGCATTCTTGTCATGATAGGTACAATCCTTTTCGCAGCAGGAGGCATGTTCCCGTACTTTTCCGACAACTTCACCTTTCTCTTGGCCATGAGGGTGGTTCTGGGAATTGGAATTGGGTTTTTCAATCCTTTTATCTCGGGACTTATAACAGACTTTTTTGATGGCCATGAAAAGGTGTCGATGCTGGGCTTGCAGGGTGCAACCATTAATGTAAGCAGCATTGTCACCAGCTTCATTGCGGGTATTGTCAGTGTAATCGACTGGCACTATACCTTCCTTGTCCATGGGACAGGCATTCTGGTGTTCTTTATTGTTTTATTCTTCCTGCCGGAACCCCAGAGGCATCCGAAACCTGTCGAAGAAAAAAAGGTATCGGTAGACAAAAGGGTATACCTGTATTCTATCGGGATGCTCTGCTATGTGGCCCTTATGTTTTCAATCTACACAAACCTTTCCTTCTTCATCGAGAGCAACAAGCTTGGCAATGCGGCTACCACGGGAACGGCAATTACATTTTTGACCATAGGGGCCCTTGTTATCAGTCTTCTTTTTAAAAAAATGCAGAACTTGTTTAAGGGTTACTGTGTACCTCTCTCAGTCATCCTGACTGCAATCGGGCTGTTTATTATAAGCTTGTCGCATTCAAATGAACCGGTTTTTGTCGGATGCGTTTTTATTGGAGTGGGCTTCGGGCTTATGAACCCTGCAGTTGTCAATAAGATATCCGAAATTTCCCATAGAGCTGTCACTACTTTTGCCATATCCCTGCTTTTCAGTTCCTTCAATGTCGGCTCGTTCATTTCACCCTATCTTGTAACACTTATTCATGCGGTTTCTGGAAATAATTCAAGCAGGAACGTTTTCTTTATCTGCTCCATTGGCCTTTTTGCCGCAGCACTGATTTCACTGCTTGCTGTGATCAATTCATGCAGGAAGGAAAAGGCAGCTGCAGCACCAAGTGTATAGGAGCCGGAGCAAATACTTCCGGGTATAGGCGGATAACCTGAATTGGAACCTGAATCGGATAACCTGAATCACAAACAGCCATTAAAAAAGCCGGCCGTTCTGCCGATAAATAAATAGAACTATGTTTATCGGAGGGATAGCATGAGAACTATATTAAAATTCCTTGCATCGACGCTTCTATTATTTGCTGCAGTTCTGGTGATGGGGTCGGGGGCATATGCATTATCAATGACAGCCACACCGGCTTTGCCAGATACCGATACATCGGTACACCTGAACTGGAGCGCCGTAAGCGGGGCGACTTCCTACCAGATTTACCGGGACGATACCGTAACGCCCATCGAAACCATAAACATAGCAACCTCCTTATATAGTACTTCCTATACGGACACCGGCCTCGTTCCAGAGACTACTTATGACTATTACGTCTATGCCTATTCCGGCGTAACGCTTCTGGACACAGATTATTCTGCTGAGGTAACAACATCTTCAATGCTTGCGCCGACCGGTCTGCAGGCAGTTTATGATATTAATCTGAAAACAGCGACTCTTGCCTGGACGGATGAATCCGATGCCACAAACGGAAATTCGGCCTTCATATATGACGGCAGTTTTTACGTAGAGCTTATAGATGTAGCTTACGCAGAGGCCGCTGCAGTTGTAAATAATGTCACCGATACAACCCAATTTTGGGTTGATGCTTATTATGATCTGGACACCAGATCGGATCTCTCCAACTCTGTCACTGTCGCTCCGATAGATGAGCCGACAATCAATGCCACTGTTACCGATGGTAGAGTCACAGTTTCCTGGGACTCTTTCAGCCAGCTGTCATCATTTTATCTTGAAAGGGCATACTGGAACGGAGCTTCCTGGGAAGACTGGATGACCATCAATACCTCTCTGACTGGTATTTCCGCAGCGGACATGCCGACCACCGGAGGATCTTATAAATACCGCCTTACGGGCAAAGCTACAAGTACATATCCATATTCTGGCCACAGCGATGAAACAGGGATAGTCTATATCCCCGTCATTACCGCCAGTATAACTTCTCCGACGACAGTCCTGTTATCCTGGGACCTCGCCGCGGGCAATAACATATCAGGATACAGGATCGACAGAGGGACCAGCCCAACAAGCCTTTCTACGGTAACAACAGTTCTGTCTGCAGTATCCTCATATACAGATACATTGGTGATTGCTTCGGGAACTACTTATTATTACCGCCTTGCTGCATATGACTCATCAAGCGGTTACTCTTACAGCGCCATGATTTCGGTATCGGCATCCACGCCGGCAGCGCCATCATCACTTACAGCTACAGTAGAAAGCTCCGATTCAGTGATCCTGAACTGGATTGACAATTCGTCCAACGAGGTAGGTTTTTATCTCGAAAGGATGGAGGGCACCGGCAATTATACTGTCCTTGCAACACCGGGCGCCGGCGTCACTACTTACACAGACGGCACTGTGGCTATCGGGACCTCGTATACATACAGGATCCGTGCATATAACCTTATGGGTAACTCTACATATAGCGGTACGGTAGCAGCCACCGCATCAACCTCAGTGGCGCCTGCATCACTTACGGCCACAGCTGTCTCGTCCAGCCAGGTGACCCTGGCATGGACATACAAGGATATCAGCAGCTTCAGTACGATAATTGAAAGAAAAGCTGGGGAGAGCGGCACATGGGCCAGGATAGCGACCACCTCCTATGGTGTTCTGAAGCATACCGATTCAGGACTTTCTCCTGATACCCAATACTATTACAGAGTCAGGAAGTATGTTTCATCAAATGTCACCACAGTGCCATATCCGAACAACGACACCGGAGTAGGTGCCCTTACCAGGCTTACGACTCCTTCCCTTACAGTATCGGCATCCCTGGCGAACATGATGCTGCTCTCATGGTACGGGAACACATCGTCTGCCGATGTCATCATCGAAAGGAAGCTATCAAGTGGCAGCTTTGCAGTCATGAATACCGCAAGCTCTGCAACATCAATCTGGTATGATACTACCGGGTTGATTGCGCAGGCTGTATATACATACAGGATCAAATTGAAGACAATAAACAATGAATCCGCATACTCTACCGAGGTAAGCGCCGCATATAATTACCTGACTGCGCCATCCGGCCTGAAGGCGGAGGCTTTTGACACCGAATCGGGCCTGGCGTTGGAAGAAGGTGGGGATGATCCCGATTCCATTAAACTCAACTGGACGGACAACTCCAATAATGAATCGGGTTTTGAGGTATGGAGACGGCCGTATGGTGCATCATCCTTTGCGTTGTACGGCACCTTGGGTAAAAATGTGACCACATTTACAGATACCAAAGTTCAATCGGGAATTCAATATTACTATCAGGTCAGGGGCTATATAACCTCTATCAACCTGTATTCGACATATTCGGAAACCGCAAGTGCAGGTATAGACATATTGCAACCGCCGACGGACCTGCAGTACACTTATGTCAGCAGTGCCAGTGCAACACTAGCATGGAAGGACAATTCCACAAATGAAACCTACTTCAAGGTGGAGAGGAAGATAGGCCCCGATTCCGATTGGACGACGATAATAACCCTTTCATCCAATACGACAAGCTACACTGTGACGAACCTGAACACGAACTACTTATACACCTATAGAATCAGAGCATACAGCAGTATCGGGGGCTTCGACTCCTTCAGCAACGAAGTGGAGGTTTCAACCAGCATTCCAAAGGCGCCCGATGATTTGACCGCCGTTGCTGTCTCATCGACCCAGATCAATCTATCCTGGGAGGACACTTCAGAGAATGAAACCTTCTTCAGGATAATGAGGAAGGCGGCTAACTCCACTGTATTCTTGTCCCTGACAGATACGCTCAAGGATGTCACCTCTTATAATGACAGGAGTGTAGCCCAGGGCACCAAATACTCCTACAAGGTTCTTGCATACAATAAGGCTGGGCACTCGGAAAGCGGTGTTGCAACAGCTACAACTACAAAGAGTGGGACTTTCAGCGATGTACCCTCGAGCTTCTGGGCAAGAGCAGCAATAGAGAATCTGGCAGGAAGGGGTGTCATATCAGGAAAGTCTTCAACCACCTTCGCCCCTGGTGACAAGATTACCAGAGCGGAATTCACCGTGCTGATTATACGCGCATTCAAGCTGGATACTGTACCGACAGGCACCATGACGGATGTGAAGACAGGGAGCTGGTACTATAATCCTGTAATGGTCGCTGAAAACCTCGGAATCATTTCCGGTGACGAATATGGGAAATTTTATCCCAACAGATATATAACAAGGGAAGAAATGGCGGTGATAATCGTCAGGACCCTTAATGCAGTTGGCAAGGGGCTTGAGGGCTACAGTAATACCGTCCTTGAAGATTTCTGGGATTCCAGCCTCATTTCGCCGTATGCGTTGTCAAGTATGGCTACAGTGGTGGGCAACGGTGTAATGCAGGGATTGCCGGGAGGTGTTATCGCCTCAAAAAGCACTTCCACCAGGGCGGAGGCGGCAACTGTTATTTACCGCATAATTGACAGGTAGCCGGTAACTCCCATTTTTTTCTGGTAAAAGGTTCAGCACAGGGATATAATATTCGGAGAAGATACGACGTGAGAGGTGCTGAAACTATGACAAATAACACCAACAAACTGCCAAAACGTGAAGAGATAGAGGCAAAATACAAATGGCATCTGGAGGACATTTATCCATCCGACGGTGCTTGGGAGGCTGATTTTACAAAGGCCCGCCTATTCAACGCAAGGATCACTGAATTCCGGGGTACTCTTTCCGACAGCCCCGAAAGACTGGTGGAATGCCTTAAACTGTGTGATGATATGTTGTCGCTCAATGACAAGATATTTGTATATGCCCGCATGCACAGGGATGAGAACAACTCCAACCCTTTATACCAGGGTCTTACAGACAGGGCTATGGCTCATATCACAGAAGCTTATGCAGCTGTTTCCTTTATTGTGCCTGAAGTTATTTCCATGAGTGAAGACACCTTGAAATCCTGGATTGATACAAATAGTGAATTAAAGGTATATACCCAGTATTTTGCCGAGATCATCAGGCAGAAAGCCCACATTCTTTCCGATAAGGAAGAGGAGATTCTTGCACTTTCATCCGAAGTTACCAATGCGCCTTCGGATATATTTACCATGTTCAATAATGCCGATCTGAAATTCCCTCACATAAAGGATGAAAAGGGGAATGATATCGAACTGACAAAAGGCAGGTATATAAAATTCCTCGAAAGCCCGGACAGAAGAGTCAGGGAGGATGCCTTCCACGCCATGTACGGCACATATAACAAATTCGCCAATACACTTGCTGCCGCACTGAACAACAATATCAAAAAGAACAGGTTTTATGCGACGGTAAGAAAGTATGGTTCCTGCATGGAGAATGCACTTGACGGAGACAATGTGACAGCGGAGGTATATGACAACCTGGTTGCTACTGTTAATAAAAACCTGCCGCTGCTGCACAGGTATCTCAGACTAAGAAAGAAGGCGTTGAAGCTTGACGAGCTTCATATGTATGACCTGTATGTCCCCATTGTTGAGGAATCCGCCAAAAACATAGCATATTCCGAGGCTCTCGAGATGGTTAAAAAAGGTCTGCAGCCACTTGGCGGTGATTATCTCGGCGATCTTGACAATGCTTTCAAATCGGGATGGATAGATGTTTTTGAAAACGAGGGTAAGACCAGCGGGGCTTATTCCTGGGGCACCCATATGACGCATCCTTTCGTGCTGCTGAATTATCAGGGTACTATAAATGATGTATTCACCATAGCCCATGAAATGGGACACGCGATCCATTCATACTATACCAACCGCACGCAGCCCTACATTTACTCTGATTACAGGATATTCGTAGCGGAAGTGGCATCAACGGTCAATGAATCGCTGCTGATAAAGCATATGCTGGCCAATACCAGTGACAAAAAGGAAAAGGCATACCTTCTGAACCATTATCTTGAGGAATTCCGTGGAACGATTTTCAGGCAGACCATGTTTGCGGAGTTTGAAAAGACCATCCATGAAAGGATGGAAGCGGGTGAAGCCCTTACTCAGCAGGAATTCGGAAGAATATACAGGGAGCTTAACGTAAGGTATTTCGGAAGCGAAGTGACTGTGGACAATAATATAGACCTGGAGTGGGCAAGGATACCTCATTTCTATTCCAGCTTCTATGTATACAAATACGCCACAGGGCTGTCGGCGGCAGCATCGCTGTCCCACCAGATACTGACCGAGGGGAAACCCGCTGTGGACAGGTACATTGAGTTTCTGAGCAGCGGTAGCTCCGACTATCCTCTTGAGCTGCTGAAGAAAGCCGGAGTGGATTTGTCCTCGCCGAAACCGGTGGAGGATGCCATGAAGGTGTTTGAGGAGACGCTTATTGAACTTGAGAAATTAATTTGATGAATATATTAGGAGGCAACAGAAATGCTCGATCCACGGATTTCAAAACTTGCTGTAAATCTTGTAAACTATTCAGTCACCGTACAACCGGGTGAAAAGGTGCTTATTGAATCTACCGGATTTGAAGTACCTCTTGTCAGGGAGCTTGTGAGGGAAGTATATAAAGCGGGGGGGTTACCCTTCGTAACCATAAAGAATGACGAGATAAAAAGGGCGCTGCTGAAGGACTGCACCGAGGAGCAGATCAGGATGATGGCGTCGTACGAGCTGGCCAGAATGAAGGACATGGATGCGTACATCGGAATCCGTACTGGCGACAACGCCAACGACCTGGCAGATGTCCCCGAGGACAAGATGCAGCTTTACAACAAGCTTTTTTCCAAACCGGTTCACATGGAGGAAAGGGTGAATTGCACAAAGTGGGTGATTCTGAGGTATCCCAATCCGTCTATGGCCCAGCTTTCGGAGACCCCTACCGAAGTCTTCGAGGATTTCTATTTCAACGTGTGCAATCTTGATTATGCTAAAATGGCAAAGGAAATGGACAAGCTCGTTGAGTTTATGGACCGCGCAGACAGGGTACGCATCACCGGAAAGGACACTGAACTTTCTTTCTCCATCAAAGGGCTGCCGGGCATAAAATGCGAAGGGAAGAAGAACATACCCGACGGAGAAGTTTTCTCGGCTCCTGTCAGGGATTCGGTCAACGGTTATATCACCTATAATACACCTTCAAAATACCAGGGCTTCACATATGAAAATGTGCGCCTTGAGTTCAAGGATGGTAAAATCGTCAAGGCCACTGCAAACGATACGGAAAAGATCAACAAGGTTCTCGATACAGATGAGGGGGCCAGGTATATCGGTGAGTTTTCGCTGGGATTCAATCCATATATAGAAAAGCCCATGAAGGATACCCTCTTTGACGAAAAGATCAAGGGCAGCCTGCATTTCACACCGGGAGACTGCTACGACAGGTGCAACAATGGAAATAAATCAGCTGTCCACTGGGATCTTGTGTTCATACAAAGGCCGGAATACGGGGGCGGGGACGTCTGGTTCGACGATATCCTTATCAGACGGGATGGTATTTTCATTCCGGAGGAGCTGAAAGGCCTGAATCCCGAAAACCTGAAGTAAGGCGATTTGATGGTTTAATAAAGTAGGCGGAACAAATATTAGTATTCGAGTCGTAACAGATAAAAAGTGAGGCTATTGGATGGACGGCTGGATAATTATTACCAAGCTCATTATTCTTATTTATGGTGCATTGGAGTTTTTCTCAGGAGACTTGCAGGACAGCTCCGTTGTACTCCTGCTTATCCTGTTCAATATCAGCCTTAATATGCTTTTCTATATTTTTAAACATAAATGGTTGAAAAAGGCGCTGTTGATAGCATCCGCGCTATTTATAGTCTTTTCTGCAGACTATACGACAACGCTTTTTTTGTTCCTTCTGCCCATGATAGGAGCGGAATTGGCGGGGATGTACACCGACCATCCCATACCGGCTGTCATAGTGGCTGCGTTGGTTGTACCTGCAGTGGAAAGCGACAGGATAGAGGAATACATAATTTCTGCAGCTTTGAGCTTATTGGTATATTTCCTTTCATACAAAGCATACAACAGGATAAAGACGTTGTCTGAAGAAAACGACGGCTTGAGGGAGAAGAACGACAACCTTTTCCGGAAGGTTGAAATGGAACAGGATTATGAAAACCAGATAAGGTATTTGTCACAGATGGAGGAACGTAACAGCCTTTCTCAGAAGATCCATGACAAGGTGGGACATACGATTGCCGGAAGCCTGATTCAGCTGGAAGCTGCCGCCATGCTCATGGACAGGGCAAAAGAGGGCTGCGTGGAAAAGTCTGAGGAGCTTGAAAAATCCCGGCAGATGGTTGGGAACGTCACGAGGGCTTTGACGGATGGCATGGAGGACATCAGGTCCACACTGAGGAGTATCAAGCCGGCCCCGGAGCAGCTGGGCATAAACCGCCTGAAGATTCTTGTCGACGAGTTCTCCGTCAATTGCCCCATCAAATCGGAGTTAAAGTATAAAGGCAACATATCAAGCATTTCACACCTTCATTGGAAGGTTATAATCGACAATGTTAAAGAAGCCCTGACAAATGCTATGAAGTATTCAAAAGCCAACAATATAAGTGTGGGGCTTGAAGTTATGAATCGGTTGGTCAAGGTTGAAATAAGGGATGACGGCGTAGGAGCCATTACATACAAAAAAAGCCTTGGAATAAGGGGCATGGAGGAGCGGACGGAATCAGCAGGAGGCAAGCTGGTTCTGGATGGATCAAAGGGATTTTCGGTCATAATGCTCCTGCCGTTCCACGATGCTCGAACGGGAGAGCTGGCTGCCGGTAATAAAGGAGGTGCCTGATGGCGATAAAGGTAATAATAGCAGACGATGATGCCCTCATAAGGGAGGGACTCAAAATTATCCTTCAATCAGATAACAGGTTCGAGGTTACAGGCTGTGCAGAAAACGGGTTACAGGCATTACAGGCCTGTCTGGACAGCCATGCCGATGTTGTGCTGCTGGATGTAAGGATGCCGGTCATGGACGGTCTGCAGGCATCTAAGGAGATATCTCTGAAAACCACCGTAAAGCCTTTGATACTTACGACCTTTGATGATGATGACTTTATATTCAGGGCTCTGGAAAGCGGTGCGAAGGGGTATCTGCTGAAAAACAGTTCCCCGGCGAAGATCATGGACGCCATAACAGTGGTTGAATCCGGAGGTACAGTAATGCAGGACGTGGTCATGGACAGGATAAGGGAGGAGCTGGCTGCCCGATCTTCAAAAGGCGGGTCATCCAAAGATGCAGCATCCCAAAATACATTATCCCAAAATACATTATCCAAAGAAGGAATACTTGGAAACGGGTTTCCCGCAGGTGATTTTTCCGACAGGGAGATGGATATAATACGCCTCATCTCAAGGGGTTGCTCCAACAGGGAGATAGCCGGTGAGCTTTTCATGTCCGAAGGAACGGTCAAGAATTATATCACGGCCATCCTCGACAAAACCGGACTTGATCATCGTACACAGATAGCAGTATATTTCCTGACCGGCGAGAAGAGTAAACAGGGATAGAGACAGGAAGAAGGCACAGGAACAGGGACAGGGACAGGAACAGGGGCAGAGACAGGAAGGGGCACAGGAACAGGGACACAAATAGAATAGGGTGAAAGAAGAGAATGACCTAAGTCATATATAAAGGTGACCTTTTGTACTTATAAAGGGCCGCCTTTTTAATTATTATTATAGTAGGAATCAAACAGGAACTATATGAGTTAAGAATAGATAGGCAAAAGGAGTGTTGGAAAATGAGCATTTTGAAATTGGAAGGAATCACAAGGAAGTTTGGAGATGTGGTCGCAGTTGATAATGTATCACTCAATCTTGAAGAGGGTGAGATATTCGGACTACTCGGTCCCAATGGCGCAGGCAAGAGTACGGTCATCAACCTTGTCACAGGACTTCTTTCACTTGACAAGGGCGGGATTTCGGTGCTTGACAGGGACGTAAGGAAGAACTCCATGGAGGTAAAAAGGAACATAGGGATAGTACCCCAGGATATAGCGATTTACGAGGATCTCACAAGTTTTGAGAATGTATGCTTTTTTGCCAGCCTGTACGGCCTGAGAGGAAAGGAATTACAGGAAGCGGCAAAGGAGGCACTGGAATTCACCGGTCTGAGCGATAACGCAAAAAGCTTCCCCAGTAAGTTTTCCGGAGGTATGAAGAGAAGGCTCAATATTGCCTGTGCCATAGCACACAAACCAAAGCTGATCATCATGGATGAGCCTACCGTAGGAATAGATCCCCAGTCAAGGAACCACATACTCCAATCGGTGAAGAAGCTTAACAGGTCAGGCTGCACCATAATCTATACCAGTCATTACATGGAGGAAGTGGAGGAAATCTGCACCCGTATTGCCATAATGGATCATGGCAAGATAATCGCCCTTGGCAGCAAGGATGAGCTTAAGGCATTGATAGATGATACAAACACGGTCCATATAACCGCAAATGATTCCATTTCGTCTGTACGGGAACAGGAAATTAAGGAAATTCCGGGAGTACTGAATATGGAAATAGATGAAAACACTGTCAAGATCAGCAGTGCCCGTGAGGCCATGAATCTGGACAGGATAATATTATATTTCACACAAAGGAAGATATCAATCAAGAGCGTGGAGAGCATGGTGCCCGACCTTGAAACAGTTTTTCTTTCCCTCACGGGAAGACGGCTCAGGGATTAGGAGAGGAGGGAATAAGCATGAACACTTTACTGATTATAGCAAAAGAACTCAAACAGAATGTCCGGAATTGGAAAGCGAACAGTATGATGGTCCTCTTTCCTATTGTTTTGATTCTTATACTTGGAACGGCCTTTTCAGGAGTATTTAACAGTTCGGTATCCCTTGAAGGCATCAAGGTGCTTTATACCGACAACAGCAGCACAGAGCTCTCGGATGGCTTTGCATTATTTATGGAGGAATTGAGTAAGAACACGGAAATTATCTTTGAAAAGGCCGAAAGTATAGAGGCCGGGAAAAAAGGAATACAGGAATCCAATTATTCTGCATATGTCCTTTTAAAGGATAAGGAAAGTAATATTGAGGTTTATAAAAACGACCGGTACAGCTTTGAAGCGAACATGGTGCAATCCATGGTGGAAACTTTTGCCCAGCGCTATGGAGCAATTTCAGCGGTGGCTGCCGTCAACCCGGCTGCAATAGCAACGGTTATGCAGCAGGGGGATGTAAGCTACACCACGGTAAAGACAATGGACAGCCAACGTAAGCCCGGGGCTCTTGACTATTATGCCATAACGATGCTGACGCTGATAATAATGTACGCATCCCTGACCGGATTTTGGGGGATAAAATCTGAAAAGAACCTGAAAACGGTTAACAGGATGCTGCAGAGCCCGGTGAAAAAATATGAGATGCTTATCGGTAAGGTGTCGGGAGGTATATTGATGACCATAATACAATCAGGTATAGTCATCCTTTTCAGTATGTACCTGCTGAAGACTTATTGGGGGGAGGATATCCTGACGGTATGGCTGGTTTTGATATCCGAAGCGGTCATGGCGGTCAGCATAGGAACCGGCATAGCATACCTTATAAAGAACGACGGGGCGGCAAGTGGTCTGCTCAATTCCGTAATACCTTTAATGGTCCTGCTCGGTGGTGGATATGTACCTCTATCCCAAATGGGAGGGGCACTTCAAAAGCTGTCCGATTACTCTCCGCTGAAATGGGTCAATGAGTCCATATTCAAGGTGATTTATAATAGCGATTATTCGATGGTCGGAGCCGCACTGACTTTTAACCTGGTTGTTGCAGCACTGTTTATAGTAGCCGCAGCAGTGATGTCACGGAAGGAGGTTGTATGATATGGATAACATATTGATTTTGGTAAAAAACACTTTAAAGATAACCTTCAGAAAAAAGGGGAACATCCTTATTTATCTCATACTGCCGGTACTTGGGATACTGCTTTCAATGATGATATACAGTGGAGTGGGATCAAGCTCCATTGGAATTGGGCTTGTAGATAATGACGCAAGTCGGCTGTCAAAGGATTTTGCAGCAGCTATTTCCCAGTCGGGCAGCTACAAGCTGGAGTCTGTCAATGAGGTTGATATCAGCGCCAGGCTGGCAGAACAGAAGTACGAGGCGGTCATTGTGATTCCAAAAGGATACGAAGAAGGGATATACAACAACGCTGTGCTCTCTATTGAGCTGACCTCCCTGAAAGGAAAAGAAACGACAGCATGGCTGGAGTCATTTATCAATCTTCATACGCAGAACCTTGCAGGTATTAGTATTGCATCGGATGGCAGCAGGGAAGCATTTGAAGAGATGTATAAGTTATTTGTGCAGGAATCTCCGAATGTCGGTGAAGTCAGGCTGGAGGATGTGATGACCGGAAAATCAGTGACATTATCGAGCGTAGGTTTTCTGATCATGTTTGTAATGCTTGGAGCAAGCTTCACATCGCAGCTGATGCTCAATGAGAAGAAGGACAGGACATATTACAGGATTTGTTCATCGCCTGTAAACCCAAAGGAATATATAGCTGGCAACATGCTTTCAAGCCTTGCCATCGTAGCTGCCCAGGTGATATTGATACTGCTGCTGATGAAGTTTGTTTTCAGGATAGAGACATTTGTTCCGATGCCGGTCATGTTCCTCATACTTATTCTTTTTGGAATGGTGGCAATTGGTATAGGACTTGTGGTTACGGCATACTCAAGCACCTCATACATGGCGGGTACTCTTTCCACCCTTGTCATGACTCCTACATGCATGCTGGGAGGATGCTTCTGGTCGGTGAGTTATATGCCCGATATGATGCAGAAGATTGCGCGTCTTATGCCGCAGTGGTGGGCGATTGATGCGGTCCAGAATATTCAGAACGGCAAGCTCGTGGGCGATATTGCAATGAACTTCGCAATACTTGCAGCCTTTGCAGCGGCACTGATGCTGATTGCGATATACAAACTGTCCCGCCGGGATGATGTGAAGAAGTTCGTGTAGTAACAGGGGGGTTGACACCCCCCGTCCCTCTGTCAACTGGAGAGCCGTCCCCGCGTCACCTGACGAGAGGTTTTACTGTTCCAGTCGTGTAGTTAACTGGTTGTATACTTGCTCTGCAGATAAACCTTTTGCGTCAATTACCGGTATATTTGATACGATGTCTTGTACTCCGAGTAAATCCTTGTTCATACCTGTAATAACAACGGCATCATATCTATCAATATTTTTCGTATATTCACGGCCCAAATTAATGCCTTCTACCGTATACCCCTTTTCAGAAAGATATTCAATGACTGGAGTCAAATTACGTTCTACAGCAATGGTCTTACTCATAAACAATATCTCCTTTCTTACCTTTGAAATTCCTTTTGGTCAGACTTTAAATATTGTTTGCATTATCAACTTTTCTATTCGGAAGTATGGGGGCGGTTCCTATGCATCATTCAAATAGTGACTGAATATCCTCCCGGGTCATTTTGGATATCAAAGTCTCGCCTGGTTGGATTACGGCGTCGATTAGTGCGCGCTTTTTATCCTGGAGTTTAAGTATCTTTTCTTCAATGGTGCCTCTGGCAACAAGCTTCATTACATGGACAGAGCGGTTCTGGCCTATACGGTATGACCGGTCTGTTGCCTGATCCTCCACTGCTGGATTCCACCAGGGGTCGAAATGAATTACAGTATCGGCGCCTGTCAGGTTAAGACCTGCTCCCCCGGCCTTGAGGGACAGCAGGAAAACCTTGCCCTGTCCCTCGTTGAATGAATTGACAAGGAAACCCCTTTCGGAGGCAGGTGTCGATCCATCGAGATAAAGAGTATCTATTTGTTTTTCAGCCAGCTTTTTTCGTATTATCGCCAGCATCGATGTGAATTGTGAGAATATCAATATCCTGTGGCCACCTTCCAGGGCATCGGATAGAATCTCATCCAGCAATTGCAGTTTGCCGCTTTCGCCAGTGTAGTCTTCGATGAACAGGGCCGGATGGCAGCATATCTGCCTGAGCCTGGTCAGTGCGGCCAGTATCTTTATCTGGCTTCTCTCAAAACCTTTTTCCTGAATTTCCTGCTCCAATTCACCCTTGATCCTGTTGAGGAAGGCCAGGTAGATCCGCTTCTGCTCATCTGTTATATCTGCCAGCATGGTATGCTCGATTTTTTCCGGAAGCTCATCAAGAACATCCTTCTTAAGCCTTCTGAGTGTAAAGGGCTTGATTTGCCTGGACAGCTCCTTCAGAGCTTCATTAGCTTCCTCTTCTCCTGAAGAGATTGAGTATTTTTCACTGAATTTGTTCCGGGTGTGAAGATATCCGGGCAGTACGAAATCAAATATCGACCACAGTTCTGCCAGGCTGTTCTCCATAGGCGTCCCTGTCATTGCAAAGCGGCGAATGGCATTGATGCGTTTTACCGTCTGGGCATTCTGCGAATCGGGGTTCTTAATATGCTGGGCCTCGTCAAGAATGCAGTAACGGAAGCTGATATCTTCATACGCCTCAATATCCCGCCTTATGAGGGGATATGTGGTTATGAGGACATCAGCAGTACCGGCTTTTGCAATATTGGCCAGCCGTTCCTGCCTGTTGCCTGAAACAACCACATAAACCAGATCCGGGGCGAACCGATCCAGCTCCGCGCACCAGTTGAAAACAAGTGAAGTCGGCACCACTATCAGTGATGGGATTCGTGCGGGAGTGTCATCCACCGCTTCAGCTCTGGCAGACAAAAGCAGCGCCAGCATCTGAATAGTCTTTCCGAGTCCCATGTCATCGGCAAGTACCCCACCCAACCCATAAAAATCAAGGGTTTTGAGCCACTTGAATCCGAATTTCTGATACTCCCTCAATGTCCCCTTCAGGTTTGAAGGGATCAGAAAATCCATGTCTCCGGGCTCTTTCACATTCTGGACGAAATCCTTGAAGGAATGATCCCTTTCAACATTATGCAATCCGGTTTCACGAAGCAGTTGGTCCAGATAAAGAGCCCTGTATTTCGGGAGCTGCAGGACCTCTCCGTTGAAATCCGCCTGTTCCAGGTCCATCTGGTTGATGAAATACCCAAGCTGGCCGAATTCCCTGGTATCAAGGTTAAGCATGCTGCCGTTCTTCAGACGGTGATATTTTTTCTTATGGATGAGTGAAGCCATAATTCCTGAGAGCTCATCCATATCGATACCTTCTATATTGAAGCTGAAATCCAGCATATCGTCCTCGGTGTTGAGCCTGAACCTGCTGGATATGGTGACGCCCGATCTGATGGTCATGGTCCTTAAGCTGTCGGAATAATATATCATGGCATAATCCTGCAGCTTTGGAATCAGCTTGAACACAAAGTCATATATGTTGTCTTCTCCCGAGAGGCTTATCCTGCCTTCTTTGACACGGAAATCAGCAGATGCCAGCAGGTCGAGAACAGCCTCTTCCTTGATGATATCCCTTATAAGAAGTTTTTCACGATGGACCTCGGGCTTCATTGACGAAACGAATGGGTTTATGGTTTTATCTCCATAAACAAACCTGACTTCAGCAGAAATATCTCCGCCCTCCCTGTCAAGGTAGATCTCCGCTTCAAGGGGGATGCGTTCCATTGTTGAAAGGACTTCATCGCTTATGACCAGGGTACCGGCCTTCTCGGCGAAAGGCAGGATCTCTGACACAAAACGCTCACGGTCTTCGTCGATGAACCTTAATTTTCGGCCTTTCTGTGAAAGCATGGCCAGATAGAACGGCTTCAGGTATTCCTGCTGCTGCTCTGAAATCCTGTGTATGGTATTGCCTGCATAAAAATATTCCCCGTCTGCAGTTATTGGGAAGATAATACCTTCAAAGGATATGTTGAGCAGCAGATCGTTGCCTTCCCCGCTCAGCAGGAATTCGACCGGTATGTCGCTTTCTTCAACCCTGAGGTCGTCAAAATCCATATCGTGGATCCTTGCTCTGAAAGGCCTCCCCGTATATAACCGAAAAAATCGCTTTGCGGCAATGTCTGTAAGCAGAAGCTGCTTTCCCCTGAAAACCCCTGAACCGTGCAGTGCAGGAGAAAATGTCTCTATCAGCTTTGATGTTTCGTATAATTCTTTAATCAAGTCGATAAGGGGTTGGTCATCGGAATCAAAAGCATGCTTCGAAGGTGAAAAGGTGAATTTTTTCCCCAGAACAAGGTCCTCGTTTCTTTCAATGCAATCCATGAGCTTTTTGATATCCTTTACGACGTACAGCTTATCCTGTCCCATGCGGAGGCTTAGGGAGGGTATGCCCGTTTTTCCATGGGCGTCGTTTTTGGGAAGCTCAAAAATGGATTCGAGAGTTACCAGGGATGTCAGAACAGTCTGTTTGCCACTGAAAAAAGAGAAGATCTGCTTTGCTGCCTGCCTGAATCTGAGTTCCCTGAAGAAACCCTGCCTGTCTTTCTCATCGATAAGCAGGAGCAGGGCGGCCATGTGCTTGCAAAAGCTTCCGTATTCATTATGCCAGGCACAGGTGCAGCTGCCGGAGCAGCTGAAGGCAAGGCTGCTGTTGCCTGACGAGGCGGTTGAGGAGGTCCTGCCGGAATGCTCGAACTGCAAATGGACATCGTAAAGCTTCGTACCAAGGACGGTTGCGTTAAAAACCAGCTTATCCTGGTTGAACTGGACGGATTTTATCCGTCGTGTCCGGTAGTATTCCCTGCCACGGTTGTATACGTCCTCGGAGGACAGATTTATTATAACTTCTGGTGTTATATTAAACATAACTATTATTATCTCCGGTCATATTAATTCGAAAACACTTTGTGTTTGATATTTATCAATAATTGATATTCATCAAAAATTGATATTCAACAATATTAAAGCAGTGTATCTCTTTATTATATAACATTTTTTTAAGGTTTTTCAAGAAGATGGTTTTTCAAACAGTTGTGTCTTCAAGAAGCTGTGTTTTTTCGCGGTGATAATACAGGAAAAGCCTGTGAAGCGGACGTGTCATTGCGACATAAAGCAGCTTGACGTCAAGGTCCTGATGTCTGTATATATCGCTTTCTGCATCAGGAATGAAGACCGCATCAAATTCGAGGCCTTTGGATAGATATGAGGGGACAATGATGATACCTTTCCGGTAAACATCCTCTTTTCCGGTCAGCAGCCAGACGCCATCCAGTACTTTTGACATTGCTGAATAAACTATCTTGCAGGTTTCCATGGTTTTGCAGATAACGGCCATGGACTGGAAGGACTCCAATTTTAATGCCCCGGCCTTTTCTATAATATCTTCGATGATACTGTTGAAGGAATTCTTCTTTATGATTTCCACCTTTTCGCCGTGACGGATCACAGGCTTTGCCTTTAAGGCTTTATGACCTGTAACCTTGTCGATGACATTATTTGCAGCTTCCATTATTTCCACGGTGGTCCTGTAGCTTTGCTCAAGAGTCAGGAAATCATTTCGCCTGTCACTGAACACATTGTCGGTGATGTCATTCCAGTCCCGTATGCCTCTGTATGAATGAATACCCTGGTTCAGGTCACCCATTATTGTAAAGGAACTGTCCTTAACGATCTTTTTAAGCGTGAATATCTGGAAAGCGCTGAAATCCTGCGCTTCATCGATTACTATGTGCCTCACGGGAATTTTTTCATCGATGCCATAAATGCAGTATTTCAAATATACAATGGGTGCAAGATCTTCGATTTCAAGGTGTCCGGAAGCGATGACAGCATTGGAGTGATCGCATATATACCGGTACAGGTCGCCGTTTGTATCACCGGAAGAGGCAATAGCGCCGGCATCAGCATCAGCGGCAACACCGGCGGCAACAGAATCAGCGTCAGAGGCAACACCGGCGGCAACAGAATCAGCGTCAGAGGCAACACTGGCGGCCTCTGCAGCCAGTTTGGCGAACAATGCCACATCCTTCAAAAGCGCCTTATAGTACTCAAAGGGGCTTAGTTTGGAGATCTTTCCGATATAGTCCTTAACAGCCTTTTTCGAAATTATCTCAAGGTTATCAATTGAGGCGATCCTGTCGTCGATTGCCTTTGTAATGAGCCGCTGCCTCTCATCTCCCTCGGGAAGCGTTTCTTTGTAGCCTGTGACAAGCTTGTCGCTCTCATCGTAAAAACGGTTTATTAAGGTGTTCTTTTGTTGCTTTATCCTTGTAGACAGGCTCTTCTTTATTTCATCCACCCTGCGGGCAAAGGGCCACATTCTATACTGTGTAACAAAAAACTCCCTGAGCTCTTTATAAGTGAATATTGTTTTTGAACCTATCTTGAAATCCTCATGGGGAATGAAATTCTCTTCAACAATCTTCAGGTAGGAATCCAAAAACGTTTTAATCTGCATGGAGGTTTTGAATTCGGCACATCTCCGAGAAAGCTCCAGTGTCTTTTCTTCACTGGGGTTGGAAGCGGGCTTGAGCAATCCGATGAGCTTTTCATTGGGATCGGTCAGCTTGAACTTCTTTCCGATAAGATCCTGGGCAAATTCCTCAAAGGTGGTCTGCCTGACTTTTTCGACGCCCAATTCCGGAAGCACCTCGGAAATATAGTTGAGGAACAGCTTGTTGGGTGCCACGATCATGAAGTTTTCGGGCTGAAAGGACTTTTCATAGTTATATATCAAATATGCAATTCTGTGGAGTGCAATGGTTGTCTTGCCGCTTCCGGCCGCACCCTGCACAATGAGGGGTTTCCACATGTCCGCTCTGACGATGGCGTTCTGTTCCGCCTGTATGGTTGAGACTATCTCTTTAAGTCTGTTGTCTGCATTTGCACCGAGGAAATTCTGTAGAAAATCGTCGTTGGTGGTTATATCTATATCAAAAATCTCTTTTAACTTTCCATCATCAATTGTGAACTGCCTTTTAAGGCTGAGTTCTCCGGAAATATTTCCATCAGGGCAATCATATGCGGCCTCTCCGAGCCGTCCTTCATAATAGAGGTTGGCCACCGGTGCACGCCAATCGACGATAATCAACTTCTGATCCTCGTCCCTTATGAGAGACATTTTACCTATATAAAGCTTCTCGGCATTACTTCCGGGTTCGGCGAAATCAATCCTTGCAAAGTATGGCTTGCTTCTTGCTTTTATAAGGTTTTTCAGCTTTATATCCATTGAGCCCTGCAACAGGGAATTTACTGTAATGTCAATGTAGCTCTGGCTGCTTTCAGCGTTAAAGTGCCTGCGTGCAGAATCAAGATTGACGTCAACTTTCGATTTCTTCTGTGCTGTAGCCTCAAGGCTTTTTTCCACATAACCAAGGGTGTAGCTGCACATTTCCAGCTCTTCACCGTATGCGGGGTGGTTTTGCGCGGGCATTACAGAATCACCTCCATATATATAGAGTTACATTTTAACTCAAATCCATATAAAAGAAAACGTTGGAATGATTAAACCTCATCATACCTGAAGCAACTGGTGATATGGTCGTTGATCATGCCTATGGCCTGCATGTGTGAATAGCAGATGGTCGATCCTACGAATTTAAAACCACGTTGGACCAGATCACGGCTGAACTTATCGGAAAGGGGGGTGCTCGCGGGAACATCCTTTACTGTCTCCCAGGCGTTTCTTATGGGTTTGCCATCGACAAAGCCCCACATGTAACTGTCGAAGCTGCCATACTGCTGCTGGATCTTTAAAAAAGCCCTGGCATTGGTAACAGCGGCACCAATCTTCAAACGGTTCCTGATTATACCCGCGTTTGCGAGGAGCTGTGCAATTTTCTCGTCGTTATATTCAGAGATAAGGATAGGGTCGAAATTGTCAAATGCTTTTCGGTAATTTTCCCTCTTTTTAAGGATTGTAATCCAACTCAGACCAGCCTGGGCTCCCTCGAGTATGAGGAATTCAAAGAGAAGCCTGTCGTCATGTACAGGTTTACCCCATTCATTATCATGATAAGCAATATAGAGAGGGTCGGAACCGGCCCAGGGGCATCTTATCAATTCACTCATAGTTTGGTCTACCTCACGAGTATTCAATATCAAACAGTCGGATCACGCCGAATTCAGTGTTTACGATATAGTAGAAGCCTGTAACTGTGTCACTTCCGTACATGACATCTGCAAAATCGGAATAGACAGCTGCTGAGTAATTGGAGACTTTGATTTCTATGTCGGTTTGCCGCAGCGCCATTGCTGACAGCAGTGCATCGTTAAATTCGTAGATGTTATCAGCTACCAGGCCATTTTTATTGTAGTAGTTTTCATCAGAGCTGTTGCAAACGGGGTATGCTGTTGCATCCCATTTGTGCTTTTTAGCAAGCTCTTTGTCTGTAACGTTGAAATAGTAGTGCGTAAGCATGCCGGAGCTATTTGCAATCACAGGGTCGTCGAAGGTTACATCAAGATGATAGTAGCTTCCGTCAACCTTGACTATGTTCCAGGCATGTCCCTCATAAGTGCCTGAAGATCTGGACGATCCGGATACCACGATACATTCGAGCCCGGAAAGGTCGCTAAGCAGTTTCATGGCGTATGAATATCCCTGACATACGGCTGTGCCGAGTACAATGGTCCCGTAGGCAGAGAAGGAGTCGTCAGGTACATTCCCTTTAATGTAATCATCATAGTCATACTCAGTATTATTGACAAGATAGTCGTGGAGCACGAGCTCTTTATCATAGTCGGACATTCCCGTCCTGATATGGTTGACTACAATATAGCGGGCTTTATATATTGTTTCTTTATAGTTTTTCTTTTTGGTTTCAAATTCACTTTTGGTAAACCGGTATCCCAGAGTTAGTGTAAAAGAATCGCCATATGACTTGTATGACCATTGAGCCAGGATATTGTCAACACCGGTGCTCTTTGTAACAGCCGCTGACGCTTTTTCGCATACGCCTTCAAAATCCCCGAAGATATCACCGTTGTACTTACTTATATCTATGGTTATCTGAGTCTGGTATGTGTATATGGCTTTCCTAAGCAGCTTGAAAAGATCGGAGCTGTTAGTGGAGATATAACCGTTACCTGTGACGGTTGTTGTATAGTCCTCGATATTTCCGTATTCAGCCTGAAGATCCGAGGTGAGGAGTCCGAGAACGGTTGCTGCAGGCTTGAAAATTGATTTTTCATCAGTGACAAGCTTGTCCAGCAGGGTTTTATTTGAGTCATTCAGTTTGACGGTTAGGGCATTGTATGATATTTCTGTAAGATCATTCCTCAGGAAGGATTTGCTGCTATTCAGCAATTGGGCATCAGTACTGCTGAGCAGTTTGACCCGGACTGCCATTTCTATCGCCGCTGAATATGAGAAATCATTGCTTTTGTCATCATAACCCAGGGCTCTCAGCACAAAAGTAACATACTGCTGGCAGGACAAGGTCTGGTCTGAACCGAAAAGCGTAGGTTCATAGCCCGATGTGAGTCCTTTTGAATACATATAGCCGATATAGCTGTCCGCCCATTTGGGAACATCGGTAAAAGGATGACGGTAAGCTGCTGATGCTGCTTCGCTTTCTTTGCCAAGAAGTCGCAGCAACATAACAGCACCTTCAACCCTGGAGGGTGCACGTTCGAGTTCGAAGCCCTCGTTGGTGCCGTTGAAGATTCCTAATATCTTTAAATCCAGTGCCTTTTCGTAATTATCGTTATTGACCGCACTGGATGCATATGTATTACCGCCTTGAAGGATTAATGCCAGAAGCATTGCGGCTGCAAATACTGCAAGAGTAGCCGCCTTTTTCATCAACTGTCCTCCTGTATTTTATTCTGCCAGGTTATTCTTTATTATTATAACAATTCCAGTGACCTATTACAATTTCAAAAGTATTACAGATAAAAGACAAGGAAGAGTCAAATCAGACATTGTATTCAAAATAAGCCATTTATGGCTATCGGGCATGATTATATTGTGGGATATATAAAATTAAAATGGCGGGAGGAACCCGCCATAATTATATTGGATGTATGTTTCAATGGATTCAGCGATTGTCCTTGTAGCAGTCGTCCTTGTAGCAGTTGTCTTTGCCACCGCCGAAGATGCCGGGGAATATGAGTAGGACAACGATAATAATAACAACTATCCATATCCAGTCGAGACCGAAAAAAAGGCCTCTGTCGTTTTCTGCCATGCTTCTCACTCCTTTCATATTATCAATTATGGATGCACATTATAAGCGTAGATATGTATGTAGCTGAGAAGTTAGCAGGCCATCCTCCGGATGGCCTGCAGCCGGTGTCATCCAATTAAACCGGCATCACTGAGAGCTCGGTGTCCCTGTGCCGTTTTGTTAGCATCCGCCATCATACGGATTAAAGAACAGAAGCAGGAATAAGATTATGAAGAACAAAATAGCGCAGTTGTCACCTAAAATTCCGCCAAACCTATCTGACATAGAAGCTGCCTCCTTTCAAACTGAGAGTTGACATAAATGTATTGCTTATTCAATCTATTCATCCACTGTGAGATTTGTTACTCAGTAGTATTATATTAATCCTGCGGAAACTGGTTACAAAATTCATACAAAACTTTACCATGCCGGACAGAGCATGAGGAACCTACGAAAGTTTCCTCACTGGTAATACAAAGTTTAGAGTTGACAGTGTACCAGTGCGCTGAAAACCGCAAACAAAATATAATAAAATTATAAATTGACAAATAATGTAAGAATATATATAATATAACACATAAGGAGTTGAATGGATGACAAAAATCGACCTTGTTATAGCCGACAGAGATCCAAGATATGTGAAATCTCTGGAAAAGTACATAATGACAAATTATCCGTTGGACTTATCCATACATTCATTTTACAGTTTTGAAGATTTTGCTGCATTTTGTACCGGGATAGGAAAGGATACAAAAAGAAAACCGGACATAATGCTGGTGGGTTCCGACTTTATACAAGCGGCAGAGCTAACTGAAAAGCCTGAGACTACGGGGAAGGATTGCATGGTGATTATGCTTTCTGAAGACAAGCTTTCCAGTAATAAATCCTCCGGTAAAAAGGCCTCCGGGCATATACCTTCCGGGCATACACCTTCCGGGCATACACCTTCCATATTCAAATACCAACATGCAGGGAGCATTATTTCAGCGCTTCTCGGTAAATATGCATCAATTGGAGGCTCAAGGGCGGACATAAAGGGTATGGGTGATACGATGGTGGTAACGTTCATTTCTGCAAATGGTGGTGGCGGCAGCTCAAGTCTTTCTGCCACGTGCAGCATTCTGGCATCCCAAAGGGGCATCAGGTCTTTCTATCTCAACCTCGAAGATATACCTTCCACTAAATCATATTTTAATGGTTCGGCTGAATGGGATTTTTCAAATGTAATCTATTACATTAAGGAGCGTGCGGAAAACCTTAATATAAAGCTGGAAGGCTCCTCCTGCACCGATCCTGAAAGCGGGGTCAGATATTTCATACCTTCGGGAAACATCCGGGATATGGAGGAGCTTGGGTCGGAGGATATGGAGGTGCTCATAGACAGCTTCCGCGGGAATTCATCCCATGATGTTGTTTTTATTGACATACCGGGCAGATTGGATAAAAGGAATTCCGCAATTGTGATGAACAGTGACGTGATTGTCCAGCTCCATCTTCCAGGCGGGGAAGCAGCTCAAAAAAGCAGAGAGCTGTCCCGGGTAATCGAAGATCTCGGGAAATCCGGACCGTCATTATTTTCCGGGAGGATAGTAAAAGTATTGAACAGATGCAAAGTCGGGGAGGAAATTAGCTTTGAGGATGGAGCCGACTTCAACTGCATAGTACATGAACAGGTAAAAGGTAAGGTGAAAGCAGGTTATGGTGAAATGAACCTGCTGCTGGACAGGATACTTGAGAAACAGGGGGCCATTAAATGACAACCAGGAGAGGTGATATATGTGACAACCGGGAGAGGTGATATATGTGACAGCTGGGAAAGGGGACATAAATGACAACCGGAATCAGTGAACAGCTTGTGAGAGAAATAAGGAATGATGTGAGCAGAAGCATGGATCTTAACAGGGAGACCAAGGATGAGGAAATCAGAGACCTATTGGTGAAGGCCGTTTTTGACAAAGCAAAATCCGTTCATATGAATGTCAGCGAAAAAAGGGAAATCGTTGAGGCTGTTTTTAACTCCATGAGGCGTTTCGACATTCTCCAGCCGATTCTCGACGACAAGACTGTCACAGAGATAATGGTAAACGGGCAGGATAAAATTTTTATTGAAAGGGAAGGACGGGTATCAAAGCTTGATATAGCATTTTCAGGAAGAGATAAGCTGGAGGATGTAATACAGATGGTAGTGGCAAAGGCCAACAGAACAGTCAATGAATCATCCCCGGTTGTAGATGCGCGGCTGCCTGATGGTTCACGGCTGAATGTAGTGCTTAACCCAATAGCCTTGAATGGGCCTGTTATGACAATTCGGAAATTCCCGGCAGAGCCCTTGAGTATTCAAAAAATGTCCCGGATGGGAACCCTTTCGCAAGATGCGGTAGAAGCACTGGGTAATCTTGTTAGAGCAAAATACAATATTTTCATCTGCGGAGGGACGGGTTCGGGCAAGACTACGCTTCTTAACGCTCTTGCGGGTTTTATCCCGCCTGATGAAAGGATAATCACCATAGAAGATTCTGCCGAACTCCAGCTGACGGATGCGGTAAATATCGTAAGGATGGAGACCAGGGATGCAAATACTGAAGGGAAAGGCCAGATCACCATCAGGGATCTGATTCGGACATCCCTCAGGATGAGACCTGAAAGAATAGTGGTAGGAGAGGTCCGGGGAGCGGAAGCACTGGATATGCTGCAGGCTATGAACACCGGACACCAGGGCTCGATGTCGACTGGTCATTCAAATTCAACCGGGGATAGCATATCCAGGCTTGAAACGATGGTCCTCGGAGCGGCGGCACTGCCGGTGGAAGCTATCAGACAACAGATAGCGTCGGCGATAGACATAATAATCCATATTTCCAGGATGAGAGACAAAACAAGAAAAATTCTGGACATTTCGGAGATAGCAGGAGTTGAAGATGGTAAGATCCTACTAAACAGGCTCTTTGAATTTGTCGAAGAGGGGGAGGATAAGACCGGGAAAATAAATGGACGTCTTGTAAAAACGGGTAATCCGCTTATCCATACCCAAAAGCTTGCAATGGCAGGATGCAGATGGCGCCTATAGTGGAAAGAAAAGGGGTGAGTAATGAAGAAAGCGTTATACATTGCCATTGCAGCAGCCGTCATATATGCGGTAGCATTTTTGTTCTACAGAAACCATATTCTGGCACTCTTTTTTACACCTCTTTCGCTGACTTATCCTTCCATAAGAAGGAAACAGGAAGCCGAACGGAACCGGAAGGAATTGAGCCTGCAGTTCAAGGACATGCTGTACTCCCTTTCTTCATCCATATCCGCCGGAAAGACAATCGAAGCGGCTTTGAGGGATGTACAGAAGGATCTTGCGGTGCTTTATCCCGGCGCGGAAACGTCTATCCTCCTGGAAATCGAAATTATGCTGAGAAGGCTCGAAATGAATGAGACGCTTGAAGCTGTGATAGCCGAGTTCGCCGAAAGGACGGACCTGGACGATATAAGGCATTTCTCAGATGTATTCAGGATAAGCAAACGCTCAGGCGCGAATCTTGTGGAGGTTATAAGGAATACGACCTCAATAATAAACGACAAGCTTGAGATTATGCAGGAGATAGACATGATGCTGGCTGAAAGGCGTTTTGAGCAGAGGGTGCTGAATATTATGCCTGTGTTGATGATCCTGCTTCTGTCACTGACTGCTCCGGATTATTTGGAACCTGTATTTAAAACAACTGCCGGTATGGCAGTAATGACTGTTTCGATTGGATTGCTGGTGCTGGCATGGTTCATATCAAAGAAGATAACGGGCATAAGGATATAAAAATGGTCTCAGGATAAGTCAGGGATTGAATTACGTAGATTATGGGCTGGAGACTGAGGGGAGGTGATATGGCTGCTTTCGATTAAAAAGTATGCGGTTTTCATCAGCAAAATGGATATTAAGGCTTACAGGACACGAAAGGTACTGCCGGCAGGCTTATACCTGCTGGATCTGGTGAAATACAGGTTTGCAACATCGTATGATAGAAAGTTACTGTCGGCTTTGGCTGAAATATATGGAGCCAGGGAGGCTGCCCACTATCTCAGGGTCCATTGGGCTGAGAAAATTATAATAACTATTGCAGCATTGGCGATAGGTGGGTTTGTGGGTATTGTGTCCCGTCAGGATGGAGGCTATGCGGTTTTCTGCATTGCATTTGCAGCTGGGCTGGCGTACTTCACCGACAGAGAGCTTTTCGAAAAGGTAAAAAAGCGAAGGATGGAATTGAAGCGGGACTTCCCGGATTTTGTAAATAAGCTGGCTTTGCTTGTAAATGCAGGAATGCTTGTTACAAAAGCATGGGAGAAGGCGGCAGCTGAAGGGAAGCAGGATTCGCCCCTTTACAGGGAATTGAGGCTTTCTGTCCTGGATATTAAAAGCGGGAGCACAGAATACAAAGCCTACGAAGATTTTGCGAAAAGATGCAGGATACCTGAAATCTCAAGGTTTGTGTCCCTAATATTGCAAAATATCAGGAAAGGCAATTCAGAGCTTGTTCCCATCATGAGACTTTATGCCAATGAATGCTGGGAGATGAGGAAGAACCTTGCAAGAAAATATGGAGAGGAAGCCTCAACAAGGTTAATCCTGCCCATGATGCTAATGTTTGTAGCAATCCTGCTGATAGTAGGTACGCCTGCGGTGCTGGCCTTAAGGGGAATTTGAGGTTCGTATTAACTCGGATTACTTCCAATTAACTCAGATTAACTCAGATTAATTCAGAATAACTCACATTAGTTTAGGAGGTATGTAATATGTGGACGATGTTTAAAAGCTTCTTGAAAGAAGAGGACGGCATGGGAACCGTTGAGATTGTTGTAATAATTGCCGTTCTGGTAGGGATCGCACTTATATTCAGGGACGCCATCATCGACTTTGTTACGGATATCATGAAAAATGCTTTTGCTGACGACGCAATACTGAATGATATAGACAGCAACAGCATAAGGGATGAGAATGCGATCAATTGAAAGGGTAGGAGTGCGGGACATGCTATCAAAGGGAATTTCATATGAGGCAAGTGCATCGAAAAGCCTGCTTTTACTCAAACTTGATGAAGGCGCTGTCCTGATTGACCACCAGGTTCAAATGGCAGCTTATAACCGCATTTGTGGGAATCTGCCCTTTAATTTGATGAGCAGAGCTGGCAATACATACTGCTGCTATGACATTACTTCTTTGCTTCCACTGTCGTTTTTATTGAAAAGGAGGAAGCTTGTAAGGGATGAACTGGTAATGCTACTATGTGATATTGCTGGGAATTTGCTTGATTGTGGCGGATTTTTACTGGATGATGGCTGCTATGTTGTTGACGCTGATTACATTTTCATCGATCCGGAGAATTTGAAGATATTCATGTTGTATGTTCCTGTAGAAAAGCCAGACAATGATGTAACGGAACCTGACAAAATCCCCGCTGTCCCTGGACGTGTCGATACAACAATGCAATTCAGGAATTTTGTGTTGGAGGTCATGCTGGAAAGGGCAAATATTACCGAATGTAAAAATGATGATTTCTACCAGAGAATCCTGGTTTATATCAGAAACGAGAACTATGGCATAAGGGGATTTACTGCTATGCTCAGGGGTTTATTGCAGGAACGAAATCCTGAATTTGAAAAACAGGACCAGGATGATAAATCATCAATAATAAGGGTAGTTGATGAATCCTTGTATGGGTCAAGTAAGGCAGGTGGGGTGAAAGACAAAAAGTATGGCTTGAAAGATTTTTTTACCAGCCTTTCGGGGAAATTTAATAAATCGGAAAAGGCTGAAAACAAATGCTCAGGAGTATTACTGGGTGCAGAATCCGAAGAAGGAACAGTAAAGGCTACAGATAATGCTCCCGGAAAGGCTCCGGATAATGCTCCCTTACGCACAGGGGGCAAGACAGTACTTCTGAATACTAAAATTAGCAGTATACCCGTATTGCAAAGCAGAAGCGGTGGTGAATTCAACGATATACCAATAGAAAAACCGGAAGTAATTATAGGCAGGTTGGAAGGCCAGGTGGACCATATATGCAATAACCCTGCAATAGGTAAAGTACACGCACAAATAACTAAAGGCATCGATGGGACATACTGCATCAAGGATCTGAATTCGGTAAACGGTACATTTATAAATTGTACACGGGTAACCTGCAACACTGATTATGAATTGAAGGATGGCGACCAGGTCAACCTGGCCAACAGCGAGTACATCTTTTTGATCAATCCCTGTCGTTCTGAGATTTCATCAGCATGACTCTTATCTCCCTTACGGCCTCTGAGTTGTTGACAGCAGCCTTTACAATCATATAAAGAATGAAGAAAAATATAGAAATACCAAAAAGTATTGCAATTATCAGTATAGGCATATGGTTCACCCCTATCAGCATTTATCCGTTTTATAATATATACGATAGCATAATTCATTGGAATATGCCATGCCATTATGCTTCATACAACTATTTCCTTTTGTCCTTTTTTGGTGTAAACTATAAATAAAGAGATGCTTTATTGCTAATGTATTAACGGTGCTTTTTCGGAAGGATTTTCAGGTGACTATAATGCCGGATTTATCGGTATCGTTGGTTAATAATAGTTATTCATCGTCGTCAGCTGGAGCAGCAGGGGTTGCAGCCGGGTCAACGGGGTATGCGGCAAGAGCGGCTACCAAAGTGGGGGCAGCTCCGGAAGTGCAATCAGATAAAGAAATTATGGCTATGAAAAGAGCAGGACGGATTGAGTGCGAGACATGCAAGAACAGGAAATACCAGGATGGCTCGGACGACCCCGGAGTTTCATTCAAGGCCCCAGGTCATATATCGCCCGGTAGTGCTGCTTCAGTTATAATGTCCCATGAACAGGAACATGTTACACGTGAAAGGGCCAATGCTGAAAAGGATGGCAGGGAGGTCCTGAGCCAGAGTGTCAGCCTGAGTTATTCCACATGTGCTGAATGTGGAAGGACATATGCGTCGGGAGGACTTACCAAAACCACTACTGCAAATAAATCCAGCGACTCCTTTGAAAAGCAATACCAGAATACGATCCAAAAACATTTCGGGGGCTCCATAGACACCTGGGTCTAGATATGCGGGCATTGACAGCCGATGTAACAACATGCATCTTCCGAATGTATTTTTGTTCGTCTAAGTGGAAAACATTATAACACACGGGCATATTTTCTTAATGGCCGCTAAGAAGGGATGTTTTTAGTGAACTGGCTTGACAGAGTTGAACGAAAGCTTGGAAACATAGGAATAAGAGGGTTGATGAATTATATAATCGCATTGAATGCGGTTGTATTTTTTCTTTCCTTTATCGATAGTTCAATCATATTAAAACTCCTGCTATACCCGCAGCTGGTCATGGAGGGGGAGGTTTGGAGACTTATAACCTTTGCCTTCATACCGCCTACCATGTCACCATTTTGGTTAATTTTTGCCCTTTATTTCTATTATATGATTGGTTCCAGTCTTGAGCATGAATGGGGCACCTTCAAATTTAATGTTTACTATTTTGCAGGGATCATTTTTACAATTATTGGCGCCTTTATCTCAGGAGGTTCGGCATCCTCGATATATCTGAACATGTCCCTTTTCCTCGCATTCGCAACCATATTCCCGGAATTCCAGGTGATGCTGTTTTTTGTGCTGCCTGTCAAGATGAAATATCTTGCGCTTATTGACGCAGCATTTATCATATATGCGATAATCACTCAGCCTTTGTGGGGTAAGATAGCAGCAGTTGCTTCAATTCTGAATTTCCTGCTGTTTTTCGGGAAGGATCTTTGCCTTATGATATTCAGGGGGACAAAGTCATACACCCGTCATCGGAGTTATACTGCAGGAATAGCCAGAAGTGCCACGGAACCTGTGCATAGATGCGAGGTCTGTGCAGCGACTGAGAAGGATAACAAGAACCTGGAATTCAGGTATTGCATTGACTGTGAAGGTGATCATGAATACTGCATGATGCATCTTACAAATCATGAACATGTAAAAAAAGGCGCACCTGAAAATCCGAATGCCACATAAAGCTTGACACTTCCCCCATCCCTTTGTTAATAAGCCACGAACATAAAAATGGCTCTACGTCAATAGTTGGGGTGGGGCACAAGTAAAATAAAATATTGATATATTTTCCCGGCGGATGACCAAAATGATATTGGTTATCTGCCGGTTTTGGTTTGTAAAGGCGTTATGCAGGTGGGTCAAGCAGGTACCAGCATCAGGCTCCGTCACAGACAGGCTGTAGGAAGAAAAGGCTCGCTGCAATGCGGGCGCCGGTGAAACGGCGTCCATGCCTATGCACCGGCGGCTGTGCCATCGTGGCACACCTTTATGTTCCTTGAGCCGCATTCCAGCTTCTCCATACTTCACAGCCTGTAACCGTTCCTCCGCATTCTGCTATATACTGCTTAACCCACCTGCTTTTTATCAAGACATAACATGCAGTATGCGATTCCGGAATCTCTTGAAATTCCTTACACCAAAAGCATTTCGCTTAATTACCTTGATCTTGTTGTTCACCCCTTCAGTGTAACCATTGGAGAAAGGGTGTTCAAATGAGTTGAGGATTTCATCGCTCCAGTTCATAAAAGTTCTTGTACATGCTTGAAATTCAGGCAAATTGTAACCAGTGGCCATCATGTTCCAAACTCCTAATTGCTTCTTTGCATCATCTCGGCGTTTACACTCCATAAGCTTATGGAATTCATTCTTCATACGGTAGGCCTGCCTTAATCGGTCAGAGACATTAAGCATGGCTTCAACCTGGGCAACTTCGTCTTCAGTGAGATTTTCTGGCTTTTTCAAAAGCAGCTTCCTACTGCGTTTGAAATACTTCCTTCGGGCATCATGGAACCTCGACTGTTCATCTTTCCTGACATTTTCAAAAGCCCAGATGACCTGCCGTACGACATGATACCTGTCCGCAATTATCTTTGCATGTGGGAACAGGCTTTTTGCAAGGCTCCGATAAGGTCCGCTCATATCGATGACGACATACTGGACCTTTTTCCGATCCTTGTACTTAAGAAAATATCCGCTCAAGTCCTCTGTTCTTCTGTTGGGAAGGATATCCAACACCTTCTTGTGTTCAGGATCTGTAACAATACATTGGAACTTTTCTCCACCGGCATTTCCCCGGAATTCATCCAGTGAAAGTACCCTTGGCAAATCCTTGTTTGAATATCCTACATGATCAAAGATTCTAGCTGCTGTAGGTTGAGATATGTTAGAAACGGCTGCAACACTTTTCATTGAACGAACCTCTTTCAATGAGCTGATTACATGGGCTGCAAGGCGACTTGTCATTCGATGATACCTTGGAAGGAACGATACTTCTTCAAAAAAACGTTTCCCGCATAAGGGGCAAACATGACGCCGCTTTGTAAGATATATGACTGTGGTATCACCAAATGCCGATATGTCCTTTATCGGCTGCGTCCTATAGTCGTGAACCTTGCTTGTCCTTTCTCCACACCTGGGACATTTGTGAATTCGCTGATACATACCCACATGAATACACAACTTATTGTCATTCCTTACAACGGATTTTAGAAAAACATCTTTCAAACCTAACAATTCTTCCGTATAATTAGTGTAGAGCATAGATTGAATTTCCTTTCAAATGGTGTGTCGCAACTTCATTTTACTTGATAATTCAACTCTATGCTCTTTCTTTATGCAAAAAAATGCTGGAGCAGTTAAATTATTAATCTAACCACCCCAACATTTATTATAGAACCATAAAAATGCCTGGCAGCAATTGCTTCCAGGCATTTCATATATTCATTGCCCTATTTGATTACTTTTGTTACTTTTAGCCTTGAAATCGCTCGCTGGAGAGCTGCCTGAGACCTGATATATTCCTGGTTACTCAACGCGCTCTGAAGCCGTTCCCTTGCTCTTTCCTCAGCAGCCTTTGCCCTGTTTATATCAATTTCGTGTGGCCATTCGGCGGTATCGCACAGAATTACGGTCTTGTCCTGCAGTACTTCCATAAAGCCTTCGGATAGTACAGCCTCGGTCCAAACCCCGTCCTTCAGTATCTTTACAGGGCCGATTGCGACAGCCAGCACCATGGGCATATGGTTTCTGAGTATTCCAATTTCGCCTTCGGGCGTCTTAAGGACTACTTCTTCAATATTGCCTGAATAAAACTTCCTGTCAGGTGTCACTATCTCAAGAAAAAATGTTTCTGCCATTAGTCATTCCCCCTACATATCCTTGGCTGCTTCGTAAACATCCTCGATGGGGCCTTTCATGTAGAAAGCGGCTTCAGGTATGTTGTCCATCTTACCGTCCACGATTTCCTTGAAGCCTCTTATGGTATCCTTTATCGGTACATATTTACCGGGGAAGCCTGTGAAGGTTTCAGCGACGTAGAAAGGCTGGGAGAGATATTTCTTTATCTTTCTCGCCCTGTAAACTGTAAGCTTGTCTTCTTCGCTCAACTCATCCATACCGAGGATTGCGATGATATCCTGAAGCTCCTTGTATCTCTGAAGTATTTCCTGTACGCGGCGTGCCACATTGTAGTGCTCTTCACCCACGACTGAGGGATCGAGGATCCTCGAAGTGGAATCAAGCGGATCGACAGCCGGATATATACCTTCCTCAACAATGGACCTGGACAAAACCGTCGTAGCATCAAGATGCGCGAAGGTGGTGGCAGGAGCAGGGTCGGTAAGGTCATCGGCAGGTACGTATACAGCCTGCACTGATGTGATTGAGCCTTTTTTTGTAGAGGTGATCCTTTCCTGGAGAGCGCCGACATCGGTTGCAAGCGTCGGCTGGTAACCAACAGCTGAGGGCACCCTGCCGAGGAGGGCTGAAACCTCAGAGCCTGCCTGTATGAACCTGAATATGTTATCTATGAACAGGAGCACGTCCTGCCCAAGCTGATCCCTGAAGTATTCTGCGATTGTCAGACCGGTGAGGCCGACCCTCATTCTTGATCCTGGCGGCTCATTCATCTGGCCGAATACAAGGGCGGTTTTTTCTATAACACCTGAGTCCTTCATTTCATGCCAGAGGTCGTTTCCTTCTCTTGAACGCTCACCAACACCTGTGAAAACCGAGTATCCGCCATGCTCCGTAGCAATGTTTCTGATCAGCTCCTGTATGAGAACTGTCTTACCGACACCTGCACCTCCGAAAAGGCCTATCTTTCCGCCTTTGGCGTAGGGTGCGAGAAGGTCGACGACCTTTATTCCGGTTTCCAGAATTTCGGTTGCAGGCAGCTGATCTTCAAAAGGAGGAGCAGACCTGTGTATTGGCCAGTGCTCTGTGGCATTGACCGGGCCCATCTTGTCGACTGGTTCGCCAAGCACGTTCAATACCCTTCCAAGAGTTTCCTTACCAACAGGGATGGTGATAGGAGCACCTGTGTCGATGGCGTCCATACCCCTTACCATGCCGTCCGTTGAAGACATGGCGACGCATCTGACCATCTGATTACCAAGATGCTGCACCACCTCTGTCGTGACTATTGTACCCTTATTATCAACTGTAATTGCGCTATAGATGTTTGGAAGCTCTCCGCTCTCAAACCTTACGTCTATGACCGGTCCGATAACCTGGACTATGTGCCCGACATTCTGTGACATATTCTATCCACTCCTCTTTGTAGTAATAACACTATTATTGCAGTGTCTCCGCTCCTCCGACTATTTCCGATATCTCCTGTGTGATTGCCGCCTGCCTTGCCCTGTTGTAGTATAGGTTCAGCGATTGCAGCATTTCATTGGCATTGGAGGTCGCACTATCCATAGCGCTCATCCTGGCGCTTTGTTCGCTTGTAAAGGCTTCAACAAGGGCTCCGTACATAATGCCCTTAACATATTTGGGGATCAGGACATCAAACACCGCGACTGGTGAAGGCTCATAATTCATCAACATATCGGCCTTTGGAAGCGGATCGGTATCAAGCCCGATATCCTTTCTGAGAGCTTCAAGATCAAGGGGCAGAACCTTCATAAACCGGGGTTCCATCTTGATTGAAGAGACAGCAAGTGTAAACACCAGATATACCTCATCTATTTCACCACTGGCGAACTGCTTGAGCAGTATGTCCGTCATCTCCATAGCTCTGAATATGCTTGGGTTCTGAACAGGATAATCAAAGTCCTCAAAAAGGTTGTAGTGCTTCCTTCTGAAATAGTTTCTACCCATATGGCCGGCAACAAAAAGGCGTGGATTATCAAATCTATCCATTTCCTTTTCTGACATTTTAAACAGGTTTATGTTGTAGCCACCTGCAAGGCCCTTATCTCCGGTCAGTATGACGAAGGCGGATTTCTTTCCGTCCTTGCTTTCCCTTGTATCAAAAAACTTGCTTTCCACATTTTCGCTGTGGAGCAGGATATCGGCAATGGTTTCCTTTACCTTGTTGAAATAGGGCAGGGTTTGTTCAAGCTGCTGCCTGGCCTTTTTCAACTTTGCGGCAGATATGAGTTTCATGGCCTTTGTGATCTGCCTGGTTTCTTTTATGCTCTTTATCCTGAGTTTTATTTCGCGCATGCTTGCCATAAAGTTTCACCGCCTATGCAATCGTTGCAGCAAACTCTTCGAGAGCCTTCTTCAGCAACTCTTCAGTTTCCGCTTTCAGCTCGCCTGTTTCAAAAATCGAAACAAGTATCTGGGGATATTTATCCTTGATGTATTCAAGGGCTTTCCGGTTAAATGACTTGACGTCCTTTACCGCTATTTCCATAAGATATTTTCCTGTTGCAATATAAAGAACTATGACCTGATCTTCAACCGGCATAGGCGCGTAAAGCGGCTGTTTAAGCGTTTCCATAAGCCTTTCGCCCTGTGTCAGCTTGTCCCTGGTTGCCTTGTCAAGATCGGAGCCGAACTGTGCAAATACAGCCAACTCCCTGTACTGTGCAAGGTTAACCCTGACAGGACCGGCTATCTTCTTCATTGCCTTTATCTGGGCCGCGCCGCCAACCCTTGAAACCGACAGACCGACGTTTACAGCCGGGCGCTGGCCTGAAAAGAACAGCTCGGTTTCGAGATATATCTGACCATCGGTGATGGATATGACGTTGGTTGGGATATATGCAGACACGTCGCCGGCGAGAGTTTCGATTATGGGAAGCGCCGTTATGGAGCCGCCACCGAATTCATCCGACAAACGTGCTGATCTTTCAAGCAGTCTGGAATGAAGGTAGAATACGTCGCCGGGGTAGGCTTCACGTCCCGGAGGCCTTCTCAGCAGTAGTGACATTGCTCTGTAGGCGACGGCGTGCTTTGAAAGGTCATCATATATTATGAGGACATCCTTATGATCGCTGTACATGAATTGTTCGGCCATTGCACAGCCCGCATAGGGTGCTATGTACTGTACGGTGGCCATTTCACTGGCTGTAGATGAGACGATAATTGTGTAATCCATTGCGCCGTATTTCTCAAAGGTGCCGTATATCCTTGCAACAGTTGAGGCTTTCTGGCCGATGGCTACATAAATACAGATGACATCCTTGCCCTTCTGGTTGATTATCGTGTCGACAGCTATTGCAGTCTTTCCTGTACCTCTGTCTCCGATTATCAACTCTCTCTGGCCTCTTCCTATGGGAGTCATGGCGTCTATAGCCATAATACCTGTCTGAAGGGGTTTATTGACCGACTTCCTGTCTATTACACCGGGGGCCAGGAATTCGATCGGTCTGAATTTGTCGGTCTCGACTGGTCCCTTGCCGTCCAATGGAACTCCAAGTGGATTGACGACCCTTCCTATAAGGGCATCTCCAACAGGGACTTCAACGGTCCTGCCAGTCTTCCTTACAGAGGTTCCTTCCTTGATTCCGGCATCGCTACCCAGCAAAACACAGCCAACGTTGTCTTCTTCCAGGTTCATAGCCATTCCATAGACTCCGTTTTCAAACTCAAGGAGTTCGCCGTACATACATTCCCGGAGACCATAGATTCTGGCGATACCGTCGCCCGATTGCAGAACATAGCCTACATCCTCGGTCTTGATCTTCACACCATAGCTCTCGATCTGCTGCTTTATAATTGAGCTAATTTCTTCCGATTTCAGATTCATCTTTTTCACCTCGTATCATAATACGCGCATCTATTAAAATATAATCAATACAATCTATCCCGTTAAATGGCACATCATCCGTGTTTCGACTGTTATTACAGCAACATCATCTGGTAAGCAATCCGCGAAGTGTCTTAAGGCTGCCTGCGACTGAACCGTCTATAAGCTTGTCGCCGATTTTTATCCTTAATCCCCCGAGAAGGCTACTGTCAATGCTGACCGTTGATTTAACGGAGGTTGCGCCGAACTGTTTTCTGAGTTTCTCCGAAAGGAGATCGAGCTGGGTTTTATCCAGCTGTTCATAAGCTGTAATTTCGATATTGAGGATATTCCTCTTCTCATCTGCCATAAGTGCGTACTCATTAGCAATACCAGGTAGATTCGACATACTGCCCTTGTCTGCCAAAAGTAACAATAAGTCGACTAATTCAACCCTGACACGGCCACCGAATATAGAGGTGACTGCATCTTTTTTCAATGCAATGTCCGTACCCGGATCAAGCAGAAATTCCCTGAAAGATGCTTCGTCCCGGTATATACGGGACAATGCTGTCAACTCCTGCTGGTAGCCTTCCATGGCATCCTGGGATGATGATATTGAAATCAGTGCTTCAGCGTATCTCTTTTCTTTTAGAGCCATCAGGCAACACCCGCCTCATCTATAAACCTGTCTACCATAGCCTTGTTTGCATCAGTATTCATATTGGCTTCTATAACCTTTGAAGCTGCTGCAAGAGCAATACCGGCCACCTGGCCGCGGAGATCCTTCAGCATTTGCTGACGTTCGCGGACAATTTCTTCACGGGCTTTTTCCAGAAGGGCTTCTGCTTCCTGTTTTGCTTCACCAACAATGAAATTATGCTGCTTTTCCGCTTTGATCCTTGCTTCTTCAATCAGCCTGTCCGATTCTTCCCTGGCAGCTTTCAACTGTTCCTCATATTTCTTCTTGAGCTCGGCTGCCTCAACCTTCTGTCTATCTGCAGAATCAATCGCATCCTTGATAGACCGGGTCCTGTTCTCCATGAATTGTGTCACGGGTTTGAACAGTACTTTGCTCAGTACTATATATAATATGATTAAATTCAATGCCACCTGAATAAACTTAAATACATTTAAGCTCTCCAGCATCCTATTCACCCCTTTAACTTTCACTGTCCGCTGCTCAGGACTATAATGCCCGAAATATATTCAGGCTATAATACCTGAAATACTGGCATGTAGGGGGAGAAGGTAAATCCCCCTACATATTAATCCACTAGCTGCAATTGTCTGGTACAACAGTATATATACTGAAGTATCTTTTTACATCTTACCGATCAGCATTACAGCAATGATAAAGCCGAATATTGCTGTTACTTCAGCAAGTGTTGCAAATATTAACGCAACAGACATAATTTTGCCTGAAGCCTCAGGGTTCCTTGAAACTCCTTCAGCAACCTTGGAAGATGCGATACCCAAACCGATACCTGCTCCAATAGCTGTTAACATTGCCAAACCGGCGCCTATTGCTATCAATCCACTTACATCCATTTGATTCACCCCCTTATTCTATGGCTTCTGAAACATAAATCGATGATAAGAACACAAATATATATGCTTGCAATCCTGCATCAAATATATCAAAAAATGCGCTTGCTATGGGTATTATGGGTTTTACAAAGAACAATCCTTCAAATAGCATTTCGAGAATTATATATCCTGCCAGCATGTTTCCGAAAAGTCGGAGGGAGAGTGACAGGGTTCTTGTACCGTAATCGAGTATATGGAATGGAAGCATGACCGGAGTAGGGTGTAAAAAGCCCTTCAGCCAGCCACCGAAGCCCTTGAACCTGATCCCGGCGAAAAGATACAGGAGGACGGACATCATTGCCATTGTTACTGTAACATTAAGATCCTTGGTTGGAGGAGCAATCTCGAAATGGGGGAGGTGTTCAAAGAACTCAAGACCAGTCATATGGTAGAGCGCTTCACCGGAAGGAAAGAAGTTGAAAAGCGAGGCAATATTGGAGAACACAAGAAAAATCAGTATGGTACCAAAATATGGTGCAAATGATTTCCAATGATGGCCTACGTTCCCTTTGATAATATTGTTTATTCCTTCAACGATTATTTCAGTTACATTCTGCTTACCTTGTGGAACAGTTTTCAGGTTTCTTGTGAATATAACAGCCAATATGATGATTATTACAGACACTATCCACATCATGATTATGCTGTCGGAAACAGGTATCGTATAACCGAAAAGATTAAAAGAAA
Source organism: uncultured Bacillota bacterium (assembly GCA_942493145.1). GTDB lineage: Bacteria > Bacillota > Clostridia > Acetivibrionales > DTU013 > ENR-C20. Next base: position 110,533 of record OW818679.1, read on the forward strand.
AAATATCGTTTGCTGCTAAAAAATCTTTAGATTCCAATATCAACACCCTCTTATTCGAAATTGTTGTGTGTTATCTTTAGTACTTCTGTTATGCTATTTATAAGGAGAACCAGAGGTACCAAAAGGATCCCTGCTGCTATCCCTCCAAAAAACGCCATGCCTGCCTTGTATGAAAAATACAGTAACGGCAGTAGTATTACCTGATTGATAACAAAAACCATTTGTTTTCCAACTGATGAAAATGATTTTCGGTCTTTTTTGCCGCTAATGAAAGGTATCCTGCCAAACATTGAGGCAGTGGTTCCAAAGCGAACTGTGCCGATAATCCCTCCCGCAGTCAATCCAGCCAGTATAGGCCATTTTTGTGTCATTAAAACAATATCGGCAATTGTCAACAGTAAATAATAAAATATTACCCTTTTAATTACAAAATTAAACAAACTTCGCTCTGCCAAATATTGTTGCCACCGCTCTTAATAATTAATTAAAGTTCTGTCCCTCATATGCCGATATTCAAAATGTGAAAAGCGCTTAATTATTCTGTGTTTTAGTTGTTATAACGCTGTGCATCGAACAATTAAAATAAATATTACCACAATGATGTACCGCAATCAATACATAGACAGAATTAATTTTTAATAAATTTTCTGGTATAATGATAAGAAAGTATAAATGACGACAAAAGGGGTCGAATTATGGATATAGGCGCAATTGTTGGTATAATAGTAGGAGTTGGTGGTATACTGCTGGGGTTCGTTCTTGAAGAAGGAAATCCGGCATCTCTTATCCATGAAATATCGCCGCTGATCATAGTCTTTGGCGGCACATTAGGCTGTGTTATTCTCAGCTATCCGATATCTGAATTAAAAAAGATCCCAGGAGGATTAAAAACGGCATTTACATTAACAAAGAATGATCCGGTAGCCATAATCAACAAGCTGGCGGAACTCTCTGAAAAGGCCAGAAAAGACGGCTTGCTGAGCCTCGAGCAGGATGCCCAGAGTAATGACAATGAATTGATAAAAAAGGGTCTGGCTCTGGTTGTTGATGGAATTGAAACTGAAGTCATTAAAGATATTCTTATAAGGGAAACAGAACTCCGCGAGAGTATAAAGGAATCCGTTGCGAAGATTTTTGAGGCTGCCGGAGGCTTTGGCCCGACTATGGGTGTTCTTGGAACCGTTATGGGAATGGTACAGGTTTTGAGTACAATGAATGAAGACCCGGGCGGATTGGGAGCAAAAATCGCAGTTGCTTTTCTTGCCACCTTTTTTGGTGTCGGTGCGGCAAATCTTTTGTTCTTACCGATTGCAACCAGGATAAAGTCTAAGGCGGAATCAGATACAATGATAAACGATCTCATTATTGAAGGCCTTTTATCCATACAGGCTGGTGAAAATCCTAGAATCATTAAGGAAAAACTAAATCTTTCACTTCTTGAGGAGCTTAACGGCAAGGGTGGGAAAAGACGGAAGACAAGGCCGAAGCGGAGGGATAGTCATTGGCCAAAAAAGAAAAAGTTGTAAAGGATACCGCGGAGCGATGGCTCCTTACATATGCTGACCTGATGAATCTCCTGCTCGTACTCTTCATCCTTCTTTACGCGCTCAGTAAAATTGATGTTGAAAGGTATCAGACGGTTGCTGCATCTCTCAGGGCGGCTTTTGGTGATGCTACTTCGACACAGATGATCGGAGAGGGCGGAGCGGCCGCTTCACTTATTGCACTGCAGGCGGATGCTCCTGCATCGGTAGTGCCTGCAAGACTTGAACAGCAGCAGATGGAGGAGATCCAGGAGAATATCGAGGAAATTATAGAAAAACAGGGCTTGACCGGAGAAGTGGAGGTGTCGATGCAGGAAAGAGGCATTGTCATATCCATAAGCGAAAAGGTCCTGTTCCGAAGCGGCAGTGCCGATATGGAGACGGATTTTGTCGGAATCATTGAAAAAATCGGGGGAGTGTTGCTTCAGATTCCAGGCAAACAGATCAGGGTTGAAGGACATACGGATACCGACCCCATAAGCAATTCCCGGTTTCCTGATAATCAGGAGCTTTCGACGGCCAGAGCAAATAGTGTGGTCCGAATACTCATAAAGAATGTCGGGATCGATCCACTTATCCTTTCGTCTACGGGCTATGGCGAATGGCGGCCGGTAGCACCAAATGATACACTTGAGAACAAGGCAAAGAACAGGAGGGTGGATATCGCCATCCTGAAGGACATATATGAAACTTCAGAGTCCGGAGTAACGAGCGAGGCAGAAAACACAGAAACGACAACAACTTCAGAAGCAGCCGCTGAAACAACCGATGCGGTACATACAGCCACCGAAGTGACACATTGATGTAAGCAAACTCACCTCATAATTAAAGGGTTTTTTATACCGGCGGGATTATATCCCGCCTTTCTTTTTGCACTTTTAGGAGGACTGGAATTCAACAGGCTTTTCTTTGCTTATGCCAAACTCATAGAGCAAGGCTTCAGCTATTCGTTTTGATGCAAAGCCATCTCCGTAAGGGTTTACAGCCTTTGCCATCTTTGAATACTCCAGAGGTTCATTCAGCAATAGGTTGGCGTGAGATAGGATATTGTCATAATCTGTACCGGCAAGTATGACAGTGCCTGCCTCAACAGCTTCTGGCCGTTCAGTCTCATTCCTGAGCACCAGGACAGGTTTGCCCAATGAAGGGGCTTCCTCCTGGAGTCCGCCCGAGTCGGTCATTATAAGGTGCGAACGGGCTTGCAGGTTATGCATGTCCTGTACATCAAGAGGGTCGATAAGACGGATGTTATTTACTGAGCCAAGGATTCCGTAAGCGGTTTCCCTGACCGCAGGGTTAAGATGTACGGCGTATATTATTTCTACGCCGGAATGGTTTTCAGCTATGGTTTTCAATGCCCTGCATATGTTGGAAAGAGGTTCGCCAAGATTTTCCCGTCTGTGGGCGGTTACAGTGATGATGCGCTTATTACTGAAATCCACCTGTTTGAGCGTTTCGTCCTGAAAGACATAGCCTTCTGAAACTGTTGTTTTCAGAGCGTCGATAACAGTATTTCCGGTGATATATATTTTTTCAGGGGTTACATTTTCATTGAGCAGGTTCTGCTTGTTTGTACGAGTAGGGGCAAAATGAAGATCGGCAAGGGCCCCGGTAAGCTTCCTGTTCATTTCTTCAGGGTAGGGAAAATACTTGTCAAAGGTCCTGAGACCGGCTTCTACATGGCCTACGGATATTTTTTTATAAAAGGCAGCAAGAGAAGCTACAAAACATGTGGAAGTATCGCCATGGACAAGGACTATTTGGGGTTTTTCCTTCTCAAATACTTCTCCAAGCCCCTCAAGGGCTTTGATCGTAATCTGTTCAAGGGTCTGCCTGTCCTGCATTATGTTGAGGTCGTAGTCGGGGGAGATACTAAAAATATCGAGGACCTGGTCCAGCATCTGCCTGTGTTGCGCTGTGACACAAACCATTGATTCGATCTGGGGATATTTTTGGAGCTCCTTGACAAGCGGTGCCATTTTTACGGCATCGGGCCTTGTACCGAAGACGGTCATGACTTTCAAAGCGTTCATTTAATAGTTCCTTCCGTTCCTTTTGTGCGTTCACTGGGTTCCTTGGCGGGCAAAACCCCCTTGATGCTAATGGCATCCTTAATTGGCAGTACATCCTGAATTGGCAGTGTTTCCACAATTGGCAGAGCATCGCGTATGACAAATTCAGCCTGGACGCCCTTGTCGACTTCCTTTAAATCATCTGAATCTGCATTCTCTAAATCATCTCCATCAGCATCCTCTTCATGGCTGGATTCAAGGCTGACTTCATTCATAAATTTAGCGCCGCCTATTATGAATACCGAGACAGCAACCAGAAGGATTATGGCACTCAAAGCGCCCCTGTCTGCAAGGACTATGGCACACAAACCAAGCGCAGCACTACAGATATACATGACAACAACTGATTGCTTGTGGCTCAGGCCCATGTCGATGAGCCTGTGGTGCAGATGGCCTCTGTCGGCTTCCATAAAAGATTTTCCGCTGAAAAACCTCCTCATGAAGGCAAAGACTGTATCAAACAGCGGCAGACCGAGTACAAGCAGGGGAATCGCTATAGAAATTGCAGTGTATGATTTAAGGGTTCCCTGAATCGATATGACGCCGAGAGTGAACCCGAGAAAAGCTGCGCCCGTCTCGCCCATGAATATCTTCGCAGGATTAAAGTTGTAGGGCAGGAAGCCCAGAGTCGAACCTGCAATGGCAACTGTGATAATGGCAGTATATACCGTAACTGTAGGATCGGGGTTTATGACCAGTATCGTTACAAAGAAAAGTGAAAGAGCCGATATAGAGGACACACCGGCGGCAAGCCCGTCAAGACCGTCAATAAGGTTGATCGCATTGGTTATTCCGACGATCCACAATATCGTAAGGGGATAAGAAATAAACACGGGGAGATCTGTGTAAGTCGTGACGCTGAAGGGATTGCTAACCCTGGTTACTATAGAACCAGATATCAGTACTGTTGTTATTGCCGCAGCAAGCTGTAAACCGAGCTTGGCTTTGGCGTTAAGGGTATACATATCGTCAAGGACGCCCATGATTGTTATGATTACTACTCCTGCAAGCAAACCGATGAGGTCTTTGCTTCTTTCTGGTGTAAAAATACCATAGGAGGTCAGCAGATTGAAAATGATAGTTACGGCAAAACCGGTTATTATAGCTGCTCCACCCATCAATGCGATGGGCTTTTTGTGCATCCTCCGGTTGTCTTTCGGCACATCAACCGCACCTACCCTGAAAGCGAGCTTCCTGGCGATGGGTGTAGCTGAAAAAGCTACTATAAAAGCCAACACAAAGGTTATTAAGTATTCATACATATACAAACTGCCAACACCTTCTCCAAGTAATAAATTAATATCCTGTCTTATCAGTCATGGATTCATCTTCGACGATCCACTTCCTTACATTGACGACCCTGTAGTCGTCCTTTGTATCCCTTATAACTATTTTTTCTATTCCGGCATTTATAATTGCCCTTTTGCACATGGAACAGGAATCGGCATCGCTTACCAATTCCAGTGTCTTCATGTCCCTTCCGACAAGATAAAGGGTTGCACCCATCATATCACGACGGGAGGCTGAGATGATTGCATTAAGCTCGCTGTGGACACTCCTGCACTTTTCGTATTGTGTCCCCCTCGGTATTTTAAGCTCCTCGCGTTTGCACGTACCGATGTCGCTGCAGTTCATCCTTCCTCTGGGAGCACCGGAATAACCGGTTGAAATGATTTCATCATCCTTTACAATGATGGAGCCATAATTCCTCCTGAGGCATGTACCTCTTTCAAGGACGGTTTCAGCGATATCCAGGTAATAATTGTGCTTGTCTCTTCTGGACATGTTCAGTCACCTCATTCTTATCGGCCTTATACTAAGACAGGCCGACTCATTATTTTGTTCCAAAAAGCCTGTCACCTGCATCACCGAGTCCGGGAACTATGTATCCGTGATCGTTGAGCTTTTCGTCTACAGCTGCACAATATATCTCTACATCAGGATGGTCCTTGTTGATCCTCTCGATACCGGTCTTGGCTGCTATCAGGCACATCAGCTTTATGCTCGTTACGCCCTTTTCTTTAATAAAAGTTATGGCTGCCGATGCAGAACCACCTGTTGCAAGCATGGGATCCAGTATTACTATTTCTCTTTCGGATGCGTCTACAGGAAGTTTGCAGTAGTACTCCACAGGCTGCAATGTTTCGGGATCGCGGTAAAGGCCTATATGTCCGACCTTTGCCATGGGAAGCAGACTCAGCATTCCGTCCACCATTCCAAGGCCGGCTCTCAATATCGGGACTATGCCTAGTTTTTTGCCTGAAATGACCTTTGTTTTTGCGATAGCCACCGGGGTTTCTATTTCGACTTCCTTCAAGGGCATGTTCCTTGTAACTTCATAGCCCATTAACATGGCTATTTCGGAAACCAGTTCGCGGAATTCCTTCACACTGGTGTTCTTGTCCCTGAGAAGAGAGATTTTGTGCTGTATCAGCGGGTGGTCGAATATAAATACCTTTTCCATCAAATAACCTCCAATTATTGATTAATTATTGTTTTAGCGGTTTTACCGCATATATATTTTTTCTATCTGGGAAATCTTGTCCACTCTTGTCTTATGCCTTCCACCCAGGAATCCGGTTTGCAGCCAAACCTCAACGATGCTTAAGGCCAAACCCTTACCTGTCACCCTGTCGCCCATAGCCAGTATGTTTGAATCATTATGCTCCCGTGCCATCTTGGCAGAAAAGCAATCGGTGCAAAGAGCAGCTCTGATACCGGGAACCTTGTTTGCTGCGATCGAAATACCAATTCCGGTGCCGCAGATCAAAATACCTTTTTCATAAGATCCACTGCTTACAGCTTCAGCGACAGCCTGTCCATAATCAGGGTAGTCTACCGGACACGACCCGTCAAAAGTCCCAAAATCTTTGAATTCGTATCTATTTTCAGTGAGATATTTAATAATTTCTGTTTTGAGTGCGTACCCACCATGGTCACTGCCTATCGCTATCATTTTTTATCCTCCAATTAGATATTTTATAGTATTGAATTAACAAAGTCAAAGCAATTTGACCAGCGCATCTACAGCTTTATGTATTTCGCGGGCACAGTCCTGGTAAGCTGAAACAGGCCGTCCGAAAGGGTCCTGTATGTCTTTGACATTGTTGGGCATCAAATCGGTGTAGACAAACTCCTTCAAGGTGAACAGCCTGTCAAGGCAATCGGGGGCCATTGAGGCGACAAGCGCTTTGTGGCAGTGCTCCATTGCAAGAATCAAATAAGCATCCCGTATATCACCGGGTGTGATTCTGCGTGCCCGGTGGCCTTTTATATCTATATTCCAGCCATCTTTCATAACGTTTACTGCGTCAAGGGTGGCCGGCTGGCCTGATTGCGCGGCAATTCCCGCTGATGCGGCAGAGTACCGCTGCCTGAGTCTGCTGTCTGCTGACAGGGCTGCATTAAGGAAGCCTTCAGCCATGGGACTCCTGCATGTATTTCCGGTGCATATGAACAATATTTTTTTCAAAGCATCACCTTTATTCCATATTTATGATGTTGTATCCTGCTGCCTTCAACATCCGGTTCATGACTGCCAGACCCACGCCATCCGCATCTATGGCTTCTGCCAATATATACTGTACTCCCCTGCGGTCAAAATGACGAAGCAGCTTGAACAAACTGAGTGCGATGGTTTCAGGATTTCCTCTTGATCCCATTGAAACTGTTTCACAGTCAGTTAAATTCACGTAGCAGCCAATAGTCTCATCGGTGGCCAGAATTGCGGTTTTTGCCCCGGAAAGCGAATACTCGGCCGACCTTCTGCAGATCTCGTGCACTATACTTTCGAGGGGACCAGTCACCACAGTCATAATAGCCTTGGGAGCGTAATGTCTGTACTTCATGCCTGGTGCCATGGGGACTTCTGCAGAATCAAAGCCGTCTTCCACAAGGGATCGGCCTATTTCTACATAGCCTACAAGTGCTGTGAGCTGAGCTGGAGTTACTCCTCCCGGGCGCAGGATAACAGGTGGGAGATGAGTTATGTCAAGGACGGTCGATTCAAGACCTACATGGACATTGCCACCATCGATTATCACATCAACCTTCCCGGACAGATCCTCCACTACGTGCCCGGCACATGTAGGACTGGGTTTGCCTGAGCTATTGGCACTGGGTGCTGCGACAGGAACGCCGGACATGCGGATAAGCTCCCTTGCAACCGGATGGGAAGGCATTCTTACAGCAACGGTATTGAGACCTGCAGATATTATTTGCGGAATTAATTCAGATTTATTCATAACCAGGGTGAGAGGGCCCGGCCAGAAGGTTTTGGCCAATTCTTCAGCTATCGGGGGGATTTCGGATACCAGCCGGTCGAGACCATTCCTGTCTGAAATATGTACAATCAGAGGGTTGTCCGAAGGCCGGCCTTTTGCTGAATATATACCTTTGACAGCCTTTTCGTCCAGTGCATTTGCGCCCAGGCCATAGACTGTCTCTGTCGGGAATGCCACCAGTCCGCCGTTTTTGAGTATGTCTGCGGCATATGAGAGCTTGTCTGCTTCAGCTTTATCCGTTAGGTTATCTGGATTTATTCTGATTATTTCTGTTTTCAACTGATAAATTCTCCAAGGTCTTCAATTATATATAGATATTATTATACCACATAAAATACCTGCTACATTGCCTATTGAAGAAAGTCTTCCTAAATAAAGACGTTTTGATTCGGGAACCAATTCCCCATAGACGATGTAGAGCATAGCTCCTCCTGCAAAACCGAGACAGGTGGCAATGTAGTTTTGTGAGATCCCGCTGAGGGCAGCACCCAGAAAAGCGCCAAGGCACATGGGCGTTCCGGAGAGCAGTGTCAGCATGAAGGCTTTCAAGCTGGAAAAGCCGCCTGCACGAAGGGGTATCGACATTGCTATACCTTCCGGGATGTCATGTATTATGATGACGGCGGTAATGGTCAAGCCCAGGCTGGTTGAGGCTTCAAAGCTTGAACCCACTGCAAAGCCTTCGGGCAGGTTATGGAGGGCTATCGCAATGGCCATGAGCAAGCCTGCCCTTAGCAGGCCCGAATTCCTGTAGCCTTTGATGTATGAAGATCTCTTGATGCAGTTTTCCAGGGCAATCACGGTAACAATTCCAGTAATGACTCCTGCAAAGGTATAAAGGGTACCACCCAGCAAAAAGGCTTCCGGTAGCAGTTCAAAACACACAACAGCTGTCATGAGACCTGCTGAGAATTCAAGGATGGTACCCAGAATACGGTTAGTGACATTCTTTATAAAGAAGGCGGCAAGGCCGCCGATGGATGTTCCTGTGATACCGGAGACCAGGCCGAATAATGCAACACTGAGCAGGTGCTCCAAGGCTATCACCGCCTGCAAATGATTCCTGTAGTAATTCTATTCGGAGGTCAGTTTATTATTACGATATATCATCGAAGAAAGCAACCTGGCCGGCTTCTTTAATCCTCATCATCCGATGAACTGCCCAGCTTCTCAGCCTGGTCGGCAGTTGTAAGCGCATTGATGATATCATCAAGGTCACCTTCCATAATATCATCTATTTTATAGAGGGTCAGCCCAATGCGGTGGTCGGTGACACGGCCCTGGGGGAAATTGTATGTCCTGATGCGCTCGCTCCTGTCGCCGGTGCCAACCTGGCTTTTTCGGTTCTGTGATATTTCGGAGTGCTGCTGCTGCTGCGCCATTTCGTAAAGCTTCGAACGCAGTACTGTCATGGCCCTGTCCTTGTTTTTATGCTGTGAACGCTGATCCTGGCAGGTTACAACCAGACCGGAAGGGAGATGTGTTATGCGGATCGCTGATTCAGTTTTGTTTATATGCTGTCCGCCGGCACCGGATGCCCGGTAGGTATCGATCCTCAGGTCGTTGGGGTTTATGTCCACATCGACGTCGTCAACCTCAGGCAATACTGCCACTGTGACGGTGGAGGTGTGTATCCTGCCACTTGCTTCGGTATCGGGCACTCTTTGAACCCTGTGTACTCCACTTTCATATTTCAGTCGGCTAAAAGCCCCTTTTGCCTCAATTGAGAATACAACTTCCTTGAAGCCGCCTATATCAGTTTCGCTGGCGTCGAGTATTTCTGTTTTCCAGCGGTTGCGCTCGCTGTATCGAGTGTACATTTTAAGCAAGCTGGCCGCAAACAGGGCGGATTCTTCGCCGCCTGCACCACCCCTGATTTCAACAATTACACTGCGTTCGTCATTAGGATCCTTAGGCATGAGCATTATGCGGAGGTCCTTTATTACCTGTTCCAGCTTTTCCTTCAGGTCTTCAAATTCCGACTGTGCCATTTCCCTGAAGTCCTTATCAATGGTTTCATCAAGAAGGGCCCTTGTTTCTTCGATTCCACGGGTCAAGTCCTTATATTCACGATACTTTCCAATTATTTCACCCAGCTCGGAATGCTCCTTCATAAGCTTCCTGTATTCATCCTGATCGGACAGTACCTGGGGGTCGCTTAGCTTGTGATTGAGTTCCTCGTATCTGTTTTCTGCTGCTTCCAGCTTGTTAAACATATTGCACCTCATTAATATATTGCACTGTATTATCTTGCCGCTACCGGTGATATATTATAGCATATATAAAGCGGCCTGAAAACATAAAACAGGCACCCATATCAAAACTATGATATTGGTGCCTGCCCGCGAGGTTCAATTATGAGATATATGTCACCCCCGACTTTCCTTACTTCACTACTTCGACATAGCCATTCTGCGTTTCAGCATAAATGTCAACCTTTTGGGGATTGGTATCATAATCTTCAGTAGCAGCCTCGACATATCTGCCTGTAACGGTTTGTCTGACAGGGGCACTGTACTTCAGTCCTGGTATGAGCAGATTGATGCCACCGTTGGATGTCTGTGCCTTAAGCTTGTAACCCCTGCTGTCGGTATCATTCATATTGATTTTTATATCACCGTTTTTTGTCCTGAGGTCCAGTACTATTGTTGTACTTCCGTCTTCGGGTGAATGGACGCTTTCAACAAGGATCTTGCCATTGACGGTCATTGCCTTTAGCAGGGCAGCCTTTATATTCTTTATTTCTATGAAGGAATTTCCAGTATTGATGTTAACATCTTTGCCAGAGACATAATTAAGGCTGACCTTGGCGTTTTTGGTGTCGATGAATATCTTGTCACTGGTAACTCCCATAAGCTCGATAGCAGCATTTTTTGTGATGCTTTCGAATTCTGCGGACTTGGTATCTTCAACATATATCCGGCTGTTCCTTGTAGACAGTCTTATTTTGCCAAAGGTAACAGCGGGGAGGAATACCTCGTGTGAAACGCTTGAATACTCGGCATTAACCAGTTTAAGCATAACTGAACCTGGAGCGGTTTCATAGAGTATCAGATTGTCAGGATTACTTTGAGGGGTCTTGACCTTTGTTCTGATGAAGATTTTGTTCTCCTGATGCTTTTTAACCACTATTGACCCATTCACAGCTTCCAGGACAAGGTCAGTTCCATCAATTACATCTGCCTCGAATACCTTTTCAACAGTGGGATAAGCTCCGAAGAAATTGAAGGAGCCGGTATCTACGACACTGCCTACGTAATCGATTAATTTATCAACTGCCCCGAAGGTGACATTAGCTACGTTTTTACCAACTTTTTCGGCCTTCACGGTAAAATCGTCTATCATTTTTTCAAAATCCTGCTCCTTGTAGTTCTTGTTGAATTCGGCTTTCCATCCGTGTATCCTCTCCCTGAGCTTTTCGACCTCATCATAATAGGCAGGACGGGCTTTCGGGCCTCTGCTCTGGTGGAATTCCCCATGGGGCCTTCCATGGTGGCCTTCGAAGGGAGAATTCCTTGATGCACCTTCAAGTGCTTCCAGTAGCTTGGCGGCCTCATCGGTTGTTATTTTTCCTTCCTGAAGCATCTTAAGTATCAACAGTTTTTCTTCACTTAACGACATGTTTCATTTACCTCCTGATTATTTATTATTATTTGCTTTCTGATTAATCTTTCTGTTATTCTGATGTTGTTGTCACTTTAGCATTTCTATGGCATCTTCCACGGAGATATCCCCGTTATCCAGCCTGTCGAGTATCTCCCTGCGCTGTGGTGCAGCATCAGGTTCCGGTGCGGGTCCATATCCGAGTGCCCCGGCCACATCTTCCAACCTGTTTTTGACTGTCGGATATGATATTCCCAGTTCCTTTTCCACTTCCTTGATATTTCCTCTGCACTTCAAGAAAGCATCAATGAATACCTTCTGATCATCTGTAAGCCTGCAGTACCTGCACAATTGAAAATGGCCTTCGATTTTTGTCCCGCAATCGTTGCAGCTTATTCCCGTAACCTCAGTTGTACTTCCGCATACCGGGCATCTGCCCAGAACCTCTCTTGTCATGAAACCACCTCTTTAGAAAATTTATTAATTTAAGTAAGTAGTAATGATATTGTTGTAATTATCAATGAACATATTAATAATATTAATATACGTATTTATATTTTTCATATTCATAATATTATACTGTCGATGGGAAGTCAATGTCTGATAAATAAATACAAATAAAAAAATTAAGATAATCAATTTGAATATTAATTATCTTAATAAAAGTTATCTGATATTCAATTCGTGAATTTCATATGAATGGACAATTTTATTACTGATGTATCATACTTTAAATCTATTCACGGCGTTCTTAAGTTCTTCGGTCATACCATTCAAATCCTGCAGTTTATACATTATGGTTTCTATGGTACTTGTCTGCTCCTCCTGTGAAGCGTTTACCTCCTGTGTTGATGAGGTCATTAGTTCGGAGGCTTTCTGTATGCCATTGTTCAATAAAACAATAGCTTGCTCATTGTCATATGTTTTTGTTATCTCTTTATTAATCTCCTCAATCCTCGATGAAATGAGCAGGATGGCAGAATTGATTTTACTGATGGACTCTGCGGCATGGGCAATTGAAGAGGACTGAGTGGTCATTGCTTCTACAATACCCTGCATTACTGAAGAAGTATCCTTTGATTGTTTGCTTATATCATCAATATAACGGGATATGTCCTTTGTGGCCATAGTAGTGCTTTCGGCCAGCTTGCGGATTTCATCTGCGACAACTGCGAAGCCTTTACCCTGTTCTCCTGCACGTGCTGCTTCAATAGCAGCGTTGAGCGCAAGCAGGTTTGTCTGCTCGGATATGGCGGTTATCACTTCTATTATATTGGCGATTTCGCGGGAGTTGATTTCAAGGGTCTCTGCAGTACGTGAAGCAGATGAAAGTACTACTGCGCTGTCTTCTGCCTGGCTTTTCAGGTTATACATGACCGAACTGCAATCAACTACAAGTGATTCCGCTTTTCTGGAGGAAGACTTGATCTCTTCAGAATTTGAAGTAAGGACTATCATAATGTCCGAAAGATTCTGGAGCTTCTGCCCGCTTTCATACACATCCTGAAGCTGTCGGCCCGAACCTTCCGTAATTTTTTCTATTGCCGATGTGATCACGTCGGAGCTTTGTGAGGCGTTATCTATTGATTTGTTGATTTCATGGGTGTTATTGTTAATGCTTATTGATGTACTGCGGATTTTTGTGACGATGTCCCTGATATTTGCCAGAAGTGTATTTGTTTCATACGCCAGGACCTGGATTTCATCATGGGTCTGAATATTTACGGTCTGGGTCAGGTCGCCGCTGTTCCTGTTAATGTCGGTAAGGGCGGAAACAAGCTGTGAGATAGGCTTGCTGATGCGCATGGACATCACCATCGCCAGAATCACCGACAGGATAAGACTGCAAAAAACAGTGACGAATATAAGTATCAGCAGGTTGCGTTGAATGTTCTCTACGGCATCAAGCGATATATCCGCTCCTACAACACCTGTTATATTGTTACCCGAATCGTAAATTGGCACCGCGGCTGAAAAGAAAGTACCCCATTGATCTGTAAAAGGCTCATCACTTATTGAGGCGCTGCCTGCAAAAGCATTTATTATATTATCATCCAGTTCGTATTCATCACCAATAATTGCCTTCTCTTCAGAGGTGTCCGTATCCAGTGCAAAAATTGCATGATCACCCTCTATCCGGGAAAAGGTGTACAGATAGGTAAGCCCTAAGGAGTCTTTAATTGTAGTAAGCTTGGCCACAAGAGATTTATATTCTTCAGATTCTTCATCGCCCGGATGCAGCTGTGAGTGGATATCCCCGTCAATTGAAGCGGCCCCTATTTTTGAAGCCGCCAGCAGATTTTTCTGCAGGGTCTCCATTTCGTATGCTGATATTATCCTGTAAGTCAAAATGCCTACAAATGCTGAGGCGACGAGACCAAGAACTACAAAGGAGATTAATAGCTTGGCTCTTATGCTTAATCGGATCTTGCTTTGAAAATTATCCATATGTAAATGCAACCTCCCCCCAGGTATGCCCTTTAAGTCATACCTTCTAATATCAATTCGTTTTTGTAATGTAATATTAGATTTCTCTTCTTCCTTCCAGTGCTTTTGCTAGTGTGACTTCATCTGCATATTCCAGGTCGCCGCCGACAGGAATGCCGTGAGCTATCCTTGTCGTTTTTATACCCAGTGGCTTCAATAGTTTTGAGATATACATTGCAGTGGCTTCGCCTTCGACATTGGGGTTGGTGGCAACTATGACCTCCCGGATGTTACCTTCTCTGATTCGGGTAAGAAGCTCCTTGATTCGTATGTCATTAGGTCCTATTCCACCCATTGGTGAAATGACGCCATGAAGGACATGGTAAAGTCCTTTGAACTCCCTTGTCCTTTCCATGGCTACGACATCTTTTGCATCTTCAACCACACAGAAAACAGACCTGTCCCGTGTAGCTGAACTGCAAATGTGACATGGATCCAATTCGGTGAGATTACTGCAAACCGAGCAGTATCTTGTTTTCAGTTTTGCGTCCTTATGGCATTGACAAGATTGTCGGCCTTTTCCTGAAAGGCCAGTGAAGGTGGTTTTTGATAGTAATTAATCATTCAAGAGGTTGATTTTCTTCTTCCTTCGTGCTTTTGCTAGTGTGACTTTCTGCATATTCAGTCGCGCCGACAGGAATGCCGTGAGCTATCTTGTCGTTTTTATCAGTGGCTTATAGTTTTGAGATTACATTGCGTGGCTTCGCCTTCGACATTGGGGTTGGTGGCAACTATGACCTCCCGGATGTTACCTTCTCTGATCGGGTAAGAAGCTCCTTGATCCGTATGTCATCAGGTCCTATTCCACCCATTGGTGAAATGACGCCATGAAGGACATGGTAAAGTCCTTTGAATTCCCTTGTCCTTTCCATGGCTACGACATCTTTTGCATCTTCAACCACACAAAAAACAGTCCTGTCACGTGTTGCTGAACTGCAAATGTGACATGGATCCAATTCGGTGAGATTACTGCAAACCGAGCAGTATCTTGTTTTCAGTTTTGCGTCCCTTATGGCATTGACAAGATTGTCGGCCTTTTCCATAGGAAGGCTCAGAACATGGAAGGCAAGCCTCTGGGCAGTTTTATGTCCAATACCCGGTAGTTTCTCAAATTCCTCAATCAATTTTGCCACAGGCAGGGCGTAAAAGCTCATATAAGACCGCCAAGGCCGCCCATGCCGCCCATACCGCCCATACCGCCTGTGATCCTGGACATTTCCGAGTTGACCATCTCATCTGCTTTGCGTAATGCCTCGTTAACAGCAGCCATGATAAGGTCCTGGAGCATCTCCACATCATCAGGATCGACAACCTCCGGGTTTATTACAATTTCAGATATTTCCTTCTTGCCTGTTGCTGTGACTTTTACAGCCCCGCCGCCTGCAGTGGCTTCTACTGATTTTTCCTTAAGCTCTTCCTGCATTTTTTCCATATCTTTTTGCATCTTCTGTGCCTGCTTCATCAAATTCCCCATATTTGCACCGCCGAAACCACCACCGGGGAAACCACCTTTTGCCATGACAAATCCTCCTTATATCATCCATATGTTATACTTGCGTTTACTTGATTTGCTGTTATCCAATATTATATAAAATTTTTAATAATTAGTCATCAATAATATCAAAAGGAATTCCTGCCTTTTGTGCCAAATTTCTGGTTTTTTCCTCTAAACTATCTTCAACGGGCGACTTGGGTTTTTTATGTCCCTGGGTGGATGCTTCCGTGTCAATACATCGTATCTGCATGTCCCTGCCTGCTACTTTCCTGATGGCATCTTCAACCAAGGTTATGTTTTCATGTTTGGCCATCACGGTTTTAGCCAGCTTGTTGCAATTTGCATCGATGAGTATGCCTAATATATTCCCTTCAAGTTCGACCGCTCTGGTACCGGACAGAAAAGTATAAACCGTCATGCGCCCAAGGCTTTTCAAATGTTCAAGAATCTTCTTCCAGCTTTCCATATATACTATTTCTGACGATGAATGCAGCGTACCGTCAGGTAAGAGTTTGGCGGGTTTCCCTGATGCTGAAGCAGCAGCGGAATCGGAGGTTCCGGATGTTTTGCCCGATTCGGAAACGGCAGCCGTGGAGGCAAAAATACCTTCAGCGGCAGTGAAGGCTACAGGTACAGCAGGAGGGGGAGTAACAGCAGCGAAAGGAATCTGGGAAGGAGTCGGCATCTGGGCACCGGTGGTTATTCCGGCGAGCTTCAGTTCCAAAGCTGCAAGCCTTGCCATGATATCGGAGCCAATAGCTGCGGAGCCACCGGCAGAAACACTGTCAGAACTACCGGAGGAGCCCCTGCAGAGCTTCACCAGGGTAACCTCCAGCATGACCCTGGGGTTGACAGCCCATTTCAATGAAGATTCAAGTGACGACAACTCTCTGACTATATCAATAATATCATCCCTTGAGGTGTTGCCTGCCTGGGATTTCATACATTCAAGGGTGTCTGATGGTACATCGATGACTTCCGAAGGTGATGATGAAACCTTGCATATTAGAAGGTTTCTGAAATAGAGTACGAGATCGGATAAAAAATGGGGAATATCCTTTCCATCCATGACAAGTATGTTCACCTTTTCAAAAAGGCTTGTTACATCTCTTACAAGTATGTCACCGGCGATTTTTGAAGTGAAGGTGTCGTTTACGATTCCAACCACCGAAAGGACATCTGCGTGAAAGATTTCCTTCTTTCCCTGGGAAAGGCACTGGTCCAGCAAGCTTATGGCGTCTCTCAGGGCGCCGTCGGCAAGCCGTGCAATAAGACGTGCAGCATCCCTTTCAAGGGTTATGTCATCGGCTGCAGCTATATCATCCAGTCTGCTGATGATGCTGTTTATTGTTATACGTCTGAAATCGAATCTCTGACAGCGGGAAAGTATTGTTGCAGGGAGCTTGTGGGGCTCTGTGGTGGCAAGGATGAAGACGACATGAGAGGGCGGCTCTTCCAGCGTCTTGAGAAGGGCGTTGAATGCTCCGGTTGATAGCATGTGTACTTCATCGATTATATAAACTTTGTATTTTGCATGTGAGGGGGCATAAATAACCTCTTCACGTATTTCTCTCACGTTATCGACACTGTTGTTTGAGGCTGCATCTATCTCGAGGACATCGGTACTGCTGCCGGACAGTATCTCCCTGCATATTTCGCATTCGTTGCAGGGGTCTCCATTCCTGGGCGAAAGACAGTTGATTGCCCGGGATAGTATATGAGCCATTGTGGTCTTGCCGGTACCCCTGGTTCCGCAGAAAAGATAGGCATGGGCAATCCTGCCGTTATCCACACTATATCTTAGCGTTCGCACCACGTGCTCCTGTTCTACGACATCCTCGAAAACCGAAGGTCTCCATTTCCTGTAAAGTGCTATGTAGCGATCTGACATGTATTTTCTCCGAATCCGGCTTGAAAACAGCCCTTCCTATCCAATAAAGCATCAAATAAAGTATACCAAAACGGAAGCTTCAAAAAAAGACCCTGTGGTATCAAATTGACTACCGGGTCCTTTAATGTAAAATTAATTG
Source organism: uncultured Bacillota bacterium (assembly GCA_942493145.1). Classification (GTDB taxonomy): domain Bacteria; phylum Bacillota; class Clostridia; order Acetivibrionales; family DTU013; genus ENR-C20. Next base: position 128,047 of record OW818679.1, read on the forward strand.
GCCGTGCACCTGTTTTTGACTTACTTCTACAGACGTAACCAGTACAGTTGGCTCTAACCAGGCATACTTGCGGCACACGGGAGTTACTGCTTACCGTTGCTTCCTTCCGAACCTGGCGGGGTTCACAGGCTTTCGTTGCGCAAGACCCGATTATCATTGCTACTTATACAGGGCAGACCCTACAAAAATAAAGCCGAGAACAGGAGTTCAACCCTGCTGCAGCGGATTGCAGGTACAGGGCACCGCTACCTCCCCGTCTAGCACGGCCAAAGGTTAAACTTGATGTTCGTTAGCGCCTCCATTTTGAAGCGTATTCATATTATACTCAATAACTCACGGTATATCAAGAAAATTCGGACAGGAAAAGGGTGGCATATTATGGGCAGAACCTAAAAATGGGCAAAAAAATAAAGCACTTGATATAATAATTATAAATAATTCCTGATCGTTAAGTGCTTTACAAACTAAAATAAACTAATCCGATTATATTAAAAGGAGGAACAAAAATGAAAAATAGTATATTGGCTGTGGTAACTTAATTGTACCACAATTTTCTAAGTTCTAATATTACATTTCTATGACAAATGTTAATAAGCAATATAACCTTTTACCTTGTAAATTATCACCAGCAGTGATAAAGTGATGATACAGCAGTGATACTGATGCGATTTAAAATGCAGCACTGACTGACAGAAAACAATTTTAAAAAAGGGGTGTTACGTAAGTGAAGGTTCGCAAAGCGATAATACCGGCTGCGGGGCTTGGGACAAGGTTCCTGCCGGCCACCAAGGCACAGCCCAAGGAGATGCTTCCGATAGTTGACAAGCCTACCATACAGTATATTGTCGAGGAAGCAATAGATTCTGGAATAGAAGACATCATGATTGTAACAGGACGTGGCAAGAGGGCTATCGAGGATCATTTCGACAAATCATATGAACTCGAGGATACTCTCAGGGCAAAGGGACAGGATGAATTACTCAATCTTGTACAGGACATTTCGAATCTTGTTAATATTCATTATATACGCCAGAAGGAAGCAAAGGGGCTGGGGCATGCCATATACTGCGCCAAATCCTTTATCGACAACGAGCCCTTCGCAGTTCTGCTGGGTGATGATATCGTTGATTCCGAGACCCCATGCCTCAAACAAATGATTGAAATTTACAATGAGTATAATACCTCTATTATCGGTGTACAGCGGGTTCCTGACGAGGATGTGTCCAAATACGGGATAATCAGTTGCAACCCTATCGAGGACAGGGTTTATAAAATAAAGGACATGGTTGAAAAGCCGGATAGAGATAAAGCGCCTTCCAACATGGCGATACTGGGAAGGTATATCATTACACCGCGAATATTCCAATGCCTTGAAAATGTGCAGCCTGGAAAGGGCGGAGAGATTCAGCTTACTGATGCATTGAGGGATTTGCTGAAATTGGAAGCCATGTATGCATACGACTTTATCGGGAAACGCTATGACGTAGGCAATAGGCAGGGTTTTCTGGAAGCGACCGTTGAATATGCATTGAAACGGGAAGATCTGAAGGGCGAATTTTCCGAATACCTTAAAAGAATTGTCAGCAAGCTGGATTGACAGGAGAAGGCACTGGTGATGATCGAAGGTTATATCAGGTTAATGGATCATTCAGAGCTCAAGGGCTATTACAGGAACATAAAAAAGGACTTTCCGGCTGGTGAGTATCCGCCATATTTTGTTTTGCACAAACAGATGAAATCGGGACTACAGCAGGGATTGGTTTATTGCATAGGTGACAGGGATGTTGCCTATGCAATTTGTGCGTCAGGACATACAAACAACTGTGTCCTGTTAAGCTATTTTGCGGTATTGCCCGAGCACAGGGGTGAAAATATAGGGACGACTTTTTTAAAAGATATAAATTTGTTCTATTCCGATAAAAAAGCCATATATGCTGAAGTCGAAAGACCGGATGTGGCCGACAGTGATGAAGAGTTCAGGGTACGAAACAGACGGATAGGCTTTTATGAGAGGGCGGGTTATGTAATGATACCTGCTCTTGATTATTCAATCTGGGATGTGCCTATGTATCTGATGGTATGCCCCATTTCGCAGGGTTTTGATGTTTCTGCAGGGAATACTGCTCGAGTTGTCCGGGAAATGTATTCAGAATTGTTGGGTAAGACTTTTATTCATAAGGTAGTATTCAGATAGTGGGCAAATTAGGGGGGCGGTTCTGGTTTGAAAGAGGGACGGGGGAGTTGTAAACTTCCCCCGTCCCTCTTTCAATGCCGTCCCCACCTACTTTACTTTGAAATTACCGGACGGAATGTGTAGGTCACCGTGCTGCCTTTAACCGTAACGAGGCAATATGTCGCAGGATCTGTGTTCTTCGTGGTCAGGCCGTCAACATCATAGCCGGCAGTGGATATGTATTTCACTCCTCTGTCCATGACAGACCCATTTGTTTCACCTTTATAGAAAACAAAGACATTGTTGCCCGTCCTTTTCTTGTAGTTGGTCAAGGTTTCCTTAAACAGGGTGAGCTCCATATCGTCACTGAAGCTTGAGGGGTTGTTTTCAAGAAGTATGAATGCATTCTTACCCTTAAAGGAATCCAGGTCGGCCAGGAACTGCTGCCATTGTAAAGAGTCGCTCAGCCTAAGGCCGTCTTTGCGTATATCCATCTTGTAGAAACGGCTGTTTTTAACGTCAGTATATGAATATTTGTAATCAACAGCTTTCGTACTGCTCATATCTTCTGTGATGGTCGATACGACTGTCTTCTTTTTGATAAGGCTTGACACGCTTTGGTGATTGCCCTCTCCTACAATTACGGCCATGTCGACATATGCATTAATCTTTGCTGCGAATTTCGTCATGATCAGTTTCTGTGCATCGTCCGCAGGTTCATGAGATTGTCCGAAAACACCGAAGCGGAAGGACGTCGTAGTTGCCTTGGAAAAGCTGACTGCTTTGTTTGCACTATCCTCCGGGACAGTGTCCTTGGGGATCTTAGTATAATCGATTTCCGGATAGCCGCTGTTTGTGACCTGTAAGTCGTCGAAATAGACACTTCCGTTGTCAGCTACGGGATTTACCTGAGCAAGGTATATCCGGGTCAGCTTTGCGGGCAGTGGGATGTTCTCGATTGAGGTTTCCACCAGTTGCCAACCAGTCCAGACAAGGTTTTGTACAAGATCAACAAGATGTTTCTGACCTTTGGCATCAAGGATTTCCACCCGGAGCCAGTTGGAATTCTCATGGTCATTAAACACCCAGAGGCCAACCTTTGACGAACCCGAGCCAAGGGTGAGCCCACCGTTTGGAAGGACCAGGTATGCAGCCCTTGTAGCCGCCGGATCGGAGAAGTCATAGGTCAGCTTGCCGGAAGCCTTTCCGGAGTGGAGCTGCTCGGTTGATATGGCATAGGACCCTTTTACCGTATCCGGATAAGAAAGGAAGGTACCGTTGGTGGCTTCGAACTTATCCTTTATGGTCGTGACGTCTGACGAGACGGACACTGCGCAGTATGCATGGGTATTGCCTACAGAAGCATCAATGTATCCGGAGCCCCGGGCTTTTGCTGTAAAACCGGTTCCGTCGGCTGTGCCTATGCTGCTGCTGACCTTCCATTTCACATCAGAAGGACTTATTGCTGCACCATATCCGTTTTTATTATAACCCCTGATCGTGAAGGTCTTCGATTTACCGACAGGCAGTTTTATGGTACTGCTGCTTAATGTGATCCTGGCTGGTGAAGACAGCACACTGATTTGTATAGTCGCCTTTATCAGGCCGATTTTGGCTGTGATTGTCCCTTCACCGTAGGTGGTGGGATAGAAGACATTGTTCCTGAAAGTGCCTTTGACACCGGTTACGCTCCACTTTACAGCGGATTGATCAATGGCGATGGGATTTATGTATTTGTCGTAGCCTTTAATGGTGATTGCCCTTGAGGTGTTTACAAATACATTCTGATCTACAGTTTCAAGAATCAAGCCGCTTAGTTCGGATGCAGGGGCCAGCGAGAATATGCCCAGTGCGCTTGCCACACCGCGGGACCGGCCGTCAGAAGGATTGTTGAAGACCTCGACAGCGAGGTTTCCCGTCTTTCTCCCTGCCATTGTGGTCGATCCGCCTCCATCCATATTTATTGCGTTATAGGCGCCCAGTGACTTCATGTATTCAGCCATTTTGGACATTGTCAGACCTATGCTGGAACTCTGCCTGCCATCGACTGTAACAAGAATGAGCTGCTTGCCGTCCTGGGATGTTCCTATGGCTGTCTTGGGGCTGGATTTCACAATGTCTGAAGCCGTATATGAGAATGCTGCCGGGATCTGTCCGTCTTTTACAAGGATGGAGCTTCCCGTCAGTGACATTTTGTAGCTGTTCCAGTCTGGTGTCGTGGACAGACTTAGATTCACCGTATCACCTATTTTAAAGTTGTCTTGAAGCTGTTTCCCGCCTGCAGACCTTGTTACAACGACATAACCGTTTGTGGGTATCGCCGTTTCAGGTTGTGCAACCAGGATCTGCGACACCTTTCCATCTATTACTATCATTTCGACAATATCCGGGTATGTCTCGGAAACGCCGATTGTTTTTTTGCTCCATTTGTTATCGAATATTGTAAAGTCAACATATTCCGTACCATTTGTCTTGTTATAGCGGGCAACCGGTATTGTGACACCTGTGGGAGCAGTAATGCTCATACTTGTCTTCCAGTATTGGTAAAAGGTCTTGTTCAATTTGTCAAGTGAAAAGGAGGCCATTGTGTCCCCATACCTGTTGAAATCACTTGTTGAACTTATCAGACTGCCCGACTTTATAGTAGGGCCGATGGAATAGCCGGTACTGTTCCCGCCATATGAGAAAAAGCTGGCGTTTACTGCTGCGACGGCTTTCGCCTGGGTGGCAAGGCCTTTGACCGAGGTCAGCTTGCCAGGCGTTTCTGTATTTGTCAGGGTATCAACATTTATGTATTTATTTGAGAGGTCAGCCCTCAGTATGTTGATTGTAAGCCAGCCATCAGTGGTGAACCGTACGATTCTTTCGTGTGTTACACCTTGCGTGATGGTCTCTGTTACCGTAGTCTCATCAATTATGTTGCTTGCCATGCTGCTTGTAACGCTGCTTGCAGTTGCCTCTGCCGCCGAAACATTCATGAGACTGAATGGTGATATTGAGACTGTTGCTGCAATTAATAGAGCTGCTGTTTTTCTTCTTTTGTTGCCCATGGTTACCTCCTACCAGCCTTCCAGATTTGAGCGCTTTATAGCGCCGAAAACACTGCTTTTGATGTCCCGGGTCTCTTTGGACATTTCATGAAGTAAATCCTTTATCTCCTGCCGTTTGGTATCCCCATTAGCCGGGCACAGGTTCTTAACCGGCTCAATTCCGCTATGGCGGAGGAATGTACGGATATCCTTCTCATCAATGAATATCAGCGGTCTGATTACATGAAGGGCTTTTCTTTCAAGATATGTAACAGGGGAAAAGGTATGTAGTCGTCCCTCATAAAAAGTGCTCATGAGCAGGGTCTCTATGACATCGTCCCTGTTATGCGCAAGGGCGACCTTGTTGCAGTTGAGTTTTACCGCAGTGTTGTTGAGGGCGCCCCTTCTGAGGTTTGCACAGAGGGAGCAGGGGTTTTCCTCCGGTTTTGCTTCGAAAACGATTTTCCCGATCAATGTCTTTTCCAGGGTATAATTGACTCCGATTTCCCTGCAAAGTTTGACTATCGGGGAAAAGTCCATTCCTTCAAGACCCATGTCCAATGTGACGGCTTCCACCTCAAACCTTTTTGGATAAAAGTCCTTCAGCCTGTTCAGCGCAAGGAGGAGGGTGATGCTGTCCTTTCCGCCTGATACGCCTATTGCGACCCTGTCGCCTTCCTGAATCATATCATAGTCTTGTACTGCTTTGCGAACCTGCCCAAGTATCCTTTTAACTGTAAACACTCCAATCAGACTGTCTGAATTGCCAAAGAGATATAAAAATGTCCATAATTTATTATAGATTATTACAATAGACGTATCAAGTTACGATAATGTTTCAATTCAAATTCAATTCGAGGTTCATTCAAGGATTCATTCAAATTCTAATATTATCTATTGCCATTATGAATGTTCTGTGCTAAAATTTAAAAGCGCCTCGGGGTGTAGCGCAGCTGGTAGCGCGCTTGGTTTGGGACCAAGATGCCGCAGGTTCGAATCCTGTCACTCCGACCACATAGGAACAGCGGGTTTCAAGAAAATGAGACTCGCTGTTTTTACGCCCTTAAATGGAGGATATGTACTAAATATGTACCAACCAGAGAAATTCATTATAGAGAAATGCCAATTATCACTAATACATATTTAAATGGTAATGACAGATTAAATTAAGAATATACACGAAGAAAACTATAGCAGCCATTGCAAGGGTCCTCACCTTCCTGGGATCTTTGCCAGGCATATTAAAACCAACTCCCCACATTGGGAAAGACGAAAAGGCCAGGAGTGTTAATATTAATAGTGTATTTTTTATTATTTCATTTTTAACGTTTATACAAAAATATAGATCTGTAAAGAAAATATATCCGTAAACAATTGTTAATCCAATGAAAAAAGTAATTTTTTTAATAATATTCACTATGCACCTCCTTTTTGTTACTTTAACTTCCCCAACATCTAAATGCATCTATTTTTCTATAGCATTAAATCTTAGGACTCCACCTCTAAACAAACATCATCAAGCCAAGCACTACCTGTTCCATTAATTCCAAAGTAAATACCAATGCTTGCTGCACTATCTAATATTTTTATACTTGAAAAATAGTATTCGGTCCAATCCTGCTCTATGTTCCATTTTGATTCCTTAAGAGTACCAACAATAACATTATTATTACTATCCAATTGGGCAATAGCAAAAAAGCCAAGACTATCTGCATTATTAGTTTTCAAATTTTCGGATGCAATCCATGCTAAAATTCTATATGTTTTACCATTTTCAATTGGAATTATTTTTCTTAAGTTACCTGCAGAATTATTAGCAATAATTTCAACTGAGTAAGTGGAACTATGATACTTGGTTTTACACCAACTCCCACCGAGTGAAGTTTTATTGGGATTTGATACAGTCACCCATCCATTATTATTTGGGTCTTGTTCAAAATCAAATCTATACACCTCAGTATATGTAGGTGATGTTGAAGGTGTGGGTTCCACTGTAGGTACAGGGGTAGGTTCTTCAGTTTGTACAGATTTGGGTGTTGTTGAAATTATTCTGACGGTTCTGGTTTTTTCATCCCAGCTTACATCTATCCCAAAGCTTTCAGCAATAATTCTGAGCGGCACCATGGATCTATTGTCAATTATCATTGCAGGAACGGCTAACGTGAGTTCAATACCATTAACATAGGCTTTTGTACTATCTATAGTTAAAACAATTTTTATATCTCCATTTGTTCCTGTTACCGTCTTTGTTTTATCATCCCATTCAACACTTGCCCCAAGGGCTTCAAAAATTGCCCTCATAGGTAAAAGTACTCTGCCGTTGACAATTTGAGGCGACATATCAAGAGCCAGTTGGTCACCGTCCAGAAGGATCTTTATTTCGTCTTGCGTCGCATATGATGGCACAGCTAATAGTATTGTAGATAATACTAACAAAAACATTACGGCCTGTTTTAATAGTTTATTCATAAACGCCCTCCATTTAAAAATATTATACCAATTATATAATTTATTGGAAAATATGGCAACGAGTAGTTGCGGACAAAGAGTCAAGGGTTATAGCAATATAATTCTTGATTTTTTTGTGCGTAAATATAGAATTTCATGTCGAGAAATCACCCAATGGGTGATATAAAAATATTTCAAACTAATATATACTGGTATATATTAGCTTGTTTGGATAACAAAACAAAGATTTTTGTCATGAGGTCTATCAACTGGCACAGAAAAGATAACGAAAAACATAATTTGAAAGGGTGGAAAAAATGGGGAGGAAGAGACTTTTATCAATACTGCTTGCTATAACTTTACTTATAAGTATGGCATCAGGGGTACAAACTGTCTGGGCGGGGTCAGATGTTATCAAGGTGGTGGAGGATTACAGCGGGAATGTAAATATTACGCCTCCACGGGGGGTTATAGATGCTGACTTGTCAGGAGTAAAAGGCAACATAAAAGTTATGGTAGAACTTACAGACACTCCGAATGCGGTAGTTTATTCACAGTTGCAAAAGGATGCGGCAGCTGGAGATGATATTCAATCGGTTAATGCCGTGAACAGCGCTTTATTGGCGCAGAGCAATAGGATTGAAACAGTACAGAAAGCCCTTCTTTCAGAAATGACTTCGACTGAAATAAATGCAACGGAAATCTACAGGGTAAAAAACGTATATAATGGTATAGCATTAAGTGTTGACGCCAGCAAACTTGAAGAAATCAAAAAAATGCCTGGTGTTTTAGCTGTTCACAAGTTGGAGTCGTTATACATTGACAATTCGGGAAGCGTTCCCTTCATTGGGGCGCAGGAAGCTTGGGAACTAATGCAAGCCAGACCTGAGGGTGTAGGGTTGGGGGAAAATATAACCATAGGGGTCATCGACTCCGGAATTGATTATCTCCATGCTGATTTTGGAGGCCCTGGGACGTACCCGGCCGATAAAATCGCCTTTGCAGCCGATCGAAGCACTTCGCCGGAATATGATGAATATTTTGGCACAAGCACTGCAAAAGTAGTTGGTGGTTATGATTTTGCGGGAAGAAATTACACTGGCATAGAGACGCCGGTACCTGATGCGAATCCAATTCCGGATGAACCGCTGCCGGATGATCCTTTGCTTAACTTTAATAGTCCCAACACAGATCATGGCACCCATGTTGCGGCAACCATTGCAGGATTCGGTGTAAATGTTGATGGATCAATGTATACAGGATCATATGACGCAACAACTCCGGCCGCTTTAAAAATCGGCCCTGGTGTTGCACCAAAAGCAAGTCTGTATTCATTAAAGGTTTTTGGAAAATTCGGAAGCACCAACCTGACAATTGAAGCCCTTGACTGGGCAATGGACCCGAATGGAGATGGCCTGACCGGTGACCATCTGGATATTGTCAACATGTCATTGGGGTCAAAATATGGAACCAAAGATACGGCTACTTGTGAAGCGGTTGAAAATGCAGTGAACGCAGGGGTCATCGTTGTTGCATCGTCCGGTAATTCCGGTGAGTCATTCTATGTTACCGGAAGTCCGGCAAGCAGTGATAGCGCCATAAGTGTTGCGTCGATCTCAGACGGCATATCTTTTGGAATGGACGGGTTTGGGGTTGCGGTGTCAACAACTGCTTCATATGCTGTTTACAGTGCTTCCAACTCAGTAAACTTTGGTGCTAAATGGGACACGATCCATCTTGAGGCGCAACTATACTATCCAAGTGAAAATCAATCTGGAAATCAACCGTTTTCAGATGCGGAAAAGGTAAATATTAAAGATAAAATAGTTCTGTTGGACTGGTCAACAGGCCTGGGCTCAATGAACTCAGCTGTGAGAACTGGTTATGCAAAGGCAGCAGGTGCAGTTGGTGTGATCATAGCTAACAACGAGCCTGTTCTTAACATGAGCATAAGTGGAGACACAACCATTCCAGCAGTTGTCACAAAGCTTGCGACTGGAAACTACTTAAAGGAGCAGCTGGAAACATTAGAGCCGGTCTATATAAAATTTGACCATGAATATAACGGGAATAATAATGATACTAACATTGATGCTATAGACGTGATAGCCAGCACTTCATCCATGGGGCCGCGAACTGGCGATTCCATGCTTAAGCCGGATATTGCAGCACCAGGGGTAGGGATCTTTTCTGCAGAAGCATACAGTGGAAATAATGGTATTAATATGTCTGGTACATCCATGGCAGCACCGCAGATAGCAGGATGCATGGCTTTATTAAGGCAGCTCCATCCGAATGAGTCGGAATGGTCTGTGACAGACCTTAAAGCATTGATAATGAATACGGCGACCCATGATATCAAAATGTATCCAACCGGATCGGCTTCCACGGTGACAGCACCGGCAGTAAAATCAGGTGTTGGGCGTGTTGATGTTGCCAGTGCAGCGGAAAACGAGGTTATTACTTATGGTTCTGATGTTCCGGAGCTTGTCAACGTATCCTTCGGAGCGCTTGAAATAACACAAAATGATGAACATTATGAAAAAAGCATTACAATTAAAAATAAAGGGAATACAGCAATTACATATAATTTAAGCTTTACTGACGTAACTGCGACGCCGGGACTATCGTATTCAATTCTTGATAAAGAAGGCAGTGATGCAGTCATTTCAAGCATTACAGTTGCCGGAAACAGTACGGAAACCTTCAGAGTAAGGATATCGGCAAATGCTTCCCTGATGCAACATACCCACAGCGCAGGTCTGGCAGAGGTACAATCCTCAATGATACGCAGCTGGATAACTGAAGCGGCAGGCTATATCACTTTTACACCAACAGCTCCAACAACAGCGGAAGAACTCAGACTATCCGTATATGCCACGGCACGACCGGCATCTGTTATGAATTCATTGCTTGATAATGCATATGGCTATCAGGATGGTACAATGCAATTAACCAACAGTGGAACCGCTGTAGATAATGCTACAGATCCTGCTGCAGATCCTGCAGGTCTGTATGCTGAAAAATCGAGAGTCAGTGTATTCGAACTGAAAGAAAAAATTGATAAGCACATTAATTCTCCAGTGAGTCAAAACGTGGCTGATATAAAATATACAGGGGTCATGTCCGACTATAAGGTAACAGGCACAGCAGATCCATATCTGTTCTTTGGAATAAGCACCTGGGAGGATTGGACCACGCCTAATCCAAATGAGATGGAGATGGATGTATATATTAATACAGATAACGATGCTGATTATGAATATGTATTGTATAATACCTATTTAACCAATACTGATGTTTTTGTGAGTGTGTTGTGGGATTTAGATGGTTATACTGCTGGAATATATACAACTCCTTCCAAGGTGCCTTTTAATTCTAACGTTATAGTTTTGCCGGTCAGTATTGCCGATTTGAACATGAGCTCAAATACCACAATTCAATATAAAGTGAAATCATATGGATGTGAAGGCCTGGTAGACACAGGCAGTTTAAATACATATGATTTTGCAAATCCTGGGATATATAACGATACAACCGCTATGATAAACCTGCCGGATCAAAATGAAACAATTCAGTTGAAATATGATACAGCTGAATATGAAGCCGGTAATTCATCAGGTGTTCTGCTTCTGCACGACCATAATAAATCAGGACAGCGTGATGAAGTAATTGAGGTCAATCTCCCGTCAGCCTCAGTATCCCCGGCAACAGCGGCTTTTGACAAGGCAACGCCGGCGGATATTGCCATTACTTTGACGAAAAATGGAAGCACCCTTACAAAAATAAGCAATGGGCTAAATGATCTGATTACCGGTACCGATTACTCGGTTTCAGGCACAGTATATACCATAAAAGCTTCATATCTGGCTTCACTTGCAAATGGACCTGTTACTCTGACATTTGACATGGATGGAGGGACAGATCCAACAGCGGTGATAACAATCAGCAACACCACTCCAGTCATCCTGCCGCCTGGGGGAGGAGGGGGAGCCCCTCTGCCCACAGAAACTCCGGCACCATCAGCAACACCGGCACCATCAGCGACACCATCAGCAGAAAATACCGAACCCCCGGTAACAGTTATTACAACTGTCGAGGCAACAAGTGATCCAAACGGAAATGCAGCTGCAACTGTGACGGAAAATCAGATATCTGATGCAGTTAATGAGGCAGTTTCAGAAGCTGATAAAAAAGGTGCAGGTACGGCTTCGGTAGTTGAAATCAGTGTGAGTGCAGACGAGGATGCAAAATCGATTATAACCAGCATTCCCAGGGCTGCAGTAAGTAACATTGTAGATAATGGAATTGACGCGGTAACGATTTCAAGCCCAATTGCTGACATTACATTTGATAGTGACGCATTTTCCACCATTTCCGAGGAGGGTGGGGATGTGAGTATATCAATTTCGAAAGTAGATGCAGGTACACTTGGCGAGGAAACAAGGCAAGTGATTGGGGACAGACCGGTATTCAACTTCAGTGTGACAAGCGGTGACAAGACCATATCTGAGTTCGGAGGCAATGTTTCAGTATCTGTTCCTTATACTCCGAAAGAAGGGGAGGACCCCGATAACATCATTATTTACTATATCAATGCCAAGGGTGAGCTTGAAACAGTCAGTAATTGCATATATGACCCGGTAACCGGAACCATAACCTTTGGTACCACTCACTTCTCACAATATGCAGTGGGCTATAACGAAGTAAGTTTCAAAGATGTTGCGGAAACAGCATGGTATGGCAAGGCAGTCGGGTTTATTGCAGCAAGAAACATCACATCAGGGATAGATGAGGAAAATTTCGGCCCGGATATCAAGTTGACAAGAAGCCAGTTCCTGGTTATGGTGATGAAAGCATATGGGATAAAGCCTGATGAAAATGCCGGGGACAATTATGCTGATGCCGGGGAAACCTACTATACGGGGTATTTGGCTGCGGCGAAAAAACTTGGGATATCAGAGGGTGTTGGCAACAATATGTTTGCACCGGACAAGGAAATCTCAAGACAGGAAATGTTCACGCTATTATACAACACCTTGAAACTAATCGGCGATTTGCCGGGATACACCGCCGGAAAAGAGCTGAACAGCTTCACTGATAGCAGCACAATTGCACCATGGGCAACAGAAGCCATGACCTTCTTCCTCAAGACAGGAACCATCAGTGGAAGCAACAACAGGCTGACACCGGAGGATACCACAAATCGGGCTCAAATGGCTCAGGTTTTGTATAATCTGTTGTCAGAATAGAGGGAAGGTGCGCCCGCAAGGGTGCAGTACGCCAACCTGTGAAACAGCTTTACCCGCCCGTTATGAGCGAAAAAAATCCGATAATGTCTCCATCATGCAGCACGGTGGCGAGCGAGGTAACCTCGCCGTTCACCGCTGCGTGGAACAATTTTGCCATTACCTTTGGCATGCGGATTGCGCTGAGTACGTCGGTCAGACGTGACCCTTCCGGCAGCTCCATCCAGCCACGTTCGTCCAGCGATTCGTGGCTGCACCACGCGGGGGCAAATACTTTAACGCGGATCATTGCAGGCCTTCTTCCATGACGATAGCGCCCATGGGGCAGGCCTTCTCGCATTGCGCGCATCCGATGCAGGGACGATCAGTTCGTGCAGGATATGCCTTTTTCCACTGGTCAATATCCGTCCTGCTGAGCGCCAGCGTACTCACAGGGCAAGCCTGTACGCAGATGCCGCAGGCGATGCATTCATCATATATAAAGATTGGGATTTGTGTAGTCATGTCTCATTCCTCCTCGATGGACAGCAGCCCAGGGATGCCCAGAGTGTCCAACGTTTCCGGCAGCGGCTCTCCAGTTTCCATATCCCATCCGAAGCCCTGCCAATGGTATTTTACCATTTCCTCGTTTTGAAGAGTCACGCCCTTAAGCGGTCCCGCAGGCAGCGGCGGAACTCCCGCCATACGCGGGGGTAAGCGCCATTCTGAGGGCTTTATGCCGTGCTTGATATTGAACATCTGACGCAGTGTTTGGATACGCTTGCCGATCTCCATATAATCGTCCCCACTCTTATCCCAGCCCGCTGCGGCATTGAGGTAAGTGCAAGGGTTCCAGGCATGAATCCCCAGCATCTGGCCGTAATAGCATCCGCCTGCGCCGTCAGTGAGCATAGTATAACAGGCATTGGCAACACTTTTCATGGCCGTCCTGAGCGACGGGACAATCTCGTTCTCCTTTTTTTCCATTTTAACGGGTGGTGCCCAGGAACAGATGTCCCACAAGCACGTGGCGCCATACATCATGCCCATACCGATGGTATGCTTCCCAGGTGCAGGCTCGGCAACGAAATGCACGGCCAGCTGCGGATCGTTGCGGCTGTCGTGCATCCCCGGTTCCTGCCCGCCGATGTGCATGGCATATTCGCTGCCACCCAGCCGCGCCGAGGCGCGCTTCACACCGTCCGCCAATACATCGCCGATGCCGTCCCGTGCAATCATCTTTTTGACCAGCAGAACAATGGCCTCAGCGTTGCCCCAGCGAAGCTCCAGCCCATCCGTCTGTTCCTTTGTGATTATACCTTTTTCATAGCATTCGATAGCATAAGCTACTGTGTTCCCTGCCGATATGCTGTCCATACCGGCGCGATTCAACAGCTCATTTATGTATAGTACGCTGTTCAGGTCATTGTTAAGCAGCAGCGGACCGAAGGAGTTAATCGTTTCGTACTCCGGCTTATGAGTATGGGGATATTCACTGCCTTTGACGCCTTTGATATCCAGCATGCCGCCACAACCGATCGAGCAGGAATAACAATGATATTTCTTTATTTCGCTGGCAATGACGCGATCAGGGTTGTATGCTTTAAGTGCGCCCCTTGCATCCTTGGGAGTGCCGCCCCAATTTTTGATGGGACCATCGCCGCTGGTCACCGCCATGGTGGTGTTCATTGGCGTCCCCCATTTTTTAAGCAGCGGGGAGCTCATCATGCCGTCAATGGCCACGGTAACGGGCATTTTCCCCAGTATTGTGCCGCCGAAGCCAAGCATGCTGCCCTTGACAAACCTGGGTAGCTCGCTCTTTTTCAACTTAACGCCCAGCGTTTTACTGAGGGCATTTACGGCCTTCCTGTCTGCACAGGGCATAGGCTTTGCACCGGCAAGAACCACCGCCTTGAGCATTTTTGAGCCCATAACGGCACCAACGCCACTGCGTGCGGCAATGCGCCCCCCCTCGTTGCATATGCCGGATATTAGCGAGCGATTTTCCCCCGCCTGTCCTATTACGGCAACGCAGGGCTTCTTCTTCTCCCAATTATGGGCAATCAGCTGCTCCTCCGCTTCCGTGGCGTCCAGACCCCAATAGTCGGATGCATCCCGCAATTGTGCACCCTTGTTATCCACATAGAGATAAACGGGTTTCTTACTGATCCCGGTAAAGAATATGGCGTCATATCCGCACTGCTTGATAGCAGGTGAAAAATTGCCGCCGCAGTTGGCGTCCCCCCAGCCTCCTGTTAAAGGAGATTTGCATACAATCATCCAGCGTCCACACATGATAGCGCCCGTGCCGGTAAGCGCCCCACTCACAAAGCCGAGAATATTATCCGGCCCCATCGGGTCAGCTCCAGCGGGTATATGCCGGTACAGATACCACGCACCCAGCCCCTTGCCGGACAAAACATTCTCATATACCTCATCCGGTACTTTTCGCTTTATTATTGAACTGTCGTTTAAATTCACTTCGAGTATATATCCCATACAACTTTTCATTTTTATCCCACCTGTATCATTTTATATGCACTGAGATTCAGCTTGATCTCCGCGGGAGAGCATTTCTCCATCGGCACAGATATCCAGTCCTTCTGCATATCTTCCTCCGATAATTCGGGAATCGGGAAGATGCGGTCGTCCGTGGCATCGAACGGTATCTCAACGATATCGCCGGTTTTTAACACCTTGCGTACAGCAAGATACTTACGGAGCATTCCCAAAAAGAGACTTCCGATGGCCTCGTTGTCCCGGGATAGCATCGGTATCATTTTCCCCGTTCCTTTCATGAGCATGGGCACAAATGCGCCGACATTGCAACAGCCTCCGCCAATTACACTACATGCTTCGCGGGCGGGTTCCGTACAGGAGCCACAGCCGATTACCTTCTTGATGCCGAGGGTTTTGAGCGCCTCAACATCATACGCTTTTCCGGCTGCATCAAACCAATACCGGTTGCCCTCAACCTCGCATCCATTGCCGATAATGGCGGCAAATTCAGTAGTCGGATCATGCCCCTTTTTGCTCTTGAGCAACATTTCCATATACATTGACATTGTGGCCAGGCAACCGCCTCTGCAAGCGCCTTCTATCTCATAGACCATCCCGGGCGTGACCGCATTGATATCGGTGACCCTGGGCGCACGGCTGTTGGTGTGGCCAACGAAATAGTGCACATTGGGCCAGTTCTTGCGGAACCGCGGTGTGAGAAAGGAGCTTTCGGCCGGGCGGAACGGTACAACGCGTTCATTGCCTATTATCTTTGTTTCCGGGTCCCCGAAGCCGCGTGCTTTGGCTTCTATCATGAGGTTGAGTTTTTCCGGGTCAAAGCCCATGATGCGGGTGACGACGCGATCGACCTCTACGCTGTTGGTTCCTGTAACGATCATTCCGACTTTAACTGGATCCACGGGTGCGGGAGTGTTACCCTCCCCGCCGATGATGCCGTCTACCACAGTCAAATCGGGCTTGAATAGAAAAAGCAGATCAACGAGTTTCTTTTCGATCTGCCAGCCATGGTTGCGATAGCGCATATTGCCGGAAAGCGAGCCCATTGCGTTTTTAAAGCCCAACGTTACCCCTGTATAGAGATTTGTTTTCATTTTGGGGACTGATACATATAAGGCCTCTCCGCGCACGACCTCGCTGAAAATGCGCGGCAGCCAGACATCCTTTTGCACTTCTGCTTTCGGTACATAGTAGTGATCCAGCGGCTGCTCTTCGATTGCGACAAGACCGCAGCCGTAGTGCTTTGCTACTCTGTCGAGCCCGATATCACGGAAGTATTGCATAGTTGAGATCCCTTTTCCGCTTCCCTCTACGATTACGATATCACAGGCAAGGTCTTTAAGGTAAGAGACCGCCGCTTCAAATACACGAGGATCGGTCGTTTGAGGAACATCGTCCAGCTTATTACCGCTTTTGTGCATTACGCCAACAAGATTAGGTTTGATAAGTACCTTACGGCCTCTGAAATTTTTACAAAAACCGGTCGCTTCATTCAGGGTATCCAGGCTTTTGTAAACCGTTTCCCGGATAGCCTTTATATCCGGCCTGTCAAAGTATTTCGCAGAGCCATAGTAGTATGGCAAAACCACATAGTTGTGCATGTAATTGATGTATGGGGCATCTGTAATCACGACGGCGTTATTCATGCTTCCACCTTCTCATTCCAAGTCTCAAGGCCACCCTTGAACACGTAATCCTTTGCAAGCCCATCTGCCGGCATTTCTCTCCATGGCTCCAGCCCGTCCTCAATAAAGTCCTCTTCCGTGTACTCGTCGGCCTTCATATCCCTTCGCAGCGGAAGCCACCAGAGATAGCCGAAGAGCATGCACATAGCCAAACAGTTAAGGGGTGTTTTTCCCATGGCCCGTCCAGTACGGTACCCAATGAAAAGAAGCTCAGTCAAATGAAGTGTCAGTAACGCTACAAACAGCCAGGGGAATGTGCCGGTTGCCAACAAGACGACAGCGATAATCCACAGAACGATTGTCACTACGTAACTAAACAATTGTTTCATGCGACAACACCCTCTCTTTAAGTTTATACAACTATTTACAATACACATGTATTAATATTATTCTATTTGTATTAATATTATTTCATTTGTGTATAGTAATGTCAATACAGTGTTTATGATTCTGTGTACTTGTATTGATACCGCATTCCATGTAAAATAGAGTTAGTGGGCTGTAACACTTACAACTTTAATATGTACAGGCCACAACATCAAAGAAGTGTATTTGTAACACTTCGAATAAAACAATAATGAAGTGTTACAAAACACTAGTTAACGAAAGGAATAATCAATAATGCAATCGGAAAAAACAAACGTAAAAGCACATATTTTTCAGACAGCCATGGCTCTTTTCCGCGAGCGAGGCTTCGAGAATATAAGCATTATGGAAATCTGTAAGCAGGCGGGCGTGACCCGTAATGCTTTTTATTATTACTATTCTTCCAAAGAAGATTTGCTCGGCTCGTATTTTGAGGCTAGAATCGGCATGCAGGACGAGCTGTTTTCAAAAATCATCGCGTTGCCCTCCGACTGGGAGAAGCTGTGGGTCCTGTTCGAAGCACATATAAAGATGATCATGGCAGAGGGTGTGTCGCTCACCCGGCAGTTTTTCAAGATAAATATTGACAGCGGGGGTGGAGTTTTTAACCAATACTTTTTAACAGATACCTGGTGTATCCCCTTACTGAAAAATTGTCAACAGTCGGGGTCGATCCAAAATGTGATGGAGCCCGAATACCTGAATTTTATTCTAACGCGCCTCTGTCTTGGCATTGTCGCGACCTGGTGCAGCAAGGATGGTGATTTCGACCTGATGGCAAGCGTTCGTGAAGCATTTGAAAAGATTCTGAAGGTCAACTATTCAACAGTAGGACAGGAGGAGTAGCATTGAGAGCAGATTGGGAGGAACGATATCAACGACAGCTTTTGCTGACGGAGATCGGAAGAGCGGGACAGGAGCAGCTTGCGCGTGCCAGTGTGCTGGTTATCGGAGCGGGAGGTCTTGGTTCGCCCGTGCTTCTTTATCTCGCTGCTGCCGGTGTGGGACATATCGGCATCGCGGACGGTGACTCGGTATCGCTAAGCAATCTCAACCGCCAGGTTTTATATGGCACAGAGGATGTGGATAAACCGAAAGCCCAGTGCGCGGCACAGGCACTCAGCCGTTTGGACAACGCGCTGGATGTGCGAGCCATCCCCTTTATGTTAAACGATGAAAATGCGAAGAAGATCGTGACCGGCTACGATGCCGCGGTATTCTGCCTGGACTCCATCGCATCGCGGCGGATTGCCAACCGGGCATGTGTGGAGGCTGGTGTCCCTTTTGTGGAAGCTGGCGTAAACAGTTTTTCCGGGGTGGTCGTTACGGTGATCCCGGGTGAAACAGCCTGCTATGACTGCCTCTACAACGATGTGCAGCCCATATCGGAAACCGTGCCTGTACTGGGAGCTATGGCGGGTCTGATAGGTAGCATGCAGGCGCTTTGCGTGGTGCGTCTGTTACTGGGGCAGCAGGATCCCTCCCGCGGGGCCTTGCTATTTATGGATGGCAAAAACATGACCATTGAGCGCATACCGATCCAGAAAAATCCGGCCTGCCCGGTATGCGGGGGGTCATAACCAGGTTATTTTCCCGGAAACCTTTTTGTTAGTCAGTTTTTCAGGGTCCTGCAGAGGATAACCGATGAGACATCCATTGAAACCAAAGTCTCCTACAGGCTTGTCAAAAAGGTCGCAGAACTCTTTATTATATGTCATGCTTTCTATTGGTGATACAAGCACAAAACCTAAATTCTGAACCGTAGCCGTGAGCCACATATTTTGCATAACATGTGCGAGCGACTGCTTTTCAGCCCTGCGTGCCCCTCTCCATTCAGCAGCGATGACCATATATGGAGAATCCAGAAAGCCGGGTATCCCATTTTCTGCGACTTTGGACCAAAGACCCTGGACAACCTTGCCGCGCTGATTTAAAGTCGGATTACCTTCCATTTCTCTTCCCAATTGGTCAAGATCAAGCTTTGTTTGGAGTCTGATCAGTTCATCTATTTTTTTGAGAAGAGGATTACCGTTTCGTATTATATAAAAAAAGCGGAATATTTCTACATCCGAAGCAGAGATTGATGCAAACGGGGCTTTCATCCCGGCTTCAACTATTGCCTGTATGGATTCTTCCGGAGGAATTTCTTTTTTGAACTGCCTGATGGAACGTCGTGCCGCTATAATATTGTCCAGAACATAGTTGTCATCACTGGTAAATATCTTCATGGCATAAACCCCTTTTCTTAATTTTATATAATATTAAAATTCTATAATCATTCTATTCAAATATAGTGGTCATGTAAAGTGGTGCCATATACAGGAGATTTACACCATTTCAAAGCCGATATCAGGCAAACCGAGGGGAAACCCCACGGAACTTGAAAAAACTACAAAAACAGACATTGAAACACAATATTCATAATGATAGAATATGAATGTAAATGTTGAACTTTCCGGATAAAATTTGTCATGCCGATTCTAAACCGGCGGAATAGGAACCATTATGGACAAAATGCTAACTTCGGTTATCAACTCCATCCCTTTAATCAGGGCAATTTATCCCTATGACTGCATGATTGCGGTCTCTGACCTCAATGAATTTATTTTTTATTCACCAGGCACGAAAATGAAACACACTAACCCTGTTGGGAAAGCCCTAAGCAGGGGGGATGGCTTAACCGAGGCAATTCAACAGCGGAACGCCGTTTCAAGCATTGTGCCGAAGGATATATGGGGGTTCATGTTTAAAAGTAAGTCTTCTCCAATAATCAATGAGCATGGACAAGTCGTCGGAGCCTTAGGTCTGGGGCACAGCCTGGATATCCAGGAAATGCTCCACAATGCTGCTGAGACCATAGCTTCGTCATCAGAAGAAGTAATTGCCTTCAGTGAAGAGTTGACGGCCAATGCGGCCAAGCTCCATGAGAAGCTTGGAAATCTGCAGGCAACAAGTGACAAAGCAATAAAGGGCCTTGATAAATCCAACCAGATACTCTCCTTTATAACCGAGATTGCTACCAGCACCAACCTGCTCGGTCTCAACGCATCAATAGAAGCAGCCAGGGCTGGTGAAAGCGGAAAAGGCTTTACAGTGGTGGCACAGGAGATAAGAAAGCTTTCATCGAACAGCTCTTCATCGGTCAAGGAGATCAGGGATACGCTTTCAAGAATCAGGGATGAGTTTATTAACATAGGGAAAAAAATAAACGAAGCCGATACATTGAGCGCACAGCAGGAGGAATCCACGCAGGATATCACCAAATCCGTGGAATCATTGGCATTGCTGGCAGAGACCATACAGGGAATATCCTATGAGGTATAAATGATATCTGTTTAATATACTTGCCTGCGTAATACGCAGACGGAACGGGGTGGCTTCCATGGACGAATTTCTAGAATCTGTCATAAATTCAATACCGGTAATCAGGTCAGTATACCCATATGATTGTATGATATCTGTAACGGACAAAAATGAGATCGTATTTCATTCCCCGGGTGAAAAAAGTGCGCCATGGTGATGTAGTAGGGAAACAAATCCAGAAGGGCGACGGGCTTTGGGAAGCAGTGAACTACAAACAGACCTATACCAGTATAATTCCCAAAGAAGCTGTAGGGTTTGCTTTCAAAAGCATATCCACACCTTTGATAAATGAAAAAGGAGAGGTCGTTGGAGCGGTCGGTCTGGGTCATAGCGTTGAAATGCAGGAGAGGCTGCAGGATGCTGCACAGACAATAGCTTCGTCTTCACAGGAGGTTATCGCATTTAGTGAGGAGCTTTTGGCAAATGCCGAAAAACTTCATGAAAAGCTTGATTCACTCAGAGAAGCGGGCGATGTGACAATTGCAAGTCTGGACAAATCGGACAGGGTTTTGTCGATAATAACAGGTATTGCATCCAGCACCAACCTGCTGGGGCTTAATGCTTCAATTGAAGCGTCAAAAGCCGGTGAGTTGGGAAAAGGCTTCGCGGTTGTGGCAGATGAGATCAGAAAGCTGTCGCTCAACAGCTCCTCGTCGGCTAAAGAAATAAAGGAAGCCCTCCTGAGCATAAGAAGTGATTTTGAAGAAATCGACAAAATGATCACTGAAGTAGATGAGGTCAGCCTCCAGCAGTCCAATGCCACACAGGAAATAACGAAGTCAATAGAAGCCCTGACGGTAATGGCCGAGGAAATCCATAATGCCTCAGACAAAATATAGGATTACAAATGAGGAACAAAAATGCTCGAAACGGATCTTTGCCAACCAGTAGCCGATTATCTTGAAGACAGGGGTTATACGGTACATTGCGAAGTAAAAAACTGTGACATAACAGCCGTAAAAGGCGATGAACTCATAGTCGTTGAATTGAAAACAGCATTTAATCTGAAACTTCTTTCGCAGGCTGTCAAACGTCAACGGGTGACGGACTCCGTTTATGTTGCCATTCCCAGACCAAAGGGCGGGAAAAGGACTGCTGCCTGGCGCGATATGTGTATCCTTCTGAGGCGGCTGGAACTCGGCCTTATAACCGTAGTTCCCCTTAAAGAGAGCCCCGAGGTTGAAGTGGTATTCCATCCTGATACGTTCAACCGGCTGAAAAGCCTCAACAATGGCAAGAAAGCCAAAAGAAGCATCATACGTGAAATGGAAACAAGGTATGGAAATTACAACAAGGGGGGCAGCACAAGACAAAAGCTTATGACTGCCTACAAGGAGAATGCGATTTTCATAGCCTGTTGTCTTGGAACATTGGGCGCCAAGTCGCCCTCAAGTCTGAAAAAGCTGGGTACCGGAGCTAAAACATATACCATACTTAGTAAGAACTACTATGGCTGGTTTGAAAAGGTTTCAACTGGAGTCTATTCACTTAATGTAAGTCTGGATGAAATTAAATCCCAATATCCTGAGCTTTCTGAACATTATCTAGGAAAATTGGAAAATATTATTGACAAGTAGAGCGTTTGGCCTTAAAATTTTAACATGCGCTCAGAGACTTTGGCCTTAAAATTTAACATACACCTGCGCAGATACATTTTATTCGGTTGATGTAACATTTAAATACAAGTCTTAATATTATATTGATAGAGCAGGCGATCGGAGTTTCCGGTGGGGCTGGGCCATATACAGGCAGCGGGTAATACCTGTGGGACTATAATTTTTATTATTGTTCTACAGGTATTTTTTGTTATAAAGCTTATATATGAAAGGACTTATTATGAAAAAACCAGAAAAAAAAGTCAGGGTTGCCTTACTCTCAATTATTTCGAATACTGTGCTTATAATCCTTAAAGTAATAGCAGGAGTGTTAAGCGGTTCTGTAAGTATCATATCCGAAGCCATCCATTCAAGCATGGATTTGATTGCATCGATAATAGCCTTCATTTCGGTAAATATATCCTCGAAGCCGGCAGATAAGGATCATCCTTATGGGCATGGCAAGATTGAGAATGTATCAGGTGTTATTGAAGGGCTTTTAATTTTTGTAGCTGCATTCCTGATTATTGTCGAAGCAGTGAAAAAGCTGCTACATCCTACAGAAATATCAGAAGCTGGAATAGCAATAGCTGTTATGGTTTTTGCAGCAATCGTAAATATTGTTGTATCCAGTATCCTTTATAAAACTGCCAGGGAGGAAGATTCGATAGCCCTTGAAGCCGACGCCCTTCATCTGAAAACAGATGTATACACGTCACTTGGTGTCGGCGCAGGTTTGCTGCTGATCAAGCTGACCGGGCTGAACTACCTTGATCCTGTTGTTGCAATGTTCGTTGCATTGCTTATAATAAAGGAGGCCTGGAGCTTGTGCAGCTGCGCGTTTGGGCCGCTACTGGATACGAGCCTGTGTGATGAGGATGAGAAACGGATAAAGGATGTTATGGAGAAACATAAAGAAGAGATATTGGATTACCATGAGCTAAGGACCAGAAAATCTGGCAAGGTGAAGTATATAGATTTCCATCTGACGGTACGTGAAGGGCTTACAATAAGGGAGTCGCACGCTTTGAGCGATAAGATAGAGGAAGAGATAGAAGAGTCACTATGTAATACAAATATCAATATACATTTTGAACCGGGACAGATGACACAATAATTTTTGTGTGTAAATATGTCCAACAGTTGGTATAATAATAAACACAAAGGAGGGAAAAACAATGTCTTCTGACGTAGTAATATTTACTGTCCCTGATATGTCCTGCAGCCACTGCGAGAATACTATCAAGACAGCTCTGATGAAATTGAATGGAGTTGAAAATGTCAATTTCGATCTTAAGAATAAAAAGGTTTCAATTGAATATGAGGAAACCAAGGTAACCAGGGATCTACTGAAAAACACTATTGAGGATCAGGATTATGAAGTAAAGTGAAATTGGAAGTAAAATAGCAAAGGAGGCCATGCTCTGTTTAGGAGCAGGTCTTTTTTCGTGCACAATAAAAGTCGAATAAAGTAAAATAATAGAATATTATGACTGTTTTTGTTAAAAGTGTTTCCTTTTACTATATATATATTATAATTGTATGCAGAAAGCTTCTTAGGAATAAATGCAATTAGTGTCTTGTAACACTTCAACCTTGTTTATTTTTCTCAGTGTTACAAATACACTTCCTTGGTGTTGTGGCCTGCATATAATAGAGGATTATTTATTACAGGCCACAAGTAGTATAATCTGCAGCAGGATTCAGGAGGGAATAATGCCTATTACACCATCGGTTATAGGAGCTTTTGCAGCAGCAGCCATATCATTGGTTTTTTTCATTAGATTTCTGGTATTCACTTTCTTCCGTAAAAAGCAAAAGGTATACTTCTGGCTGACATTTTGGTTTCTGGGGGCTATGGTGTTCGGGACGACACGTCTGATGCAGTTCATTTTCATTGACGGACAAATAGCAGTTACCAATTCGAAAATTGTGAATATTGTTGGTCTTGTCATAATGCCTGTGATACTCATGGCCTTTATATCGGAATATACCCATCAGAGACTTCAAAAGGCTGAAAGGCTTTTGATTGGTTTTTTGCAGTTGACAATAGGAATTGCTGTCCTGTCCAGAGGAGTTGTATTTGGTGGTTTTGGGACATATACCACCATTTTTGATGAAAAGTACAGTGGTCTGGTGCCGGGTGCATTTCCCCTTCCAATAGGGATTATGGTTATTGGAGTGGCTATTTTTTCGGCAGTTAGAGTGCTGAAGAGCAAAACAATACCATTGAATAACAGGAATGTCATTTCAGCAGTACTGTTTCTGGCACCGACATTGCTCTTTCATGACATAGTTACTATGGTTTTCCATTTGCCCTGGTTCAGGCTATATGATTATTATTTCCTGGTAATGGGCATTTCCTTTGACATATACCTGTATATGGATTTGATTAATATTTTTGGAAAGAACGAAAAGGAAATTATCGAACGGACAAAGGAACTGGAAGCTTCAAATAATAAAATCAGGAATCTGGCCTATTATGATGAGCTGACCGGACTGCCTAATAAAAATCAGCTTTTTGAGTGGTTTGAAACATCAGGACAAACGTTTACAAATAAAAAAATGGCGGTTTACCTGCTGGATATCAGGAATTTTAACAATATCAATGAATACTTCGGACTTGAAAAAGGGGACGAGTTCCTGCTGGCAATTGCAAGGCGGCTGGAAAAATTACAGGGCAAATCGGCAATGCTTGCAAGGTTTGAAGGGGTAAGACTGGTTTATGCCAAATGGATGCCGGAGTATGAAGATCCCGCCTTAACAGCGGAAAAGCTTGTGGAAGCTCTTTCTATGCCTGTTGAGACAGGAAATCTGAGCTACAGGTTCGATCTGAATATTGGAGCCAGCATATTTCCGGAGCATGGAGACAGATTCCAGGATATCCTCAAGAATTCGGGAATAGCGCTGGCAGCAGCGAAAAAGAAGGCAAGCACACGGTATGAGTTATTCAGCAGAAAGCTGCTTGAGTACATAGACAAGAGACGGATCATGGAGATGGATCTTTCAGTCTCAATATGGAATAATGAACTGCGGTTAGTCTATCAGCCGCAATATGATCTGAAGAGACATACAATCAGGGGGTTTGAGGCGCTTCTGAGGTGGAAGAGCAGCGAATATGGGGAAATCAGTCCAGTAGAATTCATACCTATAGCAGAGGAGACCGGACTTATAATCCAGATAGGCGAATGGGTGATAAGGCAGGTGGCTGAAAAGGCCAGTGAAATAAGGGAAAAATATAACCTTGTATTAACATTTTGTATAAACATTTCACCCATACAGCTTATGAACAGGAGCTTTCTGGAATTGCTTGAGGAGTTGGCTGAAAGGAATCCAAAAGTAAAAGACCTTTTGGAGTTTGAAATCACTGAAGGTGTAATGGTAGCATATGAAGAAGGAATGGACGTTTTCAACAGGACAAAAGCTCTTGGTTATCAACTTGCGCTGGATGATTTCGGAACAGGATATTCATCCCTTTCATACCTGAAAAGGCTGCCGATAGACATCCTTAAAATTGATAGATCGTTCATTAAGGAATTGGAGGATAATAAAGGCTACATCGGTATTGCGGAGAATATCATCGACATCGGACATAAAATGAATCTTAAGGTAGTGGCTGAGGGGGTTGAAACGGAAGAACAGATGAATATACTCAAAGAATGCAAATGTGACTTTATCCAGGGATATTATTATTCAAGACCGATGGAAGAGGAGAATCTCGAGGAATACATCGAAGAACAGTTGTATAAGAGGTACAGTGTCAACGAGTAGAGCTGCCCCGAAACCTTTTTTCTACCATAAAATACATGAGCAAATACAGTCTTCTTTTAAGGCTAAATTGTTGACAGGGTAATGAATACCATGTTATTATGGTTAGGCAGTTGGGAAAATCAGCTGTACAATAAGTACAAAAAATCATCTGTTTGGATGGTCAAATACAGTAAAATAGCATGTTAACATGCTGGTGTAGCTCAGCAGGTAGAGCAGCTGACTTGTAATCAGCAGGTCGGGGGTTCGATTCCGTCCACCAGCTCCAGAAACAAAAACGTCTATCCAAAAGGATAGGCGTTTTCGTTTTTCGAGAAAATCGAGGGGTGGAATCGAACCTGGCGGCATGAGCCGTAGGCGACGTGCTAAATGCACGTCGTTAGGCGAATGCGCGAGGACACTGGGGAGCTTTTGTTTGGGGACATTCCTCAGCAGGATAACGAATACCCGTTATAGAGGTGTGTCCCCACACCTTGTTCGCGGGCAGCGCAGCGAAGCGGCGCGTCGATTCCGTCCACCAGCTCCAAGTGAAACCACAACAGGTAAATATTTGTTGGCGACTTTCTGCAGACTCTCGCTGGTACCTTCTCACAAAAATAATTAGTTTATTTGAATGACAAAATGATAGATTTTTGAAGAACAAGCCTATTATTTTAATGGCTGAACAAGTAAAATGGGTAGAGAGCACCCTGCTATCTATGACAGAAGAAAAAATGTTGGATTGTTTTTAGGAAAGTCCCGTTATCAATATATAACGGATATAAGGGAAGGGATTATTTGGATATGGGCAAAAAAAAGCAGCAGCCTGACATATTTGGCATAAAAGATAAAAGCGGGTACAATTTGTGCGATAATCAAACGGAGCGCCTGTCTGACTCCTGGGATACAGGTTTTCGTCACAGTACACATTACCATGACTATTTTCGGGGATATACTGAGATCCGCGTCAATAAGCCGAATGGCAAATACAAGACTGAACGTTATTATACCGCATCCTGGGTAAAACAGGATGTGACATACAGGCAGTACGTGCAATATCGAATATTGTACGCATTTCTTGTTTTAGCTGCCTGCGCATTGTATGTATGGGCCATGAGCCGCCCGAATCTGGGCAGTAACGTATGTGTGTACGTGGCAGTTCCCGGGTTTCTTTCGGCTATAGGTCTCTTCATTTCCATCATTGCAACGGCTATATATATTGCCTCCAAAAGAAAAATGACTAAGTGGGGCTATAAAGCCGGCCCGGAGAGACTGAAAAAGATTATGCCGATTTCGGGTCTGCTGCTGGCGGCGACCGGACTTGCTGTGCTGATATATGTTTTCATTAACCCAGTAAGCAATATTATTGGGGAAGTTGTTAGCATCGCGGCTGATTTCGTGGCGGCGTCAGGGCTACTTGCCGTATACATAATGGAAAAGAATATGAAATATGCAGATGTTGAAAACGATACCGTTCTTCCTGAAGGAGAAAAGCACGAGATATGGTGAGGCACTAACAGGCAGAAGCAATCATGACAGATTACTGAGAATTATTTTCACAGCGGGTCTTCATATATTCCCAAAACTGCAAACCCTGCGGTGAGAGTTTTTCCCTGTAACAAATAAGAGTTAAATCTGAAGAAGTTACAGGTTCAATATCGACAAGAACAGTTCCGGTAGTCAGATAATGCGCAGCAGGTCTTTTCAAAAGTAAAGAAACACATGATTCTTTTTCGACAAGTTTTATAATTTTGCTCATGTAGTGATCCGTATATTTGACATTAGGCATAAAACCGGCCTTCAGGCAGGCCTCAAGCGAGAGATTGCCGATGAAGCCAACTTTTGGCATCAGGTAAAATGTTTCGTTGCTTATCATGCTAAGCAATATCCGGGGATATTTTGCAAGAGGGTGGGCAGCCGGCAATACCGCGCATAAAATGTCGCTCGAAATGATCAACTTGTCAAAACCGTTTATAACATGGGTTTCCGATTCTTCGACGATCGCAAAATCCAACTCACCGCTATTTACACGAGAAATGTGATCTTCGGTACTATCATTAAAATAAAAACTATAGTTGATGTCCGGGTTCATAGTCCTGAAATCCTCCAATGTTGCCGGAGCGTCAAATCTGTTTGTCGGCGGTACGTGTCCGATGGAAATATCGTTGTAGTCACGGTTCTGCGGCTGCGAAAATATCGCCAGTATCTCCTTGTTGATACTTGTCATACTGTCGGCGTAGGTCAGAAAAGCCGCCCCAAATTTTGTCAAGGAAACGTTGCGGGTACTTCGTTTAAAAAGCGGAAAACCAAACTCCTTTTCCAGTTGTTTTATATGTTGTGACAGTGATCCCTGGGCGATGGAAAGCTTCTGTGCCGCCCTGATAAAATTGCCTTCCTTTGCGAGAACGACGAACTCTCTTACATAATCAAGCTTCATGGCTCTACCCCTTTTTCAGATGCGCATTTGTGAATGTCAGGAACTGTCCCGCCGTGGCCGACAGCCTGGTTGTATTGAAAAATAACGAAATATCAAGGCTTACAGCAGGGACGATATCAACAAGTACGATTTTGGAACTTCTATTAAATGCTGCCGGCAGTTTCATTTCCAGTGCAACTCCCATGCCATGGCCCACAAGGTCGAATATACCTTCGCGGGGAATTCCCCAATACTGGAAATTTGGTTCAAAACCCTCTTTCCTGCAGGCTTTCAAAGTCAGTTCGGTATTTTCATTGTTGTCAGACTGAAGTAAGAAGTTTTCATTTCTGAGCTGGTTTAGTATAATGCTTTTATTGGGGGAGAGAGGATGCTGCGACGGTAGCACTGCAACCATTGAGTCCCGGGTAAACCGTATGAAGTCGTATTGACTTTTATCCATAGACTGCATACCGCGTGAAAAAACGAAATCACATGTGTTTTTCAGGAGTGCATCGACTTTAGCATGGTCATCGTATGTAAAGAGGTTTGTCTTTATGTTCGGGTATGCAGAATGAAATTTCGCTATAAGATCAGTAATATGATAATAGGACATATCTTTAAAAGCCGCGATAGTGACCATGCCGCTTGAAGAGCGTTTATCATTCTCTATTTGCTCAACGAAACTATTTTTGGCAACAACAATCAGATTCGCCAAATACTGAAGCGTTTTTCCGGCTCTTGTCACCTTGACACCACTGTATGACCTCTCGATCAGCTGCTGACCCAATTCCTCTTCAAGACTTTTTATATGCCTTGAAAGCGTGGCTTGCGAAATAAACAGACTTTCGGCTGCGATCGAATAGTTTTTGCATTCTACGAGAACGATGAATTCGTTTAGTTGTTCCACCGTCATGAAATCAGACCTCGCGATTTATATGATAATAATAGTAGATATATATGAATATGTTAATTAATTTATCATAAATTACAATTGCTGTCAAAGGAAATTTTTTATGGGCAAGGATGGAAAACCTTATAAAACAGCCACTATACACGCATATACATTGTGGGTTAAAATATGAATACTTTTTACCGTTGTTTTGATAACCATATATTAATAAGCGATTATTCGGATATATATGATTTTGTATATTCGGATTTTCAATTCGAATTGCTCTTGTGCGGTATTATGTTATATATATAAAGTAAGCATAAATGCTCTCGGCAAATACAGATACTGTCAGGGCAGAAACCAGATTGAAAGGAGAAAAGGAATGAAAAAGATTGGTGTACTCTTTATGGTCCTTGTTATGGTACTTGGCTTATTGTCCGCTTGTGGCGGCAGCCAGCAGGTTACTCCTTCCGCAGAACAAACAGGTGCTTCGGCGGCGCCGGCAGAACAGACAAGCGCCCCGGCTCCCGCAACCACTGCAGCTGCTGATACTGCTTATGTCAAGGACAAAATCGTCTTCGCATTTCCAACCGCTACATCCCTGACCCCTTGGGGAACCCGTAACAGCACTCCAGGCAACTATGAGGTTTATGAGATGTTGTTCGAAAACGATAACGCAGGTAAGATTTATCCTATCCTCGCAGACGGCAGCAAGGGCAGCTTTATGCCAGGATGTGACCATGAGGCCGGAAGCGGAATATACACCATCTATATTTATCCCAATATCAAGGACCACGCCGGCAACGCCGTTACAGCATCCGACGTAGCGTTCAGCTACATGCATCAGTTCAAGGAAGAGAACACCTCGGGTTGGGATGACCTTGTTAACGTGGAAGCCGTGGATCCTACCACTGTAAAAATGACCTTTAAAAATGAGCAGAGCAATCTGGGGCAGCTCGGGGATAAACTTACCCGTTGCTTCATTGTGAGCGAGGCTTCCTATAAGGCAAGCCCCAGCAAGCTTGTAAGTGATATGTGCGGCACAGGCCCGTATATGTTGAAGGAGAACGGATATGTATCCGGTGCAAGCGTTACTTTGGTTCGAAACGATACATACTGGCAGACGGACGCTAAGCTTCGCCGCCAGGAGCAGCAGGCAAATGTAAAGGAAATCGTCTATCAGTTTGTGGATGAAGCCTCCCAGCAGGTGCTCGGACTGCAGTCGGGTACCCTCGATATGGTATACAATATGACGCCGGACAATGCCGCTCAGTTTGATAAAGGCGGACAATACAATGACAAATTCAGCGTATATTCCTACCCGAGCCAGTTTATCAATTATCTTGATTTCAACTGCAGTGATAAGAGCAAATGCGGCAATGTGAATCTGCGGCTTGCCATCGCCAACGCAATAGACATCCAGGGTATCGTGGCAGCCACAGGCGGATTCAGCAAGCCCCTTTCCGCATATGCCACCGATTACTACAGCGACTACACCATGGTCGATTGGGCTTCCCTTAAGAATTACAACACCAAAGCCAGTGTTGACATGGCTGTTGTAAAGCAAAACCTCGACGCAGCCAAATATGACGGCAGCGAACTGAAATTTGCGTGCCTGATGGGCGACCCGGTTCCGGAGATTATTCAGGGTCAGCTTGAGAATGCCGGAATCCATGTCAAACTCTATCCACAGGACAGGGCTGCGATGCAGTCTTCCATGCAGGATCCCTCCACATGGGATTTCGTAACCGGGATGATGGCGGGTGATTTTGTTGTCCAGGCCTGGGCGCATGACTTCAGCTGGCAGAACACCAAGGACCGCAACCGTACTCAAACCTTTATTACCGATAAGGAGTGGGAGGACCTGCTGAATAAGTGCCAGACAATGGAAGGACACACGAAGGACAACATGCTTGCCTGGTGGCAGCGCGCTATTGATAATGCCTACACGGTTGCTTTGTTCTCCGGGGATGCATATAACATTATTCCGAAGGATATGACCACGGTAGTCCTGGGCGATAAAAAGACAATCCTGCCCGGCGCCTGTGTATACACAAAGCCCTGATTTCACTGATGCCAGTAAATAGTATTTCATGCAGCAACGAAGGACCGGCGCCGTCTCAATAAAAGGCGGCGCCGATTTTCCTGTTGATGAGATCGTAAGACAGGAGTATCCTACAAATTGTAAGAATCTTTTCTGATCAGCGATAATTAAATGTGAGGGGTCATTATGTGGAAATACGTTGTACAACGGTTACTGTGGCTAATAGTCATTGCGGTTTGCGTGGCTATTCTGATTTTTGCTGTTATGTGGTTCGTGCCGGGTGATCCCGCCCAGATTATGCTTGGTTCCGAAGCTACCCATGCGAATATTCAATCATTGCGTGACAGGATGGGATTGAACGACCCGTTCATTGTCCAGCTGGGGCGATATATGGTCGATACATTTACGAAGCTTGATTTTGGCACTTCGTATGTATACAAAACACCGGTCATCCAGGAATTTGGCGTACGTCTTCCAAGGACGTTTATGCTGGGCTTATTATCAATCATTTTGAGCACTTTAATCGGTATCCCGCTTGGAATTACCGCGGCTCTTCACCGACGTTCCTTTCAGGATCAGGGGCTGCTCGTTTTCGCAATGGTTTTCATTTCCATTCCACAGTTCTGGCTTGCGCTGATGATGGTTATTCTTTTTTCAAAATACCTGGGGTGGCTGCCCAACTACGGAATAGAAAGCTGGAAATGCTGGATCATGCCGGTTTTATCCAACTCGCTTGCCTCTATCGCCGTTCTTGCCCGCCAGACGAGGGGGGCGGCGCTGGAGACGATACGCGCAGACTTTGTAACCACGGCGCGGGCCAAAGGTCTTCATGAACAGGCGGTAATATACAAGCACATGCTCCCCAACGCGCTGATTCCGGTAATCAACTTATTGGGAATGCAGCTCGCGATGATTATAGGAGGAACGGTGGTCATTGAAATGGTTTTCACGTTCCCCGGCATTGGATTATATATGCTTACCGGCATTCAAACCCGCGACTATCCCGTAGTGCGGTCCTGCGTGCTTATTCTTGCAATTTTTGCAGCGCTGGTAATGCTTATCGTAGACCTTGTATACGGTTTTCTTGATCCGCGGATAAAGGCACAGTACGTCAACTATGTCGCGAAAAAATCGAAGAAGGAGGCGAAAAGACATGCATGAAGCTGTTATCGGTAATAACCGGATGCAGGTTAAAAAAAAGAAAAAGCAAAGTATGTCAAGAGTTGTCATCAACCGTATTTTGAATAATCGTGTTTCAATGGCAGGACTGATTATACTGCTTATTATAGTGCTTGCTTGTGTTTTCGCCAAATTCATTGCTCCATATGATCCGATGTTCATGGATTATAAGGCTCTGAAATCCCCACCGTCCAGTACGCACATTATGGGCTGCGACGCACTGGGACGGGATATTTTCAGCCGCATACTATACGGAGGGCAGTACAGTCTTTCCATCGGACTGATTTGTTCCCTGATCGGAGCAGTTCTGGGAGTGTTCTTTGGGAGTATCGTCGGATATGAGAGCGGGCGTACGGATATGATCGTGATGCGCATATGCGATATATGGTCCGCAATTCCCGCTATGCTGCTGGCAATTGTGATATCCACTACTTTGGGGGCAGGCTTCTTTAATACGATACTGGCGATGACGGTCGGGGGAATCCCGGGCTCTATCCGGGGCAGCCGTGCCATGGCACTGAAAGAGCGCGAGATGGAATACCTGGAAGCCGCAAAGGCGATGAACTGCTCCAAATTCAAAATAATATTCAGGCATATGGCGCCCAACATTGTTTCCCCGACAATCGTAGGCACGACAGGATCGATAGGCGGCACAATCATGATGGTGGCCGGGCTTGCATATATAGGACTCGGCATACAGCCTCCCACACCTGAATGGGGTGCGATGTGTGCCGCCGGCCGTCAATATATATTGAATTACCCACATATGATATTCTGGCCGGGGTTGGTCATCCTGATCACCGTGCTTGCAATCAATATGTTCGGGGATGGTCTACGCGATGCACTGGATCCAAAGCTGAAGGACTAAGGAGGTCATATGAGCGAAAATTTTCTTGAAATAATAAACCTTGTAGTGGAATATA
This sequence comes from uncultured Bacillota bacterium, assembly GCA_942493145.1. Classification (GTDB taxonomy): domain Bacteria; phylum Bacillota; class Clostridia; order Acetivibrionales; family DTU013; genus ENR-C20. The sequence continues at coordinate 161,652 of OW818679.1, forward strand.
CCTCCGGAGGCGATGTCATTCATGCTGTCAACGGCGTGGACTTTGAGCTTCAGAAAGGCGAGACACTGGGGCTGGTCGGTGAGACAGGAGCTGGAAAGACTACCATCGCCAAAGCCATATTACGGATATTGCCCGACCCTCCCGCGAAGATAAAGGACGGAGAAATATTCTTGCATGGAGAGAACCTGCTTAAAAAACCAAATAAAGAGATGCTCTCCATTCGGGGCAATAAGGTCGCCATGATATTTCAGGACCCAATGACGTCTTTAAATCCTGTCATGTCGGTTGGAAGCCAGATTACGGAAGTCGTACTGCTGCACAACGAATGCAGCCGGCGGGAGGCGGAAGCCCGGACATTCGACATGCTGGAGCTTGTTGGAATTCCCCGGATACGGTATGTTGAGTACCCGCATCAGTTCTCCGGCGGTATGAAGCAGCGTGTGGTCATAGCGATGGCTCTTGCCTGCAACCCTGAGCTGCTGCTGGCAGATGAGCCTACAACGGCCCTTGATGTGACAATACAGGCTCAAGTGCTGGAGATGATGAAGGATCTTAAGGACAAACTCGGGACTTCAATGATAATAATAACGCACGACCTGGGCGTTGTTGCTGAGACATGCGATAAAGTCGCGGTAATCTATGCCGGGCAGATCATGGAGAGCGGTTCAAAGCGCGATATTTTCAAGGACGCTCAGCATCCTTACACGCTTGGATTATTCAACTCGCTGCCGAAATTGGATGACTACTCAAAAAGGCTCAAACCCATAATGGGACTGCCTCCGGATCCGACCAATCTGCCGAACGGCTGCCCATTTTCACCCCGATGCCCGGATGTTTGCGATAAGTGCCTTGAACAGAGGATACCCAACGTAGAAGTATCTCCGGGCCATTATGTCCGTTGTGTAAAATTCATTTTGGAGGTGAAATAATGGCATTGCTTGAAGTGGAACATCTTAAAAAGTATTTTAATAATGCCTCCGGCCTGAACCATGCGGTTGACGACGTAACATTCAAGATAGAGAAAGGCCGAACGATGGGGATTGTGGGTGAATCCGGCTGCGGGAAGTCCACTCTGGGCCGTACCATTATACGGCTGCTGGACGCGACCGACGGAACCGTGAAGTTGAATGGAGAGGATATTACATATGCAAGGGGGAAAAATTTGAGGCGGCTGCGGGAAAAAATGAGCATTGTTTTCCAGGATCCCTACGCAAGCCTCAACCCCCGCAAGTGTGTTGAAGACACAATAAAGGAACCCCTTCAGGAAGCACACAAGTTTTCCAAAAAAGAGATTATGAATCGTACCGACGAACTGATGAGCCTTGTAGGCATTGAAGAGCGTCTGCGCCTTGCGTACCCTCACGAAATGGATGGCGGAAGACGACAGCGTGTGGGGATTGCCCGCGCGCTTGCCCTGAACCCCGATTTTATTATGTGCGACGAGCCTGTGAGCGCTTTGGATGTTTCCATTCAGGCCCAGGTACTGAACCTGTTGATGGATCTTCAGGAGAAAATAGGCCTGACGTATATGTTCGTTACCCATGATCTTTCCGTAGTGCGACACATATCGGACAATATATGTGTTATGTATCTCGGCCAATTGGTTGAAACAAGCCCGGCGAAGAGACTGTTCGAAGCACCGCTGCATCCTTATACCAAGGCGCTTCTTTCGGCCATTCCTTCGATTGATTTAGATAATCCAATGCGGCGTGTACAGCTCAAGGGTGAAATTACGTCTGCTATAAATCCAAAGCCCGGATGCAGATTTGCACCGCGTTGTCCTTATGCCGGCAAAGAATGCTCCGAACCGCAGAAGCTGGAAGAGATCGAACCGAATCATTTTGTGTCCTGCTGCAAGGTTCGCGAGATTAATAAATAGTTGGATGGAATGGCTTTTATCCTGTTATGGGGAAGGCAGGAAGCAACTGAAACGATGATTGAGAGGGTGAAACAAAACGAAACATGGAACAGTTTAACGCGGACGGACGGCAATGGAAGAAGCTCCAGGCGGGCTTCGACATTTTAAGGAAGAATAACTGGATAACCTATCTGATCAGCATTCTTATCATCGGCGGAGTGCTCCTGTTCGGAATCCCGGCAGATCGGGTCCCCATGACACAGCAGCTTGGGAATGAAAATTTCGCCATTCAGGGGGTACAAGGTGATCCAATCTTTGTATTTTACAGGGACGTCAGGTCTGTGGAAGAGAGAAGCCAACTCGACAAAGGAACTGTTTTAAATGGGACGGATACCGGAAGGGTTTGGAGCGGAGCATATTCCAACTCAGAGTTCGGAGAATATTCGCTTCATGCATATGTTAAAGTAAAAAAATATATCGTTGTCAGGTACAAGGATGGCGTGCTTGTATTCAACGGCAATTCAGAAAAGGATACAGATACACTATACAGCAGCCTTCTGGAAATGACTAAGAAGAAATAGCGTACGACAACCGCAGAACAAATTCTGATTAGGGGAGAAATAACAATGTCGGATCAAGACAAGCACCTCAACATTGGCGCAGCACGTGCAAAAATAGAGATACCTGATGATTTTTTTCCATATAGAAGCTTCAAAGGAAGGTTTTTCACAGGGCAGCGTGATGATATCCATGTGCGCTGCATCATCCTTGAAAGCAACGGGGACGGCGCACTCCTGATATCGATTGAATTAGGGGACCTTGGCGATATTGACATGTGGCTTGAGAAAATAAGCCGGGAGTCTGGTGTACCGGCTGGTAATATATTCATCACTGTGACCCATAACCATGAAGCCCCTCATGTGAGCGATTCCTATAATCAAACGGTAGTGGATGTCGAAAAGACAAGGCTCTTTGGTGAGTATGTCTGGAATGCCACCTCGGATGCCATCCGGACGGCCAAAAAGAACATGAAGCCGGGAAGAATGGCCTATGGGACCGGATCCTGCGACATCAATATCAACCGTGATCTGATCATCAATAATCGCAGTGTAATGGGGCCGAACCGCCACGGGATCTCCGACAAAACAGTCGCTGTTATGAAGTTTGAGGATCTGGACGGGGAGCCTGTCGCCTACTTCATCAATTATGCCGTCCATGGCTGTATTATGTTCCCTTCTCCTGTCAAGGGCGGTGGAATGCTTGTGACAGGCGACCTGCCGGGTGAGACCTCCAGGTATATCGAACAGAAGCATAACGACAGGGTCGTTGCACTTTGGACCAGTGGTGCAGCAGGGGATCAAAACCCCAGATACATGGCAAACCGGACTACCTTTGACAGCAACGGCAATATGGTAAGGCAGGAGGATGCTCTTGAAGCGGGATACCTGCTTGTTCAGGTCCAGGCCGAGAGCCTGGCCGATGAAGTTTTGCTTGTTGCGTCCAATATGAAAAAAACTTTCTCGCAGCTTGGTATTAAGGGAATTCATAAAAAGTACATCGTGCCCGGGCAGAAGAAAGTAAAGAATCCCTTTCAAATACCGGAGGATTATGTGTATGAGGATGGTGATCCGGTCAATCTGCATCTTAGTGTGCTGCTCATCGGCAATGTCGCACTTGTGGGTATACCCGGAGAAATTGTCTGCAGTATCGGGTTGAAGCTAAAAGAGTCACTTCCCTACAGGAATGTTGTTGCTGTAACCCACTGCAACGGTTCAATCAGCTACATGAGCGATGAATACGGGTTCGAAAATCGTACATTTGAAGCGGTGGTATCCCATGTAAAAAGAGGCTGCGCCGAAGATGCGATTATAAACGGAGCCTCGGAAATGATCGATACGGTGCTGGGAGGAGCATTCTGATGGCAAAAAAGTGCGGACAGCTGAAAATTGGGGCAGGTCGGGCAGTCATTGATATACCCGCTTCCTTCTTTCCTTATGAAAATTACGCCGGTGTGTACGATGAGCTGCATGCCAGGGCCATCCTGCTGGACAACGGTGTCATCCGGATTGCTTTCGTAGTCGTTGAGCTGACTTCCCTGGGAGATGACTACACAGAAGAAATGAGAAAAAAGATCAGCGATGTAAGCGGTGTCAGCTTTGAGAATATATTCCTCAGTGCCAGCCATACCTTTGTGGCACCACACCTCAAGACAGGAAAATGGAAGGGGCCATCGGAAAGTCCCGAAAAAGATGCTGCATTCGTGGAGTTCGTCAGCAGTGCCATCCTGTCTTCCGTGCGGAAGGCGATGGAAAGCATGCAGTCCGGGCGAATGGGGTTCGGGGCCGGATCGAGCAATGTCAATGTGAATCGGGATATGCTGACCTCAAAGGGCTGGTGGAAAGGGACGAATTTTGAAGCCGCCTCGGACAAAACGGTTGCAGTGATCAAGTTCGAAACACTTGACGGGAAACTGCTCGCCTTTTTCATCAATTATGCCATTCAATCCTGCATCATGCTGGAATCCGTTCCTCTGGACGGAAAAGTGCTTGTCAGCTCGGACCTTGCGGGCGCTACCGCACGCTATGTGGAAAAGCAGTATGGCGATGAGGTGGTGGCGCTCTGGAACGTTGGCGCAGCAGGGGATCAGGATCCTCTTTTCGTGGCGAACCGGCACGTTGTGGACATGAATGGGGATTACAGCAGGATCGATATCCATGAAATGGGGTATGTACTGATTGAGCTTCTGGGCGAAAGGCTGGGTTATGAGGCTGTCAGGGTGGGCAACGGGATAGGAAAATGCAAGGCTGACATTGCGATGGAAACAATCCACAAGACAGTTATCTGCAATGGACAGGAGATTTTCAGGAATATCCATGAAATGAAGCCATCCAGGGAATATGAATACAAGCCTGCGAAGCCGCTGGAGCTTCCCGTCGATATCATCATCGTAGACAATGTCGCAGTGATCGGAGTCAGGCCGGAGCTGGTGTGCAAAACAGCACTGGAGATAAAGGAAGCTTCACCCTATAAAAATACCGTCATCATGACCATGGTAAATGGGGGCGCCAAATACCTGCCCGATGCGGAGAGTTACGACAGGATCACCTATGCCGCTATGAATTCCATGGGCGCCAGGGGCTCGGCCGAGCTCCTGAGGGATGAGATCATCAGCCTGCTGGATGGATCCGTTTTTGCATGATTCAAACAAAGAAGGATCAATTAAATCCGAAAACAATGAAGGAGAAGAACCCATGTCTGAAACCATATACAAATCAAAGCTTATTCATCCAAACACCTGGTGTATCAATGGGGAGGGCTGCTCTGCCTACCTGCTCGTTGGGGACAAATGCGGTCTGGTGATTGATACCGGTTTTGCAGTGGAAAACATCAGAGCCTATGTGCAGACGCTGACGGAAAAACCGGTTGATATGGTGGTGAATACGCATGGACATTTTGACCATACCGCGGGCAACGGACGGTTCCCGCAGGTATATATGAACGAGCGGGCGCTTCCGGCAGCCAAAACGCCTTATCCGAGCCTGAATCCTTCCGATTACATCGTCGATTATCCGGTGACCTTCGTCGGGGACGGATATTGCTTCGACCTTGGAGATCGCAAGGTGGAAGTCATTGAAATACCCGGCCACAGCATGGGCGACATTGCGCTGCTGGACAAAAAGGGACGTATCCTTTTTTCAGGGGATGAAGTCGGAGACAGGGTTGCATTCATATGGATGCAGAATGAGCCGCAGCCCACGGTCGAACAGCATTTTCGGAACATGCAGAAGCTTTCGTCCCGCAAGGATGAATTTGATCATGTTTGCTTCGGCCATAATGAAGGCTGCCAAATGACGGATGCCTCCATTATTGAGGACTATCTGGAAAATGATATCCGTATCATGTCTGGGATGGAGGGTGAAAAGTCATCCCCGCAAAAGGATGAAACAGGGAAAGAAAAGGATGACAAGCCCAAGGACTTTTTTATGCCGCAACCGGAGTTTAAAAGGTTCTCTTCGTACAAAAATATCGGACTCATTTATGACATCCGGTATGTATACGACAGGCATGTTAAAAGTGTTACCGCGATCACGGAGGTGTTCCCGGATGGCCAGAAGGTTACTGCCGCTGCCGTAGAATATGACGCAGTTATCGATAATTCCAGGCTTTCGGCATCGGCCTTTTCGGTAGAAGGCAGGACGATCACAAAAGTGTATGCCAATCATTCGGCTGCAAAGGCAGAACAGGACAGAGACTGCAGGGACGGCAGTTATGTCATCCTGGAGCTTTCGGCCGACGATAAAGAGGCGTCAACAATCGGTGTCATTCGACAGGGAAGAGAAGCAAAAGCCATAAGAGAGTCTGTAAAGATTCGCGTGACGCAAACCGGGAATGTGATCACGAACAGGGGTGAGCTGCTTGCTGCAAATTCCGATACTGTGACGAATGATCGGGAGATAAACCTGGTAGCCGATTCCTTTGTTAAAAGAGAATTTAAGGATCCGAAGACCGGGACAGCTTTGCGCTATAACCTGTTTATTCCGGAAGGATATGACATAAATAAATCCTACCCCTTGGTTGTGTTCATCCATGACAGGAGCGTATGCAGCAGCGAGTACGATCTTGGCCTGGTCCAGGGGCTCGGCGGCGTCATATGGGCAACCCCTTCAGAGCAGGCGAAGCATGAGTGCTTCGTGCTTGTACCGCAATACCCGGACGCCATTGTCAATGACGATTTTGTGGCAACCGTGCATCTCGATGTTACAGTGGAGCTGATCCATACCATCGTCAACCAGTACAGCATAGACAGGAACCGGCTGTACGCAACAGGCCAGTCCATGGGGACCATGTCCTTGCTGGAAATGAGCATACGGTATCCCGGCATGTTTAAAGCAATGCTGCTTGCCGCAGGGCAGTGGAACCCCGCTGCGATACATGCACTGGCTTACAATAAAATGTGGGTGCTGGTTTCAGAAGGCGATACAAGAGCCTTCTGCGGGATGAATGACTGCATGGCGAGCCTGGAGGCTGCGGGTGCCAGAATCAGCAGGGCGAAATGGGACGGACGGCTGAGGGGAACCGAAGCGGCGGCCTTGGTGAAACATGTAATCGAAGAAGGAAACAATATCAAGTATACCGTATATGAAAAAGGTACTGTTGTGCCTGTGGAAGAACAGGGGAAGGAAGATATGCCAGAAATGTTCCAAAACCATATTCATACATGGAGACTGGTCTTTACTATCGAAGCGTTGAGAGACTGGCTGTTCGAACAAGGATAAAAGGAGAAAATGATATTGGTCAATTGCGTGTTGGAATAGCGAAGGTCTGCATCAATCCGACGAGACTAAATTCCGGGTATGCATGAAGATATAAAGATAGGATGCATCATGTCGGTTTTCTCACAGAACTTTAATTTCCTTCTGGCTTCAAGAGTTATACAAGCGTGTGGTGCGGGAATATTGATGCCTCTCTTGCAGGTAGTAGCGCTATATCTATTCCCATCTGATCAACAAGGGAAGGCTATGGGTCTTGTTGGAATAGTTGTAGGATTTGCTCCAGCCATAGGGCCTACACTTTCAGGTGTGATGACCGACTTATGGGGTTGGATTTTGCTTATTTATGCTTGGTATTACTGTCGCTGAAAGCTTTGGCCTTTTAAGCATCATGACGCTTATGCCGTTTACAGCTGGTTTTGTGTGCCTCGCTGTTTTTATAAAGCGAAGCCTGAGCACGGAAGTACCGCTTTTGAAGCTTGTCATTTTTTTTGTAAGAAAGCTTACTCTTAAATTAAGCAATATGTCCAAATATGCGTTTTATCAATTCTAAAAGTAGTGGAACTATACTTGTTTCCAGTCAGGTGGGAAAAGGTTCAGAATTCTCTTTCATGGTGAAGCACAATAAGTTATCAAGATTTTGGGGGTAGTCTCCTTTTCGCTGTATACATTGTGTTTATCGCGTACAAATTTTTAACGATTTGAACCTGTTAAAACTTAAAAAACACCATAAGCCAGATTAAAATTACCGATTCAACATATAGACAGATGCTATACAGGCCATTCCAGCGTACTGCCACGTCGAAAGAATTGCAGTCCAGGTATTTCGACATGGTCAGAGTGATGCCGGCAAAAGGTGATACGGCGAAGGAGAGTGCGCTGCCTGCCAGAATTGCTGTTGCTACAGGTATCATGGAGAAGGGCAGAGCCACAGAAGCCAGAAGGTTTCCCACAATTGTAATAGATATGAAGGAATGGATGCCAAACAGAGAAAGAACGATGATTACAGCAGGAAGCACAGCGAGAAACAAGTACTCGTGAGATGCAGCCGCAGATAAAAACGGTTGTATGTATTCAATAATTCCAGATCCCTTAACTGCTTCTGCAAAAATGCCTATTGCAACGAACATTGATGCAAGATCCTGTGATTTCAAGAGTCCATTCTTCCAATAATCACCCATTGCTTCAGTCTTGCCGTGATTCTTCCTGAGAGCGGTCATCCAAATCACAAACAGGATCGCTCCGGTCAGGACAACACAGTGAGTTGCAGACAGTCCTGTAAAGGAATCAAACATATAGATGCCGGCTATAATACCTATTACCACCAAAACAATTTGCAGCATCTGTATCCATGCCCTCTTCTGGTCAGGCATCCCTACTATATTTTTCTCATCCATCACAATTGTAACCGGCCTGTCATGAAGCACAAGCCTTGATTCAAGAACATAAGAAGAAACCAGACCAAGAATGCAAAGCAAAAATGCATATGGGAAAATCTGTGTCCATTGGGTGTTGGTAGCCTGTAAAGTGAGCAGCACAACTACAGCGCCCGGTGCCCACAGCAAAGCAGCGGTGTAGCCTCGTGTAATTGCAGTTGAAGTAAATTGGTTCTTATCTTTAACATTGTTGGCTATTGCCTGTCCCAAAAGAGCAAGAATAACAGGGATAGTCCCCATTAGCAAAAAACTTGCGAAAAGACAGGAAACAAGAGTAACTATCAGAAACAGATGTTTTTCCTTCTTGGCATACTGAACTATCAGTCTTTCTACTGCTGGTCCATAATTGCCCACGACAACCGGGGCTGCAAACAGCTGCATGACAACCAGGATGCTTACCAGATTCATCATTGAGCCTGCACCTGCAACCAGAGTTGAGAAAGGCTGTTTATATGCCACGATCAGTGCTAATCCTGCAATCAGGAAAACAATGGCGGGGGTCCGGTATCCCTTATTCATGGAAGGCATACTCAATATCATAACTGCCACGCCGAAAATGAACAGTAAGAAGTCAAGTTTTTCATTCAGAAAAGGATTTAATACGTATACGATTACTATGCCACACAATAATATGCGAAAAACATTGCTCAAATATTTATTTGGGGTAGCCATCGAGGATCTCCTTGAAAAAATGATAAATTTCTTATGAATCCGGTGATTTTCTATTATAGGTTAATACTTTTCTCTCCCAATAACAAGTGCCAGCATTGATAACCTGACACATCAAAATTATTGAACCTTTCATTCATTATTACATATTGATTGGTACAGACGCGATATAGTATATTCTGATTGTGTACAAATACTTTCCGGAATTCAAGATAAACGCGTTTAAGCCTGCCAATTTTAACAACTGCATGCACTTTAATTAAATCAGGGAATGATAAGGGAGGATAATCTATGAAAATGAACAGATTCAGCCGTGTAGTCTGCTTAGTTGTTCTAACAGTCATGATGTTTTCAATGGTTCTTGGTTGTTCCAGTAATAATTCCGCTTCCACCGCTAATACCGCTTCTGCTGACGTCGCTAATGCCGCTTCTACTGTCGAGAGTAAACCTGCCGATGATGGCAAGGTTTATGAATTGAAATTTTCCCACCACGATCCCGCAAATGGGACCAAAGGAACGATGTTCCAGAAATGGGCAGATGACATCAACAAAGCCAGCAATGGCAGATTGAAAATAACCATATATGCCGGAAGTACATTGGGAGCTGCTAAAGACGGTCTTAATATGGTAAGTACGGGCATATGCGATATACTCTGGTCTTATACCGGCTTTTTCAACAAGGAATTTCCTGCTACAGACGTAATGAGCCTGCCCATGGTCGGATTTCAGACTGCTGAGGAGACTGTGGACGTGTTCTGGGATTTATACGAAACAAGACCTGAAATTCAAAAAGAATTTGAAGGGTTAAAACCGCTTCTCCTTTATGGACACCCTCCGGCTGCAGTAGGTTCAAATGAACTGATAGCTAAAGTCGGCGATCTAAAAGGTGTTAAGCTGCGTGTGCCAACCGGCCCTGCCACCGATGTCATAAAGGAATGGGGAGGAGCCCCTGTAACCATCCCGACGCCTGATATATTTGAGTCCGTTGAAAAAAATGTCATTAATGGCTTTACATTTGACTGGGCGGGTATTAAGGCCTTTAAACTAAACGAGGCTGTTGATTATTTCCTCGATCTTAAGTTATATGTAGGGCCAATGTTCATGGTAATAAATGAGGACAAATGGAATGAACTGCCTGCCGATTTGCAGAAAATAATTGAAGATAATTCGGGCCGTACATTCTCCCACGCTTTCTGCCAGAGTGAAGATAAGGTTGTCGATGAATTTAAAGCACAGCTCTTAGCTGACGGCAAAACCATCACCGTTCCTACCGAGGAAGCAAATGCTGAATTTAAAGCAGGTGCTGACGCAGTTATTAAACAATGGATCGAAGCCAAAAAAGCTGATGGGTTTGATGGACAGAACTTATTTGACGAAGTTAAAAAACTTATGGGAAAATACTAGAAGTAACTACAATATCTAGAAGTTAATTTATGGATACATTTAATCAATAGAGTATATTGGGCAGCCGGACCGGCTGCCCGATATTAACACCTAAAGAAGGGGTTGCTGCTAAATGAAAGCTTTTTTAAATTTCATTACTAAAGTTAGCAAGGTTGGTTTCTGGTTAAGCACATTAGGAGTCACAGTTATGACTTTACTAATCGTACTTGATATCATACTCAGACTGTTCGGTGTACCTTTACTTGGTACATATGAAATTATCGAGATTGTCATGTCAATAGTCGTATTTGCATCATTTGCCTACACCCAGACTGAAAAGGGCCATATACATGTAACAATGTTCCTCGTACTTATGCCAACAAAAATGAGATTCATCTGTTATTCATTAACAAGCTTCGTTTCAACCTTCCTGGTAGGCGCGATTACATATGCCGCTTTCACTTATGCAGGCAAATTGATAGAGAAAGGCACTTCCAGCGGAGTACTTGGAATTCCATTTTACCCATTTTACTATCTTGAAAGCCTTGCAATGGCCATATTTACCATTATCATGCTTATTGATGCAATTAAGACATTTATTGCAATTTTCAATCAGGATATGGCAAAGGAAATACAAAGCACCTGGGTTTGATCATCTAAGGAATCATTTTAGTTATCCAATTGGGATATTTTAAGGGGAGATATAAATATGAGTCTAACTATGATAGGTGTAATTGGAATAATATGCCTCGTGATTCTTATCTTCATGGGGATGAATATAGGCCTGACGATGCTTGCAGTCGGCTTTATAGGTTTTGCTATCGTTGTCGACATGAATGCCGCCATTGGTCTTCTGCAAACCGTTCCTTTTACCAATGCTGCAAACTATGCGCTAACCGTAGTGCCGCTTTTTGTTTTAATGGGAGAACTGGCCTTTGCTTCAGGCATGAGCGGCGGCCTATATAATGCCGCACGCAAGTGGCTTGCAAAACTACCTGGTGGTCTTGCCTGTGCAACACTTGCCGCCTGCGCTGGGTTTGCTGCAATATGCGGCTCTACAGCAGCTACAGCAGCTACAATGGGAACAGTAGCGCTTCCTGAAATGAGAAAAAGCGGTTACGATGAAGGACTATCAACAGGAAGCCTTGCAGCTGGAGGCACATTGGGCATTCTTATTCCTCCCAGTGCAGCTTTTATAATTTATGGTATAATAGCGGAGCAATCCATCGGCCGTCTTTTTGCGGCGGGTGTCCTGCCGGGACTCTTACTGGCGCTGCTTTTCATTGTGTCAGTTATTATACGTGTTAAGATTAATCCCAAATTGGCCCCACCGGCTGCTCCGTCTACTTGGAGAGAGAAATTGCAATCTATTCCGGGCCTTATGCCAGTTGTTTTACTTTTCGTGTTTGTTATTGGCGGAATGTTTGTCGGTATATTCACAGCAACTGAGGCGGCTGGAGCAGGAGCTTTCGTGGCGTTTCTTTACATGGTGGCCAAGAAGAGATTTACCTGGGGAGCCTTTGTAACTGTAATGAAGAATACAGTTAAAACCACATCAATGATATTCCTAATTCTAATAGGAGCGTATGAACTTGGATATTTTCTCGCAGTTACTAAAATACCAATGACACTGGCGGATTTCGTATCAGGTCTTGAAGTCAGCAAATTTGTTGTCATGGCTATCGTAATTTTAATTTATATAGTTCTTGGCTGTATTATGGATTCTCTGGCAATGATCATGCTGACTGTGCCGATCTTCCTGCCCATAATGGTGACACTGGGCTTTGATCCGATTTGGTTTGGAGTAATTATGGTACTTGTAATGGAAATGGGACTTATCACCCCTCCGGTTGGACTTAATGTATATGTAATAGGAGGTGTGGCTAAAGATGTTCCCCTTCCTGTAATATTCAAGGGGGTTGCCTTTTTTATAATACCATTACTTATTGAAGTGGTCCTTTTGGCCATATTCCCTGAACTGGCCACCTGGTTGCCAAATCTCCTATACGGGACGTAACAAGTAAAAGATATTGATATATTTTCCGGCGGCTGTAACATTAGTCCACAAGCAAAATGAAAGAACATATAAATTCTGATATCTGATATGCTCCCTTCCAAGTAGACAGATGAAATAAAAACATCTGAAAGCTTAGAAGGGAGCATTTTCATGCCGCATAAGGGACGATTACCAGTAGAAGAGAAAGTTAGGATTGTTAAAGATTATCTGGCCGGGAAAAAAGGGTTAAGACCGATATGTAGACCAATGGGTATTGGCCAGTCAACACTAAAGCTGTGGATACGAGAATACGAGACACGTGGGATGAATAGCCTGACGCCAACCGCCAAGGAGCGAAAATAACTCTACTAAACTGAAAGAGTTGGTAGTAAAGGAGCATATGGCTGGCAGGATATCTCTTGAGGGGATATGCCAAAAGAGCTGAAGTAATATTTATTACCCAGCTCTTTTGATATTCGGAAAGATACGATACTCGGATGTAATAATTTTAAAGCTTCAGGTTCTTATTTTGCCAAATCTTTTTGCATGAGGCAAATCGCACATGGAAAGTTTTCGTGTTTACCGGAAGCTTCCTCAAAGAACCCATTTTTAATCAACCAATTTTTGAGGAATACATTGTCGTTTATTATGGCACAAACACCAGCAACACCGCCTTTAGCGAGGATTACTTCATTCACCTTGTCAAGAATGGCCTGGCCATAACCCGCTTTCTGATAATGGGGAAGTACACTGAGCTGAAGCACCTCATATACCTCCTGATCCTTTTCGTCAATTTCTACAAAGCCAATCTGTTCGCCGTCAATAAATGCACCAATCATTGTTGCACCTAAAGAGGCAGCATCATTCATTTTTGTGATGATGCGAGATGTATCAATCTCTGGATTAAACCCGTACTGTGATGAGATTGCATTAAATGCAGTGCATACAATTTCTGCACTTTTATTCAGGTCACTCTTTGTTAATTGCTTAAACATTAATTCTTTCAATATATTCACCATCCAGTTGTAAACGAATTATCACCAAATGCGCAGCTGATCCTGGCTGTACTTGCAGATATCTGCCACAGCCTTCTCCATTGCCGAGCAGACAGAGGCCACCAGGGCTTTCGTCTCCTCATCCGCATTTGAAGTGGCAAGGGCAGCATTCAGCTCCTTGATGAGCTGAAATGGGATGCGATCATATTCGCTTCTCAAAAATGAGAATGTATACTGTGCCATAGTCGATACTCCTTTCTTATTTATTGGCGTTGCTCAACGAGCGACAGCCAAAAGTTGAGAGGGGCGCAATGCCCCCCTGGACTCTTATTTGGGCGAATAGAGGATGGAACGCGGCATGTCCTTCATCTTCTTTGCCAGCTCCTCAATATCACCATAGTGAAGGCAGGCTGTTCCGCAATGCTTCACACAGGAGGGCTTATTGTCCTCGCCGGAGGCGATTCTAGCTGCACAGAGGTTGCAGTGGTTAGAGAAATATGGGACATAGTCAAAATGCACATGATTGGAATTCATGCTTTCGGTAATCATTTCGGTTATCTTTATTCCGCCAATGCCTACAGGAAATTGGTTTTCCTGCTTGCAGGCGATCTCACAGGCATGGCAGCCGGTGCAGTAATTCATATCTGCCAAAATACCCTTTTTAGACATAAGAATATCACTCCTCTCTTATTTACCCCATACACCAACTGGCGGGTTGCAGGGTGTACCGGTGTTGTCGCTTCCCATCTTGGCAAGGCGGACCAGGGTTGTTTTGTAGCCGTTCCCGCCATAACCTGTGCGTGCCTGTAAGCCGATGGGGATCAGGTTGTTTACGCCGACTTCCCATGCTCCATAGAGGTTTGGTGAGCGTCCGTCAGTTTCGGGCAGCCACCAGCCGTGCATGCAGGATATGGTTTTGGGATGGATACCCGGATTGACCTTGACCTTACGGCGGATCCGTGCGCGTTCGTTTTCAACCCAGACCCATTCGCCATCTTCTACCTTGAGGTCGCGGGCGACGGTGGGGTGTATTTCCACATCCGGATAGGGATCACACTCGCGGAGCCAGGGGATATTGCGGTGCTCGGAGTGGAAGTATACCGGACTGCGGCGACCGGTGATCATTACCAGAGGATACTTCTTGAAGACTTCGGGAGTCGCAAGCTCGCTTTCCGCCGGTTCCTGATAATGGGGCAGAGGATCAACGATGGTAGCACCGCTGGAACCCCAATCCTCATTCTGGGTGGAATATAGTTCTACCTTGCCGGAGGGGGTGCGGAAGCCAGGTTTTCCATCGGTGCGGAGAGCACCGGTTTTGTAGCGGTAGTAAGGTACCCAGGGAGCGCCCTCCTCGGCAGCCCATTTCCAGCCACCCTTTTCAACGAGACTTTCATAGGTTTCGCCTGAGGGCTCAAGACGCCAGTTCATGTAATCTCTGAAGCCATTGGGGAACTGTTCCTTGAGCTTGGGATTGAAGCGTGTGGCCATATCCATTGCAATTTCCCAGTCGTTTTTGCACTCTCCTACCTGAACGGCAGGCTGGATGACCTGGACTGGTTGGAACCATGCGCGGAAGCCCGTTCTCTCTGCGAAGGTTGCGGCGGGAAGAATGATATCCGCCACAGCCATTGTGGTTGGGTTGTGGAACAGATCGACGACTACGTTGAAGTCCATTGCCTTCAGTGCTTCGTAATGAAGGCGCTGATCCGCGGCATTTGCTACGGGATTTGAGGTCTGTATCCACGTGGCACGGATGGGATAGGGATTCTGTGTCAGCATCTGCTGGACGGCCACGTCGGGCTGTATATAGCAGCGCCATTTTTTAAGCCAGCCGTATTCCTGAGATCCTATGCGCTTCTGTACTACTTCCTCTACGAAGCTGTCGCCGAACATATCGGCAAGCTGGTAGTTGTCAAAAGGATACGCAGATACGTGGTAAGCGTTTCTTGCTATAACCTGGCCGCCGGGGACGTCTATATTGCCACAGATGGCCCATATGTCATTTATTGCCTGAGCAACGTGCACACCGTCGGGAACCTGGTCTATTGGAAGGCCCCATTGGATTGCTGAGCCGGGAGAGTTAAGAGCGTAAGCTTTTGTGGCTTCATAAATTATCTCCTTAGGCACCCATGTGACAGCTGAAACCCTTTCCAGTGGCCACTCCTTAGCCCGTTCTGCCAGCTTGTCGAAGCCGGAGCACCAGTTCTCAACGAACTCCTTGTTATACCATCCGTTTTCAATGATAAGGTTTATCATACCCAGAGCCAGAGCTCCGTCTGTGCCGGGGCGAAGCTGGAGATGGTATTCTGAGCGGGAAGTCAGGAAGTTTTGTCTGGGGTCGATAACGATAATCTTGCTGCCCCTTTTCATGCAATCCACTATCCAATTCCCGTAGAAGCCGTCAGGGCAGCCCTTGGTTGGATCCTGGCCCCAGATTATTATGTATTTGGGCAGCTTGTAACGGGGGTCGTCAAAACGTTTCTCAAAGAACTGTGAGCAGTCCGCTATGGCATTATCTCCCTGTACGGCGGACATTGCACCCAGACGGGGGCCGTAACACGCTTGTCCGCCGAGGCCTAGCTGCGACCAGTTGGCGCTGCCGTAATTATAGGCTATAAGAGACATGGGACCGCCTATGTCACGACCTGTACCCTGAATGAATATTACTGAGTTTGCGCCGTAGTCCTTTTTGATTTTGTTGAATTTATCCTCGATGATGTCATATGCTTCATCCCATGTAATGCGCTCAAATTTGCCATCTCCACGGGGTCCTACCCTTTTGAGAGGGTGTGTGATCCTTTCGGGATGGTACATAAACTGAGTCATTGCAAGCAGACGTGAACATCCACGACCCTGATTCCAAGGATGACATTCATCCCCTTCAACTTTTACAACCTTGTCATCCTTTACATACAATTTTGCACCGCATCCGCCATGACAGCCTGGTCCAGGAGACCAAACCGTCGTAGTTACTATACGATCGTAATCAACCTTCAACTAAAGCACCTCCTTGAATAAAAAATTAATCAATTGAATTGTTGTTTAGTGTCTTATTATCACTTAAATTTAGGATTATTTTCAGTTTACTATTTATTATTTTCTTATACAATATATAATATTGCATATACACTTCAATAAAATTGAAGTGTATATGGATTGATCAAATCTCATTCAAAGGAGTTTTGACTATGGATTTAATTCAATTACAGTATTTTCTATCAGTAGTAAAGTCAAGTAATTTTTCGCAATCGGCTGATGAGCTTAATGTATCACAATCGACCATAAGTATGGCAATTTCGCGTTTGGAGGATGAACTCGGAATCCCTCTGTTTGATAAGCACGGTCGCTCCAAATCACCAAATGCTGCAGGTTTAATGTTCAGCAGAAGAGTTGAAGCAATTTTTGACGAACTGGAAGTATCGCGCACAGAACTGAGAGAATTATTCGCAAATAAATCATTCATATCCCTTGCAATCGAATTTCCGGATTTGTTTACCTTTGGTGAAGCAAAGTATCTCCAGCAGTATCCGATCGTAAACATCCGCCAGTATTTTCTTCCCACCCTTGCCGTTAAACAGAAGCTTCTCAACAAAGACGCGGATTTTTGCGTTACCTATGATTCTTATTATGATTCCAATATATTTTCTACTCCTCTTCTTACTGAAAAGATGATGCTGCTTGTCTATCCGGGACACTGGGCTTCGGAAAGGACGGAGGTCAATTTGAATGAACTCCGTAATGAACGGTTGATTACCATGAGCGAAGGCTTCGGCTTCAGAAAGATGACAGACAGGTTTTGTCACGAGGCTGGTTTTGAACCGGTAGTCCCTGTAGAAATTCTCGATATGCAGATGCTGAGGACAATGATCGGACAGGGAGTCGGTATTTCATTCATTACAGAAATGGGCTGGCGTGAGATATGTAATCTTCGGAGCGATGCCTCGCTTCAGATAAAAAACCTGATTGCTGTTCCAATCCGGGATGACAGCTGCAAAAGAACCGCTTATATCTCGTATCTGAAAAACCGTGTGTTGACCGAAACGGCATGGAATTTTTACCGCTGGATTCTGGATTATTACGGTAAACTTGAAGAAAACAACAATATATATAATATAGAACAGAAAAAGAAACTGCAGGTACAAAAACAGCCTACCGGGAAATAAAATGAAAATAATCTGATCAGGCAGGAATTCCTTATATCTTGTAGAATATAGGGAATTGTTGGAATAATTTAATACATTTAATTTAGAATACTTATGACAAAAAGCCTTCAAAAGGCTGAATAATCCGGGCGGTGACGAAAAAAATGCCTGATTCGGGAGGTCATTGTCATGAAATATACTTTAAGAAGGCCTGTTAAAAAATCAATCCTAATCAGTAGGGACGATATAGCTGTCAAGGTTAATGATGAGTTTGTCAATCTGTGCGGCTATTCCAGGGAGGAAATTGAAGAGAAATCACTTCTGGAAATAAGCAGGATGATAAGGCTTGACTCCCGGATTTGTCTTGAAGATATAGAAAATGAATATGACTGTTATATTTTTACAAATAACTTTGAACCGAGGGAAATTACAATCTCCTGCAAAAAAAATGATTATGATAAAACAAAAACCTATTTCTTCAAAGAGAAGTCAAATTCAAGAATAGAAAAAAGATTGACCTTTGCTGCAAAAATTATATCAGATAATGAAATTGGAGGTATACTTCTAAGAGTCCCGGATTTAATGATACTGAAAGTCAATCAGAAATTTCTGGGGACTCTGGATGCGCCTTTTAATGAAGAAGGAAACAGCATAGGCAGAAGACTTGCAGAGATTTTGCCGGAAGGTTTCTGTGGAACCATTGCAGAAGAGGTAATCTCGAATGTAATAAATAACGGAAAATCTTACTTTTCAAATCACCACAATTTTGAGTTATTTAAAAGAGGGGGCAAATACTATGATGTCACCTATCTTCCTATATTTCTATCCGAAGAATCAAGATTCATACTCCATACTGCAGTCAATGTCACTGAAAGAGTATTGAGTAAAAAGCGGATAGAAGAGCAGAAAAAGGAATTGGAGGCCATCATAGAAAACATATCCGATGAATTGGTCATTTGCGATAAGAATGGACGTTATACCTTGATGAACAAAGAGTTCAGGGATAATCCCCTTTACAAAATCACAGAATCTGTAACTTCAGAAACACTAAATGATTTAATCCAACATTATGATTATCAAGGGAAATTGATAGAATATGAAAACTTTCCGTCAAAGAGAGTGATACGTGGCGAAAGGTTTTCCGGGTATAGAATGGATATCAAATATAAAGATAAAACAATATCCAGAGAGGTAAGCGGTACTCCTGTTTATGATAGTGAAGGGAATTTCTTAGCGGGTGTTTTAGTAAGCCATGATATAAGCATCAGGCTGAAAAATGAAGAAAATTTATGGATAAAAACGCAGTTCGAGCTACTGACACAAATAATTGAGAACTTGGAACTGGGCTTTATCAGATGCTCTTATCCGGATTATAGAATTATCGATTTAAATAATAAAGCTTATAAAGATATTTTACAAAACAATCCTGAATTAAAAGGTTACAGTGATATTAATGACAGATATATTTATGATGTTTGTCATATCATTGAAGAAAAAGAGTTGTTTGAGGTTATCGACGATTCATTTGTTAAAACGAGAAGCTTATACTTGCAGATGAAGAAGATGATTGTTGCAGGAGAAGAAAGGTTTTGCAGGATAATGTGGCAGCCGATGTTCGGCTTGGAAAATCAAATCATCGAAGTACTGGTAATAATAATAGATATTACTGATGAGGTGACAGCGAAAAATAAATTGGAGGAGACCATAAAAACCCAGGATGATATTTTCGCAAATGTATCACATGAACTGAAGACCCCCTTAAATGTCATTTTCAGCACAGCACAGCTCCTGGACTCCTACTTGAAGTATAATTCACTTGATGCAGTTAAACCGAAAATATCAAGATGCATCAATACAATAAAGCAAAACTGCTACAGGTTTACAAAACTGATTAATAATATTGTGGATTTGTCAAAAATGGATTCGGGATTTTTAAAGTTGAATCTGAAGAATGAAAATATCGTTGAAATCATTGAAAACATTGTACTATCAGTATCTGAATACGTTAGAGTAAAGGGCTTGGATATAATTTTTGATACTGATACAGAAGAAAAAATCATTGCCTGTGATCCTGAAAAGATAGAAAGGATCATGCTGAATCTTATTTCAAATGCAATTAAGTTTTCAAATCCGGGGGGGACTATATATGTCAATGCTTCGGATAAAGGAGATTTTTTTGAAATATCAGTTACGGACACTGGCGTAGGGATAGAAAAGAAATTTCTGGAATACATATTTATGAGGTTTTACCAGGTAGATAAAACGCTTGCACGAAATGCAGAGGGGACAGGTATTGGATTATCCCTTGTAAAATCAATTGTTGATATGCACGGCGGCAAAACCAGCGTCATCAGTGAAACCGGTAAAGGAAGCACCTTCAGATTTGAACTTCCGGTCAGGACCGTAGGGCAGGCAATCGATAATGAGAGTAAGACAGCGATAAGAAATAATATTGATATGATTAGTATAGAATTTTCTGACATATATCATTTATAGAAATTGTATATTCCACAGAATATCATTTATAGCTGCGCAAACAATATGCCAGTATATCTTTTTTCTTCACAAACGAGAATTTATCGTTTTTGACATGACTATCATACCACAAAAAGCCTTAAATTACAAGACTTGCAGTGGTCGCCAAACTCCCGTATAATGAAGATTCCAAGGAGGTGCTGCAAATGGAGAACAGTTTGTTTCTGATACCTGTTGGAGTATTGAACAAACATGCAATTTCTGAAATAGTGGCCTGCTACGAAATTACCTTTCAATATTGCTTATCATTAACCCCTTCAGAAGCTAAAGAACTTGTTGAAACCCGCACGTTGGCATTGAAAAACAACGGAAGGATTGAAGTGGGTGGTGGCATTATAGACAAAATAATTATGGTGTTCTGTGATTCCCCATATATGTCACAGCATAACTACGCTGAAACACTTCATGAACTTGTTGAGATATTCTACTTTTTCAAAAACGAAACCCTTGACCTTATATCGGACGATGAACTTATTGACTGGATGAAGAAGTATTTTGATACCAGCTGTCAGGGCTCCCTCGACTTGCTGAAAAGCCGCGAACTTGTCAAACTGGCGCATGAAGTAGTGCAAGGGTGTTTCGATTTCAGTGCGCCATATGATTTGTGTGATTACTATGATGGAGGCGCAAAGGAGGAATTTAATGAGCAGTATTGAAAAAGTCAGTCGGATTATCAATGATAATCTAAGTGAAGAGTTTTACCTCCAGTCACTTTTGCAGGAGTCATACCGTGTGGGGATGCTGGGAAGTGAAGAACTTGAAAAAATCCAGCTGCAGATGGCACAAATCCTAAGCAAGGTAATAAAGAGATACACATTATGACAGCAGTTCAGTTAAAATTGAAACTGCGCAGGATATCATGAACTCTGTCTGTTATATTATCGGAATATGGCTGAAAAATGTAAAGGACAATGACGCTGCGGTCACACAGCTCAAAGAAAAACCACTGGATGAAATTTACCGTTTGGGACAGGAGCATATTACAGAGTTGATAGCCACCTCCATGGAACTTTTCAGGGGTGTGCAGGCCAGCAGGATAGAAACGCCTAATGACGAGTACAATGTTACGCTCATGTCGGGGATCCCCAGCTTTTTCAAAGCATACGACCGGGAATTCGGCGCAAATGAGACCCCTGGATCGATAGATTATCCAATAAGTGGAGTGCCTGTAAAGACAGTTGGGATTGAGTATGTCCATGAATATCTCAAAAGACTGTTGCATGAGAACCAGTTCTGCCGGAGTTTCCTTCCTCAGCAGATACACGCAGTAATGAAGGAACATGATCCCGGTTACGAAGGCCTGCTTGTCAACATCTATGAGGTGGTTTCAGGCCGGATACTTGATGATGGTTCTATGCCCGATATACCTTTGAATGAGCCTCAAGAGCCTGAAGTTCAATTTGTGGATGGCGAGAGAATGGATGACGATACCTTCAGGAAGTTTATTAATGAACTCAGTGGATGCCGGTATGCTTCAGACAAGGTAAAGATGGTACATGACAAGGTACATAGCTTTTCAGACCTGCTGGATATTTTGAAAAGCGGCTGCCTGTATGGTAAGGAATTCACAGAGTTCTTCAATTCGCTCGAAGATACCTGGCTTGCCATGCTTCTGAAGGAGATACCCTCTGAAATGGAAGAGTTTGGTTTATTGCATCTTTCCGAAGATGAAAAAGAATGGCAAAGCAGGTTCACAAGCTATTACGATGGACTGGATTCGGGAGACATGACAGGATCGGCGGAATGAAGGTATGACAAGGGACGGGGATTGACAAAGGGACGGGGGAAGTGTCAGCTTTTCCGCGGAAAAGTTGACACTTCCCCGTCCCTTTGTCAATCCAACCATGGAGGATCAGGTGAACAACAATGGACAAACGACCTTTATCGTATCGGAGAATGACAAGTGCATAAACTATTGATTGATAATTTGGAAATAGAAATACAGAGGAAAAAGATTAAGTATCTTCACCTTTATGTTCTTCCACCTGATGGCAGCGTACGTATAACTGCACCAAAAATGATGAGTGAAGCAGCCATAAGGGATTTTGTCGTTTCGAGGGTACAGTGGATAAGGAAGCATCAGGAGAGTATCGCAAAGAGGCCGAAGCAGCCTCAGCTTAATTATGTCACAGGCGAAATGGTTTCTTTATGGGGCAGGGAGTATTGTCTTGAAGTCATTGAGGACGGAAAGCGAAGCAGCATAAGGATAGATGGCAACAAGCTGCTATTAAGAGCCCCGGTAACAAGTAACGTGGAGCAGCGTTCAAAGCTGATAAATGAGTGGTACCGCCACAATTTGAAAACAGAGATTCCATCCTTGCTTGAAAAGTGGGAGGAAATAATGGGAGTTAAGGCTCTTGATTGGGGTATCAAGAATATGAAAACGCGTTGGGGTACATGCAATATCAAAGCCAGGCGGATATGGCTGAACCTCAGGCTAGCCCAAAAAGAACCTGAATGCCTGGAATATGTAGTAGTACACGAGCTGGCCCACTTGCTGGAGAAACACCACAATAAGGTTTTCAAGGATCATATGAGCCATTTCCTGCCGGGCTGGAAAGCTACAAAGGCACAGTTGAATGGTATGATAAGGGGTTAATAGAAGTATTTTCGGAAACTGATAATATTGTTGAAAAGCTATGAAAACGAGATGGTTTATTATATAATAAATGGGCACTAATCATTATAAAAGGGAGGATGTATACTTTGGCGAATAGTAAAGTTTACTTTACCGACTTCAGGACAAAGCCAGGCACAAATATGCTGAACAAACTTGAAAATCTGGTTAAAAAGGCGGGCTTTGATAAAATAGATTTTAGTGAAAAGTTTACGGCAATAAAGATACATTTTGGGGAACCTGGAAACCTTGCCTATATCAGACCCAACTACGCTGCAAGGATTGTTGATTTGATCAGGCAGAAAAAAGGTAATGTATACCTTACGGATAGTAATACCTTATATAAAGGTAGGCGGTCAAATGCTCCAGACCACTTGCTGGCAGCATATGAGAATGGTTTCAATCCTTTGGCGGTTGGTTGTAACGTCATTATTGCCGATGGCCTGAGGGGTTATGACTATGAAGAGATAGAGATTAACTGCAAACATTGCAAAACTGCAAAAATCGGTCGGGGCATAGCACAAGCAGACATTATCATTTCAATGAATCATTTCAAAGGGCACGAGATGACTGGTTTTGGCGGTGCTCTCAAGAATCTGGGGATGGGCTCAGGGTCAAGGGCGGGTAAGATGGAAATGCATTCCGGTTCAAAACCCAGAATGAAAAAGGCCAACTGTACCTCTTGTGGTATATGTATAAAAAATTGCTCCCAGAACGCCATAAGTTTTGATAATAATAAAAAAGCGAAGATCGATTACGACAAGTGCATAGGATGCGGGCAGTGCATTTTCGCCTGCAGTTTTGATGCGGCTAGTGTGGTTTGGGGGCAATCTGCAGACATCAGCAATGAAATGATAGCAGAATACTCTCTGGCAGTAATGAAGGGCAAGCCAGGCTTCCATATCAATTTCATAATGGATGTATCGCCCGACTGTGACTGCTTCAATTCCAACGACATGCCAATTGTACCCAATATAGGCATCGCAGCTTCCTTTGATCCCGTGGCACTCGACAGGGCATGTGCCGACCTGGTAAACAAAGCGCCAGCCATGAAAAATTCAAGGTTAGACACCGTGGGTTTCATGGAGGGCGATGATAAGTTTACGAGCATACATCCTGAAACCGACTGGAGAGTATGCCTGAACCACGCCGAGGAAATCGGGCTGGGTAAAAATGACTACAAGCTTATTGTGGTTTAATGCAGTTTGACAAAGGGAAGTTGACAAAGGGGTTGACAGAGGACGGGGGTTGACAGAGGGACGGGGGGGTTGTCAACTTTTTCTCGAAAAAGTTGACAACCCCCCCGTCCCTCTGTCAACCCCCGTCCCTATTTTCCGCCTATTTGCTATAATCGAAGAAACCCTTCTGGACTTCCTGCCGAGGTATCCGGCGCGGACATACTTCCTGAGGAGAGGGTGGGGCCTGTATTTCGGGTCGCCGGTCTCCGTCTGGAGAACCTCCATGATCGCAAGGACAACATCATTACCGATGAAATCCGAAAGCGTCAATGGGCCCATCGGATGGTTGGAGCCGAGCATAATTGCTTTGTCTATGTCGGCTGCACTGGCGACACCATCTGCCAGAACGCCGATTGCTTCATTTATCATGGGTACCAGTATCCTGTTGACAACAAAACCGGCGCTTTCCTTAACCTCAACCGGGTCTTTACCAAGAGCGGCACAAAGGGCTTCGATCTCAGAATATGTTTCCTGAGAGGTTGCCATTCCCCTGATGATTTCAACAAGCTTCATTACGGGTGCCGGATTGAAAAAATGCATGCCTATGAACTTCTCCGGCCTTTTTGTCGATGAAGCTATTTCAGTTATTGACAGAGAAGAGGTGTTTGTAGCGAATATGGCTTCCGGCTTGCAGATACCATCAAGCTCGCCGAATATCTGCTTCTTGATTTCCATGTTTTCAATGGCAGCTTCCAAAATAAGATCGCAGTCCTTCGCCGGAGCCAGGTCTACTGTGCCGGTAATTCTTGCGAGTACCGCATCTGCAGCTTCCTGTGTGATTTTTCCTTTCTCCACGAGTCTTGCGTAACTTTTCTTTATTCCGGACAATCCCCTGTTAACGAACTCGTCCTTAATATCCCTGAGTACTACATCAAAACCGCCGGCGGCAAATGTCTGTGCTATACCTGCGCCCATTGTGCCTGCGCCCAGAACCAATATCTTTTTCATGTTGTTCACTCCTTCCAGTTACTTAATATACCATTTTTGACAACTCTACCAGAAATATAATCGATTCCTGAGATACATATAATTATTACACATACCAACGCCGATACTATCTGTTTTTAGCAGCCTTAACCTGGGAGATCATCTCGGGTATGACCTTAAACAGGTCGCCTACGATAGCGACATCTGCAATCTTCATTATAGCTGCATTCTCATCCTTGTTGATTGCAATGATGTAATCGCTTTCCTGCATCCCGGCCAGATGCTGGATTGCACCTGATATACCGCATGCAATGGATATTACATGTCTGACAGTCTATCCAGACTGTCCGACCTGGAAAGCCTTATCCATCCAGCCGCTGTCGACCGCTGCGCGGGAAGATCCTACTGTTCCGCCGAGTGCAACTGCCAGATCCTTCAGAAGTTCGAAATTTTCTTTTTTGCCCATACCTCTGCCGCCTGAAACGATGAACTGTGCTTCACTGATATCTGCCTGTTGCTTTGCATGCTTTACTATATTCTCTACAGTCGTCCTTATATCCTGCGGATTCAGTTCAACTTTAATTGACTCGACATCACCTTTTCTGCTGCTGTCGACTGCCTGTTTCTCAAAAACACCCGGTCTGACAGTCGCCATCTGGGGCCTGTGTTCACCACATTCTATGGTAGCCATAAGGTTACCGCCGAATGCCGGCCTTGTCATAAGAAGATTCTGTGTGTTGTCGTCAATCTCCAATCCGGTACAATCTGCAGTGAGACCTGTTGAAAGTCTTGCCGCAACTCTGGGCCCCAGATCCCTGCCTATGTTTGATGCGCCTATGAGTATGATTTCCGGCTTTCTTTCGTCAACCAACCCGCAGATCGCCTTTGTATAGCCATCGGTTGTGTAATTTTTCAGAAGCGGGTGGTCAACAGTCAGTACCTTGTCCGCACCATAACTGATCAGTTGCCCGGCCAGTCCGGATATGTCATTCCCGAGAAGCACTGCTGTTAGAGGTACTCCCAGTTTGTCTGCTATTTGTCTTCCTTTGCTTGTAAGTTCAAGTGATACTTTTTGTACAACGCCGTCCCTCTGCTCTGCAAAGATCCAGACGCCTTTGTAATCCAACTTGTTCATTTCAGAACCTCCCAAATTCTATAATTTAGTGTTTTGCAACACTTCCTTCTTGATTATTCGCAGTGTTACAAATACACTTCATTGATGTTGTGGCCAACATATAATAAACTGGCCACTAGATATAATGCTTTTCCTTGAGCTTTGAAATGGTAAATTCAACGGCTTCCCTTGCAGGCCTGTTTATTATCTCACCTTTGCCCTTTGCCTCTTTTGTCATTGACTTCTTTACCTTTGTAGGAGATCCTGCCAGGCCCATTTGCGTCTTATCTACCTCAATGTCGTTGACCGACCAGATTTTGATCTCCTTCTGTGACGATGCAAAAATGTTTTTTACATTCATATACCTGGGGGTATTAAGTTCCTTTATTGCGGTCAATAATACCGGCAGGGCGACCCTGATCTCCTCATAACCATCTTCAAGAGCCCTTCGTACCTTAAGGGTATGTCCTTCAACGTCCAGCTTTTCAACATAAGTAATTTGGGGAAGGTCTAGGTGTTCTGCTATTTCCGGGCCAACCTGTGCAGTATCACCGTCAATGGCCTGTCTGCCGGCAAATACGATATCATATTCCAGTTTCTTAAGGGCTCCAGCCAATGCCCTGGAGGTTGCGAGCGTATCAGCTCCGGCAAATGCCCGGTCACACAAAAGGATGGCTTCGTCGGCGCCCATGCAGATGGCTTCCTTAAGTGCGACTGCTGCCTGTGCAGGCCCCATGCTCAATACTGTTACATGTCCGCCATATTGGTCCTTTATTCTTAAGGCTTCTTCGAGTGCACTCTTGTCGTCGGGGTTTATTATAGAAGGGACACCTTCCCTTATAAGGGTGCCGGTCTTGGGGTCGATCCTGACTTCGTTGGTATCAGGTACTTGCTTTATACAAACTACAATTTTCATTGTCAAACTCCTTCCGATTATTTGAATATGTTTGCGGATATGACCATCTTCTGGACTTCCGAGGTGCCTTCGTAGATCTCTGTTATCTTGGCGTCCCTCATCATCCTTTCAACGGGATAATCCATGGTGTAGCCGTAACCGCCGAACATCTGGACTGCTTTAGTAGTAACCTCCATGGCAACTTCCGAAGCAAAGAGCTTTGCCCTTGCAGCTTCCACTGAATATGGAAGGCCTTTGTCCTTGTTAGCTGCTGCTTTATATACCAGCAATTTGGAGGCTTCAATCTTGACATCCATTTCAGCCATCATCCACTGAAGACCCTGGAAGGAAGCTATATTCTTACCAAACTGTTTTCTTTCCTTCATATATTTCACTGTCTCTTCGAATGCGCCTTCAGCAATACCGAGTGCCTGTGCAGCGATACCGATGCGGCCCCCGTCGAGGGTCTTCATGGCGATACCGAAACCTTTTCCTTCGGCTCCCAGCAGGTTCTCCTTAGGGACAATGCAATCCTCAAAAATGAGTTCCGCGGTTGAAGAAGCGCGTATGCCGAGCTTTTCCTCGATCTTACCTATTGAGAAACCGGGGAAGTCCCTTTCAACTATAAAGGCGGATATTCCTTTCGTACCTATTGTCCTGTCGGTCATTGCGAATATAATGAAGGTGTCCGCCACTCCTCCATTGGTTATGAATATCTTTGAACCGTTGATGACGTAGTTATCCCCATCCAGCCTGGCGGTTGTCTGCTGTCCTGCAGCATCGGTGCCTGCATTGGGCTCTGTCAGACCAAAAGCGCCCAGCTTCTCACCTTTGTTTAGTGGAATAAGGTATTTCTGTTTCTGAGCTTCCGTTCCGTACATATGGATGGGTGAAGCACACAGGGATGTATGTGCTGAAAGGATTACGCCGGTTGTTCCGCAGACCTTTGACAACTCCTCAACAGCAATGATATAGGACATGTTGTCTCCACCTGCTCCGCCGTATTCAACAGGGAAGGGGATACCCATGATACTTAGCTTCCCCATCTTTTCCACGTTCTCTATCGGGAACCTTTCCGACCGATCGATATCTGCAGCAATCGGTTTAACTTCAGTTACCGCAAATTCCCTTATTGACTGTCTGACTAAATTCTGTTCGTTAGTTAATTTGAAATCCATATTGGCCTCCTCAATCTATCTGTTTTTAAACTTCTTTTCCCTTTTTTCAACGAAAGCAGTCATGCCTTCCTTTTGATCTTCTGTTGAAAAGCATTCTCCACAAACCTCGGCTTCATACATAACCGCGGTATCAATATCACATTGGGCGCCCCTGTTGATGGCGGCCTTGGACAGTCTTACAGCTATAGGGGCCTGGGATGCTATAAGAGCAGCTGTTGCTTTGGCTTCTGTAATTAATGCTTCAGGTTCGACGACTTTATTAACAAGACCAATCCTGAGAGCCTCATCAGCATCTATTATTTTGCATGTGAAGATTAGTTCCTTTGCCATCCCGGGGCCGACTAGCCTTGACAGCCTCTGTGTACCTCCGAAACCTGGAGTTATTCCTATGCCGACTTCAGGCTGACCAAACCTGGCTTTAGTTGATGCGTATCTTATATCGCATGTCATGGCCAATTCACAGCCGCCACCGAGTGCGTAGCCGTTTATAGCAGCAATAACAGGGATTTCAAGGGATTCCAGCTTTCTGAAAACCTTATTGCCGAGAACGCTGAACTTCCTGCCTTCAATTGCCGACATATCCTTCATCTCTGAAATATCTGCCCCAGCAACAAATGCCTTTTCTCCAGAGCCGGTGATTAGTAAAACATATATTCCCTCATCGGCGGCAATTCTGTCGATTGCCATATCAAGCTCCTTCAAAGTCTCCGTGTTCAATGCATTCAAAGCCTTTGGCCTGTTAATGGACAGAATAGCCAAGTTGCCTTCGGTTTCCAGGGTTATGTTGTTCATTTCCATCAGAATATTCCTCCTCTGACTTTGTTAAAATTTTATTTAACCAACTTATATTATTATACTAGTTATTTTTACGTGTGTCTATATTTTAACGAAAGATGTTTAAATATTAACGATGTTCGTCACAATCTTTACAAAAAAACAACCGGACATAACGCAAAAATATGCTGACACAGTATCTGCACAGCTATAATAAGTATGGCCTGATATTCAGGGATATATTTCGGGATGTAACGCCTTGGTGGAATATGGTATGGCAGAAATCGAGAATAAGATTATTATGAATTCAGTAGCCGTGGTTCTTTTCACCATCCTGATCGATGGGTATTCCTTTTTCAATCATGCTTTCGCGGCCCCATTTGTATATTGATGCAAGAATGGGTACTATTGTCTCACCGTGTTGTGTGAGTCTGTATTCGACGCGGACAGGGACTTCCGGATATACCGTTCGGGTTACTATTCCGTCAGCTTCGAGTTCCTTAAACATCTTGCTTAGTACTTTTTCCGATATGGGGAGGTTCTTCCTGACTGCACTGAAACGAATTGCTCCATTTATATGCATACCCCAAATTATCAGCGGTTTCCATTTGCCGCCAAAGGAATGAAATGCAAATTCATACGGATCACCGTTCATAATTGTTACCTCTTCCATGCAAAACAAAAAACAAATCTACGGGTTTTCTTGCTGAATAATAGCTAACCTTTAGGTTAGTAATGCTCTTTATTTAAAGCTGCTTTCAAATTGGTTACATTATAACATTTATGTGTTCTCAAAACAATAATATCCGTACTTCTCCTGAGAACAAGCTTTCTGATATAATGAATCTGAACATGTTGACTATTAATCCGAGCGAATTTTTCGTTGGATATGGATCTCTATATACTGCCAATTTTAAAATAAAAATATTAAAACACAGGGGGAGATATTATTTATGAAAAGAATGGAAGCGGATGTTGTAGTAATAGCAGCTGGCGCATCAGGCATAACAGCGGCGGTTGCCGCGGCGGAGAAAGACGCCAGTGTTATAGTATTTGAAAAAGGAAGCACAACAGGCGGGGCAGCCAGCATGGGTATGGGACCTCTCGCAATAGGGACCAAACAAGCCAAGGCACAGATGGTAGATTTTACTGTTGATGACGCTTTTGAATTTTTTATGAATTACAACCACTGGAGCACCGATGCAAAGCTTGTCAAGAAATGGCTTGGTCTTACGGCGAACACAATTGAATGGCTTGAAGGTATGGGTGTGGAATTCCTTGGAGTCTACAAATATTTTGAAAATTCAAACCAGACCTGGCATATAGTAAAAATGCCAGGCAGCAACAAGCCTGCAGAACGTTCGGCAGGAGTTATCTTCAAGACACTTACACAAAGAGCCGAGGAGCTT
This sequence comes from uncultured Bacillota bacterium, assembly GCA_942493145.1. Taxonomy (GTDB): domain Bacteria; phylum Bacillota; class Clostridia; order Acetivibrionales; family DTU013; genus ENR-C20. The sequence goes on from OW818679.1 coordinate 192,088, forward strand.
GGCGTAGAAATTCACTTACAGACTCCTGTTTACAAGATACTTTCTGACAACGGAAAGGTAACCGGCGTTCTTGCAAAGAATGCAGAGGGTGAAGAGATTCAGGCTGATTGCAGTTGTATAATTATAGCTACCGGAGGTTTCGGCGACAACCCTGCAATGATAAAGGAAGAACTTGGCTTTGAATGGGGCAAGGACCTTTTCTCCTTCAGGATTCCCGGCGTAAACGGCGATGGTATCAAGATGGCCAGGGCAGTCGGCGCAGGTAAGACCAGGGTGACCATGGAAATGACCTATACAACACCCGGCATCACCGATGTCTTCAAGACCATAAGTGAAACAATGAGGCAGCCGAACCTTCTTGTCAACCTCGAAGGAAAGCGCATTTTCAATGAAGAAAAAATGAACAACACCGTATTCACCGGCAATACTATCTGCAATCAGACCAGGCGCTGTGCATTCTCAATAATATCCGACAATATTCTTGACTATTACAAAGAAAATGGTCTTGATTATGTTACTATCCACCATAATGTAAAGACTATAGAGAAATGGGAAAGTGAAGTCTCTTCATACCTGAAGGGCGAAACCAACCAGGATGTCGCGTTCGCTTCACTTCAGTCAGATACCACCAAGTCAGTAAAAAGCTTCTTCGTGGCAGATTCCATAGAGGACCTGGCAGAGCAGACCGGCATTGACGTTAAGAATCTCAAAAAGACCATTGAGGAATATAACTCATGTGATGGCAGGTATGACAAATTCTTCAACAAGCATCCGAAATATATGCATGGGATCAACGGCCCCAGGTATTATGCTGCAATTCACTACCCTGCCGGTTATGGATCGCTGGGCGGTATAAGGGTTAACGAAAACCTCCAGGTAACCTCTGAAGATGGTCAGATAATCCACGGTCTGTATTCATGTGGTACAGATGCCTGCTCCATATTCGGGGACAGCTATTGCTTCCTGATGCCGGGCAGCACTATGAGCTTTGCGATAAACAGTGGCCGTATGGCAGGTATGAATGCAGTTGATTATATCGACTCAGACGATTTTGTAGAATAAGGCAATAGTAAGATTTAATATGTCAATTTATAATGAAATATAGTATCCGGTAAATTTATAATGAGATATAGTATCCAGTCATTTATAGGTTCAGGGAGGTCCAAATGCAAAAGGTTAATTTGACAATCAATGGGATAAAGGTTGAGGCAGATGAAGGTCAGTCCGTTTTGCAGGCAGCATTAAAGGCCGACATATATATTCCGCATCTTTGTGCCCATCCCGACCTGACTCCTCAGGGAGGCTGCAAAATGTGCGTAATAGAAATCGAAGGACAGGAAGGTGCGATTACTTCCTGTACAACCGAGGTTAAGGAAGGCATGGTGGTCAGGACCAAATCGGAGAAGCTGAACCACCAGAGGAATGTGGCAATGGAGTTAATGCTGGCTTCGCATCCGGCCGATTGTACCTCTTGCCCTGTATACCTGAATTGCGAGCTTCAGTCAATGTTCCAGTATCTTGGTGTAGCTCATTCGAGACTCAGAAGGATAAACAAGATAAATATCAAGATCAATTCCAACAATCCGCTTATTGTCAGGGACATGGAAAGATGTATACAGTGCGGAAGATGTATAAGAGCCTGTGCCGATGTAAGGGGTGTTGGAATACTTCAGTATAATCAGAAAGATGGCGAAATATATGTCGGGACAGATGCAGATATGCCCCTTAAGGATGCAGATTGCCGGTTCTGCGGTGCTTGTGTTGAAGTGTGCTCCACCGGTGCCCTGCGGGATGTAGAAGGTATATTCGCAAAGGGGTCCCCGAGGGAAATGAGGCTGATACCCTGCAAGGATGCCTGCCCCGGACATACGGACATACCCGGGTATGTACGATATATATCAGAAGGTAAATACAGTGAGGCTGTCGGTTTGATAAGGGAGAAGCTTCCCTTCCCATTGGCGCTGGGATATGTATGTAACCACAAATGTGAGGATGCCTGCCGCCATGATAAGCTTAACAGCCCAATATCCATAAGGAATCTGAAACGTGTTGCAGTTGATAATGATAAAACCTTCATCTGGAAGGAAAAGGCCATGAAGAAAATGTCCCCTACAGGGAAGAAGGTTGCTGTAGTAGGCGCAGGAGCAGCAGGTCTGACTGCGGCTCTTTACCTTACAAAAAAAGGCCATTCAGTGACTGTTTTTGAAAAGCTTCCGGTGGCAGGAGGCATGCTTTCAGTCGGAATTCCTGAATACAGACTTCCGAGAGATGCAGTTGCCAGCGAAATTGACTTTATAAGGAATATGGGAGCAGACATAGTGACTGGCGCGGAGATAAATTCCGTGGATGAGCTAAAGAATAAAGGATACGATTCCGTGCTGCTTGCAATGGGAACCCACAAGGGCCGAAAACTAAGCGGTGAAGGTATTGAGACAAGGGTATATACTGCTGTTGATTTTCTGAGGAAGGTCAGTCTGAAGCAGCACATTGATGTCGGGGAAAAGCTTGCAGTAATTGGCGGGGGAAATGTCGCTTTCGACTGTGCTCGTTCTGCTGTCCGCATCGGAGTCAAAAATGTCGGAGTGTACTGCCTTGAGCCAAGAAATGCGATGCTTGCCGACCAGGAAGAAATAACCCAGGCAGAAGAGGAAGGCATCACCATATATAATGATAAATCCACCTTGGCTGTTGAAGGGACTAAAGACGGTCCTACAGGCATAAGGCACATAGATGTTAAAAAGTTCTCCTTTGCCCCTGACGGAAGGCTGAGTATCGAGCCGGAAGAGGGCTCGGAAAGAGTCACAGAGGTAGACACAGTTATTTTTGCTGCAGGACAGGTGCCTGATATTGACAGTGGCTTTGGGGTGGGTCTTGGCCTCGGGAACAGGATTAACGCAGATGCCGGTTCTCTTTCCACTGACAGGGAGGGTGTATTTGCCGCAGGAGATGTGATATACGGAACAAAATCTGTGATAGAGGCTGTTGCAAGCGGACGCAAAGCAGCGGAATCAATAGACAGATATTTGGATGGAGACGGTAATATCAATGAAATTCTTGTGGAGAGAAAAAAGCACAATCCCAACATGGGAAAGAAGAGGGGCTTCGCCGATGAAGAACGGGAAGAACCGGCGATTCTTGAAACATCTGAAAGGAAAGGTTGCTTCTGTGGAATAGACCTGGGTCTGACAGCCGGGCAGGGACAGAAGGAAGGAAGCCGCTGCCTCCAGTGCGATCTCAGGGCTGATCTTACAAAAGTGAAGTTCTGGGCGGACTATAAGAATAAATAAGGATTATCGTGCAATAAGGTAATAAGGTGTTATCAGGAGCAAAGCAAGAAACCTGAAGTTTTACAACAGTTTTCTCATTGGAGGTTAAAATGAATATAACTTGTGATAAAAAAGCGTATCTGATTCCGGGCATTTCCGAGATTGAGAACAAGCCCGAGGGTTTGTGCGTGGTCGACTGGACGGTGGGTATGCTCGACAAGACCAGGCATGAAGCCTGCGGAAAGTGCGTGTTGTGCCGTGACGGCACCATGCAGCTGTTTAAAATAGTAAATGATGCTACTGAAGGAAAAGGGCAGAGTGAAGATATCGAGCTGCTGACTGAGCTTGCCTCTGTCATGAGTGAGAATGCGAGCTGCGAAATGACAAGGGCGGCAGCATCCAACCTGCTTTACACCTTGAAAAACCATACTGAGGACTGGGAAATGCATGTCAAGCGCAAAAGGTGTCCGGCACTTGTGTGCAAGAGTTACTATTCTGTGCATATAATGCCTGAGACCTGCACCGGCTGCGGTGCATGTGCCCCAATCTGCCCTGAAGGCGCCATTGCAGGCGGTCCTGAAATGATACACGTTATCGATCAGGGAAAATGCACGCGCTGTGGTTTATGCATCACCACCTGCAAGGAAGGAGCAATCCAGAAGGCGGGTGCTATAAAACCCAAAACCCCCGAAGAGCCCATACCGGTCGGAAGCTGGGAAGGCGGAGGTGGCCTGAGGCGCCGCAGGAGGGGATAGTGGCCTGTAACAGTTAAAACTTTAGTACAAAGAAGGTATCATAATACTACGCAGGATGGTTGGCCGGCAATTGGCCATCCATCCTGCGTTTTTGTATTCTCGTAGCGACCAGGTTATTCCATCAATATCCAGGATACCCCCCAAAGCCGGGATACCCTCCAAAGCCGGGATACCCATAAGGATATCCTCCGTAAGGATAAACGTTAAAGGGCCTACGCCTTCTGCCGATCAGGCTGCCGATCAGTACCGCTCCAATGAAATCACGCAGTATCCTTCTGCTTCCTCCGTAGAACTGGCGCTCGGCTTCATTCGGGCTCTGTTTTACAGCTTGCTCTACATCCTTTTCAACCTTTGTGTATATACTCTCAACCATCTTTTCCATTTGTTCATTTGACGGGACAAAATTCTGCACGTTGTTTGCCAACATATTGTCACACATTTGTTCTGCATGAGGTTGGATTAATTTGTAGGTTTTCGGGTACATGGACTCCAGCTGTTTTTCCTGAAGGGGCATGGCTCCATAACTGGCCGGCAGTGTTCCATAATCCGGCAACAGGCCTTTATTGGCCGGCATCATACCAGAGTTGGATGGCATCATACCATAATTATCGGGCATCATACCATAGTTGGCCGGCATGGCACCGTAATTATCCGGCATCACACCATAGTTGGCCGGCATGGTAGCCGTAATTATTGGCCGGTAAATGCATTGCCGGAAGTGTGTTCGCATTATTTCCGATCATTTTTTTTCCTCCTCTTCAATTACTCGTTAAATAGCCTGTATCATCATAGAAAATTATAATACCGATATCAGAATATGCAGATTCAGCTAAACAGGTTACCATTTAACGCATTATGTAACCTTGGCTCAACATTTTATATAACCATTCCATTTCAAAAGAAATAGATGATATAATTGAAACGGGAAGTCGGCTTCCACTTTTAGAACCGGGGGTTTTTACTTAACAGCCTGCATAATTACCTGTTGACAGTAAGAAAGCTAAACAATATGGGAAGGTGGTCCACAGATTTCATGCATCAGAGGACCACAGTAAGCGAACACTCCTTTTATGTGGCGCAGGTAGGGCAGATGCTTGCGTTAATTGAAGAACAGAATGGCGAAAGGGTCAACTGGGAAATACTATTTAAAAAACTGTTGAACCATGATGTGGCTGAAGCTATAACAGGTGATATAATAAGTACCGTCAAGCATAAGAACCCACAGATGAGGGACATGCTGAACCTCCTTGAAAGGGAAGTCACAGTGGAAACATTTCTCGAAAACATGGAGGAGCCGTACAGGAATATATACAGGGATATCCTCTTTGATGGCAAAGATGATACCATTGAAGGCAAGATACTTGAGAGCGCCGACAGGATCGACGCCATAATGGAGTGCATTGGAGAGGTTCGGCTTAATAATCTGCATCCATTTGTTCAAAAATACAGTACGATTCTAAAGACTCTCAAGGAAAGTGATTTGAAAAGCGTAAAGGTTTTTACGGAGGAAATATTGCCCGGGCTTGTTACGGAATGTGACAGGTTGCAGGGAATTTAAAAAATAGACCAAGAGGTGTAGAATGCTTACAAATATCGAAATTCAGAAGTTGATTCCTCACAGGTATCCATTCCTGCTTGTGGACAGGATACTTGAAGCGGAGCCTGGTAAAAAGGCTGTAGGGATAAAGAATGTGACCGCAAACGAACCCTTCTTCCAGGGCCATTTCCCGGAATATCCGGTAATGCCGGGGGTACTTGTCATGGAGGCTCTTGCGCAGACAGCAGGTATAGCAGTTGCATTAATGGATGAATACAAGGGGAGATTGGGTCTTTTCGCTGGAATAGAAGAGTATAAAATGAAAAAGCAGGTCGTTCCCGGCGACACGATAAGGCTTGAAGCTGAAATCATTTCTATAAAATTAGGAATTATAAAGGCAAAAGTTATAGCTACCGTGGAAGGAAAGACAGCTGCGGAGGGAACAATCAAATTTGCAATGACAAAGGTCTGATTTTGGGTGAGAAATTGACAAAAGGGACGTTGACAAAGGGACGGGGGAAGATTGACAGAGGACGGGGGAGTTGTCAACTTTTTCAAGAAAAAGTTGACAACTCCCCCGTCCCTCTGTCAATCTTCCCCCGTCCCTTTGTCAATTTAGAACCGTCCCTGTCCAATTAACATCTCACCAATTTTGAATACATCTCCGGCACCCATTGTAATAATAATCTCTCCGGGGGCTATATTCTCACTTAAATATGAGGCTATATCTTCAAAGCTTTTTATATAAACAGCCTTTTCTTTTTGAGTATCGCCTGCTTCGGTTATCTTTCCACGTATATCGTTGATTTTTTCCACAAGCATGCTGGAATGGATCTCGCCTGTATCCTTCTCCCTGGCAGCGTATATATCGGTTACAATCAATTTGTCTGCATCATTGAAAGAGGTAGCAAATTCATCAATCAAGTGTTTGGTACGTGTATATGTATGGGGTTGGAATATGCACCAGATGCCCTTTTGGGTGCAATTGGCCGCGGCACTTAGAGTTGCCTTGACTTCGGATGGGTGATGTGCATAATCATCAATGATCTTGATATCACCCATAACCCCTTCAATTCAAAACGTCTTCTGGTACCTGTAAACCGGGCCAGGGCATTGGCAGCAGATTCGGCATCGCATCCTGCGAGGCTGCAGGCAGCTATTGCGGCCAGCGAATTAAGGACATTGTGGATTCCGGGAACCCCCAACTTAATATGCCTGTGCAGGGCTCCTTTTTTCATAAGGTCGAAAGATGCACAGCCCTCGGAGTCATAGATTATGTTGATGGCATACCAATCAGCACATTTATTTTCGAGCCCGAAGGTGATTTTGTTGCAGTTCACATCTTCAAGTAACGCGTTAATGCCAGGGTCATCGGCAAAGGAAACAATACAACCATTTTCTGGCACCAAGCCTGCAAATTGTCGGAATGTTTCTCTGATATGCACAATATCACGATAAAAATCAGGATGGTCGAATTCCATATTAAGAATCAAGGCAATAAAAGGATGAAACTTCAGAAAGCTTTGACAGTATTCATCTGCTTCCACGACGAAAAACTCATTGCCTCCAAGCCTGGTAGTACCTCCAATGAAATTGAGTTCACCGCCTACGTGAATTGTAGGATCCTTGCCTGCCTCCAGCATGATCATTGAAATCATAGAGGTGGTGGTTGTCTTTCCATGGGTGCCTGAAACAGCTATGTTACATGGATAACCCTTCATAATCCTGCCCAGTAGTGTAGCCCTGTCCATTGTGGGTATTCCAAGCTGGCGGGCCAGCATTAATTCCGGATTGTCATCCTTTACTGCAGCTGTGTACACGGCCAGATCCGCTTCTCCCAGATACTCTCCGGTATGTCCTATGGAAACCGGAATATCCATCATCTGAAGCTTTTTTGTAATTCCGGAATCCTTCATGTCGGAACCGGTGACAATGTAACCGCGGTTTTTGAGGATTTCGGCCAGGCCGCTCATGCTTATGCCGCCTATTCCAATAAAATGTACCCTTATTGTGCTCTTCGATTCTTCCGGGTGCTTGCTATCCTGTTTTTTTATGTCAAGAAAATTATGTTTTGTGTTTTTTACATCCAATCCTTCGTTGATAAGGCTGCGTTCCTGCAAACGATAACACTCCCCGTCCTTAAATCATTTTATTCTAATTTTTGACTAATATGAAAGCATTAATAATTCTAAACAAATATTGTTTAACAATATAAGCATATAAATAATATATTATTTATTGTGAAAAGTAAAACTACACTTTCTCCATTTCTTTTCAAGAGAATGCTCTTTATTTTAACAATTATACGAACATTTATTCAGAAAACTATTAAATTATTCGTGGTTTGGTGATATAATCAATCTGGTCCTCTGTCAACTTAAACATATATTTAGGGTTGACAGAGGACTAGTTACCCGGCGCATGAGACCAGCTCAAAGAAACGGCGTATAGGGGATATGGAGGCAGCTGGATGTCAAGAAATGAAAGAATCGCTATGATTACAAGAATGCTTTGTGATTCACCGGGAAGGATATTTAATCTGGTAAGCTTTGCAGAAATGCTTGGATCGGCAAAATCCTCCCTAAGCGAAGATATCGATATAGTCAGGAATGTGTTTGAAAAATTCGGGATGGGAAAGATAGAGACAATCCCAGGGGCGTCTGGAGGTGTCAGATATGTTCCAAGTCCTGGCAACGACAGAGTGGGAAAGCTTTTAGACATGCTTGCCGGTGAACTTTCAAAAAAGGAACGTATACTGCCAGGCGGATATCTATACATGCTGGACCTGATTTTCGACCCTGAGGTGGTTTCGGGAATCGGTATGCTTTTTGCGGGATATTTCAGTAAAGCTGCCGTAGATTATGTAATTACCGTAGAGACCAAAGGAATACCGCTTGCGGTTATGACTGCAAGGTACCTTGATGTCCCGCTGGTCATTGTGAGGCATTATAATGAAGATACCGATGGGGCATCGGTGAATATTAACTATGTATCAGGCTCATCGAAGAAAATTCAGACAATGGTACTGCCGCTCAGATCCCTGAAAAGGGGTTCGAGGCTCCTTTTCATTGATGACTTCATGAAAGGCGGGGCACTGCAAAAGGTATTCTCGATTTGGCTAAGGAATTCGATTGTGAGGTAATCGGAACAGGAGTGCTGATAAAAACCAGAGAACCTGCCAGAAAACTGGTTGAAAACTTCTGCTCCATATTGACTTTTAATTCTGTGGATGAACAGGAGGGGAAAGTTGATATTGGCATATCCCCTGATGTATAATGACTGAGAGCTGCTATAATAATACATTCTATTGAATGAACCTTGAATGAACCTTGAATGAACCTTGAATGAAATTCATAACAAAAGAAGGAAATTAAAATTCTTTATAGAATATAGTAATACACATTTAAAACGGAAGGTGGTAGCAGCATATGGAAATTACCGATGTGCGCATAAGAAAAATTGACGTTGAAGGTAAAATGAAGGCAGTGGTTTCAGTCACCTTTGACAATGAGTTTGTGGTTCACGATATAAAGGTTATCGAGAGTCAAAACGGTCTTTTCATAGCAATGCCCAGCAGGAAGACGCCTGACGGGGAGTTCAAGGACATTGCGCATCCGATAAATGCGGTAACAAGAGAAAAAAATACAGAAAGCAATTCTTGAAAAATATGAATCTACTGCTACATCAGAAGAAGAATGAGACAGGAAGACACTTGAAAGAGTGTCTTTTTTCGTTTTCAAGGCGCTATAAGAGGTGTATCTGATACCTTGAACGGTTACCTTATATTTTAGGTTGAAATATTAGATGAAAAGTGAGAAAATAAAACCTGGAATTACCGGAAGGAGCACGGGGATGAATAAAATATCGGCTTTGATACTTGCTGCCGGTGAAGGTAAGCGGATGAAGTCAAAGAAATCCAAGCTGATCCACAAGCTTTGCGGTAAAGCAATGATAGAGTGGGTTTTTGCCGCAATAAAGGGTTCAGGTATAGATGAGGTTGCCATAATCACGGGGCAGAAGTCTGAACAGGTCAGGGAATGCATGGGAGCAAGGGCTTCAGCCTACATAATGCAGGAGAAACAACTCGGAACTGGGCATGCGGTAATGCAGGCGGAAGAATATTACAAAGGTTATGATGGCCATCTTGTCGTTTTATGCGGTGATACACCTCTTATAGAAAAATCCACACTGAATGCGGCAATAGATTTCCATATTTCAGGCGGCTTTTCGGCTACGGTTATTACGGCGGAATTTGTTGATCCGACAGGATATGGGAGGGTTATACGGGCTAATGGAGGTAATGTTTCCCGAATAGTGGAACACCGTGATGCCAGCCCGGAGGAAAGGTCAGTCAAAGAAATCAATTCTGGTATGTATATATTCTCATCTATAGAACTGTTCAATGCTCTTAAAGAAATAAATAATAAAAACGATCAGGGTGAGTATTACCTGACCGATACTTTAGGCGTTATGGCCACAAAGGGTTTGAAGGTTGGGGCCTGGAAAATGGGTGACCCGTGTCAGGTCCTGGGAGTAAATGACAGGGTCCAGTTGAGCCATGCCGCCGGGATACTGAGAAAAAGGATCACAAATGCGCACATGTTGTCGGGAGTCACCATAATTGATCCCGATTCCACATATATTGATGCAGGTATTGAAATTGGAATGGATACTGTCATTTACCCGGGCACAATTCTTGAAGGGAATACCGTTATAGGGGAAGACTGTGAGATAGGACCGGACACAAGGGTCGTCAGGTCCAGGATCGGTAATGCTGTAAAAATCAACAAATCAGTGGTGCTTGAAAGCGAAATAGGTGAAAGTACCCAGATCGGACCATTTTCATATATCCGGCCGGATTGCAAAATAAGCAGTAATGCAAAGATTGGCGATTTTGTCGAAGTTAAGAATTCAACAATCGGCAGCAGGACGAAGATCCCCCACCTTGCATACATAGGCGATTCCGATGTCGGTGGGAACACCAACATAGCATGTGGGGTCATAACCGTGAACTATGACGGCAAAAGGAAGAGCAGGACAAAGATAGGCAGCAACTCTTTTGTAGGCTGCAATGTAAACCTTGTCGCCCCTGTTACCGTTGGTGATGATTCTTATATCGCTGCAGGTTCAACTATCACCGAGGCGGTTCCCGAAAATGCTCTTTCCATAGCCAGGAGCAGGCAGGAGAATAAAGCGGGCTGGGTAATAAGGAAGGACATGAAGAGGAAATAATTTCATAGTGAAAATAATTTAAATAATATAAAAAACAGTTGAAAAGTAAAAGGAGCTTTGGTATCAATGAACTTACATGGAAAAGGCATCAAGATTTTTACCGGCAATTCCAATATGGCCCTGGCAGAAGAAATAGCTGACAGGATAGGCCTGCCGCTTGGAGTTGCAACCGTAGGAAAATTCAGTGACGGAGAGACTGCTGTAAATATCGGAGAAGTGGTCAGGGGCGCCGATGTTTTTGTAATCCAGTCTACCTGTACACCAGTAAATGATCATCTAATCGAATTGCTTATAATGATCGATGCCCTCAAAAGAGCTTCTGCAGGCAGAATTACGGCGGTAATACCCTATTTCGGCTATGCAAGGCAGGACAGGAAGGCAAAGGCTAGAGATCCAATTTCTGCTAAACTTGTGGCGAACCTCATAACCGTCGCGGGTGCGGACAGGGTTCTGACTATGGATCTGCACACCCCGCAGTTGCAGGGCTTCTTCGACATCCCTGTGGATAGCGTAAAGTTACTGTACGGGAATTTAAAAGGAAATATAAGGCAAATACAATAGAAAAGAAGATGAAATCCTGTTAATATATAGTTTCCACACAAATACACAACAAAGGATAATCATCTTCTATGTACAATAGTATACAGCACTTTAATGAATTTGGCGTCAAAAAAATCGAAAAAGTAATAGAAACATTCATTTCCGAAAAGAAGGATCTGGCTGATTTGGTACTGGGTCTACAGGAAAGCCTGTTTGAACTGGGGCGCACCATAGTAGCGGAAGTACTGGAAGATATGGACGAACATATCCGCAACAGTTCCGAACGCAAGAAGCGGTACGAGATCGTCAGGAAAGACCCAAGCACCATTTTAACAAGCTTTGGGATGGTGGCATATAAACGGACATACTTCAAGCCAAAGAAAGGTGGACATCGAAAGTATCTTGTAGACGAGATATCAGGTATTAACCCTCATGACAGGGTGAGTGCCGATGTTGTAATAACCGCTCTTGAAGAAGCTACACAAAGCAGCTATAGGAAAGCTGGGGCAAAGGTTGCATACGATAGTGACCTGAGCAAGCAGGCGGTTATGAAGAAAGTACACGAGATAGAAGTCGTGGACGCTCCCCTTCCTGCTTCCGAGAAGAAAGAAGTACGTATTCTTCACATAGAAGCTGACGAAGATCATGTTGCCCTGCAACACAAGACCAAGAGCAAGGACGGTCAACGGAAGACCGGTATATCAATGCCCAAGCTTGTATATGTACATGAAGGTATTGATGCTGAAAAAAGCACTGTGAAAAGGAAAATATTGAAGAACGTACGCTACTTTGGCGGAGATTGCAAAAGCGAGGATTTATGGCTGAAAGTGGCGCAGTACATAGATGAGCAGTACAAGGAAGAAGCCATAGAAACAATATATATTTCGGGAGATGGAGCCTCGTGGATACGTATGGGACTCCAGTGGATACCCAAAAGCAGATTTGTTTTAGACAACCATCACATGAATAAGTACATAAGGATTGCTACGGCCCACTTGCCTGACGAAGCCATGTATTATGCCATAACGGATGCAATAGAGTGGCCGGATAAAAAGATGGCAGCTGCAGCCTTCGATAAGGTCATTACAATAACTGAAATTGATACAAAGAAGGAAGCTGTGCGAGAAGCTAAAAGATACATACTCAATAACTGGGATGGCATAGAGATCAAAGAAGAAAAGGCTGGAGAAATAGTTGGCTGCAGTGCTGAAGGCCATGTGAGCCATGTGTTTTCCGAAAGGCTCAGCAGTCGTCCCAAAGGTTGGTCAAAGATAGGCGCGGATCAGATGTCACAGCTTAGGGTTTACAAAATGAATGGCGGAAAAATATATGACCTGGTAATGGCGCAGAAGAAAAACGAGCAAACGGAAAAGGACATAAAGGAACAGGAAGAACTGATAAACAGCTTCAGGAAACCTTCAACTCGATATGAAAACGCAATGACCACAAACCTTACGGTACTACAGTCAGGGCATAAAACGATCCTTTATAAAGCACTCAGAGGGATTATTGGTCGATGTGGGTAGGAAGTAGGGAACGGCGAAGCGAACCCTTTACAATAAGAGGGACCCATATGGTATAATGGAATAATAAACAATGAAAGGGTTCTGCTGCTCAAACCCCAGACATATATGAACCTGAGCGGGGAGAGTGTCCGGGAGGCTCTGGAATGGTTTAAGGTCCCGCCCGAAAACCTCCTTGTCATATATGATGATGTGGACATACCCCTTGGAAGGATACGGATACGTCCTTCAGGAAGTTCAGGTACCCACAATGGCATGAAGTCAGTAATTTACCAGATACAGTCGGATGCATTTCCGAGGATCAGGGTCGGGATAGGCAAAGCGCCCGAAGGTTGGGATATGGCAGATTTCGTCCTTGGAAGGTTCAGCCCCGAGGAGCGGAAGGCTGTCGATGAAGCGATCGCCAACGCTGCAGATGCCGCTGTAACTATCATCACATCCGGTGTAGAGAAGGCAATGGGTACGTATAATGGGAAGTAATGATATCCATGATATCAATGAAGGCATTGAGCATCTTGTTTCCCCGCTGCTGGAACTGGATGAATACGGGGAAATTTTAAAAGACACCAATGAAATGAATATTAAAAGGCCTTTGAATATCACCGGACCCTCCGATTCTCAAAAGGCTCACTTGTGTCATGCCCTTTGCCTGCATTCGCAAAGAAAGGGCATTTTTATTGCCTTTAATGAGATGCAGGCCAGAAGGTATTTTGAGGATTTCTCATTTTTCCTCGGGGATGATGCGGTATTCTTCCCATCCAAAGAAATTATGTTCCATGATGTCGAGGCAAAAAGCAATGAGGCACTATTTGAGCGTATAAAAGCCCTGGATAGGATTGTAAGGGGCGATTACCGTATAGTAGTATCCTCTGTCGAAGCGGTTGTCCATAAAATGATCCCTCCTTCACTCTTCCAGGACAGCATTTTGGAAATTACCGAGGGTGCCACAATTGACCTGGAAGCATTTACCCGCCAGCTTGTTATGATGGCATATGAGAGGGTTGATATCGTAGAAACTGCAGGACAGTTTGCAATCAGGGGTGGAATCATTGACATATTCTCCATTGACGGGGACTTTGCAGCAAGGGTGGAGCTGTTCGGAGATGAAGTGGATTCAATCAGGCAGTTCGATACAAATACACAGCGCTCGGTCGGCAAATTGAAAAGTGTAAGGATCATACCTGCCCGTGAAGTGATCTATCCCCAGGACAAAATGGATCAGATCAGGCATAAGGTTTCTGTAGACCTGAAAAAACAGGGTAAAGGCTCCAGCGGGCTGGCGCAGAAAATCAATGGCGATATGGAGAGGATACAGGAGGCGCATTATTTTCCAGGCATTGACAGGTATATACCTTATATAATAGATGACCCCCATTGCCTCACCGACTTTGCAGGTGATGATGTCCTTGTCTTCATGGATGAACCTGCAAGGCAGAAGCAAAGGCTGGACAATCTCCTGCTGGAGCAATATGAGATATGCAGGGGTTTGATGGAAAAGGAACAGTTATTGCCTGGAAGCCAGGATATGTATTTTGATTATTTGGGTCTTGAGAGTAAATATGAAAAACGCAAACTGATACTTTTGAATGCTATCAATGCAGAAGGCATCAGTTCAAAGGCAGGCAAGGCCATTAACATTCCGGGCAGGCTCATAGGTTCCTTTCAGGGACACATTGACCTGCTCTGTCAGAGCATCCGCGAATGGAAGGAACTTAAGAGCAGGATAGTACTGCTTTCGGGGACCAGGGGACGTGGAGAAAGATTAAGTGAAACACTGGCGGAAAAAGGTATAGAAGCGGTATACAGAGATAACGTGCCTGCAGCCCTTCTGCCTGGCCAACTCATAATTACACATGGAAGCCTCAATAAAGGATTTGAGTACCCAACTGCCCATTTTGTCGTAGTCAGCGACAAGGAGGTTTTTGGCCAGGACAGGAAACATGCGAGGTCTTCAAGGAGCAAGGGTATAAGGATTGAGATTTTTACCGACCTCAAGACAGGGGATTATGTTGTTCATGAAACCCATGGGATAGGACTCTATGTGGGCATTGAAAAGCTTGTGGTCGAAGGGATCAAAAGGGATTACCTCAAAATAAGCTATCAGGATAACGGTTATCTGTATATCCCCACCAACCAGCTGGACCTGATACAGAAATATATCGGCTCCGAAGGCAAAGCGCCGAAGTTAAGCAAGCTGGGCGGCACAGACTGGTACAAGACAAAGACCAGGGTGCGGGAGTCCCTGAGGGAATTAGCTGAGGAATTAATAAGGATTTATGCACAAAGACAGGCAGCAAGAGGCTTTACATTCTCTCCTGATACCGTATGGCAAAAACAGTTTGAAGAGCAGTTCCCCTATGACGAGACTGAGGACCAGCTCAAGTGCATAGAGGAGATAAAGGAAGACATGGAGTCGGGCAAACTGATGGATCGGCTTCTTTGCGGAGATGTGGGCTATGGAAAGACCGAGGTGGCCATAAGGGCTATATTCAAGGCCGTCATGGATGGAAAGCAGGTTGCATACCTTGTACCTACTACTGTTCTCGCTCAACAGCAATATACAAACTTCCTCGAAAGAATGAAGGATTTTCCTGTTACTGTCGAGATGGTCAGCAGGTTCAGGTCACAGACGGAACAAAAAAGGATATTGAAGGATGTCAAGACCGGGAATGTGGATGTGTTGATCGGCACACACAGGCTGCTCCAGAAGGATATATGCTTCAAGGATCTCGGGCTGCTCGTAATCGATGAGGAACAGCGCTTCGGAGTCACACATAAGGAAAAGATAAAAAACATCACGCCCGATGTCGGAGTTCTGACCCTGACAGCTACACCAATACCCAGGACCCTCCATATGTCACTTGTAGGAATCCGCGATATCAGTGTCATTGAAGATCCTCCCGAGGAAAGGTATCCTGTACAGACATATGTCATGGAGTACAACAGGGATGTGATAGGAGATGCCATCTCCAGAGAACTGAGCCGCAAGGGGCAGGTGTTTTATCTGTATAACAGGGTCAGGAGTATAGACGTCAAGGCGTCGGAGATACAAAACCTGATACCTGACGCGCGGGTGGCGGTGGCACATGGTCAGATGAATGAAAGGGAACTTGAGGACATAATGTTCAGCTTTATAAAAGGCGAGTACGATGTCCTGGTTTGCACGACAATTATTGAGTCCGGCCTGGATATGCCCAATGTCAATACCATCATTGTGGAGGACGCCGACAGGATGGGGCTGGCACAGCTTTACCAGTTGAGGGGCAGGGTGGGCAGGTCCAACAGGCTTGCCTATGCATATATTACTTATAAAAAAGACAAAGTAGTAACTGAGGTAGCGGAAAAAAGGCTGCAGGCTATCAGGGAGTTCACGGAGCTTGGCTCCGGTTTCAAAATTGCCATGAGGGATATGGAAATACGGGGAGCCGGCAACCTGCTTGGACCTGAACAGCATGGACATATGGAGTCGGTAGGGTATGACATGTACTGCAGGTTGCTGGATGAGGCGGTCAGGGAACTCAAGGGAGAGCCTTTGCGAAAGGGTGTCGGAGAAATTTCAATAGATATCAATATCAGCGCATATATAGATGATGCGTATATAAGTGTAGAGAACAGAAAAATTGAGATGTACAAGAAGATTGCAGCTATACGTGATCATAAGGATGTCCTGGATATCGAGGATGAGCTTATTGACAGGTATGGAGATATCCCGACGCCGGTCAGAAACCTTGTGTCGATAGCATATATAAAGGCATTGGCAGGATCTCTGGGCTTTTCATCGGTTTCGGAGAAAAACGATTCAGTCATGTTCCAGATAGGCAATACAAAGGAATTCAATATCAGCGCCATTGGACAGCTTGCAGCAAAATACAAGCGGCAGGTGCTTTTTAATGCCGGTGCAAACCCATATCTCATGTACAGGGCAATGAACGTTGAGCGCGGAAAGATTCTGGACAATATTAAAATTATGTTACAGGACTTAAAAAGCTTTGAAGTTGGTTAGACATTTAATTATAATGGTAGTTGAACTATCAGGTTTCTAAGGTAGTGCGCAGAAAAAAAGCGGGGAGAGATAAATTTGAATAATAAAGGGAACACAGGCGCAGGAACCAGCCATAAGGCTGAGGATAAAAAAACTCCCATATTCGTAAAATATGGTTTGATCGCGCTGGCGGTCATCGTGGTTATCGTTGCAGGTCTGCTTATATGGTTCAATGTATCCGGCAGCTATGTTGCAACGGTCAATGGAGAAAAGATCGGCAAGGGCGAGTACAAATATTACCTGTATGTGCAAAAGCAAAATATGTTGTCACAAGCTACACAGGCAGACAGCAGTCTTGATGAAGCCACATTCTGGAGCACAGATATCGGCGGCGAGAGTGCACTTGAAGTTGCCAAGAAAAACGCGCTGGAAGGCGTCAGAGAGATGAAGATCCAGCTGAGTAAGGCAAAAGAAGCCGGTATAGAGCTGACAAGTGAAGAACTGAGCGGTATTGACGAATGGATAGAAACCAATATCATTGACAGCGAAGAAATTGGCGGAGGAAACAGAGCAAAGGCCGATAAACAGCTGAAGGAAACTTATGGTATTACCATAAACGAGTTGGAGGAACTGCAGAAAGAAGTAACGATGATATCGAATTTCCAGACGGCAGAAGTAGAAAAAATGGATTCAAGTATCGAGACCTTTTATAACAGCAACAAAGACCTGTACAAAGAATCCTCAATGCGTACAGGCGGAGCAGAAGCTGTCTGGGCAAGGCATATCCTGATAACTGCAGCCAAAGATACTGCAACTGCAGAGGAAATTGCCGCAGCAAAGGCGAAGGCAGAGGATCTGCAGACGAAAGTTAAGGCAGGGGAGGATTTTGCAACCCTGGCAGCAGCAAATTCTGAAGACGGCAATGCAGCTACAGGTGGGAGCTATGTATTCATGAAGGGTATCATGGTTCCGGAGTTTGAAGATGCGGGCTTTACAATGACACCCGGCGCTGCAAATGCAGTAGTGGTACAGACTGATTACGGCTTCCATGTACTGATGGTCGAGGAGAAGTATGCGGAAGGTGAACCGGTCAGCCTGAAGTGCGCTACGGAATATGATGATTACGGAACGGATTTTGTTCAGCAGGGACTTTACAGCAATATGCTTGACGAATGGAAGAACGACGACAAATACAAACTGAATACAAACCAAAGTGTATATGATTCAATAAATTAATTTGCCACAAGTGATATTAAAGCCGTTAGTTACCCATAAAAGGGTGCCTGACGGTTTTTTTGCGTCAATGTCCATTGCTTGGCAAGGTTATGTATAAAACTCCAATAAAACATTAATACTAAAAAAGCGGAATAAGGAAACAAATAAAAGAAAGAAAAGGGAAAATCGGGTGTATCAAATAGAAATGGAAAAGGAGGTATGAAAATTGAAAGCAACGGGAATAGTCAGAAGAATTGATGACCTCGGTAGGGTGGTTATACCTAAAGAAATCAGGCGAACCTTAAGGATTAGGGAAGGTGACCCTTTGGAAATATTTACTGATAAAGAGGGCGAAGTTATACTGAAGAAGTACTCCCCCATAGGAGAGTTGGGGGACTTTGCAACTCAGTATGCAGAGTCGATATACAAGACCATTGGTCACATTACCTGCATTGCAGACAGGGATACAATAATTGCGGTATCCGGTGCTTCCAAGAAGGAATTCCTGGAAAAATCCCTAAGTAATGATGTTGAGAAGGTTATTGAAGAAAAAACGACTCTTCTGGTAAAATCATCAGATGAAAAAACCATATCCATCCTGGCAGATGAATCCCCTGACAGAAAATATTATTCACAGGTAGTGACACCCATAATTTCTGAAGGAGATCCTATTGGGGCAGTCATTTTATTATCCACCGACCCCACTTTGAAAATGGGTGAGGTAGAATCAAAGCTGGCCCAATCAGCGGCTGGTTTTCTTGGCAAGCAAATGGAGCAATAAACACCTAAATCAAGGCAAACAACTGAGAATAAAAGGATTGGAGCAGCAGACGAAATGTTCGTTCTGCTGCTCTTGCTTGTGTTTGATTTGTTTTTGTAATTATCTTTTAAAAAAAGTATGCGTATTACTGTGCTATAATATATATTATTTCATTCCAATTTCAGCCTGTTCTGAATTTAGCCTGGAGGAAGAAATGCCATTTGAGAACCTTAATGAGAGGGTCGCAGGAATAAAGGACAATGAAATAGAAATCAACCTTCTGATAGAGGAGTACAAACCCTTTATAGCATCATGTACAGGCAGGGTTTCAGGCCGGTATGTCAGATATGGCGAGGATGACGAGCTCAGCATTGCATTGATGGGCTTTGTTGAGGCAATCAGGGTATATGACTGCAGCAAGGGCAACTTTTTGCCCTTTTCCAGTAAAGTCATCAAGAGAAGGATCATTGACTATTACCGGAAGGAGAAGCGTCATGATAATGTAATATCCCTCAGCCAGTATGCCGGGGACGAAGATGAACCCGTAGATATTACCATGAACCAGTCGGTAGAACGGTATATGGAGGAAAATGCAGCCGAAATGAGGAGGTTCGAGATCGAGCAGCTGAGAGAAGAGCTGGCCGAATGGGGAATATCCTTCTTCGAACTTGCCGGATCGTCACCCAAACATAAGAAAACCAGGCAGATTTGTAATGAAATCGTTGGATACCTCCTATCGGATTCTGAAATGATAAAAACAATCAAAGGCAAAAAGCAACTTCCTGTGGCAGAAATTGAAAAGACGCTGCAGATACCCCGGAAAATCATTGAACGCTCACGAAGATATATTGTATCAGTAATACTTATAGCAACTGGAGATTACCAGTTTGTAAGAGAATATGTGAGCCTGGGAGGCAAGAGGTAACAGAATGAAAGGGATTGTAGTCGACATAAAAAGTAAATATGCTATAGCACTTTGCAAGGATGGGAGCTATACCAGGATAAGGAACAGAAGCGGGCTCAAGATTGGTTATGAGATCGAGCTGGACCGGATGGGGGCTTTCACCAGGGGCAGAGACGCGGTCAGCGCGGATGACTCAAGCAGGACCAGGCGCCATGCAAGACCGGTTTTTTCTAAAGTAGCATCCATAGCCGCGGTGTTTATGCTTGTTTTCATATTAGGATACGGAGCATACAGCTATAGTACCCCATATTATTATGTCAATATGGATATAAACCCAAGTGTCGAATTGACAGCGAACAAATACAATATAATCATAAAAGTGAATCCTTTAAATATAGACGGAGAAAAACTGATTGATGAGTCCCTTGTATTGAACAGGAATCTTGAAGATGGGATAAACGAGCTTCTTGATTATGCGTTAAAGGATGGATATTTAAAAAAGGACGCTCCGGGAGCAATCATTCTGACGGTATCAGGCAAAGAAACTGAAAAGGCCGGAAAGCTGGTTCAGAAGCTGGAAGAAAAGATTGAAAAAGAGCTTGCAGAAGATGACGTTGATGCGGAATTGCTCACAGAATCGATCAGTAAAGAGGAGCATGACAACGCAAAAAAGACAGGACTTTCACCTGGAAAGCTGAAGCTTATTGAAAGAGCCAGAGAGGTCCAGCCGCAACTGAAGGTTGATGAACTTAAGGATAAGCCTGTTGCAGTTATAATGGACTATATCAAAGAAGGTAAAAAGGCTGAGAAAGATAATAGCGGCAATAACGCAACTAATGGTAATAATGGTGAAAATGGTAATAGCAGCAATAACAGCAATAACAGCAATAACAGCAATAACAGTAATAACAGTAATAACGGAAATAATGACAACAATGGCAATAAAGGCATGAATAGTAATAAAGGCATCAATGATAACGCCGGGATTAATAAGGACTATAAAGCCGATATAGAAAATCAGATATATAAGGACAATCAGAGAAATAAAGACAATAAAGATAGTCAAGACAGTAAAGATATTAAAAGCAGTGAAACCGGCAAAAGCAACGAAACAGACGAAAACCAGGATACAGAGACCGGCAATGGGAACGATGATACAGGTAAAGCAGACAAGAACAACAAAGGAAATTCCGATAGCAAGGATAAAGACGGTAAAAATTAAAATACAAGAAAGCTACATAGAGAAAGTTTTGACGATGGATGTCAAAACTTTCTTTTTTTACACCCCTGAATTTGACAGATAATTCCAATCATTTTGAGTATAATCAGTGCTATCCGCATTTACAAAAGCATGGGGAGGTACTGAAGATGAAAGACCTTAGCCTACCATTAAACAAGCTTGTATCCTTTGCATCGGATAACAGGCTTATTTTTGTTCCGGCAGCGTTACTTCTGGGAAGGACGGAGATGGGTACCGGACTGTTCCCGTTTGGATTTGCATTTTATGCAGCATCGGCAGGCATACTGCCCGGCAGATTACTTTTGGCTGTTGCAGTTATTGCAGGTGCGGCCACAAAGGGAAATCCTGAACAGGTATATATAAATATTGGGGGGATTCTACTTTTTTATGTTTTCAGTCTCTTTTTCAAAAAAGCAGGCAGGAGCCAGTATGCTCTCTCTGCTTTTTTGGGTATAATCCTGCCCATGCTTGTAATGACAGGACTTCAGGGTTTTTTAACCTATGATCTTATTCGTACGGCGTTTTTCGGATTCATTATAATGATAGGCTATTTTATTTTCCGACATTCCCTTACAGCCTTGATTATGAAAAAGGGCAGAAGAGCTTTTTCGAATGAAGAAACAATCTGTATTGTAATTTCAGCCGGATTGGTGGCATCCGGACTTGTCGGCGATGGAGAAGCCGGCATTATCATTAAGGATGTTCTGTGTCTGGCCATAATAATGTTTTCAGGATATAAAGCCGGTCCTGGTGTCGGTACAGCGGCAGGAGTGGCACTCGGGCTCTCGGGGAGTGTATCTTCCGAACTTATCCCGTTGTCGATTGGAATATATGCCTTCTGTGGTTTTATTTCCGGTATTATGAAGGATAGACACAAGGCTGTCGCCGTACTCGGGTTTGTTGCTGCAAACATTGTTCTGGCGCTATACCTGAGAGAAATTACAAGCCCCTACGATTATTTGCTGGAAATATCCATAGCGGCTGTCATATTTCTTGTACTTCCCAAAAAACAATTGGATGCTGCAGAAAGCATATTCCTGGGCGAGGGGGGATTCTATGGGGAACTTCAGCACCATCCGTCAAGGGTCAGGGATTATACCGTTGGAAGGCTGGAGAAGTTTTCAGGCGCTTTCAGGAAGCTGTCAAAGTCATTTAATGAGATAACCCAGGTGAATGCAATATCAGACCAGCAGGAAATCTCTGTCCTGCTTGACAAGGCGGCGGACAGGGTATGCAGGGATTGCAGCCTTTGTTATCATTGCTGGGAACTTAATTTCATCAATACATATCAGGTTATGTTCAAAATTATTGAGAATCTTGATCAAAAGGGGCGTATTGAAAAAAGTGATATACCGGCTTATTTCCTGGACAGGTGTGAGAGGGCAGCTGCATTTGTGGATGCTGTAAACAATGCATATGAACTGTTCAAGGTTGACCTGCTCTGGAAGGGGCGTATCGGTGAGAGCAGGGGCTTGATTTCAAGACAGTACGAAAGCCTTTCTGAAGCCATTTCCTCCCTTGCGGACGAGATAAAGACAGAAATCAGCTTTATGGAGGAAATTGAGGACGGAATTGTAACAGCCCTTAAAGGCAAGGGGATAGAGGTCAGGGAGGCATCAGCCTTTGAAAACAGGTTGGGGAGATATGAGGTAGAGGTGATTCATTCGGGCTGCGGAGGAACAAGGAATTGTATCAGTGTAATAGAGAAGACTGTATCTTCTGCTACCGGCAGGAGGATGTACCCGGAAAATGAAGAATGCAGAAAGTCTACCGATGGGTGTTGTGCATTGAAATTGCATGAAGGAGATAATTTCAGGGTGACTACGGGAATCGCCAGGGTAGCGAGGCATGAAAGCAAGGTATCTGGGGATAGCTTTACATTTCTGAATACCGGAGCAGGAAAATACATCATTGCGCTTAGTGATGGTATGGGATCAGGTTACAAGGCTGCGGCACAGAGCAGGACAACAGTGACTCTGCTGGAAAACTTCCTTGAATCAGGCTTCAGCAAGGATATGGCGGTCAACCTCATAAATTCGGTGTTGGTTTTAAAGTCCGGAGACGATACATATTCGACAATTGACATATCGGTAATCGATCTTTACAGCGGAGAGGTTGAGTTCGTCAAAACAGGTGCCGCGCCGACGTATATACGCAGGGAGGACAGGGTTGAGATGATCAGGAAGGCTTCACTGCCGGCAGGAATACTTGGAGATGTTGAAACTGAACTGATGCATAGGAAAGTTGCTGCAGGAGAAATGATCATCATGACTTCCGACGGAGTGACTGACAGCTTTGCAGGCGACAGGAACGGAGAGCGGGAACTGTCGGCCTACATACGGGGATTGAGAAGCATGAATCCGCAGGAGGTTGCGGATGAAGTGCTGAGGGAGGCGGAAAGACGCAGTAACGGAATGCCCGAAGATGATATGACGGTCATAGTGGCAAAGGTCTGGAACTAGGCGAAAACAAGGCGAAAACAATTTTCTTGCGTATCGGACGAGGCCATGATATAATATCTCGGAATCCTTGCTCTGCAGTCATGTTGCAGGGCCGTTTAGTCCAGAAGGAGGTGAAAGTCGAATTATGAACAAGTATGAATCCATTTTTATCATCAATCCCGACCTTGGAGAAGAAATCGTCAAGGGTCTTGTAGAAAAGTTCAAGACCATGTTGGAAACATCCGCTCAGTTGGAAAGCATTGATGAATGGGGCAAAAGAAAACTCGCATATACAATTGCAGACAAAAACGATGGTTACTATGTACTTGTAAATTTCAGCGCAGTGCCGGAATTCCCGCACGAACTTGAAAGAATTTACAAGATTACCGACGGCATAATCAAATATATGATTATCAGAAAAGAAGATTAAGGTGATAGCATGAACAAGGTTGTTTTAATGGGAAGGCTTACCAAGGATCCGGAATTAAGGTATACAAGCGGGAATAACACTGCTGTATGCAGTTTTACATTAGCTGTCAACAAACGATTCTCAAAACAAGGCGAAGAAAAGCAGGCTGACTTTTTTAACATCGTAGCATGGGAAAAAAACGCCGAATTCTGTGGCAAATGGTTTGAGAAGGGACGGCAGGTGTCTGTTATAGGAAGACTTCAGAACAGGACCTGGGATGATAATGAGGGTAAGAAGCATTATATTACCGAGATAGTCGCTGAAGAATGCTACTTTGCAGACAGTAAAAAGAGCGAGGGCGGAAATAACTACCAAAAGCCTTCAGCCGGTGGCAATGAAGGTCAGTCTGACGGATTCTATCCGCTGGACGGGGAAGATGAACTCCCGTTCTGAAAAACCAGGAACAAAGATTTTTTTGAAAGGAGGCGTTTGATATGCAAGGTGGAAAAAAGGATTACAAAGGCGGTAGCAGAGACTCATACGACAAGGGCGAAGGCAAGGGCGGCATGAGGATGAGAAGGGCAAAGAAGAAAGTATGCTCCTTCTGCGTTGACAAAGTTACCGATATTGATTATAAGGAAGTGGTCAAGATAAGGAAATATATCTCTGAGAGGGGCAAGATCCTTCCCAGGAGAATTTCCGGAAACTGTGCCAAGCACCAGCGTCAATTGACCATTGCCATTAAAAGGGCAAGGGTTGTTGCACTGCTTCCGTATACTGCAGAATAGTTTATAACGGCAGAATGACAGGGACGGTTCACGGTTTTACAGTTTAAAGCCGATGGGTCGTCCCCTTGTTTTATCACACGGGGACATTCCTGCAGGGACATTCCTCGAAGAGGTGTGTCCCCTTACCCGGTGTGTCCCCTTACCCGTAGTAAATACAGGAGAATAATTCATGCAGAAGATAGGTTTTCTTGGTCCAAAAGGGACCTTTTCACACGAAGCCCTGCTCAAATATGCGGGAACCCGCGAATACGAAGCGTGCGCATTCAACTCCATCCAGGAGATGATACTGGCGGTTGACAAGGGCCAGATGAATGAGGCGGTCGTCCCAATTGAAAATTCCATAGAGGGCGCCGTAAATGCAACAATGGACATGATATCAGCAACTGAGCCTGATCTCAAAATCAAAGCTGAGTTTGTCATACCAATACGTGAAAACCTTTTGATAAAAAGGGGTTCGAAAATCAAGGATATTCGTTATATACTCTCGCATACCCAGGCCTTGGGACAGTGTAGGAACTACATCGCGTCACACCTGCCGGATGCTGTCGTCAAGGTTACGAACAGTACTGCAGCAGCTGCCGAAGAGGCGGCTTTGGGCAACGGTGATACTGCGGCCATAGGTTCTGTGGCTGCGGCGGAGGTATATGATCTGGAAATAGCGGCCGGAAATATTCAGGACATTGAAAACAATTTTACCAGATTTGTCGCCATAGGTAAGGAGGATAGCGGTAAGACCGGAAATGACAAGACCTCCATAGTTTTTTCGACAGATGACAATCCCGGTAGCTTGTACAGGGTGCTGGGCATATTCAATCTCTGGGATATAAACATGAGCAGGATAGAATCAAGACCTGCAAAAAACCAGTTGGGAAGATACATTTTCTTTGTAGATATAATTGGTCACAGAGAAGATGAAGACATAAGAGACGCCCTGACGATGATCAGGAGGAAGAGCTCATTTTTCAAACTCCTCGGTTCCTATCCGGTTTTTGTCCTGCAGGACTAGGGATTAGGCAAGTTGTGTACATTGGGAAGGCTGCGGGAAATGGAAGTTTGCGCCTGTTATTTTGTGATATAATGGAAATGTGGGACATTCAAAGGAAATTTCGCTACGCGAATGTCCTACTAGGAGGGGTGGCAGGCATGGCGGTGTTTGAAAGGGAACTTGACATAACCAGGAACGTAAAGCTGATTGAATGGCTGAAAAGTGAACTTGTCACAGATATAGCCAATCTGTTCAGGCTACTTGTTAACGGTGTCCGGGAGGAAGTGCTTGAAACCGTTTCGGATACACTTTCCAATATAATCCTGATTGCATACCTGCTGGGTAAAAGACTTGGGATCAGTTACAACATGATTGAAATGAAAGTTCATAATAAAGTTAGACTGGGGCTTGTGGAAAATCACGATGTTGAAAAATACTACGGTGATTTGACGGAGCTTTCCAGACATCTTGAAAGCAACCGAAGAAAGGAGAGATAGTGACAGGTAATGGATAAAAAGAAGATATTCGGGCTTTTCATACCCAGGGCAAGTTTTTACCTGTGGTTCATTCTGGTGCTGCTTGTCATAGTAGCCTTATGGCGTTGGCAGATAGCGATTCCGGGATTTATCCTGCTTATTATACTGACCTGGTACAATATCAGATCCGATTACAAAAGAAAGCATGAAATCACTCGATATATAGAAGACCTGTCGATCAACATCGATTCGGCAAACAAGAACACACTTTTGAATTTCCCAACGCCGCTGGTGGTGACTGACCTTGATGGAACTATAATCTGGTACAATTCTTCCTTCAGGAAAATGTATGACGGTGAAGACCTTCTGGAACAGACTATAAACAATTTCGTGGATGATCTGCACCCGGGAACCCTCATAAATGAGAATCCCAACAAGGATGACATGAGCATCTCGAAGCAGGTTACCATCAATGGGATACACTACAAGGTACTCTGTAACTTTACAAAGGTTGAGAATAAGGGCGAAACCTCCAATTTCATTCTGGTGCTTTACTTTATCGATATAACCGATCTCGTGGAGATAAAAAAGAAATATTACGAGGAAAAGATCATCCCTGCCCTGATCGTCATCGACAATTATGATGACCTGATGCAGAGCATGGAAGACACATCGAGGCCCCAGGCGCTGGCAGAGATAGAAAGAAAGATCAACCAGTGGATGGGCTTTACAAACGGGATAGTCAAAAAGTTCGACAGAGACAAATACCTGCTTATTTTTGAAAGTAAATATTTGAAGGATTTTGAAGAAAGCAGGTTTGAAATACTGGATTCAATCAAGGAAATCAATGTAGGTAACAAGCTTCCCATAACCCTCAGCATGGGCTTTGGCACTAAAGGCCAATCCATTTCCGAAAGCTTCCAGGCTGCAGGAAATGCTCTTGATGTTGCACTTGGGCGCGGTGGTGACCATGCCGCGATAAAAAGGGGTGACAGCTATAGCTTCTATGGTGGGAAAACCCGGGAGCTCGAAAAAAGAACCAAAGTAAAGGCCAGGGTAATTGCCTATGCACTGAGGGAATTGATTGACCAGGCGCCATCCATTTACATCATGGGCCATGACAATGCGGATGTGGATTCAATGGGTTCGGCCCTTGGGCTGTACCGTGTAATGAGGAGCAGAGGGCGCACGGCGCATATAGTTTTGAACAGTTCCAATGTGACAATAGATGGACTTATTGCAAAAATTCAAAAGGATTCTGATTATGATGGAATTTTCATTGGAAGGACCGAGGCGCTCGAAAAGGTAAGCAGAAAAACCCTCCTGGTTATAGTCGACACTCACAGGCCAAGCTTTACTGAAGTTCCCGAGCTTATAGGCAAAACCGACCAGGTGGTAGTAATAGACCACCACAGGCGTGGTGCCGAATACATACAGGATGCAGCACTTGTTTACCAGGAGACTTATGCATCATCGACAAGCGAACTGATAACCGAGATATTGCAGTACATAGATGAAAAGCTCAAGCTTAAGCCCCTTGAGGTGGAAGCGCTGTATGCGGGTATCGTAGTAGATACCAAGAACTTTACTCTGAAGACTGGCGTGAGGACATTTGAAGCAGCATCATACCTGAGACGGCAGGGAGCTGATACAACAGCGGTCAAGCAGTTTTTCCAGAACGATCTGGAGACCTATTCCAATGTTTCATCAGTTGTCAAGGCTGCGGAAATGATTACAAACGAAATTGCCATTTCAGTATGCAGGCAACAACTCAAGAATGCCCAATTGATAGCAGCCAAGGCGGCAGATGAGCTGCTGAACCTATCAGGGATAATGGCAGCATTTGTCCTGTGTTATTCGGGCAGTGAGGTATGTATCAGCGGAAGATCCCTTGGAGACATAAATGTACAGATGATACTCGAAAAGCTCGGAGGCGGTGGACATCTCACTGTAGCGGGAGCACAGCTTCCCGGTATTTCTATTGATGATGCCCGGGAGAAACTAAAATATGCTATAATGGAACATACAAGTGAAACAACCAGAAACGATGCATGATCAGTAACAAATAGTATAAGCGGGATGGATAATCACGCAGGAATATAGCGGGAGGGGTCGCAATGAAGGTAATTTTAAAGCAGGATGTAAAGGGTCTGGGAAAGAAAGAGAACCTATTAGAGGTTAGCGATGGGTATGCGAGGAATTTTCTTTTCCCAAAAGGATTGGCGGTAGAAGCAAGTGCAACCAATATAAATGTTATGAAAACACGTAACGATGCTGAAAAGTCCAAAAAAGACAGGGAGCTTGCCCACGCAAGGGAACTTGCAGCGAAAATCAAGGAAGTCACTGTTGAAATAAGGACTAAAGCCGGTGAGAACGGTAAGCTTTTTGGTTCCATAACCAGCAAGGACATCGCTGACAAACTCAAGAGCGATTTCAATCTGGAAATCGACAAGAAGAAAATCAATATGCACGATGCAATAAAATCCCTGGGGACAACCGAAGTAGAAATAAAGCTCTATCCCGATGTCAGCACAAAACTTGCTGTCAGGATTGTTAACGTCTAGAAGCATACCATTTGCAAAAGGAGCTGGATTTGTGGATATAAGCTCAATTGGAAGGATACCGCCACACAGCCTGGAGGCGGAACAGGCGGTTCTCGGCTGTATGCTTCTTGATTCCGAAGTCATACCGACAGTCACAGAACTGATAAAGGGCGAGGATTTTTACAGGGACAGCCACAGGGAAATTTTCGAGGCGATAATCGATCTCGAAGAAAATGCCCAGCCAGTCGACCTTATTACTGTTTCTGAGAAACTGCAGTTAAGGGGAAGTATTGATGCCGTCGGAGGCCTTGAATATCTGACAGGTATTTCTTCAGCCGTGCCGACCACCGCCAATGCCAGACACTATACAAAGATCGTAGAGGAAAAGGCGCTTTTGCGCAAGCTTATCAAAGTGTCCTCCGAGATTGTGAATATGGGGTATGAGGCTAACGAGGAAGCTGAATTTGTAATGGACAAGGCCGAAAAGGCCATTTTCGATATAATGGAAAAGAGAAGCACCCGTGGTTTCACCCATATCAAGGATATACTCCTTGAAACCTTCAGTAAGCTGGAGGAGCTCTACAACAGCAAGGGATATATCACGGGCATACCAACAGGTTTCGCGGATCTGGACTTCAAGCTTTCGGGGCTTCAGAATTCGGACCTTATACTCATCGCTGCCCGCCCTGGTATGGGCAAGACGGCAATGGCCCTGAACATAGCCCAGTATGCGGCTGTTCACAGCAAAATCGCTGTTGCCATATTCAATCTGGAAATGTCGAAGGACCAGGTGGTCAATAGGATGCTTTGCAGTGAAGTAATGGTAGACAGCCAAAAGATGAGGACTGGAAAGCTTGAGGATTCGGACTGGCATAAGATTGCCAAAGCACTGGGCCCGCTTTCAGAGGCGCCTATTTACATTGACGATACAGCGTCGGTCTCCGTTATGGACATAAGATCGAAATGCAGGAAACTGAAGCTCGAAAAGAACCTGGGCCTGGTAGTCATAGACTACCTTCAGCTCATGCAGGGCAGGGGTAATAACACAAACAGGCAACAGGAGGTTTCTGACATTTCCAGGTCGCTTAAGATACTGGCCAAGGAAATCAATGTACCGGTAGTGTGTATGTCCCAGCTGAGCCGCGGTCCCGAACAAAGACAGGATCACCGGCCAATGCTCAGCGACCTCAGGGAATCCGGAGCCATTGAGCAGGACGCGGACATAGTCATGTTCCTATACAGGGATGACTATTACAATCCTGATACTGAAAAAAAGAACATCGCTGAAGTGATCGTGGCAAAGCACAGAAATGGTTCCACAGGAACTATTGATTTAAGGTGGTTCGGAGAATATACAAAGTTTGCGAATCTTGCACCGACTAATAACGGAAACGGTTAGGCAAGATATCAGATAACACAAAGGATTCGTATTATTTTGAACAGGGATCAGCTTCAGGATATGGTTGATAAGGTTTTAGATACAATTAACCGCTACAAATTAGTAGCGAACGGAGATCTGGTCGTATTGGCACTATCGGGTGGCCCTGATTCGGTGGCTCTTTTCCATGTCCTTCTAACCCT
Source organism: uncultured Bacillota bacterium (assembly GCA_942493145.1). Classification (GTDB taxonomy): domain Bacteria; phylum Bacillota; class Clostridia; order Acetivibrionales; family DTU013; genus ENR-C20. The sequence goes on from OW818679.1 coordinate 222,265, forward strand.
TTCACCCCGTTTGGGGATATCACTGCACGCACTCCATGTAAACCATATGCTAAGAGGAGCCGAATCGGACGGAGACGAGGCCTATGTCAGCCTGCTCTGTTCACAGTCAGGTGTACCATTGAAAATTTGCCGCCATGACATCAGACTTGTTGCAGAACAAAAAGGTATATCATTGGAGGAGGCAGGACGTGACATCAGATACCGTGAGCTTGAAGACTACGCCGATAGCGTGGGTGCAAGCCGGATTGCCCTGGCGCATAACAGGAACGACCAGGCGGAGACGGTTCTGATGAATATTATCAGGGGTACGGGTATAAAAGGATTGACCGGCATTGACCATATCAGGGGGAAAATCATCAGGCCACTTCTTGATACAGACAGGAGTGATATAGAGGAGTACTGCAGGCTGAATGGCCTTACGCCTCGGACGGACAGCTCCAACCTGAAAAATGATTTCACACGAAATAAAATCAGACTGGATTTAATACCATATATAAAAAGCAATTTTAGTGCCGACATAACAGAAAACGTCTGCAGGATGTCTTCACTGGCACGGTTGGATAACGGATTCATTGAAGCAGCAGCGGAGGAAGCCTTTGAAATGTGCCGCATCGAAGACGGCAAGGGCTTTGTGAAAATGAAAGCGGAGTTGATCAGCAAGCTGCATCCGGCATTGATCAAAAGGGTTCTGCGTCTTGCGTCGAGTAAGGCATTAGGTGACCTTAAAGGTATTGGAATGGGGCATGTGGAAGACATTGAGGAACTTGTCCGAAGGGGAAGGACAGGCGCATGTATTGAGCTCCCGCGTGGATTGCGCGCCAGTATGGAATACGGAACATTGAAACTCTTCATAATGGATGATAAGGCGGCCAAGCCGGTTGCAGCAACATTTGACAGGGCTGTAAACTTATTCGGCAATACGGAGTTTGAGGGCTCAGGCTGTGTTCTCTGTGCAGGCCTTCTTACCGACATTGTCGATGTTGATAATTACCTCAATATGGGTTATAATTCTTTAGTGCAGTTTTTTGATTACGACAGGCTTAAAATGGGAATACGAATACATATAAGACACCGACAGGACGGTGACATTTTTAGGCCATATATGTCGAATGGATCCAAAAAGCTTAAGGAATACTTCATTGATGAAAAAATACCCAGGGACATGAGAGATAATATTCCTTTGATTGCTTGCGGAAAAGAGATAGTTTGGATCATTGGATATAAAATTAGTGATAAATTCAAAGTAACTGAAAATACTAGAAACATATTAAGAATGGATTGGAGCTGCAGGAGGCAAAATGACGGGGGAATATGAAGAAATACTTGTCAGCCGGGAAGCAATAGAGCAAAAGGTGGCTGAACTAGGCAAAAGGATTTCTGATGACTATCGGGGAAAGGAACTTGTTCTGGTCGGCGTTTTGAAGGGTGGATTTGTTTTTCTTGCAGACCTGATGAGGGAGATAACCATTCCGGTGGATATGGATTTTATAGCAGTTTCAAGCTATGGAGCATCAACCAGGTCCTCGGGGGTCGTAAGGATAATAAAGGACATAGATGTGACGGTTACAGGAAAACATGTACTTATTGTCGAGGATCTTGTGGACACCGGCCTGACCCTTCAATACCTGAAGGATCTGCTGATTGGAAGGGATCCGTTGAGTGTGAGGATTTGTACAGCTTTCGACAAACCCTCAAGAAGGAAGATCGAAATCGAAGTTGAGTACAAAGGAATAGAAGTTCCTGACAAGTTCATTGTAGGTTATGGACTCGATTTTGCAGGAAAATACCGTAACCTGCCGGACGTGCGGACACTTAAGCCAGAGGTGTATTCAAGTTCCGTAAACAGCGGTAGTGAGGATGTAGTGTAGAAGAACAGGGTTTGTTGTTTTTTGGATATGTTTATGTTAATATTTATATGACTGACTGCTGATAGACAGCGTTGCTTTACGAGTTGAGTGTTACAACCGGGAGGGAGATTATTGAAGTATTTCAAGGGGTTAAGCTTTTATATTGTAATAATAGTAATAATTTTGTTTATAATAACCATCTATTCAAGTTCCGGTGCGCCGGCAGTGATGAGTTATTCCGATTTGATGAATCAGATTGAAAAAAAGAATATCCAGAACATCTCGCTGAAAGGTGACGAAGCTACTGTTACCCTCATCACGCCGAAGGTTGATGCAAAGACCAATACTACGTATCTGGTATATGTATCTTCCACCGACGCATTCACAGCACTTGTTCAGGATGCCTGGAAAGAAGGAAAGGTTAAGGATTTCACTGTTGAAAAACCCCCTTCTGCGCCATGGTGGGTAACAATTTTGCCTACGCTGGGACTTATTGTCATCGTAGTTGTGTTCTGGGTCTTTTTCCTCCAGCAGTCGCAGGGCGGTGGTGGAAACAGGGTGATGTCCTTCGGCAAAAGTAAGGCGAAGCTGAGTACGGACGACAAAAAGAAGGTTACCTTCGATGATGTTGCCGGTGCGGATGAAGAAAAGGAAGAACTCAAGGAGATAGTTGAATTCCTTAAGCAGCCCAAGAAATTTATTGAGGTAGGAGCCAGGATCCCTAAAGGTATCCTCCTTGTCGGACCCCCCGGCACAGGCAAGACACTTCTCGCCAAAGCGGTTTCTGGTGAAGCGGGAGTGCCGTTCTTCAGCATAAGCGGTTCGGACTTCGTTGAAATGTTTGTAGGTGTTGGTGCCTCCAGGGTCAGGGATTTGTTTGACCAGGCAAAGAAGAATGCACCTTGCATAGTTTTCATAGATGAAATAGATGCCGTCGGACGCCACAGGGGAGCAGGAATGGGAGGCGGCCATGATGAGCGCGAACAGACTCTGAACCAGTTGCTCGTCGAAATGGACGGATTCGGTATAAATGAAGGAGTAATCATCCTTGCTGCGACAAACAGACCGGACATACTGGATCCGGCGCTGCTGAGGCCTGGAAGGTTCGACAGACGTGTTTATGTAGGACTTCCCGATATTAAAGGAAGAGAAGCGATACTAAAGGTACATGCCAGGGGTAAACCACTGGGATCGGACGTCGAGCTTAGCGAATTGGCCAAGAGCACGCCCGGCTTCACAGGAGCAGACCTTGAAAACCTGTTGAACGAGTCAGCTCTTCTTGCTGCAAGGAAGAACAAGAAGCGCATTGAAATGGAAGATGTAAAGGAAGCTACATTCAAGGTAGTGGTAGGACCCGAAAAGAAGAGCAGGGTCATGAGCGAGAAGGAAAAGAAGCTTACCGCATACCATGAAGCAGGCCATGCCATAGCAGTAAGAGTAGCATCCACCACTGACAAGGTGGACAGGGTGACCATAATACCTTCGGGTAGAGCCGGGGGTTATACAGCCCACAAGCCTGATGAAGACAAGACTTACCATACCAAAGCGCAGCTGTTTGAACAGATAGTCATAGCTATGGGTGGCAGAGCGGCAGAGGATATTGTGCTGGGAGAAATCAGCACAGGCGCTTCAAGCGATCTGAAGATGGCTAATAGCGTTGCAAGGAGCATGATAACCAGGTACGGAATGAGTGAAACCCTGGGGAACCTGGTATTCGATGATAATGAAGAAGTGTTTATAGGCAGAGATTACGGGCATACCAAGTCATACAGTGAAGAGGTAGCCTCTGAAATTGACAAGGAGGTCAAGAGCCTGATAGACAATGCTTATGATAAGACCAAGACTATATTGAAGGAAAACATCAACAAGCTGCATAAGATAGCTGAAGTGCTCCTTGAGAAGGAAAAGCTTGAGGGTATGGAATTTGAAGAGATATTCATGAGCGTTTAAAGAAAAGAAGGAAGTGTTACAAAACACTAATTGAAAACTAAATACTGAACAGACTTATCAAGAGAGGTGGAGGGACTGAGCCCAATGAAACCCGACAACCGGCCAATTAGGTATCGGTGCCAATTCCTGCAGGGTATAATATCCTGAGAGATGAGAAATGACCATTAGCTCTTTCCTATCTCAGGAAAGAGCTTTTTAATGAACCCGTTTAGATGAAAAGGAGAAGAGAGTATGTCGAGAAAATTATTTACATCTGAATCTGTAACTGAAGGGCATCCGGACAAAATGTGCGACCAGATTTCGGACGCTGTACTGGATGCAATATATGCCGAAGATCCAATGGCCAGGGTTGCCTGTGAAACAGCGGTCACGACCGGCATGGTGCTTGTTATGGGCGAAATTTCTACCAGTTGCTATGTAGACATTCCCAAACTGGTAAGAAACACTATAAGAGAAATTGGCTATGACAGGGCGAAGTATGGTTTTGATTGTGATACTTGTGCTGTAATTACCTCTATCGACGAACAGTCTGCTGACATAGCCATGGGCGTTGACAAGTCATTGGAGGCAAAAACCGGTACCATGTCGGAAAAGGAGATTGCTGAAATCGGAGCCGGAGACCAGGGTATGATGTTTGGCTATGCTTGCGACGAAACTCCCGAGCTGATGCCTATGCCTATTTCTTTGGCTCACAAGCTTTCAAAAAGACTGAGTGAAGTCCGAAAGAACAAGACTCTTGACTATCTCAGGCCTGATGGTAAATCACAGGTAACTGTTGAATATGATGGAGACAAGCCGGTAAGGGTAGACACCGTTGTAATTTCTACCCAGCACGGACTGGAAGTGGAGCATGAACAAATCGAGAAGGACATTATGGAGCATGTAATAAGGGCAGTGATTCCTGCAGAATTGCTGGATGCCGAAACCAAATACTTCATCAACCCCACCGGAAGATTTGTCGTAGGCGGTCCTCAGGGCGATTCAGGCCTTACGGGAAGGAAAATAATCGTCGATACCTATGGTGGATATGCAAGACACGGAGGCGGTGCATTCTCCGGCAAGGATCCGACTAAGGTTGACCGCTCGGCTGCCTATGCGGCGCGTTATGTCGCGAAGAATATTGTTGCAGCGGGCCTTGCCAAAAAGTGCGAGGTACAGCTGGCATATGCAATAGGCGTCGCTAAACCGGTATCCATCCTTGTGGATACCTTCGGAACCGGCATCATCCCGGAAGATAAGATAACTAAAATCGTACAAAAGAATTTTGATCTGAGACCAGCCGGCATCATCCAGAACCTGGATCTGAGAAAGCCCATATACAGGCAGACAGCAGCCTATGGACACTTTGGAAGGACCGATATCGACCTGACCTGGGAAAGGACAGACAAAGTCGACGCTATAAAGAAGGACGCAGCAGCGATGTAACCTGTAAGAGTAAACATAAGGGAGAAGTATAAAGTATAACTATAAAGGATATCTATGGGAGCATGCCTGAAGCTGATTGCAGCAGGCATGCTTTTTCAGTTTGACAATCCCCCCGTCCCTTTGTCAAACCTTTGCTACAATGCCTCAGCATTGTAACAAAGACGATAGTGATGACATATAATATCAGGCGCGTAAAGTATACGTGACTTATGCATTGCAGGAGATGAACCCGAAATGGATTTTTTGAGATTCATTGTCTGTCTGTTTGCTGTTTATGGATTGGTTACACTTGTAATCAGCCTGGGTGAGGGACGCTTCTGGTGGGATAAGCGAATTAATCTGCAATACCCACAAAGCCCACAAAAAAAGCAGAACCCACAAAAACAGCAAAACCCTCATGATCGGTATATACCACATATAAGAATGGTGCTGCTGGTAAAGGACATGGAAGACCACCTGGAATACATACTCAGGAATGCATTAAAAAGTGATTTTGTAAGAATATTTATACCAGATGGAGGCATAACTGTTATAGATACAGGTTCCACCGATAAAACCCCGCTGCTTGTCAAACAGATGGCCAAGGGGACAGAAAGGATCGAGGCTGTCGAATTCCAGGACAGGGAGAGCATTTTCAATGATTCTTGAACAAGTCTTGCCATGCAAAATGAGCTACACTCTCTGCTGAACCTTCCAACTTCCTTAAAATTGTAATATACTTATATTCAGAAATGCACAATTGGAGAGATACAGTTGATAAATATTGAAGGTACAATAGAAGAAATCATATATGCCAACGAAATTAACGGTTATACCGTATGCGACGTCAGGTGCGAAACGGATATGGTTACGGCTGTGGGGTACATGCCCTTTCTGAATCCGGGTGAATCGGTCAAGCTGACAGGAAAATGGGTGAACCACCCCGATTATGGCGACCAGCTAAAGGTGGAATATTATGAGAAGATCCTTCCGCAGACGTTGGAGGCACTCGAAAAATATCTTGCATCCGGCGTCATAAAAGGCATCGGCCCTGCAACAGCTGTAAAAATAGTAGAGTATTTCGGTAAGGAAACCTTTGATATCATCAGCTTCAGACCGCAGCAACTCTCCGAGGTAAAGGGAATCAGCCTGGAAAAAGCAATCAGGATTGGGCAGGCTTATGCGGAACAAAACGGTCTGAGAACAGTTATGCTGTTTCTTCAGGATTACGGTATAAACCCCTCCTGCTGTATGGAAATTTTCAGAATATTCGGCGAGAACGCCATAAATACCATAAAAGAAGACCCTTACAAGCTATCAGAGAAAATATCGTCAATTGGCTTCAAATCCGCCGACCGGATAGCAATGAAGCTGGGAATGGATCCAGCTTCGAGGCTTCGTGTGTGCAGCGGCATGAAGTACGTGCTTTTGCGTGCTGCGTCAAACGGTCATACCTGGCTGCCGGTGGATGAACTTTCCACCCAGACTTTGGGACTGCTTCAGATTGAGAAGGCAAATATCGAGGATGCATTTGCAACCCTGCTTTTCGACAGGGAGATATATAGCGAAAAAAATACGCCTGAAAACAGGGTGTTCCTTAAAAGTTTCCATACTGCCGAGATGGATGTTGCCAGAAGCCTTATGGCTTTAATTGGCTATAATGCCGGCAGGGAGCCAGGAAATATTGAGGACAAGCTTGAACAGCTACAAATAAAAGAGGGCATTGAGCTGGCCGTTATGCAGAAGACAGCCGTCAAGGAGGCGCTTACCGGGGGTGTGCTTGTAATAACAGGTGGTCCTGGTACGGGAAAGACAACAATAATCCGAAGCATAATCAAGCTCCTCGAGCAGGAAGGCTGCAGAGCTGAGCTGGCTGCTCCGACAGGGAGGGCTGCCAAGAGGCTGTCCGAAGCTACAGGTCGTGAAGCAAGGACCATTCACCGGCTACTTGAAATAGCCTATTCAGGTGATGACAGGGAAATGGTATTTCAGAAGAATGAAAACAACACTTTGGATACCGATTTCATAATAATAGATGAGATGTCCATGGTGGATATAATACTTATGAACCATCTGCTTAAGGCTGTGCCGGCAGGGGCCCGCCTGATACTGGTCGGTGATGCGAACCAGCTGCCATCTGTCGGTGCCGGGAATGTCTTAAAGGATATAATCAACAGTGGTCTGGTAAAAACGGTGAAGTTGGAAGAGATATTCCGCCAGGCCCAGGAGAGCATGATAATCGTAAACGCCCACCGAATCAACAAGGGAGAAAAACCGTTTCTGAATCTAAAGGATAAAGATTTCTATTTTGTAGGCAGAAAAACTCCCGAGAGTATTGTTGACACAGTTAAGGACCTCTGTGCCCGGAGACTTCCTCAAAAGTACGGTTATGACCCCATGAAACACATACAGGTGCTGACGCCGACCAGGAAAGGCCTTCCGGGAGTAATGAACCTTAATAACGAGCTTCAGAAGGTGCTTAATCCGCAGCATCGTAAGAAGAAAGAGAAGGCTGTCAGGGATTTCATCTTTCGTGAAGGCGACAGGGTAATGCAGATCAGGAACAACTACAGTCTAAGGTGGGAAAAGGCCGGATCGGAGAAAATCGAAGGTTTGGGTGTATTCAACGGTGATACCGGTGTGGTAACAAGGATAGATCTTGAAGATCAGGTCATTGAAGTCCTTTTTGAAGACGACAGACTTGTGGAGTATGATTTTGGGATCCTTGACGAATTGGAGCCTGCATTCGCAGTTACAATACACAAAAGTCAGGGAAGCGAGTTCCCTGTGGTCGTGTTGCCAGTTTTCGCCGGGCCGCAGGTGCTGATGACAAGGAATCTCCTATATACAGCGGTGACAAGGGCCAGGGAACTGGTAGTAGTAGTGGGAGATGAGGATGTCTTGTGCGGGATGGTAGACAACGGAAGGGAATCGCTCAGGTTCACAGGACTGGCAGATAAACTGAAGATTTGCGGATTGAATTCCGATATATATTTTACTTGAGTTTATATTTGTGAAATAATATATTTGAGATAATGGCAGTTTTTCGAATCATACTGACACCGGAAGGAGTGGGCGTTGTAGCTTGACATTTTTAAAAAGACTCCTTGATGTCATATTCCCACCCAGGTGCATATTCTGCAGGGAACTGCTGGAGACAAGCGCCGGGAAGGAAATATGCAGCGATTGTTTTAATAAAATTCCATTTACTGCCGGCAATGCATTGCCGTATAATGGTTATGAAGGGCTGGACGGGGCGGTAAGTGCATGTGAGTATACAGGTGTCATAAGGGAGGCGCTGATTCGATATAAATTCCGAAACAAGCCCGGTTATGGCAGAACGCTTTCCGGCCTGATCGGGAAGGCAGTTGAGGAGAATTATAGCGGCAGGGAATTTGATATTATCATTAGTGTACCTTTACATAGGGAGCGCAAATTTACACGAGGTTACAATCAAGCGTTGCTTCTGTCCCGGGAATTGAGCAGGAAAACAGGTATAAAGGATGCTTCACAGCTCCTTGTAAGATACAGGCACACTGAAGCCCAAAGTCTTTTGGATAAGGGAAAAAGGCATGAGAACATAAAAGGAGCCTTCAGGGTCACGAAGCCGGAAATGATATCTGGAAAAGGAATCCTGCTGGTGGATGACATAATGACAACGGGGAGCACACTGAATGAATGCGGAAGGGTACTGAAGGAAGCCGGAGCTTCATATGTCGCAGCGGTGGTTGTTGCAGCCGCGAGGAAAAAATGACAAGGGGGGAAGATTTTATGGCAGAGGTCAGAAACTGCAAAAGATGTGGAAAAATTTACACTTACATGGGAGGAACTCCTATATGTCAGGCATGTAAACAACAGGATGAGGACGATTTCAAAAGGGTTAAACAATACCTCTGGGACAATCCGAAGGCCAACATAACTGATATATCTGCGGAACTGGATGTAAGCGTTGAGAAGATCAAAAGGTTCCTGAAGGATGGCAGGCTGGAAATCATTACGGAAGAAGGAAACATGTTCCTTGAATGCGAAAAATGCGGCAAGGCTATTAAAAGCGGACGCTTCTGCGAGGAGTGTGAACGCAGTACCGCGGCAAGCATCCAGTCCGTGGCATCGGATATGAGGAACCAGTTCAGCGCCGAGCAGGCCAGAAAAGATGAAGAGGCCAGGAAAGCGATTGGAATGAGATATCTCAATAAGGATAAATAATATACATATAAATTTCAAATTCATATTAATAATTACTTGTCATGTTCCGATAATATAACTGTAAACGTAATAGCATTGGATGCAGATAGAGTATTTACGGTGAAAGTGAGTGGTTAGTATGAGAATTCCTCCAGGAGAGATACCGAAGATAACAGGGACGTACGACAAGTTCAAGAGCCCGAACAGGGTAGGCAGCACTAGTGCGGTTTCCTCCCGTATGGACGTAGTTTCGATATCCAGCCAGGCAAAGGACTTCCAGACGGTATTGAAAACGCTGAAGGATGTGCCTGATATAAGACAGGCCAGGGTAAGCGAGATCTCAAGCAGTTATGAATCGGGAAATTACAGCGTTGACGGCTCTGATATCGCGGACAGTATCTTAAAAAATACATTTGATAAAAAAGCATAAAAGATAAGTTGAAAGGGTTGAGAGCGAATTTGACTCTCAATTTTTTTCAGCAACATTGTTCTATTTTAAAAGGTGGTGAGTGTTATGGACGGATCTTTGGCGGACAGGCTGATTGATGTGGTCAACAGGGAAGCGGGAATTTATTCCGATATACTCAAGATATCGGAGAATAAGACCAATGTAATAGTAGAGGGCAAGGTTTCTGAGCTGGAAAACCTCATAAGCCTTGAACAGTCTATGATTGTCAGGATGGGTAAGCTTGAGGACGAAAGAGAGTCACTCATAGAAAAACTTGCGCGTCAATTTGAAATGGAGCCTGCCGAAATAACAGTGTCATCTCTTAAGGAAAAGTTGCAGGGCGACCAGGCTGATAGACTGGACGGCAGCAGGACCAATCTGTTTGGAGTAATGGAAAAAGTGAAACAGGTCAATGGTCTTAACTCAAAATTAATAAAAAATTCACTTGATTATATAGAGTTTTCCATCAATCTTTTGGCCAATACTTCGGTCGCAGGCAATGTTTACGGAAATTCCGGACAGACAGGAAGCAGTAGAAATCGGAACATTTTCGACATGAAGCTATAGTAAGGGCCGTCATATTCAGGATTTACAGCTTCGGTAAATACAGCATCAGTAAATACAGCATCAGGATATGATGCAGGAGGTTTTTATGGGGGTCAGTTTTGCCAGTTACGAAATACCTCGTACCGGTCTTTTTGTCAACGAGCGTGGTCTCAATGTAACAGGCCATAACATTTCAAATGTTAATACTACCGGATATGTCAGGCAGCAGGCCATGATAATGAACGGTCCCTACCAGAATACCTATACTGCACAGGGACTGAACCAGCTCGGCCTTGGCGCCGATATCCAGGAAATCAGGCAGATAAGGAACACCTTCCTTGATAATATATACAGGCAGGAAAGTACCACCCTTGGTTATTGGGAAACCAGGCAGAAGACCTTCGAGGATATCGAGGCGATTATTGCAGAACCCATGCAGTCGGGGCTCCAGGATAATCTGAACGCCTTCTGGGATTCCTGGCAGGAGTTGTCAAAAGAGCCGGACAGTCTGACCGTACGTGCCCTTGTAAGGCAACGAGGAGAATCTGTGGTACAGCAGATAAACCATTTGGGTGTACAGCTGGACAGCCTGCAGAACGACCTTAATTCGGAAATGGTTGTCCGGATCGACGAAGTCAATTCCATAACCAGTCAGATTGCCGATCTGAATGTAATGATAATGAGGAACGAACTCAATAATGACAGTGCCAATGACTACCGTGACCAGAGGAACACCCTCGTAGATCAGCTTTCCCGATTGGTGAATGCCGAAGTGAATGAGATGCAGGATGGGCAGTATGACATCACCCTGGGTGGGTATTTCCTGGTACATAAAGGTGTAAGTAAAGAGCTCTATGCAGGGCTGAAGAATGCAGGCGATTCCTTTTATGTACCAAAACTTGGAGGCACCGATATAACAGTACCGGTCAAAAATGGAATAATCAAAGGCCTTATGGAATCCCGCGGTGAGGTAGGAGGCTCCATTGGAAGCCTGGCAAACGGTACGCCGAATACTATGGCGGATGTTGTAATTATGATTGATGCCGCTGCCGGTCTGACTTTTGAGTCGGCCCCTGTAGCAACATATATATCGGAACTGGAAGCGAAAGGAATTAATTATACAGTACAGAATGTGGCATTTGCCCCGGCCGGTGCCACAATAACAGATACAGATATAAGTACTGCACTCGCTGCCGCGACAGGGCTGAGAGCTAATTCAAACAAGTACGTGATGTTGTTTACAAATAAAGTGGCTGATGATGTAAATGCAATGACTTCGTATTTAAACACCTCGGGAGTTGAACTTTCCGTTGCCGTTACATCAGCCGGAACAAATTGGGACACAGTGGTTTCCAATACAGACGGATATACATACGAAGTGGCGGCAGCCTCAATGGTAAGCACCGACAGTATGAACTCCATGGCCGACGATATAAGCGCCGATATAGGTGAAGAGATGTCAGTCATTCCAGAATCCGCAAACATTCTCTCTGACCTTAGGGCCAGGCTGAACGCCATGATAAACATCCTCGTAAGGGAAGTAAACTACCTGCACAGTAATGGTACCACCCTTGGAGGGACAGCAGGGGATGGCGGGGATTTCTTTTCGACGATAAACAACGGACGGCCAATGGAAATGGGAAATATCCAGATAAGCTCAGATCTTTCCGACCTGAACAACATAGCAGCTTCAAATACCGTGGACAGTGGAGACAACACCAATGCACTTAACATAGCCAACCTCAGGAATGTATCGCTGATTGAAGATGTCGACGGGTTGCTCAGCCTTGATGAATACTACCAGTCTATTGTACTGGTAATCGGCAACAGTGGAGCTGAAGCTGTGAACATAACCAGCAGCCAGCAGAAGCTGGTGGATTCGGCGGATTCCTACAGAACCTCCGTAACCGGGGTTTCGATGGATGAGGAAATGACAAACATGATGAAGTACAAATACGCATACGACGCGTCCGCAAGGACGCTGAACATAATAGATTCGATGATGGACCAGGTAGTAAACAGAATGGGCACAGTGGGCAGGTGATATTAAATGGGTGAATCGTTTTTTGGACTGAATGTGGCCGTAAGAGGCCTTTATACCGCACAGAGAAGCCTTGATGTTGTTAACCACAACATTAATAATGTAAACACTGAAGGCTACTCAAGACAGCAGGCTGTGCAGGCAGCTTCCAGGCCAATGGCTATTTACGACGGTACAGGCATGGTGGGTACAGGCGCTGATGTCACTTCAGTGGAGCGCATCAGGGACGAATACCTTGATTTCAAATACTGGAGTGAACAGACCACAAAAGGAGAATGGACTGCAAAGCAGGAAGTGTTGGCCGATTTGGAGGTCACCTTCAACGAACCTTCTGACACAGGCTTCACAACCATAATGGGTGATTTCTACAGCGCGATCCAGGAGTTGGGCAAAGACCCGAGCAGTTCTGCTGTCAGAGCGCTGGTCAAGCAGAAGGCGGTTACTCTGTCAAAGTATTTCAACAGTATGGCGACCCACCTTGAAGATCTTCAATCTGATGTCAACAACAGAATAAAAACAAAGGTGGAGGAGGTAAACTCCTATGCGAAGCAAATTCAGCAACTTAACAGGCAGATATACATGACCGAGTTGGATGGAAGCAATGCCAATGACCTTAGGGATCAGCGGACGGTGCTGGCAGACAGGCTCTCTGGGATAGTCAATATACAGGCCAACGAGGTGGTTGCAGGAAAGCTGCCAAACGGTGAGCCGGATAAGCACTTTGTCATAACAATAAGCGGTAAGGCTTTGGTAGACCACTTCAAGGTCAGTGAGCTGGCTGTGGAACAAAGGGATACCGAGTTGAATCCGAAAGAGGATGTACCCAACCTTTATGAGGTAAAGTGGGCAGATGGCAACAACCTCAATGTAAAAGGCGGAGAATTGAAGGGTTACCTTGATCTCAGGGATGGTAACGAGGGAGATAACGGAAGCCCTACATACAAGGGTATACCATTTTATATAAAGAAGCTGAACCAGTTTGTACAGACCTTCGCCATGAATTTCAACGAAGGGTATACGAATATAGTAAGGGATGATATTACCGGAGCGGTTGACACAGGAGTTATCGTTAATACCGCAGGCCATGTAGATGGGTACGAGCTGAATTCAGCTTTAGGCGATACAACACCAGCAAACATAAGGTTCTTTACAATACTCGGTGCAAGTAAAACTTCACTGACAAGTGATGAGTTCATCGACGACGCGGAAACCGATGTTGTCGATATCGTAGGCCAATATGACACAATGACTGCGAAAAATTTTGCTGTAAGCCTTGATGTATTAAATACTCCAAGCCTTATATCAATTTCGGACGCCGGCGGCGAGGTCGGTAATATCAACGTACTGAACCAGCTGCTGGAGTACAGGGAAGATGCCAACATGTTCGCTGAAGGCAAACCCGAGGATTTCGTGAAATCACTGGTCGCAACTCTAGGTATAGACTCGCAGCAGGCAGTAACGTTATCGGACATACAGGACACCATTGTAAAGCAGCTTGACAACAGGCGCCTGTCCGAATCGGGAGTCTCATTGAATGAGGAAATGGCAAACCTTGTGAAATTCCAGCATGCATATAATGCAGCAGCAAAAATGATAACCACAATGGGTGAGATATATAACACGCTTATCAACAAGCTTGGCATAAGCTGAAATTCTGTTACCTGAGTAACTGGGAATTTGCTTTGGCGGATGAGATATGATCTGGGGAGGAAAATGACATGAGAATCACGAACAATATGCTTGTCAATAACATGATCAATAATATAGGCACCAATCTTACGAGGATGCAGAAGTACCAGAACCAGCTTGCAACCGGCAAGAAGATATCCGTACCTTCTGATGATCCCATAGTTGCGGCCAGAGCTCTAAAGCTACGGACCGATGTTTCCAAGATAGAGCAGTACCAGAGTAACGCCGAGGATGCGCAGTCCTGGATGGAAGTCACAGAAAGCACGCTCGGAAGCATAGGTGATGTGCTAAAAAGAGTAAGGGAACTGGCAGTCCAGTCTGCAAACGGAACCAATACCGCAAGTGATACCCAAAAGATAGCAGAGGAGGTAGGCCAGCTTAAGACACAACTTATACAGCTGTCGAACACCACATATGCTGGCAGGTATATATTCTCAGGCTATAAAACAGATACAAAACTGCTCAATGATGATGGAACATACAATATAACAGTTGATTCCGTTACCGGGACAGATCCTGTAACATTATTACCTACTAAAACTGAAAACATCAACTTCAACATCGGCGTCGGCGATGAAATAAATGTAAATGCACTAGGCGGCGACATATTCAGTGCCGGAGACAATGCAAGAACCGGTGAGACTGCTGAAATGATCGAATACATGGATACTTTCCTGACGCAGCTTGCAAACGGCGATACAGAGGCTGTAGCTGATATTACACTGGACAATATAGACATCGCAATAGAAAATATCCTCAGGGTAAGGGCTGATATCGGCGCTCGCCAAAACAGGATTGAGCTTACCATCAACAGGCTTGAGACTGACAATATAAATTTTACCAAGTTGATGAGTACAAATGAGGATGTTGATATGGCTGAGACCATTATGAACCTGCAGAATGAGGAAAACGTATATTCAGCATCCCTTTCGGGCGGAGCGAAGATAATCCAGCCTTCGCTGGTTGACTTTCTGCAGTAAATCTGGATGAAAATGTAAAGGGCTATAACTGGAGCTTCAACTGACCACGGATGGTGAGAACATGGATATAACAATTAATCAAACCTTTGCAAAAATTGGAATGGACACAACTAAGTCAAGTTTGGAAATGCGTAGCAGTCCGGCTAAACTTGAGTTGCACCAGAACCACGCCCGGTTAAGCATTAGTACTGAAAAACCGAAAATTATGATTGACCAGTATGAATGCTTTGCAAGTTCTGGACTCAAAAATGATATGGATTTACTATTAAAGGCGAAACAAAAGGCATACCAGCAAGTCATGAGCTTCATACAGAAGACTGCAGAGGATGGAAAAAGATTGCGGGCGATAGAGGATGGCGGAAATGTCATTGCCTCAATAGCTAAAAGGGATGCTTTCCCAACAAATGAATTCGGTATGGTCGTAATGCCTGCAACCGGTCCTGAAATTACTTTGGTCGAAGGTTCAATAAAAATTGACCTGGCAAGTACCAATAACGGTTTAAAACCAGCCATTGAGGGTAATTATTTACCAGGGTGGGTAAATATGAAATACAATCCAAACGATGTAAATATCTATATGCTGCAGGAGCCATCAATTGAAATCGTATATCAAAAAGACTAGAAAATATCATTTTAACAATATAGCATTATGTTTATGGAGGGAAAAGTATGTTGCTTAACACGAAGCATTTTGGGGAGATCGATATCATGGAGGACAGACATATTACTTTTGCAAACGGACTGCCGGGCTTTGATGAGATACACCGCTTTATCCTGCTGGAGAGCAGCGAACCCGAGTCACCTTTTAAATGGCTTCAGAGTGTGGATGAACCGCAGCTGGCTTTTGCAATTGCCGACCCTTTTATGATCAAACCCGATTATGATTTGGAAATCGACGATGAAGTAGTAAAGGAGCTTGAAATCACAAAAGAAGATGATGTAGCAATATATGCAATAATAATAGTCCCTGAGGACATATCCAAGATAAGCATGAACCTAAAAGCCCCTATAATAATAAACGGCAAGAACCGCCAAGGCATGCAGATTATCCTTGACACAGACAAATATAATGTGCGACACTATATATTGGATGAAATCAGCAAACAGGGGGTGGCGCAGGATGCTGGTGTTAACAAGGAAAAAGGACCAGACTCTGATAATAAATGATAATATTGAAGTGACCATACTGGATATCCAGGGCGACCAGATACGCATAGGTATAAATGCCCCCAGGAGTGTTTCAATCCACCGTAAGGAGGTCTATCTTGAAATCCAGGAGGAAAACAGGAAGGCCGCCGATATTGGCAATGTCTCGCTGGACGGCCTGATAAGCAGGGCGCAGAAGGAAAACGAGAAATAGAAAACATATAATAAATAGAAATTCCGCAAAAAATGCGGAATTTTTTTATTTTACTATAAAGTATTTCGACAAATGCTACGATATATAATTTGTGAAGAGATGAAGCACTTGTTGAATACCGGCCGGACTCGGCAGCTGACTCATCAAAATCTAAAAAAGAGGGCAAGGATGCCCTACTAAAATAAAACATGGAGGTATTTTATTATGAGAATCAATCACAATATCGCAGCTCTCAACACCTATTCAAGGTTAACACAGGCAACAACCGCACAGGCTAAATCACTTGAAAAACTTTCATCAGGTCAGAGAATCAACAAAGCCGGTGATGATGCAGCAGGTCTGGCAATATCCGAAAAAATGAGAAATCAGATCAAAGGTCTCGATCAGGCTTCAAGAAATGCCCAGGATGGTATTTCAATGATTCAGACCGCTGAAGGTGCATTGAACGAAACGCATTCGATGCTGCAGAGAATGAGAGAATTGACAGTTCAGGCTAACAATGATACCAATACGGCAACTGACAGAAGCAGGATCCAGGAAGAAATATCACAGCTTTCTTCTGAAATTACATCAGTAGCTGACAAGACTGAATTTAACACCAAAAAGCTCATTGATGGCACACTTGGGGTACAGTTAAAAGATGGAACTCTAACGCAAGCAGCGCTTTCCGCAGCAGGCGTTTCGGTTGAAATCAATGGTATAACCAGTGGAACAAACATTACTTTTACGAATTCTACTACTACAGGCATCACTGTTACGGTAGGAACAACAACTCAAACTATAGGTGTTGCTGCTACAAGTAACGTTACCGCTGGAACTGTAATGAATTTCGAAGACGTTGGAGTTAAGCTTACATTTGGAGCAACAGGTACTGCATCAGTATTGTTAGCAGGTACAACTCTTGGAACATCTGGTAATACTGCAACATTACAAATCGGAGCAAATTCAAGTCAGCAGTTGGACATATCCCTTAATAACATGAAAGCAGATGCGATAGGAAACGGAGCTGGTTCAATGGTAAGTGATGTGACTGTTACAAGTACAACACAAACATTTACCAACAGATTAAGTATATTAGACACAGCTATAAGTCAAGTTTCTGCGGAAAGATCCAAAATGGGTGCTTGGCAGAACAGACTTGAACACACGATCAACAATCTGACTACGAGCTCAGAAAACCTCACTGCAGCCGAATCTCGTGTGCGTGATGTTGATATGGCCAAGGAAATGATGGAGTTCACAAAGAACAACATCCTCAATCAGGCTTCAACAGCTATGCTAGCTCAGGCTAACCAGCAGCCTCAGGGAGTATTGCAATTACTACAGTAATACTAAAATATTATATAATAAAAGCCAACCATCTGGTTGGCTTTTATTATATAATTAAGTAAAAAGAAATGAGGGATACTATGGTAGCCAACCAGCAGGAATTGATGCAGAATATACAGAATATAACACATGATATTAAAGGTATGACAAGCAGCATATATGCAGGTCAAATCAATGAGGGACTGATAAAACTACAGGATATAATAAATAATATTGGTATTGCTGCCGAAGGGTATGTTACAGCAGGTGGTGAGACAGATAAAATCACCAGGCTTAATCAGATATTATCGGAAGCGAATAATGCTATTTCCAATAATGATTTTATATTGTTCGCCGATCTATTTGAATATGAGATCATTATAATTCTTGAAGAAATATTGATTGATTTGAAAGCAAGTATATCAATTGGCTAGGAGTGTTTGAACAATGTCAATATTTGAAGAAAACATGAATTGTTTGGGCGAAAAAAATTTAGGACTAAAAACGTATATAGAATCAAAGCTGAAAGAGATAAAACCTACTCAAATTAATACTGAATTATGCAGGAATAGAGTTGAAGGATTAAATATTAAAATAAGAGAAGGTAATAAAGAATATTTTATCCATAGCAATTATAATCCTGATGCCGAGGCAGAGAAATGGGTAGCAAATGTGGATACTGATGCTGATATTATTGTCGTTTTTGGGTTGGGACTAGGCTATCATATTGAAAAATTAGTTGGGTTTTTGAAGAAAGACGCGAAAATTTATATAGTAGAGCCGAATATGGAAATTTTCAAGTTGTTTTTAGAAAATATAAGTTTGAACAATGGGTTTTTGGTTAACGCTACTTTCATTGTGGGAGAAATTCCAGAACGTGTTGCTGAACAGATATTTATGGATTTTAAAAGTACGTTGCTTGGCAAAGTTGATTTTGTTGCTTATTCAATTTATAAAAACCTGTATGGATCTCAGTATGAAGCAATGAAAAATAAGTTTGTTGAGTTTGTAAAAGTACTAACTGTAAATATTTCCACGTCGGAATATTTTAAATGGTTGTGGCTTTCGAATTACCTTATGAACATACTTAATATGGATGGTGTAATAAATGGAAAGCATTTATCCAATATTTTTTCTCACAAACCGGCTATAATCGTCTCAGCAGGGCCATCTTTGAATAAGAATATTGGATTACTAAAATTAGCCGAAAACAAAGCAGTGATTTTTGCTGCGGGTTCATCATATAGAATACTGAAAAACTATGATATAACACCAGACTTTACTGCGGTTATAGATGGTTCGCCATTAATCAAGGATATATATAATGGATTGGATGCCAAAGACACAGCTTTAATCTTTATAAATAGAGCATTTCATGAAGTTGTACAAGCATTTCATAAAAATAAAGTAATTTTTATTGATAGTGAAGACAGATTGACTCAATATTTTAGTGAGAAAATGAGTATTGACTTTGAAATAATTGCTCCTGACCAAACCGTTGCTGGTACCTGTGTTTCACTCGCAAGTTATATGGGTTGTAACCCCATAATATTTGTGGGACAGGATTTTGCATGCACAGGGCTTGAATTCCATGCAGATGGAGCTGCACATATGTTTAATTTTAAAGATGAACTTGAGAATAATCCAAATGGACTAATTAAAATGAAAGATATTTATGACCAGGAGACATACACGCTTTCTTCTTTATTGAGTTCAAAGATTTCTATGGAAACTAAAGTTAATGATGCTATAAAAAATGGACATAAGTTTATCAATGCGACTGAAGGTGGAATTGGAGTAAATAATTGTGAAAATTTAGATTTCAAAGAAGTTCTGGAAAAACATATTAATGATTCAATAGATATTAGTGCCTTGCTTAATCAAATATTCAGTAACAATGACTGTCATATAAAAATAAATAATAAACTGTTGTGCGAGTACTTTGAGTATATAAAAGCGGAAGCGAGTGTTGTAAAATCTAAAGCAATAGAACTTAATGAGCTCTGTATGAGTGCAAAAAGAGAGTTAAGTAGAAAGGATTTTAGACCGCATAAGTACTCAGCTATTGCAAAAAAAGTTAATATAAAGCAAAATCAAGTTGAAAAAAACAATTTTTATAACAAGATAATTTTGGCATCACTTACCCAATCAATAGCAATTCATAAAATTGTAATGGAAAATGATATTAGAAAGTCATCTGACATTATTAAAGATAATTTAGTCCGTATTGAATTTATAAGCAAACAAATGGCGGAAATTGCAGAGATGTGTGTATTTTTAGAAACATTTATAGAAAAAGTATATGAACCGATATACAAAAAATCACTAAACTGCTAGCAGTATTTTAATAAATTGCGAGAAAAAGGAGTTTATAAAATGCAAAAAATAGGGAAGGTACTTTTTGTAATTCACGATTTGTATCAAAACGATAATCATTTTCCTCTTGGGACTGCATACCTTGCATCCGCGTTAATTGCGAAAGGTCATGAAGTAGTGGTTTATGACCAGGCTATCAATCATTATACAAATGACCAATTGGCAGATTTCCTTGAAAATAATGAATTTGACCTGATCGGTCTCGGGTTTATGGCAGCCAGATTTAATCTGACGGTTTTGGAGCTCACAGGCATCATTAACAGGCATAAAAAAAATGCCTGGCTGGTGCTTGGAGGACATGGCCCTTCACCAATTCCGGAATATATGCTTGAGACAACAGGCGCTGAAATTATAGCTATGGGCGAAGGCGAAGAGGTGCTGCCGGAGATCCTGGAATGCAAATTGTCAGAGGGCACGCTTCAGGATAAACTGAGAATAGCAGGAATTGCATTTATGCAGGAAGGGCATGTTTATGTAAACCCTAGAAGATCTCCTGTTAAGGATTTGGACAGCCTTGTTCCTCCGGCTTTTGAGCTTTTTGACATGAACGAATACACCACCTGTCTGAATTTCCTGGTTGAAGACAGCAGAGACAAGGTTTTTGCAATAGCTACCAGCAGAGGATGTATTGGCAAATGCAATTTTTGTTACAGACTTGAAAAAGGCCTGAGATTCAGAAGTACTGAAAAGGTTGCTGATGAAATTGAGTTTCTTCAAAGCAGATATGGAGTAAATGCTCTTTTTATGCAGGATGAACTATTTGTATCATCTAAAAAACGACTATTGGAATTTAGCAATATACTCAAAAAGAGAGATATTAAGATAAAATTTACTTGTGACGCCAGAGTAGATATAATGGATGAGGAATTGGTGGATATTTTGGCAGATATGGGTTGCAAGTTTATTAATTTCGGAATGGAATCCTCTGATGATAATGTTCTAAAAATTATGGGTAAACAAACAACACTAGCCCAGAATATTAAAGCTGCAGAAATCGTCAAAAAGGCAGGCATAGGTATTGGTTTGAATTTTTTATGGGGCAATATAGGAGATACAGCTACCAGCCTTAAGGATAATGTTTCATTAATCAAGCAATATCATACTTTTAGTCAGGTGAGGACCATAAGGCCACCTACGCCATATCCAGGCTGTCCTTTATATTATCACTCAATTGAAACAGGAAAATTAAACGGGCCTGGGGACTTCTTCATGAAATTTAAAAATTCCGATTTAATGACAGTTAATTTCACTGAAATGGATGATAACTCATTTTATGAGCTTTTATATCAAGCTAATTCTGACCTTGTTGATTTCTATTATGAGAATACTAACAAGGATTTTGAGGCAGCCAATCTCTTGAAAAGTTCATTTTATAATCTGTATTTTAAAGGGGATACAAGTTTTAAAGGTGCCAGGATTTATTCCAGAAAGAAGTAATACCATATATATTTAAAAGCACTCAGAGGAGAAGGGGTGATTGAATGGATATTATGGCAATAATACCGGCGCGAGGAGGATCTAAAGGTCTCCCTGGTAAGAATATACGGATATTGAATGGTAAACCACTTATAGCATATACGATTGAAGAGGCATTACTTAGCCGCAATATAGGAAGAACAATTGTCTCAACTGATGATGAAGAAATTGCGGAGACTGGACGGCGTTTTGGGGCAGAAGTTCCATTTCTAAGACCTGCTGAGTTATCCTCGGATTTTTCTCCTGCAATAGATACGGTTATTTACACGATAAATCGTCTCAAAGAGGATGAAGGATATACTCCTGATTATGTATGTCTTCTTCAGTGCACCACCCCTTTAAAAACAGCATTTCATATAGATTCGGCCATAGAACAGCTTACTGTATCGGGACTGGATGGAATTGTTTCTGTCTGTGAAGCCAGTTCACATCCATATTGGATGCAGGTTTTTAATGGGGACAGGCTGGAATATTTCATGAAACAGGAAAAAAATATACTGCGCAGACAGGACCTGCCTGCCGTATATATGTTTAATGGGGCAATCTGGGTTGTCAGGACATCAAGTATTCTTGAAGAAAAAAGCCTGATTGTAGAAAAACAGACCGGGTATATTATGAATGCTGAAGATTCTGTTGATATTGATACGATTATGGATTTTGAATATGCAGAGCTGCTGATTAAAAAAAGAAATAGTTTATAGTATAGACAATTATGTTAAGCAGGTGATGAAAAAGATGGCTGTAATGATAATTGCTGAAGCTGGTGTAAATCACAATGGCAGTATAGAAATAGCAGAGAAGCTTATCGATACTGCTAAAGATTGTGGAGTTGATGCAGTAAAATTTCAAACTTTCAAAGCGGAAAATTTGGTGACAAGAAATGCACATAAAGCAATCTATCAAATAGAAAATACCGGTGTCGCCGAAAGCCAGTTTGAAATGCTTAAAAAGCTTGAATTATCATATGAAGAATTTAATCACCTGAAGAAGTATTGCGATAAAAGGGGACTTGTTTTTTTATCAACACCTTTTGATTTCGAAAGCGTAGACTTGTTGAAAAGCATCGATATACCGATATATAAAGTAAGCTCCGGAGATTTGACTAATATTCCACTGCTTAAGTATATAGCACTGATTGGAAAACCTATGATTATCTCTACCGGAATGTCAGTTATGATTGAGATAGAAGAGGCACTACAGGCCATATATGAAGAAAACAACAGGGATGTTACAGTGCTGCACTGTACAACATCATATCCGGCACCCTTTAAGGAAGTTAACCTGAACGCAATGATTACAATTAAAAATGCGTTTAATGTAAATGTAGGCTATTCAGACCATACTCAGGGTATTGAGGTTTCTATTGCAGCTGTAGCTATGGGCGCTAAAGTAATAGAAAAGCATTTTACATTGGACAAGAATTTGCCCGGTCCCGATCATAAGGCTTCATTGGAGCCACAGGAATTGAAGGATATGGTACGATGCATTAGAAATGTTGAGGATTCATTTGGGAGTGGAGTTAAGCAAATTACTATATCAGAATCATCGGTCAAAGGAGTTGCCAGAAAATCATTAATCGCAAAGAGCTATATCAGCAAAGGGGATATAATGCAACCTGAGAATGTGGATATTAAAAGACCTGCAGATGGAATAGAACCGAAATTCTTCAATCAGGTTATAGGCAGAATTGCAAAGAAAGATATCGACGTGGACAGCCCAATTAAATGGGAAGATTTAACTTAATTCAATTATTAATGTATTAAAAGTGATAAACAGGAGGGGCGGTTATGGGGAAATTTAAGAGGAGTGTAGAAATTATACATTCTAAATTTGATGGGAACACTGATATTGCTGAAACAAAATTTGGTTTGCCAATGGAAGTTAAGTTCTGCAAGAGATGTGTAATTTCAAATCAAAGGCCCAACTCTACGGTAGAGTATAATCATAATAAAGATTCCAAAAAAGAAACCATTCACTTTGATTCTGAGGGTGTTTGTGATGCCTGTCGGGCGACAGAAAGGAAAGAAAGCACCATAGATTGGAATCTTCGCGAAAAAGAGCTGATAGAGCTATGTAATAAATTCAGGAAAACAGATGGTTCGTATGATTGCCTGGTACCTGGTTCAGGAGGTAAAGACAGCTTTTATGCGGCACACATGCTGAAATACAAATATGGTATGCATCCACTTACTGTAACCTGGGCACCGCATATATATACACCTTGGGGATGGCAGAACTTCCAGTCATGGATTCATGCTGGATTTGATAATTATCTCTGTACACCCAACGGTAAAATCCACAGGCTGTTGACACGTCTTGCTGTGGAAAACATATTTCATCCTTTCCAACCCTTTATTTTTGGTCAAAAATCATTAGCTCCTAAAATGGCAACTCTATTCAACATACCACTGGTTTTCTATGGGGAGAATGAAGCCGAATACGGCAATCCAATTTCAGACACGGGGAGTGCCAAAAGAGATTGGAAGTATTTTGTTGCACAAGATAAAAGCAAGGTATACCTTGGAGGGGTAAATATTGATTCACTCCAAAAAGACTTTGGGGTTTCGGCAGAAGAACTGAATCCATATGTTCCAGCGGATCCCGATCAGATAGAAAGCAAAAAAATTGAGGTTCATTATCTGGGATATTATCTTAAGTGGCATCCACAGGGTGCGTATTATTATTCGGTAGAAAATGGCGGGTTTCAGCCATCACCTGAAAGAACACCTGGAACATACAGTAAATACAACAGCATTGACGATCGTATTGATGATTTTCATTACTATGCAACTTATACAAAATTCGGTATAGGACGCGCTTCTTATGACGCTGCCCAGGAGATACGCAACAAGGAAATAACAAGGGAAGAGGGAGTAGCACTGGTCAGGAAATTTGACGGCGAGTTCCCTGAAAGGTTCGCAGAGGAAATATTCAATTATTTGAGCATATCTCCCAAAGAATTTCCTGTTGCATCTGAAATGTTCGAACAACCAATGATGGACAGAGCTTACTTTATGCATCTGGCAGACAGATTCAGATCTCCTCATTTATGGAAAAAGGAACATGGTGAATGGAAACTCAGACATACCGTATTTGATGAATAAGTGCAATGGCTTAATTGATACAACATTGGGGGCGTAATTAATATAATGAAAAACATAAGACTGATCGCCAGGCTGGATGTCAAAGGGCCCAACCTGGTTAAAGGTATCCATCTTGAGGGCTTGAGGAAATTGGGCGACCCTAATTCTTTTGCCAGGAAGTATTATGATGAAGGAATTGATGAAATCATTTATATGGATATTGTCGCAAGTCTCTATAACCGTAATAATCTGAAAGACATAATTGTGAAGACTTCACAGGATGTTTTTATACCAATAACGGTCGGGGGAGGAATCCGTTCTGCAGATGATGTCAAAGAAGTCCTGAGGGCAGGTGCGGACAAGGTTGCAGTTAACACAGCTGCAATTAAACGCCCGGAACTGATTCATGAAATATCCCAGAAATTTGGTTCCCAATGTATGGTGCTTTCAATTGAAGCCAAGAATATCGGGAAGAACAAATGGGAGGCATATTATGACAATGGTCGCGAAAAATCGGGCATTGATGTCATTGAATGGGCACAAAGAGGATATGAACTTGGCGCCGGAGAAATTCTCCTGACATCGGTTGACAGGGAAGGCACAGGCAAGGGGTTCGACTTTGAATTAGTGAGAATGGTATCTGAAGTTGTGCCGGTACCTGTTATTGCAAGTGGAGGAATGGGTAGCCTCGATGATCTTGAAAAGGTGGTAATGCAAGGCAAGGCAGATGCGGTCGCAATGTCAGATGTTTTGCACTACAACAAGCTTGATCTAAAGGACATTAAGAATGAGGCTGCCCAACGCGGCATAAATGTCAGGAGATATGGCATATGAAGAGAGTTACAATCCTTGATTACGGCATTGGGAACATTCTAAGTGTAAGCCGTGCCTTTGAACGCTGTAATGCAGAGGTTATACTCACAGATTCCCCAAAAGATGCAATGAATGCTGAAATACTTGTATTGCCAGGAGTAGGCGCTTTTGCAGATGGTATGGCAGGATTGGGAAGCAGGGGATTGATCGAAGCCATACAGGGTTATTGTGCAGCAGGGAAGCCTTTTCTTGGTATTTGCCTTGGGATGCAGATGATGTTTGATGAGAGTGATGAGTTTGGGGTATACAAGGGCTTGGGATTAATACCCGGAAGAGTTACAGGAATAGAAAAGACGACTTCTGAAGGGGACCCTCATAAAATACCGCATGTTGGCTGGAATGAGCTTAGACTGCCTGCTGGAAAGGATATTTCCTGGTGGGATGACACAATATTGGACGGGATATCTGACGATGATGAGGTTTATTTTGTCCATTCTTTTACAGCAAAGCCCAAAGACCCGACACACCGTTTGGCGGATAGCTTTTATGGAGGCAGGCTTCTTTCGGCAGCTGTGAGGAAGGGTAACATATATGGATGCCAGTTCCATCCAGAGAAAAGTGGAGATATCGGTATAAAAATTATTAATAATTTTTTGAGAATCATATGAGAGAAGACAAAGGTATTTCCAAGAGGTTGAATATTGCAGTTGTAACAACGTCACGAGCCGATTATGGGCTTCTTTCGCCATTGTTGTCAAAACTGCAAACTGATGAATATTTCGAGCTGCATCTTATTGTAACCGGTAGCCATCTATCAGACAAACATGGTATGACCGTTAAGAATATAATTGATGATAACATGATAATATCCGGGAATGTTGAAATGACAGGAACAGATGATTCCGCGGCTGGTATTTGTCAGTCTATTTCTTCAGGCTTCGTAGGTTTTTCCAATATATTTTCACAGAATCCGACGGATCTACTCATTGTCTTGGGAGATAGATATGAATTGATTCCTGCATGCATCTCAGCCTTAATATATAAAATACCGATAGCACACATACACGGTGGAGAAGTCACTTATGGAGCCTGGGATGACAGCATAAGGCACTCGGTTACCAAAATGGCTTCTATTCATTTCCCGTCCATTAACCTGTATGCCGACAGGATAATACAGATGGGAGAAGAACCTGATAGGGTATACATGGTAGGAGCACTCGGTATGGACAATATACTGGGAATACCTTTGATGACTAAGGAGGAGCTGGGACAATTTTCTGGTGCTGATTTTTCACGCGAGGTGGCTCTGATGACCTACCATCCTGTTACTCTTGACGATTACAGCCTTGCGGCAGGGCAGACACGTGTTATACTTACTGCGTTACTTGCAGCAGGGCATCTGACCATTATTACAATGCCTAATGCTGATAGCGGTAACAATGCTGTTTATGATGTCATTCAGGAGTATTTGCAAAAACATCCTGACAATTTTAAATTTAAGGCAAATCTCGGGCAAAAAGCCTACTTGAGTGCTATGAAGTATGCGAGGCTTATGATTGGAAATTCCTCCAGTGGTATCATTGAGAGCTCCGCGTTTAAAATTCCTGTCGTTAATATAGGAGACAGGCAAGCCGGGAGATTCAGGACTCTCAACATAATTGACACCGAGTGCACGCTGGAGGAGGTTTCTGCAGCCATATCAAGGGCCGCATCAAAGGAATTCGCTGACAGTTTGACTGATATTGAAAGCCCTTATGGCGATGGTAATGCATCCGGAAGGATTATCGATATTCTAAAATCCATAAATCCAGGCGATAAAGAGAAATTGCTTAAGAAAAAGTTTTTTGACTTACCGGTCGAATATTTCAGCAATAACAGGAGGTAACGGAGTATGACGGATAAAGTTGTACTTATTGGTGCGGGCGGACATTGTAAGGTCATACTTGATATGATAAAAAATCCTTTTGATATTGTAGGAATTACTGATACAGATTGTCAAAAACACGGTGCTATATTTTATGGAGTTCCTGTAATTGGGGATGACTCAATTCTTGACAGTATGTATCAAGAAGGAACTAAAAGTGCACTTGTAACTTTGGGAAGCGTTGGGGATAGCTCTGTGCGTCGAAAGCTTTATGAACTTGCAACCAAAATCGGTTTCCGAATGATTAATGTGACCAGTGAGCACTCAATCATCTCACCTTCTCTTAAAATTGGAAGAGGAAATGTTGTTATGGATGGGGTGATAATACATGCAGATGCTATAATCGGGAACAACTGTATAATTAATACGGGTGCAATTATAGAACATGATTGTGTCATAGGGGATCATGCCCATATTTCTCCGGGAGTCAGGCTGGCAGGTGGAGTTAAAATCGGAAGCGGTACTCATGTAGGTATGGGTGCCAGTATAATCCAGGATATAGTAATTGGCGAAAATTGCATTATTGGCGCAGGAAGTGTTGTCGTATGTGATGTTCCAACTGGATCTATAGTAGCTGGAGTTCCTGCAGCCGACATAAAGAGGCCAGGTAGAAATTAATGTTTTTAGCTGAAATTCCGATAACTAACTCATAAAGCAAATTGCTTATATTAATCAGAGGAGTGTAGTAATGGGGATACAAGAAATCCGCAAGCTTTTTATAAAACTTGAAGACAGTATAAAAAAAGCAATGGAGGTTATAGATAAGGGATCGAGAGGTATCGCACTTGTAATTGATAACGATTTCCGCCTGCTTGGAACCATCACTGATGGTGATATCAGAAGAGCCATCCTCAAAGGCACTTCTCTTGATGAAGCAGTAAAAACCATAATGAATGAGAACTTTATTTTCGTTTCTCAGAATTACTCCAATACACTTGTAGAAACTCTGTTCATGAAGAAATATGTTAGCCAGCTACCTGTACTTGATGACAATATGCGTATAGTAAGCATGATATTCTATCACGAATTCTTTCAAAAGGACACGAGGGACAATTGGGCGTTAATAATGGCAGGAGGCCTGGGCTCAAGACTTGCGCCGCTTACCAAGGATATTCCCAAACCCATGCTGCGTGTTGGTGCAAAACCGCTGATTGAAACTATCATAGAGCAACTCAAATCTTATGGCTATGGTAATATTATATTGAGCTTAAATTATAAGGCGGAGGTAATAAAAAATTATTTCCAGGATGGAGCGAATTTCGGTGTAAATATTAAGTATGTGACTGAGAATAAAAGGCTGGGTACCGGGGGCGCGATAAAATTGGCGGAAAAGTATCTGGACAAGCCGTTTTTTGTTTTAAACGGAGACATACTGACCAAGCTTAATTTCGAGCAATTCATGAATTTTCATAGTACAAACAAGAACAAGATAACTATTGGTACAAAAAAATACGAAATGCAGATACCATACGGGGTTGTAGATATAAAGGACGAGACAGTATTGGACCTTAGAGAAAAGCCCAGTTCAAGCTATTATATAAATGGTGGAATGTATTGCCTCGAACCTGAAACAATTGAATACATCCCGAAAAATGAATTTTATAATATCACACAGTTGATTAGTAAATATATTGCAGAAAACAAGAAGGTTGGGAGCTTCCCTATTACTGAATATTGGATGGATATCGGACAGATGGAGGATTACAACCAGGCCAATATTGACTATGAAAATTTATTTGGGAGTGAAGATGATGCAACTGTTAAATAAAGAGATCCTGGTTACAGGGGCTGAGGGATTCATCGGAAGCCATCTGACTGAAATGCTCATTAAGCTTGGCGCAAAGGTGACAGCACTGGTGCAGTACAATTCCTTCAACAACTGGGGCTGGATAGATACCCTTGACACGGTTGTGCAGAAGGAAATCAACATCTATACAGGAGACATACGTGAATATGACAATATTTCCAAGGCAGTGAAGGGCAAAGACGTGGTTTTGCACCTTGCAGCCCTCATCGCCATACCATATTCCTATCAGTCGCCGGCAGCATATGTCAGGACTAACGTGGAAGGGACACTCAATGTTATGGAAGCCTGCAAGGTGAATGAAGTGCAGAAGGTGGTCCACACCTCCACAAGTGAAGTTTATGGGTCCGCTCGGTATGTACCTATAGATGAGAACCATCCATTGCAGGGACAGTCTCCCTATTCGGCCAGCAAGATAGGTGCGGATATGATGGTAGAAAGCTATTACAGATCCTTCGGATTACCTGTGGCAACACTAAGGCCATTCAACACCTATGGGCCGCGACAGTCTGCCAGAGCGATCATACCTACGATCATCTCACAGATACTATCGGAGAAAACTACAATAAAACTAGGGTCGCTTGCGCCTACAAGGGATCTTACTTATGTAAAGGATACCGCTGCAGCTTTTATCCGCATGGCGGAATGCGAAAGCAATATCGGAGAGGTTGTTAATGCGGGCAGCAATTATGAGATATCCATTGGTGAACTGGCATTGAAGATCATATCCTTAACCGGAAAGCAGGTTGAAATTGAGTGTGAAGAAAGCAGGCTAAGGCCTGGAAAGAGTGAGGTCAACAGGCTGTGGTGTGACAACAAAAAGGCACTGGAAATGATAGGCTGGAAGCCGGCATATTCTCTTGATGAAGGCCTTAGTGAAACGGTTGAGTGGATCAGAGAAAATTTAGGCAGGTACAAGACTGATATATATAACGTGTAATGCAGATGCGATTATTGCCGATGGTAAATGGAGGACAGCTATGATACCTTTGAACATACCCCAAATCAGTGGAAACGAGTGGAAATATATCAAGGAATGTCTTGATACCAATTGGGTGTCAAGTGCCGGCGGCTATGTAGATATGTTTGAAGAAAAATTCAGGAATTATATCGGGACGGAAAGAGCTGTTGTAACAGTGAATGGAACTGCAGCACTGCATCTTGCGCTGATAGATCTAGGTATACAGCCTGGTGATGAGGTTATCGTATCATCACTTACGTTCATAGCTCCTGTAAATGCAATACGATATACCGGAGCAGTACCTGTTTTTGCGGATGTCTGCAGGGATACGTTCGTAATGGATGCAGACGGGATTGAAGAACTTATAACCCCAAAGACAAAAGCCATCATGCCGGTACATATATACGGGCATCCTGTGGATATGGATGTGATAATGGATATTGCCGCCAGACACAATCTTTATGTCATTGAAGATGCAACAGAGTCGCTGGGGTCAAAATATAAAGGCAGGAATACAGGTACCATAGGCCATGTCGGATGTTTCAGCTTTAATGGGAACAAACTCATAACCACAGGCGGCGGCGGAATGCTTGTATCAAACGACAAGGGAATAGGTGGCCGGGCCAAGTATCTGTCGAATCAGGCAAAAACAGTGATGGAGAACGGTAGCTTCATACACGAAGAGGCAGGTTATAATTACCGGATGCCTAATATACTTGCTGCAATGGGTGTGGCGCAACTCGAAAATATTGATGCTTTCATCGGTGTTAAGAGAGTCAATGCCGAATTTTATTCTAAATTGCTGAAAGAGGTCAAAAGCGTTACCCTTCCAGTAGAGAAGCCATGGGCTGAGAATGTTAACTGGCTATATTCGGTTATAATTGAAAAAGACTTCCCGGTGAGCAGGGATGAACTGATAAAGATCCTGCAACTAAATGATATAGAAGCCCGGCCGTTTTTCATGCCGGTACATTCTATGAAGCCATACAAAGACTGCCGTCATGGCGACATGAAAAACACTGACGAATTATCAGAAAAGGGCATCAACCTGCCTAGTTCCGTTTCACTGAACAGTGAACAAATCAGCAAAATTTGTGGCATAATTGGAGCAGTATAGGCTAAATTTAAAAAATCATAAACTTTATTATAAAATTTACCGATATAAAGGTATAGTAATAATAGTAATATTCACGGAGGGATAATTATGAGAATTGATGGCATGGATGCCTCTAATCGGGGACAAAACGTCCCAAATACTCCAACTGACTCTCGGACAATTGCAACGGAGACTTCAGTTGTCGCGAGTGCAACCGGTTTATCCAGTGTATCAACTGGAGCTAAAGATGCGTCACCAAAACTCGAACAGGAACAAGAATTAAATACCATTTCTGACAAAGCCGTATTTGATGCGATTGAAAAAGCAAATAGGGCTATTGTTGGTGCGAATAGGGAGTTTAGTTTCTCAATACACGAAAAAACAAATCGAATAATGGTCAAGATAATCGATTCAGAGACCAAGGAGATTATTCGGGAGATTCCTCCTGAAAAGATTCTGGACATGGTAGCCCAAATGTGGGAGATGGCTGGAATCCTGATTGATGAAAGAAGGTGAGTAAATGGCTACAAGCAGTGTTTCTTCAAGCTTGGCATCGACATATAGTAATACGTTGAGGGTCAGTGGACTGGCTACAGGAATGGATACCGACTCAATAATCGAAAGTCTGATGAAGGTTGAGAGTGTTCCACTGGATAAACTTTATCAGAAAAAGCAGCTTGCGGAATGGAGAAGTGACGCATACAGAAACATCACATCTACATTGAGCAGTTTTAAGTCTGATTTTTTTGATGTATTAAAGCCTGCCTCAAATATGAGGTCGGAATCGATTTATCAGAAATATACCACCACATCCTCTGACTCTTCTGTTGTAACCGCTACAGGCGGCGAAGGGCTGACCGCTACCAGTCATACAATCATAGTGAACTCGATTGCTACCTCATCGAATGCAAAAAGTGCATCGACAGTTTCAAAGCAGCTTATAGGAAGTGACATTTCAGCGTCAATTCCATTAACGGTTACAAGCACCAACAACTCTTTCAAGCTAACTGTCAATGGCGTTACAAAGGATATAACCCTTGATGACGGTACTTACTCGGACGCTGCTTCATTAGCCAGCGCTGTGGATGATAAAGTCAGTGCAGCCTTCGGGAATTTAAGCGTGGCAATGGATGGATCTGGGATAAAGGTGTCTTCAAGTGTTGCTTCAGATGTCATATCTGTTTCAACAGGTACAAATGACGTATTGGGAAGCCTCGGCTTTACCAGCGGGGAAAGTAACAGGATAAATACGACAGACACATTGGAAGCCTTGAGCACCAAACTTTCAGGTGGAGAAATCACATTTGACGCTGATGGTAACTTTACGCTGACCATCAATGGGACTGATGTAACAGCCAATAAAACAGACACCCTGAGCTCGCTTATAAGCAAGGTCAATACAAGCAGTGCCGGCGTCACAATGAGCTACAGTTCCTTATCCGATTCCTTTTCCATGATATCAAAAACAACCGGAGAGGGCAGTATCACTTTAAATGACAACAGCAATGGCTTCTTCACGTCAACAGGTCTGACCACTGTCAATGCAGGAACAAATGCAAGCATTGTCATTGATGGTGTAACTGCCAACAGGGCGACAAACAACTTTGAAGTTGAAGGAGTGACTTATAATCTTTTAAAAGCCGATGCAGGGGTGGAAAAGACCATCAATCTGACACAGGACGTCGATTCGACCTACGATTCGATAAAAGCTTTTGTGGATAAATATAACGAAGTCATAGATAAACTCAACACTGTATTGTCTGAAAAGTATGACCGCAACTATCAGCCACTTACCGATGCCCAGAAGGAAGCAATGTCTGAGGATGAGATTACCATGTGGGAAACGAAGGCGAAAACCGGACTTCTCAAAAATGACAGCGTTATTCAGAAAATTGTACAGGATATGAGGGACGCTCTTTATGCTTCGGTTGGCGGTGTTTCGGGTAACCTTTCTTCAATAGGGATTACGACCGGAGCGTATGACGAAAAAGGTAAGCTTTATATTGATGAAACCAAACTTAAAGGGGCAATTGCCAACTCGCCGGAAACTGTCATGGATCTGTTTTCAAAGGAATCCGACATTTCTTATTCTCCGAACCTCAGCGCAGAAGACAAGGCAACCAGGTATTCCGAAAATGGCCTGATCAACCGGCTATATGACACCATCCAGGACAGTTTACGGACATCTAGGGATTCCAATGGCCTCAAAGGATCCCTGCTTGAAAAAGCTGGTTTGGTTGGAGATGCTTCAGAGTATTCCAACTATTATTTTAAAGAGATAACAACGTATACTGAAAGAATTGAAGCAATGCAAGATAGACTGGCAGATATTGAACAGAGGTATTATTCGAGATATACCGCGCTGGAAACTGCAATTTCCAGGATGAACAGTCAAAGCAGCTACATTACTTCGATGTTTTCAAGTTCCAGTAATTAATCGTACCAGTAGATATGTGATATGATGGAGGAATGCCCATGACGCCCTACAATGTGCACAATCAATATAAAGAAAATTCAGTAAATACAGCAAGCCCCGAGGAACTTACCCTTATGCTTTATAATGGTCTTGTGAAGTTCTTGATGCAGGCTGAGTCAGGCATTGAAGCCTCAGATATAGAAAAAGCGCATACCAGTATAATAAAGGCGCAGAATATAATCAATAACTTCCGGGACACCCTTGACATGAAGTATGAGCTTTCGGATGGCCTCGACCAGATATATGAATACATGAATAGAAGGCTGTTTGAAGCGAATATAAAAAAGGACAAGGAAATACTTGGAGAAGTACT
Organism: uncultured Bacillota bacterium; assembly: GCA_942493145.1. GTDB lineage: Bacteria > Bacillota > Clostridia > Acetivibrionales > DTU013 > ENR-C20. Next base: position 256,345 of record OW818679.1, read on the forward strand.
TGGTCTTGCAAAAGAACTGCGTGAAACCTGGTCACAGGCTATGAAGCTTGCGAAAATTCCGGCGAAAAAACAGATAGCTCAGTAGAGGTAAACATGAATAATGTTTCAGAACAAAACATCAAGAATTTGATAGAAATCCTGCAGAGGAAGGAAGAACTTCTGCAGGATATACTTTTCCTTACTGAAGCCCAGACATCTTCATTGACGGAGGATAGACTGGACGGCCTTCATATGCTTATAAATGATAAGCAGGCAAAGATTGATGAGATAGAAAAGCTGGACAGGGATTTCACTGAAATCCTTCAGAATTTTAAAAATAAAATGGGCATAAAAACCCTTGAAGAACTTGACGCAACTAGAGTTTCTGGCGCCAGACAACTGAAGGAAAAAACCTCCGGTATAATGAGCAGCATCGAAAAGATCAGTGTGGTTGAAAAGCAGAACAGCGAAAAAGGGAAAGAACTGCTGAACAGCCTTGGGAATGAAATAAAAAAACTGAACCAGGGTAAACAAGCCAGTAAAGCCTATGTACCAAAACCTCAAAACATCCCATCTTATTTTATCGATAAGAAAAAATAGCCCCTACTCTTCAAGCTGCCCAAGAAAGCCTGTAACTTTTTCCATGTAATCCGATGTATTTGCCGGGTAGCTCTGTGCATGCCCTTCTACATCGGTTTCCCACAATTCTGTGATACCATTGTTCAGATTTTCATATTCCGAATAGAATGGTCTGTTGTCCTCCAAGTGAACGAAGGTATCTGTCTTCGAATGAATGAACAGGACGTTGCAGGGAGCCAGGTCTCCGATTTTATTATTGGGGCTGCTGTTTTCGTTATTGATTCCTGCCATCGTATCGAGGGCGGACATTACGGTAATGTTGAAAGGAAATTTCGGGAGTGCCGTAGTATTAAGAAAACCGTCTACATATTGATTCAACTTTGCATATGGCGTATCGGCTATGACAGCTTCGATGGACGAATCTTCCTCAGCGGCCATAAGACAGGCTGAAGCTCCGGTGGAAAAGCCCATGAGGAATACATGTCTGGCGCCCTGTTGTTTTACATAATTCACAGCTGCGAGGACATCATCCTTTTCAAGACTGCCGAGAGTGGAATTTTTCCCACCTGATTTACCGGAGTACCTCATATCAAAGGCAAAGACATTATAGCCTTTAGCCAGTAAAGCTTTATACAATTCAATGGTCTCCGTGCCGAATTCCAACCTGTTTTTACCGTGTGAATGAGCGATTATTACAGTCTTTTCACTGTTTTTTGTCTGGAAGAACCAGCCGTTCAATATTATTGTCTTATCACTGCTCTTTATATTGATATCCCTGTACTCAGGAACTATATTCGATGAGAATTCCTCAATTGATTGTATTTCCGGGTGTATTAACGTCCAGGCATTGTATGCCGAAATCAGGACGATGGAGATTACAGCAAGAAGGAGGATGATTAATATTGTGACGATAGTGTTTCTGGTTTTATGAGTTTTTCTTGTACTAAATGTTACACCGCTGATTCTCATGACAACCTCCCCTGCATCCGGTTTGGAATATTGACTTATAAAGATATTAACTTTAATATTAACATTATTATATTTTTAATTGTACATGTTGTAAAGCTGTTATTTGTCTTAGCTTTACTTCCAGATACAAGCAATATTCATGCATCATTTTCTTTTGAAGGGAGCCGCTCATGATTTGTAATATCTGCCCGAGAAAATGTGGAATTGACAGGGATTTATACAAGGGTTTCTGCGGGGTGGGGAACAAGCCATTGGTGGCAAAGGCTTTCCTTCACAAATGGGAGGAACCTAGTATAAGCGGCGAAAGGGGCTCGGGTACGGTTTTCTTTTCAGGCTGTAATCTGAAGTGCATTTTCTGTCAGAATCATAACATAAGCCACAACAACTTCGGACGTGAGATCTCTGTCGAAAAGCTGGCGGGGATATTCATCAGGCTTCAGGAGGACGGGGCTCATAACATCAACCTTGTGACACCCACTCATTTCACAGTGCAGATTCGTGAAGCACTTGAGAAAGCGCGTACATCCGGCCTTTCGATACCAGTAGTCTACAACTCCAATGGCTATGACAGCCTGGAAGGGCTGACATTCATGGAGGGCATGATAGATGTATATCTTCCGGATATAAAATACTTCAGCCCTGAGACCTCACTTAAATATGCTGCGGCATCAGATTATTTTGAGGCCGCATCAGCGGCCGTCTGTGAAATGCTCAGACAGGTTGGCACGCCCGTGCTGGACGCTGACGGAATCATGCAACGGGGGCTGATGATAAGGCACCTGATCCTTCCCGGCAAGGCAGAGGAATCAATCAGGATACTCAAATGGATAAAATCAGAATTGGGAAGTGATATATATATAAGCCTTATGAGCCAATACACACCAATGTTCAATTCAAGCAAATGCCCTGAAATAGACAGGCGCATCACATCAAGGGAATACTCAAGGGTCGTGGACTGCCTTTACAAGCTTGGCCTGGAAAACGGCTATGTACAGGAGAGGTCATCAGCAACGGAGGAGTATACCCCCGATTTCAATCTCGAAGGCGTTGAATAAAAAGCAATAGTCAATCTGAACAGATGACAAAAGTCTACTTCTCAAAAATAATTTTACAATATTTTACAAAAATATATTGACGGTTCTTACATATGGTGGTAGTATAATGTTACATAATAGGAAATATATAGAAAATATATATAAATATGGAACATATTATTGTGAGGATCGCCGATGAATATAGGAGAAGTATTCCAGGAACGTTATCGAATCATAGATATACTCGGGCAAGGTGGAATGGGGAAGGTTTACCTTGCTGAAAATACAAAGCTGGGTTCATTGCGTGCCATCAAGGAAATCGCTAAAGACAGCACCTTCGCAAATATTGAGCCGGAAATACTCAAAAAACTGCAACATCCTGCACTTCCTGGGATTGTAGATATTTTTGATGATGATCGGAATATTTATATGGTCGAGGAATATATCTCAGGGAAATCTCTTGAAAGAAAGCTGGTTGAAGAAGGAAGGTTCCCTGAAGCTGTAGTTTTGGAATGGGCAAATCAGCTTTGTGATGTACTGGCGTATCTTCACTCCCAGAAGCCACATCCAATAATATACAGGGACATGAAGCCTTCGAATATAATTCACACGGACAACGGACTTCTCAAACTGATCGATTTCGGTATAGCAAGAGAGTATAAGGAAAAGGCAGTATCAGACACGGTCTACATAGGGACGCGTGGATATGCTGCACCGGAGCAGTATGGTTCAGGCCAGACTAACGCATCAACAGATATTTACAGTCTTGGAGTTACGCTTTACCAGCTGCTGACGGGTGTAAGCCCTGATGAGCCGCCTTATGAGATCAAACCTGTAAGATATTTCGACACAGAGCTTTCGGAGGATATAGAAAAGATCCTGCGAAAATGTACAAAGCAGAATCCTGCTGAAAGATATCAATCGGTGACAGAGCTTAAATCGGAACTGGATATGCTTGGTTGCAGGGCTGGCGGAGCAGGCTGTGCTGAAATAAAGGGTTCGCTTTCAGGACATGGTTCGCTTTCCGCACACCCTTTCCGCAAACTTGTCATAACTGTCTGGGACAACGCGGAATTCGGATGTGAACTTGCATATATGGCCGCACATATGTCAGGCTTAACGGTCTTTTTGGCCGATATGGATCTCCTTGCTCCCAAAGCCGATATTTTTCTTAAACTGAAGAAATATCCGCCAAGGATAATCAGCGAAGGCAAATCCGGGAAAACCGGTCTAAATATAATCATAGATTCACTGGAAAAGAATTATTTCACTCCTGGACTTCTTTTGGAAGCGTCAATAAAAAGAAAGGAGCTGGATAACCTTTTTATCCTTACAGGCAGTTACAAGCTGGAAGACTATGAGTATTTCAACGACAGCTCTGCAATCAGGCTCATAGAAAATGCCTATCTGAACTTTGATCTGACCATTCTGCTTGTCAACAGATCGATATATGATTCTTTTTCGGTTTGTGCCCTTATAAAATCCGATTATAATTTTCTGCCCATAAGGGCAGATTTGGACAAGATTAGAGAATTCAACAGCTATATCGCTTTTTTATCTGAAAAACAAAATATTCAGATGGGGAAAACCAAATACATTGCATTTGAATATGAAAAGGCAACCGGAGTCGATTTATTAACCATGGCTGAGGCAACGGGTAACAATCTTGCAGGATGTATAAGCTACAGCGCCAAAAGGGCAGCTTTCAGAAACCTGAGGGGGATATATGCAAAAAGCATGGGCAATCAGAACGTAGCCGAGTATAAGGAGCTTCTGACGTTTTTAAACATCATCCCTGAGCCTGGCCTGGTGGAGAGGATAATATACAGGCTGAGACTCCGGACAAAAAACCGGGCGGAAAACCGTGCAGAAGAATTGATATGGAAGTATGGGAACTAAGAGAGACGTTTGGAATTGAGATACGTATGGAGGGGAAGCTTGCATGCCGGTTGTGAAATCACACCATAAGCTCATGCTGGAGGAGGCACACCACGAAACGGAAGATCGCATCAGCAATGATATAAATACACTCGTTACCAACATAACCTTTGATATTTTGCGGGACTCGCCTTCTCTGGTTGCGGACGTTGCCAATGGCTCAGTAAGCAGGGAGCTGCTTCATACGGCAATAATAAAGGATATGGACAGGCATAAATACCATTATGGATTATACAGGGAGGAACTGATCAGGAAGGTATTCGATTTCATGTTCGGATACGGCGAACTGCAGCCATATGTTGAAGATGAGGATGTCACCGATATTGACGGTACCAGGTATAACGAATTCATCATAAAGAAGAAGGGGAAACGAATCAGGATACCGGTGAACTTCGGGAGTGAAAGGGTGTTTGACACCTATTGCAAGCTTGTGGCCATACGCAACAGGGGAATACTCAATGAAAACGATAGCCACTGCAGGGTAACGGATGAGAAATTGCGGCTTCGTATAAATGTATCCATTAAACCAAGAAATATTGCCAGTCCCTCGTTAAGCATCCGGAAACATCGCATAAACAGTTATACCATCGATGAACTTACAGGATTGGGGATGTTTGATGAAGGAATGGGTGTATTCCTTAAAAATCTGGCCAACACTGATGCTTCAGTTATTTTCTGCGGAAAAGGGGCAGCCGGAAAGACAACACTGATGAGAGCTTTTGTCAACGAGATGCCCGAAATGGAAAGGGTACTGGTCATGGAATCAGATGCGGAAATATTCCCGGATAAGCCCTGCTGTATAGAGCAGAGAGTTCGGAAACCGAATGAGGGAGGAAGGCCGGTGACCCTTAGGGATCTTGTAAGGGATGGCCTGACAATGTCCCTGGATACATATTGTATTGGAGAAATTGTAGGGGATGAAGCGTGGGAATTCATAAAGGCAGCTTTCACAGGGCACAGGGCTATAGGAACGACACATTGTGAAAGTGCGGATGGGGTATTCAGCAGGCTGCTGACGTTGAGTAAAAGCGCAAATATCGGTGAGAGCGAAAAGACCGTCAAGGAAATTATGGGGGAATGCCTCGACTATATAGTTTATCTTAAGGAATTCAAGGTTTATGAGGTTTTGGAGGTAACAGGCTATGACAGAGCCAATGACATGTTCATATACAGAAGCTTGAAGGGAGGACCGGCCTGAATGCTGCTTTTATGTTTAAATGCTGCGCTGCTTTTGACAGCTGATATTCTTTTAGCAGTTGCCATCCTCAATGGAAGATTTATCCGAAAAAAACTCGGCACGGCTATTGAAAAGCTGAAGGAAAATAACAAGACGAGAAAATTCGCCAGGGAGATAATGAGATATAAGAGGCCGGTCACCTATAAAATGGGTATCCTTGAGAAAATAGAGCTGTTTCTGGTGGACAAATCGAATATCAGGAGGTATATACCTTTCATGAATTCCAAAATACTGGCAGGTATTTCTGCAGTAATATTTATCGGACTTTTCAAACCGTTTTATGATTTGTTGGATTTTATTCCGACCGCTGTTGTCATCAGTCTGCTTTTTTCACTGATACCATTTTTCGTTCTTGATATCATGGCCAGATACAATTCCGAGTTGATAAGAAAAAGGCTGGCGGAGTTCATATCCATATTGGCGAGGTGGTGCAATGTACGGGAGGATTTGTTCTATGCGTTTGAAAAGACCGCAGAATCAGGCATAGGTGAACCACTAAGTACTTTTATCAAAGATATGGTGATCCAGGTCGACAGGGGCATAGATCCGGCTGAAGCGCTTGATATACTGCAGCTGAAGGTTGACAATGCACAATTCAGGGACTTCATAGTAAATGTAAAGCAGAATATCAGGCACAGGGGTGATATAAATGCACTTCTGGCAAACCTGGAGGATCAGTTCTACAAAATCGAAGAGGAGTATAACAGGAGGAGGATTTCTACATATAAAGACAGGTTGTTGATATTTTTCGTAATGTTCGCTGTGCTGTTCATTGCCTGGTTCTTTTTAAGGCTTAATCCGCAAGTCGAGTCATTCTATATGCATACCATGGATGGGAAGGCATTACTTGCATTGTTCTCTGTTCTCTACTCCCTTGGCTTCTATTTTTCTTTTGGTATTACAAAATTCAAGTACTGACAGGTGGTGCGAAACAATGGCTGGTGTTGGGTTACCATACACACAAATAGGAATCATATCATTTTTCATATTAGTCCTGGATATAATTGCTGCTGTGACTGCCATCAAAAGTCTGGAGCATTGCAGGGGGATCGACATTCAGGATGCCCGTGGCGGCAGGGATGACAACCTGTCCCTATACAGAAGGTGTATCAGGGCGGTGAGGCAAACGGCAGGGACATATGGGGAAAAGAGCCGTGGAAAAGGCATCTATGTGCGGGCATTGTCAAAAGTGAAAAAAGCCGGGTACCAGAGTGAATATTCAGCATTTGTTTATCTTATTGTGATATATCCCCTGACAGCATTCTTTGCAGTTTTGGCGCTTATCATTAATTATCCGCGGCTGATGCCGGTAGTGTCCGTTATCGTAATTTTCCGATTAATACCCGAGCTGGTGCTTGTAAGCGGGAGAAAAGCGATAAATATGAAGTTCCAAAGATACATCTACAAAATATACAAATACCTGCACAACCAGGTATCTTCAGGGGTAAAGGTGACCGATGCAATCAGGACGGTATATGAGGTCATTGATGACAGGAAGTTGAGAAACATGTTCATAAGGACTGCGGCCAGATATGAACTCACTCTGGATATTGATGCATCCCTTGAGGAGTTCAGGGAGAACTTTGATGTTTATGAAGCAGAAATGCTGTGCACGGCATTGAAGCAGGGGATAGAAACCGGAGATAACAAGGAGCTTCTGGCACGCCAGGAAGATATGATGTTCAAGAAATATTTTAATTATATACAGTCAGAGACCGACAGCTGCAAAAACCGTAGCTTGTTGGCAGTGTCCATGTTTACTGCGGTGGTCGTTCTGATGATTATCATACCACTCATCAATGACATGACGGATGCAGTGGGGAGGATTTTTATAAATTGAAAGGAAGGGGATTAACTTTGAAAAACAAACGTAGACTATGGAATTTTAGCTACAGTGGATGGTTTAACTACTGTGGGCACTTTAACTTCAGGAGGTATTTTGCCGGTTTAAAATGGAGGGTCGAAGGAGAAGGGGGTTTTGGAATGAATGAGCTGCTTGGTATTGCTGCAGCACTGCTTTTGGCCGCTTTTATCATAATTCCGGGCTTGCAGACTTTTGCCGGGAGTGTCATGACAAGGATGACTACCTGGTGGGAGGGCAGCATAATTACACGGGTATTCCCGACTGGTGTCCTATGGAATCCATTTCAATACCTCGGTTGAAGGGTTAACATAGCCTGAAGAAGGAAGGGAGTTCATTTATGCCATCCAGAGTATTTGTAGCTGGGATGATAATGGTTGTATCGGTATCCTTGCTGATGTTTTTCATTGAATTATTCGTACCGTTATCCGCAAAATACAGTATGGATATATACTGCCGTGGAGCCCTTCTTGGGATGGAAGAAGCAGGAGGGTTGACAGTGGAAGACCGGGCATCGTTGGAATCAGGATTGACTGGTGCGGGCTTTGAGGATATCAGGATTTCGGGGACGGATAATGCCATGCAGGGGGGTATGCTGAAGCTATCTGTGGAAGCTGGTTACAGGTACAGCAAGCTCAAAGGACTTTTGACCAGGAGTACTGTTGTTCAGTATATGTGTTATGACAAAACAGCCATATCAAGAAAAGTTGTAAACTGATGGAACTGATCAAGGAAGGTTGTAAACTGATGGCACTGAATATGAAAAGAGGTAGCGCAGCAATAGATGTGGTAATATTTTCAGCCGTCCTGGTTTTTATCCTGCTTCCGGTCTTCTCTGCAGTAATGGAGAAATACCTTTTGAATGAAAAATGCCAGAGGATCAGGGACGCGGCTGACATGGCCAATATGGCGGTGTACTATTCGCTTGACATCAAAAGCCTGAGCAGGGTTGGTATAAATTTCGACATTCAAAAGGCCAGGGCTGTCTATGAGGGAGTTTTGGCGGAAAATCTGAGGCTGGATTCCGGACTGATGCCTGAGGAAGGTTCAATAGCAGAGGGCCCGGTGAGCGTAGACGGACTTGAAATATATACAGCCGGACTGCCTCTCAGGTGTCCCAATGGTGTTATTATCGAAAGGTCGTCAATACACAGTGTGGTAAGCATTCCGGTAAGGCCGGCCTTATATCGGCAGATGCTGTTGTCGGCTCTTGGAAAGGAATTTGTAAGGCTGACCGTTCATATAGATTCTGAAATACCGGTTAACAATTAAGAGGGAGGCAATACAAAAAAGTGATTAAGGGAGGTATTAAAAGGCGTTTTTGGATAGTGGCGGCTGCACTGGGGCTGACAGTGGCGCTGGTAATTACAGAAATAATGATTATCAGAAGTGTTTCGAGATTTGAACCGGAAGTTGAGATTATGTATGCAAAAACAAAAATTGAATGTGATGCTGTAATAGATTCAGGAATGATAGAGATGAGAAAAGTAGGAGTAAACTATCTCCACCGGCTTTCAATAAGGGATGCTCGTGATGCAGTCGGAAAAAGTGCAAGACTGGATATCGAACAGGGTGAAATGATCCTGTCATCAAAGCTTGGAGAGGAGGATAAAAAAATTGAAGTGGTCGACAGGAATAAAAGGCTGTTTTCAGTTGCATTCAATGGAGACCAGGCAAATGGATGGCAGATATCACCTGATCAATATGTGGATATAATTTTTGTACCCGGTGATGTAATGAAGGGAGGGCAGCAGAGCCGTGTTTTGAAGAACATCAGGATTGCGGCCGTGATAAACGAAAATGGCAGAATTTATAAAGGTTCAGATAATACAACGGCACCGAAGTACATTTCATTCGAACTAACAGAGGAACAGGCAGGTTTCCTTGCCGGGGCAAAAGGTGAGGGAAGGCTTGAATTATCAATCGTACCGGAAAAATAATAATATTTAATTTGACAGGAGGATTAACATGGCAACTACAACCGAATTGAAATTCGAAATAAGGAAGAACCTGGGAGCGATAGGCGAAGGGACCAAAGGGTGGAAGAAAGAAGTAAACATAGTAAGCTGGAATGACAGGAAACCCAAGCTTGATATCCGCGATTGGGATGAAAACCATATCAAGATGGGAAAGGGTGTAACCCTGAACAAAGATGAGGTAGCTGAACTTAAGAAATTGCTTGATGAACTCGATATCGATGCCCTCGAGGAATAAAGCCAACTGACACCCCAGGGAACAAAAGTTATCAAAATGGGACATTCCTCAGACTTCGAAGCCTGGCTTCCTGCTGAGGTGTGTCCCACTTTCATATTACCCCTAAGCCTTGCTTCCTGCTGAGATATGTCCCACTTTCTTATTCCCTTTTCTTTTAGCTGAAATGGGGGTATAATTTGAGTACATTGCTGATATTAGCAAATCATATGTAGCTATAGGACTGAGGTGTTAATATTATGGACGAAATGGCCATTCCCAAAGCCTGGGAGAAGCTTCTGAACTCATCGGACTTTCTGCCGGTAATCGTTAAGACCATTGAAAGATTCCACGACACAAGCTGGACGATGGACCAAAGCATTCATGATTTTTACGAAATGGTCTATATGAAAAAGGGCAGTACAGTATTTGAGATAGAGGGACAAGCTGTCAACCTGGGGCCGAATGATATAGTCATCATAAAACCCAGACAACACCATAGTTTTATTGTAAAATCGGAAGCTGGAAGCGATTTCATCGTATTGCACTTCATGTTTGAAAACAAGATAAGTGGTGCCCATTCGGAGATACCGCTAGAAGATTTCCTCAAGTTCGTGAGCAGTAAGGAAACCGGTCATTATATTGCTCTCAAGGTCAGCCAGAAGAACGAGATCATCATACTGTTGAACAGGATAATGAAGGAACGCGACAGCGAAGAGCCAGGAAGCGATTTCCTCAATTACCTGCTGGTGCTTGAGATGTTTGTTCTGCTTTCACGAGCTTTGAAAATGGAATGGGAAAGCAGTATGAAGAGCAAGAGCCCTAAACTGAGGGAACTTATAAATATTTCCATCAAATATATTCACAACAATTTTGAAAGGGACATAACCCTTGGGGATATAGCCAGGTTTGTCTTTTTGAGTCCAAGCTATTTCACCCGGGCATTCAAGGATGAGACAAGCATGAGCCCAATCAGTTACCTCCTGAAGGTAAGGATTGAAAGAGCCCAGGAACTGTTGGCGGATACCAGTCTTAAAATCAGTGATATAGCTCTTAATGTAGGTTTTTCCAATCAACAGCGCTTTAATGAGATGTTCAAGAAATATGTCAGTCAAACGCCTCTTCAGTACCGCAAAAAAGTGGCTGAGTGATATGAATCAGTAAAAAAGGTGGTATACTACGGTAAATAACGGGAAGAAATAAATCGACCCGGATAGTATAATGCTCATTAGATAGATAACATAATGATGTTAAGATAGATTTATATAGATGAGGAGGTTTTTCGTATGAAAGATGGGCAACCCGTTTCAAAGGGCATGACTATGACACAGAAAATCCTGGCTGATCATGCCGGTACAGATTATGTAAAGGCTGGACAGCTGATAAAAGCAAAGCTGGATTTTGTTCTCGGAAATGACGTAACCACCCCGGTGGCAGTCGGGGAGTTTCGCAAAATTGGCGTTGACAAGGTTTTCGACAAGGAAAAGATTGCAATCGTACCCGACCATTTCACCCCCAACAAGGATATCAAATCTGCAGAACAGGTAAAATATATCAAGGAATTTGCAAGAGAGATGGGCATTGTCAACTATTTCGAGATAGGACAGATGGGAATTGAACATGCCCTTCTGCCGGAAAAAGGACTTGTTGTACCCGGTGACCTTGTAATCGGAGCTGACTCGCACACCTGCACTTATGGAGCACTTGGTGCTTTTTCGACCGGCATAGGCAGTACCGATATGGCGGCCGGCATGGCGACCGGAGAAAGCTGGTTCAAGGTACCCGAGGCCATGAAATTCGTCCTGAAGGGCAAGCTCCAAAAATGGGTAAGCGGAAAGGACATCATCCTTCATATAATCGGTATGATAGGAGTGGACGGCGCTCTGTACAAGTCGATGGAATTCACTGGGGAAGGGCTTCATGAGCTTACGATGGATGACAGGTTCTCCATGGCGAACATGGCTATCGAAGCAGGGGCAAAAAATGGAATATTCGAAGTGGATGACAAGACGCTGGCATATGTGAAGGAACATTCAACCAAGCCTTACAAGGTATACACCGCAGACGGCGACGCACAATACTCCGAGGTTTACGAGATAAACCTCAGTGAAATAAAATCGACGGTAGCTTTCCCGCATTTGCCGGAAAACACCCGCACCATAGACAACGTAGGAGAAGTCGTCATCGACCAGGTAGTCATCGGTTCCTGCACAAACGGCAGGATTGAGGACATGAGGGTGGCAGCTTCCATATTGAAAGGCCATAAGGTACACCCCAATATCAGGTGCATCATCATACCGGCAACACAGAAAATTTGGAGACAGGCTATGAACGAAGGGCTTTTCGACATATTTATTGAAGCGGGAGCGGCTGTCAGCACGCCAACCTGCGGACCCTGCCTCGGAGGCCATATGGGTATCCTGGCAAAGGGCGAGAGGGCGGTTGCCACCACCAACAGGAATTTCGTCGGCAGGATGGGTGACCCGGAGAGCGAGGTCTACCTTGCCAGTCCGGCAATTGCAGCAGCCTCGGCCATAACGGGAAAGATATCCTCTCCTGAGGAGCTGTAGGGATAAGACGGGGATGCCATTCATTGAAAGGCATTCATTGAGAGTCGTTCAGCGAAATAGATGCAAGATAATGAGGGAGGTTTTGAAATAAATGAAAGCTCATGGTAAAGCCATAAAATATGGGAACAACGTCGACACTGACGTCATAATCCCGGCACGGTATCTTAACACAACAGACCACAAGGAACTTGCCAGCCATTGTATGGAGGACATAGACAAGGACTTTTTCAAAAAGCTGCAAGAGGGTGACATTATGGTCGCAGGCAAGAATTTTGGCTGCGGTTCGTCCAGAGAGCATGCACCCATTGCCATAAAAGCATCCGGTATTTCCTGCATAGTTGCAGAGACCTTTGCAAGGATATTCTACAGAAATGCCATTAACATAGGCCTCCCCATCCTGGAGTGTCCTGAGGCTGCAATGGATATAGCCGATGGAGACCAGGTGGAGGTAGACTTTGATACAGGTATTATAACAAACAAATCCAAAAACAAAACCTACCAGGGAGTATCCTTCCCGGAATTCATGCAGGGGATCATTGCAGCTGACGGGTTGATAGGCCAGATACGAGGTCAGCTTGGTATCAAATAACCCAGCCGGGCATTGGTAAATAGTATTCCTGGACCGCTTAAACAGTGGTGGGAAGTGAAAAACAGGAGGAATTAATTGTGAAATATAAACTGACAGTCATCAAAGGAGACGGAATCGGTCCTGAGGTGATGGATCGCGGTCTTGATGTCCTCAATGCCATAAGTATAAAGTATGGATATGAATTCGACCTTAAGGAAGAGCTGATGGGAGGCTGCGCCATCGATGCATGCGGCGAGCCGCTGCCTGCCAGGACCCTGGAAAGTGCAAAAACCAGCGATGCCGTTCTTCTGGGCGCCGTGGGCGGAGCGAAGTGGGATACCCTCCCGGGCAACCTCAGACCGGAAGCGGGATTGCTGGGTATACGCGCAGGTCTCGGGCTCTTTGCCAACCTGAGACCGGCCATAATATACAATGCTTTGAAAGAGGCTTCACCACTCAAAACGGAAATAATCAAAGATGGCATCGACATAATGGTTGTAAGGGAATTGACAGGTGGAATGTATTTTGGGGACAAGGGACGGGAAAATACCGGTACCACCAGCGAAGCCGCCTGGGATAACGAAAAGTACAGCTATCCCGAAATAGAGAGGATCGCCAGGGTTGGATTTGAAGCTGCACGCAAGAGAGGCAGGATACTGACCTCAGTTGATAAGGCCAATGTGCTCGAAAGCTCGCGCTTCTGGAGAGAGGTGGTCGTTAAACTGTCCGCCGAGTATCCCGATGTAACGCTGAACCACATGTATGTTGATAATGCGGCAATGCAGCTTGTGAGGAAACCGGACCAGTTCGATGTCATAGTCACTTCAAACATTTTCGGAGACATACTTTCGGATGAAGCCTCAATGATAACCGGCTCTATCGGAATGCTCCCATCAGCCAGCCTGGGCAGCGGCACACTGGGCCTTTACGAACCGATCCACGGCTCGGCCCCGGATATTGCAGGACAGGACAAGGCGAACCCGATTGCTACCATACTCTCAATTGCGATGATGTTCAGGTACTCGTTAAAGCTTGAACAGCCGGCCGATGATATTGAAAAGGCAGTTGTCAGGGTCCTTGAAAAAGGCTATCGTACTGGCGATATAATGTCCGAAGGCTGTAAGCAGGTTGGAACCAGAGAGATGGGCAGGCTCATCGTGGAAGAATTGAGATAGGTTCAGCGCTGAAAAAATAATGAGTTCTTTACAGGGATCCTTCCGTCAAATAGGATAGGTAAACCTTCACCTTCAGCCCCATCCGCGTCATAGGCCTTCATAGCCTGGATATGCAGATGGGGTTCTGTTGTCCAGCCCGAGTTTCCGGCTTTTGCTATCGGATCCCCCTGCTTTACTAAATCTCCTTTATTCAAAATAACACTCCCTGGTTGCAGATGCCCAAGCAAAATGAATATATCGCCCTCTTCCGAAACGCCCGTGTTTTTACCAATACGGGCTGTTTCAGATGAATACTTTATAACAATACTGTTACCGGGGTTGTATGGGTAATCATAGGCAAAGGGCCTTTCATCAGGCCATCGTATGTCTATACTGACAACTTCGCCATCACATGGGCTATAAACCGTTTCTCCATATATTTTGTAACTCTCGTTTTCAAGGGGTAAAAAACCTGTTGATGACCTTCCCATGGAATTTAATTCCGCAATGTCCACGGCGAATAAAACAGACTGATCGGGTTCGGATCGGGCATAAAGGGGAAATTTATAATGATAATTCATCAATGGGCTTTTATCACCGTCTCCGCCAAAGCATATCATATAAGTACCATTTTTAAATGGAAAACCAAGATTGACGGAATCATTGGCATGACGGGAAGGACTGTAACACTGGAATATATTAAATATATTAACAAGTATTACAATAGAAATTATCATTCCAAATACTGCTGTAATCCAATCGACATAAATCATCCTTTCACTAAAGGGAAATTTTTTTGAATTAATATACGTTTTTATCACCACAGCAACATAGACAAATATAAGTAAAAAGCGCCCAAAATAACTAAACTGCTGCCATGAGCCTGCCATGAAGAGCAGTATGAAATATAAGGTGGTTAGTATCACTTTTACAAACCAGAATACACGCCCACCTGCCTTACCCTTCCATAGCCACAAAAGGAGCAGGAAAGGTATGATTATGTGTAGGGAGACCGAAACGAACAATGCATTGTAAAAAGTTATCCGCATCTTCTGAAGACCCCCGGTTAACAGCATTCGATATTGCAACTCTTATTACAATATTGCAGGATGAATAATATTTTATCAGATAGACGCATATGTTTCAAATATGTATGAAACAAGCAGTTTTATTAAGCCATGCCAAGTGAATAAATATAGAATAAAATTTATGTTTAATCTAAAATCCGCATAAATATACATTTTATGTAACCCATTGAAAATGGCCTTGAATATTGTTAAACTATATATATTATTTATGGGCAAAAACAATTCTGATAATTTTCAGTATCTGCCCTTTTTTGATGAACGGAAACTGTGTGTGAAATATTGCCACATGCTTAAATACAAAGGGGTGTAATTATTGTTCCAGTTTATTGTTAAACGCGTTTTATACTCGTTAATGACACTGTTTGTGGTCATAACGGTCACATTCTTCCTTATGCACGCAATTCCGGGCGGCATATATACAAGCGAGAAAAAGCTCCCTCCAGCAATAGTCGAGAATATCAAAGCGAAGTACGGGCTTGATTTGCCATTAGGCCAGCAATACATACTCCAGCTGAAGAATATTGCCAAACTTGATTTTGGAATGTCTATGAAAATGCAGGGGAGAAAAGTAAATGACATAATCGCCGACCAGTTCCCAAGATCGGCCAGATTGGGTGCATTTGCAATTCTGCTTACTCTTTGTATTGGCATACCACTCGGAATAATTTCAGCCTTGAATATCGATAAATGGCAGGACCGGGGTGCTATGCTAATAGCCACGCTCGGAGTATCGGTACCGGGTTTTGTCGTTGCAATTCTGTCCCAGTATTTCCTGGGGGTAAAATTGGGTTTGTTTCCGGTCATAGGCGATAGGACCATATTTCATCTTATCCTGCCGGGCATAGCCCTGTCCTTTTTCCCGCTGTCCTTCATCGCCAGACTTGTAAGGTCAAGCATGGTGGAGGTTCTTGAACAGGACTATATCCGCACAGCGCGGTCAAAGGGCCTGAGCGAAAGGATTGTTGTTTACAAGCATGCACTAAAGAATTCAATAATGCCTGTTGTAACATATATGGGCCCTCTTATAGCAGGGGTACTCACAGGAAGTTTTGTAATAGAATCGGTATTCAATGTTCCAGGTCTTGGAAGATACTTCGTAACCAGCATTTCAAACCGCGATTATACGGTCATTCTGGGTGTAACGGTGTTTTACTCGCTGTTCCTGATATTCATGAACCTGGTTGTTGACATCGTATACGTAATGATTGACCCAAGAATAAAAATGAATACCTAAAAATTTTTCACGCATGAGGTGGCGGAATGAAAATATCCCCGAATCTTTTCAGACCTTTGAACAGGGCTGAGATATATGATATCAAGGAAGCAAGGGAAAGCCTGTCATACTGGCAGGATGCCTGGCGAAGACTAAGAAGAAACAAGGTTGCCATGGTATGCCTGGTTGTTATAGTAATTATTGTGCTGGCGGCTATCATAGGACCTGAAATAATACCATACAGTTATTCCGACCAGATCAGAGGTGATGAAAGCCAATGGCCCAACTTGAAACACCCTCTGGGCACTGATTCACTCGGCAGGGATATGCTGGCGAGGATCCTCTATGGCGCGAGAATTTCTCTCAGCGTAGGTGTAGTGGCCTGTATCATAAACCTTACCATCGGTATACTTTATGGCGGAATTGCCGGATTTGTCGGCGGTAAGGTTGATAACATCATGATGAGGCTGGTTGACATAATATATAGCATACCAACCATGCTATACGTAATACTTTTAAGCGTCGTTTTCAGAGAAAGCTTTGATACGCTATTTACCAAGCCGTTTTTTGCCCCTTTAAAGGCGGCAGGATCCGGACTTATAAGTATATACCTTGCAATAGGGCTGTCATATTGGGTCGTTATGGCAAGGATAGTCAGGGGCCAGATACTTAGCCTTAAGGAGCAGGAATATGTAACGGCGGCAAAGACCATCGGTGCCAGCGGGTTTCGCATACTTATGAAGCATTTGATCCCCAACTGTCTGGGCCCGATAATCGTAACGACAATGCTTCTGATACCGGATGCCATATTCACAGAATCCTTCCTGAGCTTTATCGGGTTGGGAGTTGATGCACCGGTGCCAAGCTGGGGTGGCCTTGCATCCGATGCCCTGGGCGGTTTCAGGTCTTATTTTTACCTGTTGCTGTTCCCATGTATGGCAATAAGCATAACTATACTGGCCTTCAACCTTTTCGGCGACGGTCTCAGTGATTCTCTTGATCCAAGGATGAGAAAATAGAAGGGTGGACAATAATGAGCAATTTGCTGGATGTTAAAAATCTGAAGACGGTTTTCCGGACATATGCAGGTACAGTATATGCCTTGAATGATATTACATTTTCCATAGGCACCGGCGAAGCAGTGGGCATCGTTGGAGAATCAGGAAGCGGAAAGAGCGTTACAATGCTTTCCATAATGAAACTTCTGTCGGAAAACGGCAGAGTGGAAAGCGGAAACATAATATTCAACGGCAGGGATTTAAAGGATGTTTCCATGAATGATATGCAAAACATCCGGGGAAATGATATCGGGATGATCTTTCAGGATCCGATGACCTCGCTGAATCCGGTTTTTACAGTCGGGAATCAGTTGATCGAAGCCATACTGCGACATAATAATGTTTCCAAGGAAGAAGCCCGCAAGAAGGCTATAGATATGCTTAAGCTGGTTGGGATACCCAGCCCCGAGAAAAGAATTGACCAGTATCCTTTCGAGTTCAGCGGAGGTATGAGGCAGAGGGTTATGATAGCCATGGCCTTATCCTGCGAACCCAAACTTCTGATCGCAGATGAGCCCACTACTGCACTTGATGTTACCATACAGGCACAGATTATTGAGCTTATGAAGGATTTGCAGAAAAAGCTGGGAATGTCTATCATACTGATAACGCATGATTTGGGTCTTGTTGCAGACATATGTGAGAAAGTAATCGTTATGTACGGCGGAACCATAGTCGAACAGGGCAAGCTGGATGATATCTTCTATAAAACCGCCCACCCTTATACAATGGGACTTCTACAATCCATCCCAAGAGCCAATATGGGCAAGGAAAGGTTGAAACCAATTGAAGGCCAGCCACCGGATATGATAAATATTCCAAAGGGTTGTCCATTTGTGAACCGGTGCGCTTCCGCAATGGAGGTATGCGCCCTGCACAAGCCTGAATACACCGAACTATCGGAAGAAGGCCATGGAGCTGCATGCTGGCTGCATTACAAGGAAACAGGGGAGGCAGAAGTATGAGCGAAATGCCGTTACTTGAAATAAAAAATCTTACAAAATTCTTTTCAGTAAAAAAGGGCGCTTTTGGAATAAAGCATTCATATGTTAAAGCAGTGGACAATGTCAGCTTTGCCATAAAAAGGGGAGAGACCCTTGGACTTGTCGGAGAAAGCGGTTGCGGTAAGACCACCACAGGAAGGACCATTGTAAGACTTTATGAGCCTACTGCCGGTGAGATCCATTATGATGGTGAAAACATCACAAACGTCAGAATGACTCCTTATAGGAAAAAGATTCAAATGATATTCCAGGATCCATACGCGTCGCTCAATCCAAGAATGACCGTCGGAGATATTATAGGTGAACCTCTTGATATACACCATATGGGGAATAACGCAGAAAAGAAGGAAAGGGTAAACGAGCTCCTTGATCTTGTTGGCTTGAACCGTGAGCATTCAACACGGTATCCCCACGAATTCAGCGGAGGCCAGCGACAAAGGATAGGAATTGCAAGGGCGCTTGCGGTATCACCTGAGTTTATCGTCTGCGATGAGCCGATATCTGCCCTTGACGTTTCAATTCAAGCCCAGATTGTCAATACGTTGGAAGACCTTCAGGAAAAAATGGGGCTGACATATCTGTTTATAGCCCATGACCTTTCAATGGTCAAGCACATAAGCAACAGGGTAGGTGTAATGTATCTCGGAAAGCTTATAGAACTGGCTCCGAGCAGTGAATTGTATGTAAGGCCTACACATCCTTATACACAGGCGCTTCTGTCGTCCATTCCCATTGCAGATCCGTCTTTAAGCAGGGAGAGGCAGAGGATAATACTTGAGGGTGATGTTCCCAGCCCGATAGATCCACCTTCAGGCTGCAGGTTCAGAACAAGGTGCAGGTATGCTATGCCTGTTTGCAGCGAGGCTGAACCAGAATTTAAGGAAATCGCTCCGGGGCACTTCTGTGCGTGCCATTTAAACGACAACGCGAGCCATGCATAAATAGCCAGGAAAGCTATAGCACCAGGTCAAATCGGACTTGATAGATTTTAAAAAATGGTGCAAGCTATTAATATAGGTATTAAATGGCGAAAGCTATTTATATATTGCAAAAAAGAATAGGAGGAATGAGTAGTGAAAAGGAGAATATTAGCGGTTTTGCTTGCAGCTGTCATGGTTGCTGCGGTATTTGCTGGATGTGGAGCAAAAAGCTCCAAGGATTCCATAACAGCTCTGTTCGGTTCAGAACCCAATACTATGGATCCCGGTGTAATGCAGACCCTCGATGGTGACACATATGTTGTACATCTCTTCGAAGGACTTGCAAGGAACAACAATGGTGAATTTGTACCAGGTGTGGCAAAGAGTTGGGATATTTCATCGGATCTCACGAAATACACTTTCCACTTGAGGGACAATGCAGTATGGTCTGATGGAACAGCAGTAAAAGCACAGGATTTTGAATATGCATGGAAGAGGAACCTTGATCCCGCAACAGCTTCCGCTTATGCATATATACTCTATTACATCAAAGGTGGAGCAGAATACAACGGAGCAGCAGAGGGTGCAGACCTTCAGGCACTTAAAGATGCAGTCGGCGTCAAGGCTATTGACGAAAAGACTCTCGAAGTCCAGTTGGTTGCCCCAACAGCCTTCTTCCTTGAACTCACAACTTTCATGACATATATGCCACTCAGACAGGATACCATTGATAAGAATGGCGAAGCGTGGACACAGACTGCTGAGACATATCTGACAAATGGCCCGTACAAGCTCCAGGAATGGAAGCACAATGATGAGATAACTGTTGTGAAGTACGACAAATACTGGGATAAAGGTCGTATAAAACTCAACACCATCCACTTCAAGCTTATGGATGATGACAATGCCGCACTCAGTGCAACTGAAGCCGGCGAGATCGACATCAACTTCGCACATATGCCCAGCGCTGAAATTCCCAGACTGGTTAAGGAAGGAAAAGCTACAATTTATCCTGACCTGTCCACTTATTTCTATGATTTCAATACAACAAAAGCTCCTTTCGATGATGTAAGGGTAAGAAAGGCTTTCGCCCTGGCTATCGACAGGACTTATATAGTTGAGAAAGTAACAATGGCAGGCCAGACACCGGCTGTAGGCTTTGTCCCAAGTGGTTTCCCGGATGCTGACATCACCAAGGACTTCAGAACAGTAGACGCAACCCAGTACCTTCCTGCAACTGCCAATGTTGAAGAAGCAAAGAAGCTTCTCGCAGAAGCTGGTTTCGCTGATGGAAAGGGTTTCCCGGAAGTTGAATTCCTTTACAATACAAGCGAAGGCCACAAGAAGATAGCTGAAGCAGTTCAGGAACAGATTAAGAACAACCTCGGAATAACAATCAAGCTTTCCAACATGGAGTGGGCTGTATTCGTAGAAGAGAGAAACAATCACAACTTCTTCTTCTGCAGAGATGGTTGGGGCGCGGACTATGCCGATCCTATGACCTTCCTCGACATGTGGACTCCTGAAAGCGGCAACAACAACACCGGTTGGAGCAATGATGAATACAACAAGCAGATCAACATAGCAAAGAGCACCGGTGACCAGAAGGTTAGATTTGAAGCAATGCACAAGGCAGAGAAGATCCTTATGGAAGAAATGCCCATACTGCCAATATACTTCTACACCAAGACTATCATGGAACCAGATACCCTGAAAGGCAACTATCTCACACCAATGGGTATCTATTATCTGGATCAGGCTTACTTTGAATAATTAAGGCTAAATGACGAAGAACCGTCCGAAATGAAGGGCGGTTCTTTTTTTGGTAGTTGACAGAGAGATATGTCTGTCAAGGTAATGGGACACATCTCAGCAGGAAGCAAGGCTTCGTGGGTCTGAGATATGTCCCTTGCCGAGTGTCTGTATTTCCTGTAGAATAAATGTCATAGGGGTTGATATTATGCAAATGGATGTATTGTGTGTCGATGTACATATGAAAACTGCATCGGAGATTGCGGCCTACCTTAAGACATTTCCATTGAACAGCAGAGAACTGACCATCGATATAGATATTCGGTTACTGGAGGCTGTGGATGTCCGGCAAATGGTTGAAATGCTGGAAAATCGCAACTTCAATATAAAAGCTGTAATACTTTTAAATAACGGTCCGGAGAATGGCTCGGGCATCGAGTGCTTTTCACTGATACAAAGCATGAAAAGCCGGATGAATTATGTAGACATACCATTCATTATAATTTCCGATTTGACAGCCAGTGAATACGTCATCAAGTCCATTGAATCAGGAGCAACAGCATATATCACAAGGCCCCTGGATGGACCAAGCCTGTCAGAAAAGCTCTCAGAAGCCATTGAAGCTACAATTCCTGCAGGTCAGAGAGGAAAAAGTAATTGGAACAAAGGTAACCGGCCGGTGGAAGATATTATTACCTTCACCTTTGCAGAGATGCTGAACAGGGAGGTAAAAGCCGCGGCACGTGGCAATTACCCATTAACTGTTTCGCTTTTTACCTTTAAGGAAAATGCTACAGCTGATCCTGAAGATTTTATTGACGTTTTGAACAGGATTATAAAAGTGCAGCTGAGGGAATTCGATTCCTGCTTCCGTTACGGAAACAGAGGGATTATAGTACTTCTTCCATTTGCAGACGATGCGGGCGCAGATGTTGTATGTAACAAAATCATAGGGATTTTTAATACAAACTCCATAATAAGACAAAAAAACAGCGGCCTTGAATTGACCGCTGCCAGTGTTTCATATCCAAAAGACGGAAAGGTTTCAGATAAGTTGCTTGACAGACTTTCCAGTGTTGTCAGTAAGTAGTATAACGTCCTTCGAGTCTACCGATTATTTTCACTTCATCGTTTGTAAAGGTTTCTTTTCCATGAAGGTTTGTATCAGCTTTCAGGATCATTGTTCCTTCTATTTCACCAGGATAGTAGTATCTCAAAAAAGCGAAATTGTTATAAAAAACAAGGATAATATCTCCGCTCTTGAGCTCAGCCTTCTGGTTGATGAATAAAAAGTCACCCTGTTTAATGCCGCTTTCCTCCAGGCTTATATCCGAACACCGCATAATAAATGTATCCTTGGGGTTATCCAGCATATCCGGAGGTAGGGGCTGATATTTCAACACATTATACATGTTTAGAATATCGTCGACATTCCTGCGGCTGATTTTCTTTATTTCGGGCAGATAAACAGACTGTGAATACATCTGTCCCTCTGATGAAATCAACTGAATGGATCTTGCGGCGCCAATCTGTCTTTTAATAACCCCTTTTTGCTCGAGTCGGTTAAGGATGCCTTGAACTGCCCCTGGGGTTTTCTCTCCGACCATTTCCCCGATTTCCCTAACCGTAGGCGGTATTCCTTTTAGTTTAATATAGGTTTCAATAGCCGTGAACACTTTTTTTTGCTTCGCAGTTAAACTATTCATTGTAGTGGTCAATGGAATCCTCCTTTTGAACGGTTTCTTTGTTCAGCTACTTTACATAACAACAATTTATTGTATCAAAACAATTGATATAATACAAATTATATAATACCAAATATGTAAATATGAAGTATATTCTCAACAGGGTGAAATAATTGGAAATTAGTATATACAATTTTTGTATAGTTGTAGCTTATATGGACACAATTTATTATGGTCATTGTCAACTGATGATGAGACATAGGAGGTAAAATGAGCGAAATTAGGAACATCGGAAATATGCGTACTGCAAGTAGGTTTAACGCGCTTTTTTTTATAATAGGCTGGATTTCGGCAATAATATCTATCGTAAGGTTGCCGTTCATCTTCGGCGTCATTGGTGTGATTATGGGTATAATCTGCTCGAAGAACGGCAGCAGGGCGGCACTGGCGCTTATTGTCACGAGCATTGTCTTTATGGCTGCCGGGTTGATTTTCAACGAAGTAATCTATAATTACCTGAGGCATTTCATTGGAATATGAGTGTCTGAACAGACACAAAATGCATGGAGGTAAAATACCGTATGACGACAGGGAATCTGTTGATAATAGGGGGAGCTGAGGATAAAAAAGGAGAATGCAGGATACTCAGGCATTTTGTCGATACGACAGGTGGAAAGGCCGGGCATATTGCACTTCTCACAACAGCGACCGAATCTGCCGAAAAGGTGGGATTGGAATACCGGAGTGTATTGCAGGGGTTAGGCGCGGGCAAAGTGGATGTTATGAACATCAATACCAGAGACGAAGCCAACATGGAGAAAAACAGCGAGCTTTTATTGAAATGTACAGGAGTCTTTTTCACTGGGGGGGATCAACTGAGGATTACAAGTATACTGGGTGGTACGAGGCTTCTTGGTACACTTTATGCAATATATGGTAATGGTTCTGTAATAGCTGGTACCAGTGCAGGAGCATCTGCAATGAGCGGCACCATGATCGTAGATGGTAACAGCAATGATACTGCAAAAAAATGTACATTAAAAATGGCACCGGGATTGAGGCTTCTTGACGGCGTACTTATCGACCAGCATTTTCACCAGAGGGGAAGGATTGGCAGGCTGTTGGGAGGCGTTGCCGAGAATCCCGACATTCTTGGGTTGGGGATAGACGAGGATACTGCGCTTCGGGTATATCCGGACTCCCATTTCGAGGTCATAGGCGGCTATGCTGTCACTATTCTGGACGGCAGGTCAATTAAGAGTTCAAATGTCTCAGAATTGAAACCAGATGAAAACCTTGCAATTGCAAACGTAGCAGTACATGTGCTTCCCGGAGGTTATGGATTTGACCTTAATTCAAGGGAAGTGCTTCGCATACATTCATAAAATCCTGGAGGGTTGTTTGTGGAAATCTTATATATCCAGAGCTATGCAGGAAGAAATGTATTCAGCCATAGACCTGTAATCAGGGCGGTTATAGATATAGGTTGCCTTTATGATGTCCCGACAAGAAACATTTATGGTTTCAACGATCACCTGGTTAAATGTTTTCCGGGAATTAACGATCATCACTGTTCAACAGGCAGGGCTGGAGGATTTACAGAGCGCCTTGCGGAAGGAACGTATCTGGCACATGTAACAGAGCATCTGGTGCTCGAGCTCCAAAATCTCATGGGAGTTGATGTAAAATACGGCAGGACCAGATTGCTGGAAGAGATGTCTATCTATGAAGTGGTATTTGAATACAAAATGGAGGTACTGGCGGTTGAATGTCTGATTTCAGCTGTTTCAGCAATAAATTCATTTATTATCGGGGTAGTGCCCGATATGGAGGAACTTCTGAGTCACCTCCGTGTCGTGGCTTCTGAAACCATTATGGGACCAAGCACCAGGGCTATATACGATGCAGCAGTTAAGAAAGAGATTCCGGTCAGGCGGATTGGAAATGAAAACATGATCCGGCTGGGAGTGGGCAAATATTCACGGATGATTGAAGCTGCACTTTCAGATGGGCCGCGCTGTTTAAATGTTGATATGGCAGGAGATAAGAATCTGACAAAACAGATACTGGCAGAAAGCGGTATACCGGTACCTGCCGGAGAGGTTGTTTACACACTTAAGGCAGCGTTGTTGTTTGCACAGCAGATAGGGTACCCTGTGGTGATTAAACCTTGTGATGCCAACCAAGGGAAAGGTGTGACTATTAATATTTCCAATGAAGAGGCGGCAATTGAGGCGTTCATGGATGCAATTCAATACAGCAAGTCTGTTATTGTAGAAAAATATATAAGGGGTAAAGACTACAGGTTGCTTGTAGTGGGAGACAAGGTAGTTGCTGTTTCCGAAAGGAGGCCTCCTTTTGTAACAGGTGATGGTGAACACTCAATCAGACAGTTGGTTGAGCTTGAGAATGAAAATCCAATGAGGGGATATGGACATGAAAAGCCCCTGACAAAAATCGTCATTGAAAGCAATGTAAGACGTGTCTTGCAAAAAAACGGATTGCATGAAGAACAAATTATACCGTTTGGCAAAACAGTATATCTCAGAGAAAATGGCAACCTTAGCACGGGTGGAACAGCCAGGGACTGTACAGATGAACTTTATCCGGTGAATGCACTGATCGCTGTGGAATCAGCACGCCTTTTGGGACTGGATATTGCAGGAATCGATATCACTGCTGAGGATATTTCACAGCCCATATATGGAGGGAATGGAGCAGTAATCGAAGTTAATGCAGCTCCAGGACTGAGGATGCATCTTTTCCCATCAGCAGGCAAGTCCAGGGATGTTGGTGCGGAAATTGTAGATATGTTATTCCCCGAGGGAACAAACTGCACAATTCCGATAGTTTCAGTAACAGGTACAAATGGCAAAACCACAACTACCAGGCTCATTTCCCATGTTCTCTCATTAACCGGCAGGACTGTCGGGATGACATCAACCAGTGGTGTATATATCGGACGCAAATGCATTATGAAAGGTGACAACACTGGTCCTGTCAGTGCAGGGCTGGTACTCTCCGACAAGAGTGTGGATGCCGCTGTGCTTGAAACGGCAAGGGGGGGTATAATCAGGAGGGGATTAGGTTATGATCTTGCTGACGTAGGTGTTGTGGTGAATATAAGCGAGGACCATCTGGGCATAGATGGCATTGAGACAATCGAGGACCTGGTACATGTGAAGTCGCTGGTGGTTGAGGCAGTCAGAGAAAATGGACATGCGGTTTTGAATGCTGATGATTGTATGACGCCTATGATACTTGATAAAGCTAAATGTAATGTCATTCTTTTCTCTACAGACTCTCAGAACACCCTGCTGACAGCACATGTCAATGAAGGCGGGAAGGCGGTCGCAGTGTGCGATGGGTCCATATACTACTATACGGAAGAAGAAAGATGTTTCATTGCAGAAATCGAAAAAATTCCAATAACCTTGAATGGACTGGCCGCATGTAATATTGAAAATTCTCTTGCTGCAGTTTCAGCGCTTGTGGCGCTGGGTGTCCAGCCCGAAGATATAAAAGATGGACTTTACAGCTTTAAACCGAATGTTGAAACAAATCCAGGAAGATTAAACATATTCGATATGGGCGACTTCAAGGTCATGGTGGATTATGGGCATAATACGGCAGGATACGGGGCTGTTCTGGACTATATAACCAAGATAGGTTCCGGAAGATATGTAGGGGTTATAGGAATGCCAGGCGACAGATCGGATAAAAGTATCAGGGAGGTTGGCAAACTGTGCGGCTCTGTCTTTTCAAAGCTATACATCAAGGAGGACAGGGATCTGAGAGGCAGGAAGTCTGGGGAAGTCGCAGGTATATTGCAGGAAGGGGCAATTAAAGGTGGCCTCGAAAGGGATGGCATAACCATTGTTGAACAAGAGGCGGAAGCATTTGAAAGAGCAATGACTGATGCACAGGAGGGGGATTTGGTTGTTGTTTTCTATGAGGAGTTTGAACCGCTTCTGGAAATAATCGAAGTCTATAAATATAGAAAATCAGCTATAATGAATGCAGAAGAAGTAACTGCATGAATAAATAAATTTTTACTTGTTCATATTAACATCATAATTCCATCACATTTGACTGCTAGAATTAGAATAAAGGGTATTATAATTTTAGCTGAAAAGTGGTGTTTATTTGAACTGTATAAACAGTAAAAAATTATCTGTCATTCAATTAATCAGAGTGATTATTCAAATAGCTTTTTTTATCCTTTTACCAGGCTTGTTTGTCAATGTCTTTTCTGATATCAAACAGATATTGACGGCAATCGCTGATCAAAGCTTCAGTTTTGCCGGGTATATGCCCCAACTGTTGGAAAGCTTTGGGGTAATTGCACTGACTATCTTATTCGGCCGGTTTTTTTGTGGGTGGATGTGTGCTTTTGGTTCTTTGAGCGATATCATTCATCATATCTCAGAAAAGGCTTTTAAAGTATCATTCAGGATCAACGAAAAAACGGACAGAATATTAAAGCACTTAAAGTTAGTTATCCTTGCCTTTATTATCATTGGCATATGGATATTCGGAATAACCGGCTTCAATGCTGCAAATCCGTGGAACGTATTTGGCTTATTGGTGTCTTTTTCACAAGCGCCTGATATTTCCCATGTCTTTTCTGAATATACTTTTGGATTTTTTATATTGCTGGCAATAATTATCGCTTCATTTTTTATTGAGCGGTTCTTCTGCCGCTATCTTTGTCCGTTGGGTGCTTTGTTTACAATAATATCCAGACTGAAGACATTAAAAGTCAGGAAACCTTCTGACAAGTGCGGCAATTGCAGGGCATGCACCAAAAGCTGTGCTATGGGAATAACGATGTATAAGAACACTAAAATCGGATCGGGAGAATGTATCAATTGCTATAAATGTATTCCGGCATGCCCCCGAAAAAATGTCAGTGTAGTTATTGCAGGGGAAGATATCCGGCCTGTTGCAGCAGGAGTCATTGCTGTTGCGGTTATGACGGTCGCTTGTTATTCAGGTTCACTTGCTTCAAATGTATATGGTTCCAGTTCGGAAAGCAGTGAAACGTCTTCTGATCCCGAACAGACAACAAGCAAAAGCATTTACAAGGATGGGACCTGGCAGGGCTCCGCTGAGGGTTTCAGAGGAACGACAACAGTTGCGGTAACCGTTGATAATGATAAAATAACCAGTATTGAAGTAATTTCATTTGATGACGATTATCCATATATGAAAATGGCGTATAATTCTATAGCCAGCCAGATAATAAACACCCAGTCGACAGACGCCGATGCTGTTTCGGGAGCTACTTTCAGCAGTGAAGGAATAATGAATGCGGTTGATGACGCTTTGAAAAAGGCAAAGATGTGAAATGATGTACTCTACAAATAAAATACACAGCATTAAAAAACTGCCGGTAAATGTCTCTGCCGGCAGTTTCGCAGCCGCTATAATGCGGCTCTTTTTATGCTATTTGGTAACCCTAAACTTTTATACCTTTCCACCGCAGCCTGTGCAGAACTGTGAACCCGCTGGAAGCGAAGCACCACACGACGGGCAGAAAACAGTACCTGAGAGGGCCTCTTGTGAAGCGGCAGGAATGTCATTCTTAGCGCCGCATTTAGCGCAGAATATCTGTGCTTTTTCCATCTCAGCACCACAGTTGATACAGGACTTAACACTTTTGATATCGGCAATTTTATCCCTGAGGTTCTTTATAGACGCCTCATGAACTTTTATCTGTTCGCTGGCTTCTCTTGCTTCATCATCGATTATGCCGGTTGTAACATATTTCTCATACAAAATCTTACCAATCTGCACATATAGTTTCTGTATCTTGTCTTCCTCTGAACCTATGTTGACATTCAGCTTGGTTACTTCAACAAGCTCTCCGGACTTTTTGGCAGCAGCCTGCGCAGCTTTACCTATGTTTTCTAAAAATGCCATAATATTACCTCCATTAAATTTTTTATTTCAAATCACATATATAATCAATCAACCATTGTAATTTGTGTTGTCAGTGTAGTTGTTATCCGCAGCAGCTCCTGCGTTTTTCAGGGCTACATATCCGAGCCATGCAAATACCGCGGCATAAAATAATGAATACCAATTGAAATAACCTTTGAAAAGGGAGATAATCAACAATATCAGCTGGATTGCAGCATAACCGAATAGTCCTATATATAGATACATATCATGCCGATTTGCGTATGCCAGTAAAAGTCCTGCTATGAAAATCCAGAAAATAAGGCTGATTAACAAGCTTCCGAAATTTATCCCTAGTATGTAATCAAGAAAAAGGATAATCAGTCCTGCAAAAAGAAGGACCATGTCGATGGGAAGAAGGATTTTGAATATGGAGTTGGTACTAAACCAGGCTTTCAACTCCCGGCTGATATTTGCATATGTATTCATTTGCATTACTCCCTCATTGATTTATTTTAAAATGTTTTTACACATTCTAATTCAAAAAAGTCTGAAATAGTATGCCGATTAGGTACATTAATGCATGGGTCCCAGGACATAATAAAACCCATTTATATTATATGAAAATTATGCTATTAATACAATAGTAACCCGTTATTGTTTTTTCTTAATGCACTAAATATAATATTCAATCTCCTGTTAATAAAAACGAATTTCGTGTATTATATTTACAGGACCATTCAGTAAACTGTTAATTTTGTATATTTTTCGACAAACCCGGAGGAAAAAACAATTATTCCCCGGGAAATAATGTCGATTTGGAGGGAGTTATGGTCGAAGTATACTATTATATACCGGCAGGGGTGTTGGATAGTGCCCTGGACTGCGGCATAAAACTCTCAAGCTCTTATGACAGGGAGGTAGAAATCGGCGGAGAGCTTAAAAGATGCTTCACCGGCCTTCTCAACCCACGGGATGACATCGGGAAATACAATGACCCGGAATACAGATGCCTGAAAATGGAAATATTACCCAAATACTGTTTTGCAGCAGACGACTTCCTTTACAGAGTTGGGTCTGAACATCCTGCCGTGATGGATAGCTTCATAGCATCCATAGTACCTTTGGAGCAATATACCTTCGGGAGGTACAGGATTCCTGTATGCCTTGTGACTACAACAGTAATCGCAGAGGACATAAGGCTTCTGGATAAAAGGCTTGATTCACCGGTTCTCTATAACAACTCTGAAGAATTATACCTTGACAATCTTATGGAAGCGGGAAGCGAGAACTATGCCGACTTTAATGATGCACTTTTATATTTCTTCTACAGCAGTCTTGCTGACAGAGGCAGGGTGGAGCGCATTGAAGACCTGGAAAAAGGGATGGCGATTTTCAATGATAATATCAATGGAAGGTTATATACATTAAGAATACCTGATTTGGATAGCTATGACCGGATGGCGGGACATATATGACATATGAGATTCTCAAAATTCTAAGGGAAAGTGCGCCCGGAAATGTATCGGGAGAGGAACTGAGCAGGAAGCTCGGTGTTTCGAGGACTGCTGTCTGGAAACACATCAGACTTCTTGTTGCAGACGGCTACAGAATCAATGCATCATCCAGGAATGGTTACAGCTTCGTGTCTGCTCCGGAAGGACTCAATGGTTTTGAAATAGCTTATGGTCTTGGGACAAAGGCATTAGGGAAAAAGGTGCTTTATTTTGACACGATAGACTCTACTAATGATCAGGCAAGAAGGATGGCAGGGGAAGGCGCTGAAGATGGAACGACGGTAGTGTCGGCCTCTCAGACTGCAGGACGTGGAAGAATGGGAAGGTCATGGGAATCAGCAGGAGGCCGGGGAATATATCTTTCAGTTCTGCTTAAACCGGATGCTTCTCCGGGGAATATGCAAACCATAACCATTGCTGCGGCTGCGGCTGTTGTCACTGCAATAGAAAAAAGCATCGGTATGACCGCTCTTATTAAATGGCCCAATGATATAATAATAGATGGGAAAAAGGTTTGTGGTATACTGACTGAAATGAACTCCGAGCTGGACCGTGTCAATTACATAATACTAGGCATAGGGATAAATTACTCTCAGGAAACGGTTGATTTTACGGGAGAGCTTTCTGACAAGGCGGTATCACTGAAAACCTGTGCGGATAGCAGGGGGATCCCTCTGGAGGAGGAAGGAAAGCTAAAGCTGGTAAGGACATTTCTGAAGGAATTGGACAAATTATACGGAGATGTTCTGGAAGGGCGTGGGAGTGACATCCTTGAATGCTTTAAGGCTCATACGGCAACCCTTGGAAGGGAAGTAAGGGTTGTATGCAGGGGTGTGGAATATGAAGGTACAGCAATTGATATAACCCAGGAGGCAGGCCTTGTTGTGCGATTCAGGGATGGAACAGTCAGGGAGGTCACATCCGGAGAAGTATCTGTAAGGGGGCTTTTGGGGTATTGCTGAGCGGTTTATACAAGGTAACAGTATACTAACAGGTTGACTTGAATAAATAATTGCAATAAAATGAAGTGATTGATGTGAATTGAATGTTTAGCAAATTATAATTTGCGAAATATATAAGTGTTAAGTTCGCCAGTCAGATGATGGGCGGCATGGAGGATAATATGGTCAGAAGACGCGAAGATAATGGCGGGAACAGCAGTCAGAACCAGGCAACAGGTCAGGCGCAGAGCATTCCCAAGGCAAACCAGGGGAAAGTCGAAGGGCAGAGTCAGAACCGCAGCCAGGGATACAGGCAAGGACAGGGCGGCTACAGACAGCAACAGACACAGAGGCAGGAACAGGCAAATTCACAGGGCCAGGGTTCAATCCAGAAGACGGACCTGGGAGCAGGTATCCCGGTGCAGGCACAGGGACAAGGCCAGAATCAGGTCCAGGGTGCAAACCAGGGACAGGCTCAGAGAAACAACTCATACAACCGAGGACAATCGCAGAACCAACATGCCCAAAAGAGCCAGAATTCTGCGAATGAAGCTTCGCAGCAGTCGAGGGACGGCGGCGGAAGGAACGTTTACCGCAACAGGGAAAACCAAAACAGACCAGGGTATCATTCCCAAAGTCAGCAAAGCAGGTACAATCCTTCCAGAGCCAAGCTGGATGAGACCCTTGAGAATATACAGGAAGACATTGTAAGGATAGAAAAGGAAATAGAACTCGAAATGAAGGAAATACGCAGCTTGAAACTTTGATAAAGTCATACTCATGGAGGCTGTAACGTGCTACTGGTAATTAATGTAGGAAATACAAATATAATCATGGGCGCTTATGATGGTAATAGACTGTTGAACAGTTGGAGACTGGCTACAAATAAAGACAAGACATCCGACGAATTCGGGGTCTTCTTTACAACTGTATTAGCGAAAGACCATCTGGATATAGAGGATTTCGAGGCAGTTATAATCGCATCTGTTGTTCCTCCTGTCATGTACTCCCTTGAACATTCGATAAGGAAATATTTCTTGAAGGAACCTATCATAATAGGGCCCGGAATAAAGACGGGAATCAACATTAAATATGAGAACCCGCGTGAATTGGGCGCAGACAGGATTGTCAACGCAGTTGCCGCCTATGACATATATGGGGGGCCTCTTATAGTAATCGATTTTGGAACTGCCACCACTTTCAATGCTATTTCGTCCAGGGGAGAGTTCCTTGGTGGTGTGATTTGTCCCGGGATCAGGATAGCTGCGGAAGCGCTGTATCAAAGGACGGCAAAATTACCGAGGATAGACCTGGTCAAGACTGAATCGGTAATGGGCAGGAATACTGCGGTTAGTATGCAGTCCGGTGTTTATAATGGCTACATAGGCCAGGTCAACCATATAGTTGCGAAGATGAAAAATGAGATGCGGGAAGATAACATAAAGGTCATCGCCACTGGAGGACTTGCAAGGTTCATTGCAGATGATGTCTTTTCTATTGATGAATTAAACAGCAACCTCACTCTTGAAGGGTTAAGGATCATTTACGAAAAGAACAAAAGCGAAATGTGAAGAGGGGGAGCACCATTAAGACCTGGAATACTCCTATTTACAATGCCATAAGGGATTACGCGTGTTCGGGTACCGTACCGTTCCATATGCCCGGGCATAAGAAGGGTGCAGGCTTACCAGCTGAATTTGCCAATAATATGGCGGCTCTGGATTTGACCGAAATCCCCGGGACTGACAATCTGCACCATCCGGAGGGCGTGATCCTTGAAGCTCAGGGACTGGCTGCTGAAGCATTTGGCGCGGAACACTCCTACTTTTTGGTCAACGGTTCAACCTGTGGGATTCATTCAATAATCAGTACCATCTGCAAGCGCGGAGATATATTGATAGTATCAAGGGATTGCCACAAATCGGTGATCACAGGAATGATGGCGGCTGGAGTCGAGCCTGCTTATATAGTTCCACAATATAATGAACTTTTCGGAATTACAACCCTGATAGAACCCTCTACAGTTGAAAAGGCACTGGTTGAAAATCCACAGGCTGTGGGAGTCCTTCTGGTGCGGCCGAATTATTACGGCGTCTGCTGTGATCTCAGTGAGATTGCAGGTATTGTACATGCCCATGGGAAGATACTCGCAGTAGACGAAGCCCATGGTGCCCATCTGTGCTTTGGGAAGGAGCTACCCGGATCAGCGATGGCCTCGGGAGCTGATATTTGTGTACAAAGCGCCCATAAAACACTGCCCGCACTGACACAAGGGGCGTTTCTCCATGTAAAGTCTGATTTGATCGACAAGGAGAGACTGCGTTTTTTTCTTGGCGTCTATCAGACATCCAGCCCATCCTACCTGATAATGTCCTCTCTTGACATTGCCAGGGAAATCATGCAGAAGGATGGGGAAATGTTGCTTGAAAGACTAAACGGATTCATTAAAAAAGCAAAGCAGAAATACGGACACCCTGGTTTGTGTTTTCTTAATGAAAAGGATGTCAATGATCAAGGGAAAGGACGAATAAAGTTCCACGATCCCACGAGAGTTGTTTTGAATGTCAGAAAGCTTGGGATTACCGGGTTTTTAGCTGAGAATCTGCTTAGAAGTGAATTTGGCATACAGGCCGAAATGGCCGATCTCTATAATGTGTTGTGCATAGCAACGGTGTCTGACTCCGAAGATGATATATCATCGTTGTTCAAGGCGTTCAGGGAACTTGCCGTCAGGTATGATGGAAACAGCAGTTATTCAGGGCCTTTAGTGACAGTATGGGGACATTCACTGCCGGGTCAGGGGATAAAGCCTGGCGCGGTCCTCCACACCCGCCGGGAAAAGATCAGTATTTTTAAATCGGCAGGCAGGATAAGCTGGGACATGATTGCCCCATATCCACCGGGAATACCGGTTTTGTGCCCTGGTGAAACCATAACCGAGGAAATTATAGGGGCAATAAAAGCAATTATAATTGCAGGAGGTTCTGTCCAGGGATTGGACTCCGACCAATGCATAAACGTAGTTGAAAATATGATATAATGGAAACGAGGTCTGCATAGATGAAGCAAGGTTTGTTTATATCTGCCGAGGGTACTGACGGTTCAGGGAAGACTACTCAAATAAAGTTGATTATGGAACACCTCAGGGCGGCAGGTCTTGACGTAGTGCTCTTGAGAGAACCCGGTGGGACAAGGATCAGTGAAGAAATACGCGAAGTTATACTGAATCCAGCCACTACCGAGATGGCAGACCATACGGAAATGCTGCTGTATGCGGCATCAAGGGCCCAGCTGGTTGCTGAGACCATAAAGCCGGCATTGGAACAGGGTAAGGTGGTCATTTGCGACCGGTATGTAGACTCGACGTTTGCATATCAGGGCTATGGGCGCGGACTGGACATGGAGATGCTTGAGAAGGTCAACGGGATCGCAATAGACGGCACCATGCCGGATATAACCTTTTTCTTCGACATTGATCCTGAAGTGTCATTAAGCAGAAGAATGGCTTCGAGTGCTGCCGACAGAATCGAAAATGAAAAACCGGACTTTCACAGGAAAGTCCATGAGGGATACATGAAGCTGGCAAGAAAGGAACCACAAAGGATCAAAACAATTGACAGCAGCAGGACGGTTGAACAAATTTGGATGGACGTCAAGAAACATTTGGATACCTTGATGAAATAAGGAGGGTCCCTTGTATGAAACTGGTATTTGCAATCGTACACGATGAAGACAGCGGAAAGGTTATGGAAGAACTTAACGAGAGGGGCTTTGGTGTAACAAAGCTAAGCTCCACCGGAGGATTTCTGAAATCGGGCAATACAACACTTGTTGTAGGCGTAGAAGAACAAAGCCTTGATAAAGTCATTGAAATAATCAAGGACAACTGTGAGAGCAGGAAGCAGGTTATCGACTCCTCCCTTCTGCCGGGTAGCATGAACGGTTCGTATATGCCATATCCGATTGAAATACCTGTAGGAGGCGCAACGATTTTTGTCACAGCGGTTGAAAGGTATGAAAAGCTATGAAGGTAAAAGACCTGATGAACAATCTTTCAGGGATTCCAACCATACCGGTCAAGGAAGATAGAAAGGTTTCGGCAGGTAAGGGAATCGATTTCCACGCTCATATGGATAAGATTGAAGGACAAAACTATCAGCAGCGGCTTGATGAGCTGGTGGACCAAATAACAAAGCAGGGAGAAAAGCTCGGTAAAAAGGTAGACATCAGGGAATTGATCATGTATAAGGGTTTAATATCCGAGTTTCTGGGAACTGCAGTGGGCAATTCCAGAAAATTCTCCAAACAAAGTCTGCTGGACAGAAGAGGCAGACACAAGGTCTATTCCATAATAAAAAAAATAAACGAAGAAATCGACCTGCTTACTCAGGATGTCATGAAGAATGAGGCAGGGAATATTGATATACTCAAAAGGATCGACGACATAAGGGGTCTTATCCTTGATATGGTTCTGTGAACGGAGAATGTATGCCATTTGAAGATATTGTCGGGCAAAAGGAAGTAATGGAACATATAAGACAGGCTGTAGTTGGCGGAAAGGTCGGACATGCATACGTTTTCAGCGGCCCTGAAGGAATAGGTAAGAAAACTGTCGCCGGGATATTCGCTGAAATGCTTTTGTGCACCAGTCCGGTTGGAGGAAAACCCTGTGGTGGCTGTCAGGCTTGTATGCTTTTTGGTAGTGGGGTAAATCCCGATTTCAGAAGAATATCCGTCGGAGGGGGCGGAATAGGAGTAGATGATGTAAGAAAAATGCTTTCCGACATGAACATCAAACCTCTTTATTCAGCCAGAAAGGCCTTTGTTATAGAGGATGCAGGTGATATGACAATCCAGGCGCAAAACTGCATGCTTAAGACACTTGAAGAACCACCGCCATATGCGGTGCTGATACTTACGGTTTCGAATTATGAAGCATTGCTTGAGACGATACGCTCACGGGTTACAAGGATCAATTTCAGAAAGAATTCACATATGGAAGTGAAGGAAGCCATTGTAAAGCGATTGGGTTGTGGAAAAGATGAAGCGGAGGTCGCTGCGGCATTGGCTGATGGTGTGATCGGACGGGCACTGGAGATGGCCGAATCAGACGAATACAGATCAATCAGGGACAAAACTTTCTCTACACTTGAAAGACTGAATAGCACAGGTATCAGTGGAATATTTGATGCGGCAGCCTTTTTTGAAGATAACCGTGAAGATTACGATTCGATATTTAACATAATGGAGACTTATTACAGGGACATAATGGTGGCAGGAGAGACGGGTAATGAAAACATGTTGATAAATAAGGATAAAAAGGATATTATATTTAGTAATGTCCGGAATTATTCTTCAACACGGCTTGTATCAATTATCGGACAAATTGTCGAAGTACGCAGGGAAATCAAGCAAAATGCGAATTATATGCTGGCCATAGAAAATATGCTGATAAAAATTGTTGAAGGCCAGGCGGAGGAATAGATAGATGGTAAAGGTGGTTGGAGTCAGGTTCAAAAGAGCCGGAAAAATATATTATTTCGATCCCGGTGATTTGGTAATAGAAAACAATGCAAAAGTTATAGTAGAAACTGCCCGTGGTGTTGAATTCGGAGATACTGTTATCCCTAACCGGGAGGTTACAGACGAAGAAATAGTTGCACCGCTGAAAAAGGTTATGAGGATAGCTACTGAGGAAGATATAAAGCATGCTGCCGATAACAAAAAAAAGGAAAAGGATGCTTTTGATACATGCCTCCAGAAAATCCGGGACCACAAGCTTGAAATGAAGCTGATCGATGTGGAATATACCTTTGATAACAACAAGGTGCTGTTTTACTTTACAGCAGACGGAAGGGTAGATTTCAGGGATCTTGTAAAGGATCTTGCAGCGGTGTTCAAGACCAGGATTGAATTAAGACAGATAGGTGTAAGGGATGAATCGAAAATGATGGGCGGACTGGGTGTGTGCGGCAGGGTATTGTGCTGCAGCTCCTATCTTGGAGAATTCCAGCCTGTTTCGATAAAAATGGCAAAAGAACAGGGGCTGTCATTGAACCCGACGAAAATTTCGGGTACATGCGGAAGACTTATGTGCTGCCTCAAGTATGAACAGGATGCATATGAATACATTATCAAGAGAGCGCCAAAACTAGGATCGATAGTAGAGACGCCGGACGGACAGGGGCAGGTTATGGAAACGAGCCTTCTGAAAGAGCAGGTCAAGGTCAAACTTGACAAGGGAAATGAGACAGACCTCAGGGTATACAAGGTAAATGAGGTAAAAGTTATCAAGGATGTATCGATAAGGGACGACAGTGATGTGGATCTTGAGGCCTTGAAGAAACTCGAGGACTAAAATTTTTGTTTCAATTGTTTTGTAATGATGGTAAAATAATAACCATATTTAGTTAAGGAGGTGTTTTTTCAATGGCATATGTCATAAATGACGATTGCATAAGCTGTGGTGCTTGTGAATCCGAATGCCCTGTTTCATGTATATCTGCAGGAGACAGTAAATATGTTATAGATGCCGGAGCTTGTATCGATTGCGGTGCATGTGCAAATGTTTGCCCAGTTGATGCTCCAAAGCAGGATTGATCATTAATAGTCATTACGTGATAAGGGGCCGGGCAGATTGATTGCCAGCCTCTTATTTAGTTATAAGGAATAAAGCTTTTATTAATTTTAGGTGGGTTTGGGAACTTGATTGTTGAATTGCTTGGGAATGAAAGTATTGATGATCTTCAACTGAAAGGCTTGAAACTGATCCAGAAAACGGATGGTTTTCGTTTTGGGGTTGATGCAGTCCTGCTATCCGATTTCGCTGATATAAGGAAAAATGACAATGTTATCGACCTTGGGACGGGAACAGGGATAATACCGGTACTTATTTCTGCAAAAAAACAGGCAAAATCAATAACCGGACTTGAGATTCAATCCCAAATGGCGGAAATGGCCAGCCGCAGTGTTGATATGAATGATCTGGGCAATAAGATAAAGATTGTTTGCGGGGATATCCGTAACGCATATGAAAAATTCGGAAATGCCAGCTTCAATTGTGTGGTTACAAACCCTCCGTATATGAACAGCGGCGGGGGATTGCTGAATCCGTCGGATACCAAGGCAATATCCAGACATGAGATACTTTGCTCTCTGGAAGATGTAATCGGTTCGGCAAGCCGACTTTTGTGCCCGGCCGGAAGGTTTGCCATGGTGCACCGCCCGGAAAGGCTGGCGGATATAATCTGCTGCATGCGTAAATATTCACTTGAGCCCAAGTATTTGAGGTTTGTACATCCATCTCCTTATAAAAAACCGGCAATGATACTTATAAGGGCTACCAGGAACGGTAATCCCCAGCTGAAAGTGATGGAACCTTTATATGTTCATGATATGTCGGGAGAATATTCTTCCGAGATAAACAGGATTTATGGCAGGGACTCATTTACTGGCTTACAGACAGATATCAACAGTGATGAATAAAAGCGAAAGGTTGATGGATCCTTTGATCAATGATGAAAATTCTGAAAAAAAAGGTACACTGTATCTTGTCGCTACCCCTATAGGAAACCTTGAAGACATAACACTCAGGGCAATCAGGATATTGGGGGAGGTCGATGTCATAGCTGCCGAGGATACCCGACATACCTTGAAGCTACTGAATCACCTCGGCATAAAAAAGACATTGGTGAGCTATTTTGAGCACAATAAGGAAGAAAAGGGCGGTTACCTGATCAGACTTCTGCTTTCAGGCAAGGATATAGCACTTGTTTCGGATGCGGGCTCCCCGGGCATTTCAGATCCTGGTGAGGATCTTGTCAAGCTGGCTATTGGAAATGGTGTGGCTGTGACCATGCTGCCGGGACCTGCTGCACTTATATGCGGCGTCGTACTCTCGGGTTTTTCGACTGGAAGATTTGCTTTCGAAGGCTTCTTGTCGACTAATAAAAGAACCAGGATGGAAAGATTACAAAGTCTAAAGGAAGAGACACGCACGATCGTCTTTTATGAAGCTCCACACAAGCTGGTTTACACTTTGAAGGATGTTTTGGAAATATTGGGGGACAGGCGTATTGCACTTGTACGGGAACTTACCAAGAAATTCGAGGAAGCTGTCAGGTGTTCTGTGTCCGAAGCGATTGCAAAGTTTGAGACGATTGCACCCAAGGGCGAATTCGTACTTGTGATTGAAGGTCTTGAAGAAGAAGTGCTCAAGGGCGAAAAGAGAAAAGAATGGGATCAGATAAGCATTAGTGACCATTTCAAGATATACGATGATCAGGGTATGGATAGAAAGACAGCTATGAAGAAGGTTGCCGACGACCGGGGAATATCAAAACGGGAGGTCTATAACGCCTTGATTGAGGATTGAAGACCAGATAAGGCCAGAAGGCGTTTGGGAGCAGGAAAGGTAACGGTAAAACAAAAACAGGCCTTAAAAGCCTGTTTTGTCATCTTTAATATATACTGCTTAAGTTACTTCATCAGGTGTTGCGAATTTATTGCTTTATTTCTTTAGTTCCTTCATGCAGTTCGGGCAGATGTTCTTTCCCTTGTAAACTGCTACATCTTTAGCATCTCCACAGAAAATACATGCGGGTTCGTATTTTTTGAGTATGATGGTAGCTCCATCAACATAGATTTCCAATGCATCCTTCTCTGCGATGTCAAGAGTCCTTCTTAATTCGATGGGAAGTACAACCCTTCCAAGCTCGTCAACTTTTCTAACAATACCGGTAGATTTCATTTTAGTGCCTCCTGTTATTAACATTATTCGACAATCTTATCTAAAATTATGATACCATAAATTCCAGTAAACGTCAACAATAAACTTTAAAAAATTCAAAAATATGTTATGGTAATTAAGTAACATATTACCATATTTAAAAATTGCATGTCTCAGAACGCAGTAGAATATGCAGGTTCAAAGTCTTGAAATCCTTTAAATATGCATTATGCGAAGCGCGTAATGAAAAAATCGAATAAAATTGTAAAAATATAACTGGGAAAGAGGTTCCGGAATTCGACAAACATCGACACGACTTTTACGTTAAAGAAAGGTTGTAAGTTATTTTTGTGTAATTTTATAAGAGTATGTTCATATAAATTAAAAGAACAGAATATGGCGGGAAATCAATATGCTTAATTATATCTGGTTTGGAATGCTCGTGATAGGATTTGTTTATGGAATATTTAACGGCAGGATAAATGAGGTCAATCAGGCAGTGGTCGACTCAGCCGGTAATGCAGTGAAGTTGGGCATCGGACTGTTGGGAGTTATGTGCCTGTGGTCCGGCATCATGGGAATTATGGAGAAGAGCGGGATTCTGGCTCTGATTACAAGGTTAGCCCGGCCACTGCTTGCTGTCATTTTCCCGGATATAAGGAAAAAGGGTAAGGCACTTGGAGCGATAATGATGAATCTTGCTGCAAATTTCCTCGGTCTTGGGAATGCAGCGACACCGCTGGGGCTGAAGGCTATGGAAGAACTCCAGAAGTTGAATCCCGACAAGGAGACTGCGACCGATTCAATGTGCATGTTTCTGGTGCTTAATACAGCAGCGATACAGCTCATTCCAGTCACGGTCATAGCAATCAGAGCGCAGGCAGGATCATCGGATCCGGCTGAAATCATTTCAGCAGTATGGATTGCTTCGGTCTGTGCCACTATTTCAGGCATTATAGCTGCAAAACTGTTCTCATCCATTGCAAAAGCTACCGGACATAAAACAATAAGAAAGGGCGGCGGCAGGCAATAATGGAAGAATTCAGGAACATCTCTGTATTCGCTCTGCCAGCATTGATACTGGTGATATTGACAGCAGGATTTTTTCGTAAAGTACGCGTATATGATGTTTTTCTTGAAAGTGCCAGAGAGGGCATACAGGTGACTTTAAGGATTATACCTCCCCTGATAGGCCTTATGGTAGCTGTCGGCGTCTTCAGGGCATCTGGGGCCCTTGACCTTGTTTTGGCATTGACTTCGCCACTGGGTAACCTGCTAGGTATACCTTCTGAAGCAATGCCCCTTGTTTTGCTGAGACCTGTTTCAGGAAGTGCCTCTCTGGCCCTGGTAGCCGACATCATTGAAACAAACGGTGCAGATTCATATGTGGGCAGGGTCGTTTCAACAATGATGGGCTCTACTGAAACGATTTTTTATACTCTCGCAGTTTACTTCGGGTCGGTGGGGATAAAAAATACCAGATATACACTTGCAGCAGCTCTCATTGCAGATCTCACAAGCGTAACAGTTTCCTCGTGGGCTTGTGCCTTGATTTTTGGAAGGACTTGAAAAATTCGGCCCTAAAGAGTATATTTAGATATAATATTAAGAAAAATGAATTTATGTTTAAGTTCCGGAGGATTTTTATGGATAAAAAAACTTTTTATATTACCACGCCTATATACTATCCCAGCGACAAGCTGCACATAGGCCATTCCTATACTACGGTAGCCGCCGATGCAATATCACGTTACAAGAGGCTTAGAGGCTATGACGTCATGTTCCTGACCGGGACGGACGAGCATGGGCAGAAGATCCAGCGTAAGGCAGAGGCAAAGGGCGTCACTCCACAGAAATATGTGGATGAAGTCGTAGCAGGCATAAAGGATCTCTGGAAGCTCATGAAAATAACCAACGACAGGTTCATACGGACAACTGACGCTGAGCATGAGACTATTGTACAGACAATATTCAAAAAGCTCTACGATCAGGAAGATATATATAAAAGTGAGTATGAGGGCATGTATTGTACCCCTTGTGAATCCTTCTGGACTCAAACACAGCTTGTGGATGGTAAATGCCCGGATTGCGGCGGAAATGTCGAGGTAACCAGGGAAGAAAGCTATTTTTTCAAGCTATCCAAGTACCAGGACCGTCTCATAAAGCATATTGAAGATAATCCGGATTTTATCCAGCCTGTCTCCAGACAGAACGAGATGCTCAACAACTTCCTGAGGCCTGGACTTGATGACCTCTGTGTATCAAGGACCACCTTCAACTGGGGCATACCGGTTACCTTTGACAAGGGACATGTAGTATATGTATGGATGGACGCGCTTTCCAACTACATCACAGCACTGGGCTACAGCACCGATGACGATTCTGCCTTTAAAAAATACTGGCCAGCAGATGTACAACTGGTTGGAAAAGAGATTGTCAGGTTCCACACCATAATCTGGCCGGCAATGCTCCTGGCCCTTGGTGAACCACTTCCTAAACAGGTTTACGGTCATGGCTGGCTGTTGCTGGAAGGTGGAAAAATGTCAAAATCCAAGGGTAATGTAGTCGATCCGGTCATACTTGTCAATAAATATGGACTCGATGCAATCCGGTATTTCCTTTTGAGGGAAGTCCCCTTCGGTTCCGACGGCGTATTTTCCAATGAGTCACTTATAAACAGGATTAATTCGGATTTGGCGAACGACCTTGGAAACCTCGTCAGCAGGACGGTTGCAATGATTGAGAAATACTTCGGCGGACTCATACCGAATCCATCTGTTGAGGATGAATATAGTACGGAACTCAAAAGAATAGTTCTGGAAACACCAGCCAAGGTTGAGCAGCTACTGGATAACCTCCAGTTCAGCACAGCACTTGTAGAGATATGGAAGGCGATTTCCAGGACGAACAAATATATAGATGAAACCATGCCCTGGGTCCTTGCAAAAAAAGAAGAGGATAAACCTAAACTGGCTTCTGTCATGTATAACCTCGCAGAGAGCCTGAGGGTATTTTCCATTCTTTTGCTGCCGTTCATGCCTGAAACTCCGGAAACAATATGGAAGCAGCTCGGCATAAGCGATAAATCCATACTTGGGTGGGAAAACTCAAAATCATGGGGTGGATTGCAGGAAGGAACCAAAGTTTGCAAGGGTGATGTGATATTCCCCAGAATAGATCTAAAAAAGGAGATGGAGGAACTGGAAGGTATTACAGCAGGAAACGCAGGTAAAAAGGCAGACGAACCATCATCAGCAGATGCTGTAAAACCATCACAAAAAGATGCTGTAAAACCATCACAAAATACTATAGCTCATAATACCGAAGCACCTGATGTCAATCAATATATAACTATAGATGATTTTGCAAAGCTACAGCTAAAAGTGGCAAAAGTAATCGAAGCCGAAAAGGTAGAAGGTGCGGACAAGCTGTTGAAATTGAAGCTTGATCTCGGTGGTGAGGTCAGACAGGTAGTATCTGGCATTGCCAAGCATTATACTGCGGAAACAATTGTCGGAAAGCAGGTAGTACTGGTCGCAAACCTGAAGCCGGCAAAACTCAGAGGAATAGAGTCTCAGGGTATGATTCTTGCCGCATCAAACGAGAACGGCCTGGTGATCGTATCACCTGATGGTTTCATAGAAGATGGCTCAAGGGTCAGCTGACAGTGCCGGTCATTGTTTTACTGAAAAATATAATATATAATAAATTATACAATTGATACTGCCTAAGGAGAATGACATGTTTTTTGATACACACGCGCATTATGATGACAAAGGTTTTGACAATGACAGGGATCTGGTATTGAAAAAAGCCTATGAAGGCGGAGTGAAGTATATCCTGTCGGCTTCAACTGATATTGCATCTTCTGTCGAAAACATATCGTTAACCCAAAAATATGACTTTATTTATACTGCAGTAGGCATTCATCCACATAATGTTTTAGATATCAACAACCAGATTATTTCCGCCCTTGCTGATTTTGCATCATATCCCGGTGTGGTGGCCATCGGTGAGATTGGCTTGGATTATTATTATGACAACGCTCCAAGGGAAATCCAAAAGATGTGGTTTTCAAAACAGCTGTCTCTGGCGGTTAACCTGAAGAAGCCGGTTATAGTACATGACAGGGAAGCTCACGAAGACACGATGGATATCATAAAGTCGGAAAACGCAAGAAATGTCGGGGGCGTCTTCCATTGCTATTCAGGCAGTGTGGAAATGGCAAGAGAGGTATTGAACCAGAATTTTTACATATCAATTGCCGGAGCGATTACTTTTAAGAATGTAAAAAGGCTTCAGGAGGTCGTGAAATACATTCCTGAAGACAGGCTCCTTATAGAAACGGATTCTCCATACCTCACACCCGAACCTTTCAGGGGAAAGAGGAACGACTCGAGTTATATACATTTAATTGCCGAAAGGATAGCGGCGATCAAAGGCAAATCTGTCAGGGAAATAGCTGAAATAACCACGTTAAATGCCAGAAAGCTCTTCAATATCAACTAACAATGGGGGTTGATCATGAAAAAACTGGTTCTGTTTATGGTTTTCGTTCTATTAATGACACTTTTTATTGCTTTCAATTACCTGCTTTGGGACAGAGACAGTAAAATCAAGGAAATGACCAATCTTCAAAGTCTCAATGCCGGCAAGTCTATCAGCCTG
Organism: uncultured Bacillota bacterium; assembly: GCA_942493145.1. Lineage (GTDB taxonomy): Bacteria > Bacillota > Clostridia > Acetivibrionales > DTU013 > ENR-C20. Next base: position 300,902 of record OW818679.1, read on the forward strand.
GATGCTCAGGATAGGGAAATAGAAAAGCTTGAGAAGGATAAGGAGTCGCTTCAAAGTACCATTGAGGCTCTTGAAAACGAGAAAAAACAAATGATGACAGAAATTAATCAGCTGACTTCCGAAAAGGGAATTATAAACCGTGAGCTTATTAATAAAATCGACCTTCTCAACATTCTAAGGAAGACCGCCGACCTGGAGGAGTTTTCAACACCTGTCAGGCAGTGGGTTGACGCTGTCAATGCAGGCGAATATGAAGCTGCATATAATCTTGAGTTCAGTAGTGCGCTTTTTAATGAAGATACCGTAACTTCACAGGAGTACTCAAATAACCTGAAAACGACTGTCAAGAGCATTAAATTTAAATCATACCGGCTTGATGAGGAAAAAGGTCTTTCAGAAGGTGACATCTATCTGATTGTGACCCTTGAAGTTGAACTGTTGCCGGATGCCGATCCCGATTTATCCAAATACAGGGATGGGCTCAATGACATCACAGTAAGGATAGATTACAACTCAGAGTTGAATCGTTACTTTATCGGCGATATTACATAAATCACAAATTATTTGAACCTTCATATACTGGTACTATATTTATGATGATAACCTTTGGAGGAATCAGTATATGAAAGAGATAATTAAGGACATAAAGGCCAAGGAGCCAGTTCAGGCAATGAACAAGGTTACGGGTCCCAGCGCGGCAAGCCCAGCAGCTGCAAGTTCCAACGCACCGCCTAACATGAAGCCGGCTACCCAAACGTCACCGGCTACCCAGGCGGTACCAGCAAACAAGACAGCGCCGGCTACCCAAACGTCACCCGCTACCCAGGCGGTACCAGCAAACAAGACAGCGCCAGCTACCCAAACGTCACCCGCTACCCAGACGGTACCGGCAAACAAGACGGCGCCGATTAACAAGACAACACCTATAAATCTGACAACACCTGATATGAGTCCCAACATGGCGGCATTGATACCGTCCAATCAGACGATGCCTGCAATGCAGGGGAAATACATGACGCAAATGCCCATGCAGGCAGAAAGCGCACCATTCATGCAGCAACTACCCGTTATATGCTGTCCCTATCTCATGAATACACAATGCCCGATGCTTAAAGAAAATACAATGAACTATTCTATTCCGGCTGCCCAGAGTTATAATCAGCTGCCTGAAGGATATGGACAATTGCCTGGTATTTATGGCCAACAGCCCGGGCTATATAGCCAAATGCCGGAAGCTTATAGTCAGATGCCTTCATATGGAACCATGCCGGAAGCCTACAACCAGATGCCTTCATATGGAACCATGCCGGAAGCCTACAACCAGATGCCTTCATATGGAACCATGCCGGAAGCCTACAACCAGATGCCTTCATATGGAACAATGCCGGAAGCCTACAACCAGATGCCTTCATATGGAACCATGCCAGGAATTTATGGTCCAACATACAATTCGGAGCCCAACACATTCGGCTCCATGCCGACCACATACAGCAACATGCCGTCAGCATACAATCCCATGTTGGATAACTGCGGCCAAATGCCCGGATTGTAAGGAAAAAAACGCGGTAATTTCTGATTTAACCGGCAAATATTACGGCAATGTATAGACGTATTTATTTGTGTATATAATTACCATGGGAGGCGGTATGTAGCAATTAATTTGACTGAAATGCCAAATTAGGATAAAATAACTGCAGTCCCTTATTAATATTTTAACAGGAGGGTTGGTATTGATACCACTTGCGAAAAATATTAAAAGGCTATTTTCATTAAAAGAAATACTATTTGTGACGACAGCGTTAATTATTTCTGTTTTGGCCGGGTACACACTATTTTCCTTACTCGAAAAGGATGTCAGAATCAATGATAATGGTCAGTTCATTGATGTTAAGACAATGGTGGGTACTGTAGGAGATGTTCTGGAACAGAACGACGTTGCCGTAACATCCGATGACTACATAAATGTGGCGTTGGATGAAAAACTGCAGACTGAGACATTAAACGAGATAAACATTAAAAGGGCAGTACCTGTCAAGATAATTGCCGATGGCAGTGAAACCATACTGATGACCTACAGGGATACAGTTGGTGAAACGCTTGAAAGCAGTCCGGTTAAGCCTTCCGGTCTTGACAGGCTGGCAAATGTAAGCACAGAAGACAAGATAACAAAAGATATGACCATCGAGATTACAAGAGTACAAGAGTTGTACGTAACAGAATCAGAATCCGTACCTTTCGAAACAGTCAAGAAGGAGAACAACCGCTTGAACAGCGGTACTGAAAGGACTGTCAAGCAGGGCGTGGAGGGAGAGCTTCAAAAGCAGTACAAGGTAGTAACCGAAGATGGAAAGGAAGTCTTGAAGGAACTGGTCATGGAAACACTTCTGTCCTCTCCGATAAGTGCTATTGTAGAGTTCGGAACAGTTTTAAACCATACGACTTCAAGAGGCGATGTCCTGAGATACGGAGAAGTACTTAGTATGCGTGCTACGGCATATACCGCATCCTTCAAGGATACGGGAAAAAGTCCGGGTGATCCGGGTTTTGGCATAACGCGTACCGGTATCAGGGCAAAGAAAGGCGTAATTGCTGTCGATCCAAGGGTTATACCTCTTGGTACCAGGGTCTATGTTGAAGTGGCAGGGAGCACGCCTGATTATGGCTATGCCATTGCCGCCGATACAGGTGGAGCGATAAAGGGTGATCTTATTGACCTTTATTACGACACTCAGGATTTTGTGGACCGCTGGGGAGTCAAGAAAGTCAAAGTATACATACTTCTGGATGAGTAATTTTATCTGACAGGTGTACTATACCGAGAACATATAATAGGGGACTAATTATTAGCCGGAGTTGATCAAATTGACTCCGGTAACTTTTTTTAAAATTGCATTTCAGCGAAAACATCATTCGTAGGAGAAGATATGGTAATAGATACGAGGGCAACTCTTAAAAAATACAACATAAGGCCATCGAAGTCTCTGGGACAGAACTTTTTAACAGATGGCAGCATAGTCAGCAGAATAATTGAGGCTGCGGAAATCACTGAAAAGGACCTCGTCATTGAAATCGGACCTGGACTTGGAGCCATGACTACTGAACTTGCAGCAGCAGCAGGTTTTGTGACTGCGGTTGAGGTGGACAGGCAGCTGATACCTGCCCTGAAAGGCAATTTGAAAGGGTTTTCCAATGTATCAATACTAAACAGGGATATCCTGAAAGTTGATGTGAAAAAGGACATACTGAATTCTGAAGAAATTGCAGCTGCCGGATTCGTGCCGGCATCGGTCAAAATTGTGGCCAATCTGCCTTACTATATAACAACACCTATAATAACTGGCCTCCTGGAGCAGGAAACTGACGTTGACATGATGGTTTTCATGGTTCAGAAGGAGGTCGCGGAAAGAATGGCTGCAAAGCCCGGCGGTAAGGAATATGGTGCACTTTCTGTCGCAGTTCAGTACCATTCCGCCGCAAGGAAGGTTTTCGATGTGCCGCCGGAATGCTTCATTCCCATGCCTGGAGTCATATCGTCGGTTATAAGGCTCGACCTCTACAGTGAGCCCCCGGTGAATGCACTGAGCAGTGAAATGTTTTTCAGGACCGTAAAAGCTGCTTTCGGACAGCGACGAAAGACTCTTGTAAATGCATTATTGAATTCCGGAAATTTCATTGCCAATAAGGAAAAATTAAAGGAGATTCTCGCTGATATGGACATTGGTGAAAACCAGCGGGGAGAAACTCTTACACTGGAGCAGTTTGCGGAGTTATCAAACCGATTGGGTAAACTTTAAGCCTGAACTATTTTTAGTGCAAATTTTATTGAAAATTTTCCGTTATGCAATATTCAGACCATACATCCGTCAAATTTGGTAATTCGATGGTAAAATTGGAAAAAGTCTTTAAAAATCCTTCTGATTTCAGTATAATTAATAACGTACAAACAAGTTACCATCTGTATTTGAAAAAATCAGATCCTTCGACTTGATCTACAAAATTAAATATGAGAGTGGTGAACATTATGTATTCAAACAAAGCTGTTTCCAACTGGGTTGAAGAAATGGCCAAACTTACAAAACCGGACAAAATTGTTTGGATCGATGGTTCCACTGAAGAAAAGGACAGACTCTCAAAAGAGGCCTTTCGCACTGGAGAGCTCTATGAGCTTGACCAGGAAAAGCTTCCGGGGTGTGTTTTGCACAGAACAGCTGTGAATGATGTGGCCAGGGTTGAGCAACTTACTTTTATCTGCACTGATAAAAAAGATGATGCCGGCCCTACAAACAACTGGATGGCTCCAGCCGAAGCATATGAGAAGCTGGGGAAAATATTTGACGGTTCAATGAAGGGAAGGACAATGTATGTTATACCTTACCTCATGGGACCTGTAGGATCTCCTTTCAGTAAAGTCGGTATAGAAATCACCGACAGCATTTATGTAGTCCTTAATATGAGGATCATGACCCGGATTGGTAAAGTGGTCATGGACCATCTCGGCGATTCAGCCGAATTTGTGAAAGGTCTTCATTCAAAGGCCGACCTCAATGCAGAAAGAAGGTATATCTGCCACTTCCCCGAGGACAATACGATTTGGAGTGTTGGCTCTGGCTATGGCGGAAACGTATTGCTTGGAAAGAAGTGCTTCGCTTTAAGGATCGCAAGCCACATGGGTATGAGGGAAGGCTGGATGGCCGAGCATATGCTCATACTTGGGATAGAAGATCCCAAAGGCAATGTTTCGTATATTGCAGCGGCTTTTCCCAGTATGTGCGGAAAGACTAACCTGGCCATGCTTGTTCCACCGGAAGCATTAAAAAAAGCAGGATACAAGGTATGGACCGTAGGCGATGACATAGCCTGGATGAGGGTCGGGGAAGACGGCCGGCTTTACGCTATAAATCCTGAAGCCGGATTCTTTGGTGTTGCGCCGGGTACCAGCATGAAATCTAATCCGAATGCAATGCAGACAATGCATAGCAATACCATATTTACAAATGTCCTGCTTACACCTGAAAATACGGTGTGGTGGGAAGGTATGGGAGTTGATGCGCCCAAAAGCGGCATAGACTGGAAAGGCAATCCCTGGACGCCTGAATGCGGTGAAAAGGGCGCGCATCCCAATTCGAGGTTTACTGCCCCGGCAAGTCAATGCCCGTCCATATCTCCCGAATGGGAAAATCCCAATGGTGTCCCGATTTCTGCCATACTGTTTGGTGGACGTCGTGCCAAGGTGTCCCCGTTGGTATTTCAATCCTTTGATTGGGAGCATGGGGTTTTTGTAGGGTCAACCATGGCATCCGAAACAACAGCAGCAGCAGCAGGCAAAGTTGGGGTTGTAAGACGTGATCCAATGGCCATGCTCCCGTTCTGCGGATATAACATGGGTGATTATTTTGCACACTGGCTGGAAATGGGCCGTAAAATTCCGAATCCTCCGAAAATATTTAATATCAACTGGTTCAGGACCAACGAAAACGGCAAGTTCATCTGGCCGGGATACGGAGAGAACCTGCGCGTGCTTAAGTGGATACTGGAACGCTGCAAGGGCACCGTAGATGCAATTGAGACTCCAATAGGATATATACCAAAAATTGAAGACATTGATATGGACGGCCTCCCAGGTGTTACAACCGAGATGTTGGAAGATTTGCTGCATGCAGACATATCGGATGTGAGGGAAGAGACGAAGACCAGGGAAGATTTCCTGTCAAGGTTCGACAGGCTGCCGAAGGCAATCCTGGAACAGTTGGAAGCCCAGAAAAAGAGGGTTGGCTTATAGTTATCAGGACAAAATCAAACATCAGGGAATATTGAACCAATAAAACATATAAACCATATAAACCATCAGTTCAGGTGACGTTGAATAAGCGGCTGCCAACTGATGGTTTGTTTTTTTCGTAAATACGCTTGTGGAATTTTGCAAATACACTTCTGACATTCCAGAAATACATTGTGCATATACATATAATGCATGCTTATGATATCAATCATAGGTTTGATAAATTTGCAATTGTCTGGAGGAAGGAAGATGTCGCTTAACAATGATTTTCAACGGACCTTTTTGATTTTTGAAAATGAAGACCGTGGGTTTGAGGCTGGCCAGAGACCTTCAGGATTCGTAAGAATCGAAACAAGAGGCGGGAAGGGGAAGCTACAAGCCCTGGCCCGAAACCTTAAGGGCGGTATCGGAAATCCTTCCTATAAGCTGCAACTGATTAATACTGGCGGAAAGGTGGCAATGCCGGTAAGCGCAGGCACTTTCAAAGCTGAGAAAGGCCGGCTTGAACTGGAATGGAAATTCGACCCCCTTGACGTGGCAATGACAGGTATTAATATAGACCAATTCGATGTGATTGCTGTAATGGCCGATTATTCAGGCAACAGCAGCAACATCAGTGGTTATATTGATGGTAATGTTGCAAAGCTGGCCTGTCCGCTGGCGGCATATACAGGAGAAAAGAAGGACTGGCGCAGGAAGTTGGGAAAGATTTTACATCCAGAATTCCTATCTGCAGAGCAGTACCTGTCTACAAAGGCAGTGGAGCATATTGAAGAGGCGGAACAGTCAGAACAAATGGAACGAATAGAACCGGAAGATATGGCGATGGATTCGGATATTCCGGTAAGGACAGAGAGGGAGCCGATTGCGGAAAGCCATATATTTGCACAGCCTGAAATGAGGATGACAAATGACGGAGTTGCAGCAGAAAGGCAGGAAGGCGTAGCCGGGTATGGAGATTTGCCAGATCCGGAGCAGGAATCGGAGCTTGAGCTGGAATCAGAATCCAATGGGCAATCAGAGCCTGCGCCGGAGATAGAAGCCGAGAAAAAGAGTGATGAAGAGACAAAGAGAAATGAAGAGCAAGTAAGGAAAGATGTCATTTCCGCATGCCTGTATGCAGACAGCGAAACCTGCCGGGCATATCTAAACAACAATGGGATAAATCCATGCGAAATATGCCACTTCAATTCAATGTCAAACCTGTCTGCATCAAATCAGTCGGTAAATGGGGAACCTTCCCGTTATGACAGCCCTTCCACCGTCATTCCCGGGGACATAACAAAGCTAAAAGCCGAATTGTGTAATAGCTTTGAAACAAGTGATCCTTTCAAAATTAAAAGAAGCGACTATAAGTGGTGGAAGATTACCGATCCTGTCAGCTTGAACAACATAATGTTCCTGTGCAACATCAGGACGGCACTTCTCTTTAATCCAGCCGTTATGATGGCCCATGTAAGATACAGGCACCTGATAACCGGTATATATTCAGACAGGGAGAAAAGGAAAGAGTATCTTGTTCTAGGAATTCCAGGCATGCACCAGATTGACAGGAAGCCTTTCGGGGATATGTCCAGATGGGTTCAGGCAGATGGATACAGACAGAGACAGGGTTCCTTCGGATACTGGCTTGTCTATATCGAACCAGAGACAGGAAAGCTAATGAAGCTAAAATAGATATCGAATGGAAAGACGGAATCTGAAAGGATTAAAAGCAAAATAATACGTGAGAGATTGAGAGAGGGACGGGGGAGTTGTCAACTTTTTCGAAAAAGTTGACAACTCCCCCGTCCCTCTGCCAATCCACGCGGGAACCGACCTCAATTAGCCTGCCCATAAATCATAGGCCTACCCATTTTTCAGGTTTGATAGCTAATTGATAAAGCATGAAATGACTAGAAATAAGAAGGAAATAAAAGAAAGGCTGAGATAAAGTCGCCAAATTCACCGCGCAAATACAGCCCCGCTATAAGGCAACATGGCCAGTATTTGCCAGTTTGAACGGAAAGAATTACAATGTATTCATTACATGATTGCTGCAGCGCATATGTAATAAATATGTTATAATTTTTCTAGATTGGATGAGAGGAGGGAGTTGTTTGTTTTACATATTTATAGGTTGTCTGGGCTTTGGTGTGCTCTACTCACTTGTTTCGCTGTTTCTCGGACACGGCTTTGGGCATGATTTTGGCGGACATGGTGATTTCGGCGGTAATGATGTAGCCGGGCATGCTGATTCCAGTTCCTCGGATATGCCATCGCCTTTTAACCCACTGGTGCTGGCAAGTGCCATTACTACATTTGGCGCGATCGGATTAATAGCCAGTCAGGGATTCGGAATGGGCGACTTTATCAGTACCATGGTCGCACTGGCATTTGCAGGCGCGGTAGGCGCTGTAATATTCTTCGGGGTTGTGAAACTGATGTACAGCTCCCAATCGAACTCCATATTTTCCCTTGATGATCTGGCTGATACTGAGGCGGAAGTATTAACTCCCATTCCTGAGCAGGGGATTGGAGAAATTGCATATGTTGCAAACGGTGAAAGGAATAATATGCCTGCAAGGTCGTCTGATAAGATCGGCATCGAAAGAGGAACGACAGTAATAATCAGAAAGGTAGCAGGAAATATAGCATTCGTCCAGAGGAAGCTGACGCTCGATGACTTGGACATGTATGGCCTGCAGGAGGATAGGCAGGGAGATTCCAGAGATAATAAAATAAAATTATAGGAGGTAAAGGGAATGTCATTATTCGGGGTTACAGCAATTGCAGTTGTACTGCTGGTAGCAGTCATTTTCATACTGATTTCAGTATTTATCAGCAGGTATGTGAAGGTTGGACCGGATGAAGCCCTCATAGTTTCAGGAAGGAGAAAAAAACTTTCCAATGGACAGGTGGTAGGCTTCAGGATAGTCAAGGGCGGTGCAACCTTTGTATGGCCCATATTTGAAATATCGAAAATCATATCGCTGAGGATCATGCCGCTGGATGTGAATTCCAGTGCATATACTTCTCAGGGAGTACAGGTAACTGTTGATGGAACGGCACAGATCAAAATCGATTCAAGCCAGGAGGCAATTGCTACAGCAGCAGAACAATTCCTCAGCCTTAGGGAGGAAGAGATAAGGAGAATCGCGACACAGACACTGGAAGGCCATCTGCGTTCCATCGTAGGAAACCTGACAGTGGAGGAAATCAACCAGAACAGGGATGTGTTCGCACAAAAGGTTCAGGAGCTTGCAGCTGGTGATCTTGCAAACATGGGGCTTAAAATCATATCCTTTACAATCAGGGAAATCAATGACAAGAACGGCTATCTCGAAAGCCTGGGTAAGGCCCAGATAGCGAGGGTGCAAAGGGATGCGGTCATAGGTCAGGCTGAAGCAAAAAGAGATGCCGACATCAAGAGCGCGGAAGCCATGCAGGCCGGACAGACAGCCAAATACCTGGCAGAGACGAAAATTGCGGAAGCAAACAGGGACAAGGAAATGAAGGTTGCTGATTACGCTGCTTCAGTCAATGAAAGAAAAGCCGAATCCGACCTGTCATATGATAAGAAGAAGTTCGTCATACAGCAGGAAGTCCAAAAGGAAGCCATGCAGGTCGAAATAATCAAGAAGCAGAAGGAAACCGAGCTGCAGGAGCAGGAAGCCCTCAGGAAGGAAAAGGAACTGGATGCCATGGTCAGAAAACCTGCGGAGGCTGAGAGGTTCAAGACGGAAATAGACGCAGAAGCTGACAGGATAAAGAGGTCCAAAGAAGCTGATGCCGAAGCCTATACAATAAAAGCTGAAGGTCAGGCAAAAGCTGAGGCAATAAGAGCGGCAGGTATGGCAGAAGCAGAGATCATCAAGGCCAAGGGAGAAGCCGAAGCAGCTGCGCTCATGAAAAAAGCCGAAGCATATAAGCAGTTCAACGATGCTGCAATGGCACAGATGGTAATTGAAAAGCTGCCTGAAATCGCATCTGCCATAGCACAGCCTCTTTCAAAGACAGAGAAGATTGTTATGATAGGTGAATCCGGAGCTTCAAAAATCACGAAGGACATAACGAACATCATGGCACAGCTGCCTGAGACTGTTAAGGGCCTAACCGGTGTCGACATAACCAACATAATCAGGAATTATGCCGGTGAGAACAGGGAAATAAAAGCTGAAGACAAGAAGAAAGAACAATAAATCAGAAGAGCAATGCACAAACAACCAACAGGCTATGCTAAGTAGCCTGTTAGTTGCTTGTCAGGGGTTTTTATGCATCGAAGGTGTCTTCAAAGATGAATTATACCAGTAAAAATTCCAAATACCATCTTTTTTGTGTATCTTTATTGTTCATAATATATGTTTTTTTGGCGGAATATAGTATAATATGAATAATTCCAGTACCTGCTGAAAGGATGCTGATTCAATTGTCTCTGAGAAACAGGGTTGAAGTGAAAATAGCCGGTAAGGATTACGCCATAGTCGGGACAGAATCCGAGGAGTATATCCAGAGAGTCGGGCTGTATGTAGACAGAAAAATGATAGAGATAATGCGCGGCAATAATAAGCTTAGCACATCTATGGCGGCTGTTCTGACCGCAATGAATGTGGCTGATGATTTCTTCAAAGCTCGTGAAAATGAAGTGATTTTAAAAAAAGAGCTTAAAAAGAACCATGAGGAGCTTCAGCATTTGAAGGAAGAGAAAGCAAAGCTCGATGAAGAGAATGCATTATTAAAATCGGGAAGCTCAAACCTGCAGCTGGAGCTGGCGAAAAGGGAGGCAGAACTGAGAGAGGTAAGAAATACTCTTGAAAAGAACTCCTATCAGCGGAAATAGTAAAGGAACCAGGTTGTGGGCATAATTTGAATACAGTTTACAATATCGCTCTGGTTGTTGTACACATACCAGGCGATTTTTATTATATGTCGTCGTTATACTATATTAATGATATTGCCTGGAGGAGTTGGACCTTATATGAGCGGACGGATTGAACTGCTGGCACCGGCGGGAAGTATGGAAGCACTTAGAGCTGCTGTGGAAAACGGCGCGGATGCTGTCTATCTGGGCGGTAAACTTTTTAATGCAAGACAGTCGGCAGGAAATTTTGAAGATGATGAATTGACTGAAGCTATCAGATATGCTCATGTAAAAGGAGTCAATATTTATCTGGCAATGAACACGCTTCTGTCGGATAACGAGTTGAAGCAGGCGGTTGAATACGCTGGTAAAGCATATCTGATGGGCATTGATGCCATAATCGTGCAGGATGTCGGTTTTGCAGGTGTATTGAGAAGGGCCTTGCCCGATTTACCGCTGCATGCCAGCACCCAAATGACCATATACAATGTTGAAGGGGCTAAAACGCTCGAAAAACTTGGCTTCAAGAGAGTGGTCACCGCCAGGGAGCTATCTTTGGATGAGTTAGGTGTTATAGCTTCCAATACAACTCTGGAGGTTGAAGTCTTTGGACATGGCGCTCTTTGTATAAGCTACTCGGGCCAATGCCTCATGAGCAGTATAATAGGTGGGAGAAGCGGCAACAGGGGCAAATGTGCCCAGCCCTGCAGGCTTCCCTACAGCTTGTTGGAGGAATATAAGACCCCCGAAAAAACCGTGAATTCAACAGGAAGGTATTTACTAAGTCCGAAGGATCTGTGTTCTCTCGGACAGCTCGATGAATTAACGAAAGCCGGTGTCAGATCCTTAAAAATTGAAGGACGTATGAAGAGCCCGGAATATGTTGCAATTGTCGTGAGAACATACAGGAAATATCTTGACAGGCTTGAGTCTTCAGCTTCAGCTTCAGGTGCAGGTGCAGGTGCAGGTGCAATGGCAAAAGGAGCAAATAGCCCTTTGGATATTGATCCCAACGACATGAAGGACCTGAAGCAGGTCTTCAACAGAGGCGGTTTTACCGATGCATATCTGGCCGGTAAAAAGGGCCGGGATATGATGTGCTATGACAAACCGAAAAATCATGGGATATATATCGGTAAGGTCCTGTCACACAGCCTTTCTGACAGCGTGGTGGAAATAGGTCTTGAGGAGGGGCTTGCAGTCGGCGACGGTATGGAAATGTGGAACGGTGAGGATGAGAGCCCCGGAACCATAGTATCTTCTATAAGGGTAAAAGGGCAAAACGTCAAAGCCGCCCCAAGCGGGAGCGTGGCAGTCGTTGGAATGATACGCGGAGCTGCGCTCCAAGGCTGCCTTGTATATAAAACTTCGGATAAAGCTTTAAATTCCAGAGCAAGGGAATCCTTCTCAGGAAAGGATATAAAACGTATTGGTCTGCATGGAAAGGCAATATTTCAAAAAGGAAAAGCTTTTGTATTTTCTGCAAAAGATGGAGTTGGCAATGAGTCAAGAGCTGAAAGCAACCTCCAGCCCGAGGCTGCCATAAATACCCCGATGACTTTGGAGAGGCTCACAGAACAGCTGTCTAAAACGGGTTCCACTCCTTTTATATTCGATGATTTGTATATCAGTCTGGACGAAGGCCTGACATTGCCAGTAAGTGAAATAAATGATGTCAGGAGACGGGTCACAACAAGTCTTGAAGAGATTCGAGGCAGGAGATATGAGCAATCCAGGCAAAGCGGGCCGGTAGCAAGTGCGATAGAAAGGGAAACCTCCGTACTTTTGGTTTCCAGCCGAACATCCGGCAGAACCGGCGAGCCTGTCATATCTAAAAACAGTAGTGTGAATGCGCCCAAATTAGCCCTGTACTTTTATACATTGAACAGTGATTTTGACTATGCGGGCTTGAGTGTTGACAGGCTGTATATGCCCATTAAAATACTCTTTGATGATACTGGAAGAAAACTGGCTGCGGAGTGCAGAGACTCGGGGAAAGAGGTCTTTGCATGGCTGCCGTCTGTGACCAGGGGCACATATGACCGTTTACTCGGGGAGCGGAAGGATGAAAACCTGTTTGAACCTGTGGATGGCATTCTGGTTGGTAATCTGGGAAGCCTTGAAAGTCCGGCACTGAATAAATACAAAGCAACAACGCTGAACAATGACGCACTCAAAATGATTGGAGATCATTCCCTGAATATTTTCAATGTGTTGTCAGTTAAGGAAACCGAGAAGATGGGTCTGGACGGTATAACACTGTCGCCTGAGCTTACACTGGGACAGACTGCTGATATTGCCCGGCAATATATAAGGGAGAAGGAAGCACCCCGTTTTGAACTTGAGGCCATTGTTTATGGGCGGCTGCCATTGATGACCAGCGAGTATTGCCCTCCGGGAAGTATAAGGGGAGGTCTTTCCACAGGCTATAAATGTACAGGGTGCTGCAGCAGCGGTGCATATCGGCTGAAGGACAGAATGGGTGTTGAGTTTCCCATATTATGTGATAATATGGCATGCAGGAGCACCATACTGAATTCCAACAACCTTTTTGTCCCGGATATATTGGATAAACTGGCAGAAAGCGGAGTTGATGTTTTCAGGCTTTATTTTAACGATGAGACGGCAGGTGATATTGCCGGGATTGTGAAGATCTACAGGGATTTTCTTGATTTGGGCAAACGGGCGGAAACGGTTCATTCAGACGAAATAGCTCGCATTAAGGCCGCCGGATTTACAAAAGGACATTATTTCAGAGGGGTGTGACAATAAAATGGATGTTGAAGTGTTTATTGAGATTTGCAGAGAAGGTGTTGTATTGCCTGCATATGCCCGGCCAGGGGATGCAGGTATGGATGTGTGTGCGGCAGAAGAGCTGCTGCTCCGCCCCGGAGAAACGGGCATAGTTCCCACGGGTCTCAAAATGGCAATACCTGAGGGTTATGAAGTACAAATAAGGCCAAGGAGCGGGATATCCTTCAAAACGCCATTGCGGCTATCCAATTCACCGGGTACCATAGATTGCGGATACAGGGATGAGCTGGGTATTATTCTGACCAACACTTCAGCTGTTTATAACCGTTGCGAAAGCGGTATCGAAAATAATACTGACAGCGGCATCGAAAATAATGCCGACAACGGCATCGACAGCTATAAGGCAGAAACATTGACCATAGACAGCAAAGGAAATCTAAATGGGACTTATCTGATCCGGAAAGGCGACAGGGTTGCCCAGATGGTGCTTCAGGAGGTGCCGAGGATGAAGCTGGTGACCGTCGACAGTCTGGATGGAATAGGAAACAACCGGGGTGGAGGGTTCGGCTCGACCGGAGTGCGTTAGTACAAAGTTTTCCTCACCGGTAATACAAAGTTTAGAGTTGACAGTGTACTAGGAAAACTTATTGAATTGTGCGTATCTGTTATTTGCATATTTGCGGTCTCCGGGGTTTATTGAAACGATCTTTTCCAGCATTTCCTTATCGGCAACCTTCTGGTAAGCAACCTTCATTAAGGCCTGGAAATCATCCCCGTCCTTCGGATAGGAGAAATAGGCGAGATAAATATAATTATTGAAGTCCTGATTAATTTTTTTCAAAGCTTCGTTAACCTTTACACGAATTTTTTCACACACCAGCCTGGCTCCGTTTTCACCGGTCGACGGGAGAACAACAATTATATCCTTTGTTTTGTTTATAATTAGGGTATCGGTCAGGCGGATGACATTCTGCGCAATTTCTGCTGCAACATTATAAATGGTTTCCTTTTCCTTATCGTTTACGAAAGACTCTTCGTTCCCTTCACTTTTTATGTTGAGGGTTGTTATGAGAACAAAGGAAAGAGGGCTTTGAGTCCTTTTGGCAAAGTTCAATTCCCGGTTGATATAATCGTTGAAGGTCATTTTAATATTGCTGATACCGCTGGCATCATACTCGAAATCCTTTTCCTGCCTTACAACAATACCTCGAATGGAATCCTCCAGCCTCTTTACCTGGTATGGCTTTATTATATAATCCCTCACTGAATATTTCAGGGCGGCAGCTTTGATATCGGGCAAATCAAGCCTGGTGGTTACGATTACAGGCGTTTTTGGCACCAGCTTTTTGTCTTTGAGATGCTGCAACACTTTAAATCCATCCAATTCAGTAGGAAATGATATGTCGATTATGACGAGCTGGAGATCCGGGATATCCAGGTTTAGGAGCATGAACTGAGACAGGCTTGATACTTCAATCACATCGAAGTCGCCTGTCCTTTCGAGAATGAGCTTAACTTTATGCCTCTCATAAGAGGAGCTGTCTATGAGTATAACTTTGCCATCCATGGCTTTCAATCCCCCGGACATATATTCCTATCTTTATTATCGGCATATTTGTAATTGCCCTTAATCATTTCCTTTATAGTATTTATATAAATTTTTCTATAACCCCTATTCCTATAATCTTTTCTTTCACTATTAAACACTATAGTGTATTGTATTGAGACAAGGGATATATTATATTTAAACGGTAAAGATTCCATGGGAAGTGGAATGAATATTTAAAGAAAAGGTGATACTTTATCGAAATCGGTGGAAATACTGAGTCATTAAAAAAGTCAACTCTGGCACATCTGAAGTCCCTTTATGATCTGGAATTTCCCAGGGACGACTTTCTGCCATGGGCACTGATCGAACAGCTGGCGGAGCTTACCTCCGTCATCAACAGGGAAATTGCCGTGTATATCAACAGAAAGGGCTACGTAAGTGAAATCAGTATCGGAGACAGTGGTACCGTATCACTGCCTGAAGCAGAGGGGCGACGGGGCCGGTCAAGACTTTCCGGAATCAGATGCATACATACTCATCCAAATGGTGATGGCAGGTTGTCGGCTGTCGATATCAACTCCATGCTTGGACTGAACCTTGATGCGATAACTTCTGTAGGAGTTAGTGAGGGAAGGATTACGACGGCTTTTACAGCACTTCCGGCAGCTGATGAAGTGGGTGAGCGAACAGACTCTACCGGTTATGGGCCTTTTTATCATGGACAGGATGCAAACGGCCTTTTTGGGCTTATTAACGATATTGACAAGCAGTTAACGGTAACAGTCTCTACAGATAGGGATATACTTGAAAGAGCCATCCTTGTGGGGCTCGAATTAAATCCAGGGAAAAGGGTGAACGGCAAAAGTGAAGGGGAAAGATCACTTGAGGAACTTGAGGAGCTCTCGATTACAGCAGGTCTCGAGGTGGTTGATAAGGTACTTCAGAGGAAGCAACATAAGGATTCCACATATTATATAGGAAAAGGAAAGGTTGAGCAGCTCAGCCTTATGTGCCAGGCCGAGAGTGTGGATACACTGGTGTTCGATGATGAGCTTTCGGGAGCACAGATCAGGAATATTGAAAAAGCGTCAGGGGCGAAGGTGGTTGACAGGACAACGCTGATCCTTGATATATTTGCGCAAAGGGCGAGATCGAGCGAAGGAAAACTTCAGGTGGAATTGGCACAGTTGAAATACAGGCTTCCAAGGCTGATGGGCCTTGGCGGGCAGCTTTCAAGGCTTGGAGGAGGTATTGGTACAAGGGGTCCTGGTGAAAAACAGCTGGAGGTCGACAGGAGGCATATCCGGAGAAGGATAGGTAGCCTTGAAGAGGAACTGACCCAGTTGGGGAGGCGGCGGGAGTTGATGCGTGAAGGCAGGAGGAAGAACGCACTGCCGGTGGTTGCGCTTGTGGGATATACCAACTCAGGAAAATCAACTCTTTTAAACAAATTATGCAGTGCAGATGTTTTTGCCGAGGATAAGCTGTTTGCCACGCTGGATCCGACAGCCCGGAGACTGGAGCTTCCAGAGGGAAGGCAGATACTGCTTGTTGATACTGTAGGATTTATCCGCAAACTCCCCCATGAACTAATTGATGCTTTCAAATCAACCCTGGAAGAAGTGGCCGCTGCAGATGCACTGCTCCATGTCGTAGATGCGGCCGATGAAGAAGCGGAGGAGCATATCCCTGTTGTCGAAGAGCTTTTGTCCGCCTTGAATGCATTTGACAAGCCTGCAATACTGGTGCTGAACAAGATGGACATAGCACAGGAGGATCTCAGGCTGCCAATATTCGGCTCGTCGAGAAAAGCTGTGGAAATTTCCGCGACAACCGGCAAAGGGTTGGATGGCTTGCTTCAGGCTATTTCAGGCCTGATATCATCAGATGAGATTGAGATGGATCTGCTGGTGCCGTTTGATGAGGGATGGGTGCTGCCATGGTTGCATGAATCGGGAGCGATTATGGAAAAGGATTACTCCGGCGTTGGTGTCAGGGTGAAAATAAAAATCGACAAGTCGAAGGTAGAAAAGATAAGAAAATTTGTTATAAAGCAAGATGCAGGACAATAAATCGATAAAGCAATATTAAAGTGCATGTTTATGAATGTTGTCTTTAGGGTAATGTTAAGATATTATTAATATATAATAAAATATTGGGAATAATGTTGCTGAAAAGCAATCGGTATTCCAGGCGAAAGGAAGGGACCTTTATATGGTTGTAAGAAACTGTGCAGGTGGTATAGTTTTCTGCGGCAGCAAGGTATTTCTCCTGAAAAATGAAAAAGATGAATGGGCTTTCCCAAAGGGAGTCATTCGAAGCGGAGAAATATCAAGCGAAGTGGCAGTGAGACGAGTCAAGGAAGAGGCGGATATAGCGGCTGAAATAATCTCGCCCGCCGGAAACACAAACTATGAGTTCTTTTCTGTAACAAGGCAAAAACCTGTCTGCAACAAAATCACGTGGTACATCATGAGATCCAACAATACCTATTCAAAACTCAAAGAAAACAAAAAAATAATTGAAGGCGGCTATTTTGATGTGGAAGAGGCCATGAAAATGGTGACATATAGCCAGGACAAGGCACTTCTGAATTTATCGTATAAAAAATTCAAAGAAATAATGGCTATTGCTGTGTAAAATGACAAATTAATAAATATCAAAGCAGTTTGAAATTTATTTGCAAATAATTACGAATGAATGATAGCATGTATTATATGTTATCATTCATTTTTTTGTGGAGCGGCTTATATGGATAAGGAATATCGTACCGTAGCAGGTGAGGCAGCCTTCGAGACCGAAGAAAAGAAATCAAGGTTCATAGCCACTGTACGCCCGGTTTGCAATGAGGAGCAGGCCTTTGAATTCATAAATGGCTTGAAGTCAAAATACTGGAATGCAACTCACAATGTTTTTGCATACTATATTTGTGGTAATAGCTTAATGCAAAAGTTCAGTGATGATGGAGAACCATCTGGGACTGCCGGAATGCCAGTGCTTGAGGCCATTAAAAAGCTTAATGTCAGAGACGTGGCTGTAGTCGTCACACGTTACTTCGGGGGCACTCTGCTCGGGGCTGCAGGGCTTGTGAGGGCTTACGGCAAAAGCGCAACGTTGGGTATAGAGGCTGCGGGTATAATTAAGTGTCAGCTTTGTGACAGGGTTCACTTAGTTCTGGAATATGACCTGCTGGGAAAGGTTCAGAGTATGATCGCATCAGGTGGATATCACACAGCGGAAACGGTTTATGGCCATGATGTCGATATAACCGTCCATATTCCAGTGGAGGAGTATGAGGAATTCGTGGCAAGGATCACGGAAATAACAAGCGCGAGGGCTGTAATTGACCGTGAGGAATCGGAATATATTACATTGGGGGAATGATGATGCTTGAAGAAATGATGCTGGAAAAGAAAGTCTGGGCTGTTGTTGGGGCTAACGATGACAGATCGAAATTCGGGAACAGGATATTCCGCAAACTGCAGGAGGCGGGCTACAGGGTCTATCCCATCAATCCCAAATGTTCCGTTGTGGAGGGTGCAGCGTGCTACAAGGACCTTTCTTCGTTACCAGAGGTTCCTGAAGTAATTGATATGGTTGTAAATCCTCAAAGAGGAAGGGCATTTATCGATGAAGCTTCAAAGCTTGGGATAAGGAATATATGGCTTCAACCCGGAACATACAACGATGAGTTGATGGAACAGATCGGCAACCTTGGATTGACTGCTGTCCAAGCTTGTGTATTGGTGGCGCTGATATAATTTTAACCGGGCAATTTCAGTTAACTGCAGAATCGGAAAATTCTATGCTGATAGCTTCTCTGCTTTTCTCGTGATGCTCAGGGTTTCTCATAAGGCCCTTTTCTGCCTGCTTTACGGGCGTTTTTGGAAGGATTACAATGAATTCACTCCCTTTGCCAGGTTCGCTTATAACCTTGATCTTTCCCCTATGGAGGTCGGCGAAGGATTTCACAAGCGACAATCCAATCCCACTTCCTTCATTTTGCTTTGAAGTGAGGCTGCCCACCTGTGCAAATCTCTCAAATATCCTGCCCTGTTTGTCTTTTTGTATCCCGATGCCTGTATCCCTTACCGATATTATTACCTTGTCATCATCATATCTTATGCCTGCTGTGACCTTTCCACCCGCATTTGTGAATTTAATGGCATTGGAAAGAAGATTGAGCATTATCCTTTCAAGTTTTTCCATATCTACTGCCGCATTTATTTCTTCTGCCTGTGTCTCAAACAGCAGCTCAATGTTCTTTTGTTCTGCAAAAGGCTGGACAGAGCTGATTATCTCCCTGATATAATCAGTCAGATTGCAGATGACAAGATTGAGAGCACAATAGCCCGCTTCGATTTTTGCATAGTCCAGCAAATTGTTAGCGAGTTTCAACAGCCTGTAGCAGTTCCTTTTCATTACAACGAGATCCCTGCTATATTCGTGATTCTTTAAATCCATAAGCTGAATTGCTCCAAGGATGATGCTGACGGGCGTTTTCAGTTCATGGGTGATATCTGAAAAAAACTCGGTTTTTGCCCTGTCATAAGCTTTCATCCTTCGTATTTCTGTGAGCGAGTGCAGCCATGCAATGGAGGCAGCTATGGTTGTGAGGAAGAAAAACACTGCTGCCAGCCAAGAAGCAATTTCAACAGATACTAAATCCATAAAGCCCACCTTTATATTTTGGATGGTATATGTTATCATATATTTGCGTATTTTATGCCAACTTTATCAGAGAGTACCCACATAAAATACCAATAAGAGTTTATATAAATTACGATACCGTGTAAACATATTTTCCATAACAAGGAAATAAATGGCAACGGAAGCTGGAGGTAGATTTATGTCAGGACATTCAAAATGGGCAAATATCAAGCGCAAAAAGGAAGCAACCGATTCACAGAGGGGAAAGGTATTCACCAAGCTCGGCAGGGAAATCGCCATCGCTGTCAGGATGGGAGGAGCTGATCCTGAGGGCAATTCAAGACTTAAGGATGTTATTGCAAAGGCAAAGGCAGCAAATGTGCCTAATGACAATATAACAAGAAGCATAAAAAAGGCTGCAGGAGAAGGCGACGGCGCGAGCTTTGAGGAAATAACATATGAAGGCTATGGACCGGGTGGTGTGGCAGTAGTAGTCGAGGCCGCCACCGATAACAGGAACAGGACGGCCGGCGATATCCGTCATTATTTTGACAAGTTCGGAGGCAATCTGGGACAGTCCGGCAGCGTTTCCTTCATGTTCAACAAAAAAGGCGTCATAATGATTGAGGACAATGGGAAAATAAATGAAGATACACTTATGATGGAGGCACTTGAGGCAGGTGCCGAGGATTTCAATGTGGAAGAGGACTATTATGAGATAATCACTGAGCAGAAAGATTTTTCTGTAGTCAGGGTTGCCTTGGAAAAGAAGGGCTACGAGTTTCTTGAGGCCGATGTTTCAATGATTCCGACGATGATGACCAAGTTGACCGATGCAAAGCAGATAGAGCAGATGGATCGCCTCATCGAGAACCTTGAAGACATGGACGATGTGCAGAACGTATACTCCAACTGGGAAGAGGAGTAGAAGCCGAAGAAATCATGGACCAGAAATGAACAACATCGAACACCTTTCACTAAAAATGCATGTCGCAGATAACAAAAATTGTGGAGGGTGTTTTTGTATGCCTTAAAAGATTTCTTTTCTGTTTTCACAATGATAATGTTATAATCTATTTTATAATAAAAAGGCAGAAATTTCTGATTTTGGAGCGATGATATGCGCATTGTAATTGTTGGGGACGGCAAGGTTGGAATAACGCTTACTGAATACCTTTCAAAAGAGGGCCATGACATTATTGTCATTGACAATAACCCAAAGGTAGTAGAAAAAGTAATAAACAGTTTTGATGTAATGGGAATCAGCGGGAACGGCGCAAGTTTTGAGGTGCAAATGGAGGCTGAGGTTAATAAGGCAGACCTTCTTATAGCTGCAACATCCTCCGATGAACTGAATATTTTATGCTGTATGACAGCAAAAAAAATAGGGGTTAAAAATACCATAGCCCGTGTGAGGAATCCCGAGTATTCCAAACAGCTTGTGTTCATGCAGGAAGAACTTGGACTCAGTATGGTGGTAAACCCTGAATATGAGACGGCTAAAGCAATTTCCCGCATGCTTCGTTCACCCGCAGCAATAAAAATAGATGATTTTTCAAAAAACACTGCTGAACTGGCTGAAATTAGAATAACAAAGGAAAATAAGTTTTGTGGCAAAACGATTTCCGAGTTGTATAAAAGAAGCAAATTAAAATTACTCATATGTGCTGTTCAAAGGGGTGATGAGGTTTATATTCCCAAAGGTGATTTTGTGATTGAACCGGAAGATAGAATACATGTCACAGCATCACATTCAGGATTGATATCCTTTTTGTTGTCTATGGGGTTTATGAATGAAAAAATAAAAAACATTATGATAATCGGCGGAGGCAAAATTTCATTTTATTTGGCTAAAATGCTTGAGGGGTCAGGAAAGTACATAAAGATTATTGAGTATGATGAGAAGCGAAGCATGGAACTAAGTAAAGCTTTAATAAATGTGGATGTTATATGCGCGGATGGCAGTGATCAAAATATACTACTCGAAGAGGGTCTTGTTAATATGGACGCTGTTGTGTCCCTTACCGATATGGATGAGGAGAATATTTTGATCTCAATGTTTGCATCAGCGCAAAAGATAAGCAAAGTTATAACCAAAGTGAACAGGAATTCCTTCATTAATGCTTTAAGCAGTTTCGGGCTTGAAAGTACTGTTTCCCCAAAGGTTATTGCATCTAATCGGATAATACGTTATGTAAGAGGAATGCAGAATGCTGTGGATAACAGCAATGTACAGACAATGTACAAGATTGTAAACAATCAGGTCGAGGCTCTGGAGTTTAAAGTTGCTGAACAAAGCAGATTAATAGGCATACCGCTCAAAGAGGTACAGTTGAAAAAGGATATTTTGATTGCCGGGATCGTACGAAAAGGGGAGCTTATCGTGCCAAGGGGCGATGATGCCATTAAAGCAATGGATAGTGTAATAGTTGTTTCTAAAGGCCAATACCTGAGTGATCTGGATGATGTTTTAAAATGATCGACAATTAACTTCTTAGGGGATTATGTATATGAACGTCAGAATGGTTTGGTATATTGTTGGAAGGGCAATGTGGATCGGGGCAATATTGTTACTTTTCCCGTTGCTTGTAACCTTTATCTATAGGGAGGATACGGTACTTGCCTTTGCCGTTCCGATAATTGTGCTTTTAACAGCAGGAATCCTGCTGGGATATAAAAGACCTAAAAATGATGCTCTTTATGCAAAAGAAGGTTTTTTTGTTGTCGCTTTATCCTGGATAGTTCTATCCGTAGCAGGTGCTGTACCTTTTTATCTTTCTATAGAAAACATATCTTTTGTCGACTGCCTTTTTGAAACAGTTTCAGGCTTTACAACTACTGGAGCCAGCATCCTCTCTGATGTTGAAAATTTGCCGCACAGCTTGCTCTTTTGGAGGAGCTTTACACATTGGATAGGTGGTATGGGAGTGCTGGTCTTTATGCTGGCCATTCTGCCGCAGTCCGATTTTCATTCAGTGCATCTCATGCGGGCGGAGGTTCCGGGACCACAGGTCGGCAAGCTTGTCTCAAAGCTTAAATTCAATGTCAGGATTCTGTATGGGATTTATATCGTAATTACTTTGATTGAAATCCTATTGCTTTTGATTGGAGGAATGCCTGCTTTTGACAGTGTTGTTACCTCCTTTGCAACAGCAGGCACAGGAGGCTTTGCAATAAAAAACATCAGTATTGCGTTTTATGACAGCCTATACATAGATATCGTTATTGGCGTATTCATGATATTGTTTGGGATAAATTTCAATATATTTTATTTGATTATAGCGGGCAGTTTGATTCAAGCCCTGAAAAGTGAAGAATTACGATATTATTTATCCATCATAGCTATATCGGTGATCTTAATTGCGATAAATATCACACAGTTTTACTCTGGTTTTGCAGAAAGCCTCAGGTATTCTTTTTTTCAGGTTTCATCTATTATAACCACAACCGGCTTTGCTACTGCTGATTTTAATTTATGGCCTACCTTTTCCAAAATAATTCTCTTATTGCTGATGTTTTTCGGAGCCTGCGCGGGTTCCACTGGTGGCGGCATGAAAATTTCCAGGGTCATAATAATATTTAAAAACGGATTCATGGAAATCAAGCGCATGGTATCTCCGCGATCTGTGAATTCGTTAAAATTGGAAGGACGAGCCATCGATACTAATGTGATCCGTGAAGTTAACACATTTTTTTCCGTGTATATGATAATTACAGCTTGCTCAATATTTATAATTGCTATTGATGATGTTTCCATGGTTACAGCTATAACAGCGGTTGTAGCATGCATAAACAATATAGGCCCTGGCCTTGAGCTGGTTGGCCCTATGGGGAATTATTCCACATTATCCGCACTTTCAAAAGTTGTGTTAATGTTCGATATGCTGGCCGGCAGACTTGAACTTTTCCCAATACTTATGCTTTTCTCCACCTCCACTTGGAAAAGGCGGTAAATAAGGAAGATATGACCTTGATATTCAAATCTGAACGATGGTATACTTATCCTTAATAATGTTATCGTTATAGCTGAAATAAAGGAAGTATACAGATTATTGTATTAAGCAGAATAATCGGTAGAGAAAAATAGAAGGAGTTGTAGTGAATGGGAGCAAATAAAATCACAGATTTACGTAAACAGGCAACAGTTGTCAGGAAGCACATAATTGACGAGGTATACAGCGCTGCATCGGGACATCCCGGAGGATCGCTCTCCTGCGCCGATATCCTTACGGTTTTGTATTTCAATGAGATGAGGACCGATTCCAGTAATCCCAAATGGGCGGACAGGGACCGGTTTGTTTTATCCAAAGGGCATTGCGCACCAGCACTATACGCTGTACTGGCCGAAAAGGGCTTCTTTCCGGTAGAGGAACTGAACAAATTCAGGAATATCGAAAGCTATCTGCAGGGACATCCCAGTGTAAAAGACGTACCTGGTGTAGACATGTCAACAGGTTCGTTGGGACAGGGAATATCAGCTGCTGTGGGTATGGCGATGGCTGGTAAGGTAGATAAAAGGGATTACAGGGTATATGCGGTGCTCGGAGACGGGGAAATGCAGGAAGGCCAGGTTTGGGAGGCTTTAATGGCTGCAGCTCATTACAAGCTGGACAATATGGTTGCGTTTCTTGACCATAACGGACTCCAGATTGATGGAAAAATCACTGATGTCCTTTCGCCGGAATACGTAGAGGAAAAGTTCATGGCATTTGGCTGGAAGACAATGAAAGTTAATGGGCATGACCATGGGCAGATAATTGAAGCCCTGGAAAAGGCAAAAGACGTAAAGGGTATGCCGGTTATGATCATCGCTGAAACGGTGAAGGGAAAAGGCGTTTCTTTTATGGAGAATGAAGCCGGCTGGCATGGTACGGCTCCCAGTAAAGAGCAGAGGGATCAGGCTGTTGCCGAATTGGATGCATTTTTAGCGAAGCTGGAGGTAATGTAATATGGCAAATATAGCGACAAGGGAAGCTTACGGCAACGCCCTGGCCGAGTTCGGGAGCGACGAAAGAATACTGGTGCTGGACGCGGACCTTTCCAAATCGACCAAGACAGATACTTTCAAGAAAAAATACCCTGAGCGCTTCTTCAACATGGGGATCGCTGAAGGGAACATGATGTCAGTGGCAGCAGGAATGTCCACATGTAACAAGGTAGTTTTTGCAAGCACCTTCGCCATATTTGCGGCAGAGAGGGCATGCGAGCAGATCAGAAACTCCATCTGCTATCCAAAGCTGAATGTAAAGGTATGTGCAACCCACGCTGGAATTTCCGTCGGCGAGGATGGTGCATCCCATCAATGTGTGGAGGATATCGCCATAATGAGGTCACTCCCCAATATGACGGTTATAAGTCCATGTGATGCTTTGGAGACCAGGCTGGCAATCAAGGCAGCTATCGAATACAACGGGCCGGTATATATGAGGCTTGGACGACTCGGCGTTCCGGAATTGTTTAACGAAAGCACTTATAAGTTTGAATTGGGAAAAGGTGTGACTGTTTCTGACGGAACTGATGTGACAATCATTGCAACCGGCCTTATGGTCCATACCGCAGTAGAAGCGGTGAAACTTCTCTCTGCAGAGGGTATCAGTGCAAGGCTGGTCAACATCCATACGATAAAACCCATCGACAGGGATATCATTGTAAAAGCGGCAAGGGATACAGGCGCCATTGTTACGGCGGAGGAGCACAATGTAATCGGAGGCCTTGGGGGTGCCGTAGCAGAGGTGCTTGTACAGAATTATCCCGCACCACTTAAGATGGTCGGCATGGAGGACACCTTCGGAAGATCGGGCAAACCGGCACAGCTCATGGAGTACTATGGCCTGACCGCGGGAAATATAGTCAGTAAGGCTAAAGAAGCGATTAAAATGAAGAAATATTAATTTAAAAATGACGCTGCAATGTCCATAGTATAAATAAAAGGGCAGGCGGCAAAACAAATTATTCTTATTGACATATGATAATTGTGATGTTACGATTATTACAAATCTGAATATGATCTTCAGGGCAGGGTGTAATTCCCGATCGGCGGTAGTATGGCGAAGGCCATTAGCCCGCGAGCGAAAGCAGACCCGGTTTAATTCCGGGGCCGACAGTAAAGTCTGGATGGAAGAAGATACTGTGCTTTTTGCGCATGCATTCCCTGAGATTATTATCCAGGGAATTTTTATTTTAATGGAGGAAGATGTATGAAAACCAGTGTTAATCAAATGGTAAAAATGGGGGTACTTGCAGCTTTGTCAATTGTTTTGATGATGATTATCAGGTTCCCAATAATCCCGGGAGTCACTTTTCTGGAGTATGAGCCGGCGGATGTGCCCATACTGATAGGCGGATTTATTTTTGGCCCAATACCGGGATTAATAATAACTGTGGTTGTTTCAGCCATTCAGGCAGTTACAGTAAGTGCCGGAAGCGGGTGGATAGGAGCCCTTATGCATGTTATCGCAACGGGTTCGTTCGTACTTGTGTCAGGTGTGTTCTACAAGAAGGTCCATAACCTGAAGGGCGCGATTATCGGACTGATAGCAGGAACTATTACAATGACGTTGATAATGATCCCGCTCAACCTTGTTTTCACAACCTTGTTCATGGGCGTGCCCATGGAGACCGTTGTGGCAATGCTTGTCCCGGCTATTATACCCTTCAATCTGTTGAAAGGGCTTATAAATTCAACACTCACAGTACTGGTTTATAAGTCGGTGGGTAAGGTATTGCGCGCGGATAGAAAGATTTCTGCAGTTTAGCAACTATAAATAATTGAAAAAAGCTTGTTGAATGTTTTACCGTTCAGCAAGCTTTTTATCTTTTACTGTTATTCATCTATTATTCATGGTTCACTTATATATCATGGAATATGAAGATACTTCATCAGGAACAATACCCCTGTTTTTAAGATCTACTGCCAGCTTGATATATTCCTCATTCAGGGGATCCATCACAAAGCTATAAAGTTCGGCTGAGAGATGGTACGCGGTGTTTTTATACTGCAGACTCCTTTTAAGGTTCTTTTCTGCAAGCAAATCTTCTATCTTGTTGTTGTTATAAAAAAAGTCAACACCGACCTCTGCATATTCGGACAGCAATGATAGCCTTTGGGCTGTAGGTATTGTCTGTTCTCTGGCTATCTCTTCGAGGTATGCCGGTGGGAACAAATCACCATAATCAGGTGGAAATGCTAATTTAGCAGCTATATCCAAAGATAATTCCTTATATGACCGATTGCCTCTTATCAGGTCTATATTGGAACCTCTGAACCTTTTTTCGGTAAGATTCCGATTGTCTGTTCTCCCAATAAGATAATCTACGGATACGCCAAAAAAATCCGCAAACCTTTTCTGCAGCTCGATATCAGGTGTTCTGTAACCTGTAACGTAGCCGTTGAGAGTGGATACCTTCAAACCGAATATTTCTGCAAACTTTTTTTGTTCCATACCTTTTTCGTGGATCAGGTACCTCAACCTCTGGCCTATCGACGCCACACAATCACCTCAAAACAAACATATATTTATTATATACATTTGCAATATACATTCATAGTTATATTCATATTATACATTATATATCAAACTAAATACAGTGTATAATTAATATACTTTTTATCATTTCTCTGTGTGTATGACTATTATATAGAAGCTATGTTAATTTATACCTCTATAAAAAATACCCATATTATCAAACAAATAGATCGCAAAGATAACGTTTATACTACAGATTAAACATGCTATTTTTACATAATAAATAGAAATAATTTACTAATTTACTCATTTGTGTATTGACAATACGCAAATAGTGTAATAATATAATACAAGACTAAAGCATTCTTTAACAAATTGTTGCTTTTTTATTTTTTTTTAGCAATACGCGAAAAGCGTAACCGGCTTTACAATGTTTATATGTCTAATTACTTATCTAACAAATAGGTAAAAATAAATATCAGCTGGGGGTTTAAAATGTTAATGGAAGTAAACAGACAAAAGTTATTCGACTTAATGGGGACTCATTGCGCAGGTAATTACAACAGATTCGCAAGAGAACTTGGCGTTGATCCCTCGCATCTCTACCGTTATCTGAACACAGGTGTTGGCGGAGGAAAGAAAATCCTGATGTCGGTTATGAAGTTCTGCAAGACCAATGGTTTGGATTTTGACGATTACGTCACCATGTAACTAACGGTAATTTTTATCAGTTATAATCATTCAGCTACAGATATTAAATTCTGTGGCTGTTTTTTATTGTCGCTGTGTTATTTATCATACTCTTTAACCATTAAAGCACGTGTATAACCCCTGTCCTTTGTTGTGGAGTCAATATGGAAACCCCTGCCGTAATAAAATCTTACCAGGTCCAAATACTTGGAGGCAGTATGCAGACTGACCCTGGATATTCCCTTTGAGGTAAGGTATTTGTCAACCAGATTCATAAGGGATTTGCCAATGCCTATATTGTGGTACGCCAACCTGACCCCGAACCGGCTGATGTATCCGGAACGGTCGGACATAATCCTTACCCTTACAGTGCCAACGGCGACATCGTCTATGACGGCAATGAAAACCTCATTATTGCGTATGTCATTCTCAATGTCGGTCTGTGACTCTTCCAGTGCTTCCATCGTCCCTGTAAGCCCGGTGTCTTCCATATATTTTTTAAAGGATTCCTGCATTATTTCTCTGATTGCAGGGGCATCCTCAAGAATTGCCTTTCTTATAGTAAATGAGTAGTTCATGCTCTTCCTCCTCAGGTCATAAGAATAGCCATTATCGCCTTCTGTACGTGAAGCCTGTTTTCAGCCTCTTCAAAGACATTGGAGTTAGGGCCGTCAATGATATCCTCTGTTACCTCAAGCCCCCTGTAGGCCGGTAGGCAATGAAGGAACATGGCGTCGCTTTTCGCAAGTGAAAACAATTCCTTATTTACCTGGTACGGGAGGAAGGTCTTTTTCCTTATTTCCTTTTCAGCTTCCTGTCCCATGCTGATCCAGGTATCTGTATAGACAACGTCGGCATTCCTTACAGCTTCTTCAGGATCGATGGTCATAACCAGCTTACTGCCGGCCTTCTTCGCATCATATTTGGCTTCTTCGACAATTCCACCGTCACATTCATAACCTTTCGGCGATGCGACGAAAATGTCCATGCCGACCTTGGAACATCCGTGCAGCAGGGAGTGAGCGACATTATTGCCGTCACCTACATAAGCCATTTTAAGTCCTTTAAGGGAGCCTTTGGATTCGTAGACTGTAAAAAGATCAGCCAGTATCTGACATGGATGCATCAGATCGGTAAGCCCATTGATGACCGGTATGGTACCGTATTTGTCGAGATCGACCACATCGCTGTGCTTGAAGGTCCTTATCATTATGCCGTTGACCATCCTTGAAAGTACCCGCGCTGTATCATGGATGGTTTCGCCCCTGCCCAGCTGTATATCGCTTGAACTGAGGAAAAGCGGATATCCGCCCAACTGGTACATACCTACTTCAAAGGATACCCTTGTACGGGTGGAGGACTTGGAAAATATCATCCCCAGGGTCTTGCCTTTCAGTAAATGGTGTGGAATGCCTTCCTTCAGTTCCCTTTTCAATTTGGATGAGAGGGTAAAGATCCTCTCGATATCCTCCGCGGTTATATCATTGAGATTTATCAAACTTTTCATCATTTCAGTCTACTCCTTCCGAACGGAATATTCATCAAGGGCATAAACATCCGTTTCATTCTTTCCTATTATCTGTTCAAGTACCTGTAATATCGCATTTGTAGTATCCAACGATGTTATACAGGGCGTATTATATTCTATTGACGTACGCCTTACCAGAAAGCCCTGTCTTCCGGGGAGTTTTCCTTTTGTAGGTGTGTTTATTACGAGGGATATTTTGTCATCCTTGATGTAATCGAGTACGTCATCATCGGAGACCATATCAACATCGATACCTTGTGATGACAGATGGTTGCAGGTATCTCCGGTTGCGAACAGTTTGAAGCCAAGTGACAACAGTTTACGGGAAATTCCAACACATTCCTCCCGGTCCCTTTCTGCAACCGAAAGAAGTACGTTCCCGCCTGAAGGTATCACAAGCCCGGAGGCTATGAGGGCCTTATACAATGCGCTTAAATAATTCCTGTCCACACCCATGACCTCTCCTGTTGATTTCATCTCCGGGCCCAGGAAGGTATCGACATCTATAAGCTTTGAAAACGAAAATACCGGTGCTTTTACTGCGATAAAGTCGGATTCCGGTGCAAGTCCGTGTTTGTAGCCCAATTCACTCAAGGTCTGGCCCATTATTACCCTCGTTGCCACAGTCACCATGGGGATGCCTGTAATCTTGCTCATCACCGGTATTGTGCGGCTGGCCCTGGGGTTAACCTCAATGACATAGACCTTTTCATCCTTGTCGAGCACAAACTGTATGTTGAAAAGCCCGATAACCTTAAGGGCTTTGCCTAATTTGACGGTGTAGTCAGCCACAGTATCCTTGACCTTCTGGCTAAGAGTCTGGGGCGGGTATATGGCTATGCTGTCTCCCGAATGGACTCCTGCTCTTTCGATATGCTCCATGATGCCCGGGATCAGGACTTCGTTACCGTCACAAATACCATCTACCTCAACTTCCTTGCCTAAGATGTATTTGTCGATAAGTACAGGATGTTTCGCCGAGAGATCCACTGCCAGATTCATGTATTCCTTCAGATCTATATCGTTATATACAATTTCCATTGCTCTCCCACCCAGGACATATGAAGGCCTGACCAGGACAGGATAACCGACCCTTTTGGCGATCTTGAGCGCCTGTTCGACCGAGAAGGCCGTACTTCCAGGTGGAATCGGTATTTCAAGCTCTTCAAGGAGTTTAAGGAATTTATCTCTGTCTTCGGCTATATCAATGCTTTTAACACTTGTGCCCAGGATCTTTACGCCTTCCTTGTGCAGGGGTTCCGACAGGTTGATCGCTGTCTGGCCGCCAAACTGGACTATGATCCCCACGGGCTTTTCCTTCTTAATGATATCAAGCACACATTCCTTGGTCAGCGGCTCGAAATAGAGCTTGTCGGAGGTGTCGAAATCCGTGCTGACTGTCTCGGGGTTGTTGTTAATAATGATCGATTCTATACCCATTTCCCTGAGGGCGCGGACCGAGTGCACGCTGCAGTAGTCGAACTCTATGCCCTGACCTATCCTTATGGGGCCAGAACCTATGACGAGGACCTTTTTATTGGCGCTTACCTTTACGTCATCCTTGTCTTCATATGTGGAATAGTAGTAGGGAGTGACAGCCTCAAACTCTCCGGCACAGGTATCAACTATCTTGTAAACCGGCCTGACAGGGTATTTTTTCCTGAGTTCCAGTACGGTATCAAGGGGGACATTTACCAGGTTGGCTATATATGAATCGCCGAAGCCTATTTTCTTGGCCCTTATATAAAGGTCGTAATCCAGCCATGCGATACCTGCATTCTTGACCTCTTCGGCCAGCAGGATCATCTTTGCAAGCTTGTTTATAAAGAAGCTGTCTATTTTGGTTATTTTTACAATCTCCTCAACGGTTATGCCCTTTTGAAGAGCCTTGCATATCGCGAAGATCCTCTCATCCTTTGGAACGCTTATGAAATCCAGAAGTTCCTCCCTGGACTTATTGTCAAAGAGCTTGAGTCCCAGCTGGTAATTCAGCTTGATATCCAGTGAATCTATGGCCTTGAGGAGCGATTCCTCGAAGGTCCTGCCTATGGCCATTACCTCTCCGGTAGCTTTCATCTGCGTTCCAAGCGTCCTGTCTGCAGTATTGAATTTGTCGAAGGGCCACCTTGGAACCTTTGTCACTACATAATCCAGTGCAGGCTCAAAGCAGGCAAAGGTATTTTGAGTAACGGAGTTTTTGATTTCATCAAGGTTAAGTCCAATGGCTATTTTCGCAGCCACCCGTGCAATTGGGTAGCCTGTAGCTTTTGATGCAAGAGCACTGGAACGGCTGACCCTTGGGTTTACCTCTATAACGACATATTCATAGCTATCGGGATTGAGGGCGAATTGTATGTTACAACCACCCTTGATTTCAAGTGAACGTATAATCTTAATTGATGCCGAACGGAGCATCTGGTATTCGACGTCGGACAGGGTCTGGCTGGGCGCCACAACTATGCTGTCTCCGGTATGTACCCCGACCGGGTCGAAGTTTTCCATGTTACAGATTATTATGCAATTGTCGGCGCTGTCGCGCATAACTTCGTATTCAACTTCCTTCCAGCCTGCGACGCTTTGTTCGAGGAGAACCTGGCTTATCATACTGAGCTTCAGGCCCTTCCCGCATATATATTTAAAATCTTCCATACTGTTGGCTATACCACCACCCGATCCGCCGAGAGTGTATGCAGGACGGATGATTATAGGGAAGCCAACAGTTTTGGCAAATTCCATGGCGTCATTAAGATCGGTGACGATGGTGCTGTGGGGGACCTTTTCCCCGATTTCCTGCATTGTCTGCTTGAAAAGCTGCCGGTCTTCAGCCTTTTTTATGGACTGAAGCGAGGTTCCCAGAAGCTCTATACCCATCTCGTCAAGGATCCCGTCGGTAGCCAGGTTGACCGCCATATTGAGGCCGGTCTGACCGCCTAACGAAGCCAATATGCCGTCGGGCTTTTCTTTCATTATTATCTTTTTAACGAATTCTGTAGTGATAGGCTCTATATAAATCCGGTCGGCAGTATCACTGTCCGTCATGATGGTTGCGGGATTACTGTTCACGAGTACGACCTCGATACCTTCCTCCCTCAGCGATCTGCAGGCCTGGGTGCCCGAATAGTCGAATTCAGCGGCCTGGCCGATAACGATGGGGCCGGAGCCTATGACAAGTACTTTCTTTATATCATTCCTTTTTGGCATTTTTCCTCCAATAATGTTAGGGGACACATCTCTCTAACGGGTATTCCTATGTGGCTGAGAAATGTCCCCTTCTGAATTATCCTAATTACCCCAGCATTTTGACAAAGTCGTCGAATATATAAGCCGAATCTTGTGGGCCGGGGGCCGCTTCGGGGTGGTACTGTATGCTCAGGACCGGCATGTGCTTGTGTCTGAAGCCTTCAACGGTGTTGTCGTTTACATTTATGTGCGTAATCTCCGCATCCTCGCAGAAATCCCTGTCCAGGGCATAGTTGTGGTTCTGGGAGGTGATGTAGCACCTGCCTGTTACAAGGTCCTTGACAGGGTGGTTGCCGCCGTGATGCCCGAATTTCAATTTATAGGTATTCCCACCAAGCGCAAGGCCAAGCAGCTGATGCCCCAGGCATATTCCGAGGATGGGCTTTTTGCCGAGCAATCCTTTTATGGTGGAAACGACACCGGGCAGGTCCATCGGGTCGCCGGGCCCATTGGAAAGCAGTATGCCGTCGGGGTTGCAGCCCAATATGTCCTCAATTGTGGAAGAAGCGGGAAGTATGTGGATATCACAGCCCCTTTTTTCAAGTGACCTTATAATGTTGTATTTAACCCCGAAATCCAACAGGGCTATTCTTTTGCCGCTGCCCTTCCTGTGGATGGGCTCCTTTGTCGTTACTTCCATAACAAGGCTGCGGGGCTGCTGCTTGATAACATTTAACTTTTCCAGCAGAACGTCGACATTGCCACACTCGGTGGAGATTATACCGTACATACTCCCGAAGCAGCGTATATGTTGTGTTAGAGCCCGGGTATCTATGCCTTTGATGCCTATGATATTATTCTTTTTGAAATATTCATCGGTGCCGATGGTATTTCGCCAATTGCTGGGGGCATCACAAAGCTCCTTTACGATGAAGCCCTGCACATGGGTTTTATACGATTCGTCATCGTCGATGTTGAAGCCGTAATTACCTATCAGGGGGTAGGTCATGGCTACGATCTGCCCATTATATGAAGGGTCGGTGGATATCTCCTGGTACCCTGTCATGCTTGTATTGAAAACAACTTCGCCTGCGGTTTCACCTTGCAATCCGAAGGCTTCGCCCGGGAAATATGTCCCATCTTCCAGAACCAATACTGATTTCATCTATATCTCCTTTTCCATTCCCGTGAGGACTTCATCCAATGCAGCGATGAAGCTGTCAATCTCCGCCTCTTTGATTATCAATGGCGGCAGGACCCTTATCACTGAAGCACCTACGCTTCCGACAAGCATACCCTTTTCAAAAAGTGCATTCTTAATGGCAATGGCTTTGTCTGCTGAAAGCTGGATACCGACCATAAGCCCCATGCCCCTGGTTCCATTGATGAGGCTGTGTTTCGGCTTCAGTTCATCGAGCTTTTCCTTCATATATTTACCCATTAATTCGGCATTCTCTATCAAACCATCTTTTTCTATCGCATTCATAACAGCAAGGCCTGCAGAACAGGCAAGAGGATTTCCGCCGAAGGTAGATCCATGGTCTCCGGGTTCAAAGGCGGCCGCGACCTGCTCCTTTGCACAGAGGGCTCCGATGGGGACACCTCCCGCAAGGCCCTTTGCCAGGGTGAATATATCAGGCTCGATTCCGTAGTGTTCATATGCAAAAAGCTTTCCGGTACGGCCCATGCCTGTCTGGATCTCATCGAATATCAGCAGAAGTTCCTTCTCCCTGCATAGCCGGACAACGTTTTGTACATATTCGGAGGAAACCGGATTTACACCGCTTTCTCCCTGAATAGGTTCCAGCATGATTGCACAGGTGTTTTCACTAACTGCATCGGCAAGTGCTGCAAAATCATTTAATGGAACATATTTGAAACCTGGTACAAGCGGTGTGAAATACTTGTGGAACTTCTCCTGGCCGGTGGCGGTCAGTGTTGCCATGGTCCTGCCGTGGAAGGAGTTCTGAAGTGTTATAACCTCATACTTCTGTGGCATATTCTTCTTCTTGAAATATATGCGTGCAAGCTTAATAGCTCCTTCGTTTGCTTCAGCTCCGCTGTTTCCGAAGAACACCCTGTCTGCGCATGAATTCTCTACAAGAGCCTTAGCAAGCAGAGACTGAGACTCTATATAATAAAGGCTTGAGCAGTGTATGAGCTTCTCCGCCTGTTCCCTTATCGCTTGTACAAGGGCAGGATGAGCATGGCCAAGAAGGTTGACGGCAATCCCGCCAAGCATGTCGGAATACTCCCTGTCTTCTGTGTCCCAGAGCCTGAGTCCTTTTCCATGGGTGAAACATACCGGAATCCTGTTCCCGAATGTATTCATATAATATTTCTTGTCATTTTCAATGATTTCATTTAATTTCATACTAACCTCCATTTTCCCTGAATTACCAAGGCGCCTGTATTTCGGGCATTGTATCAACAGGGTCTACACAATCATTATGGATGATACTTTTTTACTAGTGGGCTGTAACACCTAAAACTTTAATATGTTACAGGCCACAACATCAATGAGGTGTATTTGTAACTCTTCGAATGATATACAGGAATGAAGTGTTACAAAACACTTGTCAATTATATATTATTCATAATTATACATGAAAATGTATAAAAATGCAACAAGACTTTAATTAATTGATTAATGTGGATTTGCTGTATAATATCATTATTAATATTTACAATGCGAGGTAAGGAAACTATGAAAAAGAATGACAAGCTGTTTGTTCGTATCGATCATATGAATCCGGATTCAGACTCCACTTCTGCCGATTTTGAGGAGCATTCCGGTTATGTCAGGGCATTATCAGCTGAAAGGTATCTTATCGCCGGAGGTTTTAGAAATGCCAAAGGCGGTATGATCGTTTTTGAAGCGAAGGATATTGATGAAGCTAAAACCATTACAGAAAAAGACCCATTTATAATGAAGAAACTATTCAGTTATGAGCTGTATGAATGGGAGCTGTTCAT
Organism: uncultured Bacillota bacterium; assembly: GCA_942493145.1. Taxonomy (GTDB): domain Bacteria; phylum Bacillota; class Clostridia; order Acetivibrionales; family DTU013; genus ENR-C20. The sequence goes on from OW818679.1 coordinate 336,314, forward strand.
ATTGTCTGAAGAAGCAACGCAATGAAATGGGGCGGATTCATGCAATAATTCAAGGGGCAGAAGCATGCTATAATTCAAGGGGCTTCCAGCCCCTTGAATTATAGTTGCTCCTGGCTGTGATACAGTATCTTCTCATTCATTATCATTGTTCCGATGCCCTTGTAGGTGAATATCTCAAGCAGTATGCAGTGGGGGATCCTTCCGTCGATTATATGGGTGCGGCCGACACCGTTGTTCAGTGCATCAAGGCAACCCAGTACCTTCGGGATCATACCTCCGCTAATGATCTTTTTCTCAATTAGGTCGTGAACCTCTTTAGCGGTCAATGCATGCAGGATATCGCCCGAACCGCCATCGCCCGTAGCCTTGACCCCTTCGACATCCGTAAGCAGTATCAACTTTTCAGCCTTCAATGCTGAAGCAATTTCACCTGCCACAGTATCTGCATTGATGTTATAACTGCAGCCATCCTTGCCTACTCCGATGGGAGCAACAACAGGAATATATTCGTCCTTTGCCATAAGCTCGAGTACCTTACAGTTTATATTGGTGATCTTACCGACATAGCCGATATCCTTTTCAACTCCGTCAACGACAACCTTGTGCTGTTCACATTCAATCAGGTTTCCGTCTATGCCGCAGAGTCCGATTGCTTTGCCGCCCTTCTGGTTCAGGAGCGAGACGATTTCCTTGTTGGTTTTGCCTACAAGGACCATCTGAGCGACCTCCATCGTTGCAGCATCAGTAACTCGCAGTCCGTTTACGAATTCACTCTTTATGCCATAATTAATCAGTGCTTTGTTTATATCAGGACCTCCTCCGTGGACTACGACCGGGTTCATTCCTATGTATTTCAGGAGGGTGATATCTTCCATTACCGAGTTTTTCAACTCATTGTTTATCATTGCATTACCGCCGTATTTAATGACCACCGTTTTACCATACAGCTTCTGTATATAAGGCAGTGCTTCTATCAATATTTCAGCCTTTTTTATCAATGCTTCCATACTTTACATCTCCTTGATTATATATCCTTACTTTTAATTTCAATCGTTTGTTTACATTATAACCCTTCGGCCTCATCAAAGCCAAACATAATGTTCATGTTCTGTATGGCAGCTCCTGAGGCGCCCTTGCCCAGATTATCCAGGCGTGTTGCGAGGACTAGCTGGTCTTCATTTCCAAAAACAAAAATCTCGGCATCATTTGTGCCATTGCAGGCTGTTGCGCCCAGGAAGCCCTCATCCAGGAAACTGTCAGAGTCAAAGGGGATGACTTTGACAAAACGGCTGCCCTTGTAATAATCTGCAAGGAAATCCCTGATGTCCGCAGGAGACAATTTCTTTCCAAGAAAGTCTGCATGGATGGGTACAGCTACAGTCATACCCTGGTAGAAACTGCTTACTATGGGAGTGAAAAGAGGTGGGTGTGAAAGGCCGCACACCTTCTGCATTTCGGGCAGGTGTTTGTGCTTCAGTCCGAGGGCATACATATTCGGACTTTCCAGACCGCTTTTAAGGGGGACAGTAGCTTCGTACCTTTCAATCAGTTTTTTCCCGCCACCGCTGTAACCCGTTATGGAAAAAGTGGTCAATAGAATGTCCGGGGATATGATTCCTTTAAGGACAAGGGGGTAAACCGGGAGGATGAAACCGGTTGCATGGCAGCCGGGATTTGCTACCCTGCGGGACTGTTTTATTGATGTCCTGTGGGTGGCGCTGAGCTCGGGTATGCCGTAAGCCCAGCCGTCAGCAGTCCTGTGGGCGGTGCTTGCATCTATTATCCTGGTTGTATCATTATTAATTAAGGAAACCGATTCTTTGGCAGCAGCATCAGGAAGGCAAAGGAATACAAGGTCGGCTTCATTCATAAGCCTGCTTCGCTCCGATGGATCCTTGCGTTTTTCCTGGGCTATTGTAAGCACTTCCAGGTCTTTTCGTCCTTCCAGCCGGTCGTGGATCTGAAGGCCGGTGGTCCCTTCGCTTCCGTCTACAAAAACCTTATAAGCCATATGATTGGCCTCCTTTCACTGGTCAGTAACTTTCTGCAGAATTCCTGTAATGAATTACAGCAGAGGGATGAATATTTATAATTATACATTTAAATGTATAAAAATGCAATATCAAATATGTGTTATACAAGTTTAACAATTACCGGTTTGATATTTTGGTGATTATTATACTAGTTAGGTTACAGGCGGCAATGGTATAGTTATCATATAAATATTATCATCATTTTGGGAGGTTGTATAATGTCAAGCGTAAAACTTAAAGGTATATATAAAAGATACGAAGGTGGAGTTGTTGCTGTAAGTGATTTCAATCTTGATATCGAGGATAAGGAATTCATTATTCTGGTCGGACCTTCAGGCTGCGGAAAGACCACAACACTTAGGATGGTTGCAGGTCTTGAGGATATCAGCGAGGGCGAAGTATATATTGGAGACAGGATCGTTAACGAGGAACAACCCAAGGACAGGGATATAGCAATGGTTTTCCAGAACTATGCATTGTATCCTCACATGACTGTTTTCGACAACATGGCCTTTGGCCTGAAAATCAGGAAAACCCCCAAGGATGAAATCAGAAAGAGAGTACACGAAGCAGCAAAGATCCTCGAAATTGAGCACCTGCTGGATAGGAAGCCCAGGGCCCTTTCAGGAGGACAGAGACAGAGGGTTGCACTTGGCCGTGCAATAGTACGTAATCCAAAGGTGTTCCTCATGGACGAACCGCTTTCTAACCTGGATGCAAAACTCAGGGTCCAGATGAGGCTCGAAATAACAAAACTGCATCAAAAACTGCAGACAACCTTCATATATGTTACACATGACCAGACAGAGGCTATGACAATGGGCGACAGGATTGTCGTCATGAAGGATGGCCTCATTCAGCAGGTAGACACGCCTTCAGCCCTGTACGACAGACCTTTGAACATGTTCGTCGCAGGATTTATAGGAAGCCCTCAAATGAACTTCTTCAACGTTTTGGTTGAAAAAAGCGGTTCAGATGTATATCTGACATTTGGGAAAAACAAAATCAAGCTCCCGGAAGCAAAAGCAAGGAAGCTGGAGGGTTCCGATTACTTCGGTAAGGAAGTAATTATGGGAATCAGGCCTGAGAGCATGCATGATGAAGATACCTTCCTCCAGGCATTCCCGGATAGTATTGTCGAATCAAAGATTGAAGTTGTCGAAATGCTCGGTTCAGAAACTCTGCTTCACATGTTTATTGAAGATGTCGGCTGCACAGCCAGGGTAAATCCGAGAACAAAGACCAGATCCGGTGATATCATCAAGATTGCATTAGATACCAACAGGCTTCATCTTTTCGATAAGGAAACAGAAAAGACGATTTTGAACTAAAAACAAAAAATAAATCAATGAAGTGGCGGATGATCCTTACGGTTATCCGCCCTTTTTTGCGTTCATGTAACTTATTTATATGTAAAAAATGAAAAAATTTATAAAAAATTCACATATTATAGTGTACACAGCTCCATTGCCGCATTACAGGTATCGTTATGTCTTCCGCTTTTTAATTTTAAGTAGTATAATGTTGTAGTATGCGAAAAGCGTTTCACAAATCGGGCAAAATACCGCAGGAGTCATGTTTGAGGGAGGTAGCTTTGAAGCTTTACCAGAAGTTGGCTGATCAGATTGGACAGGCAATTGAGACGGAGTTCGGAATAATGGACAAGGACGGTCTCATACTGGGATGCACCAATGTAGAAAGGGTGGGAGAAATTCACCCCGGTGCTTCTATTGCGGCCAGAAATGATGAACGATTCTCAGTCGTTGATGGAGCCACTTTCCAGAAGATTTTAAACAGGAACAAGCTTGAGTCCATTACCTGGATCAACTCGGCAGACAGCAGCTGCAGGCAGCTCCTGTCTTTAATATCGATAAATGTTGTCAACTTAAGGAGTTACCATGAAGATAAATTTGACAGGTGCTCCTTCATACGCAGTCTGATAATGGATCAAATTCCGGCTGCTGAAATTGCAATGATGGCTAATGAACTTCATATGACAGCTAAGGCTCCAAGGGCATTTTTCCTCATAAAAACAGAGGGAGCCCAGCATTCAGATGTTCTGAATGTATTGAAAAACCTTTTTCCAAACGAGACAAAGGATGCAGTTGTGGCTGTTGATGAAAGGGCAATTGTGCTGATAAGGGAGCTAAAGAAGGCCGAAGAAGGCAAAGAGCCTCGTAAATTAGCCAAGACGATAATCGATACTATAAATACGGAGCTTATGATAAAAGCCCGGGTAGGTATCGGCAATACAGCTGAAAGCCTTTCCGATCTTGCGTCAGCGTACCGCAATGCAGAGACGGCCCTTGAAACAGGTGATATTTTTGAAAAGGACAAGACTGTTATGGACTACAACAGACTTGGCATAGGCAGGTTGATCAACCAGCTGCCTGAAGATCTGTGCAGGCTTTACCTGAATGAGGTTTTAAACGAAGGGTTTTTTGAAACAATCGATAATGAAACACTAGTAACGGTGCAAAAGCTTTTTGACAACAACCTGAATATAAGCGAAGCATCAAGGCAGCTGTACCTGCACAGGAATACCCTGGTATACAGGCTGGATAAGATTCAGAAAAGCACCGGACTTGATCTCAGAAGTTTTGAAGATGCAATAACATTCAAGCTTTGCATGATGGTCAGGAAATATCTTGATAATAAAGAGCTTCAGCGAAAAACACAGAAATAAAAGCTGTAGACAAAAAACGTCGGGGAGTGTTAATGTGGTTGAATTGATTAATGTTACTAAGAAATATCCGAACGGGACTTTGGCTCTTCAGGATGCAAATCTAAAAATAGCAAAGGGCGAGTTCGTTTTCATCGTCGGACAAAGTGGCTCGGGGAAATCGACGATAATCAAGATGCTGCTTAAAGAAGAGGATGCGACAGAGGGTGAGGTAACTGTAAACGGATTCGATGTGACAAGCATGACCAGGCGTGAAATACCACTTCTCCGACGCAGTATTGGAGTCGTATTTCAGGATTTCAGGCTTCTTCCCAACAAGACTGTTTATGAAAATGTAGCTTTTGCCATGCAGATAACCGAAGCCCTTCCTAAGGAAATAAGGAGGCAGGTGCCTATGGCGCTTGCTCTTGTTGGCTTAAGCCGTAAAGCGAATGTGATGCCTCATCAGCTTTCAGGAGGGGAACAACAGAGGGTCGCTCTCGCAAGAGCACTTGTGAACAATCCGGCACTTCTCATCGCCGATGAGCCTACGGGCAATCTGGATCCGGAAACATCATATGATATAATGAAGCTGCTTAACGAGGTCAACAACAGGGGCACGACGGTTATTGTCGCAACCCACGAAAAAAATATCGTCGATGAGATGAAGAAAAGGGTCGTTGCAATAAACAAGGGAATAATCATAAGGGATCAGGAGAAAGGACTTTATAAGGATGAAGATAAGAACTCTCAGATATATAGTTAAAGAAGGAATAGTCAATACTTATAAAAACAAGCTGATGTCCCTGGCTTCTGTAATAATTGTTGTAGCCACTCTCATTATTTTCGGCTTTGTACTTCTTATCGCTCTGAATCTTGAGACAAATCTGGAGACCTTGAAGGATCAGCCACAGCTTGAGGTGTTCTGCTACACCATACTGGACGATACACAGATTAAGCAGGTTGAAGAGATAATAAAAAACAACGAAATGATAGAAACATATCAGACAGTTTCCAGGGAAGAAGCCCTTGAGAAGATGAAGGAAAGGCTCGGAGAGGATTCCTCAACCCTTGAAGGATATGACGAAACCATTTTTCCGGTTTCCTTCATTATTAAGATGAAGGATTATACCCAGAGCTCTGTTGCGGTCGAAGAACTCAAAAGCATAAGCGGAGTTGAGAAAGTCAGCTATTCCCAGGACACAATCGACCTGATTTCCAAGGTGACCTATTGGATCAAATTCATTAGCGGATTTTTAATAATAATTCTTTTGATAGTTTCGGTATTTATTATAGCTAACACCATAAAGCTCACTGTTTTTGCCAGACGCAGGGAAATTAACATAATGAAATATATCGGTGCCACAGATTGGTTTATACGCTGGCCTTTTGTTGTAGAAGGTGTTATAATTGGAATAGTTGGTGCAACATTGGCATTTATTCTTACTAGTTATGGATATAATGCCATAGAAAGTAAATTTAATGAAGATCTGATTTCTATCAGCAGTAACTTCTTTACGATGATCAGTATGAAAACTGTATGGTTGGAAGTCATGACCTTCTTCCTTTTAATAGGAACGGTAGTAGGCGCTGCAGGCAGCTTTATGTCGCTTCGAAAGCATTTGAGGGTATGATGCTTTAAGGGCGGTGCTTTGCATAATCTGATACTGAGAAATTAAAAACGGAGGATAAACTGTTGAGAAAATTTGCATTAATATTAGCTCTGATATTTTCCTTTACTGTACTGCCTTTGACGGCTTTTGCAGCAACCGTCGACAGTCTTCAGAAGGAGAAGTCAACTGTTGACAGCCGTATCAGCAAGATAACCAGTGACAAGAAAAAGGTGCTTGCAGCCAAGGCGCAGCTTGAGAGCCAGAAACAAGAAATTGCAAACCAGCAGGCTTCCGAAAGCAAGGCTTATAAGAGTCTTGTCAGTAATATTGAAATTCTTGAGGCAAACCTGAGGGAGATTGAGCTTTCACTTGCTGAAGCGGAAGAAAACTACAAACGTCAGGAAGACCTTTTCAAGACAAGGATGAGGATAATGTATCAGAATACCAACATGTCCTTGCTTGATACTATAGCTCAGTCAAAAAGCATCATTGATTTTATGGAAAGGATCCAGTATATCTCGCTTATTGCCAAAAGTGACAGATCACTGATTGAAGATCTCAATCTGGCGAAGCAGGATGTTGAATATAAAAGACAGCTGAAGGAAGAGGCGAAGCAGGATCTTGAAGCACAGGCAAGCGACAAGCAGGAGAGGATTACCCAGCTGACCGCATCAAGAGCTGAGGTGGAGGAAGAGCTTAAAAGAAGCACAAAACAACTTGCGCAGCTTGAAAAGGAAGAAGACGCTCTTATAGCAAAATCAAAAGAGCTGAACAGCACAATTAAAAATCTGTCTAAAAAGGCCAAGTATGCAGGCGGCTCAATGGTATGGCCATGTCCCAGTGCATATAAGGTAACTTCACCATTTGGAATGAGAAAACACCCCATACTGAGAAAATATAAGAACCATACGGGGATTGATATAGACGGGGACAAGGGAGATTCCATCGTAGCGGCAAATAAAGGAACTGTAATCATATCTGAATATAACAAGGGTGGATATGGAAACTATATAGTAATAGACCATGGTGGCGGGATTACCACTCTTTATGCCCATTTGAGCAAGAAGCTGGTCAGTGTGGGCGATGAAGTCAAAGCCGGAGCGGTTATCGGAAAGTGCGGAAGTACAGGCCTGTCTACTGGCCCACATCTGCATTTTGAAGTCAGAGTAAACGGTACCCCGGTTAATCCGATGAAAGGGTACTTGAGCAAATAGATAAATTGAATAGTGATAAAAGAGACCAAAAGAAACCAAAAGAAACCATATGTGAGTGCTAAACCTTATAGTTTATAAACCCGGTTTAAAACCGGGTTTAATTGTGCATATAAGGTCATATGATATAGAGAGGCAATTTAAACGGCCTTGAAAAACTAATTCTACAGACGGGGGCGAGTAGTTTTGACAAAGAGATTTTCGATTGTTCATATGTCCATAATAATGGCGGCGACTGCGCTGGTAACAGCTGCAATTGTGTTTGCCGTCCTTTTGTTTTCAGGATTTTTCGGACCGAAGTACGTGATCAGCTTTGACCCTGAGGACGTAAGCGCCGAAAATGTGAGCAAATTCAATCAGGTCAAGGAGATGCTGAAGGATGAATTCTATCAGGATGTCGACGAAAACACCCTTCTCGAAGGTGCAGTAGGTGGATTGGCGGAGTCATTGAAAGATCCGTATACAGTTTATTTCAATAAGGAGCAGATGCAATCCTTCCTCGAAAAGTCCGAAGGAAGCTATGTCGGCATAGGTATTTCAGTGAATACCGATGAAAACGGCATACTGACAGTGGTGGAACCTATGCCTGAATCCCCGGCAGAAGCGGCAGGCCTGAAAAAGGGCGATAAGATTGTTAAGGTAGACGACACCGACGTCACCGCACTGAAGGACGAAAATATGATCATAAGTATGATCAAGGGGACTGAAGGAACCAAGGTCATCGTGACGGTATATCGTTCATCGGAGGGCAAGTACATCGATTACGAAATGACCAGGACTAGAATCAAGATCACCAATATTAAGAGCGAAGTCCTTGAAGGAGATATCGGCTTTATTAAGCTAAGCATGTTTGACAGTGAAATTTCCGGCTATTTTGAAAAGCACTTGGATAGCTTGCTTCAAAAAGGTATAAAGGGACTTATAATAGACTTAAGGGATAACCCTGGAGGCTCCTACGAACAGGTTGTCCAGATTGCAGACCGTCTGCTGCCCGAAGGACTTATAGTATACACCGAAGACCGTGACAAGAACAAGCAGGAGAAGAAATCTGACAAAAAGGAACTGGGCATCCCGCTGGCCTTGCTTATTAACGGAAACAGCGCAAGTGCCTCAGAAATTCTTGCCGGCTCAATAAAGGATTACAAGGAAGGGACACTGATAGGCACGAAGACTTTCGGCAAAGGCCTTGTCCAGGAGCTTAAGTTGCTAAATGACGGATCGGGCATCAAGGTAACGGTCGCCAGGTATTTCACACCGTCAGGTGTCTGCATACATGGGTTGGGAATAGAACCCGACTTAAAGGTTGAGGTAGGCGAAGAGTACATCGATTATCCGGCTTCCAGGATTCCCAGGGATAAGGATGAACAGCTTAAATCGGCAATTGAGGCAATCAAATCGGATATTGCAGCAGCTAATTAGGATATTTGTTATCTCAGATGAAGAATGAGGATACAGGGGTGGTTTCGATCTATAAAGGTTTTGCATACTATTACGACATGCTGATGCAGGATATCAATTACAGCCAATGGGCTGATTACATTGAGAGCATATTCCATAGGTTCAAAGCCCGGCCGTCGCTGATAGCCGATCTTGGTTGCGGAACGGGAAGCTTTTGTCTGGAGATGGCAAACAGGGGATATGAAATGATCGGCATAGACCTTTCCCCCGATATGTTGTCAATTGCGCAAACCAAAGCGCAGCAACAAGGCAGGGACATCCTCTTTTTGAACCAGGGCATATCGGAATTTGAACTGTATGGCACTGTAGATGCGGTTGTCTGTCTTCTGGACAGCATTAATTACATAACCTATAAAAATGATGTTAAAAAGGCTTTCAAGCTGGTTGAGAACTATCTCAATCCGGGAGGACTTTTTATTTTTGACGTCAATTCCAGGTACAAGTTTGAAAACGTACTTGCAGACAATGTGTATTACCAGGTTTCTGATGACGTCACTTACATCTGGCAGAACGGTTTTGATAAAAAGAGCAGAATATGCAGGTTCGATCTCACCTTTTTCACCCGTGTCGGAGAGCTTTATAACCGTTTTGACGAGATCCATTATGAGAGGGCGTATGATTTGGACGAGCTGTCCGGAATGATCAAAGGCAGCGGAATGGATCTTTGCGGCACTTATGGGGCCTTTGGATTCGGCAAGCCTTCGGATAAATGTGAACGGATATTTATCGTGTGCAAAAAAACGCGAAGAATATAATTTTTTCTTTTAGGCAAAATAGTTTTAGATGATAAAAGTGGCCGATATTATGTAATGATAAACATTGACAAGCCGTTAAATCGTATGTTAAACTGATATGGATTTGGCAAAAAAAGCTTATTATGCAGGCCAGAGTCGAAGTAATATTATCAGGAGGTTTTGTTATTATGGAAAGAGGAAGAGTTAAGTGGTTTAATGCTGAAAAGGGTTTTGGTTTCATTGAAAGAGACAATGGTAACGATGTATTTGTTCATTTTTCGGCAATAACTATGGATGGATTTAAGACACTTGAAGAAGGCAGTGAAGTTGAATTTGATGTAGTCGAAGGCGCTAAGGGCCCACAGGCTGCTAATGTGCAGAGGGCAAGTAATTAAAGTTTATAAAACTTTATTATAGATCGAAGTAGCCAGAGTATTAGCCCCGGTATATACATATCGGGGCTTTTATAATTGGAAGAGGTAAATGGAAGGAATCTCTTATGGGGAACGGATATAACAATACCGATTATATAGTAAGAGCGACGGCAGCTGAAGGCGCAATACGGGCTTTCGCGGCTGTAACGACCGCGATGGTACAGGAGGCGCACGAACTCCACCAGACTTCTGCTGTAGCTTCGGCAGCACTTGGAAGGACCCTGACCGCTGCTGCCATGATATCCCAGATGTTTAAAAATGATCGGGATGTACTTACGATACAGATCAAGGGGGAAGGACCTCTGGGCGGAATAGTGGTTGTTTCAGACTCAAAGGCCAATGTCAGGGGATATGTATATAATCCCATAGTTGAGCTTCCGCTGAATTCTGTTGGGAAACTCGACGTGGCAGGTGCTATTGGAGGAAACGGCTATTTAAACGTCATAAAGGATCTTGGGATGAAGGAACCGTATATAGGATATGTAGAGTTGGTGTCCGGAGAAATTGCAGAGGACATTGCGTACTATTTTGCTTCTTCGGAACAGGTACCATCCGCAGTTGCCCTTGGGACGCTAGTGAACCCGGACGGCAGCATTTTGCAATCCGGAGGGTTTATAATCCAGCTTATGCCTGGAGCCGGGGAAGAGGTCGTGTATGCCCTTGAGAAGAATGTAAACGGACTTGCATCCATGACCAGTCTGCTGGCAGAGGGAAAAAGTCCTGAGGATATCCTTGGGATACTGCTTGGAGAACTCCACCTTGAGATCAATGGAACATATCCATGCAGCTTTAAATGCAACTGCACACGGGAAAGGATGGAGAGGAACCTAATAAGCCTGGGAGCTTCTGAACTGCTGGATATGGCACATGAACAGCATGGAGCTGAGCTGCAATGCCATTTCTGTAACAGTAAATACCACTTTGATGAGGCCGAGTTACTGTCGCTGGCGTCAGAGTAAAATAAAAAAATATTTACATCATTTTGGGGTTGACTTTGAATTGTTATTTTTGTATACTAGGTATTGTCTCTCAAGAGAGACTTGAAACGGGAGCTTAGCTCAGCTGGGGGAGCACCTGCCTTACAAGCAGGGGGTCATAGGTTCGAGCCCTATAGTTCCCACCAAGGATGAAAATCCTAAATGCCTGTATTAACCTACAGGCACCATGGCCCGGTAGTTCAGTTGGTTAGAACGCTAGCCTGTCACGCTAGAGGTCGAGGGTTCGAGCCCCTTCCGGGTCGCCAACAAGGTTTTGCTCTGCGGAGCTGCAATACAGCTCCGCAAAGCAAAAATACGCCCAGATAGCTCAGTCGGTAGAGCAGTGGACTGAAAATCCACGTGTCGCTGGTTCAATTCCGGCTCTGGGCACCAAAGAAATACCTCACAGCTCACTGTGAGATACCTCACGTCGCAACGTGAGGAAATATGCGGGATTAACTCAGTGGTAGAGTGTCACCTTGCCAAGGTGAAAGTCGCGAGTCCGAATCTCGTATCCCGCTCCACAAAAGAGCCGGTCAGGAAGATCGGCTTTTACCTACGGCGCCATAGCCAAGTGGTAAGGCACGGGTCTGCAAAACCCTTATCCCCCGGTCCGAATCCGGGTGGCGCCTCCAAATAAAAATCCTCAAAAGGCTTGATTACAAGACTTATGGGGATTTTTGATTTACCGGGAAGTTTTATCAATTCGGTAAATTTCGGTAGCTTTTTCTCTGAATTGTAATAACAATTGTACTAGTTGAGATTACGGCTACGGCTAGGAAATAAGCATGGTTCAGGGTATGAGAGCATAGGTGTGAAAGACCTTTATTGTGTGAATTTAAACCTGAAATGGGCACCAAAATATATTGTTAATATTTCAGGTTATTGATTTCATTTTCCAAACTTTCTATAAAGGACATCAACTCATTAAATGAAGGGTATTCACCAAATAACATATCTGCCAAGCGCCTCAAGCGCTTACAGAATCAAAGTTCTGTGGGCTTTTTTATTTGTCTTTTTCTGAACAGGAGATAAGGGTCTATATATAGAAAAACAAGAAACTGAAGGATATCAAAACCTTCGACATAAAGAATATATATGAGCAGTACTGGAATGAGTGTTGCTTAAGTTTCAGGCAGTTCCAGTACATCCCTTGATTGATGATGACTTTAGTGTATAATTTAGAGATAACTCTATTCGGCACTAATTGTTGGAGCCACAGCTATTTTCATTTACCGGGTATAAGGTATCGATACAGTAATATACAAGCAACACTAAAATCTTGCGATTGGGCCCATTGCTCTTTTGATTAAGACTTAAGGAAACAAACCAAGAATTACATATGGTAAAGGGAGAATAAAATATGTATTGCAGACATTGTGGAAAAGAAATTAATAATCAGAGTTTGTTTTGTGCGAATTGTGGGAAAAAAACACCAATTAATCCGATGAATTTCGTACAACCCATAACAACTCATCAGACAGTTTCACAAGTAAGGGTTGACCAATCAACTGAAATTCAACCAAAAAAATTACATATGGGGTTTAAAATTATTATATCAGCAGCTATTCTTCTATTGGCAGGGGCAGCTGTTTTTATTGGCCTTCAGTTCCTCGGTAATAATGACATCGTTCAGAATGACAGGATATTAAAAGATCTGGGGGAAGCAGCCTTTATTGAAACGGACATAAAGAATTTGATGGAATCGGAAACCTGGGGGCAAATCCCCAATAATCAAATTTTCGTTATGCTTGACGATGATTCTGACAAGAAAGATGCTGAAGCAATAGCATTGGACCTTAATGGTGAAATTGTCGGTGAAATGGAGCTGATACACCTTTATCAAATCAAAACATCAGAATTCTCAGAGAAGGAACTGCTATTGACCATTGAAGGTTTAGTTGCAACCTCCGGTGTTGAAGCAGCATTCCCGAATGTGTCCTATAGGCAGGAGGCTATTGAGGGGATAGCTTGTACACCACTGAAGGATCCCATTTTTGGAGAGGGAGATAATATAAAGCCTTATGAACTCATTGGAATGGTGGGGGCCTGGAGGATTATAAAAGCGAGTGAGGTTACCCTGAACAATGTCTATGTAGGGGTTCTTGACAGAGCTGTTTATACAGGATCCACTGAATTTGGAGGAAGAGTAAAGATAACGGGCGATAAGACGACTATGCCGAGTATGAATGCAAATGGCACAGTAAAAAATGGACATTTGAATCATGGAACCATGGTAGCACATGTCATTGGTGCTGATGCGGAAGATGGTGGCATGGTTGGGGTTGCAAGTGTGCTGGAAGATAAGCTCAATATTGAAGTGAAGAATAATTTCAAGTCTCTTGGCGAGGCTGAGGAGAATGTTGAGTACGATGCAAATAATACAACGATCGTTCTCGATGAAGATCAGAATACCTACAGTGTTGATGATTCTCTCGTGCATTTAAAGCAATTGGTGGAATCGGGTCAAACGGTTATCAATTGTTCCTTTGGACCAAAGACACCAGGTGCGGATAATAAATGGGTCAGTAAAGCCTACAAGAAGTTTTTTGAAAAGGTGTACGAAGAACACCCGGAGGTTGTTTTTGTAGCGGCTGCAGGGAATGAAGGAAAGGATCCCGTCAGTAAAGGAAAGCTTACAAGCGATAATTATTGGCCGGGAGGGATTAAGGCACTCAACCTGATTACGGTAGGTGCCATTAATAATGACGGGAGCCGGGCTGATTTTTCAAATTATGCTGGAGAAGGAGAAGGCGCCGAAGTGACGATTTCTGCACCAGGGGTCGATATGGTTTTGGGTATCGATTTATCCGCGAAATCAGACGACAAAACAGGAACAGCAGTGAAAGCAAGCGGCACCAGCTTTTCGGCGCCTCAGGTGTCAGCAGCTGTTGCCTTGCTGCAGTCGATTAATCCAAAGCTCACGGCGAAGGATGTCAAGGAAATATTGACGGAGACAGCTGCCAAGGGAGTTACAACAGGTGCTCAATCAATACCAATTCCAGCGGGGATGGGAGCCGGTGTGCTGCGGGTTGATGCAGCGGTTCTGAAGGTCATTAATGATCTTAGAGAGGAAAAAGGACTCGATCCACTTGATCTGGAATATATATTGAACAGTACGCAGGTTGACCTGGTTGCAGAAGGATCTGACGGCGAATATACTCTTTCTGCCTGGATAAAAGAAGCTACCGGAAAGAAGGCCGATCTCAGTATAGAAGTGTCCGGTGACCATGCATTGAAAGGCAAGTCAACACAGTCTGTTCAGGTAGGCGACAAGGCTGAGTGGGATATTACACTGGAAGATGAGTCGGTTTTCATAAAAGTTATTCGACTGGATAATAACAGTTGCGAGTATCTGACTCTTGACCCGGCGGAAGCAGAGAGAGGGAGTTCAGAAGGAGGAACAGGATACAAACTGATTTTTTTTAACGAGGGAGCTTCCCTGGAATACCTAAAGCAATCCCTGGCAGAAAACAGAGGGATCAATCAGGCCCAGTATGCTTTGTATTCGGCTCCAGGTATTTCTCTGGATGAATCAGGCAACTTTTCTTTCTCTGGAAAGGGTCCGGGATATGCTATTCAATCAAAGGATGATGTGACGACGACTCAATTCACAGAGAACCCCATGAACATACAGATGATTGGTAAGATCGACCTTGAAAAATTGGAAAAGGCAGTTAATGGGAATGGAGATTCCGATGGGACTATTGGCACTGCAAGCTATAATCATACAGTAAGTGCAACGAGAAAAGATGAATTCTCCAGAGGCAATTATGAAGCGTCAGAGTATAGTGAAAATGCTGCATGTGAATTGGAGATCAAATATGTTGAAGATCGCAATTGTATCACTTTCAGCAGCGATTATTTTGACATAAGTCGTAAAGGGACATTCACCTCCTACTATGATGGAGAGACTACCTCAGAAGTGTATGATGAAAGCGAAAGTGTTTTAATATACTTCGAATTTACGCCTTCCAAATAAATGCATCAGGAGGAGATCCTCGAGGAATCCGTATCAAATATTGCGCTCAAACGCAATATTTGATACGATAGAGCCATCTATTTCAGCTCACATGCAATATATGAGGTGTCTATGACATGGTTGACAGTTCAGGAAGCAGCGGGTAAATGGCAGATATCCCAACGAACAGTTCAGTACCACTGCAAAGCGGGTAATATTACAGGCGCAAAACTCTTTAATCGCAATTGGGCTATACCTGTTGAGGCTTCACCTCCTGCAAAAAGGAGGGACACCTTATCCCCTGTTGTGGCAAGTGGCTTCATTCGGGATTCAATCTATAGCCTGTTGAGCTTCGAAACTCTAACCGCAGCTTTGGAGCAGTTTCCCTTTAGTCTCAACATCAGTCTGGCCGATGGAATCATGGTCTTTGCAAACAGTAAATTCATGGAGGGCACGCTGGAATCTGCGCGTAAAGAGGCAATCGGAAACTACAACATATTGACTGAGTCCAATTTAGAGGTTTGGGGACTCAAGAACCACGTTGAGAGAGCTTTTAACGGCGAAATCATCACCACAAGGATGGTGAAATTCCCCAATAAAGAAATGATAGATTTTCGCTACGGTAAGGAACATGCATTTATAAATATATACCAGGACATCACATCCTTTCCCCTATTTGATGACCAGGGACAACTGACACATGTGGTAACATATTTTGTCCCATCCGAAAAGTGCTACGACCGTATTGAGATTATGGCTGCCAAAGCCTATATCGACAATCACTGGTCAGAGCCGCTATCCATCAGCATGATCGCGAAGGAGGTCAACCTTAGTGCATCCCGGATATCGAGCCTCTTTAAATCAGAGGTAGGGTTTACCCTTCACGATTACTATTTAGATACCAAAATGCGCCATCTTTGTGAGCGACTCACACACCCTGACCTTTCGATTTCAGATGCTTTCAGCGCAGTTGGCATAGCCTACAACAGCCACTACACAGCTCTTTTTAAAGACCACACCGGCATGCCGCCCCGCCAATATCGCCTGCATAAAAAACTCTTGGGTTAGTGTTTTGTAACACTTCCTTCCAGTACATCATTCGAAGTGTTACAAATACACCTCCTTGACGTTGTGGCCTGTAACATATTAAAGGTTAAGTGTTACAGTCCACTTGTTTTACATCAATATTGGCGTTTTCTTGCATATACAGGATTACAGCTTTGCTGTTATTCCATCTGGCATAATTCTATAATAAAGTGAAGTCAAATAATGAGGTTTTATCAAGAAAGTGAGGTTCGCCATGATAGGAAAGCCTGTTTTATCTTTGCTCCTGATTCTCTTCATCAGTTTATCCACCATTGCTACTGCGTATGCAGACACAAAGCCTACGGACTACACACCATATCAATTGACCGCAGTACAAATGGATATTGATGGTACACATCCATATGGGTCAGCACTTTTATCATTTAAAATCGACAACCTTCCAGGGGATACGGGCGATAACATCTTAACCTGGTATGTGAATATAGACAAAAAAATAGACCAGGGTAACTGGATTGGAGTTGCCAATATTCCAACTGCAGTTTTTATGGCTGAGAACCAAAAGAGTCCTGGCTCTTATAGCTATGAACAGCTTTGGAATGAGGACAACGAATGGGATGGTACAAAAATAATCAGCTACCGTGTCTATGTTTCACTCGAAGACCTGGTTTCCAACCGCGGTGGCAACTCCAGTTATTCCAACATTGCCACTATCGGCCTCATTTCAAGTACATGGGCAGTGCCTGAGCTGCAAAAGGCCGAGGGTCTTGGCCTGATACCAGACATTTTAAAAGGCGCCGACCTTACCAAACCAATAAATCGCGAGGAATTCTGCGAACTGGCTGTCATTCTGTATGAGAAAACTACTGGCAAGGCCGCAGTTGCAGTCTCACCCAATCCCTTTAAGGATACAATAAATCCACAGATACTCAAAGCCAATAACCTTGGGATCACAAAGGGAGTAACAACCAGTACCTTTGAACCCAAAACGCTGATCAACAGAGAGCAATGTGCTGCTATGCTCTTTCGAGCCATTAAAGCAATTAAGCCGGACGGCGGCTATAACACTGCAGATGTTAAAGACTTCCCCGATCAGAAATACATTTCAAGCTGGGCTTTAGAAGCTGCGAGATATATGTCTGGGCTCAATATCATAAAAGGGGACAACACCGGTAACTTCATGCCACAAGCCACTACTACTGCTCAGGCAGCAGCAGGCTATGGCATGGCGACAAGGGAAGCGGCAATACTCATGACGATCAGGACATACAATAATTTGGCAGAATAAATATGCGGGAGGTTAATAATGAGATGTTATAAAAGAATTCTTAGCAGTATTCTGGTGATGATAATTCTACTGATTTTGTCCGGATGCGGTTCCAATATTATTGAAGCTGGGAACAATGAGAGTTATAATCAGGTGGTTGGTGCTATAGATCAAATAACATCTCCTTTTTCATCCGGTGGTTCAGATACTGCGGATGGTGGGAAATCCTCCAAATTTGCACAAAAATTTAATAATTCAAGTGATGGAGAAAAGTCAAGACTAGCTTTGGAAATGGCTGATGACATGGCCTTGGCCAAGTTTTATGGAATTATTAATGCTGATATGATGGTAATGGCTGGGGCTGCTGTGAAGGCATACCCGCATCCCTTGCTCTTGAATAATTATGGCGCTATGGTTCTTGATAAAGCAGGGGCCAGCGAGGCGTTGTGGTTTTTCCAAATGGCTGCAGCTCAGGAATCTGAAAACCCTGTTGTTCTAACTAATCTCGCCAATATTTTTTTGGAATTGGATGATTTTTCTTCAGCAGAACAATATGCTGCCAAGGCACTCGCCACCACAAATGATTTTGGACCAGCATATCAGGTATTGACAACGATTCATTTAAAAAACAAAAATAGTATACTCGCAGCTGAAACAATGGTAAAAAGCGCCAAACATTGTTTCAATGATATTACGCAATATCATTTTGACTCTTTTTTAAATGCAGTAAATGAACTTGATCCGGAAAAAGATGAGTACCCGCTTAAAGAGGAGTTTTTAAAAGAGTTATATGACATAGCAAAAGAAAATGTGGATACACTGGACAATGGACAAGGATCTGATACACCAGGTGCCCAGCTTACATTGAGACCTTTTCCGCAAATCACCAGCCCTGAAAATCTAATGAGGTCAGAAGCTTATTTGGATGAGGAATTCAGTAAGATATATGCTGCTCAATCTGCTGCTGAAAAAAGACGAAGCGAATATGATAATGCCGATGATTCTTTTTATGATATGGGTAATTCGCAGGAAGGGACATACCCTGTTGTTAAAAACATGAGACAGATTTATGCAATAAAGGTAATGAATTCCTTTTATTCCTACAAACTGGAACAACTAAAGACGAAATACAGAAAAGAATTTGACGAAAGCTATGATAAGCGTAATGAAGAGCTGGACAAATTGAGCGCAATTTACGATGAAAAAGAATTGATGGCAGAGCAGGGCATGGAAGAGGCTGAGGGTGATTTCTGGGTTGGAATGATTGGCGCGTTTGATGGTGGAGCACTTCCTGATGCTGAAAAATTACAAAAAGCAGGGCTAGTTAAACCTACGCTAAGAGTTCTTGAACAGAAGGAAGATATAAAATCATATAAAATGAATGCCAATGATATTATTGGGATATCACAGAACTATTATGAAGAAATGAAACAGATATTGGAAGAGTACTGGCTAAAGACAGGAGGCTTATTGAAATATATAAATGATGAGCATGCTTTTTATGATCTCAGTATTGGCAGAGAAGTCTTTGTATATGAAAATATTGTCCAGCCTCTTTGGGAACTGGAGAGTTTGGCAGGAACCCTTAATTCAGAGCAAGAGGCTTTGTTCTACGCAGAGAGGGAGCTTCAAATGTTTACGGATGCTTTTTTAGCCAATAAAGGCGAGATGGATGCTGCGAAAGCAGAAGAGGAAAAGGAGAAAAAGCAAGATTTTAATGGGGGGGATACTGTTCCGGATATTGAAAAAGAAGCCTTGTCGACTTATCCAGAGAAGGGAGATCTTGGAACTCTTGGTGCCGAAGTAGACCTTTTTGGCGTGGTTGGTGCAGCTGCGCAATATAATGGAGAAAATGCATCCCTGGGTCTGGATTCCATAGCCGGCAGTGTGGGGGGATCCTATAATATATTTGATGGTTCTACAAATGCAAGTGCAGTCTATGGAGCAACTGCTATAGGTAGTACCGACTGGTTTAAAGACACAAAGGCGGTCACAAAGGCATTGGCCAATACCGGAAGCCTTGGAAAAGCAACAAGTGCTCTTGGCAAGATTGGTTTTGGTTTTTCAGGTGGTAAAAAGACAGGGGAATATGTAGAAATGGATTCCAATAAAAAAATCACAGACAGAGGGAGTGTGTACATCCGGGAATCTGGTGGGAGTGTAAATGTATTTGGCAGAAGCGAGAAGATTGAAGTGAGAAAATCATATATAACAGGAGTGGCTACAAAAACGAAAACGACAAAGTACAAGTTTATGTTTGCGACCTATGAAACCAATAGCAACTAGGAAGAAGGGGACCGGATGATGGACTGTATTAATATCTTGCCCAATCAATCCAAATGAGTTGGGTTTTATGGGGATCTGAACCAAATTTCTCCTTCACGCATTATTATTTGAGCTAAGCCAAATTATAGCGTGCTGCAGTAGCTGGGTAAAAATGCCCTAAAACTACATCTCTAGCAAGTTATCATTCCTGTTACAAAATCACAACCTTGACCTTCCCCAAAAAACATTTCAGATTATCCCCACAATATACAAAGCCCTCTAATTCTTTACATAATTATATTACGGCATAGTCAATTGAACAACTAAAGAAATTGTGGTATTTATTTGTTTATGTAGCTGTAGCTACGTAAATTTTACTGATAAAATGGTATATTTATATCAAACATGTGATTTGCAAGGAGCGGATGCATCGGTGCCGGGTATGCTCGTTTGCCAATTATGATACCACAGGCTTAGCCGCTGAAATAGCATGTGTGGAAGATTGGAGGGAAAGATATTTATGAGAAGAAGAGATTTGGAATTATCAAAGGAAGCATCAATAGAAATTATTGATACTAACAAGTACGCGGTTGTCAGTCTGGTAGATCCGTATGGCCGTCCGTATGGAGTAGCACTTGACTATATCCACAAAGGAGATTACCTTTACTTTCACGGTGCAATTGAAGGAAGGAAAGTTGATTGTATAAAGGCTAACCCATGGGCATGCGCTGTAATATTAGGAGAAACAAGTGTTGTGCCTGAAAAGTTTGGCAGGAAGTATCTGTCGGTAGTAGTAGAGGGGCCGATTGATTTGGTATATGACACTGAAAATAAAAGACAGGTAATGGAATGGGTTATTGAAAGTAACAGTTCCGATTACCTGGAAAAAGGCAAATCGATTATTGAAAAGCTGCTTAATCGTGTTCTTATATATAAAATGCAAATTGAAAACATTTCTGGGAAACATGGCATTTGATTACTGCCTCTCACAGGATAAATTGTTAAATGATGATATTCATAAAGAAACAGATGAAAGCTTAAAAAGGAAGAGGTCTGAGAATGGATATGAAAAAACAAGTGGAAAGCAGATTGATAAAAGGGGATATACAAATGAAAGTGGTCTGCTTTAATGAATATTATTTTATAATCCATGAAGGTGTTATAAAACCGGTACATATTAATGCAAAGGATTATTTCGTTGGCGGAGACCTTCCTGTGAAGGGCAAGACATATGAATTTCCTGATGATTTCAATATCATTGATCTGCATCTCAAGCTGGTTGCTAAAATACGGAAAAGAAAGCTTATTGATATTGTGCCTGAAAATGAATTCAAGTTTGTCGGGATTCCTTCGGTTAACATAATGGGCTCCGGCATAAGAATTGAAACATTTGTCGATTATGAGGCTTTTAAAAAGCATTTTTCAACAGTTTCACCGGAAGAAAGAGAGAAGCTTGCAGGGTTTGCAAACAGATGGCTGGACATATCAGGGTACAGAAACTTTAAATATTTATAACACATATGTTGGGAGGGATTTATCGTCCGTCCGCACAGGCAGAAACCATTGGAGAGGCCTGTGGTGTTCACGGACTGGATGTTGATAAGCTTGTAAAGGCTTTGAATGAAGCTGTTGAATGAGGAGGTGGTTTAGTTGAGTGCTTTTTTAGGCAGGATACATTATTGGCTTTACAATAAAATACAGTTACATGAGAAATTGATTGCCGAAGTTGCAGCACTTGCCAAAAGCAAGGGCTATGAAAGCGGGGTTGATGCCATAGTCCAGGATAGTTATAGAAAATATGGATTTCCCGTAACAGGAGTGCTTGAAGATGAAATAGTGCATTCGAATATTCATGGCTGGCTGCAGGAAAGAATAAGCAGTGTCGAGCAAAGACTTGCCTATGTTATTACTGAAGTTTTAAAGAGCAATCTGTTGAAAAAAGATGAGATAACAGAGTTGTTCAAACAAAATGCGGCTGGCATTGTGAGGGAATCCGGCATAAATCAAGGTTCTCCGCAGGATTTCTTCAATCTGGTTTTTGATTATATGCTTGAAGGAATGCCATGTGACAGGGTGAATGAAATTATTGAAAGCAATGACAACAGCATAACATGGAAAACAACCATATGCCTGCACAAGGATTACTGGGATGAAGCCGGAGGCGACATCAACGATTTTTATGATTTCAGGAGTGCATGGATCAACGCTCTTTTGAGAGAAAGCAAATCAGGGTATGAGTATATGAGGACAAACGATGCAGTTAGTACTATCAAAAGGATGTGAGTTTATGGATGGAATTGAATTGATGGTTGAAGAGCACAAATATATAAAAAGGATGCTTCATGTTATAAGAAAAGCATGCTTTGGTATAATGCAAGGCAAGGAAATCGATTATGAGGATTTTGAGAAGATGATTGATTTTGTAAGAAGCTTTGCGGACAGCCACCATCACGGAAAGGAAGAGAAATTCCTTTTCAGCAGAATGATTGATCTGGGCGGTGCTGCCGAGAAGCTTGTCAGATTTGGAATGCTGGTGGAGCATGACCTTGGCAGGTTATACATGAAAAGCCTCGAGGAGGCGCTCTTGAAGGTAAAGGAAGGCGATGAGGAGGCGAAGGTTGATGTGATTGCCAATGCCGTATCCTATACGCATCTGCTGCACAGGCATATTGACAAGGAGGATGGTGTCGCTTACCCTTTCGGAAGGAGGCAGCTTTCAGATGAGGTCATGAGCAGGATCAATGATGAGTGTGCCGAGTTTGAAAAGGAAGCGGAGCAGGCAGGAATACAGGATAAATATGTTGAATTATTAATACGGCTCGAGAGCAAATATATTGAAAAGGATTGAGATACCATGGGCTTTTATGAGGAAATCTCAAAGTATTATGATTACATTTTTCCGGTCTCTTCTGAGACCGTAAATTTTATCAGGAGGATTTCGGGAAATCCTCCTAAAGCCATACTTGATGCAGCCTGCGGAACAGGAGGTTATTCCCTGGAACTTGAAAGGCACGGCTATGCGATGACGGCTGTCGACATAGACAAATCCATGATTGAAGGGCTGAGACAGAAAGCGATAGCTGCCGGTAGTGATATTGAGTTTTTGCAGGCCGGCATGCTTGACCTGGAAAGTAAGCTTGATAAAAAAATGTTTGATGTTGTATTCTGCATTGGAAACTCATTGGTTCATTTGGATAATCAAGATGAAATAAGCGAATTTTTTCTCATTGCAAAATCGGTATTGGCGCCAAAGGGGAAACTGATAATTCAAACCATAAATTATGACAGGGTGATTTCCAAAGATGTCAGGAGCCTTCCAACAATTTCCAACAAGTCTGCTGGATTGAGCTTTGAAAGGTACTATCGATATGAAAGGGACATTAATAAAGTAATGTTCAAAACAATTCTTAAAGTAGCTGATAAGATGATTGAAAATGAAATTCCACTCTATCCGGTAAGATATGACGATTCTTTGGTAATGTTGAAAAACGCAGGCTTTAAAAATATAATTGTCTACGGGGGCTTTGACAATTCTGATTTTGACAAGGAAAACTCATATATGATGGTTATAGAGGCAATGTGATTGTTTGCTTCATTTGAGGGTTATGGTCCGAGCATCATATTCGACAAGACCGTCCTTACGCATTTTAATCAATTCCCTTCCAAGCGATGATCTGGGAATACCCAGTCTTTCTGCAAGCTCTTTTTTTGATAATACCAACTTTATAACATTACTTTCTTGCCTGTACTGCTCTTGCCTCAAAAAATCAAAAAGACACTGCCTGATTGTTTTTCGTGTTATGGCATTGATTTTTTCTGTTAAGATAATTGTCTTATCAGAAATCTCTTTCAAAAAGCCTGCCAAGAATCGTGGGCTTTTCAGGCACATTGCCAAAATCGGCTCTTTATCCATCATTAGGATTGTTGTTTTCATTGATGCAGTGACAGTCATTGGATAAACGTTTTTTCTTGAGAAAATCAAATTAGCACCGATCATGTCTCCAATGGCAAATGTATTTATCGTTAGCACATTGCCGTTCTCATCTATATTCTGGACTGTTACCTTTCCTTCCAGGATAATTTCGGCGTACCGGCAAGTCTCATTCTGCAGGTGAATGATTTCATCCTTATTGTATTTTTTGACCTCATATCTAAACGGGTCAAGAATCTCAGCCAATTCTTTTTTTGAAAATTCCTGAAAAAAGGGGAAACAGATTAAAGTTTCAAGTTCCCAATTAAAACTGTGCTGAATTTTAATATACATCACCCCGAATTAGTTACATTGGTAACTTTTTATTTGTATGTTATAAAGTATACTATAAAAAAACCGACATTGAAAGGAGTCTTCTATGCTTGAACAAATATGTACTTTTTCCCTGGAAAACAGCAAAAACATCGAGAAGCTGATTGATGACGACAACCTGCTCATCAATCATATGGTTCTTCCAAAAGATACAGGTCTTCCTGAACACTATTCAAACTCAAATGTTTATATGATTTGAACTATCAGAAAGGGAAAACATGAGAAAAACAATACAAAGAATCATTCAAATAACTTTTCTTGCACTTTTTATAATTCTGTTTCTTAAAGGCAAGGTGCAGATTTGGATGGGGTTGCTATTACTTGGTATATTTGCTTCTTTTCTATTCGGTCGCTTCTATTGCGGTTGGATATGTTCAATAAACACGGTATTGGTTGGAGTGACATGGATTAAACAAAAGCTGCATATAAAAAGTGTTCCTATCCCAAAGTTCTTGTTAAAATCCTGGGTGCGGTATCTGACTTTCAGTTTATTTATTGCCGTTTTCATATTCACAGTTCTATCCGGCAAGAAACTTCCGGTTCTTCCTGTCTTGTTTGCACTGGGTATTCTTGTAACGTTTCTTTTTCCGGAGGAACTGTGGCATCGATATTTGTGCCCATATGGTACAATGCTGAATATTACTTCTTCAAAAGCAAAGCATGGCATGCAGATAAATGAAGCCTTATGCAATAACTGTGGTACTTGTAAAAGAGTCTGCCCAGCAAAAGCAATAGAAAAAACCGTGGCAGCATATGAAATTCAAAAGCGGGATTGTCTCGTATGTATGGAATGTGAGATCAGTTGTAAAAAAAGTGCAATAAACTACAAGTAGAATGTGGGGCATAACCCAACGCCGCATAACGGCAATCTTTTTAAGCTTTAGTTTGATTGTGCAAAGTAACTTTGATTGGTATATAATGTAACTAATGAATAATAAGTAATCGCATTATCAGGAGGTTTGATTTATGAGTAAATTCCGAGTAATGGCAATCGCCTTATTTATCCTTACTGCTATTCTTCATATCATTTTATCTTTTTATTATGGCATCAGTTCTATGTATGGGTATTTAATATTTGGATTCATATATCTTTTATTAGGAGTATCAATGCTTTTAATAAAAAGAAAGTGGTTTGTCTGGTTATGTTTGATCATACCTTCGATTGGATTAATAACTAGCATATATGAGAATATTAAATATTCAAAAATGATACCTATATATCCTTTTCTTGCGTTAATTGATATAGCTATAGTAATTTTTTGCATCGTGGAACTTAAGAGAAACAACAGCAACAAATGATAGTTAATTCGCCTTCGTTAATATACTCCGCTATAATCATACACCCTTATGTAAAGTTAAATAAATACTTTATGAAATGCATTTGGCTATTAGAATTTTGGATGAGATACTTGCATTTTGCATTGGCCATTTTCAAAGCCCACAGAATATAAAGTTCTGTGGGCTTCATTAGTTGCCATTTCCTTAACCGGGGGTATGGAGATTTTTATCAATATGTATCAGAGTGTTAAACAAAGTATAGACATAGCTTCCGAACTCGTTGTCATACCATCCAAATATTTTGGCATGCGTAACTGGAAGCTCAATATTTCCTCCAACGCCAATGTCAAATAATAGTTCTTTCGGTAACGTTAAAAAGCCGGTTTTTGTGCTCGTTTCGTACCCTTCAATGACTACGGATGCCATATATCCGCGCAAATCGGAAGAAACTGTTTGTTTATCAGAATAACACAAGAACCCCTTTTGTTCGTTTTCTGCTGCCTTTTTATATAAATCATTAATAAATTCCCCGGTAATAGTGGGTTCGCCGCTTGATTTCAACTTTGATCTGAAGGTTAAGTTCAGAGCGACTAAAGAAACCGTGTTTGAAGGTATCCTTACAGAGTCGGCCATAAACCCTATGTTTTTTATTTCGGGCAGGATAAATTCCAAAGCCTTAGCAGCGCCTGTTGATGTGAGAATAATGTTATTAAAGACCGATCTGTTTTTCCTGAGATCTTTAGCGTTCTCATCGGGCATTGCATCAAGTATATTTTGGTTGTTGGTTGCAGCATGGATTGTAGACATGGATGCAGTCAGAATTCTTGAAGTTTCAATATTATCCAGCAAAGGCTTCATCATATGCGAAAGCGCGGTTGTTGTACAGCTGGCTGCTGAGATAATATGATGTTTGGAGTTATCGTAAGTCTGATGATTAACGCCATACACTATCATGGTTGAGTCTACAGGCATGCTTGTATCTTCCTCGTCCTTTATCTTAAAGGGAGCACTGATGACCACCTTTTTGGCACCAGCATCCAGATGCCCTCTGATGCTGCCTTTTGATGAACTTGATGCATTCGGATCCAGAAATACACCTGTACAGTCGACAACAATTTCAACGTTGTTTTCTTCCCATTTAATATCTTTTGGGTTTCTGTCACTAATGAGGAATTTGATATAAACACCATTGATGGTTATTTCATTATTCTCTTTATTTAAAACTTCAACTTTCAGGGATTTTCCGGAATAACCATGCAAAAATCGTTCTAAAGTACCGTATGTAGAATCATTTACTATAAAGTCAATCAGATCTTCAACGCTCCGTCCGACATTTCTTCCTAGATTTACTATGACCCCATCAAAATATTTGGTAATTAATTGATTCCAAAGTATAAGCTTTCCTATTCTTCCCAATCCGTTTATTCCTAAAAGTTTTTTATTTTGCATAATTCAATTCTCCCACACCACTTTTTAGATTTGTTTCTCATTATAGTGTCCAATATGGCTAAAGGCAAGAATAGTTATTAATATAACCGGGTATTCCAACTTATTAACGATTTATGCTGGATTTATTTCAATATTGCAGTGATTGGCCCAGTAGATTGGAATATGTTTAACAATGAAGACCCCTCAATTTCAAGGGGCCTTTGTTGTATATTGAATAAAAATGCAGGTGGAACTTATGAGCCAAGGCTTTGAAACAGGGTCATAAACCAGGGTCCTGACCCAAGTCCTTATACCAAGTCATTAAACAATGCTTCAACTTCGGTGGATAATCCTTCAAATATCATTGATCGTGCAATACTGCCCTTCTCATATGCCTTGCAGGTATCGATACAACATTCGGAAAAGCTGTAAATAAGGATGCTTTCCTGTTTTGTATCAATAATCCAGTACTCCTTAACACCAGCCAGCATATAGGTATTCAGCTTGTCAACCATATCCTTGCTGCGGGTGCTGTCTGATAATATTTCAATAACGAGGGTTGGTGTACCCATATAACGCCCTTTTTCAGTAACATTATTTTCGACATCACAGGCTACCAGGACATCAGGCTGCATTACATCAGGTACCTTGAGGTCTTTCTTTTTTAAATGGACATCGAAGGGCGCCAGGAACACTCTGCATTTTTTACCTTTAAAGAATGTATGGAACAAAAGGTACAACCTTCCTAGCAACTCCTGATGTTCCAGGTTTGGAGATGCCAGCAGAACTATCTCACCATTGATTAATTCCATTCGTAAAGTGCTTTTTTCTGAAATCTCCAGGAACTCTTCGTAAGATACCTTTTTTCCACCATACTGATAATCCAGTGCGCGTTCCCTGACTGTAAAATACTGTTCAATATCTGTTACATAGGGTGTAAGCCGGGCAATTTTAGTTCCGTTTTTAGTTAAAACTACATCATTCTGCTGCTCGACAAAATCCAGATATTTTCCGAGATTCTGCTTGAGCTCGGTAGCGGTTATCACTACACCTTCCTGATAATTAACCCATGTCATATAAATCACCTCGGGACTATTATATCATATCGCACTAATGATTTCAATAAAATCGTACGAAATTAAGAATTATTTCGTGCGAGATTTATTATAAAATTCTGAAGGCATAATGAAAAGGAATCTATAAAAAGGTGTTGAATACTAATAATAAGTACTATGCCGACATAGGAGGTATTTGATTATGACAGAGAAGGAAAAAATGCTTAAAAGCCTGCCATATAAGGCGTTTGGTGAAGAACTGACCGGTGAACGCCAACACGCAAAGGAAATGCTGTTTGAATATAACAACTTGCGCCCGGGTGATATTGATAAAAGAAATGAAATCCTGAAGGGATTATTCGGGAAGGCAGGCCGGAACTTTTATATAGAACCGCCGTTCTGGTGTGATTATGGGTATAACATATATATAGGTAAAAATTTTTACGCAAACTACAATTGCATCATTTTGGATTGCTGCAAGGTATCAATCGGAGATAATGTAATGTTTGCTCCCAACGTATGCCTGTTTACAGCAGGCCATCCTGTTCATTCTGAGCCGCGAAATGATGCCTTGGAATATGCCTTGCCCATAACCATAGGGGATAACGTCTGGATCGGTGGAGGAGCGATAGTTAATCCGGGAATTACAATTGGTGATAATTCAGTCATTGGTTCCGGAAGTGTCGTAACAAAAGATGTTCCTCCAAATTCCATCGCTGTGGGTAATCCATGCAGGGTAATCCGTGCAATTACTGACGAGGATAAAAAATATTACTATTGATATATACCCCATGAGGGTATATAATATTATCAGTAGAGATTAAATTTATGGAAGCGCATGGGTCCCGGTGGGCTCCTCGGACTTCAAATCCGTAGTCGGGTGGTAATACCGGCCGAGGTGGGTTCGACTCCTACACGTTTTCGCCAAAAAACGGAGCTTTTGTGCTCTTAAGGGAAGGAGGCGGTGTAATGACAGACAAGGATATTCAAAGGCTTACCCACATGTCTTCAAAGGCAGGGTGAGCAAGCAAATTTGGTCCGGAGGACCTGGCACAAGTTTTGTGTCAACTGGATAATGATAAGAAAGATCCCAACTTGATAGTAGGCTTTGATAAGTCTGATGACGCTGGTGTTTATAAGATTTCTTCCGAGCTTGCATTGGTACAGACGGTTGATTTTTTTACTCCGGTAGTTGATGATCCGTATTTGTTTGGTCAGATTGCAGCCGCCAACTCCTTGAGCGATGTTTACGCCATGGGAGGGAAGCCGTTAACGGTTATGAACATAGCCTGTTTTTCGTGTTCCCTTGATTCCGCCATCCTTGCCGAAATTCTAAAAGGTGGCGCACAAAAAATAAAGGAAGCCGGTGCAATTCTTGTGGGAGGGCACACGGTAACTGACAAGGAAGTCAAGTATGGCTTGTCTGTTACAGGTACGGTTGATCCTGAAAAGGTGATAACAAACTCAGGTGCAAAGCCAGGAGATGTTCTGGTTCTAACAAAGCCTATCGGTACAGGTATAATAACTACTGCATTCAAGTTCGACCTGATAGGGGATAAAGATCTTCTGGAAGCTGCAATTAACATGTCTACGCTAAACAAAGCTGCCTCCGAAGCAATGCAGAAAGTTGGAGTTAACGCATGTACGGATGTGACAGGCTTTGGGCTTTTGGGGCATAGCTATGAAATGGCTGTTGGAAGCGGTGTTGAACTTAAAATATATAGTTCGGAAGTACCTTTGCTGAATAAGGTTTTGGAGTTGATCGAACAAGATTCCATCCCGGGTGGTGCATACTCAAATATGGACTATTTTGGGAAATGGACAGAATTTGATTCTGCCATAGCAGAGGCTAAAAAGATGGCAATGTTTGACCCACAAACCTCAGGTGGTCTGTTGATATCGGTTCCACAGGATAAAGTCCGTGAGCTTTTGAAGGAGATGCAGTCAAATTCCGTTACAAGTGCAGTGATCATAGGTGAAGTAGCAGGAAAAGGAACACAGCAAAACGTAATAAAGGTTGTTTGATTGCACATGACAGGGAAGGAGAATTCAATTGGAAGGGTTTGATAAACAGAATGTTTTGAAGGCGATTCCGCCTGTAAATGAAATACTTGACCATCCCGAAGTCATGAACCTGACTGAACAGCATGGAAGAATATATGTTATGGATAGTATTAAACTCACTATTGAAGAGTTCAGGAAAAATACTGATCCAGGTAAACAATCTCATGAAAACCGGCAGAATATAACAAGAATTGACGAAACGATGCGTGTTGTAACAAGGCGGGAAATAATCGAACACCTTGTCGGCAGACTGAAAGACCGTATTGAACAGCAGCAGGCTTCGGGGCTGAAAAAGATTATAAATGCAACAGGAATCGTCCTGCATACCAACCTCGGGAGGGCGCCGCTGCCTGAACAGGCGTTGAAATCCATATATGGGGTATGTGAGGGCTATAACAATCTTGAGTATGACATAGAAACAGGTAACAGAGGTTCAAGAAATTCACACATTGAGCTGTTGATAACACGACTTACGGGAGCCGAAAGTGCCATCATTGTCAATAACAATGCTGCAGCTGTGTTTTTATGCCTTAATACACTTGCCGGCAACAGGGAAGTAATAGTTTCAAGGGGACAACAGGTTGAAATAGGTGGAAGCTTCAGAATTCCGGATATTATCTCGCGAAGCGGTGCAAAAATGGTGGAGGTCGGTACAACTAACAAAACACATCCATCAGACTTTTCCGGGGCAATTACCGATGATACGGCAATACTTTTGAAGGTGCATACCAGTAATTATAAAGTGACTGGTTTTACTGAAGAAGTATCCCTGCGGGAGATGGTTGAATTGGGCAGGGAGAAGCGTATAACCGTTATGGAGGATCTGGGCAGCGGCAGTTTATACGACCTTTCGCTGTTAGGATTACCCTATGAACCCATGGTACAGGACAGCATCAAGTCAGGAGCAGATCTGGTGACTTTTAGCGGAGATAAACTTTTGGGTGGACCCCAGGCAGGCATTATCGCCGGGAAAAGGGACCTGATAGACAAAATAAAGAAAAACCCGCTAACCCGCATGGTTCGCTGTGATAAAACCACCATCGCTGCAATGACGGCTGTCTTATCGCTTTATTTGAATCCGGAAAAGGTAGTGGGAAATGTCCCTGTTCTAAAAATGATGTCTCTGAAAAAAAGTGAATTGACAGATTGTGCGATAGAGCTGCGCGAGATGATTATTAATACGTTGGAAGGCAAATGTAAAGCAGAGATTGTCGATGATTTGGATGAAATAGGCGGAGGATCTCTTCCTGGTGTTATTCTTGATGGAAAAGCAATTGCACTGACTGTTGAAAATTTAAATGCAAATGAAATTCAAACCGGTCTGAGGAAGTCGAAAGTCCCTGTAATCGGCAGGATAAATAAAGACAAAGTGCTTTTAAATGTAAGAACTCTCGAAAGAGTGGATTATCCGATTGTCGTTGATGCTATAGCCGGTTTATTGGGGTAAAGATATGAAGAATGTTGTAATGGGAACAGCAGGACATATAGATCATGGCAAGACTGCACTTGTAAAGAAGCTGACAGGGGTTGATACAGACCGGCTTGAAGAGGAAAAACGCAGGGGTATGACAATTGAGCTGGGCTTTGCACCGATGACGCTTCCATCCGGAAATATCATTTCCATCATTGATGTTCCGGGACACGAGAAGTTTGTCAAAACAATGGTTGCCGGGGTTACAGGAATAGATTTTGTTACACTGGTGGTTGCTGCAGATGAAGGTGTGATGCCTCAAACCCTGGAACATATAGATATCCTTTCGCTGCTTAATGTTAAAGCCGGAGTGGTGGCTTTGACGAAAACAGACCTGGTGGATGCGGAATGGCTGGAAATGGTGAAAGGGGATATAACTGAAGCGCTTGTGGCTACTACACTTGAGGGAATTCCCATAGTGCCGGTCTCCTCGGTTACCGGATATGGAATCGATAAATTAGTTGAGAACCTTGAAAAATTAACTGATGAGGCATCGGCAGGAGTAAGCAGCAAGCTGTTCCGTCTGCCTGTGGACAGGGTTTTTTCAATGACCGGCCACGGAACTATAGTCACGGGAACAGTGACCGGAGGGATCATATCAAAAGGCGATGGAGTTGAAATATTACCAAAGGCAGTAACGGCAAGGGTTAGAGGGATTCAGGTACACAACTCCAGTGTCGACAGGGCAGCCGCCGGAGACAGATGTGCGCTCAACCTTTCAGGAATTGACAGGGACAGCATAGAAAGAGGAGATGTAGTAGTAAACGAGGGAATAATAACTCCTTCCCAAAGGGCGGATGCGGTTCTTTTTACGGTAAAGGGTAAGAATGACGTACTGCACAATCAACGGGTCCATGTTCATATAGGAACAAAAGAAGCCCTGGCCAGGGTGAAAATTATAGGTGAAGAAAAAATATCAGGCGGAAGTAAAGGGTATATCCAGCTCAAGTTTGAAGAGCCTGTTGCTTTGGTACGGGGAGACCGCTTTATTATACGGGCATTTTCCCCTGTAATAACATTGGGTGGTGGGTGGATTGTTTTTCATTCACCACAGAACCGCAAAAGATTTTCAGATGATAGTATGGAGGCTTTAAAAATCGGTGAATCTGGAAGCTTGCAAGAGTTGGTACAACATATTTTAAAAAGTTCCGTAAAAATATTGAGTGTTGATGATTTGTGGGGGGAGCTGTTTGCTGATAAGGAAGAAATACAAATAGTTTTAAAAACGGAGCTGAGCATAGGAAATATTGTATGGTTGGAAGAAACAAATAAATATTTGAGTAAAGACCTGTACTATGATTTTCAAAAAAAAATCAATATGGAATTTGAAAAAATGTATAAACGGTTTCCATACAGATATCAACTGGACAAGGAAGAATTACGAAGTAAGGTCTTTAATAGTTTGAATTCCAAAGACTTCGCGGCGTTGCTGAATTACTATATTATGGACTATCGTTTTGAACTGGAGGGTAATTTTATCATCCAACCGGGGAAGACGGCAATCAACAGGATTTTCGCCATGAAAGAAATTACCTCACTGGAAAAGCTGATTCTTGAGGATGGAATGAATACGAGAAATGCCCAACAGATGAAGACGGATTTAAATATAGATGATAATAAGCTTATGGAGCTCGAAAGGTTTCTTAAGCAAGCAGGCAGAATCATTGATCTGGGCGAGGGCATCCATATACATCGCAATACATTTGAAGACTCGGTTAAAAAAGTAAGGGGCATTTTAGATGAATCAGGTGCCGCTACAGCAGGACAGGTGAGAGATTACCTGGGTATCGGCAGAAAAACTGCAATAGCTCTGCTGGAGTATCTGGACAGACTTCAGATAACTCAAAGGGAGGGTGATGTCAGAAAACCGGGATATCGTTATTAAGTAATGTATCTTTTATATAGAATCCCTCCGCATTGGAGATTTTGAAAGGTGGTGAAAATGTATGATAAAAGTGACTGATGTTGCAGCTAATAAACTAAAAGAGACTTTTGAAAAGCAAAAAAATACTAAAAATGCTCTCCTAAGAATCGAGTTCGGAGGATATGGCTGAGGGGGCCCAAGGTTAAATTTAACTCTGGATGAGTTAAAAAATGAAGAAGATGTAGTTTTAGAATCAAATGGTATTACAGTTGTATATAGCTCTAATATTGAAAGATTTGTACGGGATGCTGTTATAGATTATTCTAATAGCTGGTTTGACCGCGGATTTGTTATCAGGGGTGCGCAAATGTCTTCCTGCTGAGAATTGATGACTACTCGACGCTAGAGCTGACAGTAGTCTACAGCTAACAGGAGTCAAAAGTTGACAGAAGCCAAAAGCCAACAGAAGCCAAAAGCCTGCAGAATCTCGAATTCTGTGGGCTTTTGTTTAAAGAGGGATACTATTGGCTATTTTGATATTAATTATTGCCAGATATGTTTTCTATATTTCTACTTGTAATAATCGAAAGATGATATATAATGATAGTGTACAATACCCCGTGGGGGTATAATCCAAGAAATGCTAAATTAATTAACAGAATGTAATTGGAAGGACTAACAGATGAGAGGTAATTGGAAAAGGCATTTATATTTATTTACCATAATATTCTTTGCATTGGGATTCTTTAATATTATCTTTGCATGGCTTGGCTTTGCGTGCATGATATTGCCTTTTATTTTACTTCTGAAGGATGGGAGAAAGACCTGGTGCCATAATTACTGCCCGAGAGTAAATTTATTCGGAATATTGTTCAATAAAAGGTCTCTGACTGGTAAGACAGGTCCAAATTGGCTTGTACAGGGAAAAGTTAAGTGGTTTGTATTTGGATATTTCATTTTCAATCTGTTTGTTCTGACTATGTCTACCATTATGGTATTTGTTGGACGAATAGAACCCGTTGAAAGTATAAGGTTTTTACTTGCCTTTAAAATGCCCTGGGAAATGCCGAACCTGTTGGATATTGGTGTTTTTCCAGATTGGGCGGTGCATTTGTCATTCAGAGTTTATTCCATGATGTTTACTACGACTGTTTTGGGACTTTTGCTTGCATGGATTTTCAAACCTAGAACCTGGTGTATAGTTTGTCCTATAAATACAATATCGGATGCAGTACTTAATGTTAATAAGAAATGAGGCTCGAATTATGAAAAAATTAATCATGACAATTACAATTACACTCTTATGCATTGGTATCACTGCATGTGGGACGGCAGGCAATGATGGGTCCCGGGCAGGTAACACAAGTGCGGAGACTATTCAAAATCAAGCATCTGCAGTTGCAAATTATAAAGATATAAAACCGGAAGAAGCCAAAAAACGCCTTGATGGTGAAACCGGGATAATACTGCTTGATGTACGGACACAGGAAGAATATGATGAAAAGCACATACCCGATAGCATTCTGATCCCTGTGGATGTAATTGAAAAAGAGGCGCAAACGAAGCTTACTGATAAAAATGCTACAATATTCGTTTATTGCAGGAGCGGACGAAGAAGTGCAATAGCGGCAGAGGCGCTGGTAAAAATGGGATATACCAAGGTATATAACCTTGGAGGGATCAACGATTGGCCGTATGAAACCGAAACCGGAAGGAGCTAGAAAGGTGGATTATACGAAGGATTTTGTCAATTTGTTATATGAACTTGAGTGCTGCACTTCTCTGCAGGAGCTTACTGAAATTGGATACAGGCTGCTTGGCAATCCCATGTTCTATCAGGACATGGAGCATAATATCGTGGCATATACCAAATCTATTGAAGTCAACCATCCTGACTGGGAAAAAAATATTGTAAAGGGAATAATATCGATGGGGACCATAGACCAGGACAGGGTCGTGGGCAGCCTTGGAAAGCAGTATATCGAAGAGAAACAGCCAATTTTGACAACATCACATGATCAATCTTATCCAATCATCGTACAGCCGATTTATATAAATAAGATACCATATGGAGTCCTGGTCGTGGGTGGCCATATCAATCCTTTCAGAGATGGTGACATTGAGCTTGTCAAACTGATTGCCACCGTTCTGACTTCTAAGGTACAGTATCACAAGCACTTTATAAGTCCTGAAAAAAGTCTTAATGAAACCATTATCATAAAGCTGCTGAGCGGTGAAATGCTCTCTGAAAAGTTCATAAACGACCGTATAAAGAAACTTAAATGGAAACCTAAAAAGTATCTTTATGTTATGACGATATGGGGAAATTCCGGTGATCGCCTCAAAATAGACCGTCTGGATGAGATCGTAAAAAAGCTCAACACCTATTCCGCACATAAGCTTACCATATACAACAGCAGCCTGGTTTACATATTTTCATCCGATGAAGGTAAAATTGACTGGAAAAAGCAGGACAGCGAACTGATGCGGTTCCTCGGGGATGAGAACCTGCTGATCGGCATCAGCAGACCGTTCACAACTGTAAAAGGCCTGCGGGAATACTATCTTCAGTCACTCAAGGCTGTCAGTACAGGTTCGGTGCTCAAACGGGAGGGCTGCATATTTGAATACGACGCAATGAGTATCTACCATTTGTTTGAAATCTGTAAGGACCAAAGTACACTGAAGGATTTCTGCTGTAATGATGTACGCAGACTGGCGGAATATGACAAGCTCCACGGGGCAAACCTTTCCCAGACCCTTCGGGCATACCTGGAGTGCGGGCAGGATATTGTCCGGACGGCACAAGTCCTGTTTATACATAAAAACACAGTCAGATACCGTATCGGAAGATGCCGGGAACTGATTGGATCAGATATGAAGGATGGCGAGGATTGCTTCAATATCCTTCTTTCATTGAAATTGCTTGAATACTGCGATATAGGCTAAAAAGCGCCAAATGCCCACAAATGCGGATAATTGTCCGCATTTGTTTTTTTAATACAAAGAATCTCTTTATTTTGGCAAAATAGAATAAAAGAATTGTTAAATAAATAGCTATATAATAATGAAGTGTAAAGTGTATGTTAGTTATCAAACGAGGAGGGGTCAGAATGGCGAAGATGCAGTTCACCACAGAGCAGCTTGCCGACAGATGGGCAGATTACCGTGAAATAGAGAACCTTATGTCACGCAGAAGCTTTCTTGAGACATACAAAAGAAGTGACAAAATATTTGAGGATTACTGGTGCAGGAAAGCCGCAGATCCATGCTATGGATTGAACAACGGGTATTATAAAGGATATGAAGCAATCGCAGCTTATTATGATGCACAATACAAGCTCACAAAGCTAAGGACCAAGCTCCTGCAGGATGCGTATCCGGAGAAGCTGGGCGGCAGGGGAATGGATGAGATATTTGGAGCAGGATCACTGGTGGTGCCGAATACCACAACCCCAATCATTGAAATAGCCGGAGATGGCAAAACGGCCAAAGGTCTCTGGTATATATTCGGCTCTGAAACCGAAGTAACTCCAGAGGGTCCTGTTTCCACCTGGGTGATGGGTCGTCTGGGTGTGGATTTCGTCAGGGAGGATGGCAAGTGGAAGATCTGGCATTTCCTTTTCATTCAGGATATTGATGCCGAAGTCGGAACCGACTGGTCTGAAGCAAAGGAGCAGAAACCCGTCAATTCTAAATATGCGGCATTGCTGGATTACAAAATGCCTGAGCCGAATGTGCCCAAAAAGCTCAATGAGATATACCATGGCAAAAGGAAGCTGGTACCGATTCCTGCAATACCGGAACCTTATATGACATTTGCCGAAACCTTCAGTTACGGAATCTAAGGAGGGATAATTAATGAGTGCTAATTATAAATTTTCTGACGAAGACCTCATCTGCAGGGTATGGGATGTAATAGAGATAAAGAATGTGATGGGCAGGCATGCATATTACCATGCTTATGGCCAGCATAGGGAAGAGCTTGAAAAGATTTGGGTCAAAGAGCCTGAAAATATGAAGACGGCTTCTTTTGGACAGAATTGGGGCTACCAGATTGGTATGGACCTCATTATGGACAATTACGTAACAAAGAATGAAATCAGCAACAGGAAGACGCTGGAAGCATTGAGCAAAAAATATCCCGATATTGAAAACATTCCAGAAAATGAAGGTATAGGTTTAATGTTCATCCACACACTGACCACCCCCTTGGTGGAAGTGGCGGAAGATGGAAAAACTGCACAAGCCATGTGGTATGCACCGGGGCATGGAGCATCTCTTGACCCCGAAAGAGGCTGCGGTGCAATGTGGATGTATGAAAAGTATGCGGTGGATTTCATCAGGGAGAGCGACGAATGGAAGATATGGCATCTGTTTGTAGGAACCGATTTTTGCCTGAAGCCGGGTGCGGACATGTCGAAGGAACCGGTTTTCCCGGAACCCATGGGAGCATGGAATGACGATGAAGAGACAAACCTTGTGCTCACCTATCCCATGACAGCTTACGATACCATATACAACTGGACGGATTATCCGATCATTCCGAAGCCATACCGCACATTCAGTGAAACTGTGAGCAATGGCCCCGAGGGTAATCCCAATTTTAAAAAGGAGGGCTGAAAAATGAGTAAAGAGCTTACATTATCTGAAAAAATACATCGGGCTGCTGCTGCCATCCAAGTAGAAAATGTAATGGCAAGGCACTGCTACTATCATGCAGGAGGAATGCACAGGGAAGAATATGACGAGCTTTGGACCAAACGCGAGGATGCCACCTGGGCTCATAATTTCGGCAAGATGGCCTCTCTTAAGTCCTTCTATTCTTCTTACGTTCAGTACCAGGAGTATGACACCAGGAAAAACTTCGAAAGAGTATTAAAGGTATATCCACAGGTCGAGGGAAGAGATCCCCGCCCACTGAACGAATGCGCCATGCACACTCTGTCCACGCCAATAATTGAAGTAGCAGAGGATGGACAATCAGCAAAGGCCCTCTGGTATACCCCGGGTGTTATTTTCAGCACTCTTAATCCTCAGCAGTCAAAGGAAGGTATGTGGATATGGGAGCGCTACGGCGCAGATTTCATAATTGAGGACGGCAAGTGGGTGTATCTCGACCTGAAGGTTACCTGTGACATGGCAGGACCGATGGATGCCGGACACTGGGCTGCCGACAGGCTTGGAGACATGCCGCCTCCACCTCCGCCACCAGAAGAGGAGGAAGAAGAAGAGGGTGCCCCGCAGATGGTGATTGATATACCTGGCCCGCTCTATTTTGACTGGTCGCCTACACAGACAATACAGCATATTCCCCATCTGCCCGAACCATATGCCACATTATCCGAAACCGCCAGGTATTAAATAAGAGAGGCAAAATTATGAATGAGAGAGGCAAAATAATGAACAAATTCCCAATACTATTCTCGCCTTTGAAGGTTGGGCCCCTTACCCTGAAAAATAGGATAATATCGGCTCCGATGTCAATGACCGAGCTCTCTCCCAAGCAGAGTCTGTCCGAGGCAAATATAGCATTTTTTGAAGCCCTCGCGAAGGGCGGCTCGGCTGTAGTCACCATTGGGGAGAGCATCATAAGGACGGAAAATGGAAAGACACATCACCAGATGATAATGCTGGGTGATGAGGGAGTTATTTCTTCCCTTGCGGAAGTAGCCGATGCAATACATACCCATGGTGCATATGCATCCATTGAAATATCCCACGGTGGAGCCATGGCCGACCCAAAATACAACAACGGAAAAAACTCCATAGGCCCGGTCACCTTTGTTGATGAATACGGAGATACCATCCAGGGCATGGACGAGGCAATGATGGAAGATGTCGCTGAAGCGTTTGCAGAGGCCGCTGCGACTGTCAAAATCGCCGGGTTCGACATGTGTATGATACATGCCGGTCATGGATGGCTTTTGAGCCAGTTCCTTTCGCCTCTTTTCAACACAAGGACCGACGAATACGGCGGATCATTTGAGAACCGGGTACGCTTCCCTCTGTTGGTGCTGGAGCGTGTCAGACAGCGTGTGGGAAGGGATTTTGCCCTGGATATGCGTATAAGCGGCTCCGAGTTTTTGGAGGGCGGCATAGAAATTGATGAAACGGTCAAATTCGCAGAACTGGCTTCAAAATATGTGGATATTATCAACGTTTCAGCAGGTGCACCCTGGACAAAACGCATGGTGCCGAATATATTCGATGAACGCGGCATCAACGCGGTATTTGCCGCAGAAGTTAAAAAGCATGTAAAGAATGTACCGGTCACTACAGTAGGTGCCTTTGTCGATCCGGAGCACATGGAGAGGGTCCTTGAAGAAGGCGGTGCGGATGGGTTCATCATAGGGCGTGGGCTTCTGGCAGATCCCGAGCTTCCGAACAAGGCAAGGACAGGCAGCGAGGACGACATAACCAAATGCATAAGGTGCTTCTGCTGCAATGAGGGCTTGTATTCCCACCATATGCTGAAATGCTCAGTGAATCCTGTAGTTGGAAGGGAATTGCGTGTCGCCAGAATATCACATCCGGAACAAAGGAAGAAGGTGCTGGTCGCCGGCGGAGGACCCAGCGGTATGCAGGCAGCGATAACCGCGGCGAAGCGGGGTCATGATGTTACCCTTTATGAAAAAACCGATAAATTGGGCGGTGCTCTGAACTTTGCAGAACATGTATCCTTCAAGAAGGATTTAAACAATTATAAGCAATTGCTTGAAAGAAGGGTCAGGGCAGCTGGAGTCAGAATCAACCTGAGTGTCGGTCTGACGCCGGATATAGCCCGCAACGAAGCCCCAGACGTCATTATCGCAGCTGTCGGTGCTGAGCCAATTATTCCTCCGATCTCCGGAGTTGATAACAAGAAGGTTATTATTGCCGCCAATATGTACGACAGTGGTGTGGAATTCGGCAAGAAGGTGGTTGTTATAGGCGGCGGTCTGGTCGGGGTCGAATCGGCATTGTGGCTATCCTGGAACGGACATGATGTAACCGTTCTCGAAATGAAGGACGAGATGGCCGAAGACGCAGCTCCAGGGCACAGGATGCCCCTGATGGAGAAGCTTGAGGAAAGTGTTGCGCTGGAGACCTGCACACGCTGTGTATCAATAACTGATGAGGGTGTCTTAACAGAGACCTCAGACGGTGAAACAAAACTGTTCCCGGCTGATACCATATTGCTGGCGGCAGGATCGAAAGCACTTTCGGCTTCGGTAGAAGCGTTGCGTGATTGCGCTCCCGATTTCTGGGTGACCGGCGACTGCAGGAAACCCAAAAAGGTGCTTGATGCGGTACGCAGCGGCTTCGACGCAGGTATGAATTTGTAAAAAACCGGCCTGGTTGGGTCTATCCATGAAACATTATAAGCATATTTAATAGCCAGTATTATATGGGGCAGACAGCGCATTTGAAGTGCGTTGCCTGCCTTTTATTTTCATTTTTCGACACTTCTGGTATGTATTATCCCCTAAAGTAGATTATTGAAATATTACATTAAAAATAGATTATTATGCTGAAATGTGGCACGGCTATCGATTTCCCGATTTTATGAACTAATTACCCAAATATTTACAAAA
Organism: uncultured Bacillota bacterium; assembly: GCA_942493145.1. Classification (GTDB taxonomy): domain Bacteria; phylum Bacillota; class Clostridia; order Acetivibrionales; family DTU013; genus ENR-C20. The sequence goes on from OW818679.1 coordinate 377,013, forward strand.
TCAATTATAAATGTTAAAATATGGATAACCAAACGTTATAATTTAGTCACTGTTTGGAATAGTTCGACTTTTGTTGAGTCACAATGTTAAACTCATATGCATACAAAAGGAGAGCTGAAAATGCCAAGTAATAACAGCAAGTATTCTGATGAGATAAGAGAAAGAACAGCAAAGCATATCATTGAAAGCTGTAAATCAGCAACAAGCGTTGCAGAAGAAATGGGAATTGATACAAACACCGTTTGCCGCTGGGTCAGAGATTATAGGAGAAAACATCACCTCCCTTCTTATGCTGAAAATAAAGGCATCAAGCATGTAGCCACCAAGATTGACAAAGAAATGAATAAACAGATAAAAGCCCGTGACAAGAGGATCACAGAGCTTGAAGAGGAGGTTGAGATCCTAAAAAAATCCCTGCGCATCTTTATGCGACCACTGTGATGAAGTATGAATTCATATATGCTTACCGCTCTGAGTTCACGGTGATAAGGATGTGCAAAGCGCTCAAGGTCCATGAGAGCGGTTTTTACAGATGGAGAGACAAAGGGAAGCGTACAAGGGATATAGAAGATGAGATTCTGGTAACAAAAATAAGGGCTATACATGAAGAGAGCAAGCTTACTTATGGACCGTCAAGAATTAAGGCAGCCCTTGAAAAGCAGGGTATTCTAAATGCTGGCATTTCACGCATCAGGCGCCTGATGCGTGAAAACGGCATATATTCAGTCACCAGATATAAACACAGACCATATCCCAAAGAAAAGGTTGAAACCAGGTACAATGACAATATCATTGACCGTGAATTCATGGTTAAAGAGCCAGACATAGCATGGTGTGGCGATATCACATACATAAAGACATCCTCAGGCTGGGTCTATTTAGCGGCAGTAATAGATCTTTTCAATCGGGAAGTTGTTGGATATTCACTGAGCAAAAAGGCTAACACAGAGCTTGCAAAGAGGGCTATGGCTAATGCGCTTGTTAACCGTAAACCAAGTAAGCGCCTCATATTTCATAGCGACAGAGGCTGTCAATACAGCAGCAATGGCTATCTGGAGTATCTTGAAGAACACAATGTCGAGAGCAGTATGAGCCGAAAAGGTAATCCATATGATAATGCCTGTACTGAAAGCTTTTTTGCTACATTGAAGAAAGAATGGATTTACCGAAAACTTTATAAAGACCTGGAAGACTTGGACAGCAGTTTGTTTGAATACATTGATCTTTTTTACAACAGAAAACGTATGCATTCAAGTCTTGCCAATCAAGCACCAAGAGAGTATTATTTGCAATATAAAGCCAAGAAAGCCTTATAATTACTAAAACGAGCTATGCATACAAATTTAATAGAGGACTCAACAAAAACCTTACCAGTCCACAGGCAAAACATCCAGCTATACCTACGACGGAGCGGGGAACAGGGATACCCTCACCGAGACATACACCTCCGGACAGTCCAGCGGGTATGTGGACGAGGCTTCGGGTAGCACCATAATGTACAGGTCCATGGTCAGCAACTATTACAATTACTCGGGAACGAATGCACTTCTTGGCATGTACGAGGCCATGAAGGATTCGACAGGTAGTACCGTGCTTACCCGGTCGACACTTTGTAAGTATGACTATAATGGTAACAAGCTGGCAGAGGAGGTAAGCTATAACATGCCTGCCGGTACCCAGACAGAAACCTTCAGTCTGTTCACATACAATGACACTACAACAACCTTCAGCAGCCGCATCGACCGCACCGAGAATACATATGACGGCTTCAACAGGCTGGTGAAGACAGACTCCATCAAGGATGGAAATAGGATTATCAGCGAATACGGTTATGATGGAGATGACCAGAGGGTAAGTAAGGTAACGAAAAGATCGCAGGACAGCTATGTGCCTGTGGAGACAAACTACCTCTATGATGGGCAGAATGTCATCCTGGAGACGAATGAAGCAGGAGCAATGAAGGCGAGGTATATTCGTGGAGTCAACTACATCGCCAGGGTGGATGCAGCAGCAAGCCTCAGCTACTTCCTCTTCAACGGCCACGGCGATGTTGTGCAGACAGCAACTGCAGCCGGTGTGGTGCAGAACCAGTACGACTACGATATATTCGGCAGCCCGGCACTGACGGTGGAATCATATGAATGCAGCATACGTTATTCCGGATATTTCTACGATGCAGAGACAGGGCTTTACTATCTCAATGCCCGGTATTATGATAGTAGGGTAGGCAGGTTCCTGACGGAGGATAGTTATAAAGGCAGTTATGAGGATCCACTGAGTTTAAATCTGTATACGTATTGCTGCAATAATCCAATAATGTATACAGATCCAACAGGGCATGAAAGTTTCGCTGAAACGGAAATAAGACTTGCGGCACAATATCAGGCTGGAGCAAATACAACAAACGACTCAAGTCGAACACTGACTTGTGAAGGTATTGTTATAACCGTTAGTGCAAGTGAAGCAATAAGCTATTACAATTCAGGCTGGGTGAATTATGACGGTCAGGCTTATGCAGATAATATGTGGATTGCACCTGGGGCTGAAGTAATTTCAGTAAGTACAGGGGATTATAGTAATGGAACCATCCGAAATGATGGTAGCATTGGGACTGTATACACTGGGGAGGGTAGCTATAACTATATAAGCAACTATGGAAGTATTGAGACAATTAATACTGGTGCGAAAAGTACTAATCTGATTACTAACTATTCATCAATTGATTCTGTAAACACCGGTGAAGACAATCGAACTTTAATTTATGACGATGGTCATATTGGCGGAATGGGCGGGAATGGCGAAATTTATTATTATAAAGTATTGAAAGATAATGGGCCTAAATTTGAATCTATGCCAGGGGCTACAATATCATCAGGGGCAATTGACCCAATAACACAAGCGGGAATTGCTTATGCACATGCACTAATGAATGATATTATGGCGGATTATAATCGATATGCATGGCCGTCTGGATATTCAATTGAGGATTATTCATGGGCAATAGAGTATGAAAATAGATATGATGACCTCTATGCTAGTGAGATTGGAAAACAAGCTGATTTGTTGGTGTTAGATATTATTTATAATATTAGAATGAGTGTTTATACTGGTGGAACATGGTATGAGGGGGCATTAAATTCTCTTCTTGGTACTGATCCAGGCATCAAAGATATTGACTTGACTAATTATAAAGAATTAGCTATAGCACAAGAAAAAATGGATTTCATTAACGATTCTTCGTATAGATATCTGATCAAACCTAGCTTTTTACGGAATCCAAGAGAAGCATTTATTAAAAAGCTAGAGACACAAGTAAAAATACAACAGGATAGGGATGTAATTGAATATAATACGGCGGAGGAAAAGGAGGTATATAAACAAGCTATAATAGATGAACTTAAAGCAAAAATAAAAATGAACAAAAATTATAACCAGTCACTCGAAAATATGAATTTCTTCTTGGGAGAGATAGAAAATAAATATGAATAGAATATTTGCGATAATATCCATGGGAAATTATTGAATAATTATTGGTTACATAAAGCTTCGATAAATTGATTATATATCTAAGAAAGGGGATACTTGTAATGCGCTGGCATAGTAAAATTATATTGAGTTTATTATTAATAGCATTTTTAATTAGTGGATGCTCTAGTAATAAATATGATAAGTTTGATAAAGAATTTACTTCTGCCTACTTGGTAGTAGCAGACGCTATAGACATAAAAGATATTTATGCTTCTGTTGAAAGGCTGCAATCAAGTACTAATCAGGGGGAAATTGAAAAGATGAAAAAATTACTTGATGAGATTAAAACAGAGGTACCAAAGAAAGATCAAAGGCATTATGAAATGTTAAGTCAAAGGTATGAGGGAGTTGTATTTTTAAGAGATTCATATGATAAATGGGATGTATTATCCCAAGATGAAAAAAGCAGGATTGGGATAGAAGTTTCAATGATTGCAATGCGGAAAGATGAGTTGAAATAATTTATTATTGACAGATTACTACTTTCAGTTTTATTAAATCAAAAACTAACTGCTTGATAACAGTAATATAATAAGAAGGGCTTGGTGCAAATCTTGCCCTTTTTGTTTTAGCCATACTATTTGCTGCTTTTTTGCATACTCATCCCCGTACTCCATGATGATCAGGGAAGCGATACAGGCGCTCGACTAAGGTATATCCGGCAGTACGGGAAATCAAGCCGTCTACCGGGCCGAACGTATTCCCGCTCGAGCGGAATAATTCTGGAATTTGAGCTAATTCCAGTAATCTATGGTATAAATGATTTGATAAAACTTTCAGCTAGGGCGTGCTGCGCTGCAGGCGAAACGCCGCAAGCCATCGCCAGCCTGCAAACCCAGCAAGCCAAACCGTTTGCGGCTGGCCGGGCCTTGCAGTTTCGTTGGTACAGCATAGGGATGCCGGTATGTCCAATGTCACAATATACCTATGGCTTAAAACCGGCATCTGACGATTGGCATGGGGGGAACCTATGTTCATGTAGCTCGGGAAATGTTTCGGCAGTCACCGACAGCCTTGGTGATACAACATCATATACCTATGACACCTCCAACAGGATGAAGACTGCAAGCTTCATAGTATCCGGAAGCCTGAAAACCACATCCTACGCTTATGACGCCAATGGCAACAGGCAGAGCATAACCTACCACGGCGGCATGACCGAGAGCTATACCTATGACAGGAACAACAGGCTGTTGACACTGGTAAACGCCAAGCCGGACAGCACGCAGATATCCGGATATTCATATACCTACTATAACAATGGCCTCCAGCATACCAAAACGGACAGCTATGGGACCACCACCTATACCTATGACAACGACAACAGGATATCGCAGGTGGCGGCTCCAGGCAAAACATCCAGCTATACCTACGACGGAGCGGGGAACAGGGATACCCTCACCGAGACATACACCTCCGGACAGTCCAGCGGGTATGTGGACGAGGCTTCGGGTAGCACCATAATGTACAGGTCCATGGTCAGCAACTATTACAATTACTCGGGAACGAATGCACTTCTTGGCATGTACGAGGCCATGAAGGATTCGACAGGTAGTACCGTGCTTACCCGGTCGACACTTTGTAAGTATGACTATAATGGTAACAAGCTGGCAGAGGAGGTAAGCTATAACATGCCTGCCGGTACCCAGACAGAAACCTTCAGTCTGTTCACATACAATGACACTACAACAACCTTCAGCAGCCGCATCGACCGCACCGAGAATACATATGACGGCTTCAACAGGCTGGTGAAGATCGACTCCATCAAGGATGGAAATAGGATTATCAGCGAATACGGTTATGATGGAGATGACCAGAGGGTAAGTAAGGTAACGAAAAGATCGCAGGACAGCTATGTGCCTGTGGAGACAAACTACCTCTATGATGGGCAGAATGTCATCCTGGAGACGAATGAAGCAGGAGCAATGAAGGCGAGGTATATTCGTGGAGTCAACTACATCGCCAGGGTGGATGCAGCAGCAAGCCTCAGCTACTTCCTCTTCAACGGCCACGGCGATGTTGTGCAGACTGCAACGGCAGCCGGTGTGGTGCAGAACCAGTATGACTACGACATATTCGGCAGCCCGGCACTGACGGTGGAATCATATGAGTGCAGCATACGTTATTCCGGATATTTCTACGATGCAGAGACAGGACTTTACTATCTCAATGCCCGGTATTATGATAGTAGGGTAGGCAGGTTCCTGACGGAGGATAGTTATAGGGGAAGTATTATTGATCCATTGAGACTAAATCTGTATACATATTGCCGAAATGAGCCAATAATGAATTGGGATCCAACAGGTTTCTCAGATGTTGCGGTTAGAGCATCAAATGAGATAAATGGAAATACAGTTTCATATAAAGCAGGTAGTACTAAAGGGAATAGTACAATAACTGTAACAGATATAAGTGGTTCAAGTAAAACGATAATAGAAGGAACGGATTATTATATCGGAAATGATGGAAAAGCATATTACAATAATGATCCAACAAATGCCGTTAGAACGACAAACGAATCAAAAGGGAACATAGTTTCATATTCTGCCGGTTCATCAAGTGGAAATAGTTCAATAGAAGTTAATTCATCAGATACAAATTCCAAAACAACATTAAAAGAAGGTGTTGATTACTATATTGGAAACGACGGAAGAGCGTATTATTATAGCAATGGTGCAAGTAATTTAAACTCAGGTGAAATGATAGAAACCCAAACGAATGCTATGGGCTATATATCGACATTTGATGGTGCTATTACCGGGATTGATATAAATGATATAAATAGAAATAGTGTTTATGCCCAAGCATATTTGTCGCTGATGATGTTTCCAATGGGATATAGCGGAATGAATCATAATGGTGTCGATGGAATATGGGGTGAATGCAGTAAAGCAGCAACAAGAACATTTCAAAAAATTAAAGGGTTAGCTGTTACGGGTATAGTTGATGAAAAAACACTAGAAGCTATGAAACAATCTGCAGAAAGTGGGGAAACGATACTGGAACTCCAAACTCAATATTACAAAACAGCTGAGGAGTCAGGTGCTGGATTAATAGAACTGCTTGAAGTTGGTTACGGTTATACAGATCAGAATACTAATAGATGGGGAACCTATGAAACAATCAATTCTATTTTAGCGGTAGCTGAAAAATGGGTAAATAGGGGTTTAGCCCAAAAAAGCGGTCTTGTTTTAGAAATACGTGACTTAAGTAAAAAAGAAGGAGGCAATTTTAATCCTCCTCACGCAAGTCACCAAAAAGGCATTGACTACGATATGCGTTTGATTAGGAACGATAGAAAGCAGGGTGGTACTATCGTCGGGTCATCAACATATAGCAAAGAATATAATGAGGAGCTTGTTAAAATTATACTGGAAGATAATAATACCCAATATATTGGATTTCTCAATTCTGATATTCAAGATAAGTATGGGGAAAAAATTAGGTTGTGGAAGGGTCATGATGACCATTTTCATGTGCGTTATTACGAATAGACAATACTGATAAACAATTGAAACTTCAACAAAGTCTAAACTTCAACTTGTAAATAATTATAAGTATTACTATCTAAAACTTGGACTGGAGGCCCGTTAAACATGAATTCGAGAAAATTATTGCTTTCCTTTTTTGTAGTCTTATTTCTTTTAACCAATGTTGCATGCATGAATAATAAAATTAGAAGTCAGAACACTATTGATGGGTATGAAAATAATACACAGATTTCTGCAGATGTTTCTAAGAATAATGACAACGAAAATGCGTTGAACAATCAACCTTTTGTAGCGACAAATAATCAAGATACAAGCAGCCTGTTGAATTGCGGATCTACAAAGTATTCTATAGAAAAACTTGTTGATGCGGATTTATCCCAATCTAATGAAATGGTTATTGTAGATAAAAAGATATGGTACATCAATGATAATAAAATTTTAAACTTAGATATAAATACCAAAGAAGCAAAAGAATATAAAACAATAGATAAACTTAATAAAATAGTCAATTCCGGAAACAGACTCTGGTTCTATTATAGTAGAATGGAGGAATCATTCGGGGAGAACAAGTTAGAGTATCCATTAATCAAATATAATTTAGAGAATAGTGAATTCACAGAATACTCACCTGTTCAATTGGATGTTGAAGGCATTTATGGCATCTGTTCAATCGGAAACAAAGATTTGATTAATGGTGGAAATAAAGTCATAGAAATTGATAATTCAAATAACTCAATTAAAATCCCCATACGAAGTACTTCTTTTATAAGCAGTGTTGTTTCGAATTCGAAACTAACTTGGTTTGGACTGTTTGGCGAAGGGGTAAATGAAACAGAAAACGAAGCGAATTCCTCTGTTTATAATACTGCAAATAGTCTTAAAAGTAACCTTATTACACAATTATATTTAAACAATGAAAATCTATGGGTAGAATACGGTGGAGAGGGAGAAACGTGGGGCTTATCATCTATGAATTTGCTAACAAAGAAATGGCGTCACTTTATTGGTTACACAACAGATGATAAATTGATATCGGAAATCGATCCTGATATGGGTCAAGGAAGTGAAGGCTATGTGGAAATGAATGAGGATGGTTTGATCTGGATAAATTTCTATAAATATATTTCCATATTTAATGACAAAAATAACAAATGGGATAAGTACTATATACCAAAAGAATATTATGATTCTGTTTTAAAAGTGACTGATATAAATCTGATAAATAAAATGCTTGTTATTTGTTCTGAACAGGGGTTGCTTAGTATTAACCAAAATACATTAGAAGTTGAAGATATTATTAAGAACAACTCGATTTTTAATTTTTGGGTAATTGATAATAATAATTGTATTGTAGTGGCAAAAGATGGTTTCTACAAATTGATAATATCAACTGATTAAAGTAAGGGAATGTTGCTATATTTTGTAGCTTTTTTAAGAACTATTGACCCATACCCGATTTGTTAATCGGGTGAGTATAATATTTGAGAAGACAACTACGGAACCACCACCTATACCTATGACAACGACAACAGGATATCGCAGGTGGCGGCTCCAGGCAAAACATCCAGCTATACCTACGACGGAGCGGGGAACAGGGATACCCTAACCGAGACATACACCTCCGATCAGGCCAGTGGATATGTGGACGAGGCTTCGGGCAGTACCATAATGTACAGGTCCATGGTCAGCAACTATTACAATTACTCCGGAACTAATGCACTGCTTGGCATGTATGAGGCCATGAAGGATTCGACAGGTAGTACTGTGCTTACCAGGTCGACACTCTGCAAGTATGACTATAATGGCAACAAGCTGGCAGAGGAGGTAAGCTACAACATGCCTGCCGGTACTCAAACAGAAACCTTCAGCCTGTTCACATACAATGACACTACAACAACCTTCAACAGCCGTATTAACCGCACCGAGAATACATATGACGGCTTCAACAGGCTGGTGAAGATCGACTCCATCAAGGATGGAAACAGGGTAATCAGCGAATACGGTTATGACGGAGACGACCAAAGGGTCAGTAAGATAACGAAGAGATCGCAGGACAGCTATGTACCTGTGGAGACGCATTATCTGTATGATGGTCAGAATGTCATTCTCGAGACGAATGAAACAGGAGCAATGAAGGCGAGGTATATACGGGGAGTCAACTATATAGCGCGGGTGGATGCATTAGCAAGCCTCAGCTACTTCCTCTTCAACGGCCACGGCGATGTTGTGCAGACTGCAACGGCAGCCGGTGTGGTGCAGAACCAGTACGACTACGACATATTCGGCAGCCCGGCACTGACGGTGGAATCATATGAGTGCAGCATACGTTATTCTGGATATTTGTACGATGCAGAGACAGGGCTTTACTATCTCAATGCCCGGTATTATGATAGTAGGGTAGGCAGGTTCCTGACGGAGGATAGTTATAAAGGCAGTTATGACGATCCGTTGAGTTTGAATCTGTATACGTATTGCTATAACGATCCCATACAACTATATGATCCGACAGGTCACTGGGGAGGAAGACCTGGGGAAAATCTTGATGATGCAAGCCTGGATTCTGACCAGGAAGCGGCAATAGCTCAATTGACCAATGACTATTATGAAACAAATGACCCAGCTGTAAGGGAGAGCATACATAATCGGGCCGACCAGATAAGGTCAGGCGATTTGGATCCTTCTGTTGTAATAGGTTCAAGTACAACGGATAGTGCTGTTAAAAATAATGTTCAAAGTATACTGGATAATCCATATGCCGCTGAGAGTGCAAAAGCGAACCTGAGAAGCGCAGATATATCGATTTTTACTGTATCAAGCACAAACACATATGAACGAAGAGAGATTAATGCAGAAAAAGAGTATGTTCTTGAACAAATTAATTATGGACTTAGTGGCTTTGATAATCAGATAAGCTGGGCAACGTTCGATCAATTGGGTTTAGAATTTGATTATTCAACAATGACAATGGACGAATGGAATAGTTTTTGGGAATCAGAGCAAGATTCTCTAAGAAGAAATTGGGAAGCAATAAAAGAACTTTACTATGACATACAAAATGGGGATATTGACAAAATATCCAAACAATATCTAGACTCTTTATTGACCTCTTTAGATGCATTCCCCGGAAGTTCAAGTGTAAAAAAAGTGGCAATGGTTGCAAAAGAGGCGCCTGATACAATAACTACAATTTTAGCAGCAGTGAGCCGGTTTGCAGGTAGAAATGCTGATGATGCTCTACAGGGAACGGTAAAGGCTGGCAAGATAGTTGGTTCAACAACTGGTTTGGAGGCACATGAAGTAAAAATAATAGATGATTTAGTTGGAAAGGGAAATACAGTTGAAGTTGTACCACGTTCAAATGTTCAGGGCGTTAAGACTTATGACTTAAAAGTAAATGGTGTTCCAACAGAAATGAAGACACTCCAAAGCCCCAATACTGGTACTGGAGCAAAGAGGATTTATGAAGGACTTCAACAAGGAGCAGATACTGTAATTTTGGACGGTAGACAGGCTGGCTTGACAACTCAACAAGCACAAGAGGTATTGAGTAGGGCAGCAGGTAAATATGCAAACAAACAAATACCTGGAAATGTGCAGATTTGGACAAATGATGGTATTATTACTTATCCATAAGAAAGGGAGGGGCTATAATGGCACGAATGACTTGCAAGTGTGGAGAAGTTTTATCAAATACTCTTGCACCGAATGATATTCAATTAAGGGTATTTACTGATAAAGAATGGGACGACATTATAAATATTGGACAGGTTGATACCTTGGATTTACCAGACCCCAAATTTGACGTTTGGCGGTGTCCAAAATGTGAACGGCTCTATTTCTTTAAAGACGGTGAAGATAAGGCTGTAAAGATTTACAAAGTTGAAGAAGACTGACAATTAACGACAGATGTACCACTCTGTAGCTATTGTCATAACAGGATTTGAAACTAGCACCACAAAGTAAGAAAGTAATTCGCGGATTGGAATTGTAAAAATGATTCCAGTCCTTTCTTATGTCCATTTTTCGGGACTGGAGGTTATTTAAAGTGGTGAAAGTTGCAGTTGGATTTATATACCATAAAAATATGAATTGAAAAGGAGACTAACAAAATGTGTGAAATAAAAATACAGGCAAAACATCCAGCTATACTTACGACGGAGCGGGAAACAGGGATACCTTCACCGAGACATACACCTCCGACCAGTCCAGCGGGTATGTGGACGAAGCTTCGGGTAGCACCATAATGTACAGGTCCATGGTCAGCAACTATTACAATTACTCAGGAACGAATGCACTGCTTGGCATGTATGAGGCCATGAAGGATTCGACAGGTAGTACGTGCTTACCAGGTCGACACTATGCAAGTATGACTACAATGGTAACAAGCTGGCAGAGGAAGTAAGCTACAACATGCCTGCCGGCACACAGACGGAAACCTTCAGCCTGTTCACATACAATGACACTACAGCAACCTTCAACAGCCGCATCAATCGCACCGAGAATACATATGACGGATGATAATTTTTTATATGCTCCTTTAAAACTCAGAGAGTTTCTGATACAATAAAATTGCTTGGAGGTGTCAGAAATGGACAATGATGAGTTGCTTATAGCAATAAAGGATATGTTTGAAAAGAAGGTTGAGGAAGTTAAAGATGAAGTTCAGGATGTGAAACGCTATACAGGAATGCTTTTTGAAGACCTTCGAAAAGATGTTAAAGCAATAGCAGAAGGGCATAGTATTTTAGATAGTAAAATTGATAATTTGCAGAAGGAATTGACAGAAACAAAGAAGGAATTGACTGGAACAAGGCGGGAGTTGACTGGAACAAGGCAGGAATTGAAAGCGGATATAAACGGACTGAGAAGAGATATAGAGGTTGTTAAGGATTATGTTATAGGCGTTGACACAAAACTCAATGAACATGATGTAATATTAAAAAGGGTAAAGTAACACAGACAAACAGCGACCAGTCAAAAGAGGCTGGTTATTTTTTGCCATTTTATGAACTGCCGCTATCCAATGTTTTGTGCAGTTTGTGTGCATTGACTTATGAGTTTTCCTGTGATAAATTGAACAAAACATGAAAATATAACCAGTTGCTGATCTGCCTTTGATCGGTGCTGCTGATAAGGGGTATCTATGACTTCCGGCAAAGAAAACAATGTGGGGAAAACCTCCCTGTGGTCCAAAAATTACACCTTCCTGTTCCTGTCCAATTTCTTCTTGTTTTTCGGTGGAGAAATGCTTTCGCCAGTACTTCCTGTGTACATTTCGCAAAATGGCGGCAACAATATGCACATCGGTCTGATTATGAGCATCTTTACGATTTCTGCCATTGTAATGAGGCTGTTTGTTGTAAAATTATCGGATCATTTCGGAAAAAGGGCCATACTGATAGCAGGCCTGATAATTTGCGCTTTGGCCGCATGCGGCTACTATATAATGTCATTGCTGGTTGTTGTTTTTCTGTTCAGGGTACTGCATGGCATTGGATTTGGTGCGGCTACAACACTTTACGGCGGCATCGTTTCCAATATAATACCTCAGGGGCGTATGGGCGAAGGAATGGGGTATTTTGGGCTTGGTATCACCATAGCTGCTGCCATCGGACCGTTTTTAGGCGCGATGGTGGTCTCATCGGATTATTACTCAGGGCTCTTTTTGTTATCCGGCGGGTTGATAGTGATATCAATACTATTGACTAAGTTTACTACAGCAGGCAGTGAGCCAAAGGAAAGAGAGAAGAAGTCCGCTTCGAAGATCCGGCTGTCTGATTTCCTTGAAGTCAGGGCTCTTTTACCCGGCATACTTGCAATGATTTTTGGCATATCAATGTCTGGACTTTTTACGTTTCTTGTCCTGTTTGGTTATGAAGTAAACATTAAAAGCATTGGTATATTCTTTTTACTGAATTCACTTGCGGAATTTCTGGTCCGGCCTGTAGCCGGAAAACTCTATGATAGAAAAGGCCATTTCGTTGTTTTGGTTCCTGGAGCAGTGGCCGGTATTGCAGGAACCCTGTTGCTTGCCTTTTCAACAGGTCTGCCCATGCTGATAGCTTCAGCTCTCGTCTGCGGAGCAGCACTCGGAGCCCTTTTCCCTGTGCTTGAAGCCTGGACCATGAAATCGGTAGAGCCCGAACGCAGGGTAGCAGCCTCGGCGACATTCTATAATTTTCTGGATGTCGGAGTCGGCCTCGGGGCTCTGGCACTGGGGGCAATTGCACATGTGTCGGATTACAAGACCATGTACATATATTCAAGCCTTGCATATGTATTATTCCTGATCGTTTATCTGGTAAGGTATAAGAAGAATAAAACAATGATGATAAAAGAAGAGTATGAAGATGATTATATAGATAAGGAAGCGTGAGGAGGTCCAGCGGTTGAAAAAAGAAACACAAAACAATACAATACTACTTGTAACAGTATTCGGAAATTTTATCACACCATTTATGCTTTCTGCCGTTAACATAGCGCTACCGACAATCGGCAGCCATTTCCAGGTTGACAGTGTATCACTGAACTGGGTGGCAACTGCTTACCTTCTTGCGGTGTCAGTTATATTACTTCCTTTCGGAAAGGTTGCTGATATTTATGGAAGAAAAAAGATGTACTTTATCGGCATGCTTCTTTCTGGATTAACGACGTTTTTATGTTCCATCGCACCGACTTTCGCGGTTTTTATTGCAGCGCGCGTGGCTCAGGGATTGAGCATAGGAATGACCCTTGGGATTGGCCCAGCGATACTGACATCTGCCTTTCCACCTGAAAAGAGGGGCAAGGTACTTGGGATAGCAACTGCTGCGGTATATATCGGGGCTTCTGCAGGACCACTCCTGGGTGGTGTACTTGTAGAGAACTTTGGATGGAGGGGCGTTTTCTGGACGGTGGTACCGCTTTTCGCTTTAGTTTCTGTTATGACAATCACACTTATAAAGAGTGAATGGGCTTCGGAAACCAAAGTCAGTTTCGATTTCATAGGAGCAGCCCTTTACGCGGTAGGTATTGTCCTGCTTATATACGGCGTATCCGAGATACCTGCAGCGGCAGCCACAGGCTTTGCCATAGGAGGATTGGCGATACTTGTTGTGTTCATACTGTTTGAAATGAAAGTTGATTCTGCACTGCTTGACATAAAGCTGTTCAGGGGCAACAGGGTATTCGTCTTTTCCAATATTGCCACTTTGATCAATTACTGCGCCATTAGCTGTATGACCTATCTGCTCAGTCTTAAATTACAATATTTCCAGGGGTTGAGCCCTTTCGATGCAGGGCTTGTACTTTTCATACAACCTTTGCTACAGGCGATTTTCTCTCCTGTAGCCGGCAGGGTTTCTGACAGGATTCATCCCAAAAAGGTGGCTTCTTTCGGAATGGCAGTCTCATGCGTGGGCATAGTATTACTTATAGTCGAGAGCATTTATGTAGGTATGTGGCTGATCATCCTTGCACTGGTAATGCTTGGTTTGGGATTTGCGCTGTTTGCTTCACCAAATACCAATGCAATCATGAGTGTTGTTGACAGGAGTCAGTTTGGCGTTGCATCATCGATGATAGCAACCATGCGTACCATAGGGCAGGTTTTCAGTATGGGTATTGTAATGTCTGTATTCGCCCTGATGATAGGAAAAGTACAGATGTCCCAGGTCGTATATGAGAAGTTTTCGGGGAGCCTGCAGGCTATCTACATTATAATGGTGATTATCAGTGTGGCTGGAATTTTCGCTTCACTTGTTAAAAACAAGCGGGTAAGGGGGCAGGAGCTTTGAAAAATTACAGGAAGAACGCTTCAAAGGTTTTCTTTGATTATACAGCGGCAATGATACTGTTTGTCATATTCCTTTATGCCGTATTTTCATATTCCGGAGAAAAGTTCATGACTTATCTCCCATATTATTCAGCTCTGATGTTTGCTCTAACTTTTGTTATACTGTTTTTTGATATGAAAGGCGTCGGGGAAAATGAAAAAAGGCCACAGTACAATTTGAGGCCATACCCATTAAAGGGCTTGGTTTATGGCTTTTTAGGCTTTTCGCCATTTATCCTGCTGGAACTTGTTTCGGTTTTCCTGGTTTTTCAGGACCAGTTTGCTTCAAGGGTAGAACATCTTGTAATCAACACCATGCTTGGGCCGATGTACTTCATCATAGGTATGATGGGTGAGAAGCCTTCGGGCTATGTCGCGGCAACCCTTGTAATACCTGCCATTGCCATGTTCGGCTACATATGGGGATATTTTGGACTGATGGGCAAAAAAGGAAACAGCAGGACTGAGAAAGGGGCAGCCGGTCAGACGTTCGTAAAAAGCCCGTGGCATCCTACGAACAAACCGGTTCAGACTGCTCAAACCAAAAAGAAGAAGAAAAAGGACGTAGTATGAATATGTCCAACCTGTCGGTGAATATCCTTATACCATATAAACATTCGATTATGGAGACGGGGTATTATGATTCTTTTAGTCAGGAAAAACAATATATTACTGGTTGTGCTTGCATTTGTCCTTCTGGCTGTGATACTGAGCCTGAATATTAATGTTGAGGATTCCGATTCTGAAGTCGTCATCACAAAGGTTGAGGATGCCAAGACTGTTATCATCGACGCCGGACATGGCGGTGAAGACCCCGGCAAGGTCAGCGGTTACAGTGGACTGAAAGAAAAGGACATAAACCTCTTGATTGCTGTAAAGACAAAGGAACTTCTTGCAAGCGACTTCAACGTCATAATGACGAGGGAGGAAGACAAGCTTGCATATGAAGAGGGGACTACTGAAATATTTCAGAAGAGGAAACAGGATCTCACAAGAAGGAAGCAGATAATGGATGAGAGCGGCGGGATAGTCGTAAGCATCCATGCCAACAGCTTTCCTGAGTCCAAGTATTACGGCGCCCAGACCTTCTATCCGCCTGATTCGGCCGAGAGCCGCAAGCTGGCAGAGCTGCTGCAGGCATCTATCAGGAAGAACATCGATCCCAATAATAAAAGAGAACCACAGTTGAAAAGCGATCCTATTGTCATACTTAAAGACCTTAAGGCACCAACGGTGGTAATCGAATGCGGTTTCCTGTCCAATCAGGGGGAGGAAGCCAGGCTTGCCACCGACGAATACCAGTCGAAAATTGCTGCCGCTATCGCAGAGGGTATACGAAATTATTACAAGTGATGTAAGGGGACGGTCTCCCAGAAATTACCGGGTTAACAGCGCTGTTTTGCAATATATAATGTATGTATGCAACACATTATGTAAATGCAAAGGAGCGCTGTTTTTATGCACAAGAGAAGAGTACATATTGTCATTCTTGCCTTACTTATCTTTGTAACTTCCTATTTACCTGCAAATGTTTTCGGCTCGTCAGAAGTATCAGTTTTGGTCAACAACTGCATATTAGAATTCAATAGCGGAGGGCCAACCTTGAGTAACGGAACCCTCATGGTGCCTGCAAAAGAGTATATTACAAGCCTTGGAGGAGAATTCTCCTATGATGCCGCTAAACAGACCGGTACCATAAAGGCTGGAGGAAATGAACTGGTCTTCAGGCTGGATGACAGTGTGGCATGCTTTAACGGTAAGTTCATTCAGGCGTCTGAACCCATGAGGATAATGAGCAACAGGTTCATGATACCTGCGTCATTCACTGTGTCATACCTGGGGGCAGAAAGCTTCATGAGCTTAAAGCGGAACATGCTGATGGTTTATCAGCCTTCAGAGGGGAAAATTACATACAATGTGTTATCGGGTGATACCCTGTGGGCTATATCCCAGTTGTTCGGAACAACCGTTTCGTCGCTGAAACAGCTGAACAACCTGTCAAGTGATACGATACAGACCGGACAGAAGCTTGTTGTAAAGGAAACGGCATTTACTCCGGCTGTGCTGCCGGCATATACGACCGCAGGAGCCACCATGCGGACCGGCCCCGGCTTTGAATACGGAGTCGCAGGGTATCTGAAGGCTTCGGTTGATCTTTCCGTCACTGGAAAAACCAGTGATTGGTACAGGGTTGATACAACGAAAGGCAGTGGATACATATACAGGACTGTCATCGGTATGAAGCAGGAATACATATTTTCAACAAACCTGAGCAGGTTCTTTGATAATGTGATTCCAGTCGACACCTCCCTTGATACACTGGCTTATCAGGATTACACCGTTCAAAAAGGAGACTATATCTGGGCTTTGTCACAAAAATTCGGAGTGCCGGATAAAGAGTTGATGACTGCAAATGGTTTTTCATCTTCAACTGTGATTAATATCAACCAGGTAATCCGCATACCGGTACATGTCATTGCAGTGAAAAATGTGCCGGGTAGTGACTTCGGCGAAGTTCTGGACTGGTTTTCCCAGGGACAATATGTGTTCACGACGGGTAAGACGGGCAGGCTTATAGACCCGGTGACCGGAAAGAGCTTCAACATTAAAAGGACTATCGGCGCAAACCACTCAGATACTGAAACCCTCACTGAAGAGGATTCGAAGGTAATGAAGGAGCTTTTCGGAGGTACATGGAACTGGGGCAGGAAACAGTTCATTCTGGAGGTGGATGGAAGAAGGCTGGCAGTTTCTGCAGCAGGTATGCCGCACGCGGGAGTGGACGGAGTACCTTTTCTTCAAAACATAGCTAACCGAAGCGACAACTATGGAACAGGGCCAAATTACGATGCGATTTCGGGCAACGGGATGGATGGGCATTTTGACCTGTATTTTCTGAATAGCCTGAAGCATGTGGATGGCAAGGTGGATGCGACGCACCAGTATAATGTACTTATGTCAGGCGGCCTCCAGTAAGGCGGGCAGGCGCGTGATACGCTGCGAAATGGGCATTGAATGGAAATTACGCTTCGCTCAATGCCCTTGATAACTGTGTCAGACTTCGCCATTCGGTGCTCATGTATAAAACATACACTCCGCTCCTCATGGTTCGTCTTCCTTGTTCTCCTTGCGTCTGACGCGCCTGCAAAGTATGGGCTGAGTGGGATGGACGTTGAAAGGAAATTACGCTAAACCCTACCATAGTAGATGCATTATATGTTTCCTGAAAATGTTGATGCTTACATAATATTGCTATATAATAAGCGTGAATTTACCAGGATTTTGATGCAGGATTTGGAGGCAATATTTTGGAGAATATAGTTAAGGACATGGTTGATGAGCTTGTGGGAAAGCCAACAGATAAAACTTATGAGAATCAATATGCAGCAAAAGATGCAAAATTGAGTGAGCAGGAAAGAGAAAACGCACTAAAGGAATTTGATGCAAAGCAGGATAGATTGTATAAAAGAGGCAGGATAATAGTTACTTCAATTGTAATCCTTAACATTATACTGACTATCATATCTTCATACTTCAATTTCAACATTTTTTCGCTAATTGTTCAGGTGGTAATGTCTGTAGCGCTGTATCTTGGATCCAAATGGGCCAGATACCTTTTTATTTTTGGATCTGCTATAAGTGTATTAACATTGCTTTATGCCATGACCATAATATCAACTGTTGAAATACCAGTTATATTGATTACGCTTTTAATATGTGATTTGATTTATTCGATATTCTGCTGTGTTTTACTTTTTGCCAGCAAAGGTGTCAGTGAGTTCCTTTACAGCCAGGGCAGCAAATAGAGGAAAGAAGGCTCCATATAACTAAGCAACGGTTTTGTGTCAGTGTTTTGTTGAACAGAACAACCTTCGTAATGAATACAGGAACTTACAGGATAAGATGCTGCCAGAGAATTAAATCCCAATTTGCCGATCACTCTTTTATCGAAATTTTTGTGGCAGGTGTGCAAAATTTTAAGTAATGCGTGAATTGTAGCGAATATATTCCGAATATCTTTGTATTAATTAAGAATTTGCACAAATTTAGTTAAAACATTGGTTCTAACCCAAAAAATCTTGCACACTACTTGAAAATTTGCACACTTCACAGTAGACACTGCCCCCACCGTAGTTGAATGCCCCCTTGTGCGAACTTGCTCTGCCTGCCGGCGCAGTGGTTTTAAGAAACGGCAAAATGGTTGCGTCGCCAGAGACGGACTCTGCATTTGGAGTTTGTTTACAGTTTTGATAAATCCCAAATTTATTGTTGAGTTCCTTCGTTAATATTTATTAAATGCAAACCACAACAAACCATTTTGCATCATCATTATTGAATATAGCGAATTAATTATTAATATCCCGGGTGGGTATAGATTTTATTTACAAGAAATAAATGAAAAATATCGTAATACAGTAAACCTAATATTAAAGGATGAATGGCATTGCCCTTCTTTCATTTCAAGAGGCAAAATTATTGATGCTACAATTTTACCAGAATTTCTCATACTTCAGAATAAAGTAATTAAAGGAGTTGTAACTTATAACATTGAGAATGAGGAATGTGAGATTATAACACTTAATAGTTTTGAAGAGAATAGTGGAATTGGAACAGCTTTAATAAATGGGGTTTATGACATTGCTCAGAAAAGCAATTGCAAAAGACTCTGGCTGATAACAACTAATGATGATATAAATGCAATTCCCAATATAAATGCAATACGGTTTTATCAAAAGGAAGGGTTTGACTTAAAGGCTGTTCATATTAATGCTATGGAAATTTCTCGAAAGCTAAAGCCAAGTATTCCGTTAATTGGAATGGACAACATCCCTATTAAACATGAGCGAGCTGGAGTTTGAAATAATACTCAGATAAAAATTATGCCCGTAACCGAAGGCATATAGATGCACATTTTAACCCAAACCTATCCTACAGCTCCAGCGCTTCGGTGCAGGTATGCCAGGTTTCGTACAGGCTGTCGAGCTTGTTTTTCTGGGATTCCTGCTCTGATATAAGCTGGCTCAGCTTTACATGATCGCTGGCAGTCGACTCATCTGACATCTCAAGCTCAATATTCTTAAGAGAGGCTTCAGTTATTTCTATCTGTTTTTCTGTTTCGGCCAGAGTCTTTTCCAGCTTTCTCAGACGGGCCTTCTCTTCCTTGCTGTCCAGCCTTTCCTGCTTGGAAACTGTCAGGACCGGTGCCTCCGATCCTTCTGAGTCTACTGCAGCTCCAGTCGTTTGTTTTAATTTTCTGCGTTCCAGGTAATAATCGTAATCACCCTTGTAATCCTCCAGATCCCGACCCAACATTTCAATCACCCTTGTGGACAGTTTCCTTATGAAATATCTGTCATGGGAGACTGCGAGAATAGTGCCGTCAAAGCCGCAAAGAGCCTCCTCCAGAATTTCTCTGGAATTGATGTCCAGATGGTTGGTGGGCTCGTCGAGTATCATGAAGTTGGCGCCTGAAAGCATCAGCTTGACAAGGGAAACCCTGCTTTTTTCTCCACCGCTTAAAATATTGATGGGCTTGAACACATCCTCACCTTCAAAGAGGAATTGAGCCAGGGCATTTCTGATTTGGGTATGGGTGAAATTCTCATTTTTGTCCCACACCTCTTCGAGGATAGTATTGCCGTCATCAAGATCCTGCAATTCCTGGTCATAATAGCCGATGTCAATATTATAGCCATAACGGTAAGTACCAGCAGTCTGTGGTATTTTCCCGAGCAATATCTTGAGGAGGGTTGATTTGCCGCATCCGTTGGGCCCCATAAGGAATACATGCTCGTTTTTTTTCATACTGAAGCTGATGGAATCGAAAAGGGGTTTGCCAGGGTATTCCATTGAAAGCTCCTCAACGGATAGTATGTCATTCCCGCTGTTCAAATTGCTTTTGAGGTTGATCTTTATCTTGTCAGGCAGCCGGTCAGGTGCGTCTATCCTTTCAATCCTGTCGATAGCTTTTTGACGGCTTTCAGCTGCTATGATATTTTTCTCCCTGTTCCATCGTCGCTGCTGTTCGATGAAGGCTTCCATCCTGGCGATTTCCTTCTGCTGAAGGTCATGGTGCTTCTGCAGTATCTCCCTTTCGACGGCCTTCTGCCGCGCAAAGGCTGAATAATTGCCTGGATATGTTTTACAGTGGCGGTTTTCCAGTTCGATGGTCTTGGTAGTTGTTGTGTCAAGGAAGTATCTGTCATGGGATATGATCAAAACACTTTTTTTGTAAGTTTTCAGGAAGTCCTCCAGCCATTCCAGGGCATTGATGTCCAGATGGTTGGTGGGCTCGTCCAGCATTAGTATGTCGGGTTCTTCCAGGAGAAGACGGGCGAGGGCAAGTCTTGTTTTCTGTCCACCACTTAGGGTGTCGGATTTCAGTGAGAACTGGTCGTCGCTGAACCCGAGGCCGCGCAGGACCCCTTTTGTCCTGCTGACATATTCGTAACCGCCATCTCTGGAGAACTTTTCGGCCAGCCTGTCATATTCATTCATAAGCGGGACAAGGAGCTCCTGATTGCTTTCGGTACTGATCTTCTTTTCAATCTGTTTTATCTTTTCTTCCAGTACGATAAGATGGGAATAGGCCGATATAAGATCTTCCCAGACGGTTTTACCTGAATTCGGTCCGGTGCCCTGATCAAGATAGCCCAGTTTGTGATTTTTTGCAATAAATACATCTCCACTATCCGGCTTGATCATGCCACATATGATTTTGAATAGTGTTGATTTGCCTGCACCATTGACGCCTACAAGGGCAGCCTTTTCAGACTTCTGAAGGTTGAAGGATACATCGCTGAGTATCGTTTCCAGACCATAAGCTATTGAAATGCCGGAACATGCCAGAACTATCATAAATATTACTCCCTGCTGCAGTCAATGCCATAATTCTAGCAGAAACACAGGGGACAGGCAATATTGATTATAGAAAACAAAGATGTTATAATGCAAAAGTAGAAACTTTTCGACTATAGAAAAGTTTCTTGCATTTAGGTGCATTGTTTAACATTCTGCTTCGTTTTAAGGCGGAAAAGTTGTGAAGGAGATAATTGATGGCTTTAAAGAAAAAGGTTTCGATGGCCGTTATAAAAAGATTGCCAAGATATTACAGATATTTATTAGACCTCTTAAAAATGGATATTACAAGAATTTCTTCCAAGGAATTGAGTACAAAGATGGGGATAACCGCTTCCCAGATAAGGCAGGATCTGAATTGCTTCGGTGGATTCGGACAGCAGGGTTATGGCTATAATGTGGAATCCCTGTACAATGAAATCGGCAATATTCTAGGCGTAAATAAGAAATTCAATACCATAATCGTTGGGGCCGGTAATATGGGACAAGCCCTTGCTAACTATGGTAACTTTGATAAACGCGGCTTCAGGCTGACAGGAATTTTCGATGTGAATCCCAAACTTATAGGAAAGACCATAAAAGGTCTGGAAGTACAGCACCTTGATTCACTTGAGGAGTTTATGAAGGGGACACGTGTCGATATTGCAATGCTTTCAGTCCCTTATGAAGCTACTCCTGAGGTTGCAGTTAAAATTGCAAAGCTTGGTATCAAAGGACTTTGGAATTTTTCACCGATGGATTTGAAATTGCCTTATGACATCATAATCGAAAACGTACACCTCAGTGACGGCCTTATGGTACTGGGATACAAACTTACTGAAAAATATGGAGACCTGGAGTGAACCTATTCCAGGCCGTATGCCTTGTAACCTTTTGAGGTGAGCAGCTCAACGGCTCTTGATGCGCTTTCTGCATCCGGCAGCGTTATCCTGATGCAGCCCATTTCCATTTCCCTGCTGTTTGTTACATTGACATTCCTTATGTTAATTCCATCCATGCCAAGGACTGTTGCCAGTTCGCCGATGATTCCCGGTCTGTCCTCCACATCTATCAATATGTCGTATTCCGGCATGAGCAAGCCTTTGGAAACAACTGAAAGTGAGTCCCTGTATTCCTTTGCAGATTCGAAAAACGACCTGATCCAGGTTGTGTCTCCGTTCTCAAGCCTGGAGCCGAATTTGGAAAGCATTTCGTCTATTTTCTCAAGAAGCCCCAATATATGATTTTTGTTGCTGAGAACAATGTTTTCCCACATCTCGGGGCTGGATGAGGCTATCCTCGTTATGTCCCTGAAACCGCCCGCTGCAAGCAGCTGCATTTTATTGTCGTCTGTGTCCAGCGCCATGACCATGTTAACCAGCAGGGAGGCTATGATATGCGGTATGTGGCTTATACCCCCTGTGACGAAGTCATGTTCATCGGCACTGATTATTATTGGAAAAGCTCCAATGGCCTTTGCAAGGTCTGATAAGGCTTCAACTGCTGAGGACGGTGTATCGATGCCAGGAGTCAGTATATAGTATGCATTCTCGAACATATGAGAATATCCGGCATTGTAGCCTGTTTTCTCAGAGCCTGCCATGGGATGACCACCGATGAAAAGTGGCGAATTGGGGAGCTTGCGTGCAAATTCCATTATCTCTCCCTTTGTGCTGGCGACATCGGTCACCAGGCAGGAAGGCTTTACCTTACCGGCCAGGAGCTCAAGGTATTGCATTGTTTTTTTTACTGGAGTGCATATGAATATGATGTCTGAATCACTTATGTATTCCAGGGCATTGTCATCAAGGTCTGTGAACCCCCGAAGAATCACCCCGTCCGATAAGGCCTGGCTGAGTGCATCCGGGTTCCTGTTGACCGCCGTGATATCGGAGACGCCCGCCTTCATATATAATGCCCTGGCAAGCGAGCCTCCTATAAGGCCAAGTCCTAATATAGAAACTTTAAGGCCTGTTGTTTTAATGTTTGAAAAAGCGGCATCATCCACCATATTTGAACTCCCTGTCAGCAATGGGGGCAATCCTTTCAATATCCCTGCAGAGGATGTCGAAAGCTGCCGGCGTGATTTGTTGGGCGGCGTCCGAAAGAGCATGCCTGGGGTCGGGATGTACCTCTATGATAAGGCCGTCCGCACCTGCTGCAACAGCTGCCTTTGAGAGGGCGAGAATGTATTGGGTCTTGCCTGCTGCATGGCTGGGATCCACCATTATCGGAAGATGGCTGGTGTTTTTGATCACAGGTATGGCGCTGATGTCCAGGGTATTCCTGGTTGCAGTTTCAAATGTACGGATACCCCTCTCGCAGAGGATGACGTTGTAATTGCCTTCGCTTATTATATATTCCGCTGCATTGAGCCATTCTTCTATGGTTGTGGAGGAGCCGCGCTTGAACAGAACTGGTTTCTTCGAGCGACCGACTTCTTTCAGCAACTCGAAGTTCTGGCTGTTACGGGCTCCGATCTGGAACATGTCCACATATTTATCCGATATCTCCAATGACCTTTCACTGATGACTTCCGTAACGATCTGAAGTCCGGTGGCTTCCTTGGCTTCCTTAAGTAGCCGGAGGCCCTCTTCCTCTAAACCCTGGAAAGAATATGGCG
Organism: uncultured Bacillota bacterium; assembly: GCA_942493145.1. Classification (GTDB taxonomy): domain Bacteria; phylum Bacillota; class Clostridia; order Acetivibrionales; family DTU013; genus ENR-C20. The sequence goes on from OW818679.1 coordinate 401,305, forward strand.
AGGTCCTGGGCTTGAAGGCGCCGCCCCTAAGGAATTTCGCCCCTGATTTCTTAACGGCTTCTGCAGCCGCCAATATCTGTTCCCTGCTTTCAACTGCGCAAGGGCCTGCCATCATGACAATTTCCTTCCCCCCGATCTTGACACCGTTTACATCAATGATGCTGGGTGTGGGCTTGAAGGTTTTTCCGGCCAGTTTGTATGTCTCCATTATGGGGACGAGCTTTTCCACGCCAGGCAACAGTTCAATGGGTATATCGCTGAGCAGTCTTTTATCGCCTATTACTCCGATTATCGTCCTTTCAGTACCCTTAGAGATGTGTACACCGAGTCCCATTGATTCAAGGACGGAGGAGACTTCTTTTATTTCACTTTCACTTGAATTTGTTTTCATTACTATTATCATGGAAGTAATACCTTTCTTTTTAATATCCAGTCGCATTTTATGGGATTTATTATATAGAATTCATTCTGATCATGAATTTTATCCGGATTGTTTTTGACTATCTCATATTAGATTTTAATTTACAATGAGATAGAACAAATGTCAAGGAATCAGGGGATTTATTACATATTGTTGATTGTTTGAACGAAAAGTCAGCGATGACTTGTTTGAGCTTATTTGGCGAAGATCTGCCAATAATTCTCTTGAAACAGGGGCAATGTGTGTTATAATATAGATTGTGTTATCCGGTCCCATAGATTTTTGAATTTCCTGGTAGTTTATTATGACTTCAATAAAAAAGTGCTGAATAAAGGTCAAATTGGTATTTTTTTCTGAAGTATAGTTAAAATAATAAATGTCGGACTTAGCAAATTTAAACAAATCGATAGGTGACAAGGGGGAATTGTTATGAAAGATTATACCGTGGAGAAATTGCGCAACATCTGTCTTATGTCCCACGGAGGATCCGGCAAGACGACGCTTGCTGAAGCAATGCTTTTCAACACAGGAGTTCTTGACAGATTGGGAAAGGTCCTCGATGGGACAACCACTACCGATTATGACCCGGAAGAGATCAAAAGGAAGATCTCCATCAACACAGCCATAGCGCCTTGCGAATGGAGAGACTGCAAGATCAATGTCATTGACACCCCGGGATATTTTGACTTTGTAGGTGAAGTGAAGCAGGGGATCAGAGTTGCAGATTCTGCATTGATTCTGGTTTCTGGAAAAAGCGGAGTATCTGTAGGCACGGAAAAATCATGGGCCTTTGCGAATGAACAGGGTATCCCCAAAATGTTCTTTGTCAGTAAGATGGACGAAGAAAATGCAGATTTCTTTAAAGTTCTCGATCAACTCACAACCACTTTCGGAAAAGGTGTAATTGCCTTCCAACTCCCAATAATTGAAAACGAAAAGTTTTTTGGAATAGTAGATGTACTCAGTATGACGGCGAAAAAGTTCGACACGGATAAGTTTGTTGATACGGCTGTCCCTGCCGGTTTAAACGATAGGATCTCTGCAATCAAGGAAGCATTGAATGAAGTTATTGCAGAGACAGATGAAGTCCTGATGGAAAAATTCTTCAGCGGAGAAGAATTCACACCGGAAGAGATCCATAAAGGTCTGCGCCTTGGTATTGCTGATGGCTCCATAGTACCTGTTCTATGCGGTTCTGCACTTAACAACCTTGGAATAAAGGCTTTGATGGATGAGATAATAGAGTACATGCCTGCTCCCAGCGACAGGCCGGTAGTAAAAGCGAAAAAGCCAGGTACCGACGATGTTGTCGAATTGAAGGTGGCTCCGACAGAACCATTGTCAGCCCTGGTTTTTAAGACAATAGCAGATCCATTTGTCGGAAAGATATCCATTTTCAGAGTTTATTCCGGAACACTGAAGTCAGACTCTACGGTATATAATTCAACGTCTGAAAAATCAGAAAAGACAGCTCAAGTGTACATGCTCAGAGGTAAAAAGCAGGTGCCTGTTGACAAGTTGATTGCCGGCGATATCGGTGCTGTAGCCAAATTGCAATTTACCAATACGAACGATACCCTTTGCGATCAGGCCAAGGCTGTCGTGCTTGACAAGATAGAATTCCCTGAACCTGCGCTTTCACTGGCTGTTGAGCCAAAATCCAAGGGCGACGAGGAAAAAATAGGATCCGGTCTGCACAAGCTTCAGGATGAAGATCCCACATTCAAGGTGGCACTTAACACCGAGACACACCAGACAATAATATCCGGTGTCGGCGAGCAGCATCTTGACGTTATCGTAAGCAAGCTGAAGGCCAAATTCGGTGTATCGGTCAACCTCATAGACCCCAAGGTACCCTACAGGGAAACCATCAAGAAGAAGGTCAAGATTGAAGGCAAGCACAAGAAACAATCGGGCGGCCACGGCCAGTTCGGGCATGTCTGGATAGAATTCGAACACGGCGAGACAGAGGATCTCTTTTTTGAAGAAAAGATCTTCGGCGGCTCTGTTCCGAAGCAATATCATCCGGCTGTTGAAAAAGGCTTGAGGGAAGCTATAGTAAAAGGCATACTTGCAGGATATCCTGTAGTGAACCTTAAGGCTACTCTTGTGGACGGTTCCTACCATGATGTCGATTCATCGGAAATGGCCTTCAAGATAGCGGCCAGGCTTGCATACAAAAAAGGTCTCCCGCTTGCTAATCCGGTACTTCTTGAGCCCATCAGCCGCGTTGATGTTTATATCCCCGACCACTACATGGGTGATATCATAGGCGACCTCAACAAACGCAGAGGCAGAATCCTCGGAATGAATCCACAGGATGGAGGAATTCAGGAGGTAGTTGCGGATGTTCCGACAGCTGAGATGTTCAAGTATGCTAACGACCTGAGGTCCATGACCCAGGGCAGAGGCTGGTTCAAGCAGACCTTCGACCGATATGAGGAAGCACCTGCAAATGTCTCCCAGAAGGTCATTGAAGAGGCCAAGAAGCATATGGTTGAGGATGAGGAAGAGGATTAGGAACTATTACTTTCGAATCGCAATAAAGGCGAAGAGCCACAGCCAAAAGCCTCAGGGGTTTGATGCCCCTGAGGCTTTTCTTAAATCAATGACATATTAGTATTGAAGCATATGGAACTTTAATCAACGGATGACGTCATAAATAACAGGAATAACAAGTAGAACTGGTTAATAGAGATAGCTTGGAAAAAGCAACCCGAAATAGTTAAAGGAGGGCTTGAAATGAATAGGAACAAAAAATTCGCCAGAACAACCGGGATACTCGCTACACTGCTTATATCAATACTTATGGTATCATTGCTTGCCGGATGCGGATCTTCCGGAACGGCAACGTCTGATGAGGCAGCAACCCAGGCGATGGATATGAATGGTGTGGCACCTGCGGCAGAAGCTCCGGCAATGGCAGGGGGCGTAACGTATACCAGCTCTGATAAGGGCAAATCAGATAGTGGGTTTGCTGACGCTGCCGGGTATGCCGGACCGGACAGAGCTTCGGAAGAAGGGGCTGTAACGGTCACCTCGATTGGTGGCGGGGTGGATGTGTCTCAGGATGTGTCCAATGCAATCCTGGCCGAGAGGAAAGTCATACGCAGCGCCAATGTATCCCTTGAGGTGGAGAATTTTGATGAGGCTTATGGACAGATCAGCAATTTCATCCTCGGTATCGGTTATATCCAGAGTACCAGTATTGATACTGACAAGGTATATATCAGCAAAGAAGAAACGAAGCTGGTCCGCAATGGAATGATGGTAATCAGGATTGACAAGGATCGTTTCGATAAAGTGCTCAACAGCCTGAAAGGCATTGGAACCGTACTTAGCTGGAACCTTAACAGCGAGGACGTCACGAAAAACTTCATAGATACGGAATCAAGGCTCAGACTTCTGAAAATAGAGGAGAGCAAGATTGAAGAATACATGAAGAAACTCACAGACCTTGACCAGATATACAAGACCGAGAGTAAACTCACCGAGCTCAGGTACCAGATTGAGGCACTTACAGGAAATCTGAGACAGATGTCCGACCTTGTGGACCTTTCAACAATTACTATAAATATCAGCGAGAAATACCCAGATGCGCTGAATAAACCTGAAGAGCCAAAGACATACGGACAGAGGCTTTTGCAAAATCTCTCAGATAGCTTCAAAGGAGTGATAAACTTTGTCGGCGAGCTGATAATCATTCTTGTCGCTGCACTCCCGGTGCTGATTCTTTTAGGACTTGTCGCAATAGCGGCAATAGTGTTGTACAGACGCACTTCCAAAAGGTACAGGAATAAGGACGATAACGAAATCAAAAAATAAACATATGAATGTACCGTAAGTAAAAGGACAGGGGCGTATCAAGCACGATAAACCCCTGTCTTTTTATGTTGTGATTATTATCCATACAGGATGAATTCATACTTGAATTAATAATCGACTTGTTTTATAATAAAGTTAAAGTCAAAGATAGTCAAAATCAAACAGGCCAATATCAAACAGGTCAATATTGATAAGAACAGACCGATATTGATAAGAAACGTACTTAAAGAGAAATGAGAACGAGGTGAAGCAAATGGCAAGGATGAGTGACATTATTGAAGCATTCTTAAAGCAGTTGATTGATGATACCGACGGTACCATTGAAATACAAAGGAATGAGCTGGCAACCCATTTTAAATGTGTACCCTCACAGATCAATTATGTGATAGGCACAAGGTTCACAACGGAGAGAGGCTACTATGTTGAGAGCAGAAGGGGTGGCGGGGGCAATATCAAGATCAGGCGGGTCAACATCAATCGCCCCGGCAACTATCTCATGCATATAATATCATCCATGGGGAGCAGCATCACTCAGCAGTCGGCGGATATCTTCATAAACAATTTCATAGATTATGAAGTGATATCCCTCAGGGAAGGTCTGCTGCTGAAAGCCGCAACCAGCGACAAGGTGATTGGCGTTGTCAGGATGCCCGAAAGAGATATCATCAGAGCGGCGATACTTAAAAATATGCTTGCCAGCCTGCTGGTTGATTTTTAATATTTACGTTTGCATAGAAATTTTGGGGTAAGAATAATTATAAGGGGTGATGGAAATGTTATGCCAGCTATGTAAAAAGAGAACTGCCAATGTCCAGATTACCCAAATTGTAAATAATAACAAATCAGTTATGTATATTTGTCACCAATGTGCAAAGGAAAAGGGGCAACTGGATATTGGGGCGGCTTTGAACCTTGCAAATTTTGTGTCTGGCATAATAGGAAACGCTTCTAATGCCCAGACCCAGGTGGAAGAAGGAGAAAAATGCGAAGTGTGCGGCATGTCCTTCGGAGATGTGAAAAAGACCGGAAAACTTGGATGCAGTAACTGCTATACAATATATGGAGAAAGGCTTTTGCCGATACTTAAAAGAATCCATGGGAATACAATACACAGAGGCCGTTACCCTGAAAGGGTGGCGGGTGAGATAATGGCATCAAGGGAACTGGAGAATCTTAAGGACTCTCTTTCCAAAGCTATTGAGCTTGAGGAGTATGAAAAGGCCGCTGTCTTGAGGGACAGGATAAAATTAACGGAAAGCGGGATGGAAATGCATGGCTGACAATTCAGAAATAAGGAATATATATTCAGACATTGCCATAAGCAGTCGGGTAAGGCTTGCCCGTAATATTTCACATCTCCCCTTTCCCAACAGGATGAAACCCGGGCAGGGTGAGGATGTCGTAAAAAAGGTTAAAGAGGCGTTGCTGGAAAGCAGCGAGTCTTTCGGTCAGAGCCTCCAATTCATGGATATCGACAAGCTTGGTTCGGTAGATTGCCAGACGCTTGTTGAAAAGCATCTGATAAGCCCTGAATTGTGTGATGGAAGGATGAATGCGGCTGTTATTATCGGTTATAATGAGAAAATCAGCATTATGATAAACGAAGAAGACCATTTAAGGATACAAAGTATTTATCCGGGGATGGAGCTGGAGGAAGCATGGAAATTGTGCAATAAGCTGGACTGCCTTATACAGGAAAAGATCGATCTTGCTTATGACGCAAAACTTGGTTACCTTACATGTTGCCCCACAAATGTCGGAACCGGTATCCGGGCTTCCGTGATGATGCATCTGCCATCCTTGAGTATAACGGGATATTTGAAGAACATTTTTGAAGCCTGTGGAAAACTGGGAGTTGCGATAAGGGGAATGTACGGGGAAAACAGCGAAGCATCAGGCAACATCTATCAGATATCAAACCAGGTAACACTTGGATTGACAGAAGAAGAGATAATTGCAAGCATTAAAAGCATTGCACTTCAGATAATGGATCAGGAGAGGACACTCAGACAGGAGCTTTACAAAAAAAATTCATACAGGTTCGAGGATATGATTTTCCGATCACTGGGGACACTGGGCAATGCCAGGATACTGACCTCGGAGGAAAGCCTCAAACTACTTTCCGATGTAAGGCTCGGTGTTGATATGGGATTGATTAAAGGCTTGAAGCCTGAGGATTTGAATGAAATAACTGTAAGTATACAGCCTGCAAACCTTCAAAAAATGGCCGGAAGGAACCTGAGCCATGAAGAAAGGGATGTCAGGAGGGCTGAGTACGTAAGGAATATAGTAAACGGAACACAACAGAGATTGGAGTGATATTATGAACGGAAGATTTACAGAAAAAGCCGAAAAGGCCATAAGTCTGGCACAGGAAGGCGCAATGCAGATGGGCCATAATTATGTGGGGACCGAGCATCTGCTTCTGGGACTTGTGCGCGAAGGTACCGGGATAGCTTCAAGGGTGCTGATGTCACAGGGAGTTACCGAAGAGAAGATACTTAAGGAAATAGAGGACCTTATTGGGATGGGGCAGTCTGAAGGACAGCAACCCCTCGGCTATACGCCGAGAACAAAAAAGGTTCTGGAGCTCAGCTTCAAGGAAGCCCGAAGGATGAACCAAAATTTCATCGGTACCGAGCATCTTCTGCTTGGGGTTATGAAGGAAGGAGAAAGCGTTGCAGTAAGGATGCTTATCGATCTTGGAACGGATCCTCAGAAGCTTCTGGCTGAAATCGTCAAGATGCTCAGTGATGATGCCCCATCATCTACGGGGGAACCAAAGAGCGCAGCAGCATATTCCAACACCCCGACACTGAACCAGTTCGGACGGGACCTTACAGAAATGGCGCGGGAAGGTAAATTCGACCCTGTCATAGGCCGTGAAAATGAAATAGAGAGGGTTGTTCAGATTCTGAGTAGGAGGACAAAAAACAACCCCTGCCTGATAGGTGAACCTGGTGTAGGTAAAACAGCCATAGCTGAGGGGCTGGCGCAGAGGATCGTTGAGGGCAATATCCCTGAGACCTTGAAAGGTAAAAGGGTTGTGACCCTCGACCTCTCATCGATGATTGCAGGGGCAAAATACAGAGGTGAATTTGAAGAAAGGCTCAAGAAAGCCATTGAAGAAATACGCAAGGTTGGGAACGTCGTTCTCTTCATTGATGAAATGCATACGATAATAGGTGCGGGTGCCGCAGAAGGAGCCATAGACGCATCCAACATATTAAAGCCATCACTGGCAAGAGGCGAAATACAGGTCATCGGGGCGACCACACTCAATGAATACAGGAAGCATGTTGAAAAGGATGCAGCTCTCGAGAGAAGATTCCAACCCATAACTGTGGGAGAACCTTCAAAGGAAGAGGCCATCGATATACTAAAAGGCATCAGGGATAAATATGAAGCCCATCATAGCGTAAAAATAACCGATGATGCCGTCGAAGCGGCAGTGAATCTTTCGGACAGATATATCACCGACAGATATCTTCCAGACAAGGCAATCGACCTCATTGATGAGGCAGCATCAAGGGTAAGGCTGAAATCATATACAGCCCCTCCAAATCTCAAAAAGCTCGAAGACCAGGTTGACAAACTGGCCAAGGAAAAAGAGGATGCCATACGCAGTCAGGAGTTCGAAAAAGCGGCTTCAATAAGGGATCAGGAACAAAAAGCTAAAAATGAGCTGGAATTGCTGAAGGATGAATGGAATCAGAAGAACCAGACCAGAACGGATACCGTAACCGAGGACGATATTGCCGATATAATTGCGAGCTGGACGGGTATTCCGGTGAAACGTCTTGCCGAAGAGGAGACCGAAAGGCTTATGAAGATGGAGGACGTTCTCCATCAAAGGGTCATAGGGCAGGATGAAGCTGTCAAGGCCATAGCAAAAGCAATCAGAAGGGGCAGGGTCGGTTTGAAGGATCCCAAGCGTCCCATCGGATCATTCATATTCCTGGGCCCGACAGGCGTGGGAAAAACTGAACTAAGTAAGGCTTTGGCCGAAGCAATGTTTGGTGAAGAAAAGGCCATGATACGTATCGATATGTCGGAATATATGGAAAAATTCAATGTTTCCAGACTTGTTGGATCGCCACCCGGCTATGTCGGCTATGAAGAAGGTGGACAGCTTACTGAGAAGGTAAGAAGAAAGCCATATTCGGTACTTCTGTTCGATGAGATAGAAAAGGCGCATCCCGATGTATTCAACATCCTGCTTCAGATACTCGAAGACGGAAGGCTTACGGATTCTCAGGGCAGGGTTGTGGATTTCAGGAACACGGTAATAATTATGACGTCAAATGTTGGAGGAAGGCTTATTACAGAGCCCAAACGCCTTGGATTCGCAGTATCGGATGCAAAGTCAGCAAATTATGAAGATATGAAGAGCGATGTCACAGGTGAGTTGAAAAAGACCTTCAGACCGGAATTCCTCAACAGGATAGACGACATAATAGTATTCCATCCCCTTGATGAGGAGAATATCAGGAGTATTGTCGGGATAATGGCAAAGACTCTTTCCGACAGGCTGAAGCAGAAGGAAATCAATATTGAAATTTCGGATGAAGCAAAGAAATTCATAGCCAAAAAGGGATACGACCCTGTATTCGGGGCACGACCGCTGAAAAGGGCTATTCAGACAATGATAGAAGACAGGATGGCAGAGCTCCTGCTTGAAGGGAAAATCAAGCAGGGTGATAGTGTCCGGGTGGAACTAAAGGACGAGGAGCTGTCATTTACAATTAATGAAGAGCATTCGTAACCAGGTTTTGAGCCACTGCAGCTGCTTCAGGCATCAGTTCTCACGGATACCTTGGAGCTTGTGAAGGATTCAGGGCAGGAGTGGTCTCTTCAATTTCATCGATAGTGATTTCACGGGTGTGGGACGTATGGTTCCACACCTTGTTTTCTCTGTTCATGAAGCCTTGTATTGAAATGGGCACCCATGTCAGGCAGTAAAAAGGATATATGATAAAGGCAAGAAAGATTTTTGGACTGAAGCCCTTTTCTGATACCACAATGGTTGGCCCATAGAAGAACTGTATGATGACAAAGAAAAGCCAGACCCAGGCGGGAAAGAAGTATCTGAGACTGTAGAATGGCGATTCCGGGAAAATAGTCTGGATCCACAGCATAATATTGATCAATCCGATGAGTATGAATCTGATTGGCTGGAAAAGGTAGATCGCACAATCAAAGCAGGCAAGATTTCCTTCCCTGAAAGCTTTTGAAAAGAGCGGCTTAAGATATCTTGCGGCGCAGTCGGAATGGCCCTGCATCCACCTGACGCGTTGTTTCCAGGATTGGGCGAGTGTTATTGGCTTTTCGTCATAAACAATCGCGTTATGTGCCCAGGCCACCTTCATATCATTTAGGACGAGCTTCATTGTAAATTCCAGGTCTTCTGTAAGGCAGGTGGCTCCCCATCCGATTTCACGGAGCACACTCGTATCGATGCTGAAACCGGTACCGCACAGACCGCAGCTGAGGCCCATGTAATATCTCGGCAGCTGGAAAAGTCTGTTTGACATCCAGAATGCAATGGAATAGGAAGCGGTTATCCATGAGTCGTAGGGATTTTTGCTGTCAATATAGCCCTGGACAATTTTATGACCTCTGCAATGCTGCCTGTTCATTTCACGCAGGAAACTTGAAGATACAACATTATCAGCATCGAAGACTGTTATTGCATCGTACTGGATATCCAAACCAAACAGTATGTTGAACATCCACTCCAGGGCATAGCCTTTCCCCCTTTTTTTCAGGTCGGATCTTGAATAAACCAGGGCGCCGTGCTCCCTGGCGATTACTGCCGTTCTGTCGGTGCAGTTGTCGGCTGCGACATATATGTCAAACAGATTGCGTGGGTATTTTTGATTTATCAGGCTGTCAATCACATGACCGATGACGAGTTCTTCATTATGGGCTGCGATGACAACGGCAAATCTCTTGCTGGCGGGGTATTGCCATGGATCGTCTTCCTTTCTTTTTATCCAGCCGAAGATTGAAATACCAAAAAAGTAGCAGCCTGCCGTAAAGACAAGCACCTGCATCAATTGTGTGGCATAAAGAACCAGATACCCGGAAGATGTGTGCATGCGGAGCCTCCCAAATCTTTTTATACAGGAAATCGAGTAATGCTATCATTATTTTGTACTTTTTCTGTAAAAATATTTATAATGGTTTTATAGACAATGAGATTGACAACTAAAAAATAATATTATCTATAAATTTGAGGGGGAGAATGCCGGAATGCCGAAAACATATTTCAATGACGCGGTAATTGGGAATTCAAGCATGCTGGGGTGCATAACACGCAGAGGCGAGCTGGTAAGGCTCTATTGGCCGCATATTGACCACCCGCAGCATATCGAAAGGCTTGCGGAAGGCATTTTCATCAAGGGCAACCCGGGTGGCACCATCTGGCTGGATTCAGATTACTGGGAATGTCGTCAGGAATATATTAAAGACACAAACATACTTGAGACGGTATATTCGGGGCCAATCAACATATGCAGGACAGATTTCGTCCTCCCTGAGGAAAATGTTCTTGTCAGGAGATACGACTTTGAAAACACAGGCAGTAAAGTAATTGACCTTACCTTTGTTTCATACTCATCCTTCGTATCAACATATGCACATCCTTCATCATCGCTCTTCGATTTTGGGCTGGATTCACTAACCCACTACAGACATGGATATTATTCCGTGATTGCTTCGGACGTGGAAGTTTCCGGATTCCAGCTTGGCAACAATGCCATGGAAGCAGCACAGACTTTGAATTTCAGGAGCAATGACCAGATAGGTATGATGCGGGAGGGGGCGGTTGCCTGGAATCTTGGAGAGCTGACACCTGGTGGGAAAAAAAGCCTTACGTTGTATTTCTGTACTTCCGGAACGTTGAAAGGTGTCAGACTACTGGCCCATTCCATGAAGAGGACGAGCTACAGTGATGAGTATCTAAAAACGCATGGTTACTGGATTGAAGTATTGAAAATGGCCAGGAGCAAGGTAACTGAAAATGAAGAGGCCAATGAACTGTATCGCAGATCGGTGCTGCTTTTCAAGCTTATGTCCGACAAAAGCGGCGGACTCCTGGCTTCACCGGAGATTGACGAGGAATTCACCAAATGCGGCAGATATGCATATTGCTGGGCAAGAGACGCAGCTTTTATCACCGGAGCCCTGGATGTCTGCGGGCTTAAGGAGGAAGTGGACAGGTTCTACCGGTGGGCGGCTGATATCCAGGAGGAAGACGGGTCCTGGCAGCAACGCTACCATCTGGACGGAAATCTCGCGCCATCCTGGGGGCTCCAGATTGATGAGACGGGAACGATATTATGGGGAATGTTTCAGCATTATAAGGCTACCGGGGATAAAGTTTTCCTGGAGGAAATGTGGGAGTGCATGAAAAGGGGAGTATCTTTCCTGACGGAATTCATAGATGAAGAAACAGGGCTGCCTGCGCTCAGTTTCGACCTGTGGGAGGAAAGGTTCGGAGAGCATGCGTATTCTTCGGCTGCGGTATATGGAGGAATTAAAGCGTGCATCGAAGCGGCGGAAGTACTCAGGGATGCCGATGCGCCCTGTGCACAATGGGAGAAGGTAGCCGCGGATATATTGGAAGCCATCGACAGGAACTTCTGGAAGGCTGATTGGCACAGATTCATCAGGAGTGTGCGGGTGAAACTGAACCCATGGGGCGAAGAATGCAGTTGCGACACGGTTATGGCTAGAATTAATCCCAAGGGTTATTCAAGGGATTTCACCCGGGAGGATTGGAAAGTCGACGCCAGCTTGCTTGGGCTGTCAGTTCCCTTTGGCGTATATCCGCCGGGAGATGAGAAAATGGAAGGAACCCTCGAGGTTGTGGAAAAGGTTCTGACAGCTCCTGTCTCAGGCGGGATTATGCGGTATGAGGATGATGGGTATATCGGCGGCAATCCATGGATAATTACAACATTGTGGGCTGCACTTTACCATATTGGTAAGGGTGATTATAAAAAAGCCCTTGAATACTTTGAGTGGTCAATAAAAACCAGAACCAGTCTCGGAATGCTCCCCGAACAGGCAGACAAGGAAACCGGTGAGGCTGCATGGGTGATACCGCTGACATGGTCCCATGCCATGTTTGTCCTTGTGATGGATGGCTTGGAAGGAGCGGGCATGATATGATATAATCAATAAGATGTGAAAAAATGGAATTAGCTTGAGGAATAACATAAGACCACAGAAGAATATTATCGACATACAGGAGAAGATATGGCGAAAAACAGGACATTATTCATCTGCCAGGAATGTGGCTACGAATCTTCGGGATGGCTTGGAAAGTGCCCCTCCTGCTCGCAATGGAATACCTTTGTAGAAGAGGTGCACGAGGCATCGCCAAAGACACATGCATCCGTCCGGACAGCTCTTAAACCTGTAAGCATTGCTGATATAAAGTTTGACGGCGAGGAACGTATATCTACGGGCATCGGAGAAATGGACAGGGTTCTGGGCGGAGGTATGGTTAAAGGATCACTTATTCTTGTTGGTGGGGATCCCGGGATAGGCAAGTCAACATTACTCCTGCAGATTTGCGAAACCCTGCATTCAAAGGCGAAAATCCTTTATGTATCAGGGGAGGAATCCGTACGGCAGATAAAGCTCAGGGCGGAAAGATTGGGCGTAAAAAGACGCGAACTACTTATGGTTTCAGCAACGGGGCTGGAAGAGATTTCAGGACATATTGAAACTGAAAAGCCAGGTTTGGTTATAATAGACTCCATACAGACCATGAATTCCGAAAACCTGTCATCGGCTCCGGGGAGTGTCAGCCAGGTAAGGGAAGTCACGGCGGGCCTGGTCAGGATTGCGAAGAGCACGGGAATAACCATCGTAATCGTCGGACATGTGACAAAAGAGGGCGCTATAGCAGGCCCCAGGGTTTTGGAGCACATGGTTGACACTGTCCTCTATTTCGAAGGGGACAGGCATATGAGCTTCCGAATATTGAGGGCTGTCAAGAACAGGTTTGGTTCCACAAACGAAATCGGGATTTTTGAGATGAGGGATTCCGGCCTGACTGAGGTTGAGAATCCATCTCTGATGATGATTGCCGGGAGACCTTCAAATGTACCGGGGTCAGTGATCGTATCAAGTCTCGAGGGGACACGTCCCATGTTGATAGAGGTTCAGGCGCTGGTCTGCGCGACGAATTTCGGTGTGCCACGCAGGATGGCAACGGGGGTGGATTACAACAGGATTACAATGCTTATGGCAGTTCTCGAAAAGCGCGCCGGAATGCAGCTTTACAACTATGATGCCTATGTAAATGTGGTAGGGGGCATTAAAATCGATGAAACTGCTTGTGATCTGGGCGTAGTTGCTGCTATAGCCTCCAGCTTCAGGAATGCCCCTGTTGACCCGGGTTTGGTTATGGTGGGAGAAATAGGTCTGGCGGGCGAAATCAGGGCTGTGAGCAATATAGAGAAAAGAATCACTGAAGCAGGCAGGATAGGGTTCAAAGGGTGCATAATACCTGAAGAGAACATGAAGACGGTCAGCCGCATCAAGGGGCTGGAAGGCTTTGAAATAAAAGCTGCGGGAAATGTTGCAGAAGTGTTGGAAATATTGTTTTGATGAATGGTTGGTTTCATGAACGTCTAGTTGGAAGGAATTTCGGGAGGGACATATGCGTATAGAAAAGCACAAGGACGAGCAGCTGCTTGATCTGCTCAGGATGGTAGCGCCGGGAACACCTTTGAGGGAAGGACTGGATAACATCCTCAAAGCCCGCACGGGAGCACTGATTGCCATAGGTGACGGTGAGAAGCTGTTGAATGCTGCAGAAGGCGGCTTCCAGATAGAGAAGGAATACTCTCCTGCCCGCATTTATGAACTTGCTAAGATGGACGGGGCTATTATCTTAAGCAAGGACCTCAAAATGATAAAATACGCCAATACCCTGCTCATTCCCGATCCTTCCATATATACCGAAGAGACGGGGACACGGCACAAAAGTGCAGAGCGCTTTGCGAAGCAGACCAATGAAACAGTGATCTGTATTTCACACAGAAGGAACATCATAACCATCTACAAAGGATCGCTTAAATATATCCTTAGAGATACATCCGTAATACTAAACAGGGCGAACCAGGCTCTTCAGACACTTGAGAAATATTCAGCGGTTTTGGAAAATGCCGCAAAAAGCCTGAGCATAATGGAACTGGATGATGCAGTAACCCTATATGACGTAGCCAGAGTGATCCAGAGGACTGAAATGGTGATGAGGGTCGCCTTTGAAATAGAAAGATACATCTGCGAACTGGGCAATGAGGGGAGACTTGCCGGGATGCAGATGGATGAACTGCTTGCCGGAGTCGAAGAGGATGTAAGACTGGTTGTTGAGGACTACTTTTTGAGAACCGACGAAATCAAAGTGGATGATATATTAAAAAGGATAAGTACGTTCCAATATGACGAGATGATGGATACGACCTATATCTGCAATGCGCTTGGTTATTACAAGGCTTCCGGAGTGGCAGAAATGAGTGTCTCACCAAAGGGATACAGGATAATGAGCAAGGTTCCGAGAGTCCCGATGGCCATTACGAGGAAACTGATAGAAGAATTTGGCAACCTTCAAGGCATCCTGAATGCATCCATTGAGGATCTTGATGCAGTCGAAGGTATTGCGGAGCTAAGGGCGCGCGCAATAAAGAATGGCCTGAGCAGGATCAGGGAACAGCTGGCGACTGATGGAAGAAAATAGACTACCTTAGGTTATATTGGCCAAGCATCTTAACCCGTTCCTCTTCTTTGATGATAATGTCATAAAGGTTCAAATCAAGCGTATTACAAAGTGATGCCAGATAAAAAAGGTTTCTTCCGACATCCTTTTCAATCAGGTCTCTGCAGTTTTCGCACAATTTACCTTCGAGATGAGTATCCATTGCATTCTTGTATTCCTCAAAATCACCATCTTCAGGCATATCCTGCTTTTTGGCATTAATCTTCATACAACCGCATTGGGTGACAGACTTGATGATAGTGCGATTAACCCGCGCATTGGAATCTTGAAATTTAGTAATAGAATCGAGGATGCTCTTGTTTCTTACCAGCAGCTCCTGCACCGTGTATTGAAATTCATCAACCATTATATCCTTCAAGATTGTTCACTCCTCAAAACCGTTTGTGATGTATTAATTATACGTGTTTCATCAAGCTGTTGTCAATTGAGAATATGGAGGGATAATTTGCTAACTTGCTGGTCATGGAGGTTCCAGAAAAAGCAATTACTTTGACAATAAAATTCATTTGTAGTATACTAATTAATACGAGCAATTGCCGGAATGCGCAAATGCCTCGGAGCCCATGAGGCTTTAAAATATCTTGCTAGCCAAATTCACCTTTGCCAAATATAACGTGTTGTTGCGTATGCCAGCGTTTTTTTGTTCCAAATGTTGTTGCAGGGTGACAGTCCGCTGACATACCGGTCATAAAGGAGTAAACATGTTTAATATAGGCGATAAGATCGTATACCCTATGCATGGAGCAGGTGTCATTGAATCCATCGAAGAAAAAGAGATTCTCGGTCAAAAACAATGCTATTATATTATGAAAATGCCAGTTGGGGATATGAAGCTTATGATTCCTATACAGAGTGTAGATGGCATAGGTGTCAGAGAAGTAGTTGGCAGTGATGCTGTTAAGAGGGTTTTTCAGATTTTGAAGGACCAGAGGACCAATGTAAATAACAACTGGAATAAACGCTATAGAGAAAATATGATTAAAATAAAGAGCGGCGATATTTTTGAAGTTGCCGATGTTGTCAGGTCATTGATGATCCGTGAAAAGGAAAAAGGCCTGTCGACTGGTGAGAGAAAGATGCTCAACAGCGCCAGACAGATACTTATAAGTGAATTGGTCCTTGCACAGGATACCGATCAGTATGAGGTTGAAAACGCAATTAATGTTTTCCTCGAATTGTGATATAAAAGTCTTTTCTTTAGTAATATCACTTGTATAGGAGTTTGAAAGCGTGATGAACAGGGTAATAAAATTCTCATTTGCAGCTGTTGGTGCTGTTACAGGGATTACACTGACGAGGATTTTCATGGTGCCGAAGCTCACCGAATCAAGCCTGATAACGGTGATTTACATTATTGCTGCAATTCTGGCTGGGCTGCTGTTCTATTTTTCCGGATTAAAAATAATAAATATAGTAATGGATTTCTTTGACAGGGTCGAGCTCAGACTTCAGAGCATGACCCTTTATGAGCTTGCGATGAGTTCTGCGGGCCTTATCATTGGCCTTATCATAGCCAATTTGGTTACCATACCTATAAATAAAATTGAAATAGTCGGCACACCCATATCGGTATTTGTCAATATACTTTTTGGAAGCCTTGGAATTGCAATTGCCCTTGTGAAAAAGAATGAGAGTATCATGGATGCTTTCAAAGGGAAATCTGCAAATTCCAAATCCGGACATGGCTATTCGCAGCCTAAGGTTTTCGATACCAGTGTTATTATTGACGGCAGGATTATTGATATTTGCAGAAGCGGGTTCCTGGAAGGTGAATTCGTAATCCCGAGTTTTGTTCTTGAAGAACTCAGGCATATTGCCGACTCGGCAGACGGGATTAAAAGGAACAGGGGCAGACGAGGGCTGGATGTGCTTAATGAATTGCAGACAGAGCTTAAGTTACCAATAAGGATAGAGAATGTTGACATTTCACCAGATGCAGAAGTGGACAATGAACTGCTCAAGCTGACGGAGAAGCTGGGCGGAAAGGTACTCACTATTGATTACAATCTCAGCAAGGTTGCAGTCTTTCAAAAGGTACCGGTATTGAATATAAATGATCTTGCGAACGCACTGAAGCCCGTTGCATTACCGGGTGAAGACATGATGGTGCAGGTTATTAAGGATGGTAAGGAAAACGGCCAGGGTATAGGCTACCTTGAAGATGGTACAATGATAGTTATAGAAGGTGGCAGGAGACACATCGGCGAAAGCGTTAATGTAACAGTTACGAGTACGCTGCAGACTGCAGCCGGCAGGATGGTTTTTGCCAAACCCAAATATAACATAGAACGTGTAATATGACCGGGGGATCCGGCTTTGTAGAATAAAAATCGGGCAGGGTGCGCCAAGTACCCTGCTTTTGTTATAATTGGCGTTGTTCGCTAATGGGAAATAGGAGAGAATATTGATATGATGACGAATAATATGATGTCAACTGACAGTATACGGGGGAAAAAGGTCTGTGCCTTGATAGTAGCTGCCGGCAGGGGCACAAGGATGAATATGGACCAAAACAAGCAATATGTAGACATTGCCGGAAAGCCGGTGCTGGCCAGGACGATACAGGCTTTTGAAGGATGCGGTGCTGTTGATGAAATAATAGTTGTGGTCAATGAACAGGACTTATCCTACTGCAGGCGTGAAATCATCGAAAAGTACGCGTTCATTAAAGTAAAGTCATTGGTTGGGGGCGGCGCAGAAAGACAGGATTCGGTCTATAACGGACTCCTTCAGCTGAACGATGAATATGGGCTGGTACTTGTTCACGATGGCGCCAGACCTTTTATTGATAATAATGGTATAATCAGGTGCATGGCGGAAGCTGAAAAATTCGGATCAGCCTGCATAGCTGTACGTGTAAAAGATACAGTAAAGAGGGCAGACGAAGAAGGCTTCATTGCTGAAACGCCTGACAGGAGCAGTCTGTGGCAGGTACAGACTCCTCAGGCATTTAAATATGAAATAATAATTAAGGCTTACCAAAGCGCTGCAAAAGATGGGTTCAGGGGAACGGACGATGCTGTACTGGCTGAAAGGCTGGGGTACCGGACGAAACTTGTGCCGGGAAGCTATTATAACATCAAAATAACTACAAAAGAAGACCTACTGATTGCAGGAGCTATCGCCAGTATGGAACAGAATGGCTGATGCCGGAAATAATGGAGGGGAATATAAATGATATCAGTCGAAAACCTTACCAAGAGGTTTAATGGTTTTACTGCAGTTGACAATATCAGCTTCAATGTAAATAAAGGTGAAATTTTCGGTCTTGTCGGTGAAAACGGAGCAGGGAAAACCACCACGCTCAGAATGCTGGCCACCATGCTAAAGCCGACTTCAGGAATTGCCAGTATGAAAGGGTATGATATTTTATCTGAACCGGAAAAGGTCCGGGCAAATATAGGCATACTCTTCGGAGGCGAGGCCGGATTGTATGACAGGCTTACGGCCGCGGAGAACATAGCATATTTTGGCGAGCTGAACGACATGGACAAGGATGAGATAAAAGGAAGAACGGCTTATCTCGCCAAATTCTTCAACATGGAAGAATATATCAACAAAACAGCGGGGAAGTTTTCCAAGGGAATGAAGCAGAAGGTCGCATTTGCACGATCCATAATCCATGATCCGGACATAATGCTTTTTGACGAGCCTACCTCTGGCCTTGATGTCTCTGCAATTAAAAATGTGCACGATTTCATACTGGAGTGTAAAAGCGAATGCAAGACCGTTATCTTTTCAAGCCATTCCATGGTTGAGGTGGAAAAGCTCTGTGACAGATTAGGTATAATACATAAGGGGAAATTGGAATTCAGCGGTACTTTCGACGAGCTGAGAGAAAAATATGGGGAAGGGAACCTTGAGGAAATATTCCTTGAAATAGTAGAGGACAATGAAACGGTGGGGGGGTGATGCGGATGAAGGCAAAGTATGTGTGGATAGTGCTTAAGAAGGAAGTTAAGGACATAATTAGAGACAAGAAAACGGTCATCACCAGTATCGCAATACCCATGGTGATCATTCCACTGTTAAATATCCTTGTAGGCGGCGGAATGCAGGACTTTCAGAAGGGCATCAATGAGAACGTAACCATAGCTCTCACGGAGAACTCTGATAACGAAGCAACAAGAAAGCTTGTGTCCGAGAGGATCATCAAGGATTACGAAAATATCAGGCTGGTAGAAAATGACGGCACGAATGCTGCTGAATCAGTTCAGAGCGGTGCTGTCAGGGTGGTTATGGAATTTGAAGAGGGTTATGCTGAAAAGTTGAAGGATGGAAAACCATTCAGAATATCGCTGCTTTATGACAAATCCAAAACCAAATCGGAAGTTGGACTCGAGATACTTACAAGCGCCATTGACAGTTTTAACAATTCAGTCGTCAATGAAAGATTCACTGCCCTTGGATTGGATAAGGAGCTGCTGGAACCCACTATAATTGAGAATAAAAATGTCGCTGATGAAAAACAGGCGGGAAATAATACAATTGTAATGATGATACTGCCTCTCATGCTGGGCATGCTTGTTGTTGTAGGAGGGATACCGGCGGCAACCGATCTGGTTGCAGGCGAAAAGGAGAGGAACACCTTTGAGCCGCTGCTTTCGACAAAGCCGGACAGGGGCTCGCTTTTGATGGGTAAATATCTTACTGTAACACTTTTTTCAATGGTAAGTGTAATTGCGATCGTAGCAGGTATGGTCATAGGATACCTTATCAATCCCAATTCTCTTACAATGGGTACGAGTAATCAAATTTCAAGCTTTTCAATAGAACCTCTGGCGGCATTTTTATCAATTGTCATTGCGGTTGCACTCGGCATGACATTTTCCGGAATTCAGATAGCACTCAGCACATATGCAAAATCCTTCAAGGAAGCCCAGACATATATGTCTTTCCTGATATTCATAGCGATTATCCCCGGATATGCAACGATGTTCATGCAGCCTGCAGATATCAGCCTGTATATGTATGCTGTACCTGTGCTCAACACTATAGCTGCCTTCAAAATGGTGCTTGGTGGGATGATCGACTACAGTGGTCTGCTGCTTGCACTGGTTACATCTGCGGTTTATGTGGTTCTGACACTCTGGCTGGCGGCACACCTGTTCAATAAGGAGAAGGTGCTGTTCAGGAGCTGATGGGGCAGGCGGGACGACGGGGCAGGCAGGACGACGGGCTAGGCAGGACGACGGGGCAGGCGGGTAAAGGCACAGCAGGTTCAGTCACAGACATGCGATTTACATAGAAAAGTTGCCGCAGCCTCCCCCCGCCGCATAGCTGGCCGCGACCGCCTACTAGCGGCACTCGTTATATGATCTAATGGTGAATCCTTGTCATGAAAATAAAAAGTAGTATGATTGATAAGGAACTAAGAACTACTGGTAGAATAATGAAGATTATTACTAACAATTTTACTGAATCAGGATTACGATTTTTAAATAAACTGCAGAATAAACGTAGGATTAAAATAAAAGATGAATCAATACAGTTCACCGAAGAGTGGATTCCCCGTAAAGATGGTTCCAAGCTTCGTATTTGTGTATTTAAACCGTTAAAATCCAAGGGAGATGTTCCTGGTTTTCTTTGGCTACATGGAGGAGGCTATGCACTCGGAGCACCAGAACAGGCAGAGATGATGGCAAAAAGGCTAATTGAAGCGAGCAATTGTGTTGTTGTAGCACCAGATTACCGTTTATCTGTTGAAGCTCCATATCCAGCAGCTCTGGAAGACAGCTATGAAGCCCTTTTATGGATGAAAAGCCATGCAAAAGAATTAGGAATCAGGGATAACCAGCTTATGGTAGGCGGCGACAGTGCAGGAGGTGGGTTAACTGCTGCACTTACACTTTATGCAAGGGACAAAGGAGAAGTAGCTATTGCATTTCAAATGCCATTATATCCAATGTTGGATGATAGGATGACAAGTGAATCCGCTAAGGATAATAATGCTCCTGTTTGGAACTCGAAATCTAACTTTAGTTGCTGGAAACTATACCTTGGTGAGTTATTTAGTACTATAAATGTGCCTTACTATGCTGCCCCTGCCAGGGCAGAAGATTACAGTAATCTTCCACCAACAGCCACTTTTGTTGGTGAATTAGAGCCTTTTAGGGATGAAACTATTCAATATGTAGAAAATTTAAGAAAAGCTGGAGTTTCAGTTGATTTTAAAATATATAGGGGCTGTTATCATGCTTTTGAACAGATGTGCCCTAAAGCAGAGGTAAGCAAAAAAGCAATTTCATTCATTTTAAATTCATTTAAATATGCAGTAGAACATTATTTTTAACATTTATGTTAAAACCTGCCGGGAAATTAAAGGCCTTTATGCTAATAACACTTGCTGCAATATATTTAACTATGACAGCTTCGTGTTCTTCTAATTTAACGTCTCAGGACATCAGCAAGGTTACAGATAACAACAATAAAACCGAACAGGTCAAACTCAAGTTCATAAACAGTTGGGGCGGTGGAGATTCCAAGGCGGATACCCTGCAGATGGTCTTCGACAGGTTCATGAAGGATAACCCGGATATCGTAGTGGTGAATGAGTCGATGTTCGGGGATGATTTCCTGCCGAAATTAAAGACAGATTTTGCTTCCGGCAACAATCCCGACGTTTTTGGCCTTTGGCCAGGGTCGGATATAAAAACCCTTGTTAATGCCGGTAAGGTAGCCGATCTGACGGAAGTCCTGGATAAGGACAAGGAATGGAAAAGCAGCTTCGGAGATATGTGGGAGCTACACCACCTTTAACAACAGGATTTATGGGTTACCGGTCGAAATCATTTTTGAATGCTTGTTCATTAACACAGATTTGTTTGAAAGATATGGAGTCAGTGAGCCGAAATCATATGAGGACCTGAAAACAGCTGTTATCACCTTCCAGGAACATTATATCACTCCCATTGCGTACAATTACTCTGCCGAAGGCACCTATATATACCAGAATATTCTGGCCAAGCTTGGGGGCAAGCAGGATGTAGAGAATCCGTTTTCAAACGGTGGAGTCGACAGCTGCTACATTGATGCGATGAATTATATGAAGGATCTTTACCAGCTGGGGGCGTTTCCGGAGGATGCATACAAACTGACCAGCTATGACCGGAACAACCTTTTCAAAAGCGGAAAAGCAGCTATGATAGTACAGGGCTCATGGTTCCTCGGAGAGGATGAGTTTATGAAGGCAGACAGCAAGGTTGATGTGATCAGGTTTCCATATATAAATGAAGGTAAATCAGACCGTTCATCAATAATATATGGCCTGGGTGCTGGAGTATTCTACATGAGCAGTGCCTCAGAGAGGATCCGGTTAAAAAGGAAGCATCGATAAGGCTGCTGAAGGCATTGACATCAAAGGAGACTGCAACTTTATTTGCGGAGAACACCGGCATGATAAGCAATGTAAAAATTGATGACTCCCAGATAGGCTACAGCCGGCTTATAAAGATGGGCCAGAGCCTTCTTGGCGAGACCAGGGAATTGATAGGACCGCCCGACAGCTATATTGAGAGGTCTGTTTGGGAAGATGTGATAGTGGACCAGTTCCTCTATGTCCTGGAAGGCAGAAAGACAGCTGAAGAGGTCTGGAACGAAGCTTTGAAGGCAGGAGCCGCAGGACGTTAGGAAGGCAGGGGGAGCTGTGGACTTCAGAAAGGTGTCGGAATACAACAGGAAGCTTGTAGCCAAAAGCCTGAAAAACATTTTCAGGTTCTATAAAGACCTGTCCATCAAGCGCAAGCTGCTGCTTGTGCTTAACCTGCAGATTCTGATCCCCTTGATTCTTATAAGCTATCTTAGCTACAAAAGCTCTGAAGAAATCTTAAAGAACAAATCCATGGATTATACCCAGGACATACTGGGCATGATCGAGCTCAGGTTGAAGGATTACGTAAATAACCTTACTGTCATTTCACAGGACCTTCTGTCTGATAAAAGCATATATGACATATTGAGCACCGATAACGAGGATAATGACCTTCTTAAAAACTACGAGGATGAATACGTGATTAACAACATATTCAGAAAGGTCATACTCTCGAGAAAAGAGATTCAATCCATCTGCATTATCTCCAACGGGCAGCAAAGCACATACTTGTCCGACAATACCTCAAGGAAAATCAACATCAAAGATGTCATAAACTATGAGGATATGCTATCCAAGGCGCGGGAAGGAGAGGGAAAGGTCGTATGGTACCTTGAAATAAAGGAAAGACGTGCGAAAAATGTTTTTCTGATCAGGACAATTTATAATTTGAATACCTTCGAAGAGATCGGCCTGCTTGTAATCCTTACAAACATGGAGTTCCTGGAAAACGTGTACCAGGACATGATGAATGAGGATATGCAGGATATAGCGATCATCACGGGCAACAATGAACAAATAGTGAGTATGAACCCTGAGAACAGATACTTGTTTGACAGGGACCTTCAGCAGATCGTCAGCGGAGACAAGGGCTGGACCATAGATGAAGAGGGGGTGCCCTCATTTCATTTGTTTCCATGAAGAATCCCGACTGGGGGGTGGTTTCATATATCTCCCTTGACAGATTGTACCGGGAAATTGACATTCTGAAGCAGCGGATCATTCTCATAGGATTCATATGCATTCTCATTCTGTCCATGCTGAGTATACTCATTTCCTTTGATTTCATCAATCCTGCATGAACAAGCTTGTAAAAGGCATGAGAAAGGTGAAGGGCGGGCATAACAAGCGTCCGCATAGATGTCGACAGGGGGGATGAGCTTGGGGTTTTTGAGCAGGACCTTCAATGAAATGGTTGAGGAGATAAACCATTTAGTCACATGGAAGTACAGTGAACAGATAACACGCAAGGATGCAGAGCTCAAGGCTCTTCAATCGCAAATCAATCCGCATTTTCTGTTTAATACGCTGGAATCTATAAACTGGATGGCACTGTTTGAACAATGTCCCTGAAATATGTGATACCGTCACAGCGCTTTCATCTATAATGGAAGCCGGCATAGGGAGGGATGACAAACTAATAACAGTGGAAGAGGAGTTCTGCTATATTGACAATTATATACGTATACTTAAGAACAGATTTGAAGACAGGATAGAGCTCAGAAAAGATGTGCAGTATGATGTTCTGAAGATCCTGATCCCGCGGCTGTTGATCCAGCCTCTAGTTGAAAATGCCGTTTATCTTGGAGTCGAAAAGATAAGAGGGAAGGGTATTATCAATCTGAGGGCTTTTTCTGAGGGAGAAACCATGAAAATTGAAGTCGAGGATAATGGACAGGGAATTGAAAAAGATGACCTTGATGGTATCAATGAAAGGCTGTCGGTAGATAACGAGACTTATTTCAATCACCTGCAGACGAAAAACAACAAGAGCATAGGCATAGATAAGTGAACCGCAGGATCAAGCTTTTTGACGGGGAGGATTACGCCCTCCGAAAATCGAAAGCCGACAGGCAGATGCTTTACGAAGGCTATTGTTACTATACCCGCTGAAGCAAAGTAATAGTGGGGGGAGGTTGAAATTAAGTTCGGAAAGAGGCACATTGGGAAACATTGGGTAAGTATATCGGCAAATAAACATGGAGTGTAAAATGTTCAAGGTTTTAATAATCGATGATGAGCCTGTAATACGGAAGGGCTTGAAAAACATCATCAACTGGAACAGGTTTGACTGCGAAGTTTGTGGTGAAGCCGCTGATGGTATTGCGGGTGGAGAGCTTATAAAGCAGCAGCTCCCGGATATTGTATTCACCGATATCCGTATGCCTGAAGTGGACGGATTGTCGATGCTTCGAGATATAAAGGACCTGATACCCGACAGCAAGGTTATAATCCTGACGGGCTATCGGGATTTTGACTATGCCCAGGAAGCGATAAAGCTTGGAGCCTTTGATTTTATTATGAAGCCTTCAAAAATCGAAGAACTCACGGCTGTTGTAAAGAGAGCTGTCAGGGAACTTAAATTCCAAAGGGATAAAACCGAGGAAATCGATAAGCTCAAGAAGCTTTTTGAGCAGAACATACCCATACTGAGGGAAAAGCTTTGCTGTGACATCATTTACGGCATAAATACCAATAGTGATGAGATACATGCAAAGATGGAGCTCTTCAATATCCATATAGAACGGTTCAGGCTGGTAGTCGTTGAGATTGAAGATGAAGATATGCAGAAAATGGAGAACGACCAGTATAACGAGCAGCTCTATCAGTTCGGCATCATCAACACCTTTGACGAGGTGTTTGCCGAAGATTTCAGGATCATGAGCATTTCCCTGAACAGTAAAAGGACTGCATTCGTTGTACAGCCATACGAAATGAAAGATGATTACCTGGAAATCATAAATAACCGGTGCACTTATATGCAGGACATAATACAGAACTGCTTCGGATTTACAGTGACCATGGCCCTTAGTACCGAGGGCGATGGCGCGATGCAGCTTCCGGCAAAGCTTAAGGAATGTCAGGAAGTACTGGAACACAAATTTTACATCGGAAACAATTCAATCATTTCGTACATGGACATGAATTCATTCTTTAAATTTACCGATTATTCCATTCTGGACGAGCACCAAACAGCACTTATGATTGGTATCAAGACCGGGAATGAGGCTGCAGTCAGGGAAAAAGCAGCTGAATTATACGGTTGCATCAACAGCCTGGGGGAATATGAACAATGAAAATCTGCGCAACTCTTATTGGAATGCCATATCTTCAATAAACGACATCAGACTTTCGGTGGCGGAGGCAAATGATGAAAAGAGCGGCAAGTACAGGGATCTCGGCAGCCTGAAGAAGATGCTGGAAAAGACCTCGGACAGGAAGACGCTTCATGATCTTCTTGAGGAGATAGCAGTAAGTGTGACTACTAAGGTAAACAACTATAACAACAAAAGCCTGAAGCTCATTTTGAGAAAGGCAATTGACTATTTGAACGCACATTACAATGAGCCGATAACGTTGAATGAGGTTGCCGAGCACACTTATGTCAGTACCTTTTATATAAGCAGGATGTTTAAAAAAAGAGCTGGGGAAGAATTTTGTGGACTATTTAAATGGAATCAGGGTGGAAAGAGCCAGGGAACTGCTTAAGGATGTGAAGTACAAGACCTACGAGGTGGCTGAGCAGGTTGGTATACCTGATGCCCATTATTTTTCAAAGATTTTCAGAAGATATACAGGTATGACTCCCACAGAATACAGGGAGCAAAAAAATACACTTCTATAAGACAACATATCGCAACATCAAACAATATAAAGCAATATGCTCTATTCATTTAACTTCAGAAAATTCTTAAACTGAATACAGGTACATATGTTGCATCAAACATTTTGGATGCAACATTATGAAAACAGATTTGGGACAAATAGGCCGGGGGGTGGGTTGCACTGTGGCTGCAATTGTTCAGGTCAGACCTGTATCAGGTTCAAAATGTTCAAAAGATTTATTCAGAACCATGAAAAAAAACTGGGCGTTTTTTGCCATGCTGCTGCCCGGTGTAATTGTTTTGATAGTCAACAATTACATACCCATGTTCGGTGTAGTAACAGCTTTAAAAAGTACAGATTTCATGGCAACTCTTTTTAACAGCCTGATCCAAAGTGATTGGGTAGGTTCGAATAATTTCAGGTTCTTCTTCGAAACGCCGTATGCCTATCAGACAACCCGCAATACCATCCTGTATAACCTTGCATTCATCATACTTGATCTGATAGTGCCGATATTTCTTGCAGTATTACTTAATGAGCTGCAGGGGAAGAAAACTCTCAAGGGTTTATCAGAACCTTATGTTTCTCCCATTTTTTCTTTCCTGGATTGTCGTGGGTTATCTTGCATACTCATTCTTCAGCATTGATTTTGGGTTTATCAACAGAGGCGTATTGGATGCACTGGGGTTGGAACGGGTGCAATGGTACTTTGAACCTAAGTACTGGCCGTTCATCATTACTTTCTTTCAGATGTGGAAGTACACGGGGTATAACATTGTGGTCTATATTGCCGCCATCTCCGGCATCAACAATGAGTACTATGAGGCGGCGGCTATTGACGGAGCAAAGAAACTGCAGCAGATACGGTATATCACCCTTCCCATGCTGCAGCCAATGATGATCATCCTCACGCTGTTTGCGGTAGGAAGGATATTCAATGCGGATTTCGGTCTCTTTTTCAATGTTACCCGTAACAGCGGCGCACTGTATCAGACGACCAACGTCATTGATACCTATGTATACAACGCGCTGCGCAATTCAAGTGATATTGGGATGACGGCTGCGGCAGGATTGTATCAGGCAGTGGTCGGCTGTATTACCGTCAGTATAGCAAACCTTGTTGTAAGAAAAATTGACAGTGAAAAAGCGCTGTTTTGAGGAGGGGCCATATGTTCAGCAAAAAGACATTGGGAAATCCCAATCAGATATCGGGAGCAAGCAATATTCTTTTAAATCTGTTTTTCATCACATGCTTCTATTGCCTGCATCGCACCGATACTATTGGTTATCATCATATCGTTTAGTGACGAGATGGAAATCCTCAAAAACGGGTACAGCTTCTTCCCGAGATATTTTTTCAATGAAAAGGCATATGACTATATTGCCGCATCAGGGGAGGCTATTTTGCGAGCTTACGGGGTTTCACTGCTTGTTACGGTTATCGGGTCAATCCTCAGTCTGCTGATCATCAGCATGTATGCATATCCATTGGCCAGGCAGAGTTTTAAATACAAAACACTTTTTTCCTTTATTGCATACTTCACGATGATCTTTGGCGGAGGGCTCATCCCCTGGTATATGGTCTATACACACATCTTTAAAATAAAGGACAGCATATGGATCCTCATCTTTCCGTACCTTTTAAACGCATGGTTCGTATTGATCATGAGGACATTTTATAAGACTACCATACACGAATCCATCCTGGAATCCGCCAGAATTGACGGAGCGGGAGAGTTCAGGACATTCTTTCAGATTGTACTTCCGCTGTGCCGCGCAGGGCTGGCTACAATAGGCCTGTTCTGTACGCTGAACTACTGGAACGACTGGTATCTTCCGCTGGTTTTTGTCAACAATCCGAAGATGTACAATATCCAATACCTGATGTACCAGATACTTGCTGAGCATTCAGTTTCTGTGCAGAGCTCCTCACTTTTTCAGCAATCAATCCCTGGCGTTTAAGGATCTTCCCAGTGAGAGTGCCCGTATGGCGGTTGCGGTTTTGTCCATTGGGCCTATCATATTTGCCTATCCGTTCTTTCAAAAATATTTTGTAAAAGGCCTTACAATAGGGGCTGTTAAAGGATGATTCCGGTGCAGTTGCCCAGAGAGAGCGAACTGCCCGTATCATAAAGACAAATAAATAGGAGGTTTTTTTATGAAAAAAATGTATTGTATCGTTCTGGCCGTGGTTCTGTCACTGGCTATGCTGATGACAGAGCTGTACGGTGCTGCCGGCGACGCCAGGCACACCCTGCACAGAGAATAATCCGGTACAGGAACCCGTTGTTTCAGAAAAGCCGGCTGACTTGGTTTGGTATTTGGTAGGCCCACAGCAGGAACCTGAAACAGAAAAGATTACACAGGCTGCGAACACTTATCTGAAGGACAAACTGAATGTTGAGGTTAACCTGACTGTTCTGGGTTATGGTGACCCCTACAACAACAAGGTAAACACAATGCTCGCTGCAGGTGAACGCATTCGATGATATTGCTTCACAGCCGGTTGGGCTGCAGACATCAAAGCGAATTCATCCGCAGGATATTTCAGAGAACTTGACAGCTACCTGGCGAAATCCGCCACCATCACAGACATCGTCGGGCAGGCCTTCATGGACGGTATCAAGATCAACCGGAAAAACCTTTGCGGTTCCTTGCCGCAAGGAACAGGTTCATAACTGGGGCTTTATCATCCAGAAGGCTCTTGCAGATAAATATAATGTAGATCCTGCAAGCATCAAGACATTGGAAGATTTGGAACCGGTATTTGAAACTATAAAAGCAAAGGAAACGAATATCATACCCTCTGCTCGTCGTTGAAGGATGGAAGCACCATTTAAGCTTCTGGACTGGGATCCGATGAGTGATGACTCAATACCCGGTGCATTGTATCCGGATAACAGGGACACAAAGATCATCAACCAGTTCCTTGCTCCCGAATCCATTGCAATGTACAAGAAAATGAGAGATTACATGCAAAAGGGTTATATCCCTGCTGACGCAGCTACAATGCAGAATTTCAATGATCATCTGAAGACGGGAAATTATTTTGCCATTTGCCAGTCCATGAAGCCGGGAAAAGCTGCTGAAATGACATCAAGCACCAGCGTTGAATGGCTTGACGTCAACATCACCGCACCGGTTATGGCTAACCGTGATGCATCCGGCGGAGCGCTGCTGGCCATTCCTACCTCTGCAAAATACCCGGATCAGGCATTTAAATTCATCGAAATGCTGTATACCGATAAATATCTGAATAACCTTTTTGTATATGGCATTGAAAATGAACATTATGAAAAGGTATCCGAAAATGTTGTGAAGCTGGACCGATAACACCGGTTACAGAGCAGGCAATGGCTGGAGATTCGGAGATCAGTTCAAAGATTACCTTATGGACAATGAAGATCCTGATAAATGGAACAAGTTCCTGGAGTACAACAAGGCAGGATTGGTTATGAACAGCCTCGGCTTTGCATTTGACAAGACGAGTGTGGATACTGAAGTGGCAGCATGCAAGGCAGTTGTTCAGGCATATTACAAGCAGTTGTTCACGGGATCTGTCAATATTGACAAGACAGTTGCACAGATGGAAGCGGAACTCAAACAATCCGGGGTTGATAAGGTTATAGCCGAAATGCAGACCCAGTATGACGCATTTCGCGCAAAAAATGCAGGAAAGTAAAAAAAAACAAAAATCCCCGATTTCAACTGCGGAAGGCCGTTTGACATGACGGTTTTCCAGGAGGGATCAGGGGGAAAGGACTACACTTCGAGGGAATGTCCCGGGAGGGTTTGGGATGTCCTGGTTATCGGGCTATGTTGAGGTTTTTCTTTAATGAGTGGAGGTACCCGCTATGAGATATGGTTATTTTGATGATGCAAATAGGGAATATGTTATTTCCACGCCCAAAACCCCATATCCATGGATCAATTATCTGCGGATTCGAGGATTTCTTTTCGCTGGTATCAAGCACCGCGGGCGGTTACTGCTTTTACAAGGATGCAAGACTCCGGCGCATGACAAGGTACCGATACAACAGTGTTCCTATTGACAACGGGTACAGGTACTTCTGCATTAACGATGACGGGGATTTCTGGTCCCCGGGCTGGATGCCTGTCAGGAAGGACCTGAATCATTACTGAATGCAGACATGGGATGGGATATACTAAGGATATCCGGTGAGAGAGGCAACGGGATCCAGGTTGACATCTTGTACTGCTGGTGCCTTTAGATACAACTGTGAATTTACAAAAGGTTATGATTACAAATACCTGTAACGATAATAAAAATTTAAGGTTTTTTCTTTTGTTGAATTTTGTCTCTGGAATGCATATGACGACATGACCAATTTTCAGAGGAATTTTAGTACAGACGAGTTAGAAATTGTAGGAGCTCGGTCATTTATCACAAAACTGAGTACTAGGAAGACGCAATCCCTTATTCATTTTATTCCGCTAAATACTGGGATTAGTGCGGTTTGATACGGATAGGGACAGCTTTGTCGGGATTGCATAACGGGTTTGACGCTCCGAAGGCGGTTGTCGAAGGAAGGGCATCCAACTCCGTAGCAGACGGTTGGTCTCCCATCGCGTCACATTACATTGAGCTTGAACTTAAAGCAGGAGAGTCAAAGGAATTAGTGTTCATTCTGGGATATGCCGAGAATCCGGAAGAAGAGAAATGGGAAGCCAAAGGGATAAATAAAAAAAGCAGGGCAAAAGCAACGATACAGAGGTTCAATTCAACTGAGGCCGTAGATAAAGCTTTTTCTGGGCTTGGGGCATATTGGGAGGCGCTGCTGTCAAAATATACTGTAGAAACCTCCGGACGAAAAGCTTGAACAGGATGGTAAACATATGGAACCAGTATCAATGCATGGTCACCTTCAACATATCACGCAGCGCCTCGTATTTCGAATCGGGCGTTGGACGCGGGATGGGGTTCAGGGATTCAAACCAGGACTTGCTCGGGTTTGTCCATCAGATACCAAAGAGGGCAAAGAGAGAATACTGGATCTCGCCGCCACACAACTGGAAGATGGAGGAACTTACCACCAGTATCAGCCTTTGACGAAGAAGGGGAATCACGAGATAGGTGGCGATTTCAACGATGACCCCCTATGGCTGGTGTTGGCCACGGCTGCATATATAAAGGAGACAGGGGACTTCAACATTTTGGAGGAATATGCCCCATTCAATAATGATATCAATAAATCCGACAGCATTTATGAGCATCTCAGGAGGGCGTTCAAACATGTGACGGAAAACCTTGGGCCCCATGGTCTTCCCCTGATAGGCAGGGCAGACTGGAATGACTGCCTGAACCTGAACTGCTATTCTCAACACGCCTGATGAATCCTTCCAGACAACCACGTCAAGGGACGGAAGAGTGGCTGAATCTGTGCTGATTGCAGGTATGTTCACCTTCATCGGTCCTGAGTTTGTACGGATGTGCGAATATCTGGGGAACGATGATGAGGCTAAACAGGCTAAAATGGACATTAAAAGGATGAAGGAGGCCATCCTCAAGCATGGGTATGAAGGAGAGTGGTTCCTGAGGGCATACGACGACGCTGGGAAAAGGATTGGAAGTGCTGATAACGAAGAAGGAAAGATTTATATAGAACCACAGGGCTTCTGTGTTATGGCAGGAATCGGGACTGAAGACGGAAAGGCTATTAAAGCTCTTGATTCAGTAAAGAAAAACCTTGATACGCCATATGGTATGGTCTTGCTCAACCCCGGGTATACAAAGTATCACCACAACTTGGGAGAGATATCAACTTACCCTCCGGGATACAAGGAAAATGCCGGAATATTCTGCCACGTCAATCCCTGGATAGTTGCTGCAGAGACAGTCCTCGGGACGTGGGGACAGAGCGTTCGAATGCTATACGAGGATCACCCCGGCATACCTTGAAGATATAAGCGAGATCCACAGGACTGAACCATATGTGTATGCGCAGATGATAGCCGGGAAGGATGCCAAGGAGGCACGGCGAAGCAAAAACTCCTGGTTGACCGGAACTGCGGCACGGAACTTCGTTGCAGTATCACAGTGGATTCTGGGGATCAAGCCGGGGTATGAGGGCCTTATGGTAGACCCCTGCATTCCTTCGGATTGGGAGGGCTTCACAGTTAAGAGATACTTCCGGAATGCCATGTACAATATATCCGTAAAGAACCCGGATAAGGTTTCCAAGGGTATAAGGAAGCTCACGGTTGACGGGAAAGAATTCATTGGGAATGTCCTGCCTGTGTTCAGGAATGGCAGAGAGCATTCCGTCGAGGTAGTCACGGGTAATGACTGATGTGAAAGGAAACATTTTTTGCCGGAGAGACTGAGATGTGGCTTCATCAAATGATTGTGACACAGCTGAAGACCTGCAATCCAACGCCCTGACCGAATTGCGTCAGACCCTCGCCCGTTGTGGCTGTAATTCCGATGCATTTTTCCGGCATGTCCAGAAGCTTTGACAGGCTGATCCTCATTTCAGGTATCCTGGGTGTTATTTTAGGCGTCAGGCCCTCTATAGATATTGAGAGGTGGACAATTTTGCTTTCGCCAAGGTATTTAAGCGCTTCTGCAAGATAAACCCTGCTGTCGGTTATCCCTTCCTCAAGACACATTTTGTCGCTGACAGGCCCCAGTATATTGACACAGGTTACACCGGACACCGCATTGGTAATGGAATGAAGCACCACGTCGGCATCGCTGTTGCCCAGAAGCGGAGGATGGTCTTCAAATACCACTCCTGCGAGAATGAGAGTTTTTTGCTTATCTTCAAAATCAAAGTTATGGCTGTCCTGCCCTATACCAACCTTCATAATGGCGAAACTCCATTCACAGTGTATTTACAACATACAATATTATACATCATTATAGCACCGTATAACACCGGTGGAAATATCTTATATGCCTTAAAGTAATATTATTTGATATTTTGGGAGCTTATTTGCGTGGTATAATATAAAAGCAGTTTTGTTCATCTCTTCAAGCTGCAGAAGCGAAATTTGGAGGATAGCTTTGTGGCTGATGTGTTAGGTGGACGGCTGAAAAAAAGGAATCACAGAATAACCAACCCCGTATTCATAATTATTGTTACCCTCTTAGTTCTCATTGGAGCTGCTTTTGTAGCATACATGTGGAATATAAGCATAAGAGCAACGGAAGATAATGCGAAAAAGCTGGCCTGGGCAGCAGAGGCAAGTTTTCAGAAGTCTGTAATAGTAAGTCTCAAAGCAGATATAAGTGATATTGAACGTGAAGAATACAAGGAAATCAAGAGCAGCCTGATGAGGTTGGTGAAGATTGAGAATGAGGTTCGCTTCGCTTATATTTATGCTGAAAGAAACGAAAAGATCTATTTTCTAGCGGATTCCGAGCCGACTGATTCTATCGATTATTCGCCACCGGGTCAGGAATTCTGGGAGGCGGATGAAGTAATCCTTCAGCCTTTCAAAAGTGGACAGACAGTGGTTACCGAGCCGGTTACCGATCGATGGGGTACTTGGGTCAGCGTCCTTGTTCCAATGAGAAGTATGGAAACAGGAGATGTGGTAGCTGTTTTCGGAATGGATTATTCTGCCGGATCCTGGAATGATTATGCCGCCGAAAGATCTCTGATGTCAGGAATTGTTGGGTTTTGCCTGATTGCAATTATCATAGCTCTTTATGTCATGCTAATTCAAAACAAAGAATTGCGGGGAGAAAAGAAAAAATTGATAGATATGGATTTAAGACTTAAAGAGCTGCTTGAAAGTCAACGGAACAAGGCAGTTTTGCTGGATAATCTGCCTGGTATGGCCTACCGGTGTGTTTGTGACCGGGACTGGACAATGCAGTTTCTGTCTGTCGGATGTTTTACATTGACCGGGTACAAACCTGAAAACCTTATCAATAACAAGGATATATCGTTCAACCAGATAATAGCACCTGAATACCGGGAAACATTGTGGGGCGAATGGACCCGTGTGCTTGCCCTAAGAGAGCAGTTCAAGTTTGAATATGAAATAATTACTTCAGCGGGGCAACGAAAATGGGTGCTGGAGACAGGTCAGGGAGTTTTTTATGAAAATGAAAGGGTGGAGGCTCTGGAGGGTATAATCATAGATATCAACGAATCAAAGCAGCGCCTCCTGCAGATTCAATACATGAAGGACTTTGATTTCATGACGGGACTAAACAACCGTAAATATTTCGAAGAGGAAAAAGTAAGACTGGATAAGGATGAATACCTTCCACTGTCTGTAATTATTGGTGATATCAACGGTGTCAGACTGATTAACGACACCTTTGGGCATGCGGAAGGAGATCGCATGATTGCTGAGATATCAAAAATCATTCAGTGCTGCTGCCGCGAAGGGGATGTCCTGGCAAGAATCGGAGGGGATGAGTTCGGAATCCTTTTGCCGAAGACTACATTGGATGAAGTCAATGAAATTCTTCGAATGATGAAAAATGCGTTAGAAGAATACCATCTTTTTAAAGCTGACGAATCTCGTTGTATAAACATGTCTACCGGCTACGGAATAAGGGAGGATATGGGCCAAAGCATTCAGGAGGTATGCAGGGAAGCTGAAGAATTCATGAACAAGCATAAGCTGTTGGAACATGAGAGCTATCATAGCGCTATTATTTCTACTATCATGGGTACCATGTATGCAAGAAGCCAGGAGACAGAGCAACATGCCGAGCGGCTAGCCACATTGTCAAAGATGATCGGACAGAAATTGGACCTTCCACAAAAGAGTATTGATGAACTCGAACTGTTCGCCATGCTGCATGATATCGGTAAAGTGGGGATCGATGATCATATATTGAATAACCCAGGCAAACTTAACGACGAAGAATGGGTAATCATGAAGAAGCATCCGGAGATAGGCTACAGGATAATGATGTCGACCGAGGAATTGAAATACATTGCTGATTATATTCTGTCACATCATGAGCGTTGGGATGGAAAGGGTTATCCTCGAGGGCTTAAAGGAGAGGATATTCCGCTGCTATCCCGAATTCTGGCAGTTGCAGATACTTATGATGCAATGACAGAAGACCGGGTTTATAGGAAAGCGCTATCCAGAGAACAGGCAATTGAAGGAAATCCGGAATAATGCCGGAACACAGTTTGATCCCAATATTGCCAGGTTGTTTATTGAAAACATATGAATTGATGAGTGAAAACTAATGAGCCTGAGCAGCTATTGACAGGGCTGTGATGATGTATTATATTTAAGGTTAATATTAAGTATAATATATTTAATTAATAGTTAGATCGATGACGGGAAGAAGAAACGGAAGCGTTCCCAAGAGAATGAGGTAATATGGTGCAAGCCTCTGAGCAAGACTGTTTATACCCACCCCCGAGATGCAGCCGATGAGGTTGACGGATGAGCCCGATAAAGCTTTTTTTTTGAGTGGAATATCGATTCAAATAGGGTGGTACCGCGGATAATGATCCGTCCCTTTGCATACATGCAATGGGACGTTTTTATTTTTGAAGAACCCATAAGCGGCGCATTACGACGTTGCGTATCGGTCTCGGCGCATCATGGACATTGAAATAAAATTACGCTTCGCTCAATGTTCTACCTCACATATAACATATATGCTCCGGTTGCCTCGCCTCACGCGCCTTGTACTGCTTGCTTCTGAATCCTTCAAACAAGGTTCCGTAAACCCGGAAAAGGAGTGATTTTTATGGCACAGGATAAGAAATTTGTTGAAGAAATTACCTCGATGAATCAGGACTTTACACAATGGTATACCGATGTTATCAAAAAGGCGGATCTGGTAGACTACGCCAGCGTAAGAGGTTGCATGATCATCCGTCCATACGGATATGCCATCTGGGAAAATATTCAGAAGGCACTTGATAGCAGATTCAAACAGACCGGGCATGAAAATGTTTATATGCCTATGTTTATTCCTGAATCGCTTCTTCAGAAAGAAAAGGACCATGTTGAAGGCTTTGCTCCAGAGGTTGCATGGGTTACCCATGGCGGCAGTGAAGCAGCTGACTGAAAGCTCTGTGTCAGACCGACTTCCGAGACACTGTTCTGCGACCATTATGCAAATATTATTCACTCCTACAGGGATCTTCCGAAGCTCTATAATCAATGGTGCTCCGTTGTCAGATGGGAAAAGACGACCCGTCCTTTCCTGAGAACGCTGGAGTTCCTGTGGCAGGAAGGGCATACTGCTCATGCAACAGCTGAAGAAGCACAGGAAGAGACAATTAGAATGCTTAATGTATATGCAGAGTTCTGCGAAAATAGTACTAGCTATTCCTGTAGTAAAAGGACAGAAAACAGAGAAGGAAAAATTTGCCGGAGCGAAGGCAACCTATACCATTGAAAGCCTGATGCATAACGGTATAGCATTGCAGTCAGGTACCTCGCACAATTTTGGAGATGGTTTTGCAAAAGCTTTTGACATTCAGTATACCGACAAGACCAACCAGCTCCAGTATGTACATCAGACCTCCTGGGGTATGTCCACACGCATTATCGGAGGCAATCATCATGGTTCATGGTGATGACAGCGGACTGGTACTGCCGCCAAGAGTGGCACCGGTGCAAGTCGTTGTTATTCCGGTATCACAACATAAAGAGGGTGTACTTGAAAAGGCATCTGAACTGTGTAACAGGCTTTCTAAAATAGCCAGGGTTAAAATGGATGACAGCGACAAAACACCAGGCTGGAAATTCAGTGAATATGAGATGAAGGGCGTGCCGATCCGCCTTGAAATTGGTCCTAAAGATATTGAAAAAGGGCAGGTTGTCCTTGTCAGCTGCATGCCATTTGAACAGGAAAAGATATCCGATGTGTGTTTCTGCTGTGGAAGAGGAAGCCGCGAAGATGGTCTACTGGGGCAAAGCATACTAAAAAAATATATAACGACCAAGCCATAATATCAAAAGCGAATGAAACAAATAGCCCGATAAAGGATTTCAAGGTAGATTTTATTGGAGGTGGGCAGGGGCAGATAAGCATTAATCTTTCAGACAAAGCAATCGATTATGTCAGAAAAAGTGAAATAATCAAATGTTAGTATAGACATACATGAATTGACGGTAGGCAGTGTCCCCATGTCTGATGATGTAATAAGCAAGGCCGAAGCTGGTACCATTCAATTCGTGAATGCGTTGATCACATCGGATAATGGGTTTTCTATAGAGGAACTAAGGGTCGAGGACGGAAAGTTATACTATAAGGGCACTCTCCCAGCGGAAATATCAGAAAATTAATACTATTTTTTTGTTCTATTAGCATATTCGTATAATTTATTTGAATTTTCTGTTAATACTATTAACATGATGATGCTGCTGCGATTCAATTATGGTTTGCAGCAGGTCGCAGACCATATAGCAACAGTATTAATGGGGTATGTTTAATTAAGAAGAAATTTATTATTCTTCTATCTTTGGTGTTTTTAATTGCCGCATCAGGGGTGTCTGCCGCACTGCATCCTTTCGAGAAAAGGGCGTGTGCTGCATCGGATAAAGCTCCTGCTTCGAATGCGGATAACGTGCTCAGACAGCATTAGCCCTGGAGAAAGAAATGACAATGCGTCTTACACGGTCACGGCCAGCGCACTCAATCTGCGTCAGGGACCTGCCACAAGCTTTCAAGTCGTAAGAGTATTAAAAAAGGGACATGCGGTGCAGATCCTCGGCAGGATTGGAGACTGGGCGGCAGTTTATGATCCGGTTAACAAGCTGGTAGGGGCTGTAGACAGCAAATACCTGACGGCGTCCACAAGTGAAGGCTCTGGTGATTCGACGGCTGCCAGCACTGTCCCTTCTGATGTTTCCGCAGATGAGCAGGCACCTGCTCGATCTTGTAAAATAAAGCAGGGGTCGAAGCCGGTGTCGGGACTCTGAACTTTGACAAGACACTGCTTGACACCGCAAGGCTGAAAGCAAAGGATATGGCCTTGAGACAACAGCTATTTTTCACACCAGTCTCCGACCTATGGCTCGCCATTTGATATG
Organism: uncultured Bacillota bacterium; assembly: GCA_942493145.1. Taxonomy (GTDB): domain Bacteria; phylum Bacillota; class Clostridia; order Acetivibrionales; family DTU013; genus ENR-C20. Next base: position 439,540 of record OW818679.1, read on the forward strand.
ATGAGGCAGTACGGACTTGAATTCAAGGCTGCCGGAGAAAATATAGCCGGAAATGAGACTGTTGAAGGCGCTTTTGAAGCATGGATGAGTTCAGACGGTCACAAGAAAAACATATTGAACAGTAATTTCAATTATATCGGAATTGGTGTTGCTTCCAGTAAAACTTATGGCAAGGTTCTGGTGCAACAATTCATCGGCAGATAAAAATGACAGCTCAGCTTCTGTCAGGCAGGAGCAGACATGAATAACAAATGATGATTCTGGAACTGAAGGGATGGTGAGGTCACCGTCCCTTTAGTGCTTGCTATGTGGTCAGGAATCCGGGTTCCACCTCCGTAATGCCATGCCATTGAGATCATTGAATTTACCGGCATCCTTGCCCTTTAAAGACAAATTTCAGCCTGTATGCCCATGGTGCCTGATGCTTCAGTTTAAGTGGCCTGTTTATTGAGTTAAGTCCATATTTACCATCACCTATAACCGGGTGGCCAATGTCCGCAAAATGTGCTCTTATCTGATGTGTGTACGTCCAGTGACAAGTTCAACCTCCAGTCTGCTTATATTGGCTTCAGCATCGTACTCTATGACAGTGTACTTTGTTATGATTTCAAGTGATCCACGGACTTTTTCTTCGCTGATGAATACCCTGCTTCTGTTTTCGTCCTTCGTCACCTGCCTTTATAGTATTTGCATTTTCCTTATCCATTTTGATTCTTTAATTTTCAGGCACCTAGGTAATATTTTCTGATTTCTCCTTTATCCATGCAATCAATATTCTTGAATTCTAGACTTTCCTTGTTTTTTGCAATCATTACCAGTCCACCTGTATTCCTATCAAGGCGATGGCACAATGAAGGTCGAAAACCCAGATATTCTCCGACCAGGTCAATTAGTGTATGTGAATCGCCATCCCTGTCGGCATGCACCGATATCCCCTGGCTTTTATTCACTATTATGATGTTGTCATCTTCATAAGTCATCGAAAACATATCTTTGGGAGACATATCCTTCGGAGAATTTGCGCAGAGGATGGAACAAACCCCAGCAAATCATCCGTTAGAAAGATTTCCACGGTGTCCCCTTCTGAAAGAGTATGCTCCTGCCTGACCCTAATTCCGTTGACCTTTACATCCCTCTTGCGGAATGCTTTCTGAAGCACCTTGTAGGCGACGGAAGGATATAACTCCAGCAGATATTTATCTGTGCGTGTGCCGGTATTCTTTATTTTTACCACTGATTTCTGCATTATTTATCCTCCAGAGTTGACAGTTTACTAGGATATTACCGCAATCAAGCGTGAAAATTCAATATTTTAAGAATAAGTTATGGGAAATTGAACATACATTAGTTTTTTTAATAAACCATATATTTTGTATTTCTTTTTCCTTTTCTTTTTGGTATAATGGCAATGCAGGAAACCTTAGGCATTTATTAGTTCAGTTGAGAATTATCCACAAACGATAAATGGCAACAGGTTACCAACACGCTGAATCCCCCAAAATCATAATGGGGGAGCGGGGGACTTACATTTGGGGTGAATTTGTACTGGAGCAATGTATTTCTGGACAAGCATTGTGCCTTGCAAAAGGGAGACTCTTCGACCTAACCCGTCAACTAACCTCGTAAGTGCAGGCAGAGGAGAAATAATGGCAAAGAAATTTCAAGTTTTATCCGCAGTACTCGTTGCAGCAGTATTCTTAGTATTTTGTTCGGCACCCGTATCCGCAGCATCAACAGTTCTGAAAAAGAAAGTACAGGCAGTGCAGTTACAGCGCTTCAAAAAAGCCTTGTGAAACTGGGCTATCTTGATGTTGAACCAACCGGTTATTACGGTGATGCCACCATTACAGCCGTTAAAAAGGTTCAAAAGGATTATGGGTGCGACGCGGACGGAATAGCAGGAAGTACCACTTTAAGCCTAATTGACAGGCTTCTCGGGAAAAGTACAACTACTACCGCAAAAAGCAATTCAAGCAGCACCGGTGCCCTTAAGGAAGGAGTCGAAGGCAGTTCTGTCAGCGCACTCCAAAAAAATCTTGTAAAGCTGGGTTACCTTAATGCCGATCCTACAGGTTATTTTGGTACCTTAACAGTCAAAGCGGTTACAAAGCTCCAGAAGGCCAATGGTTACACCGCAGATGGTGTAGTGGGAAGTAATACTCTTGCGCTTATAAGCAAACTTGTTGTTGCGAAAACATCAACTACCGCTACCGCAAAGACAACTACAACCACGGCAGTATCGGCTTCGAAAACCTCAGAAGCAAAGGATACTTCAGAAGATGTGAACTACAAGCTTCCCTGGTTCAACAACGCAGAGGATGTCCTTGCCAAGGGAACAACTGCAAATGTGTATGATATTGAATCAGGACTCAGCTTTAAAATCAAAAGAACATACGGACATAATCATGCAGATTGTGAAACGCTTACCTCCAAAGACACTGCAACCATGAAAAAGATATATGGTGGAGAATGGAGTTGGGCTAGGCGCGCTGTCATAGTAACTGTAGGTGATACAAAGATTGCGGCTTCAATGGCCGGAATGCCGCATGCAGGAAGCGACAAATATTCCGCCAACAAGTATGTCAGTTCCAGAAGCGGCGGATATGGCAGGGGACAGAATCTGGATGCGGTAAAAGGGAATGGTATGAGCGGCGTGTTCGACCTCCACTTTTACAAAAGCAAGACCCATAATTCAAACAAGGTTGACAGCAAGCACCAAAGCATGATCAATACGGCTGTCGAATGGGCAAAGAAAAACCTGTAAAATAATAATTATCAGTAAATAATTTGAATATAATCATCCTCGCAGAGAATAATCTGTGGGGATTTTTTTTTATTATTTACCTTAGCCAGAGACTTTAGGTGATAAATTGATAAATTGTGGAAACAATATTAACAAATAATTCAGGAAGGAGAAAAGCTATGGGTGACAAAAACAAGAAGAAGGCACCAAAAGCGAAGAAGAACAAATTAGCGGTCTCTAACGATCAGCTTGGCGAGAACGCAGGAGAAGGCCGTATAATGAATGAAAAGCCAAGGGGTTTAAAATAAGGCAGAGGGGCTGGGCATCAGCCCTTTACCTTTTTTTGTGTACGACTGTGGCAAGGTGTGATAAAGTAGGGTACAGGAGGATTTTATGAGAGACATACTGCAAACACTTGCCAATGAATTGAAAATAAAACCCGTACAGGTTCAGAATACAGTCAGGCTTATAGATGAAGGCTGCACCATACCTTTCATTGCACGTTATAGAAAAGAAATAACCGGTGAGCTGAACGATCAGGTTTTAAGGGACCTTCATGAACGCCTTATATACCTCAGGAACCTTGAGGAAAAGCTTGGAAATGTCAGAAAGTCCATAACAGAACAGGGAAAAATGACGGAAGGTATATCAGCTGCTCTTGAAAAAGCCCTAAGCATACAGGAAATTGAGGATATATACAGACCGTTCAAGCCTAAAAGGCGAACCCGGGCGTCCATTGCAAGGGAAAAGGGTTTGGAACCGCTTGCAGCGATTTTGTTTGAACAGGATATATTAAAAGGGTCAATTGATGAAATCGCCGCTCCTTTCATCAATGGTGAAAAGGAAGTCAGGAATACAGCCGATGCAATTAACGGGGCAATGGATATAATTGCTGAAGAAATCTCAGATAATGCAGTCTACAGAAAACAAATACGTGAGCTGTTCTTCAGGCACGGGATACTGGTGTCTAAAGGAACAAAAGAGGCTGATTCGGTCTACAGGATGTACTTTGACTTCAGGGAGCCGGTATCCAGGATCGCAGGACACAGGATACTTGCAGTGAACAGGGGAGAAAAGGAAGAAGCGCTGAAGGTATCCCTTGAGACTCCGGATGAGCTGATGGTTGAATTTCTGAAATCCTGCACTTTGAAGAGGAATGGCTCCATTACAACCATGTATGTTGAAAAGGCTGCCGAGGACTCATATTCTAGACTCATCAGGCCCTCCATTGAAAACGAGGTTCGGGGCGAACTGACCGAAGTGGCAGGTGAACAGGCAATGAAGGTATTTGCAGAAAACCTGCGGAACCTTTTACTACAGCCACCGGTAAAGGGCAGGGTGGTTCTCGGATTTGATCCTGCATACAGGACAGGCTGCAAGCTTGCTGTAGTCGATGACACGGGAATGGTTCTCACTGTGACTGTAATTTATCCAACTCCTCCCTTGAGCAAGGTGGAGGAAGCTGAAAAGACAGTGAAGCAGCTTATCGAAAAGCACAGGATAGACATTATATCCATAGGTAATGGCACCGCGTCCAGGGAATCGGAGGTATTTATAGCAAACCTGCTGAAAAAGATAGACAGAAAGGTTTATTATATGGTTGTCAGTGAAGCGGGTGCATCGGTATATTCTGCATCCAAACTGGCGTCAGAGGAATTCCCCGAATTTGATGTATCATTAAGGAGTGCTGTTTCCATTGCACGCAGACTGCAGGATCCGTTGGCCGAACTGGTCAAGATTGATCCCAAGGCAATAGGCGTAGGGCAGTATCAGCACGATATGAATCAGAAAAAATTGGATGATACCCTCGGAGGTGTCGTTGAAGATTGTGTCAACAGTGTAGGCGTGGATTTGAACACAGCATCGCCAGCACTTCTTTCACATATTTCAGGAATCAACTCCACAGTAGCCAGGAATATCGTTGAGTACAGGGAAAAAAACGGGCGCTTCAAGAGCAGGCGGGAGCTGAAGAAGGTCAGCAAGCTCGGAGACAAGGCGTTTGAGCAGTGCGCAGGTTTCCTGAGGATACCGGACAGTGTGAACATCCTCGACAACACTTCGGTGCATCCGGAATCCTACGATGCGGCAGAGAAACTGTTGACGCTCCTGGGCTATTCATTACAGGATGTAAGCGGCAGGAAACTGAGCAACCTGGGTCAGCAGGCAGAGCAGGCAGGTGTCAGAGAACTTGCTGAACTGGCAGGTGTTGGAGTGCCTACCCTGAAGGATATAGTTGATGAACTCCTCAAACCGGGCAGGGACCCCAGGGATCAACTTCCACAACCGTTACTGCATACGGATGTCATGGGCATTGAGGATCTGAAACAGGGCATGGTGCTTACAGGTACAGTCAGGAATGTTGCCGATTTCGGCGCCTTTGTGGATATAGGTGTCCATCAGGATGGACTTGTACACATCTCAGAAATGAGGGATAGATTCGTAAAAAACCCCATGGAAGTGGTCGCAGTCGGAGATATTGTCAAAGTCAGAGTGCTTGAGGTGGATGCAGTACGGAAAAGGATTAGCCTCAGCATGAAAGGCATATGATTTATAACACAACTTTTCCACAGTGTTTTTGGGCTCCTCTTGGCCATTGGCGCCGGCGGTGCTAATAGCACCTCAGCTTGTCACAAGCGTCGCCTTAAAACACTAATAAATCAGTAGGGTGGGAAAGTTGAGTTTTTAAGTAATATAGTTTATTTTATACGAAAAGGGTGTCGATATGGGTATTCTGAGAGAAACAATAAAAGTCGTTTCCAGGCGGCCATCGGTGTTGATAATTCCTGGAATCATTATGTTCATAGTATCGGCCATGAATATATATATCCCCGTTTTGCCGCTGGTAGCAGGGCTGGGAGGCATGACCGGAGGAAGCATATCCGAGGGTGTCGTTTCGGTGCTTCAGTTGATCGCCAGTCCGGAGCTATTGCCAATAATTATATTGGTGTTCATCGGAATGTGCCTTCTGGTATCCCCTCTTTGCCGGGATAATCCTTCCGGGATACTTTTCTATTACTGATGGAGCACTCCAGAACAGGGAAAAAGTACAGGGTGAATTCATATCAAGCTTAAAAGAGAACTTCCTGAAATTCTTCCTGATGTCAATAAGGAGTCTGGCATTTTTGGCAGCATATTCTATATTCCTTCTGGTCGCATGTATACCGGCGATTATAGTAACGAGGGCAGCAGGTGCAGAAGGATCAGGTCTGTTGCTGCCTTCGATATTTCTGGATTTTATAACTGTCGCAGTTATGTTTTTCAGTATCATGTTTTCCAGCGCGTATATAATTTACTGGTATCCATCCACTTTGAAAAAGCTGAACCGGCCGTTCACCGCAGGTAAACACCTGGCCGATGCCCACTTCTGGAATATATCAGCAAGGCTTCTGGTATTCGGTATCATTTTCCTTGCTTATGTTTATATTACACTCAGTACTGAGATACTCCTGCTTAAATTCCTCATTGGCTGGATTCCAGGGTCATTATTCATTGCTGTCTTTGTTGTGTTCGTATTCAAGACCTATAACGGTTACCTTGCTGAAGTCATGCAACAGGACTGATAATATGGCGTTTTGCTATTTGGCGAAATTATGCTTTCCTATTTTGATTACTATCTGCCTTGACCAAATCCATGAGCTTGTTGCGGTTGCAGGGTTGAAATAATAAACGCAGCCATACGAGGGATCCCAGCCATTAAGTGCGTCCCGCGCCGCATTAAAGGAGCTTTGGTCGGGCGCCAGGTTTATCTGGCCGTCATCCACAGCGGTAAACGCACGGGGTTCATATATGACGCCGGCAATGGTCTTGGGGAAACGGCGAATCGGCAGTCCGGTTAAGAACTACGGCGGCCACTGCGACCTTTCCTTCATAAGGCTCACCCCGTGCTTCTCCATGAATCAATCGAGCCAGCAGGTTTACATCTCCTGAAGAGCTGGAGCCTCCGCTCCTGGAGGGTGTGCTGGCTTGAGCCGGTAAACCCAGGGCTGCTAGAGTCTTGGGTCCTGATACTCCATCAACTGCCAGACCGTTTTTGGATTGAAATTTTTTTACTGCGCTAAATGTCTGATATCCATAAATACCATCCACAGAGCCATTATAATAACCCCAATTGGTCAACCTTGACTGTATGTTTATTACTTCCTGACCTGTAGATCCGTAATTTGACAATACCGCCCTGCTGTAGCCCATGAAATCCTGTATCTGAGACCTGTGTTAAAAAGCAAGCATAAGAGATACCGATATTGCAGCAAGTGTTACCATTAGTATGATTTTCCTCTTCAAAGTATACTCCTTTTCTTAATGTACTTTATCTTTTTTAATGTACTTTTCCAAAGTATTTCAAGGCGCATTTGGATTGATCCTGTCTGCACCCGGATTGATCCTGTTTGTATTTTCTGTTATTGGACAAAAAATATTCCTGCCATTAGAAAAGCAGGATATATATGAGCAGTATAATAAAGATATCCTGATCTACTGGTTCATCTATCAATAGTATGATAAGCGCAACCAGGATTATTTCTTCGATTGTTATGTGTTCCTTGAGGAATTTCAGCACAGATGAAAAAATCTCCGGAATATTGATGCTCCAGGGCTGTCTTTGTGTTGATTCCATTTCATTCGGCATGGGGATATCAAGATAATTTATATGTATCACTCCCTATTTTTCCTGGTTGTTCAGCATCTTTGTGATGCTCGTGAACTGAAGGAGTTGAATGCAGTTGCTTATCTTTTTCTGGCGGTTGTTGTTCATGAAAGGTTTGACTGCCAATAACAGGTTGATTCTCGGATCATTTACATTGCCGATACCGTTGAGCGCTTTTTTCAACCTGGCCGACAGATCATCACTATTGTTATTTGAAGAGGAGACGGGTATGGCTTCTCTCATTTCTTCCTGTACGGCTTCGCTGTCTTTTATCTCAGCCTGGCCGCCCTGGGCTCCTCCCATAGAGCCTGCGAGCATTGAGAGAAGGCTCTTTACGTTTTCCGGCAAATTGTCCTGACCAAGTAATTCGGCCACTTGCTGGATTTTGCTGTTGATATCCTCGCTCATGATAGACTCCTCCAAAGGGCTAACGATAATGCCCCTGTTATAATATATTCAGTAGCTACTTAATAATGTCTTTCAATTTTGCAATAATTTCAGGTCCATGTTCCCCCAGCATTTTTGGTGGAGGTTGTTCACGATCCACGTCATCTTAATCTTACTTTTCAGTTCGTTTTTATCGATGCTCATTTCCTTCAGCTTGCTTTCATCAAAAAAACTCATTAAGCTTATCAAGCAGTTCTTCCTTGTTTATTTCTGCCAACCTTCTTTGCGATTTCCTCATCCTTGCCGTTCTTTAACATATCGAGGGCGCTTGTGGGGTTGGCCTCCAATACCTTTTCATCCATTTTTCCCAGGATATCTCCAAACATTTTATTAAACCCGTTTGCCATATTATCCTTCCTTTTACAGCTGAAAATTCTTTATATTATATTCCTGGAAGGTTTTAATTGTTACACGTTTTTTTTGAAGGGTATTAATTTGATATAGTATTATTGTATGACAGTTTTTATTGAAAGGGTGAGTTCAATGTATGATGTGATAATTATAGGAAGAGGGCCGGCAGGATTGTCGGCAGCATTATATACGGTAAGGTCCAACCTGAAGACACTTGTGATAGGGAAAAATGACAGCAGGTTGAGAAAAGCCGACAGGATAGACAACTACTATGCTTATTCAGAAACAGTCAGCGGAGAGACATTGCTGCTGGAAGGCGAAAAGCAGGTAAGGAGGCTTGGTTGCGAAATCGTTGAGGATGAAGTAATCGCCCTTGAAAAAGACGAAGTAATTAAAGTTGTTGCCTCAAAGCAGCAGTATCTTACGAAAGCTTTGCTGATTGCAACGGGTCAGTCTGTTAAGAAAATCAATGTTAGGAACATAACTGAATTTGAGGGCAGGGACATAAGCTACTGTAGTGCTTGTGACGGGTTTCTTCTATAACAATCTGAAAGTGGGGCGTACTCGGACACAAGGACTATGCGGTGCATGAAGCTGTGGAGCTGCTGGCCAATACGAGGGATATGACCTATACGAGCGATATATACTAACGGAATGGCGCTGGATGGACCAAGGATGTATACAGCGATTTGGAGAAGAGGTTCAAAATCAATACGAAAGCTGTTGATAAGGTGGATGGCGGAGAAATTTTGCAGATGCAGAGGTTTTCAAGGATGGGACCAGGCGAGGAGCGGTGGACGGGCTGTTTTTGCCTGTGAAAGTGCCTCTGGATTGGATTTCGCCCGTAAGCTGGGGATCATTGCAGAAGGCAGCGATATAAAGGTGGATAAACGCCAACAGACCAACATCGAGGGGATATTTGCCGCAGGCGACTGCACAGGCGGACTCAGACAGGTATCGACCTCTGTAGGACAGGGAGCTGTGGCTGGAAAGGCGTTATCAGAATATATCAGGGAAATGGGAAACTGAAATATCCAGTTTCTCTGGGGAACTTTGATAAATTATTGACAAGATGGTGAATATATCGTAATATTTGAATATACTGATATACAACAGTTCGTTATAACATTAACAACTTGAATGAAAAATGTGTATTAAAATGTTTATTCGAAGGGGGAAAAATTATGGGTATTAAAACTGTAATTGTGGGTGGAGTTGCCGGTGGCGCAAGTGCAGCTGCCAGACTTCGCAGGCTCGATGAGAATGCGGAGATTGTCCTTTTTGAAAAGGGGGAATACATCTCCTTTGCCAATTGCGGCCTGCCCTATTATATAGGCGGGGTAATCAAAGAAAAGGAAAAACTGGTGGTTCAGACCCCTGAAGCAATGAAGGAAAGATTCAACCTGGACGTCAGGATCAACAGTGAAGTACTTAGTATAAATACAGCAGAAAAATATGTTGAGGTATATAACAGCAAGGAAAACAGGAAATACACTGAAACCTATGACAAGCTGGTCCTGTCTCCGGGAGCGGAACCGGTAATACCGGATATACCTGGAATAAGGTCAAAGAGGATATTCACACTGAGAAACATTCCCGACACCTACAGGATAAAGGAGTTTGTAGACGATAGAAAACCGGAAAGGGCGCTTGTTGTAGGAGCAGGATTTATCGGGCTGGAGGTTGCCGAGAATTTGCACCAAATCGGCGTGAAGGTTACAGTCGTTGAACTTGCCGATCATGTAATCGGTCCTCTTGATTATGAAATGGCAGCTATCGTACATCAGCACCTGAAAACCAAAAACATGGAGTTCTATTTGAAGGATTCCGTAAAGGCATTCAATGATACCGGAGCGGGAGTCATTGTGGAATTGTCGAGCGGAAGGCTGATCAATACGGATATGGTGATCATGGGCATAGGTGTCAGGCCGGAAGCCAGAATTGCGGCCGAGGCGGGCATCAAACTAGGTACTACAGGCGGAATCCTTGTTGATGAATATATGAGGACATCGGATATAAATGTTTATGCTGTCGGCGACGCAGTGGAAATTAAGGATTTCATCAGCGGGAAGCCCGGCCTGATACCACTTGCCGGACCAGCCAACAAGCAGGGCAGGATTGCAGCCAACAACATCTGCGGACTGGAGGAGACATATCCCGGAACACAGGGAACTTCCATAGTCAAAGTTTTTGATATAACAGTTGCAGTCACGGGCAACAACGAAAGGATACTGAACAGAAATGGTATAGAATATGAGAAATCCTTTACCCATTCGCCCTCCCATGCAGGGTATTATCCCGGGGCTATTCCCATGTCAATTAAACTGCTTTTCGGCAAAAACGACGGTAAGGTGCTAGGGGCCCAGATAATTGGTTATGAGGGTGTTGACAAGAGGATAGATATCATATCAACCGCCATCAGAGCAGGCATGACCGTACATGACCTTGAGAAGCTGGAGCTGGCCTATGCGCCTCCATACTCGTCTGCCAAGGACCCGGTCAATATTGCAGGCTTTACGGCTGCAAACATACTTAAAGGGGATTGCAGGGTGTTTCAATGGCAGGATGTAGCCTCAGTGGATCCAGGTAAGTCCTTACTGCTGGATGTCCGTACCAGTATGGAATACGATCTTGGAAGCATAGAAGGCGCCTTGAATATTCCGATAGACGTACTCAGGGAGCGTATCGGTGAACTTCCCAAAGACAAGGAGATACTGGTATTCTGCCAGGTGGGCCTCCGCGGCTATGTTGCCTGTCGGTTGCTCATGCAGAAGGGCTTCGATGTCAGGAACCTGAGTGGAGGGTACAAGACCTACCAGCTGGCTGTTGAGAAGCAATCAAACGAAGATATATACCAGACTGTCAGGATTATGAAGGATGACCTTATCAAGGCCGCCAGCGATGAGGATGAGGAGGGAAGGAAACACAGTATTTCTGTAGACGCCTGTGGACTGCAATGCCCCGGACCCATCCTTCAGACCTACAATGCCATAAAATCCATGGGGAATGGCGATGTGCTGGAGATAAAAGCTACTGATCCCGGTTTTCAGACAGATATCAAGGTGTGGTGTGAGAAGACCGGCAACAGGCTGTTGGATTTGAAATTCGAGAACAATACCTTTACCGCCTTGATTAAAAAGGCAGCAGCCAAAACCTCTGTGCCAGGTGAGATCAGGAATGGGAAAACAATGATTGTGTTCAGCGGAGATCTGGATAAGGCCATTGCATCCTTTATAATAGCTAACGGCGCGGCGGCAATGGGCAGGAATATTACCATGTTCTTTACCTTCTGGGGCCTTAATATTCTTCGGAAGCCAGAAAAGGTCAAAGTGAGAAAGGATTTCCTTTCAAAGATGTTTGGGATGATGATGCCGAGAGGATCTGTAAAGCTGGGATTATCCCGGATGAATATGGGCGGTATGGGCGGCAAGCTTATAAGGTATATCATGAAGAAAAAGAACGTCTCATCATTGGAAGAGCTTATGAGTCAGGCAAAGGAAAATGGCGTCAGGCTGGTGGCATGCAATATGTCGATGGACATAATGGGCATCAGGAAGGAGGAGCTTATTGACGGCGTTGAAATTGGTGGAGTCGCTTCAATGCTTGGTAGCGCCGAGGAGTCGGATATGAGCCTCTTCATTTAGTAAAAAATCAATAAGAATATTGGGAGTGCTTGGTTTGAATGATATAAATATGAAGGAATATGATGCAAAGGCAGAAAAGCTCAAGGCAATTGCCCATCCTTACAGGCTTTGCATAATCAAAGGACTGATGGATAAGGCATGTAATGTGACAGGGATACAGGAATGCCTCAATATACCGCAGTCTACAGTGTCGCAGCATCTTGCAAAGCTTAAGGCTGCCGGGATAATAGAGGGAAGGCGCTGTGGTCTTGAAATATGCTACAGTGTTATAGATGAAGAAATAAAAGATATAATCAGATCATTATTCAGTGTCGTCGCCTGATGTACAGGCAACGGTCAAAAGGCGTGAGGGCTAGTTACCTCACGCCTTTTCTAAAATTTTGATAAATTGCCTTAAAAAATAAAGCAATTTATCTAGAATACTGATGGGCATGCCGGCATAAAAATAATGTAGAAGAAATACCTGAATCTGAATGAGGTGGCCGGTTCATGCGTAGATGGATATCTATATTGACACTTTGCATATTTACCTTAGTGGTATTTGCGGGATGTGGTTTTTTACAGAAGCTGGGGCTACAGAAAGGTGCGGAGGATGAACTCAGGCCTGTCAGCAGCATTGTGATGGGTGAGGATGAGGCGGAGGTACTGAGCAATAAAGTGCCTGTGTATCTCTATTTTGCCAATGAAGACAATACAAAGCTCAAGCTGGAAGTAAGATATATTTCCATGGAAGATGCCAAAAAAGGCACAAGCCAGCTAGCGGGGATTATTGTAAATGAACTGATAAAAGGACCAACAGCAACAACCGGTTTCAAGGCAACCGTCCCGGAAGGCTCGGAGCTCAGGTCTGCCATAAAGATTAAAGATGGCGTTGCTGTGGTGGATATGTCCAAGGAATTCAAATCCGCGCATCCCGGAGGCAAGGATGCTGAAAAGATGACCATCTATTCCATTGTCAATTCACTTACTGAATTGAAGGATGTACAGAAAGTGAAGTTTACAATTGCCGGAAAGGTTCAAAAGGAATACATGGGTAATTTCCAGTTTGATCAGCCATTCCCCAGGAGTGCCGGCCTTATAAGCAAGGAAGCGGTAACACCAGGTTCAGGCAGCAAGACCGATACTAAGAAGAAGGAAGATGCAAAGGTGAAGGCTACACCTTCTCCGGATACAAAGACCAAAGCAACTGCAACACCTGGACAGAAAAGTGACTCAGGCAGTGAACCGCTGGAAGGCGATTCACTGGATACTTCAGGTGACACCGGGGATTCACAGGAGACTTCGGGGGACGCAGATGAGTTCGAACTGCTGGAGTAGCGGGGCGGTCATGTGACTGGCTTTCAGGCTCCGTAACAAACAGGCTGTAGTGTCAGGTTCAGCTTAACACAAACAGCCTGTATTTGTTGCTCCACATTCAAGTCTTCACCTGACCGCCTTAGCCGCTGCACTCATCATCCTGTGACATATCATAAATTCGATTGTCTACATCGGCCAGTCTCTTTATTCTCTTGAATGCAAAGACATACAGGACTATTACAAAGGGTATGAATAATATCATAATAATAGTTACTTCAGAAAAAAGGATAAAATCATAAATGCCATGCAGGGAAATGGGAACAAGAATACTTAGCCATGAATATTTCGTTCTTTCCTTCCCTTTTGGAAGGAATCTCGCCATTCCCATGAAATATCCCATAGCTACGGCAAAGATGGCATGTCCGGGTACAGCGGTAACGGCTCTGAGCACACCTGCAGAAAACCCGCTCTGAAGAACATACAAGACATTCTCCACTGTTGCAAAACCCAATGAAATAAAGACGGCATATACAATTGAATCATACTTTTGGTTGAAATATTTGCATTTTTTCCATGCAGACAATCTTAGAATGATATATTTTAGTCCTTCTTCTATCAATGCAACTACAAAAAAGGCATATATGAATTTTCCCGCCAGGGTCCCGACTCCGTCTATACCGAAGGCAGATGCCGCCAATTCAAGTATTACTGCAGGTATAACAGAGATACACCCAAGGAAGAAAAGAAAAAACAGAAATTTCTTGGGTTCTTTGTCGTACTTGTCCCTCATGTATATGTAAAACATTATTACAACAGAGGGGCCGATAGCCAGATACAATAAACTCATATAGCCTCCGATTGATTGATACCTTCTATTATACCAATCTTTATCCTGTATACCAATCCTTAATCTGTACATCAATCCTTAACCTGATGCTGCAAATATATCATGATACAGTGCACTTGAAGTTGCTGTACTTAAATAGTAGAATATGAAATATATTTGAACTAAGATTTTACTGATTTAATTAATAAGTGGGGTATATAAGAAAATGGGAAACAAAAAACGCATTGCAGTTATATTTGGGGGGCAATCGACTGAACATGAGGTTTCAAGAGTATCTGCGCAGTCGGTTGTAAGCAACATCGACCCTGAAAAATATGATGTGGTCATGCTCGGGATCACAAAGGATGGCCGATGGCTATCTTACGACGGACCGGTGGAACTGCTGGGAACCGGCGAATGGCAGGAGTATGCTGAAACAAGGGCAATTGCAGCGAATGGGGATGAAGCCCGAAAGGAAGTTGTGATGCTGTCTGACGCTTCAGGAGCATCCATCATTTCAGACAATAGCAAGGATATTGCTTCAGCCAGCACTGCAAGAGGAATACTCAAAGTAGCGGGTGCAGAAAACAATGACAGCAAAATCGATGTCGTTTTTCCGGTGCTGCATGGCTGCAACGGAGAGGATGGAACCATACAGGGACTTTTTGAACTGGCCGGCATACCTTATGTCGGTTGTGGTGTCCTTGGCTCGGCGTTGGGTATGGATAAAGCCTATTCGAAGATTGTTTTTGAAAAGGAAGGAATACCTCAGGGTAAATACCTTTGTTTTTCAAGGAAACAGATAGACAGGGATATTGAAGGAATAACAAAACAGGTCGAGAATATGCTGACTTATCCATGCTTTGTAAAACCTTCCAATGCAGGTTCTTCAGTAGGAGTAAGTAAAGCACGAAGCAGACAGGAATTGGTGACTGCCGTGAAGAAGGCCGCCCGTTATGACCGCAGAGTGCTTGTCGAAGAATTCATTGATGGAAGGGAAGCTGAGTGTGCTGTACTCGGCAATGATGATCCTGAGGCATCGGTGGTTGGAGAAGTCGTCCCATGTAATGAATTCTATGATTATGAGGCAAAATACAGCAGCGGAGACGATTCTGAAGTCATTATCCCGGCAAGGCTCCCGCAAGATACTATGCAAAAAATCAGGGATTACGCCGTTAAGGCCTTTAAGGCCCTTGACTGTGCAGGCCTCGCGCGGGTTGATTTTTTTGTACACAAGACCACGGGGGAAATATATATCAATGAAATAAACACTATGCCAGGTTTCACAAAGATAAGTATGTATCCCAAACTGTGGGCTGCTACCGGGCTTCCATACGATAAGCTGATAGAAAGACTTGTGGAACTGGCAGCAGAAAGATATGAAGACAGCTTGAGGGATCTTGGAAACTGACCGGCCCCGGGGTATTGGAAATGGGATTCAAACTGGGTTTTGACTGGGTTCAAACTGGGTTTTAACTGGGTTTAAACTGGCATTTGATGAAATGATGCTTGAAAGTTATAATAGAGATGTGTTAGAATATGGATTTGCATTAGCGGTAATCAGGGGTATGTTTGAAAGGTGAGTGTATCGTGGATAAAGACGTAATAATATCGGTAAAGGGAACCCAGATGGATTTGGATAATGAGACTAATGAAATGGAGCTCGTTACCGAAGGAAAGTATTACAAGCAGGATGACGCATATTACGTTACCTACAATGAGAGTGAAGTCACCGGAATGGATGGCACGACCACAACATTGAAGGTTGCCGATGGTATAGTAACACTGATGCGCTCGGGATCGGTCAACTCCCATTTCGTTTTCCAAAGGGGACACAGGCATTTGTCCCACTATGATACCGAATATGGGGCATTTACCATAAGTGTGTATGCCGATGAAGTAGATGTAAGTATGAATGACAGTGGCGGAGAGATCCGGGTAGGATATCAGATGGAGATAGATAATAACAGGACAGGTATGAATGATTTTTACATGTTCATCAGAGAGGCAGGTAGAACGGATGACAAACATAACAGAGGTCATAAGGCAACAGATAAGAGATATAGTTAGGAAAGCACTTGAAAAATCAGCAGGCTCAGGCCAGCTTCCTGTTACTGAGTTTCCTGAGATATCTGTGGAATCGCCAAAAGAAAAGGATCACGGTGAATTTTCCACCAATATTGCCATGCAGTTGACAAAGCTGGTAAAGATGCAACCAAGGAAGACAGCTGAAATAATAATAGACAATATGGAATTCGAAGGTACATATATCGCCAGGACTGAATGTGCCGGGCCGGGTTTCATCAACTTTTACCTGAAGGATAACTGGCTGTATGATTCACTATCCATCATAAGCGGTGAAAAGCAGGAATATGGGAAGCTGGATATAGGCAAGGGCAGGAAGGTCATGGTTGAGTTTGTAAGTGCAAACCCCACAGGCGCGCTTCATATGGGCAATGCCCGCGGAGGAGCCCTTGGAGATTGTATTGCCAGTGTCCTTGAGACAGCGGGCTATGATGTCACAAGAGAATTTTATGTGAATGATGCCGGAAATCAAATTGAGAAATTCGGTATTTCCCTTGAGGCAAGGTATATCCAGCTGCTAAAGGGTGAAGATGCCATAGAGTTTCCCGAGGATGGCTATCAGGGCGAGGACATCATCGAACATATGAGGGAATTCATAAAAGAAAATGGGGACAAGCTCCTGGAGGCGGATCCCGAGATCAGAAGGAAGACACTGGTGGATTATGCACTTCCAAAGAATCTCGAAAGAATAAAAAAGGGTTTGGAAAGCTACGGCATTAATTATGATGTCTGGTTTTCAGAGCAATCTCTATATAATAGTGGAGAATTGCAGCAGACCCTCGACTATTTGAGGGAGAAAGGCTATACTGTCATGAATGAAGGGGCTGAATGGTTCAGGGCCACTGCATTTGGTGTGGACAAGGACGAAGTCCTGGTAAGGAACAACGGACTTGCGACCTATTTTGCCTCCGATATTGCATATCACAGGAACAAATTTTTTAAACGTGAATTCGACTGGGTTATAAACCTGCTTGGTGCTGATCATCATGGCCATGTGGCAAGGATGAAGGCAGCGGTTGAATCATTGGGCGTAGACCCCATAAAACTTGACATAGTAATATTCCAGCTTGTGAGGCTTTACAGGAACGGTGAGGTTGCCAGGATGTCCAAGAGGACAGGCAGGGCGATATCTCTTACCGATCTGCTGGAGGAAGTCGGCCGGGATGCTGCAAGGTTCATATTCAACACCAAAGCTTCGGGCAGCCATCTTGACTTTGATCTTGACCTGGCAGTCCAGCAGTCCAACGAAAACCCGGTATATTATGTCCAGTATGCCCATGCCAGGATATGCAGCATGCTGAGGATACTGGACGGTGAAGGCGTACAGGTACCACAGGCAGATAAGGTGGACATGTCACTGCTTTCCACGAGGGAAGAGAAGGACCTGATCAGGAGGTTGGCGGAGTACCCGGATGAAATAAGATCAGCGGCACAGACCCTCGAACCGAGCAGGCTCACAAGGTATGTTACTGATATAGCCTCGCTTTTCCATAGCTTTTACCATGAGTGCAGGGTAAAGGGCGAGGAGGAGCAGTTGATGAAGGCGAGGCTGTTGCTGGTGGACTGTACGAGGATAGTCATAAGGAACGTGCTTAAGCTCCTTAGTATATCCGCTCCGGAGAAGATGTAGAGGAGGGATGGACGGATGAAAATCAGATGGCTGGGGCATTCAAGCTTTCTGCTGACCGCTTCCAACGGCGGCAGGGTGGTCACAGACCCGTATGACGGCACCATAGGATATACATTGCCAGACGTAGAGGCTGATATAGTCACAACCAGCCACGGCCATTTCGACCATAACTATACCAAAGGGGTAAAGGGGTCATTTATCCATCTGGACAAACCAGGACGATATAACATAAAAGGCATTGATATCCATGGAATTCCAAGCTTTCATGATGAAAATCAGGGAAGAAAGAGAGGGACTAACATTCTTTTCACCTTCGCGATGGACGGGATCACAATCTGCCACTGTGGTGATTTTGGACATTTACCTGATACAGGCATGCTCCGGGAGATGGGTAAAGTTGATATACTGCTCATACCTGTGGGAGGTACCTTCACTCTTGATGCGGAAGGTGCCGCCACAGTAGTCAAGGCAGTCAAGCCATCGGTCACCATTCCGATGCACTATAAAACAGAGGTGCTTACATTCTCTATTGACGGAGTCGATAAGTTTCTGAACGCTTCAGAAATCAAGGAAAAGAATAGTGTAATGGCTGGAAAGAATGAAATAGAGGTAAATACCGGAAATATCAACCGTTTCCCTCCAATAGTATTGCTGGAGTACCAGTGAGACCACATTCCAGGATTGGCTGCAATATTATCTTTGTTTGGTGGGAATATTATCTTTGTAATATAAATTTAAAACATATTTCTCCCTTCAAAAGGTAAACTGAAGTGATAAAAAAGCCGATATAAAGACTGTATGATTCAAACAGTTGTGTATCGGCTTAATTTGTGTTGTGCCGATAAACCCGATATCCAGATGAAAGGGAGTCAGCCTTGAAAAAGATAACCAACCATTACATAGAAAATAAGACTGATAACAGATCGAAAAGAACCGGTCACCGCAAAAGGATAATTCCGGCGATTATGGCTCTGATCCTTGCATTCGCAATGCTGCCATCAGGTCTGGCTGCGGCGGAGACGGTTGAAACGGTCTTCCCCGGTGATACAAGTGCCGGTGCAATACTGAGAAATCTTGATTACTACGACGTAAGGAATTCGAATACCTGGGCAAAGGAAGCTATCTATGAAGCAGGCGCCCTTGAAATAATCAAAGGTCTCAGCAATATGAGCAAGCGGTTTGGGCGGACGGACAATCTTACCAAGGAAGAAGCCCTTGCCATTGTGTACAAGGCAGCAGGCAGGGAAGCTGAGGCACAGGCTCTTGGAGAGGCCATGAACAATGCACGGGCACAGGCAAACAGGAAGACCGATGCTCTTGAAGTTTGGTATGACGGCTATTTACAGCTGGCAGTAACTGAAGGACTAATTACCGCCCAGGATCTTGCTGATGCCATGAATGCAGACCAAACATCACTGGAAGCTGATTCCTTCAACAGGAAGTCGGCAGTTCAGAGGCAAGAGATGGCAAGGTGGCTGGCTGGTACATTGGGAATACAGCCGGTCAGGGGACAGCAGGACATATTCAACAATTATCTTGACTGGAGATCTGCTGATCCAGATAAAATCCCCTACATAGAAGCAATTCTTGAGAACAGGATAATGAACGGTGATGGTACAGGCCGTTTCAGGCCGCTGCAGGCTGTAACCAGGGAACAGGCGGCACAGATATTGAAAAATGCTGAAAGCCAGGTACTTACAGCCCTGAAATACAACAAACAGACAGGCATTATTGAAAACATTTCTACAACGGCCGATTATTCGGGAGGGATGAACACCACAGGCAGGTATATAGATGTCAGAAATACTGACGGTAAGCTTTACAGGATTGAAACAAGCCTTTCCGTGCCTGCTGCGTTGAATGAACAACAGGGCGGAAGTTCTGCGGCAACAGGAAAAGAGCTCGTGGCATACGATAAGGGTGCAATAGGGGGCAGCAGCATACTCAACGAAGGAGACAGGATATCATATATCACCAGGTCTTCCGATAATGCGGTCAAATTTGTAAATGTCCTTTCCAATATCAATGATGTGAGATATGTGGCTGCACAGATCAACAACAACGACAGCGCCAACCTGCTCATCAACGTCACACAGCTGTTCAGACTGGATTACCCGGACATTGAACTGGCACAGCAAAGCGTGTCATTTTCGTTGGGCAGCGAACAGCAGAATGTTTCATACCGGTACAGTAAAAATGTTGCCGTGACCGTTGACGGAAGGACGATGTCCATGGATGACATCTCTCCCGATATGGCTGTTATCCTGACAATAGGCGCCAACAATACTGTAACAGCGATAACATCCACCGATCTTGACATAAATTCAGATGCGGGAAAAATAGTAAAGGGAATAGTTGAGGAAAACAACCCGCAGCTGGGATATATAACCCTCTACAATGAAGATGGCAGTGGGACCGCAAATTTCGGGGCATATGAAGTCTCAATGCTCAGGACCTACAATTACGTGAATGAGAATACCCTTGAGATATATAAAAATCATGAGCAAGCGGACATTGAAAGCATTCAGGCCGGAGATACCGCATACCTCAAACTGGATGACGACGGTGGCATCATATCTGTCAGTGCAGTAGACAATTATTCGGTCAAATATGGAAGGATAATTTCAAAGCTGGCCAGCAGCATGGCTGTTGAATACGAAAATGGAACACAGCAGGTATTGGTGATTAGCGATGATGTATTGTTCATAAAGGATAAGAAGTTGGTCGCGTATTCATTTTTGAAGGAAGGTGACAGGGTCAGATTGCTGGTGAATGCAAACCCAACATCGACTGAACTTAAGGAAGTAACAATTGAAGGTGATGAGCACTACATCACAAGCATATATAAAGGGCAACTCCTGAACATTGATGAAATTTCCGACAAGGTGAAGCTCTGGAATCTACAGTTCTATAATAATGGGAAGTGGGAGAGGACCAGTACGAAAGGCATGACTGCAATTCCACTGGCAGAAGGCTGTACCATTTATGCCAATGACACTCAAATGACCATCCGAAAGGTAAACTCTCTCCTTGTAGATAACGAGGCATATATTGCTGTGGAAAAAGATTATGGCGGAAATGAAAATGCAATTATGCTTTCTTTCAGAAATAGCAGTGATAAGGAAGTGCTGTACACCGACAATATTTCAAGCCTGTCTTCAGGTTCCGGGAAATTCAATCTGCAGAACGCAGCCAATTCCATAATGTTTGGGGCGGGCAGCATAGTAGTGAAATTTGGACGGCTTGTAACAGGAAGCAGCCTTTCGGCTCAGGACATGGCAATGGTGGTAGCCAACAGGGCTTATGACACAGGTTATTACAATGCCGGCATAATCAGGGTTGATGAGCAGAAGGCCAATACATTTGCACAGGTATATCGTGCAAGAATATCAGTAATCAATGAAAACCAGGATTTCAAGGTTGAATCCTTCTCGATGCTTTCAGAAACCAACTGGAACTATTACAACACGGAGAAGACATTTGTATTGTCTTCGGATACAAGGCTCCTGGGAGATGAAGGATTGTTGAACATCAGGGATTTCCTGGGGTATGGAGAGGATAGTTATATCGGCAGGGTGGTATATGTACTTGCTGATGGAGCGGATGCCATACTGCTGAGTACAGCACCTTACGGTGTAAATAATGTAAAAGGGACAGTCTATGAGGTTTCAGGCGCAACATATGGTGAGGAGGAAGGCTTACTCATGGAAGAGCCTACTACCCTGAAACTAAGGAATACCTCGATATACAGCACCGCAAGCTATAGCTGGACGGCATCTCAGGAAATGGAGATATCGCTGCTGCTCAACACCATAATCATTAAAAACGGTGCGGTTGCAAAGCCTTCGGACATTAAAAAAGGCGATGTCGTTAAGGTTGTCAAAAAGGATGCCACCGTTTCGGGTGATGCATATATCATAACGGTTGAATAGATATAAGATGAAGTAAGTTTTCATACGATACTGGGGGATTTGCACATGAAAAGGATTTTTAAAACAACAATATGTATTTTAATAGCGACGGTTATGCTTCTGACAGCTCCAGCCGGCATTGTGCTGGCGAGGGAGGGCGATTCGGGCTATGAAGGAGGCATATCGAGCGGTGAAACAGCCGGAAAGACCATTTTCGATTATCAGGAGGTTTGCTTCATTACGGGTGAGCCCATTGTATTGAAAGGGACACTGAAAATAACAAAACAGCTTAAATCGGACAAGATCACATCGACCTATACCTATACTCTGAAGAATATTGATAAAGGCGCGGCCCTCACAAGGATATTGTATTTTACGACAACACTAACAACCAAGGAAAACGGACAGATCGTTGAGACTACAGCCCTGACGAAAGCCGGTACCGAAACGATAAAAATCGGAGACACCACATATACCCTTAAGAAGGATTATGACTTTACCAGAACATGTCTGGTCGATCCGCAGCCTGCCGTAAATTATTACGCAGGTAACATATGGAGCAAAAAGGTATATACCACAGGGGCCACAGCCTCGGGAGGGACGGTCACCATAGAGGCAACGGGCAGCTTTTATGGATATGACCAGTACTGGGGTACTACTGAATTCGAAAGTATAAACTATATTATCGAAAGCGAGAAAAGGGAAAGCGGAGCGGCTGATAAATGGGGCGGTACCGCAAGGGTTAACCTGTCCTCCTCTACAACCAGGCAATTGAAGTATATTGAAAATGAGCCGGAGGAAATAAGCTTTGAAGGAGGTTACCTGCAGTCCCAATATAACCAGAACATTCTTGAATATTCCAGCAGGTTGCCAGAGTTTGATACAAAGGGCATTTCAACCGACAAGACGCAGAGCTACTCCGGAAGTCTCGAAATAGAGACATTCCCTGTTCAGACAAGGCTGCCGGCAACAGATCTCAGCAGCATACGTGGACATTGGGCGGAGGATGAGATAAAGCTGATGTTTGGCCTTGAAGTATACGGTGGAAGCGGGAGCAGCTTTAAACCTGACCAGTATATTACCAGAGCTGAGTTTGCAGCAGCTATTACAAAGGCGGCAAGGGAAGTGCCGGCAGACCCTGCCCTGGCATCCAGGGTCGCAACGACCAGAACAACGAAAAAAACTACCGTAATATCGCCTTTTGATGACGTATCCATAGATAACATGTATTTCGAACAGATTAACAGCGCTTTTAAAAGAGGATTGATCGCCGGAAAGGGCGAGTACACTTTCGGACCGAATGAAAGCATTACACTGGCTGATGCACTTACAATATTCATAAGGGCGTTGGGCCTTGAATCAATGGCACCTTCCCCTGTTGCCGTAACAAGCTTCAGGGATAACGGCTCAATTCCTGCAAGCGCCAGGAATGCAGCCTATGTTGCTGAAAAGATAGGTTTGATACAGGGGGATACAAAAGGATATCTGAAACCAAATGAAAGACTGACAAAAGCCAGGACTGCAGTTTTAATCAAACGTCTCATTAATTATATGCAGGATGGATTGCAGGAAGAGTATGGAAGTCGCATGGTGAATTACTGATCTGACTCTTATGGTTGCATGGGATCAATTCCACAACTGCCCAAAAGTGTAACGTATTACAATATAAAAAAATGTTTTGAATAGGCGTAAAATTTACGCCTATTGTAATTTGTTTGTGGTAGAATTATTTAGTCAGGGTTTAAAGCCTAATTGAATTATAAAGGGGAATATTTGTGAGACATTTTAGAAAACAGTCAATTAAAAAAATCACTCTGTCCGTGATCCTGGTTTTCTGTATTATCTTTTCACAAACTGCACTTATATACGCGGAGGCGGCTGTAGAAGCTGACACCGAGTATCTCAGAACAATTTTAGAATTTATTGATGATAAATATAAGGGAACACCGATTGATGATCAGCTTATGGAAGGTGCCCTCAGGGGGTTGTTTAACTCTCTTGATCCTTACAGTACATATTTTTCACCAGAAGAAGCAGAGGATTATTATAGCGCAGTCGGTGGTACATACTCCGGTATCGGAATTGTAATGGAACTTAGTGGCGAATATGTCGAGGTATCGAAGGTTTATGAAGATTCGCCTGCAGAACTGGCTGGATTACTGCAGTTGGATAAGATAGTAGAGGTAGATGGCACAAGTATGATTGGTAAAACCATTGAAGAAGTCCACTCTGCAATCGTAGGGGAGACTGGATCCAAGGTACAGATTGGTATTTCGAGAAAAGGCGCTGAAAGTACCATATATTTCGATTTGACCAGGGATGTCATAAAAGAAAACCCAATTACTTACATAATCAAAGATGAAGTAGGCTACATCAAACTGGCTACGTTCAATTATCATACAGATACTTATCTGACTGAAGCGTTAAAAGCTATGGATGAAGCTGGGAAAACAGATATAATACTTGACCTCAGGGGCAACGGAGGAGGTATTGTAGAACAGGCAGTTGCTGTAGCCCAGAAATTTGTTACCAGTGGCCTTATAACCAAATTGGATTTCAAAGCTGACACATCTTCAATATATGAAGATATTGAATATCGTTCTTACCTGTCACAATCCAAGTATAATCTTGTGGTACTGGTAGACGGTATGAGCGCCAGCGCATCAGAAATCCTGGCTGGAGCGATACAAGATACTGATGCCGGAACGATAGTAGGCAGCATTACCTATGGTAAGGGGAAATTTCAGGGGACTATACCACTACTGACACCTGAAGCGTATGCAAAATACAAGCTGCAGCTCGGAATTGATGTTGTAGATGTAAATGACCTTTATTATAAATATGATATTGAGCCACTTGACAGTGAAATCATAGGATATGCAAAAATTACACTCGGTTACTACTATACTCCCGATGGAAGAATGATCGACGAAACGGGAATACTACCTGATATATCAGTTGCCGATACCGCAGAGATTTTCGGTATGGTACTGAGCGATGCGGAAAAACTTACAAAGACTGTAAAACCAGTTCTTAATGATCAGTGCTCTGATGTTTACAATGCAGAGTTGATACTGAAACTTTTGGGCTATAAAATTGATAAACCCGATACCTTGTTTGACGAAAACACATTAAATCAAATAAAGGCATTCCAGAAGGCTTCCGGGCTTTATGCTTACGGAGGACTGGACTTTACAACACAAGGCAAGCTGAACAGTGCACTTGACGGAATAATGTTGAAATATGACATGCAATATGCAAAGGCTGTCGAAATATTAAGAGCAAAATGAAAATTTGATTTTTTATGTCATGTTATGCTATTGACACAGTTAAGTGACAAATATAAAATTATAAAGGTTATTCAAAAAATCGGAGGATTAAATCATGTCTGTTAAGTACATATTCGTCACTGGCGGGGTTGTTTCGGGTCTTGGAAAAGGCATCACTGCTGCATCACTTGGGAGATTGCTGAAGGCGAGAGGCCTTCATGTGACCATCCAGAAATTTGACCCATACATCAATGTTGATCCTGGAACGATGAGCCCATACCAGCATGGGGAAGTGTACGTCACCGAGGATGGTGCGGAAACAGACCTTGACCTTGGCCATTACGAAAGATTTATTGATGAAAACCTGAACAAGAACAGCAATGTAACAACTGGCAAAATTTATTTTTCAATCCTCAGCAAGGAGAGAAAAGGGGATTTTCTTGGAGCTACCGTTCAGGTCATCCCACATGTCACCAATGAAATAAAAGACAGGATATTCAGGGTAGGCAAATCAAACCATACCGATGTAGTGATCACAGAAATCGGTGGAACCGTCGGCGACATGGAGAGCCTGCCATTCCTTGAAGCCATCAGGCAGGTGGCATTTGAGATAGGAAAAGAAAATGTAATGTATATACATGTTACACTCATACCTTATCTGAGCAAGTCGGAAGAACTCAAGACCAAACCGACGCAGCACAGCGTCAAGGAGTTGAGCAGCAACGGCATTCAGCCCGATGTTATTGTGTGCAGGACGGAAAAACAGCTGTCCAAGGATATCAAGGACAAGATCGGCTTATTCTGCAATATAACCGGAAAAGGTGTCATTCAGAATCTGGATGCCGAAATACTTTATGAAGTGCCGCTTATGCTTGAGAAGGAAGGACTGGCGGATATAGTCTGCAGCAGGCTCAACCTGGATTGCCATGCACCGGATTTGACAGAATGGCAGGAGATGGTTGACAGGCAGAAAAATTTGAAAGAATCAGTTACTATTGCGCTTGTCGGAAAATACGTGGAGCTTCACGATGCATACCTTAGTGTGGTAGAGGCTTTGAAGCACGGAGGTATTGCCAATAACGCCGATGTGAAGATAAAATGGGTCAACTCAGAGTATGTAGATGAAAAGAACCTTTCCGAGAGGCTTTCCGATGTAGATGGTATACTTGTTCCGGGCGGTTTCGGAGACAGAGGTATCGAAGGAAAGATCCTCGCAGCAGGTTATGCCAGGCAGAACAAGGTTCCGTATTTTGGCATATGTCTGGGAATGCAGATGGCGGTTGTTGAATTTGCAAGGAACGTCTGTAAGTTTGAGGATGCACACAGTTCGGAATTCAACAGTGACTGCGCTTATCCTGTCATTGACCTGATGCCGGAGCAAAGGGATATAGACGAAATGGGCGGAACAATGAGGCTTGGAACATATCCTTGCAAAATCTCGGAAGATACCCGGACCTTTGGTATCTATAACGATGAGCTGATTTATGAAAGACACAGGCATAGGTATGAATTCAACAATGAATACAGAGATACATTGATTTCAAAGGGTTTAAAGCTTGTAGGGCTTTCACCCAGCGAGAGGTTGGTTGAGATAGTTGAGTTGCCGGATCATCCCTGGTTCATCGGTGTGCAGTTCCATCCGGAATTCAAATCAAGGCCAAACAGACCGCATCCGTTGTTCAAGGATTTCATCAGGGCTTCTGTGGAGTTTCAGAAGAAGTAGCAGGCAGGTAGCCACGGCAGTCAGGTAATATAGCAGCAGTTCAGCCATAGTCAAAAGCCGAAGGGGTTCGATGCCTCTGAGGCTTTTCTTCATCTGTACGCAGCATTACAATTCTGGCAGCTGCTTCTGTGTACACATAGCACTGAAGCGCATTTGCCGCATACCCACTTTTCATTCTCCGAATTAATGAATTCTGTCATACCATTTTTGCTGATTCGAGACAGGTTCTCAATCAAACTAATCTTATAATTTTCAATATATCTTTTATCCAGGCGTTTCAGCCTTGTGCAGGGGAACTTGCGACATTCAAAGCAATAGACAGAGCCAGTTTCTTCATGCCCGGAACAGAGCTTGATACTGCACTTTATGCAATGTGGGGGCTTATACTTGCTGGATAAAAGGCAACCGCAGCATTTGTTCCTTTCGCTTAAGTAAGCAAGGCAAATACCACAGTTTATGCCACATGGAGCGATTAAATTATCTTCGAATTCCATTCTATTTACCTCCTGTGATGATAATACCAAATTTTAGAAATGTTTAAAACCCACTTCGTTTATAAAATGCATGAAGAATATAAAGTTAAGTGCAAAATGAACCATGCTAAAAGCATAATGTATAAAAACCACCAATTGAGGCAATGATTAAATTGATTGTATATAAAGCTCAGGGGGGTTTCAAATGAAAAGAATCAAAAAAATACTGCCGTTCATTATAATTATTGGAATAACTATATCGTCATATGGCGTAGTGTATCTTAACGCATACTCCGAAAGAGTCAACAATGAGCTGGCGACAAATATAATAAGGCTGCATGTGTTGGCAAACAGTGATTCGGAAGAGGATCAGAAGCTGAAACTGGAAGTCAGGGACAGAATTCTGGAATTCATGCAGGTTAAATTAACGGATTCTAAAGACATAGAAGAAAGCAGGTCCATAATAATTCAAAACCAGGAGCTGATAAGAGAGCTTGCCCTGAAAGAAATCAAGGAAGAGGGCAAGGGTTATGATGTAAAAGTGGCCCTTGGCAATTATCCATTCCCTACAAAGGATTATGGAGATATTGCACTCCCCGCCGGTATGTATGATGCACTTCGTGTTTCGATAGGCAAAGGCGAGGGAGCAAACTGGTGGTGTGTGCTTTTTCCGCCGCTTTGCTTTGTAGATGTAACACACGGGGAAATCTCCCCGGCTGCGAGGGAAAAATTGAAAAACGCCTTAAACGAGGAGGAATATAAGATTATTGCATCTGCGGATACGGAGGAGGATATTCCAATCGTTATTAAATTTAAAATTGTAGAAATTTTTCAAGATTCCAAAATCAAATTTGCAGGACTGATGGACGGTATATTCGGCCCGTGAGTGTTACTTAAAAAATACTTATAATACCATAAATACAAGCATGTGCCATACAACATGCTTGTATTTTAATTTGCTTGACTCTATAAGGGTTCTTATGTATAATTTTAGCTAATATTTTTTTCTGACCTTTAACAGCCAAATAACAAAGGAGGTAAAATGTTATGGCTTTTTATTACAATGAACCCTCAAGAACTTTTAATGAATATCTCTTGCTGCCAAATCTGACTACCAAGGCATGCACTCCTGATAATATCAACCTGCAGACACCTATAGTAAGGTTCAGTAAAGGTGAAAGCTCATCGATAAAAATCAATATTCCGATGGTTTCCGCAATAATGCAGGCTGTATCCGATTCAAACCTGGCAATAGAGTTGGCCAGATGCGGAGGATTGGCCTTTGTTTATGTCTCCCAGCCAATTGATCAGCAGGCTGAGATGGTGCGTAAAGTAAAAAAATACAAGGCAGGTTTTGTTGTCAGCGATTCAAATCTGAAGCCCGACGATACACTCGGGGAAGTGCTTCAAATCAAGGAGAGGACAGGTCACTCCACGATTGCGATAACGGAGGACGGCACTTCTACAGGTAAGCTTTTAGGGCTTGTTACCAGCAGGGACTACAGGATCAGCCGTACACCCTCCGAAACAAAGATTCATGAATTCATGACACCTTTTTCCTCCCTCATATATGGTGAAGAGGGAATCACGCTCAGCGAAGCCAATGATATGATATGGGACCATAAGCTAAACTGTCTGCCTATAATAGACAAGAATCAAAACCTGATTTACATGGTTTTCAGAAAGGATTATGACAGCCACAAGGAGCATCCAATCGAACTTCTCGACGCAAACAAGAGCCTTCTGGTTGGTGCAGGAATAAACACAAGGGACTACATGGAACGTGTTCCTGCCCTTGTTGACGCCGGAGTTGACATTATGTGCATCGACTCTTCCGATGGGTATACCGAATATCAGAAGGAAACCCTGGAATGGGTGAAGAAGGAGTATGGCGGAACTGCAAAGGTCGGCGGCGGTAATGTTGTTGACAAGGAAGGCTTTCTGTACCTTGTTGAGGCAGGAGCTGATTTTGTAAAGGTAGGTGTCGGTGGCGGATCCATATGCATCACGAGGGAACAGAAGGGCATTGGAAGAGGACAGGCAACTGCGCTGATTGAGGTTTCCAAGGCAAGGGATGAATATTACAAGGAGACCGGCATATACATTCCTATCTGCTCTGACGGCGGTATCGTACACGACTATCATATGACACTGGCACTTTCCATGGGAGCTAATTTTGTCATGCTGGGCAGGTATTTTGCAAGATTTGACGAAAGCCCGACAAGGAAAATGAAGGTTGGCAACAACTACGTAAAGGAATATTGGGGCGAAGGTTCTAACAGGGCAAGGAACTGGCAGAGGTATGACTTTGGTGGCAAGCAGAAGATGGATTTTGAAGAAGGCGTAGACTCATATGTGCCATATGCAGGCAAGATGAAAGACAATTTGGATATAACGATCAGCAAGATGAAGTCCACAATGTGTACCTGCGGGGCATGCACACTTGATGAGCTCCATAGCAAGGCAAGGATGACCCTTGTCTCCTCAACCAGCATAATTGAGGGCGGAGCTCATGACGTTATC
Source organism: uncultured Bacillota bacterium (assembly GCA_942493145.1). Taxonomy (GTDB): domain Bacteria; phylum Bacillota; class Clostridia; order Acetivibrionales; family DTU013; genus ENR-C20. The sequence continues at coordinate 469,103 of OW818679.1, forward strand.
CTTAAGGAAAGCGAAACTTCAGTATAGCAAGTAATATGTAGAGGATAGAATGAATACTTAGAGTATTGAATGAATATGTGGAGTATAAAAGGAATACGTGACCGGTAACCGAAATACTATTATTAATGAAACGAAACTATCGGATACGACATATGGCCTCAATACTCTTTATACTGCCTTCGGAACCAAAGGCTTACATTAAAAAGAAGCTAAGAGAAAGCCTGACAGAGTATCTTTTCATGAAGAATATCTTCAAGAGAAGGATTGCTGCCAGGCTTTTTATTTTTATAAACAGGAAGCTCTTCAATAATGGAATTTCCGAAGTGATAACAGGTTATACGGATCCCTTGCTTATCATGCGGCTACCTTTAGATCTGGAACGATTAAAACGCTTTAATATAAACCTCCTCCAGGATTTCCTGGATAAAATCTGTACTGCAAGGGGTGTCGCGGGGATAATTCTTCCCACTGCACTGCGAAGGATTATTAACAGGGACCAGAGAGATTTACAGCCTGATTATGGGAAACTACTCGTGAAAGCATTACTGATTAATATCCTTAAAGAAATTTACGAAAAAAACGGAGTGAAATTGGGGTCCATAGACACTTCAATACTACACGGTGGCAATCATCAGGAACTGCTTGCCTGTTTAAAGAATATTGAACCGGAAATGAAATATGTCACTATTGTATATAACGATAGAGAGGAATTAACGGGAGTGATTAAGGAATTTACAGAGGAGACCGGGCTGTCGGTTGGGATATTGAATGACGGGGCAGAAGCCATTATCAACAGTAAGCTGATTATAAGCTTTGTTACTCCCTCAGAGGTTCAGGATGCAAGACTCAGGCATGGTTCGGTATTTTTAAATCTAAATATGGAAAAGGCAGTTGGTCTCCGGGGCGGCGGCACCGTAATAAACGGTGTGTTCTACTGCCTTTCAGAAAGTTATTTAAGAAAACTGCCGGTCGGGATTATGAGTAGCTTCAGGAAAGATGAAATATCTGAAATTATTCTATGCAGCTGCATGGGAAATGAGGGGAGTGAATTTGGAGGGGTTGGTATGACAGAATCAGGACAAATGGAAGCGCTGAGAAAGGCCTTCGTTGAAACTGGGTGCAGGATTACAGGCTTTATGGGTAGAAAGGGCAGGATTGAACTTCCAAGATTAATGTGACCCTGACTATTTCTGGTTAATTGTCAGATTACCTTTGGGATTACCTTTGGGATTACCTTTGGGATTACCTTTGGATCACCTTTGGGGTTGCAGATTACCTTTGGGTTGCTTGACAAGGCAGAGTTTGTATTCTATAATAGTAAAAAAATCAAGATAATGTTTTGTGTTAGCAAGCACTGTTATAACTTTCCAGTGCTATTTATATTTTTTCTGCAATTTAAATACAATTAAGAGCAGAATAAATGTGCATCAGGTTCATATATTTTAAACACAAAATTATTTGTAAAGGAGAGGCTTCAAATGACAGGTAACAAGGAAGTCATATTGACCTACGAGGGGCTGAAAAAACTCGAAGAGGAGCTTGAAGTTTTAAGGGGAGCCAAAAGGATGGAAATCAAGGAAAGGATCAAAGTTGCTCTTTCCTTTGGAGATATTTCTGAGAATTCTGAGTATGATGAAGCTAAAAACGAGCAGGCATATGTTGAAGGCAGGATAGCACAGATAGAGACCATGCTGAAGCATGCCAGGGTCATAGATGAGGACGATGTAAGCACTGAAAAGGTTACTATAGGCTCCAAGGTTAAGATTCTTGATATGGAAACCAAGGAGGAAGTGATCTACACTCTGGTAGGTTCTACTGAAGCCGATCCGATGAAATACAAGATTTCAAACGAATCTCCTGTAGGAAGTGCGCTTATGCAGAAAAAAAAGGGAGCAGTTGTCGATGTTACGGTTCCCGATGGCACTGTTAAATTTAAGATACTTAAAATAGAGAAATAGGTCATATTTTTAGTTGTACTTGTTAATTGATTTAATATATAATATTAGAAATAACAGTTTACGCTTTGTAAGCTGTTATTTGTTTTTAAGAGCTACTTTCAGTGCGGAGGATGAAGAATGACTGAGAATCAGGACAATGGGAACATAATGCAGGAAGAGGACCTTAATGAGGTCTTAAGGGTAAGAAGAGCAAAGCTTAAGGATCTTCAGCAAAACGGGCGCGATCCGTTTCAGATTGTTAAATATGATGTTTCAAATTCATCTATAGAGATAATGGAGAACTTTGAGGAGCTTGACGGAAAGTACGTTTCACTGGCCGGAAGGATCATGTCGAAAAGAGGCATGGGTAAAGTCAGTTTCTGCGACATCCAGGACAGGGACGGCAGGATTCAGCTCTATGTCCGGATTGATGCGATAGGGGAAGAAGCATATGAAGATTTCAAGAAATTCGATATTGGCGATATAGTTGGAGTAAAGGGTGCTGTTTTCAGAACCCATAAAGGTGAAATATCAATAAAAGCTGAGAGCATAATACTAATGTCCAAATCATTGCAGCCGTTGCCTGAGAAATGGCACGGCCTCAAGGATATGGACCTCAGATACAGGCAGAGGTATGTTGACCTTATTGTAAACCCTGAAGTCAGGAAGACTTTTGTAACAAGGAGCAGTATAATCAAAGCAATACGGAAGTATCTTGATGAGCGGGGCTTTCTTGAGGTTGATACTCCAATCCTCAACACCATACCGGGTGGAGCTGCTGCCAAGCCATTCACTACACATCACAACACCCTGGACATGGATCTTTATATGAGGATCGCACCGGAGCTTTATCTGAAAAGATTGATTGTCGGCGGACTTGAGAAGGTTTATGAGATGGGCAGGATGTTCAGGAATGAGGGTATGTCAATCAAGCATAATCCTGAATTCACAATGATGGAAGTGTATGAGGCTTATAACGATTACAAGGGAATGATGGAACTGACGGAAAACCTCGTTTCCTCAGTCGCGAATGATGTCCTTGGAACCATGAAAATAACCTATCAGGGGCAGGAAGTAGACCTTACGCCTCCATGGAACCGAATGACGATGACCGAGGCAGTAATGAAATTCACCGATGTCGATTTTGATAGCATTCAGTGTGATGAAGAAGCTCACAGGATTGCAAAGGAGAAGAAACTGCACGTTAAAGATCAAAAGGCCACAAAAGGAGAACTTCTAAATCTCTTTTTCGAGGAGTTTGTAGAAGAAAAACTTATCCAGCCGACCTTCATAATTGATTACCCTGTAGAGGTTTCACCGCTGACCAAGAGAAAGAGCGATAAACCTGAGCTTGTAGAAAGGTTTGAGCTTTTCATAACTTCAAGAGAAATGGCAAATGCCTATTCTGAACTGAATGACCCCCTTGACCAGAAGGAAAGGTTCTTAAACCAGATGAAGAAAAGGGAAGCCGGGGACGAAGAAGCAAGCATGATGGACGATGACTACGTGACAGCTCTGGAATACGGCCTTCCCCCGACAGGTGGCCTGGGGATAGGCATCGACAGGCTTATAATGCTGCTTACCGATTCATATTCGATAAGGGATATACTATTGTTCCCTACGATGAAACCCAGGGATTGATAAACTTCATTAAACAGTACGGAGTGACACAGAAATTGGATAAATGCCACTGGGGGTTGTAACAATGCTCGATATTGAGGAAGCAAGAAGGATCCTCGGAGTTAATGCAGATGCCAGTAAGAATGACATAGAAAAAAGATATTGGGTACTGCTTAAAAAGAGTAAGGCAGAAAAAAATGCAAAGTCGGGAGATTCAGCTTCAAATCCTGAAACGATCGACATTGATAGGGCTACAAAGGCTTATAACATTTTAATGGGTTATGAAGTTCCGGAATCAGAAACTACTGATGAACTGGGGACTGTAAAAGGAAAGTCCATTATTGACAGAAAGAAAGCGGGCAACTTTTTTTACTACTATAAAGTTCACATAATACTCGGCGCAATTTTGATATTATTTCTTTCAATAACACTGAGAAGCTGTATGACAAAGGTCGAACCAGATTTTAACCTGGCGTTTATGGGAAAGATAAACTACACTGATACAAATGATCTGAAAAAAGCAATCCAGTCTAATATCCCGGAAATAAAAGAACCCGGTTTTGATGGCGCTTATGTTACACTTGATGAGAAATCACCCACTGATGAGACAATGATGATTCAGAAGGCGATGGTCATCATGATGGCTTCCGAAACAGATGTGTATATCCTGGATAAGGACTTGTTCGAGATATATGCCGAAGATGGTTTCTTTGAGCCTCTTGATGCGGACGCAGAAGATTTGGGGTTTGGGGTTGAAAGTCAACAAGCACTGTATGCAAAGGTAGAAGGTGATACTGAGGAAAAGCTGTATGGTATTGATGTAACAAACAGCAGTATCCTGGAGGAAACGGGGATTGCCGGAAAAACTTTGATAGCGGCCATATCGGTAAATAGCCGGTATAAGGAAAAAGCATTGGATATGGTCAGATTATTAATTAATATAGATGTAGAGATAAAAAAGTGAGGGTACGACAAAATCAAAGTGATTCAGGGGGGATGTTATGTCTAGCGAGCTTAGAATTACTGAAGAAATGACGGGCGATTCTATTGCAGTCAACATTACAGGTGAAATCGACATCTACACAGCACAGATCTTACGGGAAAAGCTCTATACAATAGCTGATGCAAACAAGAAGGATCTGAAAATCGAGTGCAGGGAACTGAATTACATCGACAGTACAGGTCTTGGCATATTTGTTGGGGTACTGAAGAAAACCAAATCCTATGGCAAGAGTATCCATCTGATTGGCCTTAAAGAAAACATTAAAAAGCTTTTCTTGATAACAGGTCTTGATAAGCTGTTTATAATTGAATAATAATTTTCTGGTCCAGATGTTGTAAAAGAAATCCAACGTCTTTTGAGGAGTGTTGTGTATTTATGGATGAGTATTTAGACAGAATCGTGCTGAAGCTTCCTTTCAAGCCTGAATATGTAAGCATAGCAAGGCTTGCTGTATCCGGTATTGCATCAAGGATGGGCTTTGACATAGAAACGATTGAGGATATAAAGGTTGCCATATCCGAGGTCTGTAACATGCTTGTTGAGAAGGGAAGCAGCCTGACACCGGAGTATGCCATATCATTTGATGTATACAAGGATAAGCTTATTATAACCTTTAATGCAGAGGATAAGGGGCTAAGCTGTATTTTTAAAGACAACATGGACGAGTTGGGCATTTCTCTGATTAATGCATTTATGGATCAAACTGAGCTTTGCCCGAATAATGATTATATCCTGTCAATGACAAAAGCAATTGAGGGGATTTGCACTGATGGAGAATAGAAGAAGCGCAATAGCATACAACAATGAGGCCAGTGAATTTGAATTGTTTTCAAAATATAATTCCTTACACGATACTGTGCAAAGGAATGAAATTGTAGGGAGATACATATATCTGGCGGAGATAATATCCAAGAAATTCCTCAACAGAGGGCTTGAGTATGAGGATATCTACCAGGTTGCCTGCATTGCCCTGATTAAGGCTGTTGAACGGTTCGATTCTGAGAAAGGCGTCAAATTTGTCAGCTTTGCCACACCTACCATAATAGGTGAGATAAAAAGATATTTCCGTGATAAAGGTTCGGTCATCCGAATTCCAAGAAGGATATATGAGGTCTACCAGAAGGTGGGTTATGCAAGGGAAGAGCTTCTTCAGAAACTGCATAGGTCACCGAAGGTAGATGAAATCGCTGCCTATCTTAATATCAGTGAAGAAACTGTGCTTGAAATAATAGAATCTTCAAATGCATACAACATGCAATCATTTGACCAGACCATATATAATGACGATGATTTGGAGCTTCATGAAACAATTGGAATAGAGGATGTAACTTTTGAACGAATAGAAAACAGGGATTTCCTCGAAAAGAGCCTAAACCGTTTCAATGATGCTGAAAAGAATTTCATTCGAATGAGATACTTCAAAGGCAAAACCCAAAAAGAAATAGCGGATTCATTGGGAGTGTCACAGATGTACGTATCAAGGCTGGAAAAGAAGGTAGTTGACAGGTTCAGGGCAATAATGGAAAAGTAATGCGGATTTGTTCAATAATATGTTTATGCCTACTTTGAGCGGGTATAGTATATTATAAATCCTTTAAGGGCGGGGTCATTTTGAAGATAACAAAGATTTACAGCGAGAGACTACCGAGCAGTCTACACAAGGTCGGTGGAGTTATTAGTGAAATAATTAACTACATAGATTTAAACTACGGACCTGTTAATGAAGGTAGTCTTTTCGAATTGAAAGTTGTTTTAAGTGAAATAGTATTAAATGCTGTAAAGCATGGGAATAAAGAAAACGAAAACAAGATGGTGAAGATAGACGTATTTATAATTGAGAACACGTATATAAGTTTTGTTGTAGAAGATGAAGGCAACGGATACGATTTAAAATATCTGTCCAAAAATAAAAGCGTCATTTCAGATGAAGATGATCTGTTCAACATCATGGAGAGCGGCAGAGGTATTCTCCTTGTCAACAGTCTGTGCGAAAAGGTGAAGGTAAATGCAAGGGGCAACAGGATATCAGTTATTAAAAAGATTGAGCATGTGTGATACATAATATGAGTATGTGTGATAAATAATATGAGCATGTGTGATACATAATTATGTAACGTGTGTAATATGTAATTATGCAATAAGAAGGTAGTCGATAATAATAGTATAAGGTTGGTGGGAAGCGTAGAGCTTCCTTTTTTCGTGGCATTTTAAATTAACCAGGGGCAGAATGAAGAAAATGATATTCACAATAGAGAAAAACGGACAATACAACAAGATAAATGAGAAAAAAGGAGAATAGGTGGCATAAATATGATTAAACCGTGAATATGCAGCCTGAGTTGGATTGAAACGTGGGTGGCTACGGTGGTATAGTAATAAAGCTGTCGCTGCTGACGACTGAAAGGTCGCCAGAAACGCGGAAGCATCCCGGAAGGGAAATGCGCCGCAAGCATTTACAGTAAAGGAAGGGAGAAGCGTTGAAACGCTTCGTAACACCGGACTTGATGGTAAAAAGAGTAAACAAAAAAGTAGTTGACAAACAAAAGGCAGCGTGGTAAGATAATCAAGCCGCTTTAAACGGGACGGCGACGAAGGAGCGAAAGCGCTTTCGACAGAATGAATAGAAACGAGTAGCAATACGAGCTGCTAAACATTCTGGATGGACCTTGAAAAGTAAACAGTGTAATAATAATAACTCGTACAATTTCAAGAGTAGTGCATACGAGAGTATGTGCCAACTTGCGAACAACTTAAAGTCAGTAAATAGTAAAGAGCCAAATGGCTTTCTACAGAGTAATTGACGAGGGAGAGTACCGAAAGGTACAGGAACTCTGATATATATCTTTTTTAGAGAGTTTGATCCTGGCTCAGGACGAACGCTGGCGGCGTGCCTAACACATGCAAGTCGAGCGGAGATAATAGCAATATTATCTTAGCGGCGGACGGGTGAGTAACGCGTGGGCAACCTGCCTTTCACTGGGGGATAACACAGGGAAACTTGTGCTAATACCGCATAACATCACGAGATGACATCTTCTTGTGATCAAAGGAGTAATCCGGTGATAGATGGGCCCGCGTCCGATTAGCTAGTTGGTGGTGTAACGGACCACCAAGGCGACGATCGGTAGCCGAACTGAGAGGTTGATCGGCCACATTGGGACTGAGACACGGCCCAGACTCCTACGGGAGGCAGCAGTGGGGAATATTGCGCAATGGGGGAAACCCTGACGCAGCAACGCCGCGTGAAGGATGAAGGTTTTCGGATTGTAAACTTCTTTGATGGGGGACGAAAAAAATGACGGTACCCCAAAAACAAGCCACGGCTAACTACGTGCCAGCAGCCGCGGTAATACGTAGGTGGCGAGCGTTGTCCGGAATTACTGGGTGTAAAGGGCGTGTAGGCGGGAATGTAAGTCAGATGTGAAATGCCGAGGCTTAACCTCGGAGCTGCATCTGAAACTGTGTTTCTTGAGTGTCGGAGAGGAAAGTGGAATTCCCAGTGTAGCGGTGAAATGCGTAGATATTGGGAGGAACACCAGTGGCGAAGGCGACTTTCTGGACGATAACTGACGCTGAGGCGCGAAAGCGTGGGGAGCAAACAGGATTAGATACCCTGGTAGTCCACGCTGTAAACGATGGATACTAGGTGTGGGAGGTATCGACCCCTTCCGTGCCGCAGTTAACACAATAAGTATCCCACCTGGGGAGTACGGCCGCAAGGTTGAAACTCAAAGGAATTGACGGGGGCCCGCACAAGCAGTGGAGTATGTGGTTTAATTCGAAGCAACGCGAAGAACCTTACCAGGGCTTGACATACAGTGGAATATGCAAGAGATTGCATAGCTCTTCGGAGCTGCTGTACAGGTGGTGCATGGTTGTCGTCAGCTCGTGTCGTGAGATGTTGGGTTAAGTCCCGCAACGAGCGCAACCCTTGTTGTTAGTTGCCAGCGAGTAGTGTCGGGCACTCTAGCAAGACTGCCGGTGACAAATCGGAGGAAGGTGGGGACGACGTCAAATCATCATGCCCCTTATGTCCTGGGCTACACACGTACTACAATGGCTATAACAGCAGGAAGCGAAGGAGCAATCCGGAGCGAATCCTCAAAAATAGTCCCAGTTCAGATTGTGGGCTGCAACCCGCCCACATGAAGTCGGAATTGCTAGTAATGGCAGGTCAGCATACTGCCGTGAATACGTTCCCGGGCCTTGTACACACCGCCCGTCACACCATGAGAGTCTGCAACACCCGAAGTCAGTAGTCTAACCAGTAATGGGGGGCGCTGCCGAAGGTGGGGCCGATGATTGGGGTGAAGTCGTAACAAGGTAGCCGTATCGGAAGGTGCGGCTGGATCACCTCCTTTCTAAGGAGAACCGTGGTACCGACGAGGTATCACAACACTCCTGGTCGATATGTAATGAGATTAAGAGGGAACGAGAAATCGTGACTCACAATCGGAATTGCATTAAGTCTCAACCAAACATTAGCGTAAGCGGATGTTGAAGTGAGACACGTACTGCAGAGCAGTACAAGCGAGTTATCTAAAATACACTGTTCACTTTTGAAGGCCCATAACCTGGACTTTCAAAGGATATTTCCCTAGGATGTGGGCTCATAGCTCAGATGGTTAGAGCGCACGCCTGATAAGCGTGAGGTCGATGGTTCGATTCCATTTGAGCCCACCAATTTTACGCTTTGGGTGTAAGCTTGAACCGTAATAGGGAATGAATCCTGTTGTACCTTGAAAACTATATAATGTGTAAAGCGACATAGCACACGTGAGGACGTGTGCGGAAATGAGAAAGACAAACAAATAAGGGTAACTACAGTATTATCATATAATACAATAAGTGACTCTTAGGACACTCAAACGGATGAAAGTCTGCGAGAGATGTTAAACTCATTTGACGTGTAAAGACAAATCACTTTAAGATCGCTTGCGCAACGCAAATGATTGCTACGCAGTATAATAATGAAAATTATTTGCTGAAGCAAAAATTCTGTTGCGTAAGTATTGAGAACCAAATTGTAATTGTTTAGCGACAATTACAGGATCGTTGGGAAAACAGAAGCGATGCAGCAATGCAGAATAGAAGTTGACCCTGATCAAAAGGTCAAGCTAATAAGAGCATAGGGTGAATGCCTTGGCACCAGGAGCCGATGAAGGACGTGATAAGCTGCGATAAGCTACGGTAAGGCGCAAATAGCCTACGACCCGTAGATTTCCGAATGGGGCAACCCACTTGAGTCTAAACAGCTCAAGTACCGTAACATGAATTCATAGTGTTACGGAGGGAGACGTGGGGAACTGAAACATCTAAGTACCCACAGGAAAAGAAATCAACCGAGATTCCGTAAGTAGTGGCGAGCGAAAGCGGAGGAGCCTAAACCTGCATACAGCAATGTATGTTGGGGTAATGGACTGGTATAATGATTCCGAGCACATAGCAGAATGAGACACTGGAACGTGTAGACCATAGAGGGTAAAAGTCCCGTATGTGAAATGTGCAAAGACAGACCAGTATCCGGAGTACCACGAGGCACGTGAAACCTTGTGGGAAGTAGGGGGGACCACCCTCCAAGGCTAAATACTACCTGGTGACCGATAGTGAAGCAGTACCGTGAGGGAAAGGTGAAAAGAACCCCGGGAGGGGAGTGAAATAGAACCTGAAACCCTATGTTTACAAGCAGTTGAAGAGCGTTAATGCTCGACAGCGTACTTTTTGTAGAACGGTCCGGCGAGTTATTGTATGTAGCAAGGTTAAGTACTTAAGGTACGGAGCCGAAGGGAAACCGAGTCTTAATAGGGCGTTAAGTTACATGTAATAGACCCGAAACCGGGTGACCTACCCATGGACAGGTTGAAGCGGGAGTAAAATCTCGTGGAGGACCGAACCACGTGACCGTTGAAAAGGTCTGGGATGAGCTGTGGGTGGCGGAGAAATTCCAATCGAACTCGGAGATAGCTGGTTCTCCCCGAAATAGCTTTAGGGCTAGCCTCGGATATATCTAGCGGAGGTAGAGCACTGAATGGGCTAGGGGCCTTACCGGGTTACCGAACCCTATCAAACTCCGAATGCCGTATAGATTTAGTTTGGGAGTCAGACTGCGAGAGATAAGTTCCGTAGTCAAAAGGGAAAAAGCCCAGACCATCAGCTAAGGTCCCAAAATCACAGTTAAGTGGAAAAGGATGTGGGTTTGCTAAGACAACTAGGATGTTGGCTTAGAAGCAGCCACTCATTCAAAGAGTGCGTAATAGCTCACTAGTCGAGTGAGCCCGCGCCGAAAATTACCGGGGCTCAAACTGTGTACCGAAGCTATGGATGTCAGTAATGACGTGGTAGGGGAGCTTACTGTAGTAGGTAGAAGGTCGATCGTAAGGACGGCTGGACGAGGCAGTAGTGAGAATGCCGGAATAAGTAGCGAGAGTAAAGTGAGAATCTTTACCGTCGAAAACCTAAGGTTTCCTGGGGAAGGTTCGTCCGCCCAGGGTAAGTCGGGACCTAAGCCGAGGCCGAGAGGCGTAGGCGATGGACAACAGGTTGAAATTCCTGTACTACCGTTACTCGTTATCAGAGAGGTGGGGACGCAGGGGGATAAGTTAAGCGGGTTGCTGGAAGCGCCCGTCCAAGGGAGATAGATAGTCTGGTAGGCAAATCCGCCGGACGTTTCGAAGACCTGATGGGGAGGGAAATTAGAGTACTGAAGTAACTGATTCCGCACTGACGAGAAAAGCCACTATCGAGAGTAAAGGTACCCGTACCGCAAACCGACACAGGTAGGTGAGGAGAGAATCCTAAGACGATCGGGAGAAGCATTGTTAAGGAACTCGGCAAATTGACCCCGTAAGTTCGCAATAAGGGGTGCCCACGCAAGTGGGCCGCAGAGAATAGGCCCAAGCAACTGTTTAACAAAAACACAGGTCTCTGCTAAATCGAAAGATGACGTATAGGGGCTGACGCCTGCCCGGTGCTGGAAGGTTACGGGGATTTGTAATCCGCAAGGAGAAGCAATGAACTTAAGCCCCAGTAAACGGCGGCCGTAACTATAACGGTCCTAAGGTAGCGAAATTCCTTGTCAGGTAAGTTCTGACCCGCACGAATGGCGTAATGACTTGGGCACTGTCTCAACAATGTACCCGGCGAAATTGTAGTACTTGTGAAGATGCAAGTTACCCGCGACTAGACGGAAAGACCCCATGGAGCTTTACTGTAGCCTGATACTGGGTTTCGGTATTTTTTGTACAGGATAGGTGGGAGACTGAGAAGTAGTAGGCGCCAGCCTTACGGAGTCGACGTTGGGATACCACTCTAAAAGTACTGGAACTCTAACCATGATCCATAATCTGGATTTGGGACAATGTCAGGTGGGCAGTTTGACTGGGGCGGTCGCCTCCTAAAGAGTAACGGAGGCGTTCAAAGGTTACCTCAGCGCGGTTGGAAATCGCGCATTGAGTGCAAAGGCATAAGGTAGCCTGACTGCGAGAGCTACAACTCGAGCAGGTACGAAAGTAGGACTTAGTGATCCGGTGGTATGAAAGTGGAATTGCCATCGCTCAACGGATAAAAGCTACCCTGGGGATAACAGGCTTATCTCCCCCAAGAGTCCACATCGACGGGGAGGTTTGGCACCTCGATGTCGGCTCATCGCATCCTGGAGCTGTAGTAGGTTCCAAGGGTTTGGCTGTTCGCCAATTAAAGCGGTACGCGAGCTGGGTTCAGAACGTCGTGAGACAGTTCGGTCCCTATCTGTCGCGGGCGCAGGATATTTGAGGGGATCTGTCCTTAGTACGAGAGGACCGGGATGGACTGACCTCTGGTGTACCAGTTGTCTTACCAAAGGCACAGCTGGGTAGCCAAGTCGGGCATAGATAAACGCTGAAAGCATCTAAGCGTGAAACTAACCCCAAGATGAGATATCCCACCGTAAGGGTAAGACCCCATGTAGACTACATGGTTGATAGGCCAGGTGTGTAAGTGCAGTAATGTATTGAGCTAACTGGTACTAATAGGTCGAGGGCTTGACCAAATAACTCTGGTATAAAACCCAGAGCATCAAGACAGTATCATAAAGAAATAGGTCTTAAACGTTAGATGGTTTGACATGGCAAATATCTCAATATTTGCAATTCGTCGATCTCATCGAAAAACAAACTCTACACATTATATGGTTTTGAGGGTACAAGCAAAAACGAAGTGCCCAACAATTTTCTGGTGGATATTACGAGAAGGCCACACCCGTTCCCATACCGAACACGGCAGTTAAGCTTCTCAGTGCCGACGATACTTGGCTGGTAACGGCCCGGGAAAATAGGTCTCCGCCAGATTTATACCAAAGCTCCATGTTAACCGCATGGAGCTTTGTGCTGTCTATGGGCAGATAATTGAATCTACCAATATTAGCTATAGGAAGAATTATGTAAACATGCTAATGTAAGTCAAGTATCCTTGAATCTATTCATAATACTACAATATGGGTAAATAACCATTCAGACAATGCATTACAATCATGTAAATATCGTATAAACACTATACAATTTCCACTTGTATGACATATCATATAGTGTTATTATTGCTTTGTAATAAATTTTTATAAACCCCTACAGAACCGCTCTTTGCAAAAGTTTCAGACAATAACTAAATAACAATATTTAAGTTTTTGTAATATTGATTAGTATCAAAATATTATGTGAAAAATTAAACAAATACCCTAGAAATGGTTAACATAAAATACCTTAAGCGTTAGAAACTTAAGTTCTTATTCATTAACATATTTGTACAAAATTAGCATCTTAGTTATTTCTTATTGCAATTAAAATGTAATACTTTTTCTGAAAAATCTTCAGGAATTATTTAAATATGCTCATCCTGACCACAAAAACAGGTATAGTGGGCAAACGGAGGTGAAATGAGGAGAAAGAACAGATTTTACTTGAAGAAGGTAAGTTATTTCAAATCAAGTCAAATTACTTACAATTTGGCATATTTCCATTAAAAGAAGGGAGAACGAATAATGACAGAGACATTACAATACCCAAAATTTCGTTGGTTTGCTTTAATTGCGATGGTAATTGTAACAGCATCAACTTCATCAATACTGATTTCACCGGCTCCATTAATCCCGACAATATTCACATCCATGAATTGGAATCCCGGTGCAACAGTCGCAGCTACTATGCTGACTTTCCAAATATGTGTAGCATCTTTTGCATTGTTGGGTGGTTTTCTTGTGGACAGAATTGGGCCTGTACGTACTTGGATAGTTGGTTTGACAATCATAATTGTTGGATCATTACTGATACCTGTTATCGGTGGTACAATTCCTGGCTTGGTTGTTTGCCGCTTATTGCAGGGCATGGGGACCGGTCCGGTTATGGCAACGATTGCTTCATTTTGCGCACAAAGATTTGCCTATAAAGAAAGAACTTACGTAGCTGCATTTCAGGGATTTGCTGTTTCTACAGGAATTGCTGTAGGCCTTGTTTTTTCACCGACAATGTTGAAAGTGACTGGAAACTGGCAGGCTGCAATGGCTTATGATGCGATACTTCCTGTAATTGGTATGGTGTTTGCGCTTATAGTTATGTTTGGGCCCAAATCCCCTGTTGTTAATACAGTAAAATCACTTGATACTAAAAACAGCGTATTTTCTGGAGACTTAAAGAAAGCACTTGGATATACTACTTTTTGGATTCTGTTGTTAATGTTTTTTATAGATTCATGGTCTCAACAAGCATATCTGGATATTGCTCCGGCATTCTACGGTTCAGCAGTTCCTATGGGACTAGGACTTGATCCTCTTACAGCAGGCAGTAAACTTGCGTGGGCGTCCTACGCAATGATGGCTGGAACATTGGTGGCTCCTGTTATTACAGAGAAGATATTTAAGGGGAATGCAAAACCTACAGTTTTCATAGGTTTGATTATTGCATCCGTATCTGTGCTAGGTGTAAGAACTCTGTCTGCTGATAGTGGACTCTTGCTTGTTGTTATACCGTGCATAATATTGTTCTTCTCTTCATTTGTAAACCCTACAGTAATGGGCTTCGTCGCGAAAAACTATCCGGATACCATTACAGGAAGACTTGGAGGGTTGATAACCGGTCTGGGTATTTATGGCGCTGCCATTGGTGTTGCAGTAGGGTCAGTTCTTTTAGGCAAGTTTAATTCATACATTCCCAATATGGATGTACTGGCAGTTTTGATGTGTCTGGGTGCAATAGTAGTGTTGTTCCTAAGAAAACCAAAGGGCTTCGAAGATCATATGAACAGTATTTCCAGGAAACAAGCATGAGAATGTGTTAATTAGTTAAATTCAATTTGAAATTATATTCAGTTTGAAATTTGATTAAATTAGTAATAGTCTTAAGTGGATGTAACAGTACTCAAAAATATTGTTACATCTCTTTTCTGTTACTTTTCAGTGGGCATCGATAAGACTTTTAATGTTTCATTCAAGGGTGTAAAATAAAAAATAAAATTGTCCTTGCTTTTTATTAATAATATTGTTATAATATCTCTTGCTGTGACATGACATACGATGAACTGGGAGATTGCTATTCTTTGCAATAGGTAACTTTCAGGGAGAATGTCCGATTCATGAAACCGGGCGACAAGTCACTGTACATTTTGCAAATGCACCAAGTGTGCTCGTTTGTTAAGTACGGCCCAGGTTTTACCGACCATCTATGCGATTTTTGCGTGGTCTGTAAGAAGCCTGGGTTTTTAAATAATCAAACAGGAAACACCCGGCATAGTGTACAGAAAATGATGCTTGTTGTACGTAACAGAGGGGGAAATAGTAATGTCCCCAACAAATTAAGGAGGATGTTTAGCGCCATAGGCGCGGATTTCCTTTCCAAACATTAAGGAGGTTATTGTATGGCAAACAAACAAAAAATCAGAATCAGGTTGAAGGCTTTTGACCACCAGGTCCTGGACCAGTCCGCTGAAAAGATAGTGGAAACTGCGAAAAGATCCGGAGCACAGGTATCGGGACCGGTACCGCTGCCAACAGAAAAAGAAATCATAACAATCCTCAGAGCTCCGCACAAGTACAAGGACTCACGCGAACAGTTCGAAATGAGGACGCACAAAAGGTTGATCGATATACTGCTGCCGACACCGAAAACGGTTGATGCTCTTATGAGACTTGATTTACCGGCAGGCGTAGATATTGAGATAAAGCTGTAATTGGAACGGGTTGCGATTGCAGTTTGGCAGTAAGAGTTGTCCAAAATAAGGTCAAGTTCATAATTTTTTATGAACCAATAACCAAGGAGGTAAAGAAGGAATGAATAAGTTCATGCTAGGCAAGAAAGTCGGGATGACCCAGGTATTCAACGAGAACGGCCTGTCAATTCCGGTGACAGTCATTCAGGCAGGTCCGCTGTCTGTTGTCCAGAAGAAAACATCTGAGACTGACGGCTATACATCCTTGAAGGTCGGTTTCTGGGATGTTTTAGAGAAGAAATTGAACAAACCAGAAAAAGGATTGTTCGCAAAAATCAAATCACCTGCCAAAAAGTATCTAAGAGAGTTCAGGACCGAGGATGTTGCAAAATATGAAATCGGCCAGGAAATCAAGATTGAAGATATGTTCCAGAATGGTGATAAAATCGACGTTAGCGGAATCTCCAAAGGTAAAGGCTTCCAGGGAACCATAAAGAGATACGGACAGAAGGGTGGCCCTGAAACCCATGGTTCCATGTACCACAGGAGACCCGGTTCAATGGGATCGAATACTAGCCCTGCAAGGGTTTTCAAAGGGAAGAAACTTCCCGGACATATGGGCGTTGACAAGATAACTGTTCAGAATCTGGTGGTTATTAAAGTTGATTCTGAAAGGAATCTGCTGCTGGTTAAAGGCGCAGTTCCAGGCCCCAAAGGCGGTCTCCTGGTTATCAAGGAAACCGTAAAATCAGGAAAGTAATACGGACGAAGGGAGGAAGCAATAATGCCAAAGGTTGATTTATACAATATGAAAGGCGAGACAGTCGGTGACATCGAACTCAACGACGGTATCTTCGGTATAGAAGTTAATACCAATGCAATGCATCTCGCAGTACAGAACCAATTAGCAAACAAAAGACAGGGTACACAGTCCACCAAGACGAAAAGTGAAGTCAGAGGCGGAGGTATCAAGCCCTGGAAACAAAAAGGCACAGGCAGGGCAAGACAGGGAAGCATCCGTTCAGCTCAGTGGATCAAAGGCGGTATAGTTCTTGGACCTAAACCAAGGAGCTACAGCTACACTCTTCCCAAGAAGTTGAAGAAGCTGGCCCTCAAGTCCGCACTTACTTCAAAGGTAAATGAAAAAGAAATCTTTGTTCTGGATGTACTCGATTTTGAGAATATCAAAACTAAACAGATGACCAATGTACTCAGCAACCTCAAGGTTGATACAAGTGTATTGATTGTTCTGGACGGTAAGAATGAAAACGTAGAAAAATCAGCAAGGAACATTCCCGGAGTCAAGACGGCATTTGTAAATACAATAAACGTCTTCGACATCATGAAATATGAAAAGTTCATGATAACAAGGGATGCTGTTGCAAAAGTCGAGGAGGTGTACGCATAATGAAAGCTCTTGAAGATATCATCAGGAAACCGTTTATTACTGAGAAAAGCAATATGGAAGCTGTAAACGGTAAATACACCTTCATAGTTGATGTAAATTCAACTAAGACTGAAATCAGGCAGGCTGTGGAAAAACTTTTTCAGGTCAAGGTCCTGAGAGTCAACACTGCAAACTACCGCGGCAAGATGAAGAGACAAGGTGTTTATGAAGGTCCCAGGGCAAGCTGGAAAAAGGCTGTAGTCAAAATAGACCTCGATCCGAAGCCGGCATCTTACCTGGCCAAAGGCGGTAAGGAAGTCAGCACTGGTAAGAAGTACAAAAACACCATTGAAGAATTCGGCTTAACTCAGTAAAAAAAATTGTTTTTCCAAAAGTATTAGTTGCGACTAATACCGGATAGAAGGAGTGAGAAGAAATGGCAGTAAAAAAGTATAGTCCTACTTCTCCTGCAAGAAGATTCATGACAGTATCCACATTTGAAGGGGTATACAAAGAAGGAACCTGAAAAGTCTCTGCTGGAAACGTTGAAGAAAAGCGGCGGAAGAAACTCTTACGGTAGGATCACCGTACGTCACCATGGTGGCGGGGCAAGACAGAAGTACAGAATAATAGATTTCAAAAGAGATAAGGACGGTATACCTGCAAAGGTTGCCGCTATCGAATATGATCCCAACAGGACTGCAAATATTGCACTTCTCCATTACGCAGACGGCGAGAAAAGGTATATCCTGGCTCCTGTCGGATTAAAGGCGGGAGATTCGGTAGAATCAGGGGAAAAGGCAGACATAAAGGTTGGTAATTCATTGCAGCTTGCTAATATTCCTCTGGGTAGCCTGATCCACAATATCGAGATGAAACCCGGCAAGGGCGGACAGATGGTAAGGGCGGCAGGCAATTCTGCACAGCTGATGGCAAAAGAAGGTGCATATGCACAGGTAAGGCTTCCTTCGGGCGAAGTCAGAATGGTTAGCATGCTTTGCAAGGCAACTATCGGGCAAGTCAGCAATATTGAAAACGAAAACATCTCCATCGGTAAAGCCGGAAGAAAGAGATGGATGGGTGTTCGCCCCACAGTACGTGGTGTCGTCATGAACCCTGTCGATCATCCTCACGGCGGTGGTGAAGGTAAGTCACCAATCGGAAGACCGAGTCCTGTAACACCTTGGGGTAAGCCCACATTAGGATACAAGACAAGGAAGAAGAAAAACCAATCAGACAAGTTCATAGTGAAGAGAAGGAACCAGAAGTAATCGGAACCGAAAACAAACATGATACTTGTAAAAACCGCAATTAAAACGGTTTACGAAGGTGATGAAAGGAGGACTAGTACCAGATGAGCAGATCGTTAAAAAAGGGACCATATGTAGATGTCAAGCTTCTTAAAAAAGTAGAAGAAATGAACAAGACCAACGACAAGAGAGTAATAAAAAGTTGGGCAAGGGCATCGACAATTTACCCTCAGATGGTTGGACATACTATTGCAATGCATGACGGAAGAAAACATGTACCGGTTTATGTTACAGAGGATATGGTTGGTCATAAACTTGGTGAGTTTGCTCCTACTAGAACATTTAAGGGACATGGAAATAAAACAGAAAAGTCATCGGCGTTGAAGTAAGAAAAAGTCAAAAGCCGTAAGACAAAATAACCTTAATGAAACAAGCTTAGTGCCGAAAGGAGGATTCCACTTGGAGAAGAAGGTAAGATCCAAAGAAGAGCTTCTGAAAGATAAGGAACAGATTCTGGAAGCTTATAATACGACTCACAGATTGTATAAAAAACCTGCTCTCCTTACAAAAAAGGAGAAAAAGGTTTTAGGGATAGGTAAGGATGAAGGAAAGGCAATACTCAAGTATGCCAGGATTTCATCAAGGAAGGTCATGATAGTACTGGACCTTATAAAGGGTAAAGGCATTGATGAGGCATACGCTATTTGTAAATATACTCCCAAAGCCGCATCTGAATTACTGATGAAGCTTTTGAAGTCAGCTGAAGCAAATGCTACAAACAACAATGGCCTCAACAGAGATATCCTTTATGTATCCGATGCCAATGCCACACAGGGCCCCACCTTGAAAAGGATAATGCCCAGAGCGCAGGGAAGGGCAAACAGGATAAGGAAAAGGACCTGCCACATAACAGTGGTATTGAAGGAAAGGGTATAGGAGTAAATCACTCGAAAAGAAGGAGGTTGGAAGATGGGCCAGAAGGTAAATCCACATGGATTGAGAATAGGTATAATCAAAGACTGGGACACTAAATGGTATGCCAAGGATAAGGATTTCGGCGACCTTTTAGTCGAAGACGTCAAGATAAGAAGATATATCAAGAAAAAACTCTATATCGCAGGTATCTCGAGAATAGAGATTGAAAGAGCTGCGAACAAGATCAAGGTGAATGTTCACACTGCAAAACCGGGTCTGGTTATCGGAAAGGGCGGAGCAGGAATTGAAGATCTCAGGAAGGAAGTTGAAAAACTTACCGGAAAGAGCGTACTCATCAACATCACTGAAATCAAGTCTCCGGATGTCGACGCACAGCTGGTTGCTGAAAACATCGCATCACAGCTTGAGAAGAGGATATCCTTCAGAAGGGCAATGAAGCAGTCAATGACACGTGCAATGAAGCTTGGTGCCAAAGGTATCAAGACCCAGGTAGCCGGTAGAGTTGGCGGAGCTGAAATAGCCAGAACTGAGCATTATCACGAAGGAACAATCCCACTTCAGACTTTAAGGGCAGACATTGACTACGGATTTGCCGAAGCAAGTACGACCTACGGTAAAATTGGAGTCAAAGCATGGATATATAAAGGTGAAGTCCTTCCAGTCGTTAAGAGGGAGAAGAAAGAGGAAGGAGGTACCCGCTGATGTTGATGCCGAAGAGAGTTAAGCGCAGGAGAGTCCATAGGGGCAGGATGACGGGTATTGCAACCAGAGGCAATTTCATTTCCAATGGTGAATTCGGAATCCAGGCTATGGAACCTGCTTGGATAACAAGCAATCAGATAGAAGCTGCCAGAATAGCAATGACACGTTTCATAAAAAGAGGCGGTCAGGTATGGATAAAAATATTCCCAGATAAGCCTGTCACTAAAAAACCTGCAGAAACCCGTATGGGTAGCGGTAAAGGTTCACCAGAATACTGGGTGGCGGTTGTAAAGCCGGGAAGAGTACTTTTTGAAATTGCGGGAGTTCCTGAAGAAACAGCTAGAGAGGCTATGAGGCTTGCAATGCACAAGCTGCCCCTCAAGTGTAAATTCATAGCCCGCGATAAAGAAATGGGTGGTGAAGCGAATGAAAGCAACTGAAATCAGAGAAAAGACCCAAGCTGAACTGCAAACCGAATTGAGTGCGTTGAAATCCGAACTTTTTAAGCTGAGATTTCAGCTTGTAACAAATCAGCTTGAAAACCCAATGAAGGTTAAGGAAGTAAAAAAATCGATTGCCCAGGTCAAGACCGTGATCAGGGAAAGAGAAATAAAGGGAACTCAGGCTTAAATTGTTGGAGTTAATGAAAGGAGGAATCCTGCTTGGAAGAAAGAAATATGAGGAAGACAAGGGTAGGTAAGGTTGTCAGCGATAAAATGGATAAAACCATAGTCGTTGCAATTGAAACAAGCGTAAAGCATCCTTTGTACAAGAAAATTGTAAAAAGAACATATAAATTAAAGGCTCATGACGAGAATAACGAATGCAAGATTGGCGATAAGGTAAAGGTCATGGAGACCCGCCCCCTTAGCAAAGAAAAAAGATGGAGACTCGTCGAAATTGTTGAAAAAGCCCAGTAGTAAAGTGTAACTTACTAGTATATGTAATTGGAAGGAGGTACTGGCATGATTCAAGTCCAGTCCACACTGAAATCTGCTGACAACACCGGAGCCAAAGAAATGATGTGCATCAAGGTGCTCGGAGGTTCATGGAGAAAGTATGCCAATATTGGTGATGTCATAGTTGCGTCGGTTAAAAGTGCAACGCCAGGCGGAGTTGTAAAAAAAGGTGAAGTAGTTAAATGTGTTATAGTTCGTACAAGAAAAGGCGTCAGAAGGCCTGACGGATCCTATATCAGGTTCGATGAAAATGCGGCGGTTATCATCAAAGATGATAAAAACCCCAAGGGAACACGTATTTTTGGACCGGTAGCCAGAGAATTAAGGGATAAAGATTATATGAAAATATTATCCCTGGCTCCAGAAGTTCTTTAAGGGAGGAGGCGGCTAAAATTGGCTAATAACGTTCATGTAAAAAAAGGAGACACAGTATATGTGCTTTCCGGAAAAGATAAAGGCAAAAAGGGTAAGGTACTTTCAGTAAACCCCGATGACAAGATGGTGCTGGTCGAAGGCGTAAACATGACCACAAAGCACAAGAAGGCAAGAACGAGATATCAGCAGGGTGGAATCATTCATCAGGAATCAGCGATCAACAGCGCGAAAGTAATGCTGATCTGTGACAAATGTAAAACTCCCACCAAGGTTGGTAAAACGATCAGTGCAGATGGCGAGAAATCAAGGGTTTGCAAGAAGTGCGGAGAAATGATCGACATAATAATGAAAGCGAAAGAAGACTGATTGATTCTTCTTGAAAGGAGGTTGGAGGCTAATGGTAAGACTAAAGGATAAATATGTTGGTGAAGTTGTTCCGGCTATGAAAGAAAAGTTTAAATATAAAAGCGTAATGCAGATTCCAAAGCTTGAAAAGATAGTACTGAACATGGGCGTAGGTGATGTCAAGGAAAACCCGAAAGCCATGGATGCTGCAGTTAATGATATGGCAACCATCTGTGGACAAAAGCCGATCATCACGAAGGCAAAGAAATCGGTTGCCGCTTTTAAGCTCAGGGAAGGGATGAACATCGGCTGCAAGGTCACACTACGCGGCAACAAGATGTATGAATTTGCCGACAAACTTTTTAATTTGGCACTCCCAAGGGTCAGGGACTTCAGAGGAATTTCAAACAACTCATTTGACGGCAGGGGTAATTTCTCACTTGGTGTCAAGGAACAGCTGATTTTCCCGGAAATAGAATATGACAAGGTAGAAAAGGTAAGAGGTATGGATATAGTGTTCGTCACTACAGCCAAAACCGACGAAGAGGCCAGGGAGCTTTTAAAGCAGCTTGGCATGCCTTTCAGCCAGGCATAAAGGGAAAGGGGAGGATTATTAAATGGCAAAGAAATCAATGATTATAAAGCAACAAAGGCCCGCTAAGTTTTCGTCAAGAGCTTATAACAGATGTAAGCTTTGCGGAAGACCCCATGCATACATCAGAAAATTCGGCGTTTGCCGTTTGTGCTTCAGAATGCTGGCGTACAAGGGACAGATCCCCGGAATAAGAAAAGCCAGTTGGTAACAATCTTTGGAAGGAGGTTAAACTTATGCAAATAACTGACGCTATCGCTGATTTGTTGACTAGAGTTAGAAATGCTAGCTCAGCTAAGCATGAAACTGTTGATATACCGGCATCGAATTTGAAAAAAGATATATCTAAAATCCTGTTGGATGAAGGATATGTCAAAAACGTTGAATTCATTGATGACGGAAAACAGGGAATTATCAGAATTACCCTGAAGTATTCAACAAATAAACAAAATGTAATTTCAGGTATAAAAAGAATAAGCAAGCCGGGATTAAGGGTATATGCAGCCAAGGATGAGATGCCGAAAGTACTCGGTGGTCTTGGAGTGGCAATCGTATCTACATCCAAAGGCGTCATGACTGATAAAAAGGCCAGAGCACAAGGTATCGGTGGAGAAGTACTGGCTTTTGTATGGTAAGTTTTGTTCATCTTGATGTTTCTGAAAAGAGCTGTATAGGCTCATAATATTAAGAACGGAGGTGCTGTAAATGTCAAGAATAGGAAAAAGACCTATTGAAATACCAAAAGACGTCACTATAAAGATTGACGGAAATGTTGTTTCAGTCAAGGGACCGAAAGGAACCCTGACACAGGAACTTCATAAGGATATGATAATTGTTGTGGAAGACGGTGTGATCAATGTGAACAGACCGTCTGAACAAAAACTCCACAAAGCGCTGCACGGGTTGACAAGAACCCTTGTAAGCAATATGGTGGATGGCGTAACGAAGGGCTTTGAAAAGACACTCGAAATAAACGGTGTCGGCTACAGGGCTCAAAAGGTAGGAACGAAACTTGTACTTACACTGGGATATTCACACCCGGTTGAAATGGAAGACCCGGAGGGTATCACAGCAGAAGTGCCCGCTCCCAACAGGATCATTGTAAAAGGCTGCGACAAACAGGCTGTAGGCGAACATGCCGCAAAGATCAGGGACAAGAGGAAGCCTGAAGTTTACAAGGGTAAGGGCATCAAGTACAATTACGAAATTATCAGACGCAAAGAAGGAAAAACAGGCGGTAAAGGGAAGAAGTAGGAGGGAGTTGAGAGTAAATGATTAATAAGCCCAATAAGAATGAAATCAGGCTCAGAAAGCATACCAGGGTACGCAAAAAAATCACAGGGACTTCCGGGAGCCCAAGGCTTAATGTTTTCAGGAGCTTAAAGCATATATACGCACAGATTGTTGATGACTCAGCCGGAAAAACTCTTGTTGCAGCTTCAACCCTGGACGAGGCTTTAAAGGGCAAACTGGAATTATGCGGCAACAAGACTGCTGCAAGGGAAGTGGGAAAGCTCATTGCCCAGAAGGCTATTGATGCAGGGATTAAGAAGGTTGTATTCGACAGAGGTGGTTACCTTTACCACGGAAGAGTAAAAGAACTTGCAGAAGGCGCAAGAGAAGGCGGGCTCGATTTTTAATCGGCCAGCCCAAAAACCAGATTATGATTTTCGAAAGAAAATTGGAATGTGGATGTTTAGCGCCTCTGGCGCGAGTTTCCGTGTAAAACGTTGAAAAGGATGTTTAGCGCCTCTGGCGCGAGTTTCCGAGTAAAACATTGAAAGAGGAGGGAGAAATTTGCAACGTATAGATGCTAGCGTTTTAGATCTCAAGGAGAAAGTCGTTAACATAGGCCGCGTTACCAAGGTTGTCAAAGGCGGTAGGAATTTCCGCTTCAGTGCGTTGGTCGTGGTTGGTGATGAAAATGGCCATGTAGGCAGCGGTATAGGTAAAGCAACTGAAATCCCTGATGCCATCAGGAAGGGTATCGACGATGCCAAGAAAAACCTTATAAAGGTTCCTCTGGTTCAGACGACAATCCCCCATGAAGTCATCGGAGTATATGGTGCAGGAAGAGTATTGCTCAAGCCTGCAGGCGAAGGTACCGGCGTTATCGCAGGCGGCCCTGTAAGAGCCGTACTCGAATTGGCAGGTGTCAACGACATCAGGACAAAATCACTGGGTTCAAACAACCCAACAAATATGGTCAATGCAACAATTACAGCATTGGCACAACTGAAGACCGTAGAAGAAGTTGCAAGACTTCGCGGAAAAACCCCGGAAGAAATTCTGGGTTAGGAGGTAGCTATTGTGGCAAAACTTAGGATAGTTCTTAAAAAAGGCACAAACCATGTCATCAAAGGCCAGGAAGCTACTGTAAAAGCTCTGGGCCTCAAAAAGATAGGAAGCAGTGTGGAACAGGAAGATAATGCCCAAATCAGGGGTATGATCAAAAAGGTTTCACACCTAATCACTGTCGAAGAAATTTAAAGGTAGATGTTTAGCGCCTAAGGCGCGCATTACCTTGTTAAACATTAAGGTAGATGTTTAGCGCCTAAGGTGCGCATTACCTTGTTAAACATTAAGGTAGATGTTTAGCGCCTCCGGCGCAAATTACCTTGTTAAACATTAAAAGGAGGTGTAACACGTGAAACTACATGAATTGACGCCTGTAGCAGGTACAAAGACTGCTTCTAAAAGAAAAGGCAGAGGTCCCGGCTCTGGAAACGGCAAAACTGCCGGTAAAGGCCACAAGGGACAGAATGCGCGTGCTGGCGGCGGTGTAAGACCCGGTTTTGAAGGCGGTCAGATGCCTCTCTATAGAAGGATACCCAAGAGAGGATTTAACAATAAACTGTTTGCCAAGGTTTATTCCGAGGTCAATGTTTCAAGTCTGAATGCTTTTGAAGACGGCGCAGTTGTTAATGCATTGTCTTTGATGGAAATAGGACTTATCAGCAAGCTCAATGACGGTGTCGCAATATTGGGCAACGGCGAACTGAGCAGGAATCTTACCGTGCAAGCTGCAAGATTCACCAAAACAGCCTCTGAGAAGATACAGGCTGCGGGAGGAAAGGTAGAGGTGGTATAATATGGGCGGAATGTTGGAGATACTGCGCAATGCGTGGAAAATAGCCGATTTGCGCAAGAAGATTCTCTTTACCATTGCAATGCTGATCGTATTCCGGATAGGTTCTCATATACCTGTTCCAGGCCTCGATGCTGAAAGATTTTCCGAAATTCTTTCCCAAACAGGTTCTCTGGGTGGATTTTTGGATATAGTATCCGGCGGAGCTTTGAAATTGGCTACCATATTTGCAATGAGCATTACACCATATATCAACTCATCCATTATAATGCAGCTTCTTACAGTTGCCATACCGGCGCTTGAAAGGTTGCAGAAGGAAGGCGATGAAGGAAGAAAGATCATTCAGCAGTATGTAAGATACGGTACTGTTGTTTTGGGATTCATCCAGGCACTGGGCCTTTATATTACAATGGCAGCCCAGGGCGCCGTATCAGACGGAGGTACTGTCTGGAGCTTCCTCACCATCACACTCTCATTCACGGCAGGAACCGCTTTCCTTATGTGGCTGGGTGAACAGATTAATGAGTACGGTATCGGAAACGGTATATCACTCATTATATTTGGAGGCATAGTCTCAAGAGGCCCGCAAGGGTTCATGGGAATAGTAGAAAACTATAAGCTGGGCAGATTTGGAACCGGAGTTTGGGGTATCATTGCAATAATAGGCATAGTTATAGTCTTTATCGCAGTAATGGCAGCAGTAATCTGGGTTCAGCAGGCTGAACGAAGGATACCGATACAATATGCCAAAAGGGTTGTAGGAAGAAAGATGTATGGAGGACAAAGCACACATTTGCCTATCAAGGTAAATCTGGCGGGAGTTATCCCGATAATATTCGCAATGTCCATCATGATGTTCCCTTCAACCATAGTCACAATGTTTTTCGCAAACTCAAGCAGTGGGATTGTGAACTTTTTTAAGAATCCTGAACAAAATTATCTCTATGCAGTGTTTTATGCTCTGTTGATAATATTCTTCACATTCTTCTATTCAGTTATACAGTTCAACCCGATTGAGATAGCCAACAACATGAAGAAGAACGGTGGATTCATACCTGGTTTGAGGCCGGGTAAACCGACTTCTGATTATATATCCAAGGTGTTAAACAGAATCACCTGGTTTGGTGGACTCTTCCTGGCTGTAGTAACAATTTTCCCGATCATACTAGGCAATGTAACAGGAATCAGCGGTTTGTGGTTCGGAGGAACCGCACTGCTCATACTTGTAGGTGTTGCCCTTGATACGATCAAGCAGGTAGAGTCACAGATGCTGATGAGGCATTATAAAGGATTCCTGGAATAATGGGATCCTGTAACATATACTCTGGAGGGTCATTATGAGATTGGTTTTACTTGGAGCACCCGGTGCAGGTAAGGGTACGCAAGCTGTGAGATTGTCCAAGGAGTATAATATCCCACAGATATCAACCGGCGATATATTCAGGTACAACATAAAAAATGGAACGCCCCTTGGAAAACTCGCAAAAGAGTATATGGACAAAGGCGGACTGGTACCGGATGAAGTTACGGTAAGAATAGTAAAGGATAGACTCCAGCAAGCGGACTGCAATAATGGGTTCATTCTGGATGGATTCCCAAGGACAATACCGCAGGCGGAAAGCTTAGACAAGATATTGCATCAAATAGATAAAGTAATAGACTTTGCTCTTAATGTTGATGTAGCTGATGAACTTATTGTGAAGAGGCTTTCTGGCAGAAGGGTTTGTCCGGACTGCGGAAAGATATACCACACAATCAGTGAACCACCCAAAAAGGATGGATTCTGCGATGTAGACGGTGCAGCCCTTATACAGAGGGACGACGATAAGGAAGAGACAATATGGAATAGGTTGCAGACCTATCATGAGCGGACGGAACCGTTGATTGGCTTTTACGGGAAACAGGGAAAGCTGGCTACAGTAGAAGGCAGTAAGAGCATTGAACAGACGACAATGGAAATTGACGCAATTTTGAGGAAAAATAAATGATATCAATCAAATCAAAAAGTGAAATTGAATTGATGAAGAAACCCTGCGCGGTTGTTGCAGCTGCCCTTGAACTTTTAAGGGAAGCTGCAAGGCCCGGGGTTACTACAAAGGAACTGGACAGAATTGCTGAAGAGTATCTGCGGAAACATAACGCCATCCCCTCCTTCAAGGGAGTACAATCATCGATGCCCGGAGGTATCGATTTCCCTGGAACTATATGTGCCTCCGTCAATAATGAGGTAATTCATGGAATGCCGGGTTTAAGGGTATTAAAAGATGGAGATATTATCAGTATTGATATAGGCGCATACATGAATGGTTTTCATGCAGATGCCGCCAGGACTTATCCCGTAGGCAATGTCTCCGACGTCGCAAGAAGGCTGATTGAAGTAACAGAACAGAGCTTTTATGAAGGCATGAATCAAGCAGTTAAAGGAAACCGTGTCTCTGATATATCTCGGGCTGTACAGACTTATGTCGAAGAGAACGGTTATTCGGTTGTAAGGGATTATGTAGGGCACGGCATAGGCAGGGAATTGTGGGAATCACCGCAGATTCCGAACTATTGCGCAAGAGAAAGAGGCCCGAGGCTTGATGCCGGTATGACTCTTGCAGTTGAACCGATGGTCAATACAGGCGGATATCATGTAAAGGTGCTTGATGACAAATGGACGGTTGTAACAGCGGACGGCAGTCTCTCTGCACATTATGAAAACACTTTTGCTGTTACCGACGCAGAGCCGTTTATTTTGACTAAACTCGGTTGAGGTGAGGAAATTGAGCTTGACTTTGGGGCAGATCGTGATTTCAAAAGCAGGCAGGGATGAAGGCAGAAAGTTCGTTGTCGTAAAGACCGTTGACGATATATATGTACTGCTGGCAGACGGTGACCTACGAAAGATGGAAAAGCCGAAAAAGAAGAAGATAAGACATATTTCCCCTACAACCATGATTTCGGTTGTATTGGAAGAGAAATTGAGCAGCGGGGCTAAAGTCAGTAATACTGATATTAAAAAGGCCCTGAAAGAACACGAGGATACACTGGAGAAGTAAGGAGGGTTCAGATTTTGGCAAAAGATGATGTAATTGAAGTCGAGGGCAAAATACTGGAAGCATTGCCGAATGCCATGTTCCAGGTAGAACTTGAGAATGGCCATAAAGTGTTGGCACATATCTCAGGCAAGTTAAGAATGAATTTCATAAGGATTTTACCTGGTGACAAGGTCACTGTAGAACTTTCACCTTATGATCTTACAAGGGGCAGGATTACCTGGAGAGCTAAATAAACAGGCCTCCGGAACAAATAGGAATATAACGGTTTTTTATAGATGCAGATATAATGCTGTAAAGCATTAACATTGAGTAAAGGAGGCACCATATTGTGGAATTTAATAATTTAATTTTTACAAGAGAAGAAGGTTTGGCAATAATCACTCTTAACAGGCCAAAGGCAATGAATGCACTTAACACTGAAATAAATACTGAGCTTATGAGTGTATGCGAAATACTTGAAAACGACCCAACAGCTCGCGTATTGATAATAACAGGAAGCATTAAGGCATTCGCAGCAGGAGCAGATATAACCGAATTAATGGAAGCTGACAGTATGGCGGCTTTTAAGAACAGTAGTTTTGCACACAGTGTTTTTGACAGAATCGAGGCACTGCCGATTCCAACAATAGCTGCTGTTAACGGTCTGGCACTCGGTGGCGGTTGCGAACTCTCACTCAGCTGTGATTTCAGGTTGGCAGGCGAAGGTGCAATGTTCGGACTTCCGGAGATAACCCTGGGTATAATACCAGGCGCAGGTGGTACTCAAAGGCTTACAAAAATTGTTGGACCGACCAAAGCGAAAGAAATGATTTTCCTCGGTTCACCGGTAAAGGCACCCAAAGCTCTTGAGATTGGTCTGGTGACCAAAGTTGTTCCAGATGAGGAAGTTATGAACGAGGCCAGAAAAATGGCTGAAAAGCTAATTTCAAGGCCTGGTGTGGCTCTGAGGTTTGCCAAGGAGGCCATTAACTGCGGAGTATGTACAGACATGGCAAATGGCAAGAGATTTGAGATGGCACATTTCTCGATGCTCTTTGCAACAAAGGATCAGAAGGAAGGCATGAGAGCTTTTGCAGAAAAACGCCCTGCAGTTTTCAAAAACGAGTAATTAAATTTATGTAGCAATTAAAACAGTAACAACGTACATAGCTTAATGACAATATCATAACAAATTATAATTTTATTGATAAGTAAGGGAGGTACTAAAATGGCGATTAAAACAATTGGAATACTCGGCGCAGGTACAATGGGTGGAGGAATTGCGTATCAGGCCGCTTTAAGCGGGTTTGATGTAATTATATGCGATGTTGAACAGCGTTTTGTAGATGGAGCAGTCGATCGTGCAGTAAAAATTATGGACAAAAGCATTGAGAAACAAAAAATGACTGCTGACGAAAAAGAAGCGGTTCTGGCAAGAATAAAAACTACAATCAATAAGGAAGATTTTGTTTCTGCAGATATAGTAATAGAAGCAATTATCGAAAACCTTGATATTAAGAAAGATGCTTTCCAAAAGCTTGATGAAATCTGCCGTCCAGAAACTATTTTGGCGACAAATACATCTTCAATGTCAATTTCACAGATAGCTTCTATCACCAAAAGACCGGACAGAGTAGTAGGAATGCACTTCTTCAACCCTGTTCATCTGATGAAGCTCATTGAATTGGTAAAAGGTCTCGACACATCGGAAGAGACCATGCAGACTGTAACTGAACTGGGAAATGCAATGGGCAAAACAATAGTTGTAGCCCAGAAGGACACTCCTGGATTCATTGTAAACCGTCTTCTTTTCGCACAGATGATGGAAGCAGCGCGTATGTACGAAGAAGGCATTGCAACACCTGAAGATATCGATACAGCCGTAAGGCTTGGACTTAATTACCCGGTAGGACCATTTGCAATGATGGACTACGGCGGAATGGAAATGACTATGAGTGTAGCAGACTACCTTTACACTGAAACAAAAGATACAAAGTGGTATGCTACGCACACAATGAGGTCCTTGTATCGTTCAGGCAAGCTAGGTAAGAAAACCGGCGAAGGCTGGTTCAAATACTAATTTAAGCGGAAAGGGGACACAACTCCAGCGAGAAATGTCCCGGAATAATTTTAAGGAGGTATTGTCATGAAAGTCAAACCATCAGTAAAGACAATGTGTGAAAAGTGCAAGATCATTAAAAGAAAAGGCAGAATAATGGTTATTTGCGAAAATCCAAAACACAAGCAAAAACAAGGTTGAGTTATATACCATAAATTGGTATGTGGTACAGCGAAAAAATTACTTGTATTCACATTAAAACTATGGTATAATTCAAGCTTGTTTTGCATACCAATTGTCTATTGTCCGTATATATAATAATCGATGTGCGGACAAGATGGTCAAATTGGGTATTTCGCCTCGGAGCGGCTGCATATTCGGAAATCTCGTCTATGATCCGGGTGTTGAATATATATTAATTCGTTTGATTTGTAGTATATGAAATTGGTAGTAAAATCGGTATAGGAATTTTTGGAGGTGTTGGACAAAATGGCGCGTATTGCCGGAGTTGACCTGCCCAGAGAGAAACGGGTGGAAATTGGATTGACTTATATCTTCGGAATCGGAAGAAGCAAGTCAAATGAAATCTTAGCTAAAACGGCCGTAAACCCTGATACAAGAGTGAGAGATCTCACTGACGATGAAATAAGCAGGCTCAGGGAAACTATCGATAAGGAATATAAGACTGAGGGCGACCTTAGGAGGGAAATATCCCTTAATATCAAGAGATTGATAGAAATAGGCTGCTACAGGGGCAGAAGGCACAGACAGGGGCTTCCTGTCAGAGGTCAGAGGACAAAGACCAATGCAAGGACAAGAAAAGGGCCGAAGAAAACTGTCGGTGTACAGAGAAAGAAATAAGGAGGTTGGCGTTTGAATGGCAACTAAAGCAGCTGGTGCAAAAAGAGTCACCAGAAAAAGAAGGGAACGTAAAAATATTGAACGGGGAGCAGCACATATCCGTTCGACATTTAACAATACCATAGTCACTATAACCGATACTGCAGGTAATGCATTATCGTGGGCAAGTGCAGGTGGTTTGGGTTTCAGGGGTTCCAGAAAGAATACTCCCTTTGCTGCCCAGATGGCTGCAGAAACAGCTTCAAAAGCTGCTATGGAACATGGCCTGAAAACTGTTGAAGTTTATGTCAAAGGCCCAGGCGCAGGCAGAGAAGCTGCAATACGCGCTTTGCAAGCCGCAGGACTAGATGTGAGCCTTATAAAAGATGTAACCCCTATTCCGCACAACGGATGTAGGCCGCCTAAGAGAAGAAGAGTGTAACGTGGAGGTGTTAAAGTAAATGGCAAGATATACAGATGCATCCTGCAGACTCTGTCGCAGGGAAGGCGAAAAGCTTTTCCTCAAGGGTGAGAGGTGCTATACAAATAAGTGCTCCGTTTCGAGAAGGGCATATGCTCCCGGACAGCACGGTCAGCAAAAGAAAAAGATGTCCGAATATGGACTACAGCTTCGTGAGAAGCAAAAGGCAAGAAGATTCTACGGAATTTTGGAGAGCCAGTTCAGAAATTACTTTGAGTTGGCTGAAAAGAAAAAGGGTATCACAGGTACAAACCTGCTCCAGATACTCGAAAGCAGGATTGACAATGTCGTATACAGGCTTGGCCTCGCGACTTCAAGACCTGAAGCTAGACAACTTGTTAGACATGGGCATTTCACTGTAAATGGCAAGAAAGTGAACATCCCTTCAATCATATTGAATTCGGGTGACGTCATTGCAGTGAAAGATAAGTTCAAGGGAACGGACAAGATCAAATCGATAATTGAGATAGCTGGCGGAAAAGTCGTGCCGAAATGGCTTGAGTTTGACGCAGAGAGCCTGACAGGAAAATATGTTTCACTCCCGACAAGAGAGGAAATCGACCTTCCAATACAGGAACGTCTCATCGTCGAGTTGTACTCCAAGTAAGCGACGTGAATCAGTTGCCCTCAGGTTTTAAAAATGCTAGAAAAGGGAGGGTTTTTGTTGATCGAAATAGAAAAACCGAAAATTGAATGTGTGCAGGCCAGTGAAGACAGTACTTACGGCAAGTTTGTCATCGAGCCACTTGAAAGGGGTTACGGTATAACCCTTGGGAATTCCCTCAGAAGGATCCTGCTATCTTCTCTGCCCGGCGTTGCAGTAACGTCCATTAAAATTGATGGTGTACTGCACGAGTTTTCGACTGTTCCGGGTGTTATTGAAGATGTGACAGAAATTATCCTCAATGTGAAAAACCTCTCGCTTAAAATGTATGGCGAAGGACCCAAAATCGTTTATATCGACACCGATGGAGAAGGTCCGGTTACTGCAGGTGATATCAAGACTGATGCTGATGTGGAGATACTGAATCCTGAGATGCATATCTGCACCCTTAACGGGGAAAGCAGATTCTACATGGAACTGGTATTGAACAAAAGCAGAGGTTACATACCTGCGGAAAAGAACAAACAAACAGGACAACCGATTGGGATAATACCGATTGACTCAATCTACACACCCGTGAGGAAGGTCAATTACACGGTAGACAATACGCGTGTTGGGCAGGTAACGGACTATGACAAGCTTACTCTTGAAGTTTGGACCAACGGCAGTATCAAGCCGGATGAGGCCATAAGCCTTGGTGCAAAAATATTGAGCGAGCACCTGAATCTCTTCATTGACCTCTCGGATCATGCGAAGCATACCGAGATAATGGTTGAAAAAGAGGAGACCAAGAAGGAAAAGGTTCTTGAAATGACAATTGAAGAACTGGATCTTTCAGTGAGATCCTATAACTGCTTGAAGAGGGCAGGCATAAACACAGTTGAGGATCTGACCAACAAGACGGAAGAAGACATGATGAAGGTCAGAAACCTCGGCAGGAAATCCCTTGAAGAAGTCTTACAGAAGCTTCATGCTTTGGGATTATCACTTGCTCCTAGTGAAGATTAAGCATATTTGTAATGTGGTAAAGGTATGCAGACCACGAATTAATGAAGTAGATTTGTATCGTTTATATTAAGCCATGAGGCTGAAACGATACAAACTAGCAGATTGGGAGGTAATAGGAAATGCCAACACAGAGGAAGTTGGGACGCGCGACGGATCAGAGGAAAGCAATGCTCAAGGGCCTTGTGACCGCTTTTCTTCAGAATGGTAAAATAGAGACCACCGAAGCGAGAGCCAAGGAAGTTAAGAATATTGCAGAGAAATTGATTGCCATGGCAATTAAGGAAACTGATAACTTTACTTCAAAACAAATAAAGGTAACAGCAGCAAAGCTTGACTCCAAAGGCAACAAGATAACAAAATCAGCTACTTCCAAAAACAACAGGAAGTACGAAGTTGTCGATAGAGAAGAAAAGACTGATCTTGTAACCGTTGATAATGCTTCAAGGCTCAATGCCAGAAGAAAAGCTATGAACTGGATATACAGGGTGAAGGATGAGAATGGCAAAACTGTCAATGTTGTTGACAAGCTGTTTGATGAGATCGCTCCTAAGTTCAAAGATGTAAATGGCGGATACACAAGGATTTACAAGCTTGGACCAAGAAGAGGGGACGCTGCGGAAGTGGCAATCCTCGAGTTGACTAAATAATCAGCGAATAATCTAGTGCTTAAAAAATGCAGGGACATTCCCCGGAACCGGGGAGTGTCCATTTGTGTATTTAAGGAAGAGGGACACATCTCTGGCAGGGAGTATTCCTCAAGGGTCTGAGAAATGTCCCTCTTTGAATTATCCGATGTCCAGATACCAAGCGGGAGGCAACAGTATGACTGAGAACATAGTACAATTCAATAATGTCAGCTACACATACAAATCCCACTACGAAGACAGGCCTGATGTCGTTGCATTGGATGATGTGAGCGTGGAAGTAGCAAAGGGTGAATTCCTTGTGATACTCGGCAGGAATGGTTCGGGGAAGTCTACACTGGCAAGGCATATGAACGCTTTGCTTGTTCCTCATAAAGGACTGGTCCTGGTAGAAGGAATTGACACTTCCAACGGAGAGCATTTGTGGGATATAAGACATGCAGTAGGTATGGTGTTTCAAAATCCGGATAATCAGATAGTTGGAACAATTGTGGAGGAAGATGTTGCTTTTGGACCTGAAAATCTAGGAGTTCCACCTGCTGAAATCAGGTCGAGGGTAGACGATGCGCTGGAGACCGTCGGCATTTCGGAGTATGCCAAACATGCGCCTCACCTGCTGTCCGGAGGCCAAAAGCAGAGGGTGGCCATAGCGGGTATACTTGCCATGAAGCCGCACTGCATTGTACTCGACGAAGCAACCGCGATGCTTGATCCTATCGGAAGACGTGAAGTAATGAGGGTACTGTCGAAATTAAACAGGGAAGATGGAATAACCGTAATCCACATAACCCACCATATGGATGAGGCCAGCGCAGCCGACCGGGTCGTCGTTATGGATAACGGAAGGATAGTAATCACAGGAACGCCGGGAGAAGTGTTCAGTAATGTTGAACGTATCAAATCCATCGGACTGGATGTACCACAGGTCACTGAGCTTTTCTATGAGCTTGACAAAGCAGGATTCAGCTTTCCACTGGACGTACTGACAGTCGATCAGGCATTCGGGTACCTGACAGATTTGTAGACCCTTATGCCACCGCTTTTTTCAATATCCTCTGCATTTCCAAACCTTTCTTTCATCATTTCCTTCAACGTCGAGCCTCCCTTGTTGTGAAAAGCCACGAGCCACAAAGCGCCACCAGATTCAAGATAGTCAAAGGCTTCATTAATAAGTGCAAGGTTCAGTTTTTTGCCCGCCGCGATGGGAGGATTTGTGACGATATCTCCGAAATGCCTGCCTTCAAAACTGGAAAACAGGTCACTTTGAGTAACTTTGACTTCCAGCTTGTTTAATCTGGCGTTTCTGGTGGAATATTCAACAGCCCTGTTGTTTATATCTGCCATATCCACTGCCAGTTCCGGGAACAGTGCTTTCAAAAACAGACCAATGGCTCCGTAACCGCAGCCCAGGTCGAGTAAGGTACTGCTGCTGGGTGAAAAGTTTTTAATAAGTATTTCAGATGCACGGTCTATTCGTTCGTCAAAGGAGAAGACTCCGCTGACCGTGGTAAACGTCAGTGACGCTCCCTTAAATGTCTGACTGAAAACTTTTTCCTTTATTTCGGAAATCGGGTTGCTGGTGTAATAATGTTCACTCATGACTATACCTCGTTAAAAGTGGTTGATAATATTCTGTGTCATATTCGGCAAAAATAGCCGCTGTAGTATCAGTATAGCATTTAACATGGAGAAAGAATAGTTTCAAGAAAGTATGGAAATGTATTGAAAATTGTAGTATTGTAGTGAGTATCAACGGCAGTGATAGAGAGCAATACTGCTGGATTTGCATGCAATACAGGTAAACTGGAGAATAAGATGTCGATTGTAATTGAGGACCTGTCATATATTTATATGCAGGAGACGCCATTTGAAAAACGAGCATTGAACAATATCAGCCTGGAAATCGGCGATGGAGAATTT
The DNA here is from genome assembly GCA_942493145.1 of uncultured Bacillota bacterium. Lineage (GTDB taxonomy): Bacteria > Bacillota > Clostridia > Acetivibrionales > DTU013 > ENR-C20. Next base: position 505,042 of record OW818679.1, read on the forward strand.
GTCGGAATCATTGGACATACAGGTTCAGGAAAATCCACCCTCGTTCAGCATTTCAACGGGCTTTACAAGCCATCCTCGGGAAGGGTGCTTATAAATGGAACCGATACATCCGGAAAGAACCTTAAAGAGCTGAGGAAGCAGGTGGGGATTGTATTCCAATACCCTGAACACCAGCTTTTTGAAGAGACTGTCTACAAGGATATCGCTTTTGGACTTGATAAAAAGAATTTAAATGAGTCAGAGATAAAATCGAGGATTCAAGAGGTTGCCGGAATTGTCGGGATAAAACCTGAACTCCTTGAAAAGTCGCCTTTTGAGTTATCAGGAGGACAAAAGCGCAGGGTGGCCATTGCCGGGGTGCTGGTCATGAAGCCCTCTACGCTGATTCTGGACGAACCTACAGCGGGACTCGATCCTAAAGGCAGGGATGAAATATTCGAATTTATTAGAAAAATGCATGAAAACCTGGGAATAACCATCTTACTTGTTTCGCACAGCATGGAGGACATAGCCAGACTCGTGGACAGGGTAATCGTTATGAACAAAGGGTCCATTGAGATGGACGGACATGTTTCAGATATCTTCAAGCAGACCGAACGCCTCGAAAAAATTGGCCTTTCAGCACCGCAAATATCATATTTAATGAAGAGACTCAAATCTGTCATACCCGATATTGATGATAATGTTTATACGGTTAGTGATGCAAGGGATGTCCTGCTAAGATATCTCAAGCAGAGGGGCGGTGAAGCATGATCAAGGATATCACCCTCGGACAGTATATACCAGGCGATTCGATTCTTCACAGGGCAGATCCGCGTACGAAGATCCTGCTTACATTCGCATTCATGATTGTAATTTTCATGATCAGGACATATTTGTCATTTGCCGCAATGACCTTATTTACCATGCTTGCAGTTGTCGCTTCGGGTGTACCTGTCAAATATACGCTCAAAGGACTTAAGCCCATACTTGTAATCATAATTTTTACTACAATAATAAACATATTCACGACGGGCGGTACACCAATAATTGACTACGGTATTCTTAGGTATATTACGTATGAAGGTCTGAAGACGGCGTTTCTGCTGGCGCTGAGACTGGCGATCCTTATAATCGGAGCTTCGCTTCTGACTTTCACCACTTCGCCGATATTTCTGACAGATGGAATCGAAAAATTGCTCGATCCTTTTAAAAAACTCGGTCTGCCGGCACATGAACTTGCGATGATGATGACCATAGCACTCAGGTTCATACCGACGTTGTTGGAGGAAACAGACAAGATAATGAAGGCACAAACAGCCAGAGGCGCGGATTTTGATTCGGGCAACCTCATACAGAGGGCTAAAAGCTTCATACCTGTTTTAGTCCCGCTCTTTGTCAGTGCTTTCAGAAGGGCTGATGAACTGGCAACAGCAATGGAATCCAGATGCTACAGGGGAAGTGAAGGAAGAACGAGGATGAGACAACTGGCTTTAACCCGAGTAGATCTTTTGCTATGTGTGGTTTTTGTCCTTTTTTCAGCGGGGTTGCTGCTTCTGGAGTATATATAGCAATGCTTATTTTGCAAATGATATTTTGAGGGAAGGATAAATGAGAAATATTAAGCTCACCATAGAATATGACGGTACGGCCTACCATGGGTGGCAGAGCCAGATAAATGCCATAACGGTGCAGGACGTGCTTCAAGCAGCAATATCGGGATTGACGGGGGAAGATACTTCTGTGACAGGTGCTGGCAGGACGGATAACGGAGTTCATGCACTTGGGCAGGTAGCTAATTTTTATACGACTTCGGCGATTCCGGCGGATAAGTTTTCCTTTGCTCTCAACTCAATGCTGCCTGAGGATATAACAATAAGGAAATCAGAGGAAGTACCTGAGAGCTTCCATTCAAGGTTTTCTGCAACTGGAAAGAAATATATCTACAAAATCTATAATTCAAACTTCCCATCACCATTATTAAGGGATAGGGCCTTCCATGTGTCCCGCCCTTTGGATCTTGAACGCATGCAGGCGGCAACGGCGGGTTTTGTTGGAACACATGATTTTTCGGCTTTCATGTCAACGGGGAGCAGCGTCAAATCGACAGTACGAACTGTAAGGAGCATATTTCTTGATAGACATGGGGACGTTATCAGGATGAAGATAGAAGGTAATGGCTTTCTTTATAATATGGTCAGGATAATAGCCGGAACACTTATAGAGGTCGGAAATGGCAGGATAGCGCCGGAGGACGTCCCAGGGATCATCGAAGGGCTGGATAGGAAAAAGGCAGGCAAGACTGCGCCGCCGCAGGGACTGTATCTGGCGGAGGTGGTTTATGGTGAAGGGACACATCTCTAGCAGGGGGATGGGACTATGCGGGTCAGAGAAATGTCCCTTTCTGAATTGGCGAAGTCCAGGCTTTCCAGGGTAAGCTAGGACTTACGAATTAAACCGGGACACATCTCAGGCCCGTGAAACTTGCTACTTGCAAGAGATGTGTCCCCTGACCCGAAAATATGACATGGCGAGCGACTTACAGAGAGATAAGCGAAAAATGAGCCTGTTAAGAAGAGATAATGAGAGATAAATTAAAAATTTAAGAATATACTCTTGACACGCTATGAGTCCTGTATTAAAATGATATAGCGTCAATAAAGTGCCGTTTTATGCGAAAGCTTAAATCTGGCATTTTACCAATATAAAATGAAGTAATACCTTTATACGTTACTATAATGAAGTTACATCATTTTATGACATTATTGAAAATATGTTGCGCTTTAAAAACCTAAAGCAACATATATAAATATATCAATAGATATTGTTGCAAAGAAGTATTGGAGAAAGAGTTTGAGGAGGAAAGTAATTCCATGAAGACTTTTATGGCAAAGGCCGAAGAAGTTCAAAGAAAATGGTACGTGGTGGATGCTGAAGGAAAAGCCCTGGGCAGACTTTCAAGCGAAGTAGCCAAAGTTTTGAGGGGTAAGAATAAACCCATCTATACACCTCATGTCGATACCGGCGATCATGTAATAGTAATCAATGCAGAGAAGGTTGTCCTCACCGGCAACAAGCTCGAAGGCAAGATCTACAGACATTTTTCGGGATATCCGGGCGGTATGAAGGAAGTCAAATACAAAGACATGATGCAAAGCAAGCCTGAAAAGGTTATTGAACTTGCAATAAAAGGCATGCTCCCCCATAACACCCTTGGACGTGCCATGTTCACGAAGCTGAAGGTTTATAAAGGTTCAGAGCACGAACATCAGGCACAGAAACCCGAAAATCTGGAAATTAATATTTAATAGGGAGGAGGAGCATAGAGATGGCTACGAAGATACAGTATTACGGAACTGGTAGGAGAAAGAAGTCAATCGCACGTGTAAGGCTTATTCCTGGTGAAGGAAAAGTCACGATAAATGACAGGAGCCTTGATGACTATTTCGGGCTTGTAACCCTTAAGATGATAGTAAAACAGCCGTTGGTCCTCACCGGAACAGAAGGCAAATTCGATGTTGTTTGCAAGGTGCTTGGCGGTGGATATACCGGACAGGCAGGAGCAATCAGACACGGAATTTCCAGAGCGCTGCTAAAAGTTGACGAAGAACAAAGGGGAATTCTCAAGAAAGCTGGTTTCCTGACAAGGGATCCGAGAATGAAGGAAAGAAAGAAATACGGTCTCAAAAAGGCAAGAAGGGCACCACAGTTCTCAAAGAGATAATCATTTATATATTGCATATACAGAAGCCATGGAGAACGGTATACAAAATATACCGTTCTTTTGGCGTAAAAAGGTAATGGGACACTTCTCTAACAGGTAGTAAGGCTACGAGGGTCTGAGAAATGTCCCGGGTAAGAGGGACACATCTCCAGCGGGGAGTATGGCTACGAGGGTATAGGGAGGGCAAAATGCTGCTTGTCAGAAATGCAAAGATTCTATCCATGGCTGGAATCAATTACGAGAACGGATACATACTGGCCGATGAGGGGAAAATAATCAAACTGGGCGCGAATGAGGCCGAGATTGCAGACAATATTACAGGTTCAGAACTGGAAATTATAGACGCAAAGGGACAGTACGTACTTCCGGGCTTCATAGATGCGCACTGCCATGTTGGGATGTGGGAGGATGCAGTTGGCTTTGAGGGTGATGACGGCAATGAGATGACAGACCCGATAATGCCTCAGTTGCGTGCCATAGACGGCATATACCACTCTGACAGGTCATTCACAGAAGCCAGGGAAAACGGTATTACGACAGTAGTCACAGGTCCCGGCAGCGCCAATGTCATCGGCGGCCAGTTTGCAGCGCTCAAGACATACGGGCGTAGCGTCGATGAGATGATTCTGAAGGAGCCTGTTGCCATGAAGATTGCTTTTGGGGAAAATCCTAAAACCGTCTACCATGAAAAAAGGCAGACGCCCATGACTAGAATGGCAACGGCAGCGCTTTTGAGGGAAAGCCTTATGAAGGCCAGGGAATATAAACAGCTTCTGGATAATTACGAGATCGATAGTGAGAATAACGACAAGCCTGATATTGACATAAAGCTCGAAGCACTGATCAGGGTGCTGAACAGAGAAATTCCGGTTAAAGCTCATGCGCACAGGGCGGATGATATTCTTACTGCAATAAGGATTGCAAAGGAGTTCAACCTGAGAATAACCATAGAGCACTGTACTGAAGGCCACCTTATAGCCGACACTCTCAGAGAGGAAGGTATGGTGGCAATAAGCGGACCACTGTTGTCCGACAGGTCGAAGATCGAACTCAGGAATCTGACGGTTGCTTCTCCTGGCATTCTTTCAAAGGCTGGAATAAAAGTGGCTTTAATGACCGACCATCCGTGCATTCCGATCCAGTATCTTTCATTGTGCGCAGCAGTTGCTGTCAGGGAAGGAATGGATGAGGAAGAGGCCCTGAAAGCTATTACCATAAATGCTGCCGAAATAACGGGGATAGATGACCGGGTAGGAAGCCTGGTGACTGGCAAGGATGCAGACATTGCGATATTTGATGGACATCCCCTTGAACTGAAGACACGAGTGGTTTATACAATAATAAACGGACGCATTGTTTATAAAAGGTAGAGGGACGCTTCTCTAACAGGAAGCAGGTCTTTGTGGCCTTAGAAATGTCCCGCTTTGAAGGATGAAAGGTACTGATTAATGATCAAGATAACTACCAATTCTGCAGAGGAGACGGCAGAAGCCGGATTCTGGCTTGGAAGCCTTTTGAAGCCGGGCGATGTCGTATGCCTTTCAGGAGGGCTGGGGGCAGGTAAGACAGCCTTTGCCGGAGGAATGGCCAAAGCACTTGGGATAGGGGGCTATATAACCAGCCCCACCTTCAGCATTGTCAATGAATATAAGGGCAGGATTCCGCTCTATCATTTTGATGTATACCGGATAGCGGATACTGATGAGATGTTCGAAATCGGCTTCGAGGAATACCTGGATGCAGGCGGGGTGGTTGCCATAGAATGGGCTGAGCTCATAGACGGGTTGATACCGGAAAAGCATATAAGCGTCAGTATAGAGAAGGACATCAAATTCAATTCGAACGGTAATTCTGATGATTTTAACAAACGAATAATAACCTGCGAGTTCTTCGGAGATGGTGGAAGTGAAGCTGAAGAGGCGCTGAAGGCTGAAGTTGCATTAAAGAGGGGAAACACTGATACAGAAGGGAGACCTGCCATATGAAAGTACTTGCGGTTGACACATCTTCAACAGTTGCAGCTGTGGCAGTAATGGATGAGGGAGGCCTGCTGGGCGAATACTCGCTTAATTACGGCAAGACTCATTCTCAAAGGTTGATGCCCATGATTGAAGAGCTTCTTGGCGGGCTGGGGATGACGCCTGCCGATGTGGATCTGTATGCGGCTTCCAGTGGTCCAGGGTCCTTCACAGGGCTGAGGATAGGAATTACAACAATAAAAGCAATGGCATATGCGCAGAGCAAACCTGTAATCAGCATCCCTACGCTGGACGCCCTGGCGTTGAACATTTCCGGCACTTCCGGGCTTGTATGCCCTGTCATGGATGCCAGGAACAGGCAGGTTTACACAGCACTATATCAAAACTCCTCAGCAGGCGTGACAAACATCACTGAATATATGGGAATAATGGTTGAAGAGCTTGTTCAGATGATAAAAGATAAGAATTCCGATGTTGTATTTGTGGGAGAGGCAGTAGCTCTCTACAGGGAATATTTCAAAGAAAGTCTGGGTGAGCGCTGCAGTTTTGCCCCTCCTTCGCTTATGCTGCAAAGGGCAGCCTCCGTAGCACAGCTGGCACTGGAAAGAGCCGGTGAGGGAAAGACCGAAAGCTGCTACGACATGACTCCGTTTTATCTTAGGAAACCACAGGCTGAGCGTGAATATGAAAAGAAGCAGCTTGCCGGGAAGATTGAGCAGCATGAAGCAAAACAATCGGGAGTGGTTACGTTATGATTGGTTTGGAGATTATCGATGCCTGTGCTGTGCATGTAGACGATATAATAATAGTGGAAAACCTGTGCTTCACCATACCGTGGTCGAGGGACTCCATCCATGAGGAGATTTCAGAAAACGATCTGGCAATATACCTTGTGGCCATGGTTGGAGGACAAATTGTTGGTTATGCAGGAATGTGGCATATTTGTGACGAGGGACACATAACCAATATAGCAGTACACCCGGAGTTCAGGAAAGAGGGCATAGGCGGTGCATTACTGGCAGAACTCATAGACAGGGGCAGGAAAGCCGGAATCGTAGCAATGACTCTTGAAGTACGAAAAAGCAACATCGCTGCAAGGGCATTGTATACAAAATTCGGCTTCAGGGACCGCGGTCTGCGGAAAGCCTACTACGCCGATAACAACGAGGACGCTATTGTTATGTGGAGAAGAGAAGGTTATCCTCTACCTCAGTAGAAGTTTTTAATGCAGTGCCTGCGGGAAGCTCAAGGACACTATGGGCGGTCCCGACTATTTTACTTATCCTCCAGGGCTTGATGCTCTCGCAAATATGCACTACCCTGTTGTTTTTGTCAAGGAATACCGCATCTATGGGAAACCTCATGAAGAACATATGTATCGAATTACAGGGGACAATCAACAAGCCTTTTCCGGATGACAATTCTTTTCTGCCCATCAATCCGATAAAACGGGAGGCAAAATTGTCGGCAACACTGCAATTGTCAGCAAGAACAGTGTTTTTAGAAGCATTGGATATTTTCATAAGAGTATCTCCATAACATTCAAAATCACAAAATTGACTTTCATAAATGACATTATATCAAAAAAACATTCTAAATATCACCTGCATTATGAGACATAAAGTCCGATTTGCCGTATAATTTAAATAGGCAAGGTGGTGATAAGCCTTTGGAGATGTCAGACTATGACCTGATAAAAAAATGCCTTGGCGGAGAACAGCAGTATTTTGAGCAATTGGTTACCCGTTATAAAAAGTTGATATATAGTGTCGTGTACAATATGATAAACGATAAGGAAGAGGTAAACGACATCTCCCAGGAAGTGTTCATAAGAATCTACAAGGCCCTGAACCGGTACAATCCGGAGTTCAAGTTCTCTACATGGGCTGTAAGGATAACTACGAACCTCTGCCTTGACGTTATCCGGAAAAAGAAGGTCCCTTCGACGCCGATTGAAGAGATTGAAGACTTTTCAAACGTTTCGGATACGCCGGAAAACTCCTATCTGAGCAAGGAAAAGACGGAGAGGATACGGAGGGCGATAGCCGATCTTCCTGAAAAGTACAGGATACCGATAATACTGTTCCATCAGAACGGGTTGTCATATGAAGAAATGACAAGGATATTGAACGAACCGATGACGATAATCAAAAACAGACTGTACAGAGCCAGGCTGATGCTCAGGGAAGCGTTGATGCCGGACAGAAAGGAGGAGATCGTATGAATTGTGAACAAGCGAATGCTCATATGATGAAATATTTTGACGGAGAGCTGAAAGAAACTGAAAAAACGCAATTCATGGAACACCTGGAGGTCTGCAATGCCTGCAGTATGGAATTCAACTGTATGAGCGGGATATTCAGTACCCTCCAAACAACAGGAATGGCAGATCCTCCTGAGAATTTTGAAACGAATATAATGGAGAAGGTCAATGCCATAGAGAAAAAGCGAAAAGAGAGGAATGCACGCTTCCTTGTAGCTTTGTACAACTCGGCTGCCATATTCTCCATCCTGCTGCTGGTGATATTTGTCGCCGATCTGGACAGAATGGATCTGATAAATGCTGTAAACAAGGCTGGTGGCTACTTCACATCCTTTACAGATATAACCGATGCCGTATTCGGCGTCGTCATAGATATATTTAAGTTGCTCGGTGGAGTTATCGCGGTAATCTTCCAGGCAATATTCTCCGTAGTCAAAACCTACTCCTATGTATTCGCAGGATTACTTGCCCTGCTGGTAGCGCTGCAGCAGCTGTTCACATATGTTGTAGCTCATGAGGGGAGGAAATCATGATGGGAGCTGCTCTGACGTATGAGGTAAGAAGAGGCATCAATCCAGCCAGATTAATAACAGCAATACTTGCAATGGCTGTATTGCTCTTTATTTATGCATTGCCTGTTTCAGCCCTGGACGAAGGGGTTTTTGTTGCCACCGCGACAGGTGACCAGGTAAGGCTTTTTGAGAACATTGATGTTGAGGAGGATATAAAAGGGAACATAATTGCAGTCCTTGGAGATATAGAAGTGAACAGCAACGTCGATGGCCTTGTCATAGCCGTTTTCGGTGATGTAAAGGTAAATGCTGCAGTCGCAGATCAGGTCGTCACAGTTTTCGGTAATACTGTACTGACCGGGAATGCAGATATCAAAGGCAATCTTATAACCCTTGGTTCCATTGAGAAGGACCCTGGCGCGAGGGTTTCGGGAAATGAGGTCAGGATTTTCGGCGAAGTGATGAATGTCGATGTCAGTGCCATATTTTATCTGAGGATGGTATCTCTTGTGGCATTTTCGCTTGTAGTTCTTATATGGGGAGTGCTGATGCTGATCCTTTCAAAAAAGAAATACATCAACGATACCGCGGAAATAGAAAAGTCAGGCAGAAGGAAGCTGCTGCTGGGTATACTCACCTTCCTGGGAACCGCAATACTGCTGGTACTGTTGTCTGTCACCCTTGTTGCTCCGGTACTCTACTTCGTATTGATGATCGTTGCAAATGTGTTTGCATGTCTCTATTTCGGGAAATTGATAATGAAAGCCATGTCTGCACCAAGGAACATCATGGTTGAGTTTATGACCGGTTTCATAACGATAACACTGATTAAACTGCTGGTTGTGTTCCTCGTCCCGCAGAAGGAGATCATACTCAGCCTGATAATCGGAACCGTTGTAGCGTCATATGTAAGTACAATGGGCCTGGGCGTTATCATGGAAGCCAGGTTCGCTAAGAAGTGAGAGCCTTTTCAAAAACGCTCCTTACAATTTCTTTGGTGGCTATCCCCTCATGGACTTTTACGCCGCCGACATAGTATGTGGGTACGAGATAATAGTCAAACCGCCTGGCGATATCCCGCTGGCGGTTTTCATCTATTATTTCAATTTCCACCTCTGTATATTTTTCATTTTCTGCCTTGAGCGCATCCATCCACCCGATTGCCTGCCTGCAATACGGGCAGGAGCCTATGACAAACATCATTACAGGTTTCATTTCATTACCCATATCCTTTCAATCAATGCCCCTGTCCTTTCAGGTAAGAGCCGGTCGCGAATACTTTTCAATCAGTTCAATACCCACATCAATGGCCTTAAGGTTCATATCCAGTGTGTTTTTCGGAGCCCACTTCTTTACATGTGAGACCATATTTTCATACGTAATCAGCCCAGTCAGCTTCTGCGTTATCGCAAGACTGACTATGGAGGTCAGCACTATGTTGCCGGCCTGTTTTTTCGTCTCGTTTATCAATGGGATGGAATAAATACGCCATTGCCTGGTGTCGCCGAGATTGGGCACAAGGTGCGAATCCACCACAAGGATTGCGTCATCCTTAAGCCTGTTATAATACAGGTCGAAGGGACGCTGGTCCGTGCAAATGCAAAAATCTATAGATGTGGCATGCGGGAATATGATAGGACTGTCCGAAATCATCACATCGACCTTGGTGGGGCCGCCCCTCACAACAGCGCTGTAAGTAGGACTGCAGACTGCATATTTGTTTTCCATCTCTACAGCGATGTCTGCAAGCAGAGAGCCTGCTGTTATTATACCCTGGCCGCCTATGGCGCCGTAACGAATCTGATATTTCACAGTGTGGTCCCTCCTTTCATAATTCCCTGTGCAGTTGGAACCAGTTGATTATAATACATGTCCGAATATTCGGGACGGTCGTTGTTGTTGAGCAATATGCCAAGTGGAAGCTTGCCTGCCTTTTCTTCATCTGTCATTTTATCTGCCTTCTCAAGGGGATAGGTCATCCCGTTAAGGTGTTTTACCATGCTCATTGCGCTTTTCATTTTGTTTCTGCGCCCCAGATTGACATGACAGTTGCTGAGAACCTCGACAGCTGAAAAACCTTTGTGTTCAAAGGATGCTTTCAGCACCTGTTTCAGCTTCAGCTGATGGGTGACCGTCTCACGGGCTATGAAGGTAGAACGCGCGCCTGTCAGCAGGTCGGCCAAATCAAAGGATGGCTCGAAATTTCCATAAGGGGTTGTTTCAGTATAGAAGCCTTGGCTGGTAGTGGGAGAAACCTGTCCACCGGTCATACCGTAAATGCCATTGTTGATTATAATGAGCTTGAGGCCAATGTTCCTCCTTGCTGCGTGTATCAGGTGGTTTCCGCCAATAGAAGCGGCATCGCCGTCACCTGAAACTACAATAACTGTCTTTTCAGGCCTTGAAAGCTTAATGCCTGTTGCAAAGGACAGCGCCCTTCCGTGTGTAGTGTGGAGAGTGTTGGTATTGAAAAAGGTGGACATCCTGCCTGAACAGCCAATACCTGAGACTACTGCAACATCGTTCGGATCGGTACCCATCTCATCAAGCGCCATGGCGATGGCCTTAAGAACGATGCCATCTCCGCATCCGGGACACCAGGTGGTCGGGAAGGCCGCATACCTGATATATTTCTCATAGCCCCTTACTCCGATATCATGAACTCCTATAGCCTTAACTCCTTGGTTGTTTAATTCACTCATTTATGGTCCCTCCCGCAGCCGGTATCGGATTCATGAAATTTCTTCAGGGCATCCAGTATTATCAGGGGTGTGAAGGGTACTCCTGTTGCTTTCAACAATGTCCTTTTCTCGACACTATCCGGCGCTATGCGTTCAATTTCGTATTTAGTCTGTCCCATGTTCAATTCGACGGTCAAAACCTTCTTTATTCTTTCAAAACGTTCTTTCAATGCCTTTTCAGGGAAAGGCCATATGGTAAGCGCCTGGAAAACTCCGGCTCTTATGCCATGGTTGCGGGCTTCGATTGCAGCTTCTATGGCGGCGCGGGCTGAGATTCCGAAACTGAAAATCATGATTTCGGCATCCTCCATAAGATACTCTTCAAATTTGATTATTTCATCGAGATTGCTGTTTATCTTTTCCATCCTCAACCGTTGCATCCTGTCTACAATTTCGGGTTCGATGGTGGGAAAACCCCGGCCATTATGTTCAAGACTTTCCACATGTATCGGGTAACCCTTGAAGAAATCGATACGAGGTGGTTTTTCGCCCATTGGGCGGTCATAGATGTTCAGGTTATCGATTTTATCGATCCGGCCTTCAACTACTTCAAAAGTACCTGGCTCAACCGTTTCAAAGGTTTCATGAGCCTTTGCAACAACCTCATCAAGAAGGAGGGTTACCGGGGTCATGAATTTTTCAGCAAGATTGAACGCACGAACAGTCTCACTGAAGATCTGTCCTGAAAAGGCGGGATAGAGGGCAATGACAGGATAGTCTCCATGGGAACCCCAGCGTGTCTGCATGATATCGGCTTGTGCTGGTTTGGTTGGCAAACCGGTTGAAGGTCCGCCACGCATGACGTTTACTATAACCAGCGGTACCTCCGTCATTGCTGCCATACCAATATGCTCCTGCATTAATGAGTAACCGGGACCGCTTGTGGCTGTCAGTACTTTTTTTCCGGAGAGTGAAGCCCCGATGCAGGCACCTAATGAAGATATCTCGTCCTCCATCTGAATGAAAGGATATCCGCGCTTGGGCATTTCACGAGACATATATTGCGCAATTTCGGAGGATGGGGTGATGGGATATCCTGCATAAAAATTGCATCCGGCTGCCAGGGCGGCCTTAGCGACCAGGTAGTTTCCTTGTATAACTTCTCTATTAGCCATTATAATCTCCCTTAGTCAATGAAAATTGCAAAATCGGGGCACTGTATCTCACACATCTTACAGCCGATACAATACTCTCCAAAGTCTGTATTAATAGTAGTTCCCCATTTATTGTCCGGGTCATCATATAAATTTAGAACGCCGGATGGACAGGCACTTACGCATAGCCCGCAAGCTTTGCAATGCCCCGGCAAAAAAGCGATTTCATGCTTCTGGAGGGAAGGCTTTTTGCCATTCCTGCGCACGAGCGCATGCCTGTTTGATTCAATTTCTTCTCTATCCATGTATTACCTCAACAAAATATTTTGATAAACCGTCGAAAAGTCGATAAGCATTGATGATTTACTCCATTATAGCAGAATTATGTGCGGATTCAAGCCAAAGAACAACAATACTGGGAAAAAGACGGTTGAAATTTTGGAATAGCCAAGGACATCGGATTCTGTTATAATACTTTTATCATTATGATATAATTTAAGCATTCAAATTATTTTGATTAAGATTATTTTAATTAAGATTATTTTAATTAATAAAATTGAAATATAAATAATTAAATTTTTTAAGATAGCGAGGGTTGTGAACAACATGGTTGTAAAGGAGATATCAGTAAAAAACAGTTCCGGGCTGCAGTCCAAGTCGGCAGCGGTGTTTATTCAGAAGGCTTCGGCTTATAAATCGACCATCTGGATTGAAAAGGATGAACGTAAAGCGAATGCAAAGAGCTTGCTGGGAGTCCTTTCACTCAGCATAGGCTGTGGATCCAGGGTAGTAGTGTCTGCCACAGGAGAAGATGAGGAAAAAGCAGCGGAGGAACTGGTGGGTTTTCTGAAATCAGAGGTATGATGTAACTTCGGGTTAAGTCGTTTTGGATTGCACATAATTGCATGACAGGTGTGTAAAATGTTTGACATACAGGAAGAGCTCAGAAAGATGCCCGATAAACCGGGCGTTTATATTATGAAGGATGAAAAAGGTGCCATAATATATGTTGGTAAGGCTGTCGTACTGAAAAACCGGGTGCGGCAGTATTTTCAGAATTCTGCTGCACATACGCCAAAGGTGCGGCTCATGGTATCAAGGATAAATGAATTCGAATATATTGTTACCGATACAGAGCTGGAAGCTCTTATTCTTGAGTGCAATCTGATCAAGGAACACAAACCCAGATACAATATTCTTTTGAAGGATGACAAGAACTACCCTTATATCAAAGTCACGATGAATGAGGATTTCCCCAGGATTTTCATGACAAGAAGGGTGGAAAAGGATGGCTCGAAGTATTTCGGGCCTTACTCCAATGTTGGGGTCATAAAGGAAACCTTGTGGCTCCTCAAAAAAATATTCCCCATAAAGTCCTGCAAAAAGGTATTCCCAAGAGACATCGGCAAATCACGCCCATGCCTGAATTTCCATATACACCAGTGCCTTGGTCCCTGTACCGGGAAGGTGGACAGGGAGGAATACAGGTCGCTTATGAAGGACGTCTGCGCCATACTTGAAGGCAAGCAAATGGATATCGGCAGAAAGCTTGAAGCACAAATGCATGAAGCGGCGGAGCAAATGGAGTATGAAAAGGCAGCCCTTCTCAGGAACCGCTTGAACAGCCTGAGGCTGATTGCCGAAAAGCAGAAGGTGCTCTCCAATGATGATGTAGACAGGGATGTGGTAGGGCTCGCGAGGGATATGGCAGGAGCCTGTATACAGATTTTCTTTGTCAGAGGCGGGAAGCTGCTGGGCAGGGAGCACTTCATTTTTGACGAGATAGGGGAAGACGAGGAACGTGAACTGCTGGCGACCTTCCTTAAACAGTTTTACAGTGAAGACGTCTATGTACCCGGTGAGATTATACTACAGGAGGAGACGGAAGACCTGGGGGTGCTGGAGGAGTGGCTGGGCGCAAGGCGCGGCGGCAAAGTCAGGATCACAATTCCTAAAAGAGGCGCTAAGCTCCAATTGGTGGAGATGGTATCACAGAATGCAAAAATTGCATTGAAACAATCTAGAGAGAAGCAGGCGCTTGAAGGCATGGCGGCATATTCAGACCTGAAGTCACTAGCTGAAGGACTGGGACTGGCAGACTTGCCTTCAAGAATAGAAGCTTTTGACATATCAAATACGGGCACCTCGGAAATTACAGCTTCAATGGTGGTTTTTGAGGATGGCAGGCCTGCGAAGAATGAATACCGGCATTATAGGATAAAATCAATTGACAGGCAGAATGATTATGCAGCAATGCAGGAAGTGATATTCAGACGTTTCAGGAAGAGCAGGGCTGCAGAAGGGGCGACAGCTGCAGGCACAGCTGATACAACAGCCGAAGTCGCAGCTGAGGCAGCCGTATCGGGGAAACTTCCCCACCTCCTGCTTATAGATGGTGGTGCCGGTCATGTTAATGCAGTGAAGCAGGTACTTTCCGAGCTCTGTGTGGATATACCGGCGGCAGGTATGGTCAAGGATGACAGGCATCGGACAAGAGGCCTGGCAATTGGCGGGCAGGTAATTGAACTGGCAGGCAAGCCTGAGCTGTTGAGGTTTGTCACATCCATCCAGGATGAAGCCCACAGGTTCGCAATGGCATACAACAAAAAACTAAGGGAAAAGAGATATACGGAATCTGCCCTTGACGGAATCCCAGGGATCGGACCTCAAAGGAAAAAGGATCTTTTGAAACATTTCGGATCGATAAAGTCAATCCGTGAAGCAGGAATAGATGACCTTGCTGCTGTTAAGGGGATCAGCGGTCAGGTAGCCGGGGACGTATATAATTATTTTAGAAAATCAAGGAGCGGTTAATGGCGATTTTTGCGATATCCGACCCACATCTGGCGCTGAGCATCGACAAACCGATGGATATATTCGGCTCACGATGGGCCAACTACATGGAAAGACTCGAAACCAAGTGGCGTGAAGCTGTATCCGACCATGATACGGTTGTTATGCCTGGAGATATTTCATGGGCGACCTACCTTGGGGATGCAAGCGAGGATTTCAGGTTTATTGATTCGCTACCAGGACAGAAGATAATATCCAAGGGGAACCATGACTACTGGTGGACTACAGCCAATAAGCTGGATACATTCATAAGGGATAAGGGCTTTTCGACAATAAGATTCCTGCATAACAACAGCTTCAGAGTGGGAAGTAATGTAATATGTGGTACCAGGGGCTGGAGCATACCTGGAGATGACGGGTTCAGCCTGGAAGACCGTAAGATTTACAACAGGGAACTCAACCGGCTGGAACTATCGCTCAAAAGTGCAACGATAAACGAAGGAGACAGGCTCATAGTGGCGATACATTATCCTGTGAGCAACTCCAAGGGCTTATTTTCTGATTTTCTGGATATAATGAAGAAATATGGCGTTAATCTATGTATATACGGACACCTGCACAGCGAATCCCTTACTACAGCATTCGAAGGCTTCAGGGATGGGGTGGAATTCAGGCTGGTCTCGGCAGACCATCTGAAGTTTGAGCCACTTAGACTAGCGGATTGAAATTGAAATATTATTATGATATAATATCAAGGTTAAACAGGAAAAGATGAAATGGGAGGAAATGATTACAGATGTTGGTCAAAGTAGAGAATAAAGGAAAGAACATTGTTCAACTCGAAATAGAGGTTGACGCAGCAATATTTAATGAAGGTATGAAGAGGTCCTATTCAAAGAACGCTAATAAATTCAATATTCCAGGATTCAGAAAAGGCAAAGCGCCTCAGCATATGGTTGAGAAGTTTTATGGGGAACAAGCGCTTTACGAGGATGCCATCAATATAGTATGTCCAGACGCATATGAGGAAGCAATCAAAGAAAAGGATATCCACCCGGTGGAAAGGCCTGAGATTGATATAGTTGAAATAGGAAGAAACAAGAACCTGATATTTACTGCAACCGTCACTGTTATGCCCGAGGTTGAACTCGGACAATATAAGGGAGTAGAGGTCACAAAGTCTGTTTCTGAGGTATCAGATGAAGACCTTCAGAAGGAACTTGAGAAAAATGCGGAGAAGAATGCCCGCCTGATAACTGTGGAGGATCGTCCGATACAATCCGGTGATACTGCTGTGATCGATTTCGAAGGGTTCATCGACGGAGTTGCTTTTGAGGGCGGAAGCGCACAGGGCCACAATCTGGTAATTGGTTCCGATACATTTATTCCTGGCTTCGAGGAGCAGCTCATTGGCGTTAATAAGGGCGATGAGATCGAAGTCAATGTCAACTTCCCCGAGGATTATGGAAAAGAGGAACTGTCAGGAAAACCTGCACTGTTCAAGGTAAAGGTAAATGAAATCAAGCTCAGGGAACTGCCGGTACTGGATGACGAATTCGCAAAGGATGTAAGTGAATTTGAAACCTTTGAGGAATATAAAGCTGACATCAGGAAAAAGCTGGTTGAGAGAGCTGAACACAATGCCCAGCATGAAAACGAAGAAAAGGTCCTGGAAAAGGTTGTTGCAAACGCAACTTTGGAGATTCCTGAAGTAATGATAAACAAGCATGTTGAAGAACTCATTTATGACTTTGCCATGAGGCTTCAATACCAGGGCCTTGATATACAGAAGTATATGGAGATCATGGGCATGGATATAGAAACCTTCAAGTCTCAGTTTGCAGGTAGAGCAGAGCAGGAAGTCAGGACTCAGCTGGTTGTTGAAGAGATAGCAAAAGCTGAAAAGGTTACTATAACTGAAGAAGAAGCATCCGAAGAGTTCCAGAGGCTTGCGGATAGCTATAAGCAGGACAAGTCGGATTTTATCAAGCAGCTCAAGCCTGAGGATCTTTCGTATATTGAGAACGGTCTCATGAGTAAGAAGATAGTCGACTTCCTGGTATCAAACGCAAAGTTCAACTGATTGCTTAATTTGTTGTTTATACAGGTCAGGCAATGGGAAAAAATAAGGAAATATAAACATTATCTCTTACAAAGCCGTAATATATATAAGAGATTATGATGGCAATATTAAGAGATTATGGAGGAGGAAATTTATGAGCCTTGTACCGATAGTTGTTGAGCAATCGAATCGTGGGGAACGTTCCTATGATATATTCTCAATGCTCCTTAAAGAAAGAATTATCATGTTAAGCGATGAAGTAAATGATGTTACTGCCAGCCTGATAGTTGCGCAGATGCTTTATCTGGAGTCGGCGGACCCCGACAAGGATATCCAGCTGTATATAAACAGCCCGGGAGGTTCTATAACATCAGGTTTTGCCATATATGACACCATGCAGCATGTTAAATGCGACGTACAGACCATTTGTTTCGGTTTGGCCGCAAGCATGGGAGCATTCCTCCTTGCTTCCGGAACAAAAGGCAAGAGGTTTGCACTGCCGAACAGCGAGATCATGATACATCAGCCGCTGGGAGGAACTCAGGGTCAGGCTACGGATATAAAGATCCGCACAGAATGGTTGTTGAAAATAAAGAATAAGTTAAACGTTATTTTGAGCGAGAAAACAGGTCAGCCGCTGGAGAAGATTGAAAGAGATGTAGAAAGAGATTTCTTCATGTCAGCAGAGGAAGCAAAGGCTTATGGACTGGTCGACGAAGTGATGGTTAGAAGGAAATAATGGGGTGTAACGATGGCCAGATATGATGAGAAGAAGCAGTTGAAATGTTCCTTCTGTGGGAAAACCCAGGAACAGGTTAAAAGATTGGTGGCAGGTCCAGGCGTATACATCTGTGACGAGTGTATCGAGCTTTGCTCTGAAATTATTGAAGAGGAATTTGAAGAGACAAAGACCGAAAAGGAATTGAATGAAATTCCCAAGCCTAAGGAGATTAAAGCGATACTCGACCAGTATGTCATTGGGCAGGAGCAGGCCAAGAAAAGCCTTTCCGTTGCGGTTTACAACCACTACAAGAGGATAAATTCCGACGTCAAGTCAAGTGATGTTGAAATCCAAAAGAGCAATATAGTCATGCTCGGACCGACGGGCTCGGGAAAGACACTTTTGGCACAGACACTGGCAAAGGTTCTGAACGTTCCTTTTGCCATTGCCGATGCGACATCACTAACTGAAGCAGGTTATGTGGGCGAGGATGTTGAGAATATCCTTCTCAAACTCATACAGGCTGCCGATTATGATGTTGAAAAAGCCGAGAAGGGCATTATTTATATCGACGAAATTGACAAAATAGCGAGAAAATCTGAGAATCCTTCGATAACAAGGGACGTAAGTGGCGAAGGAGTTCAACAGGCGCTTCTTAAAATACTGGAAGGTACGACTGCTTCAGTTCCGCCTCAGGGTGGAAGGAAGCATCCTCACCAGGAGTTTATTCAGATTGACACGACTAATATTCTCTTCATATGTGGCGGAGCCTTTGACGGTATCGACAAGATAATCCAGAACAGGATCGGGAAAAAATCCATCGGCTTCGGAGCAAAGATAGAAAGCAAGAAGGAAAAGGAACCGAACCAGTTGCTCTGCCAGATACTGCCCCAGGATCTTTTGAAGTACGGGCTGATTCCGGAATTTGTCGGCAGACTGCCTGTAATGGTGACATTGCAGTCACTTGATAAGACGGCGCTGGTCCAGATACTGACAGAGCCCAGGAACGCTCTGGCAAAGCAGTACCAGAAGCTTTTCGAGATGGATGATGCTATTCTGGAATTCGAGCCGGAAGCTCTGGAGGCTATAGCCGAAAAGGCCCTGACCAGGAATACTGGAGCACGTGGTCTCAGGGCCATTATTGAAGAGATAATGCTCGATGTAATGTACGAGATCCCTTCATCAACTAATGTTGAGAAATGTACGGTCACAAGGGATACGGTCGAGTCGAATGCAGAGCCGCAGATGGTTTTAAATGAAAACCGTAAGCCGCTAAAGAAGGCCATCAACAAAAAGACAAGAGTCAAAAAGGAATCAGCGTCTTAAGAGGTCCGGAGAGCTAACGGATAAGTAAATAATCGCAATGTGGTTTAGGGGAAGGCTGACGCCTTCCCTTTTTGTCGGGGTTTTGTTGGGGACGGTTCTCACTCTGCTATTTAGCAGAGTGGAGAACCGTCCCCACTAAGAAGGAATAAATTTGATTCATTGGCAAATACTACGCATGAATGGCCGAATAGGGCAAAGGGAGGCTGGAGTGCTTAAATGATGACAGGATTGTTGATGCTCATTCAATTATTCTTTTCGTTTGTGGTAGGTATATATTTTTTGAACATGTTGAAAGCACAGCGCGGAAACCGATCCGTCATAGAGAGGGAGTCTGTCAGGGAGCTGGAAAAGCTGCGGCGACTCAAAGAGATAAAGCTGACAGAGCCGCTGTCCGAGAAGACAAGACCGTCTACGATAAATGAAATAGTAGGTCAGGAGCAAGGCTTGAAAGCTTTGAAGGCAGCCCTTTGCGGGCCGAATCCCCAGCATGTGATTATCTATGGACCTCCCGGGGTCGGAAAGACGGCTGCGGCACGGGTGATTCTTGAGGAAGCCAAAAGGGAACCCCTGTCTCCCTTCAGGAAGGAAGCAGGATTTGTAGAAGTGGATGCGACCATCCTGCGCTTTGACGAAAGGGGCATAGCCGACCCGCTGATAGGTTCGGTACATGATCCCATTTATCAGGGGGCGGGGGCATATGGATCGGCAGGAATACCGCAGCCCAAGCCGGGTGCTGTGACTAAAGCGCATGGAGGCATCCTGTTCATAGATGAGATTGGTGAACTTCATTCCATACAGATGAACAAGCTTCTAAAAGTGCTGGAAGACAGGAAGGTCTTTCTTGAAAGCGCATATTACAGTTCTGAAGATGCAAATATCCCTGTACATATACATGAGATATTTCAGAAGGGGCTTCCGGCAGATTTCAGGCTTGTCGGAGCTACCACCCGTACAGCGGATGATTTGCCGCCGGCGCTCCGGAGCAGGTGCGTGGAGATATACTTCAGACCGCTGACATGTGACGAGATAACACTGGTAGCAGGAAATGCCGGATTTAAAGGCGGTTTTGTACTTGAACCCGGTTCTGAGGAGCTGATAGCGGAATATGCCCAGAATGGCAGGGATGCAGTAAATATAGTACAGATAGCCGGAGGGATAGTTCAGGTTGAAGGACGCAATATGATAACAAGGAAGGATATCGAATGGGTAGCAGAATTCGGCCATTACAGCCCGCGTTTGGAAAAGAAGGTTGGAGGACATGAGGAGCATGTAGGATGCATGAATGGCCTTGCGGTATTCGGTAACAGCACCGGCATAGTCATCGATATAGAGGTAGCTGCCTCGAGGATAGGAGTAAGATATGGCGACCGGAAGGGCGGTCTCATGGTAACAGGTATGATTGAAGAGGAAGAGATGGACAACAGGGGGCATGTTCTTAAGAAGACCAGCTCAGCAAGAGCTTCTGTTGAAAATGTTCTGACGGTTTTGAAAAGGTATCTCGAACTGAATATAAATGACTATGACATACATTTGAACTTTCCCGGGGGTATCCCCATTGACGGACCGTCGGCGGGAATTGCAATAGCGATGGCCGTGTATTCTGCAATCAAGGAACTGCCTGTGCAAAACGACATAGCAATGACCGGCGAGCTTTCAATAAGGGGAAAGGTGAAACCGGTGGGAGGGGTAGCGGCGAAAATCGAAGCGGCAAGAAGGGCTGGTATCAGTAAGGTTCTTATACCAAGAGAAAACTGGCAGGAGAGGTTTGTAGATGCTGGTATTGAGGTTGTGCCGGTAGATGATATTATGGAGGTTATTTCCCATACCTTTAGCGATTCCCAGAGCAAGACGGATGAAAAAGCATTGGCAATGCCTGCGCTTACCATGCTGGGAAATGTTACAGTATTGTAAGATGTCTTCTATTTACAAACACAGCTACAGAAGGTAATATTTATCTATGTGTTTTAATAAGTATGATTTAAATCGTGTTTATTATATTATCTGAGGGGGAAACGGTTGAATTGACAGTCATTCAGAGTATAATTCTGGGTATAATACAGGGCTTGACAGAGTTCCTGCCCATTAGCAGTTCAGGACATCTTGTTGTTTTTCAGAAATTATTTGGACTTGAGGAAGGTGTTGTAACCTTTGATATTGCTGTACATGTCGCTACATTAGCAGGTATAGTCATTGTCCTCAGAGAAGATATACTGGCCATATTTAAAAAACCAACGGGGAAGCTTACGTTGCTGCTTATTGCGGGAACAATTCCGACACTTGTTCTGGCGGTTATCTTCAAGGGATTGTTCGAAAAGCTTTTTGCATCCGGCGTCACTCTGGGCTTCGAGTTCATCTTTACAGGCCTGGTTCTATGGTATGCCGAAAGTGTCAGGAGCAGGAATAAAAATGTGGAACAGACAAGCTACGGGGATGCTGCCATCATAGGTGTGGCTCAAGCTGTAGCAATAATGCCTGCTGTATCAAGATCAGGCCTTACCTTGGCTGCTGCATTGGCCAGAGGTCTCAACAGGGAATTTGCTTTGAAATTTTCATTCCTGATGTCCATACCGGTGATTCTTGCAGCAGCAGCAGCGGACGGATATGATGCTATAAAAACCGGATCGTTGTTAGCGGAAACGGGAGCGTTACCAATGATTGCAGGGATGCTGGCAGCGGGTATATCTGGATATCTGGCTGTAAAATTCATGCTAAAGATTTTTTCCAAGACGAGTCTCAAGGTGTTTTCATATTACGTTTTAATACTTGGGGCACTTATCATAGCAGACCAGTTCATCTTCAAGATAGTCTTTTAGCTTATTATAGGACTATAGGCCTAGTTGATTCAGGTCTTATATACTATATTAAATGGGAAATTATTCTGATATCATTGTTGTGAACATTAGCATTTCTCCTGATAAGGAGCATGGAGGCGACTCCATGTTTTTTTTATCTTTTTTACGACAGAATAATTGGGCAAGGTCTATCCAACCTGTCTTTCCTGCCAAAAACGTGTATTTCCAGCCAACAACATGTCTTTCCAGCCAACAACATGTCTTTCCTGCCAGCACTTGTAAACAGGGATAATTTAAGCTATTATCTTTTATGGGTATATTAATATGAGAGAGCAGGTGCTTTTTTGAAGGATACTATAATATTGGGAATAGAGACCAGCTGCGACGAAACGTCGGCGGCCATCGTGTCAAACGGAAGGAAAATCCTGTCGAATGTGATTTCATCACAAGTGGACCTGCATTCAAAATACGGGGGAGTAGTTCCTGAGATAGCTTCAAGAAAGCATGTCGAGCTGATTATGCCTGTAATAAACCAGGCGCTGGAAGAAGCGGGAACCAGTCTTGACGGGATAGATGCCGTTGGGGTCACATATGGTCCCGGTCTTGTAGGAGCTCTTCTGGTCGGTCTGTCGGCGGCAAAGGGACTTGCTTTTTCTATCGGCAGACCTTTGGTAGGAGTACATCACATAGAAGGCCATATAGCTGCCAACTATCTCGACCATAGCGAGCTGGAGCCCCCATTCATATGCCTTGTCGCTTCTGGAGGACACAGTCATATCGTTAATGTATCCGGATATAATCAATTTGAGATATTGGGACAGACCAGGGATGATGCTGCAGGAGAGGCCTTCGACAAGATTGCAAGGGCTATAGGACTGGGTTATCCGGGCGGACCGTTGATAGACAGGATGGCAGTGAATGGTAACAACAGGGCCGTTGAGCTGCCGAGGGTCTATTTCAGTGACAAAAGCCTGGATTTTAGCTTCAGTGGCTTGAAAACCGCAGTCCTTAACTATCTGAACGGAATGGAGCAAAAAGGCATACCAATTTCCATAGAGGATGTGTGTGCCAGTTTTCAACAGGCGGTAGTCGATGTTCTTGTCACTAATACAATAAAGGCGGCAAAAAAGACAAATTCAGGCATAATTGCTCTTGCCGGGGGAGTCGCTTCAAATTCACAACTCAGAAGAGAGATGGAAGAGCGTGCAAAAGCCGTAGGAATAAGAGTTTTATTCCCGAAACCAATACTGTGTACCGACAACGCGGCGATGATAGCCTGTGCCGCATATTATGAATTCATGTCGGGAAATGTGGCCGATCTTCATCTAAATGCTGTTCCTGGTCTTAAGTTGGGCGAGAGATAACAAGGCTGACTCACGTAAAAAATCGGGAAAAATGAGAAAGAAAAAGGCAAAAAAAATAAGAAAGTTGGCTTTTTTCAGGAAATTTTGATTGATTTTGTTGAAAGTTAAGCTGTGAATAATGTGGAAAATAAGCTAAAATGCAGTAAATTGGCACATTGTGAACTGTGGATAAAACTGTGGAAAATGTGGATAAATAAATTATTCGTCCCCAGAATATTGTCTATAAAAATTCAAAACTTTCTTTACATAGTTCTGAGTTTCTGAATATGGTGGAATTCCGTTATATTTCTTAACACTATTCGGTCCTGCATTGTAAGCTGCAAGAGCAAGACTGAGATCGCCGTCGAAAGTGACAAGCTGATCCTTCAGGTATTTAGCTCCCCCATCGATATTCTGCTCAATATCCCATGGGTTGTCCACTCCAAGGGCATCGGCGGTTCCCGGCATAAGTTGCATCAAGCCCTGGGCTCCTGTACTTGATAAGGAATAAGGGTTAAAATTCGACTCCTGCTTGATTACCGACATTAACAGATCCTGATCGAGATTATATTTTGCGGCAGCTTCCTTGACACTCTGAGTGATCGTGCTCATCTGTTTCGACTTATCAGTCGGAATGTAAGATTTACTGGCTGCGAGTGAAAGCTTTGCTCTCGCGATTTCGGAAGCATACTTGCCAGAGGCTGAAGTTGTTGAGCCTGAAGTGGATTTTCCCGAGGTACCGGTACCGGAAGTCGAATCGGTCAAGGAGCCTGAATTGCCAGATTCCTGCGATTCCAATGTTTTTTGCGAGCTGTCCAGATATTCTTCAAACGAAGAGTTGTCAACAAGACCCCTGATTTTTATGGGAACCCTGCTTTGTATATCTGCCAGTTTCTGTTGAAAAATGTCCGATACCTTTATAACCAACTCATCACCCCAAAATACAAATAAAACCCGTATCTATTTAAAAACGTCAATTATTATTTCAATTATAGCAGCAAATAAGAATCGGTTCAAATCATAAGGCCTGCCAATATTATATATATCGGATATATAAAGGCATTGCTTAACAGAGGGACATGATCAATTGGATTATCCCCTGGCCAGGGCGAATTACGCAACAGGATTGGACTTAAGTATAAATTTGGAGCAGATATTTTTCTTTGTACCATCGAAATGCCTTACTGTGAAAAGCTGACAATAGCCCATTGTCGTGTTGACCTCTGC
This sequence comes from uncultured Bacillota bacterium, assembly GCA_942493145.1. Lineage (GTDB taxonomy): Bacteria > Bacillota > Clostridia > Acetivibrionales > DTU013 > ENR-C20. The sequence goes on from OW818679.1 coordinate 529,598, forward strand.
AGCCTCCAGCATCAGGAAGTTGCAGTCTATGCAACGGTATGAATATAACTCGGCTTTAGTACTTTCGGGGTTGCACCTGTGCTTAACGCAGGTGAAATCCCGCGACACCACGCCTTTATGCCTGCAAATCAAGTCATTGTTGAAATTGTTTTGAACTGCATTTCTGCAATTGATGCAACTCTTTTGTATTCTCATATTGGAAGCCTCCCTGCCCGGAATAGTTTTCTGATGTGATGGGTTATTATTTACAGTTAGGGTTTTAGTATTATCAAGGGATACAATTATAATATAACACCATTTGGATATGGATGACAATAAAGGGGAAATATGACTAGAGCATATGTGGGTATTTTATTGAAGACAGATAATGTATAATAGAAAGCAAAACACAATTATTTGCCATTGTGTAATAAATTACATGGGGGTGTTATATATGAAAAAACCCACTGTGCTGCGAAAGAGATTCATCCCATTCGAGGTAGTTGACATTTCGGACGACGAACTGGTTTTCAGGGATGACAGGCTAATGGTAACAAAATGGAAAGCAATAAAACCCAGGCCGGATCTGTATGGAGGCATATCCTTCACATTCCTGGACGAGGGAATCAAGCTTGGCCGCTTTTATGACGCCGAAAGCAACTTTCTGTATTGGTACTGCGATATAATTGAGATAGAATACGACGAAGAGAAGGATACATATACACTTGTCGACCTGCTTGTAGATATTAAGGTCATGCCCGACGGAATGGTCAGATTACTGGATGCGGATGAGCTGGCTGATGCACTCGAAAAGGGCCTTGTTAATACGGCGCAGGCTTGCAGGGCGTTGAAGACACTTGACAGCGTCCTGCGAAAGGTTTATACCGGGAAATTTCCTCCTGAAGTATGCCTGGAATATGAGTATTGAAGCACTGGCTCCGAAGGGCATTGCAATAAAGGAATCAGGGAAACAAAGGAATCAGGGAAAATAAGGAGGTGCGGATTGGAGCTTGTAGATCTGCATACACATACGACGGCTTCAGATGGCAGAATGACACCGGCAATGCTTGTACGGCATGCTAAAAGCAAAGGGCTGAGGGCAATTGCCATAACAGACCATGATACAGTGGATGGGGTGTCTGAAGCTGTAGAGGAGGGCAAAAAACTCGGAGTGGAAGTCATACCGGGTCTTGAAATAAGTGTTGACTTCAATCCGGAGATGCACATACTCGGATATTTTCCCAAAGGTGATTTTTCGGTGATGGCGGAAATTCTGGCGGAGCTTAGGGAAAGACGGGAACTGCGTAACCCGAAAATCATCGGAAAATTGAATGAGATGGGGTTCAGGATTGGAATGGATGAAGTGGAGGCCTATACCAACGGAGGGCTTGTCGGAAGACCCCATATTGCACAGGCCATGGTGGATAGGGGATATGCGCAGAGCATCCAGGAAGCCTTCGACAAATATCTGGCTGCAGGAAGACCGGCATACTTCAAGAAAGACAAATTGACACCCGAACAGGGGATTATTGAAATATCTGCCGCAGGCGGTATACCTGTATTGGCACATCCTATCTATCTGTATAAAAGCATGGAGGAGATGGACAGCCTGCTGGGCCATCTTGCAGATGCAGGGCTGAAAGGGATTGAAGCTTTGTACTCCGACAATACTGAAGAGCAGACGGCCATGTCGCTTGAATTGGCGGCCAGACACAAGCTGGCGGTGACAGGTGGCAGTGATTTCCACGGCGAATTCAGGCCGGATGTCGAAATCGGCAGCGGCAGGGGCAATCTGGAAATCCCATATGAACTGCTGGAGAAGTTAAAGGAGCTATGATTCTTTGAAAGAGCTATGATTCCTTGAAGGGGTTATGATCTATTAAAGGAGCTGTGATTCCAATAGACGCAAAATGTGGTATCCGGAAGGATGCCTGTATTACTTGACACTTGGGGTAAAGGTGTTATAATTATATTCGTACCGATGGTTTTGTAAATGGTTTGTATCAAGCAGAAGCCCTTCCGTTGAAAGGGTTATTTTTATCGGATTGGGAGTGTGCAATGAGTAACGAAGGCATTAAGGTTGTCAGTCAAAACAAAAAAGCAAGACACGATTACTTCATTGAACAGACCATTGAGGCGGGTATTGTACTTTCCGGCACCGAAGTCAAGTCTATAAGGCAGGGCAAGGTGAACCTTAAGGACAGTTACGCCATGATACAGAACGGCGAGGTCATGTTAAACGGCATGCATATAAGCCCTTATGAGCAGGGAAACATATTCAACAAGGAGCCCATGAGGGATAGGAAGCTGCTGTTGCATAAATCGGAAATCAACAGACTCATCGGCTACACACAGCAGAAGGGGCTGGCACTGGTTCCGCTGCAATTGTACTTCAAGCGGGGCAAGGTAAAACTGGAGCTGGGAATTGCAAAAGGCAAGAAGCTGTATGACAAGCGTGATGACATAGCCGAAAGGGATGCAAAACGCGAAATCGACAGGAAGATGAAGGAACAGGTTCGCGACACTAAGGATTGACATAATTTGAAGCGTAACAAGATTTAAAGGTACCATTTTATACGCGGGGGCGTATTGGTTTCGACGGGATTGTTGAGACTGGAGTAGCGGGTAGAGGATTCTCGTAGGCCTCTTAAAAAACGAGAACCTAAAATTAAACGCTAAAACGAATAATTTTAATTACGCGTTAGCAGCGTAAGCTGCTGACCCGTCGGTCCCAGGTTTCTGCACCTGGGGTAGCCGGCGTCATTAAGTCAGGCCTTAGGAGCAGGAAGGTCAAACTCCGGAACTGGCACAGTGTTAGCCTTGAGCTGAGCCCGAACTAAAGGATACTGAAAGCGAAACCTTTCTTGCAGGGGTTCGCCGTAGGGAAACGCAGGACCGCCGTCCCGGACGCAAGGAAGGGATACCCGGCCAGGCACAAAGTGCAGGATACACCCGTAGAAGCTGCTGAGGATATGGTTTCGGACAGGGGTTCGACTCCCCTCGCCTCCACCAAAATTATAAAAGGGATTACCAACAAAAGGTAATCCCTTTTATAATGTCATGAATCGCTGATAAAACCGTTTTTCGCTTCCATTTGTTCATTATGCCCACGACCAGCCTGGTGTAGCCGGCGTCATTAAGTCAGACAGGATGCATGGCGAGCAGAAGACGAAGCTTGCGACCAGCCCTCAGGAGCAGGAAGGTCAAACTAATTTGTATTACTGGAACGGTTTTCATACTTGTTAAGTATTATATTTTACAAATCATTATGATGTAAAGGATGAGCCTTATGAAGTATTTCTGTCTTCCGGCGGATTTTAAGCATGAGACTATCGACAAGTATGCAGAAATTAACGATAGATACGATCATTCGAAAATCATCGAAACTTATGGACAGCTTGCGCCGGACAGCATGTTCGGCTCAGGCAGGTCTCCTAAGAATCTCCCCGTTGTAGATATAAATCAGCTTGAAAGGTATGTAAAACATGGAAACAACAAAGGAATTGAATTTAATTATGTTATTAATGCATCCTGTATGGGCAGTAATGAACTGGTAAAGGAAGGATATCATAAAATCTGTGATTTTCTAAAAATGCTTCAGGATATTGGAATTCAATGGGTTACCATATGTCTTCCTTCTTTGATGGAAATTGCAAAATATAATACCCCTGGCTTAAAGATCAAGGCTTCAACAATTTGTCAGATAAATAGTCCATCTAAAGCAAAGTTTTATGAAGAACTCGGAATAAAACGGATAGTTCTTGATGAGGATATTTACAAACGGTTCGATATTCTAAAAAATATCAGAAAGGTCTATTCGGGAGACATTGAAATAATAACGAACTCCTTTTGTCTTAATGACTGCCCATATAAAATGTTTCATTTTAACAGTTTTTCTCATTCTTACATATATGAAGACAAATACCCTTACTACAATACTAGGTGCACCAATATTCACATTGATGCCGAAAATTACCTTAAGCTTAATTGGATAAGACCCGAAGATTTACATTATTATTCCGAGATCGGTATCAACTATTTCAAGTTGCAAGGCAGGACAAATGTATATGATGGAAATCCGATAAAGGCTGTTACCCATTATATTGAAGAACATTATGAAGGAGATTTAATCAGTCTTCTGGAACTCTTTTCTGAAAGTAGACCGCTTTCATTTGCCAGATATAAAATTGATAACCGTAAGCTGGATGGCTTTTTTGACAGGTTTGCCCAAGAACCAGGATTTTGTAACAAGATATGTAGTGAATGCAGCTATTGCAAGGGCTTCGCAGATACTTCAATCAGCCAGATTAATGCGACATTGATGGAGATAGTAAAATTAATGTTCAAGGTGAACATGGATGAATTCCCCAAATTGTTGGAATAGAGTAGAAACAGTATTGATCAACGCCTTATATGGATAACCTCGCACAAGCAGCGGATAATACCTAGAAGGCTCAATATAAGGGGTCTTGGAAAATACCAAAGACCCGCATGGAAAAAGGGTTTTGCAAAAAGGGTAGTAATGCGAATATTAGCTGGAGTTAAACAATAAGTCCTGTCTCAAAATAAGGTGGGGCTTTTTAAATTTGTATTTATAAGGAGTTGGTGCGATCGATAAGTAACTATTTCATTATAATTTATTAACAATACGGGATTGTTGAGACTGGAGTAGCGGGTAGAGGATTCTCGTAGGCCTTTATAAAAACGAGAACCTAAAATTAAACGCTAAAACGAATAATTTTAATTACGCGTTAGCAGCGTAAGCTGCTGACCCGTTGGTCCCAGGTTCCTGCACCCAGGCTGCACGGGCGAGCAACAAATGCGTAGCATTTGTGACCAGCCTGGGGTAGCCGGCGTCATTAAGTCAGGCCTTAGGAGCAGGAAGGTCAAACTCCGGAACTGGCACAGTGTTAGCCTTGAGCTGAGCCCGAACTAAAGGATACTGAAAGCGAAACCTTTCTTGCAGGGGTTCGCCGTAGGGAAACGCAGGACCGCCGTCCCGGACGCAAGGAAGGGATACCCGGCCAGCCACAAAGTGCAGGATACACCCAGGATGCATGGGCGAGCAATGAAGCGAAGCGGAATGACCAGCCCGTAGAAGCTGCTGAGGATATGGTTTCGGACAGGGGTTCGACTCAAAAAAGAATCGCCTTGCAGGGCGACCTGCAAGTGATAACCCGGCTTTATCGGTGAAACCGTAACGAAGGAAACGGAGTACAACGACGTTTCAGCAAGGGAAATGGCACGAAGTGACATTTCAACAGGACGACGGCAATACCGAGAGGTATGTGGAGAGATCCAACAGCCTTGTATCGACTCATAGGAATCAGAAATGATTTACTAGGATGGATGTCATCCGGAAAGATCCGGAAAACTGGGGCATTCATAATACGCCGGGGGACTCGGGATAGCGGACCGAGTTCAAGATATAGTCAGTGCCAATGGAGACATTGGAAGGACATGTCCCCTCGCCTCCACCAAAATTATAAAAGGGATTACCAACAAAAGGTAATCCCTTTTATAATGTCATGAATCGCTGATAAAACCGTTTTTCGCTTCCATTTGTTCATTATGCCCACGACCAGCCTGGTGTAGCCGGCGTCATTAAGTCAGACAGGATGCATGGCGAGCAGAAGACGAAGCTTGCGACCAGCCCTCAGGAGCAGGAAGGTCAAACTAATTTGTATTACTGGAACGGTTTTCATACTTGTTAAGTATTATATTTTACAAATCATTATGATGTAAAGGATGAGCCTTATGAAGTATTTCTGTCTTCCGGCGGATTTTAAGCATGAGACTATCGACAAGTATGCAGAAATTAACGATAGATACGATCATTCGAAAATCATCGAAACTTATGGACAGCTTGCGCCGGACAGCATGTTCGGCTCAGGCAGGTCTCCTAAGAATCTCCCCGTTGTAGATATAAATCAGCTTGAAAGGTATGTAAAACATGGAAACAACAAAGGAATTGAATTTAATTATGTTATTAATGCATCCTGTATGGGCAGTAATGAACTGGTAAAGGAAGGATATCATAAAATCTGTGATTTTCTAAAAATGCTTCAGGATATTGGAATTCAATGGGTTACCATATGTCTTCCTTCTTTGATGGAAATTGCAAAATATAATACCCCTGGCTTAAAGATCAAGGCTTCAACAATTTGTCAGATAAATAGTCCATCTAAAGCAAAGTTTTATGAAGAACTCGGAATAAAACGGATAGTTCTTGATGAGGATATTTACAAACGGTTCGATATTCTAAAAAATATCAGAAAGGTCTATTCGGGAGACATCGAAATAATAACGAATTCCTTTTGTCTTAATGACTGCCCATATAAAACGTTTCATTTTAACAGTTTTTCTCATTCTTACATATATGAAGACAAATACCCTTACTACAATACTAGGTGTACCAATATTCACATTGATGCCGAAAATTACCTTAAGCTTAATTGGATAAGACCCGAAGATTTACATTATTATTCCGAGATCGGTATCAACTATTTCAAGTTGCAAGGCAGGACAAATGTATATGATGGAAATCCGATAAAGGCTGTTACCCATTATATTGAAGAACATTATGAAGGAGATTTAATCAGTCTTCTGGAACTCTTTTCTGAAAGTAGACCGCTTTCATTTGCCAGATATAAAATTGATAACCGTAAGCTGGATGGCTTTTTTGACAGGTTTGCCCAAGAACCAGGATTTTGTAACAAGATATGTAGTGAATGCAGCTATTGCAAGGGCTTCGCAGATACTTCAATCAGCCAGATTAATGCGACATTGATGGAGATAGTAAAATTAATGTTCAAGGTGACCATGGATGAATTCCCCAAATTGTTGGAATAGAGTAGAAACAGTATTGATCAACGCCTTATATGGATAACCTCGCACAAGCAGCGGTAATACCTAGAAGGCTCAATATAAGGGGTCTTGGAAAATACCAAAGACCCGCATGGAAAAAGGGTTTTGCAAAAAGGGTAGTAATGCGAATATTAGCTGGAGTTAAACAATAAGTCCTGTCTCAAAATAAGGTGGGGCTTTTTAAATTTGTATTTATAAGGAGTTGGTGCGATCGATAAGTAACTATTTCATTATAATTTATTAACAATACGGGATTGTTGAGACTGGAGTAGCGGGTAGAGGATTCTCGTAGGCCTTTATAAAAACGAGAACCTAAAATTAAACGCTAAAACGAATAATTTTAATTACGCGTTAGCAGCGTAAGCTGCTGACCCGTCGGTCCCAGGTTTCTGCACCTAGGTCGCATGGGCGAGCAGCGGGCTTTGACCGCGACCAGCCTGGGGTAGCCGGCATCATTAAGTCAGGCCTTAGGAGCAGGAAGGTCAAACTCCGGAACTGGCACAGTGTTAGCCTTGAGCTGAGCCCGAACTAAAGGATACTGAAAGCGAAACCTTTCTTGCAGGGGTTCGCCGTAGCGAAACGCAGGACCGCCGTCCCGGACGCAAGGAAGGGATACCCGGCCAGGCACAAAGTGCAGGATACACCCAGGATGCATGGGCGAGCAATGTAACGAAGCGGAATTACCAGCCCGTAGAAGCTGCTGAGGATATGGTTTCGGACAGGGTTCGACTCAAAAAAGAATCGCCTTGCAGGGCGACCTGCAAGTGATAACCCGGCTTTATCGGTGAAACCGTAACGAAGGAAACGGCGTACAACGACGTTTCAGCAAGGGAAATCGAAGAAGAATTGGACATAGCTTGAACTACCTAGAAAATCTCGGTAGTTCAAAAGGAAGGAAATAGAAATGTTAAAAGGGAGACTACGCATTATAATCTGGATGCAATTATTGCAGTAGGCTATCGTATAAATTCAAAAGAAGCTACTCGCTTTAGCTCTCAGCTTATTATGATATTACCCATGGCCTTGGCCTTGCCATTCTCACGCCACGTTGGATGGAGTATATTCTGGACGAAACCACTGCACCTCAATTCAAAAAGTTCGGTATCAATGTATTCGGTGTAGATGCCTCCCTTTCTGATTTGGAAGGCGCGAAAAAGGCAATCAGCAGCCTGAGTGAGTTCCTGTTCGATACCCTTGGCCTGCAGAGGACACTGACCGAAATCGGCATTGATGAAAGGCACTTCAAGGCTATGGCTAAGAATGCCTGTGGAGGTGGTGTCATGCATGGTTATAAGTCTCTGACACCTGAAGATGTGGGGAACATTTATAGGATGTGTTTGTAATCCCAGTGGTGACTTCTGCAAAGACATGTTTGCAAAACGTCCAGCAGGTAGGGACAATTGCATCCCGGAGATGTTGTGGAAATCCCAGCCGAAGTCAAAACACTGGCATGGTGCTGCTAAGGACAGCTGGGTTTCTCACCTTGCATTAGAAGTACCGGCGGCAGGCGGGTCCAATGAATGGCTTGAGTCAGTACCTGACGAAGAGTATAATAAACTTGCATAGCGCAAGGAGGTGAAACTATAAGATGACGATCTCTGAAGTAGCGAAAAAATATGAATTGACTACTGATACCCTGCGTTATTATGAGCGGGTTGGCTTGTTGCCAATCGTACAACGTACATCCGGAGGAATAAGGGACTATTCCGAAGAAGATTGTCGTTGGGTAGAATATATTAAATGCATGCGCTCCGCTGGGGTTTCTGTCGAAACACTGATTGAATATGTCAAATTGTTTCATGAAGGAGCGGAAACGATTGCTGCACGCAAAAAGCTACTCCTTGAGCAGCGGGAACAAATCGTTGCACGTATCAATGAGATGAACGCAGTATTGGCTAAATTGGACTGGAAGCTGGATGGCTACGAAGAACGAATGCTTAAATTCGAAGAAGAACATTTCAGTAAATAGTGTTTTTGCACACCCCGAAACAATGCACACCGCGCCTCCCATTTTATTAATTGGATTATTTTTATTGCATCATTATATTTTGCTGTATATGTATAAGAAAATCGGATTACCTGATAATGAAGATGTTGGCAAAAGCAAATTCCTATCATTTAATACCTTTTGAATATTTCATAATAATCGTATGTCTGTTCGCCATATGTTTTTTTAGTATACCAGGCACAAATTTCCATATCCTTTTTTTTGGGGCTGTCATTATAGCCCTCAAATATCTTCTTTATCTCTTCCGGATCATCAGTATCAATCGATACGCCTTCCCTGATGGCCCTTGCCTTTAATTGAACAGCCGCAAAATATACACTTTCCTTGTTTTCTTTTAGTTTTTCTATAATCTCTTCATCGGATTTATCCTCGAATTTGCGGTCATACGGATGTACCAATAACTCATTGTTCCTGACATTTTGTACTCCGATTTGTGCTAATCCGATTGTTTTACCTATATAGCCATCAAATAAATCTGAAAAATTTAAAAACATTATTTCTCTAAACAGGACAGCAGTAATAAGCTCCTTGTTAATGCCTTCTTCAGTTGCAATTCTGTCAATTTCCGGCTCAAGGTCATCAATTAGAATGGTTGCCTGTTTAAATGAATAAAGATAATTCAGACTATAAGCAGGTCTTTTTGAATCTTCATCGATTTCTTTTTCAAGTTTGTCTGAAAGATATACTTCATACCTGTTTGAGCCTTTAAAAAGATAAGACGAACCGTCGCCAGTGATTTTAACATCAATCATGGAAGCCAGAACATGATTAACAAATCCATTGATGGTATTATTGGGGGAACTGCTGATATTCATATGTATAACAACAATAATAAATAATGTTGCTGCTACTTTAGTTAATAACCCGGATGTCTTTCTATGTTCTTTAAACGTCTTAATTTTCCTCTTACAATTCTTTTGTAGTCCAAATCAATGATTTTTCATGTTCTTCTTGCTGAAAAATCTCAGCATTTTTTGGCTCTTATAAATTTATATTATTTTTGTAAGGTTTACAACTGGCAAAATTGGCTTTTATTGCTTAATATGTCGAAATACCGTCTCAAATTTGCTTATACGTTTTATTTGTTCAATATTGAATCATCTTTTGAGGAGGTACTTGGGAAAGTATATAGGGCGGAGTCATTAGCCCAATACTGGCGAACCTATTCATGCACTACGCTTTTGACCTGTGGATGGCAGGAAACCACAGAGATAATCCTTTTGAAAGATATGCGGATGACACTGTGGTACATTGCAGGACAGAACCGGAAGACAGAAAGAATATCCTAATACGGAGTTTGATTTTCTCGGATACACCTTTCGGAGAGTCTTGGGGTGGAACTCCCCTTGGCAACTCGATTTTGACTCATTTTCTTCGAAAATGACTGTCGGGACAATAAATGGTATAATAATTAGACATCTTAAAATCTATAAGGAGTGATTGAATGCGTAAATACTTTACAGCGCACTTGGTAAAAAGTGAAGATCTGAATCATCATGGCACGCTGTTCGCTGCAAGGGCAGCATCATGGTTTGTGGAAGCTGGATTTATGACAGCCGCCTGTGAACATAGAAATTCAGCCGAAATTGTTTGCCGAAATGTTCATGGTATGTCGTTTACAGCCCCAATACAAAATGGAGATATTGTTCATTTTGACAGCACAGTATCTCGGGTAGGAAAAACAAGCATAACTGTACATATCGTTGTTTCTTCGGAACAAACAAAAAATGTTGGAGTAGAAGGTTTCATAACATTTGTTATTGTTGATAATGATACTGGGAAGAAAAAAGCCCATGGAATAGTAATGGACGAAGCGAGGGATGCTATTGAACAATCATCACGATATAAAGCAGAGAAGTTATTCACTAATCAATAAACTTCATTACTACCATTGTCACTTCTCGATTCTCATAGGCCTCTTAAAAAACGAGAACCTAAAATTAAACGCTAAAACGAATAATTTTAATTACGGGTTAGCAGCGTAAGCTGCTGACCCGTCGGTCTCAGGTTTCTGGACCCAGGCTACATGAGCGAGCAGCGTGCTATGCCCGCGACCAGCCCTTAGGAAGCAGGCATCCATGGTATATTAATATTTGGCATGAGAATAATAATTAATCATTAATTACAGGATTATATAATTCCCGACTGTACTTTTTACACTCATCACTGGCCCATCCTCTTTTTTCGATGACCCTAAGGTCAAACATATCACCCATAATGATAGGGAATAATGCATAATTGCCACCCTCGCCATAGGAATCAATACATCTTCTGACTTCCGCCCGAATATCTTCTTCGGTGCAACCGTTAAAATTATGGGGCCCGTAAGAATCCCAGCCTCCATGAATTAGTAGACGGTCGCCATATTTATCCTTGATTTTTACCAGATCATTCATGCTTTGGGCAGTCTGCCATATGCTTGCGCCTGTATCAAGAATATCCTCTATGATGGCTTCACATTTTCCGCATACATGATGCTCTACGATCAAACCTAACGATTTTGCTTTTTGTCCCAACTGGATTTCAAAAGGTTTTATCAATTCATTATACATCTTTTTGGATATGAAGAGCCCGGTTGATGAACATACATCATCGCCATTCACATAGATATCCGGTTTATAATACTGGGCTATTTTTTCAATCGTCATGCACTTGAAATCAGTATGTGCCTGGAAGAATTCGTATACCGCTTCCGCTTCCTCGACCATTGCAATCATGGCTTCACACACACCCATTAGTGATTGTAGCCGGTTAAAATTTCCTTCCATGCCAAACATGCAAAGAAGTTTTTCTTCGCGGTTATAGCCAGCCAGGTCTCTTTTTGCCGCACCTTCCCAATCCATTGCATCCAGATTGGGAAAGCGGATGAAATCTCTCCATTTGGTGATGTCTTCGATTAAGTGCTGTTTCGGATCAGGTATAGCCTGATAACCGGTATCGGCAGTAACCAGCCAGTTGACCCCAAACATATCCAATCCACCTTTTTGAAACTCACCCTGATTATTCAGCACGGAAGCCCCCATGGGAAAATAGGCATCATAAAAACAAGGGACCCATTCCGGCTGACCATGATTGATTGCAATCAATGCATTTTCTCGTTCTGTCATTGCAGACCTCCTCCTGTCATTGCAGACCTCCTTATAAATGATTATCCGGATTAGATAAGAATTTCAAACTGTCCATATCAAGTATTTCATAGCCGCGATTGGAACGCTGCAAGATGTTTTTTTCTACAAGAGTGCCTATTATCCGGTGTAAATGTCTGTAACTTATGCCCAGGACAGATGCAACGTCTTTCAAATTTGCTTTGAAATAACCTTTGCTTTCGCTTGCAACAATGATATATTCCGCAATATTCTGACTGGCTGAATTAAGCTGCTTTAACCGCTGGGACGATCCGAGATAAGCCAATTTGTCAGCAAGACTTTTACACAGGTAGAGCAGGAACTTATTATCGTCCAACAAGCGATTTTTCATTGTGGATATATCAATACCAATGCATAAACATTCAGTTTTGGTCTGAATGGTGTTTGAAGGCTCGGTATATTCCATTAATTCCATGTCGCCCAGGAAAATGAATTCATTGCAATATCGAATCAGCATGCTGTTACCATTTGAAACATTGGCATACACATTCAACTGTCCAAATATCAGAAAATACACATATTTCTTATGCTCCTCCAGGCTGTAGATGAAGGTGTTCCTAGGGAATTTGATCAGTCTGATTCCGGAACGTATCCTGCTCAAATCTGTAAAATACTTGTTGATTTGATATTTCTCCAATAAAGAATCAAGATAATCTTCATCATTAATAATTTTCAAATTCATTCTCCTTGCTGATTGGAGCTTGCTTCAGGACTCAGCCTGCCAATCTGATGATTTGAGTTCCATTAGTGTGTCGATTACATGGGACCAATAACTTAATTATAACAACTTATTCATAATAATTAGTATGACAAATGTCCTACATTTTTAAAAGACTCATCCCATTTTTGATTGAAATTAAATAATGAATGGAATATATAATAAGAGAGTTTTACTTTATGAAAAGGAGAAATAAAATGGATTTATCACCAGAAAAACGCGAAGAAGTACTCAGAGCATTAAAAGCACGTTTTGAGAAAAACATGAATCGACATGAAGGACTTGAATGGGCTAAAGTACAAGCAAAGCTGGAAGCAAATACTGAAAAACTATGGTCGCTCAATGAAATGGAAAGAACAGGCGGTGAACCGGATGTTATTGGTCTTGATAAAAAGACAGGCGATTTCATTTTTTATGATTGTTCTGAGGAAAGTCCTAAAGGCCGCAGAAGCCTTTGCTACGACCATGAGGCTCTCGAGTCAAGGAAAGAAAACAGACCGGAAAACAACGTCATTGATATGGCCGCTGCCATGGGCATTGAGCTTTTAACAGAAGAAGAATACCGGGAATTGCAGAAACTTGGAAAGTATGACACTAAAACATCGAGCTGGATAATAACACCTTCTGATATTAGAAGGCTTGGTGGTGCCATCTTCGCTGATTTCCGATACGGCAATGTCTTTGTGTATCACAACGGTGCAGAATCCTACTATGCCGCCAGAGGGTTCCGCGGCTCGTTGAGGGTCTAGAGGGAGTATTTAAAATGTACAATGATATTGAAAAATATAATGCATTACAAACAGAAGAAGATCAAAATATTTGTAATAGGCTAATGGATGAAATAAATAGTAGCCTCACAAAAGCGGAGGTCAAAATATGGCATGGGAATCCGGTTTGGTTTATGGAAGGCAACCCGATTGTTGGATACAGCAAGCTCAAAAGCTGCATTCAATTACTCTTCTGGAGTGGTGCGTCGTTTGAAGAGAGTTTGAAACCTGTGGGAAAGTATAAGGCAGCCGAAGCACGTTATATAGATGCGACTCAAATAAATATCGATGATTTGACCCGCTGGCTTAATAAATCAAAAGAAATTCAATGGGATTATAAAAACATAGTGAAACGTCATGGTGTATTGGAACGGTTAACTCACCATACCTAGCGCAGAATTAAATAAGTAAAAAAGGGTTATAAGACCATATCGTCGAATATAATTGTCCTGTTGGCATTTACTTTAATAAATAATAAGGGGCGTATTAGTTTATGATTGAAGGAAAAATGAAAAAAGTATCGCCATCCATTGATGAATGGCTTAAAGAAGCAAAAAAAGATCCCGCGGCTTTACAAGAAGGAATGTTTTTAGTCCATAATGGTATTGTGCGCCAAACGCCTAAAGCCAAAGTCCGCCAAGGGCTTGATGATGGTTCGATGGTAAAAGGATTGGAATTTGCTTTTGATGCAGCAAAAGTTGATGAGGCAATAGCTGAAACCAATAAAATGGACGGTATCTTCCATGTTAAGGTGTGGCTTAATGAAGGCCAGCTTGAGCTTGGTGATGACATAATGTATGTACTGATAGGCGGCGACATCAGACCGCATGTTGTCGATGCCCTGCAATTCCTGGTTGAAAAGATCAAAACTCAATGTGTTATTGAAATCGAACAAAAATCTTAGGGATTCTACTCCACTCGCAGAAACACCATATATTGTTAACGGCGCCAATATGCTATATTATGTATTTAAATAGGTATAGTTGAGGAGGGGATCCGAATGGCCGCTATTCGTATACGAAAAAGGATGAATTTTTGGTTTGGATTCATATTTTTACTGATTATGAGTGTAGTTTTTTCGTTAATAGGCATTTCTTTTCTGTCAAGCAACTTGGATATGGTTAAAAACGGTACATATACAAAGGCTACTATCATTGAAATGGTGAAGCATATATCTTCAAAATCGACAACCTACTTCCCAGTGGTTGAATATGAGACATCGACAGGAGAAATGATCAGGATTCAATCCTCTACAGGTTCAGGATCCAATCCTAATGCATATAAACCAGGTGAGAAAGTCAACATTATCTATTCTGAGTCGGACCCGAATAATTTCATATTCGATAAGTTTTTCGACAAATATGGTTTCCCGGTTATTTTCATTTTTGCGGGTATCCTGTGCCTGTTTCTTGAAATATCTTTAACTATAAGAAAAATAAGATTTGGCTACTGAACAGAAGATAAGGCAATAAGACTTTCTTCTGGCATTGCTCAATTAAAGGCATCAGGAGCTGACTTTATTGATGATGAAGTAATCTTAAAGCAGAACTGGAAAATTAACTAAAAAACAGGAAGAGTGGATTATATGGGGGTCAAAAAGTTAAGTTGGATACTTTTACTTGTAATCTTGACATTTTCTACTATGATTTTAGTAAATGCAGAAACCAGAGGGATAAGAATCGTAATAAACGGGACGGAAATTTACCCTGATGTATCTGCACAGTCTATCGACGGAAGAACAATGGTGCCCGCACGTCTCATAGCGGAGCCTTTAGGTGCAACTGTTGAGTGGGATAGCGGTAAACGGTTTGTTATAATAAAAAGCCTTGAGGCTATTATAGAAAATAAACAATATATTCTTCCCGAACTCAATAATAATTCGGATGTAAAGATATTCATTGATGGAAAAGAAATAAAGCCGGATGTTGCACCAAGGTCAATCAACGGCAGGATTATGGTGCCTGCACGGTTTATTGCTGAGCCCCTTGGCGCAGATGTAACATGGGATTCTGTTGAGAAGGCTGTAATTATTACCAAAAGAGATATGTTGAGGGAAAAGCCGATAGGAAATAATCCTTTTAAATCCAATGATATTTTGATGTTTTACCCCCCCGATTGGATTGATATGGAAGTCGCGATAAAATCCCATGCAGCACTTATAGGAAGTCCACATCAAGAGCCTGAAGGTGCGCCTAATGACCCATTATTCTCTGCAGCTGCTGCGCATAAAGCAGGTATCAATTTTGCAGCACGCATTACGACTGATGGTGATTGGCAGTTTCCACAACTTAATGGTAAAGAGCTCATTCTTGATATCGATGGTAAAAAAATAAATATGGCATCAATACACTACCCAGGAGTTAAAGAAGGAATGCTTGAATCTGTAAAAAGTCTTATAGATAAAGACGTCGATATAATATGCATTGATGGAACTTGTTATAATTATAATACTCAGTTGGTGAATGATAGAGGAGACTTTTCTGAATACAGCTTAAAGAACTTCAGGGCATACCTTATACAAAAGTACGGTGCAGACAAACTTAAGACATTAGGTATACAAGACATCGAATCTTTTAATTATGGAGCATATATAAAGTTAAAATATATTGATTACTATAAACGCAAGTATGATGTCGAAAAAATTCCATTTTATCTGGATTTTATGGATTATCAGTTGAAAAGCTGTCAGAAATTTTGGGGTGATGTAATAAAAAAGGCCAGGGAATATGCTGAAAGTAACGGAAAAAAGATTAACTTTACCGATAATGGTAACTGGATTTGCGAGGATGCTAACAGTCCAATTTTAGATGCTTATACAAATGAATACAACTTTGGTTATCCTCCAAAGGATAAGATAATCCCATTTATAAAGCTCTACAATGGAATGGGGAAACAAATTGCGCTCCTGCCGAATTTCGGTTCATCACGAGAGATTCTTTCGAGACCGGACATTACTAATCTGATGAAACTATACACCGCTGAAGCTTATTCATCCAGAGGCTTTGTATATGTACCGTATGCCTCTATTTGTATTAGCGAAACCAAAAGTATAAGTTGGGATACCTTCTATCCACAGATGGATGAGCTTTACCCATATTATGATTTTATACATGATAAAAGTGCTTACTATGAGAACCTTGAGTCACTATCGAAAATTGGTATCTTTTATTCTTTTGCTACAGTAAAACGAACAGGAAATACTCTGGATCAAGGCTTCGAAGGGATATCCAATCTACTTGTGGATTCTCACAGACAGTATGAAGTCATTTATGCAGAAGACGGTGACTGGTTGCCTGATACAGTCACCCGAGACGATTTTAATAGATATGATGCGGTTATTATGCCAAACGTAGAGAATATTTCTGAAAGGCATTTGGATATGCTTTTGGACTATGTCAAATACGGAGGGAATGTAATCTCTTTCGGAAATTTCGCAAGCAAAGATGAAAATGGGCAGCCTATAAAAAGAAATGAGCTGTCAGGACTATTGAAAGAGGGCTCTCACAAATATGGACTTGGAAGATTCATTTACATAAATGCCAATATTGGGCAGGAGTACATGTCAAATCGAAATGATGGAAACAAAAAAATAATGGAGGATATCCTTGCCAGTACTATACATGAAGAAGTAACGATGGATAATATTAAAAATATTGCAATGCAGCCTTATTGGAATAGCAAAGTGAAGGCGGATGTCATCCATTTGGTAAACTATGATTATGACTTAAGCCTACAGAAATTTAACACACAAAAGAAGATTAATATACAAATATCACTAAACAGAGAGCTTCAAGGTAAGACGCTGGAAGCGGTATTCGACTCACCTGATGAAAGCGGTCCCATACACCTTGACTATAAAATAGTTGGTAATATAATGACATTACAGGTTCCCGATCTCATTACCTATGGAGTTATATATATAAGAGAAAAGGGAATTTAGCGCTGGAAGTAAAATGATTTTCACGCAGTCATGGTTCAATCCATTTCCACTAATGTAAGGAAAATAAAACATATTTCATTACTTCAATTAATTGTAAAGGAGAGCTACAAGTTATATTATTTGTATGTTGACAATATGTTAAACTAAATTTCCAAATTCACAATAAGGAGATATAAAAATGGGATACAGCCTTGAATTCAACTCGAACAACTATACTGTGAAAACCTTGACAGTTGGCGATCAAACCATCACATACCGTGCGTTTGAAAATATCGTCTATGTGAAGAACCCCGTGGACATTAATTATCAGATCATGAACATCTATGTGCCTGAGGCTTACTACAACGGCAAGTCAATTGGCACCTACTCTGTCGGTACAGCTCCGATCTTCCTTCCGAACATGGTTGGCGGTTACATGCCTGGCATTCCCCTAAGCCCTGGTCCAAGGTTTGTGCCCGGCGGGCCAGGCGGCCCAGGCGGCCCAGGCGGACCTGGCGGACCGGGAGGACCAGGAGGCCCCGGCGGACCGGGTGAGCCTTGGGATGATGCCAGCCCGAATACCGCATTCGTTGCCTTGTCAAAAGGATATATAGTAGCATCACCCGGCGCCCGCGGCCGCATTACGCAGGATAAAGACGGCCTGTATAACGGCAAGGCGCCTGCCTGCATCGTAGACCTGAAGGCCGCTGTCCGCTACCTTCGCTATAATGCCAAGGCCATTCCCGGCGATAAGGAGAAGATTATCTCCAATGGCACCAGTGCAGGGGGGGCGCTTTCCTCACTGCTCGGAGCAACCGGCAACAATGCGGATTATGAGCCCTATTTGAAAGCGATCGGTGCGGCCGATGAGCGCGACGACATCTTTGCCGCATCCTGCTACTGCCCGATCACGAATCTGGATTACGCCGACATGGCCTATGAATGGCTGTTCAACGGATTGTACGAGTACTGTAAAATGGTGATGACAATAACCGATGGCCGGATGATGCCCTCTATGGTCCAGGGTAACATGAAGGCGGATCTGCGTAAGGTATCTGACGAGCTGAAAGCTCTGTTCCCGGCATACCTGAATGGCTTGGAACTCAAGAAGCCAGACGGGGCTGCATTGAATCTGGACGCAAACGGCGACGGTACTTTTAAAGCTTATATCAAATCGTTCCTGATTGCATCGGCGCAAAAAGCCCTGGACGGTGGTACTGATTTGTCCGATATGGCCTGGATAACAATTAAGGACAGAACTGTAACCGATATCGACTTCGGAAGGTTTATTCAATTCACTAACAGAATGAAGCCTGCTCCGGCCTTTGATGCTTTGGACATGGAATCCCCCGAGAACGATCTTTTCGGTAATGCAACTATTAAAGACCGGCACTTTACGCGGTTTGGCAGGGATCATAGTACGACGGGTGGCCTCCTGGCAGAAGAAGTTATTGTGAAGATGCTGAATCCAATGAACTACATTGGTGACAATGGTACCACCACGGCTCCTTATTGGCGAATTCGTCACGGTGCCGTTGACAGGGACACCTCACTTGCCATACCGGTCATCCTCGCTACGAGGCTGGAAAACAAGGGCTTCGACGTGGACTTCGCACTGCCCTGGGGCCAGGGACATGGTGGAGATTATGACATGGAGGACCTCTTTGATTGGATCGGCAGGATATGCTTATGATCTGGCTCTGATTTTCTGAAGTTAAAATGATCTGTAGGAATATATGATGCAAACAGGAGAATAAATATGCAAAAATTTGAAAAAGGGCCTATTCCGGTTCAAGACATCGACAACCTCAGAGATTTGTGGGTCTGCTCTGTCAAAAAATTCCCGGAACGGCCGGTTTTTCTGACCAAAAACGTTAAAGGGCAGCCTTATGTGCCTGTCACATATAAAAAGTTTGGTGATGACATCACTTTTTTCGGCACAGCATTGATGCACCGTGAGTTGAAGCATGATAAGCGTGTTGCGATTTTAAGCGAAACACGCTATGAATGGTACTTGAGCTATCTGGCTGTTTTGAGCGGTGAAGCGGTTGTAGTCCCTCTGGATAAGGAGCAGCCTTTGCCTGAACTAACCACCATGCTTAAGCAAGCTAATGTCAACTGCATCATCTATAGTAAGCGCTTCGCAGACAAGGCCATAGCAGCAGCATCTGATCTGCCTGCTATGAAATTATTGGTTTGTATGGATGAAACGGAAGAATATCAATCGTTGCCAGGGTTGCCTGTGGTCTCTTTCAATAGTATGCTCACCGAAGGCCGTGCGTATATTGAAGAAGGTGATGACAGCCTGCTGACTCATCCGTTAGACCCGGATGAAATGCGGATTCTCCTCTTCACATCAGGCACAACTGCTGCTTCCAAAGCTGTCATGCACTCACACGGTACGATTGCCGCAAACCTCATGCAGATGAATTCCTTCTTCCTGATTGAACCCGAAGATGTATTTCTGTCAGTCCTGCCTTTGCATCATACATACGAATGCACGTGTGGATTCTTGTGTCCATTACATCGTGGAGCTGCGATCGCTATGAACGAGGGATTGCGGTATCTGGTTGACAATCTGCGGGAGAGCAAAACTACAATTTTCTGTGTCGTGCCTTTGATGCTTGATATGGTATACGAGAGGATCTGGAAAGGTATCGATAAAGATCTTAAACAGCGACGGTTGGTCAGATTAATATTGAAAATTTCCAACGGCCTGCGTAAAATCGGAATAGACATACGAGCAAAGGTATTTGCTAAAATCAAGCAGGGTTTTGGTCCTGACCTGCGTCTGATCGTGACAGGCGGTGCGGCAGTTGACAGCGTCACGGAAAAAGGTCTGAATGATTTTGGCTATCTGATACTTCAGGGCTATGGTCTTACTGAATGCGCACCTTTACTGGCTTTCAACGCCCCGGATAAACATAAGGAAGGTACTGCCGGCTATCCTGTTCCCGGTGTGGACATCAAAATTATTCATCCGGATGAAAACGGTATTGGTGAGATATGCGGCAAAGGGCCCAATATAATGCTGGGCTACTGGAATCAGCCTGAAGAAACTGCTGTAGCACTTGAAGGAGGATATTTCCACACAGGTGATCTGGGTTATCTTGATAAGGATGGGTTTGTTATGATCTGCGGTCGCAAAA
The DNA here is from genome assembly GCA_942493145.1 of uncultured Bacillota bacterium. GTDB lineage: Bacteria > Bacillota > Clostridia > Acetivibrionales > DTU013 > ENR-C20. The sequence continues at coordinate 550,151 of OW818679.1, forward strand.
AGAATGTGATTATTACGAAAAACGGCAAGAATATTTTCCCCGAGGAACTGGAATTTGTGCTTGACCGTAATCCATTGGTGGCGGAGACGTTAGTTTCGGGTGAATTACAGCCGGATGGAGATTATCTGGTCTTGGCGGAGATATTTCCGAATATGGATGTATGCAAGGAAAACTCTGGCGGTGAAATTCCTGATTCTGCTGCCCTGCACGCAATGTTTGCCGGTGTGGTCAAGGAGGCAAACAGTCATATAGCCGCTTACAAAATGATACGTAAATTTAAACTGCGCGATACGGAGTTCCCAAAAACAACTTCGCTTAAAATCATGAGAGGGAATACTTAGAAATTCACTTTACGAAAGCTACTCTTCATGGATTCAATACCTATACCAACATGCTGCTGAGAAGTATTCCTATTTTACATAACGTGTTTGGAAGGCTTATAATAAGGTATATGTAATCTGATGGGTGGTGGAGAAAATGGTTTTAAAAAAGGACTATATTGAAAATTCACATAAAAGATGTAAAGAATTCGATGTTGAACTGAATCGGATATATAGTAAGAAAATCATTAGTGGCCATGAGCTCGATAGGAAGCTGGAGGACAAGAGGGAGTTAATGTCTACGGCTGAGCACTATATAAATCAATTGTATAATTTCGTAAAAGGATCCAACTTTTTTGCCATTCTAACCGATGAAGAAGGTTGTATTTTAAGTGTAATAGGAGACGAAAGTATCTTATCCGAGGCTGTTACATTAAAAATGGTACCCGGAGCCTATATGGATGAATGCAGCATCGGGACAAATGCCATGGGGACGGCTCTTACTGAGTGCAAGCCGGTTCAGGTATCAGGTGAAGAGCATTATATTAGGGCATATCATCGGTGGACCTGTTCAGCCTCGCCAATAAGAAATGCCGGTGGAGAAATCATAGGATGCATTGATTTGACCGGTTATATTGAGTATGTCAATTCGCATACTCTCGGAATGGTAGTGGCAGCTGCCAATGCAATTGAAAAAATGTTGGATATAAAGAAATATACTAAAGAATTGTCAGTAGCTAAAAGATATACAGAAACAATCATTGACTCAATTACAGCTGGAATATTGACATCAGATCTGGAGGGGAATATAAAAACTATCAACCAACATGTGGCGGATATGTTTGGTTATCTCCCGGATGAAATGAAATTAATGAAAGTCTGGAATTTTCTAGAAGACTGGGAACGTGTGAAAACTTCAGTCCTTAACAAACGGAGCTTTATGGACGAGGATGTGTTTATAAGATCCAGGAAAAGCAAGCTTCAGTTTAACTTAAGTATTTATCCCTTTCATGATAGTATGCAGAATATAATGGACATCATATTTGTTTTCAAAGAAGTAAAAAAGGTAAGGAGACTGGCCAACAAGATAATGGGCCGACGGGCGGTATATACTTTTGATGAAATCGTTGGCAATGATAAGAACTTTGTCAGGATAGTTGATTATGCCAAAAAGATTGCAGACAGCAGATCCAATATTCTGATCTTGGGTGAAAGCGGTACTGGGAAAGAGCTCTTTGCGCAGGCAATACACAACTATAGCAGCAGAAGAGACGAACCGTTTGTAGCGTTAAATTGTGGTGCAATACCAAGAAACCTTATTGAATCCGAACTTTTCGGTTATGAGGAAGGCGCTTTCACTGGTGCTAAAAGCAGCGGTCAGCCAGGGAAGTTCGAAATCGCCGATGGAGGTACGATTTTTTTGGATGAGATTGGTGAAATGCCATTGGATATGCAGACAAGTCTGCTCAGAGTTATTGAGGAAGGCACTGTAAGCAGGGTAGGAAGCGTCAAGGAATTTTTTGTAGATGTCAGGGTAATTGCAGCTACCAACAAGGATTTGAATGAAGAGGTTAGAAAAGGTAATTTTCGCAAGGACTTGTACTACAGGCTGAATGTCCTTCCTGTCAGGCTATTGCCCTTAAGGGAAAGAAAAGATGACATACCTCTTTTGAGTCAATATTTCATGGAAAGGATATCAAAAAAACTAAACAAGAAAAGTGTAATGATTAACGATGAGACTATGAAATACCTTTTGGAATATGAATGGCCAGGAAATATCAGAGAATTGGAAAACCTGATAGAGCTGATGGTAAATACTGAAACAATTCCCGACAGCATTGTTAAGACGGGCAGCGACATTATTGAAAGGCCTCAGATATGCATGGCGGAATTGGAAGGAACGACTGCCTGTGAAGAGGCAGAGGAGAACTTAAAACTGGAGTTCATGGAAAAACAGCATATACAAAAAGTTTTGAATTTTTATAAAGGAAACATAACATTAAGTGCAAAGGCTTTAGGAATTGGAAGAAACACCCTTTATAGAAAAATTGAAGACGTCGGGTTAGGGCGTTCCGAAATAGAACAGTGTTCAAATATGTAACACTTGGATTTGAAATATGTTGCTCCAAAATGGAACGGTTTTTATAAAAATAAAAATATATTTAAGTATAGGAATTTATAAAACTCTTAAAAAATTCCTATACTGGGGTTTGAAAAGGGGAATCCCCTTTTCCGGTTTAAGGAGGGTGCTCAGGATGCAAACAAAGCTACTGAGGCATCCGTCGAAGGGAACCATAGGGTTCCATAGCGAACAAGATAAATCCGCTGAGCTTTTAGGTTATGAGCGAAGCGGATTTTCTTGGCATTCCCCCGTGGTTTTGACGGGGGTTTTTTATTGGCACGATTATTGCCTATTATATTTATTGCTATGAATTCTATAAAAGAGGAGGATTTTATATGACAGGTTATATTGGAAAAATTATAAGAGTAAACCTAAGCAACAAAACAGTAAAAATTGAAGATCTTGATGAAAAAGAAGCTTTGAAGTTTATTGGCGGAAGGGGCTTGGGAACTAAAATACTGATGGACGAAGTAGATCCAGGCGTAGATGCATATAGTCCCGAGAACAAGCTCATTTTTATGACAGGTCCCTTGTCTGGTACACCAACGCCAACCGGTGGAAGGTACATGGTCATTACAAAATCACCTCTGACGGGTACTGTTGCCTGTTCAAATTCCGGCGGTTATTGGGGAGCGGAGCTTAAATCCGCAGGGTATGATGGAATAATTCTGGAGGGTAAGTCAGAATCGCCCGTATATATCAGTATTGTTGATGAAAAAGTTGAAATACACGATGCTTCCCACCTCTGGGGGAAGGTGGTTTCGGAGACTACACATTCCCTTGAAAAGACCTATGGAGAAAAAGCCAAGGTTGCAACGATAGGTCCAGCCGGCGAAAAACTTTCCAAAATAGCGTCTATCATGAACGATATCGGAAGAGCAGCTGGACGTTCCGGAGTAGGTAGCGTTATGGGCTCAAAGAATCTGAAAGCGATCGTTGTAAAAGGAAGTGGAAAAGTAGCAATAGCTGATAATGATAAACTAAAAGAAGTATTTTCAGTATGCATGAAAAATATCAAGGAAAACGGGGTTACCGGTCAGGGGCTTCCAGCCTATGGTACTGCTGTATTGGTAAATATCATAAATGAGAATGGTGTATTCCCGACAAACAATTTTCAATCTGCAACTTTTGATAAGGCAGAAGAAATCAGCGGAGAAACTTTAGCAGAGAAATACCTGAAAAAGAAAGATCCCTGCTACAGATGTCCAATAGCTTGCGGCAGGTATTGTGAGGTTGACGGTATTGAAGGTTCCGGACCTGAATATGAAACTATCTGGTGTTACGGTGCGGACTGCGGAGTATCCAACCTTGCTGCTATTATTAAAGCAAATTACTGGTGTAATGAAACGGGAGTGGATGCTATCTCTGCCGGTGCAACAATAGCAGCAGCCATGGAGTTATATCAAAGAGGATTCATCAAGAAGGAAGACCTGGGTGATGGACCTGAGCTTACGTGGGGAAACAGTGAGGCTATTATTGAGTGGACAAAAAGAATGAGCGACGCTGACGGACTGGGAGCCAAGCTGGCAATGGGGTCCTACAGGCTTTGCGAATTATATGGTGCGCCGGAGCTTTCAATGACTGTCAAGAAGCAGGAACTGCCGGCCTATGATCCGAGAGGAATACAGGGTCATGGACTGCAGTATGCAACTTCCAACAGAGGAGGCTGTCATGTTAGAGGGTATATGATTTCACCTGAAATTTTAGGGGTGCCTGAAAAGCTGGATAGATTCTCTCTGGAAGGAAAAGCGGCCTGGGTAAAGCTATACCAGGACTTTACAGCTGCAATAGATTCTGTAGGCATGTGCTTGTTTACTTCATTTGCCATGGGGGCAGATGATTATGCAAATATGGTTAATGCTGTTTGTGGGACGGATATCAGTGGTGCTGATTTTATCAAGGCTGGTGAGAGGATATGGAATCTCGAAAAATTGTATAACTTGAAAGCCGGAATTGACCCAACGCAGGATACACTTCCCAAGAGACTGCTGGAGGATCCTATCCCGGATGGACCATCAAAGGGATGGGTTCACAAATTGGACCAACTGCTTCCGGAGTATTACAGATTAAGGGGATGGGATAAAATTGGAATTCCAACCATCGAAAAATTAAAGGAACTTGGTATATAGCGCAGATACAGTACAGATATAATAGAGAACAACACACATAAGGGCTTGTTAAAAGCCCTTATGTGCAATTTATTCATGATTTAAAGTAAAAGGCAGTGGATAATACGTAAGGGATAATACGCCTTAGGGAGGTGGCTTCTAATGATGATAAAGGTAAGGCTATTTGCTACTTTAAGAGACGGAAGAGGAAAGGAACTGAATACTGAAATGGGTTCAAATCCCACTGTTGATGATATATTGACTGTGCTTCACATAAAACGTGAGGATGTAGCTATCCTGTTGATTAATGGGAGAGATGGAAGTTTCGACAGGCCACTTTCCGAAGGGGATACAGTTTCTATGTTCCCACCGGTTGGGGGAGGCTGATATGGAAAGAAGATACTTAAAAAACATGAATATGCTTTCAAAGGAGGAAATTGAGAGACTCCAGGGAAGTAAAGCTTGTGTTGTCGGGTGTGGGGGGCTTGGGGGATATATCATAGAAATGCTGGGGAGACTTGGCGTAGGTAAAATAACCGCAGTGGATGGGGATGTATTTGATGAAACCAACCTGAACCGGCAGTTGTTGTGTGATGTTGATTCCATTGGCAAGGCGAAAACCGAAGCTGCAAAAAACAGAATGCAGCGCGTTAACCCTTTAATAGATGTGATTCCAGTATTTCAAAAGATTACACCCGTTAATGGGATGGATATATTAGCTGGTCATGATGTGATCATTGATGCTGTAGATAATATAGATACCCGCCTGCTTCTTCAGGATTTAGCGTGGCAGCTTGGGATTCCTATGATTCACGGTGCCATTGCCGGCTGGTTCGGGCAGATTACAACCATATTTCCGGGTGACAGAACCCTGGATATATTATACAAAAAGAATGTTGCTAATGGGATCGAGAATGATTTAGGGAACCCCTCCTTCACACCAGCCCTTGTAGCGGCTCATGAAGTGAGTGAAGCGGTAAAGATTTTAATTGGAAGAGGAGAACTGTTGAGAAAGAGAATTCTCTATATTGATACTTTTGATCAGGAATATGTAGTTGTTGACATATAAACCTGGATAAACAAACATTTTCCAGACAACTATACGGGCTATCGTAACAAATAAAGAGAATATAAAAAGCAGGAGTTGATTAGCATTCAACTCCTGCTGGCGGGTCAGACCTTTATTGATACCTATTTGAGTAGTTCCGTCTTTCTCCTGATGTAGTCTTCATCATCGATCTCGCCTTTTGCATAGCGCTCGTTAAGTATCTCTAAAGCACGTCCTGTGGAACCTGCCGGTTCATTCTGTTCGTCAGGGTGTTTGAACTGTCCTTTGTCTTTGCAGCATCCATGCATATGTCCCCCGTTGCGGATAAGCCTTACAACAAAAATCGTTATAAGGACCAGGATGGCCAACATCAAAATCATGCCGATCAGATGGGGAATTACATCAAACCCAGACCCCATCATCCTGCCTCCGTAGCCATAATCAAATAACCTGTTATGCATCATAACCATTCACCTCCTGCAGTATTATTCCTGCTGATTTAATTATACCCGGCAGGTGTGTTGATTCTGTGATAGAATTATGAACAATTTATTACATGTTGCGAAATATCACTGAAAATGTTTTAAAAAAAGCTAAAATTGGTAATAGTGTTGAGGGATGATATAATTAACAGGAATGATTGAGGAATAAGTTGAAATATCAGGCAAGGATAGATAAACATAAAAAGCCTGAAAAAGGAGTATGAAATAATGAAAAAATATTTTAAATGCCTTATATGCGGATACATACACGAAGACGACGAACCACCTGAGGAATGTCCGATATGTGGGGCTATGGCTTCTGAATTTGAAAAATATGAAGGCTCTGTAACCGAAAAACCTGTTCAAACCGATGATGGGGTTGACGATAAAAAAACGGCAGGGATTGTAATAATAGGCGGAGGCATTGCAGGTTTGTCCGCAGCCGAGGAGATAAGAAAAAATTCCAGTGAAGCCGAAATCACGATCATATCCGGCGAAAACGAGCTGCCGTACTATCGAATGAGCCTTACCAGGTATCTGGCAGGAGAGATTGGAATCAAGAGCCTCGCAATTCACCCGCCTGAGTGGTATGTACAAAAAAATATCAAGGTATTGACAGGTCGGGAAGTACAGGAAATAACCAGAGAAACAAAAACTGTCCTGTTGGATGACGGAACAAGGCTCAGCTATGAGAACCTCGTTCTGGCAAATGGTTCGGTTCCATTCATACCCCCCACCAAGGGTAGCGGACTTTATAATGTCATGACTGTTAGAAAGTTGACGGATGTACAGCATATTCTTGACAATATTCAAGATATACATAATTGTGTTTGTATCGGTGGAGGCATTTTAGGGCTTGAGGCAGCAGGTGCAATCGCCAAGTCAGGTGTTAAGGTTACTGTAGTTGAGGTTGCGGAATGGCTCATGCCAAGGCAGCTAAACAGGAAGGCGGCCGGAATTTTTAAAAGCTTCCTTCAGGGAATAGGTATGGAAATCAGAGATAACATGCAGGTAAGTGAAATCACAGGTACCGAACGGTGCGAAGGGGTCCTGCTGGCAAACGGGGAACGGCTGCCGGCAGACCTTGTGGTCATTACGGCTGGCGTGAAGCCTCATCTGGGTCTTGCAAAGCAGGCTGGACTGGAAGTGGACAAAGGGGTAAAGGTTAACAACCGTATGCAGACTTCGGATACATCCATATATGCCGCGGGAGATGTAACCGAACATAATGGGGTAGTTTATGGCCTGTGGAATGCCTCGCAATACCAGGGTAAAGCTGCCGGAATGAACATTGCAGGCAAGGAAACCCAATTTGGAGGCATCCCGCGTTCCAGTTTTCTAAAAGCCCTGGATATTGACATTTTCAGCATAGGGGAATTCATACCTGTAGATGCAAGCTACCATCAATATGAAAAAGAAAGTGAAGGCAGCTATTATTGTTTACTGCTTAAGGATGGAAAAATGGCCGGCGGAATTGTTATAGGTGACAAAGCTGTTTCAATGAAAATAAAAAAGGCGGTTGAAAATGGTACAGGAATCCCGGAAAATGAGCATTATACCGTCGATAGCATAATATCAATTCTTTGACTTCAGATTATTCTATAAACAAGAGCCTGGGCTTATCGTCCAGGCTTTAAAATTCGTTATCCAACTTGGAGCATTCTCTTGAAAAACATTCGAAAAATGATATAATACTCTAAATATCTAAAACCAAGCATTTGCCATAAAAAAATTTAATTATTCAAATGATCAATGTGTTTGCCGCATTTAAATAACGGAAACCTGCTTGCAACTACAGATCGCATTTTGGGTTTCTGTTTTTTTATTCTATATGTTTAGTGGGAGGAAGAGGATGGATACAAAAAAATACCTGGAGATATGCGAAAGAAGCAACACGGGACTGAAAGTCAGCAAGGACGAATGGGATATGGATTATGTCATTGACAGCGTCAGGGAACTTGTGGACGAATATGGCTTTTCCTGGGACAAAAAAGTGCTGGTCCCTAATGACGGACAATTGCTGGATCAAATGTTCGAGGCGGGAAAAAAGCTTATATGCAAATTAGGAATATATAATATGTCAACAAGCCGCATCATAAGCCTTACCGAGGACGAAATTAATGAAGGTTTAAGACAAATGAAAACAGAGCTCGTCATGGGAGAAGGCAAGGACGCTGTTACGTTGCATGCCCGTAAGATTGAGGATAAAAGAGCACCGGTCATCTGGGCGGGAAATCCGGGCTGCCCGACGCCGGAGGAGATATTCTATGAAAATGTCCTCAGCTCGGCAAAGGAACCCATCATCGATCTTTTGACCTGCGGGTCCCTGGTCGATGTGGACGGCTTCCAGGTCAAAGGCAATCATCCCACAGAGGTGCTAGCCACCTGCCGTGAACTGGAATATCTCCACAAAGCCCTCAGGGAAGTGGGGAGACCGGGTATGGGCATGCTGGCGGCGGAAAGTGCTGTCACTGAAACAGGAGATCTCGCGGCTGCAAGCCACAACAGGCTTCGTCCCTGCGATTCGCATCTGATTGCAATGTTCAACGAGTTGATCATCGACAACGGGAATATGATCAGGGCGGCTTATTCCCTGGATTACGGCATGAAAAATGCTTCTCTGGCCTGTACAATGGTCGGAGGCCTTGGCGGTGACGCCCCCGGGGCGACACTTGTGATGATCGCGTCCATTATGGCGGCAAATCTGGTGTGCCTGGCAGACTACCATCTGTGTCATCCAATACACATCAGGGATGTTGCCACCACAGCAAGGGGATGCTTGTGGCTGCAGTCTGTTTTATGCCAGACCTATGCTAAAAATGCGCCTGCCATTATCGTCTGCGACCTTTGGCCAAAGAGTGGAGCAATGACAAAGGAGATATTATATGAAGTCGCGGCCAATGCGATTGTGGTTGCCGTCAGCGGAGGACATCTTGAAGGAGTAGGTTCTGCGGATGGCAGAGTACCCAACGGTACTGGGCTTGAGGCCAGATTCATGGGTGAAGTAGGCAAAGCGGCCACAAATCAGGGCATGACAAGAGAAGAAGCGAATATGGTGGTTCTGAAGCTGCTTGAAAAATATGAGCATATATTTGCTGAACCTGAAAAATATGTCGGTAAAAGGTTTGATCAGGCATATGATATGGCCACGGTAACACCTCTGCCCGAATGGGAAAAGATGTATCTCGAGGTAAAAGAAGAATTAAGGGATATGGGCTTAAATATCAAGTAAGCAGCTGATGCATGCAGTTGCTTCGCTCTGGCTAATCGGAGGATTGAATGGACAAATCCGTTTTATTGGAAATGAAAGGTATTACGAAAAAGTTTGGCAAAACCCTGGCGAATGATCATGTGAATCTGCGCCTGTATCAGGGAGAAATCCATGCATTATTAGGGGAAAATGGTGCAGGCAAAAGTACACTTATGAATATATTACTCGGTATCTATAGACCCAATTCAGGAGAAATTTTTTATAAAGGTGAAAAGGTATCGATCAGGAATCCAAAAAATGCTGCCGAACTGGGCATCGGAATGGTGCATCAGCACTTTGAACTGATCCCGACGCTTAGTGTGGCAGAAAATATCTTTCTGAGTATTGGCCATTGCAATTTCATATTAAACAAGACAAAGATGGAAGAAACCATTCGTGACTTTTCCGGCAAATTTGGCCTTCCTGTTGATCCCGGAGCGAAAATCTGGCAGCTTTCGGTCGGTGAACAGCAGCGGGTGGAAATCATAAAGCTCTTATGCAGGGACAGTGAAATAATGATTTTGGATGAACCTTCAGCCGTATTGACACCACAGGAAGCCAAAGAGATGTTCAAAACACTCAGGAAAATGGCGAATGACGGCAAAACGGTAATCTTCATTTCTCATAAGATGAATGAAGTGATGGAAAATTCAGATCGAATCACGGTGTTAAAAGGTGGTAGAGTCGAAGATGAAATGCTTGCGGCAGATGCGACGATTGAGCGACTAACGAAAGCAGTGGTAGGTTCAAGGACTCTGGATAAAACTACCCGGAAGCCAATGAAGGAAAAAGAGAAAGTGCTCCTTGAAGTGGATCATCTTAAAGTCAATAATGATAAGGGCCTTGTTGCACTGGATGATATTTCATTTAACCTGCATTCCGGTGAAATATTTGCAATCGCGGGTGTGGCAGGAAGCGGCCAGCGCGAACTGGCGGAAGCTCTTGCGGGACTTCGGAAGGCCACAGCCGGAAAAATCATTATGAATTGCAGGGAAATCACCAAAACGAATGCAAAACATAGAATTTCTGCGGGGATTTCCTTTATCCCTGAAGACAGATTTAAGATGGGATTGATTCCGGGGATGAATATGAAACAGAATGCGATTCTTAAAAAGTTCAGAGAACCGGAATGCAGCAGGGGTGGTATATTAAAGAACAGATCCATTAAAGCCATTACAGAAAAACATGTGGAAAACCATGATATCAAAAATGGCGGTATTGATTTACCCGTTTGCATGATGTCAGGCGGAAACCAACAGAAACTTTTGGTTGCGAGAGAAATCAACTGCGAACCTGTACTTGTCATAGCGGCCTATCCGGTTCGCGGTTTGGACATAGGGGCAGCAGACGCAATAAATAATATTCTGATGGAACAGTGCAACAGGGGAGTCTGTGTCTTGCTTATATCAGAGGAATTGGATGAAATTTTTGAAATGTCGGACAGAGTTGCAGTTTTATGTGATGGAAAGCTTATGGGAATTCGAAATACGTCTGAAACGGATTATGAAGAGATTGGCAGAATGATGTCCGGAGAATCTGCTTAAAGGAGAAGTGCATGCGTATTGGAACGATTCAAATAGAGAAAAAGCAGATTGTGCCGCTGAGGAATAAAATACTTAATCCGATTGTGTTTGTTTTGCTCGGTTTGGCCTTTAGCTCAATTTTAATCATAGCTATTGGTTTTAATCCAATCGCTGTATACTCTAAAATGATATCCTATTCCTTTTTAAATTTAAGGGGAATCAGCGGAAGTATAAAGGCAGGACTTCCGTTAATGCTTTGCGGACTGAGCGTATCGATTGCATTTAAAATGAATCTGAATAATATCGGTGCGGAAGGACAATATGCCATGGGTGCAATTTTGGGCGGAGGATTTGCACTATTCGGACCGGAATTGCCGACCCCAATTCGATTGATTGTCATGTTTCTGCTTTGTGCAATAGGCGGAGGCTTATGGGCTATGATTGCGGCTGCTTTGAAGGCATATTGGAAAGTGAATGAAACGATTGTTACCTTAATGCTGAATTATATTGCCTTACTATTTATGGATTATTTGTGTTATGGCCCCTGGATGGCTGAAAAACAGACGTCGGCGATTACAGCTTCCATACCTAAGGGGATGTATCTTCCGAATATCGGAAATACCGGGATCAATACAGGAATTATCGTAGCTATTGTGATTGCAATACTTTTATACATATTCTTTAAATACACAACTGCCGGGTATCAGGTTGATGTGATTAAGAACAGTTTGAAGTCGGCGGAATATGCAGGCATCAATGTAAAAAAATATATTCTTATTGTTTTGGGACTAAGCGGTGCCATAGCGGGACTTGCAGGTTTTGTCCAAATTACAGGCGTGGTACATAGGGTGCAGGCACAGCTTCCGGGCGGCAGCGGCTATACGGGAATAGTCATAGCGTATTTAAGCCAATTCAACCCAATCGTTGTTATCATCGTATCCATTCTGTTAGGCGGGTTGGAGAACAGCTGCGCAGCGGTGCAGATTATGGGAGTTCCGTCACAGATAGCGACCATGCTGCAGGGTAGCATTATGATTTTTGTCATAGCAGGAGAGTTTTTCAACCACTATAAGGTTTCAGTAAACAGGGATAACAGAGAAAACAATGAAAACAAAGATAACAGAGAGAATCGCAAAAAAATGGAAGGAGTTGCACAATGACTGCTTTCATAACATCTATATGCGCCGCAGCAATTGTCTATGCAGTATCCATTTTATATGCTGCAATCGGTGAAATATTCTCCCAGCGTGCCGGAATCATGAATCTTGGTATTGAAGGCATAATGCTTATGGGGGCAGTTTCAGGATTTTTGGCGGTTCACAGTACGAACAATCTGGCACTTGCCCTTCTTGCGGTTATCCTTGTTGGAGCTCTGCTGGGGCTGATTTTTGCCTTTCTCACAGTCACACTTAAGGCGGATCAAACGGTATGCGGCATGGCGTTTTTAATCTTTGGCAGCGGATTAAGCGGATTCATCGGAAAAAATGTGACAGGCATCGCATCTGCCGTAAAATTTGAAAAGTTCGATATCCCGCTACTTTCACAAATCCCGGTGATCGGTGATATCTTTTTCAAACAGGATATTTTGGTTTATCTCATGTACCTGATTGTTCCGCTCAGCATTTTTTATATTTTCAGGACAAGGCCGGGTATGATCCTCAGGGCTCTGGGAGAAAATCCAGCCGCATTGGATGCAGCCGGTATCAATGTATTTGCTCTGCGATATGCTTATGTAATGTTCGGATGCGCAATGATGGCCATCAGCGGTGCTTGTATCTCCCTGTCCTACACGAATTTCTGGAATGAGGGAATGACTGGCGGAAAAGGCTGGATCGCTTTTTCATTGGTGGCTTTCTCAGGATGGAATCCGGCCAATGCCGTACTCGGCGCAATACTATTTGGAGGAATAAGTATTATAGGAATTAACATGCAGGTTTATCTGCCGGGAATCCCTTCACAGTTTTATGGCATGCTTCCGTATGCGGCAACGGTGGTTGCACTTATTATAACGACCGGAAGTTTCCGTAAGAAACACACGGAAGAACCGGCAGCCTTATGTCAGAAATATGACCGGGAAAACCGGTAATATAAATTACCGGGAGAACCGGTAATATAAATTTAGGAGGAATATATCGTGAATAAGAGAAAATTAGTCAGCCTATTGTTATTGGTGGCATTTGTTGTTACCTTACTTGCCGGATGTGCCGGCGGAGCAGCAGCACCAGACACGGCAGCCGCTGCCACAGCAGCCGGTACAGAAGCAGCAGCTACAGCAGACACAGCAACAACAGACACAGCAGCGAAAACCCCAGACTATTCAAAAATCAAGATCGGAGAAATCACTTCCCTTGTTGTCAATGACGGTGGATGGTGTCAGGCTACTCATGAGAGTATTGTGGCTTCCATGGGAAAATTGGGTATCCCGAAAGAAAATCTGCTTGTTATCGAAAATGTAGCAGAAGAACAAGTGGCCGTTGAAAACGCTTATGATGCATTAGCAAGTGAAGGCGTCAGTCTGATAATCGGTGCAAGCTCCGGATATGCAACGTTCCTTTCGGATCTAGCAGCTCAGAATAAGGATATCATTGTTGCCCAGCAGGGGGATAAGAAAGCGAACCTGATCGGGTATCAGATCCGTAACTATGAAGGTATGTTTTTAGCAGGTTATGCAAGTGCATTAATGTCTGACAGCGACACGTTGGGCTTTGCAGCCAGTATGTCTGAAGCCTCCGTGCGTGCCGCGATCAACGGTTATGCCCTCGGTGCAAAATATGCAAAACCGGGAGCGAAGGTTCAGCTGGTATGGGCAAACAGCTGGTATGATGTGGATCTTGAAACACAGAGCGCACAAACCTTGATCAATCAGGGCATCAAATTTATGGCTATGGAAGCTTCTTCCCCTGCAATTCCACAGACCTGTGAAGCCAAGGGCGCATTCTGCATCGGTTATAACGTCGATATGCAAGCCCTGGCGCCAAAGGCCGTCCTTCTCTCCTATATGTGGAATTTTGAACCGATCTTTACGAAAATTATCACTTCTGTGGCCGATGGAACCGCAGGCAGTGACAACTATTACTATGAAGGTGGCGAATGCGCAGCTATTTCAGCTTTTAACGACGCACTTGTTCCGAAGGATATACAGACCAAGGTGTTACAGGTAAAAGATGACATTGCGGGCGGAAAAATCAACATCTATGGCGGAGAATTGAAAGACAATAAGGGAAATGTATTGGTTCCCACAGGTGAAACTATGAGCGATGAAAAGATCAATACGCAGGAATTCTTAGTTGAAAACGTAATCGGTGACTGGAAATAAAGAAATCGAGCAACCTTAACTAATAAGCGGCCCCGGGAGGAATATTGTATTTCCTCCCGGGGCCTCTTTATAAACCGCAAGAAATCTTTATCATTATCGTTTTATAAAACATAATATATGGAGAAAAGAAAGAATATGTGGGGTGCTGGTGGATGCCTGAATTACCGGTATTACAATTAGGTTCTACAGGATATTATGTACAATTACTTCAGAGAAACTTAATTGGCTTGGCATACAATTTTAACAATTTAACTGTTGATGGAGCCTTTGGCCCGAAAACACAGCAATCTGTCATAAGTCTTCAAGGTGACTACAAATTGCCCCAGAATGGCATTGTAGGTCCGTCAACATGGAAGGTGATGACAGACAACGTAATAGCAGTACAGAAATTATTGAATTCACGCGGATATAATTCTGGAAATCCTGACGGATGGTACGGGCAAGCGACAACCAATGCTGCTATGCAATTTCAAAAAGCCAATGGACTCTATCCGGAAGGCGTTATAAATCCGAGGACCAGAAGAAAATTATTCAATCCCAATCCGAAGGATAATTATGAATACAGGGCCACCTCCTATTACATAAGTTCATTAAATCCTAATGTCGCGCAACAAGCAATCAATTTCCTTAATCTGACCAGGGCAAACAACCTTGATGTTCGTACTACAGTTGTATTCAGAAGCTGGGATGAACAGGACCGGTTGTATGCACAAGGTAGAACTGTACCAGGATCTGTAATCACCAATACGAGGGGCGGAGGCACATATCACAACTGGGGCCTGGCATTTGATGCAGTACCATTTGAAAATGGCGCGATATCCAATGATATTAGCAAATACAGGTTGATGGGAAGTCTGGGGGAACAGGTCGGACTGGAGTGGGGTGGAACCTTCACGAATAATCCTGACTATAAGCATTTTCAAAATACTTTCGGATTAAGTGTAATTGATCTTTTAAATGGGGTAATACCCCCTGCTGTGGTTCCCCCACCTGACCCGCCTGTACCACCTCCTTCAGGCAGTCAGTATTACGTATCCACCACGGGTAACGACAGCAATAACGGCAGAAGCATCGGGGCGGCATTCCGCACAGTGCAGAAAGGGCTGGACAGCGTCCGTGCAGGGGATACGTTGAATATAATTGCAGGAACCTATGCTGAACAGGTAGTAGTCCGTAATTCCGGCACTGCCGGCAATTATATAACCATTCGCAACAATGGAACCGATGTGGCAAAAATTAGTGTAGCCAGACTATCAAATGAGAATCCTCTGATGTATGTACACAATATCAATTATGTCAAAATACAGGGATTGGAGTTAGGCAATGCATCTGGAACAAGAGTGAACTGTATATATGTGGATGGGAACAGCAATGGTTTACAGATAATCAACTGTAAAATACACGACATGCACGCCAGTTCGCAGGGCCATGGGATACTCATAAGGGGCACCGACAGCAGCACTCCCATACAAAACCTTTTGATCGACGGCAACGAGATTTACAACGGCATTTTAGGCGGCAGTGAAAGCCTGACCATAGCGGGTAACGTCATTAAAGCTCAGATAACTCATAATGTAGTCCACGACAATGATAACATCGGTATAGCCATTGCAGGCTGGTACGGGAATGCTACAGGAAGTGCAGACCAGGCCAGAAATAGCTATGTGGCTTTCAACACCGCATACAACATCACATCGGCCAAAAACCCGGCATATGGAGGAAATCTGGCTGCTTCCGGTATCTATGTCGACGGGGGCAGGGATATCTGTATTGAGAGAAATCTGGTGCATGATTGCGACATCGGCATACAGGTGGCTTGTGAGACTGGCGGGCATACGGCTACGGGATGTATTGTACGTAATAACCTTATCTATGGCGGGCATTTCGCAGGGGTTATACTTGGCGGAGCTACAACCAGCAATGGTACAGCAACGGGCAACTACGTTTACAACAACAGTCTCTATAATAATTACCACGGCATAAGGCTGCAAAATGGCAGTGGAAACTATATATTCAACATGGCAATGAATGAACCGCACAATGCTCTCAGAGTTACCCTTGGAAGCGCTACCTTCTCGAATGTCTACTGGACGGGCGCATCCGAGACTACAAAGCCTGGTATGATAAATGCCGACCCGAAGTTCACCAACCCATCGGGTGCTATACTTACCCTGCAACCTGGTTCTCCTGCAAGACTGTCGGGGCAATTGACGATTAACTCGGTCAGTATCACAAGCAACTTTTCTACGGGATTTGGAGATGGTACCAAGGATTATGCAGGGAAGCCGAGGATAGTAAACATCGGCGGGGTCAACAAAGTAGACTGTGGAGCTTATCAGAACCCATAGCAGACGAAAGCCCTTGAGGAGACTCAGGGGCTTTGTTATGAAAACTCTAATATCTTGCTAAAAAAAGTCACAACTCATTCTACTTTACATAATATATATAAGACATGTACCTTAAGTATTTTATTCACAAAAACAGAAAGGAGATCTAATCATGGGAGAACTTAATTACGAAGACCTCAAAAATGAATTAAAGGCAGAAATCAAAGCAGAATTAAAAGCAGAAATCAAAGCAGAATTTGAGGCTGAGCAGGATGTTGAGGTAGAAGAAGAAGAGTATCATAACCAAAGACAAATAAATAAGCAATTTAATTATAACATTCTAACACAAAAACAGTATCAGGGGCAAAAATCCGATAATGAAGTAGACGCTGAAAATGAAGCGGAAGCTAAAGCAGAAAATAAAGCGAAAATTTATAATGAAGCCGAAGCAAATGCAAAAGTAATAGCAGAAAATGAAAAAAAAAAATAAATACTTTTAGCCTGAAGATTGATATATAGTGGGGTTCTTACCTCACTATTACATAGGTGAAGTATAATAAGAATAAATCTGTAAAGATGCAATATTAAATGGAGATAGTATAATGGTATTAAAAGATGAGCTGCCTGATGAAAAGGCGCAAAATATAAAAAAAGACAAGAAAAGTCTGCAGAAAGATAGCATTCAATATAATAAACAAGATCTGGATCAGGAGCAAAAGGTCGACTTAAACCCGGTACAATTAAATAATCAGAATATTGATATTCATGTGATCAATGATATAAATAAATACTGTGGGAAAATAACCGGCACAACATATCTTGAATTGAATAAAGAAATAGTAATGAATGCTACAATACAATTATTTTTTGGTAATGAAAGAAAACTTCCGGTATATCAGACGAATTCAGATAATAATGGCAACTTCAATATAGAGGATATTCCTCCAGGCTACTATACTTTATTTGCTGAATGTGGAGCAAATCTAAACTACCGATCACATTATATCAAGATTCTTCCAGGTCAGACTGAGCATCAATCCATACTTCTTAAAGGGGTCAAAAATCCGGTTTTTATTACTGATATATCTTTCGATATTTCTGAAAAATAGCATTAGCGTGGGAATTATAACATGTTGTTTGCTTATTGTTCGAATAGACAATGATAATATTGAACGTACATATTGACATTTTGTAGATGGAGTTGACAATTTAAACGATTTTGGGGACTTCTATTGACATGTCAGGCTCAGCATGCTAAATTAGTTTCAAATTCTAATAAAACAAACAAATGCAATGATAGGAAATAAGTAGGAATGCAAAGGCCCTTCAGAGAGTTGCCGGCTGGTGAAAGGCAAACGGGATAAGCATACTGAATACATTCCAGGAGCAGTGCACTGAAAAGGAAACCGAGTAGGCTGCAACGGAGTCATTCGTTAATATGATAAGGTGTGTGTGAATTATATAATTTGCAATACCTGATAAGTATGCATGCTGTAAGGCTGCATTGAATTAAGGTGGTACCGCGGAGAATACCCGTCCTTTTACAGAGGAGGGGTTTTTTATTTGGCTTTTCCCTGGTGTGTCAAGAGAGCCTGAGGAGGCAGAGAAAGGATATTGAAATATGATAATTGCTGATTTTCTTGAAAGAAATGCAAAGCTTTACCCTTCAGAGGTTAGCCTGGTTGAAATCAATCCGGCCAATCAGCCTCATCATGGGGTCACATGGCGTGAATACAACCTGATTGAGACAAGTTCATCCGATAAATACCGCCGGGAGATATCATGGAAGGAATTTGATATAAAAGCGAACCGGTTTGCAAACCTTTTACTCACCCGCGGAATCAGGAAGGGTGACAAAGTTGCAATCCTGCTTATGAACTGTCTCGAATGGCTGCCAATTTATTTCGGTATATTGAAAACCGGGGCTATTGCCGTACCGATGAATTACCGTTATACTGCAGAGGAAATAAAATACTGCATGAAACTGGCAGAGGCGAATACTCTGGTTTTCGGGCCCGAATTCATAGGACGCGTGGAGCAGGAGTTTGATCATCTCCATGGAGTTAAAACATTTTTCTTTGTCGGGGAAGATCTGCCTACCTTTGCCGACAGCTATGACAAGCTGGTATCATATTGCTCCTCCACCGCACCAGCGGTTGAACTGATGGATGACGATGATGCGGCTATATATTTCTCGTCCGGTACTACAGGATTTCCTAAAGCCATCCTGCATTCACACCGGGCGCTGGTTTCTTCCTGTATGACGGAACAGAGCCATCATTCCCAGACACATGAAGATGTATTTTTATGTATACCGCCGCTATATCACACCGGCGCAAAAATGCACTGGTTTGGAAGCCTGCTGTCCGGCAGCAAAGCTGTAATTCTGCGAGGTGTAAAACCTGAGTGGGTTCTACAGGCAATATCGGAAGAAAAAGTTACCATTGTTTGGCTGCTTGTGCCGTGGGCTCAGGATATTCTGGATGCGATCGATAGCGGTGATATGCGGTTAGAAAACTACCGACTCAACCAGTGGAGACTGATGCACATAGGTGCACAGCCTGTACCACCCAGCCTGATCCGCAAGTGGAAGAAAATATTCCCAAACCATCAGTATGATACAAATTATGGTCTCAGCGAATCAATCGGTCCCGGTTGTGTCCATCTTGGGGTGGAAAACATACACAAGGTTGGCGCTATCGGTAAAGCGGGACACCTTTGGGAAGCCGCTATTGTTAATGAGAACGGCGGGCCTGTTGCCCAAGGGGATGTAGGTGAACTGATTGTCAAAGGTCCAGGTGTGATGAAGTGCTACTATAATAATCCGGAAGCGACCGCGGAAATACTCAAGGACGGTTGGCTCTATACCGGGGATGTGGCCCGTATGGACGATGACGGCTTCATTTACCTGGTTGACCGCAAGAAGGATGTTGTCATTACTGGTGGCGAGAATTTGTACCCGGTACAGATTGAAGACTTTCTACGAGCTAATGAAGCCATTAAGGACGTAGCTGTCATCGGTCTTCCAGATGACCGGCTTGGTGAAATCGCAGCAGCTATCATCGAATTGAAGGAAGGTGTTGTTTGTTCAGAAGCAGATATTATGGATTTCTGCATAGATATGCCCCGCTATAAACGGCCACATAAAATTATTTTCGCAAAGGTACCAAGAAATCCAACCGGAAAAATTGAGAAGCCGCGCCTTCGTGAAATTTATTGCGGCAAGCGTTTGGTGGAAGCTCAGACTACAAATTAACCAATATAATATTTACATTTGCCACTATCAGAAATAGAATGGTGTTTAATAGAATACCTGTATGTAATGAGGAGACCAACAATGATAGTTAAAATCCTTGTAGAAAACACATCAATTTCTGACGAATTTAAAGGTGAACACGGTCTGTGCTTGTACATCGAGACATTGAAACATAAGATTTTGTTTGATACGGGTGCTGGTAGTCTGTTTGCGGAAAACGCCGAAAAGATGGGTGTCGACCTTTCAGCGGTAGATCTGACAGTAATCTCACATGGTCATCATGATCATGGCGGGGGGCTTGCAACCTTTTTAGAGATGAATACCAAAGCCATGATATATATTACGGAGAAGGCATTTGCAGGCCACTATCATAAAAATCCGGATGGAGAAATGCATTATATCGGCTTGGCCCAAAATTTACAGCAAAATAATCGTCTGGTTTTGACAGGTGAAAATCTCATTATTGATGATGAGCTTGAATTATTTGCAAATGTAAAAGGTGACCTTATGAATCCATCAGGAAACAAGGACCTTTGGGCGGAACAAGCCAATTCGTTCGTCCCGGACGGTTTTTCACATGAGCAGAACCTGATTATTAAAGAGAATGAAAAAACACTTCTGGTCTGTGGATGCGCTCACAGAGGAATAGTTAATATTATTGAGCATCTTTCTGCCTTAAAGCAAATTGCGCCTACTCATACAATCGGGGGATTTCACCTTTTTAGCCCATCCGCCGGCAAATTTGAAGATCCTGCCATAGTAAGACAAATAGGTGGTTATCTATTGGAAACCGGCTCGAAATTTTATACTGGTCATTGCACAGGAATGCAACCCTATGAGATCCTGAAAGAAGTTTTGGGCGAAAAAATCCAATACATACCGGCAGGTAGTCAATTAGTAATATGAATTGCGGCTTTTACCGGGATTCAAACAAGCGATTATGACCTGGTATAGTCTATTGAATTCCTCCGCAAACAGTGTTAAAGTTGTAACCAATACATATGGTAAAACGGGGAGGGATTTAATTGCAGTACAGGAAATTTGGCAGCTTGGATTGGAATGCATCTGCGCTAGGGTTCGGGTGTATGCGCCTGCCGACGGTTAGCAACCCGGGAGGGCCTGATATCGACGAGAATGAAGCCATAAAAATGATAAGGCATGCTATTGACAATGGGGTAAATTATATAGACACTGCATACTTTTATCATGGCGGTAAAAGTGAAATCATCGTAGGGAAAGCGCTACAGGATGGATACAGGGAAAAGGTGAAACTTGCTACCAAGCTCCCCATATTCAATGTAAAAGGGCCTGAAGACTACGACAGACTGCTGGGCGAGCAACTGGGCAAACTTAATACGGGTCATATCGATTTTTACCTGTTTCATGGCATCGACAAGGACGCATGGTGTAATACAGTACTGAAGTTCGGTTTGTTGGAAAAAGCTGAGGCTGCACGCAAAGACGGCAGAATAAGGCATATCGGATTTTCATTCCATGGCGCTCATGAAGATTTCATGGAAATAGTCGATGGCTATGACAAATGGGAATTCTGTCAAATACAGTATAATTATATGGATATAGAAAATCAGGCCGGGACGAAAGGCCTGAAGCATGCTGCATCGAAGGGTATCGCCATAGTAATCATGGAGCCGCTTCTGGGAGGCAAACTTGCAGTTGCACCAAAGGAAGTTGTGGAAATTTTCGATGGATCAACTAAAAAACGTACCCCGGTTGAATGGGCACTTCATTGGCTGTGGAGCCAGCCTGAAGTATCTGTTGTACTGAGCGGTATGAGTAGTATGGACCAGGTAACAGAGAACCTTCTCACAGCAGATGCATCAGTAGCCGGCAAACTGGATGAAGACGACCTGGATATAATCAACAGGGTGCGTGAGGTGTATAAAAGCAGGGCGGGAATACCATGTACAGCATGCGGATACTGCCAACCTTGTCCGCAAAATGTTGATATTCCGGAAATGTTCAAATTGTATAATGAAGGCGTGATATATGATAGTTTTGCCACGTCACGCTTTGTTTACAATACGTTTATACCCGAAAAAATCCGGGCCGGACAGTGTATCCAGTGTGCTATATGTGAAGAGAAATGCCCTCAGGGAATCAAGATAAGTGAATGGATGCCAAAGGTGCACGAAGCACTGAAATAAAATTTGGATAATCAGTCGCATTTATAGAACCACAAAAAGACCTCGCTATATTCAGTCAATTACTGAATATAACGAGGTCTTTTGTTGCCTCATACAGGTTATGTCAGATTGCCATTCAAGTCGGTATATCTATTTAACAGTTGTTTAACCAGTAACTATGTGGTCAGGTTTGCTGAAGCAGCCGGTTCAGTAGCAGTGGAACCCTCACGGGGATGCATGATACTGACAAGCATTTCATTTGCAGAAGTGACAGCTTCACAGCCTTCAGGCAACGTAATATCTTTCAGCATGAGGGTATCACCAATCTTCAAAGCACTGATATCTACCTCAATGTGCTCCGGTATGGATGTAGGGATACTCCTGACATGTATTTCATGAGTAGGCTGTGATACGATTCCATTATCGCTGACCCGCTTATCCTGGCCGACGAGTACGACAGGAATAGTGAAATCGGTTTTCTTGTCCAGTGAAACGAGTATAAAATCAACATGCTGATAAACACTATCTTTGAGAATGTCACGGTGCAGTTTCTCGATCATGGCGATATGGGTGCCTGCATCATCGATTTCCAGATTCAGAAGCACATTTAAGCCTGCTGAAGTATTAATGGCCTTTTTAAGATCTACGCTGTCAACAGTCAGCGGTAATGAGGAGTTGTCCCGTCCATGTAGTACCCCGGGAACTTTGCCGGATTTTCGTAATATGTTCAAGTAGCCTTTGCTGCTGAGATTCCTTTTTTGAGCCGAAATTTTTATACGATTCAAAATAATTCACCTTTCTTTTCTCTGCGAGGCAACATCTTATTATATACTATTTTGCCCATATAGTAATCTTCTATTTATTTTTGCTGAACACTTTGCGAATAAATGGTATCTTTAAATGAATTGCGCTTTCAGGACATAATTCCTGACAGCAATAACAACGGATACATCGATCGTATTTATAACCTGGAGGGTTTTTCCTGTTTCCATCATGCCAATCAACTGCTTTGGGGGTTACGGGACACATATTAACGCAAACACCGCATTTTACACACTTTTCGGAGATAATGTATGGTTTGGAAACAAGGATATTCTTGAGTGCTGACATGCTGCCACTGGGCTTAAAGGGTTTTACAGGTTTTCTATCGACGTTGAAGTCCTTGGCAATAAAGCTCTCTATAGGATCGCCGACTATTTCAATCTCATTTTCAAGGTAGGTTCCAGCACCCATTTCCATCCCAACCTTGTTGGTCAGGACCAGCTCAGGATTCAGATTCATAATTCTGCATACTGTTGCATCCAACGCAATGGGATCCTCTGAAAGCAGAATCACATTCATCTTTTTGGGAGTGCCGCCACGAGGGCCATTGCCTTCCATGGCCATTATTCCATCCATGATATACAGTTTCGGATGAATAAAGGCATTCAAATCAATCAGCATTCTGGCAAAGTCTAAAGCGCTGGGGGTTTTTACATGAAATTCTCCTTTTAATGCTCCGGGTATGCAGCCGAATTGGTTTTTTACAGCGCCGGTTACTCTTTGAAATGCATGGGTTTTCATTTTAGGCAGACTGATGACGAAATCACTATCAAGTACACCGTTTGCTATGGTGAATTTCTTATTCTGAATACCTTCTTTAAATAAGATATCTTTCCCGGAATGGAAATCAGCCAGGGGTATATTTAACTCTGTAGCTATGGCGGCGACGCCTGTTCTTATGGACGCAGAATCGGGACTTTGAAACGACGGGGAGTCACCATAGGAAACCAATGCGCCGGCACCTATAAATATCTCTGCTACAGCCTTGAAAATCGAGGGGTGTGTGGTAACACATTTTTCAGGGGGATCAGCAGTAAGCCAATTGGGTTTAAGGAGGATTTTATCATTCTGAGATGCGAAACAAGAAGGCCCACCAAGCAGGCTAATCCCTCTCTCAACAGCTTTTTTTACTTTATCGTAATCATAGCTCTCACAATGGATTAATACAACTTTAGGCATACAAATCATCCTTTGATTACTAAATTAGGTTATATTGTTATCACTCTATCATTTCTAATACCTACTTTCAAGATAACTACTATTAAGATTATTGCTATGATATTAATCAATACTAATATTGACAGTAATAATATGTCCTTTCTTTTTTTAGCAGAATATGAAATAATCATGGCTATGAAATTACTATATAAACATTATGCTGTTAAGGAAAGTGTGATATATGCTGATACCATCGAATCTTGTAAATGAACAGTTTGATGATCGTTATTTTGATGTGGTTAATGCGTTGGATGAAGCGCAACAGATCTATTTCAGGAATAATAATTTAATTGAGCGGATTACTATGGGGATTGAATCAGGAACCCATTTAATAATTGGTGAAACAGGCTTTGGTGCTGGGCGCGTAGTAGTTGCTCTTATGGAATTTATAGAGAAAAGCGGTTTGAAAAATATATCAATAGAATACAATTCAGTTGAATTGTATCCCATGAGCCCTGATAGAATGCTTGATATCCTGGACGGATTTAAAGATCGGGCAGGGGAGGAGATCGATACGCTTGTGGAAGCATATCGAAGTATTGATATCACCGTGGCAGGCTGGCATTCAATGTTGATAAAGCAATCATTTGGAACAATTGAGCTGAATCTTTGGATAGGGGAAGCACTTGAAATGGTTGAAGCTTTGGAAAAATCCTGCGATGTCTGGTTTCTTGATGGCCACAGTCCCAAAAAGAATCCTTCTATATGGCGACCCGAGTTACTTATGGAAATTGGGGAAAAGACAAAAACCGGAGGCACCTGTGCCACTTTTACTGTATCAGGTGCTGTAAAAAGTGCACTTGCGGCAGCTGGTTTTACACTTAAGAAGTTCCCTGGGTGTGGCGGAAAAAAACACGTACTGCAAGGAATAAAATGTTGATTTAAGTTTATTTGAGAATTTGATTTTTCTTGATAATTCCTATAAACTATGGATAAATATATCATCAGAGTTATTAATTCAGGACGGTACGGAGAAAGTAGGTAAACGGGTGAAACGTTTTAAGAAAATTGTTATTAAGACTCTGTCCTATCCTAATATTAGTATCAAAAAGATTTATAAGATATATCGCAAGGTGCTGAATCTTGTGAATTCATATTCCAGGCCCAGATACAATTTGTTGGATCGCAGGATCATGGCAGGAGATAGAGAGATTCCTGTGCGTATTTTTCAACCCAAAAAAAATGGAGCTTCCAAAGTACTGGTTTTTTTCCATGGAGGAGGGTGGGTTACCGGCAATATCGATTCCTACACTAAAGTTTGTGCTAACATGGCAAATCAAACCAGACATACGGTTATTTCCGTAGATTATCAGTTGGCACCGGAGCATCCTTTCCCGGCAGGAGTTGAGGATTGCTATCTGGTAACCAGGGAAGTTTTTTTAAATCTTGATGTTCTGCATTGTAAAGCAGAGGATATTACATTAATCGGTGATAGCGCAGGTGGTAACCTGGCAGCAGCAGTTTCCCTTATGGCAAGGGATCGTGGTGAATGTTTACCTGGCAAACAGATTTTAATATATCCATCCACCTACAATGATCATAGTGAAAACTCACCTTTCCCCTCGGTAAGGGAGAATGGGACTGAATATCTGCTTAAGTCCGAACGAATACAGGATTATATGGATATGTATGTTCAAAATCAAGAGGACAGAAACAATCCTTATTTTGCTCCGTTACTGGCCATGGATTTGTCGAGACAGCCCGCGACATTGATAATAACAGCAGAGTATGACCCGCTCAGAGATGAAGGGGAGGAATATGGAAGGCGTTTGAAGGAATCTGGCAATCATGTTGAGACATACCGTATGAAAGATGCACTTCATGGTTTTTTTTCGTTGCCATGGACTTCGGAACATGTCATAAAGTGTTATGAGATTATTAACGGATTTTTAAGTGATCAAAAGGGGAGGACAAATTGAAACAGCGGAAAAGAGTCGAATGGAGCAGACTGGACAATGCCTCCAAGATTTTTCCTGCAACATGTAGCAATAAAGACACAAAAGTATTTCGTCTTGTCTGTGAACTGAATGAAGCTGTAGAAGCTGATATTTTGCAGCAGGCACTAAATGTGACAATTGAAAACTTTACCCTTTACAAGTCTGTCTTAAGGCGAGGGGTATTTTGGTATTATTTGGAGAGCAGTGATATCAAGCCTGTGGTTGAAATTGAGGCGAACCCGGTTTGCGCTCCTATTTATATAAGAGAGAGAACGAATTTATTGTTTCGGGTATTTTATTATAACAGTAGAATCAATCTTGAAGTATTTCATGCTCTTTCTGATGGGACAGGAGCACTTCGGTTTATGCAGATGCTGGTATATCATTATTTGCTTATCAGTCATAAGGATGCATTTCCCGACAAAAAGCCCAAAACAGATTATAGTGCATCGATAAGTCAACAAACAGACGACAGCTTTGGGAGGCACTACGCGGGCAAGGATGCTGCCAATCCAATGGCTGGGAATAATAAAAGTAAAACAAGAGCCGGAGCATATCATATCAGGGGAACCAGGCTGGATGAAAACAGAATAAAGTTGATAGAAGGCAGTATGTCAGTGAAAGCCATTTTAGAGGAGGCTCATAAATATAACACAACTTTAACAATATATATTACAGCATTATTTATTTACTCCATTTATAAAGAAATGCCGGAGCGTAAGAAAAATCGTCCTGTTGTTCTATCAGTCCCCATTAATTTACGGCAATTTTATGAGTCGGAAACAACAAGAAACTTTTTCAGCACTATGACTGTAGCATATAATTTTGGCAAAGGCAGCACTGAATTTAAGGATATAATAAAAGCAGTGAGTGAAAGCTTCCGGGAAGAACTGACAGAAGAACGGTTGAATAAACAGTTGAATCGTTTTATGTCTCTGGAAAAGAACATCTTAAGCAGAGTACTTCCACTACCTTTTAAAGATTATATTCTTCGCATAGCCAATAAAATAAATGACAGGGGTGTGACTGCTGCCATATCTAATATAGGACGAATCTCCATGCCTTTGGAATTTGATGCCTATATTCGGCAGTTCGGCGTTCTGACTAGCGCCAGAAGGCCTCAGATTACGTTGTGTTCTTATGGAGACAGGCTGGTTGTTAGCTTTACTTCACCATACAGGGAAACCGAGATTCAAAGAATATTTTTTGAATCTCTTTCGAAAAAGGGAATTGAAATTGAAGTTGCGTCAAACCTTTAGAAAGAAGGTAGAGAGTTATAAAGTATTGTAATCATTGCCAAATGAGCATAAAAGGAAACAGGAACAAATGTCCCTTATGTGGAAATATTCTGCCAGGTGACGATGATGCTGATGTTCAGGTAGAAATATATCCAGAGATACCGCCTGCCTATGAGCGTCACTTAGCTATGAGGATCATGGTTTTTATATCCATCGTGACCATAGTAGCAAGTTTCGTCGTATATAAAATCCTTCCTTCAGAAGTCAACTGGCCCATGTTTGTTGTGCTTGGACTTATTAGTATGTGGCTGAGTTTAATTGTGGTAAAACGGAAAAGACACAATATCACCAAAAATATTATGTGGCAGGTAATTCTTGTATCGTTGCTTTCAGTTATCTGGGACTGGAGAACAGGTTCCAGGGGATGGTCGTTGGATTATGTGATTCCAATATTATGCGTTGCTGCAATGTTTGTCATGTATGTAACGGCAAAGGTAATGAAGCTTAGGATTAGAGATTATATCGCATATTTTTTGCTGGATGGATTATTTGGAATAATTCCGATTATGTTTATCATATTTGACCTGGTAAATGTGTGGTATCCTTCTGCGGTATGTGTAGGCATGAGTATTATATTTTTATCTGCCATACTCATTTTCCAGGGAGAGAATATAAAAAATGAATTAGATAAGAGAATGCATATTTAGTTTTATTTTACATCATACTTCACCAGGAACTTTTAAAGTAGCTGGCGATAATTTTAAAAGAATGGCGTTTTTCACTGAAATAACGGCTCTACGTCAATAGTTGGGGTGGGGCACAAGTAAAATAAAATATTGATATATTTTCCCGGCGGATGACCAAAATGATATTGGTTATCTGCCGGTTTTGGTTTGTAAAGGCGTTATGCAGGTGGGTCAAGCAGGTACCAGCATCAGGCTCCGTCACAGACAGGCTGTAGGAAGAAAAGGCTCGCTGCAATGCGGGCGCCAGTGAAACGGCGTCCATGCCTATGCACCGGCGGCTGTGCCATCGTGGCACACCTTTATGTTCCTTGAGCCGCATTCCAGCTTCTCCATACTTCACAGCCTGTAACCGTTCCTCCGCATTCTGCTATATATTGCTTAACCCACCTGCTTTTTATCAAGACATAACATGCAGTATGCGATTCCGGAATCTCTTGAAATTCCTTACACCAAAAGCATTTCGCTTAATTACCTTGATCTTGTTGTTCACCCCTTCAGTGTAACCATTGGAGAAAGGGTGTTCAAATGAGTTGAGGATTTCATCGCTCCAGTTCATAAAAGTTCTTGTACATGCTTGAAATTCAGGCAAATTGTAACCAGTGGCCATCATGTTCCAAACTCCTAATTGCTTCTTTGCATCATCTCGGCGTTTACACTCCATAAGCTTATGGAATTCATTCTTCATACGGTAGGCCTGCCTTAATCGGTCAGAGACATTAAGCATGGCTTCAACCTGGGCAACTTCGTCTTCAGTGAGATTTTCTGGCTTTTTCAAAAGCAGCTTCCTACTGCGTTTGAAATACTTCCTTCGGGCATCATGGAACCTCGACTGTTCATCTTTCCTGACATTTTCAAAAGCCCAGATGACCTGCCGTACGACATGATACCTGTCCGCAATTATCTTTGCATGTGGGAACAGGCTTTTTGCAAGGCTCCGATAAGGTCCGCTCATATCGATGACGACATACTGGACCTTTTTCCGATCCTTGTACTTAAGAAAATATCCGCTCAAGTCCTCTGTTCTTCTGTTGGGAAGGATATCCAACACCTTCTTGTGTTCAGGATCTGTAACAATACATTGGAACTTTTCTCCACCGGCATTTCCCCGGAATTCATCCAGTGAAAGTACCCTTGGCAAATCCTTGTTTGAATATCCTACATGATCAAAGATTCTAGCTGCTGTAGGTTGAGATATGTTAGAAACGGCTGCAACACTTTTCATTGAACGAACCTCTTTCAATGAGCTGATTACATGGGCTGCAAGGCGACTTGTCATTCGATGATACCTTGGAAGGAACGATACTTCTTCAAAAAAACGTTTCCCGCATAAGGGGCAAACATGACGCCGCTTTGTAAGATATATGACTGTGGTATCACCAAATGCCGATATGTCCTTTATCGGCTGCGTCCTATAGTCGTGAACCTTGCTTGTCCTTTCTCCACACCTGGGACATTTGTGAATTCGCTGATACATACCCACATGAATACACAACTTATTGTCATTCCTTACAACGGATTTTAGAAAAACATCTTTCAAACCTAACAATTCTTCCGTATAATTAGTGTAGAGCATAGATTGAATTTCCTTTCAAATGGTGTGTCGCAACTTCATTTTACTTGATAATTCAACTCTATGCTCTTTCTTTATGCAAAAAAATGCTGGAGCAGTTAAATTATTAATCTAACCACCCCAACATTTATTATAGAACCGAAATAACAATCAGTGGAAAAGGCTTTTTTTATCATTTTTTTTAGTATTTTATTTAAATTTTACGTTTGTTTAACACTGAACCAGTATCATTGAATCAGAATATTGTGTCTTTTGATTTTAAGGAGGAAATTGGAATGAAAACAAAAAGAAGCGGAAAGCTTATTGCAATCGTTACTGCTGTCATCATGCTGTCGGCCATATTTCCACAACCTGCGCTTGCAACGGCCAGCCATGTGTTGGTTATAAAGCAGGACAGTAAGTATATGACGGTAGATGGCGTAAAGAAGGAGATAGATCCCGGGTTGGACACAAAGCCACTATTCAGGGAGGGCAGGATACTTGTGCCAATAAGGGTAATTATTGAAGAGATGGGCGGAAGCATTGCATGGGTACAGACGGATAAAAGGATAGATATAACCTTGGGCAGTATAATGGTTAAACTGTGGCTGGATAAGAAGGAAGCACTTGTCAATGGTAACAAGGTGACGCTGGAGGTTGCTCCGCAGCTTGTGACCGGAAGGACAATGGTACCACTTAGGTTTGCAATTGAAAACCTTAATGCAGATATATCCTGGAACGGCAATACCAGGGAAGCGACCATTGCTTATGACAAACCTGGTGAAACAAGCGCAGGACAGAATGTCGGCATTAATTCCGATGATGATGTTACCTCACTTATAATAAGTGCTTTCGAGTATACGGCGGATGACTATGCAATAAAGGAATCCAGTGGAGTTGCATATATATTCCTTCCTTTGTCTAAATTCAAGTACGGCTTCAGATATCCATACCTGTATGGAGGTGGTTATCCGGATATCACCAGTACGGATGACGATATAAATTTCACATGGAAAAAGAACTATGAGGAAAATTTCCTGCAGGTGGACATGGAGGTCGGCAGCAGTATGGCTTCGATAGACGGACAGCAGGCAGACATTGGTATGGGGCCTTATGTCCAGGGCAGCGAAATCATGGTGCCAATTAATATTTTTGTAGAGTTGTTCGAGTACAAAACCGAGGTGTTTGAAGGGGCGTCATATCTGGAGGTCGCGGAGGATTTTCCTGCGGACACACTTTTAGGAACCTGGTCAAGTATCGATTCTGACATATATCTCAGGTACAGGGATTATACAACAGGTCTTGTCACCATCCCCAGCTACGCCTCTTCTTATACATTTAACAGTGATGGTTCCTTCCATTATGGGATAGCAAGTTCAGGTTCGTTTAATGATATGATAATTTTGTGGAATGGCAAATACAAGGTAATCGGTTATGCTGTTGTACTTTACGATATCAATGAGACCATATATAAGGGCACAACCGAGACAAAAAACATAATAACCGAGCCGGGTTGTATTTTTATAGAAGACTATAATGCCGACTCGGATGGCATCAACATAGATGCTATCTGGCATCATAAAACACAGTAAGTAAAAGAAAGGGGATAATCTTTATGAAAAGATATCTTGTGACATTTGCCTTAATTGCTGTATTAATGTTGACTCTTGTTCCATCAGCAGTATCGGGTGAATCTGTCTCGTACAAGGGAGCTTCTCAATGGGCGATACCTGAGTTGGACAAAGCAGCCGGGTATGGGTTGATTACCGAAAGTATAAAGGATAACATGGCAGGTAATATCACCAGGGAGGAATTCGCCGGGATTGCTTTAAAACTATACGAAGTATATACCGGTAACAGCGCGCAGGCTGGAAGTGCCAGCTTCACTGACACATCAAATCCTGAGATACTGAAGGCTGCAAACCTTGGTCTTGTCAACGGTGTGGGCGAAGGGAAATTCGAGCCCCAAACCCTGGTTACGAGGGAACAGATGGGTGCTATCCTGCTGAGGACTCTGAAGGTTATAAACCCGACAGCAGATTTCACAACAAACGGGGCTACAAAATTTGCCGATGATGCTTCTGTTTCCAGTTGGGCGAAGGACGGGGTATACTATTGTGCGAAGTACGAGATTATCAAAGGAACCGGTAAAAATATGTTCAGCCCTAAGGGTAACAGCACGAGAGAGGCTGCAGTTATTGTCTGTACAAGATCCTATGAGTTTTATAAAGCGTCAGGCAGTAGCCAGGAACCCGAGACTGCCCAAGAGACAAATATTAGATTTTCAAATGATGTTTTGACACAAAGCATCTTAAACCTCGACAGCTACAGCAGGAGGATCAGACATGTAACAGATCCGGATGGGTCACCTTGGGAAGCTATTAAAGAATTTGCATATGTCAAAAATCCTGTTGCCAGGCATATCAAGTTGGATTTTCCTACAGCAGGCAGTTATTCCGAGGATATAATCATTGTCGATAAATTATGGGACAGGATGAGTCCGACTGAGGAATGGGCAGCATATGACAGCGGGAACTTCTTTTTGTCGGAACCGGTAATGCTAAAATATGATCTGAGCATCCCGTATTATACAGTTGATTATGGTAAGCTGACATATGTAAAGGTCGGAACTGAAAATGTAAATGGTGTGAATTGCATCAAGTATACAGTTTCAGGATCATACAAGGATATTTATACTGATGATTATGATTATACTTATAACATTTCACTTTCTGCATCCGGAAGCATATGGATTGCGGATGACCCGATCATCAAACAGGCTATAATAAGACAGCGTATTACCTTCGATGCTGACATAACCAGTGTAACGGATATTCGTGTCCACAATATTTACAAAGATGTCATTGAAGACGATATAACAAATATTAATTCAACGGTAATACTACCTCCATCTTAGTAACACCGGGGTCCCATTCATGAAGATTGTGCAAGCGCAGGGTTGTCTTGTACCGCTGCCTGTCTGTCCCGCAGAATGCATTGCACGGTCACAGCAGTGATGACAATGATGCCGCCAATGATGGAGAATAAACCGGGGCGCTCTCCAGCAAAAATCAAAACCCATACTGGATTAAGTAACGGCTCGACTGCGGCAATCAGGCTACAAGCCAAAGGTGGGCAGTTGGCTGATGCCAGTCCCAACAATATGTAAGGGATACCGAGTTGGACGATGCCCAGTATGATAATGGATGAAACGGATGCCACTGAAATAGTACCTGTTGTGAAGAAACAAAAGGGGATGCCAATGAGGGCGGTCAGCAAATGACCGAACAGAATACCGCTCATCTTTTCATCTTCGTTTGTTTTGCCCACAGAGATGTACATGCCGGCCATAAAAATGCCGGCAAAAATGCCCATTACGTTGCCCAATATTTGTCCTTGACCCAAACTCCCGATAAAGAAAATTGAGATGCCGCCCACTGTGAACAATACTGTTATGATATCCGAAAGTTTAAATTTCTGTCTTAAAAACAAGGCGGAAAAAATCATTATAACCACCGGAGATATAAACTGCAGCACAATGGCATTTGCTGATGTAGTCAGCTTATTGGCACTGACGAAACATAAAAAGGTGGCAGACATGAAAAGCATGCTTATCAGCACATTCCTGGAGATGATGACCCTATGCCTGGTTGCAAACATATATACGATGACAGCAACTGCTGCAAACATACTGCGAAAACCTGCAATCACAAAGGGACTCCAGTCGATCTGTTTAATAAAAATGCCGGCGATACTCCAAAGAGATGCACACAGGAACATTTGAAAAATAGCAATTCTTTGTTTATTTTTTGAAGGCATGACTTTCTCC
This sequence comes from uncultured Bacillota bacterium, assembly GCA_942493145.1. Lineage (GTDB taxonomy): Bacteria > Bacillota > Clostridia > Acetivibrionales > DTU013 > ENR-C20. The sequence goes on from OW818679.1 coordinate 583,386, forward strand.
TGTGAAAGATATTTATTGAAAAACAACGGCTTATTATATCACAAGGTAATGGATAACACCATATCATGCCTCAGGCATTACCCGGAAGAAGGAAGTGCAATGGGTTCAATCAGCTATAAGCTTGAAATAATACATACACCCAAATAAACGAAGTATACAGATTGCAGAAACCCAACCTGTAGCTCACAAAGTGACTTCAGTCTGGGTTTCTGTATTTGTTCTGATCCGGTATCCTGACAGAGGTCATCAATCCTGTTTACCCTTGCATTTATTGGTGACCAATAAGAGTAAAACGGCTCCGACGACATCAATTACGATAAAAACAGAATAAGGCAGTGTATAATCACCTTTGGAAATGGCCAGCAAAGCAGCCATAATAACAAAGGTGAGCACGCGTACGATAGATGCGATAGGAGCCACAAGGCGGTTGGCGGCCATGAAGTCATATCGGCCGTACACTGATATAACCATGGAGGGCATGAGGTTGAGCAAGCCGCCGAGGCCAAGACCGACGAATATGGTAGCAATATAAATGGTGGCTGTTCCTGTCTGCAAAATGAGCAGGATCAGAGCGATGATGTAAGAAACCGAGTAGATAACTGAAGCGAATTTGGTGCCAATTTTTTGATCAAGCCATCCCCAAAAATAACTTCCCGGTACAGCAATAAGAGCAGAGATTGTCAAGATCTTCAATGCATCAGGCAAAGCAAAGCCGACACTCATCATCCTGGGTATAAACTGGCTGACAATGCCGACGGTGACCAGCCAAAGCAAGCCAAAGCCCAATGAAATCAGCCATAAATCCTTATCCTTCAGCAGTTTGGCGACGGTGAAGGTGCTTACGTAATTTTCCGCGCCTCTATTTGAAACTAAATCCTTATTCATAGGTAGGTTGTCTGGCAGCGCGCCAACTTCCTCAGGATAATCTTTGACCCAGAATATTGATGAAATACCAAAGACAACAACTAAACCGCCCATGATCAAGAAAGCATTAGTCAGGCCAAATTTACCCAATAACATAGACAACAGAGGGACAAATAATGCTGTACATACGGGGGCACCCATGGTCGCCCATCCAAGAGCAATACCCTTTTTGCGCGGGAACCAGTCAGCCATTAGTGTTGATGTAACAATCAGACCGAAACCAGTCGAAAAGAATGTAAATAGAATCAGCATAATTGCATAAACGGCAGGTGAGGGCGACATGCCGAAAATAGCATAGCAGACGCCAGAAACTATAAGGGTGAAGGCTGCGATTTTTCTTGGCTTGAATTTAATGATCAATTCGCCAAACACAAATCCTCCAATGATACCCAGGATACCTGCCGGAGTAGCATAGGCAAGTAGAGTGGCGGCATCCCATCCATGCACGCCTGCAAAGGCGCTGGGATAAATATTGAGACCGTCGGTACCAAGTCCGGCCCAGAAAAAGTAGCATAAAAATGAGAAAATAATCATGCTCCAGCCCCATCTGCCGAAATTGCTGTTTGTCATGCTCTTGTTGGACATAACAGTAGTGTTGTTCATTTGGTAGAACCTCCTTTAATTAATAAATGGTGTTTGGAGGATCGGCTGCTAAAACTATATCAGTCGATCATTACATATTTTATCGCTTGCTTCTTTATCTTCTGAAGTCCTCAATGCGATCGGTTACATTGACATTTTCCGCATAGACCTTAGGTAACAGCGCAGCAAGGTTCGAATATTCCTTGGGACAATGTCTCGCAAGGCCGGCAACCAGTTCCAGTGGCACTTGATTTGATACCTGTACCGGTTTCTTATCAACAACGTTCCAGCCCAGCCAGAATCTGCTTCGGAGTTCCAGCCCGCCCGGGATCTCTCGCGCTACATGAGAGAAGCAGACAATGGGGATGTTGGGTTCTACAAGTTTGCAATTGGCGTTGATGGCAGTCAGAACGTTGGGCGCTCTGAATTCATCCATATTGTAGCCAAAATCCTCCGGGGACATGAAGGAGATTCCCAGTGGCAAGGCTCCTGTTCCGATATCCTCGTTGACGATATCTGTGGTACCCCAGTTTCTCTGGCGGGTGTTCAGGCTCATGTCAAGCCTGTGCTCCAGGTCTTCCTCCCTGACATAGATGTCGTAATGATCGTCCGGATCCCAGATTTTGTAACGAAGGCCTTCCAGACCATGCCATGCGAACCACCAGTTGATCATCTCGGAAGTTACTCCCGGCATCGGGGTGTTCATGGCAATGAATCCAGTGCCATCCGGCATAATGCAGTAGCCCATTTCTGAATCCAGATGACCTGGCTTCAACATGTCGTTCCTGTTCTCAATGGGTAGTGCAAGGGATGGGTCTATAGGTCCCTTGTCCAGAAATGCGGTGATTTCCTCCGGAACTGGTTTCATGGGAACATTGAAGTACTTGGCGTAAGGTTTTTCAAATTCCTTGGCACTTAATACTTGTTTCATATTTTACTTCCTTTCTGTATATGTTGATGGTTTATTGATTTTCATTAATGGTTTAATGCAAAAATCATGCCAAAATTAAATTCATATGAAAACAGTGCAGTTTATGCGGATTTGCAAATAATAATGTGGCAGTCAACGCAAATAGAATGTATAATATTAATACAAACGTATATGCGAATGTATAAATATCATCAAGTCAAGAATGCATGAAACATGTATTTTGATAATAACAGGAGAAACATCATGATGTGTTTGGAATTGTCAGATCAACAAATTAGGGAAAGAGGCGGTTTGCTGGATAACATTATGGATATTTCCTTCGATGCAGCGATTCTTGTAGATCGTGAATGTAGAATCATTCACTGCAGCAAAGGTTCTCTGATCCTGACGGGTAAAACCAATGAAGAAGTGAGAGGTAAATCGGTAAATAATCTTGACTCCGCATCCCCATTTGAAAAAGTGATGGCTACCGGAGATGCTGTGAACAGCCTGTTGGTAGTAATCCAAGGCAGGAAATGCATGACCAATATCGTGCCCATCAAATGGGAAGGGAAAGTCATTGGCGCATTTGGCATGGTTTTATTTCAAAATTTGGGAAATCTGAAGAAGATACTGTCAAACCTGAATGAACATGCAGAGAAGACCGAAACAGGTAAAAATATGTATGACATCCTCGCCAGGGTAGATTCCAATTATACCTTCGCTGATTATATCGGCGAGAGTAAAATCGTCAAGGAAATGCTGCATTATTGCAGGCGTGTCGCAAAGACGGTATATCCTGTTTTGATCATTGGAGAAACAGGCACAGGAAAAGAGATCCTTGCCAGCGGATTTCATTCCGCAAATTTGGCCAATACGTTCACGCCTTTCATTAAAATAAACTGCACGGCAATCCCAAACGATCTGCTGGAATCGGAACTGTTCGGGCACGAAAAAGGTGCTTTTACCGGCGCAGTTTCTGTGAAAAAAGGGAAATTTGAACTGGCTTCTGGTGGTGCCATCCTGCTGGATGAGATCGGCGACATGGAGTTTCGTCTGCAAAGTAAACTTCTTCGGGTTCTTGAAGAGAAGGAATTTGAAAGGGTGGGAGGGAATTCCATGCTTCCTTTGAATGCAAGGATTATTGCCTCCACCAATCAAGATTTGAAAAAGCGTGTGAAACAAGGTCTGTTTCGGGAGGATCTTTATTTCCGGCTCAGCGCAATCGAAATCGACGTACCGGCCTTGCGCGACAGAACTGACGACATTCCGGTTCTGCTCAACCATTTTATAGCTAAAAACAGTATGAAGCTGACATTTACCAGACAAGCTATGGAAGTTCTGCAGAGTTATGACTGGCCGGGCAATGTTCGGGAACTTCGCAATTTTCTCTACCGTCTGTCCATAACTGCAGAAGGGCAAGTCATCGGAGAAGAGGCGGTCGGAGGTTTACTAAAAGAAAAATCCCTGTCTTATCATTCAAAAGAAATCACCGGTGAAAATGCAGAAATGGATGTTAAATTAAATAAAAACGCACTGGCGCAAAATGAAAAGCAATGCATCATCAATGCATTGCAGGAAACAGAGTATAACATTACAGAAGCTTCCAGGCTATTAGGTATCACCCGTGCAACTCTTTACAACAAAATCAGGAAGCACGGTCTGAATGTCAATAAACGTTTGAGTACAGAGGAATAAAATATTAAGCTTTTTGTGGTCTGAATTCTACTGCATTCACACTGTATTTTCTCTGGTTACCGGAACATAATAATTATATACTATGCCCTTGACATTTAATGTAACACGAACATCTTTGCTTATTTCATCGGGACCAAAATTGAAGTATATTGAACCATAGGGAGTTGAGGTGTTATCACTCCAGAGAATGCAGGTTGAAGCGGAAGCACTGTAAGCGGATATGCTCCCATCTGCCTTGTAAATTGGTTTTACGGTCAAATCACTAATAAGTGCTCCAATAACTGTAACAACTTCAATTGAGTCTACTACTTCTATTACCTCTATTACTTCTATTGTTCTTTCTACCACTTTGTAGAAGGCCGTGCTACTATTACCAGCGGTCATCTGAATTGTATAACGAATGTTATATATTCCAGGTTTTTCAGCGGTGAATTTTGCCTTTGAGATATAAGTTTCTGTTTCAGAGGAAAACGCTGTAGAAATTTCTTCTGCATTGTACCAATCATCAATATAAGAGGAACCTTGTTTGCCGGATATTGCAGTAAATTCAATAGTTTCTCCGACCTTTATAGCTGTGGGTGTATCAGAGAGCATTACTTCCATATCTTTCGGACCTGAAGCTGCAAATACTCCCATTGGAAAGCTGATGAGTAATGATAGAATTGTAATTATTACTAATGTTTTCTTCATAATCTGTCTCCTCCATGCAGTGTATCTGTCAGTTGTATTTACATATGTTTATTGCCTTATTATATAGACATTATAAAACATAATAAAAAAACAGGCATCCTACAAAAGGTTTATTTTGATTAGGAGTATCGTACTAAATTGAGATGATAAAAATAGGACTAACTTTTTTTACGGAGCATACTATACTGAGAATAGGTAAACAGGAGTAATCCAATCCATATAAAAGAAAAAGCGATTAATGATGAAGAATCAAAGGGTTCTTTAAACACATAAATCCCTAAAAAAAGTCCGATTGTAGGCGATAAGTATTGCAAAAATCCAACAATACTAAGGGGCAGCCTCATTGTACCTTCTGCATATAAAAGTAATGGAGTGGCTGTCACAACGCCGCTGACAGCAATCAGAAGCCAGAATGTCCAAGGTAGATTACCTGTAATACCCAAGCCTCTCGATTCACAAAAAATTAAATAGATCAGAGCAGGTATACCAATAACAAGTGTTTCAAAACCAAGGCCTGAAAGAGAATTCAGCTTTGACTTTTTCTTAAGTAAACCATAAAGGGAAAAGGAAACTGCCAGTGTAAGTGCAACTAAAGGGATTCGTCCATATAGTAATGTCTTAATAACGACACCTGAGGCAGCAAAAGCAATACCTATCTTTTGAAGTAAAGTGAGTCTTTCCTTAAAGAACATTCTTCCAAAGAGTGTTAATAAAAGTGGATTGATATAATAGCCCAGGCTGGATTCAATAACATAACCATTATTTACTCCCCAAATATAAACAAGCCAGTTAATTGATATAAAAATAGCTGGTCCTATAACGTTTATCCACTCTTGCTTATCTCTGATAACACTTAAGAATTCAGACCATTTTCCTTTTATCAATAGTAATATGCTGACAAAGATAAATGACCAAACCACTCGCTGACCAAAAATTTGATATGGACTAATGGCATCGACTAGCTTCCAGTAAAGAGGCAATAATCCCCATAAAGCAAAAGAAAGTGTACCAAAGGTCAATCCCTCAATATATTTTTTTCTATCCATTGTTCTTCCTCTGTTTTTTTAAATCATACCACAAAAAATACCTACTATGTAAACGAATGATTTCATATAGGCAATTCAGGGAATTGGAGGCAGACATTTTATCACTTTAAAGCAATTTATTGAAAAAAAGCTCAAAAGATGTATAATAAAAAGCAGCTGTTTGCGTGAAACAGGGGGTAGTAAGCAATGAATTCTACAAATGAAAACAATAAATTGAAAATTGTTCTGGCAGCTATTATGCTGCCGGTGATCCTTCTTGATTTAGCTGCTTTGGCTTATGTTGCTTTTTTAAGCAAAGGAATACTCTTCTTGATTTATTGCGTCTTATATGTGGTTTTGCCCGGTGCTGTACTCTGTTACATTTTTGGAATAGCAGATAGAATCGGTTCAATAAACAGGTATTTAAGGGCGGTACTTGTTTTCTATCTGGGTATATTACAATTATTTATTCAATATTATCTCCTTAAGTCTGTGGGACATGTCTCGTGGATAAGGTATTCAGTCCCAATTATTATTATTTTAATAGCCTTATTTATGCTGAAATATGACAAGAACAGGCTCATACTGTGCAGAGCCAGATACAGAAATCTTAAATCGGATTTCCGGCGCTTTATAAATGGGGAAGAATGTTGGTTTGTTGCAGTTTTAATAACATCTGTTACTTTTCTTGTTCTTGTTTTTTCTTTATTTCAGTACCCCTCGCAGGAATACTTTACGTATCAGGACAACATTTGGCACATGAGTAACATAAATATCCTGGCGAGCGGCAGCTTCAGTGACTATCGGGTATTTGGATATACCTTCCGGTACCATTATTTCAGTGATTTGTTTTATGCCATATGCAAAATCATTTTTAAGGTTGAAACCTATGATTGTATTGTCAAATACCAGGTGTTTGTTATTCCTTCGCTTGTGGTACTTTCTGTATATGGATTTTTTAGACATCTACTGCCGGAGGGCAAAACAACAATATTAAAACTGACAACCCTGGTACTTCTTTTCGCCCCCGCAACCCTGCCAGTTTTTACGAATTCATTCAATTATCAATGGCTGTCAAATGTTAATGCTGTTGGACTGACACTGCCCTGCATGCTGATATTGCTGGTTCTTATCAAGCTATCCATTGATTATGATATTAATACCGGCAAAAGTGGATATATAAAGCTCTTGCTGTTGCTAGCCGTCTTTCAGCTATTAGTGTCTGGTTTTAAAGGCCCCATAGCCGTTACTGTTGTCGGTGGGTTCGCCGTCTATGCTCTATTGGCGTTACGCTTCCAGAATACATTTAAAAGGAACATAACCATATTTGCAGCCATATTGGCGCCATTTCTGCTGGTCTATTATATGCTGCTTTCATATGGGCTTGCTTCAGGTACAGCAGTTCTTTCTGTCAGCAGCTGGTTCAGCCCTGCTACAGAAGGCTTTATATTTGAAACAGCCTATGAGGATGTATTGAAATTCACCGGCAGCAGTTTATTTGCAAAGCTCCTTTTACTGATACCACACTATTTATGTGCTACCGGTCCTGCAGCCATCTGTTCTGTATTTGCAATCATATTATGTATATACAGATATATCAGCAATAAAAACATGGATAAATATCAGCTGTTTTCATGCTGTTTTCTGATTACCGGAGCGGGAGGCTATTACCTGGTAAATCATAGTGGAAAATCCCAGATGTATTTCCTTTTTGCAGTGCTGCCGACAATTACATATATAGCCGGACAGTGGCTATCTGAATATAATCCGGTATGGCGTCTTAAGACTGGCTATCAAAGTTTAATTATATTCTTTTCCAAATTAATGCTTCAATGTGTACTGATAATAATTCTCTTTATATCCTTGTTCAGTACAATGATATTGTATGGGAGTATATTAAAAAAAGACATTGATAACTGGAACAGCAAGTATGAAGAAACAGATGTCAGTAATGTTTTTTCTGTCAGTTCTGAGGAAATAGAGGGATTGCGCTGGATAAGGGACAATACGGACATGAATGTAATGTGTGCGACAAACAAGCATTACATTTTATCAGGTGACGAAAAAGAGAAAGCATGGTGGTTTTTCGATTCCGCATATTCTGAAAGGCAGTTATTTATCGAAGGTTACTCTTATGAAACAAATTCCGGTTTTGATATTTCAAAGGGTGAGACCATGATTGAAATTAATGACAGAATGTTTTCCGGCGAATACAATGACCAATACAAGTATGAGCTTGCAGAAAAACTTGGAATAGAATATCTCATTATTCATATGAATGAAGATTTGAGCTTTATTCCTTCAGGAAAACAATTTTCAATTTGCTTTAAAAATGATTCGATTGCAATTATTTCTATCAGGAGACTGTAACAAAAGCCATTGCTTTTTTAAAATTTCTCACTCATGCGTGTTTGCCTGTTGTCTGTGTGGTGGTATATTATATTGAGAAAAGGGGTATAAAACTGTGGATATTATAACCATCGGCGTCGCAGGGGGCACGGGAAGCGGCAAGACAACCCTAGTTGACAGGATATGTGAACGATTCGGGTCCGACGTTTGTGTTGTCAGACACGACAACTACTACCGTCGTCACGACGAGCTATCATATGAAGAACGAAGCAAGCTTAATTATGACCATCCCGACTCGTTCGAAGCCAGCCTGATAAACGAACACCTGCGCCTGTTGAAATCGGGTCAGTCTGTTGAATGCCCGGTTTATGATTTTTCCATACACAACAGAACAGACAAAACGGTAACACTGAAGCCGGCGAAGGTCATCCTTGTCGAGGGCATACTCATATTCGCCGACACTTTACTGCGTGCGCAGATGGACATTAAGATATTTGTCGATACCGATGCGGATGTGCGCATACTCCGGCGAGTCATGCGCGATGTGGAAGATCGTGGTCGCAGCGTCCGTAGTGTAGTGGACCAGTATCTTACGACAGTAAAGCCCATGCACGAGTTGTTTGTTGAGCCATCCAAACGATCGGCTGATGTCATAATTCTCGAGGGAGCCTTCAACGTCGTCGCACTGGACCTCATTATGAAAAAGATTGAAGACCATATAAAAGATTAGTAACCCAACACCTTTTTCTGCATCCACTTTCCACTGATGAATCGCTTAAGGAAGAACAGGGCACGGCAGAACCAGTCGGCAAACATCGCGATCCAAACGCCGAGAACTCCAACTCCTGTATAGCGGCAAAGATAATAGCACAAACCCACTCTAAGTACCCACATCGAAATCGACGACACCAGCATCATGTATTTGACATCTCCAGCGGCGCGCATTCCGTAGGCTGGAATAAAGGCCAAAGGCCAGACGAACAACTTGACTATTGATATCAGCATTATTAAATGTATCGTCATTTCCGCTCTTTCCTTGTCCATGCCGGCCAATATCGTTGCAGGCCGGGTAATCAACAATACGACGGCGAGGCTCACAGCCAGCGAGATTATTGACAACACTGTCAGTTTAATGGTGTACTTCCGCGCCTCATCCGGTTTTCCGGCACCCATGCAGTGCCCGACCACTGTCATAAGTCCGAGGCCTATGGCCAGACTGGGCATGGAGGATATATACTCCAGTGTATATGTAAGGGCCTGGACAGATATGGCAGTCGTACCCAGCGTTGATACCGTACTCTGCACCATAAGCTTGCCAAATTGGAAAAGACAGTTTTCAAGGCCTGTGGGTATGCCTATGCGCAGGATCATGCGTATCATTGACATGTCCGGCCGGATAGAAAAGATGTTGTCCAAAGTAATAGATTGGCCTGGCCTGCGTTGGAACCACAACATCAGTAAGGCACCAGCAATTCGGGATATTAGTGTAGCTATGGCAGCACCTGCTACTCCCATGTCAAATCCAAAAATCAGGATTGCATTTCCTGCGATATTAAGGATGTTGGTTCCCAATGACACCAACATAGGGAGCCTGGAATTCCCGGTAGCGCGATACAGAGCCGAACTGGCATTATTAAGGGCGATGAACGGGTATGATAGCAAGGTTATGGAAAAATAAACTAAAGATGCCGACATAACATCTTCCTCCACCGAACCAAAAATGCTGCGGAGAAGAATGCGCCGGAGGATAAAGCAAAGCACGGTGGTGATAATGGATAGAGTAAACACAGACAACATAAGCTGTCGAGAGGAATTTTTCGCGGCTTTTTTATCGCCAGACCCTAGATATTGTGAGCATACTATTGTGCCGCCGGTAGCCAACGAGGAAAAAAGGAAGATGACAAGTACATTTATAGTGTCGACCAGTGAGACGGCCGACAGGGAGGCAGGACCCACGTTGGAAACCATTATGGTATCTGCCATGCCCATCAGCGACATTAAAACCTGTTCTATTATAAGCGGTATCAAAAGCCGCCTTAAGTCCTTGTTTGAGAACATTCTGTGTGAATCTCCGGTAAATAATATCAGCTGCGAACCGGAACGGGTTTATCCTTGTTCTGATTCGACGGCGCTGTGTGTATGTCGGTTTATTTTACCACCATACCAATTGAGGCACAAGTTTTATTAAAATGTTCAGCTAAGACCGTTCCAGCTTGATCCCAAGCTATAAATATCCTCCCACGAAGCATTTTGTATAGGAATCAAAAATATTAAAATACTATTAATAACCAACAAATTAATCATTGCAAAGGAAGCGACACTATGTCAGACAACAATATGTCAGGTAACAGAAAATCAGAGAGTAAAAGTCTTTCGGTTGAAAGAAACAAGCAATCGACAAAAAAGAAGGACGACAGAGAACGCGACTCCAAAAAACCGGGCGTTAATAGCGATTCTGCGCCTATAGGCGGAGGCTGATGCCAGCACGGTTTCATTCGCTAAACCCGCACTTTGATTTAGAGTAGCGGGTTTTTGTATTTGTGAGATTATTTTATAATAGCCATATTTCACTAAGAATGATAAAATAGCTGTAAAATGTACTACTTGCAGATAAATGGAGCGAAAAGGGAATGGACAGCCATGTCGAAAATGTATAAAATGCTTCATGCGCTTATGTCAAAATACTGGCTATTGTTTTATTTTATTGCGACTGTATCTTATCTGGAGCTTATTTACCGGCTTTGGATTTTTAAAAACTTAAGTGTTGATTATCTATTCCCCCTTCTATTTGCTTTACCTGCAGGTGCAGCGCTATTCCTTCTGATCTCTCTTATTCCGGTTAAAACTGCACGGTTGGCAACTGCTTTGACGACGTTTCTGCTAACTTTTGTCTATAGTGTGCAGCTTGTTTATTTTTGTATATTCCGAACACCGCTCGCTATGGGTTCACTCATTGGAACCGGTGATGCGCTCCAATTCCGTGATATTGTACTGGAAGGCATAACCAGGAATGCGGTAGCGGTAGTATTGCTGTTTGTACCGTTGATTTTTTTATTCGTGATGAAGAGCAGGTTTGTTTTTTCTTCAAAGAAACCATTGGCGATGAGCTTCGTTTTGCTCTTTTGCGTTTCCTGTCACTTTGCTGCAGTTTTATGTATAAGTCTCACTGGTGACAGCCCGGTATCACAGAATTCAATATACTACAAAACTTATTCTCCTGAACTCTCAGTGAACAAGCTGGGCCTTTTGACAACCATGCGGATGGATCTCAAACAACTTGTTGCCGGAACTATTACTCCAGATGAAGGCATATCAGTCGAAAACAGCGAAGCAGCAAGTGAATCCACCCAACCGGTCATATCGGATAAAGCTGAACCAGCCAAAATTGATGTGAATAATGCACCGGCTGCCAATCAAATTAAGACTTTTAATAAAATGGATATCAATTTTGATGCCTTGCTTGCCACTGGCCAGGATGACAGAAACTATGAAATGCATAAGTATTTTTCATCCATACAGCCTACTTCTACGAATCAATACACTGGGAGTTTCAAGGGGTGCAACCTCGTACTCCTTACTGCTGAAGGGTTCTCACCTTATGTGATGAGTCCGGAGCTGACTCCGACACTTTATAAGATGTCGACAGAGGGCTTTGTATTTAATAATTTCTACAACCCGATTTGGTGGGTCAGTACATCTGATGGCGAATATGCCGCGTGCACAGGATTGATACCAAAGAGCGGTGTCTGGAGCTTAGCTGCATCAGGGAAAAACTATATGCCCTTTACATTGGGAAACCAATTCAGAAAAATCGGATATACCACGAAGGCATATCATAACCATACGTACACCTATTATAAACGTAATATTTCACATCCCAATATGGGCTACGACTATAAAGGTGTGGGGAATGGACTGGTCGTTAAAAAAACCTGGCCTGAATCGGATCTTGAGATGATTAATGTGACAGCAGACGAATATATTGGTCAACAGCCATTCCACACATATTACATGACTGTAAGCGGGCATATGAATTATAGCTTTAGTGGAAATTATATGGCAAGTAAAAACAAAGGGTATGTAAAGGATTTACAATATTCAGAGGAGTCAAAAGCATATTTAGCCTGCAATCTCGAACTGGAATTTGCGTTGAAGGCGCTAATTGAAAAATTGGAGGCCGAAGGTATAGCTGAAAAGACTGTTATCGCTATAAGTTCAGACCACTATCCATATGGCCTGGCGAAAAATAAACTTGATGAGCTTGCCGGTCATGAGGTTGAGATGAATTTTGAATTGTATAAAAGTACATTTATACTTTGGAAAAAGGGAATGGAGCCTGTCATTGTTGATAAGGCCTGCTCCAGTATTGACATTCTTCCAACGCTGTCAAACCTTTTCGGACTTGAGTATGACTCGCGTTTGCTGATGGGCAGGGACATCCTGTCAGATGTACCTCCCCTGGTCATATTCTCAAACCGAAGTTGGATAACAGACAGGGCGAAATATAACTCAGCTGCTGACAAGGTTTACTTTACGGATGGAACGAACGAAGATAATTCTTATGTGAATAAAGTCAATGATGTAGTAGACGGCAAGTTCAAGTATGCAGCAAAGATACTTGATTCGGATTACTACAGAAAGGTACTGCCCTAGTGGGCTGTAACACTTAAAACTATAATATGTTACAGGCCACAACATCAAGGAGGTGTATTTGTAACACTTCGAATGATATACAGGAATGAAGTGTTACAAAACACTAGTGGGCTGTAACACTTAAAACTATAATATGTTACAGGCCACAACATCAAGGAGGTGTATTTGTAACACTTCGAATGATATACAGGAATGAAGTGTTACAAAACACTAGATGTTACAGGTAGTTGAGGCTTTTGCCCCATTTTTTTATGTATTTTGCAGGAATATGGGGTTTATTATCGAATTATGTCTTTATAGTCAACCAACATTTGTATGGGAGCATAATTATAAGAAAAGATCCAGACAGATAATAACTCTGTGTACTATAAAAAAAGAGGTATTGGAAAAATGAAAAAGAGGCTTATAAAAATTCAGGATTGGGTAGATGACTGTATATTGGCTGAAGACGTTTATACTGAAAACATGGCTTTACTCGTTACAGAGAATACCAGACTGAATCAATATATCCTCGATAAGATGAAACAGGCAGGTATTGATTCTTTTCATATCTATGATGATAAGGAACATACAAACAATACTGAGGAGGCTTATAATAATTTCATAAAGGGTTATTCTAATAATGTTGATACTGTGAAACATCTATTGAATGATCTGGCTACAGGAAAAACCCTGGAACATGAAATTATCTCCAGTGTATCAGAAACACTATACAAAGAAATCAATGAAAAGAATAATATCATCAAGTGTTTAAGCTCAATAAAGAATTGTGATCAGTATACATACAATCATAGTATTAATGTGGCTCTATATAGTATGTTGATTGCGAAATGGATCAATCTGCCGGAAGAGAAACTGAAGGAAGTGATAAAAGCTGGTGTGCTGCATGATATTGGAAAGTCACAAATCGATCCTGAAATTTTGAATAAAAAAGGGACGCTTTCTGATAAGGAGTTCGAAATAATCAAAAAGCATCCTGTATATGGATACAATATTGCAAAAAAAGATGGGAACATCTCAAATGAAATACTTAGGGCTATACTGATGCATCACGAAAGAGATGATGGCTCCGGTTATCCGTTCGGAGCAAAAGGGACCAATTTGAATATACATTCCAAAATTGTAGCTATTGCAGATGTATATGATGCATTAACATCTGAAAGGGCCTATAAAAGCAGGATCACTCCTTTTGAAACATTTAGGATTATTGAAAGAACCGGGTTGGGAAAGTTTGATACGAAAATATTGATGACCTTTTTAAGCAACATTTCCAGTTACTATATTGGAATGGATGTGAAAATGAGCAGTGGCGAAATAGGAAAAGTCATTTATGTACTTCCTCATAATTTATCCAAACCTATTGTTAAGATAGATAATAAATATTATGATACATCAGTTGAAGACATTAGTATCCTTGAATTGGTCGGATGACCTGGCGGCTGTCTATATGTGAGTATAGTCTGATTTGTAAAGAGGGCCAGGCACGTCACTTTTGTGACATGCCCATCCCTCTTCTTTATACTTAAAACTGGCTGTTTTGTTACTTAACAATGAGCTTTCCGCCGGAAGCAAGCTTGTATTCGCCTGAAAGGGAGCAGCCTTCACCAGCGTATGCAGAAACCGTTACGCCTGTGTTGGCATCAATAGCGGAGATATCAACCGACCCAACAAGACAAACGCTAGAATCCGCAGTTGCTGTCCATTTTGAGGTGTCAAGTGACAGATATGCTTCATTTATCTGGCCCTTGAGGGTGGTGCTTTTAAGTGTAACGGCCATCGCACGGTCGGTATCCTCGTGAATGATATTGCCTTCCAGGTTCATGTTGGAAAGTACAGCTTTTATGCCGTATATCTTCAGCTTCTCGTCATCGGTTACTTCCGTCGCAGCACCGTCGTCATTCATTATCGAATGCAACAGACAGCCATTATGGCAGTTGATTTTCGCACCGTCGATATCCGTATAAAGGTTGACACTTTTGACCAGCAGGACTGTGTCGCTGATATCGTAGTCACCGCCTTTTATTATCACCTTTGGAACCTCGGATGTAGTGCCTCTGACAGAGTGTATCATAACGCAATACTCACCTGAAACCACGTCACAATCGTTGAAGGTTACTGAGCTCTGGCCGGCAATTATCGCTGTATGAGTGGCAGTCTTTAAACGGCAGTCGTTAAAAACGTTTGTGCAGCCATTGTCTGCGTATGTGCCATATCCAATTCCACGACATTCGACATCACAATTGTTTGCCTCAAGATAGAGGTCTCCAGCGGAAGCATCGGTTGAAAGGGCTGCCCATCCGTTGGCAATTATGGTGCTGTCATGGAAATAGGAGTGCGAGTTTCCCATTGACAAATGAGTTCGGCTATTGCCGCCGAGTTTGAGGCCTGGCGGGGGCTCCATCATGCCTGAACCGATCCTGGGTATGTAGCTATCGGGGATTGTGCCGCCTTCACCTATGAGTGTGCAGTTTCTCACTTCAAATTTCGAGTTGCCGACAGCGCAGGTACAGGGCCGTATAACTCCTTTGGCAGTTACTTTTGTATTATTCAGTGTCAGCTTGCTGTCTGCATCGACCATGATTGCAGAACCAATACCTATGAAGTCGTTGATACCGTTACCCTCTACATCAAATGTACAGTTGTCGATAGTGTAATCACTTTCTCCGGATATATATATTCCGTTCACGCAGGGTGTATCAGTTTTATAGGTTACGCCTGCCATTTCTGAGTCTCCGATCTTGCCGATTATTTCTGCATAAGGATTTTCGCAGGGGATATATTTGTTATCAATAATATCTATTGATTCAACACGGTCAAAAATCGGATTTTTTGGTGGACCGCCACCGGGAAAGCCAGGACCGGGTTTGCCAGGTTCAAGATCGCTACCGGGAATTGCTCCGGGATGTATGCGAGGATCAATGGTGGGGGGGCTTGGTTTGCGGTTATCCATTACGAATGAAGACATTCCTGTCATGAAGGAAACATCAGCATTGGGAACGGGACCACCAGGGCCATCAGGGCCGGGGCCGCCAGGACCGCCGAATGGTGGCATACCTCCGGGCCCACCAGGCCCACCAAATGGAGGCGTTCCGCCGGGGCCGCCAGGACCACCAAATGGAGGCATTCCGCCAGGGCCGCCAGGGCCGCCAGGGCCACCAGGACCACCAGGACCACCAGGACCTCCGGGAAAGGGAGCAGGCTTATACTCGGGTAATTTGCCCGGACCGCCAGCAGAGGGCATTCCGTATGCAGGTTTTTTTTCAGTAAGCGTTGACATCATTTTAACTTCCTTCCTTTACCATAGATAAATAAAAGCAACATATTAACTATCAATTAGTTGATAATAACTTACTTATATAATAATGTTAGTTTGAAAATAATTCAACAGGTGTTTTGTAACACTTCATTTTTTTTATTATTTGAAGTGTTACAAATACACTACCTTGATGTTGTGGCCTGCATATACTTAAGTATATTGAAATTTAATAAGTATAACGATATGATGTATTGTAAAGCATTGGTATAAGATTACTACAGCAATGAAAGGAGACTAAAAATGAAATTCTGTTGGTGTACAATTTCAGTAATCAATCTGGAAGAGTCTTTAAAATTCTATCAGGAGGTAGTCGGACTTGCTATTATAAATAGATTCAAAGCTGGACCGGGTGTTGAAATTGCATTTTTGGGGGATGGCGAAACTAAAATTGAACTGATATACAATGAGAGCATTAAGAATGTTACTATAGGCCGAGACATATCCCTGGGCTTTGAGGTGAAATCAGTTGACGAAATGATGGCATTTGTTACAGAGCGGGGGATTGCTATACACAGTGGTCCGATCCAGGCAAATCCACATGTCAGGTTTTTCTTCATTCTGGATCCGAATGGATTGAAGATTCAGTTGGTTGAGAACACATAAGCGAATAGTTTGATATAATATGTAAAAAAATCCTTAATGTATTATTGAAGGAGAATTTATAGATGAAAAAGCATGGTTCTATAATTACTGGAGCAGGCTCCGGGTTAGGCCTCGAATTGGCCAGGAAGTTAAGCAGAAATGGATATGCACTGTTCCTGGTGGGGAGGGATCGTGATAAATTAAACAGGACAAAGGAAGCTGTATCACAAATCAGCACAAGTGATATTTTTGTGTTCAGCGGAGATATTTCTGATGAAGCTTTTGTGGAAGATATGTATAAATCAATAGATTCCTGGAACTATCAGCTGGACTTTTTGTTTAATTGTGCAGGCCTGGGGCTGTATGGAAATCCTGAGAATGCAACAAGAAAAATGATTGATGAGGTTTTTGCAGCAAATTTAATCGGTTTGATGCTTATGAGCACAAAGGCTTTGTTATATATGGCTGATAATGGAGGAACGATTGTTAACATAATGTCATCTGCAGCAAAAAAAGGTAATGCCAAAGAAGCAGTTTATTGTGCTGCCAAATGGGGGGCCAGAGGCTATAGTGAAGCAATAAAAGCAGCTACAAAGGGAACCAAAATTAAAGTGGTTCAAGTGTTCCCCGGAGGAATGAAGACACCTTTCTGGAATGGAGAAAATGGGCTGAAACATGATACCAGTAATTTCATGGAAGCCGAGGAGGTAGCCGAACAAATCATACAAGCAACAAGAGCAAGGGAAACGATGTATGTCGGCGAAATTGTGATCGAAAGATTGTAAAATATATCCCATATAACGTGGAGCTTCATCCGGAGCTTCATCCGGAGCTTCATCCAGAGCTTTATCCAGAGCTTTATCCAGAGCTATAATTTCAAATACCCTTCTATATAATTGGCAATTTGGAATCCGCTGGCCCATGAACCGCCCAATCCGCCGCAAAGTCCTACTGGGCCTTTGTTTTCAGCCGGATCGTAGGTGGCGCAGTCACCAGCGCAGTACAGGCCGTCAAAGGGCTCGGTCTCCCGATTGATCACACGGAATTCATCGTCTATGGCTATACCACCGAGACTTGCTCCATTGTCGAAGTTCTGACCCATAAAGGCATAGTAGGGAGGCTTTTGTATGGGATGCATATGCTCCGGTTTCTTGCCGAAATCCTCATCGACACCCTTTTCACAAAGTTTATTATAGCGAATGATGCTTTCTGTAAGCCTTTCCGGATCCATGCCAAGCTTTGCAGCCAATTCAGCGATGCTGTCAGCCTTTCTTGCCGGCCAGTCTTCCAAAGATACCTCTTCCTCAATCTCCTGTCGCCAGTCTTTGAGGTAGTCGTCGTGTCCCTCCATCATATGGTCAAGAAGCCCCTGACCCTCCAGTTCCAGCTGTTCTGAATCCATTATGACATAGCACTTGCCGGTGCGGCTATGCAGAATCAACTGGCCCGGATCGGGCTGGTCTTCTGAGCCTGTCTGACCACCAGGCCCAGGCAACATATTGCTCATTTCAAAGAAACGCTTGCCTTCATCACTGAAAAATACATTCCTGGGGCTGTTCATCATCCTGTAAACTGAGTAGCAATAAGGATGATGCACCGGCCCTCTTACCCTGCCCCTGCTGTAGTCAACCTGACCGCCTATTTCAGACACCATATCATGTCCGTCGCCTATGTTGGTGGGTACGTTCAAGCGCAGCATCGTAGCGTCTCCCCGTATGAAATCCGGGTCAATTGCCTTCATTCTTTCATCATTCATCAGGTATCCGCCTGTACCCAGCACAAATGCTTTGGCATCTATCTGTATGATACCGCCCGGATCCTTCGCGATGATGCCGGTTATTTTACCATCACAGCCTATGATGAATTTCAGGGCGCGTGTTTTGTTGTAATAACGAATGCCGTTTTTCAGGGCGGTTTCGAAAAGTTTGTCGGTTATCCAGGATCCCATCCAGCCTGGACCTATTGAATCATCCTTGGCTTTTGTATTCAGGTATCTCCTGGGGATATCGATTTTGAACGGGAACCCAGGGGATCCCTTTGTAAAAACGGTACCGTAGGATGGGTCAAGGGAGTCAAACCAATCAAGGAACTCTCCGTTGGCAATGAGGTTTTTTCTAAGCTTTTCAGAATCCTGGAGTTTTCCGCCGCTCATAAAAAGCCACCTGCTGACGCTCTCATCAAGATCGTACTCTATGCCCAATCTTCCGTATACCACCTTGGAGGCAGGGAATACAGCTCCATGGGCAAGGTATGTACCTCCCCCGTACTGCTTTGCCGCTTCGATGAGGATCACGTCAAAGCCCAGTGATGAAGCCCTCGCAGCTGCTCCGGTGCCCACACCGCCTGCCCCTATTACAAGAACGTCGCAGCTCAGGTGAATTGGGTCATGGGGCTCTGCAGCAGGTTCGGGTGAGTCGGTGTTCTTAATTAGCCCCAGATGGCAGACCTCTGCGCATCTTCCACAGCTGATGCACTTGTCAGCTGTGATTTGATAACCGGCGCCTTTGTACCTTATGGCTTCTGAAGGACACTCTGATTTGCAATAGTGACAGCCTACGCAGCCTTTTTCGATATAATACGGCATATGTTTACCCTCTTATAAATTTCCTTTATTTACGCAATTTCCATTATAATCATATTATTTGTAAACCTGATAGTCCAGTTTTTTATGTATATATATGATAATGATGTTTCAATTACTATATCAGCAAACCATTTTATATTAATGTTATAATGGTGATAAAGGGGAATAATATTAAAAATGAACAAAGTATATGAATTTGAAGCAGAAATCAAGAAGGTGCCTGATATTGATGGGGCATATATAGAAATACCCTTCGATGTAAAGGCTGAGTTCGGCAAAGGAAGGGTTCCGGTCATTGCTACTTTTGACGATGAACCATATGAAGGCAGCCTTGTGCGTATGAAAACCCCGTGTCACATTATCGGAATCAGAAAGGAAATCAGGGCTAAAATTGGAAAGCAGCCTGGAGATATAATAAAGGTTACAATCAGGGAAAGAGTAGCCGTGGAATAGGGAAATACCTCGTTTGAAAATGCTCATTGAAAAAACATGAAAAATCCTGATAATGAAAATCCGTGCAAATTCACTAATGAATGAATTTGCACGGATTTTATTCTTATTGTTGATGTTTTGAAGATTATTTAGTGACCACTATTTTACCAGTGACAGTTCCACCTGCTGCTATGATCTGAGCTACGGTCTTAGCTACTCCATCAACAGTAATTGTACCGTTAATGGTGCAGCCTTCAGCAACTGTAAGGCTGGTGATTATGCCTTCTCCGGTGACTGTCCAGGTAGCGCCGTCCTTCAATGTGACTGCAACGTCGTTGCCGCCATTGTAGAAGTTCTTATTGGCTACATGGCCAAGATAGTAATACTCGTCGATTGTGAAATATGTATTCTGTTTGCCGGTTTCATCCACATGCTGAATGGAGGTTGCGCTGATTTTTCCGGTCAGTGATGAACCCTTACCAAGAGTTATGTTCAGCTTGTCGGTTGACTGCATTCCGCCACCCATTGCACCACCAAAGTAGCCGGTGCCGTTATAGAGGTCACCCTTCAGTTCAACATCAGTTGCATTGAAGTTGATAGTGTTGCCTCCATCGAGTTTATATTCCACAGCATAGTCGAGGCCAGGGTAGCCTGCCTTCTCTTTAAATTCCTTGAAGAAGTTGGGAGCACCCTTAGACATATCAGCACCAACGATTGAATCGTCATTGTCGATCATCTGGAGGATAACGCCGTCGGCTGTATTAAGCTTAGCTCTGTCACTGACGGTAAGGTCAACATCGCCTGACTTCATCAGGAAGGTAGCATTGTCGGTATTTACAACTGTACCATCGGTTATGGTGAGGCTTCCGCTGTTATGAGCCATGAAACCAAAAGCATCTGAATTGATGGTTGTGACTTTGCCCAGACCGGTGATGCCTGTGAAAACAGGAGTGTCTTGATTAAGAACATCATAGTCTGGTTCCGACATACCCATCCAGTTGATTTTGGTTTTACCGTTTAAAATCATCTTTTTAGCGTATATATCCAGCGGTTTCTCAAAGGTGGAGGATGCGTATGTGGCATCACCACCGGTGAGGATGGAAGCGTAGGTACCTACGTTAAAGGTTGCGCCATAGAAATATTCCTGGGCGTTGCCGATGATGTAAGTGCCGTAGCCACTACCATAGTTGGTGCTGAAGGGATCCTTCAGGTTTTTGTCCAAAAGGGTCAGAGTGGAGTCAACTACGGTCAGGACCATGTTTTCACCGGAGTCTGTGGAGAGAACGCCCCACTTGTTGGCTGATGCGTCGGTCCTTACAACTGTCATTGATGAGCATTTTCCCATGAGGTTGGTACCGCGGGCGTTGCCCATGATACCCAATACCCATGGAGGGGCAACCATCTTGACCTGGTCTGCTGTATTTACATATCCTTCATAGAGGGTTCCGCCCATTACCTTGAATTTGGAGTCAGTGAGTAATGAGTCGGATCCGCTGTCAGTAAACAGTGCACATTTGGCAACGCCTACTGTAGTAATGTCTACGTTGTTCAGTGTCACTTTGGCATCGTTATATGTTGTTATAACGGAGCCTAGACCGCTGAAGTCGGAAACATTGCTTCCATCGCTCTTGCTGTCAAACATGAAAGTGGAATCTTTAATTGTGTACTCTGCTCCATCAACCATTATACCGTTGAAGTTGTCGCTGGTGGAGTTGATGGTTATGCCTGTAGCTCCGGTGTTTGTATATGTACCGGCCACAGCCTCTTTAACTGACTGTGAAGCTACAAGGCCATTCTTGCCTACATAAATACCAATACGGTAATCTTCAATTCCGCGTCCGGTATAGCTGGAAGGATTGGCTTTAAGCTTATCGGTTACAACCAGAACAACATCACTGTAAGTGCCGGCTTCGATCTGTTTTTCTTTGCCTGCTGCTACCAATGTAACGAGTTTACCTTCGGGAGCAGTAACCAGTGTGTTATTTCCGATTGTGAGTGATTCCATTGAAGTGGTAGCACTTGTTACACGCGTCTGTGGCAATATTGAAGCTCCATCGCTTACAGTAAGTGCATTGTATATTATCTGTGCTGCGTCATCGCGATCAATGGGAGTTCCATCAATAACCTTGGTATCCTTAAGGATGCCCTTTTCAGTTGCTGCTGCCAGAGTCCTGGCAGCCCAGTCATCACCGTTGAGGCCTGCAACTCCCATAGCTGCCAGAAGCAATTTGGCAGTTTCCAGTCCGGTAACGGTGCCATTGGGGTTGTATGCTCCGCCACCAATACCAGCGATTATGCCCTTGTCGGCACCATACCTGATGTAATTTGCAGCCCAGTTGCCTTCAATATCATTGAATGTAGCTGTGCCTGAAATCTTTTCTTTACTTACAAGGGTGGATGCCATGGCAATCAGTTTGGCCATTTCAGCACGGGTCAGGTTGCTGTCAGGTTCATAAGTCACTGTGTCGTCAGCTTGAACCTTACCTTTGATCAAGCCAAGTTTGACCATTAGCCCGACGGCTGCCTTAGCGTCAACCTTGGCATAATCGGTCAGGTCAGCAGTGCTTGAGGCACCAGTATTTACTGCTGCAGGTGGTCCTCCGGGTCCACCGCCTCCGGGTGCTCCTCCAGGTGCTCCACCAGGTGCTGCTCCTACTGGATCTGCGGCAAAAGCACCGGTGCAAAGTATACCCAGCATCATAACCGCAGTTATCAACAGGGCTAGCGCTTTTCTGAGTTTTTGCATTGAATTTCCCTCCTCTAGAATTTAAGATTGGTTTACAAATTGACTATCAACATCTATAAGAATAACTTCACTCAATGGGAAAGTCAATACAAGAGTTCCACAAAAAGTAATAGGACTTTTGGTGGTTTTTTACAATATTTTGAAGAAGTATAAGTGCTTAATCATAAGAAACGATCGAATGGATAATTAAGTATGACGAATTCATAAAATGTTCACAGTTTTAATGAAATTACTTCACAAATATCGGTTATTATATAAATGTAGACCAAACAAAACTTTTTCATTACATCCTCTTTAAAATAGTCCCGGAAACCATGATCCGGGGCTATTATTTTTATATTAAGGTTATTCCTCGATTAACAGTGGTATATTTCTTTTAAATAGTACAAATTTCCCTTCTTATGTTAACGCAACAATATAATCCAGGGCTATCTTTTCAGCAGGCCGGTGCCTGAGGAGGAGGCGATCAGGCTGCTGGCCGACATCGGGAAATGGGCGTATATGGGGGATTCAAAAGATGGACAGTGAGACTTATGATGATTTCTTTAAAAAATCACCGGTAGCGTTTTCGTATCACCAGACTATCAGGGATAATTCAGGCTTCCCGGTTGACAATGAGTTTCTCGGGATAAATAAGGCTTTTGAGGCCCTAACAGGCTTTAATGAGCATAATACAATCGGAAAGAGTTTTAAAGAGCTTTTTCCCATGAATACCGAAACTCTCTCAAAATGGAGTGATATATGGTCGGGTACAATAATCAATAAAGAACCGGCACATATGGATATATATTATACATCGGATAAAAAATGGATTGATACCGTCGTATTTCCTTTGGAGGAAGACATTTTCGCCTGCATTTACCAGGATATAACCCAGAGGCGGTATAGCTTTTACGATAAAATGCTGAAAGAAAAGACAAAGCAGCTCCAATCCATCCTGGATAACGCCCCAATCGGGATATGGCAGACAGATGACAAATCAAGGCCTGTTTTTGAAAATAAATATGCCACGGATAATTTTCTGATGATACAAGAAAACCTGGAAGCCAGTTTGAAAACCGACAAGGAAACAATGGAGAGCAATACCCCTTTATCGTTTGAAGGCACAGCAATATTTAAGGACAACCAGAGTCATATTCTGAATATATTTAAAACAAGAATACATAATGAAGAAGACAACACCTTTGGCATATTGGGTTTTGCCTGGGACATTACCGACAAGAAGAAGGCGAATGAAGCGCTTGCGGAAAGTGAGAAAAAATACCGGCTCCTTACAGAGCATGCTACCGATGTCATATGGGTCCTTAATACCACTTTAAAGAAACTGACATATATAAGCCCGGCTGTTGAGAAGCTAAGGGGATACACTCCGGAAGAAGTACTGTCACATAATCCGGGGGAGTCATTGACCCCTGAATCTCTTGTTTATTTTGACGATAATGTAGGTCAATGGCTGGAGGAATTCATTGCTGCACCAAATGAGGGAAAGGCCTATATGATCAAATTCCAGCAGCCATGTAAAAGCGGAAAGGTTATCTGGGTGGAGGCCTCATTGAGATTCCGCTATAACTCCACAGGCGAAATTGAAATCGTAGGCGTAAGCCGCGACATAGAAGAAAGGGTGAGCGCCGAGGAGAGAGTACTTTACTTAAGCAACCACGATCAGCTCACCGGTTTATTCAACAGATACTATATAGAAAGCAGGATGACTGAGGAAACGGAACGGGCTGACCGCTACAACGAACCCATTTCGATGGCGATCCTGGACCTTGACCACTTCAAACATATAAATGACACCTATGGTCACCCTGCAGGTGACGAAGTCCTGAAACGTACCGCCGAAGCAGCAGCGGGAGTCATCCGTAAGTCCGACATTATTGGACGGCTGGGGGGCGAAGAGTTTATAGTGCTCATGCCACATACCTCTCTTGAGGGAGCGGTTTCTGTTGCAGAAAAAATACGTGTGACATTGGAAAAATGCATACAGCCTATCTCTGAGAAGGTGACTGCCAGCCTGGGGGTTGCCGAAAGACTAAGATCCGAATCCTATGACAGATGGTACAAAAGGGCGGATGACGCAATGTACAATGCAAAAGACAAAGGGCGTAACCGGGTAGCTGTTAATGTAGATACCGATATTACCCCTTTCATTACGCCTTTAATTGAATGGAAGTATGAATGGAACAGTGGAAATGATGAAATTGACAGGCAGCACAGGAAGTTGCTGGAATTAGGAAACAGCCTTATCAACCTTTCATTTTCAGGTGCCGAACCTGAAAAAACCGGGAACCAGTTGGAAACACTCATAAAACACATAATCAGTCATTTCGAATATGAAGAAAAGGTATTGATAAATGCCGGATACCCCGATTATCCGGAACATATAAGAATACACAATGGTTTGGTTTCGAAGGCAATGAACCTCAGGAAAAACCACAGGGATGGGGATATAAAATCGTCAGCATTCATTTCTTATATACTCGATGATGTGATTGTCGGTCATATGCTGGAAAAAGACATGCTATTCTTCCCATATATTAAAAACACCAGTGCCTGACTGACAGAATGGGCAGATGACGAAAAATGGTACTTCGTCCAGAGCTTGCTTGCTTATAGAGTTCCTATATGTACAGCAGGCTCTGGTTATTGTGCGGGACTATTTTTATAAATGTTTATTTATGGATTGTTATAATGTAGACTATAATTAATACATATTTGGGTAAATATACTTGTATGTTGATCTGGTAAGCTCAAACGATTCATAATGTTGGAAAGCTTAATCAAGGAAGGGAAGCTGAAGATATGGAAAAGAATTATACTGATGTCCATAATACCGATCCTTTGGGGGAAGGCGAACTGGAACGTCTCAATGCCTATTGGAGGGCATGTAACTATCTGGCGGCCGGAATGATTCATCTAAAGGACAATCCACTTCTGAAACAGCCATTGAAACCGGAGCATTTGAAAAGACGCCTTCTTGGACATTGGGGAACCAGTCCCGGTTTATCTTTCATATATATACATCTGAACA
Organism: uncultured Bacillota bacterium; assembly: GCA_942493145.1. Classification (GTDB taxonomy): domain Bacteria; phylum Bacillota; class Clostridia; order Acetivibrionales; family DTU013; genus ENR-C20. Next base: position 608,908 of record OW818679.1, read on the forward strand.
GACTTATCAAAAAGTACGACCTGAACATGATATTTGTTACAGGGCCCGGTCATGGAGCACCAGGAGTCCTGGCTCCAGCATATCTTGAAGGAACGTATTCTGAGACATACCCGGAGAAAAGCGAAGATGAAGAGGGAATGGGCAAATTCTTCAAGCAGTTTTCCTTCCCCGGAGGTATCGGAAGCCATTGTACTCCTGAAACCCCGGGCTCGATTCACGAAGGTGGCGAGCTGGGCTACAGTCTTTCCCATGCATATGGCGCCGCTTATGACTATCCCGACCTTATCGTTGCGGCGGTAGTGGGCGATGGGGAAGCGGAGACAGGACCTCTTGCAACTTCCTGGCACTCAAACAAATTCCTTAATCCTGCGAGGGATGGAGCCGTATTGCCTATACTCCATCTGAACGGATATAAGATAGCAAACCCGACCATCCTGGCCAGAATCAGCCGTAAAGAGCTTGAAAGCCTGTTTTTTGGTTATGGTTACAAGACATATTTTGTTGAAGGGGATGACCCTGTCCTTATGCACAGGCTTATGGCCGAAGCTATGGAGAAAGCGATCCTCGAGATAAAACAGATTCAGAATGAAGCGCGTTCAGGAAGGAATGGCGGACGACCGATGTGGCCGATGATAATTCTGAAATCCCCAAAAGGCTGGACAGGACCGAAAGAATTGGACGGGAACAAGATTGAGGGCTTCTGGCGCTCACACCAGGTACCTCTTCCCGGCGTACGTGAAAACCCGGTGCAGCTGAAAATGCTTGAAGATTGGCTGAAGAGCTATAAGCCCCTTGAATTATTCGACGAAAATGGCAGCCTGATACCTGAACTCAAGGAACTTGCTCCTAAAGGCAACCGTCGTATGAGTGCAAATCCCATCACCAATGGCGGCTTGCTGCGTAAAAGCCTCCGGATGCCGGACTTCAGAAAATATGCTGTCAAGGTGGAAAAACCGGGGGACTCAGAGTATGAGAACACCCGCCCACTGGGTGAGTTCCTGAGGGATGTATTTCTGTACAACCCCGACAATTTCCGCATGTTCGGACCGGATGAAACCGCATCCAACAGGCTTACAGCCGTATATGATGTAAGCAAGAAGGCATGGTATGCGGATTACCTGGAGGAGGATGCCAATGGCAGCGAGCTTTCACCTGACGGTAAAGTAATGGAGATGCTAAGTGAACATACCTTGCTCGGATGGCTGGAGGGCTATATTTTAACCGGGCGCCACGGATTTTTCCACACTTATGAAGCCTTTTCTCATGTAATCGACTCCATGTTCAACCAGCATGCAAAGTGGCTGGATATTAGCAAACATGAGACACCCTGGCGTGCGCCAATATCCTCGGAGAACATCCTGTTATCCTCTACGGTATGGCGTCAGGACCATAACGGGTTTTCACACCAGGATCCCGGTTTTCTGGATGTCGTAACAAACAAAAGCCCCGAAGTGGTCAGGATTTATCTGCCACCGGATGCGAACTGCCTGCTTTCCACTGTCGAGCATTGCCTTATGAGTACAGGCTATGTAAATGTCATAGTTGCCGATAAGCAGAAGCATATGCAGTACCTTGACATGGAAGAGGCTGTAAAGCATTGTACGAAGGGTATAAGCATATGGGACTGGGCAAGCAATGACAACAGCTGTGATGAACCATGCGATCCGGACATTGTCATGGCCTGCTGCGGAGATGTTCCCACAAGGGAGGCGCTGGCTGCGACGGCCATTCTGCGTGAAAACTTCCCCAACCTGAAAGTCAGGTTTATAAACATCATCGATCTGACCAAGCTTATGTCAGCGTCCGAACACCCTCATGGATTGACTGACAGGGAGTTCGATTCGCTGTTCACAAAGGACAGGCATGTCATATTGAATTTCCATGGATATCCCTGGCTGATACACAAGCTCACCTACAGGAGGACAAACCAGGAGAGAATACATGTAAGGGGTTATAAGGAAAAGGGCAATATCAATACCCCTCTCGAGCTTGCTATAGTAAACCAGATCGACAGATTCAACCTTGTTATTGATGTTATCGACAGGGTTCCGACACTGGGCTCAAAAGGTGCCCATGTTCGTGAAAAAATGAAAAATGAAATAATCGGTAACCTTCAGTATGCTTATGAGAATGGAATTGACAGTGATGAAATCAGAAACTGGAAATGGCCATATTAGCAACGCTGGGTAGAGATAAGAGGTGAGGATATGAATGAGGAATTGTTGCGGGGTCTTGTTTATAATGCAGCTCTGTTATTGTCGATCAGCATAATATACAATGTTTTTTTTCTGAAATATGACATGAAGAGCCGATGGAAGAGCATACTTGTGGGTATCTCTTTAGGATTACTCGGCATTTTACTGATTAAAAACACGGTAAGGCTCGAATCCGGCATCATATTTGATGCCCGGTCCATCCTCGTAGGTGTTTCAGCAATGTATTTCGGATTTTTACCTACCCTTATTGCTGCAGTTATTATTAGTCTTTACCGTATTATCATTGGCGGTGACGGGGCCCTTATGGGTGTCCTCGTTACTGTTTTATCAGCTGCCATCGGTCTGCTCTGGAACAGATACCGATTGAATACTATTCTGGCTAAAAAGAAAAATATCCTGATTGAGTTCTATATTGTGGGTTTTGTAATTCATGTAGTTATGCTGGCCTGCACGATGGCGCTTCCTGCTGATGAAAAATTTTCAGTATTGAGTCAGATAGCAGCTCCTGTTTTGCTCATATTTCCGATAGGATTCCTGCTACTCTGCATTGTACTGTACAATGGCTTTAAGGATATCCAGACAAGGGTGGAGCTTAAGGAAGGCAAAGCGCTATTGGAATCACTGATCAACGCGATACCGGACCTGATTTTTTACAAAGACCGCAATAGTGTTTATGTAGGGTGCAACAGCGCTTTTGAAGAATTCTCGGGGAAAAGTGAAATAGAGATTGTGGGGCGGACGGATTTTGATCTTTTTGACAAAGAGGACGCAGAATTGTTCAGGTCGATGGACACGGAAATGATGAAGCAGGGAAAACCGAGAAAGAATGAAGAGGTGCTGAAATTTCCTGATGATTCGAGATTTGTTTTTGAAACCCTGAAAACGCCCTATTATGACTCAAACGGCAACATACTGGGGCTTATCGGCATAAGCAGGGATATTACCGAACGCAGGAAAAAAGAGAGCAAAATCCTTTATCTGACATATCATGATGCTTTGACCGGGCTATACAACCGCGCTTTTTTTGAAGAGGAACTTAATCGGCTGGATACACAGCGACAGCTGCCTCTATCAATAATTACCGGCGATATAAATGGCTTGAAGCTAATAAATGATGCATTCGGACATGCCGAGGGAGACAAGATGCTTGTTGAAATGGCCAAAATACTCAGGATGTGTAGCAGGGAGGAAGATATTGTTGCACGTACAGGCGGTGATGAGTTTTATATACTTCTTCCCCAAACAGAAGTCCAGGAGGCAAGGGCTATTTTTGAAAGGATAAATAGCACTTGTGAGGAATATATCAACAAAATGGACCGGGAATCGTATTTTGCCAGCATAGCTTTGGGGTATGCAACCAAAACTCATGCAGAAGAACCTATCGGCAGGATACTCAGGGATGCAGAAGAGTTTATGTACAGGCGGAAGCTTTTTGAGTATAAAAGCATCCATAGCTCCATTTTGTCCTCAATCAAATCCACGATGTTTGAAAAAAGCCATGAAACAGAGGAGCATGCAGAAAGATTGGCAGAATTATCAAAGAAACTTGGTCAGGTTCTTGGATTGTCGGATGATAAAATTGTTGAGCTGGAGCTATTATCGACACTGCATGATATTGGGAAAATTAGTATCGATGGCAGCATTCTCACAAAACAGGGGGCTTTGACTGAAAGAGAATGGCTGGAGATAAAAAAGCATCCGGAAGTTGGCTACCGTATCACACAGGCATCGCAGGATCTGATACATATATCTGAATACATATTATGCCATCATGAACGTTGGGATGGCAAGGGCTATCCCCAGGGGCTGTCTGCAGAAGACATACCACTATTGTCACGTGTAATTGCAGTAGTAGATTCGTACGATGCGATGACGGAGGACAGGGTATACAGAAAAGCCATGACAAAGGCAGAGGCGATAAGAGAGATGAAGAGATGTTCGGGAACCCAATTCGATCCGAAAATAGTTGAGATATTCATCGAAAAGGTATTGTTCGAAAAGTAGCTGAACGCACTCTTGACGTATCCGGTCTACCGTGATAGACTAAAACTAAAGGTCTATCACAGTAGACTGTTTTATTCTGGAGGTGGTTCCATGGAGGATTTAAAACTCTTTGATGGTGAATACAAGTTTGCAAGCATCATATGGGATAATGAACCGTTGGGTTCCGGAGAATTGGTGAGGCTGAGCGCTGATCAGCTCGGATGGAAGAAATCCACCACCTATACTGTCCTTAAAAAGCTTTGTGACAGGGGAATCCTGAAAAATAAGGCATCAATGGTATCGTCAATTGTCAAACGTGAGCAGGTTCAGAAATACGAAAGTAAAGCAGTGTTGGATAAAGCCTTTGAAGGTTCTCTGCCCAGGTTTTTGACTGCTTTTCTCAGTGACAGGAAATTATCCGCCCGGGAGGCTGAAGATATCAAGCAACTTATAGACAGCTACAGAGAGGAGTGAAATAAGATATGATTTTCGAGACCATTCAGGATATATTCCTGACCATCCTTAACATGAGCATTACGGCGAGCATTGTCATGCTTTTCATATGCATGCTGCGCATATTTTTGAAGAAAGTCCCGAAGATACTGTCTTACGGACTTTGGTCGGTTATGCTGTTTCGACTCGTGTGCCCGATATCCTTCTCTTCTGTTTTCAGTCTGCTGGGTGGACGGATCAATGCCCCTGCTGTTCCGTCGGGAACTATTGCATATATACCGCAGGACATCGGCATGATGTCACAGCCACAGACCGATATGGGGATAGACAGCATAAGTGCAGTTGTGAACAATTCGCTGCCTGCAGCTACCACTGTAGCAAGCGTCAATCCCATGCAAATTATACTGTTTGAGGCTGCGGTATTGTGGTGTGCAGGTATCGCAGCTCTGCTGATATACAGCCTGGTTTCCCATGTTCTGCTTAAGAAAAAAACAGGCTGCGCAGTGAAGATTTATGACAACATTTATGAAACGGACAGAATAACATCACCTTTCGTATTCGGAATTTTCAGACCTAAAATATACATTCCTGTGGGCCTCGGGGAAAATGAGCTTTCATATATACTAAAGCATGAGAAGACCCATATCCAGAGGCGGGACTATCTTGTCAAGCCTTTCGCCTGGCTGGTTTTGATCGTACATTGGTTCAATCCCCTCGTTTGGCTTGCTTTTGCCCTTATGACAAGGGACATGGAGATGTCCTGCGATGAACGTGTGATCCGTGAAATGGGAGAAAACAAAAAGGCTGATTACAGTCGTTCACTGCTTTCTCTTTCAATTCGGGGGAAGGTGTTTGCAGGCAGTCCCCTTGCCTTTGGTGAGAGCAATACAAAGATAAGGGTTAAGAATGTCATACGTTATAAAAAACCTCCCATGTGGGCAATGATAACAGCCGTAGCGGCGTGCATGCTTATCATGGCAGCCTGTGTCGCAAATCCTGAAACGAATAATGACAATACTACTACCCTTGCCGGAAAACTGTTTGTGAACAGGACCCCATATGTAGGAAACAACAGCAAGGTTGCTGCACTCACATACGTCATGCCCCTTCCGGAGGGTGTTTCCCAGGAATCCTTGCAGCTTCAGACAAAATCGGAACCGTATGGGATAACCATCCACTATAGCCTGGAGGATGATTCCAAAAGCTATGGAAGATCGCGATTTTTCAAGAATTCAGCCCTGTTGTTTGCAACCGTGGACAACGTGGAAACTGTCTCGCACATCGGGCATATGAGCGATCCGCTGCTATCTTCAGTGAATTTTTACTACACTTTCAACCGTACAGAACTGGAATTGGTATTTGGCACTGAGTTCAGTAAATTTGCTGAAAGCAGCGACATGCTTGCCAAACTGATCATGGAACTGGATGAAATGGATGAGCAGCAGCTGGAAGGAATTCTGAATGATATTACCGAAGCTGATATGTCCGATCTGACAGGAGACAAGGCAGCAATGAATACCAGTCGATAACAGATAAATACGAGAAAAGGGGCGTCCTAATGAATAAACTTACCAAAAGGATATGGGCATCGTTCATAGTACTGGGCCTCGTTGGGCAGTTGGCGTGGACCATAGAGAATATGTATTTTAATGTATTCCTCTATAACACGATTTCGACGGATCCCGGCTATATCGCGGCAATGGTTGGCGCCAGTGCCGTAGTCGCAACCCTTACCACCCTGGTTATGGGTGCACTTTCCGATAAGATAGGGAAGCGCAAGGTTTTCATCAGCGGTGGCTACATACTTTGGGGATTAACCACACTTGTTTTTGGCTTTATCAGTACGGAAAATGTTGCCGTATGGTTTCCGGCAGTAAACGCTGTTATGGTTTCAGCAGCTATTGTAGTCATAATGGACTGCGTAATGACCTTCTTTGGCTCGACGGCGAATGATGCGGCTTTCAATGCGTATGTCACCGATGTTACCTGTGAGGAAAACAGGGGTAAGGCGGAATCGGTGCTATCCATCCTGCCTCTTATAGCAATGCTCATAATATTCGGCGCCTTCGACTCGATGACACAGCAGGGACGATGGAAGGAGTTCTTCACCATATTTGGTGTGATGGTGACGTTAACTGGCATAATCTCAATATTCCTTCTAAAGGATGGAAAGATCGAGAGAAAGAATGAAGCCTACTTCAAAAATATCATTTATGGATTCAGACCGGCCGTAATAAGGGAAAACCGCCCGCTCTACCTGGCACTGAGTGCACTGGGCTTGTTTGCAGTTGCTGTGCAGGTGTTCTTCCCGTTTCTGATTATTTATATGCAGAATTATCTTAAAATAGATGCTTATGCCTTCGTGCTGGGGATTGTCCTGATACTAGCCTCTGTTGTCAGTGTAGTTGGCGGACGATTTATTGACAGGGTAGGTAAGCTGCGGTTCGTGCTGCCTGCAGCAGTAGTTATGTTTGCAGGTCTCCTGGCAATGTACCTTGTCCGATCCATGACAGGCGTAATATTTGCAGGTGCTGTGATGATGTCGGGGTATATGCTTGTTGTTGCAACACTTTCAGCAACAGTGAGAGACTTTACACCCCGCGACAAAGTCGGCCATTTTCAGGGTATAAGGATGATATTTGCCGTACTGCTCCCCATGATAATTGGCCCTTCAATAGGTGCTGCGGTGATAAAAAGCAGCGCTGATACCTATGTTGATCTGGGCGTTGTGAAGAATGTGCCGACTCCAGCCATATTCCTTGCTGCAGCAGTCGTTTTGCTGCTTGTAACGATACCGGTCATACTGCTTAAAAGGCGGATGAAGGCGGAAATGAATGAGGGCGGAAATGAATGAGGGCGGAAATGAATGAGGGCGGAAATGAATGAAGGCGAAAATGAATGAAGGCGAAAATGCCGTATGGAGGATGATATGATGAAAACCATATGGGGAGAAACTTTGGATGTCAATAATGTACTGCAGGAATATCCGAGGCCGCAGATGGTCCGAAATAGCTTTATCAACCTCAATGGCATATGGGAATATGCCATAACGGATAATGATGATACCTCTAATGATAATGGTATGCCCCCTTCGCAATTCGACGGTGAAATCATTGTGCCCTTTTCTCCTGAATGTGAGCTGAGTGGAGTCTTGCGGGTGCTTTCGTCTAAGCAGACACTTTGGTACAAAAGGAGCTTCAGCCTGACTCCAGATACCGGGCGGACGCTTCTTCATTTTGGGGCGGTGGACCAGACTGCGACAGTATATGTGAATGGAAACGTGGTATGCTCCCATACCGGTGGATATACATCCTTCAGTGTTGACATTACAGATTATGTTATTCATCCTGTAAATACAGACGACGCCATCAATGAAGCTGAATACACCAACACCCTCCTTGTAAATGTGCGTGACCTGAGTGACACTTCATACCATTCGCGTGGCAAACAAAAGACAAGGCGTGGTGGGATATGGTATACCTCGCAGAGTGGCATCTGGCAGACGGTGTGGATGGAGCATGTTCCTGAGGAATACGTCGCAGGCTTGCACATAACACCTCTTTTTGACGAAGCAGCAGTACAGCTTATTGTCATTTCGGATGTGAACCATCCCTGCACTGCCAGTATAGCAGATATTTCTGCAGGGTTCATATCCAACGAGCCCGTAAAAATTCCATTGCCCGGATTCATTCCGTGGAGTCCTGAACACCCGCACCTCTATGATATCGATATATCCATGGAAACTGATTCTGTAAGGAGTTGCTTCGGTATGCGCAAGTTTGGTGTGGAGACTGATGACTGCGGGATCAGGAGGCTCTTTTTGAACGGTAAGCCCTATTTCCATAATGGTGTACTGGACCAGGGCTATTACAGTGACGGTATGTATACTGCCCCATCGGATGAAGCGATGATTTTCGATATTCAGCTGATGAAGGATATGGGGTTCAGCATGATACGAAAGCATATAAAGATTGAGCCCATGCGCTGGTATTATCATTGCGATCGATTGGGGATGCTGGTCTGGCAGGACATGTTGAACGGAGGCGGAGATTATGGGGCTTTTACAATATCTTCGCCCCTTGTAACGGGAATTCATTTCAAGGACAGCAACTACAGGCGGTTTGGCCGGGAGGACACGGCAGGGCGGGAGCAATATTATCAGGAACTGGATGAGATGATAAAACAGCTGTATAACGTAACAAGCATCTGCATGTGGGTGCCCTTCAACGAAGGCTGGGGACAGTTCGATTCGGATAAGGCGGTTCAGCGGATACTTGCATTGGATACCACGCGCACAATTGACCATGCCAGCGGTTGGCATGACCAGGGAATTGGTGAAATACATAGTCTGCATGTATATTTTAAAAAGTATCGGTTCAGGCCTGACAAACATGGACGTGCCGTTGTCCTGTCGGAATTCGGGGGATATAATTACCGCGTTCATGGGCACAGCTTCAACAAAAAGGATTTCGGCTACAAGCGTTTTGAAACACCGGAGAAATTGATGCAGGCATACAGCAACCTTTATGAGAACGAGATTATCCCGGCAAGGGAGAGGGGACTTTGCGCCGCAGTTTATACTCAACTGTCCGATGTGGAGGATGAACTGAATGGCCTTGTCACATATGACAGGAAGGTTGTAAAGCTTCCTGCCGATAAGCTTAAGGAGATAAATGAAAAGCTGAAATGACACCTCCTGAAATGACACCTGCTTGCGGGTGTTTTTTTTATGTTGTATAATCAATGGATGTCTAATGGAGGGTATCGTTTTTGAAAAATGAAAGAATTTGGAGTTCCAGCTTTATTGCAGTTTGTGTTAGCTATTTTTCACTGTTTGTTACTTTTAGCGTCTATATATCTACCCTCGCTACTTTTGTCGTGAGTGATCTGAAACATGGCAGCAATGAGGCCGGACTTATTATTATGGTTTTCTTTATTGGTTCGGTGATTTTAAGACCCTTTGCGGGAATGATTGTTGACCGTTTTGACAAGAAAAAGATACTTGTAGTTTCATTAATCATATTTACCATACTAAGTGCTTTATACATTCCGGTAAGGAATTTTGAATTGATGCTTTTTCTGAGATTAATACATGGCATGTCTTTTGGTGCAGCCACTACTGCAATGTCTGCAATTGCAGCGGGTCTTGTGCCGGATAAGCGTAAAGGCGAGGGATTGGGCTATTTCGGCATGTTCCTGAGTGTTTCAGTTGTTGTAGGCCCATACCTCGGCCTGACAATAATAAATTCATTTAACTTCAATGTTCTGTTTGCTGTTTGTGTTGCTTTTTCATTTTTAGCACTTATTTGCGGGTGCATTCTGCATCTGCCGGAAGAAAATCATAATCTTGAGGCAGTTGATAAGAGCTACACGTTTAACCCGGGAAGTATGTTTGACATAAAAACATTACCGGTTGCCATTAGCGCAGCCCTTATGGCTTTAGCCTATTCCGGTATAATGACCTTTGTTTCATTGTTTGCCTCTTCAATTGGGTTTTCCACTTCGGCAAAATATTATTTTGTAATATACGGTATAGCGGTTATTTTTTCAAGACCTCTCGGTGGAAAAATCTTCGACCGTTATGGAGAGAATCTTGCTGTTTATCCTTTCATAGCTGTTTATATAATCGGACTTATAGTTCTTAGTACGGCATTCGGACCTTTATCCTTCTACGCTACCGGATTGTTTGTGGGATTAGGTTTCGGCACGCTCTTTTCAACACTGCAGACAACTGCGATGGTAACCTCGCCACCTGAGAGGAGAGGTGTAGTTTCTTCAACATATTTTATGTTTTACGACTCATTCTCAGGAATTGGTTCATATATACTGGGGATTACAGCCTCATTGATCGGATACCGGCTGATGTATGCCTCGTCAATCTCTTTTGTCCTAATCGCAACCTTGGTTTTCTACCTGTTCCGTCATAAAAAAGCAAAGCCTGTGTGAATGACTTCTGCGCGGGTATATATTTTTCATGTAAAAATATTAACTGCAATTGATACGAAAAAATGATAAAATATTACAAATGCATATTAGGATCCACGGACATATCTAGTGTGCTGTAACACTTAAAACTTTAATATGTTACAGGCCACAACATCAATGAGGTGTATTTGTAACACTTCGAATGATATACAGGAATGAAGTGTTACAAAACACTAGTACACTGTCAACTCTAAACTTTGTATTGACAGTGTACCAGCAAGCTTGATAAAGAAACTCAGTAATAGGAGGGTCATATATGTCTACTAAAAATGGGGAAGGAAGGTTTGCCGCAGGAGACCTGTCCTTGTTCTGCTATCAGTTGTCTCTGATATTCAAGTCCGGTATCCCATATCTTGAAGGTATGTCTATCTTCGCTGATGAAATGGCCGATACACATTTTAAGGAAGCAGCCAGAATGCTCTATCAGGATATAATGGAAGGTATGGTTATGTCCGATTCCCTGGAAAAACAAAAATGTTTTCCTGCGTATATGATAAATATGATAAGGATGGCCGAGGTTTCGGGCACTCTGGACAGCAGTATGGAGAACCTTTCCATATACTATGAGAAGGTTGACAAGCTCAGGAGGAAAATAAGGAATGCTATTACATATCCATTGATACTTGCAGTACTGATGGGTGGTATAATCCTTCTTCTAATACTCAGGATTCTGCCAATGTTTTATGAAATCATCATTTCCGTAGGGGCGGATATCCCGCCGATAACAAAAGCCATTCTTGATATAAGCACGGGCATTGGGGACAATTGGGTGGTCATATTGCTTGTAATACTGATACTGGTTGCTGTCGGTCTGATTCTTACCAGAACAGCGGTTGGAAAGATGAAGTGGGATGAACTCAAAGTGAAGATGCCGCTTTTCAAAAAAATAAACCTGAAGGTTATATCAGCAAGGTTTGGCATGGGTATGTCACTGCTTTTAAAAGGCGGGATGTCGTTTGACGACTCTTTGGGCATGGTCCGGAATATTATTGATAATTCATATGTAGGCCAAAAAATAGGGGACTGCAGGCTGGAGATCCTTAACGGAAGGGATTCGGCCGAAGCATTCATGAAAACTGAAGTATTCCCGCCACTTTTCTACAGGATGTTCCATATGGGTTACAAGACCGGCGAACTTGAAAAAACCATGAACAAGATTTCTGATATTTATGAAAATGAAGCCGACAAACACATGAGCCGGTTGACTTCAGCCATTGAGCCTGTCCTGGTGATAATTCTTTCATTAATAGTAGGGGTAATCCTGCTGGCGATCCTGCTGCCATTGATAAATATAATGTCTTCCATTGGATAGGAGTGAGCCATTGAAAAGGAATGTGAACCTCAATTTCAATCTTGCAAGTTTTATCGTAGTCGCCGCTGTTGTAATTTTAACTGCTGTACTGGCGCTTTTCAGCATTGAAGGTTTCGGCGGAAGCGCAGGTGATAACGGTAGAAAGGTGGTGGAAGACGCCATCAGGAAGGCTGCCGTGCAATGCTATGCCCTTGAAGGCAGTTATCCTCCCGATTTGGAATACCTGAAAACACATTATGGAATAGTTGTTGACGAGGACAAGTTTTTTTACCACTATGAGTCCATTGGTTCAAATATACTACCTGACATAACTGTGATAAGGAAATAATGATATGGACCAAATGAAGCTTAAGAAAAAGCATGAAGAATTTAAAGGTAATAGAACCGGAAAAAAGGGGCATACGCTTACGGAGCTGATACTTGTAGTTGCAATGCTCGGTCTTTTTGGTATTGCCACATTCACCCTTGTCGTTTCAAGCAGTAATGCATATAAAAACATAATGGAAAAGACGGATGTCGATTCTGAGCTCAGGATTGCGATATCCTATCTGGACACAAAACTGAAGCAGAATGACTCGGCAAAAAGCATTCGATTGGAAGCCAATCCTTCAGGGGCTGGAAATGCCATCGTAATTGAAAATACATATGAAGATGAAGTATATGAAACGTGGATATACCAGAGTGGAGGACGGCTGAAAGAGATGATTGTTGCAAAAGGGGAGCCGTTCCAGGATGAGCTCAGCTTTGAAATATCGGCTGTTGATGGTTTTATTGCTGTATATGATGAAACGGACAAGCTGCTGAAGGTAAATGTATGGTCATCAACACAAGGCGGAAGGCGGGAACTGGATACATATATCGCCATGAAAACTGGAATTAATGTTGGAGCGGGAACAAAAAGCTGAAAATTGGGGGGATTCACAATCAAACGAAACAAAGGATTCACAATTGTAGAAATGGTCATAGCGGTTGCGTTTCTTGCCATAATAAGTGTGTTTGTCGTGCAGTTTTTCATTACTGCAAGGAATCTGAGCCTGAAAGCCCACGACATTGATGTGGGGATAAATATATCAAGGAAGATCATAGGGACGTTCAAATCATGTGAAGAACCTTCAGAAATCAGGAATTATGAGATGTTCAGGGGGTCGGACATTTTAGAAGAGGGAAGCATGTCTACAATAAGGATGTACTTTGATGAAGCCTGGAATACGCTTGATAAATCCGACGGTTCCCTGAAAGAAAAGACCTGCTTCGTCGTAACAGCGGAGACTGAGGCAACCGTCGAAGATACTGTGAAAATCGATATCAATGTGGAAAGAACCATTCCTTATATACTTGAAAAGAAAAAGGATATTGAGATTTATTCAATAAGTGCACATAAATATTTTGGCAGCTTACCTGATTGATATGCTGCTGTTGGCTTGAGTTTAAAGGTAAAATGGATTTGAAGGGATTTTGGATTAGAGGCGGTTGCTTGTATGTCGGATAGTTTAAGTTGGAAAGTAAATTTGAATAAAGCTGCTGTAGCTGGCAACAAAGGTAACAGGGGAAGCTCCTCCGTGCTTGTGATCATGATAATGCTGACACTGGTTGTATTCGGTTTGCTTGTCTTCATGTCCTCCTATTCCAGTCTGAAGCTTGCAAATAAAAACGGTGACTGGGTAAAGGGTTATTATGCTCTGGACACCAAGGCTGAAATGCTGACGGCGCAGATAGATAAATGCCTGAAAGAGGCCATGATGGATAACGGAAGTGATTCCGGATATGATAATCTGAGCAAAAATCTTTATTTTACATATGCAGCAAATTATCTGCAGGAAAAACTGGGGGAAAGTGTTGAAATCAACAACCATTCGGAGGCTACGGTGACTGTGGCTGCGACTGTTACGGAAGGTGCAGGGGAGGATGCCAGAAGTCTTTTCCTGGAGCTGGAGTTGAAATATAACCCTCCGGGAAGCAATGATGAAAACAAAAGGTATGAGATACTCTCATGGAAAGAACTGCCCAGGGAATTTGAATTTGACGATTCCCTCGACTTTGAAGAAACAAAGGTGGAATAATGTTATGGTTAAAATTGATGAATTGCTAAGAACGGCAGCCGAATCAGATGCATCGGATATTTTTATTACTGTTGGCGTGCCGCCGACCTTTAAAATAAATGGTGTGCTTACGCCTTCATACGGTGAAAAACTTCTTCCACAAGACACAGAAAGACTGGTGCGGGAGTTGTTTAAAAAGGAAGCTGATTTTAATGAATTCGTATCTGTCGGGGAAAAGGACTTTTCAATATCACTTGCAGGAGTAGGCAGGTTCAGGGTGGATGCTTATACACAGCGTGGATCGTTGGCGGCTGCAATAAGGGTAGTGAAGTTTGACCTGCCGGATGCAAAAGCACTGGGTATTCCGCAGACTGTTCTTGATTTCCATAAGAAGACAAGGGGACTGGTGCTGATAACCGGACCAACGGGAAGTGGTAAATCAACCACTTTATCAGCCCTTATAGATTTGATCAACAGGGGACGGTCATGCCACATACTGACCCTGGAGGATCCCATAGAGCATCTGCATCACCATGATAAAAGCATTGTAGATCAGCGGGAGATAGGAGTGGATACACAAAGCTATGCAAAGGCTTTAAGATCGGCATTAAGGCAGGCACCGGACGTGATCCTGGTAGGTGAGATGCGCGATCTGGAAACGATATCGATAGCCCTGACCGCTGCAGAAACCGGACAGTTGGTGCTTTCGACCCTTCACACAGTTGGCGCTGCCAAGACAATCGACAGGATTATTGACGTATTTCCTACAAACCAGCAGGAACAGGTAAAGTTTCAGCTGTCGACGGTCCTTCAGGCAGTTGTTTCGCAGCAGCTGATTCCATCCGAAGAGAAGGGGCGGGTAGCAGCGTTTGAAATCATGGTCGTCAATCCCGCCATACGCAACATGATAAGGGAATCTAAAATCATGCAGATTGATACTGCTATACAGATGGGCCGTTCACAGGGGATGATAGGGATGGATGCAAGCATAGCCGGGCTATGCAACCATGGATTGATTTCCAGGGAAGACGCGCTTACTTATTGTATCAATACGGAATCAATATCAAAACTGCTTAAGTGAGATCCGAAAGAAGGAAAGCAACCTATCTGCGTTTACCGGACAGCGAACTTATAAATCGTCGAATGCCTGTAAACCTGACCGGCCTGAAGTATTGGTGACGGAAAATGGGTATGCTTCATTGAGTTGGGGTAGTACTGTGTTTCCAGACAAAGTCCGCCCCATTTCTCGTATTTAGCTCTATTTTTACCGGTTCTTGCAGTTTCATTTATAAAATTGCCCGAATAAAATTGAAGGCCTGGTTTTGTAGTGTAAACCTCAAGCACTCGTCCGGATTTCGGATCAAAAAGTTCGGCTGCTTTACGGGTTATATCGCCATGATTATTCAAAAGCCAGTTGTGGTCGTAGCCCTCACCGTAGATTATCTGCTCATGGCTACTGGCGATTCCATCACCTATAACGGCAGGCCGGGTCAGATCCATGGGAGTGCCAGCGACGGGCAAGATTTCTCCGGTAGGTATACATTCGCTGCTTATGGCGAGGAAAGCACCGGCATCGATGAAAATCCGGTGGTTAAGCATATTTTTGGAATTATGGCCTGAAAGATTGAAGTATGAATGATTTGTCAGATTGACAGGGGTGGCTTTGTCGCTGACAGCTGAGTAATCCATCCTCAACTCATTATTATCTGTGAATGAATAAATGACTGTAGCATCCAGGTTGCCGGGATAGCCCTCCTCGCCAGCCGGACTTGAGTAGGTTAGTTTAAGGCTTTCAACGCCGCCGCGGTCAACTATTTCAGGCTCCCATACAACACTGTCAAAGCCCTTGAGCCCACCGTGAAGATGATTTTTCCCATCGTTCGCTGCCAGCCTGTAATATCTGCCGTTCAACTCAAAGCCGGCATCCTCGATCCTGTTGGCATATCTGCCTATGGTTGCTCCGAAATATGAATTCCCGGCCATGTAGCCTTCAAGGCTTTCATATCCGAGAACAACATCTGAAAGTTTTCCGTTTTTATCGGGTACTGATACGGAGACCAATGTCCCTCCGTAATTCGTTACACTCATACCTGCGCCGGATGAATTGACAAAAGAATATAAAAAGACCTTTTTACCATCCAAAGTACCCCAAATATTTTCACGTATACTCATGACGTCACCTCCTCTGATAATTCAATCTTTACTTTGTTAACAAAAAATTCACTTTTTATCCTAAATTTCATAACATATTGCTTGTAAAATTAAATCATAAACCAGAACCACTTTTCATAACATCCTCTTTACAGCCCCGGAAGTTAAAAGCCGGGGCTTTAATTATTTTACTGCACATATTTTATCATAATACATGCTGTAAGAACCGTATTTGTATATTTTCCCGAAGGATTTTTTTCAAGATATGTCGAACAATATGTTGATGCACCGGATTGGGAACTATCACCGGAGCGTAAAAGGGTGCTGCAGTTGGCACTATGTGAAAGATGTGGAGGCATAAAATGGACAAATCGGAAATTACGGAAACTGAGGAAATAAGAGAAGCGAAGAAAGCCGCAAAGCCTAAAAGGTTGGGAACAAGGCAGATAACAACCATAGGAATGCTGTCAGCTGTCTCAATCGTACTTGGTATGACAGGAATCGGGTATATACCATTACCTATGGCTAAAGCTACAATAATGCAGATCCCTGTAATCATTGGCGCAATATTGGAAGGTCCCATTGTCGGGATGTTCGTGGGCTTGATATTCGGCCTGACCAGTATATTTCAAAATATTACTTCTCCGAATATACTTTCATTTGCATTAATAAATCCTTTAGTATCGGTATTGCCAAGAATTCTTATTGGCGTTGCGGCATATTATTGCTTCAGGCTGCCATTTAAGAACCTGGCAGTGAAAATCGGAGTTGGCGCTGCTGCGGGGTCACTGATCAATACTTTCGGCGTCCTGAGTGCGATTTATTTCCTATATGCAGCGGGATATGCCGAAGCCAAGGGTATCAGCATAGATACTACTGCAAAGGTGATATACGGGATAGCTGTGACAAACGGCTTACCTGAAGCGGTAGTAGCTGTTATAATTACAGTTCCCATAGTGCTTGCTGTCAGGAAGGTTCTTAAAAGATGATTGGAGGGAGACGTTTTGGAAAATATACATCATAAATATCCGCATATTTTTTCACCGCTAAAAATTGGGAACGTAACATTCAAGAACAGGATTTTCTCTGCACCGGCTACAGCCCATCTTCTTCAGGCACAGGAGGAATATCCCACACCGACGACCATAGCATATTATGCCAATAAGGCAAAGGGCGGAACCGCAAGCATCACGGTAGGTGCCATGGTAATGGACAGGCATGCACCTCAGGATATGATCCATATGAACATGACTGTAAACAAACTACAGTACCACAGATACTGGAACCAGTTGACAAGCGCGATCCACTATTATGGAGCAAAGGCTGCACTTGAGTTTTTGGCGTTTGAATATCATGATCTGGATGAAAAAGGGCACCTGATTTCATATTCTATCAATGGTGAAATCGGGCCTGAAGGTGAATATATGCCTCCCTACACTACGGCTGTAATGTCACGTATAGCAGATGACTATGCAGATGCCGCAGAAAATGCAATCAAATGTGGGTTTGATATGATATTGATCCATGGAGGGCATGGATTGCCCCTGTTCAGCTTTTTATCCCCACTTTGCAACAATAGGAACGATGAATATGGCGGGAGCCTGGAAAACCGCGCAAAATTCCCGATAATGGTCCTGGACAGGATACGGAAGAGAGTGGGCAGGAAGATACTTATAGAGTACCGGGTAAGTGGCTCAGATCTCGCACCGCAAGGTGGATTCCAGGTTGAAGATTGTATTGATTTCATAAGGATGATCGAAGACAGGATCGATATTGCACATATTTCTGCAGGCAATTTCTATGTACCGGGCACCGAAGCCATCATGCATCCTACTAATTTCCTTAAGCCCGGGTGCAACGCATATCTTGCAGCTGTAGTAAAAGCAGCAGGCGTTAAGGTGCCGGTTCTTACACTGGGCGGTTTTCAGCACCCGGATCTTATTGAAAAGACCCTTGCAAAGGGGAAAGCCGATCTTGTTTCAATGGCAAGGGGTACGATTGCGGACGCCGGGCTTGTCAACAAGGCACGTGAAGGCAGGGAAGACGAGATAATACCGTGTATCAAATGCTTCCACTGCCTGGATTACAGCAGGGCAACCGAATTCAACTGCTCTGTCAATCCCGGTGTCGGTCGTGAATACTATCTACCAATGTTGATTCCGCCGGTCAACGGCAAAAAGAAGGTTATTGTCATAGGCGGAGGGCCGGCAGGTATGGAAGCGGCCATTACAGCGAAAAAACGCGGCCATGACGTAACAATTTATGAGAAAGCCTCAAAGCTCGGAGGAAAACTTGTTTTTTCGGAGGGCATTGATTTCAAGTATGATCTTGAGAAGTTCATGAAAAACAAGATACACATGGTTGAAAAACTTGGTATTGAGGTAAGACTGAATACTGAAGCAACACCTGAGATGATCAGGGCGGAGAAGGCTGATACAGTCCTGGCAGCGTTGGGTGCTGAACCACTGATACCGGGCATTAAGGGGGTGGACAGCAGTAATGTAATGAATGCTGAGGACGCTCACGACAATATTGAAAAAGTCGGCAAAAAGATAGTAATTATCGGCGGTGGTCAGGTTGGCTGCGAGCTTGGACTGCATCTTGCCATGAAGGGGAGACAGGTATCAGTGGTGGAAATGAAAAGGTCACTGGCGCGCGATGCCATGTTCCTCCCACGTGAAGAACTTTTGACGCGGTTAAAGCAGCATGCTGCATGCTACACCAATACCACCTGCACTGGAATAAGCGATAAAGGGATTGAATTAAGACATAAAAACGGCAGCGAAGGCTTCATTGAGGCTGATACCGTCATACTGGCAGCCGGGATGGTTGCAAGGTCAGATCAAGCAGAAAAATTCAGGTATACTGCGCAGGATTTTTGGAGTATTGGGGACTGTGTGACAGCTGGAAATGTGAGGACGGCGTTGCGCATGGCCTTCGATGCGGCAAGTCAGCTATAAGGGCGGTGGTGCTGTATGCCATGGGCATCAGGTTTGTTCACGGACAGGCTGTAGTTCACCAGCCTGCTATTTCGTCCTTTTAATCAAAAGAAAGTGTAAACTCATCGATTGAATGAATTTACACTTTCTCACATTTTGCTTGGGGACTAATGCTACAGACCCACCTGCTTAAAAGTATTGTGGACGGAATTCCTTGATATAGTCATGATCGGGGCGCTCCAGGATAAAAGTGCTTATGAATTCGCTGCCTGGAATCAGAAACGGATATTTGTCATGAGTCGCCCATTTGGGTTTTGTATACTGGGGCGGGTTTTTGATTATGGAATCTACCCAACCATTGTTGTTTTCATACCAGAGCTCGGATACACGGTGCCATTTCTTGTAGAACAGATTCTCGTGTTCTGAAAAATCCTCTGCCTGGGGCAATATGCTTTTGTTCGAGACATATGCCTTTGTACTGAAGAAACGTGTCAGGCCGGGTTGTTTCATTACTTCCGGAGCATGTACATTAAGATACCAGTCTTCGCCCTCTTCAATGGAGACACCGTCGGGATATCTGAAAGCAGTGACCCAGCGGAGTATGGTGTGGTCATCTATGCTGCAGTTCCCGCCAAGAAAATCTTCTGTGGGCTCGGCAGGCATATTGATGACAATGGCGTCACAAGCGCCCGGCTGTTTGGTCATTGAGAGCAAGCCCTTCACTCCGCGCCGCATGGAGTTGTCCATAACCCAATTTTCGTGGACTCTGTAGTTATAGTAGCCATAATTTTCTCCGCCTGGAGGTGGGGGAATGACACGGTACAGAACATATTTGACCGTCCAGGGATTCTGTGTGAGAACTTCGGGGACGTGATAGCGTTGAAACCATCTTTCCAGAGCCGGCCTGTCATTTTCATCATTCAACTTGTGAATTATAAAAAGCTTTGACATTTCCATGATTAACAAACTCCTTTACACTTTTTTCTTTACGGTTAATCCTGTAAACCACTCAAATAAGCACAATAATACCACTTCATGGATTCGTTGTCCAATATCTGTTTTATCATATAAGCATATTAAATGTTGTTATATAGAAAGGTCAAAAAACAAATTTGATCAATAAGGCGAGAAGACCACCCAAAAAGGCTGTAGCAGGTAAAGTGAGAATCCAGGCAACTACCATCTTTTCTGCCACGATCCATTTGACGGCAGACAATCTTTTTGATGCACCAACGCCCATTATTGAAGTTGTGATTATCTGGGTGGTGCTCACTGGGTTGCCAAGCCTCGACATTATTTCAATGATAATGGCCGAACCGGTTTGAGCGGCAAATCCATCGATGGGCTTCATCTTCATTATATTTCCGCCGACGGTTTTTATAATACGCCAGCCGCCAACAGAAGTTCCCAGCGCCATTACTAAAGCACAGGCAATGATAACCCAGAAGGGCGTGCCGTGGTTTTCGGTAATCGTACCTGAAGCAATGAGGGCAAGTGTTATAATACCCATTGATTTTTGAGCGTCATTACTGCCATGGGAATATGACATAAATGCCGCAGAAACTATCTGCAGCTTGGAGAACCATTTATTCACGAACTGGGGAGAAGCCTTGTGCAGAGTGGAATTCAGGATCAGCATTATTAAATAGCCGAGAATGAAGCCTATGACCGGGGCAGAAATAAGCGGTATCAGTATCTTCGATATTATGCCGCCCCATTTCAATATGTCAAAACTGGCTGTATATGCTATTGACGCTCCTATGATACTCCCGAAAAGCGCATGCGATGAACTGCTTGGGATTGCCAGATACCATGTGAGCAGATTCCAGATTATAGCGGAAATCAATGTGGCTATAACTATTTCAAGGGTAATCATATCATTTTTGACGATATCTTTGGCGATGGCTCCTGCAACTGTCTGATTGGTGAGTGCTCCGATAAGGTTGAATATGGCTGCCATGATTATTGCCGTTCTGGGTGACAGCACGCGGGTTGAAATGGATGTTGCGATTGTGTTTGCTGTATCGTGGAATCCATTGATGAAGTCAAAAGTTAAAGCAAGAATAACTATTATTATTAACGTTATACTAAGCATTTTTATATTAATCCCTTTAGAGTTTGAATTAACAAACCAAATTTTTTTATCTACATGATTATATAGCATTATGATATTCAATACAAGTTTATTGAGTTCAAGGAGATCCTGCCAAGTCGTGCGTCAGGTTTATGTAAATGAAACAAATAAATGTTAACAGGAAAACGTGCAGATTCTTCTGAATACGCACGTTTTCCTGTTTCGGGCTTGTTATATGATGTTCTTAAGCCTCAAAGCTTTCAGATACTTTATAAACAGCTGCTTCCTCTTCCGACTTCTTCTTGATGCTGAAGTTCAGTACGACTGCCAGTATTTCAAGTGCGATAAGTACATAGAATACGGTCTGGAAAGTTCCGGCATGTGTCCTGATGACACCAGCCAGGAAGGACCCTATTGACCCGAATAATATATAGATGGTTACTATACCGAACTTGCTTGCATAATTCTTGCTGCCGAAGTAGTCCACTGTGAATGCCGAGGACGTTGGGGGAACGCCTCCGTAAGCAAAACCTGTCAGTATGAAACCGATCATCATAACAGGCATGGAATGTGTCCTGAAGGCTGCTATGATAAATACTGCAGAAGCTAGAAGCAGGAGACTGTCCAGAGTCATGGTTATCTTTCGTCCGAATTTGTCATATGCGGTTCCGAGGACCAGACGGCCCAGACCGTTACTCAGTGAGATGACCGCCACTGAAAGTGTAGCTATGGATGCTGACGCGCCGATGTCCAAAGCGACCTGTTTGGCGTTACCCATTAGTGCATATACTGAAATCAGCATGAGCAGACCCCAGACCATGAACATCCAGAATTGCTTGCTTTTGATCATTTCTATCAGAGTCATGTTTGTATCTGATACGCATTTACCTGTTGCTGATTCAACCTTTTGGGGAAGAATTACATTTTTGCCTGGCAGTGCTATGAAAAAGGAGCCTGTAAGAAGTACTGCAGCGGTTATTATTCCAAGGGTCAGGAAAATTGATCTCCAGCCATATATTTCTATCAGGTATGAAGCTCCGGTGCCAAGAAGGAGTGTACTGAGGGCAAAGCCCATCATAAGCGCACCTGAAACGGTTCCGACCTTTTCCGGGAACCATTTGGCCGCGACATTTAATATTACATTATATACAAGTCCTACACCGAATCCGCTTATGACTCCATATGACAGATAGAGGACCCATATGGTATTCTCCTGGACGGTGGTAGTCAAAATAAAGCCTGCGCATATCAAAACTGCAGAAATCATTAATGCGATTTTGGGTGATGTCTTTTTAGTAATTGTTCCACCGAGCATACTTCCGAAGCAGAAGAAGCTCATTGAGATTGTGAAGGTAAGTGCAAGGGCTGCACTGTCCCAGCTTTTAAATTCCGCCCCGAATACCGGTGCAAATATTGGCCAGCCGTATATAAGCCCCACAAAAAGAAATATACCAAAGCCTAAAACAATATATGGCCATCTTTTTACGTTTGATTTCATGTTTAATTCCATACTTGATTCCATAATGCTTACCTCCGTCCAGTTGCCGCATCAATGCTGCAAAGTTGCTTTTTGGGTTCATTTAATATAAGTATACAGACTTTGTATTTTGAAAGCATCGTAATAAATTAAGGATGTTGGAATGATAACTGTGCATCGTGCACAGCGTATATCTATTAATTTTTCTCATTATAGAATATAATATTGCTGAAGAGTAATTTTAATTGGGGAGAGCTTGCATGGGAGTGAGTCTTGAAACATTGCTGAGTAAATTGAATTATCCGGGATGCCGCCCGTCTGCAGACTTTAACGGATCGGTAACGGTAAATTCGGTGAAGTTTCTGACACGAGGCAACCAGTATTATGAAAAGGATGTATTATATGTGGCAACGTGTCATGAATTGAATTCTTTACCTCCAATTGAACGCAGCCTCAACGTCATATGCGTTGGAAACCGTTCTCTGACAGTGGATGCAGGTCCGTCTTCCAAATTGAACCTGGCTTATATCACGGGTATAGCGATTTTTGAACTTTTTAACAAATTAAACGAAATACTCATGGCAGACCTTAAGACACATAACGCTCCTTCCCGACTTCTCAATGCACTTGTTGAGGGCAAGGGGCTACAGCACATTGTTGATACAGGCTTTGAACTTTTTGGGAATCCCATCCTTGTAAGTGATCTTAGCCATAAGATCCTTGCCTACACCAGGACAATTGATTTTGGAGATCCTATATGGAACGAATTGGTTAAGAAAGGCTACAGGACTTATTCGCTGGTTATCACGGGGAATTCAAGAGGCCTTTTTGACCGTATAAGAAGAAGTGAAATTCCCTTTGTCGTATCTACAGAAGCAGATCAGATTAACAAACCTTATAACAGATATCCTAAACTTTATACGAACATAACCATATCCAATAAAACTGTGGGCTACATAACTGTTGTCGGGGTTTGGAAACCATTTGACATAAATGATATTGAAAATGCTTCATTATTCAGCCGTGTGGTTTCTCAGGAAATGCAAAAGGACAAGTTCTTCAGAAACTCCAGGGGAATGCTGTTTGAGTATTTCATCTCTGATTTGATGGACAACAGAATCAATGACCAGAGAATCATGGAAGAAAGGATGAAGTATCTGAATCTTGAGCTTAAGGGCAACATATACCTTATGATCATCAGATCCAGGATGAGCATCTCCGACAATTTTATCATTGGAAGTATGCAGAGGTTTGATCTTGAAAGCTTTGGCAGACCTATAATATATAATGATGACATATTGCTGCTGGTAACGCGGAACAGTGAGATCACCTGGTTGGAGGATGACCTGGGCAGACTTGGCCGGATAATGACTGAAAACGACATGGTTGTAGGTGTAAGCCGGTGCTTCCGTTCGCTTATGAATATCAGGGAGGCATATGACCAGTCTTTGAAAGCTCTTGAAATTGGTTTACTGATTGGTGATATTAAAGTGTTCCATAATTATGAAGACTATGCAATATATCATTTTATAACCGCCCATTCAAAAATGAAACCGGAAGGGCTCGGAACATTTTGCCACCCGTCTCTGAAGCTACTTGAAGAGCATGATCAAAAATATGAAACCGATTATATCCGGAGCTTGTGTGCATTTCTGGAGAACGATAAAAAGTTGATAGAAACCTCAAATATCCTTCATGTACACAGGAACACGCTAAGCAGCCGAATGGAAAAGATCTCTGAAATCATGAAGCTGGACCTGGACGACCCCGATACGACATTCCACTTGCTGCTTTCCTTCAAAATCCTGAAGGTCGAGAAGGCTTTCAGAAGGCAGAAACCCATCGAATCAGGCGATCTGCATGAAGAAAGTGATAATGATGCGTAAGGCAGGATGTGCTGACTAGCGGGAATTATATGGTAAGGTTGCAGCAGTTTTGATAATGTGGCAGGAATAAAGTAATGATAAAGCAGGAGGGAAGGGATAATGATGAATAAGATTGTGGATATCAACGATGCAGTAGCAATGATTAAAGATGGCGATACGGTATGTGTAAATGCCTTTCTTGCAATAGCCAACCCTGCAGAGCTTAACAGTGCGCTAACCGAGAGGGTGCTGAAGACTGGAAGCCCGAAGAATCTGACGATATTTTGTTCAGCAGGCTTCGGTGATTGGACCGAAGGCTCCTCATGTGAAGGATATATAGCTGCAGGAGCAGTTGATTGTGTAGTGATGGGCCATTTCGCGAGCATGCCCGATACAAGCAAAAAAATAAGGGCAAATGAGATAGAGGCATATAACCTTCCCCTGGGTGTCATGTCACATATGATCCGGGCGGCAGCAAGTAAAAAAACCAGTATGAGGAGCAGGATAGGCATAAACATCTTTGCAGATCCTCGTTATGGCACGTGCGGCATGAATGAGCGTTCAAAGCAGGAATGGTCAAGTCTGTCCCATGATGAAGAAGGACATGAGGTTTTGCTTTATAAGGTGCCACGTATTGACGTAGCCCTCATTAAGGGCAGCTCGGTTGACATGAACGGAAATATCTCCTTTGAGGACGAGTGCGCGACCCTTGACGCCTTGTCTACAGCACAGGCAGCAAAGGTTAACGGCGGAAAGGTCATAGTGCAGGTTGCACGAGTCATCGACAGGCATCAACGTCCAAGGGATGTGATCATTCCAGGCATGATGGTAGATGCAGTTGTTATCTGCCGGGAGCAAAAACAGCTGGTCAATATACCCAGTTATAATGCATCACTTTCCGGTGATATTTATGTCAGGGAAAACGAGATGAAGGCTTGGTCGTCAATTCTACAGGAGAATTTGAGGAAAAACAACAAAGGCCGTTCAACTATGCATACATTGATCGGGAACAGGGCATTTAAAGAGCTGAAGGAGGGGCAGGTAGCCAATATCGGCATAGGCATCCCTGAATTGGTTACATCTACTGCCTTGCAGGAAGGAATGTTTTCGAAGATATTCCTTACTGTTGAATCGGGCGCCATCGGAGGGCTACCTGCAAGCGGCACTGCATTCGGTGCTGTTATCGGGGCTGATATAATAACGGATATGTCGCAGCTTTTCGACTTTTATGATGGCGGAGGTTTGGACATATGCTTCATCGGAGCCCTTGAGGTTGACAGGGAAGGTAATGTCAACGGCCATTACAGTGATGAAAAGCTATCGGGGATAGGTGGCTTTGCTAACATTACGCAAAACAGCAAAAAGGTTGTTTTTTGTCTCACTTTTTCTGCAAAAGGTTTAAATGTAGAGGAGGAAGAAACCGGTATAAGGATAATATCAGAAGGTGAATGTCCAAAGTTTGTTCATCGGTTGAGAAATATCAGTTTCAGTGCAAAGAATGCTCTTGAAAACGGCCAGGAAGTGCTTTATGTGACTGAACGGTGCGCGTTCAGGCTTCTGCCCGGAGGAGGACTTGAACTGTTTGAAGTTTCAAAAGGCATTGATATAAACCACGACATACTGGATAAACTACCTTTCAAGGTGTCTGTGGCAGAGGGACTGATAAAAGGGTAAAGCACGACTTTCTCTTAGTGTGAAGAGGATTCCTCAAGAAGCTTGCATAATACTTCCTCCGGTACGGGCCTTCCTGTATAATAGCCTTGTATGAAATCGCAGCCGGCTTCTTTGAGGTATTCATATTGAACCTCTGTTTCAACCCCTTCTGCAACGGTCTCTATCTCCATATCCCGAACAAGGGAGATTATCGAAGCTGTCATATTTCTATGGGGTTTCTTTGCTTGAATTTCATCTATGAATGATTTATCGACTTTTAAGGTGTTAATCGGCAGGTTCTTTAAATAACTCAGGGAGGAATAGCCTGTCCCGAAATCATCGAGAGATATCCTTACACCAATTTCCCTCAAGGCTGAAAGCTTAGATACGGCAGACTCCATTGAATCAATGAAAAGACTTTCCGTAATTTCAAGCTCAAGACATGATGGATTAATACCCGCATCATGCACGCATTTATGAACCATATTGACAAAATTCCAATTTCTGAGCTGTACAGCAGAAATATTCACAGAGAATATGCCGTTAAAGGAATACTTCTTTTTCCATCTGGCAGCAGTCTGGCAGGCCTGTTCTACAACCCAGTTGCCGATTGGTGTTATAAGGCCGGTTTCTTCAGCAAGTGGTATGAAAATGGCTGGAGAAACAGCTCCAAGGCGGGGGTTGTTCCATCTTAGCAATAGTTCGACTCCCCTTATGGAATTGTCTTTTACATCAATCTGGGGTTGGAAGTGTATCGCAAAATCCATATTGCGTGCTGCAATCCGCAGATCGTTTTCGAGGCTCATTTTGTCAAGGTAGTCATCTTTCATCTTCTTATCGAAGAACCTTACTTTATCTTTGCCGGCAGCCTTGGCCCTGTACATTGCTACATCCGCATTCTTAAGCAGTTCATCGGATGTGGAGCCGTCATCAGGAAATATGGTGACTCCGATGCTGCAGCTCAGGTGGAAGCTGGTGGAATTCACCATGAAGGGCTCCAGGATGCAATGTCTGACTCTTCGTGCCAAATAAAGCAGCTGATCGTTGCTGGATACATCATTGAACAACAATATAAATTCGTCGCCTCCAAAACGAGCAACTGTATCGTACTCCCGAACCTGGGCTGCTATACGGTTTCCGGCCTCCCTAAGCAATTCATCCCCATAACTGTGCCCGAGTGTGTCATTTACTTTCTTGAAGTTGTCGATATCAACGAATAGTATGGCTGTCCTTGTATTTTTTCTTTTTGATATCTTCATGGAAGAAGCCAGCCGTTCCATCAACAAAGTCCTGTTGGGAAGGCCGGTTAGCGGGTCATAGTATGCCTGATACTTAAGCTGTTCCTCATTTTTTTTGAGACTGCTTATATCTGAATGGACGCCCGTCAATATATATGCCTTACCGGTTTCATCACATATGGACATTGCCCTTGTCCTTATCCATCTGTATTCCCCGTCATTGTGCATTACCCTGGTAACGCACTCATAACTGGGGATTTTTCCATCGAGAAGATCAAGAAAGCATTGTCTCATATATGAAATATCATCCGGATGTGTGACTTCTTCCCAGGCGATGTCACCAGCACCTTCATTCATGATTATTTTGAATCCGGAGGCTGCCAGCCACGGGTATGACAGGATGCGGAAACCGGTTTTGGTGTTGATGTACCAGATGCCGTCTGAACTTGCTTCTATAATGGACTCCAATATATTATTCTTTTCAGTGAGCATATCCTGCTGGTCGAAGAGCTGGTCGTTCTGCGCCTTCAATTCTTCTTCGGATGCGGCAAGCTGTTCATATAACGAGTTCTGTTCCTCATATAGCTCGTGCATTTCCTCATTCTGTTGCTTTAGCTCTTCATCCTGTTGTCTTAAATCTTTTTCACGTTTTTTCAGAACCTGGTTCAAACGTTCAAGGTCGGTGTTTTTCTGTTCCAGGTTTTTATTCATTTCATACATTTTTATTTCAAATTTGAGTCTGTCTGAAATATTCCTTATAAAAGTAATGCCGTAATCAATATCATCAACGCCGCGTCTGATTCCGACCAATTCAACCGGAACCGTTGTGCCGTCCTTTCTTATATTTACCGAACGGAATCTTTTATTGTTTTCCTTTAATACGGTGTCCATTTCTTCATCATAGGTATCCGGTTTTTTACCAGACATTCCTGCATCGATGTCCATGACAGTCAAGTTCAGGAATTCTTCCTTCGAATAGCCAAATTCATCGCAGGCCGCTTTGTTTACGTAGACCAAGCGCTCACCTTCTCCATGCCATAAGACTGGATCGGGGCAATTTTCCAAAGCTTTCATGGCTGAAGCCGACCAGGACAGCTCTTTTTTCAAAGTGTCAATTGTATTTTCCAATTCTGCGATTTTGTTAAGAAGTGCCTTGTGGGTTTGGGTACTGTCGTATAAATTGTCCATACTCACCCCGAATTAATAATGACTCACTTAGTATTACCACAATATAAGACAACTTTAACATTGATATGTGAATGTTTCAATCGATGGTTTTGACATGTGTCAATACACTAGATATAATTGGAAGTATGGTATAAGCAAGAGGATCAGGACAAATTTGAAAGGAGCGGGGAATATGTATTCAGATAACAAGGTGTGGATAGCTAAAGGTGAAAAACCGGTATATCTCCTCCCAAATATGGCAAACCGACATGGACTGATAGCAGGTGCTACCGGAACTGGAAAAACCATTACTCTTAAAGTCATGGCGGAAGCTTTTAGTGATATGGGTGTTCCCGTATTCCTTGCAGATATAAAGGGCGACCTTGCAGGGCTCGCAATCCAGGGCACAGAGAACGTAAAGGTACAGGAGCGGGTTGCAAAACTGGGGGTTGATGGATTTTCATACAAGGCTTATCCTGTCCGGTTCTGGGATATTTTCGGTGAAGGCGGACACCCGGTACGTACTACGATTACAGATATGGGCGCTCTGATGCTGTCCAGGATGCTGGGCCTGAATGATACCCAGACTGGTGTGCTTAATATAGTTTTTAAAATTGCAGATGACCGTGGCCTGCTGTTGTTGGACCTTAAGGACCTGCGTTCAATGATACAGTATGTGGGTGATCATGCAAAGGAATTCACTCTGGATTATGGCAATATTTCAGCCCAAAGTGCAGGGGCTGTCCTCCGCGGGCTGCTTTCCCTCGAGGAACAGGGTGGCGAAAATTTCTTCGGGGAACCTGCCCTGGATATATTTGACTGGATTCAGACAAACCAGGAGGGGCGCGGTTATATTAATATACTTCATAGTGTAAGGTTGTTCCAGCATCCTGCACTTTATTCAACCTTCCTGCTCTGGATGCTGTCCGAGCTTTTCGAAGCGCTTCCTGAAGCGGGGGATATGGATAAGCCGAAGATGGTCTTTTTCTTTGATGAAGCACACCTTCTTTTTGAGGATGCCCCAAAGGTTCTGCTGCAGAAGATAGAGCAGGTGGTCAGGCTTATCCGGTCAAAAGGTGTCGGAGTATATTTCATAACCCAGAATCCCATGGATCTTCCACAGGATGTACTGGGACAGCTTGGGAACCGTGTACAGCATGCGCTGCGAGCATATACACCTCAGGAACAAAAAAATGTAAAGGTTGCGGCGCAGACCTTCAGGCCCAATCCGGCCTTTGATACTGAAACCGCCATAACGGAGCTTGGGACAGGCGAGGCATTGGTATCCTGCCTTGATGACGATGGGCGTCCCGGGATAGTGGAACGTGCATTTGTTCTGCCGCCCCAGAGCCTGATGGGAACGATCGCTGATGAGCAGCGCAGCCGTATGCTTGCAGAATCGGTCATGGGCGGGAAATACAGCAGGGAGATAGACAGAGAATCAGCCTATGAAATGCTTCAGACAAAAGCACAACAGGAGCAGACAGCAGAGCAGCAGAGGCAGATTGCCGGGCAGAAGGCGAAGGAAGCTCAGGAGTTGGAAAAGCAAAGATTGGAACAGCAGAAGCAGTGGGAGAGGCAGAACCAGAACCAGGCCGGACGTGTTACATATAATAATTACGACTACAATGGCAATAGCCAGAGAAGAAGAGGCGGAAGGCCGAGAAAGTCAATGATTGAAAAAGCTGCAGGACAAGCTGTAAACTCCATTGGGAGGGAGATCGGAAGGTCGCTGATACGCGGATTGCTCGGGTCACTGAAAAGGTAAAGATACACTGAATTTGCGGGTTATACTTTTTGGCAAGGTGGTAAAAATACTTCAACGAGGTGGGTATGAAGGTAAGCAGACATATTAACATCAGAAGGTACAACCAAATAATAACCGTATTCGCAAAAAACGGGTTTGGCTTGCTGCTGGATCAGCTTGGTCTGTTCCATTACCTCAGTATCAGACGGAAGATTTCAAAACCGGATATTGCCATGCAACGATCAAAGTTATCAACAGGCGAAAGGCTAAGGCAGTCACTGGAAGAGCTTGGTCCTTCCTTTATAAAACTTGGGCAGATACTTAGTACAAGGCCGGATATATTCCCTGCGGATATCACCGAAGAGCTTAAAAAGCTGCAGGATTCGGTACAGCCGTTTCCTTTTGAGGATGTCAGGGCTTTGATTGAAGAGGAGCTTAAAGAAAAGCTTGAGAATGTTTATAAGGAATTTGATGAAAAACCTCTGGCGGCAGCTTCAATATCGCAGGTGCACCGTGCACGGCTGAATTCCGGGAAAACTGTGGCGGTCAAGGTCCAACGGCCGGGGATTGAGAAGAGTATCAGCCTTGATGTAAATATATTGAAAGATCTGGCACATTTTCTGGACAACCACACAAAGTACAGAAAGCTTTATGATTTTACCACCATGGCCAATGAGTTTGAGACCACCTTGAAAAATGAACTCGATTTTACCAGGGAGGCAGAGAACGCAGATACTTTCAAACAAAATTTCGCTAAAGACATAGGAATGGCTGTGCCCGAAATCAACTGGATGTTTACCACCAAAAGGATACTGACCATGGAGTATATAAAAGGTGTAAGGGTTGATGACAAAACAGCACTTTCAGGAGCAGGGATAGACAGCAGGATGGTAGCTGAAAGACTTGCAATGTCCATAATCAACCAGATATTGAGGGACGGATTTTTCCATGCCGACCCCCATCCCGGAAATATCCAGGTTCTAAACGACGGGACGGTTGTACTACTGGATTTTGGCATGGTTGGGCGTCTTAGCGAATCCAGGAGAAGGGTGATATCCAATTTCTTTATAGGCGTCGCTACACGGGACGGAAGAATGGTCGTCAAATCCATAATAGAACTGGATACGGCATCAAAGAGGAGCAACCTTAAAAGATTTGAGAGGGACGTTGATACCATAATAGACAAGTACCTCACCATGCCATGGGATAAAATCAAGATTGGTGAGCTCTTCCGAGAAATATTCAATATTGCATTTTTGCATCATATAAGGATACCCAGCGAGTTTACGATGATATCAAAGACCCTGGCTACGCTTCAGGGACTTATGGAAATACTGGCTCCCGACCTCAATTCCCTTGCCATAGCAGAACCGATTGCCAGGAAGATGCTTCAACAGTCGTTTTCGTTAAAAAGCCTGGGCAACGATGCTAAAAGAAGCTTTTTCAACTACAGGGAGCTTTTCAGCGAATTGCCTTCGGTGATGCTCAACTTCCTGGCCAGGATGGAGGACGGGGATTTTGTATTCCAGTTTGAAATTAAGGATATCGACAAGATACAGAAGCGGTTCGAAAGATCATTAAACAGGATATCCTTCAGCATGGTACTCCTCTCTGTAAGCATAATCATTGCTGGTATAGTAATTGCTTCAGGGCTGAATGCAGGCACAGGCGGTGAGATGTACAGCTTCAATATGGTTGCCTTAAGGTTGGCACTGGCTGTTGCAGTCATCATAATCCTGGGCTTGATAGTTTCATTGTTCAGATCCAGTCGGATGTAAATGATTCAACAAACCCAAAAAACCCTATGCGAGATTTCTCTCCGCATAGGGTATGATTATTCACTCTTTCCTTTTGCTCTTTTCAAAAAACGATACAGTATAGTAGGTGCCGGCAACGTATAAGGTCATCATCGGAAAGAAGTCCGTAAGGCCTCCAAGGGCTCCGCCTTTTTCGGAATCAGCCTGGCCAGCTTCGTCCAGGTCGGCAGCGCTTATTAAATCATTTCCAGCGATGGCGGTACTTCCTGTAAAAGCATCGCTGCGGATATCAGTATTACTTTCGTTATCTGCTGCGGGTTCGCTTGTTGCTGCGGGTTCGCTTGTTGCTGCGGGTTCGCTTGTTGCTACGGGTTCGCTTGTTGCTGCGGGTTCGCTTGTTGTAACGCCTTCGTCCTGGGTTGTGCTCTCGCTGGATGAATTGATTTCTTCCATAAGGGCTTCATACTTCACTTCTGCCTGCTGAGCCTGCCTCACACCTTTTCCGCACTTGGGGCTGAGAAGCGAGCATTGCCTGTGACATGCGGTGCAAATGAGGCTGCCCAGGTACTCTTCCAGTGTTGTGCCGTCGTCAGTTGCAGAGTTGTTTGTCGAAACTGACTGGAGGGACATATTTGTTGCTGTCAGTTCCCCGCTGGAAGTGTTATCCAGGCTGGCAGTAACAGTTGATGAATCACCAGACGATACGAGTGATATATTTGAAGAGAGCTTATCCGAGTCGTAAATTTCAGTTGTACCTGCTGAAATCTGATTGACAGTCTGCGAGGCCTTTGCTGTTACGGTCAGCGGAACGAGAAGCTTGCTGCCGACGTCATTGGTAAATGAGCTCTTTATTCCCACTATGACAAGCAGTGCGGCTATGGACCTCAAAATGATTGTCCGGGGTTTGCTTTCCAATCGTATGTTGAGCATTTTACGGAATGCTGACATTATGTATTTCCAGTGCAGACCTATATGCACAGAGACCAGGATCAGGCTGCCATATGAAAATGAAGTGTGCAGCGCGCTCCAAAGTATGCCGTTTTCCAAAGCTATGAATGTGAACAACGACTTCGATATCAATATACCGCTGAGGACCGTAATACTCATGGATACCAGCAGCATGACATCCAGTACATACATAAAACGGGTCTTGGGTTTAATATGTTTTTTAAAGAATGAAGCAGTAACTCCTTTTATCCATTTCCAATTAAGACCATTATGAACCAGGAACAGACCAAATATAAAGAGACCTAAAAACTCGTGCCAGAAGTAACCTGTTGCTGCCACGTCCATCAGTATGATCATCAATATGGTCATCACTATATCCAGTGCTATTTTAATAAATTTATTGTTCATTGAAACCTCCATCTGCCTATAAAAAAATTGTGTCATAGATCATTTGTTATACGCTTTGATCCTATGACACAATTATATAAGTGTAATGTGATGGTTATTTGAACAATAACTGATTGATTTATGAACTCTTAATTTGGTACTCTGTTCAATCCTATGAATTGACAAGCTTTAATTCGAACCAGAAGGTGCTGCCATTTCCCACTGAGCTTTCAACTCCAAATTTTGCGCCATGCAGTTCGAGTATCCCCTTCACTATGGAGAGCCCTATACCTGAGCCGATTGCAGCGCGCTTATGGGATTTGTCGACCTTGAAGTACCTGTCCCATATAAATGGGAGGTTTTCGGGCGAAATGCCTTCTCCTGTATCAGTGATTTCAATGCGGACATTTCCGCCTGCAACCTTTTGAGATACTGTTACCAGCTTGTCAGGACCTGTATATGTTACTGCATTGTTTATTAAATTGTAAATGACCTGTGAAAGCTTGACCTCATCAGCTTCAATGACTACATCTGTATCATGCTCGAAATTGATTACATATCCATCCTGACCGGTCAATTTGGAATATCGCCTGAGAATTTCCGTTATGCTCTGAGACAGGTTGAAGCTGGTAATAGAAAGAGCCTGGATACCTGTCTGAAGTCTCGATAAGGCAAGGACGTCATTGACAAGATTGCTGAGATGCCGGGCTTCATCAATGATTATCTGTATATTTTCCGGCGTATTCTCACCGGGCAGATCCCTGACGGCCTCTGCATAGCCGGTTATCATGGTCAGAGGAGTCCGCAGGTCATGAGAGATATTGGCGATAAGTTCCTGCCTGAGCTTTTCTGTTTTCGAAAGCTCATTGGCTGCATAATTTAATGATTCACCCAGTTCATACACCTCCAGGTAACCTTTGCCGGCGAAATCCGCTGAGTAATCTCCTTTTGCAAGCCTCTTTGCCGAGTGGTTCATCCTTATCAAGGGCTTTGAAATTTTACGGGATATGACCATGGCTATTCCTGTTGCAAGCAGTAGCATCAATAGTGTTACAACTATCAGCTGTACCCTCAGGGTATCAACTGTGGCATATACAGGTGTTATGGCAGAACTGAGCAGCAAGGTTGCGTTTCCTGTGTTGTTCATTGATATAGTCTTTACATATATCATGCTGAGTTTTTGTTTTTCTTCCCGTTGAGGTACATTCCCAATAAAGCGCTCGTCGTCATAATGCTGTTCTCTTGGATTTTCCTGTGGAACAAGCTCAAGGTATGTTCCTCCGTGCTTAACAGCCTGGCGGCGGTACTCATTAATTACCTTCGGCGGTATCCTGTGTATCATACATTCAGAGGAGGCTTCGGCGGAATAAAGGTCATTTCCACTCTCATCAACGATCCTGATACACAGTTCGTTCTGCTGAGACAGTTTATCCACTAAAGTCTGAAGATCTGAATTGTTAATATTGTCTTCGATATTTTCGGCAGAGGATCTGATGCTCTGGGTTTTAATAGTTTTATAAAAACTGTCGAGGAAAATTATCTGGGAAAGCCACAGAAGTGCAACCATGATCAGGACAAACGCGGACAGATAGGTAAAAAGCCTCCATTTGATGCTCGTTTTATCAGCCTTCATTATTCTTGACGCTTTATCAGCCTTCAAATCTGTATCCCACCCCTCTGAGTGTCACTATATGGCTGCTGTAATCACCAAGGCTTTTCCTCAGTAGTTTAACATGGGTGTCCAGAGTGCGGTCATCGCCGTAGAAGTCATAACCCCAGACATCGTTAATGAGTTTTTCACGAGTCAGGGCAATTCCGCGGTTTTTGACCATATAGAAGAAAAGATCATATTCCTTCGGTGCCATATCCACCCTTGCACCATCAACATAAACCAGTCTCCCGGTGAAATCTACAGACAGGCCTCCGATGTTGACAATGTCTTTTTTTGCCTCTGCGGGCTCTTCGGTTTGTCTTCCGGAGCGTTTTATAATTGCATTGATCCTCATCATAAGTTCTTTTGGAGAGAAAGGCTTTACTACATAATCATCAATACCGAGCTCGAAGCCATGTATCCTGTCATACTCCTCACCGCGGGCTGAAAGCATAAGGACGGGAGTCTGACGGTGTTTTCTGATCTCTCTGCAGGCAGAGAAGCCATCGAGTTCAGGCATCATAACATCAAGGATGATAATATCAAAATCCTGCCGTTTGCATATTTCAATCGCTTCCATACCATCAGAGGCCTGAACTACCTCGTGGCCTTCAAAAGCTGCATATTTTCTTATTATCTCCCTGATTCTCTCTTCATCGTCTACAACGAGTATCCTATACATTGAATTGCCTCAATTCTTTTTAGCACTTTTATTATTTTTATTATACAACAAAATAAAATTTTTGTGTGACGGCCAGGTGACGGACGCATGATGAATTTTTGAATCGTTTGTAAGCCTTATTCTACCTTTTTTTATACCAAACGGTTCAAAACGTGACTCTTCTTCATATTATATTTAAAAAAGGAGGTTGTGCCATGGCTACAGGCAGAGTTAAACATGTCTTTCCGGGAGGCAATACCAGCCTTGGGTTTTACAGCTTTTACGACCAGATAATCGACCCGTTTGAAGCGGAAAGGAAGATAATAATCAAAGGAGGTCCTGGAACCGGTAAATCAACATTCATGAAGAAAATAGGCAGGGAGCTGCAGGACATGGGATATGACATTGAATACCTGCATTGTTCCTCGGATAACAATTCATTGGACGGGATAATGGCTCCACAGCTTGGGTTTGCGGTTATAGACGGCACGGCCCCCCATGTGGTGGACCCTTCATATCCCGGGGCTGTAGATGAAATCATAAATTTCGGTGAATTCTGGAGCCGGGAAAGCATCAAAGTACATAAAGCTGATATCATGAAGACGACAAAGACCATAGGGGAGCTGTTTTCAAGAGGGTACAGGTTTTTAAAGGCCGCTTCATACATATATGAAGGCAGTGCAGCAATTTACAGTAAAGCTTTAAAGGCAGAAAAGCTGAATAGCTTTACTTCAGGATTGACCGATGAATTGTTTGGCAATGATGAAGCTGCTCCGGAGAAAACCGGGCGACTGCGTAAGCTTTTTGCAAGTGCAATCACTCCGAACGGTCTGTGTAATTATCTGGACTCCATCCTCACATCAAAATTAGTCTATGAAATTAAGGGCGATATCGGTACCTGTGAAGGACAGCTTCTGGAAAAAGTTAAAAATGTGGCAATGGAAAGGGGCTTTTTTGTGGAGGCATATTACTGTGCATTAAACCCTGGTAAACTGGAACATATTGTTATCCCAGGCATCGATACTGCAATAACTACATCAAACATGTATCATTCGTCATTGGTTGCGAAGTACAAGACTATCTGCATGCAGGATTTTATGGATGTAAGTATCCTTGGGGAGCACAGTGCTGATCTGTCGGAAGACAGGGAATGTATTGGCAGCCTGCTGGATACAGCCATCCTGACTATAAGCAAAGCTAAAGCACTGCATGACGATCTTGAGACATACTACATACCAAATATGAATTTCGGAGCTGTGCAGATATGCTGTGATAACCTTATAGCGGAGGCCTCCGGACAAAAGAGGGATCTTCCATACGAGCCATAAGGTTGGTGAAGTGTTGTAAGTAAAGTAGTGTTATTAATACCGTATATGATATAATACAGAAGAATATTTCCCGGCAAGACAAAAACTTATGGGATGGTGCCAGATGGAGAAGAGTAAAAGACGATTTGGTGACAGATATGATGGCAGGCTCATTCGATCAATCAACCCGTTTTACCGGATAATCCCCTACATAATGAAAACAAGAGTGGATTCTCAGAATTATTTTGACGACAGGTTCGATATCGGGCATACGGATGCATTCATCAAAGAGTTGAGAAAGCAGCATGAAAATGAAGGCATCGGCTTTCTTCATGTAGTGATAGCTGCCATGGTAAGGACCATCTCTCAGAAGCCTGGGTTGAACCGGTTTATAGCCGGACAGAGGATTTATGCCAGAAACGACATTTTGATTTCGCTGGCACTTAAGAAGGAATTAAAGGAATCGAGTCCTGAAACAACAATAAAGCTTATATTCAGCCCCACTGACACCCTTCTTGACGTTGTAACCAAGTTCAACGAAGCAGTAGAGCTCAACAAGAAAAAAGAAGTCAAAAATGATACCGACAAGACCGCAAGGCTTTTAATGCTGTGCCCTGGTTTTATCGTAAAATTCATAGTATGGTTTCTGGATACCCTCGATTATTATGGAAAGATGCCTAAAATAATAAACAGGGTAAGTCCTTTTCACACAAGCGTTTTCATTACTGATCTGGGGTCACTTGGAATAGAGCCAATATACCACCATCTATATGATTTTGGAACCACATCCATTTTCCTGGCATTCGGTGCAAAGCAGAGGGAAAGAGTCATAAACAAAAGTGGAAATATAATAGAAAAGAAGTTTATTAATATCAAAGCGGTTACTGATGAGAGGATTGTTGACGGACATTATTATGCCACGGCATTCAAGCTTCTGAAAAGCCTGATTCAAAATCCCGAAAGACTTATGACCCCACCTGAGACAGTGGAAAACGACCTGGTTTGATGTTTGATTATGAAAAAGGAACGCCACTATACCTGGACATACTCCTGTTATAGCAGCGTTCCTTTATTTTATTACCCGCTAACTCGCCACAGAGAATGTAACGGTATAAATACACACGGATTTACCATCCTCCGCAGTAACAAGTATTGTAGTCGTACCAGGCAGGCTGCTGGTAGGATATATCACAATAGATGCATCTCCCGAGTCGGTTGCGACAGCTGTTATTGTCGGAACGGCAGTTGTTCCCTTGGCCAGTATAACCGAATAGTTAAATACGGATGATTTAAATCCTGTTACAGCTGTCCCGTTGTACTTCAAACCTGACAGGGTTGCATCAGTGCTTTTGGTTGAGCCGATAACCACTTTCTCGCCGGTGGTATAGGTACCATCGACAACAACTTTTTCAGTGGCCTGCAAAGCCCTCTGTATCAGTACCGCCGCCTCGGCCCTCGTCAAAGTGCTCTGAGGGTTGAATTTTTTGTTATTGTCACCCTTCATTATCCCTTCGATGTATGCGGTGTAGACATAGTTTCTCAATGCGGGTGATATCTCGTCATAATCGCTGAATGCCGCGGCAAGCGCTGTGTTGTTGCTTTGAACCGTATATCCGAGTGCTTTCACCAGGGCGACTGCCATATCTTCACGTACTGCGTCCCTGTCGCCGTAAAAGTATAGAGTACCGTTGTTCGCCTTATATCCGGTCAGATAATATTTGGCTGCTTCGACTATGCTATAACCCCAGCTGCCGGGAGCTACATCAGCAAATGTCTGTGTGGTTCCCGTCGATTTGAGATCGAGAGCTTTTGTGAACATTGAGGCAAATTCCAGCCTTGTAACCTTTGAATTGGGCTTGAAGGTATTATCCGTATAGCCATTGATGATATCAAGGTCCGCCAGCTGCATAATTGCCTCATAGGCCCAGAAATCCTCGCTTATATCGAAAAAGTATCTGCCGTTATTATAACTGTCGCTTGTTGAATCATCTGAATCGTCATTGATATCATCAGTATTGAAAGTCAGGTAAAAGTCTTCAATGGGATTGCCGCTGCTGTCGGTCAGATCACTCACATAAAGCTTATAGACAGCATCTGAGGATAGTGCATTTGTTGGAACAATTGTCAGGGTAGAACTGCTGCCTGGCGTTATACTTATTGGAACACTCTTTATGGAGTTTTTAACCAGCGTGATATTTGCGCTTGAGGTTGACGTGTATGAGATATTACCTGAAAAATACAGGACAATGGATGCACCTGTCATCGAAAGCGTACTTTTTTCTACAGGGACACTGGTTACAAGATGAACTGAAGAAGCCACTGTGCCGGTTGAATCCTCCGGTGTGCTGAATGACAGGGTAAATGGCTCAACACTATGGCCTTTGCTGTCCTTTATCCCATATACGTAAAGCTTGTAAGTGGTATCCTCTTCCAGTTCGCTTCCGGGTGTAACAATCAGGTTTTTATCACCGCTTGTTTTTACGGTGACAGGGACTCTCGTCCTGGAGCCTTTCACAAGTATAATGCCACCTGTTTGACTTTTTGCATTATATGTTATCTTGTCGGTAAACTTAAGTGTTATTGAAGAGTCAGTTGTAGAGAGGACACCTCCATCTGCCGGAATACTGGCCGACAATTCGACCTCTGAGTAATTGTCGCTTTCATTATGCAGCACGATCTGGCGGTCCGACTGACTGCTGCCTCCGAAATCCCAGGTGAGTGCATATGAACTGAAAACGCAGGTCATAAACATAATACAAATTACTGACAATGCTATAAAGCTTTTTATGATTTTTCTCAAATTCATCATCCTTTCAATCAAAATATGGAAAAGGTTCCTAAGATATGTATATGACACCATTATATATTGCGATTATTACAGTTCTGTCTCAATAATAATGGGATTATATTACAAAAATGTAGCACAAATGGGCATGCATTTTTATTGACAAAAGGCTTAAGAGAAACTATAATATATTTCGTGTACGAAATAAACGTGTACGAAATAATAGCATACGAAATAATATTCCGGGCATAGTAAATATATCGGGATATATGAAATTGATTAAAAAAAATACAAGTTTCAGGTATAAGGAGGAAAGCGATATTGACTACTGATCAAAAGCTTGAACTGATCATGTTATTCAAGGAAATCACCAGAAACATAAAACATAGCTTCCGGAAGGTTTTCGGAGATACAGGAATTACAATGCCTCAGGGTATGGTTATAGGTATTCTGTACAAGAACGGTGAGATGATGATAAGTGACCTGAGTAGCAGAATAGGGCTTTCAAACAGCACTGCTTCAGGAATAATAGACAGGCTTGAGAAACAGGAAATGGTTCAAAGAACGAGGAGCCAGGAGGATAAAAGGGCTGTTTATGTAAAATTGACTCCTCAGTATGAAAAAACCTATAAAGATACTCACTGCAATGCTGAAGAGCATTTCAGCAGATTACTTGAAAATGCAACGGAAGTTGAACTTGAGAAGATTGTGGAAGGTTTGACGGCACTCAGGAAAGTATTGGAGAGAAATGAAACAGTAACAAATAAAAACGATTCAGGGAAAGGATAGTTCGGAATGCTTAAGGTGTTTAAATATTTAAAGCC
The DNA here is from genome assembly GCA_942493145.1 of uncultured Bacillota bacterium. GTDB lineage: Bacteria > Bacillota > Clostridia > Acetivibrionales > DTU013 > ENR-C20. The sequence goes on from OW818679.1 coordinate 649,527, forward strand.
ATATCGCGCAATGGTAGTGGGAGTGCTGATACTGGTATTCCTGCAGACATTAGGCGATTTATATTTACCGACTCTCATGTCGGATATAATCAACACTGGTGTAATGAATGGAGACACAGATTATATATGGCGTACAGGAGGATTAATGCTTCTTGTTGCGGCTGGTGGAACGATCTGCTCCATCATTGCAAGCCTGCTCTCATCAAAATCAGCTATGGGATTGGGAACGGTTCTCCGAAGCAAGGTATTCAGAAAGGTTGAAAGCTTTTCACTGCATGAATTTGATAAACTGGGGACTTCGACTCTTATAACACGGACGACAAATGACATAACCCAGGTCCAGACGGTCACAATCATGATCATGCGTATGATGATCAGTGCTCCAATGATGGCGGTTGGCGGCGTTATAATGGCACTGTCAAAGGATAGGAAACTTACGCTTGTGCTTGCTGTTGCCTTGCCTGTCCTTGGTGTCATTATTGCATTGATAGCCGGAAAAATCATTCCATTGTTCAAGCTTGTACAAAAGAAGGTGGACAGGATAAATCTTGTACTGCGTGAGAAGTTGACAGGCATACGTGTCATACGTGCATTCAATACGGATGAACAGGAAAAACAGCGCTTTGAAGAAGCAAACAACGACCTTACATACAATTATATAAAGGTGAATAGGATAATGGCTTTTATGATGCCTTCCATAATGCTCGTCATGAATCTGACATCCCTGGCTATACTGTGGTTTGGAGGCATATTCATAAGCAGGGATGAAATGGATATCGGATCTCTTGCGGCATTTTTTCAGTACGCGATGCAAATACTTATGTCCATGCTCATGCTCTCAATGATGTTTATAATGGTTCCCAGAGCACAAGCTGCTGCAGCCAGGATAAATGAGGTGCTGGAAATCGAGCCTGAAATTAACGATCCAAAAGAAACAAAAGAGGAATATATGGGAAAAGGTTTCCTGGAATTCAAGAATGTCACATTCAGCTACCATGGTGCAGAGGAACCTGCCATAAAAAATATCTCATTCCACGCAAAGCCGGGAGAGGTTACAGCTATCATTGGAAGCACAGGTTCTGGGAAATCTACTCTTGTAAACCTTATACCGCGATTCTATGATGTGGACAGCGGCAGTGTGCTTATAGACGGTGTGGACGTAAGAGACATGTCTCAGGACCAGCTTCGGAGCAAGATAGGGTTTGTACCACAGAAGACTGCACTTTTTTCTGGAACCATTGCAAGTAACGTAAGGGTTGGAAGGGATGAAGCGACAGACGATGAGGTGGAGCATGCTCTTGAAACAGCCCAGGCATCAGAGTTTGTAAGTGCCATGGACAAAGGAAAGGAACATGAGATAGCTCAGGGAGGAACAAACGTATCCGGCGGGCAGAAGCAGAGACTTGCTATAGCAAGGGCTCTGGTAAGAAAGCCGGAGATATATGTATTTGATGACAGCTTTTCAGCACTTGACTTCAAAACTGATGCAAGGCTGCGTGCTGCATTAAAGAAGGAAACCGCTGATTCCACTGTCCTGATAGTGGCACAGAGGGTGGGAACGGTAATGGATGCCGACAGGATAATCGTACTGGATGATGGTATTATTGCAGGTGTCGGGCATCACCATGAACTAATGGGGACATGTGATATTTATCGCGAAATTGTTTCCTCACAGCTTTCAGAGGAGGAAATCGCATGAGTGAAAATTACAATAACAACAAAAATAAAAGCAGCGTAAATATTAGACAAGAAAAGCGCCATGGCGGACCGATGGGCGGACCGATGGGCGGTATGGGTGCTCCGGTTGAGAAGGCTAAAAATTTCAAGAGTACATTAAAAAGGCTTATAAGATATTTGAAACCGCACAGGATAAACCTAATAATCGTACTGATATTTGCAATTGCCAGTACAACATTTACCATAGTCGCTCCAAAAATACAGGCTAAGGCCATGAACAAGCTGCAGGATGGGTATATGGCCGGAAAGGTTCTCAAACAGCTCGACGAAGCGCAAACAAAGGCAGTAGACGAAATAACTGTTAATATGGGCAATGCTCAGGCCGGGGCTGCCTCTGCAGGCGACCTGTCCGATACTTCCGTCAGTACCGGTGTGAAGCTGGACCAGGAAAGCCTTGAATCCATCAAGGAATTCCTCCTGCTACCCAAACTAAGTACCTTGACGGATCCAGGACAGAAAGCTGATGTTGCACAGAAGATAATGGATCTGGGCAAAAAGATGCAGGGCTCCATGGATGAGAATACCGAAAGCGCAAAGGAATCCATCAACCTTACAGATGCTCAGATGGATGGGGTTATAAAAGCCATTAGGGAAACCGGTGGTAAAATTGACTTCACTTATATCGGCTGGATTGCGTTAATACTGATAGGAATGTATTTAATCAGCGCGCTGTTCAGTCTGGTAATGGGACTGGTGATGTCCGGAGTATCTCAGAAGACTGTCCGGGATCTTCGCCGCGAGGTAGACCACAAGCTTTCGAAGCTGCCTTTAAAATATTTCGATATACATCCGCATGGAGATATACTGAGCCGTGTAACCAATGACGTAGACACGATATCCACAACATTACAGCAGAGCATTACCCAGATAATCACATCGGTGATATCGATTCTGGGATATATAATTATGATGCTGACTATTAGCCCGATTCTAACGTTGATAGTCATAGCGACATTGCCTTTATATATAATCGCGACTGCTACAATAGCAAAAAAGTCGCAGAAACATTTTGCAGCACAGCAGAAAGAGCTTGGACTTCTAAGCGGGCATGTTGAAGAGATGTTCACAGGGCACAAGATAGTAAAGGCCTTCGGACGTGAAGCCAGCTCCATCGCTACATTCGAAGAGGTGAACGGACGGCTCAACAATGCAGGCTGGAAAGCGCAGTTTGTGTCGGGTATCATGTTCCCGTTGATGAATTTCATAAGCAATCTTGGATATGTGTTTATCAGTGTTATTGGAGGAATTTATATAACAAGGGACCTGTTGAAGATAGGGGATATCCTGGCATTCATACAGTACTCGAGATCATTTACAATGCCGATTGTTCAAACTGCAAATATAGCAAATATCATTCAATCAACAGTTGCCTGTGCTGAACGTGTGTTTGAGATACTTGACGAAGAAGAAGAAATAACAGACAGTGAGGATGCAAAGATTATTGAGGACCCAAAGGGCGATGTCGTCATCAGCGGAATGGATTTCAGGTATGAAGAGGATGTTCCGTTGATAGAAAACATGAATCTGAATGTTAAAAAGGGTGATACAATAGCCATCGTAGGACCGACGGGTGCCGGAAAAACAACACTTGTAAACCTCCTGATGAGATTCTATGAGCTAAACAAAGGATCGATAAGCATAGACGGGATTGATATACGTGATATCAAACGAAGCAATCTGCGCAGGATGTTCGGAATGGTACTACAGGATACCTGGCTGTTTAACGGTACTATCAGGGACAATATAATATACGGCAGGCGGGATGCCACCCTGGAGGAAATCAAGAGAGCTGCGAAGGCTGCACATGCCGACCACTTCATCAGGACATTGCCTGAGGGATATGATACCATCCTGAATGAAGAAGCCACCAACATCTCACAGGGACAGAAGCAACTACTTACGATTGCACGCGCAATACTTGCTGATCCGGCAATACTCATACTGGATGAAGCAACAAGCAGTGTTGACACCAGGACTGAAGTGTTGATCCAGAGAGCGATGACTAACCTCATGGAAGGCAGGACCAGCTTTGTCATAGCCCATAGGCTTTCAACAATAAGGGATGCCAAATTGATACTTGTCATGAACCACGGCAGCATAATAGAGATGGGCAATCACAAGGAATTGCTGGCAAAAGGTGGTTTCTATGCAGATCTCTACAACAGCCAGTTTACAGGGGCCAACCTCGATAACGTGGCTGTATAGCAGGTGTAAAGCAGGGATGGTTCTCCGGGAAGCTGGAAAACCATCCCTGAATTTATGTATTCTTGACATTGCCAACGTTGATTTTTATGGTTTCGTGCTCTCTTTTGCGGACTTATTGAATCGACTTTGATATTGGGATAATATTAATCCATCTTTCCACCCTTCACTTAATATTAGCCCATTAACAATCAAATCAATTTAACAAGGAGCGTGTTTATGAACGACACAACAAAAGTGAGAAACCGGTGGATACCTGTAATTGCAGGTATTGCAATCCAGCTGTGCCTTGGTACGATTTATATCTGGGGCGTGTTCCAGCCAGCGGTGGTCAAGCTGTTCGGATGGTCACAAACAACGGCGGCACTGACATTTTCGATTGTACTTGCCGTATTTGTAATCGGTAGCACAATAGGTGGCAAGATCCAGGATAAGCTAAGTCCCAAACCGGTTGTTGTTGGTGGCGGGATCATTCTGGGCCTGGGTATTTTTCTGGCTTCCTTTACAACCGCTGGAATGCCCTGGTGGCTGTGGTTGACCTATGGGGTCATTGGCGGCTTTGGTATGGGAACGACGTATACGACCATAATCGCTTGCTGCCAGAAATGGTTTCCAGACAAACGAGGTCTTATAACAGGTATGATTGTAGCTGCACTGGGTTTCGGAGGAGTTGTGTTTACTCCGATAGCTCGTTTTCTCATTGGGAGTAGAGGTGTGATGGAGACTTTCATATGGTTTGCCGCTATTTTTATAATTGTTTGTGTTGTCGGCGGGCAGTTCATCAAGAATCCCCCAGAGGGCTATAAACCTGAAGGTTGGGTACCTCCAGCAGCAAAAAAGGGAATTGTAGCACTGGATTATACTCCTTCACAAATGCTCCGTACGCCCCAGTTCTATATTGCAACAATTACATTGATGCTGGCCTGTTCTGCGGGCTTGATGGTAATACCGTTTGCAAAGGTGATGGGTGTCCAGGGTGGACTGTCAGATGTTGCAGCAACCAGCGGAGTCATGATCATCTCACTTTTTAATTCATTCGGACGCCTTTTTTGGGGAGCCATGTCCGACAAGCTGGGAAGAAAGAATACAGTATTGATGCTGCTTTTAGTCGCGGGTGTCAGCACACTGTTTGTTGCCAGTGCGAAAATGTACATGATATTGATATTGATAGCTATAATTGCATTTATGTATGGTGGCTTCCTGGGAGTTTTCCCTGCTTTGACGGCAGATTTCTGGGGACTCAAAAACATGGGAATGAATTACGGATTGGTATTGCTTGGATTTGGAGTAGCGGCCGTTGCTTCATCAAAAATCGCAGGTTATTTCAAGGATCTTACAAATAGCTTCAGTGTACCATTTTTAATAGCGGCAATTGCAGCTTTTGCTGGTGCGGCACTGGTCTTTTTCTTAAAACCACCGAAAGGCCTGCCGGAAAAGAAAGAATCTGTGGTCGGAAAAATGACAGCCGATCAGGAAGCATAGAGTTAACCTGCTGCAATGCTACAATAAAAGAGTACTTCTGCTTGCAATAAGGCGGGAGTGCTCTTTTCTGTTTTCAGTATCTGAGTTTTCGACGTATAGATTAAATTACTGATTAATCATAAACGTGGAGGCTCGGTGGCATAATGCCCGGCTGAATGTTATAATATATGGAAATGCAGGATAAAAAGGGTCAGTGTTTAGGGATGGGGGTAAATATGAAAAAGCTTTCTATTCTATTCATTTATGCGTGTTTTCTGATGATGTTGTTTCCGATTGAAGCAAGCGCTGATACAGGGCCGAAACCCTCGATTACAATATATGTAGAAAACATACCTGATTCCGAATGTTATCTCGATCTGCTGGTTGATTATCCTGCAGTAGACATCTGCGAAAATATCAGTGAAAGTGAAATTCGAAACTATGATCAAAAGCTTATAGGCATGTTGAGGGAATATGAAGTTGACGGCTGGCGGCCGGCTATGGTCACAGGCACTATGCCACCTTTGTATGGGGATATAGAATGTGAAGTGACGGATGGTAAATGCACATAATATTTCACTTATTCAGGGGTTCCGGATGAATTCAAGATCATTGTGGTTTCCTCGGACGGTAGGACAGTGGTTTCGAATGAGGTCATAAGAAAGGCTTTCAACAGCAAGGTCAATTTTGATTACAGCACCGCAAATGCAAATGAAAAATCAGCGGCGCTATCATATTTGTTCCAGTTTATAATAACAGTCATATCAACAATAATAATTGAAGGAATAATACTATTAATATTCGGGTTTAATCTGAAGCTGAATCTGAAACCGTTTCTGGTAATCAACCTTATAACCCAGGTACTTCTGACGACAGGGATTATTCTGGCAATGAAGTCCAATGGTACTTTTTTTGCTACCTTCGTATACATTCTTGCTGAAATAAGCATATTCATTATTGAATCAGTACTGTTTTCCATATTCCTGAGACAACACAGCAAGCTGAGGAGGGTGTTTTATGCCCTGGCAGCCAATTGGGTGAGCTTTATAGCAGGCATCATAGCGTTTTTGCCAGGATTATTTCAATAGAGAATTTATTGTTCAAATATACGATTATAACAGGCGGAAGGGCCATGGGGCATCTGGCCATGGAGTATTAAAGAAAAGAGGGAAACACATATGAATGATATAATAAGCCGGATCCGTAAGGAACTGGAGCAAAACTCCGATGAAAATACAAAGGAAAGCGGGAACAGATATTTCAAGGAAGAAGTTCAGTTATATGGTGTAAAAACCGCAACTGTCGGTAAAATTGCAAAAGGATATTTTCAGGAAATCAAAGATAGAAAAATAACCGAGATCATCAAATTGTGTGAAGAGCTCTGGCAGTCCGGATACATGGAAGAATCATTCATTGCATGCAATTGGTCCTACTTCATTCGAAAAGAGTATAAAAAGGAGGATTTCAAGGTTTTCGAAAAATGGGTTGATAAGTATGTAAGTAACTGGGCATCATGCGATACCCTGTGCAATCATACCATCGGAGCATTTCTCGAAACGTATCCTGAATTCATATCGGAATTGAAAATATGGGCTGTCTCCGAAAACCGCTGGATGCGCCGTGCTTCTGCCGTATCTCTGATCATTCCTGCAAGACATGGGGATTTCCTGGAGGACATATTTGAGTTGGCTGATATTCTGCTTATGGATAAGGATGACCTGGTGCAGAAAGGTTATGGCTGGATGCTCAAAGCGGCCAGCCAGGCTCATCAAGATGAAGTGTTCGAGTATATAATGGGGAAAAAATCAATCATGCCACGCACTTCATTGAGATATGCTATTGAAAAAATGCCTGAAGCATTGCGGGCAAAAGCTATGGAAAAGTAATTACATTAAAAACGGACATCGGAGGAATCGCGTGAAAAGTAAAACTATCATGTTTAGCCATTTAAAACAAACCAGTAAAATACCATCACGGGCGGCACTGATGGTATTGGTATTTTTCCTGCTTGCAGGTTGCAGCAATACCCTGACCTGGGACAATCAGGCGATACCGAACGGGGGGGCATATGCATCAACAACCTCTGCCGCTTCGCCTGTTGCTGCCGGAGATACCACTGACCCTGATGAATTATCCGGAAGACCAGCAGAGGATATTTTCGGAAAGAGCTCAGATGATCTCCTGATAGCTCATTTTCTTGATGTGGGTCAGGCGGATTCCATCATAGTAGAGCTTCCAAACGGAGAGAATCTGCTAGTGGATGCAGGCAATAATGATGACAGTGCGACAATCAATGAGTATCTCGATTCGCTTGGCATAGACAAGATTGATTATGCAGTGGGTACACATCCCCATGAAGATCATATAGGAAGCTTGGACAACATCATTTATGATTTTGACGTAGGTACGGTTTATATGCCCCTGGTGACAGCTGATACCAAAAGCTACAAGGATGTCGTAAAGGCATTGGAGGCTAACCATATCAAGGTTTTGGCGCCTGAAGCCGGTTCATACATGCTGGACACTGATAAACTTGCAATCAGGTTCCTGGCTCCTCAAAAAAAGAAATATGATGGCATAAATGATTACAGTATTGTTTTAAGGATTACATATGGAGACACTTCTTTCCTGTTCATGGGCGATTCTGGAAGTGAGAATGAAATGGAACTGCTGGAAAAAGGGTATGATGTAAGGTCGGACCTGCTGAAAGTGGGGCATCATGGTTCCAGCCATTCAACTTCCGCAACCTTCCTTAAAGCTGTAAAAGCCGGGTTTGCCATAATTTCATTAGGGAGCGGTAATGATTATGGATATCCTGCGAATAGTACTCTGAAAAGGCTGGATGCAGCCGGGACAGAGGTTTTCAGAACGGATACGATGGGCACTCTAATTGCGGTTTCAGATGGAGAAAACGTTACAATCATAGAAAAATAAATCTGTTTTTATGGTGTTATCTGTTACTTTTCTTCTATTGAAAGAATGTGTCGAATAATGATAGAATTGAGCAAAGGAAAAGAAGACAAAAGGGGGTACGGATTAGTGAGAGCCATAGTAACAGTTATCGGAAGCGACAGGGTCGGAATAATAGCGGCAATAAGCAGGATTCTTGCAGATTGCAATGTAAATATACTCGACATATCACAGACAACAATGCAGAATATTTTCACGATGACCATGCTTGTTGACATAAGCGGATTATCGGTTTCATTTGCCGAATTATCGGAAAAGCTAGATAACATAGGGACAGAAATTGGACTTTATATAAAGATCCAGCATGAAGATATATTCAATTCAATGCACAGGATTTAGGCGCAACAATTGGAACTTGGAGGATGAGGGATTAAATGTTAACCAGACATGAAATATTGGAAACCATCCAGATGATCCAGAATGAGAATCTGGACATCCGTACAATAACTATGGGTATATCGCTGATGGACTGCTGCCACCAGGACGGGGAGGCGGCGAGAAGGAGGATATACGACAAGATAACCCGGTCTGCTGAAAAGCTTGTTAAGACTGGACAGGATATAGAAAAGGAATATGGTATTCCCATCATAAACAAGAGGATTTCAGTCACACCTATATCAATGGTTGCCGGAAGCTGCAACGATGAGGACTATGTTGAGTTTGCCAGGACTTTGGACAGGGCGGCCGAAACTGTAGGCGTTAATTTTATAGGGGGATTCACGGCGCTTGTGCACAAGGGCTATACGAACGGTGACCGGAAGCTGATAAGGTCAATACCTGAGGCTCTCAGCACCACGAAGCTTGTTTGTTCATCAGTGAATCTGGCGACGACAAAAGCGGGTATCAATATGGACGCTGTGGCTGAAATGGGCAGGGTTATCAAGGAAGCTGCACGTCTTACTGCGGATGCGGGAGGCCTTGCTTGCGCCAAGCTTGTTGTCTTCGCTAATGCACCCGAAGATAACCCATTCATGGCAGGTGCCTTCCATGGTGTTGGCGAGCCTGATTGCGTAATCAATGTCGGTGTAAGCGGTCCGGGTGTCGTTAAATGTGCGCTGGAAAAGGTAAAGGGTGCAGATTTTGGTACAGTTTCGGAGACGATAAAGAAGACCGCCTTTAAAATTACACGCATGGGCCAGCTGGTTGCGCAGGAAGCATCAAAAAGACTCAATGTGCCCTTCGGCATAGTTGACCTCTCACTTGCTCCTACGCCTGCCGTCGGCGACAGCGTAGCATACATCCTTGAAGAAATGGGACTGGAAAAGTGCGGCACCCATGGAACCATTGCAGCTCTTGCGTTATTGAATGATGCCGTAAAGAAGGGCGGAACCATGGCATCCTCATATGTTGGCGGTCTGAGCGGGGCGTTCATACCCGTCAGCGAAGATGCCGGCATGATTGAGGCGGTAAGGGCCGGAGCGCTATCAATAGAGAAGCTTGAAGCCATGACCTGTGTCTGTTCCGTGGGTCTTGATATGATTGTAGTTCCTGGAGACACCAGCGCAGAGACCATTTCTGCGATTATTGCCGATGAGGCCGCAATAGGAGTTGTGAACAACAAGACTACGGCAGTGCGGATAATTCCAGCGCCCGGCAAAAAGGTGGGAGATACTGTAGAATTCGGCGGATTGCTGGGCACCGGGCCGGTAATGAAGCTGAATGAATTCAGCTCAAAGGAATTCATCGAGAGGGGTGGCCGTATTCCTGCCCCGATCATAAGCATGAGGAACTGATAATCACAATATAATCTAATCACAAAAGGCCTGATTATGCCGGCCTTTTGTGTTTTTATCTATCCATTTATTAATTATCAGGTGAATGTTTTTTATTATATATAAGGGTAGATATTATGCTTTATTACCCGACATAGTTAATTCAAGAAAGTTCGCGTTTATCCGACATTTTTTCGGGAATCATTATCATATAACGTATTACGTATTACAGTGAATAACGACATTTTAAGTAATCCAAGCTCTATTTATTAAAGGAGTGGTCTTGATGAAAAGCATAAAAACCAAAATGATCCTGTATTTTGGGGTTTTGATCATCTTTATTTGTGCCGGTTTGGGCACGGCATCCGATCTTTTATCTTCAAAGGCTCTTAAGGCAGAGACTTCTGATAATATTCCACGTCTAGCACATCAGGTGGCAGAGACCGTACAGAGTAAGATCGAAGGACAACTAGGGGAACTTGCAATTCTGGCGGACAACAGTGTAATTAAAAATCCTGTTTATTCAGATTCTGAAAAGATAGCTATTATGAGGGGAGAAATAGAACGGAGCGGACACAGTAACATGTTCCTGGCGGATGTAAACGGACAGTCCCTGGATAATGATGGAACTATTCTGGATTTGTCCGAAAGGGCATATATTAAACAGGCGCTTGCTGGAGAGAGTGTTGTAACCGACCCTGTTGTGAGCAAGAAAGATGGCGCTGTAATTATTGTATATGCAGTACCGGTAACGCTAAATGGAAAGGTTACAGGAGTCCTTGCAGCAGTAAGGGACGGTAACGAACTAAGCTCGATGATCAGTGATGTAACTTATGCAAAAACGGGTTATGCATATATGATAAACAGTACAGGTACTGTAATTGCACATCCTAACATAGAACATGTTAAGAATATGACAAATTTTATTAAAAAGGGAGAAGAAGACCCCAATTATGCCGATCTTGCATCGCAAGTCAAGCGTATGATGACAGGGGAAAAAGGCTTTGGAGGCTATTGGTTTGAAGGAACTCAAAAGTATATGGGTTTTGCACCTGTTGAGGGAGTGGGATGGTCGGTTGGTGTGACAGCGCCGGAGAGCGAAGTTATGGCTGGCTTGAACAAAAACACTATAGCAATAGTAATATTTTCAATAATTTTCTTCGCGATCGGGTTGGTATTGATATTCATTGTATCGACCAAAATAGCCAATCCAATCAAGCAGGTAGCCAAACTCATGGACATTATGGCTTCTGGTGATTTCACGGCCGAAACCCCCGAGAAGCTTCTGAAAGCAAGGGATGAGACGGGCTATCTGGCATCAGCGCTGAAAAAAATGCAAGGAGCTTTAAGGAATATCGTCAGAGGTGTCATATCAGAATCCGACAGTGTAAACTCAGCTGTATCGACGGTTGAGAAGAATATGATCAGTTTATCCGATCAGGTTACTGATATTTCGGCAAATACAGAGGAGCTTTCAGCAGGCATGGAGGAAACGGCTGCATCAACTGAAGAGATGATGGCAACTTCCCATGAAATTGAGAACGCTATTGAGAGCATTGCTGTCAGGGCTCAGGATGGTGCTGAATCTGCCGTTAAAATCTCCCGGAAGGCTATAGGAATTAAAACTGACATTGCTGCAGCTCAAAAGTCGGCACAGGTTTTATTTGAAAACACAAAAACCAATTTGGGAAAATCGATTGAGGATTCAAAAGCGGTTGATCAGATAAATGTACTTGCAGATTCTATTTTGCAGATAACTTCTCAAACTAACCTGTTAGCTCTGAATGCGGCAATAGAGGCCGCTCGTGCCGGTGAGGCGGGCAGGGGTTTTGCTGTAGTTGCTGAGGAGATAAGGAAACTGGCGGACGATTCAAAGAGTACAGTTACAAAGATCCAGGAGATAACAAAAGTCGTGGTTAATTCGGTCAGAAACCTTACGGTTGAAGCTGAAAACGCCCTGAAATTCATAGCGACTGATGTTGGCAGGGATTATAGTAATATGTTAAAAACCGCAGATGAATATGTAAATGATGCACAATTCATGAATGACCTGGTCACCGACTTCAGCGCCACCTCCGAGGAGCTTCTGGCTTCAATGCAGAATATGATGAAAGCCATCGGAGAGGTTACGACAGCCGCTAATGAGGGTGCCATCGGAACGACAAACATAGCATCCGGTTCCAGTTCTGTAGCAATAAGTGCAAGTGAGGTATTGAAGGAATCGGAGGTATCAAAGGAATGTACAGTTCGTCTTAAAGAGATGGTTTCACAATTTAAAGTATAGTTTCAAGATACACCAGAACCGTCCCAACAGATACGCGAGAACCGCCCCCACTATTCTAAAAAACCGTGTTCACATTTTGAGAACACGGTTTTTTGTCAAGCTTACTTTATAGGTCGGTTCATGCTACCTATGTTTATGGTTTTGAATACTTCAAATAGTTCCTGTATTTCTCCAGCTTGCCTGGAATCTCGTGCATGTTGGGTTTTGGAGCAAGAGTCTTTCCCATATCCTGTATATGCCGGAACTTGCCTGACAAAAGCATGTGTGAATGTGCTACCTCTTCTTCGGTCAAAACGAATTCAACCTTATCACCGGTCACCTTCATAGTTCCTATTACTCCGCAGGTAGCGCAAACCACCTTTGCTGTACTTCCATTTATCTGAAGTACATCGGAATGGCATACGGGGCACATTCCGGGATCTCCGATATATTCAGCTTCTTCTATCGGCTTCTTAAGGCTTTCTGCCAAATGACAGCCTGATTTCCTTGCCCGTGCAATGGCTTCATCATTCAGGACTACTACTGCGGGGAGGGCGGTCCAGTCAACAAGGACCTGATCAACTACCTTCATCTGGAATGGCAGGGTGAATATATTCATCATAGGCAGGGCAAGAGTGGTCCAATCGCTTCCGCCTACTGCAATAAGGGATGCCATTCTTGGCTTGAAGGCTCTTTCGTCTGGACCTGTTCCCTTGGTTATGCCCTTTTCCTCGCGGATTTTCTTGCTGATTATTCGGATGGCCATATCGTGGGAGGGGCCGAATCTGTCATTAAGTACTTTTAATAATCCCTGAGGCGTTTTTTCATATATCGGTGATCCTAATATCAATCCGTCACATTCCATCAACTTTTCATCAATAAAGTTAAGATCATCATCCTTAATGACGCAACGCCCGCTGCCGCCCTTTTCCATCAAGTCGATGACGCATGCGTTACAACCGGTACAAGGCTTTATGTTCAGATCCAGCAGCCTTACAAGTTCAACCTCGGCGCCCATTTCTTCGGCGCCCATCAGCGCTTCCTTGACAAGGATCTCTGTGTTACTGAGCTTCCTGCCGCAGGTCAATCCCAAAATCTTCATACATTCTCCTCCTGAACTCTTTATACTACAATTCTGATTTATTTCAAATCGGTATAGTTTAATTCTACTATTATTGATGAATGTTTTCAATCAGACTGTATTATGCAAGGGGAACAAAAAAATCATCAAATTATGTGCGAAACTGCCAATAGAGAAAGCATGGAAACATATTGACATAGCGGACTGATGTGGATTAAAGGCTTGACAAAACATAAACGCTATACTAAAATGTCTATATATTAATAGACGATAGACGAAAGTGTTTAAATTGAGTTTCATTTAAAACATGGAGGCAGGAGCATGGAAGGCAAAATCAACAGCGACAGGATATTGAATTCATCGATGATGGAAATGAAAAGAGGCTATACAGAGAATGAAGTTTGCTTTGAATGCCTCATATGTGGTTTCAGAACAGAAAAAGGCATCGTATATCAGGCGGATGGAGTATTATATGAAGCGGAAAGATTCATGAAAGGCCATATAGGGAAAGCCCATGTGTCAGTATTTGACTGGCTGATTGAACTTGATAAGAAGGATACAGGCCTGTCCGATCATCAAAAAAGCCTCCTCAAGCTTTTCCATGAAGGAAAGAGCGACGCCGAAATACAGAAAAAACTTGGAATAGGCAGTGGTTCAACCATCAGAAACCACCGGTTCGCTTTCAAGGAAAAGGAGAGGCAGGCGAAGCTGTTCCTTATCCTTATGGAACTGTTGAAAGAGGATTCAGGAAAGGATGTCGGCTTATTGCCACCGCATTCAACCGCAAAAATGGTTGATGACCGCTATGCCGTCACCGATAGTGAGGCAGGTAAGATAATCGGCAAATACTTTACCGGGGACGAAGGAAAACTAAAGACCTTCTCTATGAAGGAAAAAAGCAAGCTGGTTATACTGAAGCACATAATGAAGAGGTTTGATGAAAAGAAGATATACAATGAAAAGGAAGTCAATGAGATTTTAAAAGAGGTATACGAGGATTTTGCAACAATCAGACGATACCTTATAGAATATGGATTCATGGACAGGAAAGCAAACGGAAGCCGTTACTGGGTCAGGAATGGAGTAGTGGATAGCAGTGCTCAGGGTGAAATAAAGCACGGTTATTATGCACCTGGCAAAGAGGAGGATATGAGCATGGACAGAAAAAGAGAACTGATTATGCAATATAAGGAAATAAAGACCGAAGCCGGTGTTTACCAGATCAGGAATAAGATTAACGGTAAAATCCTGGTTGTTTCCACACCCAACATAAAAACAATCAACGGGAAAAAATTTGAGCTTAATATGGGAAGCTCAAAGTATAAATTGCTGCAGGACGAGTGGAATAAATTCGGAGAGGATTCTTTTGAGTTTGAACTGCTGGAAAAGCTGGAAAAGAAAGAGGATGTCTTCCAGGATATAAAAGAGGAGTTAAAAAAGCTGGAGTCAAAATGGCTTGATAAACTCCAGCCTTATGGCGACAAGGGTTACAATCCTGAGAAAACGTAAACTAAAGCAGACTGCAATTAATGCAGTCTGCAACTTAAACATACTATTTTACATTCGAGACATTCGGCTTCTTCTGTTTCATAAAGGAGCCCTGCAGGTTACAATCCCCGTCTTCGCATTTATTCATGGAGTATTCGCTGCTGTGCTGACAGTTGTGTTTTATGATCTCATCAAGTTCCACGCGGCTCTTTTCATCAAGATTGATGAAATGCACACCAAATATGGATTTACTACCTTGGATTTCCTTTCTTACGATGATCCCTTTTGTGTAGAAGGAAAAATGAGTTGTTTCGCTACGGAAGCTGAAATTCAATTCACAACGATCTCCGGGATTTAAATCGAAAGGGATATTGATAAGAGCACCGGAGGCAGAGATATCAACGACTTCAAAGGTTTCAGCCACCGATTCAGTAGCGATCTGACCTTCTCCTGTCAAGCTGCAACGCAAGTAATTTCTTTTAACATCCATTAGTTTCACCTGCCTTCAGGATTATTTTTGTTAAGTGGTATACTGCATTACTAATTTACCAATAATATCGTTTTTTAAAACATTAATTTCATATGACTGTCCATGATATTTGTATATAATTAATATGTATATGATTTTAAACCGGAGGATATCTTTATATGTTCTGCGAAATGTGGTAAATTAATTATAACATATTTTCCATTTTACTGCAGAGAGGAATACAATGACTGAAGAAACCAAACATATTGAGTATATAGATGTACTTAGGGTTTTATCCATGGTATTCGTAGTATTTCTGCATACTGCCGCAGGCAGTCTCAGGGGAAATCTCGGATCGCCTGTATGGCATTTTTCCAATATAATAACAGCAGTAATGAGTACAAGCGTGCCAATTTTCTTCATGATTTCCGGTGCAGTTCTCCTGAGTAATGCAAAAACACTGTCCGTAAGCTATACATTAAAAAAACGTTTGACAAAGGTTCTGATACCGTTCATTGTCTGGTCTCTTGTCGCAGTCGCCTATTATGCGGCATTAAGCTATAAAGCCAATGGTGCTGTCGATATCGGGGCAGCACTCAAAAGGCTTATCAACATGCCGGGCCAGCCGACAACTGTACATCTTTGGTTTATGTATGCTCTCATACCCTTGTATATCCTGTCTCCCATCCTGAAAAGGCTTGTAGATTCAATGGACAGAAAGCTTGTCTTTTATGTGCTTGCCCTGTGGATTATATTCGGATCCATACTGCCGACGATTGCAGCTTTTATGCCTGAAGCATACAGGCCATTGTTCGTATTGAACGGCTCCTATAACCTGAATTTTATGACTGGCTATGCGGGATACTTCATAGCCGGATATTATCTTATGGAATATAAGGGGAACGTATCAAAGGAATTTATTGCTGCAATAATACTTGCCGATACAGTTATCATATCAATAGGAACATGGTGGAAGACATCAGGTGCGGCAGTTTATTCGGAGATGTTCAAAAGTTATTCCAAGTTATTCATGCTCATATTATCAGTAGCAATTTTTCTTCTGTTTAAGGAAATGCTCAAGGGACGAAGGTTGCCGGGATTGGCATCCAGGCTGGTTCAATTCATGTCCGGCCTTTCTTTTGGGATATATCTGCTACACAACCTGCTTGTCGACCTGATATCAAGAATAGTTGGGCTCTGGCCTGCAGTTTCCGTCTCAATGCTGTTACTGTGCTGGCTTGCCGTACTGTTTGCTTCAGCTTTCTGCATTTTCATACTGGCTAGTTTAAAACCGTTCTGCTATGCATTTACCGGATTAAAATACGAGAGTGCATGCAAGACTTGTAATTTCAGTTTTTTAATACAGAGATCACATAAATAAATTATTTTGGAGGTGTTTTCAATGAGTAAATTCTGTACACAGTGCGGAGCGACAAATCCGGATGAAGGCAAATTCTGCAAGGGCTGCGGCGGCAGGTTTCCGGATGGAGACCAGAGTGTTGCAGGACAGGGTCCGGTGATGGGCTATCCAACAGGCGATGGCAGGGCGGAATATGTAATTGAAGGTGGAGACATGCAGTTTATCGAACTGGAACTGGAACCAGGGGAGTGTCTGGTCGCAGAAGCCGGTGCAATGATGTTCATGGAACAGGGAATTCAGATGGACACTGTTTTTGGTGACGGATCAGGCAAAGAAGGCAACGACCTGACGAGCAAGCTTTTTTCCGCCGGTAAAAGAATGCTGACGGGTGAAAGCTTATTCATGACTATGTTCACAAACAAATCGGGAGCAAATCGTAAAGTGGCATTTTCGGCACCATATCCAGGCAAGATTGTTGTCATGGATCTGGCTGAATTAGGTGGGCAGGTAATTTGTTCCAAGGACAGCTTCCTCTGCGCGGAAAGAGGCGTTCAGGTAGAGATCGCCTTCCAGAAAAATATCGGTGTTGCGCTTTTTGGCGGAGAAGGCTTCATTATGCAGAGACTTGTGGGAAACAGACGTGCATTCATACATAGCGGCGGTTCAATAACAAAAAGGGATCTGCAGCCTGGAGAGACTCTCAGAGTAGACACAGGCTGTCTGGTGGCGCTCACATCGACAGTTCAGTATGACATCCAGTTCGCAGGTGTCAAAACTGCGTTTTTTGGTGGAGAAGGACTTGCACTTGCCACTTTGACTGGGCCAGGAACGGTTTGGCTACAGTCATTGCCTTTTACCAGGTTAATCAGGATGATAAAGGCATCAATGGGGAACTCGCGTTCCTCCGGGGCGCCCAAGGATGAAGGCAGCCTTCTTAATGTGGGGCTTAATACCTTCTTTGGTGGAAGATAAACAAAGTAGGGACGTTTCTGCCATTTGGCAAAATGGGGACGGTTCTGGTTCTGCCGAATTTATTTTTGGCAGAACCAGAACCGTCCCCATTATACTCTGATCCGTCTCCCGAGCTCCCGCTCACACGTTCAAATCTCTCTTTTTGTAAGATCCATACGTGATACCAACCAATGCAGCAATGATAACGAACGACAGGATCAGGAATACAGGCTGGAATCCGCCGTCCTTCATCAGCTGTTCGGCTTCAAAATACTCAAAGGGTGTTATATATTTCAAACCCTCCAACTTACTGTTAATGTTTATGACGGATGAAAGGATGAAAGTGACCAATAGGATGGCTGTGGCAAGCGAGGCGGCGGATTTTGGCTGCCTGCCTGCAGCAGCAGCGGCGGTGCCGATAAATAGGAACATCAGCTGCAAAATAAACATTCCTGCCATCAAAAGGCATATTTCTCCTGTTATATCCTCGCCATTTGAATACTTGCCTAAAAGGGCAATCGAAAAAACCAATGTTACAATATTGAATACGATAACATTAAAAAGCGCGGCAAGAAGCTTTGCTGTTATGATTTTCACTCTTGAGACCGGCTTGGTCATCAAAAACTCTGCTGTTTTATCCCTCTCTTCCTTCGAAATGATGTTGGCGCCAAGCAGTGCCGCATGGATGGTAGCCAAAAGGAGGAGATACAAATATAACATGCCATAAAATCCACTGACTTTTGTCAGGTCGAAGTCACCCATTCCCAATACGGCTTTTATTGATTTGGGGATCTGTGACAACAACTCATTCATTGATTGCCCTGTTTCTGAGTATGCAATGAATTTGCCAATAGAGGAAACAATCATGAAAAATATAGCGATACTCCATATGATAAGCGATTTTCTATGTGCCTTCAATTCTCTTAAAAAAATGTTCATCGTTATCCCTCCTCAAACAGCATGGACGTCTTTTTTTGTATAGACCAGGTAGCTTCCTGCTATTGCGGCAATGACAAAGATCAATCCGATTACGACGAAAGAAGCTTCATATGCTGCATTTTTGATAATATATGCCGTATCAAAGTACCGGAAGGGAGACATATACCGGACTCTTTCTTCCCCTAGAAACGATCCCAGCGATCCCAGAATATAAAAACCGAAAACGGTACTCAGTGAAATGGAGATCACCGACCTGATTTTCCCTGCAACGACGGAAACAATAAACCCCAGAGCCATGAATATCAATTGGATAAAGAACAGGGTAACGGAAATCATGAAGAACAATTTCAGATTAAAATCGCCGACGATGGCAATGGCTGCCAGAATCGTCAACCCAAGATAGATTATATTCGTAATGGTCAGAGTAAAAAATGCTGCCAGCAGCTTGGATGTTAGTATAGTGCTGCGGCTTACTGGCTTGGTCATTAAAAAATCTGCAGTTTTATCGCGAATTTCCTTTGAAACGATTGCAGTTCCGATATTCATGGCCTGAATAGCCCCGCACAGCACAACAAATGAAAACACAAAGGAGTAGAAGCCTTCAAGGGTGGATATGCTGTCGATATAAATGTTGAAGACACTTTTTATCACATCCGGCATGTTGTTCAAAAAAGCTTTAAAATCTTCAATGTCGTTGCCAAGCCCCTTGAAAAGCAGAATATACAGTACGGACAGCAGGGTCATGGAGCACGCCCAGATAAAGATCGATTTCCGGTAGGACTTCAGTTCATGAAGAAAGATGTTCATAATCCTTAAGCCTCCCTTTCATAGTAGTGCATAAAGATTTCTTCCAGACTGGGCTCCTCAATCCAGACATTAAGGATTTCCATGTCCGATATCTTTTTCAGGATCAGGTTGATATTGCCTTTATACAAAAAGCTCACAACATTGCTTTTCATATCCAGGTTGCTTATTCCGCCAAGCTTGAAATAATCCTCACCAATTACTTCTTTCATTTCTATTTTGAATTTCTTGTAGTTGTTTTCGGTCAGATCGCTCATCTTTTCCAGCTTAATGATCCTGCCTTCCTTTATAATGGCAACCCGGCTGCATAATCTTTGAACCTCGCTTAAAACATGGGAAGACAGAAGGATGGTAGCGCCTTTTTTGTTCTCCTCCAGCAGCAGGTCGAAGAACTTCTGCTGCATCAGTGGATCAAGGCCGCTTGTGGGTTCATCCAGGATGATCAGCTTTGGTTGGTGCAGCAAGCCCTGGACAATACCGACCTTTTTTTTGTTTCCAAAGGACAGATCATCAATTCTTTTTTTCAAATCCAGGTCCATGATTTCTGCAAGTTCATGGATTCTTTTGCTGCAATCTTTTTTATAAAAGCTGGCTGAATATTTCAACAGGTCAATAACTTTCATTTTATCGTAGTAAAAAACTTCGGAAGGCAGATACCCTATCTCTTTGGCAATTTCAGGAGCGGATCGGATGCAATCCATGCCAAAGATCGTTGCGCTTCCGCTTGTTGGATAAATCAGCGATAACAAAGTTCTTATCGTTGTGGACTTTCCTGCACCATTAGGCCCGATGAAGCCAAATATTTCACCTTCGGCTACATCAAAACTGACATCAATGATTCCGCGGGATTTTCCATAGTATTTGGTAAGGTTTCTGATTTCTATTACATTATTAGTAACACTCATTGTTCTACCTCCCTTGCCTGTTTAGATTTGTTATACACCTTTATATTAATAATAGTCAATAGCGATATGGAACAGATAGCAATGCAAACCAACATAACATTAAAAGTCAAATGAAATTGACAATTATTTCTCAGCACTTGTTAAACCATAAACAAATGCAATTTTACTAAATAAAACCTGCAGATTTCCTTTACATAAGCCATAAAGTAAACTATAATGTTTAATAAAACTTCCGGCGAATGTATTAAATGTCATACAATTTATAGCGATATTGCTAAAAATTATTAATTTTATATTGAAGTAAAGAGGAAATATATGACATGTAAAATCTTTGCATGGAAAATAAATGTTGAAAAGGGGTTGCTTTATTGGCCTACACACAGAAAACATTCAAAGGCGGGATAAAACCGCCGCACCATAAAAAAACCGAAGAAATGAATACTGTTTCAATGCCTCTTCCGGCCAAGCTGCTGATACCGATGCTTCAGCATATAGGAGCGCCACTGACACCAACCGTAAAGAAAGGTGACAGGGTACTGGCAGGCCAGAAAATCGGTGATTCTACCGCATTTGTTTCTGCACCGGTACATTCCGGTGTATCGGGTACTGTTACCGATGTCAGGCCGATCATTTATTCCGGCGGTAATGAAGTTATGGCTGTGGAAATCGAACCGGACGGACTGCAGGAGCTGCATGAAAGCGTAGTGCCGCCTGTTGCTGCCAATAAAGAGGAAATAATGAAAGCCATCAGGGAATCCGGCATAGTCGGTCTTGGTGGTGCGGGTTTCCCTACACCGGTGAAGCTAAAAGTACCGGAGGGAAAGAAGCTTGACATACTGGTAATAAACGGGGCGGAATGCGAACCATTCATAACATCTGATTACAGAGAGATGATGGAGAACCCCGAGGGCATAATCGAAGGAATCAAAATAATCATGGAACTGACTGGCGTTGAGAAAACATTCATTGCCATAGAAGGTAACAAGCCGGAGGCAATCAAAAAGCTTACAAGCCTTTCGCGTGATTGTCAGGGGATTTCAGTCATGTCATTAAAAACCCGTTATCCACAGGGCGGGGAAAAACAACTTATATATGCAGTAACAGGTCGCAAGGTGCCATCCGGAGGACTGCCCTCCGATATCGGTGTACTTGTTCAAAATGTAAATACAGTATCATTCATAGCCGGTTTTATGAAAACAGGAATGCCCCTTGTCAGCAAGAAGGTGACCGTGGATGGCGGAGCTGTTGCACGGCCTGCCAATGTAATAGTGCCCATAGGAACATCCCTGTCCGATGTCTTCGAATTCTGCGGAGGCTTTACTGAAAATCCGGCCAAAGTAATAATGGGTGGACCCATGATGGGAGTATCCCAGTTTTCACTCCAGAATCCGGTACTCAAGCAGACGAATGCACTTCTGGCATTGACAAAGGCCGAAGCGGAGGCTCCTGAGGAAAGTGTATGCATTCGTTGTGGCAAGTGCGTTGAGGCTTGCCCCATGGGGCTTCTGCCGTTGTATATCAATGCCAACGTCATGCAGGGCAGGTTTGAGGATACTTTGAAGTACCATGTCAACGATTGTATGGAGTGTGGCTGTTGTTCATATGTATGTCCTGCTTCCAGAAATCTTGTTCAGTCAATAAGGTTTGCCAAGTCGGAGATAAAACGCAGGGCTGCATTAAAGCAGTCGGAAGGAGGCAAATAGTGGAATTTTCACTTTTAGCGGGCTCATCACCGCATATTAAAGGAAAAGAAAGTACCAGCAGAATAATGCTGGATGTTATAATTGCATTGGCGCCGGCAGCTGTTGCGGCATTTTATTACTTTGGACTAAGGGCGGCACTGCTCATAGTTGTTACAGTTTCCGCCTGTGTATTATCTGAATACATAACTTCAAAAATCCTGAAAAAGAAGAGTCCTATTAAAGATCTTAGCGCAGTTGTGACAGGTATACTGCTTGCCTTTAACCTTTCACCGGATGTTCCGCTCTGGGTGGCTGCAATTGGCGGGGTATTTGCAATTGTAATAGTAAAGCAGCTTTTTGGGGGTCTGGGGCATAATTTTATAAATCCGGCATTGGCTGCAAGGGCTTTTCTTATGGCTTCCTGGCCGGTGCCGATGACTACATGGACCACTCCGGGCGCAGATGCGATATCTTCAGCGACACCACTCGCTCTTATTAAAAAAGGTGGGGAGGCTGTTGGACAACTGCCGTCACTAACCGACCTTTTTATTGGTAATGTAGGTGGCTGTATAGGCGAGACATCTGCCCTGGCATTATTGATAGGCGCTGCCTATCTTCTGGCAAGAAGGGTCATATCCCTTGAAATTCCGGTAGCATTTATCGGAACCGTGGGTTTGATGACCTGGATACTTGGAGGAGAAACGCTCTTCACAGGCGATTTCCTATATAACATACTGGCTGGCGGGCTCATGCTCGGAGCCTTTTATATGGCCACTGACTACACAACTTCACCTGTAAGCTTCAGAGGAAAGATAATCATGGGGATAGGCTGCGGCCTGCTGACATCCGTCATAAGGCTTTACGGCGGTTATCCCGAGGGAGTGTCCTATTCGATTCTCCTGATGAACCTTGTTGTGCCGCTGATAGACAGGTATTTGGTACCAGTGGGCTTCGGAGGTGTGAAGAAAAATGCGTAATTTGCGTGATATTATAAAACCTGCATTATCCCTGCTTTTAATATGCTTTATAACAGCCCTTCTTCTTGCTTTGGTCAATGGGATGACCAAAGATACCATTGAGGCCAGAGCGCTGGCCGATGCCGAAGAACAGCGAAAGCTGGTAATGCTCGACGCCGGCAGCTTCAAGGAAGCAGATGGGTGGCAAAAGGATGACGGCAGCGGATTGATAAGAGGAGTATGGGCTGCATACAAGGGAGAGGACCTTCTGGGATATGTATTCAGCGCAACACCAAAAGGCTATGGCGGTGAAATGACAGTAACCATAGGTATAACAACCGGTCTCCAAATAACTGGCGTAAGACTGGGAGATAACAATGAAACCCCGGGATTGGGAACAAAAGCCGGGGAAGAAAGCTTTATCGGACAGTATAAAGAGAAGGATGCCGGAAAGGGTTTTAAGCTGGTCAAGCAACAACCGGCTTCCGATAATGAGATAAAGGCAATAAGCGGAGCAACTATAACCTCGAATGCCGTCACATCGGCAGTACAGGCAGCATCAGACATGGCCGTGAAGCTTTTGGAAAATGGGGGTGGTTCTAAATGAATTTAATGAAAGTATTTAAAAACGGGATAATAGATGAAAACCCGACCTTCAGGCTCGTACTTGGAACCTGCCCGACTCTGGCGGTAACTACTTCTGCCATTAACGGCATCGGTATGGGCATATCTACTACGGCCGTGCTTTTAGGCTCAAACATAGTTATTTCACTTCTCAGAAAGGTAATACCGGCAAAAGTGAGGATACCTGCTTTCGTCACAGTAATAGCGGGCTTCGTTACAATAGTCCAGCTGCTCCTTAAGGCGTATGTGCCGTCTCTTGACAAAGCCCTTGGTATATTCATACCGCTTATAGTGGTTAACTGCATCATACTTGCAAGGGCGGAGAGCTTTGCATCAAAGAATTCAGCTGTAGCATCAGCTGTTGATGGCGTGGGTATGGGTTTGGGCTTTACATTGGCGCTTTTAGCCATAGGAAGCGTAAGAGAGATATTGGGGAATGGCAGCATTTTCGGGTTTCAGATACTCGGAGGAGTCATAAGCCCTGCGTTGATGATGATCCTGCCTCCAGGGGGATTCCTGGTATTCGGAATCGCAATCGGATTAGTAAACAAAATCACCGGACAGAAGGTAAGCCCGACAGGCTGCGCCGGCTGTAACAGGAATTGCGGTAAGAAATGTGAAAGCGGGGAGGTGGGCGTAAATGATTGAAAGTATCATAACAGCCTTTTTATCCGCTGTTCTCATTGAAAACTTTGTCCTTGTCAAATTCCTTGGTATTTGCCCCTTTCTTGGGGTATCAAAGAAGATAAACACAGCGTTGGGCATGGGAGCCGCGGTTGTGTTCGTAATGGCCTTTTCTTCAGCGGCGACCTGGTTGTTGCAGCAATTCGTGCTGATTCCGCTGAAGCTTGAATATATGCAGACAATAGGTTTTATACTTGTTATTGCAGCTCTCGTCCAGTTCGTGGAGATGGTGTTGCAAAAAACCAGCAAGGGTTTATATGATGCTCTGGGAGTATATCTTCCGCTTATTACTACCAACTGCGCGGTGCTTGGTGTTTGCATCATTAATATACAGAAGGGTTTCAATCTTGCGAATTCGATATTCTACGGCACATTTGCAGGTATTGGTTTCACACTTGCCATTGTGCTTTTTGCAGGTATAAGGGAACGACTTGAATTTGCCGACGTACCCGAAAGCCTTAAGGGATTCCCAATTTCGTTGATAGCTGCTTCACTTGTTTCACTGGCATTCTTCGGATTCCAGGGGCTGATAAAGTGAGGAGAAACGCAACCGTTTGTTATGACAGGATTCAGGGAGGTTTTACTGGAATATGAATATAAATGATATAATAATTGCCGCCTCGATAATAGGCGGTTTGGGAGTCATATTTGGAATAGGTCTGGCTTTGGCTTCGAAAGTTTTTTCAGTAGAAGTCGACGAGAGGGTAGTCAGAATACGGGAGGTCATGCCAGGAGCTAACTGTGGCGCCTGTGGCTTTGCAGGTTGTAGTGCTTACTCTGATGCCGTTGTTTCCGGAAAAGCCAAGACAAACGCCTGCCCCGTCGGGGGAGAGACTGTTGCGGCACAGATTGCAGAAATTCTTGGGGTGGAAGCCTCAGGAGTTGATAGAAAAACTGCAAGGGTTTTGTGCAATGGACGATGCAGTGTAACCACCGAGAAATATGTATATGACGGAATCGACGACTGCCATGCGGCTGCCCAGCTCTTTGGAGGCCACAAGTCATGTAATTATGGATGCCTTGGACACGGCACCTGTGTAAAGGCATGCCCATTTGGTGCCATAACCATTGCAGGTGGTGTGGCCATAGTTATCGAAGACCGTTGTAAAGCTTGTGAGGCCTGCGTTTCATCCTGCCCGAAGAAGCTTATCGAGATGGTGCCAAAGGAAAAGAAATATTCTGTAATTTGCCGTTCAAAGGATAAGGGGCCTGTAACCAAAAAGAACTGCGAAGTAGGCTGTATAGGCTGTACCCGTTGCGTTAAAGCCTGCACCTTCGGAGCGATTGCGATGGATGGGCCACTGGCTAAGATCGATACGGCGATATGTACAAATTGCGGCGAATGTGTGAAGGTTTGCCCTACAATGGCAATAAGAAAAATGGATTATGATGATTAGGAGGGATTGTTATGCTTTCAAAGGATCTGAAAGTAAGGACCCTTGACATCACTGAAGACAATTATGAATTCAAGGCACTTTTCAGGCTTTGCAGCGGAGATGTCTGCCTGGATGTTGACCTTGAAAAGCTCTCGGACAAAGAGCAGCTCGATGAGGTCAAAAGAACCTTTTCCATTGATGAGGATGACAAAGTAATTGTGGACAACATAATGGACAAGGTTATGGAAGCTTCCGCTCTGGAATCAAGGATATCAGAAGGTGAAAATCTTGAGGGGGAAATCAGGACAGCATCCGAACAGAGGAAGATCGACAGTCTCAGCACATCGTGAAAAATAAAAACACATTTCCACAAAAAAAAGGTTAAGACATACTCTGAGTGGTATAATATAACATTGAAAAGTAAATTTATATATATCAGGAGGTAGTTATGAAAAGCCTTAAAGGTACAAAGACAGCAGAGAACCTGCTTAAGGCATTTGCAGGGGAGTCACAGGCACGTAACAGATATACTTTTTATGCATCAACAGCAAACAAGGAAGGCTACATACAAATAAGCCAACTGTTTACCGAAACTGCAGATAATGAAAAAGAACATGCGAAGAGGTTTTATAAATTCCTTGTTGAAGGCCTGCAGGAAGAGCTGCCTGCAGCAATCGAGATAACAGCCGCTTTCCCGGTCGCCCTGGCCGGAACGCTCGATAACCTCTATGCCGCCGCTAACGGGGAGCATGAGGAGTGGGAAGAACTTTACCCTGCATTTGCAGTTGTTGCAGACCAGGAAGGATTTCCTGAAGTAGCAATCTGTTTCAGAAAGATTGCAACAGTTGAAAAAAGGCACGAGACCAGATACAGAAAGCTTGCTGATAACGTAAAGAATGGCAAGGTATTTAAAAAGGATGAAAAAACATTGTGGAAATGCGATAACTGCGGGTATGTCCATGAGGGCAGCAGCGCACCGGATTTGTGCCCGGCATGTGCACATCCACAGGCATATTTTGAAGTATTTGTGGAAAGTTATTAATATTACAAATTTGATGATCCATTCAATAAATTAAGGAGGTTTTTGTTATGAAGAAACTTTTCAGATGCACAGTATGTGGTTATGTCCATGAGGGGAATGACGCTCCCGAGCTTTGCCCAAAATGTGGAGCCACAAAGGATAAATTCATAGAGATCCCCGAAGAGGACGCTAAAAAAATCTATATGTCCGACAGGACAAACAGCATACATATGGAAATTATTACCTTGGCAGAGAGAATAGCGAAGCTGAGTGAAGAAGGCATAGCAATTAACCTCGATCCTCCATGTGTAGCGGTGTTCGGCAATGCCAAGAATGAAGCCTGGGTAATCAAACAGAGATCAAAGGCTGAAATTGAAGGACATATGAAAAGAGGAAAATGGTAAGACAAATATATAGAATTAGTGTATAATTACATTACAGCCCAAAAAAAGGAGTGCCGTCATAGGGCACTTCTTTTTACGAGCGCTGTAATTGAAAATATGGAGGAACATTAGTGTTTGCTCAAATAGTTTTGCTTTTGATTCTGATTTTGATAAATGCATTTTTTGCAGCATCCGAAATTGCATTAATATCACTGAATGACAACAGAATCAGGTTTATGGCAGAGGATGGTGACAAAAAGGCCATAATGCTGAAGAGGTTGTTGGATGAGCCAAGCAAGTTCCTTGCAACTATCCAGATAGGCATAACCCTGGCCGGGTTTATGGCCAGCGCCCTGGCGGCGGAGAGCTTTTCAGAGCACCTTATGACAGCCGTAAAATCAGCAGGCATAAACATCCCTGACGTCTGGCTTAAAACAGCCTCGCTGATCGTAATCACACTTATTCTTTCCTATTTCACCTTGGTTTTTGGAGAACTTGTACCTAAACGGGTAGGGATGAAAAAATCCCATACAATATCCATGTTTGCCGTCGGTCCGCTGAATTTACTTTCCAAAGTGACATCTCCTTTCGTCAGGCTTCTTACGGCTTCCACAAATTTCACCGTAAGGCTCTTTGGAATGGATCCGAATGAAAAAGATGAGGACGTGACCGAGGAAGAGATAAGAATGATGGTCGATGTGGGTGAGGAAAAGGGCACTATCCATGAGACCGAAAAGGAAATGATAAATAATATATTTGAATTCAATAACAAGACGGTAGACGACATAATGACCCACAGGACGGGAATAACCGCTCTGCCGGTGGAAGCAGGTTTTGACGAAGTCATAGATGTTGTAAATACAGAGAAATATTCAAGGATTCCTGTTTATGAGGATAGTGTTGATAATATAGTAGGTGTGCTCCACTCCAGGGATTTGATCCTGTATTTGACTGAAAACAGGGACAGATCGGATTTCAACCTAAGAAACATAATCAGGAAACCTTATCTGGTTCCGGCTTCGAAAAGGACAGATGTACTTTTCAGGGAGCTGCAGAAGAACAAGACCCACATGGCGGTCATCATCGACGAATATGGAGGTACTGCCGGAATCGTCACCATTGAGGATCTGCTTGAGGAGATCGTAGGAAATATATTTGATGAATATGACGAAGATGAGCAGGAAGTGGACAAGCTTGATGATAACACATATATGATCAGCGGATCCACTGAATTGGAGATTGTGGAAGAGAAACTTGGTATTGAAATGCCAGAGGGAGAATACGAGACACTGAGCGGGTTCCTCATGAGCCAGCTGGGGAGGATACCCGGGAAGGAGGACAGGCCGGAAGTGGAGTTCAATGGTTTTGTCTTTAAAGTTGAAGAAGTAGATGAAAACAGGATAGTAAGCGTAAAAGCATGCAAAACCTGATTCAGCCTATAATAAATAAGACCATAACTATGCATCCCACGCCTATAAAGCCTGGACGAAGGATAATTCAGAAAAGGGACATTTCTCAGACCAGCGAAGCCTTACTTCCTGTTAAAGCAGGGACTGAATAATTCAGAAAAGGGACATTTCTCAGACCAGCGAAGCCTTACTCCTTGTTAGAGAAGTGTCCCTTTACCTTATACGCTATTTTCTTCAGAAGCTTTGGCGAGATACCTGAAATCACTTTATAAACAAGATCGGAATTTTTCATTGCGATAGGTGCGATGAGCGTCATTATCAATACATAAAAACCGGTGAACTGGTAGAGACGGTCGGAGATTGCTCCGGCAGCCAGGCCTAATGAGGCATAAATCAGAGAGTACTCTCCTCTTGCAATCATGCTTGTGCCTATGCCAACTGCCTTTTTTGATGAAAAGCCGCCAAAGAATGCTGCCGAGGAAGTGATGAAGATTTCGAGCAGCAGTGAAACTACGACTGCTATCAGGACCATGAGCAGGACATTGGGTATCTGGCGGAAGTTCAACAGCATGCCGAAGGAGATGAAGAAAACCGTCAGGAATATATCCTTGAAGGCCGCTACCGTCCTGTGGAGCCTCTGTTCCACGTCATAGCTGGTTATTATCATCCCCAGCAGGAAAGCGCCTGCAGCGGAGGCCAGCCCGAAATAATGGGCAAGGGCGCCCGTGAGGAAAACCAGCCCAAGTACGAGTGCTGTGAAAAGCTCCTGGGACTCTATGGCAGCCAGATAGTCTATAAGCTTGTGTATTATGAATATACCTGCAAGTATGAAAACCAGGTAAAACCCTGCAGCTTTCAAAATGGGCATTGCAATACTCCCGAAGCTTACGACACTGGAGGAGGCAAAGCTGGTGAGCAGGCCCAGTATGACAACCGCCAAAAAATCCTCATAGACCATTACGCCCATCAGTATTTCCGATTCGGCCGAAGCAGTTCTTTTCATCTCGAAGAGGAGTTTTGCTACGACGCCACTGCTGCTAAGGGCTGTTATGCACGCGAAGAACAACTTTTCCTTGAGGGTGAGTCCGGTTATGAGGCTTATGATGAATCCAAGCCCGAAGCCCGCAGCCAGGTTGAGTGCAACCTCATAAGTGCCAATGAAAAGCACCGTGTTTTTTATCCTTTTGAACTTGCTGATGGAGAATTCAATACCCAAAAAGAACATCAAAAGTACGACGCCGATCTCGGATAGTGATTCAAGCATATCCACGTCTTTTACCAGCCCGATACCGTAAGGCCCTACGATCAGACCAATGGCCATGTAACCGATGATCACAGAGAGTCCGGTTTTTTTGACAAGCAGTGCTGCGACAAAAGCAAGTGTCAATACTATTCCCAGTTCATACAGCAAGGATTGCTCCATATGCTTCAATACTCCTTTGCATCAGGTTTTGCGGATGATTGCCAGGAAATCCTTGAACCGCTCAGGCTTTCCAATAACGACACAGGTGTCGCCTTCCCTAAAAACGTAGTCGGAGCTGGGGCTGGGTATATAATCACTTCCATTCAGAATGGCGATGATTGAAATCTGGGTTCTTTTACGAATACCGAGGCCTCCGAGTTGCATGCCTATGATGGGTGAGTCCGAATCAAGCTTGAACCAGTCAATACGGATACCCTCAAGCGCTACCTCCAGATCCTCAATAGCCTTGGGCTTGTATATCTCCCCGGAAAGTATGGAACCCATTCTGCGGGATTCCTCGTCAAGCAAAGTGATACTGGCTTTTGGACTGCCTTCATCGTCCATGATATAAAGCTCGCGCTTCCCGTCATGATGGATTATGATTACGGCTTTGTCCTTTGCATGTGTGGTACAGGATATCTTCTTGCCTATTGCAGGAAGGTCCGATTCACTGAAAAATGACATGGCATTCACCTCTGGTTCCTTATAACAATTGAATTGTGGTGTTTTCGCTATAGTGCTAATTATGGTAAAATTATAGCAGAACGGCAACTATATATAAATACCCAAAAGTATAAAGAGCCAGGAAGGAGGCCTGATACCTTGAATATCATTATTGTAGGATGTGGAAGGGTCGGCAGCGGCGTTGCACTCAAGATGACCAGGGAGGGTCATAGTGTTACTGTTGTTGATAAGAATCCACTTGCTTTCGAAAGATTGGAGGCCAACGAAAAAATTTCTACAGTCCTTGGGACTGGTATAGACTGTGATGTACTGGAGTCTGCAGGCATACTCGAAGCAGACGCTCTAATTGCAGTGACCAAGGGTGACAATACAAATATAATGACGGCACAGATAGCAAGGAGTCTATACAAGGTTCCAAAAGCTATAGCAAGAATCGTCGACCCCAGAGTCAAGGAATTTTATGAGAAGGAGATGGGTCTGACCTGCTACTGCCATACCGTAGTCAGCAGTGATCATTACATCGGGATGCTTAAGGGGGAGGGCGTAGTATGTACATTGTTGTAGTTGGAGCCGGAAAGCTTGGGTATTACCTTTCTAAAGATCTACTTAATAAAGGACACGAAGTCACCCTCGTAGACTGGAATCAAGGCAGGGTGCAGCTTCTGGAACAGGAATTGGGCGGTTCGGTGCTGTATGCCAACGGATCTTCAATAGATGGCCTGGAAAAAGCGGGCTGTGAAAGGGCGGATGTCATTGCAGCAACGACAGGCGATGATGAGGATAACCTGGTGATCTGCCAGCTGGGTAAAAAATATTTCAATATTCCCAAGGCTGTGGCGAGGATAAACAACCCCAAAAATGAGCATGTATTCCGCGAATTGGGCGTAGGGAGCACTGTCAGCGGGACATCTGCAATAGCTGACGTAATTGAAGCATATATGTTGAAAATGAAATACAAGACCCTGCTATCTTTCGATCATGGTGAAATGGAACTGATAGAGCTTGACATAACATCCGAATCTCCTTCTGAAGGTAAAAGGATTTCAGAATTGAAGCTTCCTGAAAAATGCCTCATAGCGCTCGTACTGAGAGGCAGGGAGGCACTTTTTGCCAAAGGTGGAACCCGTCTCGTTTCGGGTGATATTGTACTTGCGATAACGGCATCCGAGGTAAAGGACAGTGTAACTGCAGTAGTCCAGGGATTGGGGGGAGAATAATCATGATGTATAGCAACATCCTGATTCCCACTGACGGAAGCGAAGCCAGTGAAAGAATAATTCGTTTCATCTGCCGTATCGGGAATACCTTCCCAGCGGAAATCCATGTGGTTCATGCCGTGGAAGTTCCCAGGAGCCTGCCACTGAATGAATGCCCGCCGGATAAGCTAAATGCAGCCAGGGAGATAATAAGTAAAGCTCTTGATGTCGCGGAGGAATGCGGTGTAAATATAAAGACCCAGATAATATTCGCCCGTACAGCCGAGGATTCCATACTTGAAACAGCTGAACAGCTCAGATGCGACACCATAGCTCTGGCGCAGGGAAAAAGCCGGATGAGGCTGATAGCCAATTCATCCATGAACATATATTCGAGGGCAAAATGCAACGTATGGCTCATAAATCTGAAATGAATACATAGTTGGGAAAGTAGGGCTTGACGGAAAATAGACGCCATATTATAATAAAATAAATGAATATAGGTGAATATAGCATACTTTAAATGAAAAAATGGCGGAGCTGAAATATGGATAGTTTTTCTGCTGACAGTGTGAAATATTTCTGCCATATCCCAGCCACCCCGAAAAGGGAAACGGTTCTGACCAGGATAGGCTACAAGAAGGGCCGGACGGAACTTGATGAGAAATACGGGCAGATGGTTGGGGAAGGCATGAAGAGGGGCGTCCAACTTTGTAATAATGCGGGTGCACTTTTAAGGGTGAAGATAATTAATAAGGGAAACAGTATTATCCGTTTGGATAATGGCCTGATGTTTGAAAGTGCCAAACTTTCAAGTCTGCTGAAGGATAGCGGAGAAGTGCTGCTGATGGCAGCTACAGCAGGCAGGAGAGTAGTAGAGACCATATCATCCGATATCAGTGAGGGGAACCCGGCGGCCGGTGTTATACTCGATGCTGTGGCATCACAGACGGCTGACGCTACGATTGACTGGATAGAAGAATTGGCCGGCAACCTGCTCGCAAGGGAAGGGCGAAAGCTTACCAGACTAAGGTACAGCCCAGGATACGGAGACCTGTCCCTGACTAGCCAGAGTGATATCTTCAGAGCCATGAAGCTTGATAAGCTGGACATGGAAATCACGGAAAAATACATGCTTATACCTGAAAAATCGGTAATCGCCATTGCCGGCATTGAGGATACATAATCAACGGTTAGTTCAAGGCTGGAAGATAATTTGGAGGGTTTGATATTATGAATAAAAAGGATTTTTTACAGAGACTGAATGCAGGGATAATGCTGCTGGACGGCGCCACCGGAACGGAGCTCCAGAAAAGGGGAATGCCACGCGGTGTCTGTCCTGAGGAATGGACCGCAGACCATCCCGATGTAATAAAGGAAATTCAGCGGTCATACATCGAAGCTGGCTCGGATATTATTTATTCCAGTACGTTTGGAGGCAGCCGTATAAAGCTTGCTGAATATGGCCTTGGCGATCGGACAGTGGAGCTGAACAGACGTCTTGCACAATTGAGCAGAGAGGCGGCTGCCGGTACAACATGCCTGGTCGCCGGCGATCTGGCCCCTACGGGGCGCTTTATCAAACCTTTGGGAGATATGGGGTTTGAAGAATGCGTGGATATATACAAGGAGCAGGTCAAGGGTCTGCTGGAAGGTGGAGTTGACCTTTTTGTAATTGAGACGATGATGGACATACAGGAGACCAGGGCAGCCCTGATTGCAGTTAAAGAGAGCTGCGACCTTCCGGTCATGGTCAGCATGAGCTATGAAAACAATCAAAGGACGCTGATGGGAACCGATCCCGTCACGGCGCTCATAACCCTCCAGAGCCTCGGGGCGGACGTCGTCGGATGCAATTGCTCTTCGGGGCCGGCCCGAATGCTGGAGATCATTCAGAAAATCAAGCCCTATGCAAAGGTACCACTACTGGCAAAGCCCAATGCAGGCTTGCCGAAACTTATCGATGGGAAGACCGTTTTTGACATGGGTGCAGAGGAATTCGGAATGTATGCCGAAGCCTTTGCAGAAGCCGGAGTCAGCCTCCTTGGGGGCTGTTGCGGGACTTCTCCTGAATATATAGCACAGCTTCATAAAAGTACAAGGGGCCTCAACCCGGTCACAGTTGGATGCAAACCTTTCAGTGCAGTAACTTCAACCCGTGGGACCGTGTTCATCGACAGGAACGGACCAGTTGTGCTTGTGGGTGAGAGGATTAATCCGACGGGGAAGAAAAAGCTGCAGGAGGAATTCCGGCAGGGGCATACTGATGAGGCGCTTGATCTTGCCATGGAGCAGATTGATAACGGCGCTGCAATACTGGATGTGAATGTCGGCATGCCTGGAATAAATGAGAAAAACACAATGGTCGGACTGGTGAGTCAACTGAGCACCAGTATTGCCGCCCCTCTTTGTCTTGATTCTTCTTCTCCCGAAGTGCTGGAAGCGGCTTTGAGGATATACCCGGGCAGGGCGTTGATAAATTCCATATCAAATGAAAAGGTCAAGCTTGAAAAGCTTCTGCCAATAGCTGCAAAGTATGGTGCGATGTTCATACTGCTTCCGCTTGGAGACGGGGGAGTACCGGAAACTGCCGAGGGGCGCCGGGAGATGGTTGCCTCTGTTTATGAACAGGCTGTCAAATACGGTTACGGCAAGGAGGACATTGTCATAGATGGGCTGGTCATGACTGTCTCTGCGAACCAGGAGGCAGCGAGGGAAACACTTAAGCTTATAGAATGGGCTGACGTTGAATTTGGTTGCCCATCAATTGTAGGCCTTTCCAATGTATCCTTCGGACTTCCTGAAAGGGGCTGGGTGAATTCCGCCTTTCTTGCCATGGCTATAGACAGAGGCCTCACGATGGCAATTGCAAATCCGTCCACCGAGGTGATGATGAATATCAAAGCTGCTGGTGACGTGCTCACTGTCAGGGACCTGAATAGCAGCCGTTATATTGAGAGGTTCGCCGGCCAGGCAGCAAGGGATTCCAAGGCAAAGGCTGATGTTGGAACCGACGCTGCGGGAGGGCGGAGTGCTGGTGAAAAGATTTACTCTGCAGTACTTAAAGGCTCAAAAAATGAAATAGGTGCGTTGATTGATACAGCTTTGAAAGAAGGGATGACAGCCTCTTCAATAGTAGACGACTTCCTCATTCCGGCCATAAACAAGGTTGGCGAATTCTTCAATGAAAAGACATATTTCCTGCCTCAGCTGATTCAAAGCGCGGAGGCCATGAAAGCAGGCTTTGACATCACGGAACCGCTGCTGGTGACGGAAGGCGATGAAGCTGCAGGACCCGCTGGCGTTATAGTACTTGCGACGGTAAAAGGGGATATCCATGACATAGGTAAGAACATAGTAGGCCTTATGCTAAAAAACTACGGCTACAAGGTTCATGACCTTGGAAAGGACTGTGGAGCAGACCTTATAATCTCGGAGGCACAAAGGACCGGAGCTGATATAATTGGTCTTTCTGCATTGATGACAACGACAATGACCGAAATGGAGACTGTAGTTAAACTGGCCAAGGAAAAAGGTCTCAAGTGCAGGATAATGATCGGAGGGGCGGTAGTTGACGAAGGCTATGCCCTTGAGATCGGTGCGGATGGCTATTCTGCCGATGCGTATGGTGCGGTATTGCTGGCAGGCAAGCTGACTGGCAAGCTTGCAGGTAATTGAAGAACAATAGTTGCCGAATTATTATGTGAAATTTGAAATTCGCAGATAAAATGAGATAATTATAGCTGTAGCAAGTTAATATTATGCAATTAACAAAAGGCTTGAAATGCTCAAGCTTTTTGTTTGTTGACGCAACATATTGTATATGATAATATTGGAACAACTAAATATGGTTGATTTATTTCCTGCCTGTATTGGCTGTACGACAGCCTTTGGGGCCAACCCGAAGGCATTATTTGTGGCGTTGGCTGTCATTCCCCGCGCTTGTGGGGGGTGCGGAGAAATCGCCATTTATTGTCAGTATGGCATGCAACAACCAGTGTTTTGTAACACTTCATTCCTGTATATCATTCGAAGTGTTACAAATACACCTCCCTGATGTTGTGGCCTGTAACATATTAAAGTTTTAAGTGTTACAGCCCACCAGCTACAATGTTGTACTGAAGAAAAGGTTGATAATTTCGAAGGAGGAAAATCCAGTCATGATAACAAAGATAAGAAAACGTGATGGAAGAGAAGTACAGTTCAATATCGAAAAGATTACCAGCGCAATTTACAAGGCAGCCAGTGCAATTGGGGGCAGGGATTATGATACCGCAATAGATCTTGCGGAAAAAGTTGTAATTTATATCGATACGAAGAAGGAAAAAAAGGTTCCAACCGTTGAAGATATACAGGATGCTGTGGAAAAGATCCTGATAGAAACAGGCCATGCACGTACGGCTAAGGAATTCATCCTCTACAGGGCTGAACGTACCCGTGTCAGGGAAATGAACACCCGTTTAATGAAAATATACGAAGATCTCACTTACAAGGAAGCCAAAGACAACGATCTTAAGCGTGAAAACGCAAATATAGATGGTGATACTGCCATGGGCACAATGCTCAGATTCGGCTCCGAAGGCGCCAAACAATTCTATGAGATGTTTGTTCTCAAGCCCGAGCATTCGAAGGCACATAAAGATGGCGATATACATATACATGACCTTGACTTTCTCACACTTACGACTACATGCTGTCAGATAGACATAGCAAAGCTTTTTAAAGGCGGTTTTAACACAGGCCATGGATTCCTCAGGCAGCCTAATGACATCAACAGCTATTCAGCCCTTGCGTGCATAGCGATCCAGTCCAACCAGAATGACCAGCACGGTGGCCAGAGCATACCCAATTTTGATTACGGCATGGCTCCCGGAGTTGCAAAAACATACATAAAGCTTTACAGGCAGAACCTTGCAAAAGCCATGGAACTGTCTGCAGGAGTGGAAGATACCGAAGACCGCCTGAAAGAAATAATTGCGGAAATCAATCAGAAATTTGGGCTTACTCCTTCACTCAGCCGTACTCCCGAGTATATAAAACGCGAAGCAGAATATCTGTACGAGTTTGTTGAAGACAAGGAACTTGTATCAAAAATACAGCAGTTTGCCGCGAAACAAGCTGAAAAGGAAACCGACAGAAGCACCTACCAGGCCATGGAGGCCTTTGTACATAACCTTAATACCATGCACAGCAGAGCTGGTGCCCAGATACCCTTCAGCTCCATAAACTATGGGTTGGATATGTCGCCGGAAGGAAGAATGCTTATAAAGAATGTACTTCTTGCTACAGAAGCAGGCCTTGGGAACGGAGAAACCCCAATTTTCCCAATACATATCTTCCGCGTCAAGGAAGGCATCAATTATAACAGTACAGATCCTAATTACGATCTTTTCAAACTGGCCTGCAGGGTCAGTGCAAAGAGACTTTTCCCAAACTTCTCCTTCATGGACGCTCCATTTAACAAAAAATATTACCGTGAAGGACATCCTGAGACCGAAATAGCCTATATGGGCTGCAGGACCAGGGTCATAGGCAATGTTTACGACAATACGAATGAAATCAGTTACGGTAGAGGAAATCTTAGCTTTACAACAATAAATCTACCGAGGTTGGCTCTGAAAAGCAACAGGAATATCGGCATATTCTTTGATGAGCTTGAGAAGAAGATCGACCTTGTCATAAATCAACTTATAGAAAGATTCGAGATACAGGCCGTTAAGAAGGTCAAAAACTTCCCGTTCCTTATGGGACAGGGCATATGGCTTGATTCAGACAAACTGGGATGGGAAGATGAGGTTCGGGAAGTACTCAAGCATGGAACACAAACCATGGGCTTCATAGGGCTGGCGGAATGTCTCAGGGCACTTACCGGCAAGCACCATGGAGAATCTGATGAAGCCCAGAATCTTGGGCTGGAGATAGTTGGATACATGCGCAAACGCATGGATGAAGCCAGCAGCAAGTACAAGATGAATTATACATTGATTGCTACACCCGCAGAGGGCACCGCAGGTCGCTTTGTTAAGATTGACAAAGGAATGTTCGGCTCTATAGAGGGAGTAACTGACAGGGAATACTACACAAACAGCTTCCATGTCCCTGTATATTGCGAAATAAACGCCTTTGATAAAATCCGCATCGAAGCTCCCTATCATGAGCTCACAAATGCGGGCCATATAACCTACGTCGAAATGGACGGGGATCCTATCAATAACCTGCAGGCCTTTGAGAAGGTAGTCAGGGCTATGAAGGAGGCCGGCATAGGATATGGCTCCATCAACCACCCGGTGGACAGGGATCCGGTATGCGGTTTTACCGGTATTATAAACGACACCTGCCCGAACTGTGGAAGGGTGGAAGGCGATATAAGGTTTGAGCGGATTAGGAGGATTACAGGATACCTGGTTGGCACACTTGATCTCTTCAATGACGCCAAGAAGGCAGAGGAACGCGACCGTGTGAAGCATTTTGGCGGAAGCTGCTGAAAAGGGGGTATGGGCGGGATTGAATACACAGAATGAATCCGCCGGGGGAAACACCCAGTTACGCATCGCAGGAGTTGTAAAGGAATCCATTGTTGACGGGCCCGGTATCAGATATGTAATATTTGCCCAGGGCTGCAGACATAACTGTGAAGGCTGCCACAACCCTGATACACAACGATTTGACAGCGGAACGATTACTGATGTCGGAAGTCTGTTGCAGGATATTAAAAAGAACCCACTACTGGACGGCCTGACACTAAGCGGCGGTGAACCTTTTGAACAGGCCGCCGTACTGGGTGATCTGGCTGAAAAGGCCAGGAAGCTCGGGCTTAACGTGATAACTTATACAGGATACACCTTTGAGTACATATCTGAAAAAATGAAGGACCGGGATGGATGGGAGAAACTGCTGAAGGAAACCGACATACTCATTGACGGCAGATTCGAACTTGCGAAAAAGAGCTTGATGCTGAAATTCAGAGGTTCTTCAAATCAACGGATTATCGACGTGAAAAGAACTGTTGAGAAATCAGAAATAGTAGAAGCAGTAGAAATAAGTGTTTAATTATCTCTTCATCGGGGAAAAGGATAAAAAAGGGGAAACCGTGCAAAGTCAAGTGAATCTGCACGGTTTCCCCTTTTTATGGTAATATGATTTTCAACATTGGAATTTTGTATCCATAAGGCCTTGGTTATTATCCCAATATTGCTTTCAGATCTTCCTCTGGAGTTGTTATTGGTTTGATGCCGAATTTCTCTACCAGTACGTTGACTACGTTGGATGAGAGGAAAGCGGGCAGGGTCGGACCAAGGCGGATATTTTTAATTCCGAGTGCCAGTAGCGTAAGCAGGATGCAAACAGCCTTCTGTTCGTACCAGGAGAGGACAAGCGTCAGTGGGAGCTCGTTAACTCCGCAATTGAAGGCTTTAGACAGAGCTAACGCAACCTGTATTGCGGAATATGCGTCGTTGCATTGACCCATGTCCATAATACGCGGGAGTCCGCCTATTTCTCCGAGGTCAAGGTCGTTGAACCTGTACTTGCCGCAGGCTAGTGTCAGTATAACAGTATCTTTCGGTGTCTTCTGAACGAACTCGGTATAGTAGTTCCTTCCCGGTTTAGCGCCGTCACATCCGCCAACAAGGAAGAAATGCTTTATGGCGCCTGACTTGACTGCATCGATGACCTTGTCAGCCACGCCGAGGACAGTGCTCCTGGCGAAGCCTGTCATGAGCTCAGAGCCACCGTTTATGCCGGTAAAAGCCTTGTCCTCATTCCAGCCACCCAACTCAAGTGCTTTTTGAATGACAGGTCCAAAATCCTTGTGTCTGCCTTTACTTTCATGTATGTGTACCAATTCTGGATAAGCTACCACAGATGTAGTGAACACTCTGTCGGAATAGTTGGCTTTTGGCGGCATCAGGCAGTTAGTAGTGAAAAGTATCGGAGCAGGTAGATTATCAAATTCCTTCTGCTGGTTTTGCCATGCTGTTCCGAAATTCCCCTTCAGCTGAGGATATTTTTTAAGTTCAGGATAGCCATGGGCAGGAAGCATTTCACCATGTGTATATATGTTGACGCCTTTGCCCTCGGTCTGTTCAAGCAGCATTTTAAGATCAAGCAGGTCATGGCCGCTGACGACTATAAACGGTCCCTTTTCAACATTCATGGTGACCTTTGCAGGTACAGGATGGCCATACTCGGATGTATTTGCTTCATCCAGCAGAGCCATACATTTCAGGTTTATATTGCCGAATTCCATGAGCAGGTCCAGCCATCCGTCGACACTGTGATCTTCACCGAGCGCTTTCAGTCCTTTATAAAACCAGTTGTTGACCTCGGGATCTTCCTTGCCGAGAACAAGTGCGTGCTGCGCATATGCAGCCATTCCGCGCATTCCAAGAAGAAGAGTCGAACGGAGGGATACGATATCAGTATCTCCCTTCCACAGGTCATCAACGGGAAAATCCTCTGCGCCGCCCAATTTTTCCTTCTCTTTTGTTATTTCAACCTTTAATGCATATGTGCGTGACTGGTCAAAGCTTACATTTGTAATTGTAGTAAAAAGCCCGTTGATGATCAGTTCATCGATTGCACTCCCTGGCGATTTGCCGCCAGCAGCCCTTGCCAGACCGATCATTGCGCAGGTCAATTCATCCTGGCCTTGTGCCACATCCGGTTTCTTGCCACAGACACCTGAGACAGTACACCCTTTTCCACCTGCAGTCTGTTCGCATTGAAAACAAAACATATTAGACATATAGAACCTCCTGTTTTTATTATTTATATTATGGTGATTTATAGCTGTAACTTATTCTGAGGATATCCTTGAACTGGTAGTTTTATGTCTACCAGAAATAATTATCCTTTTTTTAATACTTCAAACTATTTTTTTAAAAGCATTCGGGTTATGTCCCCGTGATGTAGAATTTATGATTCAAGAATGCCTCCGTCGGTTGTTATTGTGACTACATTCCAGGGAACCATTTTACCACTGTCGATGAGAGCTTTTTTAACTGCATGGACAATACCACCGCAGCAGGGAACTTCCATCCTCAAAACTGTAACGCTTTTTATTTCGTGGAGTCTTAATATTTCAGTCAGTTTTGTCGAGTAATCTATATCGTCAAGCTTGGGGCAACCTATTATGGTTATCTTGTTGCGCATGAATTCATTGTGTATTCCTGCATAGGCATAAGCAGTGCAACTTGCGGCGATGAGCAGGTGGGCGTTGTCGAAATACGGGGCACCTGCCGGAACCAGCTTGATCTGACAAGGCCACTGACGCAGCTGTGATTCAACTGGGCTATTGTTCGGGCTGGTGCTGCAGCAACCGCCCTGGGCCACAGGTTCGGCAGCAGTACTTTTGCGTTCCAGGGTCCTGGCTTGGCTTCCCGGACAACCGCAAGGGAGTGACTCCTGACCTCCATGTGGCTCCTGGTTGCTGTGATGTCCATGGCCGCTATGTTGAGTATTCTGTGCCATGTTTTTCTTTACCGCTTCCACATCATACGCTGCTACATCCCTCTCCACTATCTTTATGGCATCCACAGGACATTGCGGGAGGCAATCACCGAGGCCATCACAGTAAGATTCCGAAACCAGTTTTGCTTTGCCGTTTATCAATTGTAAAGCACCTTCATGGCATGCATTTATGCAGAGACCGCAACCGTTGCACCTGTTTTCATCGATTTGGATTATATTCCTTTTCATAATTCTATCTCCTTCCACATTGATCTTTATATGTTTTTTGTAGTTTTTAACTATTGTGTGTTTGTCATCGTGGCTTCATTATATTATAATGGAATTCATAAGTCGGTAGCCACGGCTACCAATGTAAGGGGACACTGGAGGTAAATATGTTTGAAGCATATATGGACAGTATAATAAAAAATGAGCTCTTCGCCGGTATAGAGAAAACTGATGTTGAAGGTATGTTGGTTTGCCTGAAGCCATCAATTGTCCATACCCGGAAAAACGATTATATAGCCCTTGCCGGTGACAGGTTTGATGGGTTGGGGATCATACTTTCAGGGGAGGCAGTGGTCTCAAAGGATAATGCAGCCGGAAATCGGGTAGTGATGACACATCTCGGGCCTGGAGATATGTTCGGGGAAATGATAGCCTTCTCCAGCCAGGCCAGATGGCCGGTAAATGTACAGGCGTTATCCGACTGTGAAGGGATGTTCCTGTCACGGGACAAGATAGTCGGTACCTGCGGAAAAGCTTGCAACTGGCATCAGGATTTGATAATGAATCTCATGTCCATAATCTCTGAAAAAGCTATTATGCTTAATAAAAAATTGGATTACCTTTCGATAAAGAGCATGAGGGGGAAGATAAGCACCTATTTGATTGAGCAGCAGAGGAAGGCAGGCGGAAATTCCTTCATGCTTCCAATGAATAGGGATGAGTTGGCTGATTTTCTTAATGTATCACGTCCTTCAATGTCAAGGGAGATGGGAAGAATGAGGGATGAAGGTGTGATTGATTTCCACAGGTCAGCTGTAAAGATTATGGATATTGAGGCTTTGAAGGGTATGATTGATGGCTGAAGAGGGAGATGTGAAGGGATCAGTAGAAGTAGACAAAAGCAGTTGATAAATTGGAGGTTGATCAAATGATTGATGGAATTTTAAATGAAATGATAAAGTACTTTGGCAACGATGCAAAAAGGATAAACCATGCATTAAAGGTATATGGCTTTGCAAAGGCGATAATTTCTCAGGAGCAGCAGGTGCGGGAGCAAATTGCGTCGGAGTTGCAGGTGTCGGGGCAAAAGGCGCAGGAGTCAAATGCATGGGAAACTATTGAGATCGCGGCATTGCTGCATGACATCGGGATTAAGGAAGCTGAAAGAAAATATAACTCATCGGCAGGAAAATATCAGGAAATGGAAGGCCCGGCTATTGCGGCCGGAATTATGGAGAAATGTGGCGTTGAACCGATTGCTGTGGAGCGGGTCTGTTACCTTGTCGGACATCATCATACCTATGGGAAAATAGACGGAATCGACTTTCAGGTGCTTGTAGAGGCTGACTTTATTGTAAATGCGTTTGAGGATGGCATGGAAGCTACTCAACTGAAGGCGGTATATGATAAATATATGAAGACAAGCGCCGGCAGAAGGATATTTGAAGCACTCTATCTGGCAGACAGGTGAACCCCCGACAGATAAGCAGGTTTTTTTGAAAAGTGAGGATCTGGGTTGTATTGAATTTCGGCAAAAAATGTGGTTGTGTATGGAAACAGAAATTGCCAGTAAATATAGCCCTGTGATAAAATGGATGATATAGAATATTAATGGTCGGAACAGGCGAATAAAGTCGGGGGTTATGTGTATGAAACAGCAGATTAATGGTGAAATAGTCGAAAAGCTTATGGCATTAAATCTTCCGGTTATAGTGGGAAACGGTGCTGATATCAGTATTGACACCGAGTTCCTTGATGCGGGGTGGAGCACCGGATCAAAGAAGATAAGCTATGAGGCTTCGGTTTTTCTGGATGAAGGGCAGCAAACGGTATTTATGTATGAGAAAACCGTTGAAAAGGGCCAGGGGTTTTCCTTCGGGTCAAATAGCGAATCATCGTTCCAGTCAGGTACGACTCTTTTCCGCAAGGTGAAGAGCATACAATACGGCCTGGATGGTAAAGCATTCGAGTACACCTTAGACCTCGGTGCGATACCGAAGGCTGTAAAGGAAACGACAAAGAAATATGGATGGAAGTTCAAAACAGTTCTCAGTAGAAATAAAGCAAGCTATCCTGCAGGATATGTACATGTCCAGGCACCGGCTACCTCACCAGGACCATTCGCCGGCCAAATGCCATTAGCCGGCCAAATGCCGGTGCAACAGCAAACAGGCAGCTTCTGCGTGAACTGTGGTGCTCCTGTTGGCACCAATGTGGCATTTTGCCCGAAGTGCGGCAGCCCCACGGGAGTTCAACAACCACAACAACAACCGCCGCAGTATGCATACACAGCTCCATCACAACAACCAGCAAAGCAGCCCCGAAAAAAGATGGGTGGGTTGTATATTGCCGGGTTTATCGTGCTGTGTCTTGTAATGGTGGCTTTCTATGCAATAACGGGAGTAAGCTTTATTGGATGGGTATTGGGTGCCGCGGGCCTTATTGGTTCCTTACTCCTGTTAATGAAGTTTTCTACCAAAGGGTGCCTGACCGGTATCATAATATTCGTGGTCTCGGTAATCATCCTGTTTATAATACTTGCATTTACAATGTCTGATAATGACAATGAGACGCTTTCCAACGGGACTGATGCAGGTGGAATGGGAACGTCCGTCCAGTTGCAGGATGGAGGCTCAGCTACCTCGTCTGCACAAGCACAGGGCACAGAAGGGAAAACAGATTCGGCCTTTGTTATAGACTATTTATCCATCGACAGCGGTCCATCCATCAATTATGATAGCGCTGCCAGTTATGCCAGAGGAGCATTGAGTGTACGCACCCGCTTTATCTTAAGCTTCAACACAAATCCTGACTATTATCTGAGCAATACCGAGACCCAGAATGATACAGATGTTGTCAAGGCAACGCTTACAGTAACCCCGGTGTCGGTTCCGGCTGGTAACTTTGCGTCATTCGTTTTCAAACAGTATGATTCAATAATGCTGAATCCGGGTACCCTTTCGAAACAGGCGTTACCACAGAATTACGTTTTGCCGGTCTACAAATACTATGACGAGGCAACTGCAGCAGAAGAATCCGGTGAAGGTAATTATTCACTATATCTTGTAGGAACGAGTCAGTACGCCCAGCTGCGTTTCGGAACAGCAATACTGAATGTTCTGCCAAGTGAAGATCTCAGCACAAGGGCTTCTGATCAGGTTATGAAGGATATGATTTCTGCAGCTGCAGCGAAAGGTTATACCACAGACACTCTGCGCTATAGAGTTCGTGTCAGCCTTCTCCTTGAATCAAAAAACGGGAAAAAGCATCTTATCGAATTTGAAAGGGATGTGCTGCCCGGAGGTTATGACATACTTACAACAAAACCCGGCGGCGCCCAGTACCTTGAGGACTACCAGTCCGACAAAACCAATGCGCCTGATGACATATACTCGAAGATTGTGTCATAATAAATTATGAGGTTTTTGATTGGGGGGTATTCCACATGAAAAGAAAATTGATGATCGTTTTAGTTGTGATTGCTGTAGTAATTATCGTAGCGGTTATCGGCATATCAGTCTTTGTATCCCAGACACAGAAAAGCCTTGATAGTCTGGCCG
This sequence comes from uncultured Bacillota bacterium, assembly GCA_942493145.1. GTDB lineage: Bacteria > Bacillota > Clostridia > Acetivibrionales > DTU013 > ENR-C20. The sequence goes on from OW818679.1 coordinate 694,365, forward strand.
ACCTGCCTGTATCGGAGGTAGACATGTCAACACTATCAGATGGTGTTTATGACGGCAGTTACAGTGCTTTCCCCATAGTTGTTGAAGTCAGAGTAACTGTAGAGGAACACAGGATAGCAGCAATTGATATTTTAAAACACCAGACAGGCCAGGGTCAACCTGCTGAAGCTATAACCGGTACAGTGATGGAAAAACAATCTTTAAAAGTAGATGCGGTATCTGGTGCTACATACAGCAGCAAGGTCATATTAAAAGCTATAGAGAATGCGTTGGATAAAGCAAAAAACAATTGAAGCCGCGAGGTTATGGTCTCCATACCCATTCCATAAAAAAGTACCATCATTTTCAATGGCACTTTTTTGGTGGAGATGATGAGATTCGAACTCACGGCCTCTTACATGCGAAGCAAGCGCTCTCCCAGCTGAGCCACACCCCCAGGTGCTATATTTATTTCATATCTGCTTACTTGATTATACTGCAACCTTATTTTGGATTCAATGTTTTACGCAAAATGAATATGTTTCACAAACAATGATTATGTTTCAGAGTGTATTTTCTCTTTTTCCATTATAAGCCGATTCATTACAAAGTCGTAGAACTGCTGGGAAATATTAGAAAGAACCTTTCCTTTACGCTTTAATATCCCTGTATGCATCCTGCAGGACTTGCTTTTTATTTTAATTGTTTTATTCAATCCAATATTATTCATGTGGCCTTTTTCGTATGCAACCATGGCAGGTATCAAGGCCACTCCAAAGCCTGATTTGATCATGTCGTCACGTACCCTTCCTTCACTGCTTTCCAATACGATATTCGGTGTATAACCGGTCTCTTTGAATAGCTGGTTCAACAAAACCTTATCATAACCGGTATCATTACAAATGAACCTTTCATTTTTCAAATCCTTTATTTCTACTTCTTTTCTATTAGCTAAAGGATGGGAGGGATTGACAAGCAACACCATTTCCTCATCAATTATTGGTATCCATTCTATTTTCGGATCAAATACCGGTACCGAAGTGATGGCAAAATCAATTTCATTATTCAGAAGCTGGTCCTTGATAAGCCTCGATGAATAAGCACACTCTTTAATATAAATATCAGGATGCTTCATAAAGAACGGGTCAATAATATCAGGCATTATATGTTGGACGGAGGATACAAAGGATATCAGGCCATGACCATTGTTTGATTGCTCCTTACCTTCATTTACACCATCTTCAATTTCAGAAAGAGCCCTTTCGATATGCCGCAGAAAAATATTTCCAGAATCACTTATTGAAATTCTGCCTCGTTTATGTTCAAACAACGAAAAACCGATTGTTTTTTCCAGTCTGGCTATGCTTTTGCTTAGCGCCGATTGAGTGATATGAAGCTCCTCGGCAGCCTTTGTGACATTCCCGAGGCGGGCTACCGTTTTGAAAAAATAAAGCTGGGTCAATTCCATAATCAACTCTCCATTCATCAAAGCGTTATGCCATCAGTGTCATACCTATATGTTCCATTATACCTTTTACAAGAAGAAATGCAAATTATATACTTACGATGGCACGATAATAATATTATTTCCATGAAGTAGAAGAACCACCGGCCAGAGCCCTGTTAAAAGTATCTAATAAAGGAGGACTACTATGAAAATCATTTGGCGAATGATGACCATGACGTTAGTTTTCATCTTCTGTTTCAGCTTACTTACAGGTTGCGGGCAAACAACAACTCAGGGAAATACTACGGAAGAGCAGGCACAGGAACAGGTACAGGCACAGGTGCAAACTCCTGCAGATGCAGGAACTGCAAACGAACCAGAGGAAAGTGCCGGAGATGCAAACTCTCAGGAGACGACACTACCCATATCAAAGGAAAAGGTGGAACTTACACTTTGGCACCCGTTCCCACCTTTCTTTGCAGCATTCATGAAAAGCCCCGATGACGGCGATTTCTACCCGGAGCTTGAAAAACGTACCAATGTCCATATTAAAATCATACAGGTATCTACCGAAACTACAATGGAAACCTTTAACCTGATGGTTGCTTCGGGTGAATACCCCGATTTGATCATGAATGCCCCTTCCATGTATGTTGGCGGAGGCGATAAGGCGATAAAGGACAATGTAATAATCCGGTTGAATGAATTGATAGAAAAAAGCATGCCCAATCTAAAAAATATCATGGCCTCAAATGAAAAGATAAAAAAGGGTATGCTGACAGATGAAGGAAACATTGCTACCTTCCCCACAATAGAGAAGGACATGGGCAAGCCTGATTATGGACCATTCATACGTCAGGACTGGCTTAACAAGCTTGGACTCCAGGCGCCCGTAACCTACGATGATTATTATAACGTCTTGAAAGCCTTCAAGGAAAGGATGGGGGCTGAAGCACCACTATGGATGTCTAATGTAGGAGTACCCAACTCGGATTTCCTGGTAGCAGGTTATGGGACAAAAGGATTTCTCAGTAATCAAGGCCCGGGCGGTATGGCAACGGTTCCTTTGTTACAGGTGGACGGCAAAGTCAGGTTCGGACTCATCGAACCGGGTTTCAAGGATTATCTGGTGATGATTAACAAGTGGTATACCGAAGGTTTGTTTAACAAGGACTTCGCCTCATATAAAGAAAGCAACAAAGATCCTAACGAGGCATATCTGGCAAATGGAAAAACAGGTATATGGTATGCCGATCAGTGGTCTCCCAGCGCATACAAGCAAAGGGCAAAGGACCCGGATTTCCATCCTGTGGCAATAGCAGATGCAGTAAAGAATCCAGGTGATAAAACCCACTTAGCCATGGAGCCGGAAATGGTTGGCACTATGAATGGATTCTCAATATCGACAGACTGCAAAAATACCGAACTGGCAGCAAGATGGGTTGATTACTGGTATTCGGACAAGGGTTCTCTGCTTGCTAACTATGGTATTGAAGGCAAAGCATTTAATTATGTGGATGGTAAGCCTGAATTTACCGATCTTGTATCCCACAATCCCGATGGTATGGTTCTTAATCTTGCCATAAGCAAGTTTGCAATGCAGTTTGGACCCTTCGTGAATGACCGCACCCGTTTCCAGCAGGGTTACACCGATGATGAGAAGAAGGCCGCTGAAATTTGGGCAAGCAACAGGGACTCGGAATATGCAATGCCGATGGGCGCGGTGCTTAATGTGGAAGAGAGCGGCAAATGGGCCATATTATACGGTGATATAAGCACTTATTCATCAGAAATGATGCTCAAGTTCATTACCGGTAAGGAGCCCATATCCAAATTCGATAGCTTTGTAGAACAGATTAAATCAATGAAAATTGATGAGTGCATAGCAGTATATCAATCTGCATATGACCGCTACAAATCCCGCAAATAGCGTTTTGGAGATTGACGGAATTCCTCGGGATGAATCGGAGGGATTCCGTTTTCTTTAATAGAAAATAAGGATAAAGGGGAAATCATCATGGCAAGAATTAAGTACACAATTGAACAATGCGCACAGAGGTCGGAAGATTACAGGGAGATTCAGAATGTAATGGCAAAGCATGTATACTACCACCTTCTTATGGAGCACAATGCCGAACTGGATGACATCTGGGTTAAAAAATCTGAAAATGTTGCGACTGCATCCTTTGCAATTAATGAGGCGAAATGGATCGGAATGCATATTATTCGCCCGTTATATGGCGAGAATGTTGTACAGGAAAAATGGGATGCCCTGAAGGCATTGAACAAAAATTTCCCAGAAATAGAAGTGAAGCAGGAAAACCTTGGCGCTGGGCACCTTATGATCCATCCGCTTACAACTCCCATGATAGAAATGGCAGGAGACGGAAAAACGGCCAAAGCAACCTGGTACACCCCAGGACAGGTAACCGGAACAAAGTCTGGAAAGCCTGATGCCCAGTGGATGTGGGAACGCTATGCAGTGGATTTTGCAAAAGAGGGCGATGACTGGAAAATATGGCATTTGCATATGTACACCGATTTTGGCGTAGAAGTGGGCAAATGCTGGACGGATGCCAACGATCAGTTCGCCCCGATGCCTGAAGGTGAGGCAGGCGGGAGCAGGTTTCCAATCGAACCGACTGTGGTAGACCCAATACCATATAAAATGTACAGTCCCACAGTTGTTCCGCAGAACTACCCTCGATGGCCTGAGAACTACTACACGTTTTCTGAAACCTTCAGCTATTAAATCCAATACTATTTCCAACAAGGCAGTAATATAAGGTTGAGGTAGGAGATGGGGAGTGTCACAAAGTGACACTCCCCATCTCCTACCTCAACTGTAATCTCAGATTTCCAGATTTTCAGCTTTTCTTTCATATGGAACAGCTTTGTTGTCAGCGGCTGTTGTATCTGTCCAGAGCTGCTTGTTTCAGTGCTATACACTTATCTATTCCCATATCGTTCATCTGCTTTACAAAAGCGTCAAATTTGGTCATGGGTTCTCTACCCATAATAAATTTCACTATCATTTCGGAAGCATATGTGGAGATATCTGCGTAGAGCTTGGAATATTCGCTTGCTTCTTCAGCATTGAGAGCTATGTTTGTTGAAAGGTAATATGCGCAGTCAGCATTTCCATTGTTGCCCCATATATCAGGAGCGGATTTCTGATCTTCGGTGTACCCGGCCTTATCCCTCTCCGGGTCGACAATGAACGGGAAGTGGGTCATTGAGAATTTCGTCTGTGCCATTTGTTGAGGCATATCTTTGTTTTTCAATATCAGGTCGGTGTACATTGGTTTACCATCAACATATGTGAAGGACTGACCTTCAACACCATAATTCGCAAGCAGGCTGCCTTCATCCGTAAACATGTAATCAAGGAATTTTGCAGCAATCTCAGGGGTTTTGCAGTTTGTTGTGATTGAAATGGTGTTTCCTCCAAGGACTTCCTCCACACCTGCCAGATGAACCTTGTCGCCGGGCGTTTTAACCGGGTCGGCTAAGGCAACGATATGATAATTCGGATCGCTTGCTTTTTTCTTCAGGTCCTGAAATCCCTGAACACTTGCGTACCATATGCCTGACTTTCCATTTACGAGGAACTCCTCTTTGCCGTTGATGTCATCCTTGTAAGTGAAACAGTCTTCGGAGATCAGACCGTCTTTATACCATTTGTTTACCATGGATATATACTCTTTGAATCCGGGTTCGACAGGTCCATATTTGACCTTGCCGTCAACCTTGTAAAAGGGATCTTCAGAGTTGAAGCCTGCACTCAGGACACAGCCTGCCACACCATAGCCCTGTATAAGGCCATCATGGAAAGGCACACCGGTATATAACATCCACAAAGGTGATGCAGCGCCTTTTTTATCTTTAAAAGCTTTTAATGTAGTATACCAGTCGTCATATGTAACTGGTTTCTGCATGTTCAGAGAATCAAGCCAATCCTGACGGACAACGGCTCCAGCAACCAGACCTGAAAACTTTGAAAAGTCATGTATCGCTGCTATATTTCCCGAATCTGTAACCGAACCCTTTTTATAGTCATCATTTGACTCTCTTGCCTTTTTATAATTAGGCATGCTGCTTTCATACAGATCATTCAGTTTAAGTACGAAGCCGTCCTCTATTGCCTTGTCGCCTCCGCCCCTATAAAAAGAGGTAGCGTTGGCAACAAGATCAGGGTACTCACCCGATGCAATCATTAATCCGAAAGTTTCCATAAGTGTTTCTGTTGAGACTGAGATCATCTTGATGTGAATGTTGGTTCTCTTTTCAAGCTCCGGGTAGACCAGACCGTCGGTGGCATCCTTCATGTAAGGAGCGAAGAAAGGTGGGAAGGGATACCAGAGTGAGAGTTCGACCTTTTCCTTTGTGATTGGAAGTATGGACTGGGTTCCCGCTTCTGCGACGGATGCGTCAGAGGATGAAGGGGATGAAGATGCAGGAACGGTGGCCGAAGCTGCACTTCCTTGCGAGGAACTGTTAGTTGATGCCGGCTGGCCGCAGCCTGCAAGGAGTGATAAACCAAGGATGAAAACGAGTGCCAAGGATAATATAGATCTTACCTTTCTCATGTTGATCCTCCTGTTTTCCTATTTTGTTATAGGCATGCTATTGACAGTAGTATACAGTCTGGAAATATGCTTGTAAAAGGCTTACTAGGACATAAAGGTATGACGTGGAAGTCATATATAAAGTACTTATAATGCTGCAAATGAAGTAAAAAAGGCACCCTTCAAATTAATTCGTCTGAAGGATGCCGCTTAATGTATGATATTGATGCTTCTTGTAATGAACTGAAATTGCATTTACTCCGGGGTGTGAATGAGCTTCAGTGTAATTGTTGTTTCAGCGATATCACTGGAGTTGCTGAAGTTCTGTTCAGCTGCGTTTTTCTGACCGTTCTTCAGGTTTACCCCGAATTTATAAATGGAGTCCTGCTTTTTGTCTTCGAAAAGATCTGAGGTTGCTTTATGGACGAAACCTGGTGATGTTTTTGTTTTAGCTGGAATTTCCGGAACTGTTAATGTTATAGACTCACTTTCGGCTCCAAAACGATCTATACAAATATCAAAAGTATCAGATTTACATGGCATGAAATTTTCTATTCCAAGCTTTATTGGGAAAGTATCTGACATATTATCCATAACCATTTTGAAATCATCCTCAAGACCGATAACCTCAAAATTGGTGTACTTACAAGTGCCATCTACAGGGGGTGCATTATTCTGATCGTACATGAAGTTTATTTGAGCTTCTCCCTTGACTTCAACGTGCATATCGCGGTCTATTCCCAAATAAAAATCGTTTTTATATTCAATTTTAAACGAAAGCGCTTTTTGAAGCTCTTCAAGGACCCCGTCCATATTTGAGCCGAGTAAGGCGGCCTCTCTTGCGATTTTAATCACAGGGTGAATGTTTTTGTATTCGTGATTTTCAGTCAGTTCCTTTAAAAATTTATCTGCAATTTCTTTTGCCCATTTTGCAACTTTTGGCAGTAAGGATTTTGCATCACCCGAGCTCCCGGCTAAAAGCATAAATTTCTTCTCTGCTGCAAGGGCGGCCCTGACCACGGGAATATACCTGTCCTCCTGATCCATGTATTTATCCATCAATGTTTCTGCCTTGTTCATAAGTCTGTTAAGCAAACGGATTTCAAGACTATAGTCCGGATCGTATTCATCGCCGGTTAAAAGTACATGGGATCGGGCGGAAGAAATCAAAGCGTTGACTATTTCCAGTTCCTGCTTATTGAATTCTTCAATGAATATGTCCAGTACGAAGTCATCCTGTGCCTCTGTATCATGATGACATATCAGGGAGATGGAAGGCGGAACCGGAACGTTTACAGGCTTTTTCAGCAGCTCTTTTGCTGCTGCTTCTGCGGACTTTCTTTGATTATCAGCAGCACGGGTATATTTATCATATGCTTCACCTGAAGGAGGAGCGGCAAAGACAGTACTGAAATGGTACAGCTGTATATCTATACTATCCTGTTTTCTGTCAGCCTCGGAGAATTCCAGGTTCCCACCATCACCGTTACCCGAGAACACAAAACCGGACTTTTCAATATTATTTCCTTTTACGGACAGAGTTGCTGGAACTATGAATTTCAAACCATCAGGTTTTAAAACAATACCTCCTGAAAGAGCACCCAGACTGCTGTTTATATTTTTCATAGCTGAAATTGTGATGGTCTGTTCTCCCGCCAGTGCATTGGAAGGGATGGTAAGCGTCCAGGTCAATCCATTTTCATCCTCAAGAACAAGGTTTTTTTCCTGGCCGTCTGTAATAAAATCTACAGATACTGTATTGGCAACGTTCTCTTCAAAGCTTACACTTCCCGGAATGCCACTTTCCAAATTCAGGGCATAAGTTCCATTGCTGTTGGATACGGCAGGAGCTTCCTGACTCCTGCTGCATCCCGACAAAGGTAATATCAGGATAAAAATGAGCACTCCAATTATGCACTTTTTCATTTTATATTACCGTACCTTTCACTTAAACTGCTCAAAGGAGCGTACACTCATCGCAATTGCCTGTTCTCTTGTTGTCGTTGCATAGCCTGCAGATGTCTGTGCCGTAGTAATGGCTTTTGGCATGAATTTGCCGTCAGAGCCCTTTATGATGCCGAGCTTTGCCATATACAACACATGTTCCAAAGCCCATGAAGAAATATCCTTCTGATCTGTGAATGCTGGTGCACCATCAGTGGAAAAATCACTACCGGGTGCCATTATCCTTATGGCGCGGCTCAGCATCGTTGCCACCTGTTCGCGGTTGGTCAGCTCCTTTGGAGCAAATGTAGTTACGGAAGTACCAGCGGTAACTCCCAGCTTGAAGGCCTTGAGTATTTCTGGATTCGCAGTATCAGTAAAAGGATTCGGAGACGCTGCGGTTGCTGCTGTTTCAGTGGTTTTCTCATACAGCTTGACTGCAAGCCCTGCAAATTCCTCGCGTGTAATAGGCCTGGTCATATCCGCGCCTATGAGGGATTTGGGTATCAGGCCGTATCCATTAGCCTTATCCAGTTCTGTTTTTGCCCAGTTTGATGCATTTGAGTAGGCGGACATTCCATTGGACAGGACATTGGAGAAAGGGCTGTATATTACACCTGATTTCCCGGCTGCAGAGTAGTTATAATAGTCGAAGGAATATCTGAATTTTATTTGATATACATCTGAATCATAGTTATCCTTGAGGCCGAAATATGATTCCATTCCTATGACATCGAACATCTCATTGAAACCGCCGCTATAACACAGCTTCCATCCTCCGTTGTCAACATTCAGCCATACTTCGGATTTTACAGCATTACCAGATATGCTATTTAGAGTTTTAAAATCTACATGTGCTATATCCGAAATAATATTAAAGTAGGGCATTCCATCGGGATACTGTTTCAAATCCGCCGATTTCAGTACCGGTACATGGTTAATAAGTTTGTCAGGGTCTTCAACCTTCTGGTTGTTGCTGTAGGAAATGGTTTTCGACCAGGGAGAAAGATAACTGTAGTATATACCCATACTGTCCTGATAAGTTACAATAAAGCGGGATCTGAAATCCATTGTATGATTGTCAAAATATGATTTATTATCAGGGAGTGTTTCGCCGGAAGAAATACTTTCAAATTGATTTTTATCAAATACGGTAATGTTCGAATATGTACCTTTCTCGATCCTGATGGAGCTTTTGTTTGAATTAAGGCTAAAATCCTCATCCCATGAGCTTTTATAATGCCAGGCCCCTTTATCAACATTGTAGTCAAGCTGCAGCAGTATATCGGACAGATTATAGCCGGCAGACCCGAAAGGCGAGTTATCAGCCCAAACCTCATCCACGAAGGAACGGAGCTCAGCAGATGCACTGACTGTAGCATCGAAACCTGCCCAACTGCTGTCGATTCCGTCCTCCCTGCATTGAACCGACAGATTCTCCGGAGCACCAAAGACTGTGGGTGGACTGTACTCTGCCCCAGCAATGCCAGGCATTGCACTGATAATGAGAACAAACGTAAGAACGATCACAAAAACTTTACTTTTCATTCAAAATCCCTCCTATAATCAATATTCATAAATAATGCTACTCCATGGGTTATTTGACTGCCATTTTCAACAACCGGGAAAATAACCAGGCTTTGAAAACTAACAGAGGTCAATGGGGAACCATCCTTTGAAAACAGGGAAAGAGGCTGAGTATATTGATCCTGCCAGACTTATCATACAAATCAGCCGGGATATAAAAAACCATAATAAGGGCTCAATTTATCGACATTATTGCTCTTTTTAACAAAAAAAAGACATTCACAATTCTTTTCAGAATCAGAAAGTCTTATATATGAAAATTTAAATTGAACTATTTAACCACTTATTTATGTAAAGTGGTTTTGCGGTATTGAGAGGGTGTCATGCCGGTCTTTTCCTTGAATACCCTGAGGAAATTTCCTTTGTAATCCTCGCCACAGGCTGCGAAGGCCTGGGTAATTGACAGGTGTTTGTCGTAAAGCTTTTCCTTCAGCATTTTTATCTTAATTTCCTGATAGTAGCTGTAGGGGGTCATAGAGGTATGCTTTTTAAAAAGCCGGGCAAAGTGGTAACGGCTCAGGTTTGCCGATTTGGCCACTTGATCCATGTTGAATTCCTCCATACAGTGGGTTTCTATGTACTCCCTTGCTTTGGAGATGTCTGAGCGCCCCTGGTATATCCTGTTGGTTACAAAAACATTAACAATATACGCTATGTTTTTGCTATGATCCCAAATTGGAAAGCTGGTTATGTCCTTAAACATGGCATCAACGTTAAAATCACTTTTCCTGGCATCATACCGGTTTGACATGTCATCAAATGGCACCTTTATATCCGACACCGACAGGGTTTCGCCTTCAAAAGCACGTCGTACATACTCGCGAAGGCCCAGCTCGTCATTTACGACAGGATCCTGAAGGATATTGTACAGACCTACGATCTGTTCCGGCCCTGAGATATTGTACTCTTCCAGGAACGCCCGGTTCGCAAATACCGTAGTACCATCGGGGGAAAATATTTCGATGGGCATTGGGAAGAGATCCACGATCTGAAATAGTAGGTCCCCGTTGCCGAATGCTGACTGAAAAGAGTCTGCCAGTGTGTTCTTCTGACTTTCATTCGAATTACTCATTGTCATCTCCTGGTAAAAAAATGATACTGTCAATCGTTGCTATTTAAAATGATTTCCATCCAATTATACATTATTATGTAAACAACGTGAATAGCCGAAAAAAACGGACGCCTATAAGCGCCCGTTCCAATCAATTTTCATCTTGAAAAAATTATTATTTTATGTTCTTATCCAATTTTTATATGACCCTGACCATCCTGATGCCTTTGATGTTTTTGATTGTATCCACGACCTTGTCGTTGAGCTCGCCTTCAACATCTATGATGTTGTAGCCGATACCATCCCTGTGATGGGTAACCATGTCGGAGATGTTTATCTTGTTGTCTGCCAGCACGGTGGTAACCTGCCCGACCATGTTGGGTACATTGTCATGCGCATTTATAAGCCTTTTGTTTGAGGCTTCGCCCATCTCGCATGTAGGGAAATTCACCGAATTCTTTACCGCTCCGTTTTCCAGGAAGTTCATCATCTGGTTTACGGCCATGATGGCGCAATTCTCCTCGGATTCCGGAGTGGAAGCGCCAAGGTGGGGGATTGTTATGATGTTTTCGTGACCAAGCACCGAATCATCTGGGAAATCTGTTACATAGCAACCTACTGTTCCATTATCCAGGGCTTCAATCATATCGGCATTGTTTACAAGACCTCCTCGTGCAAGGTTGATTATCTTGACGCCATGCTTCATAATCCTGAACTTGTCCTTGTTGAACATGCCCTTTGTAGTGCCGTCCTGTGGTATGTGTATGGTAATGTAATCGGAGGTGGCAAGCAACTGATCAAGGTTAGCGGCTCTCATCACATTCCTGGAAAGGCTCCAGGCTGCATTCACTGAAATAAACGGGTCAAAGCCTATGACTTCCATGCCAAGGGCCAGTGCGTCATTGGCAACCATAGCTCCTATTGCTCCAAGGCCTATAACGCCAAGTCTCTTACCCATGATTTCAGGTCCTTCGAACTGGGATTTGCCCTTTTCCACCAGCTTCTCAACATCAGCGCCCTTACCTTTCAGTGACTGCGCCCAGGTTATACCCTGGCTGATTTTTCTTGATGAAAGAAAGAGGGATGTAAGCACCAATTCCTTAACTCCGTTCGCATTTGCACCGGGAGTGTTGAAAACAACGATTCCCTTTTCCGAGCATTTGTCCACCGGGATGTTGTTGTAGCCTGCGCCTGCTCTTGCAATCGCCTTCACGCTGGAGGGTATCTCCATTTCAAGCATGTTGGCGCTGCGGACAAGTATGGCATCCGGGGTTTCAAAGTCATCGGAAACCTCATATTTGTCCTTTGGAAGCAGGCTCAGGCCAGTTTCTGAAATTTTATTCATGGTTTTTATTTTAAACATTGTAATCCTCCTATTTGCTATCTACCAGCTATAATCTGCTATTTGGCTGGTACTATCCATTAAGTGCAGATAAATTTATTTGTTGTCCAATTCAAATTTCTTCATGAACCCGACAAGCTTCTTAACGCCTTCAATAGGCATGGCGTTATATATGCTGGCCCTCATTCCGCCCACAAGCCTGTGGCCACGCAGTGTACTGAGACCGGCGTTTTCGGATTCCTTGATGAACTTTTCGTTCAACTCGTCATTGGGTGCGGTAAAGGGTACGTTCATGAGTGACCTGTCCTTTTTCTCAACCGGGTTTTTAAACATCTCAGATTCATCAAGGTAGTTGTACAGTATGGAGGCCTTTTCTCTGTTCAGTGCTTCCATAGCCTTGATTCCGCCCATCTTCTCGAGATGATCGAATACAAGTCCTGCAATGTAGATGGTGTAGCAGGGGGGAGTATTGTACATTGATTTATTTTCGGCATGGATATCATAGCGAAGCATTGTAGGAGTGATGTCAAGGTGCTTGCCGAGCAGGTCCTTGCGCATTATCGCAACTGTGACGCCTGCTGGAGCTACATTCTTCTGGGCTCCGGCATAGATCAGCGCGAATTTCTTCACATCTACAACCCTTGCAAGAAAATCGCTGGACATATCGGCGACGAGAGGTATGCTGCCGGTTTCGGGGAAGGAGAAATACTCTGTCCCCTCAAGGGTGTTATTGCTTGTGATATGGACATAATCGGCATCCTCGGATATTCCCTTAATTTCTGGAATGTATGTGAAGTTTTTATCCTCTGAAGATGCAATGACAGTGGCTTTACCATAGAGATTGGCCTCCTGGATCGCCTTTTTTGGCCAGTTGCCTGTGTGTACATAATCTGCCTTTTTGTTTTTGCTCATGAGGTTGAGGGGAACCATTGCAAACTGGGTTGATGCACCGCCCTGCAGGAACATGACCGCATAGTCGTCGGGTATATCCATCAGTCTGCGGAGGGAAGCTTCCGCATCGGTTATTATTTTGTCATATGCTTTTGAACGATGGCTCATTTCCATTACGGACATTCCGGTTCCTTTGTAATCAAGCATTTCAGCTGCGGCAATCTTTAAAACTTCTTCCGGCAGCATTGATGGTCCTGCTGAAAAATTGTAGATTCTGCTCATTTTTAAAATCTCCTTTACTAATACGTATACTTAAAATAAAAAGGCCCTGCCTTGTCAGGCTGACCTCTGTGGATAACAATCAAAACACACTATTAAGTATGCTGATGCTCTGTCCTTTTGCCTGAGAGATTATTCCCTTAACGGGAACTGCCCCTTCGGCGCCATTTTGATGGTCTCTCCAGAGGTTCGTCCTGTTGAAGTCTGTTTACCTGAGAGTATGACTCCTTCGGTGAACTGCTCCGCCACATTTTACTTTAATGGCTGTCAGTTTCTCTCCCACAACAATCATCCGACTATATTCAATTTATATTATTAATATTATAATTTGGCAAAATGATAATGTCAAGAACGGTATTTTTGTTTATAATATGAATTATAGATTAAGGCGTAATACTAAAAACCTGGTGGAGGTAATGCGGAAATGGCTGAATTGAGATGGCATCCGTTGATTGATGATTGGGTGATGATTGCTTCACACAGGCAGGGCAGGCCACAGATGCCGGAAGGCTGGTGCCCTTTTTGCCCGGGTTCGGGAAGGGTGCCTGACGATTACGATGTATATGCGTATGACAACGATTTTCCGGCGCTTTCGCAGCACCCACCACAGCCGGACAATCCAAAGACGAATTTCTATAAAACTGCTGAAGCATATGGTAAATGCGAAGTCATACTCTTTTCACCTGATCATCGGGCAATACTATCCAGGTTGCCAGATGACCATGTGGTTAAGCTTATCGATCTCTGGACTGCAAGATACGATGAACTCAAAAAGGATGAAAAAATCAAATATATATTCATTTTTGAGAACCGGGGGGAAGCCGTCGGAGTGACAATGCCCCATCCACATGGACAGATATACGGCTATCCTTTTATTCCGAAGAAGCCGGAGCTTGAGCTTGTCTCAGCTCGTAAACATCATGAAGTCAATGGCTCCTGCATTTTCTGCGATATGCTGAAGGACGAGATGGAATCGGGGGACAGAGTCATCTTTGAAAACGATGATTTCACAGCTTTCCTTCCATTTTTCACAGAATATCCATACGGGGCTTATATAATTAGTAAGGCTCACAAACAAAGCATCAACCAGTTTTCCACTCCTTCAGAGAAATTGAACCTCGCAAAGGCAATAAAGGGTGTTACCGGGGCATTCGATGCACTATTCGGGTCACCGTTCCCGTATATGATGTGCATGCACCAGGAACCGGTAAACAGCGGTGATGTGGGAGACATCTGCCATTTTCACATTGAGTTTTTCCCTCCCATGCGGTCAGCGAACAAAATCAAGTTCAACGCCTCCAGCGAGACGGGGGCCTGGGCTCATGCAAACCCGACAAATCCCGAAGAGAAAGCGGAGGAGCTGAGAGTTGCTTATGGAAAATATATTGAAGCAGGAGAGTGATGAATTGAATTTAAAGAAAAGGTTTATTGAATATTTCGGCGGAAATGATTCAGGACTGAGGATATTTACCGCACCGGGCAGGGTGAACCTGATAGGGGAGCACACCGATTACAACGGCGGCTATGTGTTCCCGGCGGCGCTGACCATGGGCTCGACAGTCTATGCACGGCCCCGGAGCGACAGGCAGGTCAATCTCATTGCAACAGATATGGGACTCATGGTCCATGCTGATCTTGACCGCCTTGATGAGTACAGGGGGATTCAGTGGGGCAGCTATCAGCTGGGTGTGGCCGATGAGCTTCAGAAAGCCGGTTACAGCCTTACGGGATGCGATCTGATGTATCATGATACAGTACCACTTGGTGCCGGCCTGTCCTCTTCGGCGGCCATTGAGGTAGCCACTGCCCTGATGTTCGTCTCGCTTGGAAAACCGAAGTGTGTCGGGGATGCTGAAGCTAACCCGCAAAAGCTCATTGATATGGTGGAACTGGCTTTGATATGCCAGAAGGCAGAAAACAATTACGTCGGAGTCAATTGCGGTATAATGGACCAGTTCGCTTCGGCCATGGGGAAGAAGGATCATGCCCTTCTTCTGAATTGTCGGGATCTTATCTACAGACATGTTCCGCTGGATATGAACGGTTACCGGTTGGTCATAGTAAACAGCAATAAAAAACGGAGTCTTGGCGAATCAAAGTACAATGAACGAAGAAGTCAGTGCGAAGAAGCTCTTGCTATATTGAAGGAGGCCATTCCC
Source organism: uncultured Bacillota bacterium (assembly GCA_942493145.1). Taxonomy (GTDB): domain Bacteria; phylum Bacillota; class Clostridia; order Acetivibrionales; family DTU013; genus ENR-C20. Next base: position 709,612 of record OW818679.1, read on the forward strand.
GGAATATCCTGCCTTGGCGACATAACGCGTGGACAATTTGCCAGGAGCTGCCATTTTATAAGCAGCTTAACCTTAAGGGACAGGGTCGGTCATGTCATTATGGAGAATGCAAGGGTGCTCAAGGCTGTAGAGGCTCTGGAACATAAGGCTATGAATCGGTTTGGAAAGCTTATGGCCGAATCGCACCAATCGCTCAGGGATTTGTACGAGGTGACCGGCCCAGAGCTTGATGCCCTTGTGGAGGAAGCTTTGAAAATAGAAGGAGTCCTGGGATCGAGGATGACAGGAGCAGGCTTTGGAGGCTGCACAGTCAATCTGGTGGCTGAGGAGGCAGTGGGTGACTTCATAGAAAAAGTCGGAGCCAATTATCTGGCCAGGACCGGGCTGAAGGCGGACTTTTATGTTTCGGGAATAGGCGACGGTGGAAGAGAAATCGCAAACGACGACAAAATTGATATTGATTAGGAGAGATTATGAAAAAGCTTATGAAAAGGTGTAAGAACATCATCCTTGTTTCATTTTTATTGGTATTTATAGTTGCAGGCACTTCCTGCGAACGTTCAGACTCAAACGCTGATGTCACCCACCCGCAGGTGGCTGTTGAGATGCAGGACGGCGGCAAAATGATATTTGAGCTCTATCCTGAATATGCACCAGAGACTGTAGCGAATTTCATAAGCCTTGCCAGGTCGGGCTTCTATGATGGCATCAATTTTCACAGGATCGATGGCAATTTTATGATACAGGGTGGCGACCCTAAGGGTGATGGTACGGGAGGCTCAGACAAGGCAATAAAGGGAGAGTTTACAGAAAACGGCTTTAAGAAAAATACCCTTTCCCATACCAGAGGTGTTATATCAATGGCAAGGAAAGAGGCTTTTGATTCAGCCACCAGTCAGTTTTTCATTATGGTCGATGATGATGATTCAGATACCCTTGATGGGAAGTATGCGGCTTTCGGCAAGCTCATCGAGGGGGAGGAAACCCTCGATGCTATTGCGGCAACTCCTGTTATATTTAGTGAAGTGACAGGCTTCAACGACAAACCGGTCAAGGATAATATTATAAAGACCATAACCGTATTGAGCGAGTAAGAATCAGACTTTAACCAGCTTGACTTCAAAAGTTATGCCTTATTCAGCAGGTATGTCTTCGCTATCCGTTTTGATGGGTTTTACCGCCGGGCCGGATAATATACTTCCATCTTCGCTGAATCTTGAGCCATGGCAGGGGCAGTCCCAGGACCTTTCTGCATCGTTCCATTTCAGGGCACAGCCCAGATGGGAGCAATTGGGATGGCCGCTTAAATGGCCTGCTATGAAGTTGGCCGCGGTGTCGGCGTTTTCAATGATAATGTTTTTGACCGACGAACCGGCGGTTGACCGCGATGGTGAATAGACCTGGGCCCAGGGGTTTTCCCTTCTGAGTATCAGGTCTTTTATTATGAATGCTGAGGCAGTACTGTTTGTCATACCCCACTTCCTGTAACCCGTTGCCACAAAGATATTCTGCTTTTCTTTTGTGAGATATCCGGCATAAGGGAGGTCATCCATCGATTTGTAGTCATGTGCAGACCATCTGTAGCACACTGATTCCACTGTGAAAACTTCTCTTGCGAAGTCCAGCAGATTCTCATAACGTTTCCAGGTGTCAGATTCATGACCCTGTTTATGATGTTCCCCGCCTGCAAGCACGAGTTTTCGACCTTCATCAGGCTGCCAGCGGAGAGATCTTGACGGACTTTCCGCATTGATGTACATGCCGTCAGGAAAATCCTCCCTGATATATAAGCCTAAAACATAGGACCTGACGGGATATAGCCTTCCGAAATACATACCATGCCTGTCATAAAAGGGATAGTGGGTGGCAAGGACTACAATGGGCGCGGATATTTTTCCGCCATTCTCAAGGATTACCGAACAGGTGCTGCCTTCATGCAAATCAACGGCACGTGTGTTCTCGAATATTGCGCTGCCGTCACCGGGTATGGTCGCTGCGAGAGGGAGCAGATATTTGCGGGGATGGAACATTGCCTGGCCGTCGAATCTCATGGCAGCCTTGACTTTGAAGGGAAGTGGCGTATCATCGGTTAAGCAGGCCTTGATACCGAAGGAAGAAGCGGCGGCTGTTTCATCAGCCAGCTTTGCAATATATTCATCGAGAAGGGTGTATACATACGCGGGCTGATGAATATAATCACATTCGATGTTGTTCTCAAGTGCTATCTTTTCGATGGCGCCGATGGCAAACTCATTTGCCTGCGCATATTGCATCGAAAGTTCTTCACCTTGCTGTTTTTTTATCTGGTCATATATCAAAGAATGCTGGGAAGTGATTTTGGCAGTCGTATGGCCTGTTACGCCAGTAGCAAGCTTACCGGCCTCAATTATGACGACTCTCAGGCCTTCTTTTTTTAATAGATATCCCAGGGTTATACCAACAAGGCCACCGCCAATTATCGCAACATCTGCAGACATGTCGGAACCTGCTTCAAATTCAGGATAATCCCTGGTACCTTCGTGACCTTCCTGACCTTCAACTTTATTATTTAATCCCGGAGCCGTAGCCATCCAATAGGATTGCATCTTAAGCGGCAGGTCTTCCAGGCCGGATCTTTCATCGTCATCCATCTGCAGCTCTCCTTATACTTTATACTAAGTATATTATGGTGTGCGGATGGATTTTTATACGCGGCTGATCTGATGCATGCACCTTTCAGTGTAATCACTGCTGCACAAATATATCCTTTTTAATGACGCTGAGCGCGCCTGCCAGATAAACCCCGGCAATTATATAGAAGGGCATCCAAAGGAAGCTGATGGCCATGGGCAGGAAACCAAGAAGTGTGCCCAGTATCAGTGGCAAAGTCATTGCATAGGCACTGAGGACGAAAAGATCTCTGAATACCAGGGTCAACCCCATTATCCTGCTTATGATCATACCTATTGAGGCTATTATCAGCGCGCTTATGAATTTGCCTATGACAAAGAATATAAGGCCGAATACAGCAATGAAGATGGATAGCCATTTCAGAAGGGGCAGCATGTTTTTAACTGCAGCTTTATTGGTGCTTAAGCCAGGGAGCATTGAAAAGTTGGTGATTTGCTTTTTCTCGTATGTCTTCTGGATCATGCGGGTCTTTGATATCAGTATGGCGGCGTCATAATTATCAAGTACGGAATCGTCGTCACTGGTAGTGTCTATTATCATCGTCATCGTGCCGCCGTTTATAAATATCGGCATTTTGCCTTCAACCTGAAGTTCTCCATTGCTGAACGAGAACTCAGGCACCTCTTCATCATATTTAAGCGTCATCTCATCTATCGCGGTATTGAAAACGAATATTGGCATCACAAGGCTTGCCGCACCGAGTAAAAGGGTGAGCAGCAGCAGGTAAACCACAGCCTTTCCTGTTTTCTGCATGGGGAAAAATTTATAATACCTGAAGCCTGCGATACTGTAATATATTTTATAAAAAAAGTTATTCTTCATTTCATCCATTATAAGCCTCCTTAAATATTATCCTTCTACACGAATATTATCTTTCTATCCGAATTTTTATTACTATATAAGATGAACTAATTTTCTTTTCCAAAAGCAAAATCTGAAAGGACAGATTTTGTTCTAAAACAAAGGGAATTTGTTCATCTTATGAATTAAGGAATATAAATTGAATTAAAAAATTAATTCAATTTATATAATTATACAACAAATTGATTTAAAGCGGCAATATGGATATAATGAATAAAAAAGATGCGACCTGGTTTATGCTTGGAGGAATAAATGAAGAAAATGCAGTTGATAGCAACATCAACATTCGGAATTGAAGCTGTGGTTGGAAGGGAGCTGACAAAGCTCGGCTACACCGACCAGCACATAGAGAACGGAAGGGTAACCTTCGCAGGGGATGAAAGTGCGATATGCAGGTCAAATCTGTGGCTCAGGTCGGCCGACCGCGTTCTTGTAAAAATTGGGGAGTTCGGAGCTCTGACGTTTGAAGAATTGTTTGAGAAGACAAAGGCACTTCCGTGGGATGAATGGATACCAGAGGATGCAGAATTTCCTGTCGATGGAAAGTCAGTGGATTCAAAACTTTTCAGTGTTTCCGATTGTCAGGCGATAGTTAAGAAGGCAATTGTAGAAAAGCTTAAAATCAGATATAAACGTAATTGGTTTGAAGAAAGCGGCCCTTTATACAGGGTTGAGGTCGGACTATTGAAGGATGTAGCCACCCTGACCATCGATACAAGCGGTGCCGGGCTTCACAAACGCGGGTACAGGAAGCTTGTAAGCGGGGCACCCATTAAGGAGACACTGGCCGCGGCCATGATAATGATAAGCAGGTGGAATCCGGAAAGGGCTCTTATCGATCCTTTTTGTGGGTCGGGAACCATACCGATTGAAGCAGCACTTATCGCAAAGAATATTGCGCCCGGCATTAAGCGTGAATTTACGGCGGAGGGCTGGACCAATATTATTCCTGCAAGCCAATGGAAGCAGGCAAGGGAAGAAGCTGTGGATTCCGTGCGGAGCGACAGGGAACTTAGGATCCATGGATCGGATATCAGTGACGAGGTCATGAGCCTCGCGCGCCATCATGCAAAAGAAGCCGGTGTTGAAGCGGATGTACATCTTCAACGTATGGCCATGGCGGATATAAAATCCAGGTACAAGTATGGCTTCATTATATGTAATCCACCATACGGCGAAAGGCTGGGGGAAATGAAGGATGTCGAAAAGCTGTACAGAGAGATGGGAAGCACATTTAAACAGCTTGATACCTGGTCCTTCTATGTAATAACTTCGCATCCTGAATTTGAGAAGCTGTTTGGAAAAAGGGCTGATAAGAAGAGGAAGCTATACAATGGTATGTTAATGTGTAACTATTACCAATTCTTTGGTCCGCCGCCACCCAAGATACCAAGGACAACAGAATTAAATCCGAAAGGACTAAATGGGATATGATATTTAATGTGCGTAAATCTGAGACCAGTGGCATAGTGAAGATACCCGGTTCCAAATCACATACCATAAGGGCATTGTTCATCGCAAGCCTTGCAGGTGGAAGGTCTGAAATCTTCAGTCCGCTCGTATCGGAGGATGCGTTGTCAGCAGTTACGGCATGCCGGGCCTTCGGAGCGGAAATTGAGACCAATGACGGAAGGTTCTCTGTTAAAGGTTTTGACGGGGCACCTAAAACACCTGATGATATAATCAATGTGGGTAATTCAGGAACGACACTCAGGATAGCCATGATGACTGCCGGACTCGCCGAAGGAAATACTGTTTTTACAGGAGATTACCAGATCCGAAAAAGACCGCTGGCGCCTCTGATAGGTGCCATGAACAACCTGGGTGCCCGCGTATTTTCAACAAGGGACAACGGAATGGCACCCGTTGTGGTAGGGGGAAAGCTAAAAGGAGGATATACGGAGCTTGATGCAGTGACTTCACAGTATCTGACCTCCATCCTCATCAATGCACCACTGGTTCACAACGATACAGAAATATCCATAACGAGGCTGAACGAAGTCCCTTATGTTGATATGACACTGTGGTGGCTGGACAAAATGGGGATACAGTATTTCAATGATGGCTACAAGTTATTCAGGATAAAGGGAAGGCAGAAATATCATCCGTTCAGCCTTACAATACCGGGAGACTTCTCATCGGCAACCTTTTTCATGGTACAGGCTGCCATATCCGGAGGGGAATTCGTATTACAGAACCTGGACCTCTCCGATCCACAGGGTGACAAGCTTGTGCTTTCATATCTGGATCAGATGGGCGCGAGGGTAGAGGTGAAGGAGGATGGCATTCATATCAGCGGCGGAAAACTGAAAGGTATTGAGATTGATATGAACTCGACACCGGATGCTTTGCCGGCTATGGCAGTTGCCGGCTGTTTTGCAGAGGGTGAGACACGACTGGTGAATGTTCCGCAGGCACGGCTGAAGGAGACCGACAGGATAAGTGTCATGTTTGGTGAACTGAAAAAAATGGGTGCCGACATAACAGAACTTCCCGACGGCCTGGTTATCAGGAAGAGCAGGCTCAGGGGCTGTAATGTAAGCGGTCATGACGACCATCGCATTGTTATGGCGCTGGCTGTGGCAGGCTTGAATATCGATGGTGAAACAATAATCGATACTGCCGAGGCAGTGAATGTGACCTTCCCGGAATTCCCCGGGTTAATTCGCAAATGTGGCGGAAGGCTGGAAATGCGGTAGATAAAATGATATTAATTTGGAGGAATATATGAACGGCAATACTTTTGGAAGATTATTCAGACTGACTACATGCGGAGAATCGTATTCCGGTGGTTTCAGAAAGGATCCGGCAATACCGGAAGAACTGTATGGCGGGCTTATGGCCATTGTTGACGGAGTACCTCCAGGTATAAAAATCACTGCTGACATAATACAGCAGGAGTTGGATAAGAGGCGGCCGGGACTTTCTCAGCTCAGCACTCCAAGAAAGGAAGTCGACAGAGTCTTTGTATTTTCCGGTGTCATGGAGGATGACCTCACGACCGGTGCTCCTGTAGGACTTATAATACCTAATTCTGATATAGGTGATGTGCACATAAGACAGCATAAGGATAACAAGGATCTTATACGTCCAGGACAGGCAGCATATACATATTTCAAGAAATACGGACAATTTGCCGATTGGGCTGGCGCAGGAAGGGCTTCGGGCAGGGAGACTGCGGCAAGGGTCGCAGGTGGAGCAGTAGCAAAGGCAGTACTTGATACTTTGGGTATCGATGTAATTGCTTTTGTCACCGAATCGCGAGGGATTAGAGCTGCACCCGTATCTTATGAAACTGCAAAGGCCAACTACCGCAAAAACGAACTTAACTGCCCCGACCTGAAAAAGGCGGAGGAGATGATAGAAGACCTCATAAAAGTCAAGGACGAAGGAGATACTGCAGGAGGCGTAGTAGAGATAATCGCTGCGGGAGTTCCGGCAGGTCTTGGCGAACCGGTATTCGACAAGCTGAGTGCAACGATTGCCCACGCCCTTGTTTCAATTGGGGGAGTCAAGGGAATAGAGTTTGGTGCCGGGTTTGACCATGCACGTATGAAAGGCTCGGAATCCAACGATACCCCTTATTTCGACGAGACTTCAGGTAAGGTCCGGTTCAGGACAAACAGGGCAGGAGGTATGCTGGGCGGCATATCCAACGGTGAAGAGATCAGGGTCCGGGTAGCGGTGAAACCGACTCCGACCATTCTTCAGGAGCAGGCCACTGTTGATGTAGGCAAGCTTGCTGATACCACCAACATATTTGCCTCAAGAAGCGATCCTACAATATGCACAAGAGTGTACCCCGTATGTGAGGCTATGGTCAGGATGGCCATACTTGACGCCATGTACATGACATATGGATATAAAGGGATCACAAAGTGCATAGATCCGAAATGGGAAAGGATTTGATTCCAGGATATGCATAATATTATACTAACGGGGATGCCCGGTGCAGGAAAGAGTACAATTGGTCCCGAAATCGCCAAAGCCTTGGGAATGGACTACATTGATACCGACCAGATTATAAGGGATGCTGAAGGCAGGGAACTGAAGGAGATTGTATCATCCCTCGGACGTGAGGAGTTTATGAGGATACAGGATAGGACCATAGTATCTCTTCAGCTGGAAAACCATGTCATCGCCACGGGAGGAAGTGTGGCCTGCAGCGATATAGCCATGGACCATCTGAGAAAGTGTGGGATCGCGATTTATCTGGAATATGAGCTTGCCGAAATAAAAAGCCGGCTTGACCCTGACAGGAAACTCGCCAGAGAAAATGGACAGGACCTGGGCTCTCTTTATATCGAAAGGACTCCATTCTACGAGAAAAACTCGGACTTTATAGTCAGGTGTTCAGGCAAAGACACAGGAGAAATACTCAAGGAAATACTTGGATTAATTCCGGGAGACTGACGAATAATGGAGCGCATATCCATTCTTATTGCCGATGACAATGAAGAATATGTCAACATTCTGGCAGGTCATCTGGGCATGCTTGATGATATCAGGCTGGCCGGGGTTGCAAAAGATGGCCACGATACTGTTGAAAAGATCAAAACGCTTATGCCGGATATAGTCATAATGGATATAGTCATGCCAGGCATGGATGGTATTGGTGTGCTTGAAAAGCTTGTGGACACCGACCTCTATTACAGGCCGATAATTGTCATTGTTTCCGCCATCTCTTCGGATTTTATCATAAAAAGGACAATGGAACTTGATGCACAGTACTATTTCGTCAAACCTGTCGATTTGGAATCCCTGACACCGCTTATAAGACATCTGTATATCGAGAGGTTCAAGTATCCATTTCCGGTTGGAGAAGCAGATAAAGACAAACTACAAAGGGTCATGCATGAACATGAAATCATATCAGAAAGCGAAGAACATAAAATTATCGGTAACATAATGAAAGAGTCCGGAATCCTGCCATATGCTTCAGGATATCAATATCTGCTGGAGGCCGTACATATGGACTTGAAAGGTACGGCGCCGAAAAAAACCATAGGCAGGGAGATATATCCCATAATTGCTCAAAAATACGGCACAACACCACAAAAGGTTGAACGTGCTGCAAGAAGTGCGGTTGAAAAAGCTATGGACGGGGAAGGGTATTCAAGGCAGGAGATGAGGATGCCTGTGATTTACAGTTTTGTTTCAACAATTGCGGAAAAGGCCAGAAAGGAACTAAAAAAGAGGAAAAAATAAAGCCCTGCTATTTTATTCAGGGCTTTATAATTGCGAGGATTGTGTTATATTACTTGTTTACTTTATCCTTTAATACTTTACCGGCTTTGAATACTGGAGCTTTTGATGCTGGGATAGTGATTTCTTTCTTGGTCTGTGGGTTTCTTCCTTTTCTAGCAGCTCTTTTCCTTACTTCGAAGGTTCCGAAACCAACGAGAACAACCTTTTCACCCGCCTTGAGTGATTCTTCAACTGAAGAAATCAATGCGTTGAGAGCAGCTTCGCTATTCTTCTTGTTTAAGCCTGATTTAGCAGCGATAGAGTTAATCAAATCCGTTTTATTCATTTACACAACCTCCTATATTTGGAATTCGACATTATTTTATAATGAAAGTGGCTTGAAGTCAAGCATTTAGCAATAAATTAGGGTTTTAGTACTATCTTTTTAGTTCAAATGTCTGTATTGAATGGTATTAAATAACAAATTTAACAGTCATGGGATGGTAATTATCTCTATTTCCTTTAGCACCTTTTTCAAATCATTGAGGAATTTGTTCTCTTTCTGGTCTTTGGGGGATTCACCCATAATTATACAATTAATTCTATTATTCTCGGCGTATTCGGCAATTGTTTCTGCAACCCGGTCAGATTTAAGGACTGACAGGTTCGCACCAACTGATTTGGAAATTCCAAACAGGTATTCAAGGGCTTCTCCCTCTTTTGCATTATCAAGGAAATTGAGGTCGTTTTTTACAACATGCAGTACAAAAAGCCTGTCCCTGTCCTCATCCCGCAGTTCCGATGCTTTTCTGATGAGCCTTTCACAGGTTTTTTGCTGGGTTATACAGACTAAAATATTCTTTATATCTGTTGGCTTTGTATTTATATTCGAATGTTTCATATTTGAAGACAAAATCTTGTTCCCCCTCTGGAATATGTCCATAATAATTATACCAAAATGGCTGAATAAAGTCTTAAAGATAGTAAAATTTATTTAGTGTGGGATTGGTTTTTACGTGTGCTTGAAACAACCCCGCTGTGATGTTAAAATTGAATGAGGAAACTGATACCAGTACAAGCTGGAATTAGAATAGTGAAAAGGAGAATCATATGAATCCAATAGTTACAATAGAAATGGAAAATGGCGGAACAATCAAGGTGGAATTATATCCTGAGATTGCGCCGAATACTGTAAGGAATTTTGTATCCCTCGTGAATGCCGGCTTTTATAATGGAATTATTTTTCACAGGGTGATCCCCGGTTTTATGATACAGGGAGGAGATCCAGAGGGAACGGGCATGGGAGGCTGCGGATATCAGATCAAAGGCGAATTCTCGTCAAATGGCTTCGCTAATGGCTTGAAACACTCCCGTGGAGTTCTTTCGATGGCCAGATCGGGCAGACCAGATTCCGCCGGATCTCAATTCTTTCTTATGGTAAGTGACTCGCCCCATCTGGATGGACAATATGCAGCATTCGGGAAAGTAACTGAAGGTATCGATGTAGCCGACAGTATAGTCTCGACTAAAAGGGACAGAAATGACCGTCCTCTTGAGGAGCAGAGAATGAAAAGTGTAACGGTTGATACCTTCGGAGTGGACTATGGAGAAGTGGAGAAGGCTTGATGAGAGAACTTGATGTTTCTGTGATAGTCCAGTCCGTTGAGAAGCTCTGCATAGATGCCAACTATTATCTTAACCGGGATATTGTCGAAGCCTTGGAACAGAGCTTGAAAACTGAGGAATCAGAAACCGGCAGAGCAATTTTGCAGGAATTGATCGGAAATGCGGATATGGCAGCACGGAAAAGAATGGCTGTATGCCAGGACACGGGTATGACGGTGGTATTTATTGAACTGGGGCAGGAACTGCACATAACCGGCGGAGATTTGACCCAAGCTATAAATGAAGGTGTAAGAAGAGGCTACAGGAACGGATACCTCAGGAAATCAGTTGTGGGTGATCCTTTTGAGAGAGTGAATACAGGGGACAATACCCCTGCGATTATCCATTATGACATCGTTCCGGGTGACAGGCTAAAGCTGGTTGTAGCACCCAAGGGCTTCGGAAGTGAAAACATGAGTGCTATCCGCATGCTGAAGCCTTCAGACGGGGTGGAAGGTATGAAAAGCTTCATCCTCGAAGTGGTGGACTCCGCTGGCCCCAATCCGTGCCCTCCGGTGATAGTTGGAGTCGGAGCGGGAGGGACGATGGAAAAGGCGGCCATTCTGGCGAAGAAAGCGTTACTGAGGCCTGTCGGCGAAAGGAATGAAAATACTTTCATCTCTGAACTTGAGGAGGAAATGCTCCACAAGGTAAATATGCTCGGCATAGGTCCTGCAGGTTTGGGTGGAAGGACAACAGCTCTGGCTGTCAATATTGAAACCTGGGCAACACATATAGCAGGACTTCCGGTGGCGGTCAACATGAGCTGCCATGCAACCAGGCATGCGGAGGTGGTATTGTGATTAGAATTGAAGCCCCACTGGAAAAGGATGTGATTGCCAGACTCAAGGCCGGAGATGCGGTAAGCATCAGCGGGACGATATACATGGCCAGAGATGCTGCCCACAAGCGGTTGATAGCGCTTTTGAACGAAGGCTGTCCGCTGCCATTTGATGTCAGGGACCAGATCATCTATTATGCAGGGCCTTGCCCTGAAAGGCCGGGTGAGGTCATAGGGTCTGCAGGCCCCACGACAAGTGGGAGGATGGATGCTTATACCCCGGCGCTTATCGGTCTTGGACTTTCAGGAATGATTGGAAAAGGTGCAAGGAACAGTGAGGTTGTAGCAGCCATGATCAAATCAGGCGCAGTTTATTTCGGCGCGACAGGAGGTGCTGCCGCTTCCATTGCCGGAGCAGTAGTGGCTTCGGAAGTCATCGCATTTCCGGAATTGGGGGCTGAAGCGGTCAGAAAGCTCACTGTTCAGGACTTTAGGGTGACGGTCATCATCGATTCATATGGCAATAATCTTTATACAATAGGCAAGGAGAAATACAGGCTTGCGTTTTAGATAGAAAAAACAGGATTTGATTTTGAGGGCAAAAAAACTGGGTATATTATTAATGATTTATATTATATAATGTAAATGTATATACAGGAGGAGATAATTATGGCACAGGTTACCAAGGATATGATAATATCCGATGTTTTAAGATTGGACAAGGGAACAGTACCAATCTTTTTGAACAGCGGCATGCACTGTCTGGGCTGCCCGTCATCTTCGGGCGAAAGCATTGAAGATGCCTGCTCGATACATGGTATAGACGCTGACGTGCTTGTAAAGCAACTGAATGATTACCTCGCTGACAAGCAGGCTTAATTATTGCTGATACAGCATGTTTTATGCAAAATAGCCGAACAATAATCTGATATACTTGATTATTGTTCGGATTTTTTGTTTTCTTATATTGTATTTATATATATTTGAAGATATAATCTTATGTTGTATGACTTTATTGGTCTATTAAATTAATGATAAGAAGTATACCAGGCGGGAGGCACATATTATGGCGGTAAAAGTTGTAATTGGCACACAATGGGGAGATGAAGGTAAAGGTAAATATATAGATATGCTGGCAAGGCATTCCGATTTGGTGGTCAGATTTTCCGGCGGCAACAATGCAGGCCACACAATAGTAGCCGATGGAGTAAAATATGCACTCCATTTGATACCATCCGGGATACTGCACAAGGGTAAAACCTGCATTATAGCAAATGGGGTAGTAGTTGATCCGGCTGTTCTGATTGAGGAAATCAATGACCTTCAAAAAAAGGGAATAGATACCAGCGGACTTCTCATAAGCGACAGGGCTCACCTTATAATGCCTTACCACAGGGAACTGGACAAACTGCAGGAAGAGTTCAGGGGAAGCAATAACATAGGTACGACAAGAAGAGGTATAGGCCCGGCATATTCGGATAAGACAGACAGATGCGGCATCAGGATGTGCGATTTCATCGATGCTGATGAGTTCGCAAAAAAGGTGAGGGAGAATCTTGAGGTCAAGAACCTTATCATTGAGAAGGTATATGGCGGAAAGGGATTCAATGCGGACGACATCATAAAGGAATATGCAGAATATGCAAAAATCCTTAAAAGTCAGGTCAAAGACGTAAATGTGATCATTTCCGATGCAATTGCAAATAATAAGGAAATACTGTTGGAGGGTGCACAGGCGACATTCCTGGATCTGGACTTTGGCACATATCCATATGTCACTTCATCAAATCCGGTAGCAGGCGGTGTATGCACCGGTGCAGGAATTGGCCCCATACATGTGAATGAGGTCTTCGGAGTCCTCAAAGCATATACCTCCAGGGTGGGAGCGGGTCCGTTCCCCACGGAACAGGCCAACGAGACAGGAGATACCATAAGGGAACTCGGATGGGAATATGGCACGACCACCGGAAGACCAAGGCGTTGCGGATGGCTGGATACGGTGATGATCCGTTATGCGGCGGGGATCAACGGTTTGACGGGCCTTGCAATAAACCATGTGGATACCATTGGTAAACTCAATAACATCAAGCTTTGCACTGCATATAAGAAGGACGGAGAGATAATCACCCATTTCCCGGCCAGCCTCAAGGAACTGGCCAAATGCGAGCCGATATATGAGGAATTTGAGAGCTGGGCTGAGGACATCTCCGGAGTGAGGAAATTCGAAGACCTTCCTGAGAATGCCAAAAAGTACCTTAAGAGGATAGAAGAGCTTGTAGGCGTTAAGGTTAAACTCATAGGCGTCGGCAAGGGCAGGGAAGAGACAATCGTAGTATGATAACGAACCGGTTAATGCAAAAATGACAATTAAAATATACGGTTGACAAAACCACAGGCTATAAGGTATCATATATACTTGTGCGGCAAAAAACCGTCACAAAAAGCTTCCTTGCATAAATGCCCGGAAGCATGATTTGGGCCATTAGCTCAGCTGGCTAGAGCACTTGACTTTTAATCAAGGGGTCCGCGGTTCGAACCCGCGATGGCTCACCAAAGAAAAGACAGAAAAGAGGCAACTTCGTGAAGAGAAGCTGTCTCTTTTCTGTCTTTTCTACCTTTTACAATAGGGAAAAGTTCAGGTCCGCCAAGACTCAGGTTCAAATAATTTATTGAAATACTGGATATTATTTGCAAAATAATAAATTTCTTGACAAATCTGTTCTCTATAACATAGACTTTAATTAGAATATTTAAAGAGCAGGCGATATACATTTATTTTGTGTGTGAAGGCTGGGTTGGCTAATCAGGCTGGCAGCAGGAGAGAATACCCTGGGACTATAATTCGATAAAATTATGGAGCCATAGGTGTTTTACGAGGTTGGAGCTGGAATTTATGAATAAAATTCGCATTGACATGATGAAAGGGAATAGAATTACATTATTAATATTGCTTATATTCTTTTCTATTCTGTCCATATATATTCCTCATGGAGCAGTTGAGGCTTATGAGCATAATGAGTATGAGAACTTGTTCAAGTTTTTTACCAATAGCAATAAACCGGAATCGAGCTTAAAAAAAATACTTAAGAAAATAAGAGTAGTTTTTCTTAAAATAATCAGACTGCCACAAGTAAAAACAAACATAGCAGAAATAACAAATGCTATTTTATCATTATTCAATATAAACATTTCTGCAATAAAAAATCTTCACATGTTTTCGGTTCTATGTCACTATTTCCATGGGGGTAAATTTAAAATAGAAAGCACTCTAATTTGTTGCCATTAATGGGCGTTTAAGATTTAAGCCCATTATATGCAATAACTCCGGTTTTCGCATGCCTGCTTCAACACGCAAGGTCCATTTGTATGTCAGCATGTAATGATAAGGAGTAATAAGAGTGTTTTTTACTGTGTAAAAAATGGAAATCAAAAGTATTATGTTCTTTGTATTTATGTAAAAAATAGCTCAAGACTGGATGGCAATAAGGTGGATATCGAATTGGAGATGGCAGCCTTGGCGAAAAACACTATGCAATACAATGCACTTGCTCAAATGGCGGGCTACAGTAAAATAGTAATGGTTATAAAAGAAGGCAAATAGTAAATGGTTTGGAAGTACGCTGTACCATTTGCAGGAACGCAAAAATGCAGCGTAGTTACTTTTTAGAATATCGTAACGTTGCAATAACATCTTCACCCTTATACAAGGAGGCTCAGTTTAGGTAATATGGGGAAAATCTTAGGTTCGCCAGGACTCATGGCCGACATGGTTTCTTGAAATACTGGCTTTTATTAAGTATAATAAGACATAATGAGGTACATATAATGGCGAAGATGTTGTTGTTGAAAGACCAGCTATAGGAAGACAATAGGAGGAAGGATATGCTGACGGTACTAATAGCGGAAAAAGACGAAGAACAACTCGAGCACATTTTGGGATTGGTTAACTGGGGCGTATATGGTTTTGAAGTCATCGGGCATTGCGGCGACGGCATTACCGCGATGGAGGCTATATTCAGGATGCTGCCCGACTTGGTATTCACTAACGATGATTTGCCAAGGCTCAACGGGATAGAACTGATTGACCACATAAAGGAGCACGGTATTTCATGCGATATCGCGATTATCAGCGAGATGGAGAGTTTTGAGGTCGCACACAAAGCCATGCGCCTGGGAATTGAGGAGTATTTGCTCAAGCCAGTTGACAGGGATGAGCTCATACGCGTTTTGAAGAAATATGCCGAGCGGCGCTGGGGTGTCAACGGGAAGGACATCAATGAGCGCTTTTTAGGGACAAGACGGCTGCTGCGCAATTCCTTCATGGACAGTTTTACCGCTCTTACCGCTCTGGAATACTATTCCATAGAATACATGAACCTGAAATACCACTTTAAGTTCCGTGAAGGGGTCTTCCAGTCGGCGATTATTGTGGTCAAAGGTATATTGGGCGAGGAGAACGGAGAATTCCTTGAGTCTCTGATTGTGGATGTACGCGCGAGGTTTGACCCAGTATGCTATGAGATGATTCCGTATATTCAGGGACACTTCAGGGTATCTTTTATTTTCAACTATGGAGAAGACAGTTGCGCTGGAGAGAGGCTGCCCGAGCTTTTCGCCATTGTACGGGAGCACCTTGATAAGTGTGGTTGTGAAAATGCGGTCTTCTGTGTGGGGATCGGGCTTCCGGAATATGATTCCACAAAGCTCAGGCGGACGCTGGAAACCGCCGAGCGCGCCGTTCGTTGCGGTATACTACGCTGCCAAAACAAACTATATTCTTATGGAAAGATGGAATTTGAAAAGCTTACGAGCCTCGATATCCTGACGTCCACATTACTTGGCGATTTGAAAAGCTGTGCCGAGGCGCTCGATATCGGAGGATTTGAGCGTGTAGTCCGAGGCGCTTTCAGCCCGGTTTCATTCAGGACCGATCCAGCGATTCTTATCGATATATGCGGAGCTATCATTGACTCGGTTATCGAGGTGTTCAAAACCGAAGAAGATACCAACAGTCTACCGGAACGTAAGGTAATACTTGACCGTCTGGGGAGCGAAACCACCTTGGCCGATACCATATCCGACCTTGTATCATGGGCGCAGAGCCTGTTTTCACGGCGACTGAAGGAGCGCGAATATGTGCGTCCGGTACGGGAAGCGATGCGTTATGTGGAAGCTAATTGCACACAGCCGCTTACGCTTGAGCGGGTCGCGGAGCAAGTGCATTTAAACTCATCATACTTCAGCACTATATTCAAGAAGGAAGCAGGGCAGAAATTTTCCGACTACCTGACAAGCTGCAGGATTAACGAGGCGAAACGATTGTTGAGAGAAAGCAGCTTAAGAATTGCGCAGATCTGTTTCGCAGTGGGGTATAACGATATTAAGCATTTCAGCAAGATTTTTACAAAATCAGTAGGAATAAAGCCTTCTGCCTACAGGGCTTTGCACGGGTAAATTACTATAGATAATGACAGGTAAAACACCCGCTTGATAAACCGCAAAATATTTGCGGTTTATCAAGCGGGTGGAACTATAAAGCGGTAAGATTAAGTAGCTTTAAGGTAAAAAAGCAGCTCAATTTATTAAATGGTCGTTTTTGTCTCAAAACTATTGCCCACTGACACCTAAAAATAATCCCACTGATTCCAAACATACTCGCCTTTTCATTATTTATAAAGTAATGTTTAATTAAATAGTGATATTCTTTAACAAAATCTCTTAGCCAGTAATCAAATATTAGCAACGATAACTAATTCTTTAGTAATAAGGGGGAAACAGAGTGTCAGAACAGGTTTTTATACAGTGCACAGTGGGTGGACCGGTTCGCGTTTACGTAAAAGATGGTGTGATAACGCGGGTGCGGCCACTGGTGTTTGACGACAAAGAGGATGCCTCTTCGTGGACTATCGAAGCACAGGGCAAGAAATTCGCGCCCCCTCGCAAGACCACTTTGCAGACCTATACAGTGCCGGAGCGCCAAAGGGTTTACGAGAACCGTATTCACTATCCCTTAAAGCGTAAGCACTTTGACCCGAATGGAGAGCGTCACCCGGAGCTGCGTGGTAAAGATGAATATGTACGTATCTCATGGGACGAAGCCCTGGACATTGTGTCTTCGGAAATAACCAGGATCCATAAGGAATATGGTCCTGCTGCAATTACAGCCATGACTTCCTCCCATCACAACTGGGGTTTACTCCATTACAAGATGGGTCCTATGGCACGTTTCTTCAATATCCTCGGTTACAGCCAGTGTCAGGATAATCCTGATAGCTGGGAGGGCTGGCACTGGGGTACACCCCATGTCTGGGGGCATTGGTGGCGTCTTGGTTTCGCCGAGCAGTCAGAGCTTTTGCAGGATGCCATGAAGAATACGGAGCAAATCATTTACTGGTCGGTAGACCCCAACAGTACCTCTTACATGTACAGCGGACAGGAGAATCTGATCTGGCGGGTATGGATGAAGGAACTGGGTATCAAGTTTGTGGTTATCGATCCACATTGTAACTGCACTGCATCCACTATGGGTGATAAATGGATAGCCCCGCGTCCCGGTACGGATGCCGCATTGGCAGAAGCTATTGCTTACGTATGGTTCAAGGAAGATACCTATGATCACTTCTTCATCGAGAACCGCACCTATGGCTTTGAAGAATGGAAAAAGATTATTATGGGTGAGGAAGACGGTGTACCCAGGACTCCTCAGTGGGCGTCAGAAATCTGTGATATACCGGCACATACCATAATCGCATTGGCCAGGGAATGGGCTTCCAAAAAGACCATGTTGGCCGCTGCAAGTATCTTTGGAGCAACGGGAGCCTGCAGAGCGGCATACGCTACCGAATGGCCGCGCCTTTGCATATACCTCATGTCCATGCAGGGCTTTGGCAAGCCGGGTGTTAACTTCTGGGGCGGTTCCGGAGGAGCTGCACCCGTCGATTACCGGTTCAAATTCCCCGGCTATTCGGATAATGGCTGGGATGCCTTCGGTCTGGTGGCGGACAAGAGCTATTTCCCGCATGGCAATCCGGTCACGCAGAAAACTTACCGTCACCTCCTTCCGGAGATTGTAATGAATCCTCCAGTAACCTGGATGGGTGAAGGTTTCTGCGGCAACTCCATTGAGCAGCAATTCACCTGGTTAACCTGCCCGGAGCAAGGTCCCAATGGCGCGCCTATCAAAATGATCCATCGGCACGGCGGCTCCTTCATCAGCACCATGGCGGAAACCAACCGCTGGGTGCAGATGTATCAGCACGAAAATCTGGAGTTCGTGGTCATGCAGGACTGCCACTGGCAGAGCGAAACCAAGTTTGGTGATGTTATCCTGCCGGCCTCCACTAACTTTGAGCATACCGATATCTCTGAATGGGGTTCAGCCGGTGGCTACGGTAAAAACGACATGAACGGCAACCACCGTATCATTCTCTACCAGCAAAAGTGCCTTGATCCTCTGTGGGAATCCAAGCCTGACTATGAGATTTACCGTCTGTTGGCGGCTCGTATGGGCATCGAGGAGAAATACACCGAAGGCAATGGCTGGGAGGATTGGGAACGTAAGGTTTTCGAGTATTCCGATATGCCTAAATACACTACTTTTGAAGAGTTCAAGAAGAAGGGCTACTTTGTAGTGCCTGCCATGCCCGCTGATGAAGAGCCCCGGGTATCCTTCCGTTGGTTCTATGAAGGCCGGCCCAATGACCTGTACTCGGAAGTGCTGAATCCGAATTTGGGTACAGACAAGGCGCATCTTTTGGCTACTCCCAGCGGCAAGGTGGAATTTGTCTCTCAGACTTTGCAGAAATATTCCCCTGCGGATGATGAGCGGAAGCCGACAGCTCGCTATATCCCCAGCTGGGAAGGCCATACCACCAAGGAGCTGACAGATAAGTATCCTTTACAGATGATCAGCCCCCATCCGCGGTTCTCCTACCATACGCACAATGACAACAAGAGCTTCTGGTTGAATGACATCCCGCAGCACAGAATCAAAAAGGATGGTTATGCTTACTGGCCGGTGCGTATAAACCCCGGCGATGCGGAAGCACGGAACATTAAAGATGGCGAATTGGTCAAGCTGTACAACGATAGAGGATCGGTAATTTGTATAGCCCGTGTGACTGAGCGTGTGCGTCCAGGGACCGTGCATTCCTATGAAGCTGCCGCTAATTACGATCCGTTGGAGCCGGGCAAAGCCGGCAGCACTGACCGTGGCGGATGTGTCAACTTGCTGGCTCCGTCCAGGACTGTTTCCAAGCGGGTACCTGGAGAAGCTAACAACTCCTGTTTGATTGAAATCACTAAATGGCAGGAGTGAGGAGAGCGGAATTTTATAGTCAATGTACGTAAATGGGAGGAGTAAGAAATGTCAAAACTCGGAATAGCAATAGATGTTAATAAATGTATAGGGTGCTACAACTGTTTCCTCACCTGCCGGGATGAATTTGCCGGCAATGATTACCCGGGCTATTCGGCCCCACAGCCTATGAGCGGTGGTAACTGGATGAAGGTGAAGGAGATTGAGCGGGGTACTTATCCCCATGTCAAAGTCAACCATGTGCCGATGACCTGCAACCACTGTGAATCGGCTGCCTGCATTAAGCTGGACCAGACCGGGGCTGTCTACCGCCGTCCTGACGGGATCGTCATGATCGATCCTGTGAAGGCCAAGGGCAACAAAGACCTGGTTAACACCTGCCCGTACCGGAAGATCGAGTGGAACGAGGAACTTGCGCAGCCACAGAAATGCACCATGTGCGCGCATCTTCTGGACGCAGGCAACAAAGAGCCACGTTGTGTGGAATCTTGCCCCAGCGGCGCTCTTACCTTCGGTGACATGGACGACCTAAACAGCGCGATATCCAAGTTACTGGCCTCAGGGGGTTTTGGACCCCTTAAGGACGAATACGGCATGAGGGAGAAGGTTGTTTACCGGAACCTTCCCAGGAAGTTTGTGGCCGGTTTGGTCATATACGACGATAAAAACGAAGTGGCTGACGGTATCAAGGTGGTACTTACCGGCTCGGAAGGTGAACAAACCACAGTTACCAACGGTTTTGGTGACTTCGAGTTTGAAGGCCTGCCTGAGAACACAAGTTTCACCGTGAAGATACAGGTTCCTGAATACAAGGAGGCGACTCTTCCTGCGAAAACCTCCAGGGATGTATATCTCGGAGAGATAAAACTGGTTAGGTAGGTTAGCTGGAGAAGAGGCATAAGGGAACAGAGTCAAGTTCCTGACTTGCTTCGAAAAAAGATTGCTGTTACAGTGATTGCTGCTACAGTTATTGCTGTTACATTGAGGGGGGTGAGTATGAGAATACTTGGATAACGGTGTAATTCCGGTACCTTCAAATCAAAATTTGAAAAAAGAAAAGGGGAAACAGCATGAAAAAAGTATTAGCTCTATTGATTGCTTTTGTGATGGTTTTATCGCTCATGGCTTGTGGCGCTACCTCAACCCCCAGTACGACAACTTCCGACGCTGGCACACCAACCACTCAGCAGCCTTCAGCAGCACCGGCTTCCGAGGCTCCGGCTGCCTCACCCGCTGCTCCTGCAGTTTCTACTGAACCGATCAGAATTGGTCACATCGCTGACCTGACCGGTGTTGAGGCCATGGTAGGCAAAAACTCCGTAGAAGCTTTTGAATTCGCTGTTAAAGCGATGGGCGGCCAGATCAACGGACGTCCGGTAGAAATTATTGTGGGTGATTCCCAGAGCACACCTTCAGTAGCTGTCGACGTAGCCAAGAAAATGGTGGAACGTGACAAGGTAGTGGCTATATTTGGCCCAACCCAGATCGGCCACAAGTCGGCAGTGTCTGAGTACATAAAAACAGCAGGCGTACCTTTGATCTTCTACAACGGTACTCCGGCAGGACTTTTAAAGAGCAACCCCTGGCTGATTGGTGCAGACGGCACCACCATGCAGATGCCCAGTGTTATGGGTGACTTTGCATACAATGAGCTGAAATACAGAAAGGTCCATACGATTGCTATGGATAATACAGGCGGCCGGGCTTATGTAGACCCTTTTGTTGCAACCTTTAAAGCTTTGGGCGGAACGGTTGACCAGCAGCAATGGGCCCCGGTTCCATGCCCGGACTTCTCGCCTTATCTTGTACCCCTGGGCCCGGCGGATGCTTTGGTAGCCTGGACCTCAAGCAGTGATGCCATAGCGCTGTGGAGCGCCTGGTCCAACCTGGGACTTAAATCGAAACTGCCTATCGTTGCTTCCTTCCATGGAGGAATGACCGATTACTTCATCGGCAGGGCTCTTAAAGAAAGCAATCCTAAGGCTCTTGAAGCTATGCTTGGGACATATGCTCCTGTAATGTACTGCTCTGATATACAAACTCCTGAAAATGCGGCGTTTGTAAAAACCTGGACAGACGGACACGGAGGAGAGGCACCTGAAGGTACCAACCTCACTGGTGCAACCTATCAGGCATTCATGCTTCTTAAAACCGCTATTGAAGCGAATAAGGGCGTTACTACTCCTGATGAATTGCTGAAAGCCATCCTTGCAGTCGATTTCGTCGGACCTGAGGGTCATCTGTTCTTTGCAGAAGGCTCACATGCCGCCACTAAGGATGTCTATATCGCACAGGTCGTTCAAACTACCTGATGGCAGCATCAACTACAAGACGGTAAAAGTATATAAGGATGTACCACCTACAGGTATGCCCGCTCCGAAGTGAGTGGAATAATCACAAGTTCCTTTTGCATATGATCTAAAGAGGGTAAGGATGTGGGGCATCATTTGATTTTTGAATGGATGCCCCACATAATACCTGATCGATGTTCAGATTTCTACTTTTAGTTATATAATCAATATACGGACTTAACCTGGAACTTTACATTGAAGCAAACTCCAGGTTGAAAGGGGCAAGCTTTCTAATGGACAATATTTTATCCTTGTTTGTACTCGGGCTTTCTTTCGGTCTTACCTATTTCCTTTTGGCTACCGGCCTCACGTTGACAATGGGATTGATGCGCGTTGTCAACATGTCCCATGGTGCCTTGTACATGATTGCAGGGTATCTTGGGGTGGCGGTGTATACGAAGACCAACAACTGGCTGCTGGCCGTTGTTTGCGGAGCAGCCCTGGCTGCACTGCTTGGTTTGCTGATGGAGGTTGCATTTTTGCGGCGCTTGTACGGCGTTCCAGCCAACCAGGTGCTGCTTACCATCGGTTTTATAAACATCATCAATAACGTTGCCCAATGGATCTGGGGCGGCTTCCCCAAAATCGCACCGGTTCCCCCAATCCTTTCCGGATCCTTGGCGCTGGGGAGCGTGGATATTCCGGTAATCCGCTTTTTCATATTAGGCTTTGGCATTGTGATGGCCGTCCTGTTATGGCTGCTCCAGGATAAGACGAAGGTCGGAGCCATGGTGCGCGCCGGTATGGACAACAAGGAAGTGGCCGGGACCCTGGGGTTGAACAACAAGTTTCTCTTTACCGCAGTTTTTGTCCTCGGTTCCCTGATTGCAGGCGTAACCAGTATGATTGGCGGATCGCTCACGGGAATCAATATGGCTACAGGCTGGGATGTGCTACTGTCTTCCATTATTGTAGTGGTTGTCGGTGGTATGGGTTCCATCCAGGGCGCCCTGCTCGGGGGCGTTATCATTGGCCTCGTGAATACTTTTGGAGCAGCTTACTTCCCGAATTTCGCCTCCTTTATCATTTACGCAATCCTGATTATTATCCTGCTGATAAAGCCAGCCGGTCTTTTGGGCAGGAAAACGAGTGTGGACAGGGCTGTTGAGGACAGTGCGCAGAAAAGCTTCGGCGCCAACAGACATCGTCCGTTTTGGATGGACAATAAAGCAGCGGCCTCGTCGAAGTTCACTCCTGGCTGGAAACTTACGGCATACCGTGCGGCACCCTATGTGTTTATTCTTTTAATCCTCATTGTGGTTCCTTTGCTTCTCAGCGGCTACATGCAGGGTATGATGACGAGGGTGCTTATATTTGCCTTGTTTGCCATCAGCCTTGATATTATCATGGGTTATATTGGCATGCGTTCGTTCGGACATGCAGCCTTTTTCGGAATGGGCGGGTATGCGGTTGGGCTGCTTGCCGTGCGTTTCAACATAGACTCCTTCTGGTTGGTACTTCTGATCACCCTTGTGACCTGTGCCCTGCTGTCGGCGGTTATCGGTTACTTCACACTCCGGGTTTCCGGAGTCCACTTCCTCCTGGTGACCATGGCATTTGGCCAGCTACTGTATGTTGTGGCTACCAAGTGGTATTCTTTCACTGGCGGGACTGACGGTCTGATTGGCATTCCGCGTCCCAACCTTGGCTTCCCCATTGAATGGAACTCGGGTAAAATGTATTACTTTGTCCTGATCATGTTCATCCTATGCTACGTTTTGATTTATCTGTTCATGCGATCTTCCTATGGACGCGCTTTGTTAGGTATACGGGAAAATGAAGGCCGGATGCGGAGTTTGGGGTATAACACCTGGTCGCTGAAGTACATGGCCGTGATACTGGCCGGTGTCTTCGCCGGGGTAGCGGGACTCCTTTTTGCCTATACCTATCAGGCGATGGTGCCGAATAATTTCGCACTGGAGACTTCCGCCCTGCCCATGCTCATGGTCATTATGGGCGGCGGCGCCACTCTGTGGGGCCCGGCGCTTGGCGCGGTGGTCATGGTTTTGGTCCAGCATTTCGCTGGTATTTATATGCCGGACCGTTGGCCGCTCATCCTGGGAGTCTTATATGTGGTATGCGTCATGTTCCTCCGGGGTGGTTTCGCCCGCTATCTGACGAGTCTCTGGTATTGGGCCGGGGATCGACTATTTGCGAAATACAAGCCGTCTGAGTCTGATGCAACGAAAGATACAAAAGAGGAGGTGAAATCATGAGCTTATTAAAAGTTGAAAATTTGGACAAGAGCTTTGGAGGCCTCAAGATTCTCACCGGAGTGTCGTTTGAAGTGAAAGAGGGGGAAAAACTGGCTTTGATCGGTCCCAATGGCGCGGGAAAAAGCACGCTCATTAACGTGATCGGTGGACAATTACCTGCTTCCGGTGGAAGCATAAGCTTCAAAGGCAAGCCGATCACCTTACTGCCTCCGAACAAGCGCCTGCATAAGGGTTTGGCACGGTCCTACCAGGTTAACAACCTGTTTTGGCATCTGTCTGTGCTTCACAATGTCCTTTTGGCCTTCTATGGCGGAGAGAAATCGCATTTTCACATGCTGGAAGTCCTGGAAAAGCGCGGAGACTTGCTTGAACAGGCTGAAAAACTTTTGAAAACAGTAGGCTTGTGGGAAAAAAGACATATATCTCCTCCCACACTGTCTTACGGAGAACAGCGTCTGTTGGAGCTGACAATGGCGTACACTTCAAAACCGCAGATAGTTTTGCTGGATGAACCCAGTGCAGGCCTGCCTACGGCGGAAGCCTTTGCTTTTTCCGATACGCTCCGCAAGTTGTCCAAGGACACAACCCTTTTATTCTGTGCACATGATATGGACTTGGTTTTCAATCTGGCTGACAGCATCATGGTGCTCTATTTCGGTCAGATTATCGCCAAGGGATCGCCGCAGGAGATCAAAGCGGATCCCAAAGTCCGGGAAATTTATCTGGGAAGCGAGGATTGAACGTGTTAAAACTAGAGAATATAAACACTTACTACTGGACCAGCCATATTCTATGGGATCTTTCCCTGCAAATCCCCCACGGCAGCATAGTGGCTATGTTGGGTCGGAATGGCATGGGCAAGACCACTATCATGCGTTCAATTGTGGGCTTGACCCCTCCCCGCAGAGGTGAAATCACTTTCAAAGGGGAAAAGATCAGCGGTCTGGAGCCTTATAAAATTTCACGCAGGGGGATTGGCTATGTACCGCAGGGAAGAGGAATTTTCCCGTCCCTCAGTGTCAAGGAAAACCTCATCGTAGGTGCCCGGGGGCAGAATGGCAAAGATGCATGGGATCTTGAAAAAGTTTATGATTTCTTCCCGATCCTGAAGGAAAGGGAAAGCTTCCATGCCAACCTGCTCAGCGGCGGAGAACAACAGATGCTGGCCATAGGCCGTGCTTTAATGACCAACCCCGAGCTGCTGATCATGGACGAACCTTCAGAGGGCCTGGCGCCTAAGGTAATCAAGCAGATCGGCGAAGTAATCACCAGGTTGAAGGGCAATCTCACCGTGTTTCTGGCGGAGCAGAACTTCAACATGGCTCTATCCGTGGCAGACTATATATACGTAGTCGGTAAGGGGGAAGTCGTCCATGAGTGCACCCCGGATGAGCTGCGTAATAATGAAGAAGTGAAGCAGAAATGGCTGGGAGTATAATGTACTCATTCTGACTGCTTTGGACAATCCGGCAGTAAAGGCTGTGGCGGAAAAGCACCTTGGACGTCCGGGCTTAGAATTGCTGCCTGTGTCCTTTTAGACCTTGACAGGTGGAGTGGAAATTATGGGCTCTATGTCAATTGTTGGGGCGGGGCCCAAGCAAAATAAATATTGATGTATCTTTCCAGTGGATGACCGTGAAAAAGTTGTCCACTGGTTTTGTTTTATTCTGAACCCAAGATTTGGTAAACCTGAAAATTTCCCCATATGACCCAAATTCAGCCTCCTTGAATAAAGGGTGGACGTCATGTTATTCTGAAAATATCTCAGGGAACGGACATTATCCTGACTGATTACAATGACGCTTTCGGTTCCTCCAAATCAGTATTTGGAGGGTAGCCCAAAAAACTAAAAGCGAATTGCACCCGAGTTAAATAATCCCGTTGGTGCTTTTCGCAGAAAGGCGGGAGATAGTAATGAATAAAAGCAGGATTATCAGAACCGCGTTAGCTAGTGCGCTGATTCTGGCGCTCACACTGACGCTCGCGGCCTGCGGGAATAAGCAGGCTGAACAGCAGGGGCAGTCCTCTGACGACAAAAAGTTTTTGATTGGCTTCAACACATGGGGCTCCGGCACACCGACCTTTGACGTGATGGGAGATGAAATCGCATACACCCTTGGCGTTTTCGGGATGGATGGAAGCAGGGTCAGCGATGATTTCACGGCTGACAAGGAGCTGCAAAACATCCAGAACTTCATCTCCGCCGGCGTTGACGGAATCACGATGCAAGCCACCGCGCCACCGGTACTCCCCCAAGCTGCCGAAGCCTGCAAGACTGCAAAGATTCCCTTCGTCCTGGGTATATTTGTCGGCGATGACAAAGACCGCGCGCAAATATCGGCGAATAACCCATACTACTTAGGCGCGGTAGGTGCCGACTTGTACCAGGACGGTTATCTCATGGGCCAGGCTGCTGCCAAAGGCGGTCACAAAACAGCGGTTCTTGTCGGCGGAAACGTCGGTGACAACCACTTTGAACAGAGGATCGCCGGTTTTACCAAGTCGTTTGTGGAAGAAGGCGGCGGAAAGATCCTGGATATTGCTCGCTGCTCAAGCCCCGCTGAAGGTCAGGAGAAGGCCAATGCCTTGCTCTCGGCAAACAGAGACGCTGACTGCCTCTATGCAATGGTCGGCGACTATGTCCCTGGTTCCATCAACGCGATGGACGCTCTAAGCCTCAAAATACCTACTTATGCTTCCAATGTCGGTAAGGAGAGCCTGGACTACATCAAAGATGGCAGAGTAGTTGAGGGCGGCGCAGGCAATGACCTTGCAGCTGGCATAGCCGTAGCCCTTCTCGTTAACAAGCTGGACGGCCATCCGATCGTCGATGAAAACGGCAAGGCGCCCGAACTTAAAACAATTCCTTTCATCGTCAATAAGGACAATGTTGATGACTTTATATCCATCTTCTTCACTGAGGGCTCCCATCCCTTCACTCCGGAGTTCCTGAAGACGCTGTTATGGAGATCCAACCCCGACGTCAGCTACAAAACGTTTACCGACCTCATGGCTAACGGCATCAAGCTTGATGCGTTGTTAAAGGCGCATAAAAACTAAACTCTTACAATAACTGGCTAGAACAGCCTGCCGCCTCAGGCGGCAGGCTGTTCGTAAAAGAGGTGACCCGAACGTGCAGAAGGCGCTTTCTGTCAACAAAGGCGAAAAGCAGCATAAACCCGCATTGTTTTTGATTCTTTTTATCGTCGTACTGGCGGTCATTGCGGTCATTGTCCATTTACTTACTGATGGAATGTTTCTGGAAACAAAGAACGCTCAGATAATATTATCGAATTCGATATATCCTACTTTTATAGCATGGGGGCTTTGCTTTCTGTTCGCTTGCGGATATACGGACCTGTCTATTGGCGGTGTGGTGGTACTCGGGTCGTTCGCCTCCTGTGCTTTCGGCAATATTTACGGTTACCCGGGAGTCATCATCGGCGGGCTGATCACGGGCACTCTCCTGGTTTTCGTGAACTTCATTATCTTCGCGTTTACAAAAATACCGTCATGGATCGCCAGCATCAGCCTTGCGATGATCTATGAGGCTATCGCCGTTTTCCTGCGGGCAAACAGAGTCACAAAGCCATATGTCGACACGGAGCTGATCCGGGATTTCAGGGCGATCGGCCAGATCCCGGTGAACGTGATCATGCTCGTCGTGATATTCATCATCGTTTACTTCGTGTATAACAGGACGAGCGTCGGCCTTAATATCCGGGCCATCGGCGGGAATAAGGAAGTATCCCGCGCGCTCGGCGTCAACGTACTCAGGACGCTTTTGGGAGTGGGGCTGCTTTGCGGCCTGCTCATAGGCGCCGCCTCTGTTATCCAGCAGAGCTATAACGTCAAGACATTCGCTATGGCGGGGCTGATGAGTATGCAGTTAATCTTCAAGCCGCTCGCAATAGCGCTTCTGGCTCAGATACTGCAAAAACGGATGAATATCATCATTGCGGTCCCTTTCTGTTCGATCATCATTTACGCAGTGTTTAATCTTATGACTTATTTCGGCGTCCCGTCCGGAACCTTGCAGGACGTATTTTTGGGCATCTTTCTCATCGTATTCGGCATCGGCGGACAAAGAGGTGTGAAGGAGGTCGTGAAATGAGTGTGCCTATCCTTGAAATATGCGGACTTAATAAGCATTTTGGACCGACTCATGCAAACAGGAATATCGACTTCAAGCTCAATAAGGGTGAGATCAGGGGGCTTATTGGTGAAAACGGCTCAGGAAAGTCCACTCTGATATCACAGATAGCCGGTGTATATCCTCCGGATTCCGGCGAAATGCGTGTCAGCGGTGAAAAGTACTGTCCGTACAGCCCACTCGATGCTTATAAACAAAAAATTTCAATGGTCCTGCAGGAGTTCGGCGTTGTTGGAAACCTGCCTGTTGGAGTCAATGTCTTTCTCGGCAGAACCGGCCTGTTTACTAAAAACGGGATCGTCAGCCTGAAAGCCATGAACCGCGCCGCGGCGGAGCAGTTTGAGAAATGGGGGCTGCCAATGCCACCTCTGGGCAAGTTCACCGGCAACATGATGATTGAAACGCGCAAGATCATCGAGCTGGTAAGGGCGCTGTCCGTTGACCCTGATATCCTTCTGCTGGACGAGATTACACAGTCGCTGTCATTAAACAACAGGCAGAAGCTGTACGAGCTGCTGCAAAAACTGAAATCCATGGGTCGCTCCGTGATCGTTATCACACATGATGTGGAAGAGATGCTCGAAATCACTGATACAATAACTGTACTGCGTGACGGCGAGGTCGTCGGCGAGGTCATTTCCGCCGGGACGACGGCGGATGAAGTAAAGCGGATGATGGTTGGGCGTGAGATCAGCGGCGAGTATTACAGGGCAGACAATCAGGCGGAGTACGATGACGAGGTCGTCCTGAGTGTGAAAAACCTGAGTGTGGCAGGCGAGCTTGACGACGTATCTTTTGACGTACACGCGGGAGAGATACTTGGATTCTGCGGCCTGAGCGACTCCGGCATACATTCGGTTGGCAAGGCGGTGTTCGGTCTGTCAAAGGCCAGCGCCGGCTCTGTCTACCTTAAGGTAAAGGATCTGTACATAAAAAACCCTATGCAGGCTCTAAGGAACAATATTGGCTATGTCCCAAAGGACAGGGATGTCGAGGCGCTGATGACAAACGCCTCTGTCCGCGATAATTTCTCGCTGCCGTCGCTTGGCGAACTCACGGGCTCTGTCGGGTTCGTTTCGCCAGGGAGCATGAAAAAACTGGCTTCAGAGATGGTATCAAAGCTCTCCGTAAAATGCAGGGACATATCGCAGGCCGTCAATTCACTTTCTGGCGGCAATAAGCAGAAAATAAACCTTGGGCGCTGGCTGGCAAAGGATCTGAGTCTTCTTATCCTCGACTGTCCGACGCGCGGAGTGGACGTCGGCGTAAAGGCATATATCTATTCGCTGATGAAAGAAGCCAAGAAAAATAAAATCGCTACCATTCTGATATCCGACGAGCTCCCGGAGGTCCTCGGTATGGCGGACCGGCTTATAGTAATGAAAGACGGCAGGATGACGAAGATGTTAAAACGTGACGAGGAATTCACGGAACAGGCTGTCATAGGGGTGATGATATGAAAAAAAACAAGCTCAATTTTCAGGATGTTGTTCCGTTTTTCGCCTTTTTCGTCATTTTCCTGTTCTTTACGATTGTGAGTTATAACGAACGGACTTCCACTTTCCGGATGCTCACGCCGTTTAACCTGAACATAATACTCGACCAGACGATGCTAACGATCGTCGTCGCCTGCGGCGTGCTGTTCGTCGTCTCGCAGGGGAGTATCGACCTGTCGGTCGGGGTCAATCTTGCTTTATCCGGCGTCATCGCCACGTGGGCTGCCCACGCGACGGGTTCGCCGTTCCTCCTGATACCGGTGTCTCTGCTTGTCGGGCTTGTCGTCGGTGTTTTCAACGGCATCATTGTGAGCAGGTTCAAGGTGTCGTCTTTCATGCTGACGCTTGCGATGCTGATCGGCGTGCGCGGGCTGGTTAACTTTATCCAGACTAAGACCGATGCCCAACGTCTACCCAAAGATCTGATGTTTTTGAACATACCAGCCTTTAAAATAACGATCTTCCTTGTCATTTTACTCATAATGGCCTATATCTTTGAGTTCACGAAAACGGGGCGATACAGCAGGGCTATCGGAGAAAATGAGACTGCGGCAAAATTCGTCGGTATCCCGGTCAGCAGGATGAAGATTATCGCTTTCGCGCTTTCGGGACTTATGGCCGGCGTGGCCGCCATATTTTCTCTGGCGACGGTCGGCTCTACAAGTCAGCAGATGGGAGTCTTTCTTGAGATTAGGGTCGTCATGGCTATTTTCCTTGGAGGCGTCCTGGTGACGGGAGGCTCCTCGGCAAAGTTTTATAAAATACTGCTCGGCTCGTTTTCCATTCAGATCATTATCAACGGCCTTGCGCTTATCAACAGGTCGGACAGCCATATTTCACAGTCCGTGCAGGGCATATTGCTGCTGCTGATCCTTCTCGTGAGCATAATCGCGGGCAAAAGGGCCGAGCGGAGAGTCCGACATTCTGATCAATGACGGTAAAATCGCGCCGCATTCGGCATTCCATTCTTGAATACGACGGCCATTCATGTTAAAATTACTGATTAATTACAAAGAACATTATCAAAATCAGCAAAAGATAAAGCTATAGATGGGAGAAGAGAGATGTCATACAAATGGGATGAGTTGAACCAGAAAACTATCGATTTTTTAATAAAAGGTAAATATCAGGAAGCCCTTGAATCGGCCAATAAAGCCGTTGAATTTGCACGAAACGCCGGAGATCAGCAGCATCTTGCGGTGGGACTAAATAACATGGGAGAGGTGTACCAGACCCTTGGAGACTTTGCAAGTGCAGAGAAGGTCATGCTCGAATCCATAGATATTTACAACAATGCATATGGTCCTGAACATCCGGAAACAACAGTAACCCTTTATAGCCTGGCAATTATGTATGCCGATATGAAACGCCATTATGAGGCCGAATTGATATTCCGGCAGGTACTCTCTATTAGAGAGAAGAATCAGTCTGCCGAACATTCAGATCTGGTTCAAGGGCTGCTTGGACTGGCAGAAAGCGTTCAGGCTCAGGGGCGAAATGAGGAGTGCCGGAGCCATCTGGAAAGGGCGGTTTCAATACTCGAAAAATCATCAGGAGATTCAAATCCCAATATGGGTCCTGTTCTTATAAGTCTGGCTGAGACCTATCAAAATGAGAACCGGCTGGAAGAGGCCAGAACTATTCTTCGTCGGGTACTGAAGCTCTACGAGGATACGGTCGGTTCAGGACATCCTGCATTCGCGGATGCATTAAGCAGGCTGGCGGAAAATTATCTGGCCGGGGGAGCATATCAGGCAGCAGAGCCTCTTCTGGAACAAGCCATTTCTCTTCTGAAGGGGACCCTTCAAAAGGATGATCCCGAAATCGCCCGCAAGACTGAAAAACTTGCCGGTTTATATCTGGCGTCCGGGCAAAACGAAAAAGCCGAACCGCGTCTGAAGGAGACGATCGATATTTATAAAAAAGCTCTCGGAGATGAGCATCCTGCAGTCGCACAAGCCCAGAACAATCTTGGTGAATGCTATTTATCGCAGGATCGGGCAGATGAAGCCAGGCAGCTCTTTGAAGCCTCATTAAAAGCCCGTGAGGCATCTCTGGGACTCTATCATCCTGCTGTTGCACAGTCTTTGAACAACCTTGCCGTGCTTTTAGGAAACAAAGGGCAATTCGCCGACGCCGAGCCGTTGCATTCGAGAGCACTTGATATACGGCGAAAGCATTTCGGCCCAAAGCATATTGTTGTTACCCAGAGTATGGATAATCTTGCCGCAATATATCAGGCTCTTGATAAGTCCCAGGAGGCAGAAGATCTTCTCAGGGAATCGGTTTCGATCAGGGAAGAGAATTTGGGTAAGGATCACCCGTCAACAGCTGAGGCCTGGTTCAATTTGGGAACCCTGTTGTTCGCATGCAATAAGTATAAAGAATCGGAAAAAGTGCTCCAGTGTTCCAGAAAGATACTGGTTGAAAAATTCGGACAGGACAATCATAACCTGGCTATGGTTTATAAGGCTCTGGCTATTGTCAATGAAAAGCTGGGGAAGGAACAGGAAGTAAAAGAATACATAGCACGATTTGTCAAAATCCGCAGACAGGAATCCCCGGAAAAAGATAAGAAGAACTGAGTCTTGACGAACCTAAAATTCATCCCCTATTACCTAAATTGAGCCTCCTTGTTAAAGAGTGGCCGTGATGTTATTCTGAAAAAGTAAATCATGCCAGAGAAAATTATCAAGATTCAGCTGTTTATTAATAAGTGGAGGGTATTATGGCAGAACAAATTTTTACCAACTGCGCAATCGGCGGGGCAGTATTCGTGCACGTTGACGACGGCAGGATCACCAAGATCCGGCCTATCGTTTTTGATGAGACCGACGCGCCGGCATGGTCCATCGAGGCACGCGGCAAGACATTTACGCCGCCTCGTCAGACCTCATTGGGCTCCTATGTTGTAACGCAGAAGGCACGCATTTATTCGGAAAACCGGATCAAGTATCCGATGAAGCGCGTCGACTTTGATCCTAACGGGGAACGTAATCCCCAGAACCGCGGCAAGTCCGGCCACGTCCGCATCACCTGGGATGAAGCTTTTGATATGCTGGAATCAGAAATCACCCGGATTCACGCCACCTATGGCAAGGCCGCTATCACCGCCTCCACCAGCTCCCACGCCGATTTCGGCCTGCTTCAGTACAAGATGGGCCCCTTCGGTCGCTTCTGGAACATGCTGGGTTATACGCAGCTCAGCGACAACCCGGACTCATGGGAAGGCTGGCACTGGGGCGCCACTCATGCCTGGGGTTACTACTGGAAGCTGGGAATCAGCGACAACTTCGACATGCTCGAAGAGGCAATGAAACACACCGAACTGCTCGTCTTCTGGGGCGTTGACCCGAATACCTCAGCTGGCGGTTACAACGGCCAGGACGGATGTCGCTGGCGCTTGTGGTGCAAGGAGCTGGGGATGAAAATGGTCTTCATCGATCCCTGGAATAATTTCACAGCCAGCACCTGGGGCGACAAATGGATTGCGCCCTATCCCGCCACCGACGGCGCCATGGCCGAAGCCATCGCCTGGGTCTGGATCACCGAGGATACTTATGATCACATGTTCGTTGAGAATAAAACACTAGGTTTTGAAGAGTTCAAAAAGCATATCCTTGGCCAGGAAGAAGGGGGCTTCCCCCGTACTCCAGAGTGGGCCGCCGGGGTATGCGGAGTCAACGCGCGTGATATCTATGCACTCGCCCGGGAATGGGCCGCCAAGAAAACGATGTTGTGCACGGGCTCCATCTACGGAGTGTCCGGCGCCTGCCGCCAGCCCTACGCTACCGAATGGGCGCGTCTCATGGTTTTTCTGCTTGCTATGAAAGGGCTGGGTAAGGATGGATGCAACACTTGGGGCGGGGCCTCCATGGCGCCTCCTATGGACATGAGCTTCAGATTCTTCGGATACTCCGACAACGGCTGGGATACCTTCGGGATTGTGGCCAAGGAATCAGCTAAGAACACGGTCCAACAGAAGACCTACCGTCTGCTGCTGCCCGAGTGCATCATGAACGAGAAGACCGAATGGATAGGGGAAGGGTTCTGTGGGAACTCCCTGGAACAGCAACTGACCAGGAATGTCTGTCCGCTCCCAAAGGAAGAGGGCGGAGCTCCCATCAAGATGCTTTACCGCCAAGGCGGTTCATACATATCCACTATGACCGACACCAACCGCTGGGTGAACATGTTCCAGCATCCCAACCTGGAGTTCTTTGTTACCGCCGACATCCACTGGCAGAGTGAGACCAGGTTCGCTGACCTGATTCTGCCCATCTGCTCCGGCTTTGAGAAGGAAGACATCTGCGAGCTGGGGGCGCCGGGTGGTTACGGTGCCAACGACATGGGCGCCAACTTCCGGGTTATCATCTACATGAAGCAGTGCATCAAGCCCCTGTGGGAATCCAAGTCCGACTACGATATTTACGTTGAGCTTTCCAAGCGGTTCGGCTTCCAGGACCGGTTCACCGAGGGGAATACCATGGAGGACTGGATTAAAAAGATTTTTTACAAGTCGTCACTTCACGAGCGCGTTACCTACGAGGAGTTCAAGAAGAAAGGGTACTACGTGGTGCCCCCACCAAAGCCGGACTTCAAGCGTGCCGTTTCCAACAAGTGGTACTATGAGGATCGGGAGTGTGATGTGCCTGACCACAAGAATCCCATGAAGGGAACCCCAAGGGCCAAGATGATGGGGACTCCCAGCGGCAAGATCGAGTTCGTTTCCACCTTCCTGGAAGAGCACTTCCCGGAGGACAAGGAGCGTCCGGTCATGGGTCAGTACCTGGAGCCTTGGGAAGGAGTGCGCGCACCCCTCGCGGAAAAATATCCGCTGATTTTGGAAACCCCGCATATGCGATTCTCTTACCACACTCACTTCGACAACAAGTCTCCGTGGCTGGATGAGATTCCCATACATCGCGCAATGAAGGACGGATACGCCTATTGGCCGGTCCGCATGCATCCGATCGATGCCAATGCCCGCGGGATTAAGAATGGTGATCTCCTGAAGATGTACAATGACCGCGGCGCTGTTTTGGTTGTGGCATATCTGACTGAGCGTATGAAGCCTGGCGTGCTTATGTCCTATCAAGCCGGCGCCAAGTATGATCCGCTGGAACCGGGGAAGCCGGGAAGTATCGACCGCGGCGGCTGCGTGAACTTGCTTGCACCATCCCGTATGGTTTCCAAGAATGCACCGGGCATGGTTAGCAACTCGATTTGTGTCGAAATCGATAAATGGGAGGCTTGATCAGATGAGTAAGCAATATGGAATTGTAATAGATGTGGCGAAGTGCACCGGATGTTATGCCTGCTACCTCGCCTGTAAGGATGAAAACTGCGGGGAGGAGCATCCCGGTTATACGGCGGCGCAGCCCATGACCGGCCAGTATTGGCTCAACATTACTGAGGTTGAGCGCGGTACCTTTCCCAAGGTCAAATTAAGCAACGTTCCGAAGCTTTGCGGTCACTGCGACAACCCCAGCTGTATGATGCAAGCGGAGAACGGCGCGGTATACAAGCGGGAAGACGGAATTGTGATGATTGATCCGGTCAAGGCTGTCGGCCAGAAGCAGATCGTGTATACCTGTCCGGAACGGTTGATCTTCTGGAACGAGGAGAAGCAGCTTCCCCAGAAGTGTGACATGTGTGCCCATCTTCTGGATCAGGGCTACAAGATGCCCCGCTGCGTGGAAATGTGTCCTACGGGTGCGCTAATCTTCGGGGATATGAACGACCCCGACAGCGAGATTTCCAAGCTGGTGGCTGAAAAGAAACCTTATTCGGCTTATCCGGAGTTCGGCCTGAAGGAAAAAGTCCTATACCTGAACATCCCGAAGAAGTTTGTGGCTGGCACCGTGGCCTTCAAGGAAACCGATCAGTGCGCCAAGGATGTCAAGGTGACCCTGAAGGGTAACGGCATCGAGCAGTGCATCGAAACGGACGTGTTCGGCGATTTCTGGTTTGATGATCTGGAAAACAAGGCGGACTACACTTTGGAGATCGCGGCGGAAGGGTACAAGAAAATCAGCCTCACCACCCGTACCATAAATGATGTCAACCTGGGAGAAATTTTCCTGGAAAAATAAGGCTCTATGTCAATTTATGGGGTGGGGATCAAGTAAAAAAATATTGAGATATTTTCCCGACGGATGATCTGAAAATGATTATCCGTCGGTTTTGTTTCTGATGATACACAGGAGGGGCAAGCTTGCAATTGATACTGATAGGTAAAACTAAAATGCCCGACGGCACCAAAAATAACCCTACCGATTCCAAACATACTCGCCTTTTCATCATTTAATATAATGATATAATTATTAATTGAAGTAGTGTTTTTTAACGAATCACAAAATAAGATAGGAGAATAATTATGAGTCTTCAATTAGGCATTCCAGAATCAGCAATGATCGCTCTCACTGACTTGGTGGACAATTGCTGCGGAGTGGACAATTACGCAGGAGCAAACAAACCGCAGCTCAAGGAACCACTCATCGGTCCGGGCAAGGAAATCCTCATTATTGCGCACAAGGACGGTCTTTACGGCGGCAACAACCTGATCGACGAAGAGGCTGTCGCCTGGCTGTCTTCCGTCATTACCTCACGCGGCGCGCGTTGCTCAATTCTATGGGTCGACGATCCACAAAAGCCGCACGAGTGGCGTTATCCCAAAATCGTTAAAGCCGCTATCGCCGGTGCTGACTTAATCATCAACACTTCCTTCCAGATGGCTGTTGAGGAGATCGCTGAGTTCCGTAACCACATCGAAGAAGCGGACACCTGGATGGTCCGTCTGTTCCCCGTAACAAAGGAACTGCTCATGACAGAATGGGCACAAACACCTTATGAGCTTACGAAGATGATGCGTCACGCTGCGTCCAAATCTTTCCAGGGCAAAGAGGGAGACGAATTCAAATTCGTCATGACCGATACCAACGGCACACACATCGAAGGCAACACGATCCAGCCAAAACCACGTCCCGGCATCCCCGGACATGGCTATGCTTCATGGCGCAGAGACTCAAGCCACTACCTGCCCTTCCCTGAGTGGGTACATCCTCCAATCAACTGCAAAAACGTCAACGGCGTATTTATATTCGACTCCATGCTGAGCTGGTGGTCGCCCGTAATCGGCATTGATCCCGAGTGGAAAACTCCAATCAAAATCGAAGTACAAGACTCCAGGATGGTCAATATCACCGGCGGTCTGGAAGCTGCCAAACTCAATAGCTTCCTTAAGACCATGGTAGGCAAAGTCGGAGAGGGCATCTACAACTTCGATACCTTCCACTTCGGTATTCATCCCAACGCGAAGGTCGCAGATTATCAGTGTCCGCATGACCTCTACAGGCGCATAGTCGACCATATGCATACCTCAAATCTGCATTTCCACATAGGATCGGCTCCTGCCAACCCGAGCTACAACTTCTATCCCCATGTCACCGGCGACATCCGCAATGCTGACCTGGTTGTCAACGGCAAGAAGGTCTATGACAATGGCTGGCTCTGCTGTCAGGACGATCCGGATGTAAGGGCAGTTGCTGCCAAGTATCCCGGTCGCCCAGGTATCCCTGAAAGATTTTAATCAACGGCGTTGCGAAGCAACAGCCAAAAGGCGAGAGGGGCTCGATGCCTCCGAGACTTTTAGTGTCAGAACAGGAGAATTAATATGAGTAAATTAATAGCATATGTTGGACGCAACCACGTTGCTGGTTTTCAGGGCGGTGGTATCGACGTATTTGAAGTTAGCAGAGACGGATCCGTGATTACTCCTCTTGGAAACGGAATCAAGGATGAGCCGAAGCGCGCCGGATTTCTTGGCTATGCTCCGAAATCAGGTGTCCTCTATTCAGTAGACGAAAGGAAAACCGACGGTCGTGGACCGAAGATGCCACCTGCTACTATTATGGCGTTCAAGGTTGACCAGAAGACTGCTGCACTCAGCCTTATCAACAAGCAGGAAGCTATCGGATGCAATCCGGCTTCTGTATGTGTGGGTCCGGATGAGAAATATCTGTTTACTGCCAACCACGGTTTCTTTGAGCATGTCATCAAAGCTGTCGAAACCGCAGACGGCAAATGGGTCAACACTTTCGTTTATGACGACTCAACGGTTGTTCAGTACCCGTTGAATGCAGATGGTTCCATCGAACCGGCTTGTGACTGTAATGTCCTCACCGCTCATGGCAAGGACCCTAACAGTTCTCCACAAGGTGGTGGCCATGCCCAGGCAAGTTCACATGCACACATTGTTGTCGTAGATCCTTCCGGCAAGTTCCTTCTGGTCTGCGAAAAAGCAGGCGAACGGGTTTACGTTTACCGCCTTGGCGGTGACAAGCTTGTCCTGGCTTCAATTTACCAGTGTCCGCTGGGAACCGGTCCAAGGCATTGCGCTTTTGATAATAAAGGTCGCATGTTCATGACCAGTGAATTCTCTTCCGAGATATGGGCATTTGGGTTTGACACTGAAACAGGTGTCCTGAAGTACATTGACAAACAGTCCACGATCGCTGAAGGCTTCAAAGGCCGCAACGAGCTGGCAACTATTCAGATTCATCCGAATGGCAAGTTAGTCTACGTGAACAATCGCGGAGAGGATACTATTGTCTGCTTCAATATCTCCGAGGATGGGAAGCTAAAGAAGGCGTCATCAATTTCTGTCGGCAAATGCCCGGCGGATCCAAAGGACGCAGTTCGCGACATGCAGCTATCCCCGGACGGCGCATTCCTGCTTGTCCCGGTACGCCCGGATGATGTGATCCGCTCATATGCAGTGGATCAAAAAACCGGAGATTTGAAGAATATAGCTGAAGTTCCGGTTGAGAACCCCGTATACATACAATTCATCGAACTTTAAGATGTTTAATTTGCTTGAATACATTGCTCCCGGCCATCATTGGCCGGGAGCAATGTATATTGGCCCGTCTGTGAAACAAAAATAGAGTTAAAAAATCAAAACTATTTTTTTATGAGGAGGAATCAAAATGATTATTGATGCAAATATGCACCATCTTCCGGAAGATTTGTTTACAAACGAAGAAGTGCTGAACGGTTTTCTATCGACTGCTCCGCGCGGCTTTGGTGAAATAGCATCTGTGGGTATTACCGAGTCCGGCAAACGTCAGATCATTGTGGAAAAACCGAAAGGCTACCAGAACCTGAACTACGTGGAAGGCGACTATTCGCTCGAAATGAAGATAAAAGCCATGGATGAGAACGGCGTCGACAAAGCTATCCTGCGGGTACCGGTATGGCAGGAATGGCTGCGGCTGGATACCTGCAAGATCGTCAATGACAACGCAGCCGATATGTGCAAACGCTCAAACGGCCGTCTCTATGCCAACGCTTGCGTTCCACCATGGGGCGGCAAGGATAATATCTATGAGTTCGAACGCTGCATCAAGGAGCTCGGCATGGTCGGTGTCCAGCTGGCATGCCATTACGGCCAGCTCTACCTCGACGATGAAGCCTTCAAGCCCTATCTCAAGGTCATAAACGATATGAAAATCCCTGTCGTCGTACACCACACCCCTGGACCGGTCCGTTGGGAGTCAATGTATGAATACACGAACCTGCGCCGCGAGTTAGGCCGCGTCACCGACCAGGCTACAGCCGTGGGACGCGAACTCTTCAGCGGCATGTTCGAAGAATTCCCGAACCTGAAGTTCATCCACACCATGCTCGGCGGCAACTGGTTCGCGAACTACAACCTTCTGGTTCCGAAGCATGGGAAGAAGAAGGAAGCAATGCAGCGTCTGGACATGAGTGAAGGAGAACGTGTTCTGGGTTATCTGAAGAACAACCTGTACTTCGATACGACCCATCCGGCTTCCTGGGGCAAAGATCAGATCGAATGCGCGATCAAAGTCTGCGGAGCCGACCACATCCTGTTTAGCTCGTCGTTCCCCGTATTTTACAACTGGATGTCGGATGGAGTCGATTTCATGAAGTCACTCGATCTCTCAGACAAAGACCGCGAGCTTGTTATGAGCGGTAACGCTATCCGTTTGTTCAATCTTAAGGTTTGACCAGCCGGCGATCTTCTGGTACTATTGAAGTGTTCTGCGGCTGCATGATATATGCCAGCACTGCGATGAGGCTCCTTGCATAGAGGCTTGCAAGTCCAATGCGGTTTACAAACGGGAGGATGGCATCGTTATCATTGACCCGTATAAATGTACGGGCAATCGTAACTGCCTGGATGCTTGTCCTACTGGCGCTCTTAAATTTGGCGAAGAAGAGGATTTAAAAGACTTATTAGCAGATGCCGCGATACTTCATTCCGAGTATGGTACACGTCCCAGGGTTTACTATAAAGGTTTACCCAATAAGTACTTCTGGTTTGAAAGACAAGAACCAGGCATCTACCGGCTTAAGATGGAGATGGATGGATACATTCCTGTGGTTCTGGATGATATTGAGGTAACCAAAGATATCAACGTGGGAGATATTGAGTTGCGGCAGGGGTGAACAGGTCAGATTATCGCCAAGGGATCACCACGGATGCTCATTTGGAAGGAACATAGTTATGGGAAAGGTTGCTTTGGAGATGGATAAGACTGAAAGGACCGTAGTAAAGGGACTGTAGACGGTCACGGCGAAACGAAGGTAGTGCGTGCTCCTCATGGTTGCAGTCGCAGATTGTTGGATCTTTTGGGAGGCTACACTCTGCAGTCCCGCGATATGGATGCTATGCGCCGTGAGTATCCTGAAGTCTTCTCTCAACCCTATGACAAAGCCTCAGGGCTGGCTTGGAAACGGATGATGGCATAAAGTGGGAATTAAACCGCTGCGCAGGTACTCATCCCAAAATCCGCTTATCAACTAACTCTCGAGCTTGAGAACATAAACAATCTGCTACAGGACGTGGGGGGTTATTATGGAAATACTTCAACTTGAGCATTTACTGATGATAGAAAAAAATAAGACCATGCGATTAGCAGCAGAAAAAGTTTTCATGTCGCAACCCGCACTGAGCCATGGTTTAAAGAAGCTGGAGCATGAGTTGGGCTGTCAGCTGTTTGACCGTATCCACAACCAATTGTGCATTAATGCATACGGTGAAATTATGTTGAAACATTCCGAGCGGATTATGCAGGAAATCGAAGCGGCTAAGCAGGAGATTGCCGAAGAGCAAATGCGTCAGGCAAAAAAAATCAGAATCGGGTGTTATTCATATGCATTTCAGAGCCTCGTGCTTCCTCAACTCGCAAATGTTTTAAAGCAGAATATTCTTGAATGCCGGATCAGTGATTTTCATCCTATGGCAAGGGACTTACAGGAAGGCATCTTTGATGTTGTTTTCACAGACAAAGCCTGTGAAGGGGACGGCATAAAAACAGTCAAGCTGTTTAATGAACAGGTTATGGTCTCACTGCCTTCTTCCTCTGAGTATGCATCACGGCAGTGTATATATGTTACCGACCTTAAAAAGCTGAATTTATATCTGCCAACAGATGCATCAGGCTACACGGACTGGTTTGTCCGGATATTGAGTTCCGCCGGAGTTTCAGCCCCGCTCTCAGGTGGTGTACCATTTGGAGAATATCTGTATAATAAAGACAGCGTAGACAAATGTCACTTAACGTCTTCCTTTATCATGCGTTTCGTACCGACTGCCGCAAGGAGAGTAGTTATCCCACTGGCAGACGGGATGGCTACACGTGACGTTTTTATGTCGTATAATCAAAAAGATGAAGACCGGCTTATACAATTGGTCTCTTACATTGAAAAAAATCGCGATAGCTTTTTTTGTAGCTATTCTTACATCTCATATTTCCTTTTCCCCAGTGAAAGACAGAATCTTCTTTTCATCAATGATAAAAATTTAGAATCACCTGATTCAAAAAGCGGCGCCTGAAATGGCGCCGTTTTTTTTTTACACAAAATAACGAGACGGCTATGTCCCCCGCCTCCTTGAAACGCACGCCTAAAGGCGCTTAAGGCAAGAAAATTTCTACAGCACATGCTGCGGCATATGCCAGACGAAATTTTTTACCATTGCGTTATAATCAGCTGATAAACACTACTTATTAGCTTTATTTCACATGAAGAATTACACTGAATCATAGTGACTATACAGAGTAGTTTATTCTAACCGCTCTGAGTAGCGAGCTGATTACTACCCTGCATCAAAAATAGTTTGAATTATTAATCGTCCCTGTAGATTCCTTTAAAATACAGATAAATTATGTGAGAAAGATGTTTAGCGCTTCAGGCGCGAATTTCCTCATAAAACATAAGGAGGCAAATATGCCAGAGACTATCTATGAACAACGAATAAGGATAGCGAATGAAGCTATTCGTCACGAAGAGCCGGAACGTGTTCCTATATGGATTAATTACGGCACCACACCTTTTATGCTGAGCAATGACGGAACGACCTACAGAGACGCACTGTACAACCATGAAGCCGCGGCAAAAGCCATTATT
The DNA here is from genome assembly GCA_942493145.1 of uncultured Bacillota bacterium. Taxonomy (GTDB): domain Bacteria; phylum Bacillota; class Clostridia; order Acetivibrionales; family DTU013; genus ENR-C20. Next base: position 751,747 of record OW818679.1, read on the forward strand.
ACATTTCATCTGGACTTCCAGCCGGATGTTCAGCTTTCCCAACTTTTAAGCGGAAAAGCAGAAGAAATTGCCGGTACCAAGTATATAGACTGGCCTGGCCGTCCCGGTACTACGCTACGAAATGACAGTATATTTCAGGTACACGAGTATGAGTTTATGAAAGAGGACGAATATCCTGAGTTGTTGAGCGATTTTACCGGATTTATGCTCCACAAATACATACCTCGCGCGTTTCCCGGTCTTGAGGGTCTATCCACGGTTCTCAATCCGTCTCCATGCGGATTGATGTATTTCGGGCAATTAGGCAATATGTTCAGACCACAAGCTATGGAAGCTTATGAGAAGCTCATTGAAATCGGAAAACTGCAGGATGAGACACAGAAGGACACTTATGCAGTAATGGGCCAGCTCACTCAGCTCGGGTTTCCCCCTATGCTGACAGGCGTCGGTCTCGTCCCGTTTGATTTGCTCTCCAACTATTTCCGTGGCACCGTTGCTATGTTTGAGGATCTTATCGAGTGCCCGGATATGGTCGAAAAGGCCGTAAACATGTTTGCGGACCTTCAGATTGCTAATCTCCAGTACCTCCGCTTCGCGCCTTTGCCGGTGAAGCGTGTCATGTTCTGGATGCACAAGGGTATGGATGGATTTATAAGCCCCAAGCAATTTGATGTCTTGTACTGGAGGCCGTTCCTGAAAGTAATCAATGCATTGGTCGATATGGGGGTCACACCGATCATCTACACCGAAGGCAATTACTACAAGAGAATTGACCAAATGAAAGACCTCCCTGCTGGAAAGTGCGTTATTCACTTTGAAAACGTCGACCTGGAATATGCCAAGAAGACTATTGGCGTAGAAAACTGCATCACAAGCAATTTTCCGATTTATCTTCTGGAACACGGCACAAAGGAACAGGTCATTAATGAAGTAAAGAGGGAAATCGACATATGTGCGCCGGGTGGCGGTTTTATATTTGAAACAAATGCATCGATTATGGCTGTAAAGCGTGAAAATCTTGAGGTGCTTTATGATACAGTTCGTGAATATGGCAGGAAATAACAGGATTTCCTATCAGGCGAACCAGACTGACATGCGGTTTTAAAGTGCGAGAGCGCTTTTAACAAAAAAATAAAAAACTGGAGGGAACAAAAATGTTTGGAAAGAAAAAAGGCTTAAATTACCTATCTTTATTTATTTTATTGGTCCTGGTGTCCGTGGTATTTTTAAGTGGTTGCGCGCAACAGGAACAACAGCCGGCTACTCAATCCAATACTACTGTCCAACAGGAACAACAGCCGACTGCTCAATCTACTACTCCTGTCCAACAGGAACAAGAGCCGGTAGTATTTAATGTGAACTTATCGGCTTCGGAGCAAGCACACAAGTCAGTGATTAATTTTGGCAAGGCTCTTGAAGAACGGACCGGTGGTAAAGTAAAATTAAAGTTGTATTATAACAGTTCATTGCTGCCAATCCCTGACCAAATAACAGGTTTGCAAAGCGGTATTGCTGACATTTCCAATATGACGGCTTCAACTTTTCTTGGTGCTTTGCCGTTAAATGATATGCTCGGCTGGCCATTTATGGGGTATTCCAATTATAATGATGTTTTTGCCTTGCACATGAAGCTCTTGCAGGATGTACCGGAGTTGGGAGCTGAGTTTAGCGATATAGGGCTTCGGGTATTTTCAGGGTTTGCGATGCCCCCGCACGATTTGCTGATAGCCAGTAACAAAAAAGTGCAAAGTCCCGCTGATATTAAAGGAATGAAAATTGTTTCAACCAAGCCCGTTTCGTCAGCCATGATTCAGAAATGGGGCGGGGCACCTATAGCAATTCAGATACCGGATTATTACATGTCCCTGGAAAGGGGTGTTGCGGACGGAGTCCTACTCAACTTGCATGGTACTCTTGCTTTCGGGATAACACCTCTGGTGAAGCAGTATGTGTCATTTGGCACTCAAGGATTAACTGTAGAGAATGTGCTTTATGTAATGAGTGAGAATGCCTGGAATAAGATGACTCCTGAGACCCAAAAGATTTATATGGAAGAAGCCGCCAAGCTCAATTTAGAAGATAGTGCAACAGTTGGCAACAATGTTAAGAAAACTACTGAAATACTTGAAAAAACCGGTGCACTTACCGTTCTTACGCCGGAACAGGTTGCCGAATTCTCTAAAGATGCGCCTGAAATTCATAAAGAAAAGATCGCTGAACTGGAGAAACAAGGTAAACCGGCACAGAAAGTTTATGACGCCATCAGGAAAGCGGCAACAGAAATGAAATAATAACAACTTTCTATGGGTGGTAGTTTACCTGAGGAAATGTCACCCTATATCGAACCGGTTTGAGATTAGCTCAAACCGGCTTCGATTACCTTGATTCACCTTGCGACGGCTAATTTTTCATTAGCTGTTACCCGTCGCAAACTATATGGGCCACTTTCATTTTTAGGTGGCATTTCCTCAAAATATTGATCATCCGAGTTGACTTTCTGGAGATAGGGAGGAATTACATAAGTGAAAATCTTGAAAGGGATAAATTTGACTGCGAAAGTCAGCGGCTATATCGGCGGGGCAGCCGTCGTTGTTTTAATGCTCCTAATGGTCGCTGATATCCTAATGCGCAGGTTTTTTGCCATGCCAATCGTCGGGGCAACCGAGATTGCCCAATTGGCTATGATTATTATTTTTGTAGGCGTTGCGTATACCACGCTGGAAAACAAGCAAGTGAAAGTGGATTCCTTGATGGAATGTTTCCCGGTTAAAGTGCAGAACGTTATTGATATGATAATATATCTCTTCACTTTATGCTTTGATCTGTGGCTGGGTTGGCAAACCTACCAGATGGGTTTCCTTAAGCAGAACCAGATTTATTCCATGCTTAAATTGCCGGTATCCCCTTTTTACTGGGTGTTGTCTGCTGCTTTTTTCCTCACCGCCATTGCAGTTATTGGAAAGTTGATTATTAAAGCGAGGGAGGTGGCGGGTAAATGAGTCCAGAAGTAGTAGGAATAATTGGAGTGATAATGATTCTTGTCCTGCTGGCTTTCCGTATGTATATCGGTTCAGCCATGGGCCTGATTGGATTAATCGGCATTATTTTGCTTCGGGGTATTACGCCGGCTAATAGCATTGCAGGATTCATACCCTTCCAAAACATCAGTGCTTACTCCATGACCGTAATACCCATGTTTGCCTTTATGGGGGTGATCATTTCCGAGACTGAAATTGGCACCGACTTGTTTCAAACGGCAAACAAGTGGATCGGTCATGTTCGCGGCGGGCTGGCTTCGGCTAGTATTGTGGCCTGCGGGCTGCTGGGGGCCATCATCGGTTCCAGTACCATCTCAACCATTGTGATGGGTAAAATCGCTTTGCCGGAAATGCGGAAGAATGGATATGACGATCTGCTCTCTACCGGTACCATTGCTGCCGGTTCGCCCCTGGCCATCATTATTCCACCTAGTATGCCCTTTGTTTTATACGGGATATTGACGGAACAGTCGATTGGCAAGCTGTTTATTTCCGGTGTTCTTCCCGGCGTGCTGATGATGATTGCCTACGTTGCCGTAATCGCAGTCATGTGCCGGGTAAAGCCCAAGCTGGCTCCTGCCGAAGTCCAGAGCTTTTCTTTAAAAGAAAAACTACTTTCACTGAAAAGTACCTGGGCTATGCTGGCACTGGTAGTGCTAGTGCTGGGCGGTATCTATGGAGGCTTCTTTACCCCCACTGAATCCGGCGCTATCGGTGCCCTTGGAGCATTGATCATTGGTATGGTCAAGAGAAAAATAAACTTGAAAGTCTTTATGCGTTGTGTTAAGCAAGCAGCTTATCTGTCCGGAATGATTCTGTACTTGCTTGCCGGGACCTTTATTTTCAATTCCTTCATAACTATGAGCAATTTGCCGGAATTGATTACCTCCTTTGTGACAGGCTTAGCGGTACCGGTTTTCGTGGTTCTTCTGGCCATAGGTGTGATGTATCTGATTTTAGGCTGTTTTTTACCCGAATATCCCATGATGGTATTGACAGTGCCCCTTCTTTTCCCTGCCATTATGAACCTGGGTGTTGACCCTATCTGGTTTGGCTTATTCGTTGTCTTATTGATGGCGCTGGGGTCAATCTCACCACCCATTGGCTTGACTGTTTTTATTTTAGGAGGCATTACAGGGGTATCTGTAAACAAAATATTCAGGGGGGTCATGCCCTTCCTTGTTGTTACAATCGTGATCATTGTGTTGATAGTGATTTTCCCGTCGCTGGCCACCTTCCTGCCCAGTTTGATGTGATATCTTAATCCGGCTCCATGCGGAATGATGTATTTCTGGCAATTAGGCAATATGTTCGGGCCAAAAGCTAATGATCGATTATGACTGTAAAGCGTGAAGAGTATAGTTTACAATATGAGAAAAATGACCTTATTGATGGGCCTGGATTTAAGGTCATTTTTCTTTCCTTTTTTTAAGGCGGGACCAAAACTGTCTTCTACATAGTTGAATGTAAAAGATACCCTTTTCCCAAGGAATTATGACAAACCTGAATCTTGACGAACCTAAAATTTTTCCCATAATACCTAAACTGAGCCTCCTTGTATAAGGGCAGGCGCTATGTTATTCTAAAAAAAAAGTCAGGGAAAGGACATTATCATGACTGATTACCGTGAATTATTCAATCTTAAAAATAAACGCGCCGTTGTGATCGGAGGAGCTGGAGGCATCGGTGGCGAAATTGCCGAAGGGTTCGCCGCGGTCGGCATGAACGTTGCAATTGCCAGCCGAAGCATGGAAAAGCTTCAAAAGCAGGCGGACAAAATCAAGGAAAACACCGGCGTATCGGTAAAGTGCTTTACAGTTGATGGCAGCAGCGAGGACTCTGTGGCAAAGCTGTATGACGAGGTAATAGCTGCATTTGGAGGAGTAGATATCCTGGTCAATTCCCAGGGTTTGAACAAGAAGTTTTCCGCCCTTGAACATCCTGTCAACGAATGGGATGAGATGTTCGCGGCAAATGCCAAAAGCGTCATGCTCACCTGCAAGTACTTTGGAAAATACATGAAAGAGCAGCATTACGGGCGGATTATAAACATCAGCTCTATTGGAGCCATACGCTCCAAGCAAAGTGATATCTCTGTGTGCTACGGTTCCACCAAAGGCGCGGTTAACGCCTATTCAGTGAATCTTGCGGCAGGTTGGGCGGAATATGGCATCACCGTCAATTGCATCGGACCCATCATAACCGAGACTGATATGATGAAGCCCCTCTTCGAAAAAAATCCCGAGCTTCGTGCCGGCACCATCGCCAGAGTTCCCATCGGTCGCCTTTGCCAGCCGGAGGACTGCGCGGGCATTGCCTTGTTCCTCGCGTCAGACGCGTCGGCGTTTGTTACCGGCCAAATCATCTATGCCGACGGCGGGCTCATGACTCTGCAGTAATTTTTTTGTATAATATAGAAGTATAAAAAAGGATTGATTACATAATGCCAAAAGCAAAGTACAATTATGTAAAAATGCTCACGCTTGAGGATCTTCAGGAGAAGTACAAGGATTTCTTCTTTTTTAAGTTCAAGGACGGAATCCTCGAAATGAAGATGCACTCTGACGGCGGCCCTGTCGTGTGGAGCTATCAGATGCACCACGCGTTAGCAGAGGTTTACACCGATATTGGTCACGCAAGGTGGGTTGAGTGCCTCATAATCACCTCCACACCGCCCTACTGGATCCACGGCAGCGACAACGCGTCTTTCCAGGAGGTTGAGCAGTCCCCGGACAATGACCAGCGCTTCAATGTCCAGATATACGATACCCTTAAAGTAGTTGAAAACTTCCTCAGCGACATTGAGGTTCCCACAATCGCCGCAATCAATGGCCGCGGCTTCCACTGGGAAATGTGCCTGCTCAGCGATATCACCTTGTGCAGTCCCGACTTCATCCTGCAGGATGACCATTTCGGCATGAAGGACGGACACGTGCCCGGAGACGGCATGACCATGATCCTGCAACAACTCTGCGGCCTCAAACGCGGCGGGTACATGTCGTATATGTGCCATGGCATAGACGCCGAGGAGTGCCTTCGAATTGGTGCGGTCAACGAAATCGTTGACGCCGGTAAAATTCTTGACAGGGCCTGGGAAATTGCCGAACAGCACATCATGACAAGGACACGTTCCTGCCGGCGCATGACCCACTATAATATCATGCGTCCTTGGAAGGCCATCTTCGAGCGCGACTTCCGCATTAACGTCTACTCCGAAATGTATTCCTTCAACCTCTCCGGCAGCGCGCATGATTTTGAGTACATAAAGTACGAGGGCGAAGAATAAATAAGCAGATTATAAACTGATATAAGAAAGCGACGTGATCCATATGAACCATTTAAGAGAGGCTGCGATTGTCTCCGCGGTCCGCCTGCCTGTGGGCAGAGTCGGAGGTGCGTTGGCGGGTATCCGGCCTGAAAAGCTTGGCGGAATGATTGTAAAAGAGGCTGTGCGCCGGGCGGGTATTGATCCCGAAATCATCGACGAGGTCATATTCGCCTCCTGCGATAATGAAGACCTTAAGATCGCGGCAAGAGTAGTCGCGCTTGAGGCGGGGCTCCCGTACACTATTCCCGCTTATCAGATACAAAGAGGATGCGCTTCTTCCCTGACAGCTCTGTGGGACGGCGCCATGATGATACAGACAGGCTTCGCGGACACCATAGTCTGCGGCGGCTGTGAGAGTACCACTATGGCGCCCTATCTTATGAACAAGCCGACAAGGGCTTATTCCGTGGCGCCTATGTCCTGGTGTGAGCCTGTGTTCTCCCCCAAGGAGCCATACGGTAATCTCCCAAACGGCCCAACAGCCGACGAGATTGCAAGGCGATATGGCATAACCCGCGAGGATTGCGACGAATTTTCCGTTAACAGCCACTGCAAGGCCGCTATAGCCTATAAAAACGGATATTTTGACAGCCAACTGCTGCCCGTCGAGGTTCCCCAGAAGGGTGGGAAGACCCTCCTTTTTAACCGTGACGAGCCGTTGCGCGATGACTGTACAATGGATGATCTGACAAAGCTCAAGCCTTCTTTTTCCAAAGACGGCGTCTCCACCGCGGGCAACAGTTCGCCCCTGACAGACGGAGCTTCATGCGTCATCCTGATGGAACGCGGCAAAGCCGAAGCTCTCGGACTTGACATTATTGCGATTCTGAAAAACTTTGCCGATGCCGGTTGTGAGCCAATGGTAATGGGTGAGGGTCCCATTTATGCTACAAGGAAACTCCTCGCCAAAACCGGCCTTACAATAGACGATTTTGATCTCATTGAGATGAACGAAGCCTTTGCCACTCAGTCGATCCGATGCGCCAGGGAACTGGGCATGGATCCCGAAAGGCTTAATGTCAATGGAGGCGCTATTGCTTTAGGCCATCCTTTTGCAGCAACAGGTACGATACTTGTTGCAAAACTTGTACATGAAATGCGCCGGCGGGACGCCAAACGCGGACTGGTTACTTTCTGCGTCGGCGGCGGTCTGGGCGTTTCAGCCATGTTTGAAAAACCATAAATAATTGTTAAATTAAGAGAGGAATGCCTTATGAAAACTATAATCACTGCAGCCCTGACAGGGGCTATTGCACCAAAAGCAAAGAACCCCAACATACCAACCACACCAAGGGAGATCGCTGAAGACGGCATTCGCTGCTGGAAAGCAGGAGCTTCTGTACTGCATCTGCATATGAGAGATGACGATTTTAAAGGAACCATGGATAAAAACCGTTTCGCTGAGACTGTGAACATCTTGCGCGGATCATGTGACGCGATCCTGAACCTTACAACTTCCGGTGAACTGGGAATTCCGGACGAGCGCCGCATGGAACACGTCATCATGCTGAAGCCCGAGATGGCAACATTTGACGCAGGTACGATTAACGCCGGCGACGGTATTTTTGAAAATAGCATCCCTTTTTTGTATAAGCTCGGGAAAGTGCTTATTGAAAACGGTGTAAAACCCGAAGTTGAAATCATGGATCTTGGCTTTATAAGCGAAGCGCAGCACTATATAAGCAAGGGCGTGCTTGTGAACCCTGTCCACTACCAGTTTGTGCTGGGCTTCGGCATCTCAGGAGCACCGGCGACACCCGAAAATCTGCTCTATATGAAGAGCAAGATCCCATCCGATTCTACATGGTCTGCGTTCGGCACCGGCAATTCGCATCTGCCGATAATGTATACCGCGATCGCTGCTGGAGGGCATATACGAGTAGGTCTTGAAGATAATCTCTTCTACGGGCCGGGTGTACTCGCGACGAATGAGATGCTCGTACAGCGTGCCGGAAGGGTTGTTAAAGAGTTCGGCAATGAAGTTGCAACACCTGCTGATGCCAGAGAGATATTAGGTCTGCGCAAATAACGGTCAAAATCGCCGGTTAAGCGGCGCAATTTGGACAACGACACAGTCTCCCCCACGGTCGTTGTTCAAACGCCACGCGTAAGCGGGGCGCGCGAAGCGTAGCGTAGGGCGGATTCATTCCGCCCGTAGCGAGGGGGCATGGGGGCTTGCCCCCATTGGAAATCGAGTGACGGCGCACTGGTGCCGGAATGGAGGAAACCATGAAAACAGGAAAAATAGCATTTGTAGGCGCTGGCCAAATCGGCAGCGGATTGGCACTCAATTGCATTACCCACGGCATGCCAGTCGTCCTGCAGACAAGAAAGCAGACAGAGCTGGTAAAGAGCCGCATTGATTCGGGGTTGGTATTTTTCGTAGATAGTGGCATCATTTCACAGGAAGAGGCCGACAAAGCCGCAAAGCTTGTTACAATTACTACATCCATTGAGGAAGCAGTCACCGGCGCCTATATGATACAGGAGTCCGGTCCGGACAGTATTGAGTTGAAGCATTCTCTTATTGAGCAAATCGAAGCTTATGCGCCTGAGGATGCCATTATTGCTACAAGCACCTCCAGCCGTTCCATTACGGAGGTGTTTTCAAAAGCGAAGCATCCTGAACGTTGCATGGGCGGACATCCCTATAACCCTGCCTATCTGATACCGCTGGTGGAGATCACAAAGGGCGAAAAAACCTCTGATGAATACGTAGTAAAGGCTAAAGCGTTATATGAGCAAATGGGTAAAGTACCCACAGTTCTAAACAAAGAGGTAATCGGCTTTATAGCAAACCGCTACCAGAGCGCGATCCATCGCGAGGCGGTAGACCTTGTGGAAAATGGGATATGCTCGGTCGAAGACGCTGATAAGGCCTTGGTCTATAGCGTCGGTCTGCGCTGGAGCGTTCTCGGTCAATTCCTTTCCATGCATCTTGGCGCTGCTCCGGAAGGCTTGGGCGGTTTTAACGAGAAATATCATATCGACGTAACAAAGCCCGATGGACGTTTGAGTAATATGCCCACCTGGACGACTTTCCCTGAGAAATGGAGCGAGCATGCCAGTGTCGGTATTGAGGAAGCCATTGCAAAACGCGACACCTCGACAGGAAACGACATCGCTTCCATAGAAAAATGGAGAGACAACATGTTGGTTGAAACACTTCGTCTCCATGGCATACTGTAACAGACTAATGTATCAGATCATTCAGAAAGTAGAGGAGAGATTATTATGGCTTTACAACCTTACATTCACGTTGAAACCTTTGAAGAATACAAGGAACGGTTTAAGGATTTTGCATACATGGAGCGTACAGAGGATGGCATTATTCTGGTGCGTCTTCACTGGAAGGGAGGACCTGTTGTCTGGAGCTATCAGACACAACATTGTTACGGTGAGCTTTGGACAGCAATAGGTCATGACAAGAAGAATGAAGTGATGATCCTTACTTGTCAGGATCCTTACTGGATGGTTCAGAAGAGCGATCCTGCATCATTCGATGAAGTAGAAGATTCTACAGACACTGCACTTAAATATAACTGCAATATTCCTGACACAATGAATTTTGTTGAAAACTTCATCAATGACATTGAGATCCCGGTTATTGCCGCGGTAAACGGAATAGGACAGCATTTCGAATTTGCATTGATGTCTGATATTACGATTTCTGACCCCGACTTTTATTTCTCCGATGCTCACTTCTCCCATAATATTGTACCCGGCGATGGTATGAATTTCTCTTATCGCACCTGCCTCGGAATCAAGCGGTCAACTTACATGGCGTATATGGAGCCGAAAATTGACGCAAAAACTGCGCTGGAATGGGGCCTTATCCATGAAATCGTCGAGCATGACCAACTCATTCCGCGTGCCTATGAGATTGCTAATCACATCATGAAAACAAATCGCGCTGTCCGCCGTCTGACGCATGAACTTGCAATGCGTCCTTGGAAGAGGGCACTTCAGGACGATGAGCGCGTACACGTTCTTTCAGAAATGTATGCTGTTCAGCTTGAAGCAACACGCCACAATTTCGACAAAATTGCTGCTGATTTTACCGGGGATCGGCCTCAGCATAAGCAGGACAAATAGTAGTCTGCAATTCTTGATGAATTCTCATGGCCTTTTCAGAAAGCTTACCTCGGAATTTGATGAAAGGGGGGATAGTATGAACATACTGGTTTTAAACCCGGGCTCTACCTCGACGAAGGTCGCAATATACCGTGATACGGAGGAACTGCACAAAAAGACACTCTCCCATTCCAGGGAGGAGCTGTCGGCTTTTCATAACCTGATGGACCAGCTGGACTTCAGGTATGGGCTAGTTATGGATTTTCTGAAAGAGGTTGGCTTTGAGCCTGCAATGCTCGATTGTATCATGTCCCGCGGCGGTTCCCCGCCAAATGTCAATTCAGGTGCAACGATCATCGGAGACCGTTTGGTCCAGGCTCTCCGTGAGCGTCCCAAGGAACCGCACCCAGCCTCCCTCGGACCGATCATAGCCGATCGGATCTCAAAGAGTGCAGGAATTCCGGCCTATATCTATGACCCCATCACCGCCGACGAGATGAACCCGATGGCCAAGGTATTCGGAATAAAAGGAATCGAACATGACAGCATGTGCCATTTCCTGAATTCGCATGCCATGGGTATCTCCGTGGCAAAGGAGCTGGGCAGGCCATTTGAAGAGCTGAACCTGATTGTTGCCCATTTCGGCGGCGGAAACTCTCTTTGCTTCTGGTCCAAAGGACGTCCGACAGATGTAGTCCCCGGTGATGCCGGCACATTTTCCTCCGAGCGCTGCGGTCCCATCCGTGGAGAGCGATTGCTTCAGCTGTGCAAAGAACATGGCTTTGAAACGCTTTCAGGCTGGTTCCACGGAAAGGGAGGACTTGTTTCCCTTTTGGGAACCAATGACCTGCGCGATGTGGAGAAGAAGATACAAGCTGGCGACAGCTACGCGCTTCTGGTTTTACAGGCCATGGCATACCAGCTGTCCAAAAACATCGCATCCCTGTTCCCTGTAACCTGCGGTAATGTGGATGGTATCATCCTGACAGGCGGAGGTGCTCACCTTGAACGCCTTGTCAACGAAATCAAAAACAGGCTTGCCTATCTGAACACCCCCATATACGTGCGACCCGGGGAAAACGAGATGCAGTCTCTTGCCGAAGGCGCGTACCGCGTCATGCGTGGAGAGGAAGACGCCAAGGAATATGTGGGATAGAAAAGCACTGGATATGGAAAATGAAACGGAAAGAATGCGCGGGACATAAACAGAAAGAAAGGATTGTTGATATGGAACTGCATAGCTTTGAAGAAATATTGGCCATGGCGGGCGGAAGCGGCAAAAAAAGCATTATGGCTGTGGCAGGCGCCGGAAAGGCCGCCGTTATCGACGCAGTGCTCGAAGCCGTAGACCGTGGGGTCGTGGAACCTGTCCTGGTCGGTGAACCGGAGGATATCCAGGAATTGCTCCGGGAGAGAGGAAGAAGCGTTTCGGATTTCAATATCGTCAAAACAGCAGTGGGGCAGACCCCTGCGGAAACCGCCGTTGAGATTATAAAGGAGGGCAGCGCCAATTTCCTGATGAAGGGGTCGGTGGAGACCTCGGACCTGCTGAGGCCGGTCGTAAAAAAGGAAAACGGGCTTCGCACCGGACGGACGATCTCACATGTTGCCTTTTATCAGCTGCCCTTCTACCACAAGCTCATAATAACAACAGACGGAGGAATATGCGCGTACCCTGACCTCGCAATGAAGAAGGACATAATAATGAATGCTCTTGATGCACTGCATCTGCTGGGATATGAAAAGCCTAATGTTGCAGTGCTTTGCTGCAAGGAAACCGTTGACAAGAACATGATAGAAACACAGGATGCATATGCGCTTAAGGAAATGAGCGAACGCGGTGAATTGGGAAGCTGTGTGGTTGAGGGCCCGATATCCTACGACCTTGCAATGAGCAAGGAAAGGGCGAAACTTAAGAAATACGATTGCCCGTATTCCGGTGATTTCGACATTCTTGTGGCGCCGAATATCCATGCGGGTAATATTCTTGGTAAGTGCCTTGAAATACTGCCCGGCGTCACCATGGCAAGCTATGTTTCCGGAGCCCGTATACCCATCGTGCTGACTTCCAGGGCAGCGCCCGCGATGGAACGAATTACCTGCATTGCATTGGCGGGCATTATCGCCACGCGCCACGGCGCCTGATATTGCGGTCAATGGACCATTTGTGTTTGACGTAGCATTGACATATAATGAATATGCAATTATAGTCACAGAATGAAAGTTTAATCCATTGAATATATTGCCAAGATAGACCTATAAGCAGGTCTGTTTTGGTTATTATCATATAAGTGTATTGCATTCAATGATGCGTTATTACGATACCCTGTTGCAATATATAAATGATTATATTATTAATGAGGAAGATGAAAGACAAGGAGAAATCTCATGAAGAAATATGGAATGCTTATCGATGTATATTATTGCACTGGCTGTCATACGTGCGAGGTTGCCTGTCAGCAGGAGAATGGTTTTGAAGCAGAGCAATTCGGCATCAAGGTGACCGAACATATTCTTAAGAAAAGAAACGGGTTCACAATTGACTATGTTCCGTATATGACGGATCTGTGCAACTTCTGCATGGCCAGGGTTGCAGATGGCAGAAAACCTTCCTGTGTTAAACACTGTCTGTCAAGATGCATGTCTTTTGGTCCAATTGAGGAAATTATGGAAGAGGCTAGGAACAGCAAAAAAGGAATGATATTTATTAAATAGGAGTATTTGCCACCTAAGTCCGAAAAAAATAAGGAGAATACCTATGGAAAATAAAGATAATGTCAAAGTAGTTAAAACAGGAGCATGGTCGGGCGGTCCTGGATGTCATGGCGGATGCGGTGTGGAACTGTATATCAAGGACGGTAAACTTATTAAAGTAGAAGGCGATGAGGATCATCCGTTTCTGCAGGGTCGACTTTGTCCAAGAGCTCTGGCTATGACCCAGTATGCCTATCATCCCAACCGTTTGCAGCAGCCATTGAGACGTGTGGGTGCCCGCGGTGAGGGAAAATGGGCTCCCATTTCCTGGGATGAGGCTCTGGACGAGATCGAGTATAAGTTCAAGAAGATCCGCCAGGAAGATGGCCCGGAGTCCATAGTCTTTGGTCAGGGTACCGGTCGTGATGCCGGCGGCTCACTGATCTTCCTGGCCTATGCTTACGGCAGCCCCAACTGGACGCTGTTCGGCCTTTCGGGTATTGCCTGCTTCACACCCAGGCTTGCTGCCATGAATATGGTTGCCGGTGATATCCAGTTCGAGGATGCAGCTCAGATGTCACCTGAGCGTTATAATGATCCTGATTTTGTAGTTCCTGAGGTCATGATCATATGGGGCCGCGGCACCCGCGGAAGCCAGTGTGCTGACCACTACTATTCCAGTCACTGGGTTGTAGACCTGATGAAGCGCGGCACAAAGTTTATCGTTATAGATCCGCGCCAGACGTGGATGTCCACCCGTGCTGAAAAGTTCCTGCAGGTTCGTCCCGGTTCTGACTGTGCTCTGGCACTGGGTATGCTGCACGTCATCATAAACGAGGAACTGTATAACAAGGAATTCGTTGAGAAGTGGACCTATGGCTTTGAAGACCTGAAAAAGCGCGTGCAGGAATATACGCCTGAGAGAGTTGCAGAAATTACCTGGGCAAAGGCTGAGGACATTGTCGACGTTGCCCGTATGTATGCTCGTGCAAAACCGGCTTCGATCCGATGGGGTCAGCCGCTTGACAGTAATGCAAATTCCATCGGTTCAATACAGGCCCTTAACTGCCTGTGGGCGATAACCGGCAATTTGGATGTTCCTGGCGGTGAGGTCATTGCACGTCCTCCGTACAAGGTTACGCTTTATCCTTATTCAACATGGGAGACGGTCCAGCTGTACGGCCAGGAATTTGTCGATACGATGAACCAGAAGCGTATCGGGTGTGACAAGTATGATCTGGTTAAGAATTTTCGCTCCTGGGCTATTTCGGACGATGTTCTGGCCCAGATGGAGACGCAGAAGCCATATCCTATCCGTGGTCTGTATCTGTATACCAATAACTTCATGGCCTGCACGGCACAGGATCCACGACGCTATTATGAGGCTGTCAAGAAGCTCGAGTTCAACGTTGTTGCCGATACCTTCATGACGCCTACCTGTCAGGCTGTTGCAGACCTTATTCTACCGGGAACAACATTCGCGGAGAAAGACTCTGTATTTACGACCGGCGTTCCGCTTAATGCGATTTCAAAACAGATTCAGGTCGCGGAATGCCGCAGCCATTGGGAAGTGGCATTTGAGCTGGCAAAGCGTCTGAACCCGCAGGCTGTGCCCTGGCCAACGCTGAAGGATCTTTTTGATGCTCGTCTCGCCGTGACCGGCAAGACGTTTGATGAACTGGCGAAGAATACATGGGATCTGGCGCCCAAGGATCATCCCTCTGGCTGCAGCGGCTACTATCGTTATGAGAAAGGACTCCTGAGAACCGACGGAAAGCCTGGCTTCAATACTCCCACCGGTAAGGTTGAGCTTTACTCTACATTACTTGAAAAATATGGTGCCGACCCGTTGCCTCATCACGAAGAGCCCATCGAGAGTCCCATCAGCACTCCTGAAGTATATGAAGAGTATCCCCTGACACTGATTACAGGCCGTCGTATGCCCACCATGTTCCATAGTGAGCACAGGCAGATACCCTGGCTTCGTCAGTTTGAGGAGGAGCCTATTGTTGAACTTCATCCAAAGACAGCAGAGAAGCTTGGACTTAACGATGGACAGTGGGTATGGATTGAAGGCGTTCGCGGCAAATGTAAGCGTAAACTAAAGGTTACCCCGGTAATTCATGAGGATATTGCCATGGCGCCTCATGCATGGTGGCTTCCGGAATCAGAAGGCGCGGCTCCTAACCTGTATGGTATTTGGGATATTAATGTTAACCAGCTTATACCGACCGGCTTCAATCATCCACTGACTGGTTACGGCGGAGCACCGACAAAAACCATGCTCTGCAAAATTTATTCACTTGGTGAAAACGATGTAATACCGACTGAGCATACCAAGGTTGACCGCCTTGATTTCTCGAATCTGTATGATATTGTTAAACAAGAGGATATGAACGATCCGAATTACCGCGGAGATAAGCCGACCGAATTTGCTACAGAGAAAAGCTGGGATATTCCGCAAAATACTCCTGTTTACAGTTTTAAACAGCCGCAGGGAAATATGAAAGTTAAGCAAATGGATATAGAGGAAACGAATGAGCAGATACGCGAGTTCAAGGCCAGGTTCGACGGTCAGGTATTTGCACCAAGCAGTGAGACGAAATAGCTCAGTTCACGATGATACTGAAAACGGGCCAATAGTGGAACTCTATCCGAAAATTGCGATGGCTCCGCATGGCTGGTGGCTTCCGGAAACAGAAGGTTCTGCACCTAATTTGTATGGTGTCTTTGATGTAAACGTAAATCAGCTTATTCCAATGGGCAAAAAGGGTAAGGCTGGTTATGGCGGTGCGCCTCTTAAGACGATGCTGTGTAAAATCTATCCCATCTCTGAAGGGGATACAATACCAACTGCGAACACAAAAATGGACCGGTTGGATTTCACAAATTCATATGACAAGGTGTGAACAACGCCAGTGTTATAAAATGAAGTAATTTCATTTTACAATTGTATTAAAGAATTACTTCACTTTATATAGGTATTAGAATCATAAAGGGCACAGATAACATTCTGTTGCCCTTTATGTATTCCGTGAGAATTAATAAATAACTTGAATTACTCTGCCCAAACATCAATGCTGCCATATGGTACGATGCAGGTAAACTGATGGAAGCCGACCATTTTTCCGGAATGGAAGCGGTGCATGGATACAGTCAGACTGGTGGCTTTCATTTCGATAACAACATTTTTGCCTTCAAAGAGCTCGGGTTTCATGGTTTTCTTATGCATATCCGACATCTTCTCCGGTACGAAGCAGGAGCTGGTTTCGTCAGAAACTATGTAGGGGAAGGTAATGCCGGGAACTACTCCGAAAGCGGCAACAATTCCATTGTTATCATCAACAGCCAGAACACGTGCATTGGGGTCACTGGGACGGCCGGGCATCAGACCGAAGTTGATAGGGCTACGGGTCGGTGTTTTCACTTCATTGGAACTCAGAGTATTGCTTATGTCCATATCACTTGCAAGACTGTCTGTATAATCGGAGTTTTCCATTACAACACCGCCAAGCTCCATCAAATAGCAGTCATCGGTTGCCGGATAGGGATCGGTGCTGATGCTGTCATCAAAAACAGCCTTTGCCAGACCCTGCAGGAATTCATAGCTTGCTTTTCCGCCTTCAGGAATGGCTTCGGTCCATCCGTGAGGCTGTTTGTGGAAGCCTTCGGGTTCAAACCAGAAACCGGCTTCGCAGCGGGAACGAATGAGGAAGAGTTCCAGCTCGCTTACTTTTTCTTCTTCGATTTTCATACGGCCGATGAATACTGATGGTGCACTGCCTTCCATCAAACTGGCTACAACCAGTATAGTGTTCTGGCGGGAGTCTTCTATTATCTGTCCGATACAGTCAACAGCTGTTACTGTTCTCCAGCAGGTCATGTGACAGATGGCTGCAGGCTTTCCGTTTTCTGTTGCTTTGAAGCGCGTAGTTACTGGCAACAGTGATGAATCCTTTTTAATCATGGATTCAAATAATAAATCAACAAATTTCTTCATGGGCTCCAACCTCCGTTAATGTATATTTGTTAGTTACTTTGAAAAACTGCATAGTTTATTCACTGGTTATTATGGTCTCAATGTATTGTATCATTATAAAATTACAACTGTCTGTATAAATTAATGACAAAATGGCAAATGGAAGTGTGCAGCATGCACCATAAAATCCAAAGACGCTTATGATCCTGATTAAACTCTTATATCAAGAGCTATGCTGCAGGTTAACAAAAAAATAACTCCATATATTCCTGACTGTGATATAATAATCACAATTAAGGTGTGCATAATGCAGCAGCCTGAAAAATACAATTATTGTATGGAGAAACAACCGAATGAAAACAGATAAGGAAATATATCAGGAGCGGGATGCCAATGCACTTGCACGAAAGCTTTTTTCTTCTCTGGCAAAGGGGCAGGGGATGCAGGCCCTGCTCGACATGGGATATGATTTTCTCGAAAACCCGATTCTGCTGTTTGATCTGAGCCATACCCTTTTGTGTTATACAAAAAATGTTACAATTGATGATCCGGTCTGGAATGACATCACTCTGAGGGGGTACAGTTCATACTCCATTGTTTCGCAGGGTGAGGCAGTCGGCCTCTACAGACGCATTCGCACCAGTTATGAACCATTTATCAACTATTCGGATATTTCCGGGAATCCTATACTCCACTGCAATATCAGTGTGGAAGGAAAGTCGGTCGGGTATCTGGTGGTCGTAGGTGCATACCGCGGGTTTGTACAGGCGGATATGGCATATTCGGAACTGCTGAGCCAGGCTGTTTCGATGGAACTGCAGAAAAATCCTGCCTACAGTATCCCGGAGATGCAGCTGCACGGCTTGTTTCTTACGGATCTTCTGGACGGAATGATAACAGAACCTGCGATTATAAGAGAGCGTCTTGCATATATGAAACTGGATATTTCGCAGGAGACCCTGCTCATCGTCTTTTGCTGGGATGAATTCGAAGCAGATGAAAAACAGACTTCGGAGTTGTTGCATATTCTGAACCGGAAGGGCTGGGCATTTTCCTACAGAAAAGAAGTTCTGCTTTTGGTGGACACTAAGGCTGAACTGATGAATCCCCAGAGAACATGGATCCAGGAAATATATGACAACTTATCGGAAAAGTTCACCTTCTCATCCCTGCGATGCGGAGTCAGCCGTCCCTTCAGCGGACTGTATGAGCTGCCCAAGCCGTACTTTCAGGCGAAGCAGGCACTGGAAGCGGGAATAAAGGCAAGCATTGATGAACGCGTTTTTTTCTTTGACGAATATATGGAGTTTTCGCTGTTCAACAACTGCAAATTAATAGCAGAACTGCAGCATTTCTGCCACCCTGCGCTGGTCAAGCTTAAGGAATATGATGCAGTCAATCATTCCGAGCTGCTGAAAAGCCTGTATGTTTATCTATATTGTGACAAGAACATTAACAAGGCGGCATCTACGCTTTTTGTTCACCGCAATACCTTGAGCCGCCGTTTGGAAAAGATAACTGAAATAATACACATACCGTCGATGGAAGGTGATGAGAGTTTCCGGCTGCTTCTTTCCTATAAAATCCTGATTTTTTTGGGGCAGTTTTCGTCTGACATTTAAATATCAACATTGTCTTGCAGATTCTTAAAATAGTTGATTGTGAAATGAAAGAATCTCTGTGCCGCTTTTGTCAATTGATGAATATTCGATCTTGAGATGCCAATTGTCCATCTGCAATCAGGCTCCCTGAGTTTCAAAATGCGCACACTTTCCTTATAAAAGGGTGAGGTTGAATCTGTTGTACTGTTCATAAACTGTTTTGCGGTTGATGCAGAAATAAAACCAACTCCCAACTGAAGCGATACCAGCTTGCCCAGCATTTCAGGGAAAGTGCCTTCAAATGTTATTTTTGGCGGAAAACCAGCCTTTGCGCAGAGCTCGTCCGTTAAGTTCCTCGGGCCGTAGCCTGCTGAAGGACATATAAAATTATCCTCCTTAAAATCCTTCAGATACAAATCGTGACAACCGGCTAACCTATGGGAGGCGGGAACCATAAGATAAATTTCCTCGTCCAGCAGGGGGGTCCAAAGTATGCCTGTACTGTCAATTGGAGAAGAGGAGAATGCAAAATCAAGGTCTCCATGCATAAGGGGATCCTTAATTGTAGGTAAAGGCATAATGGCTTGATGTATTCTGACAGATCTGTGTGTAGTAAGGAATTGCTCCATAAGATCCGGCAGAAAACCCGGAACCGAGGTTGCCAGCGAGACTTCGCCCGATTCAGGACCTACCAGCTCCAATACTTCATTCCTCCCGAGCTCCAACTCATGGAAAATGGTATTTGTATGTCGTAGAAAAGCCTCTCCGGCAGAGTTCAGTTTGATTTTGCTGGAGGACCTGTCGAACAATGCAGCCCCCAGATCGTCTTCAAGCTTAATAATAGCCTTGCTTAAGGCTGACTGTGAGATCATCAGTTCCTCGGCAGCTTTTGTTATATGCTGTGTTTTGGCCACGGTTTTAAAATATTGAAGATGTAAAAGATCCATGTTCAACCACCATTCACTTAACAGATTAAATCCATATTAACATAAATTTCATCCGGATTGCTAGTGGCCGGTAAGAGTTATAACTTTAGGATATGCAGGCCACAACTCATGGAATCCAAAGCGGTTGAATTTTATCATGAATCAAACAACTTGCAAGAGTCGTGTTTTGGATATTGGACTTTCCACAAGACAGGGACTATGATTGACATGTGTTCATTTGTATCTTTATGGTAATTTAAATATCAAAATTACGGAGGAATTTATGAAAGGAATCGTCATCTACTACTCTGCAACAGGCAGTACCGCAAAAATTGCACAAGCGATTCATAAAGGAATGAGTAAGGAATTGGAGGTTTGTGACCTGGCATCAGTCAGAAAGGCCGACCCGGCTGCCATGGGGCAGTATGACCTTGTCGTAGTCGGCAGTCCGATCTGGTATCGCAGGGAAACCGCCAACCTCAGAGATTTTCTCTACAACATGCCGGATATGAGAGGCAAGCTCTGCGTCCTGTTCTGCACCCATGGGGTAGGACCTGACGGATTGATGCTCAGCCTTTCCACACAGGTCAAGCGCAAGGGTATGACCATCATCGGTTGGAATGACTGGTACGGAAGTGTATACCAGGTTTTACACCAGTTCAAGCCCTATGTGACCGACGGCCATCCGGATGAAATCGACCTGAAGGAAGCGGAAGAATTTGGTCGTGAAATGGGACAACGGGCAAAGAAAATCGCCGCAGGAGATACCAGCCTCATTCCGAAGCCCGGGACGGATACCTTGTGGAAAATCCACACCATGCCCAAGGATGATCCCCAGAGACACGGAATGCCGCCGCCCGGCAGGCCAGGACCCGGCGGACATGAAGGAAACGGCGGTCCGGGAGGTCCGGGGGAATTCGGCGACGATGGACCAAAATTCAGGCCGCTTAAAGCTGTGAGAACCTTCAATATGGAAAAATGCATCCATCCGTCCTGCACCAAATGTATGGATACCTGCCCGATCAATGCCATTGATTTTTCCTCCGGCACTCCAACCGTTAAAAACGGCTGCATTGACTGCGCCTTATGCGACAAGATGTGCCCGGTGGGCGCCATTGAGATCAATGAGGAAGCAATGCTCCAGAGAACGCAGCATGTCATCGACATGGAAAAATGCAAGTATCCGGCGTGTACCATTTGCGTGGATTACTGTCCAATGCAAAGCATCGATTTTTCCGTCAACCCGCCGGCGTTTAAGAAGAACTGCGAGGGCGACGATTTGTGCTGGGTCATTTGTCCACACGATGCCATCGGGGTCACCAATCTGGACAAAACCCATGAGCTTCTGGGGTCCAACAGCCCTGACAGCCCGTTCCTGAGGATGGTCGAGGCGAACGAGGCGACCGGGAAGTTCCGTCGCCTGGTCCCGAGGGATCAGATCAATGTTATGAACAAAATCATGTATAACCCGAATGCTCCAAGATTTGTTATCGAGCATGAAGAACCATAAACAAAAAACAAAACGGAGGTAAGTATGAGCAATTTTGACCCGAATGATTTTGAAGTATTGTATCCCGGTGTATACACTGAAAGGGAAAAGCCATTGGTGGACAAATTCAATGCAGACATCATGGCGATCAAGGAAAGAGGGCCCATAGACGTGGATGCGCTCATCAACGGCAGGCTGCCGAAGGACACTCCCGGCCTGGGACCTGTTGCCAAGGTAACAGAGGCCATGGTCCGGTATAACAGTGAAAAATACGATCCTGAGAATCCTCTTCTAAATGATGCTGAATACGCCAAAAGGCTCGGCTATGAAAACATCCTGGCTTTCCCATGCTTCGGCGCTCACGACGATTCATACATCATACCCTGGCCGCCGGAATCCAGGGATACCATCCTGGTATCACAGCTGAGCCATAGTGTTACGACCCATAAGCCGATTGTTCCCGGAGATACACTTTATATGGTGATCGACAACAGGGAGGTATCCGACCTGACGGATCCCAAGGGCTCCATTTACCGGAATGTTGCAATTAAAAACAGCGGGAGTGTATATAACCAGAAGGGTGAAAAGGTCAACGATGTTTCCTTCAGTGTCATGGAAAGCGTGAAAACATACAAGGAAGACAAGAGGCCGGGAAAAATGGGCTTTGACAAGGTCTGGGAAGGACCCGACTGGACGGCGAGGCCGGAGCATTATTATACCGATGAGGACTGGGAAATCATTAAAAACCTCTGGTCAAAGGAAAAACGCCGAGGTAGTGAGCCCTTGTACTGGGAGGATGTCAAAGCCGGAGATGAGCCTGTCTGGACGGTCGACGGTCCCATCCTGAAATCTTTGTCGCCGGAAGCTCCCTATGGACTCGGCTGCGGCGGAAGCCGCACCATCCGGAAGGAACTTCTGGATCCAGAGCTATCCAAAACACTGGTCAGGGACCCTAAAAACGGTATCTGGTTGCTGCCCAATGAAGAGGATTATGTTCCCGCCGTTCCCGACGGTGCTGGCAGGAGACCGCCCATGCCGCCACCGGATGATTCCGGGGCTATCGATACCAGGGATATCCACGCTCAGAAGGAAACCAGGGCACCACTGATCAATTTCCTGGGACGTGAACTGGCCTGCAGGCACCTGTTCAACTGGATGGGCGATTACGGCTGGCTGTATAACATAAAATGGGGCATTATGCCATCTGAAGCACATGCAGCGGTAGGCAAAATTGTTCCGAAGAGTCCTTATAAGGAACAGCTCCTTACAAAGGTTCCCCATATGAAGGACAAAGCCGCCCTTGCCCATGGGTTGACTACTGACCTGGCAGTGGTCAAATCCTACGTATATGACAAGTTCTCGCGAAAAGGCGAATACTTTGCAGAGCTTGCCTGGTGGATCGAGACCATCGAGGGCGATATCTGGCTGGAAGGCGGCGCTACTGTGAAACTGCCGTCAAAGAAGGCATAAAATACCATATCAACCCCAAACCACAAATAAAGGAGATTCCTATGAAAGCGCTTAAATATTACGGTGAACAAAAAAAAGTTGCATTTGAAGAAGTTCCAAAACCAAAGGCAGGACCTGGACAGGTAGTCGTCAAGATAGCCTATTGTGGAATCTGCGGGACCGACCTGCATGTTTATGCCCATGGGATGTTTCCCTGGGAGTTGGTTCTTGGACATGAGGCCGTCGGCTATGTGGAAGAGGTCGGTGAAGGTATAGGCGATTTCAAGGTCGGCGACCGCGTGGCGGTAGGACCTCCCGGTGATTGCGGCAAATGCTGGTCCTGCAACACGGGCAAGCCGAACACCTGCGTGAATGCATTCCCCAACACACTTGGTATCGGTCCCAATACGCAGGGAGCCTATGCGGAATATATCCTTTCAAAATTCCCGCAGAACGAGCTGTTCAAAATACCTGAAAAAGTAGGATTTGAGCAGGCTGTACTGTTTGATGTCATCGGAGTCGGATTCCATGCGGTCCGGTATTCCGATATGAAGGTTGGGGACAGTGTCGTTGTTTCCGGCTGCGGAGGGATTGGGTTGTCTGTGATCCAGTCTGCAAAACTGGCGGGCGCGACAAATCTCATTGCATTTGATCCTCTGGAATCCCGACGTATTATAGCTCTTGAAAGTGGTGCAGATTATGTCTTCGACCCCGGTAAGGAGGAAGATGTCGCAAAAGCGAAGGAAATCCTTTGCAAGTCAAATGGGGCGCAGGTCTGCTTCGAAGCGGCGGGTCATCCGTCGTCCATACAGACATGTATCGACCTTTGCATGCCAAGTGGGCAGGTCATGCTCATCGGGACAGACAACAGACCATTCAGCCTCGTAACGGCAGACATCGGGATAAGACAAATCGAATTCAAAGCCACTTTCGTTTATACGAAGGAGGAGATCACGATGCTGTTCGATCTGATTTCCATGGGGAAATTCGATTTGAAACCATATAAGATATTGAAAGCCCCATTGTCCGATGCAATTCATAAGCTGGAAGAACTCTCCACAGGAAAGCTGGACGTTACCCGCGTCCTCCTGATGCCCAACGGAGAAATATAACGATTGAGAGGAGAAAACAGCATGTCGATTACAGGAACATATTATATCAGGAAATGGATACCGAACCCTGCGCTTGTGCATGGGAAAGACTTTAATCCCGGCGGACCGGGCGGACCCGGCGGCCTTGGCGGACCTGGCGGCCTTGGCGGACCAGGAGGTCCGGGAGGCCCAGGTGGACCAGGTGGAGATAGTAAACCGCCGGTTGAGCTCCCCGATTACGGCAAGCCGGGAGAAAATTTCTTCGAGGGCGAAATGACCTTCGAACTGGAAGGGCAATCCGATGGCACGCTGAAAGGGACTGCAGGCGGACAACCCATCAATTTCGGTTATTATACCGGGGATGAGTTCTTCAAGGTCGACTATCCGGCCGGCCCAGGCAGGTGGGAAATCTGGGCGCGCGTCGACAGGAACGGTAATGTGACCGGTATGATTTCGGTCGGTGATGGCGGTGGCTTTCCCAACTTCGTTTACGGTAAAAAAATCGGTTGATGGACATGCGCCTGTTATACAATGAATAACCACAACAGATCATAAAGAACTGCCTCTAAAAATTGAGGCAGCTCTTTCCATCTGTAATTGCCGGCGATGTTTCAGCAGTTTATGAAGGAAACTATTGACCTGTCTATAGCTTTATAGTTTATACTGGTTTTAGTTGCATATCCGGAAAGGTGGCTTGAAATGGCTATAACAGTCGGAAAATTAGCTAAAATGTTTGGCGTTTCACGGACAGCATTACTTTTTTATGACTCCATAGGCCTGCTTAAGCCTTCAGGAAAAAGCAAGTCAGGGTATAGACTGTATAACCAGGAGGATGTAAACAAGCTTGGTGACATAATAGTTTTCAAAGAAATAGGCACTCCTTTAGACGAAATCTCCGTTTTATTATCTTCCAGAGATGAACATGAACTTTCACATATGTTAATCAGAAGGCTTCATGACCTGAATAAGGAAATCGAAGCATTAAAAAAACAACAGGAATTTATTGTGAAGATGATGAGAAACGGCGGTATCTACCATGACAACAAGAAAATTGACAAATCTATATGGCTGCAGATATTAAAATCAGCAGGCATAAATGAGGACACGGCATATGAATGGCATGCCATATTTGAAAGGAATTCGGCAGAACAGCACGAAGAATTTCTAGCCATGATCGGGATTTCAAAATCTGAGATTTCTCAATGGAAAGACGAGTTTATAAAATCGACTCCATAATTTAAAACCTTTATTCTATTGTACCAATAAATAACATACAAACAAAGTTTCAGTTAATATTGACTGCGGCCGTGGATTTCCATGTTCAAATACATTTTACAAATTCAAATAGTTCCAGAATTAAAAATATGAAGGAGGAAGCAACGCAAAATAAGACACCGGAAAAATCAGAGAGGAACTTTCCTTGATGGGCGTTACCGTCCCGGAGGGCACAACATCGGTCATAAACGACGACGATGGAAAGACGATAATGGAAAAAGGTAATCAATAAAAATCTTAATGGGAGGTTTGAAATTATGAGAAATTTGAAAAGAGGTTTATGTTTGCTGCTCGTTCTTGTTTTAGCGGGTTCATTTATGCCAGGATGCCAGAATCAATCAACGGAAACCAGCCAACCACAGTCAACGGCGAACGATCAGGTACAGACAGCGGTTTCGTCAGCTCAAACACAGGAAGCTGCCACAGTGGAAGCACAACCCGGCCAAGTCCAATTACCTCTGGCAAAAGAAAAGAAGACCTTGTCCCTGTGGACACAGTTCAGCCCGATGATTTCGCAATACATCACAGACTTCAATGAAAACCCGACTTTCCAAAAGGCCGAGGAATTGACAAATGTGCATATCAAATTCGTACAGGTATCCCCTGAAGCCTCTAAGGAAAATTACAACCTTATGGTAGCTTCCGGCCAGCTTACGGATTTTATCTGCAATGACATGACCGTAATGTCTTATGGCGGTGATAAGGCCATTGCCGATGAAACGGTAGTGAATCTTGAAGATTACAAGCAGTATATGCCCAATTTATTCAAGTATGTAAATATGAATGATGCAACACGCAAGCAGCTCTATACAGACAGCGGGAAACTGGCCATATGCGCCAACTTCAGCGTAAATGCCACACCATCTACCCAGGCGGGGTTCGGGTCCATGATACGTCAGGACTGGCTGGATAAGGTCGGACTTTCCGCACCGGTGACCTATGATGACTATTATAAAACTCTCAAGGCTTTCAAGGAGAAACTTGGCGTCGATGGCCCAATGATGATGCTGAGCAATTGTGTTCCCATGAATAATTTCCTGATAGGGGGATATGGTGTAAAAGGTTATCTGAGTGTTGGCTTTATGCCCGAATATCCTTTTTATCAGGTGGACGGCAAGGTTAAATTCGGGTTGATTGAATCCGGATTCAAGGATTACATCACTATGATGGCAAAATGGTATTCAGAAGGGCTGATCAATAAAGATTTGATTCTTAGCAACCAGGGGTGGGGCAGCCCTGATATGGTGAAACCCGTAATAACTGATAAGGTTGGTCTCTGGTTTGGTGACAGGTTTAAAATGCCTTTATATAAAATGCAGGCAAAAGACACGAATTTCAAAGTGGTTGCTGCACCTGACCCGGTGAAGAATCCTGGAGACAAAATCCATTTCGGCGGATTTTCGGATAAGCTTGCTGCGGAAATGGGCGGCGCCATAAATGGTATTTCCATATCGGGACAATGCTCGGATCCGGTTTTGGCAGCAAAATGGATAGATTTCTGGTATGGCGAACAGGGGAGCCTGCTTGCAAACTTTGGAGTAGAAGGCTCGACTTTCAATTTTGACGGAAATAAAAAGCCGGTATACACTGATATGATCACCAAAAACCCAAAAAAGATGGACTCCATGGCAGCTAAATTCGTGTATCTCAATATGGTTGGAACTACTGCGACGGATGCAAGTCTGACAACAGTCTTCAGCGGCGAGGATGAAAAGAATGCAGGTGTGATCTGGATGGGCAACAAGGATACAACCTGGGAGCTGGAAGGTACCATGACCAATGAAGAAGGCTCGGAATATACCCAATTGATAGGTGATATAAGTACATATGCAGGCGAAATGGTATTGAAGATGGTCATGGGTCAGGAACCAATAACAAAATTCGACGAATTCGTAAAGAGAATCAAAGATATGGACATAGACAAATGTATTCAATTAAAGCAGGCTGCTTACGACAGATACAAAGCAAGATAAGTTAATATGACAGTTAATGCAGCATTAAAGCAGGTACATAAGGAGAAAATCATGGTCAGCAAATACAAAAACATTTTGACACCTGTAAAAATCGGCAATGTTGTTTTGAAAAACCGGCTCCTGTCAGCTAAATGTGTGCCCTCTCATTTGGATGACTTTGCTGCCCTTACAGCCTTTTACGAAGGTCTTGCACGAAATGGCGCCGCTACAGTTACCGTAGCAGTGGGCACCTACCCTGACTGTGAAGGCAAACGCAACCCCATGGCCAGACTGCACATGGATGACCCAGACACCCAGAGCTTTTTCGCCTCTCTGGTAGAGTGTATACATGACCACGGCACTCTGGCCTCAGCCTCGCTCATGGGTATCGAACCACAGGATGTGGCTATATCGGACACTCCCAACTGGGACGAGATACCCCGAACCGGCGACTATTCAAGAAACTTCTCAAACAAGCCAGGCATATCAGAGCAAAGGCTTGAAGGCTTGATAGAGGATTTCGTATTCCAGTGCAGGGAATTCAAGCGCATAGGCTTCGATATGGTTACCATATACATGTCTTACCGGGGATCAATCCTTGCCTGCTCTCTTTCACCTTTGCTGAACCAGCGTACGGACAGGTATGGCGGTAAGACAATGAAGGAACGTGCCACCCTCAGCCTGGAAATATTCCGCCGCATCAAGGAGGCATGTGGAAGTGACTTCCTTATCGAAGCGCAGATATCTGCAACTGAAGAGGCTCCGGGTTATACCCTTGAGGATTGCCTTGACTATTGCGAATTGTGTGAGGGGCTGGTGGACATATTCCAATTCAGAGGCTGGGAGGGTTCCACTACGCATGGCAACGGTTACAACAGCATAAAAGGCCGGCCTTACAACCTACAGTTCGCCGAGGCCTTTAAAAAGCGCGGAATAAAGGCTCTTGTTTCACCGGTGGGCACCTTTGGTAATCCTGACGATATTGAGCGTTTTATTTCAGAGGGCAGGACCGACCTGGTCTCCATGGCCCGTACCTTCATTGCCGATGAGAATTATGGTTTGAAGCTTGTGGAGGAAAGAGGGGAAGACGTGGTACCATGCCTGTTATGCAACAGCTGCCACGACGGTTTTTGCTCAGTCAATCCAAAAGCAGGCTATTACCATATTCTCGATACAATGTATAAAAAGCCGGAGTATCAAAAGAAGGTAGCGGTAATCGGTGGAGGGCCTGCCGGCATGAAAGCAGCACTTGTCGCAAAAGAAAGGGGACATTGTGTCACCTTGTTTGAAAAATCCGATAAATTGGGCGGCCAGTTGAATATTGCCGATCATGCGTATTTCAAATGGCCGGTAAGGGATTACAAGAATTGGCTTATCTCGGAGGTTTACAGGGCAGGAATTGATTTGTGTCTATCTACACCGGCCTTGCCTGAAGTAATCAGGGACGAAGGCTACGAAGCCATTATCTGCGCTCTTGGGTCAAGGCCGACCATCCTTCCCATAAAAGGAGCCGATAGTGATAAGATATGGGATGCAGAAAAAGTATTCGGACGCGAAAGTGAACTGGGCGAGCGCGTCGTTGTAATCGGCGGTGCTGCCAGCGGCAGGGAGGCTGCTCTCTATCTGGCCTGTTGCGGACATAAGGTTATCATGCTTACACGCAGTCAGGCAATTCTTTTTGATGATCCTCATGCAAAGCGTGCCTGCGAGATTGCATATGAGACAGAACCGAACTTCAGCTTCATCGAACACGCAAGTACGACTGAAATCGGAGACGGTTATGTCGTTTGTGATGTCAAGCTCGGAATGCCCAGGCTGGATGAAATGGAATTATTGTTCGGAGGCGGTGGACATGAGGGGGTGCATGGTGGACCAAGGGGTATGGCCGGCGGACCAGGTGGCCTCGGTGGTCCTGGTGATATGCGCCGCAGGGTAATCGTGCCCGAGCATGAAATCAAAATTGAGACCCGCAAATTGGAGTTTGACAGTGTAGTAGTTTCCGGAGGGCGTACACCCAGAACAGAGGAAGCCATGATATACGCCGGACTGGCACCACAGTTTTTTATCATTGGAGACAACCTGTCAGCTGGAGATATCAGGAACTGCACTTCTACTGCGTTTGCAGCTGCAATGCAGATTTAGTTCTGCCAGAAGGTCTGCGACTGGAACTGCAGGTAAGTAAAGATGCAAAGAAAGAGGTCGCTTTCTATTAAGGATAGCGGCCTCTTACTATGTGAGACAGTCCTCACATCAGCCTGGAGTAACTCCCGGAGGCGGAGGCGGTGGTCCGGCATCCACGTAATCATCTACCAGTGTATCCGAATAGATATAATGTACATGGCCAACGGTATAATCAGCGGTTATGGCTTTGCCGCCGATATTCAAGGTGTTGAAATATACATTTACATCCTGGGCAGCTGTTACTTTTTTCGCATTGGCAATAGTAATATTTACAATACTGCTCTCGCCTGTAACATTCCATTTGGATTGGGCATCCATAGTGAAATTGGTAGCGCTCACGGCAGCATTGATCCTGGTGTTGTCAAGTGAAACCTCAAGAAAGGCCTTGGCAGGGCGAATCACGTTGCCGGTAACGTTCATACCTTTAAGATTAACAATAAGACGTCCGGATTGAGGTTCGATCAGGTTGCCGTTTCCGATAGTTCCAACTCTTACGCTTTTCAATGTCATAACGGTCTTTCCACCAGCTTCTGTGATGAGTGCACCTATTGTGCTGTTCAGAATGCCGCTCTTCATGTCGATGTAGGAATAGTCGGGAGTCATACTATTGTGGCCGTTAAGTCCATATGTACCGGTTACAATGCAATCATACAGATATGTATGGCCGTTGTCGTGCGCAGCCATGACTCCCTCACAACCATTGGCTGTAAAGGTCGAGTCATAAGCTGTAATGATGGAATTGCCAGCACAGTATATGCCCGGAGAACCGGCTACTTCAGTGGTTGCATTTATGTCGTGAACAGTTATGTATCCGCCGCCGAAGTCAGTAGCCAAAGCCCCGGAATTCATACCCGAAGTGTGGATCGTAGTGCCATAGGCATAGATATAACCACCATAAGTTGAATCAAGACCATGCCCAAGTCTGTTGTTGGTGGTGATTGTACCATCCCTGATAGTAAGCTTGCCCCCGCAGGTAGCAAAACCACCGTTTGCATTGCTTGCTTCAGTGGCGACTATGGTTGGATCGTTCAGGGTTATTTCAGTACCGGTACCATAAACAAGCACTGCTGCAGCATACCCGTACTTGCTTGCCAGTTCGGCTGTCAAATCATCATCGGTAAGGTAACCATTACCGGTAAGTTTGGCATCATTAAACTTTGCAATAGCACCATTTTTAGCATAGATCGCTGAAGCTCCAGGCAGATAATCTGAAATGTAGATTTTGTTTGGGGTATCCCTTCTGTCTGTAATTACGGAACCATCCAGAACATATTCCGAATTGGCTGATATGACTGCCTCAACTGCGACTTCTATTGCATCAGCTGCTAATGCAACAGAAAATAATGAAAATAGCAGTGTCAACATTAGAATGAAAGAAATAATTGGCCTTCTCGGTTTTAACATTGTCTTACCTCCTCAAAAAATAATAATAGGAATAAAATGTTAAATATTACCTTTTATTTACATTAACACATAAACACAAACATGTCAACGCGATAACTATCAACATGCAAACAAATAAAAAATAAAATTGATTGCTAATTAAGATTTTGAATTCAGGGGAAATTAGCCATAATATACCATGAAACTACTACCTTTTTCAAAAAGAAGAAATTTACAGGAGGATTTCTCATAAATTTGTCGAATTAAAAATTATGTAAGTATTATGCAAGTATCATGTAAGTATTATGTAAGTATTATGTGGGTACATAAAATGACATGCGACCCATCACAATACAGATGAGGAAGGTCTTGATAATATGGGGATTTTTAAGAAGCAAAAACCTATCACAGGCAAATCAAAGAGTAACTTCGATTTTAAAATCAAAGAATCTGTAAGCAACGAGAAACCAAACATACCCGTAAATTCAGACAAACCAATCGTGCCCGGCAAACCGGTAAAACCCGGCAAACTCCCTAAAAAGCGGAGCATAAGGACAAGACTTATAGCAGCTTTTCTAGTGCCAGTGTTTTTAATAATAGTACAGGGTGTTTTGTCATATAACATCTCTTCGAATTCAATTTCAAGTGTCGCAAAACAGTCTGATCTTAATGCCATGGAGAGCAACGGCAGATATATGCAGGTAATACTGGAAAGTATTGAAAGTCAGACATTCCAGTTTTTTGCAGAGGATAATAACCAGAACTACCTTAATACATTAAGTGGTAACGACGCAAATAGTGAATTGTTATCACTTTCAACAGCGACCAAGGGTGAAGTGAGGGATCAGTTAAATATAATTGCCAACACAAATTCATACATAAGCAATATTTACCTTATTGCAAACGGCGAAAAAACATATGTGTTTAATGGTGATGAAAGCGGCGAATTAAATCTGGAGAGCATCAGGCAGACTGAGTTTTATAAAAGTATCCAGGCTTCTACGGAGAGGCAGGGCTGGATAGGTAAACATAAAGAAATAGACGAAATAATCTCGGGAGATTCGTCTTCTTATGCATTTTCTGCAATATATAAAAGAATTGATTTATCGAAAAATGAGATAAACGGTATACTTGTAGTCGATATCAAGTCTGATTTCATTGGTGAAATGCTCACAAATATGAAGATGAATGAGTCAAGCGAGGTGCATCTTATTTATCCGGGGCAGATGGATATAAGCACTGGAGGCGAACAGGAGGAATCCATTACTGAACAGGCATTCTTTGCTGATATAACTGCCGACTCAAATTTATCCAACTCAAAAATCATAACATATAACGGCGACCAGCAGCTTCTGTCATACAGCAAACTTGAGTCAGGATATATTCTGTTGAGTATAACTCCTTTATCCGTAATAAACAGTGCAACCAGGCCTATCGTTGTTTCAACCATAATTTCCTTGTTAATAGCAGCTATTCTGGCAATTGGGATTGGTTTGTATATTTCCGGCAGTATGAGCAACATCATCAAAGTAATAATTGCAGCTGCAGGACGTGCCTCGCAAGGCGATCTGACAGGAAAGATGACCACAAAAAGAAGAGACGAGTTCGGCACTTTAACTGAAAGCATGAATCTGATGATCGGAAACATGAGAAATCTCATTGAACAGACAAAGCTGATATCGCAGCAGGTTGCAAAGTCTGCAATAACAGTGTCATCCACATCGCAGAATGTCTCGACTGTATCGGTGGAAATAACGCGCGCCGTTCAGGAAATAGCCCTGGGTGCATCAGCACAGGCGGGGGACGCAGAAAAGGGTGTGCAGAAAATCGGAGAACTGGCAGATAACGTCGGATTGGTCTCCGAGAACGCAAAGCTTATCGATAAACTTACAAAGGGTACGATGGATATGACGCAGAAAGGCTTGAAATCAATTGATGATCTGGATGCGAAAGCGAATCAGACAACACTGATTTCAGGAGAAATAATGAAGAGCATCAGGGAACTTGAAGAAAATTCAAAATCCATCGGTAATATTGTTGAGGTAATAAGCGGAATAGCTGACCAGACAAACCTTCTTGCGCTCAACGCAGCTATAGAAGCAGCCAGGGCGGGAGAATCGGGCAGAGGCTTTGCGGTGGTCGCCGATGAAGTGAGAAAACTGGCAGAGCAGTCTATGAATGCCGCCGATGAAATAACAAAGATAATTAAGAATACCCAGGTCCAAACAGCAGGTGCGGTTGAAAAAGCGGTTATGACTGAGGGGATCCTGAAATCGCAGAATGAGGCTGTTAACAACACTCTTGGCGCTTTTAACGGGATCAAGGATTCAATGGATAACCTTGCAGCCCAGGTCAGTCAGATAATGAAACTGATTGCAGATACAGAAGAGCATAAGGATCAGGCAATACAGTCAATCCAGAACATATCCGCTGTGACCGAGGAAACGGCAGCCGCTTCAGAGGAAGTCAATGCATCGGCTGAAGAGCAGTTGGCTGGAATAGAGGAACTTGCACGGAATGCAAGTGAGCTTGGCGATGCTGCGAAGCAGCTTGAGGAATCGATATCAATATTTAAATTGAACTGATTACAACACTGACTCAATTATTAATTAATAAAATATTCCTCAATGGCTACTGCAAGGTTAGCAGCAAGCCTGGCCTGGTTGTCTCCATTTATAAGCCATTCATGTTCGGAGGGATGAGGCACAAAACCGCTTTCAATAAGTATCGAGGGCGCCCATGTGGCTGTTGTGACAAAGAAGTTCTTATCGTGCACACCTCGTGGATATCGGCTGAGCGAACTTATAATGCGGTTATACACAGCTTCTGCAAGCTGCTTTGAAAGCTCTTCCCTGTAATATGATGAGAAGCCTTCGTATTTTGAGATATCAACATTATCCTCCATGCTGTTGGCATGAACTGATATGAACAGATCGGGCCGTGTCTTGCGTGAAGCTGACAGGCGTTCGTTCAATGATACAGTTGTATCTGCCGTCCTTGTCATGAGTACCTTGGCTCCGAGGGACTCCAGCTCCGCCTTAAGCTTAAGAGAGATAGACAGATTAATGGTCTTCTCCGGATATGTCATACCAGTAGGGCCAATGGCTCCTGCATCACTGCCGCCATGCCCGGGATCGACCATTATAGTATAGCCTGACAATGTGCCAGCAGTTAAACCTGTCCCAGAGCTGTTTACCGGAGACGCATGCCTCTTGATATGCAGAACCAATCCATCAGCTGTATTTTCCACGTAGTAGCCGTCGCATCGTTGGCCATCCTTTAATGTAAGTTCATATATAGCCTTGTATCCATCCCTCGAAACAGTTACGCCTGAGAATAGTGAATCCATGGGCAATGTCGGAATCGGGGCCTGTGGGGCTGTTGATGCCGTTGAAAGAACGAATTTCATTACAGCTCCGTCAAACGTAGCTGTTGCTGCTACTGATGCTGGTACCGCCGAAGTGACGGCCTTGGAAGCCTGAATGGAAAGCTTCAGTTCATCCCATCTGTCGCCGGTGGTATATGAAGCACCTCTAATTTCTGGTCGGAACTGACTTTTTGAGGAATATGTCTTCACATCAGAGGTTTTTACCCACAAGCCGGAGGAGAGCCGGACAAAGCTACCCGTCATGCCGGTGATATAATCGGACATGCCCTTGTAAAGCTCGAACCTAACGCCGTTTGAGCTGGTGGGAGATTTGTATGCAATGACCGTATCATGATTGATCATTGCATAGAAAGGCGATTCTTTCATGATAACGCTTATCTTTGCAGGTGCTGAAAGGCTTCTGGTCTTTCCACCATAATTCATAGTATAAACCGGAGTGCCGATTACAATATTCCTGGGTGATCCGGTATAACTTGCCGGAAGTGTATGTACATAGGTGAAGGTGGCAGCATAAAGTCCGGAACCGATGGAGCTTGAAGTTTGTTTCATATGATAGCTTTTACTGCCCAATTTGACAGTCACCTTCGCGCCTGATGGTGCCTTGCAGGATAATGTTATTTTTTCTCCAGGCATCCTGTATTCCTGTGATTGTGGGAATGTTGATGCTGATATGATCTCAGCCCTGTCCATCTTTTGTGGACTGGAAGCTTTAGTCCTGTATATTACCCTGGTCGCATATGAAGCATCCTGTGATACAGTGAAGATATTGACACCCTCTTCAAGTTTCACCAAAATTCCATAATACCCGGCTGATGAACGGCCTGCCAGGGACTGCCCGTTTATGAAGAGCGGTTTGGTGGGATCGGAAACCCCACTGAGGTAGTACGTCCCGTAGCTTGTACTGATATTCGCAACTGGCCGGGCGATGGTGACGGATACAGATGTCGCTATTCCATCCTTTTTGCTATAATAGGCTTTCATCGCCGCACTCAAGGCAGGTAGTTCCTCCAGGGATTTATACCTGAAAAAGATGCTGCCTTTGACTTCGGGCAGGGTATCATTAAGCTTTAACTGCTTCTCAATCTCCGAAATGCCATACCAGGAGCTTGTCCTGTCAGAATTCCCAGCCCGGTAGGCTGCCTGACCGATATACAAATCTACTCCTGTCCCGGAGGTAACATCCTTCCACCAGAGCAGCAGCTTGCTGTAGTCTGCGACTGAATAACCGACGTTCCAGTAAATCTGTGGTGCGATATAGTCAATAAGTCCTTCTTTAACCCATTTCCTTGAATCAGCATAATGGTCGTAATAGGATTGCAGTCCTCGCGTATCGCTTCCCAACAGGTTTTTATCCTTGTTCGCCCATATGCCGAAGGGGCTTATGCCGAAGCGGACTTCCCTGCCTGAAGCTTTTATCGTTTTTGAAATATCGGATATCAGAATATCGACATTCGACCTTCGCCAGTCATCTATGCTTTTATAACCAGAGCCGTATTTTATATATGCAGCCCCGTCATTGAAATTCTTGCCTGGGTAAAAATAGTCATCCATATGGATGCCGTCGACATCATAACCTCCAATTATTTCGAGTACACTGTCCGTAATCATTTTTCTGACACCAGGGATTCCAGGATTGAAATACAGGTTGCCGTCGGAATATTTGACGACCCAGGAAGGGTTTTTGACAGCGGGATTGGAGGCATCAAGGGTTTTAAGATCCTGTACCGGTTCGTCTGAAGTTTTCTTTGTGATCCTGTAGGGGTTGATCCAGGCGTGAACCTCAATACCACGTTTGTGGGCTTCGTCCACCCAGAACTTCAGAGGGTCGAAACTGTTGCCGGGTGCAAGGCCTTGAGTGCCGCTCAGATATTTTGACCACGGGAACAGTGAGGATTTGTAGAAAGCATCTGCCGTTGGCCTGACCTGTAGGAATATAGCATTAAATCCGGTATCCGAAGCATATTCTATTATTTTACCTGCTTCACTTTTTAGTGTTTCGGAGTCGGTTCCGGGTTGGGACGGATAATCCAGATTAAGGACAGTAGCTACCCATAGTCCTCTGAGCTCGGTCTTGGCGTCTGGGGATGAACCTGTAAACGAAGCAGCATCCGCAAAGACAGAGACTGGATTTGTGCCTGGTAAACCCTTGCCTGTACCTTCATCCGGAACTGCAAGTGTAAAAATGAAGGGCAGTAGGAACAGAATCATAATCATGACCAAATACTTCGATAGCTTTCCTGAGAGTTTTCTGGTGCGTTTCCTTGGACGTTTCAATGACGGTATCATATGCGTAAACTCCTTTAACATATAATTCGACCGCCATTACATAAATACCTGTGTAGTAACTTATTATTAACCATTACGCAACAGTATTGAAATGTGTCATGATTTTGAAGGACAATCTGTCCCATAAAAAAGGCGCTTCCCAATTGGAAAGCGCCCCATTTAAGTTATATCGATCAATATGCGATTCCCTGTGCATACATTGCATTTGCCACCTTGAGGAATCCGGCGATGTTTGCACCTGCAACCAGGTTGTCTTCAAAGCCGTATTCTTTTGCAGCTGCGCTTGCATTCTTGTATATGTTGACCATTATATCCTGAAGCTTTGCATCAACCTCTTCAAAAGACCAGGAATACCTCATGCTGTTCTGTGACATTTCAAGTGCTGAAGTTGCAACTCCACCTGCGTTTGCGGCCTTAGCGGGTGCAAAGATGATCTTCTTTGAGAGGAATACTTCAACAGCTTCGGGAGTGGAAGGCATGTTGGCGCCTTCACCGACTGCATGGCATCCGTTTGCGATGAGGAGATCGGCGGATCTGCCATCGATTTCGTTCTGAGTAGCGCAGGGCAGTGCGATGTCGCATTTGACCGACCAGACGCCGCTGCAGCCTTCGGTGTATTTTGCATTGGGATGGTATTTGACATATTCGGAGATCCTTTTTCTTTCAACCTCCTTGATTTTCTGAACGGTTGCTACCTTGATACCATCGGGATCATATATGTATCCGTTGGAATCGCTGACTGTAACGACCTTTCCACCGAGCTGCTGTGCTTTTTGAGTAGCATATATTGCAACATTGCCCGAACCGGATACAGCTACTGTTGCGCCCTTGAAGGATTTACCCCTGGCTTTGAGTGCCTCTTCCATCAAATAGCAAAGACCGTAACCGGTAGCTTCGGTCCTGGCAAGGCTTCCTCCCCAGGTAAGGCCTTTACCGGTAAGAACACCCGTGAATTCATCTCTGAGTCTCTTGTACTGTCCGAACAGGTATCCGATTTCTCTTCCGCCTACGCCGATATCACCAGCGGGCACGTCGGTGTCGGCGCCTATATACTTCTGTAATTCGGTCATGAAGCTCTGGCAGAATTTCATGACTTCATTATCTGATTTGCCTTTGGGATCGAAATCACTTCCACCCTTGCCTCCGCCAATTGGAAGACCGGTGAGTGAATTCTTGAAGATCTGTTCAAAACCGAGGAATTTGAGGATACTTGCATTAACTGAAGGATGGAATCTGAGACCGCCCTTGTATGGGCCGATTGCGCTGTTGAATTGAACTCTGAAGCCTCTGTTGACCTGTACGATGCCGTTGTCGTCAACCCACGGTACTCTGAATATTATCATTCTTTCGGGCTCTACCATCCTTTCGAAGATCCCGGCCTTCACCCATTCAGGATGCTTTTCGGCTACAGGTTCGATGGATTCCAGTACTTCGCGTACTGCTTGAAGGAATTCCGGTTCATTCGGATTCTTTCTTTCAACCTTTTCCATTACACTACCGAGTATTTTCATTCTTAAAATCCCCCTGACTAATTATTTTGGCTCTTTGTGAGATGCACGACATTGTACACCACTTGAAAATATACCGCGTTGTATACCCCAAAATCGCTATTGGGGTTGCATTAATGATACAAATTATGTTATGTAGAATTATAGCAAATGGAAAGCAAAATTGCAAGTGGGAGAAACATAACTTTCATAAATTTTTCCCTTACCAGAATAAGTATTCTGTTATTCTTTAGCTATAACCTTGATATATCAAGCTTTTACGTAAAATAATCATATTTCATATTAAAAAATGTTTAAATTCACAACATGGAAATATGCAGGAAAGCCTTCAAAAATCATCGCATATGAGCATAATTTGCATAATCTTATGCATCATCTTGTGTATAATCTCGTGCATCCTCAACAAGCCATTGTAGCTTGATTTACAAAACAAGAGTATGATATCATTAATCAATCAGGAATTTATATGTTGTAATATTACTCTTGAAATGCTGATGTTCACAGTTGATTTCTTAGGAGGTAATATGAGCTTTAATTCCAAAGTAGAAAAAATTGACCTGTTGGTTTATAGTGCGGATAATTTGATCAGATGCAATGTCGTAGAATCCCTGGATAACAAAATAAAAGCCGCACCTATTGCCAGTAAGGTTGACATGTTCCAGGCAGGCTATCCTGTGGTGTGCATGTTTATAAGTGAAGGGGTACTTAAATTCCGAAATGGTGAAATTTCTGAAGTTGATAATAAAAACTTGTTGCTTGTTGTTGACATGCCATTTGAGGTGGTCATAGAAGAACGGCGAATTTTTGAAAGATACCCCGTATCCCTTGAAGTCAGTGCCAGAAGGAAGTTTTCCAACAAGAGGTTCCTCCTGATTGCAAAAGACTTGAGTGAATATGGAATGGGAGCGGTTTCAAAAATTGATTTGGAAATGGATGAGATCATCGACATGAACCTTATCACCGGCCGTTATATGTTTTACTTTGTCGGGAAGGTGACGTGGAAGCAGCAAAAGAGAGATTATTTTGATTATGGCTTCCAGCTGACTGAATTCGATATAACAACAAAAGCATCCATGGCATCTTATCTTGGAAAGCTCAACGAAGATTATAAAAAATTATATGAAAAGACCAAATGAATATTTGCATTGAATCGAACAAACCATAATCATAGATAATTTTGTATGATTGTTGGTGATTTTGGTGTGCTCAGATTCGTTATAAAAAAATTGCAGTATAGACGATTGAAAGTCTTAAATGACCGGAATGAAAGACCGTCAGGAGAAAAACCTGCCGATTCATTCAATGATACCTTATTTGGCAGTGTTCTTGAGATCAATCTGGCACTTCTGAAAAAAACCTTTCACGATAGCAATGACTTGATAATAAGAAGGTTCGAATTCATTATGAATACCAGGAACAGGTGTGCATTGGCATTCATAAATAATTTGATCGATAACGATGCTCTTAGCAATAATGTCCTTAAGCCGCTTATGAACATCAATATTCCAGCTGAAAGAGTACAATGCACAACAGAAGGATCCCAGCAGCCACATGCATCGGGCACGGCCGGAATGACAGACTGTGCAGCGCTTTTGGATGTCATTGCATATGAGATACTTTCGGTAAGCAGCATCAACAAAATATCCTCCATTGAGGATGTTACCGCAAGACTTCTGTCCGGGAGTGCGATCCTTATTCTGGATGGATGTGAAAATGCCCTGGAGATTCCAGCGCAAAAATGGGAGAAAAGGCAAATTGAAGAGCCTCAGACGGAGAGTGTGGTCAGGGGTCCGAGGGAAGGCTTTGTTGAGAATATTAATTATAACAGGGAATTGCTCAGACGGAAGCTTAAAGATCCCGATCTCTGTTTTGAGAGTCTTGTCATCGGCGACAAAAGCAGAACAGAAATTAATGTAGTTTACTTGAAAAGTGTTGCATCATCAGAATTAATCGATGAAATAATGACCAGGCTGAAGCGGATCAAAATCGACGCTGTACTTGAATCGGGGTATATTGAGCAATTGATTGAGGATGCTCCTTATTCCATTTTCTCTACGATCGCTAACAGTGAAAAGCCGGACAAGGTCGCTGCGAAGATACTGGAAGGCCGTGTGGCAATTCTGGCTGACGGGTCACCGTTTGTGCTGACTGTTCCGATGCTCTTCATGGAGAGCTTCCAGAGCGTTGAGGACTACTACTCCAGGCCTTACTTCGCAAGCTTTGTAAGGCTGGTGAGGATAACAGCATATTTTATAAGTGTACTTGCCCCAGCTGCATATGTTGCGTTGACTGTCTACCATCAGGAGCTTATACCAACCGAGCTTCTTATATCCATAACCTCAACAAGAAGGCAGGTGCCTTTCCCAGCAATTGTCGAAGCGCTTTTGATGACAGGAATGTTCGATATACTGAGGGAAGCGGGGGTCCGTCTTCCAAAGCCTGTCGGACCGGCAGTGAGCATCGTCGGCGCTTTGGTACTGGGTCAGTCCGCTGTACAGGCAGGCCTTGTAAGCCCTATCATGATAATAGTCGTAGCCGCAACGGCAATCTGTAGTTTTACAGTCCCACCGCAGACAGACTCGGGTACAATACTCAGGTACTTTTTTCTTACCCTTGCAGGTGTTGCAGGTGGTTTTGGAGTTATCATGGGGTTCCTGGCAACTACAGTACATCTTTTATCTCTCAGGTCCTTCGGAACTCCATACATGTCTCCTGTTGCCCCATTTTCAAAGTCATTTTTAAAGGATACCTTCATAAGACTTCCCCTCTGGAGCATGATAAACCGTCCTGCTGCAATAGAAGGTCGCAATGCAGCAAGGATGAGTACCGGGCAGAAGCCATCGGTGGAAAATCCGGGAAGGAAAGGTCAGAGGCAACATGAATGAGCGAGGTGTGAGAAGAAAAATTGCATTGCTCTCCTGCCTCCTGGTCTTTTCAACCATGTCCATGACAGGCTGCTGGAATGCCAGAGAACTGAAATCGCTTCAGATAGTGGCGGGCATGGGGATAGATATGGGAGAGGAACCGGGGAATATCCGGTTGACGGCGCAGATAATAAATACCAATAATATGGGAAG
Organism: uncultured Bacillota bacterium; assembly: GCA_942493145.1. Lineage (GTDB taxonomy): Bacteria > Bacillota > Clostridia > Acetivibrionales > DTU013 > ENR-C20. The sequence goes on from OW818679.1 coordinate 792,466, forward strand.
TAATTCGTCAAGCGATTCAGGAAACGGAGGTGGTGGGAATGAAGGTGCAAAGCCATATTGGAATCTCACAAGTGAGGAGGCGCACATTTTCCTTGCAGCGAGGGAAATGACCCATAAACTGGATCAAAAACTGTTTGTGGCACACAACCAGGTGATAGTTTTCTCAGAAGAAGTGGCAGCAGAAGGCCTGGGTGAATACATCGACTTTTTTTTAAGGGCTCATGAAATGCGCCCGAACTCGCTGGTGCTGATCTCAAAACCAGAGGCTTTTGATGTGCTGGATAATATGCCCGAAACTGGATTGCTGCCTGCGACAAGCCTTGCAAAGCTGGATAAGTCATATGGGAATACATCACATTGGCTCAAGGTGAATTTAAAAGACTTTACCACAGCTTTGAGAAGTAAGACCATTTCACCTACGCTTCCTTTGGTCGACATAATCTTGGAAAATGGCGAAAAGAATTTTGAAATAGACGGCTTGGCAGTGTTGAAGAAAGACAAAATGGTGGGGACCCTTGATAAGGAGGAAACAAGGGGACTTCTTTGGGTTACAGGCATGGTTAAAAGTGGAGTTATCACTGTCCCTTCACCCGATGGCAAAGAGGAAGTCATTTTGGAAATTACAAAGACCAGCACAAAAACTAATCCGGAATTAAAGGATGGGAAAATCATCATCAACATTGATATTAAGGAAGAGTCCAGCCTCACCGAACAAACTTCGCAGGAAGACATGTCAAAAGCGCCTTTGGCGGAGGTACTGCAAAAGGAACAGGAGGATATCATCAGGAGTGAAATAATTAAGTCATTTAAAAAATCCAAAGAATTGAAAACCGATATTTTTGGTTTTGGAGAGATGATCCATAAAAAATACAAAAATGAATGGAAAGAGTTGGAGTTAAACTGGGATGAAATTTATCCTTCAATACAATTGAACATTTCCATAAAATCAAAACTGGGGGGGACAGGACTTATCAGTGAACCTGTCATCTCTGAAAAGGGGGGAGCACAGTGAATATCGAAAAAGGGAGAATTTCTGTTTCACAACTATTCTTTGTTGTTGCCGGTTATATCCAGGGAGCAGTCATATCGATTCCATTCATGCCACAGATCGCCCGGCAGGACAGCTGGCTTGGCATTCTATCTGGCTTTGTATTCACCGTCCCTTTCATAATGGTTTTTTGTTCATTAGCCTTAAGATTTACGGGTATGAACCTTATACAGATAAATGCCATGGTATTTGGTAAAATTCCAGGAGGTTTTGTTTCAGTGGCATATATCTATTATTTCACGATATTGCTTTCATTTAATGCAAGGAGCATAGCAACGCTTTACACTACATACCTCATGCCCGAAACACCGATGCCGTTTTTTTTAATCATCTTCATAACAGTATGCGCATATACCGTCGGTAAGGGGTTGGAGGTCATAACACGCCTCGCGCCTATCTGTATTGTTTTTGTATCTGTGACAATAATCAGCACATTTGTTTTGCTTATTCCCGAGATGAAATTTTCCAATTTCCTTCCTTTGTTCGATCTACCGTTTATAAAATATGTACAGGCAACAAATGCCTCCAGCAGTATATTTTTCGGCGAAATAGTCATTATGATTGTAATCATGTCATCACTTGACAGTAAAGCACATGTAAAAAGGAACGTCATGCTTGGCGTACTTACAGGACTGGTTAGCCTGCTGCTTGCCCAAATCCGCAATACGGCGGTAGCCGGGGGTATTGAGCCAATACTGATTACCGCATCATTCGAAGTGACGAGGCTGATAGACATAGGGGATATCTTCACAAGGATGGATATGCTAATAATTATCGCACAAACTGTAATACTGTTCTTCCGGTGCAGTGTATTATATTATGCCATATCGTTGTCCCTGGGACAACTGATGGGATTAAGATCGTATGGTCCTTTGATACTGCCTGTGGGTGGGATTGTTGTTGTGCTTTCCATGATTGTTTTTGAATCATATGCAGAGGTGGGAAAATATGCTTCTACGAATATTGTTTTTGTTGTGCCTTTTATTATATTTATTCCTCTGATCATGCTTATTACCGCAAAGGTGCGTCATTTGCCCGAAAAGCACCGGGAAGGCGGTGCTTGAGGTTGTTTATCGTGATTCTCATATATGCAGCTATGGCGTTATTCCAGATACCTCCACTTGTTAAGAAAAGGCAATGGCGGGAGCTTACAGCCTTCAGTGCATTTTATGTAACAGCTCTGACAATGGGTATACTCTTTGCCCTTGATGTGAAAATTCCAAATCCGCTGGAGGGGATGAGGATAATACTTGAGGATATGCTTCATTTAAAATATCCCGAGTGAATTAACCGATAATCTAGTTAAAGGTACTTATAAATCCCTGTAGAAAGCCAACGTTGACTCCAGTTCCGGCTCAAGGGTGCCATTGCGCTTTATGTACCTCGAGTAGCGGCTTGCATATTCCTTTGCAATCCTGGTTCGCTGGAACTTGAAAGGTGTGGCAATCTCGGCATACATGGGCTGCTTTTCAAGCTGTTCCCGGATATCCCTGTTAAAGGGGCAATGCTTGTAAAATATGCCCCTTGAAACCTTGTTCAGGCGGATATTGCCTTTGGCTTCATTGTTGATCCACAGCTCATAATCAGAGTGAAAAATTTCCCTTGTCCTGTTGTTGTATTTCTGGACCTGTGCCTTGATCCTTTCACGAGCCTCATCCGAGAGATCTCTGTTCTTCTTGAAAAACTGTATATAATCGGTGTAGTCTGACGTAAGCGAGCTTTGTGTGACATCGTTCCAGGCACTTCCCATCATTGTCCGGCACAGTTCCCAGCGGAAATATGACACAAGCCGCGTCATCATATCATCCAGGTCTTCGTCTGTAAAGGCGGGGAGAAGGAAACGACCTGGAGAGCTGCGGTTCCTGCCTGTGATTTCCTGCCACATTACCGGCCTGGAGCCGAAGATAGGTAATAATATGATATCAGGCAGAACATCTTTAATAATAAGTTCTTTTTCAATACCGAGTTCTGGATTATTATAGTTGACTTCCCTGCTGAATGCAGAAAAATCAATCTTCAAAATCCTGTCCAGACTCATTTCCACCTTATCGGCAGTAACCTGCCAATCTGAAAGATTCCTTGTTATCATGTCCTTGTGTAGTATGGGGAGGTAAATGGAGGTCTGACCATGGCATATGCGCTGGTTGACCTTAAGCATGTTGTTTATTTCAAAGGATAACCTTCCTTCGGCATCTGCGTCATACTGTCGTTTTTCGTCATCGGATACCTTGCCGGTCTTCTTTAGATCCCTGAAGACATCGTAATAATCCCTTCCGAACTCATTTATAGAAGTGTCAGCCTTCATCGCGTATATTTCAGCCAACCATTCCTTCATTGAATATACCGGGTATTTTGCACTGATCTTTTCCTTCCCGGCAAGCCGGTACAGGGTAAGTATCTGTTCTGCCGTAAGAAGTTCTTCATCCATATACCCAAAATTTATAAACATATTGAGAAGCCTGGAATTGTCCTGCTGCCGGAACATTTTCTTAGCCACGGCTTCATATATCTCAAAGAATACCGCAGTAATCGAGCTCCTGATGGCTCTGGCATAATCATCACTGGAATTCCTGTCTTCCAGTTTTTTAAAGGAAGCTATGCCGCTAAGGAAGATTTCTGCTTTTGTGGCGGGTATGTCGGCATATTCAAGTATTTTGTACATGCTGCTCTTGAGCTCGTCTGGTATTGAGGATTCATCTGCAGGTGATTCCTGTATTATGCCGGAATTCGAGGGTTTACCGGATGCCGCATTAAGAATTGACCTTTCCGGATCCCTGGAGACGGAGCTTTTAAGATTGGCAAGGGTATATTCCAGATAATCGGAATCGGCATTTAGTTTATGAAGGTATTCATCATTAAAATATGACACAGCCGAGCCGATACGCACTACAATGTATTCAAGAGCATGCATAACCGGGCTGGTGTCCCGGTGTCTGGCGGATGTTTCGGATATTGCTTTGGAAAAAACGGAAAACAGGCTCTCGCTGTTATCGGAGTAAAGCCTGCTGAAAGCTGCCTCTGTTTCATTCAATTCCAGCTGTATGCTGTTTACGAGTTTTAAAAGACAATCTGCAGCATCGCGGCAATTATATGCTGTTATGAAAACATCGCTGTTGAAATAGCTTTTCTTGACATCCTGAGATATGCCGCATATGTGCGAGTAATAATCAGCCCTTAGGTTTTCTTTGATTTTTATGGGATCATCGGAATCAGAATCATCATCTCGTGCTGATCCCGGTCGCATTTCCATTGTTGACGCATCAAAAATGGGTATAATCGATTTGGTTTCCTTGCGGCTCTCGGTATATTTTGCTTCGAGTTCGCGGATGAATTGCTGTGATGGCGCCAGTTCAAGGTTATACCTGGTTTTGACTTCCCAGAAAAACAGAGTAAGATTTTCTGTTACGACTTTTAAGGATTTATTGAACATTCTGATTTTTTGCTGTGTTCCTACCAAATTGGAAATCAGTATGCAGATGGAGTTCAGTATATATGTGCCATAATCCTTCTGGGAATCGACGAGTGACCAAATCTGGTTGGAGGTTTTGGCGGGGTAATTGTATAAATTGCAGTCTTCGGCAGCAACTATGCTCAAACTGGCAGGACTGTTGTTGAATATATCGTATGCTCCGAGGAATATATTGCCGTCGAGACTGAAAAGCCTGTAACTGCGCCTTAGCCTGTCTTCCTTGTGCTTTATGCCGGCTGCTGATGAAGGTGACAGGTAAATATCGAGCTTTCCCTGCAATAGTAAAGCCAGCGCCTCCATATTTGCATCTTCCAGGAAGATGCATTTACCCTTACCAGCGATAAAGCTGCCTGTCTTTTGAGGTATTGTAATCATGTATCCACCCGCTTGCAATTGATTTATGTCATGCTGCAGTCTATATTATAACCCATACATAAACTTTTTCCAATTGTTTTCCTTATATAGCCAATCCGGTTGTGGAAATTTCACTCAAAACAATGCCTTTGTTTTTATCTTCCGCCCAGCGGATGGACCAATCGTTTTCAAATAGCAATACGGTTTTTCCATCCTTGTCTTCAGCTATCATGGTCGAGCTGGTAAGACTGAGTTTCCTGGCATAATCAGCATCACCATCCAACCACCGTGCATATCTGAACTGCAGTTGGTTTATCCTTATATCCACACTATATTCATTTTTAAGCCTATGTTCCAATACCTCAAACTGAAGAGCACCGACTACGCCCACAATGACGGTTTCCATGCCAATGTCTATCTGCTTGAAAACCTGTACGGCGCCTTCTTCTGAAAGTTGGTTTATGCCTTTGACGAACTGCTTGCGCTTCATTGAATCCATTGGTGCGACCCTGGCAAAATGTTCAGCCGGAAAGACAGGTATGCCTTCGAAATTCAACCTCGTAGAGCCTTCGCACAATGTATCGCCAATTTTAAAGATGCCGGGATCGAAAACTCCTATTATATCGCCAGGGAAGGCCTCCTCAACGATTGCCCTTTCCTGTGCCATAAACTGCTGGGGTTGTGAAAGGCGGATCTCTTTTCCAGCCTGCATGTGGTACACAGACATGCCTTTTGTAAACTGTCCGGAGCATATACGCATGAAGGCTATCCTGTCGCGGTGCGTCGGATTCATGTTCGCCTGTATTTTAAATATGAAGCTTGTAAACTTGTCATTTTCGGGATCGACCTCACCTGCGGTGGACATTCTTATACCGGGTGCCGGTGCAAGATTCAGGAATTCCTCCAGGAACTGCTGTACGCCGAAATTGGTCATGGCGCTTCCGAAGAACATCGGTGTCAATTCTCCAATACGGACCTTTTCAAAATCAAACTCATCTCCTGCCATATCTAGAAGTTGTATATCGTCACACAGCTTTTTATAGTAATGGTCATCGAGATAATCGGAGATGGTTTTATCATATATACCGCCTTTTATGGTTGAAACAGCGGTCTGGCCATGGTTTCCGCCATGGTAGAGCTCGATTTGTTCAAGCTTGCGGTTGTAAACACCCTGAAAATCACCATCAGTGCCGATAGGCCAGTTCATTGGATATGAGCGTATACCCAGTACCTGCTCAAGTTCCTCCATCAGCGCAAAGGTGTCCTTGCTTGCCCTGTCCATTTTGTTGACAAAGGTGAATATGGGTATACCCCTCATCTTGCATACATGAAACAGCTTTATGGTCTGGGCCTCGACACCTTTTGCACCGTCTATAAGCATGACGGCACTGTCGGCAGCGATCAGGGTCCTGTAGGTATCTTCACTGAAATCCTGGTGGCCGGGTGTATCCAGTATATTGATGCAATAGTCATTATAAATGAACTGCATAACGCTGGAGGTGACTGATATACCTCTCTGTTTTTCGATATCCATCCAGTCGGATACGGCATAATTCCCCGATTTTCTGGCCTTGACCGTACCTGCGAGCCTAATGGCACCACCATATAGCAGCAGCTTTTCTGTCAATGTAGTCTTACCTGCGTCAGGATGGGATATTATCGCAAAGGTCTTTCTTTTTTCTACTTCACTTTTTATTATGGCTTTCTTGTCCTGCATTTTTTCATTCCCTCTGTCTGTATAGATTTCAACGGAGTATATTTACCCGATAAATTGTACCGTTAATAGTTTTTATAAAATAATATGCAATTTTTTGTGCATCACTACTTATAATATCTTATCCAATTATACTGTGTCAATCAATGGACTTGGTGTATAATACAAATATTGGGGTGATTAATGATGACGCAAAACAACGACAGGTTTGTAACGGTTGAATATGACTCTGGTGAGACGGCATCAGTCAAGGCTGGTGTGACATTGCTTGAACTGAGCATGGAACATTCGTCAAAGATAGACTCTCAAATAATGGCTGCTAAAGTCAACAATGAGATAAGAGAGCTGGGATACAGGATAAAAGAGGATTGCAGTATTAGTTTTATCAGCCTTCGGGATGAAGAAGGGATAAGGATTTACTGCCGGAGTTTGTATCTGATTCTTATAAAAGCAGTGCATGAGCTTTTCCCTGAAAGGGAGGTTAAAATACAACATTCCATCAGCAAGGGAACCTATTGTGAGATTTCAGCCGGTACAGATGGCAGTGTGTTAACCGAGGATGATGCTGCTCTCATTGAGGATCGCATGCGTGTGATATCGGGTAGAAGGATCCCCTTCAAAAAAATGACCCTTTCGTTAGAGTTGGCGAAAGAGGTGTTTTCACGGAATGGCAGACTGGACAGGTACCATGCCATTGAACACAGGGCAAAGGATTGCGTAACCATATATGATTGCGATGGCTTCCAGGACTACTTTTATGGATATATGGCGCCTGATACGGGCTTTGTCAAGCTTTTCGCGCTTAAACATTACCATGACGGGATCATTGTGATGTTCCCCGAGAAGCAGGCACCGGAAAAGCTTCCTGAATTCATCGAACAAAAGAAACTGTTTGCGATTTTCAAAGAGTATATAAAATGGGGACATATACTTGGTGTGGATAATGTAGGGGAATTAAACGATCTGATCATGGAGGGGCAGGCTGAAGACCTTATCAGGATATCCGAGGCGCTTCATGAGAAGAAAATAGCACATATAGCCGATATGGTGGCCAAATGCGAAGAACCGAAGCGAATTATACTTATTTCGGGCCCGTCGTCTTCAGGAAAGACTACTTTTGCCAAAAGACTCTCGGTACAGCTGAGAGTAAACGGATTGAAACCTGTGACAATAAACATGGACAATTATTTCGTCAACAGGGAGAAAACGCCCAGGGATGAAAAGGGTGGTTTTGATTATGAAGCACTGGAGGCAATAGATGTAAAGCTTTTCAACACGCACCTTAAGGAGTTGATAGGAGGGGCTGAAGTGGAAATCCCTATTTTCAATTTCTTTAATGGTTGCAGAGAACCGGTGGGAAAGAATATGAAGATAAATGAGGACAACATACTTGTCATCGAAGGGATTCATGGCCTCAATGAAAAGCTTACCGGCGACATACCTGCCGACATCAAGTTTAAGATATATGTAAGTGCATTAACATCGATGAACATCGACGACCATAACAGGATACCCTCAACAGATACCAGAATACTGAGGAGAATCGTCAGAGATAACCAGTTCAGGGGTACCAGCGCGACAAATACCATAAAGCAATGGCCATCGGTGCGCAACGGCGAGAGCAGGTATATATTCCCCTACCAGGAGAGCGCCGATATCATGTTTAACTCCTCACACATGGTAGAATTAGGGATCCTGAAGAACTTTGCAGAGCCACTCCTTAAGGAAATTGACCAGAAATCCCCGGTCTTTGCCGAAGCAAAAAGGCTGCTGGAGTTTTTAAGCTATTTCCTGCCGATAGACGGAAGTGAATTGCCGAGAAATTCGATTATCAGGGAGTTCATAGGGGGCGGGCTGTGATAGCAGGATTGCGCATCAGTTCACAAGTCCGGATATCAAAAAGGGACACTTTACAGTGTCCCTCGACATGTTACATCATGTTATTTGTGGTGTGAAGGTGTTGCAATCCGTATCATCCGAATTGGATGCGTTCTTTGGTGATACTTCGATTTTGTCCGCTGTGCACTTGTCGCCCTGCAAGTAATAGTAACATGTATTTACTTCGCATTTAATTCCCTGATTGGGGTGGTTCATCTTTTTTGCTTCCATATATACTTTCCCTCCTGATAAATAATATCTGGCTTGCAAATCGGCCATCAGGATTATTATTGTCAAAGGAAGCGGGAATATGCATTTCATCAGCACGGTAGCCGAATCGTAAATTCCGTCCCTTTTCCAGAATCACTATCCACGCTTATATCGCCGTTGTATAGATTGACAATATGCTTCACGATTGAAAGTCCCAGACCGGTGCCGCCCATGCTCCTTGATCTGCCCTTATCGACTCTGTAGAATCTTTCAAAAATCCGGCTCTGGTGCTCTTTTGCTATGCCTATTCCTGTGTCTTTAACTTTTATAACAATCCTGCCGCCGGTATTTTCAGCCCTGACCGTTACTGTGCCGCCTTCGGAATTGTATTTTATGGCGTTGTCTATCAGGTTAATGAGCATCTGTTTAATGCGGTCCCTGTTTGCAGTCATTTTTATCTGGGGTTCAACTTCAACATTTATGGTGATATTCTTCTTGTCTGCTGTTCCCTGAAGTATGGACACTGTTTCTTCAATTATGTCGGCAAGTGAGTGGCTTCTTATATTATTATCCTTCTGCCCGGACTCAATTTCGGAGAGTTGAAGGATGTCGTTTATAAGCATTGTAAGCCTTTCAGCCTCTATATCGATTATATCCAGGAACTTTCCTGCTACCTCGGGATCTTCCAATGCACCGCCCCTGAGTGTTTCAACAAATCCGCGTATGGATGTCAGCGGGGTTTTTAATTCATGTGTCACGTTAGATACAAATTCGGTCCTGATTTGTTCCAGCTTTTTTATATTTGTTATATCGATGATGGACAAGATACCTCCGGAGTTTACCGGCTCAACCGTGGATGATTTGATGGGCGCGGAATATATCCTGAAAATCCTTTCCTCCGGCACTCTTATGGAAATTTCAGACACGGACGGTGTACCGTCTTCAATTACTTGTTTCAGGAGCCTGTAGACATGGTTGTTCCTGATAACCTCCATGATATTTTTACCGATGAGGTCCATTTCATCCATTATGCCGTTTTCATTCCTTATGCCAAGCAGCTCGCATGCGATCCGGTTAATCAATATGATCCTGAAGGATTTGTCCACTGCTACAAAACCATTTGTCATACTGTTCATAATGGAATCGAATTTCAGGTTCTTGTCCTTCAGGTCGGCAATTGTCGAATCAAGCTTCCCGGCCATCTCATTAAAAGTAAGCGCAAGCTGTCCCAGTTCATCCTTTGATTTTATCGACACCTGCCTTTTATAGTTTCCGTTAGCAATGTCGTTCGACACTGATATCAGCTGATTCAAAGGGGTTGTTATGGATTGGGTGAACTTAAGGGCCAGAAGCGTAGCAAGGATGAGCCCTGCAAGCATTCCAAGGAGCGTATATGACCAGATACCCCTGTTGATGTCCTGCAATTGGTCAAGCGGTACCGATATCCTGACTACAGCATTGGAACCATCCATTTTGAGCGCAACATATAGGAAGTCAAGGCCAAGGGTTTTGCTGGACCGTATATCGATGCCTGTTCTGCCTTCAAGAGCTTCCTTGAACTCTGTCCTGTACTTGTGGTTCTCCATGGAAAGGTAATCAGTCTCTGATTCTCCCAGAACCACTCCATCATTTTGGATGAAGGTCACCCTGTTTTTTGAGGATTCATCGCTTTCGGAAAGGGTGGTGGAGTTGTTCAGCAACTCGGCATAAGAAGCGGCTTCCTTATTGAAATCTATGGTTTCGCCCAAGGCCATCCTTTGAGTGAGCTGATAATTGATAAGGGTTGCAGAGTTTTTGAGCCGTTGCTCAACTTCATGCTTGTACAGACGCTGTGAAAGTCCAGAGACAAAAAAAGCTGTCGTTGACATACCTACTACGATTATTATCAAATAATAAAGCAGAATTTTTTTCTTCATGGATATTTATCCCTCTTTATCGCTGAATTTGTACCCAATACCCCTTATGGTTTCTATGTAGACCGGATTGCTGTCATCATCCTCGATTTTTTGTCTGAGATAGCGGATATGCACATCCACAGTCCTGGTTTCTCCATAGTAATCGAAGCCCCAGATTTTTTCAAGAAGAAGCTCTCGTGATAAAACCCTTCCCTTATTCTGCATTAGCATCTTGAGCAGTTCGAATTCCTTTAGAGGCATCTCAACCAATTTCGTGTTCTTGTACACTTCATGCCTTGTAAAATCGATTGATATGTCCCCGTGACTTGCGTTTATGATCTCTACAGGTGACTGGCTGGCTGGGCCTGATCTGCGAAGCATGGCCTTCACCCTGGCGACAAGCTCACGGACACTGAAAGGTTTTGTAATATAATCGTCAGAACCAAGCTCAAGCCCCAGCACTTTGTCAAACTCTTCGCTTTTGGCAGTCAGCATTATGATGGGTATGCCTTTTGTAGCAGGGCTGGTCCGTAATTGCCTGCATATTTCGAGGCCGTCCATACCCGGCAGCATGATATCCAGTATAAAAAGATCGGGAGTGCCGTTCTTCAATCCTTCAAGGAGGCTTTCACCGCTTCCAAAGGTGGAAACCTTGTAACCGTTTGTTTCCAGGTTGTATTTGATTAATTGTTGTATGTGTTCTTCATCTTCTACAGCATAAATCAATTCTTTTGACATACCACTCGATACCCCCGCAGCCCGTATTTTCCGTGCTTAAATCCATGTGCGGCCTTCCTTGTGGAAAAGCCTTGTCAGGTGATCGTGTTCGCCTGTTACGGTGTAGACCACCCATTCGCCGATATTTGTAGCGTGGTCGGCCATTCTTTCAAGATACTTGGCTATGAACATGAAATCTGTAGCCTGCTCGACCTTTTCCGGATCGGATTTCATGATGTTGGTCAAATCCATGATAATTTTTTGGAACAGGTCATCCACTTCATCATCACTGGCGCATACTTGCTTTGCCAGCTCGATATCATGGCGGACATAGGCGTCGATCGCCTTGCTTACCATTATTTTAGCCAGCTCTGCCATTTTGGGGATGTCAATGAGCTGCTTTACATGCTTGTTATTTCCGATTCGGATGGTAATTTCTGCAATATCAGACGAATGGTCTGCGATCCTTTCCATATCGGTTATCATCTTCAGAGCTGCGCTGATTGCTCTGAGGTCCTTGGCCAGAGGCTGCTGTCGGGCAATAAGGTCAATACATTTTTTCTCGATTTTCTTTTCGAGTTCATCCACAACGTCATCATTATCGAGTATTTTTTGGGCCAGGACCAGATCCTGCGTTTGCAGAGCCCTGATGGTATTATCGATGGACTCCTCCACGAGGCTCCCCATCTTTATCAAATCCAAATGCAGGTCTTGCAGACCTGATTCAAAAGAATGCCTTGCAACCATTTCATCTACCTCCTAATATCAGCCAAAACGGCCGGTAATATAATCCTCTGTGCGTTTGTCAACCGGGGTGCTGAAAATCTTTTCAGTGTGATCGTACTCTACAATTTCACCATGAAGAAAAAATGCAGTCTTGTCGGAAATACGGCCTGCCTGCTGCATGTTGTGTGTTACGATCACTATGGTATATTTGGTTTTCAATTCATCAATCAGGTCTTCAATCTTCATTGTAGAAATGGGATCCAGAGCTGAAGTGGGCTCATCCATAAGGACCACTTCCGGTTCCACCGCCAGCACCCTGGCGATACAGAGACGTTGCTGTTGCCCACCTGAGAGGCCAAGGGCATTTTGCTTAAGGCGGTCCTTGACTTCGTCCCAGAGGGCTGCGCCCCTAAGACTCTTTTCTACTATTTCCTCCAGGCTGCTCCTGGATTTTATTCCGTGTACCCTGGGGCCATATGCTACATTTTCGAATACAGACATAGGGAAGGGGTTTGGCTTTTGGAAAACCATACCGACCCGTTTTCTTAATTCAACTATATCATAGTCCCCATATATGTTCAAATCTTCAAGAAAAACCTCCCCAGTTATGCGAACACCCTGTATCAGGTCATTCATACGGTTCAAAGTCTTTATGAAGGTTGATTTGCCACATCCGGAAGGACCGATAAGTGCAGTTACCTTTTTTTCTTCAATTCCGATACTGATTTTCTTGAGGGCCTGGGTATTTCCATAAAACAGATCCAGATCCTTCGTATGCATTTTCATTAATTTATTCCTTCCTTCCTTTAGCCGCTTGTTGTAATCTTTTTAAGGCCGCCTGCAATCCTGGCGGCGACAAAATTGATCACGGCTACGATCATTATGAGTACTGTCGCTGTTGCAAATGCCTGATCAAAGGATATACCCTCCTTGGCAAGTGTGTATAAATGAACCGAAAGGGTCCTGCCCGACTTCAGTATACCAGATGGTATATTGGGTACAAAACCGGCCGTCAGGTATACTGCGGCTGTTTCACCTACTATCCTTCCTATGCTGAGAATTACAGCAGTGAGGATTCCGGGGATGGCGCTGGGGAGTATGACGCGCGTAATGGTTGTCAGCTTCGTTGCTCCAAGGGCGAAACTTCCTTCACGGTAACTTCCGGGTACGGTCTTAAGTGCTTCCTCGGTGGTCCTGATTATGGTCGGGAGAACCATAATGCTCAGTGTCAGAGCACCGGCCAGTATGGAGTATCTCAGACCCAGCGCAATAACAAAGAATATCAGACCGAAGAGACCGTATAATATTGAGGGTATACCTGAAAGGGTCTCTGTTGCAAAGCGTATGATATTGACAACCTTGCCGGGTTTTGAATATTCAACAAGGTATATGGCCGAGAATATGCCTATGGGTGTTGATATGACGACGGTCACAAGTATTATATATATAGTGCTGACAATCATCGGCAGGATACCTGTCTTATCAGAAGAGGGCCTGTATATCGTGGTCAGGAACTCCCAATCGATATGGGTGATGCCTTTCGAAATAATATATATAAGGATCCATGCGAGTACTGCTATTGTCAGTAAGGCGGAGGCCCAGATAAAAAACATGAGGATCATATCAGAGGGATTGCGTTTCCTGGTTCTTTTCCTATTTTTGCTGCTCATAACCCTGTTTGTGCCAGAGGACATCATCATGCACCTGCCTTTCTGCGCATCATGACATTTAACCCTATGTTCAGTGCCATGATAAAGATAAATAATACAACCCCAGTCGCAAACAGGGCTTCCTGGTGGAGTCCACTGGCATAACCCATTTCAAGGGCTATATTTGCTGTAAGTGTGCGGACCCTGTCGGTTAGTGCAGTGGGTATCATAGGTGTGTTGCCGGATACAAGTATGACTGCCATGGTTTCGCCTATTGCTCTTCCGATTCCAAGTACTACTGCAGCCATGATCCCGGAACGTGCAGCGGGGATCATTACCCTGAAAATGGTTTGAATGTGAGAGGCTCCGAGGGCAAGGGAACCCTCCTTGTATGCTGCGGGGACCGCCCGGATTGATGTTTCTGTAATACTGATTATTGTCGGCAATATCATTACTGTTAGTATGAAAATAACTGCAAGAAGGCTGTTGCCGGCACCTCCAAGGTATTTTGAAATGATAGGGACGACTACCATCAATCCAAAAAAGCCGAATACCACAGAAGGTATTCCTGAAAGAAGCTCAATTGCCGGCCGAAATATTCTTGTTACACTTTTAGGGGCTATTTCTGCGAGGAAAACAGCTGTAAAGATACCGATTAAGACGCCGGCTATAGTAGCTCCGAGCGTAGCAAGGACTGAAGCGACGATCATTGGAAGGATGCCGAATATATCTGCTCCAGGCTGCCATTCCTGACCTGTGAGGAAGCTCCATACGCCTATTTTGAATATCGCCGGGGCGCCTTTCATGAAAACATATGCAGTGATGATTATAACGCAAAGAATTGATATTCCAGCACTGGCAAGGAATATCATCTCAAATGTCTTTTCTTTGATTCTTGTCAATTTTCTTTTATCTTGTCTTTCCTGTGATTTGTTACTCATTAGGGAGCCCCCTTTTTACATGGCTTACGGGTAATGGTCCTATACTTTACCATTACCCGTTTGATGCTGCCACTTACCAAATTATTATCATTTCACGGTTATATATTTTTCTGATACGATCTTCTGGCCTGCATCGCTTAGTACATAGTCAAGGAAGGCTTTGACTTCAGGCTTCATTTCACCCTTGGTCAACATCAGGAATGGCCTTGATATTACATATTTCCCTGACTTGACATTGTCAACAGTGCATTCGACGCTGTCGACGCTGACCAATTTCATGCTTTCATCAACATATCCGAGGGAGGTGTAACCGATTGCGTTTTCCTTAGCTGCGATATTTGCCTTTACTGCACCTGAACCGTCAACCACCAGTGCGTCTTTTGCCATTAGGGAATAGGTCTTGTCGTCCTTCTTTTCCTGGAGCTTCAACAGCTCTTCGAAAGCACCCCTTGTTCCGGAGCCATCTTCTCGGGTTACCACAAGAATTTCCAGATCTGCTCCGCCAACTTCCTTCCAGTTCTTTATTTCACCTTTGAATATTGCAGTAATCTGATCCTTTGTGAGGTTTGTAACTGTATTTGATGGATGTACAACTACTGCAATACCATCATAAGCTATTATGTGCTCGGTAAGGCCCAATGACTTCTCTTCTTCCTTCAGTTCACGCGAAGAAACACCGATGTCCGATATACCATCGCTGGAGTCCTTAACACCCTGGGTGGAACCGCCGCCCTGTACTTCAACTGTTATTCCGCTTTCTACATCAAGGAAGGTGTCCGCAAGATCCTGGGCGAGGGGCTGTACTGATGTTGATCCTGTAACGAGAACACTACCTGAAAGTGAAGAGGTGCCATTCCCGGTTGAGGAAGTTGTGTCCTCCGGGGCGGTTGTCGTTCCGCCACATCCCGTCAATACGAGAGTCAATGACATTATTACTGATGCTATAATTAGTACCGATTTTTTCCCTGTTAACTTTTTCATTATAATTAGCCTCCAAATTTGTTTGATTTCTATTATTTTTCTTTGTTGACTTCATTGTAATTCATCAAGTTTAAATACGAATTAATGTAATGTTAATATTGGGTTAATTAGAATATCACAAAGTTTCAATGCCAGGTAACCATCTTGTAACATAAAATGATAAGGGAATTTCTAATGGGGGCATTTAAATTGCCAAATGGATCGAGCTTCAGGACGCTGTCATACAACAGGGGCAAAGCGGTAGAATACGCCCACAGGTGGGCCATGGGAAGGAATCCGGCATATTACGATTTTGAAAATATCGGGGGAGACTGTACCAATTTTGCTTCACAGTGTGTCCTTGCAGGCAGTGGAGTGATGAACTATACACCCAATTATGGATGGTTTTATACTTCGTCATGGGATAGGACACCTTCATGGACGGGTGTCAATTACTTTTATAATTTCCTGGTCAGAAATAAAGGGGCGGGGCCTTTTGCAGAGCTTGTGGACGTAACAGATGCGAAGCCTGGAGATATAGCACAACTCGCCTTCGACGGATCAGCACAATTCGGACATTCGCCGGTTATTGTGAAGACCGGCAGCCCTGCAGGCTATGACAACATTTTGGTTGCTGCTCATACCTTCAATGCAGATAACTATCACGTTACCGATTTTGGATATACGTCTATAAGATTGATCCATATACTTGGAGTACGGCAGCAATGACAGCTTTGACGTTGCCACTGCCCCAACGGGATTTATGTGTAGCAAAAAACTCAAGTAAATCCTGATTTAACATGGACTCAATACATGATTAACATTCAGACGGTATCCTTATGTTTGTTGAAAGTTTTTCATACATATCCGCAATTGAAAGGAAATCAAACATGAGAAAGAAATTATTCGAAAAAAAAGCAGAATTCATTGCAAACAGGATCTCCTTCAAGGCTAAACTCATTTCAGCCTTTATCGTTACTCTAATTCCCATTGTGATACTGGGGGGTGCCTCATACAACCGATCAAGCAGGGCGATCAGGGATCTTGCTGAAAAATCAGCTGTCCAGACCATGGAACAGACCAACGACTATCTCGATTTGCTGCTATGGAGCGTTCAAAGCGCTTCAGACCGTATAGCGGCAGATGCAAACATATCGGCTTATATATCTGTAGTAGACTACATTGGTGAAACAGCAACCGGAGATGTGGCCGACATTGATCCGGCCGATATGGAAGCCATACTGGAAGAAGTGAAAAAAAACAGTTCATTTATTAAGGATATCATACTGATTTCCTCTTCGGGTAGGTCGGTATCCACAAAAGGTTATTTGTCAGGCAGCTTGGGGATTACAGAGGTAGAATCCGGAACGGCATTTAAAAAGGCTGCCAGGGTGCCGGGAAACATAGCCTGGATAGGTAGCCATCCGGAGCTTGATGAGGCTCTGGCGACAAAGGAAAAGGATTACTCATTCTCTGCCGTCAGGGTATTAAAGAATGAAACAACAGGTGAAGTGGCCGGCCTGCTGGTAGTTGATGTCGATAAGAGCACAGTAGAAAACCTGCTGGGAAATATCAACCTTGGAAAAGGCAGCGAAGCGCATCTGCTGGCTCCTGACGGAAATGAAATAAGCATCGGCGAAGCTGCTGCAGGTCAGGCTATTGAGGCTTTGGGCAAGCAGTCTTTCATGAAAAGCATCAAAAATGGGACCGATCTGAATGGGACTTCGTATGTGGAATATCATGGATCAAGGTGGCTTTTGACATATTCCCGTCTCGGTACTACGGGTTATCTGCTTGTGGGCATTCTTCCGGAATCGGAGCTCTATTCCTCCGCACGGGAAATAGCGGTCCTGACAATAATACTTGTAATATTTGCAACACTTGTGGCAACAGGTATGGGAATGTTGCTCGCCTTAAAGATGGGTAAGGTGATAGGACAGATTCTGGAAGTGGCCGAAAAGGCTTCAAGGGGGGATCTGACAACTGAAATCAGGTCAAAACGCAGGGACGAGCTGGGGAAACTGGCATCAGGTATTTCCAGCATGATCGGTGAGATGAGGCAGCTGGTTGGCAGGAGTTCTGAGTTTGCAACAAGGGTCCTTGATTCCACCAAAGCAGTTGTGGAATCTACAAGGAATATATCGACGGGCTCGGTGGAAATCCTGGATGCAGCAAGACAAATATCGGAAGGAACCGTATCACAAAGCGCCGACAATGAAAAAGCCTCGGCACAGATGCTGAATCTTTCGGGGAAAATGGAGATGGTATCACAAAGCGCAGGAAATCTTGACGGATTGTGCAGAGAATCTGCAATGATAACTGAAAGCAGCCTGACCTCGGTCAGGAACCTGGAGGTCAAGACATCAAAAACTGCAGAAATTGTCGGTGTTATTGCTTCAGATATACAGACCCTGAATAATTATTCCGATTCGATTTACAGAATGGTCAGGACAATAGGCAATATTGCCTCGCAGACCAACCTCCTGGCTTTGAATGCTGCTATAGAAGCCGCCAGAGCAGGGGAGGCCGGAAGGGGCTTTTCGGTAGTAGCGAAAAAATCAGGAAGCTGGCAGACGAATCGATGGCTGCGACAAAAGAGATTGATGCCAATATCAGGCTCATCACGGACAATATAACTGAAGCATCAAGCAAGGCTGCCGATGTCGAAGATGTACTGGGAACTAACAGGGAAGCCCTGGCTGAGACAATAAGATCCTTTGACAGGATAGCTTCCATCGTGTCATTATTAAAGGATGAGTCAGACAGGATCAATGAAAAGATAGATGAGATGAAAGTTTACAAGCAGGAAGTCATGGGAGTCATGGATACGATCCTTGCGGCCTCACAGGAAATAACGGCATCTTCGGAAGAAGTGACTGCTTCCATTGATCAGCAGGCAGACAGCATATCGGCTCTGGAAGGTTTTTCGGACAGACTTGAGGAGGATGCGGTAAAACTGAAGGAGGCTATGACCATATTCAGGATATGAGAGTTTAATATGAATTTGATAGAAAACCTTTATATCAAGGTTTCATAGATCAGGAAAAAGGTGGAACCCATCATTCAATGATGATGCAGTTACCGCCTTTTTCCTTGCATTTCTTTTTTATGCGGCTTGAATACTCTGACACTTCAAAGATATCCCCGAAAGATTTGTTTTTGTTGCTGATACCTGCAATCGACAGACTTGTAAGCGCGTATCTTTCCTCTTCGCCCCTTCTGTTTTTCGAAATGATATATCCATTTTCAACATCATTGTTTGTATAAAAGAATTCGATACCCTTGCTGAACGATTCCAGTATGCTTTCACACACTGCTTTTACATTGTGGCTGTCTATGATACATATGAAATCATCGCCCCCGATATGTCCAATGAAACAATTGCGTACCGCACAGGGATATTCTTTGACACAGACGCTCTCATGAATTCTGGAGGCCAGGTATTGAATGACCCTGTCACCGTTTTCAAAACCATAGACGTCATTGTAAGCTTTGAAATTATCGATGTCGATATAAAGCACCGTAAACGGCGTGCATGTTTCGCCGATCAGACCTGAAAGCCTTTGCTCGATGAGCATGTTACCTGGCAGGCCGGTAAGAGGGTTGAGGTGGCGTGCATAATTCACCTCCAGCTCGGTTGTTTTCTCAAGCAGGTCCTTTATCGTTACTATTCCAAAGTATTCAGAATTCCTGGTTACAATAATGTAATCATAAAGAGATTCTTCGGGGCGTGCCACTGCCATTTTCGCAACATTATCAATGGTCGTGCAGTAATCCACTGAAAGCGGCCTGTTATCCATGATCAGATTGACAGGGCGGTTTATATACAAAGCATATCCATACTGGCTACCCAGTCGGGCAAAGAATTTGTCCTTCATAATAAGCCCGGAAATCTTATTGTCGTCAACGACAGGAAGGCAATGCAGCGAGGGGTTGCTGCTGAACAGGTCCAAAATGGCGGACCCAATCTTTCCGGAATCGGCAGTGGTGTTTTTTCGGCATATATCCCCTACAAGAGCAGTAGTTGGTCTGTTTATATAGAGATTCTTCTTTTTTTTGTTGCGGTCAATGATATGACGAATAAGATCCTGGTCGATTTCCGGGATAGTATCCATTGGCTTTTGTATCAAGTAGCCCTGCCCATAATCAATTCCTATATCAATCAAAGCATTCAGCTCGTTTTCCGTTTCTATACCTTCGGCGATCAGCTTGATATCGGTTACGGCGCAAAAATCATGGAATGTCTTTATGAGCGCATATTTCAGACCATCCTTGTCTATATCCCGGATTAGTGTCATGTCAAGCTTCAGGAAATGAGGATGGATATCGGTGATGAGCTTGAGTCCTGAATAACCGGAGCCGGTGTCGTCTATTGCGATTTTGTAGCCCTGGTTTTTGTAATTGTCGATAATTTTCTTAAAGCCTTTCATGTCGTTCACCGAATTTTTTTCTGTTATCTCAAATACGATATTTGCAGGGCTGATGTGGAATTCCTTAAGGAAATCCTTTGTAAATCCTTTTTGGAATTTTTCATCATCAATGATGTGGGGATCTACATTGAGAAAGATGTAATAAGGCATATTCAGCCTGGATATGTTTTCGAGCGCTTTAAAACGGCAAAGCAGTTCCAGCTCCCAGAGCCTTCCGTATATTCGCGCAAAATCGAATAGCTTTTCCGGATTTTCAAAAACAGAATTGCCCGGCCCGCGGCTTAATGCTTCATAACCCAATATGGAGCCATCCGTTAGTGAAATCATGGGTTGAAAAAGGGTTTTAATCTCCCCGTTTTGAAGAATATCCATAAAAAATTCTCCTGATGTCTCTTCGCTGTAAGAGTTCTCATAACTATCTGCTTCTTCTTTGTTGTATAATTGTAATAATGCCGATGTAGTATTCATGGATTAAATCCTCTTTATCCTCTTCATGTTAATACGTATGGTGCAGTATAAGGATTTTATCATAATATGATTAAGGGTATGTTTATTCGAAATGATTTTGTTAAATTCCATGTTAAGACCTGGTTAAATATCCAGAAGGGATTTCTGACAAAAAAAAAGAGCCTGTCTTTTTACATTATAACCTGCTCTTCTTCGTGGACGGGAAACCTTATTGGGATTATGCTCATTTCTGAATTCTTGCCGTGAGGCTTGAATTTCAAAAGGTTGATATGGTTGCAGCAATCGCAGTGGAGCAGCATACCATCCAACTGTTCCAATTCTGCTTCCGGTATGTTTATAAGGACAGAATTACATGAACTGCACCTGATTGTCTTGAATTTGTACATTTTTTCACCCCCTTTTTTGTACGATTCTTTCGGATGCTAATTTTTATGAAGATTGAATTAATCGTATATTATTACCCGAACCTTGTATATAGTATACCTCGCAGTTGTTACGGAAAAACATACAATTTGTAAATCTTATGTTAAATCAAGGATATCGCAGCCATTGACGAAAACCTTTCTTACAATTTGTTTATCACTAGTTTCTTCAACCAGTATCATGTTCAGGAAGCCGGTTCTGCTCAGCAACCTAAGTAAATAAGCCCCCATAAAAAAGCCCTCCGGTGAGATCATCAAGGAGGGCTGGGATACTTATTTATCGAACAACTGCTTATTTATCAAACAACGGCTTCTGCTGCAAAGACATTATCAAGATTGAGGAGCATGACTATTCTTTCATCGATCTTGGCGACACTTGTAATAAATTTGCCTCTGGCACTGCCCATGATATCTGGAGCATTTTCAATGCTTTTTTCTTCGACCTTTATGATTTCCTTCACTTCATCAACCACTATACCTACAGTTGCTGTAGAAGTATTCACCATGATTATCTTTGTATTTTCATCGGTTGCTTTTAGCGGCAGACCGAACTTCCTTCTGAGGTTGAAGACTGTATAGACTTTGCCCCTCAAATTTATCAATCCCTCAACATAGTCTGGTGCATTTGGTATTTTGAAAATCTCAACAGGACGCTCGATGATGTTGACCTGGGAAATGTCAACTCCAAAATCATCACCATTTATACTGAATACTACCCACTGAAGTGTCGCCATACTTTTCACTCCTTTGACATATTTTGATAACATATATGCTTATATGCGTAATTATATCATATATTTGCCCAACAGCAACCAGCAGTAAACAGCTTTTTTCAAGGATTATCAAGTTCTGTAGTTGGCATTTATCTTTATATAGTCCAGGGAGAAATCACAAGTCCACATCCTGTCGGAATATATGCCCTTGTTTAGCTTGACCAATATCCTTACTTCGCTTCCATGGAGGATCTCTTTGGCTTTTATCTCATCGAAAGGAAGAGCGCAACCACTTTTGCACACCATGAGATCTCCTATGAATATGTCCGTATTGGAGGGCTCAAAATCAGCTCCCGAGTAGCCCGCAGCTGTAATGATCCTGCCCCAGTTGGCATCTTCACCGAAAATTGCTGTTTTTACAAGAGGGGATTTTGCAATGGCAGATACAGCCTTGTACGCATCCTCTGAATTCCCGGCGCCTTCAACCACAACCTCTACCAGCTTTGTGGCCCCTTCGCCATCTCTGGCTATCAGTCGGGACAGTGTGGTACAGACATAATCCAGAGCTTTGCAGAAATTTTCATAATCCTCGTCTTCATTAATGATACCGGGATTATCAGCCAAACCGTTAGCCATTATGATGACCATGTCGCAAACGCTGGTGTCTCCGTCGACAGAAACCCTGTTAAATGTCTGTTTCACCGATTCTTTAAGCGCTTTGTCAAGGAGCTTCCTTGATATGTTTACATCGGTCGTTATCACGCCGATCATTGTTGCCATATTTGGGTGGATCATACCGGATCCTTTTGCCATTCCGCCGATGACAACCTTTGTATCCTGAAGATCAAGCTCGACAGCAATCTCCTTGCGCATGAGATCAGTAGTCATAATGGCTTCCTGGGCGTCGCGTCCTCCTTCAGGATCCATGCCTGATACCAGTTCTTCAATGCCTTTACGGATGGCATCCATATTTAGGGGTTTGCCTATTACGCCGGTTGAACCTACAAGGATGCCTTCCGGATTACAGTCAAGCAATCGGGATGCTATTTCCGCCATTTCCTTCGCATCCTTGTACCCCTGTTCGCCTACACATGCATTCGCATTGCCGCTATTGATAATCAGGGCATTCGCATATCCTGTTTTAATATGTTCCATTGTAAGCTGGAGAGAATGTCCCTTGACCTTGTTGGTCGTGAAGACTCCTGCCGCAGCGGCACTGTCTTCGGAACAAATGATGGCAAGGTCCTTGCCGCCGTCCTTTTTCAGGCCACACGCCACGCCTGTTGCAAAAAAACCCTCAGGAGCCGTAACTCCTCCGTTTATCACTTGCATTCGATCACCTCGAAAATCATTCTTATTATTTTTTGACTATTTTCTTTTTCTTCGTTTTTCATTTGATTTTATCATTATAAATTATACATAATTGGCGTCAGCTATACAATAAAAAAACAAATTTGCTGTTTTTCATTATTCTTGACACAAATGCATCTTTACTATAATATATGATTTAATATTGAGTTATAATAAAACCATAGATGATGATAAAGAGGAGTAGACGGCAAATCAGGTCATCAGAGAGGAAAGCCCACAGGCTGAAAGGCTTTCCGGACACAGGGCTGTCGAAGGTCGCTTTGGAGTTCCGCAGGAGACTGCGGCGGCAGGAGCCGTTATTTCTGATGAGCAGCCCTTTAAGGGAATTTTGGTGGTACCGCGGAGATAATACCTTCGTCCGAATAGATAATCGGATGTGGGTTTTTTTATTTTAATGGCGTGATAAGCGGCGCATTACGGCGTTGCATATCGGCCACAACAATCCTCACATATAGAAATATGCTCCGGTTGCCGTGCCTCATGCGCCTTGTACTGCTTGCTTCTGACGCCATTAAAACTAAAAATGGCGTGATAAGCGGCACTAAAAAATGTTGAACATGAAAGGAGAACATGGATATGATTATAATGAAAATACTGACTTTTGTGTTCCTGGTAGCCGGCTTTGGGCTGGTGTTCGTGGCGGGGAGCCTTGTGAAGAAATACAGGTTGGATGAAAAGGTGGTATGCAATTTCGAGGATGAACTGAGCGAGGATGAGGTGTCGAAATATAAGTTCAACAAGGCATCCGTAAACCTGAAAATGATGGGCCTGATGATATCGGTACCCGGGCTTATCCTATTGTATCTGACCTATAAATAAAGCAGGAAGACATAAAGATTTACGAGGAGGATTTAAAGATGAATGAAAGTGAAAACCTTGCTAAAACCTACGACCCCAAGCAGGTAGAAGACAGACTCTATGAAAACTGGATGAAGAAGGGCTACTTCCATGCAGTACCCGACAAGAATAAAAAACCATTTACAATAGTCATACCACCACCGAATATAACAGGACAGCTCCATATGGGACACGCCCTGAACAACACGCTCCAGGATATCCTCATAAGGATGAAGAGAATGCAGGGCTATAGTGCACTTTGGCTTCCAGGGACTGACCATGCCAGCATAGCGACCGAAGCAAAAATCGTTGACGCCATGGCAAAGGAAGGCCTTACCAAGGATATGATCGGGAGAGAGAAATTCCTCGAAAGGGCATGGGAATGGAGGCGTGTTTACGGCACCCGCATAGTCGAGCAGCTTAAAAAGCTGGGCAGCTCCTGCGACTGGGAACGCGAAAGGTTCACTATGGATGAAGGCCTTTCTGAGGCAGTGAAGGAGGTCTTTATCAGGCTGTACAGAAAAGGCCTAATTTATAAGGGAGAAAGGATTACCAACTGGTGCCCCAACTGCAACACCTCAATCTCTGATATAGAAGTGGAATATGAGGAAAAGGAAGGCAACTTCTGGCATATCAGGTATCATGTCAAAGGCAGCGATGAATTTATGACAGTTGCCACCACACGTCCTGAGACGATGCTGGGTGATACCGCTTTGGCAGTACATCCCGATGATGACAGGTACAAGCACCTGGTTGGTAAAATTGTGATATTGCCGTTGATGGACAGGGAGATCCCTGTCATCGCCGACGAATATGTCGAGATGGAGTTCGGTACAGGCGTTGTAAAAATCACCCCTGCCCATGACCCTAACGACTTTGAAGTTGGCCTCAGGCACAATCTGCCCCAGATAAGGGTCATCTCCGACAGGGGAGTCATGAACGACGCTGCGAAGCAGTACAAGGGTATGGACAGGTACGATGCGAGAAAGCTTATAGTTGATGACCTTAAAAAGCTTGACCTCCTTGTAAAAGTAGAAGCCCACACCCACAATGTCGGCACCTGCCAGAGATGCGAAACGGTAATTGAACCGCTCATATCCGAGCAATGGTATGTGAAGATGAAACCCCTTGCCGAGCCAGCCATAGAGGTGGTTAAAAACGGCACTATTAAATTTGTTCCTGAAAGATTTTCAAAGATATATTACAACTGGATGGAGAACATCCAGGACTGGTGTATTTCCAGACAGCTCTGGTGGGGACACAGGATACCGGCATACTATTGCAGGAGCTGCGGAAAGGTAATGGTCGAAAGCCATGCACCGGATAAATGCTCTGATTGTGGTAGCGCCAACATCGAACAGGATCCCGATACTCTCGATACCTGGTTCAGTTCAGCGCTTTGGCCCTTCTCAACTCTTGGATGGCCCGAAAAGACGGAAGAGCTTGAATATTTCTACCCGACCGATGTACTGGTTACTGCGCAGGATATAATATTCTTCTGGGTTGCCAGGATGATATTCTCAGGTATGGAGAACATGGGCAGGGAACCCTTCAAATATGTATTCATAAACAGCCTTGTAAGGGATGCACAGGGAAGGAAGATGAGCAAGTCGCTGGGCAACGGCATCGATCCCCTGGAATTGATAGACCAGTACGGAACCGACGCATTAAGATTTGCTCTGAGCATTGGTAATACTCCCGGCAATGATATCAGGTTCTCGACTGAAAAGATAGAATCCAGCCGTAATTTCGCTAACAAGGTATGGAACGCCTCAAGGTTTGTGTTGATGAATTTCGAAGAGGATATGGATCTTGGCAAGATGGATCCTTCCAGGTTCACAATGGCTGATAAATGGATCCTCAGCAGGGTCAACACCCTTACTGCTGAAGTGACGGAAAACCTTGAGAAATTCGAGTTGGGCATCGGCCTTCAGAAGCTGTATGAATTCATATGGGAGGAGTTCTGCGACTGGTATATCGAGCTTGTGAAGCCCAGACTCTATGACAGGGATGATCCGACCAGGCTGGAAGCCCAGTATTGCCTTAATTATGTCCTCGGGAACGCAATGAAGCTGATCCATCCTTTCATGCCCTTCCTGACAGAGGAGATTTATTCGCATCTTGTTAATGACGATGAAAGCATAATGATTTCGAAATGGCCGGAATTCAGACAGGATTATTGCTTCCCTGACGACGAGAAGAGGATGGCACTGATTATGGATGCCGTCAAGAGTATAAGGAATACCAGGGTTGAAATGAATGTCCCACCGTCCAGAAAAGCGAAGGTCATATTCGTTGCAGGAGAGGAAGAGGGGAAGGTGCTGAAGGCCGGTGGACGCTTCTTTGAGAGGCTGGCAGGTGCTTCTGAAATTTCCGTCCAGAGCGACAAGACTGGTATATCACCTGACGCGGTATCTGCGGTTATTGCAGGAGTCGAGATATTTATACCCCTTGAAGAGCTTATTGACCTCGAAAAGGAGATGGAACGTCTCCAGAAGGAAAAAGCCACGCTTGAGAAGGAAGTGGAGAGGGTTAACAGCAAGCTGAACAACGAAGGCTTTGTCGCAAAGGCACCCCCGAAGCTCATCGAAGAGGAGAAGGCCAAGAGGGAGAAATATCTGGAGATGTACTCCAAGGTAGCCGAGAGGATAGAGAGTCTTGGTAAGAGGTAGAGTGGCAGAGTGGTAGATTGCCCGCCTTTTGCTTATTGCAGGCTGTTAGATTTTGTGTTATCATTCTTTTATTATTTGTATTGAAACCACTTATTTAACTGCAATGATGCAGTTGTGACACAGCGATGAAGCTTTTCGGAGACAGGACATTAATAGGCCTGTCACCGGAAAGCTTTCTTTGATTATATGAAACAAGCAACTAATTTTTTTGAAAGGAGGTCGGAAATAATGGATAATGTAAAATTCATGCTTTATGGACAGGATAAAAAGCTTTTATCCGGTGTAAAAAACACATTAACGTCTGGTGGCCATATTTTTACAGGCTTTTCAAGCAATCCATCCGGAATACTGAGGCATGTGAGAAGCATTCAACCCGACCTTCTGATGATAGAGGTGACCGGCAGCTTTTCTGAAGTAAGATCAACCATCGAAGTGATTGATGATGAGGTTCTGGCTGCCTGCATATTGATTCTTGATTCCAGAGCTGATGACGCATTTGATTTTCTAAAAAAGTCACGGGTAGTAACTTACATAACAAAACCTGTGTACGATGTAGTCCTTATGCAGATAGTCGATCTGTCGACCGGCAATTACCGTAGAGTAAGGGAGTATGAGGAGAAGGTCAGTGAACTTGATAATGCCCTTAAGAATAGAAAGCTGGTGGAGAAGGCCAAGTGGCTCCTTGTTGAGAAGCATGGCATGACTGAGAATGAAGCATATGATGCGATCAGGAAAAAAAGCAGGGACAACAGGATGACAATGAAGGACATGGCAGAGGCTATAATCCTTGCCGGAGGCACAGATATGAAGAAAAGGTGAAATTCCTGCAAAAATGAAGCTAAAAAACATAACAAGCTGCAAAAAACAAATTAATTATTAAAATTTTCAAAAAACTCTTGCATTTTTGCAGGATGCATGCTAATATGAATTCAATAATTGAATTAACATGAGGGGCAGATATTCAAGGGTGGATATCATAACCTAAGGCCATGACGCCAGATTCGTAAGTTTTAAAACTTACGGGAGCTGGCGTTTTTTGTTTTTAAGATTTTTAGTACGTAGATGAAGGAGTTGAGGTTATGAAGAAACTGGAGGTTATTACAAGACCTGAAAAGCTGGAGGATGTCAAGGAACTGTCAAACAGTCTTGGCATATATGGAATGACAGCAAGCATGGTTTCAGGCTGCGGACTGCAGAAAGGCCGGAAGGAGATATACAGGGGAACGGAATACAGCATCAACCTGCTCCCGAAGATCAAAATTGAAATGGTTGTAAGGGATGAAATGGTGGAGAGCCTTATAGACGGTCTGATAAATAAGGTAAAGACCGGCGAGGTGGGAGACGGTAAGATATTTGTTTATGATGTGGTTGATGCTGTACGGATCAGAACCGGCGAACGGGGCGAAAAAGCAATATAAGCAAGCGAAAAAGCAATATAAACAAGCAAAAAAGCAACATTAACAATCGAAGAAGCAATGTAAAGGTATTTTAAGGAGGTATAAGAAATGAAAAAGATCAGCCTGAAACTTATAATGACAGTTTTTATCATAGCAATTATAGCCTGTCTGCCTTTTGCAGCATTTGCAGAGGACGCTGCGGCAGCAATAGACACCGGTGATACTGCATTTATATTCGTCTCAACTGTATTGGTGTTCTTAATGACACCAGCACTTGCTTTCTTCTATGGCGGTATGGTAAGAAAGAAAAACGTACTTAATACAATGATGAATTCCTTCATAATAATAGCGCTGGTTTCCATCCAGTGGGTGCTCATAGGCTATACAATAGCCTTCGGCCCGGATAAGTTCAATCTTTTCGGCAGCTTTGACTGGTTCGGCCTGAGCGGTATAGGGGCAGCACCAAATGCCGATTATGCAGGGACAATACCCCAATCGCTGTTCGTGCTTTTTCAGATGATGTTTGCAATCATCACAGCAGCTCTTATTACCGGCTCAATCGCCGAGAGAATGCGCTTTCCTGCATTCATAGCATTCATACTCATCTGGTCCACACTGGTTTACGATCCCCTGGCTCACTGGGTATGGGGAGTGGGAGGATGGCTCAGGAACCTTGGCGCACTGGACTTCGCAGGTGGAACGGTCGTTCATATAAGCTCTGGTATCGCAGGACTCACTGCAGCACTTGTGCTGGGTAGACGAAAGGGCTACGGGTCTTCGCCGATGGTGCCGCACAATATTCCATTTACAGTACTCGGAGCAGGTCTGCTTTGGTTTGGGTGGTTCGGGTTTAACGGTGGCAGTGCCTTGTCTGCAAATGGTCTTGCGATGAGTGCATTCCTTGTTACAAATACAGCAGCAGCAGCAGCGACCCTTTCATGGGTGGTGATTGAGTGGCTGCATCGCGGCAAACCCACAATGCTTGGAGCGGCTACCGGAGCAGTGGTAGGCCTTGTGGCAATAACTCCGGCAGCAGGCTTTGTGAGTGTAATGCCGGCAATACTTATAGGACTTATTGTAAGCCCGTTGTGCTACTTTGCAATAAGTGTAGTCAAAAACAAGTTTCGTTACGACGATTCACTCGATGCATTCGGATGCCATGGTATTGGTGGTATATGGGGAGCACTCGCAACAGGATTGTTCGCAAGCAAGGAGGTTAACCCGCTGGGCAACAATGGTCTATTCTTCGGAAACCCTGGACAGCTTGGTATTCAGGCCCTAAGTGTAGTAGTAACAATTGTGTTTTCTGCGGTAATGACGTTCCTTATTCTCAAAGGAATTTCGCTCTTCACCAAACTCCGCGCTTCGGAGAAGGATGAAGATGAGGGCCTTGACATAGCACAGCATGGAGAGGATGCATATCCTGACTTTTCAGGTGTCAGCGAGTTTAGCTTTGATTCCTCCAATTTTGCAGAAATCAAGCAATCAGCCAGTCCTGCTGCTGTTGTCAATATCAATCAGGCTGTTCCGGTTGAGGTCGTAAGAAAACCCGAAACTGCAAGTGATTCGGATGTAAAAATGACGAAGATTGATATAATTACAAAGCAGAGCAAGTTCGAAGCTTTGAAAGCTGCTATGAATGGAATTGGAGTAACCGGCATGACAGTAACCCAGGTATTGGGATGCGGTATTCAAAAAGGCAAGCCGGAGTTCTACCGTGGTGTCACCGTTGAAATGGATCTCCTTCCAAAGATAGAAGTAGAAATTGTGGTATCCAAGGTTCCGGTCAGGACAGTAATTGAAACTGCAAAAAAAGCTCTTTATACAGGTCACATCGGTGACGGCAAGATTTTTGTATATGATGTCGAGAATGTTATAAGGGTACGTACCGGCGACGAAGGATATGATGCATTGCAGGATTAATTAACGATATTAAACGATATTATAAAAAGTGAATTTATAAAGGCCATGACGCCAGATTCGTAGGATAAAAACTACGGGTACTGGCGTTTTTTTATAAAAAATGTGAAGGAGTGAAGGTTATGAAGAAACTGGAAGTTATTACAAGACCGGAGAAGCTTGAGGATATCAAGGAATTGGCTAACAGCCTCGGAATCTATGGAATGACGGCAAGCATGGTTTCAGGTTGCGGAATGCAAAAGGGCAGGAAGGAAATATACAGAGGAACTGAATACAGCATAAACCTTCTGCCGAAGGTAAAAATTGAGATGGTTGTCAGGGATGAAGCAGTTGAAGATCTTATTGAAGGTATAAGCAAAAAAGTTAGAACCGGTGAAGTGGGAGACGGAAAGATTTTCGTATATAACCTGGATAACGCCATCAGGATAAGGACCGGAGAGCGTGGAGAAAAAGCTCTATAAGTTATAGTAACTGAGTTGATAAATATTTATTGAGGAGATGATTTTATGAAAAAGAAATTTTTAGCAATACTTTCAATGCTGGTTGTGTTTACCATACCAATAGCTGTATTCGCAGCTTCCGAGGAGATATCGCCGGCGGTTAAAATGGCTATAGACACAGTGTGGACACTGATTGCGGCATTTTTGGTTTTCTTCATGCAGGCTGGATTTGCAATGGTGGAGACAGGACTCACCAGGTCGAAAAATGCCAGTAACATAATTATGAAGAACCTGATGGATTTTGCGATAGGCTCATTAGCATTCTTTGCAGTAGGATATGCGTTCATGTTCGGCGCTGATGCCGGTGGATTCATAGGGACATCAGCATTTTTTGGAATGGATACCGTGGACAGGGGTATACCGATAGAAGCCTTTATACTATTCCAGACTGTATTTGCTGCAACTGCCGCTACAATTGTTTCGGGAGCCATGGCGGAAAGAACGAAGTTTGTTGCGTATGTAATATATAGTTTCGTTATAAGCCTTGTAATCTACCCTGTTGTTGGTCACTGGATATGGGGCGGCGGCTGGCTTTCACAGATGGGATTCATTGATTTTGCAGGATCGACTGTTGTTCATTCAGTAGGTGGCTGGGCAGCTTTGATGGGGGCAGCGCTGATTGGGCCCAGAATTGGTAAGTATGACAAAAATGGCAAACCAAACGCAATTCCCGGTCACAGTATTACTCTTGCAGCTCTTGGAGTATTCATATTATGGTTCGGCTGGTTCGGCTTCAATCCAGGCAGTACATTATCGGGCACAAGTGCAGACATAGGAAGGATTGCAATGACAACAAACCTTTCTGCGGCAGCAGGAGCCTGTGTGGTTATGATCATTACATGGTTAAGATACAAAAAGCCCGATGTCAGCATGACGCTCAACGGCGCCCTTGCAGGACTTGTTGCAATAACCGCGGGTTGTGCTGCAGTCAGTTTGGCAGGATCCATATTAATCGGAGTAATATCAGGCTTTGTTGTAGTATTCGGTATTGAATTTATTGAAAAAGTGTTGAAAATAGATGATCCTGTTGGAGCAATCGGGGTCCACGGCTTGTGTGGTTCCACAGGTACATTGCTGGTAGGTGTGTTTGCCGTTGATGGCGGCCTGCTATACGGCGGAGGGCTTCACCTCCTTGGAATACAGGCGCTGGGAGTAGTATCCGTAGCAGTATGGGTGCTTGCAACGACCTTCGTATTATTCAAAGTGATCAAGGCAACTGTTGGATTAAGGGTTGAAAAGGAGCATGAGGAATCAGGTCTTGATATCAATGAACATGGTTCTCAGGCTTACGCTGACTTCCAGATCAAGTCTGGAGAAGTAATGTTTTAAAAAATCTTAAGGGATTATAAATCTTAAGGAATTATAAATCTTAAGGAATTATAAAATCCAAATGGCCAGGACGCCTTATTGAATCAATCAATACGGCGTCCTTTTTATATTAATATCACAAGTAAAACCAATTATTCAGGAGGAAATTTTTATGATGAGACAGGTAGCAATATACGGAAAAGGTGGTATCGGCAAATCGACAACCACACAGAACCTGACAGCAGGTCTGGGGGAAATGGGAAAGAAGGTCATGATAGTAGGTTGTGACCCAAAAGCAGATTCAACAAGGCTGGTACTTGGCGGGCTGGCACAGAAGAGTGTTCTGGATACTCTAAGAGAAGAAGGAGAGGAGGTTGAACTGGACAGTATCATGAAAACAGGTGCCTTTGGAATAAGGTGCGTTGAATCGGGAGGGCCGGAGCCAGGTGTAGGCTGCGCGGGCAGAGGTATAATCACATCCATCAATATGCTGGAAAGCCTCGGTGCATATACTGAAGATCTTGATTATGTGTTCTACGATGTACTTGGCGATGTTGTTTGTGGTGGATTCGCAATGCCCATAAGGGAAGGCAAGGCCAAGGAGATTTACATTGTTGCGAGCGGTGAGATGATGGCCCTGTATGCTGCCAACAACATTGCCAAGGGTATACAGAAATACGCCAATACAGGCGGATGCCGGCTTGGAGGAATTATCTGCAACAGCAGGAATGTCGATGGGGAGCGGGATCTTTTGGAAGCATTCGCAAAGGAACTTGGAAGCCAACTTATATACTTTGTGCCCAGGAATAATCTGGTGCAGAGGGCGGAAATCAATAAAAAGACGGTTATAGAGTTTTCGCCGGGAGAAGAACAGGCTGATGCATACAGGGGATTAGCGAGTGCCATAGATAACAACCAAATGTTTGTTATACCAAAGCCAATGGTTCAGGACAGATTGGAAGAGATATTGATGGCTCATGGTCTGATGGACATCTGAGAGAGGGTTGCTGGAATTAAAATAGCTGATGTAATTATTACTTATAAATAGAAAAAGAAAACAATAACAGAAAAAATACAGAAAAATAAAAACAGGAGGGAACCGATATGTTGATGATAAGGGCGATAATCAGGCCGGAGAGAATAGGGGCGGTGTTATCGGAATTGAGTGATGCAGGCTTTCCTGCAGTTACAAAGATGGATGTTATGGGGCGTGGCAAGCAGAGGGGTGTCAAAGTAGGAGATGTGGTCTATGACGAGATACCCAAGGAAATGTTGATGATGGTGGTCAATGACGAAGACAAGGATGACGTGGTCAAGGTGATAGTCAAAAACGCAAAAACAGGAATAAAAGGGGCTTTTGGAGACGGTAAGATATTTGTAAGCCCGGTTGATGAAGTTTACACAATAAGCTCAGACACAAATGCATTGTAAGGGAGGGATTCTGATGAAAGAAGTCATGGCTGTCATCCGTATGGATATGATCAACAAAACAAAGGAAGCGCTTTTGCTTGAAGGCTTCCCTTCAATAAACTGCAGGAAGGTATTCGGTAGAGGCAAAAAGAAGGTGGATTTCACAATAATTGAAAAATTTATTCAGGATGGCAATGAAATTACAACAACAACAATGGCCGAGGTTATTTCAAATGAACACAGGCTAATCCCCAAGCGGCTGATCTCTATTGTAGTAAGCGACGGGAATGTAAAAAAAGTAGTGGACACGATAATAAATACAAACAGCACTGGAAAGCCGGGAGACGGCAAAATATTCGTTATGCCTGTAATTGATTCAATAAGGGTTCGTACGGGCGAAGCAGGAGAAAGCGCAATATAAGAGATCAGGGGGTGATCAGGATGAAAGCTTGTAAGAATTCGAATAAAGTAGAAAAAATGCTGGAGAGTTACCCGGCAAGCGTTTTTAAAAACAGGAAAGACCACATTCTTATAAAGGATTGCGATGCCGTGGAAGCCCAGACCATATCCGCAAATACAAGGGCAATTCCCGGCATCATGACAAACAGGGGATGCTGTTATGCAGGCTGCAAAGGTGTTGTACTCGGCCCGATAAAGGATGCTGTGACCATAGTGCATGGCCCGATAGGGTGCAGCTATTATGCCTGGAATACCAGGAGGAATAAAGCCAAAACCGAAGAAGGTGGTAAAAACTTCCTCAACTATTGCTTTTCAACCGATATGCAGGAAGGGGACATTGTATTTGGAGGAATGAAGAAGCTGAGGCAGGCTATCAAGGAAGCTGTCGAGATTTTTGAGCCTGAAACCATAATGATTTGTTCAACCTGTCCGGTAGGACTGATAGGCGATGATATCAATGCGGTTGCGGTGGAATCGGAACAGCTATACGGAATAAAGGTACTTGCTTTCAGCTGTGAAGGTTACAAGGGTGTAAGCCAGTCAGCCGGTCATCATATTGCCAATAACGGTTTGATAAAGCATATTATAGGCCTGGGTGACAAGGTGGTGGGCAAATATGCGATCAATATTCTCGGAGAGTATAATATTGGCGGCGATGGCTTTGAAATTGAACGTTTGATGAAAAAAATCGGATATGAAGTAATCACTGTAATGACGGGGAATGGATCCATAGAAGGTTTAAAAAATGCCCATAAAGCAGATCTGAATATTGTACAGTGCCACCGTTCCATCAATTATATTGCAGAGATGCTTAATCAGAAATATGGAACTGACTGGCTTAAGGTGAATTTTATTGGAGTAAAGTCCATGAGTAAAAGCCTGAGGGACATGGCTAAATATTTTGATGACCCCGATATCACGGCAAGGACTGAAGCTGTTATTGCTGAAGAGTTGACTGAAATAATGCCAGGACTTGAGGAATACAGGAAGATTTGCAAAGGTAAAACTGCAGCCCTTTATGTAGGCGGCTCAAGAGCTCACCATTACCAGACGCTGCTGAAGGATCTTGGAATGGAAACCATAGTGGCAGGTTATGAATTCGCTCACAGGGATGACTATGAGGGAAGAGAAGTCATACCAAGTATAAAAATTGATGCGGACAGCAAGAACATTGAAAACCTGGAGTTTGAACCTGATCCGGAAAAATTCAGGATAACCATTCCAAAAGAGCGATATGAAATGCTCAGTAAAGAATTGCCCTTGAACTATTATGAAGGAATGATCAGGGATATGAAAGACGGAAGTGTTGTAATTGATGACCTGAACCACTTTGAAACTGAAGAATTGCTTAAGAGTATTAAGCCTGATGTTTTCTGTTCCGGAATCAAGGACAAGTACATATCACACAAGGCCGGAGTATTCTCGAAACAGCTTCATTCATATGATTACAGCGGGCCGTATGCGGGCTACAAGGGTGCGTTGAATTTCGCGAGAGATATAGCGCTTGGAATTTCTACTCCGGTTTGGAAGCTTGTAACACCACCGTGGAAAACCCAGCCTTCCATTGAAGGATGCTTTGTAAAGGAGGCGATCTAAATGTTGAACCATACACCAAAGGAGTATGTCAAAAGGGAAGCGCTGGTTATAAATCCGGCCAAGACATGTCAGCCGGTTGGGGCGATGTATGCGGCACTCGGCATACACAAGTGCATGCCTCACAGCCACGGCTCACAGGGTTGCTGTTCCTATCACAGGATGCTTCTCACCAGAAATTTCAGGGATCCGGCAATAGCCTCATCGAGTTCTTTTACAGAGGGCTCGGCTGTATTCGGAGGAGGCAGCAACCTTAAGACTTCTATTAAAAACATTTTTTCGATTTATAACCCGGATATTATTGCGATACACACAACCTGCCTGTCGGAGACAATAGGTGACGATATACCGACATATGTGGCAGAAGCTCAGATACCTGAAGGTAAATATGTCATCCATGCAAATACACCGAGTTATGTCGGTTCTCATATCACGGGCTTTTCAAATATGGTGAAGGGTATTGTAAAATATCTAGCGGTAAACAGCAAAACACCCAATGGGAAGATAAACGTAATACCGGGATTTATAAACCCAGGAGATATAAGGGAACTTAAAAGACTCATGAAATCCATGGGCGTTGAAAGCATAGTTTTCCCTGATACCAGTGGAGTCATGGATGCACCGATGACCGGAAAATACGAAATGTATCCGGACGGCGGCACCAGGATAGAGGACATCATAGATGCAGGCAATTCCATTGCAACATTAGGCCTTGGGGCATTTGCATCGGGAGATGGAGCTTTCGCCCTGGAGAAGAAGTGCAAGGTTAAATCAGCTGTTTTGAAAACGCCTATTGGCGTTAAAGCAACAGATGATTTCCTGATGGCGCTGTCAAGATTGTCCGGCCTTGAGATCACCGCTGAAATTGAGGAGGAGAGGGGCCAGCTCATAGATATCATCCTTGACTCAAACCACCAGTACCAAGGCAAAACGGTTGCTGTTGCGGGTGATCCCGATATGGTCATTGGTCTGGTGGAATTCCTTATAACCCTTGGAATGATACCCAAATATGTTATAACTGGCACTCCTGGTGAAAAATTCGAGACGGAAATAAATGAAATGCTTGAAGAAGCGGGCATAAATGGGAGCAAGGTAAAGGCGGCGGGGGATCTTTTCTCACTCCACCAGTGGATGAAGGAAGAGCCTGTAGATCTTCTGATGGGAGGCACCCACAGCAAATTCATTGCCAAGGCGGAAGACACACCATTTGTAAGGATAGGGTTCCCGGTTCTCGACAGGTCGGTACATTCATATATGCCCATTGTAGGATACAAAGGCGCAATGCGTGTAGTTGAAATGATAAGCAATACCCTTCTGGACAGAAGAGACAGGGATGCTGCCGATGAAGACGTGGAGCTGCTGCTGTAGATTAATCGGATGTAGATAAACGGATGTAGATAAATCGGAGCTCCGGATACCGGCAGATTGTTAGAGTTAGCATCTGCCGCCGGATAGCCGTATTAATAAGATGAGGCAACAGATGAGGCAATATTTGAGGCAATATTTGAGGTAGTAATTGAGGCAACAGAAGAGTTAATAGATGAGGCAATAAATGAAAGGAGGGGTCGAAATGGGTGAAAAAGAGAAGCTGGTTATATTGGAAGAGAGAAGAAAGTCCATAAGTTATTGCTCCGGAGACGGAGGTAAAGGGTTTAAGTGTGACAAGGATAGTGTGGCAGGCTCGGTGAGTCAGCGTGCATGTGTATACTGCGGTGCGAGAGTAGTGTTGAATCCCATTACCGATGCCTTCCATATCGTACATGGTCCTATAGGATGTGCCGCATATACGTGGGATATCAGGGGAAGTTTGTCCAGCGGCTCTGAAATCTACAGGAACAGCTTCTCCACCGACCTGCGGGAGAAGGATGTCATATTCGGAGGCGAGAAAAAACTGGCAGGTGCCATAGATGAGATCGTTTCAAAATATTCTGCCAAAGTTATATTTGTTTATGCCACATGTATTGTGGGTGTTATTGGAGACGATATCGGAGCTGTGTGCAAGGCTGCTGAAAAGAGGTATGGGATCAGGGTAATACCGGTTCAATCCAGTGGGTTTGCAGGCAACAAATCAATGGGTTACAAAGCAGCCTGTGATGCTCTGATGAAGCTCATGGAAGATGGCCCGGTGCAAAGCGGGAATGGGCGGCTGAATCAGGAAGAACCAAAACGGTATGGTATCAATTATCTCGGCGATTTTAATCTTGCAGGTGAGACCTGGATAGTCTCCAGATATCTGAAAAGCTTTGGAATTGACATAATATCCAGGATAACAGGTGATTCCACATGTGATGAGTTACTCAGGGCTCCGTCCGCATCACTCAATGTAGTGCAATGTGCAGGATCGATGACATACCTTGCAAAAAATATGGAAGAGAAATACGGCATTCCATTTGTAAAAGTGAGCTTTTTCGGGATTGAAGACACTATTGAGTCATTGATGAGGATCGCAGAGAAGATTCCAGGAATTGATGCAATGGATAAACTGCAAAAGCTGCTGAAGTCTGAAGAAGCAGGCATTTTGGACAAACTGGAGTACTACAAGAGCAGGCTGAAGGGCAGAAATGCTGCGATTTACGTGGGAGGGGGTTTTAAAGCCATATCCCTGGTGAAACAGTTTGACAGTTTGGGAATGAAGACCGTCATGGTCGGAACTCAGACTGGAAAGCCCGAAGATTACGAAATGTTGAGGTCTTTGGTAGATGAGGATACGGTAATACTAGATGATGCAAATCCTTCTGAATTGGAAAAGTTCATGAAGGAAAAGGGCGCGGATATTCTTGTAGGGGGCGTAAAGGAAAGGCCACTGGCATATAAGCTGGGAGTGGCATTCTGCGACCATAACCATGAAAGGAAGCATCCGCTGTGCGGCTTTGAAGGGGCAGTCAACTTCGCAGCCGAGGTGGATGGGAGTATTAACAGCCCAGTCTGGAAATCAGTCAAAAAGGTAGGTGACAATTAATGAAGAACAGAAATTTTGTCAATTTGAATATAAATCCCTGCAAAATGTGCATGCCTATGGGCGCGGTAACAGCGTTCAAAGGACTGGAGAAAAGCATGGTCATACTTCATGGCTCGCAGGGTTGCAGTACATATATAAGAAGGCATATGGCCGAGCATTACAATGAACCTGTCGACATCGCCTCGTCCTCTCTAAACGAGGAAGGCACTGTTTTCGGCGGTGAAAAGAATTTGAAAATGGGGCTGGAAAATATCATTAAGCTTTACAACCCCTCCGTGATAGGTGTTTGCACTACCTGCCTGGCTGAAACCATAGGTGAAGATATTGAGCGTATCATCGACGAATTCAGAGAAGAGAACATGATTCAGGATACGATGATAATTCCTGTTCACACTCCCGGATATGGCGGCAGTCAGTCCGAAGGATATCATTCTGCACTGAGAAGCATTCTGGAGGCTGTTGCTAAAGAAAGTAGTCCCAATGGCAGGATCAACATAATACCTTCCGGGATCGGTCCGGGCGATGTCAGAAATATCAGCAGGCTGGCCGGCAGATTCGGCATCAGCATTATTATGTTTCCTGACATATCCGAAACCCTGGATGCGCCATATTCCGATAAATTCAATAATATGCCCGACGGAGGCTGCAGTCTGTCGGATATCAGAAGAATGCCGGGCTCATTGGCGACTATTGAGATGGGAATGACTGTATCAGACGAGCTGTCACCAGGAAAATTCCTGGAGGAAAGATTCGGAGTGCCTCTTTACAGATGTGTGGTGCCAATCGGTCTGAAAAACAGTGACAGGTTTGTAGATTTGCTTTCCACAATTTCGGGGAAGCCTGTGCCAACAGAGCTGACAAAGGAAAGGGGCAGGTTGCTGGATGGAATGATCGACTCCCACAAGTACAATGCGGAAGGGCGTGCGACTATATTCGGTGAGCCCGAACTGATCCTGGCAGTCAGTGGACTGTGCATTGAAAACGGAATTGAACCTGTTTTGTTGAGTACAGGGACTGTCAATTCCAGGCTCGCTGAGATAGTTGAAGAGCAGCTCATGCAGCTGGCGTTGCCTGATGCTGTAAAACCTGTGGTTCTGGATGACTCGGATTTTGAGACCATAAATGAGCTTGCTGAAAAGCTGGGTGCCAACATTCTGATCGGGAATTCAGATGGCAAGGTGGTGACAGAAAAACTGGGAATACCGCTGGTGCGCATCGGATACCCGATTCACGACAGAGTAGGAGGTCAAAGGCAGGAATACACGCTATATAACGGGACGCTCCGTCTTCTGGATGAGATTACAAATACCCTTCTGGAAGAGAAGTATAAGCATTACAGGCAGAAGGCATTTGAACGTTACTACGGTGAACCGGCCGGCGCATCATCAGAATCAGCTGAAACAGATGCGGCCACAGAGACTGAATTAGCAGCAGCCGCAGTAACTGAAGCGGCTGCATTACCTGAAGTACCTGCAGTTGCCACCTCTGTTACTGATGCGAGCCTGATGTCTCAGAAGACACTGAAGCACCCCTGTTTCAGCGGTGGGGCTTGTAAGAACGCGAGGATGCACCTTCCTGTCGCACCTGCCTGCAACATCTCCTGCAATTATTGCACCCGCAAATACGACTGTGTCAATGAAAGCAGACCGGGGGTCACAAGCAGTGTGCTTTCTCCTGTAGAGGCAGC
This sequence comes from uncultured Bacillota bacterium, assembly GCA_942493145.1. Classification (GTDB taxonomy): domain Bacteria; phylum Bacillota; class Clostridia; order Acetivibrionales; family DTU013; genus ENR-C20. Next base: position 832,173 of record OW818679.1, read on the forward strand.
AGCGAAATTCCTTGAGGTAAGGGAAAAGGTAGGGAATCTGACGGTAGTCGGAATTGCAGGGCCTGGTGATGCCCTTGCGGAATTTGAAAAAACTTCGGCGTCAATCAAGCTTATAAAGGAGTTGTCTCCGGATATAACCTTCTGTATATCAACCAACGGCCTGCTGCTTCCCAAATATGCCGATGAAATTGTCGCACTGGGCATAACCCATGTGACGGTGACGATTAATGCCATCGATCCGGAAATTGGAGCAAAGATTTATCGCGAAATAAATTACGAAGGGAAAAAATACAGCGGAGCAGAAGGCGCAGCCATACTTATAAGAAACCAGCTGGAAGGTCTTGCCCTGCTGGCTTCCAAAGGAATAGTCTGCAAGGTGAATACCGTTCTGCTAAAAGGAATAAACGATGAGCATGTAGGTGAGGTCGTTAGAAAAGCCAGGGAATGCGGGGCGTACATTTCAAATATCATGCCGCTTATACCTGCTTCCGGAAGTGTCTTTGAACATATGCCCCTGACTGACAACAAGGAACTCAATGCAATCAGGAAAAAGTGCGGAGTTGATCTATTGCAGATGTACCATTGCAGACAGTGCAGGGCTGACGCTATTGGAACGCTGGACAACGACCGCTCGGCAGAGTTCATGGAGTCAACTGTGGAGCCAGCCGTGGTGCCAACCGTGGAAACAGCTGCACAGGGTCACAGTGAGGAAAGCATGACCCTTGCAGTCGCCAGCAGCAACGGCAGGACAGTGGACACACATTTCGGACATGCCAGGGAATTCCTCATATATAAATATGATGGTAAAAACATTATACCTGCAGGGAAAAGAAGTGTTGAGAAATACTGTGGTGGTCCGGATGAGTGTGATGGAGAAGTAAACAAAACAGAACGGGCAGTCCAAGCTCTAAATGGCTGTAATGCAGTTCTTGTAATGAGGATAGGGTACAGTCCGATGAAAGCACTTGAATCCGAGGGGATAAAGGTAATTCAAAGCTGTGACAGGATAGAAGAAGCCATCAGCATGGCAATGGCTAATCGCTGATAGTTATAAATATTGTTTATAGATTTCAAAATATGAAAGGAGTACGGATAATGCAAAAACCAAAATATCATCTATTTGTTTGTTCAAGTTCGAAGATAAATGGACAGCAGAAGGGTTACTGCCATTCAAAGGAAGCGGTGGACATCATACAGAGATTCATTGAGGAGATTGATGAAAGGGGCTTGTCGGGGGATGTGCTTGTAACTAATACAGGATGCTTCGGAATATGCAGTTCGGGCCCTGCAGCGGTTGTATATCCTGAAGGGGTATGGTATGGAGGACTTACACCCGATGATGTGCCTGAAATCGTAGAGTCCCACTTCGGGAATGGAGTCAGGGTAGGCCGGCTTGAGCTGAAATAATAGAGATCCTGATATTGGAACCAGACTGTGGAATGGAGCATGGAAAAGAAGAGGTGTTATTTATGAAGCAGCTACCTGAAGAGAAACCGATAAGGATAATTGACAGGACCTTGCCCGAGATATTCAACAATACAAATATGAGCAGGCTGGATATACTGGATTTCTGCTGGACACTGAAGGATATCGGTGTCGACATCCTTGAAATCAACCGATGCATTATGGAGAAAATCGGCAGGCTTCCTGAAGGACTTGAGTTTATGCTCAGGGTGGAAAGAACGGAGGATTTAAGGCAGTGCCTTGAACATAAAATAACCCGCTGCATATTTGATAGCAGCTTTCTGACAAATGACGGCATTGCGGAATACATCAGGGGCAACTGTTTAAATGCCACTCTTGAAATCAGTGCTTGCAGCAGTATGGACTTTGAGAAAATCAAGCAGCAGTGTGGGACGATAAATGGTATTGATGCAGGCGCGGATGTAATAAGATGCCTTCGTATACTGGGCCTAGAAAGGGAGATTTGCAATGATTGGGTGTCGGCGGCAGCAGAGCTGAAGGAAAACCTGGGAATTGAATTGGATATTTGCCCGTGTAATGAATACTCGGTTGCGATGGCCGTAGCCCTTGAAGCAGTGAATGGAAAAATGGAATATATCACTGCAGCTTTTTCGGGATATGGAGGAACATCATGTTATGCTCCCGTTGAGGAGCTGATCTTCTCGATGAAATTATACGGAATGGGCAAAACAAGAGCCAATCTTACCAGCCTTCCCTCAATAAAAAAGATGTACGAAAAATTCACTCACAGAAAGATACCTTCAGGTAAACCAGTAATAGGCGAAGGCATATTCAAATATGAATCGGGCATTCATGCAGGAGCTATTGAAAAGGAACCAGGTACATATGAGCCATATGAACCATCGCTTGTCGGCCAGAAGAGAGAATTGGTAGTTGGAAAACATTCAGGAAGGCGCTCGGTTAAAAAAAAGCTTTCCGATCTTGGTTTCCGAACGGAAGACGCAGATTTGCAGAAAATGCTTTCAGTAGTAAGAGATACCAGCATCAGGCTCGGCCGGAGCCTTGACAATAGTGAACTTACTGAACTGTATTATGGACATAGATGAGCTGAAGCGCATTTGAGAAAAAGGCTGAAAGGAGGTGACACCCATGCCGGTCAGGATAGTCGATACAACACTGCGGGATGGCGAACAGAGTGCGGGCATAGCATTCAAATCCGCCCAAAAAGTTCAAATAGCAAAAATTCTTGGCAGCCTTGGGGTATATCAAATTGAAGCCGGTATTCCGGCAATGGGTGGAGAGGAAAAAAAGAGCATTCAGACAATTGCAGAATTGGGTCTGAAAAGCATCATATCATCGTGGAACAGGCTTAATGTCGACGATATAAGGCAATCAGCCGAGTGTGGCGTGCAGCTTGCCCATATATGTGTTCCGACTTCAGATATTCAGATAGTAAGCAAGCTGGGTAAAACCCGCGAATGGGTGCTGGAAAACCTCAAGGTATGCATGGATTTTTCTTGTGAAAACAATCTGGCCTTTTCAATTGGCATGGAAGATGCCTCCAGAGCAGACCTTTCCTTTCTGGCCCTGATAATGGCTGAAGCATTGAAAGGAGGCGCAAGGGCTGTAAGGTATGCCGATACTGTAGGTATTATGACAAGGGGTAAGATATACAATAGTATTTCAGCTTTGCGGTCGATACCTGATATGAATATGGATATTGAAATTCATGCGCACAATGATCTTGGCATGGCAGTATCCAACTCCATTGCAGCCGTCAGAGCAGGAGCGGGGCTTGTTGATTGTACTGTCGGAGGTATAGGCGAACGGGCAGGAAATTGCAATCTTATTGAGTTTGTAAGATCTGCACGCATTAATCTTAATGAGTGTCTTGACATTGATATTAAGGCTGTTGAAGAGGCGCAACAGGAGATATCCTCAAAATTCATGTAAATATTCTCCAAAAATTTATTGCATTTATATTATGCAGGTGCTACAATACCATTGATTATTGTTTCCATGGAAACAATAATCAATGAAATCAAGCAACAAATACAATAATATAAATGACTGCAACAAATAACCTGCAACGATAAATGGAGGATAAAATGGATCACACCAGGCAACTCGGAGAAGAAAAGATCTCCAAATTACTGCTCAGTTATACTCTGCCGGCTATTGCAGGCTCAGTGGTAAATTCTGTTTATAGCGTCATAGATTCCATATTCATAGGAAATGGAACTGATTCCCTGGGCCTTGCCGGAATTTCAATATGCTTCCCGCTTATGATGATTGCAGGTGCCTTCAGCGTCCTCATCGGAGTAGGAGCCATGGCCCTGTTCTCCATACTGCTTGGGCAGCAGAAGAGGGATGAAGCGGAACGGGTCATTTCAAATACCTTTTCGCTGCTTATAATACTGCCGGGCATATTCATGGTGCTCATACTCATATTCATGGAACCCATCCTGATAGTATTCGGGGCCAGCAAAGATGTGCTGCCTTACGCGAAAGACTATGCGATGCCGCTCATTGCGGGATCCATATTCCAGTCCATTGCCATGGGCATGAACAATTTTATCAGGGCAGAGGGCCGTCCGAACAAGGCGATGGCTACCTTCTTCATCGGAGCAGCAGTAAACTGCATCCTGGCCTTTCTTTTCATATTCGTATTCAAATGGGGTATGTTTGGAGCAGGCCTTGCTACCTGTCTTGCACAGGTATCGACCTGTACCTGGGTAATGTCCCATTATTTATCGGGGAAAAGCCATTTCAAACTAAAGCTTAAGCATATGATACCTGATCCGAAGATTACCTTTGAATCTCTCTTCATAGGTGTAGCTCCTTGCTCAATGATGCTTGCAGCCAGTTTGCTGACTGTTATATTAAACAACAGCCTGAAAACATATGGCGGGGATCTGGCCATTTCATCGATGAGTGTTGTTTTAAATCTGACAAATCTGATCCTGATGCCAATAATGGGTATAAATATGGGAGCACAGCCGATCATAGGCTACAATTACGGAGCCGAGAAATACCGCAGGGTCAAGGATACACTTAAACTTGCAGTAGTATATGCAACAGTGATTACAATTGTAGGCTTTCTGCTGACACGTTTGATACCATCTCAGCTGATTGCGATGTACAACTCCAAGGACAAGGAGCTTATAGCCATGGGAAGCCAGGCATTGAAGATATATCTGATAATGCTCCCTGTTGTCGGCTTCCAGATGGTCGGATCGAACTACTTCCAGGCAGTAAAGAAACCGATGGCATCTATGATCCTCACCCTTTCAAGACAGATACTGATACTGATACCACTTATTGTGATCCTGCCAAAGTATTTTGGTCTCAAAGGCATTTTCGCAGCAGGACCTGTTGCTGATTTCATGGCGGCCGTCATTACTGCATTTTGGTTGTCCTTTGAGATAAAAAGGCTCAACCGTATGGCAGGGGCAAAGGAGGCGGAGATTGGCATGCTGCAGGAGTCGGGTGACGGGATGATGCAGGCTGAAGGTGATATATCACTCCTGGTTGCAGGAGATGAAGCAATGGAGGCCGAAAATGTCTAGAGAAGTAAAGGGAGAAAATGAAGTAAATGAAGCAAATGGAGTAAATGGAGTAAATAAGGAAGCCAGATTCCTGACGGCATTCGACACCATGTTCAGAAGATTGACTTCTCTGAATATGTATAATGAGAAATCCTTCCTGAAGGAACACCAGATATCGGAAATACACTGCATAGAAGCCATATGGAAGGCTGGGGATATAAATGTGACGGGTTTGACTGAAGTCTGCCACATGACCAAGGGCGCCGTCAGCAAGATAGTCAAAAAGCTGAAGAGGAACAGTGATGTAGAAAGCTACAGTAAACCGGATAACAGGAAGGAAGTATATCTCAGACTGACGGCAAAGGGTGTTGAAGCAGCAAAAAGGCACAAGCACTTCCATGAGACGCTTGAGAACAGGGACAAGGTGGTTTTCAACGGATTGAAGGATTCGGAGAAGGATGCAGTAATAAAATTCTTCACAAATTTCAACAGTCATCTTGATGAAAGGATTGCTGAGGCTGCAGGCGTGACAAGCCAACATGTGAATGATATAATCAAAACATCAATAAATGATTAAAAAGGTATGGGCAGCAGGATATGGAGAATATTTTTGATTATGGATTTTTGAGAATAGCAGCGGCAGTGCCAAGGTTGAAGGTGGCGGACTGCAGCTTCAATTCCGGTGAAATAACCGGCCTGATAAGTAAGGCTGAGGAGCTTGGTGCCAATATTGTTGTTTTTCCTGAACTGAGCATTACAGGCTACACCTGCGGTGATCTTTTTCATCAGCATGCACTTCTGAAACAGGCGGAGATACAGCTGGGGAAAATCCTTGCCGATACGTCCGACATGGATGTGACTGCTGTAGTAGGCATGCCGGCCCGTTCTGAAAACCAATTGTTCAATTGTGCCGTGGTAATTCAAAAAGGCAGGATCATTGGGGTTGTTCCCAAATCATATATACCGGGTTATAAGGAGTATTACGAAGAGAGATGGTTTGCACCGGGTAAGAACGCCATAAGTGGATGTATGGACATTTGCGGGCAGCAGGCGCCTTTCGGTACCGACATCCTGTTTGAAATGAATATCGGCGGAAACAGAACCAGCTTTGGAATGGAGATCTGCGAGGATCTTTGGGTGCCGATACCACCAAGCTCATACCAGGCTATAGCAGGGGCTTCCATTTTGATAAACCTGTCGGCAAGCAACGATCTGATCGGAAAGTGCGAGTACAGGAGGGAGCTTGTAAGGCAGCAGTCGGGTAAATGTGTTGCTGCATATGTCTACACTTCATCCGGTATTGATGAATCTACTACTGACATCGTATTCGGCGGACATGCCATTATTGCTGAAAACGGCGGTATACTGGCCGAATCTGTAAGGTTTTTAAGGGAGGAACAACTGGTTTGTTCCGATATTGACATACAAAAGCTGGAAAATGACAGGTTCAAAAATACCAGCTTCATGGAGGCGCAGAATGTGAAAGCCTTCAGAAAGGTGCATCTTGATCTTACTTCGCCGGAAAGGCCTGGACTTAAAATTGGTATAGGCGATAAAAGCAGGCTGTACCGACATATTGATGCATATCCTTTTGTGCCATCGGAAACAGGCGCACGGGATGCCAGATGCAAAGAGATATTCCAAATCCAGACATCCGGGTTGGCTAAAAGGCTGGAGCATACAGGAATCAAAAAAGTGGTCATTGGAATTTCAGGAGGACTGGATTCTACTCTGGCTTTGCTGGTTGCGGCAAAGACCTTCGATATACTGGGGATACCCCGTGAGAACATCTCAGCTGTGACAATGCCGGGCTTCGGAACGACAGGGACGACCTATACCAATGCACTGCAGCTTATAAAATCAATTAAGGCGGGATTGCTGGAAATAGATATAAAACCGGCATGCCTGCAACACTTTTATGATATCGGACACGACCCGTCGGTTCTGGACGTGACCTATGAGAATGTTCAAGCCCGCGAACGTACCCAGATACTTATGGATCTGGCGAACAAGCAGGGTGCCCTGGTGGTGGGCACAGGCGACCTCTCGGAGCTGGCACTGGGCTGGTGCACCTATAATGGAGACCATATGTCGATGTACTCTGTAAACTGTGGGATACCCAAGACACTTGTCAAATATCTTGTGAAATGGGTTGCAGACAATATGGCCGATAAGGAGAGCAGGGATGTGCTGCAGAGTATCCTTGATACTCCCATAACACCCGAATTGCTTCCGCCAAGCCCAGATGGCAGCATTGAGCAAAGGACCGAGGATATAATAGGGCCTTATGAACTTCATGATTTCTTCCTTTATCATATGGTAAGGTATGGGGCCCCGCCGGAAAAGATTCTTTTCCTTGCTTCAAAGGCTTTTGAAGGGGTGTATCCGGCTGAAACGGTGAAAACCTGGATCAAGATCTTCTATAAAAGGTTCTTCAGTCAGCAGTTCAAGCGTTCATGCCTTCCGGACGGACCGAAGGTTGGTACCATAAGTCTTTCTCCCCGTGGAGACTGGCGTATGCCCAGCGATGCGCAGGCTACACTCTGGCTTGAGGCATTGGATTGATGTACGGAACCAATGTAAGAATTTAGGCTAAAACCTCGTTTGTCTTTATTTTCCTGCATTTGCAGGAATGCGCCAGGTAAAAAAAGGACCGATATTTTGCTTGACAAATGAGGATATCTGCCTTAAAATAACTTTGTGTCTTTTTTATGGTGGGTGTAGCTCATTCGGTTAGAGCGCCAGGTTGTGGCCCTGGAGGTAGTGGGTTCGATCCCCATCATTCACCCCAAAAAAAGTGGAGGGAAAATTCCCTTCAATGAAGTCGGAAGCCGGCCGCAAGCCGGCTTCAAACTTCTTAAAACAGGCACAGGCACAAAGTTCGAAACATTCGTTGGGATGTCGCCAAGCTGGTAAGGCACCAGACTTTGACTCTGGCACTCGTAGGTTCGAATCCTGCCATCCCAGCCACAGGGACGTCTCAACGTCCTTGTATATGGGCCATTAGCTCAGCTGGCTAGAGCACTTGACTTTTAATCAAGGGGTCCGCGGTTCGAACCCGCGATGGCTCACCAAAGAAAAACAACAAAAATGATGCTTCGGTAATGGAAGCATCATTTTTGTTGTTTTTTCTACATTAATATAGCTTCACGCATGCATCAACGATCCTCTAAGATGTTCTGCTTTTGGCATTGTTGCAGATGATATCGGATACTGCGCAGGCTATCGCAGATATCGTGCTTCACGGAACAACATTTGTTGTAAAGGATTCAGTATTTACTACCGGCGTACCAGACCGGATCCGCCTGTGGCGGATCCGGTCAATGGTGAGATAATGATTTTAAGTCAGATCAAACCTTATTTTCCCAGGTACTTGAGCTTATACTGCGAGGCCAGGCTGATGCATTTCAGGGCTAATTCCACAGAGTTGTCACCCTTAAGAATGAAGGCTTCCTTGTTGCCAGTAAGGAGGAGTTCAATTACATTTTCTGCAGAGTAGAACACGTACGGATTTGTGTTGATGATTGCATCGGCGCCCTTGCTCACGCACAGATTTTTAAAGCTATCAGTGGACTTGACATAGTCTTCAAGCATTTTCTTATCGTAGTTGAAGGTGGTGCCGCCCCAGTTTGCAAGCGTATGAGTCTTGCCATCAATTGCGACATTCACCAGGTAGGACATTGTGCCGGAGGTATGGCCGGGCGTACTGACATAATCAAATGTGAACTCCCCGAACTTGTATGAACCTGCTGCCAAATCAACATCCACAGTCGGGATGGCTGTAACTTTGCCTTTAGCTACATTTTTGAAGCTTTCTTCTGCAAGGCTGTTATCAAGTTTATTCATATAGATTTTAGCGCCGTAGGTTTTCTGCAGATAGGCGGCGAAGCCGTACTTATCTGCATGACCGTGGGATAGCATGACGGCCTTTATGTTTTTCGGGTCGAGCCCGAAGCTTTCCATGGCGGGTTTTACCAAGGCATCGAAGTCACTCTCACTGGTCATTGCGTCTGAGAGGACGATACCGTCCTTTGTGTTATAGATTATAGTAGCGTCTGTTCCATTTCCTACATAGTAGACATCGTCAAATATCTCAGCCTTGAAATTCTGACCCAGGAACATGGCACCGTTCCCGTTCTTATCTTCAGGGAGGTAGACGATATATGGCATACTCAGGACATTGGAGCCAAAACCTTTTGTTGTAAACTGTGTAATCCCTTTGGCCGCCAGTTTGCCCTTCATCTGCGTGTAGACGGATAGTGTCTGGCAGAAGAAGTCCATCTTCTCCGCAGTCCGGATGAGGGCATCGGAACTGTGGGATTGAAGAACCTTTTTAACGTTGTCGGTGGAGTAATCGACAAACGGATGCATGCTCAGGAAAGAGTCCACCTTGTTATCGTTTATGTAATTGCGGTATTTCTGGACGGAAGCCAGATAGGTTTTAACGCCCTCGGCATCTCTCGGGGCAGAGGTTCCGCCCCAGCAGGTAAGCGTGTGTTTGTTGCCGTTAAAATCGGTAACAGGGACGAAGAAGCTCATAGAGCCGGGAGTGTGGCCCGGGGTGGCCATGAATTTGAAGGTTGCGCCACCCAGTGTGTATGAGCCACCGTCAACGAGATACTCATCGATTTTGGGCAGTTGATCCTCGGCAAATCTTGGCGGACCATTAGGGCTGGGTTTAGTCGCAGCCATCATGGTTGGAAGGTCAGCCTCAGACATATAAATCTTCGTGCCGTAGGTATCATGCAAATAACGGGCGCCGCCGAAGTGATCGCCGTGGCCGTGGGACACAAGGCAGACCTTGATGTCAGCTATGTCAAGCCCCAGCTTTTCCATATCAGGCTGAAGGATGCTGGTCATGTCTCCAGCGCCCTCAAGAGCGTCCCACATGATGATACCATCCGGGGTAACATAAAGGAGGCAGCAAACCCAGGTATCGCCAATGAAGTAGACGTTCTCGAACACCTCTACGGGCTCAAAACGGCTGCCTTTCGTGTCAGGCATGGATGGCTGGAAGGTCAGGCCGGGGACGTTAAAACCGCCGTTGTTAAAGTAAATTTCAGGGTCATAGGCAGGCGCGGTTGCTGCCGCAGGTGCGGTTACAGGCGCGGGAGCAGGGACTGCTGCTGGAGCTGCTGCCGGCTGCTTGTCTGGAATGACTAACTGTTGTCCCAGGAATAACTTGTTGGGATCGGAAAGGTTATTTGCTTCTGCGATTTCCTGATAGGTCAAACCAAATTGCTGAGCGATTTTCCAAAGGACGTCTCCGGACTTAACCGTGTAACTGCTCATTGCGGATACAGGAAGAAGTGAACAAAAAGAAAATACGAGAACCAAAACAACTGACAGAATTCTTTTTTCCCATTTAATCATGAATACAATGCCTCCTTTAATCTGATATATCAAGAATAAATGGAAAGTGTGAGGAAAGTTTGAGGTTTTGAAATATTTTCTGAATGAATGTTATTATACTTTTCTGACAGGTTGAATTCTGATGCAGATTGATCTGGATCCATAGCATTCTTTGATTGTCGTCTGCTGACTAATTGTTAGTATTTTGCTTCGGTATGTTAAACCATACCTTTGTACCTGTATCGATTTGGCTTTCAATTCCGTATATATAACGGTGCAACTCAAAAATCTCTTTAACAATTGCCATACCAAGTCCCGTACCGCTTCTTCCTTTATTTTTAGGTTTAACATCCTTATAAAAGCGATTCCAGACATAAGGAAGCTTATCCTCAGCAATACCTTCCCCGTCATCAATAATACTGATTTGGATATCGGGCCCGGCATCAGTAAATGTAATTTCAATAGTGCCGTTTAAATGAGAGTGTCTGACTGCATTATGCAATAAATTATAAAATGCTGAATAGATCTTGCTTTTATCCGCAGTGATAAATAATAAGTCATGAAAGGTTCCCAGAATGATTTGCACACTCTTTTCTGCTGCAAGAGACTGCATATCGTCAGTAATCTCCCTGATTAAAGCAATAAGACTAAATTCAGATAATTCCAGAACATAGTATCCCGACTGAAGCTCCGATAATTCAAGAAGGTCTTCAACCATGGTAGTCAATTTTTTAGAATTCATTATGATAATTTCAGCATATTTGTCCTTTTCTTTTTTTTCTATGCTGTCACAGTCAAGTAACAACTCACCGTATGCCCGAATGGAACTAATCGGAGATTTTAATTCGTGGGAAATATTTGATATAAACTTCTTTTTTAAATTATCTTTTTGTTTTAGTTGACTTGCCATATAATTGATGTTTGTAGCAAGCATCCCTATTTCGTCTTTAGAATTAACATGAATGGTCGTATCAAAATCCCCTTCTGCAATTCTTTTAGAAGCCTTATTAATTTCTAAAACAGGCTTTGAGATCTTATTCGCCAATAAAAAAGCAATAATACTTCCGATAATCAAAGAAAGCAAACCTATTATCATCAGCTGTCGCTTTAAAAAAGCTGTGGTTTCTTGAATTGAGTCAATAAAAGTATGAATCACAACATATCCTTTTTTTGCATCATCTACTGGAATTTCCATTACCAAAGAATAATCGTAATTTTTATCAAATTGTGCTTTAAATAAATGAAATGTTTGATGTGCTTGAAGCTGTGTCTTAATTTCTTTTTTGATGTACTGAACAATATTTTGGATTAATGAATCCGTAGTCTTGAGTTTTGTAGCTGATGTATATTTGATATTTAAATTTTCATCGAGCACAATCACAAGACATCTGGAGATAGAACCAAAATTTACAATTTCATTTATTATTTGATACGATGTAGCATTATTCTGAATCATGGACGAAACTATCCTGATTTCCTCTTCCATTACCATGGCTCGTTGATCAGTAAAATATTTTTCCAGGAGTACTGCCTGAAAAAACCATGAACTGGCAAACATAATAATAATTACTAAAATAATGGATATGCATAACTTTCCAGAAATTTTATTCATTTTTTGCCACCCTGAGTCTATAACCCACTCCCCACACCGTCTCAACACATCCTTTTTCACAATCAAGCTTTTCTCTTAATTGTTTTATGTGTGTATCCACCGTTCTAAAATCATTGACTTCTTTATCGCCCCAAATTTTTTCAAGCAACTTTTCTCTGGAAAAGATCATATTGGGGTTATTTGCAAGAGTAAATAAAAGATTGTATTCTTTTTTAGTAAGTAGTATTTCATTATCACCTATATAGACTTCTCTGGTTAAAGTATCAATACTGATTGCTCCTGCATTGAGATGGGATTTATGCGGTACATGAACTCTTTTCACCCTGTTAAGAACCGCCTGAATTCTTGCAGTTACCTCTTTAAGACTGAAGGGCTTTGTAATATAATCATCTGCCCCAAGATTAAAACCCTGAAGCTTGTGATATTCTTTCGAAAAGACTGTCAGTATAATAATTGATACATCTGATACTGCCCGAACTTGTTTGAGTACTTCCATTCCATCAATTTCCGGGAGTGAAATATCCAGCAGAATCAAATCTACCAATCCAAAATTAAATCTATCCAGTGCTTCTTTTCCATTATAAGCCTGGATTGTATTATATCCTTGCTTGGATAAATAGATTTTGAGTGCATCGCTCATTTCTACATTATCTTCAACAATTAAAATATTGAATTTATTCTGGTCCATAAAATATGATCCTTCATAATTTCTACTATTTGTTATCAATTGTTCATAACTGACTTTCATAAAAATGGTACTTTCAATATAACAAAATAACAAAAAAATATCTATATATGCAATATAGATTAATGTGAAGATAGTGTCAATTTATTTATCCTTGCAGCGGGATGCCTGTGTCTTACCTAAGAAAGACCAACAAAAATGATACTTCGTTAATGGAAGCATCATTTTTGTTTTTTTTATATATGCTTATTCAGCGACCTTGATTTCCCCTGTCAAAGGAATATCAGTGTATACGCCGTTTGTTACGATATTAAGCTTAACACCGCCATCGGCCGTCTTTACCCATTGGCCGCCGGTTACTGCGGTCACGCAGTGGTGGTTTTCACCAAACTTGATTTTGCCGACAAGGGTGTCGAGGTCAGTATCGGCGATTGCCTGACGTATTGTTTCTTTATCAAGAGACTGGGCACGATTCAGTGCATCGAGCGCAACCTCCAATGAAGCATATTTGTATCCCATAGGCTGGGTCCAGATTGTTCCTTTTGCAGCGGTCCAAAGGTCTGTAAGCTCTTTGCCTGTCTGGCCGGTGAGTGAAGAAACGTAGGGGTAGTCCGGTGTCCACCATACCTCAGTGGTGAGTCCGTCGGCGTTATCTGCGCCCAAAGCCAGTGCTTGTGAGTCGAGAAGATATGCTTTGGCCATTGTTACCATTTTCGGATTGAAGCCCATCTGTTTTGATTGTTTCCAGAATGTTGCGAAGTCGGGGTTTATGTTAACGCCAGTTACGATTTCGACACCATTCTTTTTAAAGCTGTCGATGATGGATGTGAAGTCATTTTGCCCTGTTGTCGTAAAACCAGGGTTTACAATTTTGTAACCATCTTTTTCAAGGTTGGCGAAGATTTCATTGAAAGTGGTTCCGTCCGGGTCGTTGGGGAATACTACACCGACTGTTGAGCCCTCGAGTCCGGCAGCTTTCCACATGTCCTTAAACGTACTGTATATGTTTTCTACCTTCCAGAAGCCATGGTAGCTCCACTTGTAGGGTCCGGCAGCCAGCCATGCGTCTGATGCAGCGTCAAGAGAGATGCAGGGAACTCCATAACGTTCGGCAACTGCAGAAACAGGGTTTACTGTGTCCGGCGTGTGGCGTACCACCAGCAAGTCGACCTTGGACTCAAGTACCATCTTAGTAGCTGCTTCACTGGCCTTTGTTGGATTGCTCTCAGTATCCATGAATATCAACTCAACAGGGAGCTTTTTGTCCAGTTCCTTAATGTAAATACCGCCCTGGTCGTTGATTGTTTTGACGGCGAGCTCTTCCATAAAAGGACTGCCTTCTCCGAAGCTCGCAAGGTTGCCGGTAAGCGGAACAGGTATGCCGATCAGGATGCTTTCTTTCCCTTCAAGGGATGCAGTGCTGTTACTGGTGTTGGTTGCGGGGGTGTTTGATGAAGTGGCACCTTCAGAGCCACATCCGCTGAGGAAAATGCTCATAGCGGTTACTACGCAAAGTAGTATGCCAAGGATCTTTCTTTTTTTCATGGTGGTTACTCCTTTTAAAAATATTTTTTAAGATTCGGATCCACTGCTCAACAAAACTTTGTATTCCTTCATGCCAGCTGACATTTTTCCTTGTCTATGTTCAGCATAGCATAGAAAAATTGCTTCAGTGATGCAGCATAATGTGCCATTCATTCCATTTACAGATTAATAGAAATCATGCTGGATAACTGATGTGTTTCTCCTGTGTTATGCTTAACTCATAAGGATGGAGGGATCATATGAGTGCGATTCTTACAGTAAAAGATTTAGGAATTTCTTTCGGTCACAACCAGGTTATGAAATCTGTCAATTTCGAGTTGGATCAAAACGAGGTGCTTGGTGTCGTTGGTCCGAATGGCGCCGGCAAAACCGTTATGCTCAATATTCTGTCCGGTATACTTAAACCCTCAAAAGGAACAGTTATTTTTGAAGGGAAGGACATCACAAATTACAAAATATCTGATAGATGTCGCGAAGGTCTTGCCTGTACGTTTCAGGTTCCCAGACCGTTTGAAAAAATGACGGTTTTTGAGAATTTAATGGTCGGAGCAGTATATGGGGATAACCTTTCTGAAAAACAGGCAAAGAAAATAGCAAAAGAAGTTGCCGAAACGATCGGCCTTACGGATAAAATAGGGTGGTTTGCCGGCAAACTCGGACTTCTGGACCGAAAGCGTCTGGAAATCGGACGTGCACTCGCAACAAACCCCAAACTCCTTCTTCTTGATGAAGTGGGAGGGGGACTGACCGAGGCAGAGGTCGGGATGGTCATCCAGCTTGTCAGGAATTTGAAGGCACAGGGTTTGAGTGTAATATGGATAGAACATATAATAAGAACCATGATTGAAGGTGCTGACAGGGTATTGCTGCTTGCAGACGGTGTTGACGTAATTTGCGGCAAACCGAAGGATGTCATGAGCTCCAGGGAAGTTGTTGAAGTTTACATGGGAGGAGAGGAAGATTCATGCAGCAATGCAGCACACCACGAACACCACGAACACAAAGAGCATCCGACGACACACGTATTGGAAAAACAATACTCGATGTCAAAAACATTGACGTCTTTTATGGGGATTTTCAAGCCCTTCACAACATCTCATTCGACATCAGAGAAAACTCCATCGTATCCATCATTGGAGCCAACGGCGCAGGCAAATCAACAATCCTGAAGACAATCATGGGTATAAACAAACCTAAGAGCGGCTCAATCAGCTTTATGGACGAGGACATCACCGGCTTGAAGACAAACCGTATAGTTGCTGCAGGTCTTACCATGTCGCCCGAAGGAAGCCATACTTTTGAAAAGATGACTGTCAGGGATAACCTGCTGATGGGTGCATTCCTTGCCAGGTCTAACAGCGATAGACTATCACGTCTCGATAAAATTTATGAGCTGTTCCCAGTCCTTGAGGAGAAAGAACAGCAGCTGGCGACATTCCTTTCCGGAGGGCAGAGGCAGATGCTCGCAATAGGGCGTGCAATGATGGCAAAGCCCAGGCTTCTGATTTGCGACGAAATTTCCCTCGGACTTGCTCCGATTATTATAAAAGATATTTACGCTTCACTGCAGAATATAAATGATGAGGGCGTAACATTGCTACTGGTTGAACAGGATGTAAGCAGAAGTCTAAGGTATTCAGATCATGCGTATGTAGTTCTTGAAGGAAGAATTGTTATGGCAGGCGACTCTGGCGATCTTGACCTGAAGGAAGTGAACGATGCATACTTTGGTATGAACAAGTATGCAAAATAACTAAGTATTAAGGAGTAATGGTTATGCTACAGAGTTTAGTAACAGGTATCCTGCTGGGTGGTTTATATTCCATGATAGGCATTGGTATGTCCCTGGTTTTCGGTATCATGAAGCTGACAAACCTTGCACATGGTGATCTTATGATTCTGGGAACTTACATTACATGGGTAATTCTAAGGAACTCCGGAATACCTGTTGTTTTTGCGACAATAATTGCAGTTATCATTATGATGATAATCGGCTTTTTAGTTCAGAACTTCCTTGTCAACCGAGTCATGGATAAGGGATCGGAGCCAGCTTTGCTGGTCATGTTCGGTTTATCGATCGCTTTATCCAACCTCCTGCTTAAGATATTCGGTGCAAATAACCAGAGCATCCCAAACGTTCTGGCCACAAAAAACATCATATCAACCGGCGCGCTTTCAATCTCTGCCATGTATTTTTTCAGCTTTGTTGTCGGCGTAATCGTAGTAGTCGGCTTGAATTTCATAATGAATAGAACAAACTTTGGACGCTCGATCCGCGCTACTTCTGAAAACACAATGGCTGCAGAGCTTATGGGTGTCAATACAAAGAAAGCCTATACACTTGCCATGATGATTGCCTTGGGCACTGCGGCGATTGCCGGGACACTGGTGGGTTCAACCTTTGTTTTTTACCCTTCAAGCGGTACGCAGTATCTCATCATAGCTTTCGGCGTTGTGGTCATTGGCGGCATGGGCAGCCTTATAGGCACGCTGCTGGGAGGCATAGTGCTGGGAGTTTCACAGGTTCTGGGAGGATATTTCTTCGGCACAGGAGTGCAGATGCTGATTGCTTATATAGTCCTTCTGATTATTTTAGCTGTAAGACCTAACGGACTGCTAGCCCCGGCATCCCGAAAATAAGACGGAAAGGAACAGGTTGAATTAAAATTATGAAATCAAAATTATCGTTTAAATTTATCATTTTAGCAATTATTGTAATCGCACTGTTAGTTCTGCCGGCTTATGGAAGTGAATATGCCGTTTCAACCATTATGCTGATTCTGATATATATGGCCATGGGTCAGATGTGGAACCTGATGGGCGGTTATGCAGGCCTTCTTTCTCTAGGCATGCAGGCCTTCATCGGATTGGGAGGGTACTCATTGGCGGTTTTCTCCTCGATATACGGAGTGAACATCTATCTTTCGGTTATAATGGGAGCTTTTTTCTGTGTTATATTCGCTATCCTGATTTCTCCGGCACTATTTAAAATGAGCGGAGTTTATTTTGCCATAGGTTCATGGGTTGTTGCCGAAGCCCTTATCATCGCCTTTTCGAATTGGAAGTTTGTAAAGTATGCACAGGGCATAGGCATTAACTCCGTCTACCAGATGTCCACCGAACAGCTCTACTATACAGCTCTTGTTTTAGGAGTAGGTGCGGTGTTTGTAGTCTTCGTCATTATGCGCACCAAAACAGGCCTCGCGCTGATGGCGATGCGTGATAACATAAGTGCCGCCGAAACGCTGGGTGTTAAAATTTACAGGGCAAAGCTCACTTGCTATCTTGTTGCATCCTTTGTCATGGGTCTCGCAGGTGGAGTTATGTACATGTACCAGGCATACATCGTTCCAACCTCAGGCTTCAGTATCAACTGGACTGTGGCAATGACCTTTATGGTTATCATCGGCGGAATGGGCACAATGGAAGGCCCCATTATCGGTGCTATCCTGTATGTCATGCTTACCCAGTGGCTGTATAGTTTCCCGGGCGTGAGCATGGTCATACTTGGTGTAATCGCTATCCTGGTAATTCTGATTTCTCCTGATGGTGTCATGGGTAGCATATACAAAAAGACTGGCTTTGAGATTCTATCGCCCAGACGTTCGCTTAATTAGGAAAGAACACCGACAAGCAAATCACCAACAAGCAGATCACCAGCACTTGCGAACAAATTCTAAAAATTGCTTTAAAGCTTTATTGGGATTGCTGTCTTTACATGTCAGTTTCATCGGAAGGAATTTTTGAGGACAGTCCTCAATGGCTATGAGCTTTAATTCGGGGTTGCTTAAAATCTCAATTTCTTCGCAAATTATTGAGACCCCTTTTCCTGCCTCGATAGCGTAAAGGAACTCCTCAAAGTCCTCATATTCTTCGTAAATTTTGGGTGAGAATCCGAAATGATGGCATAGTTGAAATAGATAATCCTGATCCTCAGGTAAATCCGTAGGCTTGTATCTCAAAAAATTGCTGTCCGCAAGATCCGACAATTTTACATCATTGCTTTTAAAAAGAGGATGATTTCTATGCATGACGATACGCAGCGGATTATTGTGCAGCGTCACAGCTGTTACATTACTGAGCATGCAAACATCGTGATTTGCTATTAGTATGGCATCGTAATATCCT
This sequence comes from uncultured Bacillota bacterium, assembly GCA_942493145.1. Classification (GTDB taxonomy): domain Bacteria; phylum Bacillota; class Clostridia; order Acetivibrionales; family DTU013; genus ENR-C20. The sequence goes on from OW818679.1 coordinate 850,468, forward strand.
GATTTCAAACCTTCAAGGAGGTTCTTATGCTTATTTCTTTCCTTGCGGATCAGAACTTCGGGATGTATTTTTTGGAAGGCAATGAGCAGTTCTGTAAGAAAACTATTGCTTTTTTCCTGAACAACGCACCCTATGGACAGATGTCCTTCTTCTATATTCGACACCTTTTTTGCCAGCGCCAAAGTTTCCTCCCACTCAGCAAACATCACTCTAAGCTTTTCGTACAAAACGAGACCTGCCGGTGTCAACTTTACAGCCTTGGTGGAACGATGAAAAAGCGCAAACTGAAATTCTTCTTCCAGTAATAAAATTTGTCTGCTTATATTGGACTGGGATACAAACAGAATCTGAGCTGCTGATGTAAAATTCAACTTGGATGCAACTGTTAAGAAACATTTTATTTGGAAATCAGTCATAGTACCTCCTTATACTCTTGTCTACATTGCAGGACATTTGACATGCTGCTTCAATCACTACAGCCACCAAGAGCTGAGAACCACTATCTGTTATAGTTAAAACATCATTATTAGGCATGCTAATATAACAATAAGTATACCTCATGATTGCTAAAAAGTAAACTGGATATCTTCATGGAGCCTGGAGTCGCTCAAGTGTTTTTCAACAACCTTGGAGTAGCTACAGGCTTTCAAACTTGCAAAAAAAATGGACTCAATTCACTATTCCAGTTTCTCGTAATTATGATATACTTTTGCATGAGGTGATGCGCATGGAGAAGTATAAAATCGGCGAAGTAGCACGCATGCTGGGCCTTCCCAATGATACGCTCCGGTATTACGAAAGTCGTGGGATTGTCACGCCGCAGAAGGATGAGGAGTCAGGCTACCGCTATTATGATGCCTGGGACCTCAACTATCTGCTGGACAGCAAGTGGTACAGAAGTTATGATTTTCCACTTACGGATGTGGTGCAGATGATAAACGGGGATAATCTTGAAACCTTTACAGCCCGTTGCCTGAAGCGGGAGAACGAACTGCTGCATATAATATACGACTATCAGCAAAAGCTCAATTCCCTGGCTCTCTTTTGTCAGCGCGTTTCAAACCTTAAAAGCGAGCTTGGACGCTTCAGGACAGTACATAGCCCTGCACTGGTTTATCAGCGGCAGAGGGTGAAATATAGCTTCATTTGCGATGAGGAAGCCCTTGCACTCATGAAAAAATGGACGGATCTCATGCCTTTTGTGAATCACACCTTTATTGTGCCCAAATACTCTTCAGGAGAGGAGAAGTTTGATGAATACTGCTGGGGCTATTCACTGTCTCCTGAGGACAGCATTCACTATAAAATTGATATTGTACCGCCGGTGGAGTACATTCCGCCATTAAAAAGTATACATACAGTGTTTTCCGCAGGCGGACGGGGCACCTTTATGCAATCGCTTAAGAGTCAGGTAATTGATAAGGTACTTGAGATGGGACATACCATCACCCACCCTCCTATTGGCCACCTTATTGTACGGACCCACGAGGACAATAAGCTAGTCAGGTTTTTTGAGGTCTGGATTCCGATCGAATAGATTATTACATTATATATGGGTTTAAATATTCGTATTATATATGAGCATTTGCAGGCAGTCTCAAAGATAGGGGACAGCCTGTATTTTTTTATGATTTTATGCTTGACATTGGAGTTGCTAAAGGGTTTATTATGATGACTGACGGGATACTAGTTCCCGTTACTGGTGCCCGTTACTGATTCCCGTTACTTATCTGGTACGACTTAATTTAACAGAAATATCTTAAAAAGGAAGTCGAAAATATGATCCATGACTTGACTATTACGCTGGATGAAAACACTATACCATTTCCAGACAGTGGTGATCCTCATATGACGTGGAAGCATCTGGTGGATCACACAACCTACAAAGCTCAGGTATGCCAGTTTTCCATGGTGACACATCTGGGTACCCATGTGGATGCACCTCTGCACTTTGTGAAGGATGGCAAAACCACAGCGGAGGTGGACCTGGAACACTACTGCGGTCAGGCTGTCTGTCTTGATGTGCCCAATGTGCCGGAAGAGGGTATTCTGGATATTACCGGAGTTCTGGAACAAAACGAAAATCTTATCAAACCTGGTGATATCATTATACTGCACACCGGCTGGGAGGATAAGTTGGGAACTGACGATTACTTTCGCTTCCCCGACTTCGATCCCGGTGTAGGTGAACTGCTGGAAAGATTCGGCGCAAACGGCATTGGCTTTGATATGCCGTCCATTGACCGTTGTGGGGAAGCCCATGTTGCAGTGCTGAGCAGGAATATGAGCATCATCGAATCCCTCATCAATCTAAAACCGCTGATTGGCAAGCGTTTCTTCTTCAGCGCTGTGCCTCTGAAATTCGCCGACGGAGACGGAAGCCCGGTTCGAGCATTTGCAGTAACATACTAACCTGACAAAGGATGTTATAATTATGAAAATTGAAAAATTGTTTACCCCATTTAAAATCGGTAGCTGTGAAATACCAAACAGGCTTGTGGTGTCCCCTATGGTGGTTAATATGAACCCAGACAGAGGCTTTGCCACACAGCAATACATAAGATACCACGAAGAGAAGGCCAAGGGCGGCTGGGGGCTTATCATTACTGAGGATTACCGTGTGAATGAGAACGCCGGAGGTTATCCCCACATTGCAGGTTTGTACGACGAAGCGCAGATTCCAAGCCATAAAGCCTTTACTGATGTTATTCACAAGTATGACACCAGGGTTTTCTGCCAGATATACCACGCCGGCCGCCAGTCGAACCATAATGTCAATGGCGGCGTGCAGCCTGTTTCATCCTCGCCCATACCCTGCCCCTGGAACAAGGAACTACCACGGGAGCTCAGCGTGGAGGAGATACAACAGATTGTACGGGACTTTGGCAACACAGCAGCAAATGTGGTTAAGGCAGGTTTTGACGGTGTAGAGATCCACGCTGCACATGGCTACCTGATCCACCAGTTTTTGTCCCCCAACTCCAATAAGCGTATTGATGAGTATGGCGGCTCCTTTGAGAATCGCACACGTTTCCTGAAAGAGGTAATGCAATCCGTGCGTGAGGCAGTAGGGCCCGGTTTCCCCATGCAGGTTCGTTTGTCCGCAGTAGAATTTGCAGAGGGCGGAAGAACAATGTTCGAAACACATGAGATCATCCGCAGGATTGAGGAATGGGGAGCGGATGCACTTAACCTGACATACGGCATGTACGGCACGCGCTCATCGGTTGGCTCTGTTTCATCCTTCTTCCAGGGCCATGGATGGAATGTAGGTTTGGCTGAAGAAGCAAAGAGCCTGGTGAAAATACCGGTAATCACAGTCGGTAGGATTCAGGAGCCATATATGGCCGAGGAGATTATCGCAACAGGGAAGGCTGATTTTGTTGCTATGGGCCGTTCATCACTGTGCGATCCCCATTATCCCAATAAAGTAAAGGCCGGCGATTACAATGATATCCGTACCTGCATCGGTTGTTTGCAGGGCTGTACAGCTTCTACATATCAGGGCGTTCCGGTCTATTGCCTTGTCAATCCCGAATTGGGTTATGAGTACATAACCGACTATTCCAGGGCGGCTGTTTCAAAGAAGATATATGTAGCAGGCGGTGGAGTTGGCGGTATGGAAGCAGCCCGTGGAGCGGCAATAAAGGGACACCAGGTGGATCTGTTTGAGGCAACTGATAGTTTGGGCGGCCAGTTCGTCTCCGCAGCTTACCCTCCCTATAAGGGCGAGTTTGCCACCTATCCTGCATGGCTGCTGCGCCAGTTGAAAAAGCTGGGTGTCAATATACACCTGAATACGCCACTGACAGCTGAACTTGTGAAGCAGGGCAAACCAGACAAGGTAATTATAGCTACCGGTGCAAAGCCCATCATACCCATAGTACCCGGCATTGACAGCTCCAAGGTGGTTTTGGCAGAGGATGTGCTTCGTGGCCGTGTAGACACAGGAATGAATGTATTGGTCGCAGGCGGGGGCATGATAGGTTCTGAAACTGCTGCATACCTTGGCGTTCAGTGCAAGTCGAGTGTCGCACTGATAGAGATGCGTCCTGAAATTGGAATGGATATGGAAGGCGGCATCCGAGACGATCTGAAAGACTGTCTCAACAAAAGCTTTGTCAAAATCATGACTGATACTACTTTGATGTCTGTGACAGAGGAGGGTGTCAGGATCAGACAGGGTGAGGCTATAATTGATTATCCTTGCGACACAGTTGTCCTGGCTATCGGAACTTGTGCCTACAATCCTCTGGTAGAGGAATTGAAAGGACTTTGTGAGTTAGTTGTGATAGGTGACGCCATAAAAGCAAGAAAAGCAATCGAAGCAACCCGCGAGGGATTTGTAGCAGGTATTGAGGCGTAAAGAAATAATTATCATAGAGGAGGCGTGTTTAATGGAAGCACTGGTAAAGAACCAGGCGAATCTTAATGCGGTGAACGCAAAAACCGGGCCGAAACATTTCATGTATTATGTCAAATCGGTCATCGGCATTGCAATTATGTTGTTCTTCGGCTATCTGCCGGCACCGGAACCTATCACACAGGTTGGAATGGTCGTCCTCGGACAGTTTATAGGTCTGATCTTCCTCTGGACCCTTGTTGACATGGTGTGGCCAACCTTTGCGGCAATTGTGCTGTTCGGTACCGTCGCAAAAGAAGTATATCCGGCATCCTTTAGTCTTGCAGGAGTTTATGAAGCAGGCGCGCAGTCGTTCGGCAGCTGGTGCGTTGTCATCGTTATCTGCCTCCTTATTTTCTGCGAGGTGCTCAATGAGACCGGTGTTATCCGACGAGTGGCCTTTTGGTTTCTAACTACCAGGACCGCCAGGAAAAGCCCCTGGGGCTTTACCTTTATGTTTATGACTGCCAGCCTTGTTATTGGATTGTTCATGGACGTCTCGATAGCACAGATATTTATGCTTGCATTGGCCAAGGAGATATTTGAGCTTGTCGGTATGGATAAGGATGACAAGTGGACAAAGGTCATCACAATCGGACTTACCTTCACCGTTGTTCTGGCGTTCGCGGCAACTCCCATATGTCACACCCTGGCAATTCTGTTCATGGGAATTTATGGTGCGATTGCGGGTGTTGGCGTCAACTGGTTGGCATATATGCTGGTTGCAGTTCCCGTCGCTATAGTTATCTGGCTTGTTATGATCGCCTTTATGCGCTTTGTCATAAATCCGGATGTAAGCAAGCTTAAGAATTTGGATTTTTCAAAGATAGAGGCAGCCCGCCCCGGTCCAATGGGTAAGCGTGAAAAGACTGTAATTATTATTCTCGTACTTCTTGTCATAGCTTGGGTACTGCCGGGCTTCCTATCCATTTTGGCCCCTGCTGCGGGTATAACAACATGGTTTAACACTATTACACTTCTAACTCCTCTGCTTGTTGCTGTGGTACTTCTGGCCGTTCTCCGCGTCGAGGGCAAGCCTCTGCTGGACATTGCTGCCGCTGCAGGCAGAATCAGCTGGTTGCTTGTCTTCCTGCTGGCCGGCATCATGATGATCGCCTCCGCTATGGGTGAACACACCACCGGCATCACTGACTGGGTTGCCAGTGTTCTCGCTCCCATGGTTTCCGGAATGAGTCCCTGGGCTATGATCGCATTTATGGCTGCTGTTTCAATTGTGATGACCAACATAGCAAACAATGTTCCAGTAGGTATCGTTCTGATTTCAGTTGGAGTACCCATTGCTTTGCAAATGGGCATCAACCCATTCATTGTTGCCATTACTATAAGTTTCTGCAGCAACCTGGCCTACTGCATCCCACCGGCTTTTGTCCCCGTCGGCATCTGCTACGCGGATCCCTATGGTGGTGGAAAGTACACTCTGAAATGGGGTGTAATAGTGTCGGTGATTTCCATTGCTGTATCTGTACTCTTAATTTACCCGTTAGGATTGCTGTTTACATAAGATAAGGATACTGTAATTGCCCCCCATGTAAGAAAGATTACATAAAGAGACGTTGCATTTTGTCCATGCAGCGCCTCTTTATACCCTTACAAGTACTATGGATAAATAGAATATGAAAACGATTTTCTTCCAGGCATGAAAGGAGTTCAGTTTATGAATCAAAAGGAACAATTCCTGTCGGCACTAAAAAATGAAAAACCTGTAAAGTGGATGGGCTATGGTTTTAAGGCTTTTCCGCCATTCTTCCCCCTGGTCATCGATCCGGTTACTGTACTGGATGCTGCCTATAGAGGCGAGTCCTACGTCGACCTCTGGGGAGCTACCTGGCGCCATTTGGACAGCGATCCAGGAGCCATTCCGATGGTGACACAGGAAAACAAGGTCATAAAGGATCTGAAGCACTGGCGTGATTACGTGAAATTCCCTGACCTGTCGAATCTGGACTGGTCTGAAGCAAAGCAACAAATCGCAAATATGGACCGCAGTACGACCTTTGTCATGATTCCCAGCTTTTATGGCCCCTTTGAACGGGCCCATTGCCTCATGCCTTTTGAAGAAGTGCTTGTCAACATGTATATCGAGCCTGAACTCATGTATGACCTGTTTTCAGCCTTGACTGACTGGAAGCTGGAGGCCATGCGGCTGGTCATAGACAATCTTCAACCGGACATAATCCACTCCCATGACGACTGGGGGGACAGACGCAGGCTGTTTTTCTCGCCAGAAGTCTTCAGGACCTTGCTGAAACCACACTACAAGCGACTTTATGACTACATAAAAAGCAGAGGTGTATTGGTTCAGCACCATTGCGACGGAGTAGCAAAAGGACTTGAAATGGATATGGTGGAAATTGGCATTGATATGTGGCAGGGTGTCATCCCACAAAATGATATTACCGCCATCCAAAAGAATATTGACGGCAAAATGTTGCTTATGGGTGGAGTCGACCAAACTCTGTTCGATAATGAAGTGCTGGATGAGAAATTAATCCGGGATGAAGTCCGCAGGGCGATTGATGAATATGCACCAGGCGGAGCATTCCTCCCTGTGATATCAAGTATTGTCTGTGTAAATCCGGCAGCTACCGGTATTGCCATTGATGAGATGGATAAGTATGGTGAAGAATGGCTGAATAAACCAACAATATTCCAACCCGAATAAACGGCTGAAGTGCTGTTATTCTAAATGAAATTAACTCTGTAAGAAAATCGGTAACAAAAAGGAGATAAGTACAATGAAAGAAGTAAATATGGAATCCTTTTTACATGTTATACCTCTTCTTAAAGATATGGTGATAGAGGATATGGCTGTATGTGTAACCGATACAACAACATATTTGTGCTACAGACCTGGTGACAAAATAGATTTAAAAAATTATGAGGGTAAAAAAGTATCAGTTGATGATCCACTATATTTGGCAATGAGAGATGGCAAAGCATCCTGTGTAATCGTTCCAAAAGATTTGTACGGATTCCCGTTTAAAGGGATTTCGTATCCAATCAGGGATTCTGGTGGAAATGTTATTGGTGCCGTAGGTATTGCTAAAAGTCTCGATAAACAGAGTAAAGTAGAAGAAATCGCGGAAAATATGTTTAGCTCTTTGCAACAGACAAATGCAAGTGTTGAAGAGATTGCGGTCAAATCACAAAAAATTTCGTTATCGATGAATAATATTGTTAAATCTTCCAAATCTACCGGACAAAAAATCGAAGAAACTGGTACAATATTAAGCTTAATAAAGAATATCTCTTCACAGTCAAATCTATTAGCTCTGAATGCTGCTATTGAAGCAGCAAGAGCAGGTGACGCCGGGAGAGGCTTTTCAATTGTTGCAGATGAAATGCGAAAGCTCTCACAGATGAGTAGTGATTCAGCAAATAAAGTTTCCAAGTTACTTATTGAAATGAGAGAATCCATTGATGAAGTTATTAAGGAAATCACTGGTACCAGTATGATTGCAGAAACACAAGCTGTAGCCACTACACAAATAACTACTGCACTTTCAGAGATCACTTTAAACTCTCATGAAATGCTTGAAATGGCGAAAATCGTATAAGCATTATCACTTTGTTAAAAGCTTAAACCCAGGTCAGGGAGTCTGTGGTTCCAATTAGGAAGGGATTTACAAAACCTCGTATCACCAAGGATACGGGGTTTTGTATTTAGAAAATTTTTGAAAGCCCGCATTTTCTTCTTGATCAAAAATCTACAAATCTCGATTTGAATTCCTATATAAATATATATTACTTCATTCTTATGATATAATTATAATTCAGAATATGCCAAAATTATTCCATAATCAGCAGGAGGTAATTTAATGAAGCTCCTACCGCTGCCAGGAAGAAAAGTTACAGTCTATATTCCCATACTGTCTTTTTGTATAATAATCTGCCTTTTAATATATTTCTTTGCCTCCATGGCTTTATCCGCAATTGTTGCAAGTTCTGCAGAAGGCATGGCTGTTCAGGGAGCAAAGCTGGTTCAGTCGGAACTCCAAAAGCGTATGGATCTTGTAAAAATAATGGCCAATCACAACATGACAGAAAAACAGAACCTTTCCGACAGGGAAAGGCTGTCTATGATAGTATCCGGCTTTGATACAAGTTCTTTTGACGACTTAGGCATTAGCGATCTGAAAGGCTATACAATTACGCAAAGCGGAATATCTTTTTATTCAGGTGACAGAAGTTATTATATCGATGCGATTTCCGGAAAAGATTCAATATCATATCCTGTAACAAGCCGTGTGAACGGACAGCTCGTTATTATTTTTGCAGTCCCCATTGATCAAAACGGAAAGGTTACAGGAGCTTTTTCTGCAACTTATCCGGTTGAAGATCTTTGCTCCATAACCGATGGAATAAATATTACTAAAGACGGCTTTGCATATATAGTAGATAGTGCCGGCCGCATAGTCGCACATAAAAACAGAGCTCTTATTGCAGATGAAGAAGCTTACCAACAATCTCAGGCTGATCCTGGAAACAAATCATTAAATGATGCAAATGCTGCAATGAGGTCAGGAAAAACCGGGGCAATTCAATATACATACAATGGTGCAACCAAGTATATGGGATATGCTCCAATCGAAGGCACAACCTGGTTCATCGGAGTAACAGCGCCTAAGGCGCAGGTATTTGCCGGAATAAACCGCATACTTGTATTCATATTAATCTGCGTCATACTTTTTTCACTTGTGATAGTACTGCTGAATACCTATTCCAGAAAGCTGGGAAAAAAGCTACGGGTTCAGGAAAGATTTTCACAAACAGCCATTGATACAGGAGGAATTATAACTCTCCAGATCGATAATGAAGGTAATGTTCTTGGATTCAACAAATACCTCGAAATGAAAACAGGAATCTCAAAAACCGATTTGCAAAGGAATATTTCACTACCGGACCTGGTTTCCGATGAAGATAAGGATCGTGCCAATGTGATGCTGCAGGAAATCCTAGGTGGAACCGGGCAGGGTAACATTGAGCTGGCTTTCAAGGGGCACGACAAACAGAGTATATTTATCATATGGAATATAGCTGCAGTAGATATTGATTCAAAGGTTAGCAGCATAGAACTGATGGGTTTGGATATCACGGAAATTATGAAAGCCAAAATCGAGCTACAACTTAAAAACGACGAGCTATCAACTTTATATGAGCAGTTATCATCCTTGTATGAAGAGCTTTCGGCTTCCGAAGAGGAATTGAAGACTCAATACCTGAAGGTGTTGGAAAACGAGGAATCCTTAAGAAAAAGTGAAGACAGGTACAGCCTGGTAACTAATGCTTCAAATATTGGTATTTGGGAGCGTGATTTAATCAGCGGTCAACAATATTTCTCGCCTCGATGGTATGAAATACATGGCTTTGATGGCAGCGAACCTGAAATTGAAATAAATAACTGGGCCAGCCAAACACATCCTGACGATCTCGATGAATGGGTAAAAAAAGTCAATGAACACCTGTCTAACAGAAGTGCTTATTTTGAGCATGACTACAGGATAAGGCGTAAAAATGGGAGTGTTAGCTGGGTCCATTCAGTCGGAAAAGGAGTCTGGAACGAAGAAGGTACTCCGATAAAAATAGCTGGAGCCATATCCGAAATAACCATAAAAAAGGAATATGAAGAAAAAATTAAGAAATTCGCTTACTATGATGTCCTGACAGACTTGCCGAACCGCGCCATGTTCATCGAGAAATTCAATGAATTATCATTAAAAAACAATGAAATAATTGCGCTGATTTTTATGGATGTAGACAATTTCAAGCTGATCAATGATTCCTATGGGCACAATGTAGGTGATTGCATCCTTGTTGAGACAGGAAAGAGGATAGCAGCCGTCAAAAAGGAAAATACCATGCTTTTCCGCATTGGAGGAGATGAGTTTGCAATACTTGCATGGGGTGATATGACCGATGAGGATATCGAAGCTTACATAAAGGATTTTGTTATTGAAATAGATAAAAACTATAGTATTCAGGAATACATTTTCAATATCACTGTAAGTATTGGATTGGCTATATATCCAAGGGATGCACAAAGTTTCATGGATTTGCTGAAAAATTCCGATACGGCAATGTATAAAGCGAAAGAGAGTGGTAAAAACCGCTATGTATTCTTTAATAATGAAATGAAAGATGAAATAATGAAAAAAATGCAAATCAGCAGCCAGTTGCATAATGCTCTTGTAAATAATGAATTTGATCTTTTTTATCAACCGATATACAGGGCCAGTGATGCCAAAATAGAAGGATTTGAAGCTTTACTAAGATGGAACAGCCCTGTAATTGGCGAGGTACCTCCAATGGAATTCATAGGCATAGCCGAAGAGAACAGGATTATTATTCCTTTGGGAGAATGGGTTTTAAGAAAAGCCTGCAGTTTTCTCAAAGAAATTAACACCGCGGGAAATGGAAGCTTCTTCATGGCAGTCAACATATCAGTGCTCCAAATAATCAGAAGTGACTTCAGTGACCTGGTAATAAAAATACTTAAGGAGTACGAACTGCCCCCCGAATTGCTTGAACTGGAGATAACTGAATCAGTTTTTATAGAATCGTTTGATAATATTGTTAAAAATATTATGGCTCTAAGAAAATCAGGCGTTAAAATAGCCCTTGATGATTTTGGCAAAGGCTATTCATCCTTAAGCTATTTAAAGCGTTTGCCTATTACAACGCTAAAGATAGACAAATCATTTATCGACAATATCACAACATCAGATGAAAAAAACATACTTGCAGACACTATCATCATGATAGGTAAAACAATGGGATTGACTGTTGTAGCAGAAGGAGTGGAAACTCTTGAACAGTATGATTATTTAATCAGATACCATTGCGACAGGATCCAGGGCTACTATTTCAGCAAACCTCTTCCCGAATCATCAATTTGGGAGCTCGTGGGTAAGTAAAGAAATTATTTATTTTAGTTGAAGGAATTCTATTTTCATTATAGAATTAGTTTACATGTAGATAATTGCTTTATTTATTAAAAAAGAGGAGTGAAGATTAACATGAAACACAAAAAGGTTCTTGCTATGTTACTTTCCATTGTAATGACAATGAGTTTGCTAGGCTTTAGTGCCATTGCGGCTGATGAAGCAGCTGCACCGGCAGCAGCGCCGGCAGGAGATGCAGCACCCGCTGGAGCAGGCGGCGGAGCACCTGGTGGACCAGGCGGACCAGGCGGACCAGGCGGACCAGGCGGACCAGGCGGGCCACCAATGATGGGGCCGACAGGGGTTACAAAAAGCGCGGAATTAATAGACTTCAGCACCATTACTCACCAGGAAGCCGTAAGTATGATGGTAAAGCTTGGACTCATCAATGGGATCAAGCAGGCTGACGGTAAATATGCTTATGCACCACAGCAGAGCATCGATCGTGCAGCAATGGCGAAGATCGTCGCTCTCGCAGTAACACTAATAAAGGCGGAAAATATGGCTGAGAAGCCTGTTGCAACCTTTAAGGACAGCGATGGAAACTGGTCTGAGAAATATATAGAATACTGTACAGATAAAAATATAATAAGCGGAAGGGGCAATGGAATCTTTGATCCCTCTGGGACGGTCACCGGCCTTGAAACTGCAAAAATGCTGCTGGTCGCAATGGGCGACACGACTCTGGCCGGCGCCGACTGGGCTGAGCTTACTGCTGCAGCTGCAACCAAAGCCGGACTTTATGAAGGTATAACAGCCGATATGTCAAAGGCTATCAGCCGCGACGATGCAGCTCAAATGATCTTCAACGCACTTAAGGCAAGTGCCGGGATAGCCACATTGCCAGGTCTTGTAGTCATAAAGACAAGTGCTGAGGCAACCGAATATACAGTTGCCGCAAACAAGCTGTACGCTGCACCCGAAGGTAAAGGACTCAGCATGACGGTCAATGGAGTTGAAACAAAGATGGCTGCAGGAAAGTACACCGGTGCAGTTGTCCTTGCCGTTACCAACACTTTTGAAGTCAGCAACATGGGCAACAGCTACAACCTTAGAATGGGCGCACTTATCAATGACGGCGCTTATGACAAATCAAGCTCTGTTGTGTCAACAATCCTGGCAGGAACCATCACAGACTCAGCTGCCACTGACTTGAAAATCAATTCACAAAATGACAACTTCAATCCCATAGTTGTAGCTGGCAATTCAAAATATTCCATATTAAATGCCGACATAACAATGAACGGTCATGGTTTAAATGACTTTGCCGGTCAAGCTGCCGGTATAATGACTACCGGAACCGCCGATGTAACCGTTGAAAATGCGAATATAAACTCTACCGGCGCAATCCGTACCGGAATATGGGCCGGAGGCAACTCCAAACTACTGGTAAAGAACTCAACAATAATTGGTAAGGATGGCACCGACCTCAATTTCAAGCCTGGTATGATGAAGGAGGTACCCTGGGTACTGGGCCTTATCGGAAACCTGCGCACAACCAATGTACTTGGATCTGGTCAGGCAACATACCTAAACTGCTATGTCGAGGCTGAGAATTGGGGCGTGCTTTCAACCGACAGCACAGCTGATGGTTCAAAACTGACAGCGATCGGCACAGATGTTGTAATCTCAGGAAAGAGCGGCTATGGCTCATACGCAGATACAGTGATCCGTAACTATTATTATGGCTGCAACTTTGATGTACCCGATTTTGGCCTGATTGTTGCTGCTGGCACGTGCGGCGCGGACTTTGGAAAGGCCAGTATAGCGAACATTGGCGAGACATATTACAATGAGCTTCCCGCTGATGAAAGGGATGCTGTAAATGTAATAAACTCCGACCGCTTCGGTGTCTTATGGCACAAGAACCAGGGCGGAATAGTCAACATCAAAGAGGGTACGACATTCAATACCGGCAAAACGGTATTCCTCATCAAGAGTGACATTCCAAATCCAGCAGCTCCGATACTCAATGTTGACGGCGCTGTGCTTAATTCGACAAGCGGTGTTATCCTCAACCTTATGGAGAGCGATGACCCGGGTATGAACATGAAGGGTGGAGGACCTGGTTCAGATACCATGTGGGCTCCCAACTATATAGTGCCTGAAGTTGTACCGGTCAAGGATGCCAACGTCACCACGGATGCAAATGCTAAAAATACTGTCAAAGCGACATTCAGCAATATGGAGGTCAAGGGAGACATATATAATTCCCGCTGGACAGCAGGCCAGAATTTGAATGTGATATTTGAAAATGCAGATGTGACCGGTGTTATTTCCTCGGGTACACAGAGGCACACCAATGTTGCTCCTGGTGGAATAATTACCAAGGAAACCTACTACGAACTCAGCAACATCACTGTAACTGCCAGCGCTACGGTCAGTAACGGCATGATAGTTTCTCTGGACAAGGATTCAACCTGGAAGGTGATCGGAGATTCATACCTGACCAGCCTGACAATAACAGAGGGCGCTTCCATCACCGGAACGAACCTCAAGATGACTGTTAACGGTGTTGAAACAGCTATCAAAGCTGGAACCTATACCGGATCCGTAGTTCTCACGGTTGACTAAGGTTCGGTTAACCAAGGTCAAGGTTGACTGAGGGATGCTTCTCGATTCTGACAAAATACAAGTTCGAAATACAAGTTCGAAATACAAGTTCGGGGACGGTTCTCAAATCTGCCAAATGGCATATTTGAGAACCGTCCCCACTTTGCTATTTTCTTATTTGGTTACTTGTCAAGATATACCGGCTTATGTTATAATCTCACTAAAGATGCAATTGAAATAAATATTTAGATAGTAAATCCGTACAATTATAAGCTTGTTTACGGATTGATATCGCGGGTAGCTTGAATATGTTATCGGAACAATCTTTCGTTATTTTAGTAATCAAGCCTAACTCTTTATAATTTTCCTTTTGGAATTATAGATAGTTAGGCTTTTTATATTTTATAATAAAATAAAAAACCTGAAAGCGAGGAAATAAAATGAGTAAACTGATAATAACCGCCGCATTGTTGGGCGCAGGTACTACAAGGGATCAATCACCTCATGTCCCGATCACTCCCGACGAAATCGCTGCCGACGTCGTAGCGGTCGCCAAAGCAGGTGCAGCAATCGCCCATCTCCATGTCCGTGATGAAAATGGAAAGAACAGCATGGACACCGCCTTATTCACAGATGTCGTAAACAAAACCCGCGCAGCCATCAAGGCAGCCGGCGTGGATATCGTCCTCAACCTGACCACCTCGGGCAGCGTTTGGCCTGAAGACACCAGAGTTGCGCATCTTCCAGTACTTATGCCAGAAATGTGCTCCTATGATCCGGGTACAATGAACTGGGCAAACAGCTATGTTTTCCTTAATACCCCCAAATTCCTCGAGAGACTTGGAACAGTTTGTAATGAACTTCAGATAAAACCTGAACTTGAGATATTCGACGGCGGCATGCTCGGTAACGTTGCATACTATCTGAAAAAAGGCTTCCTTAAGGCACCCCTGCACTACCAGTTCGTGCTTGGAGTTCCCGGCGGAATGCCCGGCAACATAGACAGCCTCTCTTATCTTCTGCCCAAGATCCCTGAAGGTTCCACCTGGTCAATCACCGGCATAGGCAAGTCTCATGTTCCCTGTATGCTGGCAGGTTTGGCTGAAGGCTGTAACGGTCTCCGTGTCGGCCTCGAAGACAATGTAATGTTTGACAGGACCACACCGGCAACCAATGTCCAGCTTGTTGAACGCGCCATAGCACTTGGTAAGCTCGCTGGCCGTGAAATCGCTACAGCAGCTGAGGCAAGAGAGATCCTTGGCCTTATAAAGCATAAATAAACAAATTTTACATACATCCAATTTGGAATCATAAGAATTGGAACATAAATGCAATCTATCATACCCGGCAACACCGGCGGACGAAAATCTGCAGGCGGTGCCGGGTGTTTTTTATGCGATTTTCTTAAGACTCAATGACCCGACTTTTTAGGAACACTTGGCGGTATAATTAAATATTATGTAAAAGACCATATTCTAATTATGAAGGAGTGTTTACGCATGAAATATCAGGAAACATTTGTCGGCAGCAGGCATGAATTTGCAGAATTCATCAAAAAGGCCGTTCCAGATCTGTTTTCAGGAAAACTTACGGTTGAAGGAAAGACGGTAAGCCTTCCATCGGATGGAGATCTTGATTACAAGGTGAAGTACGATGATGATGAGCAGGGAGGTTCGATCTCTATTAAAGTAGGCTGGGAGAATCCGAATGTAGATATCGAAATTGATGAGTGAACATAGGAGCTATGAAGGGGGAAGTCAATTCCCCCTTAAACAATCCGTGTGAAAGAAGTGACATATATGTGGACACCTGAAAGTGAGTCTTTGGAGTTGGTCCTGAGTAGATATCCTTACAGGACGACGGGCATAAGGAACGAATCATATAAGGGAAAAAAGGGTGTCTGGTGGATAAACACCGGCGAAGGCCTGAAAATATTAAAAAGAGTATCAAGCTCTGAAGAAACCCTGAAATATATTCTGGATGCTGTAAGGCATCTTTCATCAAGGGGTGTCCGACTTCCCAAAATATACAGGACAAAGGACGGAAGGGAATATGTCTGTATTGATGGTGTATGTTACATCCTTATGGAAGCTGTCGAAGGCACAAACCCATCTTATGAATCAGTGAAGGAGCTTGCAGCGGTCGTGCGGGGACTGGCGGGATTCCATAAAGCATCAGCCGGCTTTTCCCCTTCTCCTGGTACCAAACCCAAATACCATCTTGGATTGTGGGTGGATGACTACACAGAACAACTTGAGGATATCAAGGGATTTTTAAAGGATGAAAGGTTTAATTCATCCGAACCTTTGATAACCCGCGAATTCCCATACTTTGCCCGGCGTGCCGAAGATGCGGTATCGGGTCTGAGAGGCCGGGAGTATGAGGAATGGAGCCATAAGGTGGAAGCTGAAGGGTGTCTTTGCCACCAGGATTTTGCAGCAGGTAACCTTATCCTTACCGATTCCGGGGGGCTCTGCGTGCTTGATATGGATTCGATTACAGTAGATATTCCTGCAAGAGACATCCGCAAGCTCCTGAACAAAATCATGAAGAAGCATGGCAGATGGGACATGGAGAAGACCAAAAGGATTCTGGACATATATCAGTCTGAGAATGCCCTGTCCCGGTCCGAATGGAAGGTTGTCATGCTTGATCTTATGTTCCCTCATCTATTCCTGGGTGCAGTCAATAAATACTGCTACAGGAGGGATAGCGAATGGACGGATGAAAAGTACCACAAGAGGATTGCTGAAATGTCTGATTTTGAAAAAACAATAAAGCCTATCCTGGAGCAATTTGAAAGAATAATACCGGCATGAATTTGTGGCAGGCCCTGGTTTTCCAGGCTGAGGTTGAAAGGGGCGAGATTTGGTGTACGACAGTTCCAAGGAAAATGAAACAACTCTCAAAAGGCTTGCGGCCGAAGTATTGGGCATATATGGGATAACACCGGTGGATATAAAGCTTATCCAGGGTGGATCAATAAAAACAGTATGGAAGGTCAGGACAGACAAGAGTGTATTATGTCTGAAGCGGCTGAAGCAAACCATGGACAAAGCCTTATTCTCGGTAAATGCCCAGATCCATGTGAAAAAGTCGGGCGGCTTTGTTCCGGGAGTGATCGGGGATAAAAATGGGCAAGTAATTGTAAATCACAAGGAGCAGCTATTTGTATTGTACGAATGGATTGACGGCAGAGACCTGAATTTCCAGAACCAGGCCGACCTTTGCATGGCAGTGAAAGGGCTTGCCGATTTTCACATCGCGACAAAAGGTTATATTCCTGTCGATGGTTCAAGGATATCCTCCAAAGTGGGCAGATGGCCTGACCAATACCTTTCAATGAAAAGAAGGATGTCTGAATGGGATGGATATGACGCTGCTGTAGACAGCATGGCGGCAAAGGCGCTGGAAATGCTGAAGTCTTCAGAATACGGCAGGATGACGGGCGACAGCGGATCGGACGTCATAGTACTTTGCCACCAGGACTATGGCAGAGGTAATGCTATCCTCGCCGATAAAAGCTTATATGTCATCGATCTTGACGGTGTGACCTTTGACCTGCCTGCACGGGATATAAGAAAGATCATCGGTAAAAACGCGGAGAATAATGGGCGGTGGCAACCCTCAAAAATCAAGGAAATTCTGGATTGGTACACAGAAGTAAACCCTATGAGTATGGAAGAAAAAAATGTGTTGTTCATAGATCTGATGTTTCCCCACTGGTATTTCGGCCTTGTCAAAAACCTTTTTCAGGGTGGGAAACAGGTGAAAAAATCTGAAATTGACAGGATGGCGAGGTTTGAAGCTGACAAGGTGCCGGTCATCCAGGAACTGATTGACAATTTGAGTCGGGAGTAATCAGCTGGAACTGATGGAGTGTGCAGAATGAAACTTGCCTTTATTTGTACCGAGAAACTTCCTGTTCCGCCTGTGGCAGGCGGTGCAGTTCAATTATACATCAATGGTGTGCTGCCATATCTGGCAAAACAGCACGAGATTACTGTATTTGGAGTACAATACCGTGGCTTGCCTGATGAAGAGACTGACGGTAATGTGAAATATATAAGGGTGTCGGGAAAAAATGAAGCACAATATCTGGAGAATATCAGAAATAAGCTATCAGGTGATTACGACCTGGTACATGTCTTCAACCGCCCGCGCCTGATGCTCGCACTCAGTGACTTCAGGCCTGACCTGAGGTTCAGCTTGAGCCTTCATAATGAAATGTTCCATAATGAGAAGATTTCTTCTGAAGATGGCAAAAGGTGCATTCAAAAAGCAGAGTTCATCAACACCGTCAGCAGGTTTATAGCGGAGACCATATCCGGGCGCTTTCCAGAAGCAAAGGGAAAACTGAGAGTTGTATATTCAGGTGCGGATATTCAAACCTATAAGACCAAATGGTCTTCCGAGGGAATCCGCAATATGGAAGTGCTCAAAGAAAAATTCGGACTGCAGGGACGGAAGGTCATACTATATGTCGGCAGGCTCAGCGTAAAGAAGGGCGTCCATATCCTGCTTAAGGCAGCTAAAAAGCTCATGGAAGAAGATCCTGATATTGCTTTGGTCATAGTGGGCAGCAAATGGTATGGAAAAAATGAAATAGATGATTACGCAAAATCCGTATATACGACAGCTCATAATCTTCCGGGCCCTGTCATTTTGACAGGTTTTGTTCCGCCGGTGGATATTCCTGTATATTATAATCTTGGAGATGTATTCGTCTGTGCCTCACAGTGGAATGAGCCGTTGGCCAGGGTGCATTATGAAGCCATGGCGGCAGGACTTGCAATGATCACTACCAAAAGGGGCGGGAACAATGAGGTTGTGATTGATGGCGAAAATGGTCTTGTTATTGATGATTATAGCAATCCCGATATTTTTGCCGGATATATCAAAAAACTTCTGAACAATCCAGATCTGGCTCTTGAGATGGGAAGAAATGGTCGACTTGCAGCAGAAGGGCGGTACAACTGGAAACGGGTCGCAGACGAGATTCTGGGGGACTTCGAATGAACGTATCGGTTATTGGAACAGGCTATGTTGGGCTGGTTACTGGCGCATGCCTGGCGTCACTCGGCATGAATGTCATGTGCTGTGATTATGACACCGTTAAAATTGATAAATTGAAGAGGGGTATAATGCCCATTTACGAACCTGGCTTAATTGGTGTCGTCGGGAATTGCAGCAAGCTGGAATTCTCATCGAAAATGGAAGATGCAGTCGAGCACGCAGACATAATATTCATAGCCGTCAACACCCCGACAACGGCGGACAACAGGTGTGATACGGCCAATGTGCTGGAAGCGGCAAGGATGATTGCACGAGAAATAAGTAGCTATACGGTAGTTATTATTAAAAGTACCGTTCCGGTCGGTACCGGGCTAAGGGTCAGAAATGAAATCAAAAGGGTGCTGAATGAAAGAAATTCGGAGATCGGATTTGATGTGGTATCCAACCCGGAATTCCTTAGAGAGGGATCGGCTGTGAGGGATTTCATGTATCCTGACCGTATTGTGATCGGAGCTGATAATGAAAAGGCGGCAAATGTCACAAAGGAAGTGTATAAGTATCAGATATCACACAAGGTTCCGGTTCTTGTGACCAATAAAGAAACAGCCGAACTGATAAAATATGCTTCAAATGCTTTTCTGGCCGGAAAGATCAGCTTCATAAACGAAATTGCGGACCTGTGTGAACAATGCGGAGCGGATGTTATGGAGGTCGCGCAGGGAATGGGGCTTGATGGGAGGATAGGGCCCCAGTTCCTGAGGCCGGGGCCTGGATTTGGGGGCAGCTGCTTTCCAAAGGATGTCAGGGCGCTCATAGGGATGGCCGATGATTATGGAGTTGAGGCAAGGATAGCAGGAAGTGTGCTGGATGTCAATAATGACAGGATAGGGCGCATGACTGAAAAGATAGCAGAAGCGACAGTCGGATCAGATGAATCAGGTGGCTTAATCGGCCTCAAAGGCCATATTATTAGCGTACTTGGATTGGCATTCAAGCCTGAAACGGATGATATCCGCGATTCACCTGCAATTGCCATAATAAAGGAATTGCTGCTAAAGGAAGCGACTGTGAGGGTGTACGATCCACAGGCTATGGACAATGTCAGGGTGCAGTATCCCGAACTGGAAGTCACGTATTGCTCAGACATAATCACAGCTTGTACCAATTGTGATTGTATTGTATTGGCGACTGAATGGGAGCAGTTCGGAAGACTTGATTTAAAAGAGTTGAGGCAAGTCGTACGAAGTCCTGTCATTATAGATCTGAGAAACCTGTACCGGCCGGAGCAGGTCAGAAGTTACGGGTTCGTATATAAGGGGGTGGGCAGGAGATGATCAGAAGTGCCGAAGGTGGAAAGAAGCTGAACAGGATACTGGTTACAGGAGGTGCCGGCTTCATCGGGTCGCACCTGTGTGAACGCCTGGTTGACATGGGATATGAAACCATATGTCTGGACAGCTTTGAAAGATATAACAATATCGATGGCGACAATCCAAATCCTGATGAAACAGGGAATTGCTCAGTTCCAATTGAAAAATGGAACAATATCAACAGCTTGCTGTCTGATGAAAAGTTCAGTTTAGCTGTCGGAGATATACGTGATGAAGCTTTTGTCGATACACTTCTGGATGCTGCGGGAATCGATGTCATTATTCATCTTGCAGCGCTGGCAGGGGTCAGGCCTTCCATTGAAAGGCCTCTGGAATATGTTGACGTGGATGTCGCAGGGACAGTCTCCCTGCTTGAGCAATGCAGGAAGCATAATATAGGAAAGTTCATTTTTGCCTCATCATCTTCAGTTTATGGAGGCAACAGTCCGCCTTTTTCTGAAGTAGATCGGGTTGATTTTCAGAATTCCCCCTATGCAGCTTCAAAATACTGCGGTGAAATTTTCTGCAAGACCTGGAGCTTGCTGTTCGGGATAAGCAGTATATGCCTCAGGTTCTTTACTGTTTACGGACCTGGACAGCGCCCGGACATGGCCATATGTAAATTCACCAGGGCAGTCGTCGAAGGCGGGGAGGTTCAGATTTTTGGAGATGGATGCAGCCTCAGGGACTACACATATATTGATGATATCGTAGATGGAATCGTTGCATCTGTTTCATATGAATGCGGACAGAATGGGCATGAAACGTTTAATCTGGGCAATTCACGGCCAGTCAGTATTCTCAACCTGATAGGTATAATAGAAGAAAAGACAGGCAAAAAGGCCAATTTACGATTCATGCCGATGCAGCCGGGGGATGTTGAGGTAACCTGCGCAGATATTGGGAAGGCGCGGAGGTTATTGGGCTACGAACCAAAAACAGATATTAGCACGGGCGTCGAAAGGTTCGTCGGGTGGTTTGTTGAAAAGGCTAAAAAGGTTACATGATTACGGCCAAAAGGGTATATGAAGCGGTTTGATAAATTCCGCCTCCATATACCCTTTTTAGCTAACTTAACATTAAGTCAATAAGTAAGAGCCCGCCTGAAATTTTCCCATTGTTTGATATCAGAATCTCCCGAGTATGAATGGTAATCAGGCTTTATTAGCTGATCGGCGTTTACCTTTATATCCTCAGTCCCGGTTTTATCAGTTTTGGTACTTTCGACGGCCACAGTTACGGTTGCTTTTCCAGTGTCTCCTGTAGCTTTCTTTTTTGAGTCCGGATATTTTGAAAAGCATCTGATCGCCATACTTTCATCCCATTTGATAATGGTAGTTTCCATAACAACACATCCTGTTCAAATATATTACAATATCAATATATTTAGCGTTGTATGAATAGGTTCAAGAAGTTTGAAATATTGGTAGAAATATTATCTGCATATTATGACATTTTGCTTGACTTTTTGGCTCCACCCCGTTAGAATAGACTTTGTCGGTCAAAACGACGACATACATGGCCCGTTGGTCAAGCGGTTAAGACACCGCCCTTTCACGGCGGCTACAGGGGTTCGAATCCCCTACGGGTCACCATTTTTACTTTAGTCCCTTAAGGGATTTGACCATTTTAACTTTATATGGCCCGGTAGTTCAGTTGGTTAGAACGCTAGCCTGTCACGCTAGAGGTCGAGGGTTCGAGCCCCTTCCGGGTCGCCATAACGGAGTGCGCAAGCACTCCGGATATGCTGGTGTAGCTCAGCAGGTAGAGCAACTGACTTGTAATCAGTAGGTCGGGGGTTCGATTCCGTCCACCAGCTCCAAAATAAAGCAGGTTACGACAATAGTCGTGGCCTGCTTTATTTTGGAGAATAGCAGGGGACGGAATCGAACCTAGCGGCACGAGTGGAAGGAAAACGTGCTAAACGCACGTTTTCCCGCGAGTGCGCGAGGTCGCTGGGGAGCTTTTATTCGGGGACATTCCTCTGCAGGATTACGAATACCCGTTATAGAGGTGTGTCCCCATACCTTGATCGCGGGCAGCAAAATGAGCTTTCAGGTTTAGCAGGCTCATTTTGCGTCGATTCCGTCCACCAGCTCCAGTAAGACCTTGAGATTAGGCTTTCCGGGTCTTTGATATTTAAAGGGAATGTCAGTGAAACCACAGCAGGTTATTCATGACTTCGTTATGAATTATTTTTTCACAAGGATTTCACACAAACTATATAGAATATTTAATTATTCATTCTTTCTGAGTAAGAAGGATTCATTCAGTAGAAGGTGCATTTTGGATATAAAAGTACTTGTTGCATATGATGACCGGGTTTTCAGGGAACTCGTCAGTGATATCATTAAAAAAGAAGGGTATCTTCCTGTAGAGGCTTGTGATGGACAACAGGCGTCAGCGACAGCGGAGGAACGGAGATTAAAATGAAAACAGTAAAAACAGCAGTCGTAGGCTGTGGTAAAATCAGCGATATTTATTTTCAAAATATGATCAGTAAATTTAGTATTTTAGAAATAGTATGCTGCGCTGCTTCATCAATGGAAAGTGCACAAAAAAAAGCAGCACAATATCATATAAAAGCAATGTTTCTGGAGGATATTCTAAAAGATGAATCAATTGAACTGATTGTAAATTTAACCCCTCCAGGTGCACATTATGAAATAATTAAAAGTGCACTTTTGGCTGGAAAGCACGTCTTTACCGAAAAGGCGCTGACTGCTGATTTATCGCAGGCAAAAGAACTAATTGCATTGTCAGACGAAAAAAAGCTTCTTTTAGGTTGTGCACCAGAAACTTTTCTAGGTGGTTCCGTACAAACAGCAAAAAGAATGGTTGATTCCGGAAAAATTGGTATGATTACTGGCTGTCACGCTTCTATCAATGTTAACATAGACATGATGTACCCCATCTTTCGTTCACTGACACAACCTGGCGCAGGTATCGGAATGGATAGAGGAATTTATTTTCTTACTGCGCTCTGTTCTATCATTGGACCTATAGAAGAAGTAAGTGGATTCATACGCACACTTAATCCTAAAAGAACCATTCATCCAATCGATAATCCTCTAAAAGAAGTAGAAATCGAAATTCAAAATGAAAACCAACTCACTGCAATTGTCCGATTTACTAATGGTACATTGGGAACTTTGAATTTTAATGGGAACAGTATTTTCCCTGAAGTTTCACACATTACAATTTATGGAACCGAAGGCATTTTGTTGCTGCCGAACGCTAATGAATTTGGGGGCAACGTACAATTTATTTCTTCCGGCTATTACGGGGATACTCCAAACGCACAAAACATACCTTGCCAGTCAAAGTATATCTTCAATTACCGTGGCATTGGACCTGCAGAATTAGCAACAGCCCTAAGACTTGGTAAGAAAAATCGTACAAGCAAAGAGATGGCTTATCACATCATGGAAGTCTTTGATGGTATTATAAAAAGTTCTTTGAATAAAAGGTCCATACCCATTTTATCAACATTTACAATTCCGGAAGCTTTTGATGATGAACAATTATAATAGCAATAATTAAAAAATATTGAGCTTTTGAAATAAGGATTGCTCCAGCGAGAACAGGAAGAAACCCTATAGGGTATAAAAGGGAATTGGGAAGAAAGACTGTTAGGAATTATATGCCTCCAAAACTGCTCTTCTACGATACTACAATCTGTTAGTAAATTTTCTCTTTCAACCTTTTAGATTATTGACTACATCCTTATATCTGTATATTATTATAAATATTGAATAAATTACATAAAAAATTGTCGATTGAGAGTGAAATTTACGACGTTCCGTCGGCTATTCTTCAGTAACTACCATTTCGGATGTTGTTGACAATTCTATATCAGCAAATGCCACATATGTGAATGATTTGAGTGAAGCACAATTGACAAAATAATGGTACTTCAGGAGGAAGCAGTATGAGAAAAATATTCAAGATTTTTTTTGCTACGTTGTTGCTTGTTATAATTTTCTGTTTCTCTGTGGATGCAGCAAATGATTCTCCGGCATCATGGGCAAAGGAAAATGTCGGGACAATGATTTCAGCCGAACTTATCGCACCTGAGATGCAGAACGGTTATTCAGCAAATATTACCCGGGCAGAATTTTCAGATGTTGCCGTACGGGTTTATGAAAAGGCAGCGAAAACAAACAAGTCCGCAAAAGAGATTCCCGATAGATTTGCCGATATCGCAGCCACTCATTATGCGGATTCTATCAAAAAAGCTGTTGCCTATGGGATTGCAAGCGGTGTCAGCAATACAGAATTTGCACCAGAGAACAGCATCACAAGAGAGCAGTGCGCTGCCATGATTTATCGCATGATGAAAGCGCTCGGAGCAGATATTTCTGTTGGAAAGGTTCGTGAAATAACCTTTGCGGATGCTGCAGAGCAATCGTCCTGGGCAATAGAGCCAATTAAATACTGCGCAAAAGCGGGACTTATCCGCGGAACATCGTCGAAGAATTTCAACCCGTCGGGAAAGCTGACCAGAGAGCAAGCCTATGTTATATTCTACCATGTTGGCAGAAGCTGTGGATTCTTCCGGGAAAACACACCAATTTCAGATTATGGAGAGCTTGCTGCTAAAGACATGTGCGAAGAGAAT
This sequence comes from uncultured Bacillota bacterium, assembly GCA_942493145.1. Taxonomy (GTDB): domain Bacteria; phylum Bacillota; class Clostridia; order Acetivibrionales; family DTU013; genus ENR-C20. Next base: position 875,392 of record OW818679.1, read on the forward strand.
GGAAAGCTTTACTATATGCAGAGTTCCTATCGCTGGACAGATAATACAAGAACGGAAACCGAGCCCTTTTGTGAGCTTTGGTGTGCCGATTCTGCAACCGGTAAGGTAGAGCTCTACCACAAATTCAATGGAGATGAATTTCCGAAATACCCTGCAACAGATATAACGTATAGCTTGAATCTCGTAGCAATGGATAAGGAAAACTTCTACTTTGTCGGTGGTGGGATTATGGCGATTAACCGTACAAGCTTTCAATGCAGTATGTTTGCCGGAACTGAGGGTGTAGTTTGCGCAAGTGCAAATGGAGATGACCTCTATTTCAGCCGTAATAATCAGCTATGCAAAATTTCATTTGAAACTGGCAAGATTCAAACAGTCCTTAGCTTTGCGGAGGATGTTATAAGCGATCAAATGAGCATCATAGGCGCAACTGTTTACATTACCTCACGCCAACAGGGGGAACGGACGAGGGATCTTTATCGTGTAGATACGGACGGGAGCAGTGTATCCTACCTGGGCAGTGATCTTTTCAGTCATGTATATTTCCATAAGGATGGGATTTTTGCCATATCTATCGGTTTTGACGACAATGGGTTTTCATTGCTGGACCAGAAAATCTATGAATTTGGATATGGTTCACAACACATGACATATACAAAAACAGAAAAAGTAACCAGTAGCAGCCAGGTTTTTGACGGGATATTATACCGCCCTTATTCTGATTATGGAGGATATAAAGTTCTGAAATCAAAGACGGGACAGATTCTATTCAGCAGAAGCGGCAATGACAATATGGACAGACGCTGTGGGGATTACTACTATTTTTATGAGGATACACTTTTCTATGCCCTGAATCTTCGCACCAGTCATGCTATTCAACATTACACTGATGATGCTCGTGATTACGTAGACTATTATTATAAGCTTGCAGAAAAGGTAAAGGAACTTGTTAAACCGTCAATGACTGATGTGGAAAAAGCAAAGGCAATCACTGATTGGATTTGCAAGACGGCTGAATACGATTATCCCTATTACTATGGAACAGCTAACCCGCCATCACCGGAATCGGGTGTTGCACTGGGGCTGTTTTATGACGGCCAGATCGTGTGTGGGGGCTATGCAGATGTTACAGTACGGATGTTCCAGCTTGCCGGACTCGATTGTTATCAGGCTACTGGCAAATCCACCGGAGGAGAAAGCCATGCATGGGTTCATGTCAAAATTGATGGAAAATATTATGTTGTAGATGATACCTGGGATGATGCCAGAGAGGCAAATCAGCGGTATTATCGATACTTCTTCATTGCACTTGAAAATTATCCGAACAAATATATTCATAGTGAATTCAATGATTCTGATTTAAGTACAATCATTTTCGCGGAAGAGGATTATCCATTACCCGGTATTAATCGAGACGAGCTCTACAATATCCCCTAAACCATAAGGTATAAGCTTAGGCATTACAAAGGGTTCTTCTTGGAGGCACTTTATTATAACTTTTTCAACTCCATCCTCGAAATTGTGGTTTCAAAATGAACAGCTCCACCAGCTCCAAATCAGTCAATTGTCGTTTGTACAAAGAAAACCGTCTCATTACGAGGTGGTTTCTTTGTATTTGCGGGGGAAAGGCTTGGAAGGAGTGTCAATAAAAAGCAGAGAATTAAAACCAGAGACTTAATGGAGGGCCATTCTTGCATTTGCCTAAAACTTCTAATATAATAAAACGCAAGTTCCCACCTACATCCAATATCCACTTAAGGAGGAAAAGATGGTAAAAATATTCTCGCGTTTTTTTTCAATCATCATCGCGCTCGCGCTTTTACTCGTATTTGCGCCGACTGCGCTGAGTTATGCGAATGCGTCGGATGGGTTCACCGTGGAAAACGGCACTCTTACTAACTACAGCGGCACAGCTGCGAATGTTGTCATTCCGTCGGATGTGTTCTACATAGGGGGCGACGTGTTTGCCGACAAAGCTTTTATAAAAACCGTTTCCTTTCCCGATAATATTGTCTCTATCGGGGCGAGGGCGTTTAAGGGCTGCACCGGACTCACGTCCGTCGCGATTCCGAAATATGTCAAAACATTATCGGCGGATGCGTTCAGCGGTTGTACGTCGCTTGCAACAGTCACGTTAAACCTTTACACCGAAGTTATATCTTCGGGGGCATTCGAGAACTGTCCGATCAAGTCGATAACGCTGCCTTATACCATCAAAGCCATCGGCATGAATGCTTTTAAAGGCAGTCAACTAACGCAGGTATATATTCCGAGCAAGACACTCCAGGCCATCGGCGACTATGCTTTCGGGGTCAAGACGACTATAAAGGGCAAAGCAGGGTCAAGGGTGGAGACATTCGCAAAGAGATTCAGAAATCCTTTTGTCGCGATGCCTGACCCCGATCCGTACCCAACCCCGGCTAAATTGCCGGCTCTTTCACTTCCCGATCAAATAATCCGCGACACCACCACCGACATTGCCCCAAAAGCGTCGGCTGCCATGACCATACCCGCTCCGGCACTAATATACTATGGGCAGGGCGCACACAAAGCCGGCAATATGGATGAGGCTTATTACTCGCCACCAGTCGCAGCGGATATTGACGGCGACGGCAGGACGGAAATCCTCTACGCCTCGTACTCGCTTTATTGCGCTGACGCGTCGACAGGCAAAGTCAAGTGGACTATCCCAGCGGGGCATCAGCTAAGCGAGGGAAGCAGCGTTCATTCGTCGGGTCCCGTATATTGTGAAATCGACGTCCTAGATATTGACAAAGATGGCTCGGCGGAAATCGCAGTCGGCAGCGCCGTAACTTTTGATGCAAACGGCAAGGCTCTTGGCGAGGCCAATCATACTGGGCTTCTCGCTGTGTACGACAAAAACGGGGCGTTTAAGCCCGGATTTCCGGTAAAACTCCCCAATAAGGTTCGTGGTCTTGAGACCTATGACCTGAACAGGGACGGAAAATCCGAAATAATTGTGACCGTCGACGGAGAGAGCGGCAAAAACGTAGTGTGGGTGTACGACTGCTACGGGAGGGTTATGCCCGGCTGGCCGCAGCTGAATAATTCGACGGATGCGACGACAAATACATCAAACACGGTGACCACCGGAAATCAATATGGAACGTTCACCAATTCAATCGGCATAGGGGACATTAACGGCGATGGCAGCCCCGATATCATAATCCCCTCCGATACCCAGTTTATAAACGCGTACAACAAGGACGGGACGCTTATTCCGGCAAGTGATATATTCAGGTACAGGAATGCCGGGCGCACTTGGGGCGGCGTCGGCGTCTGGGAGGATTACGAGCAGGAGAAAAAGGTCGAAAACGGTGGTTGGGGATTAGGCAACGTGGTATTTTCCGCGGACTATTCCTCAAGTACAATTGCGAACTGGGAGGACATACCCTGGCAGAAGCGAAATTACGCGTCATTTACGCGTAGTAAAGCAGTAGTAGCGGACGTAGACGGCAACGGCACAAATGAGGTAATCGTCATCGGAACAATATCCGACAAGGCTCTGCTCTGGCCGGAGTTGCCGCTGTACCAGATACCATTTATTTTCAACGGCGATCGCACACGCTTTGAGACAGTCAAATACGACTGGACGACCGTGCCGACCGACCTTGGGCGCGTTCTCTCGATGGACTGGCTCGAAATCGGGCTTTGCAACCCCGACCCTTGTGTTGTGGACGTAAATGGCGATGGCATGACCGATATTCTTTATCCGTCGGCAAGCGGGAAAGTGTATTGTTTCAGCCTTGATAAAAAATTCAGTTGGTCTTACTGGGCGGCGGATGAAGAAGTGAAAGAATTCGCATCACCGCTGAATGTAACAGATTTGAACAACGACGGAAAGAAAGAAATCGTATTCACTACGATGACCGCGTATGACAGCGGAAAAATCGGCAGCCTGGTTATACTTGATTACAATGGGAATGAATTGCAGCGCGTCCCGCTCCCGCATTCGGTAGGCAACAATGACATACCCAACAGTGGGCTCGCAAAGCCCCTGGTCACGGATGCCGACAAGGATGGAAAGATTGAGATTTTTGTTAATGGATATTTAAGCGGGTTGACTTGCTATAAGATGGGTGGAACCGCTTCGGCGAATCCAGGCTCGTCGGGTACGGGCAGTTTGTCCGGGACTTCTGATACTGACAGGCAGGCTGTAGCAGCTCCTGCGACTATTTATGTAAATAATGTTCCTAAGCAATTTGAGTGCTATAGGGTTTTGGGTGAAACCTACTTCAAACTCATCGACGTCGGAACCGCGCTCAAAGACACCTCCGCGTCGTTTGCGATTGACATTGAGGCTACAGGCCTTAACCTTTTAACACAAAGGGCTTACAATAATACGATTACACCACTGAATGCCGCCGCGGGCGGTAATAAAACTGCAACTCCCAACAATAAATTAATCAAGGTTAACGGCGAGGTAGCGAACGTCAAATCTTTTTTTATCGGTTCTTCAAGTTATTATCTTATAGGTGATTTGGCAAAGCTACTCGGATTTACAGCGGTGCGCGATCCGAATAAGATTTCCACTGATGAACCGACAGGCGCAATAAACATTCAGACGCCGAACTAGGTTACGGTAGATCTCCTTCAGATTACGCAAACTTAAAGAAAGCGGGTTGACTTCACGTCAACCCGTTCGCTTTTGAGGTGCAAACCTAGAAATTGAAAGCCGAAAAGCATGTCTAATCACAAGATTATATAAATTGCTTAATGTACCCCCTGGTACAAGTCCTATCTCTGAAATTCCTATTTTCCAAAAGGTACAACTTTAATGGTATCGCCGATCTCGAATGTCATCAGATCCCTGGCAATTTCCAGCGGACCGGTGTAACCGGCTGCACGGGTTTTTTCCACGATGCCTTCCTGTGTAGGGTCAGGGAATTTGGGATCTGTTGAAATGAGTACCATATGGCTGAAAACGGCAAGCTTGGGTTTTGCTTCATTGAAAACCTTTGCGGCATCCGCCGGCGGAGTGTGGTGGTTGAGGATCACCTTCGCTCTCTTTGCGGTATCGGTGTCCAGTTCAAGCAACTCTTCGGGAGCCATGCCAACCGAATGGACTAAAAGATCAACACCTGCTGCATATTTTACGAGATTCTCGCTATATTTTGTGTCGCCGGAAATGACAGCCGAGCGGCCATCATAATCGATTCTGTAACCGAAGGAAGGCTGGATGGCTTCTCCGTGGAAATTTTTGAAAGCGGTAACCTTTACACCGTCTTTTTCATAAACAACACCGTCATCAGTGAACTCTGTAGCTGCAATGTCAGCCCACGCCGGCTGAAGTTCCCCATCTTTGGTGCGTATTGCCGTATCTGCGGAGAAGGCCTTCTTCATATTATCCATCATATCCTTGGTACCTTGGACGCCTGTTATAGGAAACGGATCTTTACGATTACCGAAAGGTCCTTTCAGCATGCCGGTCAGATACAGATCCGGCAACCCTACGGTGTGATCGCTGTGAAGATGCGTGATGAAAACCATGTTGATGTTTTTAGCGGGAATTCCTAACTGTGTCAGCCTCTGATATGCACCACGGCCGACATCGAACAGCAAATTCTGACCCGCTACCTGCACAAGGGTTGATGGTCCAAAACGCTCCATTTCCGGAGGTGGCGCGCCTGTACCTAATGTAATTACCTTGAAGTCACTGGGTTTGGTTTCAGTCTGGGATACACTTTCGCTTGGCATCGGGATGGTCAGAGTCTGATCGACATAAATAAGATCCGGATTTTTAATCCCGTTTGCCTGCACAAGATCCTGTACAGTCACACCGTATTTCTTTGCAAGCTTCGCAAGTGTGTCTCCGCTTTTGACCGTATGGGTGACCGATGCTGCAAATGCGGAGCAGCAAACAACCAGTAACATGGAGAAGATAACAACTACTGTAACCAATACTTTGCTTGTCTTGGACATCATTTTGTAGTCTCCTTTTTCATATTCCTCAATTTATATGTAAATACTTACTGAGGTTCTTTATGTATTATTTGAAGTATGTTAGAATTTAGTTGAACGACTCATTTTTAATATAACATGGTTATATCTTATGTTCATTGGGCGGATGAATGAAATGGAAGTAAACTACTTTGTTCATTTGCACTAACAGAATAAATTGGGGTGCTACATGGATAATTGTCTTGAAAATTCCTCAAACAGACTGTCTGAAGCTTCGGTAAAGCTGCTGAATGCACTTTCCAACGGAAGCAGTTATCAGGAAATCATAGACATTGGCTGGCAGCTGCTGGGCAATCCGATGTTTGTAAGGGATCTTGGTTTTAACGTTCTTGCCTATACCAGGGATATAATTGTGGACGATATCGCATGGCGCATTTTCGTTGAAAAAGGGTATCAGACCTATTCGGATGTAACGTATATGAAGGTTCATAAAATGCTGGAAACCGTAAACAAGAGCAAGGTTCCCGTGTATTTTAAGAAGTTTGAACCGGATGAGATAATCGATGAGGATCAGGAGGTTGTGAAAGATACTTATATAGTAAAACCTCAACGGAGAACCGAGGCAAAGACTTCCAGGGTGTGGGCCAATATTTGTATCAGTAACAAGCCTGTAGGTCACCTTGTGGTATTGGAATACTGTAAGCCTTTCGAGGAAACCGATTTTGAACTGATTAGTCTCATAACCCAGGCATTTTCCATACAAATCCAAAATGAGGGTTACAATATTAAAGAAAGAACTAGCATGTATGAATGGTTTGTTTCAGACCTGCTTGATGGAAAGATTACCGATAAGGAGGTCATTGAGGAGAAACTGGAATACATGGGGTTGAATTTGAAAAATGATTTGCATCTTTTAGTTATACTGCTTCGCCCAAACCAACCGGTAACCATTCCCGAGCAGTATGCGAAGAGACATCTGGAGGCGATGGTTGGGGGTAAGGCTGTTGTCTACAAGGATTATCTGATAATTATACTGGGCAGGCAGGGAGACAATCCACTGGATGAGGATTTAGAAAAAGGGCTAAAAAGCTTTTTAAGCGAAAATGGTTTGTTGGGGGCTTTAAGCAGAAGATTTACTCATTTGTTGGATTTAAGAAAGCATTTTAAACAAACGGTGAAAGCACTAAAGCTTGGGAGTCGCTTAAACAGCCATCAAACCCTTTTCCTATACGAAGACTACGTGCTTCAGCATCTTCTGGATATCCAGGCGGATGATGAGAATATAAAAGATTTTTGCCATCCTGCCATATTCAAGCTTATGGAATATGACCGGGAAAACAATGCATGCTACATGCAGAGTCTGTATTCACATATTTATAACCTCAGGAATATGGGGGAACTTGCAAATACCCTGCATATCCACAGGAACACATTAAACTATCGGATAAGGAAGATGGGAGAAATCATGAACGTTAACCTTAACGATTCCGATCAGCTTTTCCGGCTTTACCTGTCTTTCAAGATTCTGGAACTCTCGGGGTGTCATTTGTCCAAGTAGTGAGTATTAATAAGTGTTCTTATTTAATGGTCCATCAGCCCAAAATGAACAATCCACCAGCTCCAAAAAGTCCCGGAAATAAACACTTCAGGGCTTTTATTCAGGTTTTTTTATTGTAGTGGGATTGAAAACATGGTAAAATTACATTTATCGAAATGGAACAATTGAATTAATATCAGGGTTATCCATTCCAGAGGAGCAGGATGCTGAATAAGGTCAAGAGCAAGGTATTATTCTTTTCTATTACAATAATTGTTTGTCTGCTGGTTGGTTGTGGGGCCGGGCCTTATGATGCGGTGAGTGACAAGACAATGACCGCTCCCATAACACTTGAAGTCGAGGTCTTCGACAGAGGCAACGCACCAGATGGCACTGTATCGGCTGACAACAACTATACGACACGACTCATCCAATCTGTATGGGGAAATACGGCCAATGTAACTATCAAATATGTCCCGGTGCCCAGGGCGCAGGAGGAAGAAAAGCTTAGCCTTATGCTGTCATCAGCTGCAGCGCCCGACATAGTCTTTACATATACAAGAGACCTGTATTACAAGTATGCACAAGAAGGCTACCTTTCCGACCTGACTGACTATATTGACAAAACTGAACATCTAAAAGCTCTGGTTAATAAAAACTCCGGAGATATTTTGTACAATGGCAGGTATTACGGAGCAATTGCGTACAGACCGCAGGTAGACAGGCACAATTCCTTTATCCGGACTGATTGGCTGCAAGAACTGGGTCTGGAAACACCTGCGACTACTGACGAATGGTACACGGTAATGAAAGCATTCAAGGAAAAGTCACCTGGAGGGGCCGGTGGAGAAATCATACCTTTCGGATTGAGGGCAACAAACTATGTGGATAATCATTATGGAGCTCAGCACTTGTTATGGTCTTTTGTCAAAGCTACCGACGAAGAGCTTCAGATTCTACCTTATCTCATGCTGCCCGGATTCAGGGACGGTGTAAGCTTTCTCAATAAAATGTATCATGAAGGCTTAATAGACCCTGACTTTGATTTGGATGTCGATGAGAAAAATTTCAAGACCAATATTACAAATGGCAGTATCGGCTTTGTGACATTGGATTCTCAGATAATTTACGACTATAGCTACGGGGATTTGTTGGACAATCTGCAAAGCAATGTATCGGGTGCCATCCTGGAACCGGTGGAATGCTTCATGAATCCGGAGGGAAAGTACCTGAAGTCTGTGTATCCCCATTGTGGTATGTTTATTATGGTTCCAAAAACATCAAACGAAGCAGAGATAAAGGCTGCAATTGATTTCCTGGATTGGCAGTCCTCAGATGAAGGATTGAAGCTGCTGAAGTGGGGCGAACCCCGAAGGAACTATACTTTGGCCGATGGGATACCCATAGTCAGCGCCGAACAGGAAAACATCAACAGGATTGAACGGTTTAACGTGTTTGACCTTAGCCTTATGTGGAACGGAGCTTACAATATAAATGAAAACCTGCTTTTCAGACAGATTGAAGTATCCGACAATAAATGGGGCAAACAGAGAGCCGCATCTATAAAAATGTCTATGCAGGACGGATTTAGAGACTACAATGCAAACCCAGCATTTGAAACAAATATTGACGCAGTGGGAAAATATCAGACAAATCTTGACAAGCTATACCTCGAAGGTCTTGCCAAAGTCATCAAAGGCAGCCCCTCAGAATTTAATTATAATTATGACGGGTTGGTGTCCAGTTATTTAGACAATGGCGGGCAGCAAATAATAGACCAAAAGAAGGCAGCATACAAAACAATGAGGGAAAGATAAGATGGATGGATTTCGATTTAGAAAAAAAAACGGGTTTATCTTTATATTGTTATTTCTGATACTCCTTATTTCGAATTACGCAAATTCGGTTTTTGCGTCATCTGAAAATTCAGGGACAGCGGAAGAAATCAGGGTGGTACTCGATGACAATTATCCTCCATTTTCGTTCAGAAGTACTGATGGTGTATTGCAGGGGATATTGGTCGACCAGTGGGCACTATGGTCGAAGAAAACCGGGAAGAATGCAACCATTGTTGGAATGAATTGGGAAAGTGCGTTGCATCAAATGCGCTTAGGCAGGTATGATGTAATTGATACAATTTTTTATAATGCAGATAGGGACAAATATCTTGACTTTACCAAATGGTCGACCACTAATATTGAGGTTTCGATATATATACAAAGCAACATAACGGGCATTTCAGACATTGATTCGATAAAGGGCTTTAATATTGGGGTAAAGTCCGGGGATAATGCCATATCTATTTTGAAGCAAAAGGGTGCGGACAATCTTATAGAATATTCAAATTACCAGAGTATTATCGAAGCGGTCAGGGAGCAGAAGCTTGTGGCATTTGTCATGGACAAGCCTTCTGCCAGCTACCTGATGTATAAATATGATCTCCAGGACAAGTTCAACAATATCATACCGTTATATACCGGTGAAATGCGTAGAGCTGTTTTCAAAGACAATGTTGATATGCAGGATTTGGTAGAAAGCGGGTTTGCCAAAATATCAAAAGAGGAGATCGACACAATAGACTTGAAATGGTACGGGATACCACAGTCGGAACCATTACTGTCTCCCCAGATAAGAATAGTTCTGATCGTTGTTGGCGCCGCTGTTTTATTACTGCTGGTCTTAATCATGGCTTTAAAGAAAGCAGTGAACACCAAGACGAGGATACTGTCTGAAACCCTTGAAAAATACAAAAAGAGCGAAAATGAAATATACAATATGAGCATCAGGGACAGCCTGACAGGACTTTACAACAGAAATTATTTTGAGAATATACTTAATAGTTGCATGGAAAAGGGCAAGGCCGACTTTGGGATTGTGGTATGCGATATTGATGGCCTGAAATTAATAAATGACGCTTTGGGACACTCCGATGGAGACGAGTACCTCAAGGCTGCGGCAAATATACTGAAGGCCGGGTTTGATAATAATGATATTATAGCAAGAATAGGCGGAGACGAGTTTGCCGTACTTGTGAAAGATGCAACTCATGAAATGCTTTCCATGCGGAAGAAAAAGATAATAGAGCTGATGAATCAGTCCAATTCCAGGGATTGGCTGATGCCTATAAGTATGTCCATAGGATTTCATACCGGGCAAGGTCAGAAGGACATAAGGGAAGTCTTTAAGGTTGCAGATAATTTTATGTACCGTGAAAAGCTGCATCATATGCAAAGCGAAAAGAATAACAATATCAGGATGCTTTCAAAGCTACTGGAAGCCAGGGATTTCATAACCGAGGGACATGGTGAACGGATGCAGGAGCTTTCGGTCAGGCTGGCAAAAACGGCAGGCATATCAGAAAAAGACATTGAGGATATGAGACTTTTTGCTCAATTTCATGATATAGGTAAGATTGGCATTCCCGACAGGATTCTTTTCAAACCGGGGAAGCTTACTGATGAAGAAATGGCAGAAATGAAAAGACATACTGAAATTGGCTATAGAATAGCGGAGGCATCCAGTGATATTGAACATATTTCCGACTGGATTCTGAAACACCATGAATGGTGGAACGGACAGGGCTATCCTTTTAACCTGAAGGGTGAGGAAATTCCACTGCAGTGCAGAATTTTGTCTATAGTAGACGCTTTTGATTCTATGACAAGCAACAGACCATACAGGAATGCACTTTCAAAAGAGACGGCCATAGAGGAAATTATCCGTTTCAGAGGGATACAGTTTGATCCTGCTCTTGTTGATATATTCGTTGGGCAGATTTGTGCAGGCTGATTCAGATTTATCTTATATATACACGAGGAGGATATGAAATGGAATATAAAACACAGATAGCTATAGTCGGAGGGGGAGCCTCGGGCATGTCTGCGGCAGCTGCGGCTGCTGAAGCCGGCGCGTCGGTTATTGTTCTGGAAGCGAACGCAGTGGTTGGCGGCAACGGACTGTTTCCGAGAGGAATTTTCGGTGTGGACAGCTCCTTACAAAGGCGAAAACTGATTTTTGCAGATGCTGACGAAATTTTTACCAGCTGCATGGATTATTCACATTGGAAGCTTGACGGAAATCTGGTGCGGGCCCTGATCGACAAAAGCGGCGATACAATAGGATGGCTGGAGGGAAAGGGAGTTAAGTTTACAGATGTGGTACACCACATTCCAAATCAAACGCCGGAGGTTTTTCATATCACTGACTCCGGATTGAATGTTGGGAAGGCAGTTATTGGGACACTCAAAGCATACTGTGAAAAATTGGGCGTAAAGATTCTAACGGGTACGAGGGGAAAAAATCTGCTGCTTGACGGAAATGGTGAAATAAATGGTGTCCTGTGCGAGAGTAAAAACGGAGAAACAATGAAGATTGAAGCTGACAAAGTAATTATTTGTTCCGGGGGATTTGCAGGCAATCCTGAGCTAATTTCAAGATTTTATCCCAACTTCGACATTTCGGCCATAACACAGGGCGCAGGTATGAGACATAAGGGTGATGGGCTGAATATGGCGCTGGAAGCCGGTGCATGCATAGAGGGCAATTTCGCAATGGAGATAGCAGCTCCAAAAATAAAAGGTCACGAGCCACTGAACCTACTTATAGGGAAGCCCCAGAACATCTGGGTAAACTGTTTTGGAAAAAGGTTTGCCAACGAAGGAATTGTATATGATTTTACAATGGCGGCAAATGCCTGTCTTCGGCAGCCTGGCGCCGACGTATGGGTGATGTTTGACAGTGCGATAATGGAAAAAAGCCTGGCTGATGGTCGGGACACCATTGAACTTATCCATATATCACCCGATGCCGAAGAGCGTCTTGATGACACCATTATAAAGGCACAGGCAGACGGAACCTTGAAGGTATCTGACAACCTTGAGGATATCGCTGGATTTATCGGATGCAGTCCAGATACCATGAAGCACACTGTGGAGAAGTATAATTCGTTCTGCGCGCAAAACCGTGACTCAATTTTTGCTAAAAAAATGCGTTATTTAAGACCACTTGCCACCCCGCCATATTATGCTGTAAAAGCCGGTGCCGATATGCTCATCACCCATGGAGGCATCAAAGTAAATGAAAGTTTCGAAGCTCTGAACGACAAATTTGAAACCGTACCAAACCTCTATGTTGCCGGTGTGGATTTCGGAGGGGCTGATGCTGATGTCTATAACGTGACAATGAGCGGCCACGGCTTCGGCTTTGCGGTGAACTCCGGGCGTATGGCAGGTGAGAATTCCGCTAAGGCAGTTCTGAACTTATAATGAACAAGTAACAAAACATGGTATAATAATTAAAAACATTTTTGCATGAAAGGTAGCTCATAAATGAGAATTGAACATTTTCAATATTTAGTTAATGTTATCGAAACAGGTTCAATTAATCAATCTGCAGAGAATCTTTATATATCTCAACAAGGACTAAGCCAGGCTATTCAACAAATGGAAAAGGAACTGGATATTTCTTTGTTTTACCGTAATGGTAATAAGTTGTTGCAAACCGAAGCAGGTAAAATAACTGAAGATATTGCTCGCGATATTATAAATAAATACAATGAGCTGATTACAGCATTAAAGCCATATATAAATAGTAATGAAATAAACTCAAATTTGCGAGAAATAAATATCTATTCTCCTCCGATTATTAATGTTACTTTGTTACCTAAAGTCTTAAATATATTTCACAGGAAATATCAGAATATTAAAATAAAAGTAATTGAAAAAAGTGCTTATGAAATTGTTGAAAGCATTAAAACCATACCAAACAGTGTTGGATTGCTAAGTCTGCCATTATTTGAATTAGAGGCGCAAGAAATTCTTAAGGATAATTTGATTAATTTTGAAGAATTGTATAGATGCAAATTGATGGCAGCAGTAGCAAAGTCTTCTCCTCTTGCGGCAAATAAACATATATCAAATAACGATCTTTTGGAACAGCCGCTATCTATTTTTAACGTGGAAAATCGACTTTTGGATTATATATTGGAAAGCGAAGAAAAACCGAATATTATTATAAGCACGACAAATCTGTATCTTGCCAAGGAAACAATAGCGAGTGGGATGACTATCGGTTTTACAAACGATTTTGTAGATAAATTTTTTAAGAATCTATCAATTGTATCAATTCCCTTGATAAAAGATGTTGATCTAATCTTTGGAAGTATCAGTCCGAAAAATATTCCTGAAAACTCGCCAATGAAAGATTTTTTAAATATTTTAAAAAAGGAATTTAAAACGCAGTCCAAGGGATAGAGCATTAATTTCAAATAATTATTGCAAAAAAGCAGCTGACTAAACAAAAAACAACTGCTCTTTTAGTTTTATAGATAATAACGCGAGTCTCTCAAAAACTCATCATTGGGTCGTTCAAGTATGAAGGTACTGATAAAATCTATATTGGGTTCCAAAAAAGGATACTCGTTATTTTTTGCCCATGGAGGCATGGAATATTTGGGCGGGGAATCAATTATTGATTTATGCCAATCATCAAAGGTTTCATACCACATTTCAACAACCCAATCCCAATAAGTGCTGCCTCTTTCATTACTTCCTTTAAATGAATCAGGTGGCCATGATCCCGGCAACCGGAACTGTTCTTTGATTGTACGGTATCCAAAAAACCTGTAGAGTCCGGTTTGCTGCATGACTTCTTTGGCATGTACATTCAGGAACCAATCTTCCCCCTCTTTTTTGTCAACTCCATCCGGGAATCTGAACATAATTACCCACCGAAGGACATTTCTCTCATGTGGTTGCAATTCACTGCCCATAAAATCAACAGTAGCTTGAGTAGGAATGAAACTTATGGCTACTTTTGACCAAACAGGGGGTAGTGTAAAAGATAGATTGCCCCGAGGGCCGGGTTCCGGGAACTCGCGCCACCAACCGTCTGTCAGCCTCCAATTGTGAAATCCATAGGATTGGGCATAAGCAGGCGCCGCTACCGGCAGGTAACTGTCATATCTCTCTATCCATGGCCCGAAACGGCGGATTATTTCACCGACATGCAAGGGATGCCATCGTTCCATAGAGGCAATATCACTTATGGGTATATCATGATAGATAATACTTCTGATCATCTTTACCCCTCCTTTTGCTATTTTCTTATATAAATATAATAGTAGATATATCAGCATGTTACAAACAGATAATTCTTCAGGTAGTTACAGATTTTTATTGGTAGATATAATACTAACAATAGAAACTTGTAATCGCTGCAAGATTTATCTGTTTGTAAAGTACAGTGCCAACCAATACTATTAAATAGGGATCATATTTTGATGAAAAAGTGTGTTTTCATCACCACAAATTTTCTAATCTATAAAGGGAGGAATTTATTAATGAAAAGGTTTACAGCTATTCTACTGGCGATTGTGTTCTGTTTCACTTTATTACTCGGAGGCTGCAGCGGAGATCAACAGCCTTCAAATCAGACAACCCAGCCTGAAACAGCCGCCGCTTCCACCGAAGCCACTCAACCCGAAACAACCGCAGCTGCTACTGAGCCTTCGACAGCAGCGCCTACTGGTGAAGTAATCGAACTTAGTTTAGTAAGCGAATACCCTGGAACGCATCCTGGCGTAACGGGTGCAATAATACCTTGGATTAAAGAGGTTGAAGAAAAAAGCGGTAATAAGGTGAAAATTACCTTTAACGAACCAAATGCCCTTGTCCCCAAAACAGATGCCTATGACTCCGTTGTTTCAGGGATGGTGGACATACTTGCGGGATGGCCATCAAATAATCCTGGAAAATTTCCTTTGGTCAGTGTAGTAGAATTGCCGTTTATTGTACCCAATGGTGCGGCAAGTGTATATGTTCTTCAAGAGTTGGAGAAGAAATATCCTGAGTTCCAGAAACAATTTGAAGAAACAAAATTACTCTGGCAATGGTCAGGTGCTTCAACCCAGCTGCATTCAAACAAGCCTGTTCAAACTGTGGGAGATCTGAAGGGGATGAAGCTTATCGGAACAGCACCTGCCACACTTGAAGATATAAAAATGCTTGGAGCAAATCCTGTTGAGCTGCCTGGAGCTGACATTTATATGGCCATGGAACGTAATATGGCTGATGGAGTCATATTGCCCTTCGCAGCTGTCAAATCTTTTAAAGTTGACGAAGTGTCAAAATACCATACTTTACTTAATATGTCGGTAGGGCCTTTCTATATGGTTATAAATAAAGATAAATTCAGCAGCCTGCCTGCCGATGTACAAAAAATTATAGAAGAATCCTCTGTGGAAATGGGCTTTAAAACCAATAAGGCTATAGCTGGCCCGGAAACAAAGCTTATTGAAGGCTTGAAGGGAAGCGGGCATACTTTCTATGACATATCAGATGCGGATAGACAAAAGATGCTGGAAATGCTGAAGCCCAAGTATGACAACTGGGTGAAGGATATGGAGAAAAAAGGTTATGTCAATGCGCAGCAAATTTTGAATGATGCAATGAGTCTGAGTGCGGAATATTCAAAGAAATAATAATCAATATGGACCAGGTCTGCAAGCTTTTCA
Organism: uncultured Bacillota bacterium; assembly: GCA_942493145.1. Lineage (GTDB taxonomy): Bacteria > Bacillota > Clostridia > Acetivibrionales > DTU013 > ENR-C20. Next base: position 891,363 of record OW818679.1, read on the forward strand.
GACCTGGCCCATATAATATAAAAATTTTTGCGGTGGGGGACCAATGATAATGTCAAATAATGAAGCTGTAACTCAATCCACTTCGAGGTCAAATGTAATTTCCATACTTGAAGGCATACACAGCATTTTTGATAAGATAATCAAACCTGTTAATAAAGCGACCAGTTATGTAAGGCTTAGTGTATTGGCATTAATGGTTATGCTCATTGTAGCAGATGTCACTATGAGGTTTGCATTTAAAGGCTCCCTGGTAGGAGCCATAGAAATTCAGGAATTTGCGCTGGTTATAGTTGCATTCCTGAGCTTTTCACAGGAGGAAAACAACAAGAGTAACATCCGCGTCGATATAATTGTCAGCCATCTCCCCAAATTTGTCAGAAATATATTTGATGGCAGCTTTACAATTATTATTGGTGTTTTGTTCACAATAATATCCTGGCAGGCCATCCTCCAAATTGCTAAGAAATCCACACAGGTAAGTCAGGCATTGAAACTTCCCGTTTCATTTTTCATAGCTATAGCAGTAATAGGGCTGATTCTCCTGACGCTTACCCTTTATAAGAATTTTCTCCGAACAATTATAGATATGATCAAAGAAAAAAAGACGCCGTATTTACTGATCCCCTTATTTTTAGGTGCAGCTCTTTTGTTGCTGCCAAACTACATTGCATCATTCTCAATGTCCGGTTTGTCATTAGGTGTTTTGGTGTTTGCAATCCTTTTCATTTTAATGTTCCTTGGCATGCCAATCGGTTATGCAATGACATTTGCGGGTTATCTCGGATTGATGCTTTTAAAAAAGAACAGTGTGGCAGTTGGTGCCTTGATAGGATATTCACCTTATGTTTCAACGGCAAGTTATGCTATGGCAGTTTTACCCATGTTCATGCTTATGGGCACACTGGCATTTTATTCAGGTCTCAGTGAAGGTTTGTTCAATGCCGCAAGTAAATGGCTGGGAAAGCTTCCGGGAGGATTGGCCATGGCAGCTGTTGCGGGATGCGCAGGCTTTGGAGCGGTATGCGGCGATAGTCTGGCTACAGCTGTAACCATGAGCAAAGTTTCCTTGCCTGAAATGCAGAAGAAAAACTATCATCCCAGTATAGCAGCAGGCAGCCTGGCGGCTGGAGGGACTTTGGGAATACTCATTCCTCCCAGTATTGGTTTTATTATTTATGCCATGATGGCGGAAGAATCCGTGGGCAAGCTTTTTATCGCGGGTATTGTTCCAGGCATCATGCTGACGTTGCTGTTCATTGGTGCAATCTATATAGTTGCCAAAAGAAAGCCGGACCTGGTGCCCAGGGGTGAGAGCTACCCGCTGCGTGAAAGGTTGGCTTCCCTGAAGGGAATTATTGGTATAGTAATTTTATTCGTCCTGATACTGGGTGGCATGCTGACAGGGATTTTCAGTCCCAATGAGGGTGGAGCAGTGGGATGCTTTGGTGCTTTTCTCATTGCCCTGCCCGGCAGAAAACTATCTTTCAGGAATATTGTCAAGTCCATTGAAGAAACGGTATCGGTAACTGCAAGGCTATTCAATATCATAATCGGTGTCGGCATATTCGGATATTTTCTGGCAGGCACCAGGGTACCAATGCTTCTTGCTGATTTTGTTGCAGGACTGCCTGTAGACAAGTACGTTGTATTTGCAGCGGTATGTGTTTTATACATTATCCTCGGATGCCTGATGAACGTTATACCCATGATGATGCTGACCCTGCCGTCACTTCTTCCTACAATCCTGGCTCTGGGCTTCGATCCCATCTGGTTTGGGGTAATACTTGTTATTCTGATGGAAATGGGCCAGATTACCCCACCGGTAGGAATGAATGTATTTGCCATCAGCACTACCAGCGGCATTCCAATGCAGACAATATATAAAGGAATACTACCTTTCGTATTTTGTATGCTCGGATTAATAGTGATACTGGTTTTATTCCCTCAGTTGGCGCTCTTTTTACCTAACTTGATGTATTAATTCCTGACAGTTATTTTGTATCTGATAACAGCCTATTGTGGCATGCCAAAAATCTTTCTGAAAAGGTGCTCTTTATGAATAATAGAAATATGGATAAAGAAAAAAATGTAAAGACAAATGTAGTTTATATAATTCTTGATGATATGGGCTATTCCGATTTAGGCTGTTTCGGGTCGGAAGTCAGAACCCCTAACATTGACAAATTGGCTGCAAATGGGCTGTTGTACAATGATTTTGCCGTGTGCCCGGCATCTTCACCGACCCGGGCATCTCTTCTTACCGGAAGAGAAAACCATGCCGTAGGGATGGGTATGGTTGCGAATGTGGTACTTGGTCCTGACAGACCTACCATTCAGGGACGTATTGTACCCGAAGCAGCTACAATTGCAGAGATATTAAAAGAGAACGGTTACAGCACCATGGGAGTAGGGAAATGGCATGTTGCGCCGGTTTATCATTTAACCCCTGCAGGACCATTTGATTATTGGCCACTGGCAAAAGGTTTTGAACGCTTTTATGGCTTTTTGGATGGAGAGACTGATCAATATAAGCCTGTGCTGATTCAAGACAACCAGATGATTGATCCTCCTAAAAAGGAAGGATATCATCTATCAAGTGATCTGGTGGATAAATCTATTAAATTCGTTACCGATCAGGTTTCAGTATATCCCAATAAACCGTTTTTCCTTAATCTGGCCTTCGGGGTAGCGCACTCTCCTCATCAGGTGCCAAGGGAATATATTGAAATGTACGAGGGAATGTATGACAAAGGGTGGGATGTTTTAAGGGAAGCGCGCTATCACAGGCAGCTGGAAATGGGCATAATTCCTACCGGCACTGAGCTTTCGCCTAAAGATCCGTTGGTGAAAGATTGGGACAGTATGGATGATGTCCACAAGAAACTCTATATACGATTCCAGGAAACTTATGCCGGGTTCATTACCCATTGTGATGAGCAAGTAGGAAGGTTTATTGACTATCTCGATTCCATCGGGGAACTTGACAATACTATGATTTATCTTATTTCCGACAACGGAGCCTCCAGAGATGGCGGCACCGAGGGAATAGATGACTTCGTACGGAGTATGAATGGCAGTTCTCCAAGCTTTGAAGATCTTTTCGCCCGAATTGAAGATATCGGCGGACCCGATATGAAAGCGCTCTACCCCAAAGGATGGGCACATGCAAGCAACACGCCTTTTAAGGAATATAAAGGAACAAATTACGCAGGCGGCACCAGATGCCCGCTTATTGTTCACTGGCCTGCCGGAATAAAAACAAAGGGGGAAATACGTTCCCAGCATGTGGACGTTACGGATGTCACGCCTACCGTGCTTGAGCTGATAGGCATCCATATGCCTGAAGCGGTGAAAGGTGTGAAGCAAATGCCCATGCATGGTATCAGCTTTGCACAGACCTTCGGCAATGATGATGAAAAGTCAAAAAGGTCGATCAAATTTTATCTTTGGGCAAATTCACGTGCCATATATGCTGATGGGTGGAAGGCCCTTTCAATTCACAAGCCCGGAACCGCATTTGATAATGACAGATGGGAACTTTACAAAGTAAGCGAAGACTTTTCTGAAACCAGGAACATTGTGGAAACTTATCCGGACAAACTGGAGGAATTGAAAGGGATATGGTGGGAAGAGGCCGCCAAATATGGCGTGCTGCCATTAGCTGAAATGAAGCCTTCCGATCAGGGCTATATTCCTCTGGATTCATCCGCAGCCGGAATCAGCTTTAAATTTCTTCAGGGTATGGATCACTTGGGGTGGATGTCCGATCCTCCAATTGAGAACAGGTCATATACCATAACTGTGCCGATTTTCAGGGAAGACAAGGATGTCGAAGGTGTGCTGGTTTGCTCCGGGGACGGTATGGGCGGATATACTCTATATATTAAAGAAAACCGGTTGATATACGAATATAACAAATTCGGGACCCGCTACAAAATTGAATCGGATATGGAAGTGCCCATGGGGAGTACTTTGTTGAAATATGATTTCGAAAAGACAGGTAATTGTATTGGTATCGGTTCCTTGTATATCAATGATTCTTTGACAGGGCAAACAGAAATTGAATCTGTACCTTTTTCGTTATCGCTGGAAAATACAGATGTCGGCAGAGATGCATTATCAACTGTCAGCAAGAACTATCAGGATAGAGGCGATTTCGAATTTACCGGAAAGATTGAATACGTAAAGTTTGATTTAAGGGAAAGCATTCATGATTCTATTCATGCTGCAATTAAAGGCGGCCCTTTAGGTAACTGAGAAATTAAGCTTGCATATCAATATAAAGGAATAATGCTATGTCTGAAATGAAATTACAGGAAAAAACGAGAGGGTTCAATATAATTGCAAAGCCCATAGGCCCGGTATGCAATATGAATTGTCATTACTGCTTTTATTCTGAGAAAAGCTCTCTCTATCAGGAGAAACAAAGTCTTCATATGACTGATGAGGTTCTGGAAACTTTTATACGAAAGTATATACAATCACAGGATAACCCTGAGGTGCAGTTTGTATGGCAGGGTGGAGAACCGACATTGATGGGTTTGGACTTCTACTCCAAGGTAGTCATGCTGCAAAATAAATATGCCGGGAATAAGAGAATAATGAATTCCATTCAAACCAATGGGATTCTATTGGATGATGATTGGTGTAAATTTTTGAAGAGGTATGGCTTTCTTGTAGGTTTAAGTATGGATGGCCCGGAAATGGTTCATGACCGTTTCCGGGTCGGTCGAAGCGGAAGGCCAACTTTTCAAAAAGTAAAGAAAGGTATGGAACTGCTTAAAAAATACCAGGTTCCCTTTAATGTATTAGTTTGTGTCACAAAGGACTCTTCAAAGAGCTCTTTGGAAATCTATAAATATTTTAAAGAAAATGGAGTGAAATATATACAGTTTTCTCCTATAGTTGAGAGGGTTCCAGCTGATTCAGACAGGGACCTGGGACTGAAACATGCTTCACCGGCCTCATTATGCGGAACGGAAAATCAGGTGAAGGTATCTTCATATACCGTGGACCCTTTGGATTATGGAGAATTTCTTATACAAATATTCGATGAGTGGGTAAAAGAGGACGTTGGCTCCATCCATGTTATGAATTTTGAATGGGCGTTGGAAGCCTGGCTGGGATTGCCTGCAACCTATTGCTTTTTTTCCAGGCAATGCGGCAATGCCGTTGCTATAGAGCACAATGGGGACATTTATTCATGTGATCATTATGTATACCCTGATTATAAATTAGGCAATATTACGGCAGACATGCCTGAAGATATTGTTAAATCCGTTTTACAATTAGAGTTTGGCAGAAAAAAGCGGGTAAACCTTCCACAATGGTGTAAGAGCTGTGATGTTCTGTTTGCCTGTAATGGTGAATGTCCCAAAAACCGTTTTATAAATACTGTTGATGGAGAACCGGGGTTGAATTATTTATGTGAAGGTTATAAAAATTACTTTCACCATATACACCCTTACATGAAAGTAATGGTTCAGCTTATAGAGATTGGCCAGCCGGCAGCCAGAGTAATGGAAGTAATAAAAGGGCCATTGGCGATATAATTTTTATAGTACTTGTTATAGCAGCATAATGAAATACTTCTAAATTCCTGATTAGTATATGAAAAAATGAAACGACTAGTGCAAAGTCCAACTTTGTTCAGATAGTTATCTATTACCTTTTTTGAGGACTGGTTGTACTGACATCAGCTGTTATTACACATATGTAAAGGAGTAATAAATTAATGGGTATAAGATTATCCATGTTAAGAAAGGTAATTCTATCTTTTCTTAAAGTTGGAATAATAGGATTCGGTGGAGGCAGTGCCCTTATTCCGATTATAGAAAAGGAAGTTGTGTCTGGAAAAGGTTTGGTAGATGAAAAAACTTATACCGAACATACCGTTATCGCCAATATAACTCCAGGTGCTTTGCCAGTCAAGCTTGGCGCAGCGTCAGGTGAGGTCATTGCAGGAAACATTGGGATGTTTGCCGGGGCTTTCGCTGTTACTTTGCCAGGAACATTGTTGACTGCATTACTTCTTTCTGCAATGTCTGTTTTAAGTCCTGGCGTATTGCATTATATAGAATATGCTTCAATAGGAGTTACGGTCTTCATTATAACTCTCCTTTGGCATTATATATCCCATGTTATGTTAAGTTCAGCCAAACGAGATTTTGGAAGACAGGCAGTGATTATCATGTTGATCACGGTAATCTGCACCTTTGGCAAAGAGATCAGGGCTTCAGGGGTTTACATTTTTGGGTCATTGCCGGATATGCTTAAGAATCCGGTATTGGATGTGTCCACAATAGATTTGCTAATAGTAGCTTTTTTCATAATAGCCGGTACAGCCGGTATTTTCAATAATCTCAAAGGCATTGCTGTTGCTGCCTTATCAGGCCTGTATCTTCTATTGGCAGGAGATATGAGTCCGATAGATGCCGGATTAATGAAATTCATTCGACTATTTACAATCGTTTTGATTTTTATATTTGTGATTATCGATATGCATAATGAACGGAGCACAGGAGTGCGGATCAATTGGATGCGTCCAGTCAGACAAAGTATATTGTTTATTTCTTTTATACTTATAATGTCGGGGTTGTCGTTTATAATTGTTGGTGATGTCAACAGCTATGTAGGAAATGGTATTGTTTCATCTGCAACATCATTTGGTGGTGGTGAAGCATACCTCACAGTGGCTGATGGTATTTTTGTAGGAAGCAATTATGTCACATCAGGTGATTTTTATGGCAAGATTCTACCAATTGCCAATGCGCTCCCTGGTCCGATTTTGGTAAAAATCCTTTCAGGAGTGGGTTATTTAAAGGGATTTCAGCTTGCAGGACTGGCAGGCGGTTATACGTTGGGCGTATTGGGCATGTCGATTGGCGTAGGTGCTTCAGTAGTGATTTTTGCATTCGTACATGAGATTTACAAAGGCTTCTCAAAGATAAAGCTTTTCCAGCTTCTAAATATGTGGATCCTTCCAGTTGTTTGCGGACTTTTGATATCCACAATCATTGCTATGGTTAACGAATCCCTGAAAATACTTCATGAAGCCGGAATTGGTAATTTATTCGCAGGAGCAATGTTCTTGGCATGCTTTTTAGTTGTATTCGCTGCTCAGAAATGGTTCAGGATTCATGATATGATAATTATCGTTATAGTTGCAGTAATGGCTTCAGGAGTAATTTCTATGGTTGCGAAGGTATAAAGAGTGCTGATGTTCAAAGTTAATCCTAATATTGCACAGAATAGCTCCACAAGCTTTAAACAAAAAGGTCACGAAGCAGTCGAGGCCTTTTTTGTTTTGTTTTTGTTTTGGAAAAAGACGAGGGATGATTCATTGACAGAAATAAATGCATAATATATAATTATATTAACATATTAGTAAAATCTAATATAATGAGATTGCGGGGTGGAAGAATGACAATGATGGGAAATCAACTTGTATCAAATGTATTTAAAGCACTGGCGCATCCGACAAGAATTCAAATAGTGAAGCTATTGAAGGATGGTGAGATGTGTGTTTGTAATATTCTACCTAACCTTGACTCTGAGCAATCCAATACATCTCAACACCTTACAGTATTAAAGAATCAAGGTATTGTTGACAGCAAAAAGGATGGATCAAAGGTTATATATTCAATTAGAAATCAAGAAGTATATGAGATGCTTGAACTTGCTGAAATAATTATTCTTCGCCAGATAGAAGAAACCAGGGCGTCATTATCAAAATAAGGTGGAAGAGTAAAGAGGTGGTCTTTTGATTATTTTTGAATGGCTAAACAGTCAATTGCTTAAAATGGAGTGGTTGTCCAATTTAATAAAGATATTGGTTGAGAAGGGTTTTGGCCTGAGCACTCAGGAAAGGCTGGGCGGGAGCCTTCATTTCTTTATTTACGATGTGATAAAGATATTCATATTGCTTTCAGTTCTTATCTTTACGATTTCATATATCCAAAGCTTTTTTCCTCCCGAAAGAACAAGAAAGATACTGGGCAGATATAATGGGATTTCCGCAAATATACTGGGTGCATTGCTTGGTACGATTACACCCTTTTGTTCCTGCTCATCCATCCCGCTTTTCATAGGATTCACCAGCGCAGGGCTGCCAATTGGTGTTACATTTTCGTTTTTGATATCATCGCCCCTTGTTGATTTGGCCTCTGTAATTTTGCTTGCCAGCATTTTTAATTGGAAAATTGCCATAGCGTATGTGATTGTTGGCGTTTTCCTTGCTGTTATAGGAGGGACTACAATCAGCAAATTAAAGCTTGAAAAGTATGTTGAGCCCTTTGTATATGGCAATGCAGTTATGGAAAACGAACAGGAAGAGCTGACTGTACGTGATAGAATCGGTTATGCAAAAGACCAGGTACTTGGCATAATTAAGAAAGTATGGATGTATATTCTGATAGGGGTTGGCATAGGCGCTGCAATACACAATTGGATTCCGGAGCCTGTAATAGCGGCAGTTCTTGGCCAGGACAAATGGTATTCTGTTTTGCTGGCTACTATCGTAGGTGTTCCAATGTATGCAGACATATTTGGAACTTTGCCTATTGCTGAGGCACTGGTATCAAAAGGAGTGGGTATTGGTACAGCTTTATCCTTTATGATGGCTGTAACGGCCCTCTCACTTCCTTCATTGATTATGCTTAAGAAGGTGGTGAAAATGAGGCTTCTTGCAATATTTTTCAGCATTGTAACCGTTGGCATAATCATTATTGGTTATTTCTTTAATGCCTTTGGTTATCTTTTAATGTGAGATATATAGATTTTTATAAATCAGGAGGCTTAATGCATGTTAAATAATGGAGGAGGTTGCTGATGAGTGATGAAATTACTGTTAAGTCAATAAGGGGATTAGCCATAAAAATCGTAATACCAATTTTGCTTGTATGCATTATAGCTGGAATTTGGGTAATAAAGAATAACAAAAATGAAGCTGATTCAGTTGTTGCGGATAATGTTGACTTCACATTGCATGTGACAGAGGAAATAGACCTGGAAAAGCTTAAGACATATGGACTTCCCATAATAATCGACTTTGGTGCGGATTCATGTATTCCCTGCAAAGAAATGGCTCCGATATTAATAGAATTAAATTCAGAGCTTCAGGGAAAAGCAATAATCAGATTTGTGGATGTGTGGAAATATCAGGAGTTGGCTGCAGGGTATCCAATAAGTGTTATCCCCACACAAATATTTATTGATGCAAACGGGAAGCCATTTAACCCTACAGATCCAGAATCCATGCAAATGAAACGCTATTCATTGAAAGATACAGGAGAGCATGTTTTTACAGCTCATGAGGGCGGTATGACCAAAGAACAGCTACTAAATGCTCTAACAGAAATGGGGATGAAGTAATGGATATTGCTATTAATCAATGGCTTGAATCCATTTCAGCGTCAATCTCAGCAAGCATATGGCTTGCACCATTCTTGGCATTGCTTGCAGGAGTACTTACTTCTGTGACCCCCTGTGCGCTTACAAGCGTGCCACTTGTGATAGGCTATGTAGGAGGTACGGGTCAACGGAATACAAAGAGGGCCTTTTGGTTATCAGCAGTATTTTCTTTAGGAATGGCTGCCACATTCACCATTTTAGGTACAGCAGCTTCACTGCTGGGGAAACTTATGCAGGGAACAGGTTCCTGGTGGTATATACTTCTTGGTGTACTCATGCTATTAATGGCTCTGCAGACTTGGGAGATATTCAACTTCATCCCATCTTCCTATGCAATCAGCCAAAACACAAAACGCGGCTTTGCTGGAGCGTTGATTGCTGGAGTCTTAGGCGGTTTTTTCTCATCGCCCTGTGCAACACCAGTTTTGGTAGTATTGCTTGCAATGGTGGCGAAGGAAGGAAGTCTGGTATTGGGAATACTGCTTTTACTTCTTTATTCTATCGGACATAGTTTATTAGTAATGATTGCAGGGACGTCTGTAGGTTTTGTTCATAAACTATCGGCAAGTGAGAAATATGGTAAGGCAAGTAAAATTTTAAAGATTATCATGGGTTTACTGATATTGCTTATAGCATTTTATATGTTCTATTTAGGGTTTTAACAATATTAAAAGGAGGGATTTTTTATGGTTATTAAAGTTTTAGGATCCGGGTGCAAGAACTGTGTGACATTAAAGGAAAACACCGAAATTGCTTTGAAAGAAATGGGCTTGGAAGCAGAAATAATTAAAGTGACAGATTTTAAGGACATCATGGCATATGGAGTAATGTCGACTCCGGCTTTGGTTGTTGATGAAAAAGTGGTTTCATTTGGTAAGGTATTGAAACCTAAGGAAATTTCAAAAGTACTGGAAAAGGTCAGGTAGAAGGTTGCAGATACCCTTTGATTATTTCCTTTGGAAGCCTGTTTTATGGCTTCTTTTTTTTACACAGAATTAACAGGAAATTATAATAAAGGGGCTTCAAATTTTTCTATATTACATATATAATAAGCTTATAGTTGTTTAAGCGAATATAAGCATGTACGATTATAAAAGGTGGTGAATGAATGGAAAAGCTGCTAGATGTATTGAAAGCTCTATCAGATGAAACACGGTTGAGGATTCTTAACCTTTTGTATGAAAAAGAGCTATGTGTTTGCGATATTATTGAAACCTTAAAAATTTCCCAAACAAAAGCATCAAGACATTTAATTTACCTGAAGAACGCCGGTTTGGTCAAAGATCGAAAACAGGCTCAGTGGACCTACTATTCGATATTTTCTGATGAACGCATGAAGTTTATTGATTGTCTTGTATATGATAACTTAAGGAATCTGGAACCGTATAAAAATGATCTGTTAAATTTGAATGAGTGGTTGAAGTATAAAATTATAAATTGCAAATAAATCTATGGAGGTTGTTTGATATGGGAAACACGAATAAATCCAGATTGCCGTTTTTAGACAGGTTTTTGACCCTTTGGATATTTATCGCAATGGCTGCAGGTGTTGCCGGAGGATATTTTTTTCCTGATCTGGCTAAATCGCTGAGCGGATTCAGCACTGGGACAATATCATGGCCTATAGCAATTGGCCTCATAATAATGATGTATCCACCTCTTGCAAAGGTAAAATATGAAGAGATAGGAAGAGTTGTACAGAATAAAAGGTTGTTTTCCTTTTCTCTTGTACAGAACTGGATAATCGGCCCTGTTCTGATGTTTGTGCTGGCTATTTTACTGCTTGGTGATAAACCTTCTTTTGCAATTGGGCTCATCATAATTGGCCTTGCCAGGTGTATTGCAATGGTAATTGTCTGGAATTCACTCGCCAAAGGTGACAGTGAATATTGTGCCGCTCTTGTAGCTCTCAACTCCATATTCCAGATCCTTTTGTATACCGTATACATATATTTCTTTGTAACTCTGGTTCCAAAGTGGCTGGGGCTATCATGGGGCGGGCAGATTGTGGATGTATCAATGGGGGATGTAGCCAGGAGCGTACTGATTTATCTGGGTATTCCTTTTGCAGCAGGCATCATTACTCGTTTTGCATTAATTAAAGCCAAATCAAAAGAATGGTACGAAAAAGTATTTATTCCTAAAATATCTCCCTTGGCATTGATTGCCTTGCTATATACAATTGTGATCATGTTCATCACCAAAGGAGAACAGATTATTAACAATCCGGTTGATGTAATCAGGATTGCTATACCATTGTTAATTTACTTTGCAATAATGTTCTTTGTGAGCTTTTATATCTCCTTCAAGGGCGGCTTTAAATATGACCAGACTGTAACCCTGGCTTTTACAGCAGCAAGCAATAACTTTGAACTGGCAATTGCGGTTGCCGTAGCTGTATTTGGAATTGCATCAGATGTTGCGTTTACTGCTGTAATTGGCCCGCTTGTTGAGGTGCCGGTAATGATTGCTCTTGTTAATTCAGCACTCTTCTTTAAACGTAAGTTTTTTGATGATAACGGGATGCCGGTAAAAAAAGCAAAAGAGACTAATTAAGCTGAGATCAGGCAAGATAAGATTGGAGGGTATCATATTGGCAGAGAAAATCAAAGTAGCATTTGTTTGCGTTCATAATTCATGCCGTTCGCAGATGGCAGAGGCGATATCAAAGCTATTTGCGGCTGACAGCTTTGAGGCATATTCAGCCGGGACTGAAACCAGACCACAAATCAATCAGGATGCGGTTGCAGTAATAAAAGAGCTTTATGGTGTTGATATAAACGCAACACAAAAGTCAAAGCTTATATCTGATATTCCACCTGTTGATGTTGTTATAACCATGGGGTGTAATGTAAACTGCCCTTATCTCCCATGCAAGTACAGGGAAGATTGGGGATTGGAAGATCCAACGGGTAAGGATAAGGATGAATTTATAAAAACTGCGGGAATAATTGAAGAGAAGGTTATGGAGTTGAGCAGTAGGATCAACTGTTTGTGGTAGTTTATAATATAGAAATCATTGTGTCAGCTAATATTTCAGTGGAAAAAGTGCATGCAATTTGAACATGTTGGTGTTACTATTTGATTAATTGACTTTACATTAGCAAACTGATATATTCAACTTGTTATTGAATAATATAGCAGCTGCTGCTGAACAAAGGCAAAACCCGTATAATTATGGAATTATATGATTTACTTTAAAAATAAGGAAACCAATAAAGATAGTCTATTTATTGAATCTTAATATAATAAAACAATTCTTGTAAAGGAGAAAGATTATAATGAACGAGAATATCTTGGAACCCTATTTACAAGTTATCCCCCTGCTTAAAGATATATTACAGGAGGATATATTAGTATCAGTTACAGATACTACAACATTTTTATACAACAGACCTGGTGATACTTTGGATCTTAAAATACAGGCAGGTAGTAAAGTGCCGGTTGATGATCTGCTGTATAAGACAATCAAAGATGGCAAGCCATATAGAGCAATAGTTCCGAAAGAGATATTTGGAGTTCCGTTTAAAGGAACTACATATCCAATCAAGGATTCCAATGGGAATGTTGTAGGTGCTATTGGTGTAGGCGTAAGTTTAGAAGAAAAATATAAAATTGAAGAATCAGCAGATACCTTGTTTTCTTCGCTTGAAGAAACTTATGCAGGTATTGGAGAAATCAGCAGCGGTTTGGAAAAGATGCTTAATATGATAGGCACAATGGCAGAAAGTACAAAACAAGCTGAAAGGCAGATTACTGACAGCAATGTAATAATTAGCATGATACAGAACATTGCATCACAATCGAATTTGTTAGGACTTAATGCGGCCATAGAAGCGGCCAGGGCGGGGGAGCAGGGCAGGGGCTTCACAGTTGTAGCAAGTGAAATGAGAAAGCTGGCTCAATTAAGCAGGGAATCAGCACAAAGGGTTTCAACTCAATTATCGGAAATGAGTAAAAATATAAAGGATATTTTTGAAATTGTAAATCAGGTTCAATCTGTTTCAGAAGGACAAGCAGCCGCCACTGAAGAGATATCTGCCGCATTGGAGGAAATTACCGCAAGCGCCCAAATTATGGCGGACATTGCCAAGGTAAAATAAATGAAAAATTCCATCAGCTCCACGAAAGCCCCGAAAATAAACATTTTCCGGGCTTTTTTAATACTCCATGTATCAATATGTCCGGTTCTGTCTTATTCTTCAGAAGGTTACTCTGCAAGCCAAATCTTTACCTGCGATGAATTTTATCAATTATAGTTGAAGTTGCAGTTAAGATTTGTTAAAATCACTTATAAGAAAAACTAATTATAATATCAAACATGCTTATAAAAAGCAATATTCTCTTTGTATAACAGCATTAAGCCCACGGTTGAATTAGAAAGAAAAAGGATATTATGAATACTGATAATAAAGTAAGGATTCTAATATGCGACGACAACACAGCCGTTCATGAAAGTCTATCTGCATACCTTAAACTGGAAAAATTTGAATGCGTTTCGGTATATGATGGTGAACAGGCGCTTGATATATTGGAATCCGAGCATTTTGATCTGCTTGTTCTGGACATCATGATGCCTAAGATGTTTGGAACGGATGTATGCAAAGAAATCCGCAAGACAAATGACCTTCCAATCATAATGCTTAGTTCAAGAAGTGAGGAAATTGACAGAATATTGGGACTTGAGCTCGGTTCAGACGATTACATAACCAAGCCTTTTTCACCTCGTGAAGTTATAGTGCGTATTAAAACGATATTGAAGCGCGTGCAACCTAAAAAAAGCTTTTCGGGAATACTGGTGATCGGCTTGTTGAATATTGATACAGAGGGTTATAAGGTCATGATCGGCGGAGAAGTACTGGAACTTACACCGAAAGAAACAAAAACGCTTGTATATTTTGCCAATAATAGAAATAAGGTTCTTTCAAGAGAACAGATATTGAATAATGTATGGGGCTATGACTTTTATGGCGACACAAGGGCTGTAGATACATTAATAAAAAGACTTCGCCAAAAGCTGCCTGTTTCTGACATGGGGTTTGAAATAAAAGCAGTTTATGGTATAGGCTACAAGCTTGAGGAGGAAAAATGAAAAAGCTGTTTTCAAAAAAGGCGTCCATATTCATCTTCATTATTATTATGTTTTTTTTTGGGACAGATTATGGGCACGGTGATCATCAAGGCTTTCTTTATTAATTACAAAATCAAGGAATTATCCCCGCAGGTAGCATATATATCTAAGGAAATAGCAAAAGAAGAATATTCAGTTTCAAAGAAAGAAGATTTTATGATAAAGGCTTATGATGCCTACGGAACCGAAATGCAAATATATGTTGATGAACCGCCGGAATGGGCGAATGTAAACGAATTGGATGTTTACCATACCCTTCTTCAATTAATACCGAAGGTAAATGCCGGAAAAGAAATTGCGGTATTGCAAAAAGTATACGGAGAAACAACTGAGTCTATTATTATTGGTAAACCAATTATTAAAGATGGCAGAATAATCGGGACCGTTTTTCTTTTAAAACTTGCCAGTGATTTTAATGCGGTACTCAATGGGTTTTATCTTGTGTTTTTTATTACTCTTGCTGTCGGGACACTTACCATTGGCCTTTTTTTATCTATTTATCTCAAGGAAATAAAACAGCTTGAACAAACAAGAAGGGATTATATTGCGAATATCAGCCACGAGCTAAAGTCTCCTATCGCTTCTATCAAGGCGCTTGCGGAAACTCTTTCCGATAATTTGGTGCAGGATGAGGACTCAAAGGGTAAATATTATGGGATTATTCTTTTGGAAAGTAACAGGCTGCAAAAATTGATTTCCGATATGCTGGATTTGTCAAGGCTGCAAAGCGGCAGGGCGGCATTACAAAAAGAGATTGTAAACACCGGTCTCCTGATGCAGCAAATCTATGATAAATACTTCATGTTTCTGGATGATATCGATGTAAAATTTGAAGTGACAGAGGCTGCGATGAATGCCCCGGATATTTATTCAAACAGGGACAGGATTTTGCAACTTTTCAATATACTCATTGATAATGCGGCAAAGTTTGTTGAAGAAGGTGGGAAAATTGTTATTGATGCCTGTGCGAATCGAGGAGCTGTCACAATGAAGGTCTCAGATAATGGCATAGGTATTGAAAAATCTGTATTGCCATATGTTTTTGATAGATTCTTTAAAGAGGATAAGTCACATAATAAGGGTGGCAGCGGCCTTGGATTATCAATTGCAAAGGAGATAATCAACGGGCTTGGAGAGAATATTACAGTAAGTAGTCAGGTCGGAAGGGGCACTGAATTCAGCTTTACAATAAAAAGAGCTTAAATAAATAAAAGTTTTGCCATAATTTTGCCACAATTTTTTTGTAGACTATGGGTATAAACAAAAAAAGGTAGAGGAGTGGGGAACTTGAAGAGGAATTTTACTTTATTGGTGGTTTTGATTCTGGTACTATCCATGGTTGGGTGCGGAGGTAGTACGCAATCTGCAGCAGAGGTGACACAGGCTTCAACAGGCGAACAGGCTTCAACACAGGGCAGCGGGGACAATGCTGCAACGCAAAACAGCAGTTCGGGAACCAGGGACATAATTGCACTATGTCTGCCAACTCTTGATAACCCTCTCATGGTAGAGTTCAAGGATGCATTTAATGCAACCTTCGGCAGCGATTATCAGGTGGAAGTGGCAAGTGCAAACAACGACGCAAAAACCCAGGCGACCCAGGTTGAAAACTATGTCACTATGAATCCCAAGCTTATTGCGGTCAATTCAATCGAGACTACTACTCTATTAACTACAATCGAGGCGGCACGCAAAAAAGGAATCAAGGTAATATTTGTCGGCACAAACCCGGGACCGGGTGTGGCCGATACAGTTATGTCTACCAATAACTTCATGGCCGGTGAGCTCTGTGCCCTTATGGCCAGGGATTGGGTGGACAAAACCTATGCAACTGCAGGCGCGGGTTCAATAAGTGCTGCAATACTGACCTCTACAAGAACTCCCGATGACGTTGCAAGATCGAGCGGATTGAGGATGATTTCGGAAGAATGGTGCAAAAACAGCGACGGCTGCCTTGTCGGAAGCGACGGGAACCCCATATCGGATAAAGACGGCAAATACCTTGACGGAAAGTCTGATGCGGACAGGGTATCAAACCCGACATATTCAAAACAGTTAAAGGTTGTTTCGGAATATGAGGCTGCAATGTTTGCAGATGCACAGACCGCTATGGACAATATACTTACAAAATACCCAGATGTAAAAGTGGTACTTTGCTACTCCTCAAACGGCGGAGACGGTACTTCCCAAACAATAATGGATGGTATCGCAAAAGGTATTTACAAGGATAAGCCTGAAAATTATGGAGTATTCGGCGTAGGCCTTTTTGGACCCGAACTTGATCTCGTTAAAAAAGCAAACAACAACGAATCACTGCTCAGGGGGTGTGTTTCATTCGGCGGAACGGAATTGACCAAAAATGTTGCAGATAACTCCATGAAGCTTGTGAAGGGCGAGAAGATGGATCCTTTCATATGGGATGAGCTTTTCACAGTAACTCCAGTGATGAAGGACGGTCAGCCTGACGCACTTTTTACAAAACAGCAAGCTGGCGGTGTGCTGGGGACAGGAACAAAATAGCAGGGAATATATAAAAAAATTATAAAAGCGGCAGTGAGAAAGCATTTTCATTGCCGCTTTTGTGAATGAGGAGGCAATTGCTTGGATAAGAAAGTGCTTTCCCTGAAAGGTATTACAAAAAGCTTTCCCGGTGTGCTGGCCCTGGACAACGTATCAGTTGATTTCTATGAAGGAGAGGTACACGCACTTCTGGGGGAAAACGGTGCTGGAAAATCTACGCTGATAAAAATAATTTCCGGTGCTATTGTGCCTGACTGCGGTAAAATTGTCATAGGTGAACATGAGTTTCTACGCATGACGCCAGTTGTAGCTATTGAAAAGGGCATTTCTGTAATTTACCAGGAATTCAATCTGGTTGAGTCCCTTTCAGCTGCTGAAAACATTTACATGAATGAGAAATTCGGCAGGTTTGTCGATTATAGAAAAATGGAAGCACTGGCGGTGGAATTATTCAAGCAGTTCAAGCTGGTAATGGATCCACGTGTAAAGATAAGGGAACTTAGCCCTGCAAAAATGCAGATTGTTGAAATCATAAAGGCTATTTCGAAAAATACAAGACTATTGATTATGGATGAGCCTACGGCACCTTTGTCGGCTTCAGAGGTTGAGGTTCTCTTTGAAATCATCAATCAGTTAAAGCAGAGGAATATCTCCATTATCTACATTTCTCACCGTATGGATGAAATATTCAGGATTTCGGACAAAGTTACCGTAATGCGTGACGGGTGTTACATAAAGACCCTGAGGACTGCCGATACCAGCCGTGATGAGCTGATCAAACTCATGGTCGGCCGTGACCTGAAGGAAAGCTATCCCAAAAGGTTAAATCCCCCAGGGGAAATAGCGCTGACAGTAGAAAACCTGACAGGAAATGGAGTCAGCAACATATCGTTCAAGCTAAGAAAAGGTGAAATATTGGGGATAGCAGGTTTGGTAGGCTCGGGTAGAACTGAACTGGCTTCAGTAATATTTGGAGCGGCAAAGATGGAAAGCGGATGCATCTATATAAATGGCAGGAAGGTCAAAATTGCTGCACCTTATGAAGCAATTGAAAATAATATTGGACTCATTCCAGAGGATAGAAAGAATTTTGGATGTTTACAGGATGCAGAAATCGGCTTCAATATAACCCTGGAAATATTAAAAGAGATATCGCACTGGTGCCTTGTTAATAGAAAAGAGGACAAATTGAGGGCTGAAAAATTTGCCAAAGTATTGAGCATCAAGGCGCCATCACTTAAGCAGAGAGTAAGAAACCTGTCGGGAGGCAATCAACAGAAGGTGGTGCTGGCTAAAACCCTGGCTGCGCATTCCGACATTATCATATTTGATGAGCCGACAAGAGGAATCGATGTCGGTGCAAAGCAGGAAATCTATAAGCTTATGAATAATCTTGCTGGAGAAGGAAAGGCAATTCTCATGATTTCCTCGGATATGGAGGAATTGCTGGGAATGTCGGATCGCGTCATAGTAATGTGTGAAGGCCGGTTATCCGGAGGTGTTGCAAAAGAGGATTTCAGTCAGGAACACATACTTGAACTTGCATCAGCATCGCATAAGAGAGGGGGAAAGTTATGAAGGGTATTGTTTCTACCATATTAAAAAAATACACGGTTATTATTATTCTTGTGGCACTTATGATCGTGTTTTCATTAAGCAGCAAATATTTTTTGACCACTGAAAACCTGCTGAAAATAATTTCTCAGAACAACTACTATATCATTGTTGCACTTGGAGTGTTATTTGTAATGCTGGGCGGCGGCATAGACTTTTCCGTAGGCTACCAGATGTCCCTGGTGGGAACCATTATGGCTATTTTAATGGTACAACGCAATGTTTCAATAATCCCTGCGATACTTATAGGATTGGTCTGCGGCATTGTACTCGGATTATTTAATGGGCTGATTATTGTAAAGCTGAGATTATTCCCGCTTATTGTCACATTGGCAACAAGCATGGTCTTCCAGGGAATTTCCTTTACCATATCCCAGTCACAAACCTTCAGGGGCTACCCGGATGAATTCAGGCAGATTACCATGGGCTCTGTTTTCGGCATAAGCTATGATACCATCCTGACTTTTGTTCTGATCCTGATTACCAGCTTTATTCTGAAACGTACCTATTTCGGACGACATGTAATGGCAACTGGAGGAAATGAAGAGGCTGCAAGGCTTTCAGGCATAAAGACCAACAGGCTGAAAATTGTCCTTTACTCTATCTGCGGCTTTTTAACAGCAATAGGAACCGTTGTTATGCTGTCGAAATCAAATACGCATAATTCTACCTTCGGACCCGGCACCGAATTTACAGGACTTACAGCCGGTTTAATCGGAGGTATCAGTTTCAAGGGCGGGGAAGGCAGTACCTGGGGTCTGGTTGCAGGTGTATTTGTACTGGCTGTCCTTGGGAATGGAATGCAGCTATGCGGGGTAAGTACTTATATCCAATATATTGTTAAGGGTGCGATACTGATAGCAGCAATGGCCTTCGATGAGTATCAGAAGAGGGCGAGAGTCAAAGTAAGAACAGCAGACCCCGTGCCCGCAGGCGATGCAGGAAGTTCAGCACAAGCATAAAATGGAAGGAAACAAGTACTGAACAAAAAAAGAGCCAACTTGAAAAAGAGACCAACTATCATTATAATGGATATTAATAGAAATATGACAGTAACTGAGGGGTACCAATGGATACACAAAAAATTGAAGCATTTATAGCTGTTGCAGAAACCCAGAATTTTACTGAAGCAGGCACAAGATTAGGCTTGTCACAATCCGCAATCAGTCAGCAAATAGTGGAACTGGAAAAACAATTTGACACTAAGCTTTTAAATCGAAAAAAACGTCCGGTTCAATTGACACCGGCCGGGCAGATTTTGTTGAAAGAAGCGTATGGCCTGATTGCAAAAGCTAATGAAACTATTAAAAAAACACAGCTGGCCGACAAGGGAATCATAGGCTTTTTAAAAGTGGGGTATCTGGGCGGAATTGAAAGAGGCTTTCTTCCAAAGGCTATCAGTGAATTCCGTGAAATCTATCCCAATATCGATTTAAGCTTGAATCAGTACCACTGGGGGGAAATCAACCGGGCACTTGAAAACGAAGAGATTGACGTAGGCTTTACAATGAAATACGGTCTTGAGCTGTTTCCCGAGCTTGCTACAAAAGAGCTGTTCACCAGTGTAATTCCAATTGCCCTGCCCCGCAAGCACCGTTTAGTATCTGAAAGCTCAATAGACCTGGCCGGACTCAAGGATGAAGCCTTCATTACATTGAGTTCAAACAGTGATTTCCTGTTATACGATCTGACAATGCACTTATGCAAGGTAAGCGGGTTTACCCCTCATATGATAGCCTTGTGCAAGGATATCGACTCAATACTTTTCAATGTTGAAGCCGGACTTGGAGTATCGATTATTCCGTATGATGCAAGGCCTGTAGTCGGTCATGACATTCGCTTTATTGAAATCAACCACCCCGAGAAATATTTCAATGTTTTGGTGGCCTGGAACAAGAATTCCCTAAACAAGGCAGTAGCCACATTTGTTAATATGCTGGAGTCATCAAACGTTATAAAGGCTATGTAGATAGCGTTACTCACTTTGCTTTTTCAGCTCCATTAGCTCCACGAAAGCCCGGAAAATAACACTTCCGGGCTTTTGTCATGTGTGCCCGGCATGGGCACAATCTAACGGGTGATAACAAACCTGGTATAACTCTGGGTTTATACCAGTAACAATATTTCATATTTTGAATGAAACAAAAGCGAATATATAATACAAATAGTTAATAAATTAATAATCTTTTTTCAGAAAGGCGGAATAGAAAATTGTGTGCAATAAAAAATGATAAATACCCTCATGTGTTCCAGCCCATTAAGATCCGAGGGATTACTCTGAAAAACCGGCTCCAGTATTCACCGACCGTCGTGCTGAAATGCAGCCCTGAAGGGGATGTCACCCAGGATATGATCGACTATGTCAAATGGCAGGCCAGGACAGGGGTTGGATATGTAACCATCGGAAACAGCCCGGTAGTCCATTCAGACAGCTCCGCATGGCAGTGTGAACTGAATATCACCCAGGACCGCTGCATCCATGGCATCAATCAATTGGTCCTTGCCGCCAGGGAAAACGGTGCGGAGCTTTCCATCGAGCTTGCACATGCAGGGCGAGGCGCAGCCACTTCTTCCGGAACTCCTGCACTGGCTCCGTCAGACGTTCCTCTTAACGGCGGGCCTCTGGGCCATATTAAACCCATGAGCTATGAAGATATTGAATATATCAGAAAGCAGTTTGTCGATTGCGCAGTACGCTGCCAGAATGCAGGCCTGCGAATCATCATGGTCCACTGTGCGCACAACAACCTCCTGGCCCAGTTCATTTCACCCATCAGCAACAAACGTACGGACGAATATGGAGGAAGCCTTGAAAACCGCATGCGTTTCCCTCTGGAAGTGCTTGCTGCCGTTAGAGCTGCTGTCCCTTCGATGGTCATCGAGCTCAGGGTCAGTGCACAGGAAGATATCGAAGGCGGGCTGGAATTTGACGAATCCCTTGAATTCATGAAAAGAGCTCAGGAATATGTGGATATCATGCACATCTCCAGAGGGAATATATTCTTCAATTACGGTTCGACCTGCACCATCCCTACCTATTTCAAAGGCAGGTTGTTAAATGTGGGTTTTGCCCAGGAGGTAAAAAAACACCTCAGAATCCCTGTGGCCGTAGTCGGCAACATTACATCGCTGGCGGAAGCAGAGGACATCATCGACAACGGGAAGGCGGACATCGTTGTAATGGCAAAGTCCTTCATGGCAGATGGCGACCTGATCCACAAATCCCTGAGGGGGCATGCAGAGGACGTACGTCCATGTACCCGCTGCGATTGGTGCGGCAATGCAAACATCTTTGGTATAGGCATGCGGTGCGCGGTGAATCCCAAGCTGGGCCTGGAACTCAACACTTCAAACATCATACCGTCCAATGAAGCCAAAAACGTGATGGTCATAGGCGGCGGACCGGGTGGAATGATGGCTGCACAGACACTGTGTGAAATGGGGCACAGGGTCACCCTGTACGAAAAGTCAGACAGGCTGGGAGGCCTTATCAACGATGCCACAGTAGCACCGTTTAAAGAGTATCTGAGATTGTATCTCGAGTGGGACATTCGTCAGACTGAAAAATCTGGTGCAAAAATTGTATATAATACCGAAGTCACTCCCGAACTGGTAGAGAGGGAAAACCCGGATGCCATTTTTGTAGCAACAGGTTCCAGATATATCAGGCCGAAGATTGAAGGCATAGACATGGACAAGGTCAAAATGGCCGGCGATGTGGAGAACCACAGGGTACCGGTCGGACAAAAGGTCGTTGTCTGCGGCGGCGGGATAGTCGGACTGGAGTGTGCCATCATGCTTGGGATGGAAGGGAGAGAAGTCACGGTCATCGATATGGTGCCAACCGCGGATTTCGGAAAAGGAATGCCTGTATTCAACCATATTGAAGTCCTGTATCAGCTGGAAAAGTACGGCGTGAAGCTGCAGGGAGACCGAAGGATCACGAAGTTCTCCAATGAAGGCGTGGTGACTGCCGATTCAGAAGGCAGTGAACATATTGTACCCGGAGATACTTATGTCATTGCACTTGGAGTCATACCGGACGACAGCCTTGCAAACAGGCTCCTGTCCATGTATGCCGAGGGTGTTTATGTCATAGGTGATTGCGTATCAACGGGACGACTGATCGCAGATGCCAACCAGGAGGCTTTTCATGCAGCTATAAGAATAAAATGATTATTTGAGGTGATGGAGTTGACTGAAGCTGTACCTAAAGTTTCTCAGAATTCAATGATCGAGCTGCACAATGTCTGCAAGTCATTCCCGGGTGTAAATGCGTTGACCGACGTGCATCTTGATGTGAAAAAGGGAGAAGTCCATGCGGTCATAGGAGAGAATGGCGCAGGGAAATCTACACTAATTAAAATAATTACTGGCTTCCACCGCATGGATACTGGTAAGTATCTGGTGGATGGAGCCGAAGCATGCTTTACAACACCGCATGAGGCAATATGCGCAGGCATTGCCTGTATATATCAGGAATTATCCATAGTGCCACTTCTTGATGTCGCGAAGAACATTTTTCTGGGGAATTGGCCTCAAAAAAGCGGGAAGCTGCTGGACAGAAAGAAAATGTACAGTGAAGCGGCGGACATCCTGAAACGTATTGAACTGAACATATCCCCCAAAACCCTGGCAGGAGATATTTCAATTGCACAGCAGCAGATGGTCGAAATTGGGCGGGCTCTGACCCGTAATGCCCGTCTGATAATCATGGATGAACCGACTTCCTCTTTAACGGACCGTGAAGCGGAAATTCTGTTCAAACTGATCGGAAAGCTGCGTGAGGAAGGTGTGTCCATCGTTTATATTTCTCACAAGCTGGATGAGGTTTTACGTATAAGCGACAGGATCACCGTGTTATGTGACGGAAGGAACGTCACAACTGTGAATACTGCGGAAACCAACCGGGAACAGCTCATAGAGCACATGCTCGGACGTAAAATGGATGATATGTACAACAAGGTCAAAGCAGAGCATGGCGAAGTTGCACTGAGCGTGGAAGGTCTTACAAGGGGAAGCTGCTTCCGGAATGTGAGCTTTGAGGTCCGCAAAGGCGAAGTGGTGGGATTTTTCGGATTGATAGGGGCAGGCCGTTCGGAGATCATGCGGGCCATATTCGCGGTTGACAAATACGACAGCGGCAGCATCCGGATAGACGACCGGGAGGTAAGGCTGCGCAACCCTGTACAGGCAGTCGAACATGGATTGGCCCTGATACCGGAGGACCGCAAGAAGGAAGGTCTTGCACTCAGGTTGAACATCATGTCAAATATGACTTTGGTAAAACTTCCCCAAATAAGTAACGCCGGGTTCATCAACACGAGGGAGCAGCAAAGGCTTACGAATTCATTCGTAACAGATATAAGGGTTAAAACCCCCGGTATACGCCAGCTGGTTGGTAATTTGTCAGGAGGGAACCAGCAGAAGGTCGTCATTGCAAAATGGCTGATGATGAACCCGAAGATATTGATCCTTGACGAGCCCACAAGAGGAATCGATGTCGGTTCGAAAGCCGAGATATACGGCCTGATAGGGAAACTGGCCCAACAGGGTGTAGCCGTAATCGTCGTATCATCCGAGATGCAGGAAATACTGGGCATATGCGACCGTATCATAACAGTATTCGAAGGTCGAATAACCGCAGATTTCGACAGAGAAAGTGCCACAGACAGGCAGATACTTGCAGCAGCGTTGGGGGGTGGAAAATGATGTCACTGACGAATGCATATCAAAAGGTTTCCGCTTTGATGAAGAAATTTCACATACGCGGCATTTACATACTTGCCATCTTGTATGTAATTGGAGTAGCAATTAATAATCCGGCTTTCATGACAGCCAACAACTGGTTGAATATTGTCCGCTCGGTAGCGGTTTATGGGATCATATCCTGCGGTATCACCTTCGTCATGCTGACCGGCAGGACTGAATTATCGGCAGGCATGATGATCACCTTCCTGGCAGCCATATCCTGCTATTTTGTAATACCGGGCATGGACAACCAATTCCTGGCGATTATCATGCCGCTTATATTGGGCGCAGTATTCGGGGCCGTCAACGGAATGCTGGTAGGTGTATTGAAGCTCAACTCCTTTGTGGCAACCATGGGTATGATGTCTTTGTTTACCGGGGCTGTTCTTTTGTTTATGAAAAATGTCCCTTCTCTGAATGGAAATATAGATAACTCGGTTTACAGGTTTATCGGACAAGGATCTGTTTTTAAAATCCCGATGCCTGTTATCATTTTCATCTTTGTAGCCGTCGTCTGCTCCATTGTGCTCCGAAAAACGATATATGGCGCAAGGGTTTATGCCGTAGGCAGCAATGCTGTTTCTGCAAGGTTTTCCGGCATAAACGCAACCAGGATCATTGTTTCGACCTATATCATTTCGGGTTTTATGACCGGCCTTGGTGCTCTGGTCATGTGCTCGAGGATTATGTCCGCGCAGCCGAAGATGGGCGCCGGTTATGAATTCACCGCTTTGACTGCCATAGTACTGGGCGGCCTCAGTATTATGGGCGGAAAAGGTACTATCCTCGGAACAGTATTCGGCGTCATGATATTAGGCATCATAGACAATAGCTTTACCGTAATGGGAATCAAATCAAGTTACCAATACATAGTAATGGGAATCATACTGATCGTTGCGGTTGCAGCGCAGCTCCTGGGTGATAGGAGGAATAAGCTATGAGAACAAGTCTTAAAAAACTATTGACTGAATACAACATTGTTGTGATTATGGCTGTTATAGCTGTGACAGCCTGCCTGTGGGTGCCGTTTTTCTCAAAGACCAACAACCTGTTCAAGTTGTCGGCTGACTTAAGCATGTACGGTATCGTTGCGGTAGGGATGTCATTTTTACTGATCAGTGGAGAGGTTGACCTTTCTTTGGGAATATCCGTAGCCCTTTCCACCATCCTTTCTTCGTTGATTGGCTCTTCCATCGGAGGAGTTGCAGGAATTGTTGCTGCAGTAGCCGCATGCTCCCTGGTGGGACTGATAAACGGCCTTATTGTAACGAAAATACGCATGAGCTCGCTTATAGCCACAATTGCCATGATGACGGCATTGACAGGAGTCTGTTTTCTGCTTGGAGACGGGAAAACAGTACCAAATACCAGTGAACTCATACGCTCGCTCTATACCCTCAAGCTGTTCGGCTTACGAATCCTGCAGCTTCCCAATGTGACCTTCCTTGTGTTCCTGCTTGCCGGCGGGCTGGTGCTCAGGTATACCCGTTTCGGAACCGGGATCTATGTGGCAGGTGGCAATGCCGAAGCGGGCTACATGTCTGGAGTCAATATCGGGAGAACAAAGCTGATCTGTTTTGTCATAGGCGGCTTCTGTGCGGGTGTAGCAGGTGTGCTGATGGCCTCTTATGTATATGCAGGGTCGGTGAGCTATGGCGAGGGGTTGAACCTTACCGTCATATCCGCATGCGTACTGGGCGGTGTCAAGTTCACCGGAGGTAAGGGCGGCATGGCACGAACCCTTTTAGGAATCATTGTCGTAAGAGCGATCATCAATATCACATCCCTGTTGTCCTTCGACGCCTGGGCTCAAAATATGGTGACAGGTATGCTGCTCATCATAGTCCTGATCGTGGACAGATTTAGCCGGGTGCTGAGAGAAGAGGAATGTGCATAAGGCGGTTCATGAAGGCTGTATCCGCTGATATATCAAGCGGTGCAATATATACCTCACTCTATATACCTAATTTATATTAAGGAGGAAAATGAAATGAAAAAGTCAAGAAAATGGCTATCTTTACTCCTGGTTGCGGTAATGGCATTTGGACTGGTAACGATGACTGCGTGTGGCAGCACCACCGCAGGTAACTCCGACATGACAGCAGCTGCTACGGCAGGTATACCAGCCAGCTCTGATAAACCAATCACAGTCGGGATAAGCATGGCAACTACAACGAACAACCCTCATGTTGTCGCCCTTGCTAATACACTGGTCGACGCAGTCAAGGCAAAAGGCTGGACACCCATCCTGCAGGATGCAGACAACGATTCGGCCAAGCAGAGCACACAATTTGACAACCTGGTGACACAGGGAGTCGATCTGATCATTTATTGGCCAAACGACGCCAATGCGGCCGTTGCAGATGCCAAAAAAGCTGCTGATGCAGGTATCCCTGTCATTGCATACTTCATTGACGCCGCAGAGGAGGCACATCAGTACATACAGGCCTATGTCGGCGCAGATCAGTACCTGATCGCCACTGAAGTCGCTAAGTATATGAACACACTATTGGGTGGCAAGGGTAAGGTTGCCATCATCAACGGCAAGGAAGGAAAGGGAGATTTTGTAGCACGCTCCAAAGGCTTCCGTGACACAATGGCGCAATTGGGACAATACGAAATCGTCGCAGAGGAATGGAGCGATTCAGACCGTACAAAGGCCCAGACGATCATGGAAAACTACCTGACCACTTATCCGGACCTCCAGGCTGTATTCACCTGCAGTGACGACTTCGGAGTAGGCGCCTACAATGCTATTGCAGCTGCCGGCCGCACCGATATCAAAATCTGCTCGATCGACGGGCAGCAGGAAGTCGTCAAGCTGATAGCAGACGGCAAGTGGTCTTCCACCATCTATCAGACTGTCGGAATGATGGCTGATAAGTGCGTAAGTGTTGCAGGGAAGGTTCTGAACGGGGAGAAGATTGAAGAGTACACCCAGTTCACCGACTACTATGTTGTAACCAAAGATAATGTTTTGGAATATCTAGACAAGAAATAAACCTTGGTTGTATTAAGAACTCAACCAATAAGGTGGGAAAGTTGTGTTAAGAAATATATGCAGGGACAATAACATATGATTTTGTTATCTGTCCCTGTATATGCAATTTTAATAACATGAAGTAGAATCGAGATAGAGCCTTGTTTTTTTATGTTCTTCCTTGAAAAATTCATCCACATGGCGGTAAAACTGGAATGCGGCGTCGGAAAGCCTGCAGCTTTTCCTGCGGATCATACCGATTTGGACTTCCGGCAGTTGATCCTTGATATGGACACATTTCAGAGGCAGTGATGGGTTGCTTCGCAAAGATTTGATATAATTGGTCAGCGGGGAGATGGAGATTCCATGTTTCAGAAGCAGGAGGTTGATCTCCATCTGGGGGTCGTTGCATTCAAAACCTATATTGGGGTTGAACACCTGTAGAGTGGCCAATTCCTTCAGGAAAACATCGTCATCCCTGGAACGGTTGCAGATGAATCTTTCGCCGGAGAGCTGCGATAGTGAAATACTCTTCTCACCGGCCAGAGGATGGTCCTGGTGGAGAACGGCGACACGTTCACAGCTGTCCATTATGAGATGCTCCAAATCATTGGATTTGGGTGTACCGAATACAAAGCCGATGTCAACCTCCTCCGACAGTACCTTGTCGAACACCTCGGTATTGGGACAGTTGATCTGCTTGAAATAGATATCGTTATTTTCGGAATAGAACTGCAGGAATATGTCATTCATAAGGTCAATGATACTTCCGGCGACGCGGATTTGGTTTTTTGCTATGCTGACGTCCGCACGGACCCTTTCGATACCGGTATCGAGTTCATTCAAAGTACGGTCGACATACTCGAGAAATATCCTGCCGGTAGGTGTAAGGACGATTTTACCCTTACGGCGGTTGAAAAGGGATACTCCCAAATCCTCCTCCAGCCTCGTAATGCTGGCACTTAGGTTGGGCTGGGTGACAAACAGCAGTTGTGCCGCTTTTGTAAGATTCTCCATGCGGGCTATGGTCATGAAATATTGAAGCTGCAACAGATCCATCTGATACCCCCGATTTTTATTGATCACGCTTAAAGTAAACTAGTGGGCTGTAACACTTAAAACTTTAATATGTTACAGGCCACAACATCAAGGAGGTGTATTTGTAACACTTCGAATGATATACAGGAATGAAGTGTTACAAAACACCAGGCTGAAACTTTTTGTATGAGTACAAGAACTATTCTATTAGTTTTTTACTATAGAAGCAATTATTAAAACTATATTATTGATGAGGTGAATGAAATGCCGAAAGATATCAAGGGAAAAGTCATCATCATAACAGGTGCGGCGACTGGTATAGGACGGGCAGCAGCACTGGAGCTTGGAGAGCTCGGAGCAAAGGTGGTTGTTGTTACAGGCAGAAATACCGCAGCAGGTGAAGAATGTGCGCGGCAGGTTCGCGAAGCTGGAGGAGACGCGTTTTTTATCCAGTGTGATGTTTCGAAGGAAGACCAGGTCAAAAGCATGGTGGAAAAGACGGTAGAACATTATGGACGCCTGGACGGTGCCTTCAATAATGCAGGAGTCGGCCCGGACGGGGTCAGGTTCAAATATGGACCACTGGTTGAGTTGTCTGAAGAGGACTGGGACAAGGTTATGGATGTAAATCTAAAGGGTGTGTTTTTCTGCATGAAGTACGAGATCCGCCAGATGCTGAAACAGGGAAACGGTGGAGCAATTGTGAATACGTCCTCCGTTGGGGGACTGAGGATGGCACCCGGCTTTGGCGCATACGGGCCAAGCAAGGCAGGTGTCATTGCCGTCAGCCGCACTGCAGCCGTTGAAAATGCAAAATCCGGTATCAGGGTGAATATCGTATGCCCGGGCCCGACCGAAGGTACGGACCTCATGTCGAATACATTGTCTACAAATCCGGAAGAGGCAACAATGCTCAAGGAACATGTGATACCGATGGGCAAGCTCGGCAGGGTAGAGGATGTTGTACATGCTGCAGTCTGGCTATTATCCGATATGGCTGCCCATACTACGGGACAGACATTCTCGGTCGACGGCGGGATGGCCAATCTATAACAACAAATATATAAGGGTGGGATCAATTTGTCAAAACGGTTGGAAGGAAAAGTGGCGGTAATAACCGGAGCCAGTTCAGGAATAGGTGCAGTTACTGCAATGCTGTTCACAAAAGAAGGTGCGAAGGTGGTCCTGTTTGCCAGACGTCCGGGGCCTTTGAAGGATATGGCCGAAAAAATTCGTTCTTTGGGAGGGGAATGCTTTGCCGTTTCCGGCGATGTGACTTCCCAGGAGGATTGCCGGCATGTATTTGAGGTGGCGATGGCTGAATACGGACGGGTGGATATCCTGGTCAACAACGCCGGGGATGGCGACCACCATATTACTACGGCGAAAGCGGATGACAGCCTCTGGTACAGGATGATCGAACTGAATCAGAGCTCGGTGTTCCGTTTCTGTCGCGAAGCGTTGCATTACATGGAGAAACAGGGCAGTGGGACCATTGTGAACATATCTGCCATTGCCGGTGTCTACGGAAATGCCGGGGTATCCTATTCTGCTGCCAAAGCTGCTGTAATAGGCATTACGAAAAATATTGCCATCCAATATGCAGGACGTGGGATACGCTGCAATGCATTGTGCCCGGGACCTGTAAATGTACCGCGTATGGACGGGCGTGAAGAGGCTCTTTTCGACCGGGATTTCCTGGCGGTGACTGAACGGCATATGGACATGACCATTCCATTTTCAGAACCGGAAGCCCAGGCGGATGCGATTTTGTTCCTGGCATCCGATGAATCACGGTGCATAACGGGACAGGCGATCGTATCGGATAATGGAATGTGCCTGTGAGGTAACTTCTTTGTCAGCAGTTATTTTGCAAAAAAATCGGGAGGGCTGTGTATGGATAAGCTCGGAGTCAAAATCCCTGACTATGACTTGAAGGGCAAAGTGGCTGTAATCACAGGCGGAAGCAGTGGGATAGGCTTTGCAGCAGCAACGATGATGGCCCATTACGGAGCTTCAGTTGTGATAGCAAGCCTGCCTGTGCAGGATTGCAAAGCTGGTGCTGCGAGAATCAGGTCATTTGGCGGCGAGTGCATGTGTTTGCCGACTGATGTCTCCGACAGTACACAAGTGGATAAAATGGTGGCTGAGACCATTACTGCCTATGGTCACATTGACATACTGGCAAATTGTGCCGGAATAGGCGGCGATGTGCTCCCGCTCCTGGAGCAAAGCGAGGAAGCCTTTGATAAAGTCATTTCAGTCAACCTGAAAGGCATATTTTTGTGCAGCAAGGCTGTTGCAGCAAGGATGATCAGGCAGGGAAGAGGAGGCCGGATTATCAATACGGCGTCCATCGCAGCCTTCGAGGGCGGAGGCTGCCATGGCCCTTATGGTGCGGCAAAGGGCGGTGTCGTTACGCTTACCAGGACCATGGCGCATGAATGGGCCAGCTACGGTATAACTGTCAATGCAGTATGTCCCGGCCTGACCCGTACGCCAATCAACAGGGAGGTCCAGGAAAATGCAGAGCTTTACAAAGAGCTGGTCGGTAAAATCCCGCTGAGGCGTATGGCTGAACCGGCAGAGATTGCTTCCCTTATGCTGTTCCTTGCCTCCGAAGCGGCTTCCTTCATAACCGGAACCAGTATCATTGCCGATGGAGGAGCCACGATCGGAGGATAAGGCCTTACCCTTTTGCCAGTCTGGCCGCTTCCTCGCCGGCGGTGAAGCCGCTGTTCAGTGCGAAGGTCAGTGCGGAAATGACGCCTTCAATATAGGCAACTCCTACCTTTCCGGGCAACATGATGCCACGGGTATTGTCTCCGGCAGCGTATAAGCCCGGGATTGGCCTGCCCTGCTTCAATACGTTCATGTTTTCATCTATGGTCATACCGCCGACGGCGTTTTCATGGAACAGCTTCATGAAAAATGCGTAATAGGGCGGTGTCTCCAATGGCTCTGCCGGAGGTGGCGGCGGCATACCGAAGAACATTTCAGGGATGTCATCTGGTGCATCACCGGACGGTTTTCCGCCCGGTGGTGAATCAGGCAAATCGCCGAATGGCGGCGTTGCTCCGTCCTTCATGCCGAGATTTTTATTATGCTCACGAATCATCGAAGCGAAGTTATATGGATCAAAACCGAGCTTTTCACCTAGCTTTTCCAGGCTTTCCGCCGAGATACAGCCGCCCTGTTCTTCTTCTTCGGCCAACTCCTGCCTCCAGTTGCGGTAGATGTCATCGAGGGGGATGCCGACCACATCCTTCTGGCCGCCGATGTTCCTGTTGATTTCATCTTCTATTGCCTTACTGTCGAGGATCAGCCAGCAGGAACGACCAGGCTCTTTTGCCAGCATTCCGACCTCGTTCATTTCGAAGCGGACTTCCAGGAGCTTACCGTTGTTGTTGACCATGACTCCCGAGCTGCAGCGTGAAGCCGTGAGGCTGCAGCAGGGGTAAGGGTGGTGGCCCGGGCCGAACAGGTTGACCCGCCTGTTCACATAATCGATATCAGCGCCAATTTTCTCGCACATGGTGATGCCATCACCGGTGCACATGGAATGGGTGAATATATGGACCGGTTCATTCCCTGCATCATTATAAAACAGCGGCTGCATCCTGTCCATGATCTCGCGGTTGCGAGTAAAGGCTCCGGCTGCTACGATGCAGGCCTTGCAGCTGATCATGACGTCCCCGCCAGGGTCCTTTGCAAGGACTCCGGTGACCCTTCCCGCGGCATCCGTGAAGAGCTCTTTGCCTGCTGTCTTGTACAAGATCTCTCCGCCGTTGGCTTCCAGGATCTTTTTCATCTTCAGCACCATATACCAGCCGGTTCCCCCTGGACCGATAGCGGTATCGATGCGTTTGGTGTTGTATTCCTCAAGGTATGTTCCGATCAGGCCCATGCTGCCGAAAGGCCCGTGCCCCAGGACATAATCCTTTCCGAGGTCGTGTTCCTCAATCAGCCAGTCGACCATACGGACATTGGAATCAAGAATACGTCTTACCAGCTTCTCATTCACTTTTCCTTCCGTTTTCTTCATGAACTGTTCATACACTTTATCACGTTCATCCGGTAAACCTGCTTCTTTATGCCATTTGGAATAGTGGGTACGGAACATATGGGCGTACCATGCACTTCCTCCGACTTCATGGCCTTTCTCCAGCACGATGACCTTTGCTCCGAGGCTTGCAGCCCTTGCCGCTGCTGTCATACCTGCCCCGCCTCCACCTATGACGACGACGTCGCAGACCTTTTCGGCCCTTTCGTGGGGGACAGGCATAGGATTAGGCATGTCAGGATTTGTGATGATACCGTTGTGGCACACCTCAACACAATGTCCACAGTCGGTACACTTTTCAGGATCGATCCAATATTTGTGGTTTTTGAAACGGACAGCCCCGGCAGGGCATTCCACCTTGCAGCGGTGGCAGCAGGTACAGTTTTTCTGATCGATTAAGTATGACATCTGCGGTTCTCCTTTATGGAACTTCATGGTTTTTCAGTGTATTCGTTTGAAGTAGAATAATATATTAACAATTATACTATATGAATAAATTAATTTCGCTATCTGAATATAAAAAAAGTCATCCTTTATAGTACCAGACATTCATTCCTCATCAAATTTATCCGGCAAAAAATCCTTATACTCATCTGCTTCAAAGAATAAGTATTCGTATACTTTTGCCAAAGAATAGAAGATAAATATGACTATAGAACACGAGCCTATTAATGAGAGAATTTTATTAATTATCAAATTACTCACCAAACTTCCTAAGGACGAAATTATCATCCTTTAGTTGAAGAGGCATCACTGCCACTACTATATGCTTGTGTTTCAACAGTTCCCTCTCTACGAAAACGCGTGTCTGGTTGTGCAGTATTTTATGCCACCAGCGTTTTACCGTAAACTGAGGGAGGATGACTGTAATCATGTCTCCCTTCTTGTAGTCGTATTCAGCCGACTCGATGAATTTCAGCATAGGATCGACAACCTTCCTGAAGGGTGAATACTTAACAATCAGGGGTATACCTGTTTTCAGCCGTGAGTACTTTTCACGGATATCCTTCTCGCTTGTATCGTCTATTGCAACACAAAATGCTGTTACATTGTCAGAAATTGTTTTAGCGAACCTTAAAGCCCGGATACTTGATTTGTTGATGCTATCTATGGGCACAATGACCTTGTTTGTGTATATGTCATGTTCAATATCGATAGTGTCCAGTTCGTCGGGATCCATCTTAAGCTGTAGCTTTACCGCCAGATAGTGCTTCTTCACCTTAAGCATCAGGAAAATCAGCGCAGGTATTAGGACCACCACCACCCAGGCTCCTTCATGGAACTTTACGATTGCAATTATTATGACGACGATTGCCGTCACAAAAGTGCCTACGCCGTTTACTGCAGCCTTTGGTATCCAATGCCTCTCCTTTGTTTTAAGCCATTTCTTAAGCATACCTCCCTGCGACAGCGTGAAGGATATAAAAACGCCTATCGCATAAAGCCCCAGAAGTGATGTGACCCTTGCCTTGAACACTATTATGAGAAGGATGGAAACAGCGGAAAGGACTATGATGCCATTGGAGAAACTCAACCTGTCTCCCCGCATGCTCAGTTGTCTGGGTACATAGCCTTCCTTCGCCATTACCGCAACAAGAAGGGGGAAACCTGAATATGCGGTATTCGCAGCCATTATTAGTATTATGAAAGTGGTAGCAGTTATAAAATAGAACATGAAACCCCTTTGGAATATCTCTTCGGCTATAATAATCAGCATGGCCCTATCCCCAGGTACTACATGGTATATGTTTGCGAGGACGGATGTGCCGCCGAACAGGGCGAGTATGATTACCGACAACAGCAACAGGACTGACCGGGCATATTTGGTGGAAGGTGCCTTGAAGTTTGGAACTGCATTGCTCACCGCCTCAATTCCGGTCAATGCAGTACAACCACTGGAAAAAGCCCTTAGCATCAATATAAGTGTGATTGGTTCGCCGATTGATTTGATCGTAGGTTCAGGAGGTACATAACCGCCCTTCACTTTGATGAAACCGACTATTATCATTGACAACATAGCAATAATAAAAGCATAGGCAGGAATGCCAAAAATGCGTGAGGATTCTCTTATGCCCCTGAGATTACCTACCATAATCAGCAAAACCATGAATATGCATATAGGAATTGTAAAAGGACGCAATGGTAAAAACGCGGATGTAACCTGCTCAACTCCTGAAGAAACGCTGACTGCGACCGTAAGTATATAATCCACTGACAGAGCCGCTCCTGCTGTTACACCTGCAAGAACTCCAAGATTCTCCTTTGCAACTATGAATGCCCCTCCTCCGTTTGGATATTTTTCTATTGTCTGCCGGTATGAAAATATGAGTAAAATCAGGAGCCCAATTATTGCAGCGGATATCACTGTCAGCTGACCGTATGCAAGGAATCCTATTGCAGGCAGCAAGACAAGCAGGATCTCCTGCCCGGCATATGCCACCGAGGAAATTGGATCACTGGCCAGAATGGGCAGCCCCCATAATATCCCGTATTTTTCGTCACCAATAGCTTCATTTTTAAGAGGTCTTCCTATTAAAAATCTTTTTTAAAAATCTGAACATAATAATCACCTTCGGATTCTAGAATACTCAAGCTTAAAGCCTGAATCCCTGTATGATTATAAGTCCAAATGTACGTCCAGCAAAAGTCCAGTGATTTTTCTTCTGGGCTGTTACCCGTACCGTAAAAAGGCGTCAGACTGGTTTATCACATTCGCTCATACTGTTATCTCTGTTTGTATGGATTATTCCATGGTATAGTGTGTTGTAAAAAATAACCTAAGTACTTATACTAATACTACAGCGAATACTTATTGTCAGGATCGAGGTTTACGGCTAATGATCAAGACCTTGAAAGGAAAAATTACATTAGTATATTTGTGCCTCGTGGGTTTGATTGCTATTGTCGGAATCACGGCATCCTTTAATTTATTTGGCTTGAATAGATCAATCGAGGGATTGATGGTGGCAAATTATAAAAGCATCAATGGCGCGACAAACATGTTGGACGCTATCGAACGTCAGGACAGTGCTGTGATCGTCTATATAAATGAGGACACGAAAAAGGGAAAGGATCTTTTCGCCGACAACAACGATGATTTCCTGAAATGGTTCAATGTGAATGCGAATAATGTGACTGAAGAAGGCGAGCAGGAAATCATAGACAATATCCAGACTTCGTACACCGCTTATGTAAAGCTTTTCATGGATCTGCAGGAGATTCGGGCCAGTCAGGGTATTGAAAAGGCATCGGTCTTTTATTATTCAGAAATGATGCCTGATTTTGTAAATACAAAAAATGAACTGAAGGAGCTCATTCAGTTAAATGAGCAATCCATGTTCAGAAGCAGGGAGCAGGCCACTGAGAATGCCCAAAACTCGATGTATCTGGTCATTGGGATGTCTATACTTGCAATAATCGGGGGCTTTTTTGTATCCAGGTTTTTCACAAACAAGTTCCTTATGCCCATATATTCACTTACAAACACCATGAGGTTAATCAGAGCCGGGGATTTGAACCAGCAGGCTAATATCATTTCACAGGATGAAATAGGTGAATTGGCCGGGGAGTTCAACAATATGACGAAGCGGCTGCAGCAGTTTGAAAGGAGTACCTTGGGAAGCCTGCTTTCAGAGAAGAACAAATCGCTGGCCATAGTAAAGAGTATATCCGATCCGATATTAGTGCTGGATACCGATTACAAGGCAATGCTGCTAAATAGTGCCTGTGAAAAGCTGTTTAATGTAGATGAGGGGAATATACTGAACAAGCATTTCCTTGAAGGGATAAACAACAGGGAATTGTTTAATTTTATTTCGGATTCATTTGAAACGAAAGATAAAAGCAGACACAGAATATTCCACATACGCTCCGGCATGGAAGACTATTATTACAATGTTTCAGTTGCAACAGTAAGTGACTGTGACTTAAAAATATCAGGTATTATCATTGCTTTTCAGAATGTGACCCAACTGAAGGAACTGGAAAAAATAAGGACAGATTTTATAGCTACTATATCCCATGAGATCAAAACACCCCTCACTTCTATCATAATGGGGACAGACATGTTGATGGATCAAGCCGTCGGTTCCCTGAACGAAGAACAGAGACAATTCGTAAGTCTAATACGTGAGGATAGTGACAGGTTGACAAAGCTTGTAAACGACCTGCTTGAACTGACAAGGATAGAGTCGGGCAAAGCAGTATATAAATTCGACAATTATTCGTTGGATGAAATAATAAGGTGCTCCATTAGGAACTTCACCCAGATCATGGAGCAGAACAGTATCAAACTCCTCAACAGCTGTAATGAAGGATTGCCGATGGTATATTCCGATTTTGAGAAGGTTATTTGGGTAATGAACAACCTGATCTCAAATGCCATTAAATATGCTGGTGAAGGCGGCGAGATAAATATATCGGCATTTGAGAAAGACAATAAGGTTTACGTAACGGTACGGGATATGGGAGAAGGGATACCGGAGGAATATCTTGAGAAGATTTTTGAGAAATTCGTCCAGATAAAGGACGGAGATATGGAAATGCGCGGGACAGGGCTTGGGCTTGCAGTCGCAAGAGAAATTATCGAAGCCCATAATGGCCAAATTTGGTGTGAGAGTGAGATTGAGGCAGGCAGCAGCTTTATTTTTTCTCTGGATATCGAGAAAGGAAAGTAAACCATGAAGAGAGTTCTGGTTGTTGATGATACAAAGAACATAAGGATTATTCTTGCAAAATGTCTTGAACTTGAAGGATATGAAGTTACTGCTGCAAGTGACGGTAAACAGGCGATGGAGCTGCTTGAAACAGATAATTTTGATCTTGTATTTCTTGATATAAAGCTACCGATAATCAGGGGGACTGAGGTCTTGAAAAGGATAAGGGAACAGGGGATAAGAACACCTGTCATTATCATAACTGCCTATGCCACAGTTAGGAATGCAGTT
Organism: uncultured Bacillota bacterium; assembly: GCA_942493145.1. Classification (GTDB taxonomy): domain Bacteria; phylum Bacillota; class Clostridia; order Acetivibrionales; family DTU013; genus ENR-C20. The sequence goes on from OW818679.1 coordinate 928,817, forward strand.
GAATGTACAGGCATGGGTGCGGTTGCATATGTGCAGAAGCCATTTTCGGCAGAGAAGATCAAAACTGTTTTGAAAGAGATTGAGAATAAACCGGTATACAGTGAACGTACTTTTGGCAGTGTCAAAAAACTAATGGAGTTCGCAGAAATGTCGCTTGAATCGGGCTCCTACGATGATGCTCTGGAGTTGGCCAGAAAGGCGCTGTCTATTGAACTGAACGATCCTGAGATATATCTGCTTATAAGTAGAGCGTATGAGGGTTTGGGAAATGAGCAAAACGCCAGACGCTTTTATCAGTTCTACAAGTCATCAAACATAGAAAATACCAAACAATAAATTATTATGAGGGATTGACGTTATGGAATGTAGCAACTTCAAAAAAGCTGGTTTTATAGATAGATTGAAAGGCATCAAAGGCTACTGTGCCTATAGGGGTGCTAATATTACACAATACAACAAAATCAATTTCCCCCCATATATTTATTGCAAAGGGAGTAGTGGAGAAAAATTCGAGGATTGTGCCGTACAAATAAAATTTAAATCTTGAAAGTATTTGGGGCAACCGCGGCAGGATAATGCGGGCTTTTCAACTCATCGCTTCTTCTCAATTATCAATAACGAAAATGCATAGTATGAATCGATTTAGTAATTATACTTTATTATAAACTGCGATACGGTTTATCATTTTTTATAATTATTTATTAGTGATATAATAATTATCAGAAATAAAACTATATATTCGAATAATGATAGAGGAATGAAAATATGAATATGATGCAGATCAAGTATTTTATCACCGCTGCTAAATGCCTGAATTTCACCAAGGCGGCTGATCAGCTGTTTATAACACAACCTGCATTAAGTCGCCAAATTTTCATGATGGAATCTGAATTGAATCTACAACTGTTCATTCGAACGAATCGCACTGTTCGATTGACACCTGCAGCACAAATATTGCTCATTGAACTGGATAAAATTTACAAGAACTATAATGATGCTGTTGAAAAAGCGCATAATGCTCAATATGGTTTGACAGGACAACTTAATATAGGTATTTTGGATGGAACAAAAATTGATGAACTTTTCCCTGAAACTATGCAAAAACTGGCTGAGTTACATCCGAATATTGTTATTGATATGCGTAATTACAGTTTTAATGGATTGATTGAACGATTGTATGATGGAAGACTGGATCTTGCGCTTACATTATATTTTGATATAGCTGAACGGAGCAACCTGATGTTTAAAATAATCAGAGAATCTAAAGATTACGTTGTTGTTCCTGCAACGCATAGACTTGCAGACAAAGACAAAGTGAATTTGATAGATTTCCAGGATGATACCTTTATTATCGTTAGATACGAAGACTCTGAAACCTCGGCCAATCTTATCATTAATGCATGCAAGAAACAGGGCTTTATGCCCAAGGTGCGTTTTTCTCCCTCAATACAGACCAGCATGCTGTGGGTACTTGCAGGAGTTGGTGTTTCTATTTTCGACAGCTGTAATGAGCTTTATGAAAATAAAAAGGTGAAATTCCTGAATGTCGATACAATAAGCGATCCCAGTCTTACATTAGTTTGGCATCAGGACAACTTCAATCCTGCCAGGGAGATATTCACGAAGATTTTCTTAAATTAATCAATAACCAAACTGCATGGTACTACTCGATATCTTTATTATTATTTAAAGGGCACATCTCTTATAATATAGATAGATAAGTAATGAAAATTATCATTGATTAAATAGTAAGCCATATAAATTTAGGGGGGATTTCCATGAATAGATTATATGAAGAAAGAATGACGAGGATTAAAAAAGCCATTGCACTGGAACCAGTTGACAAGATCCCGGTTGCCCCGTGCGGTAATGCATACTTCGCAAAATCCCAGGGCGTTTTGATGAAGGACTACATCTCAAATTTTGAACTGGCTTGTACTACTAATTTAAAAGCATTTGAAGAAATGGGCAATTGTGATGCAACTCAAAACATAATTTTTTCACCATGGCTGCTACCCGGACAATGGTTGACCAAGGTTGCCGTTCCGGGTGCTGAACTGGGGGATAATGAACTCTGGCAGATGATGGAGGGGCAAAATGTCAAGCCCGGGGATTATCAGTATATTCTCGAACATGGTTTTGAAGACTTTTACAATAAGTTTTTGTTAGAAAGGCTCGATAATAACCAGGCCAAGCTTGATCCCTTCTTCAGTTATTTGCCGACAGCTTATAAACGCTTCAATGATGCAGGCATACCCTGTATTTGCGATTTTCTCCTGATAACACCCTTTGAGTTCTTCTGCGGAGGTCGCTCGCTTGAAGTTTTCTTTACTGAGGACCTCATGGATGAACCCGAGTTGATGGACAAAATATTTGAACTAACTATGGAATATACCATGAAAACGTATCGCGCCCAGATGGAAGCAACCAAACCTGTTGGTGTATGGATTGGAGGTTGGCGCACCGCACCGGAAATGCTTTCGCCGACTATGTGGAATCGCTTTGTATGGCCATATTTCAAAGCCTATACAGATTTATGCATAGAAATGGATGTAATACCGGTTTTCCATCTTGATGCCAATTGGACCTCGCAGCTTGAGAAATTCAGAGAGATGCCCGCAAAGAAATGCATTCTCGCACTTGATTCAAAAACAGATATTCGAAAGGCCAAAGCAATACTTGGGGATATGATGTGCATCCTTGGGGATATCCCTGCAGAACTCCTCGCTTTTGGGACATATGATGAGGTTTACAGTCATGCTGTCAAGCTTATAGACGATATCGGACCGACAGGATATATAATGGCTTCAGGCTGTGACATTCCTGCAAATGCCAAGAAGGAAAATGTGCAGGCAATGATAGATGCGGCTAATAATTATTTGAAAGATAAAAAATAAGAGTATTGAAATCTTTTGGAAAAAGATCACCACGGATATATACTCATCAGCTGTATTATTTTGATAATACAGCTTTTTATTGTTCTGAACGCCCAGCGCCTTATAGATTGACGTAACTAAAAAAAGGCTATATCATAAAGTCAATATAATTTTAAGGTTAACTTTTGACTAAGTTGTTAGAGGTGGAAAAATGGCCCATATCCTCATAGTTGATGATGATGCAAAGATCCGAAATGCCATACGTGAATTTGCAAGATTTTCAGGTCATGACGTCACCGAAGCGGCAGATGGCCTTGAGGCCGTAATGATGTGCGAAGTGTCGGATTTTGACCTGATTATTATGGACATCATGATGCCAAATATGGATGGTTTTGAAGCTTATGCCCTCATACGGGGCAAAAAAGGCATACCTGCTATCATGTTGTCCGCAAGGGGCGAGGAATATGACAAGCTTCGGGGGTTTGAGCTGGGAATAGACGATTATGTGGTTAAGCCCTTTTCAGGCCGCGAGCTGATGGCACGGATGGATGTCGTTCTAAAGAGGAATGCACAGCAATCAAAGCCTGCTTCAAGAGTACTCAGATTTGATGGACTTGAAATAGATACGGAGTATCAGACAGTCAGCATTGATGGGAATAATGTGCAGCTGACCAACAAGGTATATAAGCTGTTGCTGCTATTTGCCAGAAACAAAAGTCTCGTATTTACCAGAGAACAATTGCTGGAAAACATTTGGGGATATGATTTTATAGGGTATGACCGAACTGTGGATGCACATATAAAAATGTTGCGGCACTCACTGGGGGAATACAGGCGCTTTATAGTTACGTACAAAGGGGTCGGTTACAAATTTGAAACAGATTGATTTATGAAGTCGGTATAGTCCAAGTCTGATACTAGTGTTTTGTAACACTTCATTCCTGCATATCATTAGAAGTGTTACAAATACACATCCTTGATGTTGTGGCCTGTAACATATTAAAGTTTTAGGTGTCACAGCCCACTTGTCCATTTCATATTAATTTCACATAGACATGTTAAATTTAACCTATCGACAAATTTGATATTTGCCTTAAAATTTCTGCACATTTAGGACCACATTAATTCAAATTGAATAGGGAGGGCCAAGATGATGGCGAAAATTATAGTCATAGGCGGAGTTGCAGGAGGGGCTACAGCAGCTGCCAGAATAAGACGTCTCGATGAGGATGCCGAAATCATCGTATTTGAAAAAGGTGATTACATATCCTATGCGAATTGCGGGTTGCCATATTATATCGGCGGTGTCATAGAAGATGAGGATGAGTTGCTCCTCCAAACGCCGGAGAGCATGAAAGCCCGCTATAACATTGATGTAAGGGTAAATTGCGAGGTAATGGGGATTTCGCCTGCCGATAAAACCATAGAGGTTTCGTATAAACAAAACGGTACGAGTTCAAGTTACAAGGTTAGCTACGACAAGCTGATATTGTCTCCCGGAGCAGAGCCTGCCGTTCTGAAGCTTCCCGGAATTGATTCACCCCGTCTTTTCACGCTAAGGAATGTCGCAGACACTTTCAAAATCAAAAAACATATTAACCAAAAAGACGTAAGGAAGGTTGTTATTGTCGGCGCAGGGTTCATCGGTATTGAAATGGCGGAGAACCTATGCAACCTGGGCTTGAATACTACCGTAGTCGAACTGGCCGACAATGTCCTGGGAGTCCTTGATGCCGACATGGCTTCGATCATACAGAAGCATCTGCTTGAAAACGGCATTGAGCTGTATTTGAAAAATTCTGTCATATCCTTTTCCGATACGGAAGATGGAATAATAGCGGAATTGTCATCTGGTACAAGCATAAAGGCAGATATGGTCATTTTCAGTATCGGTGTGAAGCCGGACATAAGGCTGGCCGTGTCTGCAGGCTTGAAGTTGGGACAATCCGGCGGTATAAAGGTCGATGAATTCATGCAGACATCGGAACAGGATATTTTTGCTGCCGGCGATGCAGTTGAAGTGTTTGACTTTACCAACGGAAAACCAGCGTTGATTCCTCTGGCGGGACCAGCCAACAAGCAGGGACGTATAGCTGCGGATAATATTTTCGGCCGTTGTGAGGAATATGTGGGGACTCAGGGGACATCCATAGTTAAGGTCTTTGACATGGCGGCAGCAATTACGGGAAACAATGAGAGGCTATTGAAGAGGAATGGTATTGATTATATGAAATCCTATACTCATTCGATGCCACATGCGGGGTATTACCCCGGCGGAAGTCAAATGTCGGTGAAGCTGCTTTTCAGGAAAGATAACGGAAAGCTTTTGGGTGCCCAGATCGTAGGTTATGAAGGAGTGGACAAAAGGATTGATGTCATTGCAACGGCAATCCGGTTCGGTGCTACAGTATATGATCTTGAAAAACTTGAGCTTGCGTATGCCCCGCCTTTTTCTTCAGCCAAGGACCCGGTCAATATGGCGGGTTATGTGGCCTCAAATATCTTAAAAGGAGATTGCAGGGTATATTATTGGAACGATGTGGAGCATATCGACCTCAACAAATCTATCCTGATCGACGTCAGGACTCCGGAAGAATATGAACTGGGAACGATTGTAAATGCGATCAACATTCCTGTTGACTGCCTGAGGGACAGATTGGATGAAATACCCAGGGATAAGGAAGTGTGCATATTCTGTCAGATAGGGCTGCGGGGATACCTGGCAGTAAGGATTCTGATGAGCAGAGGCTATAAGGATGTCCGGAACCTGAGTGGCGGTTATAAGACTTATTCAATCAATATTGAGAGTTAATAAAATTAAGGGAGGCACAAAATGGAACAAATCATTAGGAATGCAGGAATCAAATGCGAAGAATACAGGGATTCGGGATACCATTGTGCAGAATCCATCATAAGGGCCTGTGCAGATGCCCTGGATATCCAATTGCCTGAGGCTGTGCTGAAGGCAACGGGAGGTTTCAGCGGTGGAGGCGGTGGCGCGAGGGAAGGCTGCGGATTGCTTGAAGCAGGAGTTGCGCTGATATCCTTTGTTTTTGGAAGGATCAGGAATGATGAGGATGACGAAGGCTGTTTCTATTTGATCAGGATATATCATGAAAGATTCACAAAGGAGTTAGGCAGTATTAATTGCAAGGTTCTGCGGCCGGAAAATGTATATTTGAAGGGCTTGATCGATTGCGGACCTATTTTCCCCAGGGCTGCTCAGATTCTTGCCGATATCATCCTCAACGGTGAAAAGCTTATTCAGGAAATGCCCGTTATTGAACGTAGAGACCACTGACATTATGGGCCACCGACAGTATTGATTCAGGTAATACTGCTGATGTTGCATTGAAACAAATGAGTCACGAGATACAAGGAGATAGATTATGGCAGTTGGAATAGAAGGAAAGGTTGTTTTGGTAACAGGGGGAGCTTCCGGAATTGGAAGCGGTACTGCAAAGGCATTTGGACTTGCAGGCGCCAGAGTAGCTATAATAACCGGCTCGAACAGGATAGGGGCGGAAGAGACCGTAAACCAGATAAAAAGTGCGGGTGGAGAAGCGTTCTTTATACTGTGTGATGTTACAAATGAAAAGGCAGTTGAGGATATGGTGGAAAAAGTGGTTGAAACCTACGGCTCGCTGGATTTCGCCTTTAACAATGCAGGCATTGGGCCTGACGGCAGGCGGGTCCCGATAGTGAACATCGTAGATTGTCCTGAAGAGATTTGGGATCAGACAATAGATGTGAATTTAAAAGGCACATTTCTCTGTATGAAGCATGAAATAAGACAAATGCTCAGACAGGGAAAAGGCTCAATTGTCAATACGTCATCCTCTGCAAATTTCAAACCTTCTCACGGCTTTTGCGCTTATGTTGCCAGTAAGAGCGGCCTGATCGGACTTTCGAAAGTAGCTGCACTGGAATATGCAAAAAACGGCGTCAGAGTCAATGTGATCTGTCCCGGTCCTACGGCACATACTCAATTGATGGATAATTTATCAAAAGCAAAGCCTGGCGAAATAGAACATGTTTTGTCCAAAATTCCAATGCACAGGCTTGGTGAACCGATCGACATTGCGGAAGCGGTTCTCTGGTTTTGTTCGGATGCTGCTTCATTTATAACAGGACAGGTATTATCTGTCGACGGAGGATTGACCACTACATAATATTTAAAACACATCCTGAAAAAGTATATAAAATCAAAAAAAGGAGAAATCAAATGTTCAGAAGCTTGGTATGGCATGATATCCCCATCAGTGATATAGCTTCCATGGAGCGATGGTATTATCAGTTCCATGGACCTGAAATAGTAAGGCGATACGGACCTTGGATGCAAAGATTTGAATGCTATATGCCTGTAGCAGCGCCCGCGTATGTGTATCCCTATGGATTTTACAATTGGCGGGTGACCGAGGGATGGTGGCGCGAAACTCCGTCAACAGGCTGTGGAGGAACCATGGCACTGACGGTTCCACCGGCGACACTGAGACGAAGGGCAGCTTGCTTTTTCCCTGCACAACCGACGGAAGATTTTATGGGAGCAGATTTCCAGCCTAAGGATAAGAGTGTGCTTCGCTGGCAAATCATGATGAAATATCCTGAAGGAGTTACAAAAGATGAAGGTGAAGACTGGTTCCTTAACACCCATGTGAAGGAAGTAATGAAGCAACCCGGATTATACCGATATTTCAGTTATAAAACCATTAAAGAAGAAATTCACCTTCCGGGCCATTTCCCGCCGGGGAATGAGCTTCCCTCAGGGGTTTCCGTACTTGGATGGGATCGTGTGGCCGAGATGTGGTATGAAACCTTTGATGATTGGCATAAGTCTGTCATTGAAATGCCCCCTATGTATACAAAACCGTCTTGGGCAAAATATGAGCAATATCCTTTTCTTGAGCCTTATGTGGATTTCGCCTCCACTTTTATTCTGGAAAGGCCCATTGATGAGTTTCTGAGGGATGCGCGTGTATACCTGTGAGATAAAGGACTGAGGAAGTATCTTTATCAGGGACAATTCCGGAAACCCTATTCAACTGGCAGCCTGCGCTATTGAAAAGAACTAAGCTGGAAAAGTATAGTATATAGGTTGACGTAACTATAAAAACGCTTTATTATTCAATTAAAATGGTGCGAAAACTTTTAAGTATCGTTCAGAGGGTGGGCTGCGAATTTGAAAAGGATTGATTTTAAAAGTCTATGGTTCAGATTATGGCTGATGCTGGTTATGTTTTCCATACTGAGCAGCATTATACTTTATGTTGTCGAAATCATTGTTATCAAAACGACTTACGAAAGAGACCGCGTATCAGAGATAGAAAACGCCCGTGATGTAATATCTGCATCCTATGGATCCATAGGATATCAAAATACCATTTACTCCTTGTCAAAAAGCAAGGTGCTTTATATTTATGTTTTAAATGAAAAAGGAGAGGTATTGAACGTTGTCGGCAAGGGAGGGGTTAAAAATGCTCCCCTGCCCCAGGACAACATCATCATCCCAGATATTTTCCAAATAATGGATAGTACAAATGGCTATTATTCCTATCGGGTACCCGATGTTGTCGATGGTTCGGAATGGATAGTCGATTGTCAGGTGGTTGCAAACTGGGATGGGTCAAGGGAGGTTATTTTCGTATACGGCTCCCTTGCACCAATTAACGATACCCTGGGACTTATAAGCTCAAGGGCGTTCATCGTCATGGGCATCCTGCTCATCATCACAACCATCCTTTCCATATTCATTGCCGGTTATTTTTCCCGTCCCATCATCCAATTGACCCACAATGCGGAACTGATGGCAGATGGTGAATATGAAGGCATCAATGATATCAAATCAAATTTCACCGAGCTGAAGAGGCTGTCTAAAACCCTGAAGATGGCGGCGGGTGAATTTGCCCGGACCGAGCTTCTGCGAAAGGAACTGATAGCTAACGTATCTCATGATCTGCGGACACCCCTCACTACAATCAAGGCATATGCAGAGCTAATTGAAACAGTGTCGGGGAATGATGAGAAAGCACGGAAGGAAAACTTAAGAATTATTATAGAAGAAACGGACAAGCTGACGCGGTTTGTCAACGATACGCTGGATTTGTCGAGACTCCAGTCAAATACCATGCAGGTCAATCTTCAGGTCCTCAGCCTGGGTGAATGTGTTGAGGATGTCCTTGGCAATTTCAGGCATATGATAGATCATGGTACAAAAAAAACATTTCTTTCACTGGATTGTGATGCCTATGTTAAATGTGATGCGTCCCTGATAAAGCGGGCCATATTCAATCTTATTAACAATTCATTCCGATTTACAGTAGAGAATGGCACTGTTTTTATCGGAGTAAGCCAGTTGGATGGGGAAGTGTTATTTGAGGTGATAGATGACGGGAAAGGCATTGCAAAGGATAAAATTAATGAGATATGGACGCGCTATTACCAGGTCGACCGGTTTTCCGACAAAAGTCCGGGCATTGGTGTGGGTTTGTCCATAGCTGAAGCAATATTCAAGCTACATGGAGCCAAATACGATGCAGATAGTATTGAGGGTGAGGGGAGCAGATTCTGGTTTTCCCTGCCTTCAGTGAATTAGGCAACAATATTAGTCCTGTGTCTGAAAATATATCTTTCATTTCTTAATCATTTCATATTAATTTCACATAGACATGCTAAATTTATAAATAAGCGAACTCGATATTAACCTTTAAAATTTGTGCACATCTTAAGACGACAACCAACCAAATCAAATTTAACAGTAAGGAGGGGCTAAAGTGGATATTTTGGTTACTGAAGGCATGAGCAAGCATTTCGGCGGAATAAAGGCTTTGAACGGTATTGACCTCCGCATAGAAAAAGGAAGTGTTCACGGCCTGATTGGACCTAACGGTTCGGGTAAAACCACAGCCTTCAATGTCATCAGCGGAGTAATTCCACTGACTTCGGGCAAGGTGATTTTCAACGGCGAGGATATTTCCAGCCTGAAGCCTTATGAAATCACCGAAAAGGGTATAAGCCGGACTTTCCAAATGCCCAAGACCATGACAAAGCTCAGTGTCCTGGAAAATGTCATGTGCGGCCGTTATGTAAGGACAAAGGCTGATGTAGCGGGCACCTTCCTCCATTTACCTTTTACAATCTCCAAACAGGAAAAGGCAATACGGGAAAGCGCAATGGGATACCTGAAGTTTGTTGGGCTGGCAGGCAAAGCGGGACGTATGTCCGGAGACCTGGCATGGGCTGACCAGCAGCTTCTGCAAATAGCACGTGCCCTGGCTACCGACCCCACACTGCTGCTTCTGGATGAGCCCACCTCGGGAATGGGAGCGGCTGAAACAGAAAATATGGTGAGGATCATTTCTGAAATTCGTAATAAAGGAACAACTGTCATACTGATCGCACACGATGTTAAGCTTGTAACCCGTGTATCGGACACTGTGACAGCAATTGAATTCGGTATAAAAATTGCGGAAGGATCTCCAGAAGAGGTCAAAAATCATCCGAAGGTGGTGGAAGCGTATCTTGGAACAGACTGAATTTATTCTTAAAGTGGAGGATTTGTCTGTAAACTATGGACCAATCTGCGCTGTTAAAAAAATCGACCTTGAAGTGAGAAATGGCGAAATCGTAGCCCTGATCGGGGCCAATGGGGCCGGTAAATCTACTCTTATCAATACCATCCTGGGACTGCAGAAGGCCAGAAGCGGCAAGATAACTTATTTGGGCAACAACATTACCCACTGGCCGGTGGAGAAAATAGTGACCTCCGGTATTTCAATCGTACCGGAAGGCAGGGGAATGCTGGCTGCTATGACTGTTTTGGAAAATTTGCAGCTGGGGGTTTATCATCATAAGGTGGATTTTAATAAAAACCTCAAAATGGTTTTCAAGTATTTCCCCATACTGGAACAAAGACAGGGACAGAAGGCAGGCACCCTCTCGGGAGGCGAGCAGCAGATGCTTGCCATAAGCCGGGCAATCGTGGGTGAACCTAAACTGCTTCTTTTGGACGAACCTTCCCTGGCATTATCTCCAGCATATGTCGATATCATATTCAAAATACTCACGAAACTGAGGGATGACGGCCTTACCATTCTGTTGAGCGAGCAGAATGCAAGAAAAGCACTGCAGTATTCAGACAGAGGTTATGTCCTTGATCTGGGCGTTACAGTATTAAATGGAAATGCCGGCAGCCTTGCCGAGGATCCGATGGTCAGGGCAGCCTATCTTGGCGGTTAGGAGGTCAATAGTGGAAACATTTATAGCACAGTTAATAAATGGGCTTGCAACTGGCGGAATTTACGCGCTGCTGGTCCTGGGCATGAATCTGCTCCTGCTGGTACGCAGTATCGTACACCAGGGCTTTACCAATGTGGTAGTCATGAACATGGCGGTAGGTTTTATTACATTTGAAGCAACTGGAAATGTTGCAATTGCAGTATTGGCAATATTTCTATCCGGAGTGATCATAACGGTGGCATCAGAACCCCTGTTCCGCCCGCTTTCCAAAAGGGGGGCAGATCTTGAAACCATCGTCCTGTCAATGGGGATCGGAATTATTTTGACAGAAATCATATCCCAGTATGTTAATAAGGGGCAGGTCATGTCCTTCCCAAAGGAGATGAGGTTTGGCGATATAGAATTTACATCGGGTGTAATCAACTTTTCATTGGCCAACGTTCTCGCGCTTGTATGCTGCGTCGCTGTGGCGCTTATAATAGTATGGTTCCTCTTCAAAACAGCGGAAGGCAGGGCGATCAGGGCAATGGCTCAAAACCTGAGGGTGGCAAAAATGCTGGGCGTTCCATTTGGACGCACAGGCTTGCTGGGCTTTGGCATAGCAGGTTTATTATCGGCTATCATTGCCATCATCTGTATAATGTCCTTTGGCTACGCGAACGCAGAGCTCGCAGAAACCATGGCGGTGAAAGTGGTTGTTCTTATGCTCTTTGCAGGTATGGGGGATATAAAGGGTGGCATACTGTCCGCAATTTTCATGGGTGTAGTTGAAGCAATGGCTCTTGCTTACCTGCCGGGCAGATGGACCGAGGCCATATTCTACGGAGTAATCATGCTGGCTATCATATGGCGCCCGAACGGCCTTTTCAGCCGCAGGCCCCAACACTGACGAAAGGGGAATGAATCGATGTTTTCAACAGGAACAACTTACTTTTTAATCCTTATAGCCGTATATATCCTGCTGGTTTGGGGCGCGCTGATCCCTTTCCGGGCTGGGCTGCTATACAACGGAACAGTATACTGTATGGCAATCGGTGGATATTTTGCCGCCTTTGCCAGCAAAACCCTGCATTGGCCTTTCCTTGCGGTAATCATCGGATCGATGGTTGTAGGGGCCATTCTGGGCTTCCTTCCCGCCCTTGGATTTTCCAGGACCTCGGGAATCATAACCGCGGTCTCCTCCATGGCCCTGATATTCATTATTCAGTCGGTCATAAAGAATCTGGAGTTCTTAGGTGGCTCGTCAGGAATAAGAGGAGTACCAAAAATAGATAACCTGCTGCTCTGGACATTCATATTGGTAGTTATCATGGGCGTCCTGCTCTACCGCCTGGACCATTCACGCCTGGGTCGTGCATTGGAAGCCATACAGACCGATAACGACATGGCAACGGTACTGGGCATCAACAACAGGCAGCTGATCATCCTGGCACTTACCCTTTCCTCCTTGTTTGCAGCCCTTGCCGGTGCTTTATTCACATATAATATAAGGGTCATATATCCCAAGACCTTTGGATTTTCACTGCTGTTGAACGTAATGACCATGCTGTTCGTCGGCGGTCGCTATACCCAATGGGGCATATTGATTTCCGCACCGCTGCTGTGGGGCATGAGTGTGCTGCTGCCACCGGAGCTTGCCCAAATGTCAAAATTCATCTATGCGGCCTTACTGATCATAATCCTGATGGTTCGTCCGGAAGGGATAGTGACCCGATCGATGATCCATAAAATAAATGGCTTTTTCAACAGGCTGTTCAGGAAGGCTGCACCAGAAGCAGATCCATCAAGTGGATGCGATACTTAACAATTATCAGAGAGAAGATTAAGATCATTTACAGAATAATATAATGAATCTCTGGCTGGAAAGCCTGAAGATAGAAAACAAAAAGTGAAAGGGGAATAATGATGAAACGTGTACTTACTATCCTTCTCGCGCTGATTATGATCAGCACCCTTATTGGCGGTTGCTCCAGCGGTTCTGGAACAGCAGCAGCAACTACGGCTGAAAGCACTGCAGCAGCAACATCAGCGGCTCCGGCATCCAGTGCAGCTCCTGTGGATGACAAAGCTGTCAAGGTCGAGACCTGGGAAATCCCGGTTATCAGTGCCATAACAGGACCGGTAGCATTTGTTGGTGAACCTGCCTTGTGGGCTGCGCAGTATGCCGCAGAGGTCATTAACAAAGAGGGCGGTATAAGAGGAAAGCAAGTTAAAATAACAGCATATGATGATGAATTCAATCCGGAAAAGGGCGTACAGCATGCCAGCAATCTGGTGGACAAATCGCTTTTCATACTGGGTTGTCTGGGTGCTCCTGTAAGTGAAGCAATCGGCCAGGTCATCTATGACGCAAAGGTTCCCAACATCGGTTCCTACTCCTTCCAGGCAATCCGTGACCAATATAAGCCGTATGCCACTGCATACATGAGCGACTCAGAAGAAGGAGACCTCGCTGCTGCAAAGGCGTGGGCAGCCAAAATGGGTTTGAAGAAGATCGTAGTATTCTTTACTCCAAGTGATGCATCCCAAACCGCAACAAAGAAATTATTCGAAAAAGAGCTTCCTGCAGCAGGCATTGAAGTCGCAGGCGCTGTAGAAGTCGAGACAGGTGTTGTAGACTGTGGACCAGCAGCTGTTCAGGCGTTGAATTATAAAGCCGATGGATACTATCTTGTCTTAAGGGTCGACGAGGCTGCAAAGGTTATAAATGAACTGCGCACCCGCGGCGCTGAAGATGCGGGGAAAATTTGCAGTTCATTCGCTGCACTGAATCCCAACCTAATTAAAATTTGCGGTGAAAAAGCAGAAGGCACCTATTTCTGGAACAAGCTCAATCCGGATTACCAGGGTGAAGACTGGCAGAAGCTGATAGGCCCATATAATGCGAAATTCGGAGCAAATCCTTCCGCTCCTCCAGTTCCCGGATTCTATAATGCCATTATCGCTCTCAAGCAATGCTATGAAGAGCTTGAGATCACCGGCGATCCCGCCAAACTCGCAGAAGAAAGGGATGCCATTGCAAATTGGCTTTATAACAGCCCCGAAATTGATGGAATACAGGGTAAATTCTCCTGGAAGAACGGCAAACTCCAGGGCTCACCCTCCATGTTCATCGTTAAGGACGGCAAATTTGTAAGCGCTGGTTTCTAAATACTAATTAAATTAACAGGCATAATACGGACAGAGACCTGAAGGGATCTGTCACAAGCCCGGAGAGCATTAACTCCGGGCTTTTACCATGCTTACCAAACTCATCTCCACAGAGCCTCCCTTGATTAGCAATTGTAAAATGGGGTATAATTACTTAATTATATTTTTAACAAATAACAAGGAGGGTGCAATGTCAATTCGTAAAAAACTCGGTATAGACTTTGGGAATATCAATTCCACCACCACCCGTGAAGATAGGATCCAGTACATCAACTTTAAACTGGCGTCCCTCGGTTTGCCCATTTACCGTTCAAATGACAACAAACACACGACAAGTACCTATTTTATAGACTTGTTTGAAGATATCATCAAGGACTACAAGGAGAAAACCAGAAAGATAGGTGTTAATGAAGTTGGTATTCACAAGCGTATAAACCAATTTTTCAGCACTTATTTCAATGATAGCCCTACACCGCCTAAAGTGATAGAAGAATCACTTACACTGGATCACTATGGTCTTGCAAGGGAAATGTCCATTCCGCCTGATGGCAATAGCTTCAGCAACGAGTACATCAACAGTTATCGCATTAAACAAGGAATACTTCATAATCCCAGAAACGACAGACGTACTACTGAAGGGTCCTTCCATATAGTCCAGGGGGGGCTGGCAATTCCATATGACAAAAAGGCGGTTCCGAAAGAAACCTTTTTAAAGCTATACCAGGCAGCCATCAATCCGCCTGAAGAGCTGAAGTTGCTCCCATTTACCGCTAACCATGCCCAGACGGCCAAGACCTTTGTTTCTTTAATGATTAAACCGACTGTCTCTCCAAAAGTCCCGGGGGTTCTGGAAGAGAAGACGATGGAAGTCCTGTTTATGGCGCCCGGTAGCCTGGTTTCAAATCTGGATTTTATTGAATCCGTCTTTGGTAATATGGGTGATCCCGGTTTTCACAGTAATGATTCAGGCCTGGATGTAGACAATTGGTCTGGACACACCGGCTTTATTCTGCTTGCACCCCATCTGACCAAAATGAAAAAGGTTGACCTGGGTCTTCCTCATTATAATGGTGCTACTGAAAGACAACGCCGTGACGGTATGTGCTATCAGGATGAAAACGAATATTATAATGAAGGTAATTCCTTTAAGCTCACGTGTCGTGACAGAAGTGGCGTGGCAGTGACCCTTATTGCCGATAATTATTTCGGCTATTCAAAGAAGGAAATCAAAACGCAAATCAGCTTTGCTGCCAACCTTTTTGGCAATGTAGAAGAAGAGCATGCCGGTGGTACCATTGCCTACATCCAAAGAAATCTCGGCGTAAACTATAATGCGATGGAAGACCCTACTCTAGCGGGATATTCTTTTGATGATGTTATTGAGATTTATGGCGACATTATGCACCTTCAAAAAGATCGCTATGGTGTTGACAAAAACAACAAACAGATCATTTATCTGCCTGAGAACATTAAGATAGATTTATACAAAGCCGAAATCAGATGGCTGTATGAAGGCGCAGATCGTATGCTGAAGCTGCTGCCGGAGCATTTCTACGTGCTTCCGAACGGGGGCAAGATCCATATTGAAAAGCATCCGGAAGCCCCGATATGGAAGCTGATCGGTACTGATGCCGAAGGAGTATTCTGCCATAAACCCTGTACTGTATCAGGCGGTGGCAAATCGGAAATTTCCAAGTCTATCAGCAATTCCATCATATATGGTACGTATTATGTCAATGACCTGGTCAAAGACCTGGACTACGTGGAAAGCATCCTCAACCATGATTTCAGGAACCGTTGGAAAGGTGATCCCGATAGGACCCGTCCTTCAAGACCCATATTGTCCATTGACCGTACATTGGGGTCTGTAATCAAGCTCATGACGCCGTCGCCGTCCTATACCGATGAATTCAACGCCTACATTGAAGCGATTCCGAATCATGTTAAAGCGTTGGTATTCATGATCAAAAGGTTTTACCAGCAGTCCTGGGGAGATGATTGGCGGAAGCACTTTACAGTCGATATTATAAACGGCAAGCCTGGAAATGAACTGAAATTCGATAAACGTAAAATACGGCCCAGTTATTTGCGGGTAGGCTTCAGGGATGAACAGGCATGGAGGATATTCAAACTTCGTATGGATTTCATGCCCAGTGAGAAGATCCAAATGGAGGATGACATCACAGCATCCATCCTGGTTCCCCGCAGTCAGCTGACAAACCTGAATCCCGATTATTCAAACGGAAGCCTGAAATTTGTTTCCAATTGCGAATACCGTTTTTTCCAGCGACCGGATGACGCGATACACAAAGGCTACGACAAACAGGCCGAAAAGGACCTGTCAAGCAGCAATCTCTTTGCCACAAACTATCATCCACTTACAAAAGCGGATGTTGAAGAGATCAAAAACGACGTCATGGGGTATATTGAATATACTGAACCCGTCAAAGCCCATATTGAAGCTTTTTTAAAGGGCGAGGACGAATACTGTGTAGTGTCTTCGGAAACCAGAATTGTGGATGGCAGCCGAAGTAAAAATCCAAGATACCTTGAGCATCGGGCAGACTTTGTGTACCCCCAAAAGATGTATCTTTCTGAGGTAGGCGAGCGCTTTTCAAGGAAAATACCACTGGGACTGCCGGTCCTTATGCCGGTAAATGCCATATTGCCCGGACGCAGGAACAATCCTCCCGGGGAGGAAAACGGCAAAAAGATCCTGCCGCTCAGCGTCTACAATCCCATTCATTATCAGGAATTGCCTGAACTCTTTATGGACTTTATCAGCAGCCTGACCGGCAAATCTCCGTCCACGACCGGCGCCGGATCCGAAGGAGCGCTCACCAAAGCGCCTTTCAATATGCTTCTGCCGGTTTATGACCTGAACAACGCGCTTTTGTCATATGTACTGGGGGATTACAATCCCTTTACCACCCCTGCCGGACACATAGGCCGCAATATAAAGGTTGATCACGACATATCCATGCTGGTGCCGGAGCTCTGGTCCAGACTGAAGGAAGAGGAGCGGAATCCGGCGAGGTTGATCAGGGAGGGTTCCTTCGAAAAGCTTGAAGACTTCGACTATAACGGAGTGCACGTCCCGGCCAGCCGACTGGGTTATCGCATGACCGATGTTTTCTGCTTCAAATATTTCGGAAAAATTTTCGACGAACCGCAGACAATTTTTACTGAAGATATTTTAAAGCCCGAAAAGCAAGGCCTGGAAGCCTTCGCCGATGGTGTACTGAACATTGCGAATGGACATAAAAAAGCCGCCCTTAACTATTTCCAGGATGGGAGCATAGAAGATGCAATCCCGCCGATTAAAGCACTTTTATACATCATGGCCTATGGTGATTACGAGGGCTATACTCTTGAATCCAGTGCCGTACGGGATCTCTTTAAAAAAGAAAGCATCCTTTCCAGTGACTGGTATGTCGAAAGACTCAAGAACAAACAAAGCATTGAAGTGAATCTCGTCAGGAAGAAAATCGACAATCTTGTGGCCTTTATCGCAAATCCGGTCAATGTATCGCTAATAAATGAATTTGACTATGACAAAAGGCTCCAGGCGGCAAAAGAAGCCCTTGGATATTTTGAGTCAGATTCATATTTAGAGGCTTTGAAGGGTGCTCTTGGTGCAGAGGCAATTGCATTGAAATAGGAACAAGATAGCAAATTCCCGAAAGATAAGTCTTTCGGGAATTTGCTAGTATTCTTTTCTATTTCCTAACGCTATATTTCGGATAAAACTTGTAGCACTTCATTGATATCAGGCAATTGTTTCATCGGGTATACCTTAACCCATTGGACGATGCCCTTTTCATCAATAATTATATTAGCCCTTTCAGATAGTCCCAGTTTCTCAATGAAAATACCATAATCCTGGGCGACTTTTCCGTGAGGCCAAAAGTCAGCTGGCAAGCTGACGTTATTGATAAGAATCGCTGCAGACCAAGCCTTTTTACAGGCTGCGGAGTCGACACTCAGCCCCAGAGGGACTGTATTCATATTCTGAAATTTCTCAAAATTAACCTCCAATGATCTCATTTGGTCAGTGCAAACTCCAGTCCAAGCCAGAGGATGCCATGATAACAACACCTTTTTACCTTTAAATTCTGCTAAATTGATAGTTTTATCCCGATTGTCCTTTAAAGAAAAATCCGGTGCAATATTTCCTACTTCAATTAGTTTCATAGTAATTTTCCTTTCAAACATATTATATAAATTTTAATATTGATAGTGTTATGCCAATTCCTATATATTACCACTATAAACATTTATTAACCATATTGATGAAATTATTTTATCCTTGTTTCTCTCAACCAAACATGATAAGCTTGCAACATGAAGCATACTGACTGATTTGTTTTAATTAGGGGAATAATTATTTTGAGGTGTTGAAATGGGTAGACCAAGTAAACCAATGGCAAAGAATTCAAATAGTAAATTTACAACTAGAAATAACAAACAAGATATTTTTTCCAGATTCGAAAAAATTTCGAAACCAAAAGAGGAATTACAAAAGGCAACTACGGATGCCAGTATACCTGAGGCGGATAAGCCTGAGTCCTGAGACTGCCGATGAGGCAGTCTTTTCATTTGCAATAACAGGAATTTGAGTATATAATACACATACAGATAGAAAATTCAGAAAATAATGTAAATACATTCTAATTACAGATCTTTTAATAGTCACCCTTATCTATGGTGGCTTTATTATTAAAAACATAAATTTTTATATATCAATTAATTCAGTTAATTTCCAGGAAAAAATAAAGGGAAAATGGGGTGAGATTAAATGGGAGATAAAAATCCAAATAAATTAAAAAAGAAGAAGAAAGCAATTGAAAAAGTTACTGTGCAACCTACAATTTCAGTAGATCAAGTTTCAGCAAAGAAACCTAAAAAATAAAACAAAAAAAGTCCGGGAGATTAATACTTCCGGACTTTTACCATGTTATTCTTATTGTATTATAGCCCCTCTGCTGTGCAGTTCAATAATCTTTGTTGCAATGTTTTTGCAAAATTCACTGTCATGTTCCACAAATAGAATAGTTGGTGAGTATTCCAGCAGTAATTCTTCTATTTGCATGCGGGATATAACATCTATAAAATTAAGTGGTTCATCCCAGATATGCAAATGTGCTTTTTCACAAAGGCTTTTTGCAATCAGCACTTTTTTCTTTTGTCCACCACTGAAATCAAACATATCCTTTTCAAATTGCACTCTTGAAAAATCAAGTTTTCTTAAGATAGCCTTAAAAAGACTTTCATCGATATCATTATCTGTGGCGTAGTCTGTTAAGTTGCCACGGAGGTGAGAGGTATCCTGAGAAACATATGATATTTTAAGCTGACTTGCTTTCCTGAAAGTGCCTGTATAAGTAATGTTTTCTCCGCAAATCAGCTTAATAAGGCTTGACTTTCCTGAACCGTTTCTACCGCAAAGCGCTATTCTGTCTCCCTGCTCAATGGTGATACTTACGCTCTCACAAGCTGCCTTTTGACCATAGAAGATAGACACATCTTCAAGTTCAACAAGGCGGTCTGCATGAAAGCTAATTTGGGCAATCTTCAACTTCTCAGAGCTTTCAATGTTTTTGAGGAGCCTGGACTTTTTATCAATGGCTGACTGTTGTCTTGATTCGATTGCCTTGGAACGTTTCATCAACTTTGCAGCCTTATGACCTACATAACCTTTATCCAGCTTTGAACCTGAATTCGTTGTACCAAGCTTTGTTTTTTCCACTTTATCCGACCAATCAGATGTGCGTTTTGCAGCAGATGATAAGCGTTTAATATCTTCCCGAAGTTTTTCGTTTTCTGTAAGCTCAAAATTGTCCTGCAGCTCTTTGTTTTCCCACCATGAAGTAAAATTTCCTTTTTGAATTTCAATATTTGTTTTATTAATTGAAAGGATGTGGTCAACACAGTTATCCAGAAATGATCTGTCGTGGGATACCAAAATATAGCCATGCTTGGAGCTGAGATAATCACCGACAATTTTTCTTGCATTCAAATCAAGGTGGTTTGTCGGCTCATCAATAAGCAAGAAACTATTTTCTTTAAGGAACAAAGCAGCAAGCATCACCTTTGTTTGTTCTCCGTTTGAAAGTGTATCAAAAGGGCGATATAAAACATCGTCTGAAACCTGTAGCAGTGAAAGCTCACGCATAACCTTCCAATGTAGATTGTCCGGACAGATGTTGTCAATTACATCAATGGTGTTGCTGTCTGGATTAATTACTTCGAAAGGGAAATATTCAAAGTTCATTTTTGTCGAAATATTGCCTCTATATTCAAATTTGCCGAGCAACAAGTTGAGAAATGTAGTTTTACCTCTGCCATTTCTTCCTGTGAAACCTAATTTCCAATCTGTATCAATTTGAAAACTGACATTTTCAAATATGTTATCGTAACTGCCATCATAGCAAAAGGTCAAATTTGTAACGCTTATTAAAGACATAAATTATCCTCCTGTAATAAATAATGAAAGCTGCAAGAAAGTCAATTCTTGCAGCTCATAAATACAGCAAAGTCAATTCCATATAGGACATGACGAGGATATATTGTTTGAGTGAAAAGAGTTAGTACCTTTCTTGCATAAGCACAATAAAACAAGCGGCATTTTATGCTCCTTAGCTTTATTATACTTTATAAAATCAGCAAGAAAAATCAATCATCTTTTCAACTCCAATCAATTTATTTATAATTACCATAACACAATATTTTTACAAATTCAACAAAAGCATACGAAATGAAAATGTGAGAATTATTGGTAATAAATTTTCACTTAATCAAATTATATGCGAGTCTTAGTGCAGAAGAGCTCAACAAAACGCAATGCACTCCCTGTAGCACCGTGGGACTTCCATGCAAGGATATTGTAAGCGTCTATAGGCAGATCGGCGGTATCGTATAATTTAATATAATTTTCATTTCTTTTTTGTATGATATTAGATAATATTGCAACACCTTTACCTTGTGAGACGGACATTTCTAAAGATGTAGTATTAGGTACGTAAACAATTCTGTGCAGATTGAAACCTGCTTTTTTACATGAAGCAATTACACATTCAGAAGCACCTCTTGATTCTTCGGGAGAAATAAGGAAGAAGGTCTCGTTTTCCAGATCCTGCAGATTTAAGTTTTCTCTATTAGAAAGAGGATTTGAATAAGGGACTGCAATATAAACTTTAATCTCATCAACAACTTTTTGAGATATGCCGCTTAGATTTTCCAAATCAAAAGTTGTAGAAAAAACAATATCCAGATCGCCGCTTAGTAGTTTATCCCGCAACTCTCTGAAACCATAGAACTCTAAAGATACAATAATATTTTTGTATTTCTCCTCATACGAGTGGATAAGCTGCGGCAGAAAGTTGTAATATTCGAAGCCGGTTAAACAGCCAATTTTCAAGGTTCCTTCAATCTGGTCCTTTATTCTGTGGGCCTTTTCAACTGAGCCATGAAACTCTTTGAGCAACTGCTCCCATTCCTTAGCCAGAAGCTTTCCTTCCTCAGTCAGGACAACCCTTTTTTTATCTCTTAAAAAAAGTTGGATATCCAACTCCTCTTCAAGGCTAATTATCATTTTGCTCAAGGTGGGCTGAGATACAAAAGATATTCTTGCTGCTTCAGAGAAATTCAATGTTTTTGCAATTGATAAAAAGTA
The DNA here is from genome assembly GCA_942493145.1 of uncultured Bacillota bacterium. Taxonomy (GTDB): domain Bacteria; phylum Bacillota; class Clostridia; order Acetivibrionales; family DTU013; genus ENR-C20. Next base: position 950,753 of record OW818679.1, read on the forward strand.
TTCAATTTTTCTGAAATCGATATTATACATTACATCATCACCTGATCATAGAATTAATCGACTTATTACTGTTTATTATATTATAATAATAGCAAATAATATAGCAGATAGATTGAATCTTCTAATCATGATGTTATTCTTAACCACCAGCTTCTTTAAATTATAGTCTTTGTAAAACAATACCAGGCTACGCAAAATAAAATTACATAAAATATTATCAAGATACAAGCCTTTATTCAGACAGGAGGTTTATTATGCGCGAAGGAATTATTCCTATTATACTTGGTACGGCAGTTACTGCAACAGGAGTGGCTATGAGAGGAGTGGACATGAAAAAGCACGGCATGACCAAACATGATACTTCTGTAGCACTCGGAGCCGGTCTTGTAGGGTTGGGTGCAGCTCATATAATATTGGGTGCGGTGGATATTGTAAGAGATATGAAATCGTAATTGGTTTATATCCGAAAAAAATCAGTACTATCAGCTTGAAAAGGTCTGGGAATTAACATTCCCGGGCCTTTACATTTTCTTGGTGATGACAATGAAACAATATGTGAAAATTGTCTTCAAGCTTTTTATTTATGCTGCTTTTGATTGTATGCACATGCAATTTGTGCTACCCTTGTATAATGACACCCTGGTGTAATGATTGTATATACAGCGAAAGGTAAATGCTATAATGACTTTTAGCCAAATATTGATGTTGGTGATGGCAGCATTTTTCGTAATAGGTGCTTTAGATCGTTTGTTTGGCGGTAAACTTGGATTGGGAAGTGAATATGAAAAGGGATTTGCCCTTATGGGTACAATATCACTTTCCATTGTCGGACTGATTTGTATCTCACCCGTAATTGCTATCATTCTAAAGCCATTTATAGTTCCTGTTTATAACGCAATCGGTGCGGATGCATCTATGTTTGCACCGACATTTCTCTCAGTAGATGCAGGCGGATATTCAATTGCTGTGGAAATGGCTGGCAATGCTGATGTTGGTAAGTTTTCCGGGCTGGTGGTTGCATCCATGGTAGGGAGTATATTATCGTTTACAATACCTGTTGCAGTAGGACTAATTGAAAGAAGTGATTTGCAATATTTTGCCATAGGTTTAATGTCGGGACTTGTTACTTCTCCCGTAGGTTGTTTTTTCGGAGGATTGGCATCCGGACTTGCACCATCTGTTGTTTTAATAAATCTTTTGCCTGTTATGATCGTTGCTTTATTAATAGCCATAGGCCTGCTGTTTTTCCCATATAAAATGATAAAGGGCTTTAAGGTTTTTTCCATATGTATCAGTTCGATTATTACTATGGGACTCTGTCTGGCAGCTTTTGAAAAATTGACGGGAATTGTAATATTGAACGATATGAGGCCTATTGGCGACGGACTTTCAATTGCAGGCTCTGTTGTGATAGTTATAGCAGGCGTGATGCCGTTTATAAAGACTTTGATGAAAATTCTTAATAAGCCGCTTGATTTTTTTTGCAGATTCATTGGGATCAACAATGTCTCAGTTATTGGCATGTTCCTGGCACTTGCTTCACTCGTCCCGGTTTTCGTCACCTTCAAGGATATGAATAACAAGGGTAAAGTAATTGTAGCAGCTTTTGCCGGATCGGCAGCCAACATGCTGGGTGCCCACCTGGGATTTATTTCTGCAGTTTCTCCGGACATGATACTTCCCATGTTTGTTTCTAAAATTGCAGCCTGCTGCCTGGCATTGCCATTTGCCATATTGATGTATAGAATAGTTTTTCAAAAAAAAGAAGGCAATGTAGATTGCCTCCAGTGATATGCTCCAATTTTCCGTGGACTCTGGCATTATCTATTTGTAGCCTAGTGTTATGCCACCATCCAAATTCAATGTGATCCCTGTTACAAAAGAAGCATCTTCGCTGCACAGGTATAACGCGGCTTTTCCACAATCATCGGGAGTACCGATTCTGCCCAATGGATGCTTTTTAGCAAGATCAGAAAGTGCGGAATCAGGATTTGGCTGTCTTTTTGTCCATTTATATTCCAGCATCTCTGTATGTATCCAGCCTGGACATATTGCATTCACTCTTATGCCATAAGGAGCCAGATCTATTGCCAGGTTTTTTACCATACCGATAATAGCTCCTTTAGTTGAACAGTACCCAAAGGCTTTGGCCTGGCCGTTCAAACCTACCAGACTGGCTGTATTTAAAATATTGCCTTTTGTTTGTTTTAAGTATGGCAGAGCTGCCCTTATACAACGTGCATATCCATTAACATTGGTATCGAACATTTCGTTCCATTCTTCCTCTGTTTGAGTCTCGACATCTTTTCCATCCGCATAGCCTGCATTATTAATAAGAACATCTATCTTTGAGAATTTTTTAATCACCTGGTCCACCATATTCCGGACACTTGAATTATCCCTGACATCTGTTTTTACAAACATCACATAGGGCTTTAGCTCTTCAACAATTCTATATCCACTTTCTTCATTAATATCAGCAACAACCACAAATGCCCCCTCTTTGGCGAGAGTATACGTGATTCCTTTACCGATACCTGAGCTTCCCCCCGTTACTATGACTACTTTGCCATCCATTTTCACGATAAAAGCCTCCTCATAGTTAATTCAGGATCTATGACTTATTTACCTTAATTATATCAATATATAATAGAAATTCATACAAGGGAGCAACTGGTTCTATCTGGAAAGTAACTAATTCTATATTACTGATTAATATAACCGATTAACTGTTGACAAAGCGCAAATGGCATGTTACGATAGCCTTCCGCCGTTAGAAATAACGAATCGGGGTTTGTAAAAAGAGTAACGACGAAAGTGTTGACAAAACATAAACGGCATGTTACGATAGCCTTCCGCCGTTAGAAATAACCAAGCGGGGCTGGTAAAAAGAGTAATAACGAAAGTGTTGACAAAACACAAACGGCATGTTACGATAGCATTCCGCCGTTAGAAATAACGAAGTGGAAAAATGGACCTTGAAAAGTAAACAGTGTAATAATAATAACTCGTACAATTTCAAGAGTAGTGCATACGAAAGTATGTGCCAACTTGCGAACTTAAAGTCAGTAAATAGTAAAGAGCCAAATGGCTTTCTACAGAGTAATTGATGGGGGACAGTACCGAAAGGTGCAGAAACCTTGATATATATCTTTTTTAGAGAGTTTGATCCTGGCTCAGGACGAACGCTGGCGGCGTGCCTAACACATGCAAGTCGAGCGGAGATAATAGTAATATTATCTTAGCGGCGGACGGGTGAGTAACGCGTGGGCAACCTGCCTTTCACTGGGGGATAACACAGGGAAACTTGTGCTAATACCGCATAACATCACGAGATGACATCTTCTTGTGATCAAAGGAGTAATCCGGTGATAGATGGGCCCGCGTCCGATTAGCTAGTTGGTGGTGTAACGGACCACCAAGGCGACGATCGGTAGCCGAACTGAGAGGTTGATCGGCCACATTGGGACTGAGACACGGCCCAGACTCCTACGGGAGGCAGCAGTGGGGAATATTGCGCAATGGGGGAAACCCTGACGCAGCAACGCCGCGTGAAGGATGAAGGTTTTCGGATTGTAAACTTCTTTGATGGGGGACGAAAAAAATGACGGTACCCCAAAAACAAGCCACGGCTAACTACGTGCCAGCAGCCGCGGTAATACGTAGGTGGCGAGCGTTGTCCGGAATTACTGGGTGTAAAGGGCGTGTAGGCGGGAATGTAAGTCAGATGTGAAATGCCGAGGCTTAACCTCGGAGCTGCATCTGAAACTGTGTTTCTTGAGTGTCGGAGAGGAAAGTGGAATTCCCAGTGTAGCGGTGAAATGCGTAGATATTGGGAGGAACACCAGTGGCGAAGGCGACTTTCTGGACGATAACTGACGCTGAGGCGCGAAAGCGTGGGGAGCAAACAGGATTAGATACCCTGGTAGTCCACGCTGTAAACGATGGATACTAGGTGTGGGAGGTATCGACCCCTTCCGTGCCGCAGTTAACACAATAAGTATCCCACCTGGGGAGTACGGCCGCAAGGTTGAAACTCAAAGGAATTGACGGGGGCCCGCACAAGCAGTGGAGTATGTGGTTTAATTCGAAGCAACGCGAAGAACCTTACCAGGGCTTGACATACAGTGGAATATGCAAGAGATTGCATAGCTCTTCGGAGCTGCTGTACAGGTGGTGCATGGTTGTCGTCAGCTCGTGTCGTGAGATGTTGGGTTAAGTCCCGCAACGAGCGCAACCCTTGTCGTTAGTTGCCAGCACGTAATGGTGGGCACTCTAGCGAGACTGCCGGTGACAAATCGGAGGAAGGTGGGGACGACGTCAAATCATCATGCCCCTTATGTCCTGGGCTACACACGTACTACAATGGCTATAACAGCAGGGTGCTAAGGAGTAATCCGGAGCGAATCCTCAAAAATAGTCCCAGTTCAGATTGTGGGCTGCAACCCGCCCACATGAAGTCGGAATTGCTAGTAATGGCAGGTCAGCATACTGCCGTGAATACGTTCCCGGGCCTTGTACACACCGCCCGTCACACCATGAGAGTCTGCAACACCCGAAGTCAGTAGTCTAACCAGTAATGGGGGGCGCTGCCGAAGGTGGGGCCGATGATTGGGGTGAAGTCGTAACAAGGTAGCCGTATCGGAAGGTGCGGCTGGATCACCTCCTTTCTAAGGAGAACCGTGGTACCGACGAGGTATCACAACACTCCTGGTCGATATGTAATGAGATTAAGAGGGAACGAGAAATCGTGACTCGCAATCGGAATTGCATTAAGTCTCAACCAGATTGAAGCTTCGGCGGATATCAAAGTGAGACACGTACTGCAGAGCAGTACAAGCGAGTTATCTAAAATACACTGTTCACTTTTGAAGGCCCATAAAAGGGATCTTCATAAATAGAAACCTCAAGCAGCAGCATTTTTTTTGTTCCTGCGGCAGGGTAACAAGATTGCTGCGCAGCATATTAATGAAGATTATGTGCTAACGCAATAATCATAATTTACCGGTTGACGTAACAACTGAAACCGCGTATAATTTAAAATCCACGGATGATAAGTCCGTAACTTCACAGGAAACTGTGATTGTACCTTGAAAACTATATAATGTGTAAAGCGACATAGCACACGTGAGGACGTGTGCGGAAATGAGAAAGACAAACAAATAAGGGTAACTACAGTATCATTCAAACGATACAACTAGAAACTCTTAGGATAGTTTCAAACTTCGGTTTGAAATAGGATTGCTGCGCAGCAGAGTAATGAAGATTATGCGCTACGCGATAATCCCTGTTAAACTCATTTGACGTGTAAAGACAAATCACTTTAAGATCGCTTGCGCAACGCAGGTTGCGTAAGTATTGAGAACCAAGAAACAATTATTTAGCGATAATTGTGGATCGTACAAAGTGGCAAGAAACGAGCAGCGCAACGATGATGAACGTCGAGGAGCGGAGTGTATATATTATACATGAGCACCAGAGATCGTGAAATCTGACACAGTGATGCGAAGTTTATTGACGCTTTGGACAAAAGGTCAAGCTAATAAGAGCATAGGGTGAATGCCTTGGCACCAGGAGCCGATGAAGGACGTGATAAGCTGCGATAAGCTACGGTAAGGCGCAAATAGCCTACGACCCGTAGATTTCCGAATGGGGCAACCCACTTAGTCTAAACAGCTAAGTACCGTAACATGAATTCATAGTGTTACGGAGGGAGACGTGGGGAACTGAAACATCTAAGTACCCACAGGAAAAGAAATCAACCGAGATTCCGTAAGTAGTGGCGAGCGAAAGCGGAGGAGCCTAAACCTGCATACAGCAATGTATGTTGGGGTAATGGACTGGTATAATGATTCCGAGCACATAGCAGAATGAGACACTGGAACGTGTAGACCATAGAGGGTAAAAGTCCCGTATGTGAAATGTGCAAAGACAGACCAGTATCCGGAGTACCACGAGGCACGTGAAACCTTGTGGGAAGTAGGGGGGACCACCCTCCAAGGCTAAATACTACCTGGTGACCGATAGTGAAGCAGTACCGTGAGGGAAAGGTGAAAAGTACCCCGGGAGGGGAGTGAAATAGTACCTGAAACCCTATGTTTACAAGCAGTTGAAGAGCGTTAAGGCTCGACAGCGTACTTTTTGTAGAACGGTCCGGCGAGTTATTGTACGTAGCAAGGTTAAGTACTTAAGGTACGGAGCCGAAGGGAAACCGAGTCTTAATAGGGCGTCAAGTTACGTGTAATAGACCCGAAACCGGGTGACCTACCCATGGACAGGTTGAAGCGGGAGTAAAATCTCGTGGAGGACCGAACCACGTGACCGTTGAAAAGGTCTGGGATGAGCTGTGGGTGGCGGAGAAATTCCAATCGAACTCGGAGATAGCTGGTTCTCCCCGAAATAGCTTTAGGGCTAGCCTCGGATATATCTAGCGGAGGTAGAGCACTGAATGGACTAGGGGCCTTACCGGGTTACCGAATCCTATCAAACTCCGAATGCCGTATAGATTTAGTCCGGGAGTCAGACTGCGAGAGATAAGTTCCGTAGTCAAAAGGGAAAAAGCCCAGACCATCAGCTAAGGTCCCAAAATCACAGTTAAGTGGAAAAGGATGTGGGTTTGCTAAGACAGCTAGGATGTTGGCTTAGAAGCAGCCACTCATTCAAAGAGTGCGTAATAGCTCACTAGTCGAGTGAGCCCGCGCCGAAAATTACCGGGGCTCAAACTGTGTACCGAAGCTATGGATGTCAGTAATGACGTGGTAGGGGAGCTTACTGTAGTAGGTAGAAGGTCGATCGTAAGGACGGCTGGACGAGGCAGTAGTGAGAATGCCGGAATAAGTAGCGAGAGTAAAGTGAGAATCTTTACCGTCGAAAACCTAAGGTTTCCTGGGGAAGGTTCGTCCGCCCAGGGTAAGTCGGGACCTAAGCCGAGGCCGAGAGGCGTAGGCGATGGACAACAGGTTGAAATTCCTGTACTACCGTTACTCGTTATCAGAGAGGTGGGGACGCAGGGGGATAAGTTAAGCGGGTTGCTGGAAGCGCCCGTCCAAGGGAGATAGATAGTCTGGTAGGAAAATCCGCCGGACGTTTCGAAGACCTGATGGGGAGGGAAATTAGAGTACTGAAGTAACTGATTCCGCACTGACGAGAAAAGCCACTATCGAGAGTAAAGGTACCCGTACCGCAAACCGACACAGGTAGGTGAGGAGAGAATCCTAAGACGATCGGGAGAAGCATTGTTAAGGAACTCGGCAAATTGACCCCGTAAGTTCGCAATAAGGGGTGCCCACGCAAGTGGGCCGCAGAGAATAGGCCCAAGCAACTGTTTAACAAAAACACAGGTCTCTGCTAAATCGAAAGATGACGTATAGGGGCTGACGCCTGCCCGGTGCTGGAAGGTTACGGGGATTTGTAATCCGCAAGGAGAAGCAATGAACTTAAGCCCCAGTAAACGGCGGCCGTAACTATAACGGTCCTAAGGTAGCGAAATTCCTTGTCAGGTAAGTTCTGACCCGCACGAATGGCGTAATGACTTGGGCACTGTCTCAACAATGTACCCGGCGAAATTGTAGTACTTGTGAAGATGCAAGTTACCCGCGACTAGACGGAAAGACCCCATGGAGCTTTACTGTAGCCTGATACTGGGTTTCGGTATTTTTTGTACAGGATAGGTGGGAGACTGAGAAGCGTAGACGCCAGTTTATGCAGAGTCGACGTTGGGATACCACTCTAAAAGTACTGGAACTCTAACCATGGTCCATAATCTGGATTTGGGACAATGTCAGGTGGGCAGTTTGACTGGGGCGGTCGCCTCCTAAAGAGTAACGGAGGCGTTCAAAGGTTACCTCAGCGCGGTTGGAAATCGCGCATTGAGTGCAAAGGCATAAGGTAGCCTGACTGCGAGAGCTACAACTCGAGCAGGTACGAAAGTAGGACTTAGTGATCCGGTGGTATGAAAGTGGAATTGCCATCGCTCAACGGATAAAAGCTACCCTGGGGATAACAGGCTTATCTCCCCCAAGAGTCCACATCGACGGGGAGGTTTGGCACCTCGATGTCGGCTCATCGCATCCTGGAGCTGTAGTAGGTTCCAAGGGTTTGGCTGTTCGCCAATTAAAGCGGTACGCGAGCTGGGTTCAGAACGTCGTGAGACAGTTCGGTCCCTATCTGTCGCGGGCGCAGGATATTTGAGGGGATCTGTCCTTAGTACGAGAGGACCGGGATGGACTGACCTCTGGTGTACCAGTTGTCTTACCAAAGGCACAGCTGGGTAGCCAAGTCGGGCATAGATAAACGCTGAAAGCATCTAAGCGTGAAACTAACCCCAAGATGAGATATCCCACCGTAAGGGTAAGACCCCATGTAGACTACATGGTTGATAGGCCAGGTGTGTAAGTGCAGTAATGTATTGAGCTAACTGGTACTAATAGGTCGAGGGCTTGACCAAATAACTTCGGGTTGTTATTATTGATATATTCAATAAAACGCTCGAAGCATCAAGACAGTATCATAAAGAAATAGGTCTTAAACGTTAGATGGTTTGACAAATTCGTCGATCTCATCGAAAAACAAACTCTACACATTATATGGTTTTGAGGGTACAAGTAAAAACGAAGTGCCCAACAATTTTCTGGTGGATATTACGAGAAGGCCACACCCGTTCCCATACCGAACACGGCAGTTAAGCTTCTCAGTGCCGACGATACTTGGCTGGTAACGGCCCGGGAAAATAGGTCTCCGCCAGATTTATACCAAAGCTCCATGTTAACCGCATGGAGCTTTGTGCTGTATATGGGTATTACTTTTTATGTGAATTCAGCAAGTGTATGTATAAAGTCCTTCAATTTAGCAATTACTATTCAGGAGTGAATATACAACTGAAAGAGAAGAATATCATGGTTAATGGAAGTTACGTTTGTCCTGCGTGTAACAGTAGTTCTCTTATGGTCAAATATGAAGCAAAGTATATATACTCGTATAATGTTGATTCCGATGCACCTGGCTTAAAGAATTCGGAAGAATTCCTTCCGTTCCTGTATGATAAGCGCGAACAGCAGGAAGCCAAACAGTATATAGAATGCAATACTTGTGGGGCTCAATATCCGTGCTTTTTTACCGAAGGGAATAAAGGCATTGATCTTAGAAGGACTTTCGGTTTATCCGGCTCGTACGAGACGGAGCAGGACCATCACCATCACTTCCAGTGACTGAACACCTTCAGATTCCATCGCTGCTCTGGCACGCTCAAATTTTCATACTCAAGTTCACCGATAGATCCGCCATCCACTGTATAAGCGAAATCTGCACCGAAGCCTTCTAAGTCAAAGTGAACGGTCCCTCTTCCATTCTCCGCATCGGGAGTGAATTCGATCTTATCCCTATAGACATAGCCCTTTTCATCCATGCCAGCTTGCAGGCCCATGCCGTGGAAATACTGGACAAGTGCCTCGCCCAGTATTTTCTGTCCCGGTGTACTGGGTACCGTTTCGCTGTCTTCCAAAGATCTGGTGCAAAAGGAAATGTATTTGCCGGGTAAAACTCAATACATTAGTCTATCCATATGATAAAATAAGGTTTTAACAGAGTAAAGGATTGGTAGATAATTAGCACAGTGTATTGCATTACTGACTGAAAAATATTAGAAAAGAGTGGCGCTATGTATAGTAACTTGAAAAGCCAGACAATGGGGCATATGCTTAAAAAGAGATATACATTGGCACTAAGCATAATTGCTCTCCTGGTTATATTTAGCCAGATGATAATTCAGATTTCATTAATATCACAGCAGGATGACTCCCGGGTAGTAAACATTGCAGGACGCCAACGTATGCTGAGCCAACGTATCAATAAAGCAGCTTTTGGCTTATATTTCACTACTAAGGCCAACGATTCACAAAGATACATGGAAGAGCTTAATAGCTCGTTAATGCTTTGGGAAAAATCTCATAATGGACTTCAGAACGGTGATTTGGAATTGGGGCTCCCAGGTAAAAACAGTGACGAAATAATTGAGATCTTTGCGGATATTGAACCGCAGTATCAGGCCATTTTGAGTGCAGCCAAATCAATTCACAAGCTGGCATTTATCAAAGGAAATAATGAAAGTGAATTGCTTGAAATGATACGCATCATTCAGGACAACGAGCAAAGTTTCCTGAAAGGAATGGATACAATTGTATTTCAATATGACTATGAATCAAAGCAAAAGGTAAATTCAATTAGAATTATAGAAATAATAATACTTATTGTTACTTTTATTACTTTGACAATTGAGGTTTTATTTATATTCAGACCGGCACAGAAACAAATTGTTAATAGTATGGATGAGCTTGAGGAAAGCAAACAAAATCTTGAAAAGCTTTTTGAAACTGCACCAACTGCAATGTTCCTTATTGATGAGGCGGATTTCAGGGTGACGAAGCTTAATCATATGGCAAAAGACATTCTTAAGGTATCCCTTGAAGATTCCCTTGGCATTGATTTGAAAAATATGCTGGAACTTAATGAAGGTGATTTTGAAGTACTTAATGATAAGCTGCATTCAGGTGTGGCGATGGAAAACCACGAAGCTGTACTGAGAAATAAGGGGAATATGAGTCTTGTAGTTTTATTATCATCGAATTTGATCAAATATGATGATAAAAGTACGATACTGTTGGGGTTGTCAGATATCACAAAATTGAAGGAGGCTGAGGAAGTTCTAAAGAAATACGCCTCAGTGGATGAGATGACAGGCTTTCTAAATAAGCGGACGGGCATGTTAGTCCTTGAAAATGTTTTTAACCGTGAACGAGCTGAAACAGGAGAACTCAGTATTTGTTTCATAGACATAGATGGGCTTAAGATGGTAAATGATTCTTATGGGCATGAAGAGGGCGACTTTTATATAAAAACAGTCTCTCAGGTTATTTTTTACAGCACAAGTTCACAAGATGCCAAATTTCGGTATGGTGGAGATGAATTCATATTGATTCTCGATAAGTGTGAAAGGAAAGGTGCTGAGGCTGTAATAGCCAGAATTAATAACAACCTGAAATCAGTATCTGATAAGGCTGCAAAACCATACCCTATGCACATGAGCTATGGTATAGCAGTATTAAATGAAGAATTGGTTGAGACATTCGAAGAATTGCTTTCAATTGCAGACAAGAGAATGTATGAGAATAAAAAAATTAATAAAGATAAGTTAAGGGCATCTTTATTGAGTTGATGGTCACTGAATCAAACTAAATTTTAGTAAAGGAGCATGGAGCTATGGTTGAGGTTAATGTGAATCCCGGTGTGTGTGGCTTGAAAACTGTAATAAAGATAGATTCGGAGGATATGCAGAATGCTCTTATTGAAATTTGTACTGACTGTCCGAATATCAAACCTATGGAACAGGAATTAAAGGAAGCTGACGGGTATGAGGAGTGTTTCTCAAAGCTCGGTGATTCTAAGATTTATAGACTGGCAAACAAGTACTGTAAACATGCTGCCTGTCCAGTGCCTTCAGCGATAATTAAAGGGATTGAAGTAGCGTGTGGACTGGCTTTACCGAGGGATGCAACAATTAAGATAGCAAAAGTATAATTTAGCTTAAGATTATCAAGATTTGCAGCATAGTAAATATTAGGGAAAGGAGCAATCTATTATGAAAAAGATTATCCATAACAAGTATTTCATTGGATTTGATCGCTTCATTATACCTTATTTAAAAAGCCTGCGCAGAAAAGAAGAGCTGTCAGGAGATCAATCATTATGAGCAATAGAACTCTGAAAATTTGGTTCAGGGCAATCAGACCGTTTTCCTTTACCGGTTCTTTGATTCCAGTTATCCTGGGAAGCATAATGGCTATAAAACAAGATGAATTTCACATGTTTTATTTTGTATTATCTTTGGCAGGCATAGTGTTGCTGCATGCAGGTGTAAATCTTCTCAGCGATCATGATGATTTTGAAAACAAAGTAGATACAATGGACTCTTACGGCTCCAGCGGGGTTATTCTGGAAAAATTAATAACGCCGCGACAAATATCCAGGGTTGGAAAGCTGCTTCTGTTTTCTGGAAGCATAATTGGCTTGATTCTATTCTACAACCGGGGGTGGGTAGTATTGCTGCTAGGAATAATAGGTGCATTTGGCGGGTATTCCTATACCGGCAAGCCATTTGCTTTAAAATATAAGGGACTGGGAGCCCCGCTTGTCTTTTTGCTTTTTGGCCCTTTACCTGTTATAGGCTCATACTATGTACAAACACAAACTATAACATATGCTGCCCTGCTTGTTTCAATTCCTGTTGGATTACTAACAACAGCTATATTGCATGCAAATGATATCCGTGATATCCTTCATGATAAGGAAGCGGGTATCCGTACTTTATCCATAATCATCGGTAAAGGTAATGCGAAAAAACTATACTATGGCTTTATCCTTTGCTCATATGGCGCAGTATTGTTGATGGTTTGTTTCAGGGTTCTTCCTGTTTGGAGCCTGTCCTGCCTGATAACAGTTCCGGCGGCTGTCAAATGCATAAACAAATTATATAAAAAAGGGGATATTGTAATATTGGATAAAATGACCGCACAATTACATTCGCAATTTGGGGGTATATTGATTTTATCGATCCTACTGCCTTCAATAATAAAATAAAGGAGGGCGTGCTTTGCATAAAGCTGAAAAGCAGAACTTTATACCTGTCATTATATCCATAATTGTCGCAGCAATCCTTTGGTATTTCATGTTTGTTATTAAGCCGATGAATTTTTGGATTGAGATGAGTATATCCATATTGATCCTTGTAATAGCAGCGCTTTTTTCAGGATGCGTTTTACCACGTCTCAAAAAGGTTGAATTAAGGCATGTAATAATAGGAATTGCCTCTGCAGCGTTATTGTATTTCGTTTTTTATATGGGAAACATTGTATCAGGCTACATTTTTCCATTCAAGGATGCACAGATATCATCGGTTTACAGTATCAGGTCACAGGGGAATCTTGTTTGGATCGGTCTTTTGCTTCTATTTGTCATTGGACCCGGTGAGGAAATATATTGGAGAGGCTATATTCAAAAGACGTTTTCCGGAAGGTTTGGAGAAAACAAGGGTTATTTGATAGCAACCCTGTTATATGCTGGAGTTCATATAATTACCGGAAATTTTATGTTAATTATTGCTGCTCTTGTATGCGGATTGTTCTGGGGATGGCTGTATAAAAAGGAAAAGAGCCTTGTACCGGTAATAATATCTCATGCACTATGGGATCTGACCATATTTGTCCTATTTCCGATTATGGAGGTGCAGTTATGATGTGGCATGATCCTGATTTTTGGGAAAGGGAATGGCAGGAGGCACGTAATAGTTCAGTGTATGGCCGAAGGCTGAAAAACATGGATGATGTCGAATGGTGGAACCTGCGTGCACCAAGTTATGCAGCCCGGAATGGGATAGAAAAGCTCACCGGCGATTTGGACAGCATCAAGGGTGAGGGGAATGACAGTGGCAACAAAAAAAACGGTTTGTTGGAAAGCATCCTCCAAAGTGGTTTTATCGACAGAGATGCAGATTTGCTGGATATTGGCAGTGGACCAGGGAATTATGCCATTCCGCTGGCAGGAATGTTCAAACGGGTCGTGGCTGTGGATCCTTCATCCAGGATGCTGTCTATTTTGGAAGAGCGTGCTGCCGCTTTGAACATCAATAATATTGAAACAGTATGCATGTCGTGGGAGGATGTAAATCTGAACAAGCTTGAATGGAACAGGAGGTTTGGACTGGTTCTTGCAATAAAGACTCCTGGTATAAAAAACGCACTGACATTGAAGAAAATGATGGATGCGTCAAATAAAGGCTGCTTTTATAATGGGTTCATTAAAAGAGTGGACATGGGCCAGCAGGAGGTTTGGAGGTTTTTATTCAATGAAGAAAAACCTCCTGTTCCGGCCGAGGTCTTCTATATATTTCATCTGCTGCATGCCTTGGGAAATATGCCGGCACTAAACCTGAACAAGTGCATGATTAAAAGGAAAATGACCATCGATGAAGCAATACAGGATTTAATGCTGATGATGAAGCCATATCGTGATGTTCCCAACGATTTAGACGTGATAGTAAGCGAATATATACAAAAAAATGCTGTGGATGGAGTATACACAAAGGTACGGGATATGATTGAAGGGAATATATCATGGACAGTCTCACAGGATCAGGACCTTGAAAAACAAACATAAATTATGGTTTCTTTTATTGAAAAATTATAGTATAATATTCCTAATTTATGTAATTTAATTTGCTGCTTTTCAGTCGAAAAATCTTCAACAATTATTGCTGCTTTTATTTTAAATTCCTAAGTGTAAATACACTTCAATGTTTGATTGGAATATAAATTTTCATTTATATATTTAACCAATTTAATATTAAGGAGGGGGATTGCATGAAAAAAGTAGTCAGGTTAGTTGTATTGTTCGCTTTTACCCTTAGTATCATCTCACCCTTTGGATGGACAGATGCTACTCCGGTATCAGCCGAGTCAAGTGTTACTTTTGCAGTAAACCAGGTTGCGCCTAATGAAGGAGCCATAGCAAAGAGTTTGATCAATCAGGGTAAAATAAATCCTAATGCGACCCAGGTTGAAATTGATGCTATGGTACAACAGTACCTGAAGACAAAGCTGAAAGTTGAACCGGATTCAGCTGATGCAGACAAGCGTGCCCGTGTACAAGCAGCAAAATCAAAGTCTTACAACGAAATTGGTTTTAGAAATTTCGTAGATGATAAGAAACATGGCGTAAATATTCGCAAACAGGAACAGGAACATATTTCCGACGTCAGGCCTCAGCAGTTCCCGGAGAATCCTGAAACTGGCAAGCTGCTTGTAATTCTGGCTGACTTCGACGAGGACAGTGGCGGCCCGTTATTTATTGATTTTCCTGTACCTGGTCCTCTGGACAATTCTACAATGTATGTATCCGACTACAGCAATAATTATTATAAGAAGCTTCTATTCAGCAGAGGTGGCTTCACAGCTGTCGATCAGAATGGAATGAATCTCTCCCTCAACAGTATGAATGACTATTTTCTGGAACAGTCACAAGGGAAATACGGAATATCAGGAGATGTTTATGGCTGGTATACTCTGCCTCATTCAGAAGCTTATTATGGTGATGATGATCCTGCTGGCGGCAATGACAATCTGGCTCCCGGCACCCCGCAAAATTTGGTTAAAGACCTTATGGATATAGTTGCGCAGGACAACAGTATCAATTTATCTGATTATGATCTTGAGGACCTTTATGATATAGACGGTGATAACAACTATAAAGAAGCTGATGGAATAATCGACCATCTTATTATTGTCCATGCTGGTATGGATCAGAGTGCAGGCGGCGGTGATCAGGGAGACGATGCCATCTGGGCGCATAGCTCTTCAGTTAACTATACGGTAACTTCCGGTGGGAAAGAGTATACCGTTATGAACTACACGATTCAAGGGCAGGACAGTGCAATAGGCACTTTCTGCCATGAATATGGCCATGATTTGGGCCTGCCCGATGAATATGATACCGCTTATTCCGGCAGTGGAGAACCTGTAGGTTTCTGGTCTATAATGGCGAGCGGAAGCTGGCTTGGACAGCCACTTGATTCAAAACCGTCCTCATTCAGTGCCTGGGCGCGTTTTGCATTGGGATGGATCACCCCGACTGAAGTTGACGTAACTTCTCTAAAATCCAGGGGTATAGCTTATGATATAGATGAGGCTGTCAGTTTTGGTTCCAATACTCCGGCAATCAAGGCTAACCTGCCTGATCAGACTATAACCATTGCTACACCATATCAGGGAAGTTACATATGGTACGGCGGCCGGGAAGACCAAATCGACAACACAATGTATATACCCCTTGACCTTACTGCATCATCTTCAGCTACCAATATTGACCTCAATATGGCTTTGATGTATGAAATCGAAGACAACTGGGATTTCGGCTTTGTTCAGGTATCAACGGATAACGGAACAACCTGGACATCACTTGAATCAGAAACCGGACTTACGACATCCGCTATTGTTGCCGACGGAATGCCGGAAATAGCAGCTAACATGCCCGGGTATACAGGAAGTACCGGTGGCGGGTGGGTCAATGACACTCTTGACCTGACTCCATATAAAGGCCTGAATATCCTACTTCAGATAAGGTATATGACTGATTGGGGTACAACATACACAGGCATGTTTGTGGACTCACTCAGTGTTGTAGTTGATGGAACTGTAACACTATTAGAAGAAAATGCTGAAAGCGGTATTGGGTCCTGGGACGTAGATGGTTGGACCATAATGACTGGTACTGAACAAAAGGGGCATTATTATATGCTTGAATGGCGTAATTACAAGGGCTCCGATGAAACCCTCAAAAATTGTTACCAATTTGTGGATTCGGCCAACGGTACCATAGATACCTTCAGATATGAGCCCGGCCTGGTTCTCTGGTACAGGAACAAGGCATATACAGAAAACTGGACCGGCGTACATCCGGGATATGTATTCCTTGGAGTTGTAGATGCCCATCCTGAACCTGTACTTTATAAAGGGAGTCCATTAAGGACACGCCTGCAGATAAGGGATGCCGCATTTAATGTTGACCCTGTTCAAGCCAAGACATTTGTTATTGGAAACGATATTATAAAACTTCCTAAGCTTCCTGCTGTTTCAGCCTTTAGCGACAACAAGCCGTATTGGTACCAGAAAACATCTGATTCCGGATTATTACTTCCCAACTACGGATTCAAATTCAAGGTGACCGGGCACTCGCGCGATGGTTCAGTAGGACGTGTACTGCTATACAGATAAATAGTTTTAAGATGGTTTATATGGATATAAATCCGTCCACTGTTCGGTGAACTGGATTTCTATTAAGGCTTAAAATCCCAAATCCTAATGAAGGGGGACTTCAAAAAATGAAGTCCCCCTTCATGTTTTCATGAGGTTATATGTGATTATTTGAGAGTTGCTTATGTTTGTTTTTTAATTAAACAAGCAACATCTTTAATTCGCCAAGCAATTCCACAACTTTCTGCGAAGTCCGTTCCATTTCGCTTAACAGTTTCTCCGCTTCTGCAAGGTTGCCTTTGTTATATAGATCTATTGCCTTTCTTGCCTGTTCATGAAGCATTGAGTGAGGCTTTTCAAGTTGAGATATCAACTTCAATACATTTGTTTCTGTTGATGATAAACTGTCAATCCATTTACCGAGTCTGCATTCATGATGGCTTGCAACATTATTGGTATCCATCTGGAGATACCCGAGTATCATGTTATAAACCCGCCATTTCCACATCAGGTGATCGGAAATGCTCAATTCAATCAAGGTGTTGTTATCAATGCAATCCATTTCTTTAAATATCTTTAACCGAAGGCTGTCTAAATGTTGAGAAATATCAAAGAATGCCTTACCTGTCTTGTTTGATTCATTTTTCAATTTGACCGATCTTTCATTAATGATCATCAGGCTTGAAGAAATTTCCTGGGAAGCAGCTGTTTGCTCTTCTATGTTTGCTGATATTTCTGAAAAGCTGGCGCCTACCGTTTCCATTGAAGACCCTATGCCTCTGATTCCTGTTGTTGCCTCATCTATGGATTTTTTAGATGTGTTGAAGGAATTGACGACTTCATCCAGTGATTCTGCAGTTTTTTTGATTTTTGAATTGAGTGAATTTACTGTTGCCTGTATGGAAATTACCTGTTTGGTCGAGCTTTCAGATAGTTTTCTTATTTCATCAGCGACAACCGCAAAACCTTTTCCGTGTTCACCGGCTCTTGCAGCTTCTATCGCCGCATTTAACGCAAGCAGGTTTGTCTGGTCGGCAACTGCATTAATAACACTTACCATTTCAAATATCTTTTCGGTTTCCTGGGTGACTAACTCCATAGTCGCCTTGACTTGAGCGGTTTTGTCCATATTTTCTTCAATCAGCTTGAAGGTTATGTCGATCTTGTTCAAATTGGTTTGTGCACCGCTTATGCTTTCATTGTTCGTATTATAAGATTTTTGTACAAAACTTGAAATGTCCTCGGTTGTTGCACTCATCTCCTGACTGCTGGCTGCTACGCCTTCAACCATTTTTGTCTGTTCGTTTGCATCCATAATCATTTCTTTCACATAATCCAACCGGGTCATAAATTGCAATAATTCATTTGCCTGAATCAATACTTCTGCAGAGCAATTTTCCTGTTTTTTCAGTTTTTCCTGCAGCAAGATAAAGTCATTATTATCTTGTTTGCTCTCATTTGTGAGATCATTTTTTAAGGAAGCTTTTTTCCTGAACATTAAATTCTCCTTTCAAATATAGCAGTAATAGAATATAGAAATAAATGGATTATGTAAAGTATTAAGAGCGTAACATTTTTAGAAGTAATAGGCAACATAAAATGGATAATTTACATAATTAATAGAGTAAATATACCATTTAAAATACTAGATAAACAGAAATATTCCTTATTTAGTCAGTGAACATGATAAAAAATAACTTTGATATTACTTGTTAATAAAAGTAACAGATAGGTAAATTTAAGCAGGATTAAGTAAAGAAGATCAGATTGACTAATCTCTATAGTTCCATTATAATATTAGCATACCCTACTGGGGTATGCTAATATTATAGCTTGTGATAATAGATTGTTTTCTGTGTAAAGGTACGCAAGCTGTAAAATTAAATATATTAGTAGAAGGAAAATGCAATCATGAGAAAAAAGATATTATCATATGCAGGCAATACAACATTGATAATTGGAGTAGCATTAGGCGCATATGCGCTTGTGGATATATATCTTTTACAAAGTAAATTGCCTGACGGAGTATGCCCGGTAACCAGCAACAGGCCTATACTGTATATTGCCATTGCATTTGCTTGTTTATCCTTTATTCTTTCATTCTTTGAGCCGAAGGCTTTAAAAAATAAAGATAAGAAATAAGATTATACTAGGAGATATGAAAAACTCGAGGGGTGAACGATTTGGCACATAAATTCAATATTAATAAAATTAATAAATTAGATAATGAAAAAAGGCGACAGATGATGCCTCCGCATAAAACACTTGAAAGCCTTGGACTTAAAGAGGATCTTGATGTGGCTGATATCGGTTGTGGTATCGGATATTTTACAATTCCTGCCGCCGAGATATCTGGTAACGCTTCAAAAATATATGCTCTGGATATTTCCGTTGAAATGCTGGAGGAAGCTGAAAAAAGAGCATTAGCAGCTGGCTTGAACAGTATACGCTTTATAAAGGTGGATGAGTACGATTTAAAATTGGAGCCACAATCAGTTGATTTTGCCTTACTATGTAATGTGCTCCATGAAATTGATGACAAGAAACAATATATAGGTGAAATCCACAGGATTGTAAAATCTGGAGGTAAGCTTGCAATCATTGATTGGGAAAAAATCGACGGAGAATCAGGCCCACCAATTGATCATAGAATTTCATACGAGGAAGCAACCGGACTGTTATCTGAAAACGGTTTTAAAGATATAATGAAAATGAGCATTGGGACGGACTACTATGGAATTACTGCAAAAAGAGTTTAACCCATTCAGATATTCACTTATGAGGATTGATTTGGGTTAAGCGCTGGTTATTGCTATTATCATTCATAAATGTTAACATATTTATGCTAATTATGATTTTATGATTCTTAAAATTTAAGGGAGATAATTATATGGAACAGCAAGTATGGGAAAAGTTGTTGTTGAGACATGATGCTTACAACAAGATTCAGAATTTAATGGGAACATATTCTTTCCTCTTGACAGCAGGCAGGTATAAGGATATGTGCAATCTCTTTGCCCAAAAGGCACCGGACGTCAGGGCTGAAATGAACTGGGGCGTTTACGACGGTTATGAAGGTATCCTGAGGCTTTATGCAAAGTACCACAATGATGTTATTGTAGGCCCGGGCTGCATGGCGGTTCACGCTCTTACCACCCCTGTAATCGAAGTGGCGGGGGATATTAAAACTGCAAAGGCGGTTTGGGTTTCACCTGGACATATGACTGGAGGCCCTTTTTCTCCGGAGAAAACTATTAAAGCCCATTGGGCATGGATGAAGTATGGCTGTGATTTTATAAATGAAGATGGTGAATGGAAGATCTGGCACCTCCATGTATATGGAATTTTCATGGCACCTTTCGACAAAAGTTGGGCTGAGACAGGCGACGTACATGTAGCTCCTGAAATGCCGCTTGAATACAGACCGGACAGACCGCCAACGTATTCATGGTCATATAATACGAATGCAGTAACCGAATTGGTGCCCAAACCACCAAAGCCGTATGAAACCTTCGACCCTGCAGATGCGTATTAATATTTTAATGTAAACTAAAAGAGGCCTCAATGGCCTCTTTTAGTTTTGATAATGTTCCTGAAAAGACTGCCAATGCTTAAGCTTCTAATACTAATTTTCCACCACTTGCAAGTGCATATACCCCTGCTTCAGAACCTTGAGCAGTGATTGTAACACCATCCAGCGCATCAATTTGTGATGGGTAAATATCTGCTGTTAATGTGACTGTGGAATCCTCTGTGGCAGTCCATTTGCTTGCTATATCCATGGATAGATTTCCTTTAATTATAGCACCTTTATAGGTAACCGCCTCCAATTCGATCCACATTGCCCGTTCAGGGTCTTCATGTATCAAGTTTCCTTCCAGATTCATATTCCTGAAGATAACATTTACGCCATAGGGATTTTCACTTGGAACGGTTGCACAGGGATCATCATTTTTAATGCTATGAACGAGCACATTGTTTGCCGTCTTAATATCAACGCCGTTGAATTCAAGCTGCGTATTTTCACTCTTAACGAGAGCCAGATCCTTACCGGTTATAATTGAACCACCGTTTACGATTAATGTGCTGACTTCCTCAGGCGCACCATTGACATTATGTATCAGCGTGAAATATGTAGCACATTTTGACTCACAGTCATTAAATGACATGTCGCATTCACCAGCCAGGATACCTGCCATTCCATCAACATCAAATTTACAGTTGTTGAAGAAAACATGGCAGTCAGGATCAGCATATGTGCCATATCCTTTTTTGGTGGCAATAACTTCACAGTCATTAGCTTCCAGATATACAAAACCTTCTGCGACCTCGGTTGAAAGAGCTCCCCATCCATCACAGATAATTTTGCAATTATTAAAATATGAATAAGAGTTGCTCATGCTGCAGTGAGTGCGGCAGTTCCCTCCGATTTCCAGTGCTGGAGGAGGTGTCTGCATAAGTCCTGTTGCAGGCGCATAACCTTCACCGTGCGGTTCTCCATGTGCATATAATACAGAATCATTGACCCTGAGTGTTCCGTACTTTTCTGCAACAGAACAAAAGCGGCTTTTCCCAGCTGTATTAATGACGGCATTATTGACTGTCAAATCTCCATGATTGGTGACTGCAACTCCACAAGATGGGCTGCATACTCCCTTCCCTGTACCGCTTAAAGCCATAACGGCATTGTTAACAGAAACCTTTGAATCTCCGCCTTCAACATAAACGCCACCGCCAAGGCCTTTATAATCAACTACCATGATATTTGTTACTTCTTCGGCAGAATACTCTCCGCCAAAAACAATGCTTCCGTCACATTCTTCCGGTACGGCCTTTCCGCCTTTTATGCAGACTGCCGCCTTTGCAGCGGGATCCCCTTGAAACCAGTTGATGATTGGCTTTTCAGGATTCAGTCCAGCATTAACTCCCATAATAATGTCTTCTGTCTTTGTTATAAGTGTTGATGGAAGACGCGGGGGTTTGCCAAGTTGGTTTGCTTTGATTTTTATCATTCCTATAATCCTTCTTTCTAATTTTTAAGTTAATTTGCATGCATATTATATCATAGAGAGCATTTGCTCACAATGGCTATGTTGTATATCTGCTTATTACATGCTCAAGCCTATCAAGCCGACGTGATTGTTGACATATGCTCAGAGGGTCTGTAAACTGAACTTGAAGTAATTCTATTAAATGGAGTTGATAATGTGGCCAGACCGACAAAATGGAGAAAGATAGAGAATATTCCGACTATCCCATATTTTGTTCCTTCGGTAGAAGATGTTTCCGAGGTACTGTCAAATGTTTTAAAACTTGAAGAGCTGGAAGCCATCCGGCTTAAAGACCTTGAGGGCCTTGAACAGGAAGAATGCGCCGCACGGATGGAGGTGTCAAGGCCGACATTTCAACGCATACTTTTATCGGCAAGAGAGAAAGTTGCAGACAGCCTTGTGAACGGAAAAACAATACACATAGACGGCGGGAATTATACACAGAACATCTGCCCGGTAAGATGTTTTGAATGCGGTAAGGAATGGATGGAAAGCTACGAAAACCTTGAATCCATCAAGCGTGGAGAATACCTGTGCCCTGCTTGCGGATCAAACAGGGTGATCTGCGGACAAACCTGCAAGGCCAAGGTTTGCAGGAGAAATTGCTGGCGGCATGGTAATGGTGGTTTTAATGAGTAGAAAGTAAAAGTACATCTAAATAATAAATAATATGTTATTGACATATGCCCGTTATAGTGTAAAATATAAACTATAACGGGCATATGCTGTTAATACAATTAAACAGGAGGTTGACTTATGAAAATAGCAATACCAGTTGATGATAAATCTTTGGATACCAATGTATGCATATCCTTTGGACGCACACCATATTTCCTGATATATGATACAAACTCAAATGAAGAAGCATATCTTGACAACAGTGCTGCAGCCAGCCAGGGTGGAGCCGGAATTAAGGCGGCGCAAGCGATTGTAGACACCGGTTCATCAATCCTGCTTACCCCCAGATGCGGGGAAAATGCTGCAGAAGTATTAAACGCGGCTGAAATCAAGATGTACAAGACGGTGGAAGGCTCAGCCAGAGAAAATATAACTGCATTTGTTGAAGGAAAGCTTTCCTTGCTGTCTGAAACCCATCCGGGATTCCACAATCACGGAGGAAATTGACATGAAGATAGCCGTACTCAGCGGCAAGGGTGGCACAGGCAAAACCCTTGTATCCGTTAACATGGCGGCGTCAGCTGGAAAATCTACTTACGCAGACTGTGATGTTGAAGAACCCAATGGGCATCTTTTTTTCAAGCCTGATAAGGTTGTCTCCAGGGCCGTTTCTATAAAGATACCTTATGCAGATGCAGAACGGTGCAATGGATGCCGCAAATGTGTCGATTTTTGCAAATTCAATGCACTGGCATATATACAGAATAGATTGATTGAATTTGATGAGGTGTGTCATTCATGTGGCGGCTGTGTGTTGATTTGCCCTGAAAAGGCTTTGTCAGAAGATAAGAAGGGCATTGGAGAAGTGAGGAGCGGCATATCCGAAAATGTCAGTGTGGTAACAGGAATTTTAAACATCGGTGAAGCGTCTGGAATTCCGATAATAAAGGATATCCTGAATCAAATAGACAAAACGGAAGGTAACGTTTTCATTGACTGCCCGCCCGGAAGTGCCTGTATAGTCATGGAGAGCATAAAAAATGCAGACTACTGCATTCTGGTGGCAGAACCTACCCTGTTCGGAGTACATAATCTAAATATGGTTTATGATCTGGTCAGGCTGTTCAAAAAGCCCTGCGGCGTGGTGCTGAACAAATGCATGGAGGGGGAAAACCCTTCGGAGGAGTTCTGTCTGGCCAACGGGATAAGGATTTTAGCCAGGATACCTTATGATAAAGAACTTGGTACCATGAATTCAAATGCGCATATTGTTGCACGTGAAAGTAAAAAATACCGTGATTTGTTTTCTTCACTGATACAGGTTGTCACAATGGAGGTGCATGATGAAAAAGCTTCTGATACTTAGCGGAAAAGGCGGGACGGGAAAAACCACAATCGCAGCCGCATTTATCAGACTGGCAGAGGCAAAGGCATATGCGGACTGTGATGTGGATGCTCCCAATCTGCATCTTGTCATGACACAATCAGGCAAACCCGAAAGGGCGGATTATTACGGATTACCAAAAGCACAAATCAATCCTGCTCATTGCATTGAATGCGGCATATGCAGTCAAAACTGCCGATTCGATGCAATACATTCTGATGAGACTTATAAATACGTGATTGACCCATATGCGTGTGAGGGCTGCGGCGTATGTGAAGCTGTCTGCCCTGCTGGAGCAGTAAATATGAAGCCTGCAGTGGCAGGAGAACTTATGCTTTATTCCGTGGATTCAGTATTTTCCACTGCACAGCTGAAAATGGGAAGTGGAACATCGGGTATGCTGGTGACTGAGGTGAAAAAGAGGATGAATGGCGCGGCTTTTGATGCCAGCCTTGCAATCATAGACGGATCGCCCGGAATAGGCTGTCCTGTCATTGCATCACTTAGTGGCGTAGATATGGTGCTGACTGTCGCTGAACCTTCACTGTCGGGGATAAGTGATATGGAACGTATTATCAGCACAGCCGGGAAATTTGGAATAAAAGTAGCTGTCTGCATAAACAAATATGACGCGAACATAGAAAATACAGAAAAAATCAAGCAGTTTTGCAAATCCAATGATATATTTTTTTCTGGTACGATACCCTTCGACATTGAAGCAGTTAAAGCTGTAAATGAAGGGAAAAGCATAGTTGATGTAGAGTGCGTGTCAGGAGATGCGGTTAAAACAATATTTAGAAACACAATGGAACAACTTATATGACAAAGGAGCAAATGAAATGAGTGAAAATTGTAATCAAAGCTGTAGCAGTTGTGGTGACGACTGTGCCGAAAGGAAAGATGAAAGACATGATTTTCATGAAAAGCTTCATGAAATGAGCAGTATCAAAAAAGTTATTGGTGTAGTAAGCGGAAAGGGCGGAGTAGGCAAATCATTGGTAACATCATTGCTTGCTGTCGAAATGAACAGAAGAGGCTTGCATGCTGCTATTCTTGATGCAGACATAACCGGGCCATCCATACCGAAGGTATTCGGCATCAAAGAAAAAGCAATTGGAAACGAGCTTGGCCTATTACCTATCAGGAGCAAAACAGGAATAGATATAATGTCCATTAACCTGCTTCTTGAAAAAGACACCGACCCTGTGCTTTGGAGAGGACCTATGATAGCAGGTGTGGTAAAGCAATTCTGGACGGATGGCATCTGGAATGATGTGGATTTCATGTTTATTGATATGCCTCCGGGAACAGGCGATGTAGCTCTTACTGTATTCCAGTCGATTGCAATTGACGGGATAATTATTGTGACCTCTCCACAGGAGCTCGTATCCATGATTGTTACCAAGGCTGTCAAGATGGCAGAGATGATGAACGTACCAATAATGGGCATTGTGGAAAACATGTCATACTTCAAGTGCCCAGACTGCAATAAGGATTATAAGATATTCGGCGAAAGCCATATTGAAGAAATTGCACAAAAGCACAATATAGAAGCAATTGCCAGACTGCCAATGGATCCTAAGCTTGCGGCAGCCTGCGACAAGGGGCTCATTGAATTGTTTGACGGTGATTGGCTTGATGGACTAGCTGATACTCTGGAGGGCGAAACAGGGAATAATGGTGAAGACAATAAGGAGGAGGCGTGTAAGATGAAGATAGCAGTTGCAAGTGATGGGAAAATGGTAGCCGAACATTTCGGACATTGTGAGGGCTTCAATATTTTCGAAACTGAGGATAATGGAATACTGTCCAGCGAATTTATCGCAAATCCGGGACATAAGCCGGGCTTTTTGCCGAACTTTTTAAATGAAATGGGTGTAAAGGTAATTATAGCAGGAGGCATGGGCGGAGGAGCAATTGAAATATTCAATGAGATGGGTATCGAGGTAATCACAGGTTCACGTGGCGAAGCTAAAACAGCGGTGGAAGCATACCTGAAGGGATGCCTGAAGTCTACCGGCTCTGTTTGCCATGAGCATCAGCACCATGATGAATGTGGGCACTGAAATTAACGCAAATGTAAAAGCCATGTGAATCCTTAATGGATTCACATGGCTTAATAAAATGAAAATGTAAGATTTTATTGTAATTGGTCTATAAGGCTTTATTAATCATTGCTTCAAGCTCCTGGACCGATCTCATGCCAACCATCTGTTGAACAACGCTGCCATTTTTAAACAATATCAGCGTGGGTATGCTCATAACCTTGAATTTGGCGGCCAGGGCAGGCTGTTCGTCTACATTCACCTTGCCTATTTTGATTTTGCCGTCATATTTTATAGCCAATTGTTCGAGTACCGGCGCCACGGCCAGACAGGGTCCGCACCATGAGGCCCAGAAATCCACAAGGATCGGAACGCTGGAATTCTCCACTTCCTGTGCATAATTATTTGAGTTTACGATAACGATATTTGCTGATGCCATAATAATTTCTTCCTTTCTACTTGTAATATTTATAAATTCATATATAATGATATTATAATATACCCAGTGGGGGTATATGTCAAGACCCTGTATAAATAAGTAGTATATTCAACAATATTAAATATAGAGGTGATTCTATTGAAAATTTATGATGCAATTATTATTGGGAAAGGGCCGGCAGGGGTTTCGGCAGCCTTGTACACACAGAGAGCAAACCTCGAAACGGTTATTATAGGTAGAGAGGGAAGTTCCCTTGAAAAGGCTGAAAAGATTGAAAACTATTATGGATTGGAAGAGCCTGTAACTGGTGAAAAGCTCCTCGAAACCGGTTTAAGGCAGGCACAACGGCTTGGAGTTCAAATATTCGATGAAGAGGTTGCTGCTATAGCCAAGCTCTATAAAGAAAATTATTTCAAGGTTTCGACAATATCCGATGAATACTATTCAAGAGCTGTATTGATTGCCGCAGGACAACCTAACAAAAAGGCCTCAATTGAGGGCCTGAAAGAATTTGAAGGGAGAGGGGTCAGCTATTGCACCACCTGCGACGGCTTTTTTTACAAGGAGATGAGTGTGGGCATACTGGGTCAGGGTGCTTATGCTGTACATGAAGCTACGGAGCTGGAGGCATATACAAAAGATATTACACTGTTTACAAATGGGGCTGAACTGGACTTAACCGGGGAGTCGGCAGACAAGGC
Organism: uncultured Bacillota bacterium; assembly: GCA_942493145.1. Classification (GTDB taxonomy): domain Bacteria; phylum Bacillota; class Clostridia; order Acetivibrionales; family DTU013; genus ENR-C20. The sequence goes on from OW818679.1 coordinate 977,787, forward strand.
GGGCAGATTTAAAATAAATACACGGCCCGTTCTGAAGCTTACCGGCGATGAATACCTGCAGGATATACACTTCACAGATGGTAAAACTCAAAAACTTGATGGGCTGTTCGTAGCGTATGGCACTGCTTCAAGTATTGATTTTGCGAAAAAATTGGGTGTAGTAGCGGAAGACAATGCTATATTGGTTGATAATAACCAAAGTACGAATATCGAGGGCGTCTTTGCGGCAGGCGATTGCACAGGTGGATTTAAGCAAATAGCAACCGCAGTTGGGCAGGGTGCGTTGGCTGGTAAAAGCATCATTAATTTTGTCAGAGCCCTGAAAAAAGAGCTGGAATAGTATCAGAAATAACATCTGTCAGATTATATCATATTGGAGGGGAATAAGTGTTTACAATTATACTTTATGTACTTGCCATTTTGTTATTAGCCCTATCTTTTATTAAGGATAGGAAAAAAACAAAAATAGCACTTAAAAAAGCATGGAAATCTTTTGAGAATATACTACCTCAATTTCTTTCCATTTTAATAATTATTGGAATTATGCTGGCAATTTTGTCTCCCGAGACGATATCTAAACTTATAGGACAACAATCAGGCTGGCTGGGGATGTTTATAGCAGCAATAATAGGATCGATCACATTAATTCCAGGCTTTGTGGCGTTTCCACTGGCAGCGGCTCTGTTGGATAATGGCGCCGGGTTTATGCAAATAGCAGTTTTTATCTCTACACTTATGATGGTTGGAATTGTTACTATACCAGTAGAGATACAGTATTTTGGGAAAAAATCCGCTGTATTGAGAAACAGTCTGGCATTTGTATTTTCATTTGTAGTAGCAATTGCGATAGGGGTGGTGTTGAGATGAAGGCTTTTATGAAGAGATATAAATTGTTCATAGGATTAGTTGTTATTAATATTCTGTTAGTTGTCATATTCCCTGATATAGGATGGAAGTCATTAGACATAACATGGGATAACACCCTCGAAATGCTTGCGGTAATTCCACCTATTTTTATACTTTTGGGTTTACTTGATGTTTGGGTACAAAGGGAGACAATGATAAAACTAATGGGTGAGAAATCCGGAATAATTGGGGCATTAATTGCATTCCTTCTTGGATCTGCGGCGGCAGGGCCGCTATATGCGGCTTTTCCGGTAGCTGGAGTATTGCTGAAAAAAGGGAGCAAGTTTTCAAATGTGCTCATTTTCATTGGTGCTTGGTCTACTACAAAAATTCCATTACTTTTATTTGAAACCTCGTCAATGGGGTGGGAATTTATGCTGACAAGATTCCTTATTAATATACCGGGTATTGCATTGATTGCATATATTACCGAAAAGCTTATGAACGACAAAGAAAAGGCTTTGGTTTATCAGAATGCTGGTTCAATGGAATGATATAATGTTGGAATGAAATATTGTAAGAACGATATATTAAAGGAACGATATATTAAAGGATCGATAGAACTAAATAATAAAGAGGACTTCACGAACGAAGTCCTCTTTATATATTTGCTACTCTTTATGATTCTAGTGAGTGATTACCAAGTATTAGTGTTTCCAGTCGTAATTGGTGATCTGAGCTGCCTTCTCCAGGATTTTGGTCATACCTTCGGTCTTGCCGGCTTTGCCTGCTATATTAAGAGCGGAACCGACCTTTGCTTCGAAGTTTGCCTTCCATATTGCAGCTTTATCTGCATCGCTGAACTGTACGAACTTGTTGCCGGTCTTTTCTTCAACCTTAGCTATATCACCAGCAATCGCATCGTCATAGATTGTTTCAGAATAAGTCTGTGTTTCGGTTGCTGCATCCTGAATGGCTTTCTTCTGGGCATCGCTCAGCTTGTTCCACCATTCGAGGTTGACGGTAAAGAAGTTACCTGCAGCATAGGTATCGTCCAATGCCCAGTGGGGAGCGACTTCAAACCAGCTCAGGGCTACCATGGGTGCGAAGCCCATCTGTGTAGCGTCTATAAGTCCACGGTTAAGTGCATCATAAATATCTGGTGGGGGTATTACTGTGACCTTGAAGCCCAGCATTTCGAAGAGGGCTGCGTCAAAGTTACCAAAGGAAGAAGAACCTTTTGCCATTGATGCAACGTCGGTAAATGGTTTCTTTGAGCAGAAGGCATTGGCTCCGCCTGCTATAACGTTCAGGTATTTGATGCCGAGGGCAGTTGCTTCATCCTGAATAAGTTTGGAAGTTTCCGGATCATCAAACATCAGGGTCTGGAAGTAATTCACAGCTGCTTTGGTTCCACCTGGTGCAAACGATGGGAAATTGAGGTATGTAAGCGTATTCAAATGAGGCATATGACCGAGGGCTACCATATTAACGGAACCATCAGCTATTGCGTCAAGCTCATCGGGCGAAGGGAACAGGGTTCCGCCCCAGGCGACATCAACTTTGATGGCACCACCGGAAAGCTCGCCGACCTTGTCGATGAAATGCTTGATAATGGTACCACCGGTTTCGGTTTCCTGATAAGTTGCCGAGAACTTGATGGACATAGGTTCTACTGTTGCAGCAGCAGGAGCGGCAGCTGTGCTTTCAGCAGCAGCAGCGGCTGTGCTTTCAGCAGGAGCGGCAGCTGTAGTAGCGGCAGCAGGAGTTTCGGTGGTTCCACAGGCAGTCATCAAGCCAAATGATGCCATAACTGCTACAACCAAAATCAGGGAAAGTACTTTTTTCTTCATTGATATTTTCCTCCTATTTATTTATATTCTGGAGGACCCCGGCAGGACCGGGATCCTTATCCACTATACTGGTCAGCCGTCAATTAAAGCCGGCCAAACCCATGAGCTTGGGGATGGTGGTTACTATCTGCGGGAATACTGCAATCAATATCACCATGATATTCTCACAAATGAAGAATGGCATAACGCCTTTGAATATATCCGTCGCATTCACTCGGAGGGCATTGGCTGTTGCGAAAACGTTCATGCCTATTGGTGGAGTCAAGCCATCGAGCTCTGTCATGAAGCACAGGCATATGATGATAACATATGGACTGAAGCCAAGATTGCAAAGCAGCGGGAAAAATACAGGCACGGTTATTATAATGACTGTGACAACGTCTGCAACACATCCTACAAATACATAGAATAACATAACCAACAGAAAGATGATGATCGGAGGGGCACTGATGCTTGTAATGGCTTTGGACAGTGTGTCGGCCAGCCCGGTGTCTGCAACGAACCGCCCGAAGATCTGGCCTCCGATGATTATGGGAAATATACCGGCTTCCATCAGAGTTGCGTCCCAAAGACTGAATAAAAGCTTCTTCAAGGGTAACTTCTTGATAAGGGCATATACGCAGAGGGCAGTTGCACCCACTGCACCGGCAACTGTGGCTGTGAACCAGCCCAGCATTGTGCCACCGATTATTAGTCCAAAGAGTAGTATAATGGGAGTTAGCATAGTCAGGGACTTTACCTTAACGATAGCAGGAACCTTCGGTCCGCCACCTGCAGGAATTGTTCCTTTTTTGACCTTTCCAATTATGTAAACTGTCACTCCCAGGGCAATCATGGTAAGTATTCCGGGGCCTATACCGCCTACCAAAGCGGAACCAACGGAAAGAGTCATGTTCTCTCCCTTGTAAACTATGGGAGAAGGTGCTATCAGGCAGAACATTATTATACCCATTGAGGGGGGTATAAGGGTTGAAAGTGCGCCGGATGCAGCGATGCAACCAAGTGAGTATTTCCTGTCGTATCCTGCCTTCTCCAGTTCTGGCAATGCAAGCTTACCGAAAACGATGTTACCTGCAATGGAAGAGCCTGAGCACGCGCCGAAAATCGCGTTGGCTCCGATGACAGTATACAACAGTCCTCCTGTGACTCGGCCGATGAAGGCCTTGACTGCAGCAAAGGCACCCTCGGCAATACCAGTCTCACCTGCCAGTGCGCCTAATAGCATGAACATGGGAAGCACGGCGAAATTATAGTTCGCACCAAGGTTGAAGGGGGCATTGGTAAACTGGGTGAACACCATTGTCAGGTCACCGCCGTAAAGCGCGGCAAATCCAACAAAGGACGCAACCAGCATGCAAACAAAAACAGGTATGCCGAGGAATACCATGGCCAGCATGAAAAGAAAGATCAAAAGGCCTATAAGCCATGTAACCATCAGACAACACCTCCTTTAAGGGAAGCAGACTCAGCAGCATGTTCATCCTTCATGGCGTATTGCTTGACTATAGCCCATATAAAGGATAGAGCAAGTAAAGCGAAACCGACAGACATAATCAGGGCGAATGGCCACAGCGGGAAGCCGACTCCAGTTACCGAGCTCATCTTGTGGCGTACGATGAACTTGCCCATCTGTACGAAACCACGCCAGCTTATGAAGCTACAGATACCTATACCTAAAAGGAATCCAACGGTAATTAACACCTTCTCGACTATTTTTGGCAGCTTGCTGGATACCATGTCAATTCTTGTGTGACCACGGTCCAGAGTTACATAGGCAGCAGCCAGAAAAACAACAGGAATGTGGAGATATGAAACGATCTCCGTTGAAGCGGGGATACCGGTAACAGGCAAGCCGAGGCTTCTCAGCTTTTCGCCGATTACGTTGAAAAAGGCTACTAACATAATTCCTGCAAGGCAAGCTCCGGATATGTAGGATACATATTTGATGGTATTTGTTATGATACCATCCACTTTTTCCAATTTGCTTTTAGGGGAACTCAAACCAAATCATCTCCTTTTTTAGAGGCGGGACCCTGGCCCGCCGGGTGTCTATTTCCTTAACAGGGGAAATCCACCGGATTGTTGTTCAATAAGCATGATAAACCAGAAAGAATAATAATAATTCTCTCTTTCCCGGAATTAATCGCAGGGATATAATTCTTATCCGAAACAATGGTAAAACGATTCAATTAATGTTGCGGTTATAGCCTTTTTGGTTTTATTATACTCGGTAAAACATAGCTGAAGACTTTAAGTTTATCCGATTAAGGTAGCTAATTACTCCCTTATTATAATGGTGAAAAGGCAGAAATTATGGATCCAGGGATCATTTTCAAGGAGACCTCCTTGTATCAAGTATATTTAAGTTTTGTACATAGTTATTATATGATAACTATTAAGTTATTGCAAAACAAATTTTCATTCTAATTTTTAAAATAGCTTTAATTTCATTGAAATTTGTATATGTATATAAATGTATCATATATTCGCGCAGAGCACTAGTATCAAGAGTTTGGAGCACATTTGGAAAATGCATTATGTTAACTTATGCAAGGGGCATTGAACTATTTCACATAAGAGACCATGAAACATTGTAGATAATGCTAAGGTGAGTTTGATAATCCCAGCAATAACAAATATAATAGTTTTAGGTAGAGGTAACAGGAAAGACAAGGAGTTGTTGATATTGAGAAAAGGAACATATCTTGAAATTGATTTGGATAAAATAGAGCAGAATTCCCAACGTATCATAGAGATATGCAGACCTTCAGGTGTTGAGGTCCTTGGTGTTACAAAGGGTTTCACAGCCATTCCCAAGATTGTTTCGGCAATGATAGATGGTGGGGTTGAAAGCCTTGCGGATTCACGTCTGGAAAATATAATGTCCTTGCGGAAAAAAGGATTTACCGAGGGTATGACCTTACTGAGGATACCAAGGCTCAGCTTGGTCAAAAAGGTCGTAGGGTATGCAAACTACAGTGTAAATTCTGAATATGAGGTAATTAAAGCCCTTTCAGAAGCAGCTTTGTCGGAGGGGATAAAGCACAAGATTATACTTATGGTGGATGTAGGGGATCTGAGAGAAGGCGTCATGCCCGATGATGCCCTTGAAATTGCAGGGAGAATATCTTCCCTCAAAGGGATTATACTGGCTGGAATAGGCACGAATATGGGCTGCTATGGCGGAATTCTGCCCACGATAAATAATCTCAGCATGTTGATGGATATTGCAAAAGAAATCCAAAGCAGGCTGGGAATGAAGTTGGAGATAATATCAGGCGGAGGCACATCCTCTCTGAAGCTTATAGAAAAAAATGAGTTGCCCAAAGGAATAAACCAACTCAGGGTAGGAGAAGGTATACTGCTTGGGACAGACACGACCCATGATAATCATATACCCTGGCTGCACCAGGATGCATTCATATTGAGGACGGAAGTAATCGAGGTAAAAGTAAAGCCATCTGTGCCTATCGGTGAGATAGGACTTGATGCCTTTGGTAATGCTCCTGTATTTGAGGATGTGGGTATGCGAAAAAGAGCCATAGTATCATTGGGGAAGCAGGATGTGAATATTGAAGGACTCTTTCCGATGGATACCAAAATACAGGTCCTTGGTGCAAGCAGCGACCATCTCATTGTTGATGTGACAGATGCCGGCGAGGATATAAAGGTAGGCGGTCAGATATCGTTCAGACTTAATTACCAGGGACTTTTGTTTTTAAGCAATTCAAAATATGTAAAAAAAGTGTTTAGGAAGGTAAATCATGACCAGACTGTTAAATCATGACCAGAAGGATTTAATACAAGAAATTGTTAAAATTGAGGCTGATATATTTGCTGAAGCCGGGCTTAACTTATGGAACCTTGTCCCTCTGATCCGCCATGGCAGGGTGTTTTATATTGAGGATAAGGGGAAAGCAGTAGGAAGTGCCCAATATATGATTGATTGGGATGATCATAAGAAGGCCTACCTGGTTGGTATTTCGATCGCTGCCAACTATCAGGGGAAGGGATATGGGACAAAACTCCTGGGTGATAGCATGGAAATGCTGGCAGAGGAGGGCATAAGGACTGTTGAACTGACCGTGGCTCCGGAAAACGCCGCAGCTATTGAAGTATATAAAAGGAAGCATGGGTTTGAAATAGTAGGGCACCGCAATGATGAATATGGGCATGGAATTCACAGACTGGCCATGGAGAGGGTATTGGATAAAGGTTAATTGACATGAACTATTATGTTGTGGTACGCTAATATAGTTGATAAAATGTAATTATCAGCTCAATAACCAATTTCAATGAAATGAAGGAGATATGAATATGAAAACTACATACGCTCTTGTAGAACTCGGTAAAGTGGTTCTGAAGGAAAAAGAACTTGCTGCTCCCGGCCAGGGCGAGTTGCTTCTGGAAGCTGAATTCAGCACTCTAAGCCCTGGCACCGAATGGGCTCTTATGAATGGGTTCATCGTTCCACTACCCACAAACATCGGATATAGTATGGCCGCCAAAGTCATTGCAGTCGGCGAAGGTGTTACCGAATTCAAGGTCGGCGACAACGTTGTCACAACAGGCGAACATGCGCAGTACCTTGTAATGGATGAGAAAAACTGCACACCAGCCCCCGCCGACATCGATATGGAGCAGGCTGCGTTCTTCAATTTGGGACATACAGGTATGTATGCGCTCCGCCGTTCCAACCTTCAGATGGGCGAGGCTGCTGTCGTACTTGGACAGGGATTTGTCGGTTCAATTACCGCTCAGTGCGCAAGATGCGCAGGCGCTCTTCCGGTTATCGTTACCGATCTGGATGACAGCCGTCTTGAAAAATCCAGGACCATGGGCGTTGACTATGCTATCAATACCAAAAAAGAACCCGGCAAGCTCGAAGAAATCGTGGAGAGCCTCGGTGGAGTTCCGGTCGTATTTGAAGCCACCGGCGTTCGTCAGCCTCTCGAGCAGGCTTTTGAAATCGTTTCCGAGCGTGGCCGCGTTGTTATGATATCACAGGTTCATGGCGAGGATATGCCTCACTATGACGACAACCTTATGCAGAAGGGCGCAAGCCTGATCGGTACATATGTCAATTCCAAGCCGTTCGCACTTCGTCGTGCCGACCTGGAAATTAGAGGCACATGGCCTCCGGTAATGTCAGAAAAGACAAAACGCTATCACAATGCCGACATCTGGACCTGCGACGAAGATATCCGTGTCTTCCTTGACCTCATCAAATACGGCAAAATCAACATCAATCCCCTTATCACACACCGTTGGGATTACACTCAGATTCCCGAGGCTTATGAATTGGTCTGGAAGCAGGATCCCAGCCTCCTTGGCGGTGTTATCCGCTGGAAGAAGTAAGAAGTTCATCGATGTGATTAGCCTGACTTAACATCCTGTCGTAATATAAAAAAGCCCCCGGAATTTTGGTTATCTAAACCATAATCCGAGGGCTTTATATTCACATTCCCGGTATCATTCATATGCTAATGGTACTTCTATTAACAGCAAATCGGCTTATCAGCCAGCGGCAGTCTTTTGGTTTACTTCAACAGGTGGTTGACCTGCGACCAACTTTGCACGCTTTGCAGTAGATTCGGTTTGAAGTGTGTCAAGCGTGATGGCCAGGAGAAGGACTACGCCCATTGCAACGTACTGCCAGTATTGGTTAAGGTTCATCAGGTTCATACCGTTATTCAGAAGACCGATGATGAGCATACCGACAACCATGTTGTTCATCTTGCCACCGCCGCCTCCCATCTTGATACCGCCCAGCATTGCACCGGCCATGACGGTGAACTCAGCTCCAATACCTGTACCTGAGCTTGAAGCACCTATACGGCCTGCGCACATGATAGCGCCAAGGGCAACGAAGACACCGGCTACAGCAAAGACCAGGACACGCATCTTGCCGAGGCTTACACCTGAAAGTACCACCGCGTCCGGATTGGAGCCGAGAGCGTATATGTTACGCCCGAAATAAGTCTTGTTAAGTATGAAGGCACCTAATGAAATTATAATAAACATGACAAGGATGCCGATGGGGAACGTTATACTGTCAGCTCCGAGTTTGAAGCTGAAGTTGTAACCACCGAGGAATTTAAAGGGATCATCAAAGGTACGGAAAGTCTTTGAGTTTGAAAGCAGGTAGGTCACACCATTCAGAATATACTGGGTTGCCAGTGTAATCATGAACGGGAACACCTTAAGCCTGGCATATATCGCACCATTGATAGTTCCAAGGAAAATGCCGAGAACAAAGGCTGCGATAATAATCAAAAATGTACTGTATCCATTCTTTGCCATGAGACCCATGACAACGGCGATGGTTGAAATCTGATATCCGGTTGAAAGATCCAGTCCGCCGGATAGCATTATGAATGTAATACCGACACCGACTATAAGCAGATATACGTTCTGATTGACGACGTTAATAAGATTTTGGGGATTGAGGAAGGTGCCGCCGGTCGCTACAGCGAAAATAATGATGAGAAACAAAAGAACGATATACATTATATAGTCTCTCAATATTGTGGATAAGGTTTTTTTATTCATTGTATTGCCTCCAAATTCTTTACAGTGTGACCACCGGAAGCAAGTTCGAGGATAGCTTCCTGTGAAAATTCCTCTTTATTAAGTTCGCCTGCGAGTTCATGCTCTGCAAAGACAACTATTCGGTCTGACATACCAAGGAGCTCCTCCATGTCAGAAGTGACCATGATGATACACTTGCCTTCATGACAGAGTCCGTTCATAAGCTCATAGATCTCATGCTTTGCGCCGACATCTATACCACGGGTGGGCTCATCAAAAATTATTATGTCGGTTTCAGCTGCCAAAGCTTTTGCAACTACGACCTTTTGTTGATTTCCGCCTGAAAGGTTGAGAACCTTCTGCTCCAACGACGGAGCTTTGATGCGGAGACGATTGGAATACGATTCTGCTATTTGTTTTTCTCTTTTTTTATCTATAATGAGAAATTTTGAAATTTTCCTGACAATGTTATAGACTATGTTCCAGCTGATGGACTCCATAAGGAAGCAGCCTTCCAGTTTCCTGTCCTCGGGAATAAGGCCCATGCCATAGCCCATTGCATCTCTGGGAGTCTTGATATCAACTGCTTTGCCATTAACTAAAACTTCCCCCCATTGCCGATGCTCAGAGCCGAACGCGACCTTCATGATTTCAGATCTTCCGGCACCGACAAGACCTGCAATGCCAAGAATCTCGGAACGACGTGCTTTGAATGAAATGTTTTTGACACCGTTTCCAGTGAGGTTCCTGAGCTCAAGGGCAACATCACCGGGTTGTGTTGTCCTCAGCGGGTATTTTTCTGAAAGCTCACGGCCGACCATGAATTTTATAAGCTCAGGACGGCTACTTTCAGTTGTTTTCAAAGTTGTAATATATTTGCCGTCTCTGAAGACGGAAACGCGATCGGATACCTGGAAAATCTCCTCAAGACGATGGGAAATGTAAATAATAGTCGCACCTTTAGCCTTTAATTGGGAAATGATCTTAAAGAGGATATCTATTTCCGAGACAGTCAGCGAGGCTGTAGGCTCGTCCAGGACGAGAATCTGGGGGTTTTTGGTAACAGCCTTTGAAATCTCGACAATCTGTTTTTGTGCGGAACTAAGATTGCGAACAAGAGTGCTTGGGTCTATATCAATTCCGAATTGATCGAAAACACTCTGGGCAATTTTGTTCATAGCTTTCTGGTCTACCAGCTTGCCGAGTCGGTTACCATAGCATATATTCTCGGCAGCGGAGAGAGACTCAATCAGGTTGAACTCCTGATAAATGCACTCGATACCATTTTGTCTTGCAAAAGCGGGAGTCATGGTAGAACATGCTTCGTTCTTACAAACTACTATACTTCCCTTATCCGGACGTACAGCACCGGTTATGGTTTTGATAAATGTGGACTTTCCTGCGCCATTTTCACCTACGATGGCATGGACTTCACCGGCGATGAAATCCAGAGAAACATCGTCTAGCGCAACGACACCAGGGTATAGTTTTGTTATGTTCTTAAGTGATAATACATAATTATCGCTCAAAGGTGATACACCTCTTTCCGGAGATTTACTCTAAAAGGGACACAAGCTGGAACTTGTGCCCCTCCGCGAGTTTATGCTGATATTACCAGTTTGTTACATATATTGAAATGCTATTAGTACTTGTACTTGATTGCGGGGTTTTCTTCGCCCATTTTCCAGGTCTTTTCAAAAGCGAAGGTTGCGTTGCTGTAAACTGAGTCATAATAAACTTCACCGAATTTCCATGATCCATCTGCAGATCCAAGCATCAGTTCGCCAAGTTTCTTTCCAGTATCCTGGGGAGATGCGCCATATGTAACATAGCCCTTGAAAGCTGTGCTTGATGCATCGGCTTTAGCTTTTGCAAATTCTTCCTTTGTTGCTGTATCCTCATAGCAGTTGATAACACAGAATTCCTTCAGGTCGATCTTTTTCTCTTTGGCATACTTGGCCAGGAACTGAGTGACACCTACCATACAGTCGGGCTCATAGCAGATAAATATACGAAGATCGGGGTTTGCAGTCATCTGGTTTTCTGCCCAGGTATAGCCTTTGGTCTGAGCATCTTTACCATAAGACACATTGGTATTGTAATTGAAGAGGATCTCGCTTTCTTCGGTTCTGTCGCGGAAAGCATTGGAGCGGTACTGTCCATCCTGAATATCGTCATAGACGTCAAGAGCTACAGGGATTTTTCCTTTTGCAGCGTCCTTGGCAGGATTGTTGGCTTTTGCCCATGCTTCAGCCATTTCAATAGCGAACATACCAGTTATTTCATAAGCTGTGTATATAGCGGTGTTTATAGTGTAATCCGCCGGGAGTGCACCAAGATAGCCAACTGCGATACCTGCAGCGGTTGCTTTCTCTACAATGTCCTTCAACATTTCAACAGACATTGCAGGAACCATTAAAGCGCCGACTTTCTTCGATGCGATAGCATCCTCAACGAAGGAAACCTGCTTGCCGGGGTCTAAAGCTGCGTCCTTTGCTACATAAGTCCAGCCTTGAGCTGTCATTGTTTCGCCCATGGTATTGCAGATGACCATCAGACCTTCAGCATTGGTAGTCGGAACGACTGCCCAAACTTCCTTTTGCCCGTTCCAGGTAAAGGCAGGAGCAGCAGGCTCAGCCGGAGTAGCTGCAGGAGCGGCCTCAGCAGTAGTAGCAGGAGCAGCTTCCGCAGTAGTAGCAGGAGCCTCAGCAGTAGTAGCGGCGGCTGGTGTTGTGGAACCTCCGCAAGCAGCCAGGGACAATACCATTGTCAGGGCAAGAAGTAGTGCTAAGAGTTTTTTCATTGTTCTTCCTTCCTTTCTTTCTATACTTTTTTTAATTAATATGTAAACGGATTTCAACCCGTTTGCCGATGAGTGGAAAGCAGAGACGACATAGAAGTTAATATTATATAACTGTCTACATCTTAATACTTACCATAAACATTGTCAAGAATCATGAAGTATCAAGGTGGAATAATTTGCATTTTATTAAATATGTTACCTGATATAGTTAAATAATTGGTACAAATTATAGGAGTTGAAAGCCTTATAACGCAATCATTTGGCGGGGTATGTACTTGTTGTTAAGATTCTGTTATAATTTAATAAATGTAAATTAATTTTGAAAGGAAGGGTTAAAAAATGGTAAAACCAATAAAAATCAAGGACATAAACGAAATAGAAAAGATAAATGCAATTGTTTCAAAATATCCATATGACATATGGATCCATGGCAAGAGCGGTATGGCGGATGCCAAGTCAATACTCGGCATGTTCATCCTTAAACTGAATGAACCGTTGACACTAGTCGTACCCGATGATGCTGATACCACTCAATTGTTCAGGGAGCTTGATGATTATATCCATTTTTTCTAGATAGTATATAGTCATTTTGAAAAGCTTCATTAACATTGTGAAATAATACAAGCGGAATCAAATAAGTTTGTCGTTTTATATAATATATATAATAAGGAAGAAACCCGTGACAATGGACAAAGAATACCTGATATTACATTCAGCTATGGAAGCAAACATATTACCGATCACATCAAGATGCGATGCCGCTTGTGTCTTCTGCAGCCATAAAAATAATCCTAAGGGCATAAATGTGGTGACTATAGGTGACAGATCACTGGAAGAGACAGAACACACCTTGAACCATCTGAACGGCCGGAATATGATAACCATAGGGGAATCTGCAACAAGCATCATAGAAGGAGAGCCTCTGTGCCATCCACAATTCACGGAAATCATCAGGAGGGTGAGGGCAAAATTCCCGGAGACGCCCATATCCATAACAACCAACGGACATGGATTGGATGAAGAAATGGTGAAGTTCCTGAAGGATATGTACCCACTGGTCATCCAGCTATCCATCAACAGTGCCACTGTTGATGGAAGGAGGGCATTGATGGGTGACGACCTGAAGAAAGCGGAAGCAACGATCAATGGAGTCAGACTGCTTTCAAAGTACGGCATTCTATACCATGGAAGCATTGTAGCCATGCCGCATGTAGTGGGATGGAACGATATTGAACAATCCGTGAGGTATCTTGCAGATAATAATGTTTTGACAATAAGGTTATTCATGCCGGGTTATGCAGAAAAAGCGGATCCGGAGCATAAATTCGACCATTGGAAGATGTTCGAAGATATAAGGAACTTCATTGAAAGGGTGGGCGATACCATCCCATGCCCGCTTTTATTGGAACCTTCATATGTGAAGGATCTATATGCCGTTGTCTCGGGTGTGATTATCAGGTCAAAAGCTTTTGAAGCCGGCTTGAGAAGAGGGGATATCATAAGAAGTATAAACGGTCATGAGCCCCGCTCCCGTGCAGAGGCATGGAACATGTTGCAAAGTCCTGGCAAACTCGAAATATTCCTTGAACGCAAGGGTGCAACCATCAAAAGTGGATGGGAAAACGAGCCTTTTACAGATCCCGGGATCATTATGGAACATGATTTTGATATGGACAGGCTGGATGATATCAAACGTGTAGCAGGCACCTGCAGTGGAAAAATATTGGCACTGGCTTCGGAACTGGGCTGGCAGGTACTGTCGGCTGCGGTACGCAAGGCAGGTCTTGATGACCGGATAGACATATATCCAGTAAAAAACCGTTTGTTCGGTGGTTCGATAGGAGCTGCAGGGTTGCTCAGTGTACAGGATTTTCTAAAGGCCTATGAGGAATACTGCAGTGGGCACCATCGGCCGGATATGATTCTTGTACCCGGAGAAGCTTTTGACTTCCAGGGTAATGATATCATGCAGCAACACTTTGATGAGATCAAGCGTGGTACCGGGGTCCGGGTCGAGATAACCTGACAGATGGTGGAATGAGGCGGTTTGACGGTATGAATTGCATTTCAAACAAAACCTTGTTGACAGTAGAATGCGACAAGCCTCCGACAAGCTGCCCGATTTCCTTTAAAGTCATAATAGAATTCTGCCTGAGGTGTAAAATAACTTTCCTTCTCAAATCCTTGTTTGCTGGTAGCTCTTTTATAGTGACAGAGTTATTATCCAATTCGGATACAACATATTTCCAGGCGCTTTCATAGGAATCGATATAATCCTTGCGGTTTTTCATACATTCAATCTTATCTTCCTTTGTATCCAAAACATCACCAGGATACTCAAACTTCTCCAGATATGATTTATATCCCTCAACAGCTTCCGCCCTGTCGGCAGAAAAATGTCCAAGAATCCTGCTGCAATCCACCATGCTTTCTTCATGCAACTTTGCTGTATAGACACCACAGCTGCTCCATGGATAGCTTTCCGGAGTTTCTGCGTACCCTGCCGTGACAGGATTGATGTGTATATGTGCACTTGTAAGTAAAAGGTGCCTGATATCCGGCAAGGTTTCGCTCATGTATCTGTCATGCATCAAAGGTCCTGATCTGTTGTGGGCACTGTTGAAATATGTGACATATCCTATACTGATACTTTTCATTATGTTTGATATATTGTTACCGTTGCAGCCAATGATGAGATGTATATGGTTGTCCATCAGACAGAAGGCCTCAAACTTCAAATCATGCTTAAATATGGCTTTTTTAAGGATTTCCAGCATGGCTTCCTTATCTGGGTCTGATTTAAATATTTTGCAGTTTTCTTTACCTCGCATGACAATGTGGTATGTGCGATGAGAACCTTTTATCCTGGCCTGTCTTGGCATTTTTAACACCTCCGTAAAGAAATTCTAGCATAACAATCTGTGTTTTACAAGAACCGTCCCCAATTATTAGGTTTGCTTGTTTACTATTAGCATATATGGGGATATAATTATAGGCGATTCTTGTTACAAATCTTTCAGTGTCAGTATTTAAAGAAAAGAGAATTAATTAAGGAGGTCGCAGATGAAAATGTCAAAAAGGTTGATTCCCCTGGCAATTGTTTTCATTATGGTTTTCACCCTCATGGTTGGCTGCGGGCAACAGGAAACAAACACCGAACCGGCCAGTACTGCAGCAGCAACCGCCGCACCTGCCGAACAGACTGCAGCACCTGCAGCAGAAGGTATTACATTTCCATTGAAAGACAAAGTTGAATTCACATGCTGGATTACCGGACCACGTAATATGTCGTCAATACTTCCAAATGGTTTTGATGACCACAAGGTCATTCAGGAAATTGAAAAAATGACGAATGTACACATCAACTGGGAGTACGGCTCTGCTGAAAGTGCGCAGGATGCATTCAACCTGATGATTTCTGCAGGAGATTACACTGAAATAATAGCCCAACTGACTGACCGTTATGCAGGCGGAGCAGACAAAGCAGTAGAAGATGGTGTATGTCTCAATCTCAATGATTACATAGGAACTTATGCTCCCAACTTTTCCAAACTCATTGCATCCGATCCGCTTGTAAAGAAAGCGACAATTACAGACGGCGGAAATGTTACCGGTTTACCGCGTTTGCTCGATGCTGAGGATATGATGGATTACGGCCCTGTCATCAGGCAGGACTGGCTGGATGACCTCGGACTTGCATCACCTGTGACATATGACGATTACTACACTGTACTCAAGGCTTTCAAGGAAAAGAAGGGGGCTGACCAGGCCCTGTGGCTCCAGAACACCGGCGTACCGTGGAAAAATTTCCTTATCGATGGTTTTGGTGTAGCCGGCTTTGCTTCCATGATGCCTAATATAGACGCTCCATTCTATGTAGATAATGGCACAGTCAAATTCGGAATGATTGAAAATGGTTTCAAGGATTACCTGACAATGGTTAACAAATGGTATACCGAAGGACTTATATCCAAGGATTTCATAAAGAATATGATGCCTTTCGCTGATGACAATATAGTAACAACCGGAAAATCAGGAATATGGTATACCGACATATATGGGATACATTCAACCGTCCAGAAGGCGAATGATCCCAATTACAAAATTGCCGGTATTCATGACGCTGTCAAGAAGGTTGGCGACAAGCTCCATCAAAAGAACAGCCCATACCCCATAGCCGGTGGTTCATGGTCGGTAACCGACAAGTGCAAATCCCCTGAAGTTGCCATTGCATGGCTTGATAATCTTTATAGTGAACAAGTCGGAGAATTGAGCAACTGGGGTATGGAAGGCGAAGGCTATAATGTAGCAGACGGAAAGAAAGTGGTATCAGAGAATATAACCAAAAACCCGAACAACCTTAGTATGATGGATGCAAAATACCTGTATACCAACCAGATCACTCCTTATATCTATAACACTGCAAGGAATCAGACGCTACTGACTGAAGAAGAAAAAGCTGCATACAAGCTGTGGGAAACAGACAAGGATGCAAGCGGATTCTATCCGCTACAGGCAACCATGACTCCCGAGGATGCAGGCAATTTCAACGCTTCCATCAACGATATCATGACCTATGGTTCGGAAATGATAGCAAAATTTCATAACTGGAGCTGAGCCACTTACAAATTATGACGCTTTTGTAGGACAGCTCAAGAAAATGAAGATTGAAGACCTTATCAAGTATAAACAGGCAGCTTATGACAGATACAACGCAAGATAAAATATTATAATATTACAAGATTAATAAGATTACGATAGGGACATATCTCATACCTGCAGAGCATGACTCCGGGTTAGAGATGTGTCCCTTATCATTAATTGAATATATCCTTGCCTGAATACTCAAGGGCTTTGAAGGACAAAAGAAGGTGGAATAAAATATTTCCATCATTAAGCTCCAGGTTTAATATCTTCTGTATTTTTTCTATGCGGAAACGCATGGTATTATGGTGAATAAACAATGTCTCGGCGGATGCTGTCAGGTTAAGTGCCTGTATAAGATATGTATAAAGCGTAAGGGCATAATGGGTTTTGTTTTTACGGTCATATTCAATCAGATCAAGAACGACAGGGCTGCAGATACTTATAAGATCCAGCTTTTCCTTACAGGTGTCGAGAACATGATAAATGACATAATCATCATAGATGTATACTACATCCGCTGGTTTTATATTGGATCCCAGATCGATGGATTTAAGCGACTGTTCGTAATGCTTCCGTATGTCTCCGATATTGTTGAATGGCCTGCTTATTCCGCATTTCAACTGGTTGTTGCGTAAAAATGTCGTAAGTTCATTAAGGCTTTCATCTGTTAGTGGGAATCTATCTTTTTTCCTGTTTAAAATAAGAAGAAGATGGTCAAAATAAATCACCGACTTGCTATAGGGGACAAGGTTTTCGAGCATTTCCCTGAAATTGGGAAAAGGCGTATTATCCAGATTTTCCTGCTCAGCTTTTATTGTCATGATATACTGGCAGTCCTGGAGTTCCCAACCCAGCGCCTTGATACGTTCGTCTATAAGTCGTGGGTCTTTGATCTTTCCATATAAAAGGTCTGTGATGAAGTTCTCAAAGGCCAATCCCTTGGAATTTCGGAATATCTTGCTTTTAAGAAGCTCCGAGGACACGATTTCCGTGAGTTGTTTCAACAGGTCTATATCGCTCTCTTCAAAAGGCCTTTCATATTCCAGAACGGCCATATGACCGAGTATTTTATCTTCAAGAATTATATTGGACATAAGTAGAGTGTATTTATGAATACTGGGATGCACAAATATCGGTTCCTTGCTTTTATGGACCTTTTCAATGAATCTTTCCACCTTAAGCTGGGAAACCATTGCATATGGAGCGAAACCATTCTTATTGCTGGCTTCCCACACTGGATCGTCTACTGCTCTATCCTTGGTGCCTGCGATGAGCTTGAAACTGGTGTCAATCACCTGAATAGGGTTGCCGAGAAGCTCATATCCGATGTTCAGTATGGTGTCCAGACCTTTTCCCTTAATAAATGCATCATGGAGTTGTATGTTCCAGTTCATGTATACAGCCATGACTTCCTGAACATCATTGAAGGCACTTATAAAATCTGTATTTTTGCTTACGGACAGTATATTGTTTTTGCCTGCCTGGTATAGCATCATATTCTTGACTTTTTCCCCAAGGATGAGAAAATTGGCTGGACCTTCTACAACGGTATCCATGCCAAGGGTTTCAAGATCACCTATATATAAAATGTCAGGCTTGAATGAGGTTTGTCCTTTTTGCAGCATTTTGACAGAGGTCACCCGAGTATTGCCCTCATCACCAATATAGATATTCGCATCATATTTCCTCAACTTTTCCCAGAATGCTACCATCCTTATACCTGCCATTTTTCCACCACCCATCGAGTATTCTATTTTATTCCTAATTTATTAATTGTATCAAGCAATTGACCCCATAGCAAGTTTTATATAAAGGCAGCTTTCCCCACTTTTACAGGCCACAAGCTATCTTGTAAAAAAAGAATATAACTCAGAATTACTTTTGTTTTTTGTACAATGCTATTTGCTCCGATATATGATAAATTTATATTGAAATCAAGTGTTTACAATTCAATTCTCAAAAAAGTGAGGTTAACAAAAATGTCAGATATCAAGGAAATCGTGAACATCAAGCCTATCCATTGGGGAGTCAGCGTTCCGGACATTGAAGCTTCCATCAAATGGTACAGCGAGGTTCTCGGGTTCACACTGGAATCAAATGTATTCCTTCCACAAGCACATTCAACAGTAGCTTTCATGTATTATAATGACTACAGGCTCGAGCTCTTTGAGGTTGAAGGAGCCCAGTCAATACCCGCAGGCAGGAGCATCCCGAATGAGGATCTCAAGACTCATGGTAACAAGCATCAGGCATTTTCAATTAAAGATATACATAAATTCGTAGATTATCTTAAATCAAAAAATGTAGTAATTGCAAAAGACGTTTTCCAGGTTGGAGCCGACTATGTCGTGTTCATAAATGATAATGCAGGAAACCTGATCGAATTCATACAAAAGCCCGAGTAATTACGGGCTTTTTCAAAACCATAAATAATTTAATAGAGAAGGGGTTAGAAGATGCGTTTTGTAGATGTCCGTAAAGACTTCAAGTTGAACAAAATGGTTTATCTCATTCTGGCACCCGTAATCATCTATTTCATCATTTTCAACTACATCCCCATGGCCGGTATCGTACTGGCGTTTGAAAGGTTCGAAACCAAGTTGGGTATCTTCGGAAGCCCATGGATCGGTTTCAAGAACTTCACAGATTTCTTCGGAAGCTATTACTTCTGGAGACTTATCCGTAATACGTTCCTCATAAGCTTTTACGATTTTGCATGGGGCTTTCCGGCACCGATCCTACTGGCGCTCCTGCTGAATGAAATCGGACGGAAGACCTTCAAGAAGGTGGTCCAGACAATCAGTTACATGCCTTTCTTCATATCAATGGTTGTCATCGCCGGTCTCATAATTGACTTCACATCCTCGACCGGGCCCATAACATCATTGGTGGCAGCATTGGGAGGGGAGAAGGAAAACCTCCTCAGCCGGCCGGAGCTCTTTCGGTCAATATTCGTCGTCTCAAACATATGGCAGAACATTGGATTCCAGAGCATCATATTCCTTGCAGCCCTTTCCGGCATAGACCAGGAGCTTTACCAGGCTGCCCGGATTGATGGCGCCAGCCGTTGGAGGCAGACCATACACGTCACACTGCCTGGTATTGCAGGCACAATAATGATCATGATGATCCTTAGAATTGGAAACATGATGAACGTCGGTATGGAAAAGATAATCCTGCTGTACAACCCGCTTACATATGAGACTGCCGATGTAATCAGCAGTTTCACTTACAGAAAAGGTCTTCAGGAGTTCAACTACGGCTATAGTACAGCGGTCGGCCTTTTCAACTCGGTCATCAACTTTGCGCTGCTGCTTTTCGCAAACGCAATGAGCCGCAAGTTCACAGAATCCAGCTTATTCTAAAAGGAGGAGGAAGACATGCTAAAACAGAAAGAATCGGCAAGCAGAATAATATTTCAGATATTAAACTATACCGCGATGATCCTGTTGGCATTCATAACACTGGCGCCTATGCTGCATGTGTTGTTTGCCTCCTTGAGCGATCCGATCAAGCTGGCACAGCACGAAGGAATAATACTCTGGCCTCTGGGCTTCACCCTGAAGGGCTATGAGATCGTATTCAGAAATCCGAGCCTGATCAACGGTTACATAAACACCATATTCTATGTTGCCGTTGGCACGTCAATCAGTGTTCTGCTGACGGCAATGGGGGCATATGGCCTTTCCAGGAAAAGGCTGCTATGGAGGAACTGGATAATGGGCCTCGTGACCGTCACAATGTTCTTCAACGGAGGTCTGATACCCACGTACATGGTCGTAAAAAACCTTAATATGATAGACACCAGGTGGGCGGTAATCATCCCGATGGCAATATCGGTATTCAACCTTATCATAATGCGGACATCCTTCCTGGAGATACCGGACAGCCTGGAGGAATCGGCAAAGATAGACGGTGCAAATGAATTCACCATCCTGTTCAGGGTAATAATCCCGCTGTCCAAGGCGGTCATTGCAGTCATAGCCCTGTTCTATGCCGTACAGATGTGGAATTCATGGTTTCAGGCGATGATATACCTGAGGGACAGGAAACTCTATCCCCTGCAGGTAATACTGAGGGAGATACTCGTGCAGAATGACCAGTCTTCAGTCACCTATGATTCTTCAACGGCAGGCAACCTCGACCTTTACAAGAATCTTGTAAAGTACACCACAATAATCGTAGCAACAGCCCCGATACTTGCAATATATCCTTTCGTCCAGAAGTATTTCGTAACCGGCGTAATGATCGGTTCGATAAAGGGATAGAAATAAGTTAATCTAAAGCCGGTAATCATTTAGAGCATATCAAAAGCTCAAAGATTGCCGGCTTTTTGGTTGCTAATCATCATCAACAGCATTATTGTTCATCAATAACATATTGTTCATCAATAACTGTTAAAATAATAACCTTTATGGTATAATCAGAAACACTAACAATTAACTAGAGGTGGTTCAATTGCCAATTAGAATACCGGATAACCTGCCTGCATCAGAAGTGTTGCATGGAGAGAATATTTTCGTTATGACCGAAGAAAGGGCCGAATGCCAGGATATAAGGCCTCTGAAGATCGCAGTTCTTAATCTTATGCCTACAAAAATTACTACAGAGACGCAGCTCCTGAGATTGCTGGGTAATACCCCGATTCAGGTTGATATAGTATTTCTTCATCCGCAATCATACAAGTCAAGGAACACCCCAGAGGAGCACCTTCTAAACTTCTACAAGACATTTGAGGATGTCAGGGATGAACGCTTCGACGGACTTGTCATAACAGGAGCGCCTGTAGAAAACATGGAATTTGAACAGGTTGACTACTGGGACGAGTTAAAGGAGATTATGGATTGGAGCAAACATAACGTATACTCAACATTCCATATATGCTGGGGAGCTCAGGCCGGCCTTTACTACCATTTCGGTATAAAGAAATATCCCCTGGGGGAAAAGCTTTTCGGCGTATTCCAACACAGTATAACCAAGCCAAATACAATGCTGCTCAGGGGATTTGACGATGAATTCATGGCACCGCATTCCAGACACACGGGAATCAAGCGGGAAGATGTAGAAAAGGTGTCAGAAATCGATATCCTCTCGGAATCTGATGAGGCAGGGGTATATATAATGAAGACCGAGGGTGGGAGGCAGATTTTTGTAACCGGCCATTCCGAGTATGACAGGCTTACGCTGAAAACAGAATACGACCGTGATGCAGCACTTGGACTTGATATAAAGGTACCCAGGAATTACTTTCCTGGTGATGATCCGGCCAAGGAACCTGTTGTAAGCTGGAGGGGCCATGCAAACCTGCTCTATTCAAACTGGCTGAACTACTTTGTATATCAGGAGACACCATTTGATCTCAGTGATCTCAAATGATGTGAAAATCTGAATAAATTGTAAGTGTAAATTTCGAGTAAAGTGCAAATTTACACTTGACAAACCTTACAGGGTTATTGTAATATAGAACATGCGCCGATAAGAAAGCAAAGCGCACAAACGGCGGAAATGCGCAATTATAGGGCATGGGGGGGTTCCCGAGTGGCCAAAGGGGGCAGACTGTAAATCTGTTATCGCACGATTTCGATGGTCCGAATCCATCCCCCCCCACCAAATTCACAGAGTATTGTGGAAAAAAGAATTCGTTGAAACATACGGATTCTTTTTTTGTTACTCATGATCCAGGACATGATTGTTCCAGGAAGTGTTTGGACTGTAATCCTTTGGCTCAACATGGTATAATGTTGGCTGAGTGGAATCAAGATTATTCGGGGGGCATATCAACTTATGAAACTGCAAAACCTTCAACAAGAAAGCGGTTTGTCCGATAGCCGGAAAGAATACATTGATTTATTGAGGATCATTGCGTGTTTTGCTGTCATAGTAATACATATTGCAAGTGAAAACTTATATGATTTGGATTTTTCATCAAAAGAATGGATGATACTGAATTTTTATAATGGTATAACACGTTTTTGTGTACCTGTCTTTTTTATGATAAGTGGTGCGCTTTTTCTCGGTGGCAGAGAAAGAAGCATCAAAGAGATGTTTACAAAATATATTTTCAGAACACTGGCCATTTATCTGCTTTGGTCAATGCTCTATGCAGTTTTTGATGTAATTGTAATTGACAAAGCAAATACGGATATATTGAAACAAATAATCAAAATGTTTATCATCAGCAAATATCATCTTTGGTTTTTACCAACGCTGATCGGTCTATACATAGTGACTCCATTGTTATATAAAATCGTTAATAATAACAAGGATTTAAGCAGGTATTTTTTGTGCATATATTTCTTATTTACATTGCTTATTCCATTTTTATTAAGCTTTACCGAACTGCCATATTTCAGCTATATCAAAACGATCCTTCAAAAGATCTCCCCCGAGGTAGTCGGAACATATTGCGGATATTATGTATTGGGTTATTATCTTCATAAGTATCTCAATATATCAAAAATCATTGCTTCAGGAATATTCGCCATTAGCATACTTATAACGGTTTTATCAATAATGAGAGGCGCGGCTGCTTCAGCTGAAAGCGGTACAATCATCACATATTATTGGTATGGCAGCCTGCCCACCTTTCTTATGAGCTTTTCTATCTTTATGTTGTGCAAGACTTTTTACCGGAATAAAAACACTGATAACAACCAGAAATTCATAGTAAATAGAAAGTGGCTTTCAACAACTTCGGAATTCACCCTGGGTATATATCTGATTCATCCTCTCTTCAGGAGTATATTTGAGGATATTCTGGGTATAAACAACGTCAGCTTTAACCCTTTATATTTTGTGCCGGTTTTGTCGTTAGTGGTTTTTGTCTGCTCCTTTGCTTCGATAGCAATTCTGAGGAAAATACCAGTAATTAATAGATTTGATATGGGGAAGGGCTCGAGATCAATAGGAAGTCAGGGTGAAATATAAAACATTATTACTTGTATATGATTTTTCTGTATATAACGAAGTTCCAGGAGACTATGACTCCGATAGCGATGACTTTGGCAATAAGATAATGGAGATATAGTTTTGAATTCAACAGATACATAATCAGGTCGGAAGCGCCCAGGTTGAAAACAAACAAACATCCATACATCAACAACTGTTTCTTTATATCGGATCTTGATTTGAAGGACCAAAGCCTGTTCACCAGGAAATTGAACCAGAATACTATAGCAAGGGATAAAGAGTTCGCCAATATGACAGACAAGCCTAACAGGTCCTTGAAGACGTAGAGCAGAAAAAACTCTATTGCAGCAGAGCTGAAACCTGTTATCAGGTATCGTGTCAACTGTTTTATGGAAGCGGGCGTCAAAAATCCTGCAAGCCATTTGTTATTTTTGAAGTATCCGGAAATATTATTCAAATTCATTCTGATTGAGATCCTCCAGTCCTGAAACTAAAAAATTGCCGACAAAAATGCATATTCCTGATACACTTTTGTGCATGATGGGACTATTATACAGTAAACGGGGCAATAATTACAACACAAGTGAAGTCAGAATACACAGGGATCAATTCTTAGCATTGCAGGAGTGGAATCATGTGGTATAATATTGGTGTGTTTATGCAGGAAATAAATTTGGAGGTTGCAAAATGAAATTTACAAAAATGCAGGGATTAGGCAACGACTATATATATGTAAACTGCCTTAATAGAGAATTGTCAAGCCCTTCTGACGTGTCCAGGTATGTCAGTGACAGGCACTTTGGTATCGGCTCCGATGGACTTGTACTGATATTGCCTTCTACAGTTGCTGATTTCAGGATGAGGATGTTCAACTCCGATGGATCGGAATCTGAGATGTGTGGGAATGCCATAAGGTGTGTGGGGAAATTCGCATATGACAATGGGCTGACTGAAAAAAAGACAGTTACTATCGAAACCCTTGCAGGTTTAAAGATCCTTGAACTGACAGTAAAGGAGGGCAAGGTTTCTGTGGTAAGGGTGGATATGGGTGAACCTATCCTTAAACCGTCCGACATACCGGTAAGAAGCGATGCATCTTCATTTACAGCCCAGCCTGTAGAAGTGGCCGGACAAACTTTCGCTGTTACATGCGTTTCTATGGGAAATCCACATGCTGTAACCTATGTTGATGATGTAACTTCATTCCCATTAGCGGATATCGGCCCAAAGATGGAGCACCACGAGCTTTTCCCCAGAAAAATCAATGCTGAATTTGTCAAGGTCATCGACCGGGATACGCTTCAGATGAGGGTGTGGGAAAGAGGTGCCGGCGAAACCCTGGCTTGCGGTACCGGTGCCAGCGCGGTACTTGTTGCTTCAGTCCTGAATGGTTTTACTAACCGGAAGGCAGTTGTAAAGCTGCTGGGCGGAGACCTCACCATTGAATGGAACGAAAAGGACAACCATGTGTATATGACTGGTCCGGCAGTTATGGTATTTGAAGGTGATATTGATTTGATGGCCGCCGGATTACCTGAATAACTCAAATGCAATAAAACATACAGGCGAAACCATATAAAGGAGAGATATTGTAATGGCATTTATTAATGAAAACTATTTGAAGCTGCCTGGCAGCTATCTGTTTGCAGAGATTGCAAGAAGAAGGGACACATTCCAGAAGGAAAACCCTGATGCAAAGATAATCCGTCTGGGAATCGGAGATGTGACAAAGCCACTCACAGGAGAGGTTATTAAAGGACTTCACAGCGCAGTTGATGATATGGCAGATGAGAAGACCTTCAAGGGTTATGGCCCTGATGGGTATGGCTACGATTTTCTGATCAATGAAATAATCAAAAACGATTATTTGAGCAGAGGTGTTAAAATCGAGGCTGATGAGGTATTCATCAGTGATGGCGCAAAAAGTGATACGGCAAATATACAGGAGATCTTTGGCACTGATAATATAATTGCACTGACCGATCCGGTATATCCTGTATATATGGACAGCAATGTCATGGCCGGCAGAACGGGTAGCTACCATAGCGAGACAGGTAAATTCGACAAGGTTACATACATGCCTTGTACTGCAGAGAATAATTTTGTACCTGAACTTCCAGAAAACAGGGTTGACATGATATATCTTTGTTTTCCCAACAACCCAACCGGCATGACCATTTCAAAAGAAGACCTCAAAAAATGGGTGGATTATGCAAAGGCCAATAAAGCGGTAATTTTGTATGATGCAGCCTACGAAGCATATATCAGTGATAAGGACATTCCGCACAGCATATATGAAATTGAAGGGGCAAGGGAAGTAGCAATTGAATTCCGCAGCTTCTCAAAGACGGCGGGCTTTACCGGAACAAGGTGCGCATTTACAGTGGTACCGAAGGAGCTGATGGCATATTCAGCAGATGGCAGGGAACATACACTGAACAAGCTATGGTACAGGAGACAGACTACCAAATTCAACGGAGCCCCATACATAATCCAGAAGGGGGCGGCTGCAATATATTCTCCTGAAGGTAAAAAGCAGGTTCAGGCAGTCATCGACTATTATATGAATAACGCACGTATAATAAGGGAAGGGCTGTTAAGTATAGGAGTAAAGGTTTTCGGCGGAGTCAACGCACCTTATATATGGTTGAAGACTCCAAATGAACTTGATTCCTGGGCGTTTTTTGACAAGCTCCTTGATGAGGCACATATTGTCGGAACTCCGGGTGTGGGCTTTGGTCCTAGCGGCCAGGGTTATTTCAGACTTACGGCGTTCGGCAGCAGGGAGAGCACCGAAGAAGCGGTTGAACGCTTCAAGACAAGGTTGAAGGTCTAAAACAAGCATATTCTATAACAAATAATATTAAGGAGAGCCTGAAAAATGGTTCTCCTTTTTTTACCCTCCAAATAGGTTAATTGATATGAGCTTTTGTGGGAATGATATTCTTGCCATGCATATTGGTATGATAAAGTCCATGCACTTGAATTATTGGGAGGTGCGCATAAGTCTGAGAAGGTTTACTTTTGTTACCAGTACAATTATATTGGCAGTTCTGTTCGTTACGGGGGCGTATTTTTTCAACGACAAAAGCGGTCCCGTACAGGAGAAGGAGGACAGGGTTGAAAAGTACAACCGTGTGATATTCAATGATGTACAAAAGAAAAGCGAGCCGCTGGATGTTCTGCTGCTTGGCCTTGATGAAGAAGGTGTACGGACTGATGTTGTGATTCTTATCAATTACGCACCTGAAAGCGCCGAAATGAATATACTTTCCCTTGAAAGGGACACCCTGGTTGTATTCGAAGGCCGGAAAATGAAGTTGAATGCTGTCTATGCTGCAGGAGGAGTAACGGGTATTATCGATGAGGTGTACAATATATCCGGGCTTGAAGCAGATTATCATGTGATTTTTGATTTCAAGGGCTTCAGGAAGGTTGTCGACACCCTTGGCGGTGTTATGTTCAATGTACCCTTCCGGATGAAATATGATGACCCAGTACAGGATCTTCATATTAATCTAAAAAAAGGTATGCAGCTATTGGATGGGAAAAAAGCTGAGCAGCTCGTCAGATACAGAAAAGGGAATAAAAAGGGGAGCGGCTATACCGATGGCGATGTGGGCAGGATCAGGATGCAGCAGGATTTCATCAAGGCAATCATAGAACAGAAGGCCAATCTTAAGTACATATCGAAAGCAAATGAAATATTCGGTGTTTTGCAGAAACATCTAAAGACTGATATCGGACTGGACTTCATCTCCCGGTATATTGGAAGCCTTGCAAAGCTTGAGATGGATAAAGTTGAGGGATACTCACTACCGGGGGAAAGCATCATGATTAATGATGGGTGGTATTATATCCATGATATAGAGAAGACTGAAACAATGATAAACAATAATTTCTTTAAATAGGGGCAGATTATATAATGGATTCCGAAGCGGGAAGGTTTTTCGGTTGCATTAAACAATTAGGTCTATGTAGTAGATACATAGACCTAATGTATTCCCAAACACTGTCTAAATGTTTTATCCCGGTAATGTATTTCAAAACATTTTTTTGCTTATTTCATCGATTGCCTTAGTTGCCTCATCATAAACTCCCGGGAACGAACTTAAATTCAGACCTTGGGTTAAGTTGGGGATAAAGTATAATTTTCCACAATTTTTACAAGCTCTCTCAACTTCCCTGGCAATTATTTCCGGTGTCCATGCCGGAAAATCAACTACGCCGCTGTCAATATCGCCCATAAAGCTGATTTTGCCACCATATTTCTTAATTAACTCCGGAGTGTTGTTGGTAGTCATAACTCCCTGCCAGATATCTATTCCCATTTCAATCATGTAGGGAACCAGGTTGGCTGCGTAGCTGTCGGCATGGTGAACTATAAGCTCAACTCCGTTGTCCTTGTAATATTTATATACTTTTTTATAACTCGGTAAATAGAATTCTTCAAACATTTCAGGGGACATGAATGAAGATGTTTGGCTGCCCCAGTCATCATGATGGAAAATGCAATCCGGATGAATTTTTTCTATCATCACTTTGGCCCATTCCAGCTCACGCTGAGTAAGCGCGTCAATCAACTCAAGAATGGCTTCAGGTTCTTCATACAAGGCTATTAAGGCATCTTCTATGCCCATAAGGTGATGCGTCATTTCAAATATGCCTGGTATAGCTACACCTGTGACAAATTGATCGTTTCGGTCAACAGAATTGGCATGGGCAATAGCTGCGCCCCAGACTTCATCGGAAGTCGGAATGGGAGGAATTTTAACATATTTTTTCCATTCGGTTATATCTTTTATAACTTTATGCTCGTCATCATGCACAGGGAACATGCCAAGCTGACCTTCCGGCCAGTTCCATGTAATGCCCCAAAGATCCTTCCATACCTTACCATAATTAAATTGGGTGACAAGAGGGACTTCCATGATGAGATTCATAAACTCATATTGATTCACAAAACGGTCAGGATTTCCACCTCTGATCGTTTCTATCAAGTTCTCTCTTTTCGTTAACATACATCAATACCTCCTTATATTTATGGTATATATTTGGTGTGTTCATGCAGTTGCTAATTCTTTAGCCTTAACTGCGGCACTACCTGCATCAGGAGTATATGCATCTGCCCCTATTGAAGCCGCGAATTCAGCTGTTACGGGCGCACCCCCGACCATTACCTTGAACCCGTTTATTCCACTTTCTTTTAAGGCTTCAATTGTTTTTTTCATAGCTGGCATTGTTGTAGTTAGAAGGCCTGAACATGCTACTATTTTTACATTCTTATTTTCCTTAACGGCATTAACAAATTTGGTTTCTGATACATCAACGCCAAGGTCTATTACATTAAATCCACTACTTTCAAGCATCATTGCAACAAGATTTTTACCGATATCATGTAAATCTCCTGCAACTGTACCTATAACACATGTGCCCAAAGAAGATGCGGTGCCACTGACAAGATGAGGCTTAAGCACCCCAACACCTTTTGACATTGTCTTTGCCGATATCAGCATTTCAGGTACAAATATTTCTGATGCTGAGAACTTTTCGCCTATAATACCCATTGAATCAATCATAGCCTTAAGAATAACTTCTGCTGTGTTCCCCTCATTTAGGGCTTCCTGCACCAATCCTTCAATAAGCTTAGTTTTTCCTCCAGTTACACTGGCCTTAATTTCTTCAATCTTTGACATCCGCATTGCCTCCTTTTATTCATTATAATCCTATCGGAAACTCCAAACGCTGTGAGGTCTACGTTCCGGACTGTAGGGTACTACGCCTTTTCCCCTTTTATATTGATATTAATGAAAAATGATATCAATATTATATCACAAATTTTTACAGTAGTTTATAAAGATTGGTCCTATAAATAAATGGTACCAATTTCTCATGACATAATTCTCTTTGCGTGTTATACTCGAAAGAGTTTATATTTACAAGGAGCAAAAATGGACCCGTTGACACACACCGCCATTGGACTTGCAGTGGCAAAAGTAACAGGAAATGCAGCACTCATTTCAGACCCGGCAACAATGTGCATCGTAGCTGGCTCTGTATTCCCCGACATAGATATACTGCTACAAAAAAAAGGTGATATGGCTTACCTGAAAAACCACAGAGGGGCGACACATTCACTGGTTGGAACAGTCGGATCATCTGCTTTTATAGCGGGTATGGCATGCCTGATATACGGAAACCCCCATTTCCTTACAATGTTTTTCTGGGCTTTACTGGGCTGCTGGGCACATGTAATCTTTGACCTTTTCAATTCATATGGTGCAAAGCTGTTTTGGCCATTTATCAAAAAGAAATTTTCATTGGGCATGATGATAACCTTTGATCCTGTTTTTATAGGCTTACTGGCGGGGTACATCTTTGCCGGCAGTAAGCTTGATAAAATATTCCTTGCAGTCTTTATCCTTTATTTTGCGTACCGCGTGTTCGCCTGGATATTAACCGTCAGGACACTGGAAAAGACGTTCGGGGATTCTTATGAAAAAATCAGCCTTCTACCTTCCCTGAAGGGGCTGTATAAATGGCATTTCATACTGGAAGCGGAAGATTGCAGCATTATATGTGAAAAGAGTTTTCTGAGGAACAGGATAAAGATAGTCAAACGATTGAACAATACCAGTGATGCAAGGGCAGACCATATCATGGATTCTGAAACAGGAAGATTCTTCAGTGAATTCACCCCGGTGTACCATGTGTCATGTGAAAAGAATGGAAGAAACAACAGATATATATTCACCGACATGAGATATTTCCTGAGGAATAAGTTCCTTCACCATGCAGTCGTTGAGACCGATGAAAACGACCTTGTGATTAAACAGACCTTCAATCCATATTCAATGAGCAGATGCTGCGTAATTGGCGAGGCAGGCAGTTAACGGCGGAAACTGTGTTAAGATTGTTATCTGCACATTAAACCTGTTTCCTGGGCAGCAGGCGGGGAAGTGTTATCCTGAAAGTTGTGCCATTATCCTTGAGGCTGCTGACATTTATAGTACCGCGATGTCCTTTTACGATCCAGTCTGCTATGGACAGGCCCAGACCAGTGCCGCCACTTTCCCTTGAACGCGCTTTATCCACCCTGTAGAATCTCTCGAATATCTTGTCTAAATGTTCTTCCTCTATTCCCTCTCCATCATCCGAAACAACGATATCAAGCTGGGAATCGTTAGCATTCAGTTCCAGTTTTACATGGCCATCAGGATTTGTGTATTTTATTGCATTGTCAATAAGGATGACTACAAGTTGCTTGATTCTGCTCTCGTCTCCGAAGTATTCAATTTTGGGAATGATGGCGGAATGAAATATGATTTCCTTTTTTTCAGCGATAGGTTTGTATATTGACACAACCTCTTCAAGCGCCTCGCTTATGGGGAAGAATTTCCTGTCGACCAACTGCTGATCGGAGTCTGCCCGTGCTAAAAATAGCAGGTCGCTGACCAGCTTCGCCATTCTTTTATTCTCAGTTTGGATGTTTTCCAACCACTTCAACTGGGATTCAACGGATTCTTCCTTATTTCCAATGACCACTTCAAGATTTGTCTGGATGACAGTCAGGGGCGATCTAAGCTCATGTGAGGCATCCGCAGTAAAGTTCCGCTGTCTTTCCCAGGCTTGGTTTATTGGAATAAGCGCCCTGTCTGCCAGGAATATGCTGACGAAGAAAACGATTATCAAGCCACTGAGACCTATGGATATCAAGACTGCTTGCAATCTGAGGAGAATTGCATTATCATACTGCATGTTCAGAAAAACATATACTTGATCACCCTGGCTGGGAGGATGTATTATCTGATATCTGAAATCGCCGGAGTTGATTTTGATCAGTCCTTTATCCGTTACAGCTGATTGTGCCTGCTCTAAAAGGACAATAAGATCGTCTTCAGAAACAGGTAGTTGCTGTGATTGATTTATTATTATTCCTGTGCTGTTTACACGTATGAAGAAGCAGTTGGACCAGTTGCCGAATTCATTTCTGGCGGAATCGGGTCTGTCGGGATTGCGGCTTTGCATGGCGGTGTTCATCATAAATTGGTATGATTGCTTTTCAAGTTCTCTCGACATAAAAATATAGATTCCGGAAAGGAAAAGTAAAAGTATAACGCCTACAACTGCAATATTGACCAATGTCAGCTTAAGTCTGAGTTTCCTAAACACGTTGGACCTCCCTCAAACAATAGCCGATGCCTCTTATTGTATCGATGCGAAGTAGTTGATTCAAAGGCTCCAGCTTTTTTCTGAGATAATATATGTAAATTTCTACGTTGTTCATTTCCACTTCAGAGTCAAGGCCCCAAACCCTGTCCAGAATCTGTTCCCTGGTTATTACCTGGCATTTGTTCCTTATAAATAATTCAAGCAACTGGGTCTCTTTCAGGGTAAGCTTTATAGTGGTGTTTCCATATACGGCTTCACTTTTCAGTGGGTACAGAAACAGGCTTGAAACTTGTAATGCATCGCCCTGAAGGAGCTCTGACTGCCGTCTGCTCAAGGCCCTTATCCTCGCCAGCAGTTCGTCTGTTGAGAATGGTTTGACAAGGTAATCATCTGCACCGGCGTCCAAACCTTGAACCCTGTCAGCGACGGCATCCTTTGCGGTCAGGATGAGGACCGGTGTCTTGATGCCCTGGGACCTCAGTTCTTTGAGAACGGCCAGACCTTCCTTGCCCGGCAGCATGCGATCCAGGATGATGATGTCATATATTGCGGTTTCAGCCATTTCCTGCCCGGTAATACCATCGTAGGCTACGTCCACTCCATATTTGTTTTTCTTGAGAATATATGCAAGGGCTTCTGATAATCCCTTCTCATCTTCGATCAATAAAAGGCGCATTTTAAACCTCAACTTTCTAGTTATGAGTATACCATCAAACAGATTAGCATCAAATAGGTACCAAACCAGTTGGAAAATTATTTTTTTTAAGGCAATTCTAATATTAATATGAAAAAATATAGGAAAGCCGTAATAGGAGGTATTTTAATGAAAACCGAGACAACGGGAATAATATTTAGAAAATTCAAATTGAAAAAAAAGACTAAAAAGTTAATAGCAATTGGACTTGTTGTAGTTCTGGTTGCCGGCGCAGCTACTACATATTTTGTGACCAGGGCATCCAATGCATCTGCCATGGGCTTGCAACAACTGATTGCGACTGTTCAAAAGGGAGATATAAGTAAGGCTGTGGAAGCCTCGGGTCCCATAGAATCGGCAACAAGGAAAACAGTTGCGCCTAAAGTAACATCAACAATTGAAACTATTAATTATAGTGAGGGTGATGAGGTTAAAAAAGGCGATGTAATGTTTACACTTGACGATACCGATGCACTTCTAGGCATTGAAGAAGTCACCAACAACATTGCGACCACCGAACTCAGCCTGAATGATACGATGGAAAGCATTGCAGCATTAAATGTGACAGCGCCTTTCAATGGCCAGGTTACAGATATAAACCTGTCAGAAGGTGACGACGTGAATGGTGGAGGAACGATTCTTACAATAACCGACACATCAAGGCTCCAACTTACTGTTCCCTTCAGCGGAAACGGTATCACTACAATCAGGGAAGGACATTCGGCAACGGTCTATCTTCCCGGTTTGATGTCTTCTGTAGAGGGATCGGTTACATATATCAGTACAACCCCATATATGTCATCAAACGGTAATCAACTTTATACAGTTGAAATAACGGTAAACAACCCGGGTTCACTGTTGTCCAATACATCTGCAAATGCTGAGATATCTACGGCATATGGTACACTCAGCAGCGTTGAGACAGGAACACTGGAGTATCTGAAAAGCAAGGTACTCAGGAGTGATTCCGGCGGAACTGTTCTCAGCATAAATGTTAAAGAAAAGCAATATGTAAATAAAGGCGACCTTTTGGTTACATTGGAGAATGACAGTCTCGAATCCAGCCTGAATACTATTCAGTTAAAGCTTAAAAGCCTTCAGTCCCAGTTGGATATAAAGAATGAACAGCTTTCCTACTATACTTTGACAGCTCCCTGTAACGGTACTATCATAGCCCAGGAAGTTTCGCCCGGCGATACGGTATCCCAGGGATCCAACATCGCAGTTGTGGCAGATATGAACGACCTGCAGTTTGAGGTGAGTATAGATGAACTTGATATCGGATTATTGGAAGTCGGACAGACGGTTTCAATAACTGCTGATGCAGTTGAAGAGACCTCTACAAAACCTCTCAGCGGAAAGGTCAAGAAAATATCTGCGGAAGGTACCAGCTCCAATGGCGTTACAGTGTATCCTGTCGTTATCAGCGTTGATTCAACAGAATTACTCAAAACCGGTATGAATGTCAATGGCACGATCCAGATCAGCTCCAGTGAAGATGTCCTGCTTGTTCCGATTGAAGCCGTGACGACAATGAAGGGCAGATCCTATGTATATGTTAAGACCGACACCACCGGAATTGGCGGAAACGCAGCAAACGCAGCAAATACCGGTAATGGTGCTGCACCTGGCGCAACAGCAACAGACGGAACAGCAACAGACGGAACAGCAACAGACGGGACAGCAACAGACGGGACAGCAACAGATGGTACTGCAACTCAATCTGGTAATTCGAAGGGCGGTAATGCACAAGGTGGAAGGACTCGGCCAAGTGGAACATCTGCCGGCGGACCACCTTCAGGATCCATGCCTTCAGGTGAGATGCCTGCAGGATTTAGTCGGGGAACAGGAACTGCGGGCGGAACGGCAACCGTTAGTTCAGGTTCAGTATCCATAAGCGGCCAGGATTATTATGCAGGGACGGTACTGACAGAGGTTACGACCGGAGATAATGACGACACCAATATAGAAATTACAGATGGCCTTACAGAAGGTCAGATTGTAGTTCTTCCTCAAACAACCACCAATTCCGAAGTTTCCAGCGACGAAGAAACCCAGCGGCAGCAGAGTGGTGGATTTGGTGGGGCCTCTATGATAGGCGGAGCCAGTGGTGGAATGCCTTCTGGTGGTGGCGGTCCCCCGGCTGGTTTCTAAGCCGGGATATAGAAACAATTCCAGTAGGCTAACTGCTTTCGGGACATGGAGGTAAAAGGATGATTCAAATAGAAAATGTATTTAAGACATACATAATGGGTACACAAGAGGTTAACGCCCTCAACGGGGTGACACTGAACATAAAAAAGCAGGAATTTGTCGCCATCGTAGGTCCGTCCGGCTCGGGTAAATCCACCCTTATGAATATAATCGGATGCCTGGATGCTCCTACTTCCGGATTATATGTAATCGATGGGCATGATGTGAGTGAAATGAATGATAATGAACTTGCAGATATAAGAAATACAAGGATTGGCTTCATATTCCAGCAGTTCAACCTGCTGCAGAAGCTAACTGCATTGGAGAATGTAGAGCTGCCGCTGGTATATCAGGGGCTCAGGCAGAAAGACAGGCACAAGAGGGCGACTGAAGCCCTTGAAGCGGTTGGCCTTGGTGACCGTACACATCACAAACCAAATGAGCTTTCCGGTGGTCAGCAGCAGAGAGTGGCAATAGCAAGGGCATTGGTCAGTAATCCTCCCATAATTCTTGCCGATGAACCAACAGGAGCACTCGATTCCAAGTCGGGTACCGAAATAATGAGGATGATCAAGGAGCTGCATGCAATGGGTAACACGATAATCCTTATTACCCATGACAACAGTATTGCAATGCAGGCAAAAAGGATCATAAGGATCAGCGACGGCATCATAGCTGAAGACAGGGAGGTGAGTTGATTGGGGTTTGTTGAAGCATACAAAATGGCCATAAAGAGTATAATCGGCAATAAGGGAAGAGCATTCCTGACTATGTTGGGGGTGATAATAGGCGTTGGAGCTGTTATCGCGGCTGTTGCATATGCCCAGGGCACAACCAAAAACATCACCGACTCCATATCAAGCATGGGGACCAACCTGATTCAGATCAACATTACGGGCAGGGGCAGCAACAGAAAGGTTACCTATGACCAGATTAAGAAATTTGCCGACGAAAACAGTACTACGATAAGTGCAATTGCTCCATCGGTCACCACCAACGGTGTAACTGTTAAATATGGTTCTACGACAATGAGTACTACGACTATGCTTGGTTCTACACCGGAATATTCCGAGATAAACAGCCGAGGCGTAACATCAGGACGGTTCCTGCTTTCCTATGACAATGATTATTACCAGAAGGTGGCGATCGTTGGGACGGCTATTGTCAATGAACTTTTCGGAGGGGTCAACCCGG
This sequence comes from uncultured Bacillota bacterium, assembly GCA_942493145.1. Taxonomy (GTDB): domain Bacteria; phylum Bacillota; class Clostridia; order Acetivibrionales; family DTU013; genus ENR-C20. Next base: position 1,013,629 of record OW818679.1, read on the forward strand.
TCGGAGAGAAAATCAAGATAAACGGCTACATTTTCAAGGTGGTAGGTGTCCTTGAGCAAACTGATGGCGGTGACACCAGTGGTGCGGACGACTATATCATAGTCCCGGTGACTGTTGCACAGAGAATAAGCAAGACGGGTGTGATAAGGAACTTCTCTGTCCAGACGGTTACCGCTGAAGATGTTGATGGGGTTGTCACAAAGCTCGAAGAATTCCTTCTGAGCATATACAATAACGAAAATTCATACAGGGTCATAAACTCAGAGCAAATGCTTGAAACATTAGGCGAGGTCACAGGTACCATGATGGCCATGCTTGGAGGTATTGCCGCAATTTCACTGGTCGTCGGAGGCATAGGCATAATGAATATAATGCTAGTGTCAGTCACCGAAAGGACCAGGGAGATAGGCATAAGGAAAGCCATCGGTGCCAAGAAGAAAAACATACTTATACAGTTTCTTATTGAAGCGGTCATGGTAACCGGATTGGGAGGAATATTAGGCGTTTTGACCGGGGTATGTGTCATCAGATTTATTTTTGGAGGCTTCGATATCGTACCCGAATCATATTCAGCCTTCTGGATGATACTTTCATTCGGCATATCCCTTGGGGTAGGTGTAATCTTTGGTATGTTCCCTGCAGTCAAGGCAGCGAACCTCAACCCGATAGAAGCTCTGAGGTACGAGTAAATATACTGCTTTGCCATAGCATCGCAGCTTTGATGCAACAGAAACAATTTGCCTGAATTTAAAAGCACTGTTTCGATCGTCTATAAAATCGGAACAGTGCTTTCCTTTAAAAGATAAGTGTACTTGTGGGTGTTCAGATATTCCATGATCTTGTCGGCTATGAGCTGATGGCCTTCACGGTTGGGGTGTATTCCGTCAATGCAGAGGAACTTCCTGAAATCAGGAGTATTCAGAAAAGCACTGCGTATATCTATCCATTTTGTACGGGTTTCCTGGGCAATGCTGATAATTGCAGAATTGTATCTTTCCTGCCACCAATAAATCTTATTAACGCTACCCAGCCAGGTGAGTATCTTCTCGCCGGCTGCAGCGCTGTTTTGGCTCACCCATTTAAAGTACTTGTCCGGGTCCAGAGGGGGAAGGGACAAGAGAACCGGTACTATACCCGTGGCTCTGAGGGATTCAACAAGGTTCTTCAGAGAATTCTGGAATATATTGAAATCGGTATTCGGCTCATGATTGGCATAAGGGTTCTCGGCTATCTCATTCCATTTGAAATCACAGTCATTGCCGCCAAATTCAATTATGACGATATCCGGATTCTTTTTCATCACATCGTTCTGGAACTTTCCCGCGGCTCTGATTATGGTATTGCCGAATTTCGCGGCATTATATATTACGCCGTTCAATTTGTTTTTAAGCAAATTTGGATAGCTTTCTTCAAGGAGCACATATTTGCTTTTTTCTTCATCATAGATGACCCCTTTTGATATGGAATCACCATACAGTACAAAATTGAAGCTTTCTTTTTTAAACATCAGTATGGAACCTTTTTTCTGTTTGATATATTATAGTTATTATACCTTATAATATCTATTATGATTTAAGTATATTGTTATTACAAACTGTAATCAACCATTTTTGGAAATTTTAATGAAATATTAATATTGACCCGATTTAGGGAAGAGGACACTTCTCCCGGGGGAGGAAAAGGGAGGTACCAAATTGCTGGGCTGGGATGAACTTGTGCAGAAATGTTCGCAATGCGTAGCCTGCGAGCTTGGCAGGACAAGAAAAAATATAGTTATTGAGAGGGGAAGCCGACAAGCACCCCTTATGCTTGTAGGTGAAGGCCCCGGCGAACAGGAGGACAATCAGGGAAAGCCTTTTGTCGGTCCTGCAGGACAACTGCTGGACTTGCTTCTATCTGCACTTATGCTTGGTGATGAAGATCATTACATCTGCAATATTGTCAAATGCCGTCCGCCTGGTAACCGTACTCCGCTTGATGAAGAAGCGGAGAAGTGCATAAATTACCTCAGGAACCAGTTGGTCCTTGTGAAACCCAGGATAATTGTCTGCATGGGGGCTACGGCCATGAAATATATCATCGACAAGGAAGCGAAGATCACACAAATAAGAGGGAACTGGATTGAACGCAAGGGATATTGGATTATGCCTACATTCCATCCGGCAGCATTGTTGAGGGACGAATCCAAAAAAGCTCTGTTGTTTGAAGATTTTAGAAAGGTCGCAGATAAACTGGAGGAACTACGGGGAGATGGGGGATAGAATGAAGGACAAGACAAAAGAGATGCCAATAGAGATACCAGTAGACACGCCAATCGGAGGAGCTTTGTCCAGAGATGAACTATTGGCTGCTTTTTATACTGAATATCTGGACATATTCAGCTGTGAAGAGGTGGTTTGCGGATCCGGGAACCTTGAATCCGGGATATTGCTGATAGGTGAAGCGCCGGGACGTGAAGAAGTCAAGCTGTCCAAGCCGTTCGTAGGTGCGGCGGGAAAGCAACTGCAGGAGTTTCTGGAGCTGATGGGTATGCAAAGGGATTCCATATATATTACAAATGCAATAAAGTACCGACTGTCAAGAATAAATGAAAAGACCGGCAGGGTATCAAACAGGCCGGCCAGAAGCGATGAGATTATCAGCAACAGGCAATATCTCCTCAGGGAAATCGACATCATCAGGCCGGCATGCATTGTAACGCTGGGAAATGTACCTCTCAGATCCGTTACGGGTAATATCAAGGCGAACATTGGTGGCCTGCATGGCGAGATTATGTCGACAGAAATCCTGAATAATAAATACAGGTTATTCCCTCTCTATCATCCTGCAAGCATAATATACAACCGTAGCCTTAAAGATGTATATGTATATGATATTTTAAAATTGAAGGGGATACTCACTAATTCCTGAGAATCCAACCTGATATAAAAGCATAGCGGAGGTGCCGGGATTTTATCGGCACCTCCTGTTGGATATATTGCATATATTAAATGAAGGAAAAATAAAAATAGATGGTAACAAACCCGAAACCGCAGTCATATCGTTAATTGAAAGATCCGCTCACAGGTCATGAGAATATTAAAATGATGATTCAATGTGTTAGGAATTAGGATGATAAAACAAGATAAATGAGTAAAAAGGAGAATCTGTGGCATAAATATGATTAAAGCGTGAATATACAGCTTATGTTGGATTGATACATTAGTGGCTACGGTGGTATAGTAATAAAGCTGTCGCTGACGCCGACGCCGAAAGGCTGGCAAGAACCACAAAATACATTGGAAGTGGGAAACGGTAAAACGCTTCAAACGACCGGAGTTGATGGTAAAAAGAGTCAATAAAAAAGTGGTTGACAAACAAAAGGCAGCGTGGTAAGATAATCAAGCCGCTTTAAACGGGACGGCGACGAAGGAGCGAAAGCGCTTTCGACAGAATTAATAGAAGCAAGTAGCATTACGAGCTGATGGACATTCTGGATGGACCTTGAAAAGTAAACAGTGTAATAATAATAACTCGTACAATTTCAAGAGTGAATAATGTACGGTGACACATCTCTAGCGAGAAATGTCACTCGAATTAAAAACTTGCGAACTTAAAGTCAGTAAATAGTAAAGAGCCAAATGGCTTTCTACAGAGTAATTGACGAGGGAGAGTACCGAAAGGTACAGGAACTCTGATATATATCTTTTTTAGAGAGTTTGATCCTGGCTCAGGACGAACGCTGGCGGCGTGCCTAACACATGCAAGTCGAGCGGAGATAATAGCAATATTATCTTAGCGGCGGACGGGTGAGTAACGCGTGGGCAACCTGCCTTTCACTGGGGGATAACACAGGGAAACTTGTGCTAATACCGCATAACATCACGAGATGACATCTTCTTGTGATCAAAGGAGTAATCCGGTGATAGATGGGCCCGCGTCCGATTAGCTAGTTGGTGGTGTAACGGACCACCAAGGCGACGATCGGTAGCCGAACTGAGAGGTTGATCGGCCACATTGGGACTGAGACACGGCCCAGACTCCTACGGGAGGCAGCAGTGGGGAATATTGCGCAATGGGGGAAACCCTGACGCAGCAACGCCGCGTGAAGGATGAAGGTTTTCGGATTGTAAACTTCTTTGATGGGGGACGAAACAAATGACGGTACCCCAAAAACAAGCCACGGCTAACTACGTGCCAGCAGCCGCGGTAATACGTAGGTGGCGAGCGTTGTCCGGAATTACTGGGTGTAAAGGGCGTGTAGGCGGGAATGTAAGTCAGATGTGAAATGCCGAGGCTTAACCTCGGAGCTGCATCTGAAACTGTGTTTCTTGAGTGTCGGAGAGGAAAGTGGAATTCCCAGTGTAGCGGTGAAATGCGTAGATATTGGGAGGAACACCAGTGGCGAAGGCGACTTTCTGGACGATAACTGACGCTGAGGCGCGAAAGCGTGGGGAGCAAACAGGATTAGATACCCTGGTAGTCCACGCTGTAAACGATGGATACTAGGTGTGGGAGGTATCGACCCCTTCCGTGCCGCAGTTAACACAATAAGTATCCCACCTGGGGAGTACGGCCGCAAGGTTGAAACTCAAAGGAATTGACGGGGGCCCGCACAAGCAGTGGAGTATGTGGTTTAATTCGAAGCAACGCGAAGAACCTTACCAGGGCTTGACATACAGTGGAATATGCAAGAGATTGCATAGCTCTTCGGAGCTGCTGTACAGGTGGTGCATGGTTGTCGTCAGCTCGTGTCGTGAGATGTTGGGTTAAGTCCCGCAACGAGCGCAACCCCTGTTGTTAGTTGCCATCATTAAGTTGGGCACTCTAGCGAGACTGCCGGTGACAAATCGGAGGAAGGTGGGGACGACGTCAAATCATCATGCCCCTTATGTCCTGGGCTACACACGTACTACAATGGCTATAACAGCAGGAAGCGAAGGAGTAATCCGGAGCAAATCCTCAAAAATAGTCCCAGTTCAGATTGTGGGCTGCAACCCGCCCACATGAAGTCGGAATTGCTAGTAATGGCAGGTCAGCATACTGCCGTGAATACGTTCCCGGGCCTTGTACACACCGCCCGTCACACCATGAGAGTCTGCAACACCCGAAGTCAGTAGTTTAACCAGTAATGGAGAGCGCTGCCGAAGGTGGGGCCGATGATTGGGGTGAAGTCGTAACAAGGTAGCCGTATCGGAAGGTGCGGCTGGATCACCTCCTTTCTAAGGAGAACCGTGGTACCGACGAGGTATCACAACACTCCTGGTCGATATGTAATGAGATTAAGAGGGAACGAGAAATCGTGACTCACAATCGGAATTGCATTAGTCTTAACCAAACAATTGCGTAAGTGATTGTTGAAGTGAGACACGTACTGCAGAGCAGTACAAGCGAGTTATCTAAAATACACTGTTCACTTTTGAAGGCCCATAAAAGGGATCTTCACAAAAGAGAGAACTCAGTTGACAATGTACGGAAGGCATTGCGTACTGAAATCCCGAAAGGGAATAGGTAAACAGGCCTGATTGTCAAGCTCAGCAGAGTTAAAATTAAGCTCAAAAGCTTAAATTTAATCGTGGGGGTATAGCTCAGCTGGGAGAGCACCTGCCTTGCAAGCAGGGGGTCATGAGTTCGAGTCTCATTATCTCCACCAAAGTAACATTCTCAAATGTTACAAATCTCGCGCGTAAGCGTGAGATATTTTAAACTCAATTTGTACCTTGAAAACTATATAATGTGTAAAGCGACATAGCACACGTGAGGACGTGTGCGGAAATGAGAAAGACAAACAAATAAGGGTAACTACAGTATCGTAGAAATTTCATCAGAAATTTCGCAATGATACAATGAGTGACTCTTAGGAAGTTAAACTCATTTGACGTGTAAAGACAAATCACTTTAAGATCGCTTGCGCAACGCAAATGATTGCTACGCAGTATAATAATGAAAATTATTTGCTGAAGCAAAAATTCTGTTGCGTAAGTATTGAGAACCAAATTGTAATTGTTTAGCGACAATTACAGGATCGTTGGGAAAACAGAAGCGATGCAGCAATGCAGAACAGAAGTTGACCCTGATCAAAAGGTCAAGCTAATAAGAGCATAGGGTGAATGCCTTGGCACCAGGAGCCGATGAAGGACGTGATAAGCTGCGATAAGCTACGGTAAGGCGCAAATAGCCATTGACCCGTAGATTTCCGAATGGGGAAACCCACATGAGTCTAAACCCTCAAGTACCGTTACATGAATACATAGTGTTACGGAGGGAGACGTGGGGAACTGAAACATCTAAGTACCCACAGGAAAAGAAATCAACCGAGATTCCGTAAGTAGTGGCGAGCGAAAGCGGAGGAGCCTAAACCTGCATACAGCAATGTATGTTGGGGTAATGGACTGGTATAATGATTCCGAGCACATAGCAGAATGAGACACTGGAACGTGTAGACCATAGAGGGTAAAAGTCCCGTATGTGAAATGTGCAAAGACAGACCAGTATCCGGAGTACCACGAGGCACGTGAAACCTTGTGGGAAGTAGGGGGGACCACCCTCCAAGGCTAAATACTACCTGGTGACCGATAGTGAAGCAGTACCGTGAGGGAAAGGTGAAAAGAACCCCGGGAGGGGAGTGAAAGAGAACCTGAAACCCTATGTTTACAAGCAGTTGAAGAGCGTTAAGGCTCGACAGCGTACTTTTTGTAGAACGGTCCGGCGAGTTATTGTATGTAGCAAGGTTAAGTACTTAAGGTACGGAGCCGAAGGGAAACCGAGTCTTAACAGGGCGTTAAGTTACATGTAATAGACCCGAAACCGGGTGACCTACCCATGGACAGGTTGAAGCGGGAGTAAAATCTCGTGGAGGACCGAACCACGTGACCGTTGAAAAGGTCTGGGATGAGCTGTGGGTGGCGGAGAAATTCCAATCGAACTCGGAGATAGCTGGTTCTCCCCGAAATAGCTTTAGGGCTAGCCTCGGATATATCTAGCGGAGGTAGAGCACTGAATGGACTAGGGGCCTTACCGGGTTACCGAATCCTATCAAACTCCGAATGCCGTATAGATTTAGTCCGGGAGTCAGACTGCGAGAGATAAGTTCCGTAGTCAAAAGGGAAAAAGCCCAGACCATCAGCTAAGGTCCCAAAATCACAGTTAAGTGGAAAAGGATGTGGGTTTGCTAAGACAACTAGGATGTTGGCTTAGAAGCAGCCACTCATTCAAAGAGTGCGTAATAGCTCACTAGTCGAGTGAGCCCGCGCCGAAAATTACCGGGGCTCAAACTGTGTACCGAAGCTATGGATGTCAGTAATGACGTGGTAGGGGAGCTTACTGTAGTAGGTAGAAGGTCGATCGTAAGGACGGCTGGACGAGGCAGTAGTGAGAATGCCGGAATAAGTAGCGAGAGTAAAGTGAGAATCTTTACCGTCGAAAACCTAAGGTTTCCTGGGGAAGGTTCGTCCGCCCAGGGTAAGTCGGGACCTAAGCCGAGGCCGAGAGGCGTAGGCGATGGACAACAGGTTGAAATTCCTGTACTACCGTTACTCGTTTGAGAGAGGTGGGGACGCAGGGGGATAAGTTATACGAGTTGCTGGAAGCGCTCGTCCAAGGGAGATAGATAGTCTGGTAGGCAAATCCGCCGGACGTTTCGAAGACCTGATGGGGAGGGAAATTAGAGTACCGAAGTAACTGATTCCGCACTGACGAGAAAAGCCACTATCGAGAGTAAAGGTACCCGTACCGCAAACCGACACAGGTAGGTGAGGAGAGAATCCTAAGACGATCGGGAGAAGCGTTGTTAAGGAACTCGGCAAATTGACCCCGTAAGTTCGCAATAAGGGGTGCCACAGCAATGAGGCCGCAGAGAATAGGCCCAAGCAACTGTTTATCAAAAACACAGGTCTCTGCTAAATCGAAAGATGACGTATAGGGGCTGACGCCTGCCCGGTGCTGGAAGGTTACGGGGATTTGTAATCCGCAAGGAGAAGCAATGAACTTAAGCCCCAGTAAACGGCGGCCGTAACTATAACGGTCCTAAGGTAGCGAAATTCCTTGTCAGGTAAGTTCTGACCCGCACGAATGGCGTAATGACTTGGGCACTGTCTCAACAATGTACCCGGCGAAATTGTAGTACTTGTGAAGATGCAAGTTACCCGCGACTAGACGGAAAGACCCCATGGAGCTTTACTGTAGCCTGATACTGGGTTTCGGTATTTTTTGTACAGGATAGGTGGGAGACTGAGAAGTATAGGCGCCAGCTTATTATGGAGTCGACGTTGGGATACCACTCTAAAAGTACTGGAACTCTAACCATAGGCCATAAACTGGTCTTGGGACACTGTCAGGTGGGCAGTTTGACTGGGGCGGTCGCCTCCTAAAGAGTAACGGAGGCGTTCAAAGGTTACCTCAGCGCGGTTGGAAATCGCGCATTGAGTGCAAAGGCATAAGGTAGCCTGACTGCGAGAGCTACAACTCGAGCAGGTACGAAAGTAGGACTTAGTGATCCGGTGGTATGAAAGTGGAATTGCCATCGCTCAACGGATAAAAGCTACCCTGGGGATAACAGGCTTATCTCCCCCAAGAGTCCACATCGACGGGGAGGTTTGGCACCTCGATGTCGGCTCATCGCATCCTGGAGCTGTAGTAGGTTCCAAGGGTTTGGCTGTTCGCCAATTAAAGCGGTACGCGAGCTGGGTTCAGAACGTCGTGAGACAGTTCGGTCCCTATCTGTCGCGGGCGCAGGATATTTGAGGGGATCTGTCCTTAGTACGAGAGGACCGGGATGGACTGACCTCTGGTGTACCAGTTGTCTTACCAAAGGCACAGCTGGGTAGCCAAGTCGGGCATAGATAAACGCTGAAAGCATCTAAGCGTGAAACTAACCCCAAGATGAGATATCCCACCGTAAGGGTAAGACCCCATGTAGACTACATGGTTGATAGGCCAGGTGTGTAAGTGCAGTAATGTATTGAGCTAACTGGTACTAATAGGTCGAGGGCTTGACCAAATAACTTCGGGTTGTTATTATTGATATATTCAATAAAACGCTCGAAGCATCAAGACAGTATCATAAAGAAATAGGTCTTAAACGTTAGATGGTTTGACAAATTCGTCGATCTCATCGAAAAACAAACTCTACACATTATATGGTTTTGAGGGTACAAGTAAAAACGAAGTGCCCAACAATTTTCTGGTGGATATTACGAGAAGGCCACACCCGTTCCCATACCGAACACGGCAGTTAAGCTTCTCAGTGCCGACGATACTTGGCTGGTAACGGCCCGGGAAAATAGGTCTCCGCCAGATTTATATTCCTCAATAGCTCAGTTGGTAGAGCATGCGGCTGTTAACCGCAGGGTCGTAGGTTCGAGTCCTACTTGAGGAGCCAACGAAACGGAAAGATTATCTTTCCGTTTTTTGTTGCATTATTTGTCGCTAAATTTTAACTCTTGATATAATTTTGTCGATATATATTAACTTTTTATTGTTGTTTTTATCTATCATATTTGATACATTGTAAAGGACGTCAAAAATACATATTTGTTGAGGTATCTATGCAAAAGAATAAAGGATTATTGTCAATTTCTGCAATTCTAGCGGGTGTAATAGTCATATTTGTTGTTATTACATATTTTTATGGGAACGATATCAGCAACAGATTTTTTGGAAACAGCGCAGAAAAAACAGGTATAAGTTCAAGTACCAACAGTGATACTGATACAAATACTGAAAGTAATGCTGAAACAGTCAATCCTGATGAGGTATCCTCCACTAACACCGGATCAGATAGTCAACCGGTCAATTCAACAGACAACACAACAGACAACACAACAGGCAATAATAACGATGCTTCAGGAACTGAACCAGCCGGTAACACCTCCGTTCAATCAGGAGATTCATCATCAACTGATGCAACAAGCAGCCAGGGTGCTTCTGACACGGCAGGTTCAAAGGAAATCAAGAAAATTAAGGCAAGAGCGATTTACTTATCAGGAACTTCCGCCGGATCAACAAAAGTCCTTGACAAGTATATAGACCTGATTAACAAAACAGAATTGAATGCAGTAGTTATAGATGTAAAGGAAGGTGGAAAGGTCAACTACAAATCTTCCATTTCATTTATCGCAAATAACAACCTGAGTGTCAATTATTTCGACCCTGAAAAAGTACTTAAAAAGCTACATGACAACAATATCTATGTAATTGGCAGAATTGTCTGCTTCAGGGACGATGGACTAGCAAGGGCAAGACCCGAGCTTGCCATAAAAAAAGTGGACGGTACCTTGTGGACTGAAGGAAAATTGGGCGGCTGGACCAATCCATACAACGAAGAGGTCTGGAAATATAATATAGAAATTGCTCAGGAAGCAGTCAACCTGGGTTTTGATGAGATACAGTTCGACTATGTCAGATTCCCTACTGCTAAGAAATCGGAAGTAAATTACGGAGAACAGTCGCTAACGAAAAAAGAAACAATAAACAGCTTCCTGAAAAAAGCAACAGAAAAGCTCAGGGACGGAATGGGCGTGCCGGTTGCAGCCGATGTCTTTGGCATCATTGCTGAAAGTAAAAGCGATGGGGAGGCGATAGGCCAGGATCTTGATACTGTAGGCCTTGACGTTGACTACATATGCCCGATGGTTTATCCATCTCATTATGCTAAAGGACAGCAGGTCAACGGTGTTACTTTTGCGAAACCGGATTTTGAACCATACCAGGTCGTATTGCAGACATTGCTTAAAGCAAAAGACAGAATTTCTGCCATTCCCGACTATAATGCAATTGTAAGGCCATACCTGCAGGACTTCACGGCATCCTATCTGCGTGAAGGTGATTATCAGGAATATGGTGCAAAGCAAGTGAGAGAGCAGATTCAAGCGGTGTATGATGCCGGATATGAGGAATGGATCCTCTGGGATGGCAGGAATACATATACTGTTGAGGCATTGGAAGCTGCGACGGAATAACGGTTAATTCTAATACAAGGACTGACTACTCAAAAAACAAAATTTTATCTTATATAAGGGTGCTATCAACAGGTAGCACCTTTATTCATTTAGCATATCTTCGTTCTATCCCACCATATGAAATCACTTTATCATAAATTTAATAAAAAGGACTAATAAATACCTCTTATAAAACCAGCCGGTCTACATAAAATACTGAAACAGAGCCAATTCAAAAGAGAAATCAACTGGAGGGGGACATCATGAAAGCATCATGTAAAGAATCTGCAAAAAAACCAACTAGAGCCTTAAATTCAATTATTATAGCTATAATCAGTACACTTCTTATTCTCACTGGCTGTACCAGTCCCAAATTACCTGGGGATCAAAACCAGGCCTCACCAACTCCGTCAGCGACTTTATTACCGACTCCTTCTGCAACTGCGCCCGTTGAAACACCGCCGGCAACTGCTGCTCCGAAAGTAAAGGCTAAAGCTCTATACCTCACAGGCTGGACGGTAGGGAGCATGAAAAAGGTGCAGCACTTTGTTGAGCTTGCCCAAAAGACCGAAATCAATTCATATGTAATCGACATAAAGGACGATGATGGTAAAGTAGGATATCAGTCGCAGGTTCCGGAAGTTATGGAGGCTGGTGCCTGGGAGGTTAAATATGATGTGGACAAGGTTTTGAACGCCTTTCATGATGGAGGTGTGCACATAATCGGCAGGTTGGTCTGTTTTAAGGATCCGATATATTCTGCGAAAAATCCGGGACTGGCGATTGCCAAAGCCGGAGGCGGGCTATGGAAGGAAAATGGCAGGATAAGCTGGTTGAGCCCCTATAAGGAAGAAAACTGGGACTACCTTGTCAAAATTGCGAAGGAAGCAGTGGATAAGGGCTTTGACGAGATTCAGTTTGATTATGTCCGCTTCCCAAGTGAAGGTAAAAAGAAAACCCAATATTATGGTGACATTGAAAAGAAAAAATACGAGGCAATTAATGAATTCCTTGCTTATGCTAAAAAGGAACTGCCAGGTGTGCCGGTGTCCGCTGATGTCTTCGGAATCATATGTGAGAGTCCCTCGGATACGGAGAATATTGGGCAGTATCTTGAGCTCGTCGGAAAGGATATCGATTATATATCTCCCATGGCATATCCTTCCCACTATGCGCTGGGACAGACAGTCAACGGTGTCAGGTTCGCAAAACCGGATCTGGATCCCTACGGCGTGGTCTATAATACGCTCGTGAAGGCAAAAAACAGGATTGCTGCAATACCGGGTAATGAATATAAAGCGAGTGTAAGGCCATATTTGCAGGATTTCACGGCTTCATGGCTGCCTGATGGAACATATGTGAAATATGGTGCAGGACAGGTACGGCAACAGATTAAAGCCGTTTATGATGCTGGATATGAGGAATGGATATTTTGGGATGTTATGAACACCTACGACGAGGAGGCCTTTTTGAAAGAATAGACATCAGATAGACCTATATTCGGGAATAGTCATTGCTTGTTTTCGTTAAACGATATTGAGCTTGTGGGATATAAGTGATACAATATACAGTACATGGAATTATTCCATATACTAAATATAGTTGTTTTATCGAGGAGGATGCTCTATGAATCTGTCGGATAATGCTGTAAAGGTTCTTGAAAGAAGGTATCTGTCAAAAGACGAAACCGGCAGGCTGATTGAAGACCCCGAGGGTATGTTCAAAAGGGTGGCGAAGGCCATAGCAGAAGCTGATGCACCTTATGTTTCTGCATCTGAACTGGAATCAATTGAAAAGGAATTCCTTGAAACAATGACCAATCTGGAATTCCTACCCAATTCACCAACGCTGATGAATGCCGGTAGGCCGCTTGGTCAGCTGAGTGCCTGCTTTGTCCTGCCAGTGGAAGATACCATGGAAGGTATATTTGAAACTATAAAAAATGCTGCGTTGATACATAAAAGTGGAGGAGGGACCGGTTTCAGCTTTTCAAGGCTCAGGCCAAAAGGAGCGGCAGTCAATTCTACAGGTGGTGTTGCAAGCGGTCCAATAAGCTTTATGAAGGTTTTCAATTCTGCAACTGAAGCTGTCAAACAGGGCGGCACAAGAAGAGGCGCCAACATGGGCATCCTGAGGGTCGATCATCCGGACATACGGGAATTTATAACTTGTAAGCAGGATTCCAGCGACATAAACAATTTTAATATAAGTGTTGCCATAACAGAGGATTTCATGAAGGCGGCTGAAAAAAATGCCCTCTACAACCTGATTGACCCAAGGACAAAAGAAGTGGTCAGACAGGAGAATGCAAAAGAAATATTCGATATGATAATCGATAATGCATGGAATAACGGTGAGCCGGGAATCATCTTCATTGACCGTCTGAACAAGGACAATGTCACTCCGGAGCTTGGCGAAATCGAGAGCACCAATCCATGTGTAACCGGTGACACGTGGGTATTCACAAATCACGGGCCCAGGCAGGTGACCGATATTATTGGCAAAGAAGAATTCCTCGCCTTAAATGGGGATTTCCACAAAACAAGTAAAAAAGGCTTCTTTAAGACAGGAAACAAGACTGTTATCAAATTATGTACGGATAGAGGTTATGAATTAGAGTTAACAAAAGACCATTTGGTTCGCACAGCTATAAGTATGTCCAGGTTTTATATAAACGAGGAGTGGAAGGCAGCAGGTGAACTAAAACCAGGAGATAAAATTATTCTTTCAAATAATAGAGACATTAGATGGGATGGTAAGGGCAACTACAATGAAGGATATCTATTAGGCTTTTTGATTGGCGACGGGACATTGAAAGATGAAGGTGGAGTAATTTGTGTGTGGGGCAATGACGAGGAGGCAGAATCCCTAATGAAGGCCGCAGGGGAAGCAGCATTTACCCTTCGGCATCGGTCTGATTTCAGAGGTTTTCAGTCTGTTATAGGTGACAGGCAGGAGCATCGTTTGCGTTTGGCAGCAATTAGGGACTTGGCCGGAGAATTTGGAATTCTGCCAGGAAACAAAAGGTTGACTAATGATATTGAGAAGACAGGATACGATTTTTACAGAGGGTTCATTAAGGGATTATTCGATACTGACGGAACCGTTACACGCTCTCAGAATAAGGGGATATCCATAAGGTTGTGGCAGAATGATTTGGAATGCCTGAAAGCAGTACAAAGAATGCTGTTGAGACTTGGCATAGCATCAACGATATACGCTGATCGTAAACAAGAGGGTATCAAGTCGATGCCGGATGGAAAGGGTGGCCATAAGGATTATGAAATTAAAAATGGTCATGAGTTAGTGATATCTCAGGATAATATTTGTGTATATTCAGAATTGATTGGTTTTGGAGACATTAAGAAACAGAAACGTTTAAATGAAGCATTAAACAATTATAAGCGTGCATTGAACAGGGAGCGCTTTGTAGCGAATGTAACCGGAATAACTGAACAAGGCAAACACGATGTTTATGACGTTCAAATACCGGGGATGAATGCATTTGATGCAAATGGCATCTATGTACACAACTGTGGTGAACAACCCTTGCTTCCTTACGAAGCATGTAATCTGGGATCTATAAATTTGGGACTTATGATAAAGGAGTCAGATAACAAGCCGGAAGTCGATTACGACAGACTTGGCTCAGTTGTGAGGAAGGCAGTCCATTTCCTGGATAATGTTATCGACGTTAACAAATACCCTCTGGCAGAAATAGATAAGATGACCAAGGGAACCAGAAAAATCGGACTCGGGGTTATGGGATGGGCAGATATGCTCTGCAAGCTCGGCATATCGTATAATTCCCAGAAAGCCATCGTTTTGGCTGATAAGCTGATGCACTTCATACAGGATGAATCAAAGAAGGAATCCATAGAACTGGCTAAACGGAAAGGCGTCTTTCCTTATTTTGACCAAAGTATCTACAAAGAATTGGGTGTAGAGATTAGGAATGCCACTACGACGACTATTGCTCCCACCGGTACTCTGAGCATAATTGCGGGCTGTTCCAGTGGCATCGAGCCTATCTTTGCGATATCATACATCAGGAATGTCATGGACAATGACGAGCTTGTTGAAGTAAATCCTCTGTTCAGAGAGATAGCAACAAAAGAAGGCTTCTACACCGAAGATCTGATGAAAAGGATTGCCAGAAAGGGCACTGTAAAAGACTTTCAGGAGATACCAAAAGCAATACAGAATACATTTGTAACTTCACATGATATTTCGCCGGAATGGCATGTAAAAATGCAGGCAGCGTTTCAAAAGTATACCGACAATGCAGTTTCAAAAACCGTCAACCTTAGTCATGAAGCGACTAAGGATGATGTACGTGCTGTGTTCGAGCATGCTTACAACACCATGTGCAAGGGTGTAACCATCTACAGGGATGGCAGCAGGAATATGCAGGTGCTCAACATCGGAGGGGTGAAGGGCAAGGATATGGAAAAAGCAGCAATACCCACCGAATCACATATAGCGCCCAGGCCCAGGCCGGACATAACCACAGGTTTTACTGAAAAGGTGAAGATTGGTTGTGGAAACCTTTACATAACAGTTAATTATGACGAACACGGTATATGTGAGGTCTTTACCAACACTGGGCGTGCAGGAGGCTGTCCGTCACAATCGGAGGCTACCAGCAGGCTGGTTTCAATTGCACTCAGGTCCGGCATTGATGCAAAATCAATAGTCGAACAGCTTAAGGGAATCAGATGTCCATCCACCATAAGGCAGAAAGGCCTGAAGGTCATGTCCTGCCCAGATGCCATAGGAAGGCTGATTGAAAAGGTTTTGCAGCTCCAGAACGGAAATGTAAACGATAATGGGAACGGAAATGGGAAGGATGAGATATACTCCACAAATTGTGAACCTGAGTGTGCGACATATGAGGTCAATTCTGCAAAGATATCAAAATGCCCTGAATGTGGCAAGGCTGTTGAGCACGAGGGAGGATGCGTTGTCTGCAGGGACTGTGGATATAGTAAATGCGGGTGATCCCCGGACAAATTGTTAACTTATACAAAGCCGAAAGAATGGGTGTTTGAAGGAAATTGATTTAGTTACGTTAACGAGATTTTGTATATTATAATATCTCTGAAGTGCAAGATTGCATATTAGGCAGTTTTGCACTTTTGATTTATTCACAGCTAATAAATTGAAACGGTAAACCGTTAGTTTTTGAGTTACTTACATCATAAACGGATGTCTGACCAAGGGTGTTGAACACATACACAACAAGCAACTTATTTACATAATATAAATAGTAATTAGTATCTTATTGGAGGTTGCTATGTATACGGAAATGAATGTTATTAATATGTCGGGGCTTAAACAAAAACATGTTCATGAATTTCTAGGAAGCACTCACTTGGCTGAGGCGGGAGAGGATAGACACAATCATCGTTTCGCTGGTGTTACGGGTGAAGCAATTCCTACAGGAAATGGAAGGCACTTTCATGATTTCCGTAGTAATACGGATTTCTTCGAAAATCACCATCATATAGTATGTGAGAAAACTGGTGAAGATATAAGATTACCTGAGGGAAAGCACATTCATTTTGTAGATTCATTTACAACAGTAGATGATGGTCATAAGCATGAATTTGAATTTGCTTCATTGATAGGACCAAGTCCTATTACAGATTAGTTAATACCAGCTGTTGATCTTCAACAACAAAAGCAATTTTTTGATAATGTAGTTTAGTTTGATTTATCCCAAATATCTTTTAACCTTACTAAGGTAATCCGAGACGTCATCATATAAACCTGACTGGTTAGCATACTTGACATAATTCTTTATTGTCCTTAACCATTCAACTGTTGAGGGCTTTGTGATATCAATAGCTTTGATTAAATCGCGCATTGTCATTTGGCGTTCTATTCCGGTATTCATTATTTCAGAAATTATATCCTCAGTTGCTGTTTCAACGACATTTTCAATGTCTGCACCTGAATAAAGCTCTGTTTTTTCTGCTAATGTTTCAAAATCAATTGCTTCGATAGGCTTTTCAGCTAATTTCAATTTAAAAATAATTTCTCGGGCTTTTTGATCTGGTGGAGAAACAAAGACCAGCTTATCAAACCGTCCGGGACGCTTAAATGCAGGATCAACATCCCAAGGCATATTTGTTGCGCCAATTATTAACAGCTTATCTGTACTGGTGTTTATTCCTTCTATTTCTGTAAGAAGCTGATCGATTACCGATCTCATATGTTCCGAAGATAGTCTGGATCTGTTAAATCCTATAGAATCAAGTTCGTCAAAGAATAAGACACTGGGTTTCTTTGACCTTGCGGTTGAAAAGATATCTGCTACGTTTTGCTCACTTTCACCAATATATTTCGATAATATATCGGTTATATGCACTGGTATAAACTCAGCTTTGCATTCACCAGCTGTAGCTTTGGCTATGAATGTCTTTCCGCAGCCTGGAGGGCCGAAAAGCATGATTCCTCCGCCTATTTTTTTCTTAAATTTATCGAAAAGGCCTGGATTGGTAAAAGGCTTGATGATTTTCATGCTTATTGTGTTCTTAAGGGATTCCAGACCGCCAACATCATTGAAAGTTATGGTTTTATTTTTAAATTGAATTACCTTGTTTGTCTCACAACCACCCTCAATAATAGTAAAAGGAGCATTTTGATATTCTTCTTCTATTTCTGAATAGTCAATTTCATTTATAGATGTATTAAGTTCCATTTGGTAGTTACTATCCGGGGCATGGGTTACACTAATAGGCTGCATGATTTGCCCAGAGGTTAGTTTACAAATAGAAGCCATGATTTTGCCTTTTAATTCATCGTCACAATACTTTAAAGATTCTGAAAATGCAAATAAAGCTTCCGGGATCTTATTTAGGGATGCATATTCAGAAGCGAGAAGGCATAACGAGGTTGCACTTTGAGGGTTTTCCTCGACCAATTTTTTCAATAATTCTAATTTATCCAAAAATGCACTCCTTAATTTTGCATTAAATATCTTATTCTTAAATTATACTATATTTTGTCAAATTGTTAAATATTTATATTTTTTTTGATATAATAGCTTTCGGGAGGGAGCGAAATTATGCAGGAAGAATTATTTAAACCGTCTTTATCATATGATTCTGAAAAAATGGAAACTAAAACATATGATATTAGAAAAATTTTATATGTAGCTTTTTTCGGAGGAGTTATACCGACAGTTGCATTAGGTACAAAGAACTCAAAGTGGCTTGGAATAAATAAAAAAATTGTATATGCCCTTATATGTGCAGGTGTGTTGATACTGGCAACAAAAATGGTTGTTGTTTCAATGTTTTATTCAAAGTTTATTAATGTTGACAGAAGAGTAATAAACTTAGGATATAAAGGTCTGTCATTACTGCTGTATTTAGCGTATTATCGTTGTTTTAAATTAAGTTTCAACAAACATACATTTTTGGGGGGCGAAACTACTCCTATCCTTAAAGATGCGATAATATGGATTTTGATTGGCATCGTAACAGAAGCTGCCTTATTGTATTTTGTTGGGGTGATGTTCAGATAATGGATAATGAAAACAGAATTATTGAAGCGATACATTATATAAATATTGGCAGGTATGAAAAATCAATAGAAATATTGTTTGATCTCCTTTCGGAAGATCCTGACAGCGGTTATTACTTATATCTGGCAGCTAAGTGTTATTATTGCGTGGATAACTACAGCGAAGCCTTAAAATATTGTGCTGAAAGCATTGAGAAAGGATATGGCATAGAAGACTGTAAATTTTTAATGGGACAAATACATTCCGAATTTAAAAACTATAGTCTGTCTGAAGAATGTTATCTGGAAGTCCTGAGGTTGAATTCACAGAATGCAGCTGCTTTTGCTGCCTATGGTATGCTGATGCTGAAGACAGGACATGAGAAAAAAGCTGTTAAACTTTTGGATGAGGCAATGAGGCTGGACCCGCAAAATGAAATTGTACTTCATTATAAATTTATGTATTACCTTGTAAAAGACAAGCCAAAGGAGCAATTAAGCACCCTGAAAAACTATATGGTATATGCCAATGATGAAAAAAACAAGCTCATAAAACTTGGAATATACAATATGTATAATCAGAAACCTAAAGAGGCCCGGGAAAATATTAGACAAGCCTATCTTATGGATCCAACTGATAATGATGTATTGCAGCTTTTAAAAGAAGTCTGTATTGATAGCAGTATAATTCATTTGCCTCAAAGATTAATCCAAAGAGTTGGTGGGCCTGTAGTTTTATGGATATCGTTCATTATTCTTGTTGTTGTTCTGAGAAGTTTAAAGCTTTATACCATTCAGATGTATGTTGTTCTGATTTATCTGGTAATTGTTGTATATACATGGATAACACCACTTATAAACAAAGTTGTTGGCTATTACCAGAATAAGTAGATTGGAGATCATATGAATGAAGAGCTTCTTAAACCCTCATTAACCTACAAAGAAAGCAATAAAGACCTAATATCGGTTAATATTAACATAATGTTTGCAATGCCTTTACTATGTGGATTTGTTCCTACATTTTGGATGGTATTGAAAAATGCAAGGTGGTTGAAACTAGAATATCATCAGATTTTTAGAATAAAACTTATCGGTATATCTGTAATACTGATTGAGTATCTGACAATAGGCTTCCTGTGGAGATTTATTAGTTCCGAAATAGCTATAAATGTCGGGTTATGGTTCAGATTCATCGGATTTGGTGTTTATTTCTATTTTTATTCCATAATGAAAAACAATTATGGAGTTTTAAAATTATTCGGAGGCAAAATGGTTTTTATTCTTCACATTATAATCATTTGGACATTTCTTGGATTAGAAGTTGAGTTTCTTTTATCTGCCCTAACATATTTATTATTCGGGGTTTTTAAATAATTATCGGTTTAACATATTATGCGTGCTTATATTTCCTATCTCTCATACATAAAATTATTTACAGCATCTTATAATAATAACAGCACTTTATTTATAAATAAAATTTTTACCGTCTGTTTTGGGCTTGAGCTGTTTATCTTTTGGTGATACGTATATATCTGCAGCTCTGTTTGTTTTTGACAATTCCTTCTCACATGCCGGACAATATGTCCCCAAAGATATTATTGTATAACAATTATGGCAGTATGATTTTGTCTTGTCTATCCCTGTTACTTCTACTCTTTCCTCTTTTATATACCGCCTTATTTTCATTACACTGATGCCTAGCTCTGCCGAAACTGTTGAAACACTTGAATTCGGATGTTCCCATAAATAATCCTTAATGCGTCCAAATTCCTGGTTGTCCTTCTTTCTGCATTCCTCACACAGAGTTGAACCTCCAGTATATGTGAATACTTTTCCACATTCTTTGCAATTTCTAGGTTCTATTATTAGTCCCACAATTTATACCTCCGTTAATTCCAGCCATTAACACATTGCCAATTACCCATATACAAGGTGCGATTTATTACTTCTTAAGAGTATGATTATGCAACTAAAACATCTTTTATAGATAAAGTAAGACTTTTCATAAGATCAATCTCACCAAATACACCCATATCATTATAGGTTCTCACAACAGGGCGCTGGGGACTTCCAATGTTTTGCTTCACTATAATTCCTTTTAAGCCGTTACTCAATAAAACCTCAGAGCCGTTCGGATAGAAGATTATTGTGTCCCTGAATATTTTAACTATCTCCGGATCAACGATGCGCCCAGCTAATGCCTGAATATGCTCATAAGCCTGATCCGGCATTAATTGTTCGTTACTATATTCATAGCCATGAAGTATATTGTCATACAAATCGGAAACCCTTATTATCCTGGTAAATTCCGATATGGCGGAACCTTTCGTTTTCCTTGGGTACCCACTCCCGTCATAATTTTCATGGTGTTCATAGCATACTATGGAAGAATGAAGGCTTAATCCCCTGCATCTTCGCATAAAGTCCAAGCCCTTTTGTACATGCCCGGGCTTCTCTTCCCTTGTATTTTCCCTTCCAAAGTCATGAATTATTGCTCCGGTAACCAGGTCGCATAGATTATTTAATGTGTATGCCATAGAGTTGCCTATGAAGGCAGTAAGTATTGCTACATTTATTGAATGTTCTATTATGTATTCATCTGCTGCATTTATTGAAAGGATACTTACTCCCTTATCTTTTGAGTCCCTTACATAATCTACAATTTCCTCTGCAACATTTTTAATAAGAAACTCATCAATAGTTTTATCTTTATGAAGTAATTCATAAGAGTCTCTAATAACCTGGATTGCAGTATTTTTTGTTTTAATATCAATGGACTCAACAAATTCAATATCATTAAACCTGTCATCCTCAATGTAAACCTTATATAGTTCCATGGATTTAAGTTTACTAATATAACTATCAGTAAGTGTAACACCAGTATTTAATATGATTTTTCCACTGGATGAATAAACAGGCACAGCCAATTTGTTCCCTTCAGCCAGCGATCCAACCCCAACAAGTCTCATTTCCATACTCCTCGTAATTATTATTCAGCAACAGCAATAAAATAAAGCACCTGTGACTCAACAGGCGCTTTAATGATATTAACAAGTAATTATTAACTTGCAATTCATGTTTGGCAACCTGGCAATCATAGTAAAATAATTTTACTTTAGACCCATGGCTTTGCGACCTTATCTTTCGATAAGTGTGCTATTATCGACATGTACTTATTGTAACATTATTGAAATAAAATTGCAATTCATAACCAACCATAGTGACGCCTACTCTTAAGGCACAAAAAAGTGTGTACTTGTTATATTGTTACCATATTGTTATCATACTATAAAGACATGGCATCGTAAATAATGTGAAGGTAATACCGGGCCAAAAGGAAATTACACAATTACAAATTGAAAGGTGATAACAAGCAATGGATGCATTAGAAAACATCCTCACTAGAAGGAGTATCAGAAACTACACCGACCGTCACATTAGCGACGAGTATTTAACGACGATCCTCAAAGCGGGTATGAGTGGCCCAACCTGTGCCAATGCGAGACAATGGACGTTTATCGTTGTCCGCAACAAGGAAATGCTCGAAAAAATGGCCGCTGCCAACGGAAGGTCGGCCGATCCTCTGAAAAAGGCTGACTTGGGTATCCTTGTTTGCGGCGATTTGGAGCGCGTTTTCAAACCGGCGCCGGATTACTGGATCATTGACGGCGCAATCGCGGCGCAGAATATGATTCTTGCGGCGCACGCGCTCGGAATAGGTTCTGTCTGGCTTGGAACTTATCCTCAGATGGACAGGGTAAAAGGCCAAATAGAGCTTTTCAATCTACCGGAAAGCAATATACCGCATTCGATTATTGCATTCGGTTATCCCGACCCGAATGCTCCCGGGCGTCCTCCAATGCCGCCAATGCCGTCTAAAGAGGATGATATGCCGGCACCGCCTCCTCCGCCACCGGGTTTTCCTACAGAAAAAGGGGCTTTTGAGCCCGGACGCATACATTACGAGAAGTGGTGATAACTTCTGATATGTTTCTTATGTAGCGGTAATATGTGAGTTTCCCCGTACATGATTTTTTTAATAAACAGCAGGTATACGGGATAAGATAAACTTATATGCACTGAAAGGAGTTCGACGAAATGGATGAATATAAGAAGGGTGTAATGTACAGTTGCGTTACTGGTTCTCTGGATGAAAAAGGTTCTTCTGAAGGTTACAAAGAACGGATGACGACCAGGGCTGAAAGCAGTGGTTATCATATTACACGCTTCTATATTGACGATTGCTCCAGTGTCACAAAACCACTATGTGAAAGATCCGCTTATAATCAAATGATTACTGACGCTAAAGCAGGCAAAATAAAACAAGTTTTAATATTGGATGCAAGCGGCTTCTCCCGAAATATTGATGAGACTATTAAAGTAACAAAGGAACTAAAAGAATATGGTATAAAAGTTTTTGCCATACTGGAAAATATAGAAATGGATGTAGATGACAACCAATTTGCAAAAATGGCCTCTCTTGCTCAAGCAGAATCAAACAAATTATCCGAAAGAAAAAATAGAGCTATAGATGCAAGAAATGCAAAACGACAGTTGTCCAGGTGAATATGAAAAGCTTATGTACCTCCAGACTGATGATAAACAACTATTGTAAACAATTGTCAGCAGTCTGGGTGGGTTAATCAAATCAGCTGTTATTTGTTATTCAATTCATCTTACGACCCATTTTATCCTTTTTATTTTTCATACCCGTCCCAGGGGTTCCCAATGCCTCAACCTGGGATTTTTGTGATTTTACTTCCCGCGGAACAGGTTGTCCTCTGTGTTCTGGTATTTCTGTTGCAAACTCTTCTGTTGCAAAGTCCTTTTTATTCCTGTAAATATCCTTTGACATGATTAAGTCTCCTTATAAATAGTGAATAAATCTATTTTGTCACTATTGGGTAAACTTATTCAAATGTAGAGAATTAGGGTTGACAGTGTACTAGTATCCCAGGACGAGGTTCTGCTCGTTTATGTACTTATCAAGCATTTCTAATGAATCTGCGGCAAATTCATAGACAACATGCCCCGGATCGACGAAGTCTATCACTTTGCGGATGGAGGGGTGTCTGAACGGTATATGTGTGTCAATTTTCGAAATATGGGTATAAACGTTTACATATCTGTCATTAAAGGGCAGGGAAGGGTCACATGGATTCCCGCTTTTAATAACTTCGCGGACGTATTTTCCTGATAGTGAAGAGTTAAGATGAATCACCTTGATTTGATTCTTCAGGTCACCCATATTTTGAAGCACATCCATTATATAGTCGACTGCGCCCTCTTCTGATTCAAGGTCGAGGTTTGTGTTCATAAGGTGCCCAATATCCAGAACAAAACCTTTTTTCGGATATTTGATATCACTTAAGAGCTTAAGTGATATATTGTTGTCCAGAAAAGTGAGGCCCGGATACCAGTGATTCTCAAATAGAAGCTGAAAATCAGCATGAATGCCTTCAGTTATACAGTTCATCATATCGATGAATGCATCAGTGACAATAGCAT
Source organism: uncultured Bacillota bacterium (assembly GCA_942493145.1). Lineage (GTDB taxonomy): Bacteria > Bacillota > Clostridia > Acetivibrionales > DTU013 > ENR-C20. The sequence continues at coordinate 1,037,565 of OW818679.1, forward strand.
CGGTATAGGGATATGTATATGTATAGCTATGTTCTATTTCTACGTGGCTAACGTGAAAAAGCACGTATTCCACTCCAATATCTGCAGCTTTCATCAATTCAGCCCTGTAATTCTGCACAAGTTCTTCCCTTGAACTGCAGCGGTAATAATTATTCATCGCTGCACCTTTACCGAACTGTCTAAGTAGTGCTTGTTGATTACCTGTCCAGAAATCGAGCCACATAGGCCAGAAACAGGAATGGTTGCCTATAACCAGTCTGTCAGGTACAATGCTGCTGTTCCAGTTTGAGTATTGAAGCATTTCCACGCCATCCAGCCTGTGCTTTTCCATAAAGGATTCCAATTTGTTTGAATCATTGCCAAATTTATCAAGATCATATGGGTCAACCGAGAAATTCATTAGCTTTTTCAAAAGGATACCCCTGGGTGCTTTTATTTGGAAGTCATAACACGGCTGCCATGGCCTAATTGTATTATGTGATATGGTATGAGTCAAGCGTGTAGCGTTTTCACTATATTTTCTTCCCCCTTTTCCCTAAAATTAATGCCATAAAAAATAGAAACATCTCAATTCCTGTTTCAACAATTATTGCATAAAAAGTATATGAATATGAAGTGAAATCAAGCAATTCAACAAAGTTCTCAAATGAAGTCATACTTAATATAAACGCAATCAAAACAGAGGGATAAACCGTAGGCTTATATGTCTTTATTTGTACAACCTGGGAAATACCCAGGCAAAAGGCCCATATCAGATTGGCGGTAGTCATGATTCCTGCTGCAATTGCTACGACAAACCATATTATTTCCAAACGCTCAATAAAACTACCTAAACTAAACAATCTCGCAAGCTGGAAACCGGGATTTATCATATTTCCTGCCTGCTCAGCCCCAAAGATACCAACACTTATACAAATAAGCGATATGATTATTGTGGCGCCCATACTGACTGCAATAAACTTAGCCAAAAAACCATTTTTTGGACGGTTACAAATGGGGATATACATTCCCATAATGATGCAGATGCCTATAAAACTCAGAATAAATGGAGTACCGGTTAAAACGGGATAAATGCCATTTATGAATAAGGGCTTTAATCGGTGGACTTCAACTTCCGGAATTAAAAATGCAAATAAGGTAACAAGACTTATAAGATATACCGGACCGAGTACTTCGCATGTTCTTGCAATTGTTTCTATTCCTTTACGTACTCCATAAGCGATTAGCAGGTAACTGATTCCAAGCACAACTACTATTGGTGTTCTGGGTAGAAATAAATTCTTGATCAATTCTGCCAGTGCCCTCATCAAAGCAGATGCTACCAATAAAAAGAAAATTGGGAACATGATTCCAACAATTCTCCCAATATATTTTCCTAAAATTGTGATACTGTATTGTACACAGTTCTGACCTGGAAAACGCAGACCCATATATGCATAAACCATTGCAAGAAGAACGTCTAAAACCCATGCTCCGATCACTGACATCCATGCATCTCTTCCAGCATAATAAATCAATACTCCTGGGATTTGCAAGGCTGTAAAAGAGGTTATGACACTAAAAAGCATCCAAACAAATTGGTTTGTGCTAATTACACTTTTTTCCTGCATATTGAACCACCATAAACATTAATTCTTTTGATAAATCGCCTTACCAACAGGGCTAAACAACTCATCCATCAAGATGAGAGGACCTGGAATACCAAGCTTGTTAAATATAATGAGAAGCAAAGCGATTCCAAGTAATGTTCCAAAGGTGGTCAACTCCTTCCAAAGTTTATTTCTGGCTAATGGCAATCCTTCTGCAATAAATATGACAATGATTGCAAGTGATACTGTGAGCACCATAACTACATTAGCTCCTTTCATTAATAAATTTGGTCAATACTTATAGCTTTTTTAACAAGCCCAATATTGTTTACTTTTGAGCTGACATCTATATTCAGTTTAATTTTATGGTAATAATCCAGGTTGTTGGTCTCTATTTGTTTCCATACTTTGGGATATTTTCCGAAAAAGTAATTTCCGAATCCAAAAACGTCCGAATCCAGTTGTTTTGATTTTTCATAAGCTGCAAGAATTTGTTTTTTTATCTCTTCTGCTTGTAAATTTTGTATATCATTTATTACACTGACATCTGCAAAATCCAAATCTGCCCGGCTTTCCCCCAGATTTGTTTCAACAGTTATTGTAATGTCAACCTCCATCTTTTCTCCATTAATCTTAGGTTTGATTTTTGAGCCAGCCTTCATGATTCTCAAAGATAATTCTTTACCTTCCATGTTAACGGTCAATGTACCGCCCTTAATATCACCTTTAACCCATAACAGGCCCTTACTTTCAATATTGTTCAACCAACCTGCCAGCTTTTCCTTCTTGAATACTGCTGTATCTTCAACTCTTATGCCATAAAAATCTGATACATCTGAAGTTGCACCTTGATTTCCACTACTTGAACCTTTTTCAACCAGGTCAATTCCTGACGTATATGGGTCACTACCCCTTTCCCATAACAGGTTCAAAAAATCCCCCAATGTATTGGCAGATATAATTGAGCTTTCAGGCTTGTTGTGAATTATTTCCATAATTACTTTACCAGGTTCGGAATTTGATTTAATAGCAATATATGGGTTGCAAATTGTATCAAACATACCTTCCTTAGCAATTAAAAGCCATACATTACGCCTGATTGTGGGTGCTCTTTCCAGAAAGTCTATAAAAGGACGTATACCCATTGAATGGACCAGTTCCTCGGATAGAACGATTGCATAGGTGTGGGAAAAGTCTGTAAAACGAAAAGATGACGTTATAATCTTTTCTACAGCATCAGATATGGTAGGAGCGACTGCCTCATGTAATTCAACCAGTGAATTGCCGGAACTACCCTCCTGACTGCCTGAATCCTTTTTTGGGGTGGACATTTCCTGAACTAATACTCTGACCTGCTGGTTATCTGCAGCATCAATACCAATCAGGGTTACCATACCTTGTTTTTCGGCTTCAGTTAAGTCCCAGCAACCTGAGAGTAATAACGATAAAGTAATTGCAGGAATAATTGCTTTTCTCACAATTGCTCACCTTCCCTTCTTTTTAAAATGAGCAGCTTGGTTTGACTGCATCCGTTTCATGTTAAGGGAGCTGTTTTCCGGACGCCTGACCATAGACCACCATGGGAACCGAAATGCAGTATCTTTAAAATCCCCCGCTCTAAATGGCGATAATGGAGCCATATATGGTTTTCCGAAGCTCTCCAGAGAAAAGAGGTGAAGCATTATAAATAAAACTCCTATCATCACACCGAACAACCCGAGTATGGAAGCAAGAATCATTAAAAAAAACCTCAATATCCTGACGGGAAGAGTAATGCTGAATTGAGGAAGGCAAAAGGTGGCAATACCGGTCAGGGCAACTACAATGACCATTAATGGGGATACGATGTTTGCCTGGACTGCCGACTGACCTACAACGAGGGCGCCGACAATACTGACTGCCTGGCCTATAGGCCTCGGCATGCGAACACCTGCTTCACGGAGAAGTTCAAAGGTGATTTCCATTGCTATAGCTTCGATGAAAGCAGGAAACGGTACTGCAGAACGGGCTGTTATAATACTGACGAGAAGGCTGGAGGGAATCATCTCCTGATGATAGTTCGTGATTGCAATATAACCGGCTGGCAGAAGTAGTGCGATTGTAAATGCAAAATATCGCAAAATCCTGGTCAAAGTAGAAAATGAATATCTGTTATAATAGTCCTCAGCAGACTGCATCAGTGAAAAAAACTCACCTGGAACTATCAAGGTTACCGGCGTATTGTCAACAATAATCGCCACTCTTCCCTCCAACAGGGAAGAGGCAACCGAATCCGGCCTTTCTGTATTGCGTATTTGCGGAAAAATTGAATATGGGTTATCCTGAATAAACTCCTCTATATAACTACTTCCAAGCACCCCGTCTATGCTGATTTTCTTAATTCTTGCACGTACTTCATTTGACAACCCGTCAGGACAAATACCTTTGATATAAGCTATACATACTTGTGTGTCGCCTACAGTTCCCAGTTCCATCTGTTCGAAGACCAGGTTGGGGCTATGAATTCTTCTTCTTACCAATCCGATATTAACGCTTAAAACTTCAATAAATGCCTCTCTTGGTCCTCTTACTACCGGTTCAACATCGGATTCAGCTACACTCCTGTATTCATATCCCTTGGAGCTGATGATATATCCCTCCAAAAGCCCGTCTATGAGTAAGCCGGATTCTCCCCTGAGCACTCCAGCCAGCAGTTCGTTGAAATTGTTACCGGTCTTCACCTCTCCCCTGGATATAAGATTACCGGCTCTTAGCTGTCCAATGATTTCATTACCTGTAGAAAATCCGGAGGCATATACATCCATTACCAGTGGACGGAAAATGTCCTGATCAATATGATGTGAGTCAATGAGATTGTCAAAATAGAAGATCACTGCTGGAATACTCCCACTTCTGCCCAGAGTGATGTATCTGGTAACAAGATCGGCATTTCTCCCAATAATTTTATTCAATTGATCCATATTCTGAGTTAATGATGCGGAGAACGGCATTTTCTTCAAATCTTCTTCAGTGTAACTTTTCTGCCGCTCCTGCGATGTATTTTTATTCGGTAATGAATTTGGATCATTTTTATTAGTTCCATTTTGTTTTTTTATATATTTAAGCATATTCCCCTTTTTAAGCTAGAAATTCTTATTTTATTATTACCGGGTATAGGAGTAATTATTTGGTGCTATTTAAGGTGGCTGCTGCTGAAATCGAATCTGATATAAGAAAAGTAGAAAATAGAATGTTATTTCCAGTATTTCCAGTACCACATGTTGAAATTAATCTACAATTGACACAATATATTGTATGTGATATAATTTGGTCGAAATACAACAAGTGTTAAATTCTCAAAACACTAATGACTCAAATTACATATGAAAAATCTTTAATATACTCAAATTCTTCTCATAAAAACAGGGTAAGGTCACAGCCTCACCCTGTTTTTTATTGATGGCACTTGAAATTTTTAACTATTCTTTAATTCTTTTTCAGCTACAAAACAGTAATATTATAGTATTGAAACTTATCATTGAATCATTCATTAAAACAATCATTGAAAAAAGGCATTAACATTGTTAACAGGAAGGGCTTTACGTATGTCTGATATTGACAGGAAGCTCCTATCATACGCCAGGAAGGGCGATGTTGAAGCTTATGAGAAGATTACAGGTGCCTGGCACAAAAAGGTCTATAACATAATATTGAACAGCTGTGGACGGGATTCTGACGTATCCGGGCTCACTCAGGAAGTGTTCGTGAAGGTGTTTTCATCGATAAGGAAGTACGACGCTGATAACATGCTTCCCGTGCTTATTGTGAGGACTACAGGTGAGGTTTGCAAAAGGGCTAAATTATAGTAGAATTAAAGTAACAAATTGAAACTATTACAGCGGTGCCGGAGAATTGACATGAGCGGGGAAAAAATTCTTGTTGTTGAAGATGAAGCATCAATCCGAAAGTTCATAACAATAAATCTTGAGAGAAGCGGATTTACTGTTTTTTCAGCCGAATCAGGTGAAAAGGCACTGGAACTTGTTGAACGCCATAAACCGGCGGCCATGGTTCTTGATTTAATGCTGCCGGGCATTGATGGGTTCGAGGTATGCAGAAGGGTCAGGCGTGAGATGCCCGAGCTGGTGGTCATTATGCTGACGGCAAAGTCCCAGGATATCGACAAGATAGCCGGCCTGGAGCTGGGGGCGGATGATTACATGGTGAAGCCCTTCAACCCTAAGGAGCTTGTTGCAAGGATAAATACCATCTTCAGAAGGATGGAGAATAAAAGGTCCAATCCAGCGGAGATCTTCAGGTTTAAGAATCTTGTCCTCAATCTCCAGTCGCAGAAATTCCTCAAAAATGATGTTGAAATTGAACTGACTCCAACGGAGTTTGCTGTTCTGAAAGAGTTAATCAGTAACCCGGGTAAGGCTATGAGCCGTAACGAGCTGTTGAATTCTGTCTGGGGACGGAATTACTTCGGTGACCTTAAGACACTGGATGTATATGTTAGAAGGCTTCGGGAAAAAATCGAGGACAATCCCTCCGACCCATATTTCATTGAAACTGTATGGGGTTACGGATACAGATGGCAGGATGGAGACCTTTCATGACGAGCATAAGGAGAAGGATTGCCTTAAGCTTCATATTTATAATCGTATTAACCGTCCTGATTCTGGAAATTTTGATACTGAACATGCTCAAACAGAATTTCTATGCAAATCTTGAGGATACTCTGACCAGCCAGTTGAAAGTATCTGCCAGCATCTATTCCAGGTATTTTTCCGACAATACACTTTATGATAATGTTCTGAACAACGTTGATTCCTTCTGGAACCAATCGGATGTCCAGGTTCAAATAATTGATACCAACGGAAAAGTATTGATGGATTCCATAGGTGTCATACCTGTGGAAGGCCAGAAGATGCCTGACGTTGAAAAGGCTCTCAAAGACGGCAGGGGATCATGGAACGGCAAGGTATCCTATGATGATAATGGAGTCATGGCTGTTTCAAGCCTTCTGACATCACAGGACAGCGTAGTCGGTGTCCTGAGGTTCATTACTTCGCTTGAACAGGTAAAAAAAGACATAAATGATATTACAGGCTTGTTTATACTCATCGGTTTTATAGCTGCCATAATCTCCGTACTTGTCAGCATGATTCTTGCAAACACTGTAATCGGACCGCTCAGGGAAGTAACTCGGGTTGCAGAGAAGATGGCAAAAGGCGATTTCAGGATACACAGCAGGAAAATATATAACGATGAGATCGGAAAGCTTTCAGACACACTGAATTATATGGCCGCTGAGATAGTTAAACGCGAGGGCCTTAAAAATAATTTCATATCGTCGGTATCCCATGAGCTGAGAACCCCGCTTACATCTATAAAAGGCTGGGCGGCAACCCTGTCGGAAGAGGACAATGGTGACAAGGAGCTTCTGATTGAAGGTCTGGGTATAATTGAGAAGGAAAGCGACAGGCTCACGGCAATGGTCGATGAATTGCTTGACTTTTCGAGGTTTGTTTCCGAGAGGGTGGACATGGAAAAGTCCAGAGTTAATATCGAGGAAATAATGCGCCATATCGGAAGGCAGCTGGCGCCAAGGGCAGAAAGGGAAGGGCTTGACTTCCAGGTCCAGGTTCAGAAAGGAATACCCGATCTGGAGACCGATGCCAACAGACTGAAACAGGTTTTTATCAATGTCCTGGACAACGCCTTCAAATTTAACCGAATTGGAGGTATGGTGCTGTTCACCGCAGTTGCCGGGGAAGGAACGGCCATTTTTAAAATAAGTGATACAGGCTGCGGAATAGAACCATCGCAGCTTCCAAACATAAAGGAGAAATTCATAAAGGGGAAGCACAGCAAGGCTGGGAGTGGCATAGGCCTTTCCATTTGCGATGAGATAATTAAACTGATGGGTGGAACCCTTGACATCAACAGTGTTATTAACATTGGCACTGAAGTTGTCATAACCCTCCCATGCCATATGGAGGCCGAATGAAACGTATAATTGATTTGTTCCTGGTTTTTTGCATATTCATAAGTATATCTACTCTTACAGGCTGTACCGATTATCTCCCAGGTAACTCTGACCGGATAAAGAGTCCTTCGAATACGTCCATCTATATGAAAGGAACATGGAATATCACCGAAAAGGTAGAAGGTGATTCTTCGACAGTTGAAGGAGAAGGACAGCTGGAAGGTAGAAAGTTCTCCATATCCGGGTACACCATCTCATACGGTAACCACAAATGGGAAGACGTCAGCTATAAGATGAAGAAGGTCAAGGCTGAGGATTACTTTTTGCATAAATTTGCAGATGCTTCAAAGGAAACAAATCTTACAGGCCATGAGATTATTGTAATTTCAGCATCTGAGGGTGATAATTTCCTTTATGAATTTGTAGTATTGGATGAAGACAACCTGCTGGTAAGTATCGAAGACGAGTTCTACTATCTTGCCAGGATTTCCGATGATGTTGAATATGTTGATGAAGGAACGATTATAACAAATACAGGGGATGCTGAAGCTACAGGCACAATGGAAGAGGCCGCACCCAAATCCGGGCTGCTTATGAGCATAAGGACGCCGGCCGGTATTGTACAGGCAAATGGTACAACACCCGGGAATGAGGAAGCAGATGGCAATAAGGCAGCAGATGGCAATGAGGATAATACTTATGAAGAAAGCATATACAATACATACTGGATATCCATGATAAACGGTACCCCTGAGAATGTACTTACTGCACCTGGAATATATGTGCCAAGAAAAGACGGCTTCTGGAAACTCGAGATTGAGAAGATAATGGGAGAAAAGGGGCTGGAGGATGAATTGACAGCCATCCATGCCACAAGCAAGGTTGAGTTGAAAAAAGCAAAAATTACCCCTGATATTGCTGATGATACGGAGAGACCTCAGGAAAAATTGGCCGCAGTTGAGACCAGTATACGAAAAAGGATATTATATGTCGGTAATGATTATGTCTGCATTGAGACTGGTGAAACAACAACAAAGGAAAGCAACAAAAGCTTGTACATAAAGAAGACACTTAGCACACTTCCCATATATAATACATCCAATTCCTCAGGGCTAAAATTATCCGATCTTGCAGGAGATAACGGAATACTTGCAATGGACGGGGGTATAACAGGCATCTTGAATTCAAATGGGGTGAGTAGCTCCAATATTGCCGGAGCAGGGAGGCAGGAAACCAATTTCGCATTGTTCAGAAAGACGGGGCACTGGTTTTTTAAGGGCAGGATAAACTTCAGTGATAATACACCATTACCTTACCTGGACTATAACATAAATCTGATACCACCTTCGGATATGGTTGCTTATGATGTACTCCAGATACCGTGGAATGTAATAAAGGAAGAGCTTCCACAAGCTGTTGATGCATATACCTCTCCCAACAGGGACATGGCCATCCTCCTCACCGGCAACATGGCGGCTGTCTATGCAATAAATGGCTCCAGGCTTTCTGAAGAACCGCTGCAGAAATTCAGCCTTCCGGAGGGAAGCACTGTAATAATGGCAGAATGGGCTACAGGAGATTATACTGAAAAATGGCAGAGTTCATTCGTTAAAAACAATATCACCACAGAAGCTGATATAAGCGTGGAATAATGTGCTATGATATGGGAATGGTCATTTGGAGACAGGTTCCCCTGCCGGGAGCTGAATCAACCGTCAAGCTTCCGCTGATAAGCTCAACTCGCTCCCTGATGCCTTCCAGGCCAAAGCCCCCGGTCTTTCTGTCAATTTTCCTCGTCTTCAGTTCTTCCGGATCAAAACCACTGCCGTTGTCATGGATATTAAGTGTGACTGTCTCATTGCCTACCGAAACCTCCAGCTTAACCCGGTCTGCACCTGAATGCTTCCTGACATTTGACAGGGATTCCTGAACGATTCTGTATATTGTTGAAGTCATATAATATTCAATCTTTGAATCATTTCCACTGTACTCATAGTCTACTGCAATACCCGTCTCGGAGGAAAAGTCCTCCACATGGCTTTTTACAGCTCTTATGATACCGTTTTCCAGGCATGTGGGTTTAAGGTCATATATTATCGTTCTGATTTCCTTTACCACTGTGTTCGCCGATTTGACCAGGTTCTGATATTCCACCGCCAGGGCTTCTTCTGCCTCTTCACCTTTCTCCATCAGCCTTTTGCAGATCTCTACCTTGAATGAAACATTAACTGCGGATTGTGCAGGCCCGTCATGTATTTCACGGGCTATCCTCTTTCGTTCCTCCTCGTGGGCTTTCATTATTTTCCTGCTCAGGAAAAGGAGCTGGGAGTTTTGCTGCTTATATACATGGAGGAGCTTCTGCATGTCCCTGTAAAGGTGATTGTTTTCAAGCGCTACTGCTGCCTGACCTGCAAGGGAATTCATTATCCGTTCGTCGGTATCATTAAAGGGAATTATATTTTTCAGACTGTCTTTGTTTTTATAATCGATAATTTCATTGATTTTATTCTTCTTGTTGATAAGCTGTATGACCCCGGTTATATTATCATCGTGGTTCTTCATAGGGATTGTAAGCATGGATCGGGTGATGTAACCGGTCATTTCGTCGAAGCTGCGGTTATGACCATATTCAACCCCTGAATCTATATTATAGGCATCTTCGATCTGAATCGATTGTCCGGAAATTACGGAAAACCCAAAAATACTTCTGCTTGATATGGGAGATACAAAATCCTTCAACCCGACATTTATGCTTGTGTTTCTTGCGATTTCAAATTTTAGTAATTTTCCACGGGTAGAGCCGTTTTTGACATATGACCACTGACCTGTTTTCTTTTCCACAACAAGGTATATGGTTCCTGCGTCAGCGGATGTAAGCCTGAGACTGCTGTCAAGGATCATTTCCAGAAGCTTCAGGGTATCCTTTTCCGAAGAGAGTGATTTTCCTATATCATAGAATTCATTAAGCATGGAATCGTTCATTACTGCGTTCCTCCCCGCTCTGAACACGCTGGTTGAATAGCCTTGTGTTGCTTACTGAAGTTGGTGCGTTAAAAGTTTACTGCAAAAAGCCGATACGGTATAATAGATACAGTAAGTACGCATTTATAATATAAAAGGTATATAATAAGACAAGTATACGCTAAAAAAAAATTACAGGCAAGGATGGGTTCCAAAATTGATTTGCTTCAACTGCGGATTGAAATTGAATAATGCCAATGATAATGAATGTCGTTTCTGTGGAGTCAAGTTCAGTATCAATTGCTTGTCCTGTGCCTTTCCCAATCCACAGGCAGCCAGGTTCTGCTTCAATTGTGGCAACAGGCTTTCAGATGCGGATAACATGAGCTCCATCGAGAACTATTCAACCCTTGCAGAAGGCAGGAAAAGGGTAGCGGTGATTTTCGCCGATGTAGCGGGATTTACCGAACTTTCTGAAAAACTTGATCCAGAAGAAATCCGTGAAATAATTAATGAATGCTTCAATTATATAACAAGTCCGGTGTACGAGCTGGAGGGCACAATTGATAAATACATCGGAGACTGTATCATGATATTGTTCGGCGCCAGATACGCCCATGCCGACGACGCGAAGCGTTCGGTCATGTGCGCGGTAAAAATGATGGAGCTGATTAATGATTTTTCCAAAAGCAACCTTTCTTCAAGAGGTTTATCTCTTGGCCTTTCAATAGGAATAAACTACGGACTTGTTGTCACAGGTGGTGTGGGTAACTATTTCGACAGGGACTACACCGTTATGGGTGATATCGTGAATACGGCACAAAGACTTCAATACAGCGCAAATGAAGGGACCATCCTGGTCTCGGAATCGGTATATGTTGAAACAAAAGAGATGTTTGATTACTCGCAGGCAAAGGAAGTATCGGTAAAAAACAAGGGAAAACCGGTAAAGTGCTACAGCCCTGAAGGAATAAGAAACGAGTATTTCTACGAGAATGATATGTCTTTCATTGAGAGACAAAGAGAAATGAGTCTGCTGAATTCCGTATACAACAAAGCTTCCAACACAGGGTTCAAATATGTTGTTGTAACTGGTGAAGCGGGTATGGGCAAGACAAGGCTGTTGAAGGAATTCACCTCCCAGTTGGGCAGTGATGTGAAAAAAGTATGGACCGAATGCAACACATTTTCCATGAACAGGCCATACAGTCTCATTTCGGGAATGCTTTCCGGGATAATGAACATAAACCCCCTTGACAGTAAAAATATGAGGCAGCACAGGTTGATTTCATTTCTGGACTATATCCTGGACAAATACAGTGATGATGAAATAAGAAGAAATTATAACTTCATCGGGCTTTTGATGGGTCTGGAGAGGGATGCTGAATTCCAGGCGATTTTTGAATCCATGGGGCATGATAATGTAAGAAGGGAGATTTTGAAACAGCTTGCATTATTCTTCACCAATTTGTGTGGGAAACAGAAGCTGGTGCTGGTGGCGGATGATGTACAACTTGCGGACAGCGCTTCATTACAGCTGCTTGAAGAGTTTATACCACTTATAACAGAAGTCCGTGCTGTATTCATCCTCGCTTCCAGATATGGACTTTCGTCGCTGCAAGGCCCAAAATCCGGGCTGCGGCAGGATATCCATCTTAAGAGGCTATCCGAGGAGGGTGTCAGGAAACTGTCCTGTTCACTGCTGAACTGTGATTCCCTTACCGGACCACTATTCGACAGGATTGCAGGTTTTGCCAAAGGCAATCCGCTCTATATAAGAGAATTGACAACAAGTATGGACCGTAAAGGCATTATTGATATTGATAATGGTATTGCCCGGCTGTTGGAAAATGAGGCATTACATATGCCGGAAAATATACACAATCTGATAATCTCCAATATATCCACACTTGACGATAAATCACTCAAGCTTCTTCAGGCCGCATCCGTAATAGGAAGGGAATTCACCTCAACTCAGCTGATTCATCTTATGGATAAAGCCATAAGCATTGAAGACATTGCCGGTATGCCTGTGAAAATGAAGCTGATTGAGCTAAAATCCACCCATACCTCCTCCAAGGCAGTAGAAAGGATATTCCAGTTCACTCATGAAGTAGAACGGGAAGTCATATATGACAGTCTGCTTAACAAGGAAAAAGCAATGCTGCACAGAAAGATCGGCGAATATCTGGAAAGCGTATTTTCCAATGACATAGAGAACCATTATGAGTCACTTTGTGAGCATTTCCTCAAGGCTGGTATGAACAGGAAGTCTGCGATTTATTATTACAAATCGGCCGTAAGTCAGAGGGAAAGCTACAACCTTGGCCTTGCCCTGGATTATTTCAACAAATACCTTCAAGTATGCAGGGATGATACGGATGCGGATTATTTGGACAGGATAGTCGGTGCATATTATGGGATAGGGCAAATCAATTTTATAAATGCCAATTACGATGCAGCACTCGGAGCGCTTGAAAAGGCTCTTGATAACTCTGGAATGGGCGATGAAACCATCCGGGTACGACTGCTCATCGTAGAAATATATAAGGATATGGGGAGATTGGACGATGCAATCACAATCCTGGAATCCATAGGTTTGAGGATTAAGGAAGGCAGCCCGCAGTATGGCAGGTGGATTCAGCTTAAATGCGCTATTCTGAGGATTAAGGGTGATAGCACCGCGCTGGGGATTATTATGAAGGCGGAAAAAATCCTGATAAAGGCCGGTGACTTCCACAACCTGTCTGAGATAATGAAGCATGCGGGGATGATCCATTTCAGCAAGGGTGACATAGATAACGCACTTCTGTTCATGAATAAATCATATAAATACGCCGAGAAAAATAATCACCTGGATATAATGGCCAAGGTTTCCGGAGATCTGGGCATCCTTTATCATTCGACAGGAATTGTCAGCAAGGCTCTGGAATTCCTCAATAAGTCTCTGGACATGTCCCGGAAGCTTTCTTATCAGAGGGGAATAATAGCTGCCAGTATAAACCTGGGGGTCCTTTACCTTGACAAAGGGCTGTTTAACGCTGCAGATAAGTTTTTTACTGATGCACTTGAGATATCTGTGGAAGTTGGTTCGAAGCTTTATAAGTGCGTCAGTTTGACTAACCTTGGCGATGTGGCTTATGAGATGGGCGAATTTGGGAAGGCATTCGGAAATTATAGTGAATCCCTTGAAATGGCAGAGAATATAAAGACTCCTGTGGAAGTTGGGGTAAACCTCATAGGAATGATAAAAATACTTTTGAAATATGTACAGCCTGATATCTATGGCGGACAGCCGGATGATACCTGTGAGAACGTTGATCCATCAGTATTGGAACGGATAAACTCCTGGCTTGAGGAAAAGGACGTGCCATCGGCAGGAAACTTTGAAGGAGGGACAAAGATCGCAGAACTTCTGGATATGGCATCTGTTGTTTTGGATTATGCAGGAAGGATATTCGAAGAAACAGAAGAGGCTACCTATCTTGCAGACTATAACACATATATGGGACTGGTTGCACAATATGGAGGAGATTTTGATAATTCTATGAAGCGCTTTGACAAGGCTCTGGAGATATCTGCAGAATGCCGCAATGACAAGAAAAGGTTAAAAGCCCTGCGCCAGAAAGGAAGACTTTTGATCCTGATGAACAGGCAACTGGAAGCAATAAGACTGTTTGAAGAAGCCATTTCGATATCTAATGCCCTTGAATCCGACTTTGAAGCTGCAAAGAGCTGGTTCGGACTATATAAGGCATCAAAGGCCGCTGGTATGTGGAAGGAAACAGGACGTAGCATTGAGCAGGCTGCAATATACATCTCCAAAACAGACAAGAGCAGATGGACAGAATTGATAAATACGGAGATATTACAGTAAAATCAGGGGTCCCGGATAAAAATAGTACTCTGGTCCTATGCGAAAAGATAAGAAATAGGCACATCACATCATTCTAATCATCAGGAACCATGCTAAAATGGAATCATCAGCCAAGTAGGCAGATTGAATTGTGGAGGTGCCGCTATGTTTAAGAAATTATCAATCATACTTGTATTATTCGTACTGATCTTCAATGTCCTTCCTGTTTCGGCAGCCAGCGACATTATGGATGATCACCGCAATAATATGGTAAGTACTTACAAAAGCATGGACACAGACAGCAAGAATGCCATAGTGTTCGAGAGCACCATTACAGTAACTGAAGATGGAGGAACCTTTAATGTTGGATTCGTAAAGATAGTGTTCCCCAAAGACTTCCTTGATTCCGAATCGCTTCCTGCGACATTTGATGTCAAAATCAATTCAGTTGATGGAGTGGCAGGTATTGAATTCTCACCTGATACGCCGGAGTTCAACCAGGACGTAATCATTAAAGCCAACAAATACAGTGGCTTGCTGTATGACGAAACCATTGAGAAGAACCTTTTCTTCAAGATTAAAAGTCAGGTATTGAAGGTAAAACACTTTTCGAGATACGCCTTTTCGTAAACTGCTACAGGGCTGAATTAGAATTGACAGGGACACATCTCTAGCGGGAAGTATGGCTTCGCGGATTTGAGATATGTCCCTTTTCTGTTTTTCTGTAATTTGATATAATGGTTTCATAGTGTAAAATAATGCAATTGGGGTATATTATGGTGTTTTCTTATTTGCTTTTGGGACATCTGATCGGTGACTTTGTTCTCCAAACCGATAAAATCGCTGCCAATAAGTCGAAGTACTGGCAGTGG
The DNA here is from genome assembly GCA_942493145.1 of uncultured Bacillota bacterium. Lineage (GTDB taxonomy): Bacteria > Bacillota > Clostridia > Acetivibrionales > DTU013 > ENR-C20. Next base: position 1,052,814 of record OW818679.1, read on the forward strand.
AATATGATGCACTCCATAATTGTGACCTTCTGCATGCTGGCATTTTCAATACCGTTTGGCGTATTTCTCTGTGCTCTTGTTATCATTAGTGGTGTGCTTCACTTCATTCTCGATTCAAGCAAGCCTCTTATTGCGAAAAAACTGAATCTTGATGAAATGCAATGCTTCATACTTGACCAAATGATACATGTGGTTATCATCGGACTCATTTCATTTGCAGGAAAGCTTGATTCTCAGTTACTTTTTATGGGACCTGAAGCAGTTGACATATTCCTTGTGATCGTATTTGTAACATCCTTTGCAGCAGTATTCAACCAGATGCTTCTGGGAAAACTTTTTCCACGGACGGACAATTCCTTTTTCAAGGAGGGGGAAAAGCAAATAGGCATCATGACCAGGTTGTTCATTACAGCCGGCCTTTATCTTGCCCTGTCCAGATCACCATATTATTTAGTACTTGTCATACCGGCAGGTGTCATCTACATTTTCCAGTTCAGTGCCAAATGGTATTCCTGGATGAGCCCACGGCATGTTTCTGTTAAAGTCCTTCTGGATTTGGGCCTGTGTGTTGCTGCAATCATTCTTATCTTTTTGTTTTGATTCTTTTTGCTATTTCCTCTATATTCCGACTGGCTAACACGCGCTCTATTTGCTCTCCGAGTTGGTGTGGCAGCAATAAACGGGAGATTGGTATTTTATCATATATGAACAGAAAACTCATATAAAGCAGGAAAGCTGTCAATAATATTGTTGCTGGTATATAGCCATGATTTGCTTATATACCTCAACAATTTTTTTAGGAGTGTATTTATGAAAAAGAGTCTTTGTATTATGGGAATACTCGTGGACAAAAGGACCGAAGCTGCACCACAGGTTCAGGATATTCTCACCAGGAACGGTGATATGATCCTTTCGAGAGTTGGAATTCATGACCCGGGAGAGGAACAGCATGGATTGATAACCCTCAATATCAGGGAAAGTCAAAAGGCTGTAGAGAAGCTGGAACATGAACTTGGATCGATTGATGGTGTACAGGTCAAGATGATAGAGATGTGATACACACTCGTTTGGTTTAAAAAGAATTGAACAACTGGCCGTCCTGCGCATTGCGGGGCGGTCTTTTGCTGTGTGTATGACAACGATCAAACACCTTGCATTTGATGGTATTTATTGTGTGGCAACATTGTGAAAAGTATTGCAATTAAACTGTCGATATGATATATTACACAGTACAAAAACATGTGTGCGCAACACGAGGACATGATGCGTGGCGCTAAATGACTGAAAGCGCTGGTAAAGGCGCAGAATTTTTCACATGACATGGGGGACTATATGGACAAGAATTCCACATATCTTCTGGTGGATGCAACAGTTTTACCGGAGGTATTCTCAAAGGTGCTGGAAGCCAAGAAGATACTTAGCAAGGGCAGGATAAAAACGGTTAACGAAGCTGTAAAGCTGGTGGGCATAAGCAGGAGCGCCTTCTATAAATACAAGGATTATGTGATGCCGTTTTATGAGACCTCAAGAGGCAAGGTCATAACGCTGTTTTTTGTTGTGGAGGACTTTTCCGGCATACTGTCGAGCATTATTAACAAGATAGCATATGCAAAGGCAAACATTATCACCATTAACCAGAATATCCCGATAAATGGTCTGGCCGATGTGACCATATCCATAGAGACAACTGGAATGTCCATTGAAATTGGTGAGATGATGGCCGATATAGGTACCGTAGAAGGAGTCAGAAAACAGGAGATACTGGCGAGGGATTGATCCGGATTCTAAAGATCTATATGGATTGACATGCCAGGTTTGAATGATAAAAAATCAGAACAATTGATATAGCGGAGGTTGAAATGATTAATATAGCGGTTTTAGGCTATGGAGTAGTCGGATCGGGTGTTGCCGAAGTTGTAAGAAAAAATGCCAATAGCATCGGAATGAGGGCAGGGGAAGAAATAAGAGTAGCAAAGATACTTGACATCAGGGATTTCCCTGAAGGTCCCGATAGTGCCCTTTTTACAAAAAATCAGGAGGATGTGTTCGGCGATCCTTCCATCAGTATAGTAGTTGAAACCATAGGAGGTACTGGAATTTCCCTTGAGTTCACTAAAAGGGCCTTCACTTCCGGAAAGCATGTTGTCACCTCCAACAAGGAAATAATAGCAGCCCATGGCCCGGAACTGCTAAAAATGGCAGCTGACAACAATGTTAATTATTACTTTGAAGCGAGTGTGGGTGGAGGTATACCAATCATACGGCCAATGTACCAATGTCTCGCTGCCAATGAAATAATCGGAATAAAAGGTATACTAAACGGAACCACCAACTATATACTGACCAAAATGAAGAACGAGGGGATGGACTTCTCCGAAGCCCTGAAAGGAGCCCAGGAAAACGGCTATGCCGAAGCGAATCCCAGCGCGGATATAGAAGGACATGATACCTGCAGAAAGATTGCAATACTGTCATCGATCGCCTTTAACGAATATGTGGATTACAAGGGTATACATACAGAAGGGATAACCCGCATAACAGCCATGGACATAAAATATGCGGAGAGAATGGGCTCGGTGATAAGGCTTGTAGCAACAAGCAGAAAGGTCGGCAACAAAATATCTGCCAGGGTCAGTCCGGCAATGGTTGGCAAGCATAATACACTGGCCAATGTCGAAGATGTATTCAATGCGATTGTCATAAAAGGGGACGCAATAGGCGACGCAATGTTCTATGGCAGGGGCGCAGGTAAGCTGCCTACGGCCAGCGCAGTTGTGGCCGATGTCATAGATATAGTGAAGCATCCTGAAAATTCAGGAAAGATTCTTTGGGAGAAGAAGGATGCAAACAACCTGCTTGATTTTGCTGAGAGCAGAACACGCTATTTTGTAAGGGTTTTAACAGACGATGCAGATAGCACGCAGAAAGCTGTAATCGAAAACTTTGGCGGAGTTGAGTTTGTCTTGCTGGGGAGTCCGTCCGGACAGGGCGAAATTGCATTTGCATCTGCTGAAGCTTCGGAAGGTAGTCTGGCTGAAGCTGTTGAAAAGCTGAAAAAAGCTCCTTCGGTTAAGGGGATTGCCAATGTGATACGTATTGAAGGGGAATGATACCCTTAAATGGTAAAAAGCATTTTCTAATTTGTACATTTTCACTCTATATTTAATAAGTATTGATATTGAGGATGTAATAGAGTAAACTGAAAGCGAAAGTTTAATTTAATAATGTAAACATTTAGGTTTCAACCAACAAAAATGGTTGAATAAAAGGGAAGTGGGTTGAAATCCCACGCGGTCCCGCCGCTGTAATTGATGAGTTGATCCGCAAAACCACTGGGAAACCGGGAAGGAGCGGTGAAATGATGAATCATGAGCCAGAAGACCTGCCTGATGTGAACGCCATAACTCTACGAGCGATAGGGGGTGCATTGGATGTCTATAAAACATTTGATACTTTATACAGGAGCCTCTTAACAATTTGTATGTGTTGAGAGGCTTTTATTTATGGTGTCATATAACTCTGAAAGGGGAGAAAATTATGAAAGGCCTTGTTCATATATATACCGGACCGGGAAAGGGAAAGACCACGGCAGCTGTCGGACTGGGGGTAAGGGCTTGCGGGAGGGGCTTTAAGGTACTCATGGTACAGTTCATTAAAAGTACTGATACCGGTGAGATGTTTTCTCTGAAGAAGCTGGAGCCGGATTTTGTTCTGATCAGGGGGACAAGCTCTGATAAGTTCACATGGAAGATGTCTGATGAAGAAAAGGAAATCACCCGGAATGAACAGAGAAAGCTGCTGGGATATGCCGAAGAAGCTTTTAAATCAGGTTCCTGGGATATGGTGATCCTTGATGAATTTATTGGAGCTATTTCTTCTGGAATGGTCGATCTGCAGGAGGCAGTCAGGCTCGTGAAGGGTAAACCGGAAAAGACCGAGCTTGTGATGACAGGAAGAAATGCCCCGGAAGCATTAATTGATCTGGCCGACTATGTATCGGAGATAAATGCTGTGAAGCATCCCATGCAGAAAGGTATCAGTGCACGTACCGGTATAGAGGACTAAAGGAAAATGATAACAACAAATAAAGAGAGGGAATAACCAATGCCAAAATTTAACTCAAAAATTATATTGATTATTATAATAGCAACATTATTTACATCGATTTTCACTGCCTGTGGAAGTGACAGCAGTCAAAATACCGCAGCTCAGGATACCCAGGTGGCTTCGGAAACAACAGTACCGGCAGATACAACACCGGCAGATACAACACCCGCAGAAACATCAACGTCAGCGACATCACAGGAAACGGCTCAGATCTTCCCGCTTACGGTCACTGACGCACTCGGTACGGAAATGACCATTGAGAAGGCGCCTGCAGCAATTGTTTCATTGACTCTGGGCACTGATGAGATGCTTGTAGGGAATAGCGAAATTCCCGGTCTGGTCGATAAAAGCAGGATATTATCACTGACTCCATATGCCGATGATACGGGTATATCAAACATAGCCGGAGATTTGGACTCCATACCGAACAGGTTTAAATCTGAGGCTGAAAAAATTATCACAGTTAAGCCTGACCTGGTTCTGATAGATACCTGGGCTGATTCGGCATTTGTTAAGCAGCTGAGGGATTCCGGGATAACCGTATATGTCTTCAAGACCCCATCCAGCGTTCAGGAACAGCTAAATACAGTAGTTGAAATAGCCCATGTTGTGGGTGAAGACAAAGAAGGCGTCAGGATGGTGGAATGGATGAACGGCAAGCTTAAGGCAGTTTCGGACAAGCTGAAGCAGTTGGATGAAAGCAAGAGGTTGACCATCATGGAATATTCGGAAATGTTCATGAGCGCAGGACTTGGAACTAACTTCGACTCTGTCGTAACTCTGGCAGGTCTCACAAATGTGGTTTCCAAGGCAGGAATGGAAGGCTGGCCTGAGATTTCAAAGGAAAAGCTGCTTGAGATGAATCCAGACATTTTGATTCTGCCTTCGTGGTATTATGACAAAAATAATTCCCTGGAAGGTATGAAGGCCGGCCTCAAAGCTGATGCCAGCCTTGCCGGCATGAAGGCAATAGCCGGAGACAGGCTGATAACAGTACCAAACCAGCATATAAGCGCTATTTCACAATATGTTGTACTTGGCGTTGAGGATGTTGCAAAAGCCGCATATCCCGAACTGTTCAAGTAAACTTGGATTAAAAGAATAAACTTATATAAACAGGTGTCGGACTTATTTGTGATAGGAGTTGGAAAATGGCCGTTTCGAACAAAAAAATAACAATTCCGATATTAGTTGTATTATTGGCGCTGGCTCTAGTTGCCGCGATAATTGTCGGAACGGTTGATATCCCGGTCGGACAGGTGTTCAGGATAATCCTCAAGAACTGGGGTTTGCTGCCGGATGCCAAAATAGAAGCAGGGCAGGAATCCATTATATACCTTGTCCGCTTTCCCCGGGTACTTACTGCAGCACTTGTAGGAGCGGCACTTTCAATTTCCGGTGCCGTAATGCAGGGGATGTTCAGGAATCCCATGGCCGATCCTGGCATATTGGGCGTCTCCAGTGGAGCAGGCTTCGGAGCTGTTATTGCCATTGTAGCCGGCCTGACTGCAAGAAGCATGTTTTTCCTGCCTCTGTTCGCATCAGCCGGGGCAGCCGGAGCGGTGACGGTCATTTACCTTCTTTCAGTGAGAAGGGGAAGGATCCCCGTGCTCACTCTGATACTCTCAGGTATTGCTGTCAGTACCTTTCTGGGGGCTATCACTTCTGCAATCCTGACCCACATAAATGACTACCAGCTGAAGTATTTTATCTTCTGGACCATGGGAAGCCTCAACGGCAGGATGTGGGAGCATGTAAGGATGATAGCCATACCACTTGTAGTGTGTATTATTCTGCTTTTCACCTTTGCCAGAGATCTGAACATCATGCTTTTGGGGGAGGAGGAAGCGCAGTCAGTCGGGCTTAATCCTTCGAGGATGAGGAAAATCCTGTTAGCCCTGACCTCCATAACGACAGCTGTAGCGGTCTCGGTAAGCGGCCCCATAAGCTTTGTAGGGTTGATAGTTCCCCACATGCTGCGGCTCATAGTTGGTCCCGACCATAGGATACTGCTGCCGGCAAGCGCTCTTGGCGGTGCCCTGTTTCTTGTGTGCTGCGATATTATTTCAAGGCTGCCCGCATCCGGGGAGATCAACATTGGTATAGTGACTTCGTTGATTGGAGCCCCGTATTTCCTGTATCTTCTGATGAAGAACAAGAAGGAGGGGGTGTCGTTTTGAACGGGAAAATACTTAAAATTGAAAAGATCAACTACGAGATAAATGGTTCGAGAATTCTGAAGGATATTTCAATGGAGGCCGGCAAGGGCGAATTCATAGGACTTATAGGTCCTAACGGAGCGGGGAAAACCACTTTCATGAAATGTATAAATGGATTAAACAAGGTCTCGGATGGAAGTATTTCAATAAACGGCAAGCTGATAAAGGATATGGACAGCAGGAGCATCGCCAGGGAGGTGGCACTCATGCACCAGAATACTGTAATCGGATTTCCGTTTCCGGCGGTCGATATCGTACTTTCAGGAAGATATCCGCATCTTGGGCGAATGAAGAAGGAAAGCGCGAAGGATTACGAAATTGCCCGTAAATATATGGGGTTCACAGATACGCTTAAGTTTAAAGACCGGCCAGTGAACCAGATTTCAGGTGGAGAGAGGCAAAGGGTGCTCTTCGCAAAGATTCTGGCACAGGAGACCGACATCATCCTTCTTGATGAACCAACGGCCAGCCTTGACATATCTTTTGAAGAGCAGATTTTCGAATACTGCAGAGAGCTATGTAAAGCAGGAAAGACAGTAATCGCAGCTGTTCACGATCTGAAGACGGCTTCCCGCTTTTGCTCAAGGCTGGTTTTAATGAATGAAGGTCGCATCGTAGCAGATGGTATTCCAGAAATGGTCATGACCTCGGAGAATCTGTCGGAAACATACGGTGTTAAAGCCCTCGTCTACAGGAATCGGGTATCCGGTAACCTGGATTTCCATTTACACGGAATGGAACACATAATTGGAATTCAAAATGAAGACATGCGCCGGCTGCCTGAAAGTGTACATATAATAGGAGGCGGTGGATCGGCAACGGGGATTTTCAGGATGCTTTTTGAAATCGGCTGCATAATGACCGCAGGAGTTTTTGCCCATGGAGACAGTGACCTGGCAAGCGCAGAAGTCTTCGGTGTTAGGACTGTCGCCGGAAAGCCGTTCAGCGAGATATCGGACGAGGATTTCAACATGAATGTCGAAATGGTTAAGGCAGCTGATATTGTAATCCTCTGTGATATGCCCTTTGGCTTCCAGAATTTAAGGAACCTTGATGCAGCAAGACATGCGAAGCGGCTGGTCATTATTGAGGAAGAGGCGCCTGAAGGAAGGGATTTCACGGGAGGCGCCGCGCTGGACAAATATCTGGAACTCCGGAAGAGTGCCGTTGTAGTCAATAATGCGAGGTTGCATGAGGTTTTGTAAAGGCCGGCAGTTAAACGGGTTGTTAATGGTTTTCGGCTGACACATTAGCCATGGAAGAAGGGATTCAATATGGGGAAGATAATTATGGTAACCGGCGGAGCCCGGAGCGGAAAAAGTACCTTTGCAGAAAACAAGGTTTCGGAATTTGGCGGAAAGGTCCTTTATATTGCAACCTCCATCGCCTTTGACGAGGAAATGAAGGACAGAATCAGAAAGCACAGGGAGCAAAGGCCGCAAGGCTGGAGTACCTTTGAAGGCTATAAAGGCTTCGATGTCTGCCTGGCTAAGGAACTTTCAGGTGTACAGGCCGTCATACTCGATTGTCTCACGCTGATGGTATCCAATATCATGCTGGAGATGTCCATGGATTGGGAGAACATATCGACAGCTGAGGTGGATGCAGTGGAGGCTGCTGTAAGGGATGAGGTGTCAAAGCTTGTTGCGTTGGCTCAAATGTCGACACAGCCCTTTGTGATTGTAACAAATGAACTGGGCATGGGTGTCGTCCCACCGACAGTTTTGGGCAGGGCGGTAAGGGACTTTGCAGGCAGGGCGAATCAGATGCTTGCAGCTGCAGCCGACGAGGTGTATTTGTGCGTGTCGGGAATACCCGTAAAGATAAAGTAAGGGGTTGTGATATGAAATTCATTAAGCGGTTTATGCTACTAATGGGGTTTATGACTACCATACCTGTCGGTGGGAGGTTCGAAGCCACGGATGAGGATTTTGGGAAAGCCCTTGCCATGGCGCCCGTTGTCGGACTTGTAATAGGTACACTGCTTGCATTATCAGGATGGCTCCTGGGGATGCTTTTTCCTGCAGGCTTAGTAGCTGTAATGGTTTTCATTATATACGTCCTGATAACCGGAGGGTTACATTTGGATGGTCTTGGTGATACCTTTGATGGTGTCTTCTCCGGACGATCAAAAGAGCGTATGCTTGAAATAATGAGAGACAGCCGAATAGGAACAAATGCATTGCTGGCAGTGGTTTCGGTCATTTTGCTGGATGTATCGTTGCTGGCCTCCATCAAAGCACAGGCAGGCAGTATAGCTTCAGGAGAGAACTTTTATCTGATAGTATTTCTGCTTTTTCCTGTAGCTGGCAGGATAGGTTCACTTACAGCCGCTGCTGCTTCCACTTATGCAAGAAGCGGAGAGGGCTTGGGGAAATCCTTCATTGACTGTTGCGGAAAAAGGGAACTGTTAATCGGACTTGTTTTGTATTTCGGAATCTTTGCAGGAATCGCAGGGCTGGAAGGATTAATCGTTGCAGTGGTTCCACCTGTATCGGCATATGTATGCGTAAAATTGCTTGGCCGGAGGGTAGGAGGAGCGACAGGAGATATCCTTGGGGCCGTCTGTGAAATCAACCAGGTGGTATTTCTTGTAGAGGTATTTCTTCTGATAAGATTTTTGGCAATTTCATAGCAACATTCATAGCAAAATAAGTATTGACAATTAGCCTTTACCTGTCTAAAATAGCTTTAATCAATCGATACACATTAAATGCGTATCGATACACTGCTATAAAAGTGACGTGGGAGGCTTGCCTGAATATGAAAAAAAAATCTACAAAGTGGATTGTTATAAATGGACTGATGATTGCCATGACATTCCTGGCTACTTATTTTACACACATACCAACACCCCTGCCGGGTGGGTATTTCAACCTTGGTGATGCAGTTATAATGGCAACGGCCATTGTGCTTGGCAGGACCAGCGGATTTCTGGCAGGTTCAATAGGCTCATGCCTTGCGGATCTGGCGTTCGGAGCCTTTATATTTGCACCGATTACATTTGTAGTTAAAGGAATAGAAGGCTTGGTTACCGGCAGCATTGCAGGTTCCCAGCCTGATGCCTTATTTGTGGAGGGTGCAAACAGAACTTACAGTGTAAAAAGAATAATTGCAGTAATTGCGGGTGCCATAGTCATGATAACCGGATACTTCCTGGCTGAAGCATATATCCTGGGGCTTATAGACAGCTCCTTCGGAATAGCGGCAGCTGTCGGAGAACTTGTGCCGAACCTGTTGCAGGGTGGAATCAGCGCAGTTGTTGCTTATATTCTTGCGGCAATGCTTTCTAAATTCAATGTAAGAAAACACATATATGGGTATAATTAATAACGGATATTACGGACGGGGTGTGATTTGATGAAGCTTACCGTATTAGGCAACAACGGGCCTTATCCTTCGGCTGGCGGTGCCTGCTCAGGCTATCTGGTCAGCGAAGGAAGCAATAACATACTGCTGGATTGTGGCAGCGGTGTCCTGTCCAACCTGCAGAGATTCATCAAAGTCAGTGAACTGGATGCTATAATACTTACGCATCTCCACAGTGACCATATATCCGACATGATGGTCCTCAAGTATGCAGTACAGGTTGGAAGGAAGAAAGGGCTGATTGACAGGAATATCAAGGTTTATGCCCCAACTGAGCCTGCAGCTGAATTCAGGAATATTGACATTAAGGATGCCTTTGACATAATCCCGGTCACTGAAGCACTTGTGACGGAGATTGGCCGGATGCGTATAAGCTTTAAAATGATGAAGCACCCATTGCCCGACTATGCGGTTTCACTGGAGTCTTACGGGAAAAAGTTTGTTTTTTCAGGGGATACTTCCTGGAATGATGGGATAATTGGGTTTGCGACTGAAGCAGATCTGCTGATGCTTGATGCGGGACTGCTATGCAGGGACAAGACCGGTGATGATGTGCCCCATCTGACTGCTACCGAATGTGGAAGGATCGCAGGTATGGCTGGCGCTAAAAAGCTTTTGATAACACATTTTTGGCCGGGATATGATATAGGGGAACTGCTCGCTGAAGCAAAAGCAGAATTTGGCAATACCGAAGCGACTGAAATATTAAAAGAATATACCGTCTGATCGAACCCACAATATCTTTAAAATGGAATAGTGAATATTTTTAAGTTTTGCAGGATGCTAATAACATTCCTGCATTTTTTGGTTGACACACATTGTATGATTGTATACAATAATACAATATCAATGCATTTTTTATGCATATGCATCGATGATAAGGAGGTAAGAACGGTATGATTGAATTCAACAAAAAAACAAATACTCTTGAACAGACCCAATATCTTTATTCGCTTCAGGATGTTGCCCAACCAAACCTATACAGGGATATATTCAGTTACGACGAGGTACCCAAATGTGCCTTTAATCATAGAAAGGTTCCCATGTATCCCGCTGATGAAATATGGATAACCGATACCACCTTCAGGGATGGTCAGCAATCCAGGGCGCCTTATACCGTCAAACAGATACTGACCCTTTTTGATTATCTGCACAAGCTGGGTGGTCCGAATGGCATTATCAGGCAGAGCGAGTTCTTCCTTTACAGCGACAGGGATAAGGAAGCAGTTTACAAATGTATGGAGAGGGGCTATGAGTTTCCGGAGGTAACCAGCTGGATACGCGCTACAAAAAATGATTTCCAGCTTGCCAAGGACATGGGTATGAAGGAGAGCGGCATACTTGTCAGCTGCTCCGACTATCATATTTTCAGGAAACTGAATATGACAAGAAAACAGGCTTTGGACCACTACCTTGGAATAATTAAAAGTGCAATAGAAGTGGGAATAAAGCCAAGATGCCATTTTGAGGATATTACACGGGCTGATTTCTATGGTTTTGTTGTTCCCTTTGCTATTGAACTCAGGCAACTCAGCGAGGAGAGCGGTGTTCCGATTAAAATAAGGGCCTGCGACACTCTGGGGTATGGCGTATCATATTCAGGTGCTGCACTTCCCCGCAGCGTACCGGGTATAATATACGGTCTGAGGCACCATGCGGGATTCCCCAGTGAATTGCTGGAATGGCATGGTCACAACGACTTCTATAAGGCTGTTTCGAATTCGGCAATAGCATGGATGTATGGCGCGTCAAGTGTAAACTGCTCGCTGCTGGGCATTGGCGAGCGTACCGGAAACACGCCGCTGGAAGCCATGATATTTGAATATGCCCAGTTGAGGGGAACCACCGATGGTATGGACACAACAGTCATCACTGAAATAGCAGATTACTACGAGCGGGAACTGGGATACCAGATTCCGCCCAGAACTCCATTTGTCGGCAGGCATTTCAACGTTACCCAGGCTGGCATACATGCAGACGGGCTGCTGAAGGATGAGGAGATATACAATATCTTCGATACGGGCAAGCTGCTCAACAGGCCTGTCGGAGTCGCTGTCAACCAGTCATCGGGGCTTGCTGGACTAGCTCATTGGGTCAATGGCTATTTCGGATTTGCAGGGAATAAAAGGCTGGACAAGAAAGATGATTGTATAATAAGAATAAAAGAATGGGTGGATGAACAGTACAAAAACGGAAGGATAACGGCGCTGAGCGAAAGTGAACTGGAGGAGGCCATAAAGCTTATGGCACCGGAAATCTACGACCTGGTGTTGTAAACATATTAAAACTTGGAGGATGATATATATGGGACTCAATCTTACACAGAAAATCATAAAGGAACACCTTATAAGTGGTGAAATGATCGCAGGCAGGGAGATAGCGATCAGGATAGACCAGACACTGACGCAGGACTCCACCGGTACAATGGCATACCTGCAGTTTGAAGCCATAGGGATACCAAGGGTAAAGACAAAAAAATCAGTTGCATACATCGATCACAATACACTGCAGTCCGGTTTTGAAAATGCGGATGACCATAAATATATACAGACAGTTACTTCGAAACACGGTATATACTTTTCCCGCCCGGGCAATGGAATCTGCCATCAGGTCCAGCTTGAGAGATTTGGAGTTCCGGGTATGACACTTCTGGGCTCCGACAGCCATACACCTACCGGAGGCGGCATCGGTATGCTTGCCATAGGAGCAGGCGGACTGGACGTAGCAGTGGCAATGGGCGGGGGACCATACTATCTTATGATGCCCAAGGTTTGCAGGGTTAATCTGACAGGCCGGCTAAAACCGTGGGTGACGGCTAAGGATATAATACTTGAAGTATTAAGAGTACTGACTGTAAAAGGCGGAGTAGGCAAGGTAGTAGAGTATGCAGGTGAAGGCATTTCAAGTCTGACGGTCCCCGAAAGAGCCACCATCACAAATATGGGAGCCGAATTGGGCGCTACGACCTCAATTTTCCCCAGCGATGACGTGACAAGGGAATTCCTCGCAGCACAGCAGAGGGTTCAGGATTGGATTGAAATTAAGCCGGATGCGGACGCAATTTACGATGAAGAGCTGACCGTAAATCTCGATAAGCTGGAGCCCCTTGCGGCAAAACCGCATAGCCCGGATTTCGTAGAAAAGGTAAAGGATATTGGAAAGATAAAGGTAGATCAGGTTGCCATCGGCAGCTGTACTAATTCATCCTATATGGATATGATGAAGGTTGCTGAAATACTTAAAGGGAAAACAGTGCATCCTGATGTGAGCCTGGTTATCGCACCCGGATCCAAACAGGTGCTTACAATGCTTGCTGAAAACGGTGCACTTTCACAGATGGTGGCGGCAGGAGCCAGGATATTGGAATCTGCTTGTGGACCCTGTATAGGCATGGGCCAGTCACCGGCCACTGATGCAGTTTCACTGAGGACCTTCAACAGGAATTTTGAAGGGAGGAGCGGGACACCGTCGGCCAAGGTTTATCTGGTAAGTCCCGAGGTTGCTGCTGTCAGCGCAATAACAGGAGTTTTGACGGATCCGGCGGACTTTGGTACCGCACCTGTAGTAACTATGCCGAAGCAGTTCGTTGTCAACGACAATATGGTGGTTGCTCCGGCAGAAGAGGGAAACAGTGTGGAAGTATCCAGGGGACCGAACATCAAACCGTTCCCGATTAATGCTGAGATGCCCGAAAAAGTAGAGGGCTCAGCACTTATAAAAGTAGGAGATAATATAACTACAGACCATATAATGCCATCGAATGCAAAGCTGCTTCCATACAGGTCAAATATACCCTATCTTGCAGAATACTGTTTGACTCCCTGCGATGAAGGTTTCCCGAAACGTGCCAGGGAAAACGGCGGGGGCTTTATAATCGGAGGATCCAACTACGGACAGGGTTCAAGCCGCGAACATGCAGCCCTTGCACCATTGCAGCTCGGCATCAGAGGTGTGCTGGTGAAGTCCTTTGCACGTATACACATGGCCAACCTTGTGAATTCGGGGATACTGCCTATGACATTTGCGGACGAAGCGGATTATGAAAAGATCGACATGGGGGATGTCCTCGTCATAGAAGATGCAAGAGGACAGCTGAAGGCTGGCAAGGTGCTTACTGTAATGAACAGGACAAAAAACCGTGAGATCAGGGTTAATGTATCGCTGTCCGACAGGCAGGTTGAGATGATGCTTGCAGGAGGACTTCTCAATTATACAAGGTTGCAGAGCTGACAGTAAAATGCAGCGCTGACAGTAAAAATGCAGCGCAGTAGAAGGAGTAATCTTATGGACAGGGATGGATACAATGATATTGGCGGACAGACCGGTTCTTCATTGAGGGGTAAGGTTTTTACCCGTCTACAGAATGATATCCTCAACGGAAAATATGAACCGGGGGAAAGCCTTGTTGAAACCAAGCTTTCGGAAGAGCTTGGAGTCAGCAGGACGCCCGTCCGTGAAGCCATCAGACAGCTTGAACTGGAGGGCCTGGTTCAGTCAATTCCCAATAAGGGAGTGACTGTAAATGGTATATCTTCGCAGGACATAGAAGATATATATACCATAAGGATGCTCATTGAAGGTCTTGCTGCAAGATGGGCCGCTGAAAAGATCACTCCGGCGGAGCTTAGGGAATTGAAGGAAGCCCTGGAATTGGAAGAGTTCTATACAAGGAAGAATGACGCCGGACAACTTATGCATTTCGATTCAAGATTTCATGATATTGTGTTCAAGGCAAGCAAGAGTAAACCTCTGATGCAAACATTAAGCACATTCCATCATTATGTACAGAGGGCAAGGAATGCTTCCCTCACAAATCCGGACAGGGCAAAACAGGTGCTCAGGGAGCATAAGGCGATACTTCAGGCTATAATGGAGCATGACGCTGACAAGGCCGAGAAACTTACAACTGATCATGTCAGGAATGCCAGCCTTAACCTGCTGCAGCAGAAGGAAAAAAAGCTATAAGACAGGAGATGTGTGATTTGAAAAGAAAAATGAAACAGGAAGAATTGGATAGTATAATTGGAAAGCTTGGTACTATTGTTGAGAAAAACGACAGGATAGAACCTGAACTATATGGCAGGTACAATGTAAAAAGAGGTCTGCGTGACCAGAATGGGACGGGAGTGCTTGTAGGACTTACCGAAATAGGAGATGTACGTGCATACATCTTTGATGAGGAAGAAAAGGTGCCTATAGAGGGAAGGCTCTTTTATAGAGGACTGGAAATAACTGAATTTGTAAGTGGTTTTCAGAGAGAAAAAAGATATGGCTTTGAAGAGTGCTGTTATTTGCTGCTTTTCGGGGAATTGCCCGACAGGAGACAGCTGGATGAATTCAAGGAGGTACTTGGAGAGTTCAGGACACTTCCTGCTGGTTTTACCGAGGATATGATACTCAAGGCACCGAGTAGCGATATAATGAACAAGCTTGCTAGAAGCGTCCTTGCCTCATATTCTTTTGATGAAAATCCGGATGACATAAGCCTGAAAAATACCCTGAGACAATGTATTCAGCTGATTGCCCAATTCCCGACAATGGTTGCATACGGCTACCAGGCCAAATCGCATTACCATGAAGGCAAGAGTCTCTATATCCATAAGCCACGAAAGGACCTCGATACTGCTGAAAACATACTTCACCTTATCAGGCCGGACAGCAAGTACACAAAATCTGAAGCGGAAATTCTCGACCTGGCGCTTGTCCTCCATGCTGAACATGGCGGGGGTAACAACTCGACCTTTGTTGCTCATGTAGTCACCTCCACCGGCACAGACACATATTCTGCCATCGCTGCTGCAATAGGTTCACTTAAAGGTCCTCAGCACGGCGGGGCGAATCTCAAGGTTATGAATATGATGGAAGATATAAAGCAAAATGTGAAGGATTGGGAAGATGAAGAGGAGATAGCCGGTTATCTTGCAAAGATAATCAGGAAGGAAGCATATGACCAAAGCGGCCTCATTTATGGAATAGGTCATGCTGTCTACACTGTTTCTGATCCGAGGACCATACTTCTCAAACAGAAGGCAGAAGTCCTTGCCGCCGAAAAGGGAATGGAGAAGGAATATGGTTTATACACAAAGATAGAAAAGCTTGCGCCTGAGGTCTTTTTCAAAGAGAAGAACAATGACAAGGTAATGTGTGCGAATGTTGATTTCTATTCAGGGTTTGTTTATAAAACACTCAACATTCCAACAGAACTCTTTACACCCATATTCGCGGTCGGAAGGGTTGCAGGCTGGTGCGCCCACCGTATAGAGGAAATTGTGAACGGCGGAAGGATAATCCGTCCGGCTTACAAAAGTGTGGTGGCAAGGAAATCTTATGTGCCCATGGATGAGCGGAGCTGATATTAGGTGATGTTTAGAGACACCTGGTGATAATTTGTGATATTTGAGGGCCGCAGTTTACAATTGACTGCGGCTTTTCGTATGCATGCATCCATCGAAGATGGACCATATTTATGGGAAAAGTGTATAACCGTTTCTGGCAGGCGGTACATTAATTACCTTTGATGTAGTAGACAAAACTCTGTTATAATCCGAGGGTTGCTATTGATGACAAAGAGGTATGTTTGTTTATAATGAAAGGGGCATAAAATGGGTAAAAAAAGAGTTTCGATAGATTCACGCAATATTAAAAGGGTTCTGAGTAGCTTGCTTGTTGTTACAAGTATAATGACTGCAGTCTTTATGTTCGATACAGGTACCGTTCACGCCAGCAGGCAGATAGCGGATATGGCTTCAAGCTCCGATTATGCAAGGACATCAATTCAAGCGTTGGCTGACAGTCAGATAATTTCAGGTGATGAAAACGGCAACTTCCATCCAGTCCGCACTATAAAGAGAAGTGAAATGATCAAAATGATCATTGGTGCACTGGGCGCAGATACTGCTATATTACCTGAAACACCTACATTCCAGGATGTGCCAAAGGACAACTGGGCGTATGCTTATATTGAAACAGCTTATAAGCTTGGTATCGTCAAGGGGATTTCCAATGAAGCATTCGGCGCAGACAGGGCGTGTACACGTGAAGAAATGGCTGCCATGTTTGTCCGTGCGGCAGGTATTACCGAAGATAAACTAAAAGGTCAACAGCAGGATATTTTCATCAATAATATGAAAGACAGTCAGAGTATTTCTCCCTGGGCGAAGGAATATGTTGAATTTGCATTATCAACAGGGCTGATGAAAGGCGTGGGAGATGGTGGTTTTGCTCCTGGTGGCTCTGCCCAGAGGCAGCAGGTAGCCGTTGTAACGGATAGGTTTATTACCGGCAGAGATTCTATAACTCGCTTTGTGGATACTTTTAACGGGAAAATGGATTATCCGGAATTATATGATGCATTGAAAAACAGCAGCAGTGAATACAAGGGCGGGTTGAATATGAATATGCAGCTGTCAATGAGAAATCAGGCAGCAACAGAATTCTTCAATATTTTTATGGGCGCAAATGGTATGGTAGATGAAAGCAACAAGAAAATGGACGTCACCTACAATATGTCCATGGAGATTACAGACATACTTCCCCTGACTGAGGATCAATACAGGGTCATCATGGTGGGAGATGACTATTATGTCCAATATTCAAATGATGAATCCTGGACCTTAATGGACGCTGCGAACCTTGGAAATGCTGGACTCACAAAGGGAAATGAGAACTCACAGGCGCTTGTAAAGTTTTTCAGATATGCAACTGTTACCAGGCAGGATGGCTTGGAGGTTGAAGGAGAAACCGCAGCAAAATACACACTTTCCTTTGGCAAGGAAGCAATAAATGCCTTGATTACCGAACTTGTCGGCGATCAGTTGGCTGGTCAGCAAGATCCGGAATCGGCTTTATCGGGTGATGTAAATAGTCAAGGTGTTGTAACTTTATATATCAATGACAGTAACCAGATTATAAAAGAAGAAATCAGCTTCAATAGCAGCATGTGGGATGAAGCTTCTCAAGAAAATATAATTATGGATATAATCCTCGATGTTCACTATTTCAATATAGGACAGGATGTGAATATCACGGCACCTGAGATATAAAATCAAAAGAAACCCTTTGTATCATTATTGCCCTTCACATTGTGATTCCTGGAGAGAAAAAAGAGAATTACTCCTGCCGCTGCGGCCATAAGGGCATAGGTGAGCGGGTATACAACATTGATTACTACAGAAGGATATGGAAGTTCTCTGAAATAAAGCACCACCCAACGCATAATACAGGCCCAAATGAAATATGAAAGAAAAGAAGTTCCCGGAGGGAATCTCCCTGACGAATAGAGCCAAATTACTGGTATCAAACCCAGGAGAGCCAATACCATTTCAAAAATCTGAGTCGGATAAACCGGCAGATTGATTGATCCTATGAGAGGAATCGAGTTACCCAGGATTGAGCTCAAGACGCCTTTTTCAGGGAAATGTACACCAAGTATGGAGTGCGTAATTTTTCCCGAACAGCAGCCATTCAGATAACAACCTGTCCGTGCCAGGGCAAAGGCTATTGCAGAGGGAATGACAAATGCATCAAGCAGTATAAAGACATTCTTCCTGTATAAACGGGCAAATACCAACAGGCTGCCCAGAGCTCCAAGAATTCCGCCATACACAGAAAATCCGGCAAATTTGAAGGTCCATATCTTGAAATTTGCTGAATACGCGTCATGTAACACCAGGTAGTTCCATATTCGTGCGCCTGCAAGGAAAAAAACAGCCATGAAAACCAGCAGCGGAAAGGAGCGGGCTATTTTCAAGCCCGCCCTGCCCAGCATAACCATGGCTATTGTGGCTCCTGCTGCAGCACCCAATATTGCAAAAAGTGAGTATGATGCAATTCTTATACTGATGCCTGCCACCTCAAAGGCGATCTCCGGATGCATTAAAACGCCTCTGGACCAAGCGGCATGCTTCCGGTCAGCTGTTCGTCTATGTAGAAATCCTCCGGGTTTTCTGTTGAATCATATCTGATGACACCATCGATAGTAACATCATTGTTTTTCCCGTATGCAGCATTCAAAGTACCTTTCATACGGAAGGAATTGTTGGCGGTTTCTTCGGATGCGGCCACAACATAGTCAACTGTCATAACACCATCCTTGTATGCAAAAGGAATCAAGGTCTTTTCGTTATCTTCATCAGTTATCACAATATTCCCAGTATCATCCGATACCTTTTCAATGCTGAACTTTGTAGGGAATGATTGCCCCTTTGCCTGGTCAAGTTGCTCTATCATTTTAAGGTCACATCCCTGGCCTATGGTATCCAACTGGTCGAGTCCTGTTTTCCCTTCATTGGCTTCGGCTTCGGCTGCTGCCTTTGCTGCGGCTTCGTCCCTGAGCTTTTGTGAAATGAATACCTCTGCAACCTTCATGTTGCCGTCTTCGTAAACGCCGACCAGCTCATCCAGTGTAGGGGTCTCAAATTTTACACTGATCCATTGGAAATCATACCATTCAGGCTTGCCACCAATGTTTTTGTATGTACATATCCCAATATAGTTGTCACCGGTTGATAATGTAACCTTGTGGGTGGCGGTTGCAGCATTGAGGTTGATCACTTTGGTTTTCATGGTCGAGTCAGCATGATATGCCAGGTATGCATAGCCATCACTCCCAAATTCAGCCTTGAATTCAAGCTCCTTGGTCTTGGACTGGTATTTGTCGGTTATCTCTTCATCCTCTTCACCTTCTGGGGTTTTTATCTTTGTAGTGAGCTTCACCGGCACGGCAGGGAACAGATTGTCTCCAACTATCCTCTTGTCCAGATCTTCCCAGAGTGTCTTGAATTCATCATACCTGTTTATGGAAGATTTGCCGACAAGGGTTATCAGATTGTAAACTGAAACATTGCCGGCCGCAAGATTTGCACCATTGTCTGCAGAAGTGTAGTTCTTAAACTTTCCATTGTCGATTTCAATGAACCTGTCTTCCTTTCCAGGCTTATTAGGATCAGCAACATATATCTTGTTACCTTCTATCCTGTAGGCGATGATTGCATGGCCTCCATCCATGCTGTTGTCGGCTGTTCTTATTATTACTCCCAGCAATTGAGGCTGACCTGTCATTTTCATGAGTGCGGCAATCGTATCAAAGGTTACCTGGTTCGAAGTGTTCATATTTTGTGTGAAATGCAGGAACATCTTGCCCGCAAAGGACACTCCAAACAGATCCTTCTGTGCAACCGAAGCCAGTCTGTATGCCATTACGTCATCATCCTGAAAATCCTTGGTTGCAAGCTTCAGTTCCGGATTCTTTCCATAGCCGTCATACCTTCCGAAAAGTGGGCCGTTTTTGCTTTTGAGGTTGTCGTAATACCACATGGCAGCAAGGGATTGTCCTGCGCAGTGTCCGCCCGGGGCAATGGCCGATCCGAAGTTCACGAAGGAAAAATCGTCCACACCGGGTTTGAAGCCTGTATCTATATACGTGCTGGTCTTTCCAAGATATTCATCTACCACTCCAACTAGTGTATCTGAAAAATGAGTGACTCCATAAGTTACTGAAGTGCTGTCATAATCCAAAACTGGTATGAACTCGAGTTCCTTGCTGTCTGGTGTGTAATAGAATGCAAGTGGAATGGTGCCTTTGGGAATTGTACAGGGCACCGTGACTATCATCAGGTCGTCGGAGTATTTACCTCCGTTTTCAACATGAATCAGCGGTGTGACAAGCTTGAGGTCTTTATAGAGTCCGCTGGATTGAATTTCTGCCGTCGTGACTGTGAAGTCGGTGGCCGATGCATAGGAGCCTTCGGGTACTTCAATCGTCATACCGTTAACCGGGCTTTCCTTGTCCGCAACGCTTATCTTTCCACCTTCCACAGGGATAGATGCCTGTGCGGCAAGTATTGGTTCGCTGGTATTTAATCCGCTGCCCGAACCGTCGCCTGAGACCGAAATGGGTGGAACATCAAACTTGCCTCCTCCGTCGCCTGAAAATACCGGAAGCCCTTTGAAAAGCTGTGGCATGGTGACATAAAGACCTGCTGATACGATAACTAAAGCTGCAATAATCGCGATGGCTATAATTACCGGTTTCTTTTTATTTTTTGATGGCTTGTCCGGGAATCCGGGAGTATTCTGTTTATTTACCGGGCTAATAACATGTTGTTGGTTTAAATAATTATACTGACCTGCTTCAGGTGGTATGGGTTCTGATGGATTCCGGACGGGATCAGCCGGTATATTGCCCGTGCTGCTGACTTTGCTGCTGGCTGGGGAACCGCATTCGCTGCAAAAAACTGCATTGACAGAAAGGGTTTTGCCGCAATTGTTGCAAAGCTTATTATTGCCACTATCCTGAATGGGTTCCTGCCTTGTGGGTGCCCCGCATGAAAAGCAAAAAGCCGCGTCTTCCTTCAACTCTTTGCCACATTTGTTACATAGCATAAAAGTCCCTCCTGCTTTGACCGCAATTTATTAAATTTACATAAGTTATATCAATCTTATCAACTTTATGGGATGTTGTATATATTTACATCAAAATCTTTCCACTCGAATCCCCTTTGTACCCAATATAAAAAGGGAACTACCTTTTGGGGGTTAGTCTTAGGGATTTTTAATTTCGGAAAAATATCGGCATAGTTTGGTTTAATTACCGGCTATGCCGATTTTTCTTGTTCTGTGGTGGATGTAGAAACCGGTGGGTCAAACTCGCCAATGCAGTTATAAACGATTTTGACGTGTTGTACTCGTCTGCCGTCAATGCGCTCTGCTTTGTATACATAGATTTCTTCAACGAACTCACGGATAATCTCCGCTGTGAGTTCCTTTATGTCTGTGTACTTTCGTACCAAGGCGAGGAAGTGGTCAACACCGAGTGCACTTTCCTTTTCTGCCATCATGGTGGATTTCAGCTCTGCCACTCTGATTTCAACGTTATGCTGCTCGGCTTCGTAGTTGGTGGTCATTTTGGCAAAACGTTCATTGGAAATTTTACCCTCGATATTGTCCTCGTAAAGCCTTTGAATAATATCATCCAGTTTGCTGATGCGAGTCTGTGACTGCTCTAATTCCCGTTTTCCATCACGCATACTTCGGTCAAGGTCTGTCCTTGTTTTTCTGGTAACCATCTGCACGAATTCATCCTCATGGTCTCTGGCAAAAGCCGTTACCCGACGAATGCCGTCAAGGAGCAATTCCTCAACGACCACATTGCGTATCTGGTGGGAACTGCAGCCGCCTTTGATTTTGCGGTAGGTAGCACACACAAAATGCTCTTTGTCATGCTCCCAACCACGTCCACGCACTTGGTATAACTTGTTGCCACAATCAGCGCAGAAGAGCATACCGGAGAGGATTGGCATTTCGCCCATTGGTGTCAACCTGCGTCTACCATCTCGGATTTTCTGCACTACTTCGAACACAGGCTCCTCGATGATCGCTTCGTGTGTATTCTCGAAAATCTGCCATTCTGACGGGTCGTTCTTCATTTGCTTTTTCTGCTTATAGGACTTCCGATAGGTTTTGAAGTTTACCGTATGTCCTAAATATTCCTGCCTTGAAAGCATATGAACGATTGTGCTGCCTCGCCAGATGTAATCATCGTCATGGCCTCTGTTGTCCGGGATGTTGATTCCGTTTGCCCTTGCGTGAGCCGTGGGATTCATGTGTCGTTTGCTAAATTCCTTGGCTATCTGAGAGGGACCATAACCTTGCATACACAAACGAAATGTTTCTTTTACAACCTTGCCGGCTTCTTCATCAATGATCCAATTTGTCTTGTCTTCCGGGTCTTTGATGTAGCCGTAAGGCGGATTGGTACAGAGTGGCTTGCCGGACTGACCTTTTGACTTAAAGACGGATCGTATTTTCTTGCTCGTATCCTTGGCATACCATTCATTGATGATGTTAAGGAACGGTGTAAAATCGCTGTCCTGCTGAT
Organism: uncultured Bacillota bacterium; assembly: GCA_942493145.1. GTDB lineage: Bacteria > Bacillota > Clostridia > Acetivibrionales > DTU013 > ENR-C20. Next base: position 1,075,386 of record OW818679.1, read on the forward strand.
TGGCACTGTCCACATTGTTGTTTATGGCGATGAAGCGGATATCAGAGCCGGGAAAAAGAACTTCGGTGTAGTAGCCAACTTTGAGGTAGTCTCTACCGAGACGGCTCATATCCTTAACAATGATGGTGTTTACATTACCTTCTTCCGTTTTTGCAATAAGGCGCTGCCAATCCGGGCGGTCAAAGTTTGTACCGCTATAGCCATCGTCCACAAAGAATTCCATGTTTGCAAAGCCGTTATCATTAGCATACTTCTCTAAAATGGTTTTCTGGTTTTTAATGCTGTTGCTGTCACCTTGCGACTCGTCATCGCGGGAGAGACGGCAGTAGAGGGCAGTGATCTTGTTATCATTCTTCACAGTAGTATTAGACTGTCTGTTATTCATGTTTTCCTCCTTTCCGACAGTCTTCAAGCGGTAGTCCATATTCCCGTACTACTGTGAGGAAGTCAAGTGATTGTGTTATGAGCCTAAGCAGCCTCATTTCAAGGCTTTCGGTGTCATTGAGTATCATGCGTTTCAGCTTGTCATAAGTGGTTTCTTTGGCATCGCTACTGACTGCCGATTCTACAATGTAGAGCGTGTCACCGATTACTTTTTCGGTAACGCTGATAGTCTTTTCATCCATAGTGAATCCTCCTTTCGGCACTGGCGGGGTGGGGGTGGTCTGATCTCTGTAGCTTTTCATCTCGGACAGCGGTGTGGGGCTTCGTGTGTAAAAAAAGCGAATTCAAACGGGTATTAAAGCAACAACTGAGATAAACTGCACATAATTGCGGTAAATATGATGTATATTTCATCTTGAAAGAGTACATTTTACAAAGAAAAAGACACAGCAGATGCTTCCACTGTGCCTCTCGCATTTGATTTTTAGCCGTGAGCTTCAGTAATCTGAATAACCTTTACTGCCTCAAGTCGGATAAGTTTTCCGTCAAGGAACTCATAGGCCAGATACCCAAGCTGGTCAAGGGCAGCGAATTTCTCGGTAAGTGTGCGGACGCCGATGGGCCTTCTGCCGATAACCCAGTAGTAGCTGAAGTCACCAAAGGCGATAGGTTTGGACCCAGACTCTGCATCCGGCATAAACTCTGATATAATGACCTTCTTACCAAGAATAGTATCGTCGCTGTCACGCCAGAGGTAGTTGCCTACACTATCCTTAAGAGTACGCAGTGCAAGTGCAGTTACATCGTTCATCAGCCATACTGCATTTTTCCGGTACTCTGGCTTGACAGAGAAGTATAAGCCGATAACATCGTCATAGGTTATTTCATCGATTGTCGCAGCAACTTCCGCTCCGCCGGTAGCATTCAGATATACCTGTGGGCATTTCATTTCCATTGCCGTTGATAAATGCATTATCCTCGGCCCTACCAAAGTTCTTGGCAAAGCGTTTGATAAGATAGTTTTCAATATTAAAGCTGGCATCATGGATGAAGGCTTCGTCCATCTTTACCAAAGCCGCCAGTTTCCAACTGTATACAGTATTGACGGTGAAATCTTCGATACCTTCGTAAATGGGGATGGCATCATTTTCTGCTACCCACTCAGCAAGGTCGTTACTGTCTTTGGCGAAAATACGGTAGCCAGAGCCGTAAGCCTTTATGACTGTCCCAATGCTACGGAACAGGCTTTCTTTTTCAAGAGTAGCCATATACTTACTATCCGATGAATTTGGCATTGCATATAGACCGGTTCCGGAGTTGTGGCCTTTTGAGAGTTCAGCATAGCTGCTGTCATGGCCGCGCATGGCATTCCAGAAGTGCTTGTCATATTCCGGCGAGCCGGTAAAAGGTAATCTTTCATTGTAAGTGCTCATTACTTTTCCCTCCTTATTTTTTGTCGCAAACAGGGCATCTGTATAGGCCCAGTTCGTTGTAACTGAGTGGTCTAGCGATTTGCTTTAACATACCGCTTTGGCAATCTGGACAATGGATATCATAGGCGAAAGCCATTTCCATATTGTGATCCTGTTTTGTATGGAGACGATAATACTTGTGCAGCTTTCCATGCTCGTCTTCAACGATGGAATCTGATAGGAATAAATCACACATGCTTTCTGCATATTCATCAGAGTAGTATGAGTGTTGCGGGCGAAGGAGCGTTCCTTCCTTGTTCATTTTTGAAAGTGGATAGTTTGCCATTTTAAATTCCTCCTAAATTATTTTTGTTTAGCTCATTTTTGAGCAAAAGCCATATCAACTGTCTGGGTAAAGATTCCTGCGTTCATTTCATGCTGTTTTCCTCCCTTCTTATTGAGAATTTTGGTAGCAGTACTGGTAGCAGAGTTTTTCGGTACTGCTACCGATGAAAAGCGATGTATATCAAGGCTTGCAGGTTGTTTTGTAGCAGTAGTAGCAGTACAGAGCGAGTTGATATTCACACTCCCCATAATCTTTGTATTCTTTAATTCTTCCTTACAAACATTTTTGAAATTTTGCCGAGAAGTTGAAAGAACTGCTACAACTGCTACCGATAGTGCTGAAAGCCTTGCACTGTGGGCATTTGAGGTGGTAGCAGTTGTGTTTTTTACTGCTACCGGCACTGCTACTACTGCTACCATTTTCATAAGAACTCAGTTCCGTCATAGCCGTATTCCCTTGAAAACTGCTCTTTTGCCTCACTTGTCAGTGAATAATCCTTATAGTAGGTATTACCGTTCTGCCGGGTGGTGATGGCTGTAAAGTCTGCTCTAAGATGTGAAGCGAGAGTTTCTCTAAATTCCTTTGCTGTTTTGGCAAAACCGTTATTGTTTTCCCGGCACCAACCTTGATAAACCTTGAAGATGCGGCCTGTGGTGCAGTGCTTGTTGATTTTCCCATCTGGCCATTCACACATACACTCCTCAAAGAAGGAGATCACTGTGTTGTTCTCTGCCATGTATTTTTCTCTCGCAAGGTTTACGCTGGCAGGCTCGGAGAACCTGTAGTCATTGGCGATGACCGTCTGTAGGGCCTTGACCGCTTTGAAGACGATGCCGTCACGCTCAGCGTACATTTTGTCGAGGAGTTTTTTGTCTTGCTTATCTTTGGGGATGACGTTTGGGCAACGAACTACCATAATCCGATCATAGACCCACTTGCCATCATCGCCTCCGAACTTGGGAAGTTTGTTCATGCAAAACCAGAGCAGACCGTTATAGGTGAACTCAAAGGCTTGCTGCCCTTTGAACTCAGCAAAAAGGCTATCCCCACCAACTGTTTTCTTGAAGATTTTCATTTCAACTACGGCGAGAAAACTCATGTCTGAGCTACCGGCAAGTCGTGTGTTATAAATTGCGCCGGTGCCGAATCTGGATTCGATTTCCTTCAGATCAATGCCGATGAAGTTTCCTTTACCAAGCAAACGCTCTACAAGACTCTTTAGCTGAGATTTGCCTGTGTCACCATTACCTACAAGGAAGAGCGCCTTTTTCATTCGCCATCCCTTGACGTTGGAGATGCATACTCCGATAAACTCAAGAAGCAGTTGCTCGATGGTTTTATCACCGTTGGTGAGAGTGCATATATCTGTCAAACACTGGTGTGGCTGTTTCTTTGCCTGTCCAGCTACATGGGATTTGTATCGTGGAGAGGATATCTGGGGAGTGTGGAACAAGAGTGGCATCACTTTCGGTTATGCGGAGCAAACCATTGCTGAAGTTTATTAAGTCCTCATTGGCATTTAGATCATCTTGGCTGACATAGTTAAGGTCAGTAGTGACTTGGTTGTATGCCTCGGCCACTTTGCCCATGGATACAAGCTCTTCGTCATATCCGGCAATGTAGCTTTTCATGACACCTTTGAGCATATCCGGGGCATATAACTGGTAATAACCGTCTTCATAGACATAGATGAGAAGCGCTTGTCTGCCGTTGTCCCGGACGAGGATATAATGCAGTTGCTCTCGCGTCCACTTTGCCAGCAGTGGCGGAAACACGTATGGTGCTCCTTTTTCATCGAATTTTATAAAGTACGGATGCTCCATCCGCGAACGGTGGAACACACCATGACAGGCTTCGATTCCGATATTGATTGTGGCCTCTCGGTAATCGTCACGCTCCCACTTATCCCGGTATAGTGCAGAATCCCGAAATACAGCATCAATAGCATCGGGATCGGGGCCGGTGCGAAAAGCAATCAAGGCGCAGAGCGCAGCATCCGCTTCTGACTGCGATCCATAATCGCTGAAATCGCCCTCGTCATATAGCTTTTTGAATTTCTCCCCGTTTTTCTGCTTACGCAGATTGCAGACAATATCGAAGTCTATGCGGTCACCGTCACGCTTGGCACTGTACTTGGTTTTTTCTTTGCGGCGCATATTTTTATCAAGTGTTGTAAGGACTGCTGTAGTACATTCACGCAAGGGTTTATCCTCGATGATATTGCCGGTAAAGGCGGCGAAGCGATTTGTGATGCCACCGATATACAGTTCCATATCGTTGTTTGGATTCTTCATATAGAACTGCCGATCAAGTTTTGTTTTTCCGTCTTTGTCAATGTAGGTAGGGATTTGTGTAAAATCACACTTGCCATATTGGTGGATGCCTGTGCCGCTGACTGAGTATTCTGCATAAGAGTCATGCCTTGCTAAAATCGTCTGCACAAGCGGATCTGAGAGCTCTTTATGGTCGATATCGATGAAATAATAGCCTTTCGGTATCTTGAAACCGACACCGGCTGCAACGAGAATTGTACCCTTGCTTTTACCGCCTCATTGTATGTGACCCATGTGCGACTCCATTTATCATCAGTTCCAGTCGCACCACCTCCAGCCGCAAAAGGCTTCTTTGTCGGTTTGCCATTTTGATCTGTTGCCCATCGCCACAGCATCCATATCTTCATATCCATCAGTTCCTGCATTGCATTCGCCATCTCGTTCACCTCCTCTCCGTAAAATTTGAGTTTTCATTATCTGTGAGCCGAGTTTTTTGAGTAGCCACTCCTTATAGGCATCAACCGGAATCAATATCCTTGTACCAATTCGTATGGTGGGGAATCCCGGCGATTTTACAAGTTCGTAGGCTTTAGGTAGGCTTATGCCCATCTGTGCCGATAGCTCCTGCACACTCATGGTCGTTTTTTCCATTTGCTCTTTCCTCCTTATCATTAATTATTGTTGTTTTGGTTTCTACATCCACCATTCGCTACCGTTCCTAAGGCAGCCACCTGTTCGTGGTCTCCTCGTGTCCAATTGCAGTAGAGGCGCTCTGGCTTTCACCATCGTGGCGGCGGCACTGCAAAAGTATCTCTTGCGGGTGGACTATTCAGTTGTCAAAGAACTCTGAAACAAGGTGTTTTACAATTTGCTCTTGTTTTCAATGCCATTGTATAATAGAATGTAATCGAAGTATAATTCTCATCGCTTACACATTCGATTACATTCAAAGGGTGGATATTTATGAAACAATTACCGGTAATAAATCTTAGTTTTGTCGAGATTGGCGGAGTTGGTGAAATGGTATACAGGGCTGTGCGGTTTCCTGAGTATATCCCGGACTATGACGATGACGGCGAAATAATCAAGCCTCTTTTCACAGGCAGCCATGCTCCGGTAAGCGGAACGGACTATTCCTTGACCGGGCAAGACCTGTTGGTCAGCCTGTGCAATCTTTATGGCCAATTAAATAACCCAGACAGTACTGACTCGATTTCAGATGCCGTCTGGGATTGGTGTAGAAACAATATTCATCCATATGATATTGACCTTCTTTGTGAAATGCTCGAAAGTGAGAAGTTCGCACATATCACTTACAGGGATATCATTGAGAAGGATGCTACTTTCAGCATAAAACGGTTTATCAAGGATTTATGCGATCTTGGTACTGTCTTCGAGCTGTTTTACATCCTTGATAATTTGAAGTATGAAGGTAATGTTAGAAATGCAAGAAATCTATATTACGAAGGGAGGCTTCGTGACAGCCTTGCCTTTTTAGAAAGATATAGTCAATATGAGGACGATAAGGAATACAGGGACCATGTTTTAGAAGATTACAGTGATCTGATCTTCAAGGTCATTGATATGTTCCCGGACTTTCGAATGAGGTTGAAGTTAGACAAGAAAACCGGCAAGGTAATGTTCGGTGCAGATGTGCAGTCAGTCTTTGATATATGTTGGTACACCTTTTCAAGAATAGTGGCTGATGTTGCACCTCCAGTTGATGAAGACCTTGACTATTTTGAATCGCAAGGCTCAATACTTTCCTGCCTTGCCTGCGGGAAGTATTTTGTAAGGCGATCAAGCCGTCAGCTATATTGCGATAGTTGGGATTGTCAAGCCGAGCGTAATCGTAGGAACAGGCGAGCCAGCTATGCCCGGAAGAAGGCCGCTGAAGCGGAAAATAAATAATAACAAATAGACCTCGCTACCATGCCCGGTATAGGTACAGTAACAAGGTCTGTTTGTTTGTGATTACTTATTTGAGATTTACCTTGATAAAAGCAATATCCTCCTCGGATAGCACTGTGATTACTTTCAAGTGGCTGTAATGTTCCTGCAATTGCTTTTCTAATACTTCTTTGCGGTTATATGGGCCACTGATTGTAATCATGTTATTATCGGAATAATTTGTACTTAGCTATTGACATTTCGGTCTATTCAATATAGACTTAAAATATAAGTCGATGCTTAATAGACCGAGGAGGTTTAACATGAAGGAATATAAACTTGCAGAAAGTGAAGAAAAGTTTGCAGAATTAATCTGGCAGAACGAGCCGATTGGTTCTGGAGACCTTGTAAAGCTAAGCGAAAAAGAAATGAATTGGAAAAAGTCCACAACATATACAGTACTAAAAAAGTTATGTGAAAAAGGCATTTTTCAAAATGTAAACGCTGTAGTTTCATCTCTAATTACAAGGGATAAATATTATGCAAATCAAAGTATAAGTTTTGTCGAGGATACCTTTGGAGGGTCACTGCCGAAATTTCTAACATCTTTTATCAGTGGTAAAAAATTAAGTAATCATCAAGCTGAAGAGTTGAAAAAATTGATTGATGAGCATAAGGAGGTGTAGCAATGAGTGAACTATTTCTTACTATTTTAAATATGAGCCTTACGGCAAGTTATGTAATCCTATTTGTTATAATTGTCAGACTGCTACTCAAGAAAGCTCCAAAGATCATCTCCTATGCCTTATGGGGTGTGGTTGCTTTTCGCCTTATAATTCCATTCTCCTTTGAGAGCATGTTTAGTCTTATGCCACGGAATATGAATCCTGTTCCAATTCCTCATGATATCATTTATCAGCAAAGTCCACAGATTAACAGCGGGATAGAAGTGGTGGATTCATTTGTAAGTCAATCACTTCCCGCACCGGCTATTGGGGCAAGTGTGAATCCACTTCAGATTTTTGTGGAAATAGGTGCATACATCTGGGTTTTAGGCATAATAGCATTGCTTATTTATAGCCTTGTATCTATTTTGATATTAAAGAGGCGGCTTAAAAGTGCGCAATTAGTAGAGAAGGATGTCTTCGAAGCTAAGAACTTGAAAACTCCATTTGTGCTTGGACTTTTTCGTCCGAAAATCTATATTCCTTCCGGACTTTCTGCAGATGAAAAGAGCTATATCATCCTACACGAACAGACACATATAAGGCGCTTTGATCACATGGTGAAAATGGTTACATTCCTTATTTTATGTATCCACTGGTTCAATCCGTTAGTATGGGTGGCCTTTCTGCTAATGAGCACAGACATGGAGATGTCTTGTGATGAACGTGTTGTAAAAGAGATGGGCAGCAAGATTAAACAAGCGTATTCAACGTCCTTGCTTTCCCTAGCAACAGGACGACGCCTGATAAACGGAAGTCCGCTCGCGTTCGGTGAAGGGAATGTAAAGGGACGGATCAAAAAAACATATTGAACTTCAAAAAGCCCGCTGCATGGGTCATGGTAGTTTCTATCATACTCGTCGCTGCCTTGGTCATAGGCTTCATATCGAACAGACCATCTGCCGACGGCTCGTCTGATTGGGAGGTATATGATTTTCCAAGTTATTTATATGACCGTGTCACTTTCAATACTGAAGCAGAAATATACCCGCCGTCCTTTGAAGCTATCAATGCTGTACTGGTGAATCAAGAAATGGAGACCGGATTGACCTGCGGTAAGGCATTTACCCTTGTCAAGCAGGTTGGGAATGATTGGCGTGTAGTACCCTTTGCGGAAGGATTAACTTTCACTCAAGAAGCAATAAATCTTCCTGTTGGGGTTAGCGAAACATACCGTCTGACTCCTGATATGCTTTCGGCAAAACTCGATATGGGTAATTACCGTATTGTTACCGATGTATGGTATGCCAATGAGCAGCCACCGCAGACAGTGCGTACAGTATGGGCTGATTTCATTATCAGCGAAACTAACATGAGTTTGAGTCTCGACGACGTCAGAACACTTGCAAAAATGGGCGATGCACTAAAGTTTGAAGACTTTAGTAGCTTCAAAGGTGCTGATGTCAGCTCAAACACTAATTACCGCATAATGGTCTACAGCGTAGAGGGCGGTTACCGTCTAATCGTACGAACAGATAGTAACCAGATAGATGCTGCCAATCTGGAGAGAATATGGGACAGTGGTGACAGCGGTATTGACATCCGATATAATGATGTGGACGAATTCATAAAGAGTCATCCCTCGTCGGAGGCAACATTGTCATCGGTTTCTGAAAAAGCGACGCTATCTAATACACCCATAAGCGAAAAAGTAAATATCGTCATCATGCCCACGGATCACGACCCAAGGTACAGTTATTACTATCTGCCTGAGGATCAGCAGAAGTTTTCCGGCATGATGGACGCTATGCAACGGACTCCGCTGGACAAATGTCCCGCCGACACCTATCATTTGAACATCTGCGTTGCAAAGGATGGAGTATCATGGGAGATGCTCAGCAACGGAGCTTTCTTTTACTTGGATGATGACGGCGGCTTTTTGGGCGAAAATAAGGAATTGTATGATGAGATATTACAGATGCTCAGAGAGGAACTGAGCTTTGAGCCTTTTGATCCCAATCAGATTAGAGGCATCTCTGCTGTCGAAGTGGAGTACACTCAGCATAACACCGGACAAACGTTTAGTCAGCGTATAACAAATAGTAACGATATGAAGTTGCTCGAAAAACGTTTCAAATCCGCAAAACCGGTGGGTGGCGTCACAGCTTGTCCATTTTATGAAGCCCTAGTGACTTTAGAGAATAATGATGGGTCGGTAATTCGCATTCGCCTTGCTACTGATAGTTGTCCCATATATTTTGCAAACGGAGTCTGCTTTGAATATGAGGGGAGCTACAAAGAGATTGTCGGATTGTTTGATCAAATACCATGGAGAGAGTAAGCCAGAAGATATGTCAAATTGATATATAAAGAAGCCAATTGAAGCATTTATCTAAAACAACAGAACTTTAGAAAAGACTGCACTAAAGGTTTAATCCTTCGGTGCAGTCTTTACTTTTGAGCCTCCGCTTGAAGAGAGTCGGTCAAAAATTTACTTGTTTTCGTAAATCCCTAAGTTGAACTCCCTTTAGGCGGCTTTCGTTTGGTATACAATTTGAACCATGGGTAAGGCTGTCTCGTCACCTGCCAATAATACCAGAACGTTGGCCCCGATGTCTCTTCCGTCCATGACTTAAGGTTCTCCTGTTTCCCATTATTAATACTCTAACAAAAGAATCAAAATAATCTGATTTAAAAAAGATTTAAAAAAGATTTAAAAAAGATTCGACTCATCTTCCTTTTTATGGTACAATATGTCAAGTTGTTCCATGTGCCGCGTTTTGGACAACAATTCGCAGATATTTTGTACAAAATTTTGAGTATAGGACTAATAAATAGGGCGTTTCTGAATTATTTAACCCGATTTGGCATATTTAAGCTGACATTCAGTCCCCTAATCAAAAATTTGTACAATGAGTTGGGTTTTTTTATGAAAGAATACTTAAGCCACTTTTCAGCCGCCATATTGTGGGACATACCGTATATCGACAACATCATCGGTTTTAGAATGACAGCTACCGATCCGGCGAATATCACTGTCTCCGAACACGATGCCCGATTTCGCAAAAATGGTAAATTGACCCACTCGTGTAAGCTCGCCCTTCCGACAGGCGCGATAACAACACGAGATGGCAAAGCGGTTGCATCGCCCGAATTGCTGTTTTTGGAGCTTGCCAGCAAATTGAGCATCCACCGCCTCATTCTCTTGGGGCTGGAGTTGTGCTCTCATCCCCCGGGCGAACCTTCCAAGTCGATCACGACCGAGCAAAAACTCAAGAAATTTATAGCGAAAACCCAGGGGCACCGTGGACATCACAACGCCGCACGGGCGGTGAAGTATGTGAAAAATGGTTCTGCGTCAATCATGGAGTCTCTTGCCTATATGATCCTGGCACTACCACACGCGCTGGGAGGATATGGACTTAACGGTGCAGTTTTTAACTATAAGATAGTGTTGAAAAGTAAGGCGGGACTTCTTGCACAAAACCGCTTCTATACGGATCTGTATTACAAAGAGGCAAAATTAGCTGTCGAATATGAGAGCTTCGCTTATCACAACAGCCCGGCAGAGCAGAGCAGAGATATACTGCGATCTGCCAGGCTTGAGAATCAAGGCATCGTTGTGATACGGCTGAGCACTGTTCAGTTATACAACCAAAGTGCCTGCCGAGAGTTTGCCAAAAACCTTTCTACCCGTCTCGGGAAACGAATGCATATACGCACAAATAAGTTCCTTGAAATGCACGAGTTATTGAGGGCCTTGCTGCCAGACGGAGATTAATCAAGCAGTCCCCGCAATCGCAGTAAAGATAGGCGCTATCCCTTGTGGGACAACGCCTATCTCTTGCTTCTCCGTATCGGCTTGGGGTATGGTTCAACAAGTTTCCCTATTGAACCGCACCTTTTGCCTGTAGTTCCTTTTACTGGTGACCCATAGGGGAAGATGCAGCACCTTGCTCTGCAAACGGTGCTGCCCACCTCGCGCCAAGGCGCTCGGCTCCCATAGAAAAATGCTGGGCATTTTTCCGGCTAAAAACGTGCGTTCAGCACGTTTTCTTAACGCCTCGTGCCCTCCCGGGTTCGAATCCCCTTTGTACCCAATATAAAAAGAGCCGCCTTCGTGTGAGGCGACTCTTTTTCTTGGTGACCCATAGGGGATTCGAACCCCTGTAACCGCCGTGAGAGGGCGATGTCTTAACCGCTTGACCAATGGGCCTTGCTTGTTTTCTTGCGTTATTATTACGCAAGAGTTATTATAGCACGTACTTTAAGCAATTTCAACAAAATTGATATGAAAAAATCTTCAATGGCAATACTTCCTTATATACTTCCTCATATAACTGGAAAAACAGACGACCGGTATGCTATAATAGCCCTGTAATAATTACAAATATGTTAAATGGAGCATGAAATGAAGCTGCCTTCGTGTTTTTTGGACAAAATGAACAGACTGCTCGGCGATGATGAATTCAATGAACTGCTGGAATCATATAACCAGCCGCGGCATTTTGGAATCAGGATAAATACATTAAAGATTTCTGTCGGAGATTTTCTCAGGTTAACTCCCATTTGAACTTGAACCTATACCGTGGACTACAGATGGTTTTTATTATCCGGAAGGAGGGAACCCCGGAAGGCATCCATACTATCACGCCGGGTTTATTACATACAGGAGCCCAGTGCCATGCTGCCGGGGCAGGTTCTGGAGGCCGGGCCCGGAGAAAGGGTCCTGGATTTGTGCGCGGCACCCGGAGGCAAAACGGTTCAGGCCGCAGCTTCAATGAAGGGATCGGGCCTGCTGGTTTCAAATGATATAAGCGCTGAAAGGGTTAAAGCCCTTGTCAAAAACATAGAACTCTGTGCTGTCAAAAATGCGATGGTGTTGATTGATACTCCTGAAAAGCTGGCAGGGGCATTCACTGGTTTTTTTGACCGTATTTTGACAGATGTACCCTGCTCGGGTGAAGGTATGTTCCGAAAGGACGAATCAGCGGCAAAGAGCTGGGAGAGCTTCAAATGCGATAAATGTGCCTCCATGCAGCAACCAATCCTTGAAAGCGCCGACAGGATGCTGAAGCCTGGGTATCCTGGTATATTCAACCTGTACATTTTCACCCGAAGAGGACGAAATGATGATCGGACAATTCATTGAGAGGCATCCGGAATATGAGCTGCTTGAGATCAGCAAGGTTGCAGGAATGAAGGATGGAAGGCCTGAATGGGCAGGCGGGAATCCTACACTGACAAGGGCTGCACGGCTCTGGCCCCATAAGGTGAGAGGGGAAGGCCATTTTGTAGCAAAACTTGCATAAAGGAATAGATCCCGGGAACAATTGATATTGCCGGCAACCGGCAAGGATGAAACAGGCATTGGAGGTTTTATCCTGGAGGGTTCAGAAAGCAGCTGATGAGCTACCTGCGAGTTCAAGAACTTTATAAATGAAAATCTTCATTTTGATCTTAAACATGAAATTTTTAACGGCCGTTATTTGAGGAGGGGAAAAAGTCTCTACCTCCTGCCGGAATGCCCACCTTTGCTGAGGGGCTTGAAGGTGGCCAAATTCGGATGGTTTTTGGGGGAATTGGACGGAGGCAGGTTTGAACCTTCGCATTCCATGGTTGTATCCCTTCCCTCCGATACATTCAAAAGGATCTTGAATCTATCTTCCGACTCAAGAGAGGTATTGAGTTACCTTAAGGGTGAGACTCTGATGATTGAAGGGGAAAAGGGCTATACGGCGGTCTGCGTCGATGGTTTCACACTCGGGTGGGCCAAGCAGATGGTCGACAACCTGAAAAACCTCTACCCCAAAGGCTGGAGGAAGATGGTGTAATGATGTTTAAATGGAGGAAACCCGTTCAATGAGAAATACGCAGCGTCTTGACAAGATACTTTCCAATTGCGGTTACGGCACACGCAGTGAAATCAAGCAACTGATCAGGGTTGGCCGAATAGCTGTGGACGGTGTACAGGCAAAAGATGGGGGCATGCATGTGGACCCGGAATCGGCACGAATTTTTATCGATGGAAATCTGATGAACTACAGGGAATTCATATATCTGATGATGAACAAGCCGGCAGGTGTCATATCGGCCACAACAGACACCCGGCAGAAAACCGTCCTGGACATCATACCGGAGGAATACCGGCGCTTCGAACTTTTTCCGGCAGGGAGGCTGGATATTGACACCGAAGGGTTACTGATCCTGACGAATGACGGGCGACTGGCACATGAGATACTCTCCCCAAGGAAACATATACCCAAGAAGTACTATGCCCTTGTTGACGGGATCGTCGGTGAGAAGGAAATTGAGTTGTTTAAAGACGGGGTGATCCTGGATGACGGTTACAAAACCCTGCCGGCAGAGCTTACAATAACAAGTAGTGGAATGAGGCCGGAAATAGAGCTGGTGCTGCATGAGGGAAAGTTCCACCAGGTAAAAAGGATGTTCGAGGCGGCGGGCAGCAGGGTCATATTCCTGAAAAGGATTGAAATGGGCGGACTGAGGCTGGATGAAAGCCTGGGACTTGGAGAATGCAGGGAGCTTTCTGCTTAAGAAGTGGAGCTCTTGAAAATTCGTATACAAGGCCATGGAGATACAGCCACAGAGAACATGGGAGATATTGAGAGGGAAGATGATTGATAAGATAGAAGTGAAGAGGAAAGTAAAGGATGAAGAGCTAGTTGAAGAGAAGATAAAAAGCAAATGAAAGATGAAGGCTGAGAGCCCAGAGTGATGATCACGGCAGAGGGAAGATGGAGCATGAATAATCAGAGCCTGCAAAAACTGGATATCTTCTTAACAGGTCTGGAATCGAGGATAACCGAGAATGCGGATTTTTTCAAAGGGATAAAAGTGATTTATAGTTCCGGCCTGAAGGATTTCATTGCAAAACTGACGCCTTACGGATGGCAGGATCATTGTGAATTTCAATGGCAATACCGAAACCATTGAAATTGCATGGATATCCGAAAGACTCGTGAAATTTGCCGGAAATTATGACCGTGCGGTGGTGACATATGAGGAACGGGGCACGATCATTTTAATAGAAGCAGACAATAAAAACGTAAAATGAGCACAAAGCAATGTGAAATAGAGAATATCGAAGACTATCATAATGAAACCGCGCATATAGGGAACAGGAACTATTTCATAAAGGCAGGCCAGGCGCGGGAACTGCTTCAGGAGATCGGAATCCTCAGCCCTGACGGTAAAGTTAAAAACGATATGATCAGAAAGTACAATCAGATAGACCATTACATTGAACTTATCGACGACCAGCTAAAAGATCTGGCACATAAGCATGATTCAATAACAGTTCTGGATTGCGCCTGTGGGAAGTCATATCTGAGTTTTGTACTGAATTTTTATATTAAGGAAGTAATGAAGAAACCCTGCTGGTTTATAGGGCTTGATTATTCGACAACGGTTATTGAGGCATCAAAAAGGATGGCAGCAAACCTGGGCTACAACAATATGGAGTTTAAGGTGACCGATGTGCGTAACTACCGGAAAAACAGGGATATACAGCTGGTAATCAGCCTTCATGCCTGTGATACTGCAACTGATGAAGCTATCGCCCTTGCGGTGAACAATGATGTGGAAGCGATGGTAATTGTACCATGCTGCCACCGAGAGATGCTCAGCCAGTATGACTTTCCTCCATTTGGGAAGGTGTTGAAATTCGGGATACTCAAGGCCAGAATTGCCGATGCCCTTACGGACGGTATGCGGGGAATGTTCCTTGAAGCCATGGGGTATAGGGCTTCCATTGTTGAATACATATCACCGCTGGATACACCGAAGAATCTCATGATAAGGGCTGAAAAGACGGGGCATATCAACAACACTGCAATGGAGGAATACAAAAAATTAAGGGACCTGCTGGGTGTCAGCCTGTCCCTTGAAAAGCTTGTAATCGATAGTACCGCCGGGGATTGATTCTCCAGCAGCCTTATTTATAGACGATGCAGGTTATTCCTGATACCTCTTTATTTTCTTTGAAGTGGTCTTGGCGAATTCTTCCATTCTTATGTTGAATTCCTTTATGTATTTGTAAGTTACAAGGCCTTTATTGATTGCCTTGACTTCTTTCTGGACGAAGCTGTAAATCTCATCTGATGATGGCTCCCTGCCTTCATTGGCTTCCTTGATTGCCTCAACATTGGGTACGATGGTGGCGGCTACGACATTTTCATTGCTGCCTTCCTCTACTTTACCGTACACAAGGGATTCAAGTATATAGGGACTTCTTCCAAGCAAGGTCTCTATTTCTTCCGGATATATGTTCTTGCCGTTCTTGGTTACAATGACGTTTTTCTTTCTGCCTGTGATATAGACGAACTTCTCATTATCGATGTAACCAAGGTCGCCGGTGTAGAACCAGCCTTCTTTTAGAACCTTGGCAGTGGCTTCTTCATTTTCATAATAGCCGAGCATTACACTCTCGCCTTTTACGATGATTTCGCCAATACCTTCGGCGTTGGGACTGTCTATCCTTACGTCCAGGCCCGGTAGGGGAAGACCCGCGGAATCGTCCCTGAAGTCAACATCTCTGTTGAGGGCTACAATGGGGCTGCATTCAGTTAATCCATATCCCTGGATGAAGAATAATCCAAGCTCTCTGAATCCTTTTGCAACCTTGGGGTCAATCCCGGCCGCTCCGCTTATAAAGAGTCTGAGGTTGCCACCAAAATTGTTATGCACTGCAGCAAAAAGCTTCTTGGTTATATCGATTCCGAAAGTACGGAGTATATTGCTGATCCTGATTCCGGTTTTCAGCTTTTTATCCAGACCGCTCTTGGCTGCCTGATCCCATATACGCCTGTATATGGCTTCGAAAATCAGCGGGACACCCAGCATAACCGTAGCTTTGGATTCCTGAAGGTTTTTTGGAATATGCCTCAATCCCTCGCAGAAGGCTACGGATGCGCCTCTGTATATGGGACAGAGGAAACCGCAGGTGTTTTCATACGTGTGATGCGAGGAAGTACTGACAGGAAGATATCCGTTGGTATGATATTTGTCATTGAACTCATGGCTAT
Organism: uncultured Bacillota bacterium; assembly: GCA_942493145.1. Taxonomy (GTDB): domain Bacteria; phylum Bacillota; class Clostridia; order Acetivibrionales; family DTU013; genus ENR-C20. Next base: position 1,091,403 of record OW818679.1, read on the forward strand.
GCAGGTTTTTGCACAGATTATTATGTGATAGCATTACAGCCTTTGACTTATCTGTTGTTGCCGATGTGAAAAGAAGGATGTTCATTACCATGGGATCAATCTGCTAGGGCGTCGAAATCTATATTGCCCTGTCCAATGCAGCCCTGCCTTTTTCAATAAGCCCCGATAGAGGGATTATGGCTGTATTTTCAGCAGATGCCGCGCCCGCATCCATGTCAATATATGAATCAATGAAGTCAATTCGGCTTGATATGCTGAGGATACTGTTTCTGCAGCTTCCCGAATAAACGACGGCATTGGCCTGTGATCTGACCAGCAGGCTTTCAATCTCATTTTCCGGGAGTTCCTTGTCGAGCGGAATCACCATACCTACACCGCATACCGCTGCCATATAGGCAATTATCCATTCATATCTGTTCTCGCCTATGACAGCGATCCTTTTTCCTTTAAGACCAAGTTCAAGAAATGCAGTGCCAAGAGCTGTCACATCAGCATTGAATTCCTTATAGGTTATCGGCTGGTATTTATCGTTGCCTTTTCTTTTTACCCAGAAGGCAGTTCTGTCCGAATACAATTCCGTACTGGTAGAAAGAAGCTGTTTTAGTGTATTGACCTGACGCACTTCATAAAGTGGTATGTTTTTCATTAATGTTCCCACCTCACTTTTTAGCATTATTTTTGAAATTATAAACCATATCAGTGTAAAATCTGGAGTTGAAGTGTACTGGAGAAATGTATAACCTTATGCAGAATATTATATATCATTATTTGGATATATCAAATGAATTGTATATTATAGAGATAAAAATTTTTAAAAAAAGGAGAGCGAAAAAGCTCTCCATACTTAACCAATAATTTAGATCATATGTACCGGTGCTGTATTGATTTTAAACTGGTTGTATCGGGTGTATCAGTACGGTACCTTGTGTTGTATTAGTAATTTCTGTTTGAAGACCTGTTGCCGGAGTTGAACCCGCCGCCGCTGTTGCCTCTTTTCTGGACTTTTCTTGCTTTTCTGCAATCAGGGCATCTTTGGGGTTCGTTTTCAAACCCTTTTCCTTGTAAAATGCCTGCTCGCCTTCCGAGAAGATGAACTCAGCGCCGCAATCCTTGCAGTTCAATGTTTTGTCTCCCATTTTACAATCCTCCTTAACTATTTGGATTTAACTGGTCTAGACTAATCTCTCCGAATATTCCAAATAAGGTAAGGAGGGTTAGGTCTACAAACAAATTAAATCTTTACCGTGTATCATATGCAAATACACAATTTATTATAACATGCGTGAGGCTGCTAAAACAACTTGCATGTGATTTATTTCCCAGTTCGTCCATTATGTAAACAAATAGAATGTAAAATGAATAATATAATGGAGATTATGATTTTTCTGGAAGTGTTTGTCTTGACAATATATATTATTAAACAGGGGGACTCACTGTGGGCTATCGCAAGGCGTTTCGGAGTTACGATGGAGAGCATCAATACAGCGAATGGGCTTCAGGATCTCCCGTACCTTGTGGTAGGGCAGGCACTGGTCATACCTACTACGGAAACGGCGTACCGGGTAAGACCGGGTGATACCCTGTGGTCGATAGCCGCCAGGTTCAGGGTGAGTATGGGAAGCATAGTTGAGCTGAATGACCTTGACAATCCCAATCAGATATACCCTGGAATGGTATTGAGGATACCAGAACTGTCGAAAAATTTCGGGTATATAGAAACAAATGCATATATCGAACCTTCAACAACACAAAACGAAACTACCCTGACGGAGGAAGCGGCACCCTATCTGACATATATAAGTCCCTTCAGCTACCAGGTTAATCCCGACGGTTCAATTAAAAGCATAAATGACTCTGCAATCCTGGCAACGGCCAGGGAATTCAGAACAGCGCCGTTAATGGTGTTGACGAACTTCAGAAATGGCAACTTCGATACGGAAATGGTCGATGCCATACTAAAAAGTGAAGCGCTACAGAAGACCCTTGATTGAAAATGTTATAAGTATAATGAAAACAAAAGGGTACTATGGCCTGAACATTGATTTTGAAAGAATATCCCCTGAAAACAGGCAGCTTTACAACAACTTCCTGCGACGGGTGGTTGATGCTCTACATCCCTTGAACTATAGTGTTTCAACTGCATTGGCGCCCAAACCATCGGATTATCAGACAGGAGCTTGGCACGGCGCCCATGATTACAAAGCTCACGGTGAAATAGTCGATTTTGTAATAATAATGACCTATGAATGGGGTTGGTCGGGAGGTCCTCCGTATGCGGTGGCACCTGTCAACCTGGTGGAGGATGTAATAAAATATGCGGTCTCGGTCATGCCGGCTAAAAAGATAGTCATGGGTATGCCGTTGTACGGCTATGACTGGAAGCTTCCATTCGTGGAGGGCGGCCCATGGGCAAAGAGGGTCAGCCCGCAGCAGGCCCTTGATAATTGCAGCCGAACATGGTGCGGAAATTCTCTACGACAGCAGGGTTCAGTCGCCTCATTTCAACTATTTCGATGAGAACAGGGTACAGCATGAGATCTGGTTTGAGGATGCACGGAGCGTGAGGGCGAAGCTGCTTCTGGCGAACAAGGTATGGACTCAGGGGTGTGAGCTATTGGGTGCTTGGCCTAGACTTTCCGCAGAACTGGGCGGTACTGGACGACATGTTCAATATAGTAAGGGCGGTACCTTTGTCTAAGACGATTTTGACAAAGGGGAGGATGGATGGTGTCACATGGGGGACGGGGGAAGTGTCAACTTTTCGCGAAAAAGTTGACACTTCCCCCGTCCCCATTGTCAATCCCCGTCCCTTTGTCAAACCTCAAACTATATCCATTGCTGCCATGAAGCCCTCATACACAGCCTGTTCGACACGGACGTGCCTTAACGCAGTCGCCGGCCGGTACGAACCATTCTGCGGCGACTTTCAAAGAATCAACCAGCTCATTTTTCGGCTTCATTCCTACGGCATAGATTACTGTGTCAGCTTCAATGAACCTCTCGTTGCAATCCTTGTCCTGAACCTTTACTCCATTGGGTGTGACTTCGGTGCATCTGGTGTTCACATCCCAGGTAAGGGTCTTCTTCATGCGTGGAATCAGTGCGCGGCGGTGGCTGTCGTTGCCATCTTTTGCAACATCGTCCAGCATCTCAACAATATGTACCGTTTTTTCCGAGGTCCGCCAGCAGATAACCGGTCTCGCAGCCGATGAGACCGCCGCCGATGATGACTATTTTCTGCCCCAGTTTGTCAAAATCCGAATAGACCTTCAAGGCATGTAAGTGCATTTTCAATACCTTTGATCCTTGGGAATGACCGGCTCTGCTGCACCAACTGCACATATCACAGCATCTGCTTTTTTATTCTTTATATATTCAGAATTTGCTTCGGTATTAAACTCCACTTTTACACCAAGTCTGTTAAGACGGCATATGAGTGAGTCCTTGTAACGCTTCAGGTCTTCCTTGTGTTTATCATTTTCGGTGAACCACAGTACGCCACCCAGACGGCCTTCCTTTTCTGCAATGGTGACCCTGTGTCCGCGTTCAGCTGCTGTAATGGCAGCATACATTCCTGCCACGCCTCCGCCTATAATGAGTACATCCTTTGAGGAAAGGGGCCTCGGTGCCCAACGCATCCTGAGTTCGCGTCCCGACCACGGATTGACGGTGCATGTCCAGGGCTTGGGCACCGGACGGGCATCATTGCTGCTGGCAAGCGGATTGAAGCAACTGCAGCGCAGACAGGGCTGAATTTCATCGGCGCGTCCCGTGAGTGCCTTGTTTACCCATGCGGGGTCTGCAAATTGCTGTCTTCCGAGCGCCACAAAATCACATTTTCCTTGAGCTATGACCTTATCCGCGAGAGCGGGATCATTGAAACCGCCTACAGCCACGACCGGAACCTTGACAGCGGCCTTGATGGCGGCAGCCAGATCTACATTACATCCATGTGCATCAAACATGGAAGAGAAGGCCTTGGTTTCAACATGTGAATGGTAAATACCAGAGGTGACATGAATCATGTCTACCTTGTCCTGTATCATTTTACAGAATTCAACGGTTTCCTCAAGGTGCATGCCACCTTCCACACGTTCGTCTCCCGAGACTCTGTATTCGATTACAAAGTCGTCACCAACCTCCTCCCGTACCTTGTCCAGGACAAGAAGGGCAAAGCGTGCACGGTTTTCGAGGCTGCCGCCCCATTTGTCAGTGCGCTTGTTGGACAGGGGTGAGGTGAATTGTGAAAGGAGCCAGCCGTGGCCTCCGTGAAGCATGACCATGTCAAAGCCGAAGAATTTGGCGGCACCGACTGCATTGGCGTAGTTGGCCGCAACGCGGTAAATCATATCTTCATCCATTTCATCAACCTTTACTCCATCAGGACGGATGAAATCCGGATGGCCCAATGGGGTTTTTACCACCTATGCAGTCCGGATGGTTTACATTGCCTACATGGTTGAGCTGGATTGAAGCGATAGCACCATGGGCCTTTATGGCCTCGGTAAGAATACAAAGCGATTCGATATGATGGGTGGTCATATGCGGTGATACCAGATCAAGTCCGTGTTCATGCCGGGCAGCATATTCAAAGTCAACAAAGGTTTCTGTCAGTGTAATCTGTGAAAATCCACCACGGGCACGGGTTTCGTATGTATCAATGCCTTCCTGTGTCGGTGCCCCGTCTATTGCTATTCGGTTTGTGGTTACAGGTGCGGCAAGTATGCGGTTCTTGAAGGTCAGGTTTTTTATCTTGTATGGACTGAAAACGTTTGGATAAAGTGACATAAGAATCTCATCTCCTTAGGTAAAATTAATGGAAGCACAGGAATGTCCTCTGCTTCCATTTAAATATTATTGCTATTCTTATGATAACACTAATTGGATATAACGCAATATGTTTTACCATCATGTCTGCCATTTTGTATGCTTTTGAATACATAGCTGCAGCAAGTAATGCAACAGGCACAGCGGCCATAATTTCAGTCGGTACTACAGTCAGTTCTGCAGCAATTGGGTTAAGGAAGCTGCATCGGTGACCGGATATGAGCAGGTTTGGTTTTCACACAGGTATGCCGTAGATGAGTTGCCTATACCTCTTATAGTTGGAGACTACCGGTATAATTTTTCCATTCCGGAGGAGTCCTTCGGTACGCAAATTGATACCATAAAAGGATCGTAGAACTTCTTCGAAACGGAGAGCAACTCATCTTCATTAAATGATTCCTGGCCTTTCCCGCTTACAATTATCAATTCCCTCGAGCGGGAATTGGCATGGAGGAAAGCAGATAACAGCATGGAATGTGATGTAGGCGAAGCTTCCAGGGATGCTCCGAAAGTATCAAAAATCTGAAACGCTTTCTCTTCCAGGCCTGGATCCATACAGATCCTTGCGAGCTTTAAAAGGTTCATTGCTGCTATGGAATTTGCTGAAGGGATCGCTCCGTCATATGCCTCTTTCGGTCTTGACAGTAATTGCTCGGCATCGCTCCCATAGAAGTAGAGACCACCTTTGCCGGTATCCCAGAATAGTCTGAGCATTTCACTGTTTAATTGCAAAGCCATTTCCAGATACCTGAAATCGTACAGTGTTTCATAGAGTTCAACCAGGCCGAATATCAGAAAGGCATAGTCGTCGGAATATCCTTTGATACCGGCTTCTCCACCACGGTAACGTGCGAGGAGGCGGCCATTGCTATCAATCATTCCGGAGAATATGAAATTTGTGGCTTTCACTGCAGCCTCAGAATACTTTTCTTTCCCCAGGATCCTGCCACCCATTGCCATGGCTGCTATCATAAGGCCATTCCATGAAGTGAGCACTTTATCGTCCTTGAATGGGTGAATCCTCTCTTCCCGGGCTTCATACAGTTTTTTGACGACAGTTCTCAGAAAATGCCCTGTCATCCTCGGATAAACTTTTTTTAATCAGGTTGGGTATGTTTAAACCTTCAAAATTTCCATCAGTTGTGATGTCAAACAAACGACAATATCTTTCACCGTCTGCTTCCCCCAGTATTTGTATCACCTCTTCGGGTAACCAAACGTAGAATTTACCCTCCTCACCTTCGGAGTCGGCATCCTCGGCGGAGTAGAATCCTCCCTCGGGAGAGGTCATGTCTCTTTGCACATAGTCCAGAATCTGTTCCGCTATTTTGGAATACTGGGGTTTTTCTGTTGCAAGGTGCGTCTCCAGATAGGCTATAGCCAGGAGGGCATTATCATAAAGCATTTTTTTCAAAAATGAGGAACGAGCCACTGTCTGTCTGTAGAATATCTGCAAAACCATACCCGATATGATCATAAATGCCTCCTTTCTGCATGGATTCAAGGGTTTTCTCGACCATTTCCAATGCGGCAGGATTTCGGGAAGCATGCCAGTACCTCAGAAGGAACAGGAGGTTATGGGGGGAAGGGAATTTGGGAGCGTTTCCAAAACCGCCATACGTCCTGTCGAAGGTTTTTTCAAACAGACTGAAGACTTTCCGGAACACTTCTCCATCGGGAGACCGGCCACCCGCAAGGAGACCTGATGACAGATGTTTGGATAGGACCGGGCCTGTAGGCTTATCATTTTTTGTCCCCGGTTGGGATTGATTCAATATCTTCTCCAGCTGGTCTCCGATTGAAAGCAGATCTTCACGTTTATTCTTCCAGGCATTTATAGTATTGTTCAAGAGTGTTATCAAACCCGACATGCCCGTCCTGTCGGTTTTGGGATAATAGGTTCCAGCGTGGAAAGGCTTGCGGTCCGGAGTGAGAAGGAGTGTCAGGGGCCACCCGCCATGTCCATTGATGAGCATGCAGACTTCCATGTAAATATGGTCGATATCCGGTCGTTCTTCGCGATCTACCTTTATGGCTATAAAATCCCTGTTGAGTATATGCGCAACCTCGATATCTTCGAAAGATTCCTTCTCCATGACATGACACCAGTGACAGGTGGAATATCCAATAGACAGGAATATAGGCTTGTCCTCACCTTTGGCACGCCCGAAAGCCTCAGGGCCCCATGGGTACCAGTCAACCGGATTGTGGGCATGTTGAAGGAGGTACGGGGATTTTTCCTGCAGTAGTTTGTTATTGTATTTATGTTCAGCCATTTTATCACTCCTATAAATATTTTTACTTTACCAAAGAAATAAATTTTAGTTTTGTTATTGATATTAATACCCGAAAAAAATAATACCTATTAAATTTAATCAAACATTGATTCATTTTGCCTGTTGGAGTGTCGAATAATGAGTTGCTGAAAAGGGAAATATATTAGGCGACTACAATTTTTCAAAAAGAGGAGGTAACTATGAAGAACTTTTTTGGAATGCCCAAAAATGAAGATACTAAAACCAGAATTAATGAAGATGGAAAGCTACATCTTCGCAAAGAGGAACTGGATATCTCAAAAAACAAGGTTCGAATAGGAGAAGTAGAAATTAGTAAGGAAATTATTGAAGAGCAAAGGGTAGTTGACGTACCAGTAACTCATGAGGAAGTTGTAATTGAGAGAAGAGCTATAGATAACGAACCAAGTGATTCACCTATTGGCGTTGAAGAAACTATACGAATTCCTGTTAGTGAGGAAAGAGTCGAAGTAGGCAAACACACTGTGGTAACAGGAGAAGTTTCTGCAAGTAAGCGTGAAACAGAAGAAACAAGAAAGGTAAAGGAAACACTGAAACGAGAAGAGGCGCGACTGCATAAAGAAGGTGAGCCTGGTGTTGTTTCAGATGACATAGATAAAACCCTTCATTGAGAAAAATCATAATGAATACAAAAAAAACACCTCGCCAATCATTGATATGATTTGTGAGGTGTTTTTAAAGCAAAGGCTGTTGCGTTGATTATGTCCCTTGGACAAAATGCAGCATTTAAGAATTTACACATTCTTAAGTTTTTTTAGGGACTAATGTTATGGCATGCCTGTCTGAATCCTAATGATTCCATTTTAATCCCTGGGTCTTCTTGCACCGGTTGAGGAGGACTTTGATGCCGTCTTTGCCCATGGTTTTGCTGGTGTCGGCCTTGTGGACGATCCTCTGGGGACTGGTCTTCCCATGGGCTTCTTTGCGGATTTTTCTATATTTATTTTTTTCCCTATGATGTTGTAGTTTTTCATTGATTCAAGGACGTTTGCAGCATCCTCACGGGGAACTTCAACAAAGGTATAGTCATCGAATATGTCTATTGCGCCAATTAACTTGCCGGGAAGTCCAGAACCTGATGCGATGCTTTGCACAATGTGTTTGGGCTGTATTTGGTTCTTTCGTCCGACATTGATGAAAAGTCTCACCATTCCATCGCCTGTGCCTGTGTCAAAATCTTCATCCGAGTCAATTGAGCCACTTGACTTATCACGGCCTTCGTCTATGCTCGTACTACCGGATTGCCTGACAAATATCAGCTGAAACAGGGCAGCGGCGAAATCAATTGAGTTGAAGCCGTTTTCCTCTTCGGGGTATTCCACGTTCAGGTCATCGAGGGCTTTTTCAACATAAGATATATATCTGGAGTACTTTTTCTCCGATAAGATCTTTTTCAGATTTTCTATTGTGTTACCGATCTTACGTTCTTCAATATCCATTGCTGATGGAGGCTTTATGCGCGTCATGGAGGATTTTGTATATCTCTGTATGTCCTTGAGCTTGTAAATATCCCTTCCAACGGCGAAGGTAAAGGATTTGCCAGCCTTTCCGGCTCTTCCGGTCCTTCCGATCCTGTGTACGTAATACTCCTCATCATTCGGGATGTCATAATTAAACACGGCTTCAATGTCATTGACGTCAATACCTCTTGCAGCAACATCTGTAGCGATGAGTATGTCAATATTGCCCTTCCTGAAGCGATCCATGACCTTGTTTCTCTGTTCCTGCCTCATATCACCGTGGAGAGCTTCTGCTGCATAGCCCCTCGACTGCATGTGCGATGCAAGCTCATCAACACGTTTTTTTGTATTGCAGAAAACCAGTGATAGCTGTATATTGTTGGAATCAATCAGCCTTGACAGTATGTCGGGTTTTGAGTTTTCACTCACTTCAAGGTAATATTGCTCGATGCTCGGAACTGTAAGCTCCTTATGCGCGACCTTGATATTAACCGGGTCTTTCTGGTACTTGGTGGTGATCTCGAGGATCTCTTTGGACATGGTGGCTGAAAAAAGAATGGTCTGTCTTTCCACTGGTATCTTCTCCAGAATGATATCTATATCCTCTCTGAAGCCCATGTTCAGCATCTCATCTGCCTCATCCAGGACTATCATCTTGAGATTGCCGAATTTGAGGGTATTGCGCCTCATGTGGTCCATGATCCTTCCCGGGGTACCGATTATGATCTGGGGCTTTTTTTTCAATGCCATGATCTGTCTGTCTATGGGTTGTCCGCCGTAAACAGGAAGCATACGTATGCCGCTTTTGTACTTTGATACGTTTTTAAGCTCCTCAGATATCTGAATTGCAAGCTCCCTGGTGGGTGAAAGTATCAGTACCTGTATATCGGTCTTATCCATGTCTGTCATCTCGATTGCCGGGATACCGAAGGCGCAGGTCTTTCCTGTGCCTGTCTGTGCCTGGCCTATTACATCCCGACCTTCCATGATCGGAGTTATGGAGCGTGCCTGTATGGGTGTGGCTTCCTCAAAACCCATGTCTGCTATTGCTTTCTGTACTTCTTCCGATAAATTCAAATCTTTGAATATCAAACTATCCATTTTTAATTATTACCTATATTTCCTTTCCAAATCCATTTCTTAATCTAAATTAGTATTTCTTTTGAATCCATTTCTTACACAATTTCACATCAAATGCAAAATTAATTTCTAAAAATGTTCTGAATTATTAATCCAGATAGCTTATTACATTTTTATTCCTTTTGGGGGAAACAGGTGTACCGTCAGCCTTGTAACCGAGGGCAATACATCCTATATGGCTATATTCCATTGGTATTTCCAGCATCTTTTTCTCTTCATCCCTGTCTTCGACTGCAAAAAGTAACTCAGATGAGGCTATTATACATGTGCCCAGGCCTAGTGATTCAGCAGCAAGGTTTATGTTTTCTGCTGCAGCGCCACAGTCGAATCTGATGTGCTTGTTGGTGGAATCTCCACTGATGACAATAACAACAGGAGCCTTATGGAAGGTATGGTACCCTGGATTCCGTGCTTTATCCTTAAGGAATTCAACATCTGACTTCATTATGTTTTCCTTGATTTTATCAACCATTTTTTCTATGAGTTTCCCCGAACGAACAACCGAGAAATGCCATTGCTGCATGTTGCGGGCATTAGGGGCCATTATTGCACAATCAAGTATGCTGCTAATATCAGCATCGGAAACAGGCTGTGCCTTAAAGGACCTGATGCTTCTTCTGTTGCTTATGGTCTTTAGAGTATCGTTCATTTTAATCATCCTTTCTATAATTATTAAATATATCGTTCAGTTATCTATCCTTACAGCCATACTCATAGTTTTGCTTTACAGGGCTTTGATATGTAATGTCCGTAAACAGGCAAGAATATTATATATTATTGGAAAGGTAATTGAAAGAAATTTTACAACATGTTATTATAATATTTAGCAGGCTAAGTAATTTAGTAACAATGGCAAACCAATAGTCTTTGGATGGAGGGATTCTTATGAGAGTGTCGAACAGAGACTCGGGAGACTCAATTGATGTGTTGTTTGAACGCATAAAAAACTTCAGCACAATAGGGTAGTCAAGCTACTGGAGGAACTCGGATTGTTTTACGCGTCGTCCTCTTTTTTCTTTGTATGACGGTTCTGGAACTGAGCTTTCGAAAGACCTGAGGCTTACACCCGCCACCGTGAGTGTGGCTCTTAAAAGGATGGAGGGGGCGCGTAAAGAAGGAGGAGGATGATGCGGAGTCAGGGGAGGGTGGGAAACAGAAAGGATAGGAGACAAGTAGAGGGAGTACCAAGCATTCGGATAGTTAGGCATTGAAACATTCGCAAATTTCACGGCCATAGAAAGACTATTTTAATGCAGGTTGTTCATCCAGATGGAGGAGAACCTGCTCAAATTCCAGAAGGGTAAAATCAAGGGTGGTGGGAGAGCGACTTTCAGGGGGGTCACCAGGGGGGGGTGGACGTGGGGGTGGAGGGGGGAGTTCTGAAAAAATTGGAAGGGGGAATTATAAGAATCCAATTTAGGGGGGAGTTTCAAATCCTACAAGCCGGCAGATCAGCGAAGAGCATCTTCAGCTGATACTCGACGCGGGGAAATTGGTCGAGTGGTATGAACAGGCAGCCCTGGCATTTCACAGTAATTCAGAACGAAGGAGAAAATGAAGGAGAAAAATTAGATGAAACCGCCAGAAGGAGTATGCCCAAGAATATGCCGCCACCACCTCCACCGGCAGGACCGGATGGGAAGCCCATGCCGCCAAAGAAAAACCCTATGGAAACAGCTCCCCCCCTGATTATCGTTTCCGAAGACACTGAGGTATTCAAAGATTTATATATTTGTACTTTTTTAGAAAAAACTTTTCCTTCGAACGAAATCCCTTGGAAGAAGGATCTAACTGCTTGCTTTCCTTAGGGAGGTTCTTTTTTTTGGAGGAAGGTGCAAAGCTGAAGAAGGAACTGCTGCCAGATGGCTATGTTCCGTATGCTGCGGCCGTATTCGGATACAAGGATGGGGAGCCGGTGGCGCGTTCGCCAAAAAAGACGGAATGTGTATAACAGTTTTTTGTGGATTGGCGTGGTTGGGCGGTCTTATTATGGGCGATGTGGCGGTGGTTGTGAAGGGGAGAAGTGAAAACGGCGGTGCATTGAAGCCTTCGAATCTGTCGAAACGGTTTTCCTGAAAGACTTTTCGGAGGAAGAACTGCTGATATTCAGGAGATTATTGATGCAGGTTAAGGATAATCTTAAACAGGAAAGAAAGGGGAGGCGATGAGAAGCAATGCTGAAGTTATTTAAATTATTATTGCCATATAAATTACAGATATTTTTAGTTTTTATCCTCACTTTTATTCAAAGTATGAGCAACCTATTTCTCCCCAGGCTGATGTCCAATATAGTTGATAAAGGTATAGTGAATGGAGATACACCTTATATCATACAGGTAGGCAGCTATATGATGCTTGTAGCTCTTTTCGGCGGCGCCTGTACGGCTGTTGCCAGCTTTATTGCCTCGAAGACGTCGATGGGTTTCGGCAGGGATCTCAGGAAGAGGCTTTTTGCTCATGTTGAGAGCTTTTCACTCAATGAATTCGACAAGATTGGAACACCCTCGCTTATAACAAGGACAACGAACGATATTACCCAGATCCAGATGGTCGTAATGATGATGATGAGGATGATGCTGATGGCACCGATAATGTGCATTGGCGGCATTATTATGGCAGTATCGACCGATGCAAAATTATCGTTGCTGCTGGCTGTTGTAATCCCTATAATGGCTCTCTTGCTGACGATCATAACGAAAAAGAGCATGCCCATGTTCAAGGCCATGCAGAAGAAAATTGACAGGATAAATCTGGTATTGCGCGAGAACCTTACCGGTATAAGGGTTATCAGGGCATTCAACAGGATAGAGCAGGAAAGAAAGCGTTTCAGCGAGGCAAACACCGACCTGGCGGATGTCTCAATCAGGGCGAATGTCATAATGGCGGGGATGATGCCCTTCACGATGTTTATCATGAATCTTGCCACAGTGGCTATAATCTGGTTCGGCGGTATAAGGGTCAATAACGGGGGAATGCAGATAGGCGAGCTTATGGCCTTCATACAATACGCGACAGAAATACTGATGTCAATCAACGGTATGTCCTTCATACTGGTCATGCTGCCGCGTGCATCGGCATCTTCAGGCAGGATCAACGAGGTGCTTGATACCGTACCTGGTATTCGGGATGCGGAGGTCGTCAAATCGACAGCCGGGAAAAAGGGCTATGTGGAGTTCAGGGACGTATGCTTCAGCTATCCCGGTGCCGAGCAGCCTGCGATAAGTGATATATCATTCAGCGCATTCCCGGGCGAGATAACTGCAATAATCGGGGGAACAGGTTCTGGAAAATCAACGCTGATAAACCTTTTGCCAAGATTCTATGATATAGACCTTGGTTCGGTAATGGTTGACGGTGTTGATGTAAGGGAGATATCCCAGGAGGAGCTCCGCTCCAAAATCGGTTATGTACCCCAGAAGGCAGTACTATTCACAGGGACTGTAGAAGGAAATATCCGTTATGGCAAGCAGGACGCCAGTATGGAGGAAGTAAGGCATGCGGCAGAGGTAGCCCAGTCAATCGATTTCATAGAAGGTATGAACGAAGGTTTCAAATCATATATAGCGCAGGGTGGCACAAATGTATCAGGTGGTCAGAAGCAGCGGTTGTCCATTGCAAGGGCTCTTGCCCGTAAACCTGAGATATACATATTTGACGACAGTTTTTCAGCTCTTGACTTTAAAACAGATGCAAGGCTTCGTGCAGCATTGAAAAAGGAAATTGCGGATGCCACTGTTATCATCGTTGCACAGCGTGTCAGCACTATAATGGATGCTGACAGGATCATAGTGCTTGAAGAAGGAAGGATATCAGGTATGGGCAATCACAGGGAGCTTCTATCCAGCTGCGGGGTATACAGGGAGATTGTTTCCTCCCAGCTTTCAGAGGAGGAAATAGCATGAGCGATGCACCTATAGGAAAAGGGAATCAAAGCTTCAAACCCGGGCAGGGACCCGGACAAGGACCAGGCGGTCCAGGACACGGTCCTGGTGGCGGAAGACCTGGAGGCCCCATGGGCGGCCTTCTTATGATCGTTGAAAAACCCAAGGATCTCAAGGGTTCTTTGAGAAGGATCTTCTCATATTTAAAACCAAGAATGTTCCAGGTTATAATGGTTGTGATCCTGACCATCCTCGGTACTGCTTTCGGAGTAATAAGCCCCAAGGTCCTGGGCAATGCCACGACTAAGATATTTGAAGGCGTTGAGGATAAACTGAAAGGCATATCCGATGCAGGTGTGGATTTCAAATACCTGTCCGTACTTGTGACCTTCCTTGTGCTTATATATCTGGGCAGTACATTGTTCAACTATCTGCAGCAGGTTCTGATGGCGAAAATATCCCAAAAGACCGTATTCGATATACGGGAGGATATAAATAAGAAGCTCTCAAAGCTGCCACTCAGATTTTATGATTCACGTACCCATGGAGAAATAATGAGCAGGGTAACGAATGACGTGGACAATATCAGTGTAACAATCCAGCAGACTCTGACCCAGATGATTTCAGCGATAGTAACTCTTTTAGGCACCTTTGTCATGATGCTGGTCATAAGCCCATTGCTCACGCTGATTGTTGTTCTTACACTGCCACTGTCGTTGTTTCTTACAACAGTGATTGCTAAAAAATCGCAGAAATACTTCAAGGACCAGCAGACCTGGCTAGGCGAGCTCAATGGGCATGTTGAGGAAATGTATACCGGTCACAAAATCGTCAAGGCTTTTGGGAATGAAGAAGTATCCATAAGAGAGTTTGACGATATAAACGATAAGTATTTCGAAGCCTCATGGAAGGCACAGTTCATATCAGGCATCATCATGCCGATGATGAATTTTATCAACAACTTCGGGTATGTTCTGGTATGTGTGGTCGGAGGTATTCTTGTAACCAGGAATGCCATGGAGATAGGGGACATACAGGCTTTCATACAATATACAAGGCAGTTTTCACAGCCAATAGTGATGCTTGCTTCGGTAACGAACATCATACAGTCGGGCATAGCATCTGCCGAAAGGGTCTTTGAGCTGCTCGACCAGCCGGAGGAACTGCCTGACAGCGAGGATTCAGTTGAAGGCAGCGCACCCGAAGGCGTGGTCAGGATTTCAAATGTTGACTTCGGATATAAGGAAAACAATCCGATCATTGAAAATTTGAACATGGATGTTAAGTCAGGTCAGACAATAGCTATCGTCGGGCCTACCGGTGCAGGTAAAACCACCCTTGTGAACCTGCTTATGAGGTTCTATGAGCTATGGGACGGAAGCATAACCATTGATGGCCGCAATATAACTGATATGAAGCGTGGTAGCCTCAGGAGGATATTCGGCATGGTGCTTCAGGACACATGGCTGTTCAACGGAACCATACGTGACAATATCGCATATGGCCGTGAAGGCGCCACCGAGGAGGAAATAATTCGTGCGGCAAAAGCGGCCCACGCTGACCACTTCATCAGGACGCTTCCGGACGGATACAACACATTATTGAATGAAGACGCCTCCAATATATCACAGGGGCAGAAGCAGCTGCTTACAATTGCTCGCGCGATACTTTCAGATCCTGCGATCCTGATCCTCGACGAAGCAACCAGCAGTGTAGATACCAGGACGGAAATACTGATTCAGAAGGCTATGACCTCCATGATGAAGGGCAGGACCAGCTTTGTAATAGCACACAGACTGTCCACCATCAGGGAGGCGGATATTATTCTGGTAATGAATAACGGAAGCATCATAGAGACTGGAAGCCACAAGGAACTGCTTGAGCAGAAGGGCTTCTACGCTGATCTTTACAACAGCCAGTTCACCGGGGCGAATCTGGAAGAGTTGGCGGTGTAAGGCCAGTGGGGTAAGAACCCTTGAAATTTTCTCAAGGGTTCCCGTTTTTGGGACTGCTGCCGGAGGTATTCTTCCATGAGCCTTCTTCATTACATTCATACTCCGAACCATCATCATTCTTGATTTTCGATCCAACAGCATGCCTTTTATGGTCATATACACAGAAAGGATCAACTGCCGCATTGCCTGTTGGCTGTTGGGTAACGGCTTTTATTTCAGTTGAAGCCTTTATGTCACTATGTGAAGTAATGTTGTTTACAGAGATATCATCTTTCTTTTTATTATTACGCATTTCATCAATCCTCTCACAGCTATGATTGGGTGTATAAAAACCCTATCATAAATATGCGCAATATATGATAAAATAATTCATTCCACTCTAAGTAGATGTTTTAACTGTTCTACATTGAGCTCTGTCGGGATACCTTCTTCATGCCAATGGTTCCTGCAGCCGCAGTAATCCAGAAGCACACACTGGGCGGGAACCCCCATGTCCTTAAGCATCCATCCACCGGAGATAAGGTTCAGGATACAGGCAACTCCGATAACTCCTGTATTTTCCGGAAAGGATGTACCATCATCTTTCCTTGCAGATATGGAGGATTCATGAGGGATGACAGCCACACCAAATCCATGTTGTTTTCCCAACCTGGCAAGTATGAAAACTGAGCAACCCTCGGTGCAACCGGCACATTTGAAGCCTGTGCCATTTTGTGTAGCTTTGCATCTATCTCCAGGCATTAATCTCATACATGCCGGTAAAAGCAGCAGCTTATGGCCGGTTTTGAGAAAATCCTCCCGGAAGGCCATATTCATGATCTCAGCACCTACCATATTCAAATGATATTCCACCCTTCGCCTGCCACAGAAGATAACATCCTCATGCCAGTATCGTTCAGGGCGTATTTCATTAAGATAACGTTCAACATTTTTGGTATATTTGCCTAGTGCACTTTCGCTTTCTCCTTCGAACCATATGGCGAATGTAAGGGAAGTGGCCAGGTGATCGGAAGCTTCCAGGGTAGACAGAGTGGAGAGGAATTCTTTCCACACAGTCAGCCTCTTTGCCTCCTGGGTGAATTCCCCTGTGGCATCCAGCCAACCAAGCAGCTTCTCCATATTTTTCAATGTCGGTTCCATAAAAAACATATTATCGTACAGATCGGGAGAAAGAAAAAGCGTGGAAAGTATTCCCCGAAGGAAGTCTATCCCGGGCTTGAGTACAATATTCTGGCGACGGAGGTTTTTGAGACCGGCCAGCACTTGCTTGGGTGGGTTTTCGAGATTTGATGCATCTCCGCTGTATATTTTCCAAAGAGTGCCCAATATCAGGAATTCCAGTATACTCTCTTCAGATGCAGGAGGCGTTTGTGTCCCACAGGATTCCAGTGTCCTGGAGGATGCAAGATATGAACGGTATTGTTTTATCAGGCTTCCTGCCAGCCTGTCGGCTTCGGCCAGAACCTTATCTGTAAATACAGCGACATCCTGATAGTATGTATCTGAATCCTTTAATCTGCCTTTAAGAGAATAAGTGATTGTATACATTATTATTCTAACCTCCAAACACATCCTGAGTATGAAATAATCCCCCCAATATTATATAGGATTTGAGGGGGTTATCAATTGTTTTTTTGTGAACTATACAGCCATTGAATTTGATATAATGTAATCAAATTTTGACAGTAGGTTCATTCTTATTTGGTGATGGGAGATGACAGATTTGATAGATATATTATTAAAAGAAATAGAAGCAAACGGCGACAAGGTCGGAATCCTTTCAGTCGACGATCTTCGATATGTTGCGCAGGATATTGAAAAAATTGAAAATACCGGTTGGCTTAATGATTTTCAGAAATTTATAGTAAATGAATTATATGATTTCAATTTGCCCAGGATAAGCTTCGAAATCAAATCAATATTAATAGTGGCTACGCCAAGTTCATTGGTGAATTTGGTATTTAATAAAAAGGGGAAAAAGGCATATACTATATTGCCGCCAACCTATGCTGATTATATTTCTGCCCCAAAGAGTGTTGAGGAATATCTGAAAAAGTTGATGAAATTGTACGGATATCATATTTGTCCCGCACCCAAATTACCTTATAAACTATTAGCTGTAAGGAGCGGATTAAGTAAATACGGAAGAAACAATATTGCCTATATTGATGGATTGGGGAGCTACTTCAATCTGGCAGTGTTCTACTCTGATTTACCTTATGACAAAGAAGGTTTAATTGAGATCAGCCAAATGGACAACTGTCAGAATTGTACTTTATGCATGCAATACTGCCCAACAAACGCCATATCGGAGAATAGATTTCTTATCGATAACCAGCGTTGCCTGACTTGCTATAATGAAGAAGATGGGCAGGATTTCCCTGATTGGGTGGAAGAATCCGCTCATAATTCGATAGTTGGTTGTATACGTTGTCAAATAGTCTGTCCATATAATATGAAGCAGGCGGGCACTGTTAACAAAACGGTAGAATTTTCTGAACAGGAAACTGATATGCTATTGAATGGGAGTTCTTTTGAAAGCTATTCTTTTGAATTCCGGGAGAAGGTTGAAGATTTGGGTCTGGATAACTATCTTACTGTTATACCAAGAAATCTGGGCGTTCTTTTTGAAAGGGGATGATCGAAATATGTATTCCGGTGAACTGATGAAGGTTGCCTTGAAAGCAGGGGAACTGCTCCTGATAAGCGGTGCGGAGATATACAGGGTAGAGGATACCATATCCAGAATATGCAGGAGCTATGGCGCAAACTGTGAAAGCTTCGTACTCCCTACAGGTGTGTTTGTGTCCATTACGCAGGAGGGTCAGGAGGTTTATACGGCATTCAGACGCATAAAGCAGAGATCGGTTGACCTGAACAGAATAGATATGGTGAATTCTTTTTCCAGAAGATTGATAACAGCACCACTGTCATATGAAGAGGCTTTAGCTGAGCTTGATTCGATTGCAGCAAGCAAGGAGTACGGCTTTCTTATGAGAACTGCAGCTGCGGGACTTGCCGCTTTTGCATTTGCACTTCTTTTTAAAGGCAGTCTGAAGGACGGACTTGCCGCTTTTATAATAGGTATGCTTATATACATAATCAAGGAGAGGATTGCTGTAAAGGGCCTCTTTCAATTCTTCGAGCTTTTTGTTGCCGGACTCGTTACAGGTGTGGCTGCTGCTTTCGCTGTATGGCTTTTCCCTGATTTGAATATATACAAGATCATAATCGGTTCCATTATGATGTTCCTGCCTGGTGTGGCTATTACAAACAGCATTAAGGACATATTGTATGGAGACCTTGTAGCCAGTATAGCCAGGATGGGGGAGGCTGTATTTTCAGTTGCTTCGATTGGAGTAGGTGTTGCAATTGCATTATCAATCGCGCTGAAATGGGGGATTATCTTATGAATGAAGTAATGCTTGCATTTGCCGGTAGTTTTTGTGCCGGAGTATTGTTCAACATCAAAGGTATGAAAATGTTCTGGATGGGCATTTCTGGCGCGGCAGGATGGCTGGTCTACATATGGTGCTATAATCTTACCGGACAATCTGTAATGTCGATTTTCATTGGTGCTGTTGTAGTGGGTATATACAGTGAGAGTGCAGCACGTCTGCTCAAAAGCCCTGCAACCATATTTTCCATTCCAGGTATTTTTCCCATTGTTCCGGGAATCGCAGCGTATGAAACGATACAATTCCTTGTCACAGGAAATCTGGATGCTGCTGGCGGTAAAATGCTGGAAACCCTAACCGGCGCCGGAGCAATAGCTTTTGGTATCATGCTGGTCACAGCCATGTTCAGAATAATATTCAAAAGAATCAGAAGATAGTTAACTCTTATAACTGTGCAACTTAACTGAGCAACTTAACTGAGCAACTTAACTGAGCAACTTAACTGAGCAACTTAACTGAGCAACTTAACTGAGCAACTTAACTGAGCAACTTAACTGAGCAACTTAACTGTGCAGCTTAACTGAGCAGCTGAATTGCGTGCGCAGCTTAATTTAGCGGGCATGGCTGCAGGCTGGCTGAATGTTTGCGAACAGCTGCAGGCTGTTATGCTGATCCGAAGTCGTAATGGGGCACCAGGAACATAATGCCGAGCCATGGATGGCGAGGCCGCTGGTCTGGAGGAACGGATTCCGACTGACCTGCGCCCCCATTATGACGAGGATGAAGCATTACAGCCTGCCTGTGAGCAAACCTGAAGCCCAAGCCTGCAGCCATGCCCGCACCTTTACATCGGTTTCATAAACTGTTGCGTCCAGTAGCATACACCTTTGCTGTTCTTAGCCAATCCGACGCCTATTTCTGTATAAGTCGCACTCATTATATTGCTCCTGTGGCCGGGGGAGTTCATCCAGGCGTTCATTACCTCCTGGGGAGTCTGCTGGCCGTATGCGATATTTTCACCGGCAGCTGAAAACCTGAGGCCGAAATTCTCCATCATTTGGAAGGGCGTTCCGTATGTGGGAGATGTGTGCGAAAAATAGCCCTTGTTTGCCATATCTGCAGATTTGTATCGTGCTACCCTGCAAAGCTGCCAGTTTGCCTTAAGAGTCTGGAGGCCTGCTTTTGATCTCTGTACATTGACCAGCCTGATTACTTCGTTTTCCTGGGCAGTTGTTGTAACGGTCGGTATATTGAGCTGTTGACCGGGATAAATCATATTGGGATTCTTTATCTGCGGATTGGCAGAAATTATCTCACTTACACCGACCTGGTTCCTTGATGCTATTCTCCACATGGTATCGCCGGACTTAACGATATATGTGGTGGATTGGGCAAAGGTTTGCGCAGTGAAAACCAGCAGCACCGCAGTTATAAGAAGGATTTTTTTTCTGAAACCGAAACGCTTTTTAAAACCAAACCGCTTGTTAAAACCGAGCCGTGTCTTAATTTCCAGTATCCAATCTTCCTTCACATTAGAATCTTTCATCATATAAAAATCACCTCATCATATTTTCAAAATCTCTTCAGTATATTTTTTACCTTCAGAGGGGGAAATGATGCTGTCAAATTCGAGCTTGAATGCCAATAAATGATGCCTGAAAATATGGCTATTGACATGCTGATTGCTTTGCGAAATAATAATTACGTACTAAAGAAAAAACAGGAAGAGGTTTCAGATGACAAAAAGTACAAAACCCGCGGTATATGGAAACGACAGCATTTCATCCTTGAAAGGAGCTGACAGGGTCCGTCTCAGGCCGGGTGTCATTTTCGGTTCCGACGGCATCGAAGGCTGCCAGCATTCCTTCTTTGAAATCCTTTCAAATTCAATTGACGAAGCTCGGGAAGGCCATGGCAGCCTTATTGAGGTAATACGCCATAAGGACAGGGCAATTACGGTCAAAGATCACGGCAGGGGCATTCCTCTCGATTACAACCAAAAAGAGGAGAAATATAACTGGGAGCTGGTATTCTGTGAATTGTACGCCGGGGGAAAATACTCCAACAATTCAGGTGAGAATTATGAATTCAGCCTTGGACTCAATGGCCTTGGATCATGCGCCACCCAGTACAGCTCTGAGTATATGGATGTAACGGTTTTCAGGGATGGCTTCAAATTTGATCTGCACTTTGAAAAGGGACAGAATATCGGGGGATTGCAGAAGGAAAAATGCAAATATGAGAGCACAGGGTCAACACAGAAGTGGAAACCTGATCTTGACGTTTTCACAGATATAAACGTATCACTGGAATACTTCCAGAACACAATAAAGAAGCAGGCGGTAGTCAATGCGGGCATTCGCTTCATCCTCACCGATGAGGAATCCGAGGCCGTTTTTGAGTATTGCTATGAAAACGGGATAATAGACTATTTGAAGGAAGTCAGTCTGGATAAGGGCTTTACGGAAATCCAGTCTTGGGAGACCGCTACAAAGGGCAGGGACAGGGAGGACAAGCCTGAGTACAGGGTAAAGATGCAGATTGCTTTCTGCTTCAATAATGAGATGAATCTGCTCGAGTACTACCACAACTCCAGTTTCCTGGAGCATGGAGGGGCGCCGGATAAAGCGGTAAAGGCCGCATTTGTATATGAGCTGGATAAAGCGCTGAAGGTGCGTGGAAAGTATAATAAGGATGAGTCAAAGATAACCTTCGTTGACATACAGGACAGCCTGATACTTGTTACCAACTCCTTTTCGACAGTTACAAGCTATGAGAACCAGACCAAGAAATCAATAACCAACAAATTCATCCAGGAGTCTATGGCTGACTTTATAAAGCAGCAGCTGGAGGTTTACCTCATAGAGAACAAGATGGAAAGCGACAGGATACTGGAGCAGGTGCTGGTAAACAAGAGGAGTCGTGAAACGGCAGAGAAAACAAGGATCAACATAAAAAAGAAGCTAAGCGGAGCCATTGACATATCAAACCGTGTTAAGAAATTTGTTGACTGCAGGACCAGGGATACTAACAGAAGAGAGCTTTACATCGTGGAAGGTGATTCTGCGCTGGGTTCGTGTAAACTGGGGAGAGATGCGGAATTCCAGGGAATTATGCCGGTGCGGGGAAAAATCCTGAACTGCCTGAAAGCCGAATACGACAGTATTTTCAAGAGTGACATAATAACCGATCTTTTGAAGGTGCTCGGCTGCGGTGTAGAGATCAAAACAAAGCACAACAAGGACTTGAACACCTTTGACATTAACAATTTAAGATGGGACAAGATAATAATATGCACCGATGCAGATGTTGACGGCTACCAGATCAGGACCCTCATCCTTGCAATGCTCTACCGTCTGGTGCCAACTCTTATACATGCGGGCAAGGTTTATATAGCCGAATCTCCTCTGTTTGAAATCACAGCCGGAAAGAAGACCTTCTTTGCATATACCGAGAAGGAGAAAGCGTCTATTACAGCAAAGCTGGATGGCAAGTATTCGATCCAGCGTTCAAAGGGACTGGGCGAGAACGAACCTGAGATGATGTGGCTGACCACCATGAACCCGGAAACCCGCAAGCTGATCCAGGTTGAGCTGGAAGATGCGGAGCAGGCTCAGGCAGAAATGATGTTCGACATACTGCTGGGCGACAACCTGCAGGGCAGGAAGGATTTTATCGAAGTTAATGGTCATAAATACATGGACATGATAGATGTAAGCTGAGAGAAGAGGTAACCATGCTTAACAACAAATCAACGCGGCAAAAGATTGCCGACACACTTGAACAGAATTACATGCCTTACGCTATGAGTGTCATAGTGTCCAGGGCCATACCTGAAATAGATGGACTAAAGCCTTCCCACAGAAAGCTGCTTTATACGATGTACAAGATGGGACTGCTTGCCGGGTCAAAGACAAAATCGGCAAATGTTGTGGGACAGACCATGAAGCTGAATCCACATGGTGATCAGGCCATTTATGAGACTCTTGTCAGGCTTTCGCGCGGAAACGCTGCGCTGCTGCACCCGCTCATCGACTCAAAGGGCAACTTCGGTAAGCAATATTCCAGGGATATGCATTATGCAGCCTCCCGTTACACGGAAGTTAAACTGGAGAAGATATGCGAGGAGCTTTTCAGAGATATTGATAAAAACACAGTTGAATATGCTGATAATTATGATGGGTCCATGAAGGAACCTGTCCTGCTTCCTGCGACTTTTCCCAGCATCCTTGTCAACTCCAACCAGGGTATTGCAGTTGGTATGGCAAGCAATCTATGCAGCTTCAATTTACAGGAGATATGTGATGCGACGGTACATTACATCAATGACGAAAACACCGATCTTGCACAATATATAAAAGCACCGGATTTTTCCACGGGCGGACAGCTCATATACAATGAAAAGGATATGAGAGAGATATACAGAACCGGCAGGGGCGGTTTCAAGCTGAGGGCCAAATACCGTTATGACAAGAAGAACAGCTGTATCGAGATTTTTGAGATACCGTATACAACAACCGCAGAAGCCATAATCGACTCGGTGATCGAGCTCGTTAAAAGCGGAAGAATTAAGGATATCAACGATGTCAGGGATGAGACCGACCTTGATGGCCTGAAGATAACACTGGACATAAGGAAAAGCGCTGAACCGGACAGCATCATGAACAGACTGTTCAGGTTCACTACACTTCAGGATACCTTCAATTGTAATTTCAACATACTGGTCAACAGCATCCCGAGGGTGATGGGGATCCGCACGATACTGGATGAATGGCTGAAGTTCAGAATTGGCTGCATCAGGAGGCAGCTGGTCTTTGATATCGGTAAAAAAGAGGAGAAGCTCCATCTGTTGCTCGGACTCAGCAAGATACTGCTGGACATCGACAAGGCAGTCAGGATAGTCAGGGAATCTGAAAATGATTCACTGGTTGTGCCGAACCTGATGTCAGGCTTTTCAATTGACCAGGTCCAGGCGGAATTCATAGCGGAGATAAAGCTCAGGAATCTTAACAAGGAATACATAATCAACAGAGTAGGCGAAGTCGAGAACCTCAAAAAGGAGATCGCTGACCTGAAGGAGACCTTTTCTGACGAGAAGAAGGTCAGAAAACTCATTGTAAAACAGCTCAACGAGGTTTCGAAGAAATACGGCCAGCCAAGGAAAACAGAGATAATACAGGATGATATGATAGAAGAGATTACGGAGCAGCACCTCATCGAGGATTACAACCTCAAGCTTTTCCTCACCGATCACGGTTATCTTAAAAAGATACCCCTTGTATCGTTGCGCGCCAATCCCGAGCACAAGATGAAGGACGACGACACCTTAGTCCAGGAGATAGACACAAGGAACAAGGCGGAGCTTTTATTCTTCACCAACAAATTCACGGTATATAAAACAAGGATATATGAAATAAACGACTGCAAGGCAAGCTCCCTGGGGGAATACCTGCCTAATATCCTTCAGCTGGACAGTGATGAAAAGGTCATCAGGATGGTGGCTACAGACAGCTATAAGGGTTGGATGCTGTTCTCCTTTGAAAATGGAAAGGTAGCCAAGATAGAGCTTGACAGCTATGCGACAAAGACCAACAGGAAAAAGCTGGCAAACGCATATTCAGACTTGTCTACCCTTATAGACGTAAGATATATTGAGAATGATATCGAGCTTGTCGCGTACAGCAGCATAAACAAGGTCCTCATCTTCGACACCTCCTTCATAAATCCCAAATCAACGAGGGATTCGCAGGGAGTGCAGGTGCTCAAGGAGAAGAAGGGCAGCACCATGACAAGGATATGCGGCATTGAGGAGTCCGGGCTTAACAATCCCGACTATTACAGGACCAAAACAGTACCTGCTGTTGGTTGTTACCTGAGGGAAGAGGATGTTGAGAACAGGCAGCTTGGATTCAGCTTCCCAGAGTGATTAAACTCTAAAAAGGAGTGCACAGGATAGAAAGTAAGATTAAGCACCGATTAATATTGAATATTGTATTGGCCGCCATATTTTTAGCAGCAGTGACTTACGCTGCTGTAAAATATGGACCATATATTACTAAGCTGGCTGGAAAGCCGCAGGAATTGAAGGATCTTCTGAATTCCTTCGGATGGAAGGGTGTGCTGGTTTTCATCGCACTACAGATGTTCCAGGTGGTGGTGGCAGTCATACCCGGTGAAGTGGTGCAGATAGCCGGCGGCTATGTTTACGGGGTGTGGGCAGGGACATTGTACTCACTGGTCGGGATAGTCCTGGGCTCAATAATCGTGTTTTATATATCCCGGTTACTGGGATACTCAATAATCAAAGCCTTCATACCAGAAAAGACCATCAGCAGGTTCAATTTAAAAATGAACAGCAACAAATCAGAAATTGCTATGCTCATCTTTTTCCTGATACCAGGCATACCCAAGGATATGCTCACTTATATCGCAGGGTTGACGCCTGTAAGACCACTGCGGTTTTTTGCAGTCATCACCATCGGCCGGCTGCCCGCGCTCTTTGCGTCTTCATACATCGGATATAATACCCAGCAGGGCAACTACACCATTGTAATAATTCTATCTGCGATAGCACTGGTTCTTTTTGTCGCCGGTCTGTTGAACAAGGACAGGATCATCAGCCATCTGCACAGGCACAAGGAATGACCATGGCCTGACTCAAGACTTTGGGAAGTATCATCAACTGCTTTTCT
This sequence comes from uncultured Bacillota bacterium, assembly GCA_942493145.1. GTDB lineage: Bacteria > Bacillota > Clostridia > Acetivibrionales > DTU013 > ENR-C20. The sequence continues at coordinate 1,117,071 of OW818679.1, forward strand.
TTCCGGAAGCCTTTGGAATTTTGCGGAGCTTTGCAATCAGCAGCGTCAGCGGAGGCAGGATGAATATTACAGGTATAAGGTAAAAGACACCTGCATTTATGGATATAATTGATTGTTCTGCTGGCGATTGGTATACAGTGGCTGCAAGGATGACCTCAAAGCCTGCAATGGGAAGGATTAATGGCCTGTAGGACTTCAATCCGAAAAACTGGGAAATTGAAACCGACAGTGCATATAATAATATACTGCTTTTAAAAAAGATAACCATTGTCTGCGTTATGCCGATAAGCAGATCCATCCGTGTGAAAACATTCCCGATGTCAATGAGCCTCACAGCCTGGAAGGATGTATAGGCCAGTATGGATTCCATACTGCCAAGTACTGCAGTGTTTCTAATGGATGCTATAAGCAGTAAAGCTGAGCCTAACAGGAAACCCTTGTAGAAGTTGCCGGTGATTTTTTCGGGCTTGCCTGCACTGGAAAGAAGCATAAGAAAAACGACTGACCCACCGAATGAAATTGCACTGACGATATGCACTGAATGTACTACATCTACCACAGTTATGTCCAACAACGGCCGCAGGTTTGCAAGATCCATTTTTTCGCTTAACATCAGTGTAGTAATTATTACGGTGAATATGGTAATAACGATAATTACCAGGCTGATCCTGCCCATGGCCTCAATGCCGCTCCATACAAGATATGAACAGACTGCGGCACCTACAATTGTAAAAAAGAAAGCAGGCGTTTCGGTCATAAAAAAGGTTGTGTATAAGGATCCCAGATCCCTTAAATTGAAAGATAACGTCAGCGAAAAAAAGACAATGTAAAGAACAGAGATGATCCTTCCGGCAACACCCCCGTAAACAGAATTGTTTATTTGTATAAGATTCAAACCTGCAAATCTGGACGAAAGTCCTGAATAAACAAGTAAAAAGGGAGTGCTCAATAAGGTAGACAGGATTATCACCAGCCATGTATTTCTTTCGCTTATCCTGCCTACAAAGGATATTACGAGTATAGAACCTACTACGAAGGTTGCGGTGAGGCAGAAAATCTGATATTCAGTTATTCGACCCTTTTCAATATTCATATTTGTTAATCCTTTTGTTGATCATCAGCCATTTGCACAGTCACAAGGAATAATCATGTTCATACTTAAGACTCAGGGTACTTCAGCCCCATCTTTTCGCTTATGAGAAAATGCAGTGCTCTCATGGGGCTTGGAATTGGGATATCCATCACAAACAAAAATCCTATTGCGAATGCAATAACATATATGATTGAAAATACAATGAGCTCCCTCCAGTATTTATTCTTTACCAATCCCGGTATCTGGATCAAAGCTATTATAGTATAAGCTGAAATCAGAACGAGCATCAGCCACCTTCCTTTCCGGAAGCCTTCGGCATTTTACGGAGCTTCGCAAGCAGCAGTGTAAGTGGAGGCAGGATGAACATGACAGGTATCAGGTAGATGATACCAGTATTTATAGATACATTCGACTGTTCCACTGCAGATTGGTATACAGTTGACGCCAGAATGACCTCAAAGCCTGCAATGGGAAGGATCAATGGTCTGTAGGACCTCAAGCCGGTTAGCTGGGAAACAGAAACCACCAGTGCATATAAAAATATACTGCATTTAGAAAAGATCAGCATTGTCTGTGCTATGCCGATAAGCAGGTCCATTCGTGTAAAAACATTCCCGATATCAATCAACCGCACAGCCTGGAAGGATGTGAAGGACAGTATGGTCTCGGAAGAACCAAGGACAGCAGTGTTTCTGATGGATATGATAAACAGTAATAATGCACCTGTCAGGAAACCCTTATAGAAGTTACCGGTGATTTTTTTGGGACTCCTTGCAGAGGAAAGGATCATAAGAAAAACGACTGTCTCACCGAATGGAATGGCACTGACGATATGGATTGAATGTACCACATCAACTGCAGGTATGTCCAACAAAGGCCGCAGATTTGCAAGATCCATTTTTCTGCTTAGCATTAGTGTAGTAATTGCTACGGTGAAAAAAGAAACAACTACAAATACCAGGCTGATCCTGCCCATGACCTCAATACCGCTCCATACAAGATAGGAACAGACTCCCAAAATAATTATTATAAAAAAGTTTATCGGCGTCTCAGGCATGAAAAAAGTTGTGTATAATGAACTCAGGTCCCTTAAATTGAAAGATAGTGTCAGTGAAAAAAAGATAATGTAAAAAACAGAGATTAACCTTCCGGCAACCCCTCCATAAACAGAGTTGTTAATCTGTATAAGATTCAATCCCGCAAATCTGGACGAAAGTCCGGAATATGAAAGCATAAAGGGAGTGCACAATAAGGAAGATATAATTATCACTATCCATGTATTTCTTTGGCTTATGCTGCCTACAAAGGATATTACGAGTACAGATCCCAGTACGAAGGCTGTGGTAAGGGAAAAAACCTGGTATTCAGTTATTCGTCCTTTTTCAATATTCATATCTGTCAATCCTTTTGGGCGCAACAGGTCTGTCAATCCTTTTTGGGCGCAACAGGTTTTGTAAGGAGATCGGTTCTCCTTATTTTGACCTCAACTTCAAGCATTAATTCAATATCCTGATATGCTTCATCCCAATTATCCTTAAGCTCCTTCCACTCCCTGTTGTACTTTTTGTCAAGCATTTCTCCGAAATCGTAGATATCGCATTTCAACTCCTTTGATTTCCTTAGGGATGCCATGATTTCCTTGCGTATGACATCTTCCTGCAGCTGCTGAAGCTTTTCAAACATGGGCAGGGTGGCAAGGTTTTCATCGGTGTTCTGCTCAACAAGGCTGGTATCCGCTTTTATAGCCACGTCGAAATATATTTTCCCATTCTTTATTTCCGGTTTTGTTTCACTTGTAGCCTTCATGATCTCAAAAGCGACTTTCCCCTTGCCGTCGGGGGCATCAACATTTATAACTCCGCTTTTTACCTTATTCATTACCCATAGGAGCCCACGGGTTTCACTTTTATCAAGATGCCCTGTCAGCTTGCCTGTTTTAAAAACAACCATACCTGAAAAATCTACAACCTTTTTATTATTTTCAACTGATACGCTTACAAGAGGTGCTATCGGAGAACTGGTCCTCCTTAACATTCTTTCTGAAAAATCCTGAAGGTTGATTTCCAATAGATGTGAGGTAAGCGTACCTGACTTGATTATATTTGCCAAACCCATAGCCGGAAGCTTTTCATTTTCGAATTCCGCTTCAAGTATATCAGCGGCTTTCCCGTTTGAGATAACAACCAGCGTGTTAGGCCTCATTCCATGGGCCCTCATAAAGAAGTCAAGATACTTGTTAATTCCATTTTCTGCGATGTCATTACTGAAAATTACAATTTGGCTGTGTGAAACAAACAGCTTGTTACCGGTTGTATGGGTAATTTCCCTGGCGGCATCAAATATAGTAGGCATGGCGGTACTTACGTTCCACCACGCTTTGGCAGGCTCCGAGCCACCACCCTTGCCGGAAGGCTTGCTCATTTCTCCGGGCTTGACTATTTGTGCCGTGAGTTTTACATTATCTGTGGATGCCTCCTTATCGACAGCCATACCGATAACCATCTCAAGTTCGTTGATTTCGGTTGCATTCCAGCACCCTGAAAGCAGGAAGGATATTATTATAATCAAAGGAGCAAATTTTAACATTAAAGACATCCTTATTTTGCTTCTTTTTTTCATATCGTTACTCCTTCTCTTTCTTGCCTTCTTTAGGGCCTTTGGGCGGTTTGGGTCTGAGTCCGCCGGCCTGTTTGTAGGAGTCTTTCCCGGCTATAGGTTCAGGCCGTTCGGGCATTGCCCATAAAGGTGCCCTGATGAAGGTGTCTTTGAGACCCTGGGGTGTAAAAGGCAGAATCGGCGACAGGTATGGCGTTCCAAAGGATCTTAGGGTTGTCATATGTATCAATGTTATAAGAAGACCCATCAGAATGCCGAAACCGCCTGCAAAGCCTGCAGAAATAAGGTAGTAGTACCGCAGTATGGTACCTGAGTCTGTCTGCGACGGAACCACAAAGCTTGATATTGCCGTAGCCGATACGACTATGACCATTATCGGACTGATAAGGCCTGCTTCGACTGCCGATTGACCGAGTACAAGGGCACCGACGATGCTCACGGCAGAGCCGACAGGTTTGGGGAGCCTGACTCCTGCCTCCCTGAGGATATCGAAAACAAAAATCATTATAAGGGCTTCCAGCACTGCGGGAAAGGGGACCTGCTCACGGCTGGCTGCTATTGAGATGAGCAACTGTGTGGGGATCAGTTCCTGGTGGTATACGGTCAGCGCAACATATATGGCGGGAGCCAATATACTTATTACATAAGAAATAAAACGCAATAGCCTCAAAAAACTGGCGAAATACGGTCTGGAATAATAATCCTCCTCGCTTTGAAAGCTCGAGAGAAAAAGCGCCGGTACTGCCAGCGCAAAAGGTGATCCATCCACCAGGATGCCAACCCTGCCTTCAAGCAGCTTAGCCGCCAGTTTATCGGGTTTCTCCGTGTTGGATACTGTAGCAAATATTGATAAAGGCGCATCTTCTATGTACTGTTCGATAAATCCCGATTCCAGGACTGCTTCGATATCTATCTTTTTAAGCCGCTTCCTTACCTCCTCCGGAAGTTTGGGATCGGCGACATTTTTCATATAGGTCATATATACTAAAGTTTTTGTTTTTGTTCCTATTGTGAATTTTTCGATACACAGGTCTGGATCCTTTATTTTACGGCGAAGCATGGCTGTATTCACCTTGATGTTCTCTGTGAAACCTTCCCTGGAACCGCGGACGGTGCTTTCCGTCTGAGGCTCATCTATTCCTCTTGATTCCCACTTTCTTTCATTGATGCAAAGTGCTTCGGCAATGCCGTCTATAAGAAGTATGGTACTTCCGGAAAGGAGCCAGTCAAAAAGCTCACCCATTATGGTTATCCTGTGGTTGTTCATTGTATGAAGCAGGTTTTGTGCCATGGACATAACGTCGGTATTACCTGCCTGACTTTGCAGAATATTATCTGAAGTACTGTCCATCAATGGTTTCAAAACATTTCTCTGAATAGAATTTTCATTTGTAAGTCCGCTTACGAATATTACCATTCCGCGATTTTTGCCGGATTTCCCATAATTGAATTCATGAAAAATAATGTCGGGACTAAAGTGAAGAGCAGTGCGAATTCTGCTCACATTCTGGTCAATACTTGCCAGAAGGGGTACCTGCTTTTTTATAGAATCGCTTTTTTCAGTGCTGGTACTTGTATTCTTCGAACTTTTTCTGAACAAAACAAAATCCCCCTGATCAAATAACTTTGATACATAGGGGATTGTTAACAAAAAAAAACGATTATATACCTTTCTCCTATTTGAAAAACTCGTGATAAAGCGCTATTACAGCCTTGTCGCTGTCTGAACCGACAACGCCGAACATCATGCTTACCTCTGACGATCCCTGGTTTATCATTTCAAGGTTTACATCCGCGTCCCTTAATGCAGCTGTAGCCCTTGCAGCAATACCGATGGTATGGTTCATACCCTCACCGACGATCATAACGAGGGCGATATCACGCTGCACTGATACATCATCTACGGCGAGCTCATTCTTTATCCTGCTTAAAACCTTTGCTTCCTTTGTCTCGGTCAGCAATGCCTGCTTGAGGATAATTGACATGTTGTCGATACCGGATGGGATATGTTCAAAAGAAAGGCCTTCTTCCTCGAGGATCTGAAGTATTTTGCGGCCGAAGCCGACTTCACGGTTCATAAGGTACTTGCTCATGTATATGAAGCAGAAACCTCCTTCGCTTGCTACTCCGACAACAGGGTCACAGGCCTCTTCCCGGGCCTTGACGATTGTTGTGCCGGGTGCGTCGGGATTGTTGGTGTTTTTGATCCTTACGGGTATACCTTTGTGGTATACGGGTTCCAGGGCTTCTTCATGGAATACGCTGAAGCCTGCGTAAGAAAGCTCGCGCATCTCCCTGTAAGTGAGTACGGTTACAGGACGGGGATTTTGTACCAGGCTGGGGTTGACGGAATAGACATTGTCCACATCGGTGAAGTTCTCATATAGATCGGCGTCAACAGCAGCAGCAACTATGGAACCTGATATATCCGAGCCTCCTCTGGGTAATGTAACAACATCACCATCCTTTGAAAAGCCGAAAAAGCCGGGGAAGATAACTTTCCCAGGAATGTCCTTCAAGGATTTGAGGTTTTCATAAGATTCATTGAGGACCTGTGCGTTGCCGAATTCATCGCTCAGCAGCAGACCCGCTTTACCGGCATTCACATATGTAGCTTTTTCGCCGGTTTTGTTGAGATAAGCTGCAACCAGCTTGGCACAGTTGTCTTCTCCTGCCGCTTTAAGTGAATCCATGAACCTTCCTTTGTTGGATGTGTCGCCTTCCACCCTGGCCTTGAGATCTGCAGATATTTCATCGGTCAATGTGCTGTCCAGTCCGAGATCTGAGGCAATCATCGCAAATCTGTCTGTTAAGGCTGCCAGTTCAGCATCTGCCGAGCCTTTTACCAAAACGGCATTTGCACAGGCGATAAGCATGTCTGTGACTTTGACATCGTCCTTGCTCCTTTTCCCCGGAGCAGATACTACAACCAGCTTGCGTTCGGGATCGGACACAACGATTTTGCATACCTTTCTTATCTGATCGGCAGATGCCAGGGATGTTCCTCCAAATTTTACAACTTTCATTAATATAGTCCTCCATTTCAAATGCTACTTATTTAGCATTCAGCATTGTCTGCAAGTTCGGTCATCTAATCCTGCATATGCAATTTCTGCTAATCATTCTTTCATATAATCATATTATCACACTAGCAAAATTACTGTGTCAAGAATTATATTGTTAATGTATAATCAATCTGTATTATACTAATTATGTTATATATAAAGACAATCAAAAAATCGAACATCTGTTTGATTTTTTGATTTTTTGTGGTATAATATTTTTGTGCAGGAGGAGAGTATGCCGGATTTTAAAATAACATCTGATTATAAATTGTGTGGCGATCAGCCCGATGCTGTGGACAAGCTTGTCAAAGGCCTTAACCTGAATTGCAGACACCAGTCACTCATGGGTGTTACCGGCTCTGGAAAGACCTTTACCATGGCGAATGTAATTGAAAGGGTTCAGAGACCGACCCTTGTTATGGCGCACAATAAAACGCTGGCTGCCCAACTCTGCAGTGAATTCAAGGAATTCTTCCCGGATAACGCCGTAGAATACTTTGTCAGCTACTATGACTATTACCAGCCGGAGGCGTACATACCAGCCACCGATACTTATATAGAAAAGGATTCCTCCATAAACGATGAGATAGACAAGCTCAGGCATTCTGCAACGGCAGCCCTTTTTGAACGGAGGGATGTCATAATAGTCGCCAGTGTTTCCTGCATATATGGACTTGGCGACCCGGAGGACTACACCGACCTCATGCTTTCCTTGAGGCCTGGCATGGTGAAGGACAGGGATGAGATAATAAGGAAGCTGGTCGGAATCCAATATGAAAGAAATGAGATTGATTTCAGGCGTGGCAGGTTCAGAGCCAGGGGGGATGTCCTGGAAATATTCCCGCCCGATTCCACCGACAGGGTATTAAGGATAGAATTCTTTGGGGATGAAATTGAAAAAATATCGGAGATTAATTATATCACCGGAGAAATACTTGGAAGCAGGAGCCATGCAGCGATTTTCCCGGCAAACCATTATGCCACTTCGCGTGTGAAAATGGAAAAGGCACTGGGCTCCATCGAGCAGGAACTGGAAGAACAACTGGTGGAGCTTAAAAGCCAGGGTAAGATTTTGGAAGCACACAGATTGGAACAAAGGACCAGGTACGATCTGGAGATGCTTCAGGAAATCGGTTTCTGTCAGGGAATAGAGAACTACTCCAGGCATATAAGCGGAAGGACTCCGGGTAGTGCGCCATTTACGCTGATTGACTACTTCCCTGATGATTTCCTGCTTATTGTAGACGAATCCCATGTTTCAATTCCTCAAATCGGCGGAATGTATAACGGTGACAGGGCAAGGAAGGAAGCACTGGTCAATTTCGGCTTCAGACTCCCCTCAGCATATGACAACAGACCACTGAAGTTCAATGAATTTGAGGGCAAGATAAAAAATGCAATATATGTGAGTGCGACACCCGGACCTTATGAAAAGAAACATTCTGGACAGATGGTAGAGCAGATCATCCGCCCGACAGGCCTGATAGATCCCGAAATAATAGTTAGGCCGGTAAAAGGACAGATCGACGACCTTATAGGCGAATTGAACAAGAGGATTGAAAAAGGCCACAGGGTTCTTGTAACCACCCTTACGAAAAAAATGTCCGAGGATCTTACCAACTACCTGGGTGAACTTGATTTCAAGGTCAAATATCTGCATTCCGATATTGAAACACTTGAGAGGATGGAAATAATAAGAGATCTGAGGCTGGGCGTCTTCGATGTACTGGTAGGGATAAACCTCCTAAGGGAAGGACTTGACCTGCCTGAGGTATCACTGGTAGCTATCCTCGATGCCGATAAGGAAGGTTTCCTGCGTTCTGAAACCGCCCTTGTGCAGACCATCGGAAGAGCTGCCCGGCATGTTGAGGGTACGGTTATCATGTATGCAGATAAAATGACCGACTCCATGAGCAGGGCAATCAGTGAGACAAACAGAAGAAGAAGGCTCCAGGTTGAATACAACCTCGAGCACGGAATTACACCTACCTCCATCCAGAAGGGCGTAAGAGACGTAATTGAAACGATGAAGGTAGCAGAGACATCGGGTGCATATATTGCCGCAACCGACCTTGAGGGGATGGCTGAACAGGAACTTGAAGCAATTGCGCTCAAACTCGAAAAGGATATGAAGCAGGCAGCAAGAGAGCTGCAGTTCGAAAGGGCGGCCGAGCTCAGAGACAGACTGACGGAGATCAAACGAAGGCTGCCACGGTAGAAATATTAATTTCCAGATAAAAATCAATCAGAATAAAATCAATCAAGAAAAGATAAAACAAATGGAAACAGGTGGTATGTATGACTGCAGAAAGTATTTTTATAAAGGGAGCAAGGGAACACAACCTCAAAAACATAGATGTGGAGATACCCAGAGACAAATTTGTCGTCATTACCGGGCTGAGTGGTTCGGGGAAATCTTCACTGGCGTTTGATACTATTTATGCCGAAGGACAGAGACGCTATGTCGAATCACTTTCGGCTTATGCGAGACAGTTTCTCGGACAGATGGAAAAACCTGATGTCGATTATATAAACGGCCTTTCACCGGCCATTTCAATAGACCAGAAAACGACCAGCCGCAATCCGCGCTCAACAGTCGGAACCGTCACTGAGATATATGATTATTTAAGGCTGTTATATGCCAGGATAGGTATTCCACACTGTCATATATGCGGTAAGGAGATTTCCCAACAGACGGTGGACCAGATGGTGGATACCGTCATGGATATTGGTGAGGGAGCCAGGATACAGCTCCTCGCCCCGGTAGTAAGAGGCAGGAAGGGTGAATACCACAAGCTGATCGAGGATGCCCGTAAAAGCGGTTATGTCAGGATACGCATCGACGGAGAAGTCCTGGATATCAATGAACCGGTCAATCTGGACAAAAACAAAAAACATACAATAGAGATAGTAGTGGACAGGCTTATTGTAAAGCCGGATATACGTAAGAGGCTTGCGGAATCGATAGAAACTGTCCTGCACCTGAGCAGCGGTATCCTGGTTATCGATGTAAACGGTGAAAGGGAGCTCCTGTTCAGCCAGAATTTTGCCTGCAGCGATTGCGGTATAAGCATTGAGGAGCTCACTCCAAGAATGTTCTCCTTCAACAACCCCTTCGGAGCCTGTCCAACATGCAGCGGTCTGGGAACTTTGTTGAAAATGGATCCCGACCTTGTAATCCCCGACAGATCCAAAAGCCTGACAGAAGGAGCTATAAAGGTAGGAAGCTGGAACTTCGAAAACGAGGATGGATATGCGAGGATGTATATCAATGCACTTGCCAAACATTACAATTTCAATCTCCATACTCCGATTGAAAAGCTTCCATCCAAAATAGTGGACATAATCCTTTATGGTACCGGCGGTGAAAAGATAAAGGTGGTTTATGACAAGGAATACGGCAGTGGTACCTTCATGACAGCCTTCGAAGGCGTGATCGGCAGCATGGAAAGGCGATACAAGGAAACCCAGTCCGATAGTATGAAGCAGTATTATGAGGAATACATGAGCAGCAACCCATGCCCGGAATGCAAGGGGGCCAGACTGAAGAAGGAGAGCCTCGCTGTGACTATAGGAGATAGCAATATAAACCAGCTTGTCAGCCTTCCGGTTGGTGAAATAGGCGCATTTTTCAGCGGACTCAGACTCACAGAGCGCGAGCTTCTCATAGCAAACCAGATACTTAAGGAGATCTATGCAAGGATAGGTTTCCTTATGGATGTTGGTCTGGATTACCTGACGCTTTCGAGAGCAGCCGGTACGCTGTCCGGCGGCGAGGCACAGCGCATAAGGCTGGCGACCCAGATAGGATCGGGGCTGGTAGGTGTATTGTATATTCTGGACGAACCCAGTATCGGCCTTCATCAGAGGGATAATGACAAGCTCCTTAAGACGCTGAAACGCCTGCGTGATCTCGGGAATACCCTTATAGTCGTGGAACATGACGAGGATACCATGTTTGCAGCCGATCAAATAATCGACATGGGTCCGGGACCTGGAGTTCGTGGGGGTTACATTGTGGCACAGGGAACCATTGAAGAGATAATTGCCTGTGAGGAGTCCCTCACCGGACAATACCTGAGCGGCAAAAAAATGATAGATATCCCTGAAAAAAGGCGCAAACCAAACGGTAAATGGCTTGAAGTCGTCGGAGCCCGGGAAAACAATTTGAAAAATATCGACGTAGGCATACCTTTGGGAGTATTGACTGCTGTAACAGGTGTTTCAGGTTCGGGAAAGAGTTCCCTGGTCAACGAAATAATCTACAAGAAGCTTTCAGCGGAACTCAACAGGGCAAGGCACAGGGCAGGCGACCATGATTGCATCAAAGGGCAGCAGCATCTGGACAAGGTAATAGACATAGACCAATCCGCTATCGGAAGGACACCCCGGTCGAATCCTGCGACCTATACAGGGATGTTTGACCTCATCAGGGAAGTTTTTTCCGGAACCACCGAATCAAAAATGAGGGGTTACAAGGCAGGAAGATTCAGCTTCAACGTCAAGGGTGGAAGGTGCGAAGCCTGCAGCGGAGACGGAATAATCAAGATAGAAATGCATTTCCTGCCTGATGTATATGTGCCATGCGAGGTTTGCAAGGGCAAGAGGTATAACAGGGAGACACTCGAAGTAAGGTACAAGGGTAAAAGCATCGCTGACGTATTGGATATGACGGTGGAGGATGCCATGGAGTTTTTCAAAAACATACCACGCATACACAGGAAACTGGAGACGCTTAATGACGTAGGCCTTGGATATATCAAGGTAGGCCAGCCTTCAACCACTCTTTCGGGCGGAGAGGCACAGAGAATCAAACTTGCGACTGAACTTTCGAAGAGGGCTACCGGAAAGACCTTGTATATACTTGACGAACCTACCACCGGCCTCCATATGGCTGATGTGCACAGACTGGTGGATATACTTCATCGCCTTGTTGACGCCGGTAATACCGCACTGGTTATAGAACATAACCTTGATGTGATTAAAACTTCCGATTATATTATAGATCTGGGCCCCGAAGGTGGAGGAAAAGGTGGATATGTTATTGCAAAGGGAACACCTGAGGAAGTTGCAGCTACTGAAGACTCATATACAGGACATTTTTTGAAGAAAGCTCTGGAGTGAACGAAATTACATCAGGAAACCAACCTGTTTCGGAGGTTTGGTTTCCTGATGTGCAGCCTGTTACAGGCGCTTTTTTCGTAAAACCCGGTTGATGTAGCCTACGTAAAATTTTTAGGTAGGATTCGTGTAAAAACCACGAGGGCTTACGAATAATAAAAGGAATACGAGAATGAAAAACAAAATCGCACAGTTGTCATTAAATATATTGCCGAGTACGCCGCCTCTTTCTCCCATTGTCAACACCTCCTCATTTCAATTTATTCCACCCGCCCGAAATAGGTTACAAGTAATTTCTTCAGGCACTATTTGGTCGTTTACCTCCTGTATATCAGGGGTTGATAAGGTCTCGACCGACTTGAGGAGCTTGCACATGTGTTAAATTTATGTTAAGTGATATTGTATAAAAGTTAACTGTATTATATAATTTTTACGAATCATACTATCTGTATAATTCAGATTATAGGAAAAGAGGAAGTTGAATGTTTAGGATTACAGCTAAAGAAGGTGTTTTTTTCGACCTGTTCATTGCGACCATGACTGATACCTGTGAAGCTGCAAAAAAGCTGCAGGACCTTATGATCAATTATGAAAACATTGAAGATAAAATTAGTGTCATAGAAGATTATGAGCATAAATGCGACAGCCATCTCCACAGGATGCTTGAAAACCTAAATAAATCATTTATAACGCCTATCGACAGAGAGGATATACACCAAATTGCAAAGGAACTGGATGACATTACCGATGCTATAGAAGCTACAGCCCACAGGTTCAGGATGTTCAATGTAAAGAAGATAAGAAGCGAAGCAGTGGAGCTTACAAACCTTATAGTCCAGGGCACGGAGGAGTTGTATAAGCTGATGGTTGAGCTTAAGAACTTCAAGACCAGCAAAAACATGAAAAACATGGTCATCGAAGTCAACCGTATAGAAAACTGCGGTGATGATATGTTCAGAAGCGCAATGCACAAGCTTTTCGTAACAGAGACTGACCCCCTCGAAGTAATAAAATGGAAAGAGATATACGAATTCCTGGAAAATACACTTGATGCCTGTGAGGATGTTGCCAACGCAATTGAAGGCGTTGCAATGAAAAACTCATAAACTGCATTAAAAAACAGGGTATTGAATTTTTCATAATTACTTGTTTTCTGGAATATAATTAATCAGAAATTATCCATTGCCTGTGGTTTGCCCTTCTAATGTATCATTGTGAAGGTCCTTTCGCAGGCAATTTTATTTGTAGGATGACATTTCGATTTTTCCAAAAGATGAGTGGTTTAGATTATTCGTATAATATGTTATATTTATATTAAATGATAGAAAAGGCTTTGAGTTGGTAAATACTTTCTAGAGAAACAAAACATATGAGACAATTCGGGTTGAATAAACGTAATTATATATGGAAATGACTTTATTCAGCGCCTATAGGAGATGATGGAACATGATGTGCACAATCTGCAAGGAAAACTATGCAGTGGTTTTTATAACCAAGATAACAGACGGAAAACAATCACAAGAGGGCTTATGCCTTTCCTGCGCAAAAAAACAGGGTATCCAGCCGGTAAATCAACTGATAGAACAGACTGGGATGAGCGAAGAAGATATAGATAACCTGAACAAGCAAATGAGCAGCATGCTTGAAAACATGGATATGGATATGCCCGGAAATGATCCATCTGGACAGAATTCGATGAAAAAAGGCAATCCTTTTTTCAACTTCATAAACAAGGCATTTCCCAAAAATGATGAGGGCAATGAGGGATTGCTTGAACCTGGAAAAGAATTCTACGAGGATAAGGAAGGCAAGAACGGATCAAACGGCACAAGGACGAAAACCCAGGAGAAAAAGGGTTCAAAGAAGAAAAAATACCTTGATATGTATGGTACCAATCTGATTGATCTTGCAAAGGAAGACAAAATAGACAGGGTCATAGGCAGACAAAGTGAAATTGACCGGATAATCCAGATATTGAACAGAAGGACAAAAAACAATCCATGTCTGATTGGTGAGCCAGGCGTTGGAAAAACAGCCGTAGCCGAAGGACTTGCAGTCAGGATAGCAAAAAAACAGGTTCCGGCGAAGCTTTTTAACAGCGAGGTATACCTGCTGGATATGACGTCTATCGTTGCCGGGACACAATTCAGGGGCCAATTTGAAAGCCGGATGAAGGGTATAATTGAGGAAGCGAAAGCTCTCGGCAATGTTATACTGATCATCGATGAGCTCCATAATATCATGGGCGCCGGGGAGGCGGAAGGAGCCATGAATGCTGCAAACATCCTGAAGCCGGCATTGGCAAAGGGTGAAATACAGGTAATAGGCTCGACCACACTGAATGAATACCGCAAGCATATTGAAAAGGACTCGGCCCTCGAAAGACGATTCCAACCTGTCGTTGTTGATGAACCCAGTGTCGAGGATACCATTGAGATAATCAAAGGCATAAGGGATTATTATGAAAACTATCACAGGGTAAGGATATCCGACGAAGTCATAGAAGCAGCCGTAAAGCTTTCGGAACGGTATATAACCGATAGATTCCTGCCGGACAAAGCCATAGATGTCATCGACGAGGCGGGCTCCAGGGCGAATCTGAGCAATACCAGTCTGGTTGAACTGGAAACAATGAAGGATGAACTAAAGAAAGTCCAGGATGAAAAGGAATATGCAATTTCTGCAGATTCCATAGAGGATTATCAAAAGGCGGCAGACCTTAAGGTCAGAGAATGCAAGCTTTTGCAGGAAATTAAAGACTTTGAGGATAGGAACAAGGAAGATGTACTGACTATTGAAGATGTTGCCAGGGTGGTTGAGGTTTGGACAAAGATACCGGTTCAAAGGCTTACAGAAATTGAAGCGGAAAAATTGATGAACCTCGAGGATAGACTTCACAAAAGGGTAGTAGGGCAGAACGAAGCTGTCAGGAGCATTGCGAAGGCTATAAAGAGAAGCAGGTCAGGATTCAGAAAGAAAAAGAAACCAGCATCCTTTGTATTCGTAGGACCGACCGGTGTCGGAAAAACTGAGCTTGTAAGAGCACTGGCAGTTGAACTGTTTGAGACCGAAGAAGCTTTGATAAGGCTCGACATGTCCGAATATATGGAGAAGCATACCGTTTCCAAGCTTATTGGTTCACCTCCGGGATATGTTGGATATGACGAAGGAGGACAACTGACTGAAAAGGTGCGCAGGAAGCCATTCTCAATATTGCTGCTGGATGAGATAGAAAAAGCCCATCCGGATATCTTCAATATGCTGCTACAGATACTTGAAGATGGCAGGCTTACCGACAGCCATGGCAGGGTGGTCAGCTTTGAGAACACCATCATCGTCATGACCTCAAATGCGGGTACGTCACTCAAGGCAAATGCCATCGGCTTTTCAAATGACGGGTATAAAGCGCTGGAAAGCCGTGTAAAGGATGTGTTGAAGGAAACCTTCAGGCCTGAGTTCCTGAACAGGCTGGATGAGATAATAGTATTCACCGAACTGAACAGGGAAGAGCTCAGAAAAATCGTTGAACTCATGTTGTCGGAGGTCGCAGTGGAAGCTTCTTCAAAGGGCATTTCAATGCACTTTACCGAAACAGTCAAGGATTTCATTCTTGACAAGGGGTACGATCCGAAATATGGTGCACGGCCATTAAGAAGGACCATTCAGAAGTATGTGGAGGATGAGATGACAGAGCAGTTCCTCATCGGTGGCTTTGGTGAAGGCAGCAATATTTCAGTAGATATTGAGGAAGAAAAGGTAGTTATTAAGATGGTATAACAAGCGTTGACAGATAATATGAGCCGGATTGTATAAGGGGTTAAACCCTTGTTCAATCGGCTCTACGTCAATAGTTGGGGTGGGGCACAAGTAAAATAAAATATTGATATATTTTCCCGGCGGATGACCAAAATGATATTGGTTATCTGCCGGTTTTGGTTTGTAAAGGCGTTATGCAGGTGGGTCAAGCAGGTACCAGCATCAGGCTCCGTCACAGACAGGCTGTAGGAAGAAAAGGCTCGCTGCAATGCGGGCGCCGGTGAAACGGCGTCCATGCCTATGCACCGGCGGCTGTGCCATCGTGGCACACCTTTATGTTCCTTGAGCCGCATTCCAGCTTCTCCATACTTCACAGCCTGTAACCGTTCCTCCGCATTCTGCTATATACTGCTTAACCCACCTGCTTTTTATCAAGACATAACATGCAGTATGCGATTCCGGAATCTCTTGAAATTCCTTACACCAAAAGCATTTCGCTTAATTACCTTGATCTTGTTGTTCACCCCTTCAGTGTAACCATTGGAGAAAGGGTGTTCAAATGAGTTGAGGATTTCATCGCTCCAGTTCATAAAAGTTCTTGTACATGCTTGAAATTCAGGCAAATTGTAACCAGTGGCCATCATGTTCCAAACTCCTAATTGCTTCTTTGCATCATCTCGGCGTTTACACTCCATAAGCTTATGGAATTCATTCTTCATACGGTAGGCCTGCCTTAATCGGTCAGAGACATTAAGCATGGCTTCAACCTGGGCAACTTCGTCTTCAGTGAGATTTTCTGGCTTTTTCAAAAGCAGCTTCCTACTGCGTTTGAAATACTTCCTTCGGGCATCATGGAACCTCGACTGTTCATCTTTCCTGACATTTTCAAAAGCCCAGATGACCTGCCGTACGACATGATACCTGTCCGCAATTATCTTTGCATGTGGGAACAGGCTTTTTGCAAGGCTCCGATAAGGTCCGCTCATATCGATGACGACATACTGGACCTTTTTCCGATCCTTGTACTTAAGAAAATATCCGCTCAAGTCCTCTGTTCTTCTGTTGGGAAGGATATCCAACACCTTCTTGTGTTCAGGATCTGTAACAATACATTGGAACTTTTCTCCACCGGCATTTCCCCGGAATTCATCCAGTGAAAGTACCCTTGGCAAATCCTTGTTTGAATATCCTACATGATCAAAGATTCTAGCTGCTGTAGGTTGAGATATGTTAGAAACGGCTGCAACACTTTTCATTGAACGAACCTCTTTCAATGAGCTGATTACATGGGCTGCAAGGCGACTTGTCATTCGATGATACCTTGGAAGGAACGATACTTCTTCAAAAAAACGTTTCCCGCATAAGGGGCAAACATGACGCCGCTTTGTAAGATATATGACTGTGGTATCACCAAATGCCGATATGTCCTTTATCGGCTGCGTCCTATAGTCGTGAACCTTGCTTGTCCTTTCTCCACACCTGGGACATTTGTGAATTCGCTGATACATACCCACATGAATACACAACTTATTGTCATTCCTTACAACGGATTTTAGAAAAACATCTTTCAAACCTAACAATTCTTCCGTATAATTAGTGTAGAGCATAGATTGAATTTCCTTTCAAATGGTGTGTCGCAACTTCATTTTACTTGATAATTCAACTCTATGCTCTTTCTTTATGCAAAAAAATGCTGGAGCAGTTAAATTATTAATCTAACCACCCCAACATTTATTATAGAACCGTTCAATCCGGCTTTTTTATTGAAAAGACAGGGTGTATGCAATGCATTTGCGACCGTTGATGGTAATGCAGTGTTATGATAGAATAACATATGATATGGAAATATCAATAGAAATACCAAATGAAAAGAAAAAGGATGGTGACGAGTGAATTTTAAACAGATAAACCTGCTTCAGATCAACTATTTTCTTGAGTTGGCAAAACACCTGAATTTTACAGAGGCAGCAAAGAGCCTGTATGTTTCACAGCCATCACTGAGCAAGCAGATAGCACTTTTTGAGAAGGAAATCGGAATACAGCTTTTTTTCAGGACAAAACGTTCCGTCCGCCTTACTCCTGCTGGTACCGTACTTCTCAAAGAATTGAGCGGGATAACCGCACATATTGAAAATGCTATAAACAAATCAAAACAACCTAATCTTGGAGAAAACAGCACACTAACCATAGGCTTTCTGGAAGCGATGGATACAGGAACTTTTCTGCCCCGGCTTATTAAAGAGTTTACAGAGAAGTATCCTGGGGTCGATCTCAGCTTTGAAAGACACTCCTTCAAAGTGCTAAGAGAGAAGCTCATAACCGGGTCGCTGGATGTAATCTTTACGATGTCTTTTGAAATTGACGATTCCATGGGGGTTCTTTCAGACATAGTTTATAAAACCAATTCGAGTATTGTCTTGTCATCATCCCATCCCAAGGCTGGACTGGAGAAGCTATCCGTCGCTGATCTTGCTGACGAGGATTTCATATTCATATCAAGGGATGAGTCGCCAAGGGGGTTCGATTCCGAAGTGGGTCTATGTATGAGGTACGGATTTACACCTAAAATTGTCAAGCAGGTACCAAATATTGAATCCATTCTGCTTTGTGTGGAATCGGGGCTTGGGGTGGCGCTTTTCGACTCAAGCGTGCGTTTATACAATAAGGACGCATTTAAATTATTTCAGGTTGATGATGATTTTATAGGCATTGCAATGGCATGGAAAAAGGAGAATCTTAATCCTGCTATCCCTCTTTTCTCAAACAGCATCCTTCAAAAAGTCGAAGAATAAAAGGGCTGCTCAAAGATATTATCAATGAGCAGCCATCTATCAAGTAACTATATTCGCGCCTTCAAGTATCAATATTAGCACAATCAAGTAACTATATTCGCACTTTGTACTTGGTATGAAGAAGCTTGTGCGACTTTTCTCCCAGTGGTTTTATAAGGAAATCAGTGTATAGCTGTGTTATAGCGGGGTTTTCGTGGGACTTGCGGATCGGCATGTCGCTGTCCACTTGGTAAAGGGAGGATATACGCTTCTTCCTTACCTCATTGTTTGTCTGGTAGGGTTGGCCACCTCCACCGATGCAGCCTCCGGGGCAGCACATGACTTCTATGAAGGTTTTATCTGAAGTGCCGGATTTGATGCTTTCCATGATCTTTTTAGCATTAGCCAGTCCATGGGCTACTGCCACATTGACCTGGGTACCGGCAAGATCCACCGAAGCTTCCTTAACGCCTTCCATCCCGCGAATATCTTCGAATTCCAGCTTCTCGAGTGTCTTTCCCGTTACAACCTCGTAAACGGTACGCAATGCGGCCTCCATAACACCTCCGGTTGCTCCGAATATGGCTGCTGCGCCGGTTGACATTCCCAGAGGGGCGTCAAATTCTTCATCAGGAAGTTCATTGAACTCTATTCCGTCGTGCTTCAGCATTCTTCCCAGTTCCCTGGTAGTAAGCACAACATCAACATCCCTGTATCCGCTGGAAGTCATCTCTTCACGTGCGGCCTCGAATTTTTTTGCCGTACAAGGCATTATGGATACAACAAACACATTTTCAGGAGAGATTCCGCTTGTCTGCGGATAATAGGTCTTAGCCAAAGCCCCGAACATCTGCTGAGGGGATTTGCACGAGGATACATGGGGGAGCAATTCGGGGTAGTAGTGTTCTATATACTTTATCCAACCCGGGCTGCAGGAGGTTATCATAGGAAGTACGCCACCGTTCTGTAGCCTGTGGAGTAACTCATTGCCTTCTTCTATTATTGTAAGATCTGCAGCGAAATCGGTATCGAAAACCTGGTTGAATCCCAAAGCGCGAAGTGCCGAAACAAGCTTGGCAGTGGATATCTCTCCGGAGGGAAGACCAAACTCTTCTGCTATGGAAACCCTTACTGAGGGCGCAACCTGTACGACCACATGCTTGTCAGGATTCTCCAGTGCTTCCCAAACAAGGCTGGTGTCATCCTTTTCGTGAATTGCTCCTGTGGGACAGACCAGTGCACATTGCCCACAAAGTACACATGCCACTTCTGAAAGCTTTTTACCATATTCGGGGGTCACACAGATATCCGTACTCCTGTTGTGGGAGTATAATATACCGACCTCCTGGGTATGATGGCAGGCTTCTGCACAGCGGCCGCACTTGATGCACTTGTTGGGGTTGCGTACCAGTGATGTTGTAGAGAGATCAAGAGGCTGGAAATTCTGCTGTTTTTCACCGTGGATGTCCCTTACGTCGAATTTGGCTGCTATTCTTCTTAGCTCGCAATCACCGTTACGTATGCAGGTCAGGCATTCCTGGGGATGATCTGCGAAGATCAGTTCCAGTATGGTCCTGACGGTTTCCTTAACTTTCTGGGAATTTGTCCTTATTTTCATGCCTTCTGTGACGGGCGTGGAGCATGACGCCACAAGGTTTTTCATTCCTTCAACCTCTACGACACATACACGGCAATTAGCTTTAACCCTCTGGTCGGGGTGGTTGCATAATGTAGGTATATATCTCCCTTGACGTTTGGCAGCCTCAAGGATTGTTATTCCGGATTCTACGGCAACTTCTCTGCCGTTGAGTGTTATATTTACAGTTTCCATCATGCAGTTTCCTCCTGAGATATTTCAGTATTGTTTTCCTTACAGTAAAGCAGGTATTCATCACGATAGTACGAAAGCGATGAAATCAGGCTGTTACCGGCTGCCTGGCCTAATCCACAGAAGGATGCATTCTGCATCGCCTTGGTGTATCGTTCAAGATTATTGACGTCAATAACCGAGGCCTCTCCTGATAGCAGCTTGCCAAGTATGACATTGGCCTGTCGTAATCCTTCTCTGCAGGGCGTACATTTGCCACAGCTTTCATGAAGGAAGAATTTTATCCTGTTATGCACATTTGAAAGGATGGAGCGGGTATCATCCAGTACGAATATGGCGCCGGAACCAATTGTAATACCGGCCCGGTTGCATGCGCCATATTCGAGTGGTGTATCAAGCATCTCAGGGGGTACTAAAACGCCGGATGCGCCGCCTATATTAACGGCTTTTATTTTGCGGCCGTTGGCTATACCGCCACCGTATTTCTCTATGATCTGGTTGAAGGTCATACCGAATGGCACTTCGCACAGACCTCTTTTGACTACATCTCCAGAAAGAGAAATAAGCTTTGTACCATGGCTGTCTGCTGTTCCGATAGAGCGGTACCATTCTGCGCCATTTTGTATAATTTTCGGTATGATAGTGAGTGTTTCAACGTTGTTTATGAGTGTCGGTTTATCCCAAAGGCCAGACTGGGTGGGATAAGGGGGCTTGACGCGCGGACGTCCCTTTTTGCCCTCAATTGAGGATATCAACGCAGTCTCTTCGCCGCACAAATAGCTGCCTGCACCTGAGAAAAGTTCAAGTTTAAAGCTGAAATCACTGCCCAGTATGGAATTTCCCAGCAAGCCGGCACTTTCTGCCGCTTTTATGCTGGCTTTAAGTATCCTTTGTGCTTCAGGATATTCATGTCTTACGTAGATGAACCCTCTTGATGCACCAGCCAGATAAGCTGCAATGGTAATGCCCTCAATCAGCTGAAAAGGCATGTTCGTCATTATGAACCTGTCTTTGAAGGTGCCCGGTTCACCTTCATCTGCATTGCAGATTACGAATCTCTGTTCTTCTGAGTTTGAGCGCACCATTTCAATCTTCTTAGCGGTTGGGAAAGCTGCTCCACCCCTGCCGCGAAGTTCTGCATCAGATATGATCTTTACAGAATCGACAGCATCAGTTTCAAGAACCTTCTTTAGTGAAGAATAACCACCATGCTGTCTGTAGTGCTCAATACCTCTGTTTTCACATTTGGATATGTTAAATACCAGCTTATCATCATGCAGTCTGTTCATTACGGTGATCCTCCCTGAGCTCATTTATTATGGAAGATACATCCCCGGCGGTCAGGTATCCGTGTATTGTATCGTCGACCTTGATTGCGGGGGACATGTAACAGGCGCCGAGGCAATTAACACTTTCCAGTGTAAACAGTCCGTCAGCTGTAGTCTGTCCGATCGTTATGCCAAGCTCTTCTTCCAAAGCTTTCTGCACTTCGGCCTTACCGGCATTTTCACAAGGAGCATTGACGCATACCCTGATCAGATGTATGCCCCTGGGCTCGAGTGATATTTCACTATAGTAGGAGGCTGTTGAATAGACTCTGCTGCGGGAGATGTTCATAACGTATGCAATTGCGTTTATATCTTCTTCACTCACATACCTCCTGGGATTATTGTCCTGAACATCCAACAGTACCTGCAAAAGTGGAACTTCATTTTTGTCGTATTGTGCAACTATATCCCGTATGGCTTTGGTTTTCATAAATGACCTCCTAGTTAAAATTGCTTCCAGGAAAATTCCTGGCTATTAATTATTAAATGAAGTATAAATTGCCTTTTATTGCAAGTCAAGAAAAGTTATTGAAATGACGAACAGTGTTGCAATCATCGCCAATATGCCGTCAAAGATGACGAATATCGTTAATTTGGGCAATTAATTCGTTTGTATAATAACAAACTTTGATATAATTATTAACACACTCTGTTTTCAAAATTGCAGGAAGAACAGGCTCAATATTCATATTCTCATTTATAACGATATGGAATAAGTCTAATACATTATGTATATTTCACCTCTGAACGAATAATTGATACAATATGGTCGTGGACAAATTATTGCAATAAAACAATTATATTAGCATGGAGTTGATTATTTGAAAAAGATCAATCTGATAATAGACGACCAGAATGTTGAAACAATTGAGGGCAAATCATTGCTGGAGGCGGCGCTGGAGGCTGGTATCTATGTACCCCACATATGCTCCCATGATGATCTTAATCCATCCGGCGCATGCCGGTTATGCGTCGTTGAGGTCGAAGGCAGAGAAGGAATCTCTGCCTCCTGTATGACACAAGCAGAGACTGGCATGAATGTAAGGACCCGCACGCCACGTCTCAAAAAAATGCGCAGGCTGGCATTGGAATTGATGCTGACATCACATCCTTCAGAATGCACCTCCTGCCCCAAATACCTTCAATGCGAGCTTCAGAACATGTTCCAGTATCTTGAGGTCACCGACGCCAGAATAAGGAAGCGCGCAGATCCTACACCCCGGAATACTTCAAATCCACTGGTCCTGCACGACATGGGCCGCTGCATCCTGTGTGGAAGGTGTGTTCGTGCCTGTAACGAGCTTAGAGGGGTAGGAGCTATCACATTTGTAAAGAAGAACGGCATTGCGAAGGTAGGCGTAAAGGGAGGGACAACCCTTGCCGAGGCCGGATGCAAGTTCTGCGGGGCTTGTATTGAGGTATGCCCGACAGGTTCCATACTGGACCAGGAAGGCCTCATAAAGCCAGGTACATCACGGAAAGCAGCACTTGTGCCCTGCCGTGAAACGTGCCCGGCAGGAATTGATATACCACGTTATATCAGGTTCATACGTGAAGGCGATTATCCGGCCGCGGCGGCTGTTGTGAGGGAAAAGGCGCCATTACCGTCCATACTTGGACATATATGCAACCATCTTTGCGAACTTGAATGCCGCAGGGGTCAGATAAATGAAGCGGTTTCGATAAAACAGCTTAAGCGTTTTGCTGCAGCTCAGGATGACGGCAGTTGGAAAAAGAACCTTGTGGAGCCTGCAAAAACAGGAAAAAGAGCGGCTGTAATCGGATCGGGTCCTGCCGGGCTTACGGCTGCATATTATATGGCACGGCTGGGACATGATGTGAATGTATTTGAAGAACAAGCCCACGCTGGTGGGATGATGAGGTATGGTATTCCTAAATACAGGCTCCCATGGGACGTACTTGACAAGGAAATCGGAGAGATAGTTGAAGCCGGTGTAGATATTAAGACGGGAATTAAGATAGCATCTGCCGGACTACTGCTCAATCAAGGTTACGACGTCGTACTGGCAGCACCTGGTACACATCAGGGAGTGAAGCTGCCTTTGCCGGGCTCCGATCTGGAGGGTGTCCTTATAAATACAGATTTTCTTAGAAAGGCAAGCCAGGGAGAAAAGGTGGAAGTAGGAGACAGAGTTGTGGTGCTAGGCGGGGGCAGTGTCGCCTTCGACTGTGCAGGAACAGCCCGCCGTCTCGGAGCACGTGAAGTACATGTAGCATGCCTTGAAGCAAGGGAAGACATGAAGGCAAGTGCCGAAGAAATCCTTGAAGCCCTTGAAGAGGGGATTGTGGTACACCCGTCTCTCTCGTTTATTGAGATAAAAGGTGATAACGGCAAGGTTGCAGGAGTGCTCTGCAGCAAGGTCTGTACCTTCCATTTTGATGAAAGCGGCCGAGCCGTAGTGGAATGTGAAGATGATTCAGAGCATTTGCTTCCTGCTGATACAGTGATCTTTGCAGTTGGTCAGCGTCCTGACATTGATGCGGATTTTGGTCTTCCTCTGGCAAGAGGGAACAGGATAGAGGCATCCAGAGAAGATCTTTCCACTACGGTCACAGGTATTTTTGCAGCAGGAGATGCTGTCACTGGAACGTTATCCGTCATTGAAGCCATAGCAGCCGGAAGGAAAGCTGCTGTATCAATGGATAAATATCTCGGAGGCACGGGTGAGATTGACGAAAAGCTGGCACCGGTCACAGAACCTGAAAAATGGTTGGGCAGGGATGAAGGCTTTGCAGGGTCCGAGAGACGCAAAAGCACCTGCATTCCAGTTGATACAAGGATCGCCGGATTCGAGCGGGTAAATGATGGGTTCGACTGTGCAAATGCTGCCGGTGAAGCTGGACGGTGTCTGCAATGTGACCTCAGACTGGGGATAAAACGTCAGAAATTCTGGAGCGAGTATGCCAGCCGGTGAGTGGAAGAAACTGAAAGGAGTCTGTGAATGTCACTCGAAATATTGAAGTCAAACTATGAAAGTATACTACTTCGTAATATTGGGAAGATAGCTAATGATGGAATAAAAGGCTACATTTCATCTGGAGGATATTCTGCTCTGAAGATGGTGCTTTCAATGACACCGGATGCGGTGTTGCCAATCATCAGAGAAGCCGGACTCAGGAAAAGATCGGGAGAGGGAGCATTTATAGCCCCATTGATGACGAAGTGTCTTGAACAGACAGGTGCAGGCAAGTATTTTATATGTAACGGCACAGATGGCGATCCGGTATGTGAAATATCGGCATTCCTGCTGGAGAATGATCCCCATTCCGTATTGGAAGGAATCATTATCAGCGCATATGCTACCGGGGCTGAGAAGGGGATATTATGCATAAACCCGGGAAAGGCTGTGGATATTGTTGAAAATGCACTAAAAGAGGCTGTTGCCGGAGGATTTACCGGTGAAGGAATCCTTGGTACATCATACAGCTTTGAGTTGGAATTGAGGATCGTTGATAAAGCTTATATAAATAGTGAGGAATCGGCACTTCTGAATGGTCTGGAGGGTAAGACGCTCACGTCTGGAAGGACAAATCATATTACAGAAACAGGACAACCATTTCCGGGGTTGTTTGCATATGAGGGAAGTCCTGCTGTAGTCGTGGATGCCGAGGCTCTGGCGAACATACCGGTTATAATCCAAAGAGGAGCCGGTTGGTATAAAGGCATCGGCACTGAGAATTGTACAGGAACGAAGCTTTTCTGCATCAACGGAAGTGCTGCTTCCTGCGGGCTGGTCGAAGTGCCTTTTGGAACTACAATCAGAAGCATTATATATGATGTCTGTGGCGGAATTAAAGAAGGAAGCGAAATCAAAGCCTTGCTGGTTGGAGGCCCAATGGGAGGGTTTTTTACACCCGAAGGCCTCGATGTCATGCTGGATTTTGATCATCTTAAAGAAGCAGGTGCTGTTACAGGTACCGGTAGTATCGTTATATATGACACCGGCAGTTGCATAGTGAATACGGTGAAGGAGTGTATGTCCTTTTCCAGAATGGAATCCTGCGGCAAATGTGTTTTCTGCCGTGAAGGAACGTTCCAGCTACAGGAAATCCTCTCGGACATAACATCAGGAAAAAGCAGGACAAATGACCTTGAGATGCTGGCGGATCTATGTGAGGGAATGGCCGAAGGCTCGTTCTGCGCACAGGGAAAGGCTGCTCCAAACCCAGTAATTACATCACTCAAGCTATTCGGTGAGGAATATGAAGCGCATATGAAGCGCCGGAGATGTACTGCTATGGTTTGCAAGAAATATATCACCTATCATGTATTGCCGGATAAATGCACCGGTTGCGGGGATTGCATGGAGAAATGCCCGGAGGAGGCCATTGAAGGCGATGACGGCATGATACATGTCATTGACGCCGATTCCTGCACAAAATGCGGTCTGTGCCTCGAAATATGCAGCTCAGGTGCCAACGCCATAGTAAAAGCCGGACCTGTGAAGCCAATGACACCAAAGGAGCCTGTCAAAGTCGGCTCCTGGCGCAAGCGCTAAAAGGTTCGCAGAGGAAGGAAGAATAAAAAACAATTAAAAATTTGAAAAAATAAAAACAAAATGATACGAGGAGGTTTTTTGATGAAGAAGATGAACGCGGATGTAATTGTCGTAGCAGCAGGCCTGTCAGGTCTTGCAGCAGCCATTACCGCAGCTGAGAAAGGTGCCACTGTTATTGCATTTGAAAAGATGGGTACTACAGGAGGAGCTGCAAACATGGGCATGGGCCCGCTCGGAGTAGGATCACGTTTCCAGAGGCGACGTTTCATAAGCATCACCCCAGGCGAAGCTTTCAGAAAGCATATGAACTTCACACACTTTCGCGGTGATCCAAGATTGGTCAGGGACTATTATTTCAAATCGGGTGAAACCATTGACTGGCTGGAGGACATGGGTGTAAACTTCCTTACCGTAACGAAGCTTTATCCGGTGCCGGAGGTCATGCGCCCATATGCTACCTCCGAGGAGACCTGGCATGTTGTCAGGCCGGCTGACGGAAGCGAGAACTTCGGTCCCAGGATGGCTGCGCCCATGATGAAGGCAATGACTGAAAAAGCAATTGACCTGGGTGTAGACATCCAACTCAACACGCCTGTCAAAAAGATCATTGTTGAAAATGGGCAGGTTGTTGGTGTCATTGCAGAAAGCAAGGACGGAGAAACAATTGAAGCAAGAGCAACAGGCGGAGTAATTCTGGCAACAGGCGGAGCCGGTGACAATCCTGAAATGATCAAGCAACTGACAGGTTACGAATGGGGCAAGGATCTTTACTCCTTCAGGATACCGGGAATGGATGGCGAAGGACTCAAGATGGCATGGGAAGCCGGGGCTCAAAAGACCAATGTGACAATGGAACTTATGTATACTGTTCCTTATAACCTGGCGAACCACAACAATTTCCTGATTGACGGAGCCTTCCGTAATCCCTGCCTCTGGGTCAATGCCCTGGGTGAAAGGTTTATGAGTGAAGAATGTATCGGAAACAACACATTTGTCGGCAATGCCATAACCGAGCAGCCTAAGCGCTACATCTATTCCATATTCGACGCAAACCTTCTGAAACACTACAAGAAACACGGAGCAGACCTGGAATCATATGTGCATCCTGTCGACATGTTCGATCATATAGAAGAAGCGATTGACGGTGCAATCAAAGACGGTTACCAGCATGTATTCGTTGCAGATACTATCGAAGAGCTGGCTCAGAAGCTTGAGATCAGTCCTGAAGTCCTTCAGAATACAGTCGATGAATACAACGGCATGTGCGACAAAGGCTTTGATGAACTTTTTGAAAAAGACCACAGATTCCTGCAGCCTATCAAAAAGGGCAAATTCTATGCAGCCAGGTTTTACTCGGGAGCATACGGTACCCTTGGCGGAGTCAAGATCAATCACAAGACGGAAGTAATGAATGACAATTTTGAAGTTATTCCCGGATTATATGCAGTAGGACTTGAATCCTGCACGATTTATGGTGACAGCTATCCTTTCATACTTCCCGGAAATACCATGGGCTACTGCCTCAATTCAGGCCGTATTGGCGGGGAAAACGCTGCAAATCGTTCAGTTGAGTAAATTGAGCAAGAAAAGAAATAGGGTAATGCAGCGATTAAATCAGGTAATACGGTGAATAAAAAGAAGCCGGATAATGGATGCCGGATGACGGAAGGACGATGAATATGAGCGAATTGATAAGGGGATTGACGCCCGAGGAGGCGAAGCTGCCTTATGCCAAATATTACTACAGGCCAATAGCACCACCGAATCCAAAACTGATTGAGATACTGAAACAGGGGCCTATGGATCCTGCGAAGGCACTGAAGCCCGAAAACATAAACGACTTGCTGAATCCAGGTTATCATGAAGTAGAGACCGGCTATTGCATTATGCCGGATGGAACAGGATATGCGGCTATCAACAACGTGTTCCCCGGATCTACCGTTGAAATGCACAACTGGTGGTTTGCCTGGCATGCGCTTGAAGACATCAGATACATGCTCTGGTTCAATAAGGGGCATTTTGGCATCCGTATCAGCGATGCCGACAGGGCGAAGATACTTGACCCCGATGTACCAATGGTAAAGAAGTACCAGGGTATGCAGCATCATGTAGTAGAAGATGTGGGTGGTGGAGTGGAGGACATAGAAATCAATTTCCTGACACCGGAGGAAATGGGCTTTGATATGGAACGGTTCAAAGCCCCGGCTGTCGCAACTATAGTCGGAGCCAACGGATTTTCCCAGGCAAGGGCTGGAGGCCCAAAAGCCCCTGCAATAATGCTGCATTTCGCCCGTGAGATTCCCGGCGGTATCGAATTCCGCACACGCTTCTGGATGGGCTGGCATATGATCAACGGAAAGCCGGTCAAACTGCTTCCGGACGGAATCAGGATACCAATTCAGGCACCCATGGGCCTGGCCTTCCATAATGTGGAGGAGTACAGCAACCTGGCAGCATTTCTCCCTGAAATCTACAAGGAGATGCAGGGCAAGGTGTCGTAATTCAAAGTATATTGGCTCTACGTCAACAGTTGGGGTGGGGTACAAGTAAAAAAATATAGATGTATTTTCGGTGGATGATTTTATTGATCATCCACCGTTTATTTTGTGATTGTTATTTTATACAGTGTCATGAGGTCGGCGTTGTTCATTTTCAACAACTTTTATTGATGTATTTCTTTTTAAAACTCGTCAAGGTATAATTAATAAATAAGTGAACTATATACCCTTGAATTAATGAAATTTAGCCACATTTACTATCTGATATATATGAAATGATATAAATGAAAGTTATTAATCATTAACACTGTTGTTTAAACTGGGCTGCAGACCTTTCGGTTTATATAGAAACGGAAGCCAGGCAGAAAAAATCAATAGGAGGGTATTTATGAAAAATGTTAAACGGTTACTGGCAGTGGTTCTGGTACTGATGTTTGCATTCACAATGTTTACTGGATGCGGAGCCAAGCCTGAAGAACAGGCAGCAACTACCCAGGCAGCAGAGTCAACAGCTCCTGCTGAATCAACAGCAGAGGCACCTGCCAGCACGGCGGCAGCTGAACCGGGGAAAGCTGAACTACCGCTTACCAAAGACAAGGTCACTTTCTCAATCTGGCTTGGCTTCAATCCCCAGGTAGCAGCATTCCAGAAAACTATGGCTGATAATGCCGCTATACAGGAATTGG
This sequence comes from uncultured Bacillota bacterium, assembly GCA_942493145.1. GTDB lineage: Bacteria > Bacillota > Clostridia > Acetivibrionales > DTU013 > ENR-C20. The sequence continues at coordinate 1,146,353 of OW818679.1, forward strand.
AAAAGCTGACCAATGTCCATCTCGAATGGCAGGAAGTCCATCCATCGCAGCAGGTTGAGAAATGGAACCTGGCCATTGCCTCCGATGAATATCCTGATCTGGTCATTGCACTGGGCAACCTCTACCAGGGCGGCTATGACAAGGCAATTTCCGATGGCGTCGCAGTTAAGCTGAACGACTATATCGACAAATACGCTCCCAATTTGAAGGCACTCATGGCAACAAACCCGCAAGCCGTGAAGTCAATGGTAACCGACACTGGTAATATCGGTGCGTTCCCGGCATTCATGGTCAATATGCAGGGCGAAGATTACGGCGCCGTTGTTAGAAAAGACTGGCTCGATGCCGATGGTCTGAAAGCTCCCGTTACCTATGATGATTATTACAATATGCTCAAGGCGTTCAAGGAAAAGAACGGCGCAACCGGAGCCTTCCTCATGGGCGCAGGGATTGCACCCCAATTCGGTTGTCTGGCAGGCGGATATGGAATCAATGCCGCAAATCAGACCGATCCCTTCCTTGCGACCTCCTTCTTCCAGGTGGACGGCAAGGTCAAGTTCGGTCTTGCTGAACCCGGCTACAAGGAGTTCGTCGGCATGCTGGCCAAGTGGTATTCAGAAGGCCTCATCTACAAGGATTACATGAAGAACAACTTCCCGTGGCCTGACGAACAAGCCGTTTTGACGAACAAAAGCGGATTGTTCTACATGGACCAGGGCTTACTTACATCCTATGAGAAAAAGTCAACAACTCCCGGCTTCAAGCTGACAGCTGTACAGGATGCGGTTAAACAGGCAGGAGATGTGGTGCATCTGGGCAGGGATACCTCTCCTATAGCAGGCGGAGGAATCAGTGTAACCAGCAAATGCAAAAATGTGGAACTGGCTACGAAATATATCGATTTCATGTATACTGAACAGGGCGCCATGCTCTGCAATTATGGCGTGGAAGGTGTGTCGTACAACATGGTTGACGGCAAACCCAAATATACCGAGGTCATAACCAACAATCCGGATGGTATCAATCCAAGGCTGGCCATATACAAGTTTGCTCTCGAACAGGGCGCCTTCAAGAGCGATGCCGGCAGATACCTGCAGGTCTATCCGCAGGTCGATGCAGATGCAGCCAAGATCTGGTCCACCAACAAGGATGGTGCTTACGCATTGCCTATGAGCTTGTCCATGACACCCGAGGAAGCTTCTGATTATTCCAAAACCATCATTGATATCAATACCTTTGCAACTGAGAATGTAAATCAGTTCATTACAGGCAAAAAGCCGATGGCCGAATATGATGCATTCCTCGAGCAGATGAAGTCAATGGGCCTTGACAAGACTATTACCATCCAGCAGGCTGCTCTTGACAGGTATAACAAAAGATAATAGACCAGGGACAAAGGTTGACACTTCCCCCGTCCCTTTGTCAATTTCCCCCAAGGTAGGCTAAACGGGGACGGTACTTGCTCATCCATTTGTTATTAATAAAGCCACATGGTATAATCATACCGTGTGGCTTTTTCCATAAAGCCGAGTGTAATATCAAGTATAGGGGGCGACGCCGGAATGAAGATTGAAGAGATAATCCGAATATTGGACGCAGAACTCCTGACATCAACAGATACAACTTTTATAGATATATTTTCCGCTTGTGGTGCCGATCTGATGAGCGACGTAATGGCTTATGTCAAGGAAAACGTTTTGCTGCTGACGGGGTTGGTCAACCCACAGGTGATACGTACGGCTGAAATGATGGATATTAAGGCTGTTATGTTTGTAAGAGGCAAGACCCCGGGACAGGACATCATCGATCTTGCGGAAGAAAAAGGCATAATCATTATGAAAACAAAGAATCCGCTGTTTATTTCGTGCGGCAAGCTATACAAATCAGGGCTGACGGGCAGGGGTGTATGGGATTGAGCGAAGATTCAATGAAACTCCAATATGATATACCGGCTGATGATTTTTCTGCTGCAGGAGAGGCATCCAGCAGTGTGAAGAAAGTCCTTGTCAAGTTGGGTGTAAGCCCTGAAGTCGTCAAAAAAGCCGCCATAGCAATGTATGAAGCGGAGATAAATGCCGTGATTCATGCAAATGGAGGATTTGCAGATGTGGAGATAGCCCGTGATAAAATAAAAATATGCATCAGCGACAATGGACCAGGCATTCCTGATGTTGAGCAGGCCATGAAGGAAGGCTGGTCTACAGCTTCTGACAAGGTGCGCCAGCTCGGGTTCGGTGCTGGAATGGGCTTACCCAACATAAAGAGATACGCAGACAAACTTGATATAGATACGATTGTTGGAAAAGGAACAGCAGTTACCATAACCGTAAACCTTATGTAATCAGGGGAGGTTCAAAAGGCAGTGGAGAGCTATTTTCATTCGGTGACCCTGGATGAGGAAAAATGCCGGGGTTGTACAAACTGTATTAAAAGATGTCCGACCGAAGCAATAAGGGTGCGTAAGGGCAAGGCCAGGATAATCAACGAAAGGTGTATCGATTGTGGTGAATGCATCAGGACGTGTCCCTACCATGCCAAAAAAGCCATCACCGATCCCTTTGACCTGATATATCAGTACAAATACAGAGTGGCCATACCTGCGCCATCTCTTTATGGCCAGTTCAAGTCCGAGTTTACCAGGAGGCAGCTGCTTGAATCTTTGCGTGTGCTTGGCTTCAATGATGTGTTTGAAGTGGCAAGGGCAGCGGAATATGTCACTGATGCGACAAAACGGCTCATGCAGAGGGAGGGTATAAAAAAACCGCTCATATCTTCAGCATGTCCTGCTGTTGTAAGGCTTATACAGGTTAACTTCCCAAACCTCATAGATAATCTTGTTAAACTGGAATCCCCGATGGAGACGGCCGCGAAGCTTGTAAGAAGGCGTATTTCACTCAAAGGCGATGTGCCGGACGGCGATGTCGGAGTGTTCTTCATAACGCCATGTGCCGCCAAAGCAACAAGTGTCAAGGCACCATATGAGAATATACAATCATCTGTTAGTGGCGTAATATCAATAAAGGATATTTATATTAAGATGATATCTGCACTGAATGCCGCAGGTGAGACCGATAATGAATCTCTCGCAGGGTTTGAGGGTATAAGATGGGCGAATTCCGGCGGCGAAAGCGTTGCGCTTGGGACTGACAAGTTCCTGGCTGTCGATGGAATAAACAATGTGAATGCCATTCTTGAGGCAGTTGAAAATGACCAGCTTGAGGATGTTGAGTTCATAGAAGCGCTGGCATGTCCAGGAGGATGTATCGGCGGCCCACTTACCGTTGAGAATGTATATGTTGCAAAGAACAGACTAAACAAGCATGTAAATGATGCCAAAAATGAAGGCGGGACGGATGAGCGCCAGGAGCATCCTGATGAAGACCTTGTTTGGACTTCAGAACTTGAACACAAGCCGGTTATGAAGCTGGATGATGATTTCTCAGTAGCGATGAAGAAGCTTGAGGAACTTGAGATTATAAACAACCAGCTGCCGGGGCTTGACTGCGGAGCCTGCGGGGCACCCAGTTGCCGCGCTCTCGCGGAAGACATCGTAAGGGGCAATGCAAATGAAACCGATTGTATATTCAAGCTGAGGGAAAAGGTCAGGGACCTGGCTTCACAGATGATGGAACTTGAAGCGAAGATCCCGCCGGTCATGGAAAAGTAGTAACGAGTATGAATAAAGTAGGAATGAGTATGAATATTAAAGAGTTGGCAGAAAAAATCAATGCGGTTATCCTGACAGGACAGGCTGAAAACGAGGTCACCGGAATATATGCATGTGATCTCCTCAGCAGGGTCATGGCAAAGGCAACCAAAGGGAACGCCTGGATAACAGTCCACACCCACCTCAATGTCGTAGCGGTCGCTGTCTTTGCAGAGCTTTCCTGCGTAGTGATCCCCGAAGGAATAGAGGTGGAAGAGGCTACGCTGAAAAGGGCGATAAATGAAGGCATTCCTATACTGACGACACAACTCCCGGCTTATGAAATCTGTGGGAGGTATTATGCAGTACGCGGTTGACCTGCATATTCATTCGGTGCTCTCTCCCTGTTCCGATGATGGAATGACGCCGAACAACATCATCAATATGGCAATCCTAAAAAGACTTGATTTTATTGCCGTTACAGACCATAATTCAACCGGCAACCTCAAGGCTGTCTTGGATTGTGCCCTTGGAAGGGATTTGATAGTTGTACCGGGTATCGAGGTAGAAACGGCTGAGGAAGTACATCTTGTTTGTCTTTTTCCATCACTGCATACCGCTATTGAAGCGGGAGATATCATTTCTTCAGCATTGCCGGAAATCAAAAACCGTGAAGAAATATTCGGGAGACAACTGCTGATGGATGAGTATGACAATATAAAAGCCGAAGTCGGACAACTTCTTCTGACAGCAACCAGGCTTCCCCTTGAAGAAGTATTCCGTATAACAGTCAATGCCGGCGGAGTTGTCATCCCTGCCCATATCAACCGAAGCTCTTACAGCATCCTTTCAAACCTCGGAGCAATACCTGGGGATCTTAACATTAAATACGTGGAAATAACCCCCAGAGACCCTTATGAAGCTCCAAACGGGTACATACCTATCATCTCATCCGACGCACACTCCCTTGGAGATATCCTTGAGAGGACATCCTTACTCGATTTGCCCCAAAAAAGCATAGAATGCCTTATCCAAAAGTTAAAAGGAAGAGTTTCTCCCATTGAATAATGGGTAAACTCTAATAAAATGAATTTTGAAAGGAGAAACCATGGAAGGAAACAAAAATGAATTCAAGTCAATTGAGGAATATATTTTGCAGTTTTCTCCCGGGATACAGGAAAAGCTTCAAACACTAAGAAGCATTATAAAAGAGTCGGCGCCGGATGCAGAAGAAAAGATAAGCTGGCAGATGCCGACGTTTTATTATTATGGAAATGTGGTGCATTTTGCAGCACATAAAAATCATATTGGGTTTTATCCTGGTGCCAGTGGTATTGAAGTTTTCAAGCATAAGATGCTGGAGTATAAAGCTTCAAAAGGTGCCGTGCAATTTCCTTTTGAAAAGCCGTTGCCAAATGAGCTGATAAGCGAGATAGTAAAATATAGAGTTGCTGAAAATAAAAAATGGGCAGAAGAGAAATCTCCAAAGAAAAAATAATAGCAACCTTTGTATACAATAAACTGCATTTCAAGTCAAAAGTACTTAATTGTAGCATAAAACAAATTTCTGGAAAAACAAAATTTCACAAAAAAATAAAAAATGGGCATTGAATACACAAATCTTTCTTGTTATAATATTAACGTACGTTGTTAATTGATTAACGTTGATAATCCATAATTGGTATGATGTATTATGAATTTTTTATTACTGATATTTATATCCTATAACATTTAAATCATATAATTTTTGAAAGTGAGAGGTGTATTATGAGCGGTAATTGCTGCTGTGGATGCGAAGATACAAGAACGCAAAAATTGCAGGAAGTGATTGAGAAATACAAGGACACCAAGGGTGCGCTTATTCCGGTGCTGCATGAAGCACAGGATATTTTCGGTTATCTTCCGATGAACGTTCAGAAGCAGGTTTCAGAAGGACTGAATATTCCACTTACCGAGATCTATGGTGTGGTGACCTTTTATACTCAGTTTTCACTGAAGCCGAAGGGCAAATACAGAATAAGCCTTTGTATGGGTACAGCCTGCTATGTAAAAGGCTCAAGCCATATCCTTGACAAGCTCCAGGAAAAACTTGGCATACATGTAGGTGATATAACTGAAGATGGCCAGTTTTCACTTGATTCCTGCCGTTGTGTCGGAGCCTGCGGTCTTGCACCGGTCATGATGGTGAACGATGATGTATACGGAAGGCTTACACCCGATGAAATAGAAGGTATTCTGGATAAATACAGGCATGAGTGAGAAACCAATATGGAAGACATATCGCTACATGTGCTTGATATAATACAAAATTCCATAACTGCCGGCGCATCAGTCATAAGGCTGTCTTTGACGGCTGATACCGGAACCCTTGAGCTGTTGATAGATGATAACGGGCAGGGTATGAATGAGGAACTGGTGAAAAATGCAGTTGATCCCTTTGTAACACATAGGACCACAAGGAAAGTGGGGCTTGGGCTCCCTCTGTTAAAGGATTCTGCGGAGCTTACGGGTGGACGGCTGGAAATCAACTCAGTACCAGGCAGGGGAACCGAGGTAAAGGCATATTTCTTCATCGGACATATAGACAGACTTCCGCTGGGTGATATAGCTGAAACTATTTCTGAAGTTGTGCTTGCACATCCTCTGATTGATATGGAAATCATGTTTTCCAATGGAAATGCCGTTTTTGAAATGAAGACAGTGGAGCTGAAAGACAGGCTGGGCGAGGTCCCGATTACAGAGCTGGAAGTAATAAACTGGATTAGAGATTATTTAAATGAAGGTATAGAAGAAATCTTTGGAGGTGTATTGGATGAAGTCGATAGCTGATCTTGAAGAGATAAGAAGGAAGACACTCGATGACATACAGATGCGGAAGACTGACGGGAAAAGAAGGATAGTCGTGGGTATGGCGACCTGTGGAATAGCAGCCGGTGCAAGACCAGTAATGAACGCTTTTGTTGAAGAGCTCAGAAAAAGGAACGTCAGCGATGTAAATGTAACGATGACAGGCTGTATAGGTGTTTGCAGACTGGAACCGATTGTGGAAATATTTGAAGAGGACGGCAGCAAGGTAACCTATGTAAAAATGACCGCGGAAAAGGCTGTCAGGGTAGTAACGGAGCACCTGGTTAACGGCAGGGCCTGCCTTGATTTGACAATCGGTGCGGCAGACGATAAGAAATAGGGGGAGGAAGCGAAATGGAATTCTTTAGGGCTCATGTCCTTATTTGCGGTGGTACGGGCTGTACATCATCTAATTCCGAAAAGGTAAAGAAGGAATTTGAGCTGCAGCTTGCAAAGCATAAACTTGAGAAGGAAATCAAACTGGTGACAACCGGATGCTTCGGCCTATGTGCCGAGGGCCCGATCGTTATGGTATACCCGGAAGGAGCCATGTATACCATGGTCAGACCGGAGGATGTCTCTGAAATTGTAATAGAACACCTTCTTAAGGGCAGGCTTGTAAAGAGGCTGTTGGCAGGTGCAGACAAGGAGACGGAAACGGAGAAATCCCTTGATGGCACTGATTTTTTCAAAAAGCAGCTTCGTGTGGCACTGAGGAACTGCGGTGTAATTAATCCAGAAAACATTGACGAATATATAGCTTACGACGGGTATAAGGCGCTTTCAACGGTTTTAACAGAAATGACGCCGGAAGAGGTCATAGGTGTTGTAAAGAAGTCCGGACTTAGAGGCAGGGGCGGAGCAGGTTTCCCAACCGGCTTGAAATGGGAGTTTGCAGCAAAATCAAAAGGAGAACAGAAATTCATATGCTGCAATGCTGATGAGGGCGATCCTGGAGCATTCATGGACAGGAGCGTTCTGGAGGGAGATCCCCATTCTGTGCTTGAGGCTATGGCCATTGCAGGTTATGCAGTTGGCTCAAACCAGGGTTATATATATGTCAGGGCAGAATACCCCATAGCTGTTAAGAGGCTCAACATAGCCATTGAACAGGCCAAGGAATACGGATTGCTTGGAAAGAACATCTTCGGCACCGATTTCAGTTTCGATCTGGAGCTCAGGCTTGGCGCCGGTGCCTTTGTTTGCGGGGAAGAAACAGCGCTCATGACATCAATAGAGGGAAAACGTGGAGAACCCAGACCAAAGCCTCCATTTCCAGCAGTTAAGGGTTTGTGGCAGAAACCTACACTTCTGAATAATGTTGAAACCTATGCCAACATTCCTGTGATTTTTATAAAAGGTGCAGAATGGTTCTCCAGTATTGGAACAGAAAAGAGCAAGGGTACCAAGGTATTTGCCGTCGGCGGCAAGATCAAGAATACCGGACTGGTAGAGGTACCAATTGGTACAACACTCCGTGAAGTCATATACGATATAGGAGGCGGAATACCAAACGGCAAGAAGTTCAAAGCTGCACAGACAGGCGGACCTTCGGGCGGTTGCATTCCGGCAAGTCATATCGATGTAAAGATAGATTATGATACATTGGTGGAACTCGGTTCCATGATGGGATCAGGCGGTCTTATTGTAATGGACGAGGACAACTGTATGGTTGATATAGCAAGGTACTTCCTTGACTTTACAGTGGATGAATCCTGTGGCAAATGCCCACCCTGCCGTATTGGTACGAAGAGGATGCTTGAGATCCTCGAAAGGATCACCGGAGGGAAAGGTGAAATGGAGGACCTTGATAAGCTTGAGGTTCTGGCAAAGAACATCAAGGCAGCGGCGCTGTGTGGTCTTGGCCAATCCGCTCCACAGCCGGTTCTGAGCACACTGAGGTATTTCAGGGATGAATATGTGGCACATGTCAGGGACAAGAAATGTCCTGCAGGAGTATGTAAATCGATGATGCACTATTATATCCATAACGATATCTGCAAAAATTGCGGCATATGCGCAAGAAATTGCCCGGTCAGCTGCATCAGCGGTGACAAGAAGGTTCCATATGTGATAGATCAGGAAAATTGCATCAAGTGCGGACAATGTATGGAAAAATGTCCCTTCAAGGCGATATTCAAGAACGAATAAAAAGGACAGGGGACACACCTCTCCCGCCGAAGTACCGGACGTCGAGGAATTTCCCCTTTAGAAAAGGAGAGTGTAAGCTGTGGAAATGGTTAATATGACAATAGATACAAGAAAAATACAGGTGCCAAAGACCTATACGGTCCTGGAGGCAGCAAGGGAAGCCAACATAGCAATCCCAACACTATGCTTTCTCAAGGATATCAATGAGATAGGCGCATGCAGGATGTGTGTCGTGGAGATCAAGGGAGCCAGAAGTCTTCAGGCTGCATGTGTATATCCGGTTTCAGAGGGACTGGAAATATTTACGCAGACCCCGGCTGTCAGGGAGGCCCGGAAGGTCACTCTGGAACTGATATTGTCCAATCACGACAAGAAGTGCCTTACCTGTGTCAGGAGCAGGAACTGCGAATTGCAGAAGCTTGCAGAGGACCTGAATATCCAGGACATCAGGTTTGAAGGTGAATCACTTAAACACCCTATTGATGATTTTTCTCCCTCAATAGTAAGGGACCCGAACAAGTGCGTGCTCTGCAGGCGCTGTGTGAATATGTGCAAAAATATCCAGAATGTAGCCGTAATAGACACAAATGAAAGAGGCTTCAAGACCATTGTCGGATCGGCCTTCAACAGATCGTTGAGTGAAGTTCCCTGCATCAACTGTGGACAGTGTATTAACGTTTGCCCTGTCGGAGCACTTAAAGAGAAGGATGACACAGACAAAGTATGGGCTGCGCTGGCAAACAAAGATCTGCATGTGGTGGTACAGACCGCTCCTGCAGTCAGGGTAGCAATTGGCGAGGAATTTGGACTGCCTATCGGTACGAGGGCAACCAGCAATATGATCGCTGCACTTAGGAGGCTTGGCTTCCAGAAGGTATTTGACACAGATACTGCTGCCGACCTGACAATAATGGAAGAGGGAACCGAACTGCTGCACAGGATAAAGGAAGGTGGAAAGCTTCCGCTGATAACCTCCTGCAGCCCTGGGTGGATAAAGCTTTGCGAGCACTATTATCCGGAGTTCCTTGACAACCTTTCATCCTGCAAATCGCCTCAGGCCATGTTCGGTGCTGTGATAAAATCATACTATGCCGAAAAGGAAGGAATCGATCCTTCAAAGATATTTGTAGTATCGGTCATGCCATGTACGGCCAAGAAATTTGAGATAAAGAGGCCTGAACTGTCTTCAAACGGATACCCGGATGTTGATGTGGTACTGACGACCAGGGAAATCGCTAAAATGATCAGGGAAGCGGGAATAGATTTTACCGAGCTTCCAATGAGGCATTTCGACGATCCCATGGGTGAAGCTTCAGGCGCAGCTGTAATTTTCGGAGCAACCGGAGGTGTTATGGAAGCAGCACTTAGAACTGTTGCAGAGCTTCTTAACGGTAAGCCGGCGGATAATATAGAATATCATGCTGTCAGAGGCGTGGAAGGTATAAAAGAAGCCACCATTGAAGCGGGCGGCATGAAGATAAAGGCAGCTGTAGCCCATGGTACGGGCAATGCAAGAAAGCTGATGGACGCAATCAAAAACGGAGAGGCAGATTACCACTTTGTTGAGATAATGGCCTGCCCCGGCGGATGTGTCAATGGCGGAGGACAGCCAATTCAGCCCTCGTCAGTGAGAAGTTGGATTGATTTACGCGCAGAAAGGGCGAAGGCAATATACGAAGAGGATGCCAGCCTGCCCATAAGGAAATCCCATGAGAATCCAAAGATTCAGAAGCTCTATGAGGAATACTTCGGGGAGCCGGGCAGCCACAAAGCCCATGAACTGCTGCACACCCATTATCACCAGAGGGAGAACTATCCTGAGAAGTAAATAGTATATATATCAATATTCAATCAAATGCGGGCGCTGGATAATCAGCGCCCGCATTTGAACTTCCGGTGACAGACAGGAATTCATGAACTGCATGTAAAATTTTCGATGTTTGTATTCTCAATATTTATTTTCAGTGATAAAATCCTATTATGTCGGGAAAAAGACGGGGTGTGACTAGTGAATACAGATATTGAAAGTATTGAATTATACAAAGAGCTGGCAGAGAAATATCAACTTCTCGCAGAAAATACTGTCGAGTGTATTTGGCTGCTTGATTTTACAAACATGCAATTCAAATATATAAGTCCAGCTATAACTTCTTTAAGAGGTTTGACTGTTGAAGAGGCTATGAAAGAAAAACTGGAAGATTCGTTAACCCCCGAATCACTGGAAAAAGTATATAAGATAGCTGAAAATTATCTATCAGGGATTCTGAATGATAGCGGAAGCGAAGATACGATTGCAAGTATAAATGAGTTCAGGCAGTATTGTAAAGATGGAACTATCAAGGATGTAGAAATATCCACCAGATTTGTTAAGAATGAAAAAGAAAATACCATTGATGTTTTGGGTGTTACAAGAGATATAACAGAAAGAAAGAAACTGGAAGAAAAACTCAGGAAAGAGATGAACCAAAAAAATGAATTTATAAAAAAGCTCAAAGAGTCAAAAAAAGAACTGATTCAGTTAACAGAAGAATTACGACTGAAAAACGGGATTTTTAAAAATGCTGCCATTACCGACAAGCTAACAGGACTACATAATCGGTACTTTTTTGATCAAAAGGTTAAGGAAGAGTTTGAAAGAGCCGATCGGTATAAAATTCCCGTTTCTTTAATACTATTTGATTTGGATCACTTCAAGAAGGTAAATGATTTATGGGGGCATGGCGTTGGAGATAATGTACTGAAAACGGTTTCAAAGGTTGTTAAAGGCCTGATTCGGAAGCCGGATGTTTTTGCAAGGTGGGGCGGAGAGGAATTTGTAATATTAATGCCGCAAACAACATTGGAGGGCGCTTTTATTGCTTCGGAAAAACTTAGAGAAGAGATTGGCAAGCTTGATCATCCTTCAGCAGGGATGGTAACTGCCAGCTTTGGATGTGCAGAATGGCTCAAGGGCGAATCATATGAAAGCTGGTTCAAAAGAGTGGATCATGCTCTTTATAGAGCAAAGAGTGAAGGACGCAATCGGGTAATCAAATGCAATGACATTGAAATTAAGCCGTTTGCATTCATTCGATTGGAATGGAGAAAAGAATGGGAATGTGGCAATGAATTGATTGACAGTCAGCATAAGGAGCTTTTGGACCTGTCCAATATCATGATTGATGCATCTCTGACAGAAAAGAAGGTCGAGAGTTTACTGGAGAAGTTTGACAAGCTACTTCTGCATATTGTCCAACACTTTGAAAATGAAGAGCAGGTTTTAAAACGCTTGAATTTCCCGGAGACAGTGCGACATTCTCAAATTCATAAGGATCTTACCCTAAAAGCTCTGTCTTTGAAAGAAGAGTTGATCATAGGAGTACTAAAACCTTCTGCGTTCTTTTCTTTTTTAGTTGATGAAGTTATTATGGGACATTTATTGGCTGAGGATGTAAAGTTTTTTCCATTCACACAAAAATAGAACTGGGCAGCCGGAACAGTAACTTTTTTCCGACCACTGGCTATTGAAATAATCACGGACGCCAATATGAGCACACTTCCTGCAATCTGGCCAAGTCCGGAGAAATTCTCGCCGATGAGCACGAAAGCCAGCATCACGGTGGTGAGGGGCTCCAGAGTATATATCAGGGTAGCCCTTTCCGGCTTGACGAATTTGAGCGCCTTGCTTTGAATAAGTTCAGTCGATACTGCAACGAATATGCTTGCAAATATGGCCGCTGCGAATACAGGGCTGGCAAGTCCGTAGAAATTTATGGATCCCACCTCGAAAGTGAGTGCAAGTATCATGAAAACAAACAAGTTGAAGGAATGGTGGACGAAGGTATATTGGACGGCATCAAGCTTCTTTGAAAACTTGTTGAGGGCTGCCAGTCGTATGGAGAAAAAAAGTGCGGCTCCAAGGGCGAAAAGATCACCGGTATGTAAGGAGAATGAACTGAAATCGCTGGTCAGCATGAATATTCCGACAATGGCTGTTATTGCTCCGATAATGAACTTAAAGCCTGGAAATTTTCTATCTACGACCATCATGATCAAAGGCGTCATTATGACCGAGGTCTGTATGATGAAGGAGGCATTGGAGCTGCTGGTGTGCTGCAGGGCCAGCATGCAGAAGGTGTTGCTCAATACTGCAAAGCTGCTTATTCCGATACTCAGGAAGATAGTGCCCTTACTCAGTGCTTTGATCGCTGGGAAGAAGAAGATAAGTATGGTTATAAGGCTGCCAAATGAGCATATTGCAAGTATGGAAAAACGCGGAAGATATCCCAGCAGCATCTTTGACCAGACATAGGAGGATCCCCACAAAATTGCATTTATCAATAGAAAAACCTGCGCGTTGCTCTTTTTTACGAATCCCATTAGTCCTCCTTCGAGTGTTTCCATATGATAGCCCCATAAAGTTCAGCTCATGATTTATTATATTCAAAACAAAAGCAATATATAGTGCTAATTGTGCTTGATATATTGCAAAATGTGCTGTAAGCTAAAAACATATGCTAATATGCTTATATGGAAAAAGGATATAAACTGGAGGCTGATATTATGAAATCTGTATCAGACGCTAAAAGCGAAGAAGCGAAAAGGGGATATCTGGAGTGTGATTTCAGACTCTTTCATCTCAAGGACCGCAAAAGCATGCAGTTTGAGTCCCACTATCATGATTTTGATAAAATAATCATTTTCATATCAGGAAATGTGACATACCTTGTTGAGGGAAAGGCATACAAGCTTTCTCCATGGGACATCCTCCTCATAGGCAGGAATGAAATGCATAAACCTGTAATAGACCCGGAAGAGATATATGAGAGAATGGTCATATGGGTCAATCCGGAATTTCTTGATAAGCACAGTAATGAACAATGCAGACTTGAGGAATGCTTCAGGACCGCCGCAGAATCGGGATACAACCTTTTGAGGACAGGACCTGAAACTCTCAGGGACATCAAACGCCTTCTGAACAATATGAAAGACTCCTGTAACAGCGGTGAATTCGGTAGCAGAATCCTTCAAAATTCCCTGTTCCTGCAGCTTGTAGTAAAGCTAAACAGGATATTTGCCGGAATCGACAGAGAAGAGAAGCAACCGATCGATATGGAATACGATGAGACGGTCAGGAGCATCATTGAATACATAAACAGTCATCTCGAAGAAGAGCTGTCAATCGACAGCATCGCAGAAAAATACTTCATCAGCAGGTACTACCTGATGCATAACTTCAAGAAGCATACAGGATACTCATTGCATAACTACATATTGCAAAAGCGGCTGATACTTGCCGGGTCACTTGTTAAAAACGGCATGCCTGCAACTGAAGCCAGCATCAGGAGCGGATTCTCCGATTATTCAAATTTTATAAGGGCATTTAAAAGGATGTACAGTCTTTCACCCAGGGAATATTGCAAAAACAGCCACAAGCAGGAAATAAGTCATTTCTGACAAAAAATCATCACATTTGAACATATATGCCTAGAATTACAGTCTAATATGATATAATTGTCAGGAGAAAAAGGAGAAGCCTCATGATAAACAGAAAGACACCATTAATATGGACCATTCTGGTATCGATTGCAGCTGTTTCTGTTATTGCAGCCGGGTATCTGTTCAATTCATCCGTTTCCGGAGGCAGGAGTATCGAAACTGCAGTCTCTGCAGTCACAGGTGTTGAGCAGGTGATAACTCCAGAAAAAACCGTCAGGGATGATGGCTCTGCAGTACTGCAGCCACCCGCTGTTATAGAGGATGACAGTCTTACAACAGGCAGGAAATATGGCAAGGCACTGGTGGAGGAAGGTTCGAGGAATATCCTCATACTTGGAGAGGACAAGGTTTCATATCTGTATGATACCCTTGGCATCCTTAGTATTGACAGAAATGGCGAAATTATAAAAATCATAATGATCCCGAGGGATACATATGTTCAATATAACCAGAAAACAATCAATGTGCTGGCTGAAGAGGGCAAAGCTGAAGAGCCGGGCATATATAAAATCAATTATACGCACCATATCGGAACCATGATAAAATATGAAGGCAGATTTAATGGGAGCTCCATAAGCTTCCTGGCGGATGTAGTGGAAGAGAAATTCGGCGTTCATATAGACGAGTACATAAAGGTCAATCTGGCCGGTTTTAAAGGGATCATCGACATATTGGGCGGTGTGGAGATGAGTGTACCTTATGATATGAACTATGATGATCCGGTACAGGACCTGCACATACATCTGACAAAGGGCGTCCAGGTATTGGATGGTGAGGGGGCGGAAGGCTTCTCCAGGTTCAGGAAGGGCTATAAGGAAGATGGGACTTTTTTTGAAATAGGTGACGATGGAAGGAAGAACAACCAGATAAAACTGATTAAGGCTGTCATCAAGCAACATGGGACAGTCAGGAATATTAAAAAGATTCCGGACATACTTAAAACACTGGGGAAAAATGTAAAGCACAGCATAGGGCTGGGAGATGTCCTGCAGACATATATGGGCATTGCCAGGGATATCGTGACTGATGAATATAAGATAGAGAGTGAAGTGATTGAAACTGAACAAATAAGGATCAATGGCTCCGCTTATGTGGATTTTAAGGAGAATGCCGTTTCTATAAATGATAATTGAGAACCTGAGGAGGTTTTTTATGATAAAAATACAAAATGTATCAAAGTCATATAATAAAGGGGCGGTAAAGGCGGTTGACGACCTGAACCTTGAAGTCAAACCGGGTGAAATATTCGGCTTCCTGGGCCCAAATGGAGCAGGTAAGACGACGACGATTAAAATGATCGTTGGCCTTCTTAACCCCGACAGCGGAAAAATACTCATAAAGGGTTTTGACAATTCGACGGAGCCCCTCGATGCAAAAAGGAGTATAGGGTATGTCCCGGACAGCCCTGCATTGTATGACCGCCTGACCGGTACTGAATATCTGAATTTCATGGCTGACGTTTACAAGGTTTCAACTGAATTGCGTAAAGAGAGGATTGAACATTATCTTGATATGTTTGAACTGAGGGATGCTGCAGGAGATCCGGTCAAGAGCTATTCACACGGCATGAAACAGAAGCTGGCGCTCACAGGTGCCCTTATACACGATCCTGCAGTCTGGATACTTGACGAACCTATGGTAGGGCTTGACCCGAAATCAGCGCACCTTCTTAAGGAACAGATGAGGGATCATTGCAACAAGGGCAACACAGTGTTCTTTTCGACACACATACTTGAGGTTGCTGAAAAACTCTGCGACAGGATAGGTATTATACATAAGGGAAAACTGATTGCCATAGGTACGATGGATGAATTAAGGCAAGGCGACAACAGGGATTCCCTGGAAAATATATTTTTGGAGCTGACAGAACGATGAATACTATGTTATCTCTGATAAAGCTACAACTGAATTCAAACTTCGGAATATCAGCATTGAAATACAAGTTCACGAAGGAGAAGAAAAAGAGGTGGGAGCCTGTTTTGATCGGACTCTCAATACTCTTTGGTGTAGGCTCGCTTCTTGTGTTGTACACACTGGGAATGACAGGTTTGTTCATAGCGGGTAAAGCCATTGGACATCCGGAAATTGTTCTTACTATAGCCTTTATGGGGGCACAGCTTTTCATACTGGTATTTGGGATGTTCTATATACTGGGCGCCTTTTATTTCTCGCGGGATCTTGAGATGCTGGTGCCGCTCCCGTTGAAGCCCTATGAGGTGATAGGAGGAAAGTTTGCTGTTGTCATGGTCAACGAATACCTGACAGTTTTCCCTATAATCCTGCCGCCTCTCCTCATTTATGGGATTGGTACGGGACAAGGCCTTTTCTACTGGGTCAAGGGACTGATACTATTATTAACGGCTCCTGCCATACCACTCATCATAGGGGCACTTTTCATCATGCTTCTGATGCGGGTGGTGAATCTCAGGCGGAACAAGGACCTTTTTGCCATCATAGGGGGCTTTACAGGCTTGATTTTGGCACTTGGCTTTAATCTGATCTTTCAAAACGTGCCGGAGAATGCAGGAGCGGACTATTTCCAGAGCATCCTTGCAAGTCAGTATGGTTTAATTGAAGCAATCGGAAATAAATTTCCACCTGCAATATGGGCAACCCTTGGGCTTTCCCAGGGAGGCACTTTTGGATTTGGCCAATTTCTTCTGTTTTTAGCTGTGTCGCTGCTGATGCTTGCCGCGATGCTGTGGTTGTCCAACCAGGTGTTTTATAAAGCGCTCCTTGCAGGGCAGGAGGTTTCCAGGAAAAGAAAGGTACTCAGCAACATCGATTTCAGACGCCAGTATGATAGGGCTTCAAGCCCCGTATGGGCGATACTGGCAAGGGAGTGGAAACTTCTGATGCGATCGCCGCTGTATGTTATAAATGGAATGACCGGAGCGGTGATAGGTCCGTTCCTCGTAATAGTATTAGCCCTCACGCGGGGTAGTGACGAGGACAGCATGATGATAATGAATGCGCTGAACAATCCCGATTATGCCGTTTATGTCACTTTAGGCGGATTAGGGCTGATGCTTTTCACTGCGGGAATGAACATAGTAGCTTCCACGGCGGTTTCCAGGGAGGGCCAGACCTTCTGGATAGCAAAAATGATACCGGTCGCAGGCCGTCAACAGGTTATTGGCAAATTCCTGCATGGCTGGCTGATATCTTTAATTGGCATAATAACTACCTGCATAGCACTGGCCATTTTTCCCGGATTCTCCATCAGCAGGATACTTGTGATAGCCTTGCTGGCCGTTATATGTTCGATATCGATGATAGCCCTGAACCTTCTGATAGATATCATTCGTCCAAAGCTCTTCTGGAACAGTGAGCAGGAGGCTATGAAGCAGAATCTCAACGGCGGATTGGGAATGCTTGTATCGGTGATAAACATAGTTCTGCTGGCCGCCGCTGCAATAATACCCATTATCCTGCAAATGCCCGAATGGACATCATTTTTAGCGGTCGGTATCCTTGCCGTAATCATCGACATCGTATCGCTGACGGCCGTATTAAAAATCGCAGATCGCAGATACAAGCAAATTGAAGTCTGAAAGATAACAATAGAATAAGAATAGAGTAACAATAGACTATATTCGGATATGCTGAAAATAGCAATCCAGCCAGGAGGAAAGATAATGTCAAAATTAATGTGGAAACCGTCTACACTTCTGAATCCAGTGCCGCTTGTTATGGTCACCAGTGCTGATAAAGACGGAAAACCCAATATAATAACCCTTGCATGGGCAGGAACCATAAACTCGGAACCCCCTATGATATCGGTGTCGATAAGGAAAGAAAGATACTCATATAACCTCATCAAGGATAAGGGTGAATTCGCTGTGAACCTTGTAACAGAGCAGCTTGTACAGGCAGCTGACTTTTGCGGGGTGAAGTCCGGTAAGGACATGGATAAGTTCTCCACAACCGGTCTGACACCTGAGAAGGCTTCGGTAATAAGTGTTCCAGTGATAAAGGAATCTCCAGTATCACTGGAATGTGTCGTGAAAAACATTTTAGAACTGGGATCCCACGATATGTTCATAGCAGAAGTGGTATCGGTGAATGTCGAAGAGGGTTTACTTGATCCGAACGGAAAACTGGAACTGGAAAAGGCAGGCCTGGTCTGCTATTCACATGGCAAGTACTGGTCTCTGGCAAAAAACCTGGGTTTCTTCGGTTATTCCGTTGCGAAGAAAAAGAATATAAAAAGGTAATACCGACTTATGAATTGATTTCAAGAAAATAATCAAGAAGCATTGGGTCAAACTGTGTTCCGGCACAAGCTTTGAGTTCTGCCAGCGCCTCCTGCAAAGGCATGGCTTTCCTGTAAGGGCGGTCATTTACCATTGCATCGAAGGCATCGACTATGGATATGATTCTGCACTGTATTGGAATCTGGGTACCTTTCAGTTCGTGAGGGTATCCGCCTCCATTCCACCATTCGTGATGTTTCAGGATATAGTCGGAAATATGAGTGAGCTCATGAGAGGAAAGAGCTATCTTCTGTCCTATGTTGCAGTGTCTCTGCATTTCAAGTTTTTCCTCAGATGTCAGCTTTCCGTTTTTGAATAGAAGCCTGTCAGGGATACCTACCTTTCCGATATCATGGAACCGTGCAAGCAATACAACCTCCTCGGTTGTGTCCTTTGCCAGGCCCATACTCCGGCAGAGAGCGGCAGAATAGTGCTGCATCCTTTCGGTATGCTCCTCTGTTATATTGTCCCTGGCTTCCAGCATATTCATGAGGGTTTTGACCAGGCTGTTTCTGGAGCTTTTAATGTGAGTAAGCTTCTCCCTGGACATCCTGTCATATGCTTCCTTGTATACATCGGAAAAATCTCTGCTTTTCTCATATGAAAGGTCATATCCGATTGAAAGGCTGAGCAGGTTGTCAGGCTCTTTCCTGTTGCTTTCATCAATTTCCTTGTGTATTCTTTCAACCAGCTGTACGGTTTCATATCTGTTTGCTGACTGGATCACCATCGCAAACTCGTCGCCACCGACCCTTGAAATCAATGTATTGGGTTTTGCAGCAGAGGACAGGATTTCAGCAGTTCTGACCAGCAGCTGGTCTCCATATGTGTGACCAAGGGTTTCATTAATGAATTTCAGCCCGTCTACGTCACAAAGCACATAGGCCAGAGGATAGGCACCATCGTATGAAAGCCTCTCTATTTCACTTTCAAAAAAGCTTCTGTTGTACAAGCCGGTAAGTGTATCATATAGAAGAAGGTATTCCATCTTCTCCTCGTTTTTCTTTCTTTCTTCGATTTCTTTTTCCAGTAGTTTAATTGAACTCATATCATGAGCTACCATAACAATATATCCTGGTTTGCCAGTATTGTTGTTGATGCTGGTGATGTTTATGCTGAAGGGGAGGGTATCACCGTTTATTGTCATGAAAGGTTGTTCGTATGTTATGTTCATCTTATCATTAAGGCAGATGCTTTTTAGTTCAGTGGGTTTCAAGTTGCTTGTGATTGCCTCCACCGGCTTGCCAATAAGCTCATCTTCTGAAAATCCGAGGTAATCATATACGCGGTTGTTCACTTTAAGAATATTGCCCTTTATATCCATAAGGACCACGATATCCATTGTGTTCTGCAGAACTCCGTTACTGGCCATTTGCCAGTCAGGGACAGACTTTTTGAAACTTGGTATGATACAAATAACTGCAAAACTCAACAGTATCATAAGGACAGGAGTGGTGATGAGATTGTTTGAATATCCGAAAGATGGCAGAATGTAATATGCTGCACATCCGATCAAGGCTATGGGAATGCCACTAAGGATTAGTACTCTGGCTTTTCTTGCATCCAGACCATATTGTGACTTCTCCTTCCATTTGAAGAGGACGGCAGTAGATATTGCATAAAATATTACGTGATAACTATTCAGCAATACCATGAAGAGAATATTCTGCATTGGGTTGATTGCAAATAAAGATATCAGCAATAAGGATAATATCAGCATTATGGTTCCCGGGAGAAACATCAACCTGATTCCTGAGCTGGAATCCATACGGTTTCTGATTGATGAAACAATGAGGATAAATAAAAGGAAGAAAGCGGGGAAATAAGATATGGAAACAAGCTGCAGACAGCTTAAAACGCTTGCAGCGATGCTCCCTGAGGACAAAAGCCTGATTCCATCGGCAGCTGCCCATATAGATAAAAGGATACTACAGATTGACATAATTCTAGTCAACCTGTTTTTATCACGGGAAGTTATCAAAAGTAATAAATAAAAAGAGTACAGTGCTGACGCTATAAAGAAAACCAATATGCTCAGTACCATGGCCGTCTCCCCATGGCAGTATGCAGGCATACTGCCCCTTGTCTTTTGTGTGTATATGTCGTAATTGCAAGCATTATAGCATATATACAAATATTGTAGCATATAATGGAAGTGGTTACAATCCCATATACAATACCGAATATTACATTATTGTTACGCCACGGCTAATTGGTAAGGAAGAGTGTGACAGAGGGACGGAGATGAGTTTGACAGAGGGACGGGGAAGATGTCAACGTCCCTCTGCACACTTCTATACAGGTATCTTTTTTAATTTTGCAAATCTGGGAAGGCCGTTTTCATAAGGTGGTGCGGATTCACCCTGGATCAGAGGCAGGGCATAATTGATGAAATCCATAGTCATACCTGTGCCTTCAGCATTGATCCATTCAAGAGGTATCTTCTTTTCCTTGTTTGCAACGTCATTCAAATTGACAAGCTTTATGCCACAATCGTATATGGACCCCTCTTTTCTTTCGAAAGCTACCATATAATCAGTCTTGCCTTCGATAGCATATTTGACGGCCATCCTGCCTGCCAGATATGCTTCTTCGACATCAGTCTTCGAGCCGGAGTGAGCAGCACAACGCTGCAGGAGACTGAACTCGATACCACGTACCTTTGCTCCGGTCTTATCCTTAACAATTGAAGCCAGTGTTGCGGCCAGGCCTCCCAGCTGTGAATGGCCGAAGGCATCCTTGCTCTGAGCAAGGGTGGAACCGTATTCGGATATATATACTCCGTCCTTGTCTTTAATGCCTTCTGAGACGGCAACTATTACATTTTTGTTTTTATCGTATATTGATGATGCATTCTGCAAGAAACGATCAAGGTCAAAAGTTACTTCCGGAAGATAAATCAAATCCGGTCCATAACCACCGTATGAGGCAAGAGCCGATGATGCGGTAAGCCAGCCTGCATTCCTGCCCATAATCTCCAGGACTGTTATCATTCCTTTGTCATATACCCTGGCATCATGATAAATCTCCATTGTTGATGTAGCAAGGTATTTTGCAGCACTTCCGAAACCGGGACAGTGATCGGTTCCCCAAAGGTCATTGTCAATAGTTTTGGGAACGCCCATGATGCGGCATTCATATCCGGATTTCTGCATATACTTGCTGACCTTGTTGCATGTATCCATGGAATCGTTGCCGCCATTATAAAAGAAGTACCGGATATTATACTTTTTGAAAACTTCGAGAAGCTTTTTGTAGTCGGTATCATCCTCTTCAATGCTCTTCAGTTTATACCGTACAGATCCGAGGGCTGATGAAGGAGTAGTTTTCAATAGTTCAAGCTCACGCGGGTCCTCCTTGCTTATATCGTAAAACTTTTCATCAAGGATCCCCTTTATTCCATGAGCAGCTCCATAAACTGCCGTAATATCACCTTGCGCGAGAGCTTCATGAAAAACGCCTGCAGCGCTGGCATTGATTACTGATGTTGGGCCGCCTGATTGTCCAAAAATACATGCACCTTTTAAATTACTCATTGTTCAGCACCTCCGAATAATTGTTCATTTTAAAATTCCCATTTAATATATGTAATAATGGGTATAATTATCTTATATGCTATTGCTAAAAAGCCATTCAACAGTTTAAAATATACCATAAGGTGCAATAAATTGCAATTGGAGTTAGATAAAAATTTAACACACTTTCCTTTGATATTAACATACTATCCAAGGATATTAACATACCTTGATTTTGTTGTAGTATCTGATAGAATTGAATCATCTATATTGGGATAAATACCAAATTGCAATAAATACCAAATTGTAATAAATACCAAAAGAATAATAAAAAAGGAGTTGTTTCATATGCCATTGGTAACGTCAAAAGAAATGTTCAAAAAGGCTTATGAAGGCGGATATGCCATAGGGGCCTTCAATGTAAACAATATGGAAATCGTACAGGGTATAACCGAGGCTGCGAAGGAAGTCAATGCACCTCTGATTCTGCAGGTTTCGGCTGGTGCAAGGAAATATGCCAACCACACATATCTGATGAAGCTTGTCGAGGCGGCCATAATTGAAACCGGCCTTCCAATCTGTCTTCACCTTGACCATGGGGATACCTTTGAGCTTTGCAAGTCCTGCATCGACGGAGGATTTACCTCGGTTATGATTGACGGCTCCCATCATTCCTTCGAAGATAATATCAAGCTGACCAAACAGGTTGTGGATTACGCACACGACAAGGGAGTTGTTGTCGAAGCTGAACTGGGTAGACTTGCAGGCGTAGAGGATGCAGTAAATGTATCCGAAAAGGATTCCTCCTACACAGATCCCGCCCAGGTAGAGGAGTTTGTTGGAAGAACCGGTGTTGATTCACTGGCAATTGCGATAGGGACAAGTCATGGGGCATTCAAGTTCAAGGGAGAACCCAAATTGAGGTTTGATATCCTCGAAGATATCCAGAAGAGGCTTCCAGGTTATCCGATTGTGCTTCATGGTGCTTCTTCGGTAATACCCGAGCTTGTAGAAATGATAAATACTTTTGGTGGAAGCATGCCCGGTGCACAGGGAGTCCCTGAGGAAATGCTGAGGAGAGCGGCATCAATGGCCGTATGTAAAATCAACATTGACTCTGATCTCAGACTTGCGATGACAGCATCAATAAGAAAATACATGGCTGAGAATCCCAGCCATTTCGATCCAAGACAATATTTGACACCTGCAAGAGCAGCAATTAAGCAGCTTGTAAAGAATAAACTGATCAATGTCCTTGGATGTGACGGAAAAGCCTGAGGGTAATATTCAGTAAAAACAAAAAGGGAAAACCGTGCAAACGCACGGTTTTCCCTTTTTGTAGGGGATAAACCAAACAAAAACCTTTAATTTTGCATGGTATATTTAGATAGCTAAATAATAATCATTAAATTTTATTGACACGCCTCAGTTTATATCTTATTGTTGGATTATGAAATGTTGTATAAAAACCAAAGCAAATATGGCTGAATTTGGAACATATCACATGGTCCATGAATAATTCGGCTACATTAACCGGAGCAGCTTGAATATGGTACCGTAATGATCTTACGATATAGAAGTATTCAAGACAAACTCATTCAAACGCTATTTTTGTATTCTGTTAAGTAACGCGTAATATAGCAGTCAGAATTAACCTGCATTAAAGTAATATTATGATACTTAAAATCAAATATCTTATAGTTTTTTCTTCAATTGCCTATAAGAAGGCTGTTTAATAGTTGGACTTGAAATCAGGTATGGCGACTTGGTGGTATAGATGTAGTTAACCACCGCTACAGAGGATGAATAACGACAAGAAGTAACGGCGTATATTCCAATCGTATTGGTCCCGGCATTTTCCTTGGTTCAGACACTTGCAGTTTTTATTGGCGATTTCATATGTTATTTAAACAATTTTACCACTGGTATTTTACAATTTGATGGATCTACATTGTTGTTAATGTTTTAAAACTTAATACATATATAGTTTTTCGGCAGGTTTTGTACTATATCTCTTTATATTAACTTACATTGGAGGGAAGGAAATGGATGCTATAACAATTGGTTTTATCGGCCTGGCGGTGATGGTAATCCTAATCGTACTTAAGGTGCAGATCGGCATCTCAATGGGTATTGTCGGATTCGTCGGCTTCGGCATCATCATTGGTTGGCCTGCAGCATTTGGTTTACTGCAGAACGTACCTTATTCAACTGTTTCGAACTATAGTTTAAGTGTTATTATTCTTTTTGTACTGATGGGTCAGTTCCTGTCCGTATCAAAAATGAGCGATGACCTGTTTGATTTTGCACAGAAATGGATCGGCAGAGTTCCAGGCGGTCTTGCAATGGCTACAGTCGTCGCATGCTTCTGCGTTGGAGCACTTTGCGGGTCCACTACTGCTACTACTGCGACTATGGGTATTGTTTCACTTCCCGCAATGAAAAACCGAAAGTACAATGATGGCTTTGCAGCTGCCACAGTAGCCTGTGCATCAACACTGAGCACAATGGTTCCACCCAGCGTGCTGCTTATTCTGTACGGTGTACAGACCAGCCAGTCCATCGGCAAGCTTTTCAAGGCAGTATTGATTCCCGGCATGTTGCTCGCAGTTTTTTATATGATATCAATTTACGTCAGAATAAAGTTGAATCCCGAAATGGGGCCTGCAGGTGAAAAATATTCGATGAAGGTAAGATTTGCTGCGCTTTGGAAGATCAAGGACGTCATTTTATGCATCATACTGGTTATCGGCGGCATCGTTTCAGGTATATTTACAGTCAATGAAGCCGGAGCGGTCGGTGTTGCGGGTGTTGTCATAGCTACAGCATTCCGTAAGAAGCTGTCCTTTGAAACGATAAAAAAAGCTCTGCTGGATACAGGAAAAACTGTTGCAATGATTTTCATGATCATCATGAATGCAATGATCCTTGGGTATTTCTTTACCATAACCCAGCTGCCTGCTACAATCGGAGCCATGCTTACCGGATTGAACGTCAGTAAATATATTATCATGGCAGTCATAGTTGTCCTCTTTATCTTCCTGGGTGCAATCATGGATGAACTGGCCATGCTGCTTGTCACAATCCCGATATTCTACCCAATCGTAACGGGACTGGGCTTCGATCCGATATGGTTCGGAGTAATGACCGTCCTTATAATGGCCTCCGGTATGATTGCACCGCCTGTAGGAATGAATTGTTTCATCATTGCAGGTATAGACAAGACGATTTCATTACCGAGGATATACAAGGGAATCCTGCCTTACTGGGCATGTATACTCATTATGATGGTTTTGATCACGGTATTCCCACAGATTGTTACATTCTTGCCGGCTATTTTAGGATAGTGATAATATTCCACATTTTCAAGGTCTGACTTAATCGACTATTGTACAGAGTGGATGTAATCCGGAAATTATATCCGGTTACAAAATAAAAAAGGGGAGGATATTATATGAAATTCAACGGCAAAAAGGTCCTGGCACTTGTGATATCTCTTATGTTACTGGTATCCATTACAGCAGCTTGCGGCAGTACCGAAGGAACAACGCCGGCAGCAGGCACTGCAGCAGCAACAACAGCAGCGGCATCCGACAATACCGCAACAACCCAACCGGCAGCCCCCGCGGAGGTCATCAAACTGAAGTGGGCACATCACAATGCAGCTACCAGTTTTGCACATACTTATGGACATCAGCCAGTATCAGATGCAATTCAGGCAGCTTCTAACGGAAGAATCAAAATAGAAATGTATCCCGCTCAGACTCTTTGTAAATCTAATGAGAATTATGATGCAGTCATTTCAGGCATAACAGATATAGGTTGGAGCTTCTTCTCATACTTCCCGAGCCGTTTCCCACTTTCTGAGGTAGTCAACCTGCCTATGATGGGATTCAATTCCGCAGCAGAAGCTTCAGAGACACTCTGGACACTTTGGGAACAGACCGACCTGTTAAAGGATGAATTCAAAGATGTACAGGTCCTCTCCTTCATGTCCCATGACCCGGCTGGTATTTCCACAAAATTCCCGGTAACCAAGATGGAAGACCTCAAGGGCAAGAAATTCCGTACAGCCAGCGGACCTGTGCTTCAATTCTATCAGGCACTGGGAGCCAGCATCGTATCAATGCCTGTTCCGGAATGCTATCAGGCTTTGGAAAAAGGTGTTATAGACGGACTTTCTCTGGCATGGGAAGGCCAGGACAATATCTCCGCACAAGAAGTTGTCAAATACGGTTATGACGTAAAAGTCGCTGCCGGTGGATTCTACCTTGTAATGAACAAGCAGAAATGGGAGAGCTTGCCTGATGATATGAAGGCAATATTTAAAGAGGAAACCGGTTTGAAAGCAGCTTTACAGTTCGCCAAAGGATGGGATGAAACCAATCCGAAGACATTTGAAAAATTCAAAGCTGCAGGCGTAGAAATAACCACATTGCCGGCTGAAGAAATGGCACGCTGGCAGGCAAAGGCCGACGAAGTTAATGCAAAGTGGGCAGCTGACCTTGATGCCAAAGGCATAAAGGGAACAGAGACCCTGGCCAAGGCCAAGGAAATCCTGAAAGCGATCCAGGCCAAGTAATAACAAGTCGACTAATACATGATTAATCTTGCAGGTATCTGAACTGTCCGGGGCGGCCTTATCCATAATTTAAAAGCAGCCGCAGGGCTGCCCCGGAAAAATATCGGCTTATTAAGGAGGCGGAAAGTAATGTCTGTTTTGTTAACGATCAAGAAGGCGATATATAAATGCAGCGCCGCTCTGAATATTGTCGGAATCAGTTTGATGATTCTGATGGTAGTATTGATTCTGGTTGATATTCTCGGCCGGTTGATTTTTAATTCTCCCATACCGGGCACATATGAACTGATCGAATACGCAATGGTAATCGTTATTATATTCGCTATGGCATATTGTCAGGTAAGAAAGGGCCATATCGATGTATCCTCCCTGGTTGATATGTTCCCCAAACCATTACAGACGGTTATGAATTTTTTAATCAATCTGGTCAGTTTTTTAATGATGGGTTGCATCGCCTGGCAGACAGTTGTAAAGGGTTTCATTGACCAGAAGTCAGGTACTACATCTTCCGTATTGTTTATTGTAAAATATCCATTTGTTTTTCTTGCTGCTTTTGGGTTTGCACTTATAGCATTGGTCTTTTTAATTCAGATGCTGACGCCTTTTGATAAGGATGAGAGCAATTCTGGGGAAGAAGAATTACATGTAGTTTGAGTTTACTTATATGGGGCGGCCCTAATATAAGCAGTGGAGCTGGTGTCACGCGAAGCGGCTTCACTGCCTGTGACCAGGTTTTGTAATGAATCATCATGCATACAAAATCAGTCCCAAAAGACTATCAGACTCAACTGGACGGCACTAAACCATTAAACAGGTTAAACTGCTGTTAAGTTTGCTGTTGCTTTGAGGCTGACATCCTTTCATTATTCATATTAAATAGTGAAAGATGAATAGCTGAATGGCGGATTTGATTAATTCAAAGGAGATGAATAAGAAAATAATCCGGCATTAATAAAAGTCCGGTTCAAATACTTCTTATAATTTTCTCTTATATTTTTATTATTATGAAGGGGTTCCCGATTCTATTTGTAAATAAGGAGGAAGGCATATTGTCAACTTGTATCCAAAACAACGAGACTCTGTTTCATACGATTGATGCAGATGAAGTAATTGAAATATTAAAAAGCGACAGCGAAGGTCTGACCAGCAGTGAAGCTGAGGCAAGGCTGACAGAGTATGGCAGGAATCAGCTGGATGAGGGCAAGAAGACTACCGTCTTTGAGATGTTCTTCAA
The DNA here is from genome assembly GCA_942493145.1 of uncultured Bacillota bacterium. Classification (GTDB taxonomy): domain Bacteria; phylum Bacillota; class Clostridia; order Acetivibrionales; family DTU013; genus ENR-C20. The sequence goes on from OW818679.1 coordinate 1,174,062, forward strand.
TCAGTTCAAGGATTTAATGATAATTGTCCTGCTGGTTGCGGCTGTAATATCCGGTATCACCGGAGAAATCGCAGATACCTTTATCATCCTTGCAATAGTAATCATTAACGCAATAATGGGTGTTGTCCAGGAAAGCAAGGCGGAAAAGTCGCTTGATGCACTTAAAAAAATGTCTACTACCCATGCCAAAGTAAAGAGGGATGGAGAAATCATAGATTTATCATCTGAAGATTTGGTGCCCGGCGATATCGTTTTACTTGATGCAGGAGATTTTGTTCCGGCTGACATGAGGCTGTTGCATATAGCAAGCCTTCAGATTGAAGAAGCAGCACTGACCGGTGAATCCGTACCTTCAGATAAGATCGCAGGAAAGATTGATGACCCTGAACTGGTTATAGGCGACCGCAAAAACATGGCTTACTCCAGCTGCCCTGTGACATATGGGCGTGGAAAGGGAATTGTCACCGCTACGGGTATGAAAACCGAGGTAGGAAAGATTGCTACCAACATTTCTGAAGCTGAGACAAGGGAGACACCTCTCCAGCAAAAACTGGGAGAGATGACCAAACTCCTTACGATTATTATACTTATTGTTGCTGTAGTGATTTTTATAGTCGGTATTTTAGAAAAAAGAGAAATACTGGAGATGTTCCTTACTGCAATAAGCCTCGCAGTTGCTGCAATCCCGGAAGGCCTGCCGGCTATCATAACGATTGTCCTGGCTATCGGCGTTCAGAAAATGGCGAAACGCAATACTATAGTACGTAAGCTGTCTGCTGTTGAAACCCTTGGCAGTACTGAGATAATATGCTCGGACAAGACCGGTACACTTACTCAAAACAAGATGACGGTTCAAGAGGTTTATGTTAATGAAACTATTATTAAAGCGCCGGAATTTGAAGAGGAAATGCATGATAAGACCGGAAAGGTCTTTATCAATTCACTTGCACTTTGCACTGACGTAAATATTCATGGCGGAGTTGAAACCTCGTACGGTGTTACCGGCCAGGAACCTGTCAAGATGATGGGTGACCCGACGGAAATCGCCCTTGTTATGTTTTCTCTGATAAAAGGCACGAACAAGCACAGGCTTGAAGTGGAAATGCCAAGGAAGAGCGAGCTTCCATTCGATTCGAAGCGTAAACTGATGTCTACGATCAACGATAACAGTGGCAAACCCCGCGTGTTTACAAAGGGTGCTCCTGATATCCTGCTTGACCGCTGCTCACGTATTGCGATAAAGGATCAGATACTGGAAATGACCGACAGCCATCGTGATGCAATCAAGAAGGCCAACCATGAAATGGCAGCTAAGGCTCTGCGCGTATTGGGAATGGCTTTTAAGGATATTGATACGATTCCTGAAAATCTGGTTTCCGAAGAGCTTGAAAACAACCTTGTATTTATCGGCCTGACGGGGATGATAGACCCGCCGCGTCCAGAAGTTTATGATGCTGTGAAAAAGTGCGCGGATGCAGGTATACGTCCCATAATGATCACGGGTGACCACAGGGATACTGCGGCAGCCATAGCGATGGATCTTGGCATAATAAAAGACGAGACCCAGGTAATAACCGGATCGGAGCTTTCAAATATCTGTGATGAGGATTTTGAAAAGCTGGTTGTAAATTATTCTGTATATGCGAGGGTATCTCCTGAACATAAGGTCAGAATAGTAAATGCATGGAAGAAACATGGAAAGATAACTGCAATGACCGGAGACGGAGTAAATGACGCTCCTGCGTTGAAGGCATCGGATATAGGCATTGGAATGGGTATAACCGGTACTGATGTTGCCAAGGGCGTTTCCAACATGGTCCTTGCCGACGACAACTTTGCAACCATAATAGTGGCGGTTGAAGAAGGCAGGAAGATATACAGCAACATACGTAAGACTATCCAGTTCCTCCTGTCGTCCAACCTGGCCGAAGTGCTGACCCTGTTTGTAGGAACAATGCTTAGCTGGATAGTGCTGCTGCCCATACACATCTTGTGGGTTAACCTGGTTACGGATTCCCTGCCGGCACTGGCCATTAGTATGGAGAAGGCGGAATCCGACGTTATGAAGCATCCCCCGAGGAATTCTCAACAGAGCTTCTTTGCGGATGGAATGGGTGTCAGGATAATATATCAGGGCATCTGCATAGGCGTACTGACGCTTGCTGCGTATTTCATAGGACAGCACGTGTATAACCATGATGTAGCCATGACAATGGCATTCTGTACCCTGTCATTTGTCCAGCTGTTCCATGCGTTTAATGTCCGCTCGCATGACAAGTCCATATTCACGATAGGGATATTCAGCAATATCTATGTCGTAGGCGCATTTATAATAGCCGGTCTGATGCAGGTTGCAGTCGTTGCCCTGCCGTTTATCAACAAGCTGTTCAAGGTGTCCCCGCTGAGCCTGGAACAATGGTTGATAACCTTAGGACTTGCATTTGCCATCATACCGATTGTTGAAGTGGTAAAGCTTGTAAAGAGGATAAAGAATGCTGGAAGAAAATAGTTATAATAATGAGCCATAAATGAAATGCTCCCCTCGTGATAACAGATACTCATTATTGTCTGTCTTTCATGAGGGGAGCATTGGTGATTTTAAAAACACACTTGACACAATTGATTCTATATCTTATTGTAAAGTTATAAATCTGTGAGCAGCTTGCATATGGTATCATGATAATCTTTCGATACACAAGTATACAAGCCAAACTCAATCAAAGTCAAATAAATGCTACTTTTCAGCATTTATCCAGAGGCAGCATGATATAAAATACTTGTGTGCTGATGATTAGATGATCCTATGCCCCGAAATTAAATATTAAGTTATCTGTTTCTATTTATATTAGTGAATAGTAGAACTTGATTATTTTTATTAAATAAGAGGAGGTAATTATTATGAGTCTGAAGTTATTCGATCTCACAGGTAAAAATGCAGTTGTCGTAGGTGGAGCAGGCGGGTTGGGCCAGGCCATAGCACAGGGGCTTGCAGAAGCAGGGGCTAAGGTTGCAATTGCAAGCAGGAATGTAGAGTCACTCCAGAGGGCTGTCAAGGAAATCAAAGATGCAAGTGGTTCGGACGTTACATATTACACCGTTGACGCAGCAGTTGAAGAGAGTATAGCGGCATTGGCAGAAGCAGCTGTAAAAGACATGGGCAAGGTTGACATCCTCATGTGCGCACAGGGCTTCAACAAGAAATTCCCGGCAGAGGAATTCCCGATGGACGTATTCAAGCAGATGTTCGATGTAAACGTAGCAGGAGTCATGATGTGCTGCAAGCACTTTGCAAAGCATATGATCCAGAATCGTTATGGCAAGATCGTCATCCTGTCCTCGGTACGCGGCAAGATCGCTACAAAGGCAGCCGGAAATGCAGGGTACTGCGGAACAAAGGGCGCTATAGATATGATCACCCGCCAGCTGGCATCGGAGCTTGGCCAGTATAATATCACTGTCAACGCAATCGGTCCGACTGTAACTGAGACTCCCATGATGACAGAAATCCTTAACAACCGCGGTCCCAATGAAAGACAGAATATTGCAAACGGGCTGCCGATGAAGAGGATGGCAATGCCCACCGACTGTGTAGGACCGGCAATATTCCTGAGCTCAGACGCATCAGGTTTTGTAACTGGTAATATCCTGTATCCGGATGGTGGACTCACAGCAATAGGCTGATAAAGTAGACATTAGTTATGATATTATTTCAGGGAAAAGGAGCTTTCATTAATGTTTGATGATGTTGTAATTGTTGAAGCGGTCAGAACGCCGATAGGCAACATGGGCGGAACCATAAAGGACGTTGCCCCGGAGGAACTGGCCAGTCTTGTAATAAAAGAAGTGATAAAAAGGACGGGGCTTGATCCTGCCAAAGCTGATGAGGTCATAATAGGCCAGACGAAGATATCGGCGGATGCTCCTAATATAGCACGTAATGCCGCCCTTATGGCAGGTGTACCCATTGAAGTACCGGCATATACAGTCTCCCGCCAGTGCGGTTCAGGCATGCAGGCTGTCGTCAGCGGAGCACAAGCGATAATGTGTGGCCAGGCTGAGATCATAATTGCCGGTGGAACCGAAAGCATGAGTAATGCGCCCTTCTACCTGAGACAGGCAAGATACGGCTACGGAGCAGGTAATGGCGTGCTGGTGGATTCCAATACTGAGAGCCAGTTCAGGTCGCAGCCCCAGGACATCTTCGGCGTATTCAACATGGGCATGACCGCTGAGAACCTCGCGGAAAAATATAAAATCAGCCGCGAGGAGCAGGATGTCTTTTCATTCGGAAGCCAGCAAAAGGCCCTTGCAGCAATCGCCGAAGGCAGGTTCAAGGATGAGATAGTACCTGTACCAGTCAAGCAGAAAAAAGGAGACATTTTGCTGTTTGATACCGACGAGTTCCCCAGACAGACAACTCTTGAAAAAATGGCAAAATTGAAGCCTGCTTTCATAGACAACGGAACAGTAACGGCCGGCAATTCTTCTGGCCGTAACGACGGGGCGGCAGCTTTGCTTATTATGTCTGCGAAAAGAGCCCAAAAAGAAGGCTTGAAGCCAATTGCCATCATCCGCAGCCAGGCTGCAGCCGGCGTAGATCCCAGATACATGGGTATCGGTCCGGTTTACGCAACAAGGAAGGCATTGGAGATGGCCGGGCTGAAACTGAACCAGATAGACCTGGTTGAATTGAATGAAGCCTTTGCTGCTCAGGCGTTAGCTTGTATAAAGGAACTGGATATTGATCAGGAAATCACAAATGTGAACGGGGGAGCCGTAGCGCTTGGACATCCTCTGGGCTGTACAGGAGCGAGAATTCTGACTACCTTGCTTTATGAAATGAAGCGCCGCAATTCAAGGTATGGCCTTGCGACCCTCTGCATAGCAGGCGGGCTCGGTCTTGCTACTATAGTAGAGTTGATTTGATTTCTTATGGTTGCCGGGTGCTGTGCCTGTTGAGCGTAATCCCGTATCTGCTGATCTTGTTGTACATGGTCCGGCGGGTTATGTTCAGCAGTCGTGCAGCCTCGGCGACATTCATATCAGTATCATAAAGAACCTGCATTATATGCAGCTTTTCCTTATCTGCAATGTGTTCCGTCAATTGCACACTGTTGTCGATCTTTTCCATAAAACTGTTTGAAGTGACCGGGAGCTTGAGTATATCCCGGATATCTTCTTCATCTATTATCTTACGATCATTCAGGATATCCAGAGCATTGATTATATTCCTCAACTGCCGTACATTTCCAGGCCAATCGTATTTGAACAGTAAATCTATAGCCTTTGTACTGAATTGCATAGTGAGGCCAGCCCTGCTCATAAAGTGGCTGAGCAGCAGCGGGATGTCCTCCCTGCGTTCCCTTAGGGGAGGGATGTGTATTTCAAATGAGCAAAGCCTGTAGTAAAGGTCTGAACGGAAGGTACCCTGCTGGCATTGCGTTTGTAGATTCTTGTTTGTCGAAGCTATTATCCTTGCTTTCAGGGGTATCAGTTTGTTGCCGCCGACCCTCTCAAATTCCTTTTCTTCTATGACTCTGAGCAGTTTAGACTGGATTTTGAGATCCATTTCGCCGATTTCATCCAAAAGGATAGAACCGTTCTCTGCAAGCTCGAACTTGCCGATTTTCTTAGAGACAGCACCGGTAAATGAGCCCTTTTCATGGCCAAAAAGCTCGGATTCCAACAATTCACCGGGAATTGCCGAACAGTTAATTTTTACCAGCGGTGACCTGAAATTCATACGGCTGGCGGCATGTATGCTGCTTGCCAGTATTTCCTTGCCGGTGCCGGTTTCACCTATGATGAGAACGGAATGCTTTAATGGCGCCAGTTTTTTGCATTTATCAATAACTTTAAGTACCGCGGGTGATTGGCCTATGAAATCATCAAAGGAATAATTTGTTTCAAGACGCGCAATCCGGTCATAGAGATTATTATTATCTTCGTGGTCGACATTATGGTCGGTAAGGATCCTTTTCAGAATATTGAGGTTTTTAAACAGGATGCCTCCCAGCACAGCTATCAGCTCGTTGTTTTCAAAAATAGGTATCATATGCTGTACACAGTTTTGCCCGAAAATGACTGAATATGAATAAAGTGATGCCTTGCCGGATTTGATGACTCCTTCAAAGTCCGATATGGGATCCAGCTCTTTTATATGCATACCCTTTGCTGCTGTTGAAGTCAGGCCGTTGCATAATTCGGTCGCTCCTTTGCTGTGATGTATTATACTCAGGTTTTGATCCATAAGGACTGCAGCGTCAAAGCAGTTGTTCATCATTTCGTCAAACAAGCCACCGCGGGTGTATATTTCTTCTCTGGTTGCATGGATTGGCATTATATAATCTCCTAGTATAATATTCTTATCTGGTATGAAAATTTTATCGGGGTTTACATTTTGCATGAAGTTGTTTTATAGTAGACAAAGAAAGTATAGCATATCCTTTGATTGTGTGTCAAAATGTGCACATGTGAATTGCATCAATAAAAATCCAAATTATTGTTTGAGTGTTATTATCTTTTGCTTTGACTCTTTTTTTTTGATAAAATGTTGCAATACAGGATTTTGGGTATTAAAATCAGTTGAATCTAGTTAAAGAGGGACGGTAATGTAATGGAACTCAGGAGAAAAATATCAATGGCAGCGGCTATGATGATATGTATTTTGCTGAATATTACTGGCTGCGGCGGAAAACAGGCTGCGTTGCCTCAAATTCCCGCTACTGTAAATTCTTCGGCCGCCAGTTCCGAAGAAGCTTTATCTGAAGCAACTATACCTGAAGAAGCTTCCACACAACAGGACGTTATTGAACTGAAATTCCATCACCATGACCCTGGAGACAGTGTGGCAGGACAATTCTTTGAATCCTGGGCAAAGGAAGTTTCCGATGCGTCACAAGGAACTATTAAAATAACCGTATCCCCAGACGCTGAGCTGGGAGCTGCCAAAGATACATATGACATGGTGATTAACGGAACAGCTGATATGGCTTGGGGTATTCCTTCGTATTTCCCCGGACGCTTCCCGTTAAGTGAAGTATTTACCCTCCCAATGATGGGAATTGACAGCGCAGAGGAAGCAAGTCAAATATTCTGGGATCTTTATACAAAAACTGATTACCTGAAATCGGAATATGCTCCCTTTAAGGTCCTATTCCTCTATTGTCATGCAGATGTTCCCATTGCCATGAAAAACACTCAGATGATTTCAATAATAGATATCAAAGGCCAAAAGATAAGGGTGGCAGGCACCTATCCTACAGCGTTTTTCAAAGCTTTGGGGGCATCACCGATCCTAATACCTGCAAACGACATCTATATCTCTTTGGAGAGAGGCGTATTGGACGGTGTAGCTGCTGACTGGCATTTGCTCAAATCCTTCAACATCCCTGAACAAACACAGTATTATCTCGACGTCAAACTGTATGAAGGACCATTGTTCTGCGTTATGAACCAACGAGTATATGATTCCCTGCCACCCGATGCAAAAAAAGCGATTGATGAAAAATCAGGGCAATCCGCTGTAACAGCAGTAGGCAAAGCATGGCAGAGCGCTCGTCAGGAAGTTCTGGACAGAGTCAAGGCAAACAACGGAGTAGTATCCGAATTGTCGCCTGAGATGAGAGAAGAATTCCAAAAAGTTGCCGAGAGTGTATGGGCAAAATGGATCAGGACAAATGAAGAAAAAGGCTTGCCGGCACAGGAAGTCTTCGATTATGTAAGGGAAGCCGCCGCCAAATAGCCATACGTACGGGAAGGTTAAGTCATTATTCAGAGGAATTCCGCGAAGCTGATTAAAGGGGTACTTTATGGAACCGCTCAAGGTATTGATAGTTGATGATGAGAATCTGGCAATTGAGGATCTGACCATTCTTTTTGAATGGGAACGCAATGGCTTTGATATAGTCGCCACGGCCAAAAATGGCGAACAGGCGCTACAGAAATATCACAAATACAAACCCGATATAGTTATTACAGATATTAAAATGCCAATAAAGTCAGGCATTGATCTGGCAAAAGCAATAAGAAAAGAAAATCAAAATATTAGAATAGTATTCCTTTCAGGGTATGCAGAATTTGATTATGCAAAGCAAGCCCTTGATCTTGATGTAGAAGACTATATACTTAAAAATGAGATAACTGCCGAAAAATTATCTGAAAAAATGCTGGAGATAAAAGACAAAATTCTTATAAACAGAAAAAAGCATGGGCTCATAATCCAGAGCATTGTTGCAGATATTTTCAATTCAAAGAAAAGTTATGAAGAATTCTACTACTCTTCTGATATACAAATAATAGAATTTATCAGGGACAGTTATTTCTATATGATTATAGAAGAAGACCTGCCGCTTCCGTTTATAACACTTTCAGAAACAATAAACGAAAGCGATATTTCAGGTGCTTTAATTGAAGTATCCATGAATTATGAAGACGATAACTTCAAAGTAATCAGCGCAAACAACCTGAAGCCAAACAGGTTCTTACTGGTTATAAGCGGGAACAGCAAAACGACAGGTTATAGCAAGTATGATTTGCTTAAACAGTTTTCGATAAAGCTTCAGAATAAATTAAGGGAACATTTTCATAACACATTTTCAATAATCATTTTGAGCAAAAAAATGCATCTTCATGAAGCACGTGAAGATTACCTCAAGTATAAACACAGAATATATAGCAAATATCTCCTTGGAACCTCCTTGATTTTGGGCCTGGAAGATGATGTCCTTAAGGGACAGACCGAGAATATCCTTTATGACAGGATATATATTCAAAACATGATTGATGAACATAATTCGGAAGGGCTGTTGGGATACATTGATGTTTTATTCGATCAGATTATTACGGGAAAATCCTATCCGGCGCTTGTTTTGCTGACACGCGACATACTGGCAATAATAGACAAGAACGGAAATAATCTAAAATACATACAAAACGGAAAATGTTTTAAAAGCTATTCCTTTAGCGAGAAAGAATACTGGCTGGATATATGGAGCATTAAAAAATGCCTTAAAGAAAAATTAAAGGAGATAATCGACATACTCGTTGAGAATAGCCGGGTTCAATATTCGAGGGAGGTATACATGGCTGTTACTTACATCAGGGAGCATTACAACGATGAAACATTGGATATAAAGGAGATAGCCCGACATGTATCTCTCAGCCCTACTCGTTTCAGTTTCATTTTTAAAAAGGAAACCGGCAGTACGGTTCTCGATTTTCTGACCAGTTTCAGAATAGAGAAAGCCAGGGAACTGTTAAAGAGCAGCGACTATATGATGTATGAGATATCAAAGCTGGTGGGATACGGTTCAAGTCAATACTTCAGTCAGGTATTTCAGAAGTTGACAGGGGTCACACCGCAACACTATAAGAAAAGAAGTGATTAGTATCAGGATCGGGATTAAGTCGCGGATCATCAGAAAACTATTCTCCATGGTTTTTTTGGTAGGCCTTGTAGCAGTTTGTTTAACTGGCTTTCTATCAACCTGGGCTTCAATAAACATAATGCAGAAACGGGCAATAAGTGACAGCAAGAGCATCAATGAACAAATAATGAAGCAGATGGATTCTGTTTTCCAGAATATTATTGATCTTTCAACTAAAATATGTCTGGACGCCGACCTTGACGAGATGATTCTCCAATACAACAAGGATTATCATAACAGCCTTTACAAAAGAAAAATATCCTTGAGTTTGAGCAATATTACCTCGCAGAACAACTACCTTCAGAACATCATTATACGCACCGACAAGGGAGAGGTATACGAGGCTCTTGTCAGTGATGACAATGAAGCCGGGTTGTTTGATTCGGTGTGGTATAAGGATTATAAAAGCAAAAATTACTACAGGTATTTTTCAGGGCCTACCGATGTCAATGTGGGAGCATCAAATCAGCAATACTTCTATTTTTGTACAAGATATGAAAATAACAGCGGCCTGCATGGTGACCTAATCCTTTCAATGACCTTCGATTCGGTGCAATACGCGCTGGAATCGGCAGGCAAGTATTTTGAGAGCTATATGGTCCTGAACAGGAACAATACTCAGTTATATCCCCTGGATATGGCTGGAGATTCTCCCATAAATCTTGACAAGATATTGCCTGCGATCAATAACATCAAATTTTCAAAAGAAGTTGCCGCCAAGGAACTTAATGGCTATAATCTGGTCAGGATATCCGAAAGAAGCGGCTGGAAGCTTATATCTTATGTTTCTAACAAGACTTTGCTAAGCAGCTACCTGGCTGTAATCATAATAAATGTATGTGTGGCTTTGTTTTTCTTCATTATAATGGCAGCCATACTGGTTCCAATGCTTTCAAATATTATCAGGCCGGTCAATACGCTGGCCAAAAACATGAGTGAGGTTTCAAAGGGCAATTTTGATATAAAGACTGAAATAAAGACCGGTGATGAAATTGAGGATTTGAGTAAATCCTTTAATTACATGGTGGTAAAAATAAAAGAGTACATTGAAACCCTTATAGAAAAAGAAAAAACAGAGCAGAAAATGGCATATAGCCTTCTTATATCCCAGATAAACCCACATTTCATCTATAACACAATGAACACTATAAACTATCTTGCCAGAAAAAACAGGAACGAAGATGTTGTTACCGTCAACAATGCTCTTATACAAATATTGCAGGATCGTTTGAGGGTCAAAAGGATTGAAATATTTGATTCGATCGGCAAAGAGGTGGATATAGTTAAAAAGTATCTGCTGATTCAGAAGTACCGGTACGGCGAAAATGTTGAAGTCGTTTGGGAAATAGATGATAATGCAGACCAACATGAAATCCCAAAGAATATTATCCAGCCGTTGGTTGAAAATGCCATTGTGCATGGTCTGCTTTCAAATGTTGATGAAGACAAGGAACCCCTGGGGGGAATTATCAGAATATGCATTTCTATCGAGGAGAATAACATAGTCATCAGGGTTATTGACAATGGAACGGGGATTGGTGAGGAGAATCTGTCGAGGATCAATTCATGGGACGACACTGAAAAATCTTCAGACAGGGGAAGACATATCGGGTTGAAGAATATTCGCGACAGGCTTGCTTATCTTTATGGTAAAAAGGATTTGTTAATAATAGAAAGTGAATTGGGCAAAGGGACAGTTGTAACTGTAAATATACCAGTAACATAATGCCGGTCATAATCGGGAGGTTTATATATGGGCTTAAAAAATATAATAGGAGTAGTATTGGCTGTAATAATATTAACCACTTTTTCCTTTTCGGGCTGCAGAAACGGAGATGTACAAGACAATGCAAATACTGTAAATGTAGAAGCTGCCGGCAGTAATATCCCAAATAAACCTCTTGGGAATTTCAAGATCGGAATGAACAGAATTGGTGGTGATGATGCGCAGGCAACAGCGATGAAAAATTTTTTCAGTTTAATTGAAAAAGAACTGGGAGTGGAATTTGTCTATTACACGGAGATAAACTCTCCGGAAAAACAGTTACATGCCATCCATGAACTTATTGACAACGGCTGCAATGCCCTTATGATAACAGTATCCGACCAGACCATCCTCCCTGAAATAATAAGACTTTGTGATGATAATAGAGTTCCATTTGCTTTGTTTGGAAGCTTCATATCAGACCCTGAAATAAAAAAGATGGCCGCAAGCTCGATTTATTATCTTGGCAGTACATCAGAGAATGATAGCGACATGGCTTACAGCATAACAAGCTCCCTTATCGAGCAGGGCGCTCATAACATCGCAATCATAGCCTCACCCGCCGGGCTGCCGAATCTGGACGCAAGGTATTCTTCAATAAATCAGGCTATTAACAATTTTGGGGCAAAAAAGCTTGCAGAGTTCAGAGTAACAGCTTTTTCCCCATCCGATGCTTCAAAGGCAGTTGAGAATTTTCTTGTAGTATATCCGGATCTTGATGGCATCATTGCAGACTATACCGGAAATGGGATAGGGGACGCTATCCTGACAACCCTGGAGAAAAACAGCAAGGCTGGAATTGTCAAATTTGCAGGTCTTGAGCTTTTTGATACAGCCTGGGAAGGGTTTAAAGCTCAGAAGATTAGTTCTCTGGCCGGAGGAAACTATGTGGATCCATTATTCTCCTTCCTGCTATTATACAATTATTTAGCCGGAACGCCTCTTTCAGATAAACCTGTTGAAATAAAACTCAATTTTATGCAATTTAATAATTCTGAAGATATAGACAACTATTTTATGTATTGCCAGGGTACCGAATTCCCTTACAATATCAATGAGATCAAGCAGATGATAAAATATTACAATCCCAACATGACAGCCCATGAGCTGAAGGAAATCGCCGCCAGATACAGCATATATGACGTAATGGGAAGGCATGGAATCAAATGATCCGCAACACATCTATATCCGTCTGTTTTCCAAAATAAAAACAGTAGGAATTTAAACAAAACAGTTTAATTGCATTATTTTAGTTTTAAACCAAATCCTGTAGATTAAGAATATACAAAACTGTAGTAAGTTTGTGTCATTTCTTTGCTTTTCTCTATTCTAATCTACGGAGGTATAATGATGGATCCTTTGATGATCGGTGTAATTGGCATAGTGATACTCGTGATTTTGCTTTTTATGGGCATGAACATCGGTATTACAATGTTTGCAGTAGGTTTTTTCGGTTATATGATTGTAGTGAATTTCAATGCAGCTCTAGGTATACTCAAAACAATCCCATTCGCTCAGGCAACAAATTACTCCTTTACAGTTATTCCGCTTTTCGTCCTGATGGGACAATTTGCATTCCATTCGGGTATGAGCGCCGACCTGTTCGATGCAGCCAACAAATGGCTGGGCAGGTTCCGCGGGGGCCTTGCAATGGCTACCGTAGCTGCATGTGCCGGTTTTGCGGCAATATGCGGATCAACAGCTGCGACAGCAGCTACCATGGGTGTTGTTGCCCTTCCTGAAATGAGAAAACATGGATACAAAGATAGCCTTGCCACCGGGTCCATTGCTGCCGGAGGTACTCTGGGCATACTTATCCCACCGAGTACAGGCTTTATAATTTATGGTATCGTTGCAGAACAGTCTATTGGACAGCTTTTTGCTGCAGGTGTTCTACCCGGTATTGTTCTGGCTATTTGCTACATATTGGCGGTTGTAGTCCAGGTTAAAATGAAACCTGATCTTGCTCCTGCCACGGCCAAATTTACCTTAAAGGAAATGGTTATTTCTTTAAAGGGTACCATAGGAATGATCGTTCTCTTCCTCGCAGTAATTGGTGGTATGTTCGCCGGTATATTCACAGCTAATGAAGCTGCAGCGGTAGGTGCGGTTCTTGCCCTTGGATTCATGATAATCAAGCGTCAGTTCACATGGAAAAGATTCGTTATGTGTCTCAGGGATACAATCAAAACCTCGGCAATGGTTTTCCTGATACTAATCGGAGCATATGTGTTCGGGTCATTCCTTGCAATCACCAAACTGCCCATGTCACTGGCATCATTTGTTGATAGCCTCGAAGTCAGCCGTTATGTTATTCTCGCAGTGATCATCATTATATACATGGTACTTGGCTGCCTCATGGATTCACTGGCGATGGTCATGCTTACCGTTCCCATTTTCCTTCCGATAGTACTGGCTTTGGGCTTCGATCCGATCTGGTATGGTGTTCTGATGATCATGGTCATGGAAATGGGTCTCATCACTCCACCGGTTGGTATGAATGTTTATATCGTCGCGGGTGTTGCAAAGGATGTTCCACTGTTTACAATATTCAAGGGTGTTGCACCTTTTGTAGGGGCTATGGTTGTAGCCATTATCATAGTGATTGCATTCCCGCAGATCAGTCTTTTGCTGCCCGGCCTCTTCTTCAGATGAGGCTTCCAATAGATATTCACTTACATCTGGAGGTTAGGCAGAAAGCATCAATCGGCATCCCAAGAAAAGCAAGTCGATGGTAAGAGTAAGTTATTACAAAAACGAAAAGGAGAGATCGTAATGAAGATGAAAAAGGTTCTTGCAGTGCTTTTAGCTACAATGCTCATGATCAGTCTGGCGGCCTGTGGAGGCGATACCGGAACAGCTGCAGCAACAACAGCAGCTGCAGCAACAGCCGCAGCTCCCGCAGCTGACGCAACTACGGCAGCCGCAGCTCCCGCGAATGATGGCAAGGTTTACGAAATGATTTTCCAGAACCATGACCCGGCAACCAGCATATGCGGCCAGTACGTTGAAGCATGGGGCAAAAAGGTCACCGAGGCTTCAAACGGACGTATTACTTTCACATTCTTCCATGGTGGTTCATTGGGTTCTGCCGGTGAGTCCGTTGAAATGGTGGAAAATGGTCAGGCCGACATGTGCTGGTCATCCCAGGGTATATATACCGGACGTTTCCCAATTTCGGAAGGTATCATGCTCCCATTGAATGGCGTAAATAATGCACGTATGGGCAGCGCGGTCATCATGGACATGCTGAAGGAAAGCCCTGAGATGCAGAAGGAATATGAAGCCTTCAAGGTAATACAGGTCAGCGCATGCACATATGCTCCTTTCAGCACGACCAACAAGAAGGTTGAAACTGCTGCAGATTTCAATGGATTGCGTATTCGTGTTGCCAGCAAAACCGTTGGAATGTTCATGACATCACTTGGTGTTTCACCAATGACGGTTGCAACTCCTGAAACCTATGAATCTCTTGAGAAGAACGTCATAGATGGATGTACCAATGACTGGCATAACATCGCTGCATTCAAGCTCACTGACGTCCTTAAGTATATGATGGATTATCCTATCAATACCAGCCCGCTCATGATAATCATGAACAAGGATTCATACAATGAGCTTCCTGATGATCTGAAAGCCATAATCGACCAGTACAGCGGCGACTATGCAAGCGAGATGGCAGGCATATACTGGGATTCAACCCGTGCATGGGTTGTTGACGGAGCCAAGGAAAAGGGCATAGAAATCTATAAGCCCAGTGCAGATGTACTGGCTAAATTCGATTCAGTCAAGGCTGATGTCCATAAGAGCTACATAGAATACCTTAACGGTTATAAACTTGACGGACAGGCAATCTATGACAAATATATGGAAATCATAGCAAGGTATGCGGATCAGTACAAGGATCCGTTTGCGAATCCTGTAAAGATCGAAGACTTTAAGAAATAAGCAGTAATTGATGGGACCGTCCCGGAGGAAATCTCCGGGACGTAAAGTCCCTGTACGGTATAATGAAGTCCTGTAACCCACTCTTACCATGTGGATGACGACAAATCTTGAAAATGAGGGTAAAAATTATGAAGAAAATCACTAATATTTTTAACGGTTTGTGCCGATGGGTCAGCTATTGCAGTATGACTGCATGCGTTATAATAATGACGCTGATGACGGTCGATGTGTTTTTACGTCTTGTTTTCAACAAACCGATACTCGGCGCTTATGAATTTGTTACCATGATAATGACCATATTGATTTTCTCTTCCTGGTCATACACACAGACTGAACATGGACATATCCATGTTACCATGTTCCTTAACATTATGCCTGCGAAGGTTAAGTTTTTTCTGTTTTTTATCACTTCATTGCTATCGACGGTAATAATGGGGATGGTAACATATGCCACTTTAATTCAGACCATCAAACTCATGGGCAACAACACTGCCACCACCGTGCTGCTGATACCCCACTGGCCTTTTGTAGGCCTCGAGTGTCTTTCCATTGCACTTTTTGCACTTGTACTGTTGGTGGATACAATAAAAGCCTTCCTTGCAATGTTCAACAATGAATATGCAAAGGAAGTAACACAATACTGGGTGTGATGGAATAGTTGAACAGTGAAAGTAATTAATTGAAGAACGAATTAATAATATAAAGAGTTGATAATATAACGAAATAATGCTGGACCAATGGCGGGCAACGCCCGCCTCTTATTCTGCAATCCATGAAAACGTATTACACATGTAAACGTATAAAAATGAAAAATAATACACACTTCTTGCACACAAACACCCAATTACTTAAATAAATCTTATAAAAAATAATACAGGCTTAATAAAGCTCATATGAAAGTCCATATATAAGCTATATAAAAGCTATATCAATAGTAATTTTTGGATTATAACAAAAATTATTACAAAAAGGGACAATATAAAACATTAAAAGTAAAATTAATTACGTGAGTTACTGCTATTGTGAATGAGTTGGCACGAAAAATGCTTATTAAATATATCGAAATGTCTTAAATACATAATACGATGAAAAATAAACTACTTCAGGAGGTATTTATCATGGCTTATATGCCTAAAGATGAAAGCAAAATGCACCTTGATCGCAAAGAGATGACAAAAATTTATGATCTGTCCCATCCCTGGGGCATGGACACACCATTGTGGCCTTTCCCGGGTCCCCGTCAGGATTTGCTTTTTCCACGCGGACAGTACCTTGGCCGCTTCCATAAGCGCACCATGACATATACTGGCACTCTCCATGCCGGCACACACATGGATGCTCCGAACCATGTTCTCCATGAGGAAGAAATAGACCGCAAGAGAAACGGATATTCCCTGGACGAGATTCCCCTCGAGTACTGCATCGGCAGCGGTGTCATCCTCGACATGCGCCACCTGAAGGATGAATTTGAAGCCAAGTGGAAGACCGGCTTTGAGGATGGCCTGTGGTATGAGCTGAAGCCCGAAGATTTCGAAAAAGCCTGCAAGAAGGACAACCTCGAGATCAGACCAAATGACTGGGTTGTTGTCAACACAGGTTTTCAACACTACTGGAGGATCAACAACGACAAGTACTACAACTATTACCCCGGAATGGGCCCCGAAGTAGCAAACTGGCTTATCCATGAAAAGAAGATCAAGGGTATCACCGGCACATGGGGTGCAACCGACGCTCCACTGTGGCACCATCCCCTTAAAGAGCAAATGCCCTGGCTCGACACGGCTTACCGCCAGGCTACCGGTAAAGACCCCGCAAAGGAGTTCCCGGACTATGAGCCCTGTCATAGACTCTTCATGCAGGCCGGTTGTGCCACTATAGAGAACGCAGGCGGCGATATCGACCAGGTTACCGGCAGACGTATGACAATAGCTGCATTCCCCTTCAGGTGCGAAATGGCTGACGGCGGCTTTGTACGTTTGGTTGCATGGGAAGAAGGCAGTTTCTGATTTTCTCAATGTATTCCATGAATTGGAAGCAGCATAGTTTTAAGAAATATGGATCAAAAGGGTATATAATTAAGGGAAAGTAAAATTGCAGGAGGTACTTATAATGAGTCTTAAATTGTTTGATCTTACTGGCAAAAATGCAGTTGTTGTCGGTGGAGCCGGCGGAATAGGCCAATCCATAGCACAGGGACTCGCAGAAGCAGGAGCCAGGGTAGCAATTGCAAGCAGGAGTGTGGAATCTCTTCAAAGAGCAGTTAATGAGATTAAAGATGCTTGCGGCCTTGATGTATCATACTACTCTGTGGATGCTTCAGTTGAAGAAAGCATAGCTGCACTTGCAGAAGCATCTGTGAAGGACATGGGCAAGGTGGATATCCTTGTAAACGCACAGGGTTTCAATAAAAAATTCCCTGCCGAGGACTTCCCGATGGACGTTTTCAAGCAGATGTTCGATGTTAATGTAGCAGGTGTCATGATGTGCTGTAAACACTTTGCAAAACATATGATCAAAAACAACTATGGCAAAATCGTCATATTGTCTTCAGTACGTGGCAAAATTGCAACAAAAGGCGCAGGAAACGCAGGCTACTGCGGAACCAAGGGTGCTGTTGACATGATCACCCGCCAGCTTGCATCTGAGCTTGGTCAGTACAATATAACTGTAAACGCAATAGGGCCTACGGTTACAGAAACTCCTATGATGACTGAAATCCTGAACAGCCGTGGACCAAATGAAAGACAGAATATTGCCAATGGTCTGCCTATGAAGAGGATGGCACTTCCTTCCGATTGTATCGGACCTGCAATTTTCCTGAGTTCCGACGCTTCAGGCTTTGTAACAGGCAATATCTTATATCCTGATGGCGGACTTACAGCAATAGGTTGATTAAGAAGCGGCAACGATAGCTGCAATAGACATTACATTGAGTGTTGTACTGTAAAGTACAGAAAATTTTTATGGAGGAAAACCATGGCTGAACAAGTATTTACAAATTTAAACACTGGCGGACCGATTTCTGTTTATGTAGAAGATGGCAAAATAACAAGAATAAGGCCTATACAGATACCCGAAGAGGATTATCCAAAGCCTTGGGTAATTGAGGATAAAAACGGAAAGAAATACTCTCCTCCGAAAGCAATTCGCTTGTCTCCGACAGCTCTGACAGAGCGTAACCGTCATTATTCTGAGGATAGGATCCTTTATCCCATGAAGCGTGTGGATTTTGATCCAAATGGTGAAAGAAATCCACAAAACAGGGGTAAATCAGGATATGAGCGTATTTCATGGGAAGAAGCACTGAATATTGTATCTGGCGAAATCAAGCGCGTAACCGACACTTATGGCAGCCATGCTATCACGGGTATCACCTCATCTCATCACAACTGGGGTATTGTCGGGTATAAAATGGGACCTTTCAACCGCTTTATGGGAATGCTGAACTACACCCCTATCCTTGACAATCCCGATTCATGGGAAGGCTGGATGTGGGGCGCACCCCACATGTACGGGATGTACTGGCGTCTTGGTCAACCGGAGCAGTTCGATCTTCTGCAGGATGCTTTCAAGCATACCGATATGGTTGTTTTCTGGTCCAACGATCCTGACACCACCCGCGGCATTTATGCCGGGCAGGAGTCACACATCTGGCGTATATGGATGAAGGAGATGGGCATGAAGTGCATCTTCATCGATCCTTTCTATAACTACACCAATGCTACAATGGATGGCACCTGGTTCGGAATCCGTCCGGGCTCTGATACAGCTCTTGCAATGGCTATTGCATATACATGGCTCACAGAGGGTACTTACGACAAGGAATATGTGGCTGATAAGACAATAGGCATCGACGAATTCAAGGCATATATACTTGGCGAAGAAGATGGACAGCCGAAGACCAGCGAATGGGCTGAAGAGGAGACTGGTATTCCTGCCCGCAGGATCCGTGCCCTTGCCCGTCAGTGGGCCTCCTGCAAAACAAGTCTTTCCGGAGGTGTACGCGGTGGTGAAGGATCTGCCTGCCGTACAGCATATGGAACGGAGCATGCCAGGATGATAATCGCACTTCAGGCACTGCAGGGTCTCGGAAAGCCTGGTATATCAATCTGGGGCACCACAATGGGGGCTCCCTCCAATTACACCTGGTTCCCGGGTTATGCAGAGCCGGAAGCCCGCATGGGCAATTCAAGCGTGGCCAAACGCAAGCTGGCCGAAGAAGTAACCATAAAACAGAGGCTCTACCGTCTGACCTTCCCTGAGGCAATTCTGGAAGGAAAGGATTTCTTCTATGGAGATGGCTTCTGCGGAAAGAGCATTGCACAACAATTTGTTACGCACGAGTATCCTATTGAAGGGCCGGTAAAGCTGTTCTATCGTTATGGCGGAAGCTTTATAGGAACCATGTCGGATACAAATAAATGGGTCAGGATGTACCAGAGCTCCGGTTTGGAGTTTGTTATCAACCAGGATTGCTGGTTCGGAGGAGAGGCAAACTATGCCGATGTAATACTTCCAGCCTGCACAAACCTTGAGCGCAATGACCTGGGCGAATTCTCAGTCAGCGGCGGTTACACCACTCAGGCTCAAATCGGCTGCAACTGGCGTCTTTTTGTTCGCCAACAGAAGTGTGTCGAGCCTCTGGGTGAATCAAAATCCGACTATGAGATACTTAGTCTTATTGCTGAAAAGCTTGGAAAAGGCGAGTTATACACCGAGGGTAAGTCTGAGGATGATTGGGCAAAAGCCTTCTATCACCTTTCCGAGATTTCAAAGGAATGCTCATGGGAAGAGTTCAATAGAAAAGGTTATTATATAGCAGCAGTTCCCGAGGATTACAAGGAAACCCCTGCCTACCGCTGGTACGCCGAGGGCAAACCCTGTGAAACTCCGGACTATCTCAATCCAAAGATTGGGACGGACAAGGCACATGAACTGGGCACATACTCCGGTAAAATTGAATTTTCCAGCGAGAGTCTGAAAGCTCTCATGCCGGACGATAAGGAAAGACCACCGGTGCCTCATTTTATCCGCTCATGGGAGGGCTACAAATCCGAGCCCTACAGCAAATTCCCATTGCAGATAATTTCACCGCATCCAAGGTTTTCATTCCATACCCACTATGACAAGCATGCAAGCTGGCTGGATGAAGTTCCCATGCACAGGGTACAGAAGGATGGATATGCATGGTGGCCGGCGCGTATTAACCCGGTAGATGCTGCAGAACGAAACATTAGTGGCGGAGATATTATAGAGCTTTACAATGACCGCGGCTCGGTACTTTGTGTTGCAGAAGTCACCAACCGTGTTCCAAAGGGTGTTATGCACAGCTATGGCTGCTCGGCAAAGTACGATCCAATTATTCCGGTTCCGGGAGCTACCGATAAGGGCGGCTGCATAAACCTGCTGACGTCTTCAAGAATGCTGTCCAAATATGCACCAGGCATGACTCCAAATTCCTGCCTGGTAGAAGCTAGAAAGTGGGAGGGCTAAAAAATGGCCAGATATGGAATTGTTTGTGATATAGATAAATGCAACGGCTGTTTTTCTTGCTTTCTTGCATGCAAAGACGAACATGTGGGCAACAACCACATGCCCGTCTCTGTTGCTCAGCCTGAAGGTCAGCAGTGGCTTCATGTAAATGAAATAGAGCATGGCACAGGTATGAAGGTTAAGGTGGATTATACACCTGTTATGTGCCAGCATTGTGAGGATGCCCCATGTATGGGTGTTGCTCCTGCAGGTGCTGTGTACAGAAGGGATGACGGAATAGTCATAATTGACCCGGTAAAGGCAAAAGACCACAAGAGAATCGCTGATGTCTGTCCCTATGGATGTGTAAGCTGGAATGAGGAAGCCAGGCTCCCTCAGAAGTGTACCATGTGCGCCCATATGCTTGACAACGGTGAAAAGACCACCCGCTGTGCAGAAGTTTGCCCAACAGGCGCTCTGGTATTCGGTGATATGGATGATCCAAAAAGTGAGATTTCCAGGCTGATAGCCGAAAAGGGCGACAAGCTGGAGGCCTTTAAGCCACAATTCGGAGCTAAGCCGACTGTGAAATATCTGAATCTTACCAAGCCTTTCATAACGGGTGAAGTTGTTTTCGGTGATACAGGAGAGTGCGCAGGAGACATTAAGGTCACATTGACCTGCAAGGATTGCGGCAAGGTCGTTGAAACCAGGACCGACTTTTTGGGCGATTTTGAGTTCAAGGGTTTAAAACAGTCTGTGGAATATACTGTTAAGGTTGAAGCCACAGGTTATAAAACTACTGAAATATGCACACGCACAAACGCCAGTAAGAATTTGAATGAAATAGTACTGGCGAAAAATTAAAGGAGTCTTGAATTATGTTTGATGATGTTGTAATTGTTGAGGCGGTAAGAACTCCTATAGGCAACATGGGTGGAACCATAAAGGATGTTGTCCCTGAGGAACTTGCCAGCCTGGTAATAAAGGAAATAATAAAAAGGACCGGAATAAATCCTGCCATAGCAGATGAGGTAATCATCGGCCAGACCAAGTTATCTGCCGACGCGCCCAATATTGCACGTAATGCTTCTCTTATGGCTGGAGTACCTATCGAAGTACCGGCATATACAGTTTCGCGCCAGTGCGGTTCAGGCATGCAGGCCATAATCAACGGTGCACAAGCTATCCAGTGCGGCCATGCGGAAGTGATAATCGCCGGTGGTACCGAAAGTATGAGTAACGCACCTTTCTATCTGCGTCAGGCCAGATACGGCTATAATGCAGGTAATGGAGTGCTGGTAGATTCCAACACCGAAAGCCAGTTCAGATCACAGCCGCAGGACATGTTCGGTGTGTTCAATATGGGAATGACGGCAGAGAACCTTGCACAAAAATATAATATCAGTCGTGAAGAGCAGGATGTTTTTTCATTCGGAAGCCAGCAGAAGGCACTTGCAGCAATAAAAGAAGGCAGGTTTAAGGATGAGATCGTACCTGTGACCATAAAGCAGAAAAAAGGTGATCCGATAATTTTCGATACAGATGAATTCCCAAAGAACACATCTCTCGAAAAGATGGCAAAGCTTAAAGCTGCTTTCATAGACAATGGAACAGTAACGGCGGGCAATTCCTCCGGACGTAATGACGGAGCTGCGGCATTGCTGATAATGTCTGCAAAAAGGGCTCAAAGAGAAGGATTCAAACCCATAGCAATCCTCCGCAGTCAGGCTGCAGCCGGTGTGGATCCCAGATATATGGGAATCGGCCCGGTCTATGCAACAAGAAAGGCATTGGAGATGGCAGGATTAAAGCTGAACCAGATCGACCTGGTTGAATTGAATGAGGCTTTTGCTGCACAAGCTCTAGCCTGTATAAAGGAACTTGACCTGGATCAGGAAATTGTTAATGTGAACGGCGGTGCTGTCGCCCTCGGACACCCTTTGGGATGCACCGGTGCCAGGATAATGACCACTCTGCTTTACGAAATGAGACGCCGCAATTCCAGGTATGGCCTTGCGACGCTCTGCATAGCAGGCGGTCTTGGCCTTGCTACTATAGTGGAGCTTGTGTAGTTGTGAAGGTTATCAAGGATAAAAATTTAAATTAAAGAATAGATTATCCCGGACATTGACTGTCCGGGATAATCTATAACAAAATAACTATGAATATTTCGATTTAATTAAAGGAGAAAGTGTTATGTCTATACAACTTATTATAATACTTGCCTATTTTGCACTAACTATAGGCATCGGATTATATGCTCAAAAAAAGTCGAAGACTGCCACATCCTTTCACGGAGCAGGCCTGGGGGTCATCATGTGTGTGGCGGCCGGAACCGGTGAATGGCTGGGCGGAACTTCAACAACAGGCGTTTCGGAATACGGATATGTTTATGGAATATCCGGTTCATGGTATACACTTGCAAATGGTGTCGGTATAATCATCCTCGCAATATTTTTTGCAAAGCTTTACAGGAGCCTGGAAACAGTAACAGTACCAGGTATAATTGAGAAATTCATAGGAGTGGACGCCCGTATAGTATCAAGTGTGCTTCTCACATTTGTAATGATCGCAGTCGGTGTATCGCAGATGATCGCAGCCGGCACACTCGGAGTATCAGTACTTGGTCTGAGCTACGACCTATCAGTCGTCATATTCGGTATCGGTTTCATCATTTACACCCTTGCCGGTGGAATGACTGCAGTAGCCTATACAAATGTAATGCACCTTATAGCAATGTACGGTGGTATTATCCTCGCAATCGTTCTGGTAACTGGCGATATCGGCGGAGTAGGCTCTGTATTTAACCAATTACCGGATAGCTATTCAAACTTTTTCAGCATAGGGCCTACGAAGGTATCCTCATGGATAATCGCATCAATTTTGGGTGCATGTACTGCACAAGCTGGAATACAGCCCATACTTGCTGCCAAGAATGTAAAAGTTGCAAGAAAGGCAGCATTTATTACAGCAATAGCAGTTGCTCCTTTCGGTTTATTCACAGCATTTCTGGGCATGGCTGCGAAAATCAAATTTCCTGACCTTGCAAATGCAAAGCTTGCCCTTCCTACACTGATGATGAACCTTCCACCCATTGCTGGCGGTTTAGTCCTTGCTTCAATAATGGCGGCTGTGCTTTCAACGGTTTCACCGATAATCCTGGCATCAGGAACGATGATAACAAAGGATATTTATCAAAGGAAGCTGAGACCTAATGCAACTGATGCACAGGTTCTTAAGATGTCACGTATAACTACTGCTATAGCCGGTGTCGTTTGTACTGTCCTTGCCCTATTGATGTACGGCAGCACAAGGGTTCTTGACATAGTATACTTTGCGTATTCAATAAGAGGTTCACTGTTTGTAGTACTCCTTTTCGGTATCTACTGGAAAAAGACCTCTTCAAAGGGAGCCATATGGGCGATGATCTGCACTGCAATTGTCGGCATATTCTGGGTTTCGTTCAATGCAGCAGTCGGACATTTCCCGATAGCATCATGGTTTTCGGAAACCTATGCAGCAGTGTTGACTGCAGCTATAAGCACAATTGTATTCAGCCTGGTATTCCGTAAAGAACAGGGAGAGATCAAACTACAGTCATAATACACTCTTAATGGACACTTAAGCTCCACCTGAAGCAAACTCAGGTGGAGCGATTTATTAAAATATACTAATGGTGGTGAACTATATGATTAAAAGCTTCGAAGACCTTATTAATACTGTAAGGCAGAAAGAACCCCAGACCATTTCGGTAGCCGTTGCCCAGGACAGGGATGTGCTGAGTGCAGTCAACGGCGCTTACAAATATGGCATCATCAAGGCTATACTTGTAGGCAACAAGCCAGAAATAGAGGCTATAGCCACAGAAATCGGAATGGACCTCAGGAACTTTGAAATAATCGATATAGCAGACAAGGAACAGGCATGCCTTAAGGCTGTGGAGCTGGTGAAAATGGGTGCAGCATCTCTGCCTATGAAAGGTTTTGTCGATACCCCGGTTATATTGAAGGCAATCCTGAACAAGGAAGTAGGACTGAAAACCGGGAGACTTCTTAGTCATGTAGGGGTACTTGGAATAGCCGGTTATGACAGGTTGTTTGTTATCAGCGATTCAGCCATGACAATAGCGCCTACGCTATCTGAAAAGGTGGACATCATAAATAATGCTGTTAAAATTGCACACGCTTTGGGTAATGATATGCCAAAGGTAGCTGTTTTGTGTGCAGTTGAGAAGGTCAATCCCAAAATGCCGTGTACACTGGACGCTGAAGAGCTGACAAAAATGAATGAACGCGGTGAGATAACCGGGTGTATGGTAAAAGGACCTCTGGCGCTTGACAACGCTGTGTCTCCTGAGGCTGCTGAACACAAAGGCATCATCCATCCTGTGGCAGGCTATGCCGATGTGCTTATTACACCAGATTTGGAAGCGGGCAATATTCTCAACAAATCGATGGAATACTTCGGAAGGGCTGAAAAGGCTGGAATAATAATGGGAGCTAAAGTACCTATAATACTAACTTCAAGAGCCAGCTCGGATGAATCCAAGCTGAACTCCATAGCACTTGGCGTCCTTGTGACGCAGAAGGGATGAATTTCTATGCACAAAAAATATCGTATTCTTGCAATAAACCCTGGATCAACATCTACAAAGATATCGGTTTTTGACGACGAAAAGGAATTCTTTACAGAGGTATTGAGACATCCGGCGAATGAGGTTGAACAGTTCAAAACGATCTATGACCAGTTTGAATTTCGTAAAAATGTCGTTTTAGATACACTTAAGGAAAAGGGAATAGAATTAAGCAGCCTTGATGCGGTGGTCGGACGAGGCGGCAACATGAAGCCTGTAGAAGGCGGAACCTATAAAGTCAACGCGCCCATGCTGGAAGACCTGAAGATAGGAGTCATGGGACAGCACGCGTCCAACCTTGGCGGAATACTTGCTCATGCGATAGCAGAACCACTGGGTCTGTCTTCATATGTAGTTGATCCTGTAGTGGTTGACGAATTTGAAGAATTTGCAAGGATATCAGGCGTTCCTGAAATCCAGAGAAAATCCAAGGATCATCCGTTGAACCAGAAAGCGACAGCAAGGAAAGCTGCGGCCGAACTGGGCGGAAAATATGAAAACATGAATTTTCTGGTTGCTCATATGGGGGGAGGCATTTCTATCGGCGTCCATAAAAAGGGCAGAATTGTTGATGTAAACAATTGCCTTGACGGTGACGGCCCATTTTCTCCTGAGAGAGCTGGAGGAGTGCCTGTTGGCTCGCTTATAGACTTGTGCTTTTCAGGTAAGTATACAAAAGAAGAGGTCAGAAAGAAAATAGTCGGCGGCGGCGGACTCGTGGCCTATCTTGGTACAAATGACGGCAGGGAAGTTGTGAAACGGATACATGCAGGAGATGAAAGAGCACGGTTGATCTTCGAAACAATGGCGTACCAGATTGCAAAGGAAATCGGAGCGGGAGCTACGGTCCTTAAGGGAGATGTAGACGCTATAGTACTTACGGGTGGTCTTGCTTATGATGAAAATCTGACAGGTTGGATAGAAGACAGGGTTAGCTTCATCACAAGAGTTATGATTTTCCCGGGCGAGGAAGAAATGATTGCATTGGTACAGGGTGTCCTGAGGGTATTGAAAGCTCAGGAGACAGCCAAGGAATATAAATAATAGCGATTTTACAATACGGCTCTTATATTGTATGATATGAATAAATATACGCACTAAAAAGGAGGATTCATTTTGTCAACAGAGATTAGCAAACATAATGAGGCTCTATATCATACATTTGATGAAGCTGAAGTTCTGAATCAATTGAAAAGTGATGTTAATGGCCTGTCGGGAAGTGAAGCGGCTGAAAGGCTTGCGCAGTATGGCAGGAATGAACTGGCAGAAGGTAAAAAGACTACTGTATTTGAAATGTTTCTTAATCAATTCAAGGATGTCATGATCATTGTTTTACTGGTTGCAGCAGTTATATCTGGTCTGACCGGGGAAATTGCAGATACCTTTATCATTCTTGCAATAGTAGTGATTAATGCTGTAATGGGCGTTGTACAGGAAAGTAAAGCTGAAAAATCTCTTGAAGCACTTAAAAAAATGTCTTCCACAAATGCAAAAGTCAAAAGGGATGGGGAGATTGTGCAAATCAAATCGGAAGAGGTAGTGCCCGGCGATATAGTAATGCTGGAGGCAGGAGACTTTGTACCTGCCGATATGAGGCTATTACATGTGGCGAGCCTTCAGATTGAGGAAGCCGCTCTTACCGGGGAATCGGTTCCTGCTGACAAGATGATAGAAAAACTTGATGACCCTGAAATGGTAATCGGTGACCGTAAAAATATGGCCTATTCAAGCTGTCCGGTAACTTATGGCCGTGGACAGGGCGTTGTCACAGCTACAGGTATGAAGACAGAGGTGGGTAAGATTGCAACCAACATTTCTGAAGCTGAAACAAGGGCGACACCACTTCAGCAAAAACTGACAGAGATGACCAAATTCCTTACCATCATGATTCTTATTGTTGCAGTTATTATATTTGTTGTGGGCATATTGGAAAAGAGAGAAGTACTGGAAATGTTCCTTACAGCCATAAGCCTTGCAGTCGCAGCTATACCTGAAGGTTTACCGGCAATTATTACAATTGTTCTGGCTATTGGTGTGCAGAAGATGGCAAAGAGGAATGCTATAGTCCGAAAACTGTCTGCGGTTGAGACACTGGGCAGCACCGAAATCATATGTTCGGACAAGACCGGAACCCTTACACAAAACAAGATGACGGTTCTTGAGGTTTACCTGGATGGGACAATAACAAAGGCTTCAGAACTCGAAATTGAGGAGCATGACAAAACCGGTGCAATCTTTCTGCAGTCGCTCGCTCTTTGCAATGATGTCCAAATATCCGGTGGAGCTGCTGCAAAATACGAGAATTCTGTTGAGGAACCGGTCAAGCTGATCGGTGATCCAACTGAGACAGCTTTGGTTCTATATTCTCTGATTAAAGGTGTAAACAAGCATCAGCTTGAGTTTGACATGCCAAGGAAGAGTGAGCTTCCATTTGATTCAAAACGCAAGCTTATGTCCACAATAAACGAGTCTAAAGGCAAGCTGAGAGTATTTACAAAGGGTGCACCTGATGTTTTACTTGACCGATGTTCCCATATTCTGATTAATAATGAAATACTTGAGTTGGACGACAGTTACCGTGATGCAATTAACAAGGCCAACGGTGAAATGGCCGGCAAGGCGCTTCGTGTTTTGGGGATGGCATTCAAGGATATTGGAGAGATTCCGGCAAATCTTGTTTCAGATGAAGTTGAAAATAACCTGGTATTTGTCGGCCTGACAGGAATGATTGACCCACCGCGCCCTGAAGTAAGTGAAGCTGTAAGAAAGTGTGCAGAAGCTGGCATACGTCCAATAATGATAACTGGAGACCATAGGGATACTGCGGCAGCGATAGCCAGAGAGCTTGGCATAATAAAGGACGACAGTCAGGTAATTACAGGCGCGGAGCTTTCAAATATTTCAGACTTGGATTTTGAAACCATGGTAACGAATTATTCGGTATATGCAAGAGTTTCACCCGAGCATAAGGTGAGGATCGTAGAGGCGTGGAAAAAGCAAGGCAAAATAGTTGCAATGACAGGAGACGGTGTAAATGACGCTCCTGCGCTGAAAGCTTCCGATATAGGTATTGGCATGGGAATAACCGGTACTGATGTTGCAAAGGGTGTTTCCAACATGGTACTTGCCGACGACAACTTTGCGACTATAGTAGTCGCTGTTGAAGAAGGCAGGAAGATTTACAGCAACATAAGAAAAACCATCCAGTTCCTGCTCTCGTCCAACCTTGCTGAAGTGTTGACGTTGTTTATTGGTACAATGCTTAGTTGGATAGTTTTACTGCCCATACACATACTGTGGGTCAACCTTGTTACAGACTCCCTGCCTGCACTCGCCGTCAGCATGGAGAAGGCTGAATCTGATGTTATGAAGCAACCGCCCAGGAATTCACAGAGCAGCTTTTTCGCGGAAGGTATGGGGATCAGGATCATATATCAGGGAATTTGCATTGGTTTGCTTACGTTGGGTGCATATTTCATAGGACAGCATTATTTCAACCATGAAGTTGCCATGACGATGGCATTCTGCACACTTTCCCTGGTTCAGCTGGCCCATTCCCTGAATGTACGTTCACATGACAAGTCCATATTCACCATAGGTGTTTTCAGCAATTTATACGTTATTGGAGCTATAGTAGCAGCTGGTTTATTACAGGTTGCAGTCATTGCGATACCTGCAATAAACAAGCTGTTCAAAGTAACACCATTAACCCTTGAACAGTGGGGTATTGTAATTGTCTTATCCCTGTTGATCATACCGATTGTAGAAGTCGTAAAACTTGTGATGCGAATAAAGAAGGCAAAAGGAAAGTAATATGGATATAATCACAAAAACAACCTTCAGATTGGCGCTTTGCCAGATGAATGTATTGGATAACAAGGAGATCAACCTAAAAAGGGCATTTGAGATGCTGGAGAAGGCGGCTGAAGGTAATGCCGATGTCGCCGTTCTTCCAGAAATGTTCAACTGTCCCTATGATAAAAGAAAGTTCAAGCAGTATTCAGAGACCATACCAGCTGGCCCGACAACTGTTTCACTGTCTGCAAAAGCCAGGGAGCTGGGCATCTATATAATTGGAGGGTCGATACCTGAAGAGGATAAAGGAAAAGTATATAATACAAGTATCATCTTCGGCAAGGATGGAAACATCATAGGTAAACACAGGAAAGTACACCTTTTTGACATAGATATCCCGGGCCGCATCAGGGTGACTGAATCAGAAGTGCTTTCGCCCGGAGATACAACAACTGTTGTAGATATGGGATTCTGCAAGGTCGGAGTCGCAGTCTGTTATGACATGAGATTCCCTGAGCTCATTCGGAAGATGACTCTGGAAGGAGCGGAACTGATAATCATACCTGGAGCCTTCAATATGGTAACAGGGCCGGCGCACTGGGAACTGCTCATACGTACACGGGCTATGGATAATCAGGTATATTTTGCAGCTGCATCTCCGGCAAGGGATCCTTCAGCATCCTATGTGGCTTACGGCAACTCGATGGTTTCTTCTCCGTGGGGTACCATCCTTTGCAGGGCTGGAGAAGGTGAAGAGGTAGTATATGCGGACATAGAACTCCCGGAGGTTGGCAGGGTACGCAATGAATTGCCGCTCCTGAAACACAGAAGGCCGGAAGTGTACTGATAACCTGACGGAATTTTATATAATAAAATTCTATTTTTGATCATAATTTTTTTGCATTAGTGACAAAATTAAGTTAAAATAGTATTAACTCATTTATTTCTACGGACATTGCCGGGCGATTTCAGAGGCGGCAGGAAGTGACCGGTTGGCAGCGAGACAGGGAATGCCTACCGGGTGACACTCCAACAGCCCCCTGTTTCTCGTACTCTTACCAATGTTACCCCCCTTGTCGATATAAAAAAGACATCCGCAAACAGATATCACTAAAAATCAAAAAAAGGTATTTATATGCACACATTCGTTTCCATTTCAGTGTACTACACTGGATGCAATATAAATTTATAGCATATTATCAAAAAAAGGAGTTATGATTAATGAAAACATTTGCAGACATTAAAAAAATAGCGGTCCTTGGTGCCGGAACTATGGGCCCTGGAATCGCCCAGACCTTCGCAATGGGTGGTTACGACGTCACTATGTGGACGCGCAGCGAAGATACACGCGACAAAGCACGTGCATCTCTTAAAAAGAGTCTTGAAACCTTTGCCGAAGAAGGAATGATCCAGACTGAAGACATCGACAAGATGTACAACAAGGTCAAATTCTGTTTAACCGTTCCGGAGGCAGTCGAAGGTGCGGATTTTATCATGGAGACCATCGTTGAGAAAGTTGATGCGAAGAAGGAACTCTATGCTGAACTTGATGCCATACTTCCTTACGACACTATAATAGCCTCCAACACTTCAGCTCTGAATATATTCGAAATCATGCCCGAACGCCGTTTGCCACAGACCATCATTGCCCACTGGTATGCCCCACCACAGCTCATTCCGCTGGTTGAAGTCGTGAAGAGCGAACAGGCGCCACAGGAATATGCCGACATCGCTGTTGAGATGCTTGAAAAATGCGGTAAAACAGCTGTTCCAATGGCTAAATTTATCCGCGGATACATAGTAAACCGCATTCAGATGTGTCTTAACCAGGAGATATTCTTCCTTTTAGATAACGGCTACTGCACTCCCGAGGATATCGATAAGGCTGTAAAAGCCAGTTTCATCCCCCGTGCCATGGTTCTCGGCGTTTGCAAGCGTATAGACTTCGGAGGAGTCGATATGACTGCCAACAACTTCAAGAACAGAAGCTATACCTTCCCGCCAGCAACTGATATGCCCACGACACTTGGAGCACTTATCGAAAAAGGCGAGTTGGGAACCAAAACCGGCAAAGGACTGTTCGATTATACCGGTGTGGATATGAAGGAACTTATGACCAAGAGGGACAAACAGCTCTTTGAAGTCTTTAGGATTGCCAAGAAATTCAATGACGATCCGGTATAATAGTAGCTTTAGCAAGATATTGACAAAGTGCTATTACAAGATTTAAAAACAGGCAGATAACATTTGTTATCTGCCTGTTTAACTATCAATTCATTTTATGATGTAAGTCCATCAGCTTTTTGTCTCAAATCCATCAGCCGTTTGCCAGCTTTTTGTAGGATTCATACCGTTCCTTCGCGTTCTTCTCTGCCAGCTCGAACAGTTGTCCTGCTTTATCAGGGAAGCTCCTTGTCAGAGAGGAGTATCTTACCTCTCCCATAATGAAGTCCTTGTACGATGCTGTTGGCTCCTTTGAATCGAGGGTGAAGGGATTCTTTCCTTCTTCCTTGAGCAGGGGATTGTGCCTGTAAAGGTGCCAGTAGCCGGCTTCGACAGC
Organism: uncultured Bacillota bacterium; assembly: GCA_942493145.1. Taxonomy (GTDB): domain Bacteria; phylum Bacillota; class Clostridia; order Acetivibrionales; family DTU013; genus ENR-C20. The sequence continues at coordinate 1,205,666 of OW818679.1, forward strand.
ATTCTTTTCTTCAAGCTGTGTGAAGCCCATGCCAAGCTTTAAGCCATGGTTGATGCATGGAGCATAGGCTATTATCAGGGAAGGCCCCGGATAGTTCTCTGCTTCGATAAGGGCTTTTATGAACTGACCCTGGTTGGCACCCATAGCTACCTGCGCTACATATACATAACCGTAGGACATGGCTATCATACCGAGATCCTTCTTCTTGACCACCTTGCCCGATGCTGCAAACTGCGCAACAGCGCCGGTAGGAGTTGATTTTGAAGATTGGCCGCCGGTGTTGGAATAGACCTCGGTATCGAGTACGAGCACATTAACGTCTTCTCCGGAAGCCAGTACATGGTCAAGACCTCCAAAGCCGATATCGTATGCCCAACCGTCGCCGCCCACTATCCACTGGGATTTCTTGATGAGGAAATCTTTTTTCTTGAGGATCTGATCAAGAACAGTCTTTGCTTCTGCATCACATCCACTGCAGCCTTCTATTGCGGCTATGAGAGCGGCACTTGCCTTCTTGGAGCCATTACCGTCTTTCATGTTGTCCAGCCATGAAGTAAGCGCACCTTTGACGTTTTCAGGCAGTGCAAGGTTCAGTGCCTCATTGCAGAGGTCGGCAAGCTTGCTTCTCATCTGCTTGACGCCGAGGAACATGCCATAACCATATTCTGCGTTGTCTTCAAAAAGTGAATTTGCCCAGGAAGGTCCTTTTCCATCTTTATTTGTGCAATAGGGAGTACAGGGTACGCTACCGCTGTAAATGGAGGTACAGCCTGTTGCATTGGATACCATCATCCTGTCTCCGAACAGCTGTGTTACGAGCTTTATGTATGGAGTCTCGCCACAACCTGCGCAGGCACCCGAGAACTCGAATAAAGGCTGTTCGAACTGACTGCCTTTGACGGTGTTCGGATTTGCTGGATTTTCCTTGACAGACAGGGACATTGCATGTTCCCAGTTATCTGCCTGATCTAATTGTGTCTCTATAGGTTTCATAACAAGGGCTTTTTCCTTGGCCGGACAGACCTGGGCACAGTTGCCGCAGCCTGCACAATCGTAAGGAGTGACCTGTATCCTGAAATTATAGCCTTCAAGATCCTTGCCGATGGCTTTCTTGCTTATAAAGGAAGCGGGTGCATTTTTGACTTCTTCAGTATTGAGCAGGAAGGGTCTGACTGCAGCATGCGGACATACATAGGCACACTGGTTGCACTGTATGCACTTGTCAGGTTGCCATTCAGGGACATCCACTGCGATTCCGCGTTTTTCATATTTAGCGGCCCCCTGGGGGAATGTGCCGTCTTCTCTTCCGAGGAAAGTGCTGACAGGAAGATTTTCTCCCTGCTGGTTGTTCATCGGATCCATTATTCTAGCTATGAACTCAGGCATCTCTTTTCCGGCTTTTGGAGCATCGACTGCTGTAGCCCATGAGGAAGGGATTTCGATCTTGTTGACTGCGTCAATTCCTTTGTCAACTGCCAGGTTGTTTATGGCAACGACTTTTTCGCCTTTTTTGCCATACGAATCTTCAATGGCTTTTTTCATATACCTGACTGCTTCATCCAGTGGGATGATGTTTGCCAGCTTGAAGAAAGCAGCCTGCATGACCATGTTTATCCGGTTTCCAAGGCCAATTTCCCGGCCTATTGCAACACCGTCTATAGTATAAAGTTGGATATTGTGTTTTGCTATAAAATTCTTCATTGTTGCCGGGAGCCTGGAGTCAAGCTCTTCGTTGGACCAGCCGCAATTAAGCAGGAAAGTGCCGTTGTCCTTTAGCTCTGAAACCATTTCAAATTTATCAACATATGATGGGTTGTGGCAGGCTACGAAATCTGCCTTGTGGATCAGATATGTAGAGCGGATGGGCTTTTTACCGAACCGCAGATGTGACATTGTGATTCCGCCGGACTTTTTGGAGTCATATGCGAAATATGCCTGTGCATACATGTCGGTATGGTCACCTATGATCTTTATGGAATTCTTATTGGCACCGACCGTTCCGTCGGAACCCAGGCCCCAGAACTTGCAGCTTATGGTTCCTTCAGTAGAAGTATCAATCTCTTCACCTAAAGGCAGTGAAAGGTTTGTGACATCATCAACGATACCTATGGTGAAATGGTTCAGAGGTGTTTTTTCATTGAGGTTTTTGTATACAGCTATTATCTGTGCAGGAGTGGTGTCCTTGGAACCCAGTCCATAACGTCCGCCGACTATCATCGGTCTGTCGTTGCCCTCGAAAAATGCGGTGCAGACATCCTGGTACAGGGGCTCACCGAGTGCGCCCGGTTCTTTGGTCCTGTCAAGCACTGCAATCTTCCTTGCTGTTTTGGGTATTGCATTCAGCAAATGTTTAGCAGAGAAGGGCCTGTAAAGATGGACCTTTACCAAGCCGACCTTTTCTCCGGCGGCGTTCATGTAGTCGATGACTTCCTCGGTAGTGTCGCATACGGAGCCCATGGCGATGATGATCCTGTCAGCATCGGGTGCTCCATAATAATTGAACAGGCCGTAATTCCTGCCGGTAATCTTATTTATTTCATTCATGTAGTCTTCCACTACGCCGGGTATGTTCTGATAGAAGCTGTTGGAAGCTTCACGTGCCTGAAAGAAAATATCCGGGTTCTGAGCGGAACCTCTTAGTACAGGATGCTCAGGGTTAAGAGCATTTTTCCTGAAGGCTTCCACGGCATCATGATCCAGTAGCCTGTCTAAATCTTCATAATCAATGACTTCGATTTTCTGTACTTCGTGTGATGTCCTGAATCCATCAAAGAAGTGCATGAAAGGTACTCTTCCCTTAATAGCGCTAAGATGCGCAACTCCTGCAAGATCCATAACCTCCTGTACGTTACCTGATGCAAGCATTGCAAATCCTGTCTGGCGGCATGCCATTACATCCGAATGGTCTCCGAATATGGAGAGAGCATGACTGGCAATAGCTCTTGCGGTTACATGCATAACACCAGGGAGCAATTCTCCGGAAATTTTATACATGTTCGGAATCATCAGGAGCAAGCCCTGTGAGGCGGTAAAAGTGGTTGTAAGTGCGCCCGCTGCAAGTGAGCCGTGGACCGTGCCGGCAGCTCCTGCCTCGGATTGCAGTTCAACGACATTAACCTGTTGACCGAAAAGGTTCTTTCTACCGTTTGCAGACCATTCATCGACATTCTCAGCCATTGGTGAAGATGGTGTGATAGGATATATGCCTGCAACATCGGTAAAGGCGTAAGCTACATGTGCTGCAGCTGTATTCCCATCCATTGTTTTCATTTTCCTGCCCATTTGAATCTCCTCTCTTTCTCTGTACGAATTACATATGTACACATAGTATTTGTGAATTTTTCTATTGATGTATGATTATCTTCAATTTAAAAAGCAGATGCACAGAATTAGCAGAATGTTGCACATCATTTAAAAACCAGATAAACAGAACCAGGATTATAGAATATTGTATAATATGCCTATTTTAATGATTCAATTTAATAATAGCATCTATAGGTTTATATGTGAAGTGAAAGAGAGAAATATAATAAGAGAATACTAAAAAATCAATAGAAATCATTAATTAAAGTTAACGTTTTTTACGTATAATACCAGACGCCTAAGAAAATAATATAGTAAGCATAAAACAGTGCTCCGGGAGGCTGCTTTGAAAAAGAGGGTTGGGATACCGTGCGGGCTTTTTTACCATAAGTATTATCCTTTGTGGAAAAGCTTCCTGGAAGAACTGGGGGCTGAGGTTGTTCTGTCTGAAAATACCAACAGGAGGATCCTTGATGCCGGTGTAAGTCTTTGTGTTGATGAAGCTTGCCTGCCGGTTAAATTGTTCCTGGGGCATGCCGCTTCACTTATAGGAAAAGTTGATTATCTTTTTGTTCCCAGATTCACGAGCATATCCAGACATGAATACATATGTCCGGAATTTGGTGGATTGCCGGATACCGTAAGGCATTCACTCGGGATAGAGAATTCACCGGTATTGATAGATGTTGAAGTTAATATGATTAAATCGGAAAGATGTTCCTGGAAATCCGCATCGGAGACAGCAGGATATTTGACCGATGACCGTAAATTGGCCAGGATGGCTTATAAAAAAGCTATCGGGGATTACAGGTTATATAGGAAGAAAGTTATGGGAGAGGTCTATGAGAGCCTGCCAGTGAAGCAATATCCCAACGGGAAAAATATTAAAAATGTATCACCAGCGGGAAAAGAGGATTTGAAAATTGCTGTTATAGGCCATTCCTACAATATTTATGACAGATACATCAACATGGATATGCTTGGTAAACTTGAGAAGATGGGAGCAAGGGCAGTCACAGTGGAAATGGTGGATGAGGCTGATATAAATATGGAGACCGAAGGCTTGAGAAAGCCTATGTTTTGGAATTATGGCAGGAAGGCACTTGGTAGTTCCATGTACTTCATAAGGAATGCAGAACTTGACGGTATAATCTATTTGATGAGTTTCGGATGTGGAATCGATTCATTTGTATGTGATATGGTTGCTCGCAGGGTAAGGATGGAAAGCAATACTCCATTCATAGTAGTAACCATTGATGAGCATTCTGGAGAAGCTGGCCTTAATACAAGGCTTGAGGCATTTATTGATATGATAAGATGGAAAAAGCAGCTCGGAGGGCAGCTTGGAGGGTAAAATGAGAGTAACCTTTCCGCATCTGGGGAATGCATATGTCAGTGTAAAGGGCCTGCTTGATGATCTTGGAGCCACATGTGTCGTACCGCCCTTCAACAACAGGGAGACCATGGAGATCGGTACAAGATATACACCGGACATGACATGCCTTCCTTTGAAGATAACCATCGGAAACCTTATACAGGCCAACCGGGCGGGAGGTGCTGATACCGTACTGATGGCAGGAGGCAAGGGGCCCTGCAGATTCGGATATTACTGTGAAATGCAGAGAGAAATCCTCAGTGATATAGGTCTGGATATGGAGTTCATAATTCTTGAACCACCAAGGGGGAATCCATTGAATTATGTTGGACAGTTGAGAAGACTGATTGGTACCCGGAATCCCTGCAGGCTGGCAAAGGCCTTAAGCAATTTCATATCAGCTGCTAAAAGAGTAGATGAGCTCGAGATGATGACATTCCGGATAAAGCCCAGAGAGGTTAAAAAAGGTTCTGCAGATGCTGTCTATGACTCTTTTAGAAAAAAAGTTCTGCAGGTTGAAGGTTCGGAAAGGATTTTGAAGCTTATATCAAATACAAAAGAGGAACTTGCATCCATAAAGTTAAACTACGATTTCAAACCTCTCAAAATCGGCTTTGTTGGGGAGATTTACACAAACATCGAGCATTTTGCCAGCTTTGAAATACAGCAAAGGATTGGTTCAATGGGGGTTGAAGCAGACAGAAGGATAACCGTAAGCAACTGGATAACCGAACATATTATAAAAACTGGGCTCCACATTCCAGTGAATATGGATTATGCAAAAGCTGCTGAACCCTATCTTGGGAGAATGATCGGGGGGCATGCCAGAGAAACTATCGGCAATACCATCATGTATTCCAGGAGCGGCTACGATGGTGTAATACAGACTTTCCCCCTGACCTGCATGCCCGAGATTGTAGCAGAGGGAATATTGAAACAGGTTGAAAAGGATTTTGACATTCCGGTTCTGACACTGATAATTGATGAAATGACGGGTGAAGCAGGCTGTCTGACCCGTGTGGATGCTTTTACAGATATTCTCTGGAGGAGGAGGGAAGAGTACGGATTTAAAAAAGAGGGGCTATTCACTTGGCATTGATGTTGGTTCAGTCAGTACTAACCTGGTCATTGCCGATGAAAATGGTAAGCTAATTGAAAAGCTTTACAGAAAGACAGGCGGGCAACCGATTATTGCCCTTACGGACAGCTTGATGGAGCTTTCGGGAAAACTTGGTGACGATTTTGACGTATGTTGTTCCGGAGCTACAGGAAGCGGCAGGGAGCTTGCAGCGGTAATTGCCGGTGCGGATGTCATAAAGAACGAGATAACCGCGCATGCAGTGGCAGCGCAAAAAGTGGTGCCCGGAGTCAGGACGGTAATTGAAATCGGAGGCCAGGATTCCAAGATAATAATCATGAAGAATGGTGCTGTCTATGATTTTGCGATGAATACGGTATGTGCGGCAGGAACAGGCTCCTTCCTTGACAGACAGGCATCGCGGCTGGGCATTCCCATTGGGAAATTCGGGGAGCTGGCGCTAAAATCCACGTCAACCGTAAGAATTGCCGGAAGGTGTGCCGTTTTCGCCGAATCGGACATGATCCACAAGCAGCAGACCGGTCATAGTACTGAAGACATTGTCAACGGACTTTGTGAAGCCTTGGTGCGAAATTACCTTAATAATCTGGCAAAAGGCAAGGATATAAAGGAGCCGGTTGTCTTTCAAGGCGGTGTAGCCGCTAACTCTGGAATTGCTGCTGCTTTCAGGAAAGCACTGGGTATGGAGATCATAGTCCCAGAGCACCATGATGTCATGGGGGCATATGGAGCTGCAATTCTTGCCATTAAGCAATATAAATCCTCAATTGGAATTAGAACAAAATTTAAAGGCTTTTCGTCAGCTAGCGGAAATTTCAGCGCAAAAAGCCGGGAATGCAGCGACTGTTCCAATGCATGCGAAATCATAGATATCCTGTCAAATGATAGAAAAATAGCGGGATGGGGAGATAGATGCGGGAAATGGAAGGTTGGGAATGGTTAAGCTCGCTGAAATGGAATATATTGGTTAAGTTCACGAGAAATGGTTAAAAATCGGTTAAGTATATTGTTAATGGATGGGGAATATGATATACTAAAAAATACAATTTAGTATTTCGCTGAATCGTAAGAACGGGGGAACCAATCAATAGGGGTGAATCCGGACTGAAGCCCAGAAGTGATAATGGGGACTACTTCAATCCGGTAGGGTCAGTCTTTTCCGATCCGAATCCGTCAGCTAACCTCGTAAGCGTTGGAAGAGAAGGTGAGCAAATGCTGTCATTACCACCTTAGGTATGATGTGCTGCAGAGAACCTCTCTGCAGTTTTTTTGTACCCTTAAAAAAATTGCCATATATTTACTATTAAACCCAGGAGGTGTTTTAGATATGATAAGGATATGCCTTATAGGGCTAGGGAAAACAGGTAAGGAAGTAGCTTCGGTGCTGCTGGAACAAGAGAACATGAAACTTGTCGCTGCGGTATGCAGCCCTGGAAGTAAGAAACAGGGCAAGGATCTTGGAGAAATAATAAATTGCAGGAATACAGGGATAATCGTTGATACTTCTGACAGTCTTGAAGAGATTATTTTTAAAACCAAGCCGGATGTGGCAATTGATTTTTCAAAGGCTGAGGCAACAGTTAGAAATGCGAAGGTTTTCGCAAGAATGAAGGTCAATATGGTCATAGCAACGACAGGGTTTTCAAAGCTTGAAATGAAGAGGTTTTATGTTCTTGCCAAAAAGCATGGCACAGGGATAGTCCATGCTCCTAATATAACACTTGGAGTGAATGTCATGATGCTGTTGACAAATATTGCTTCGAGTATCCTTAATGATTATGATTTCCAGATAACTGAAGTCCATCACAGCAAGAAGAAGGATTCTCCTTCAGGAACTGCACTTAAAATTGCTGCTGAGATTGAAAAAGGCATTGGTGCAGCAGGGGAGCCGGGAGATGAGTTTTCTGAGGGGACACAACAAATCCCAATAAATTCTGTACGTGCAGGAGGTGTTGTCGGAAAGCATGAGGTGCTTATTGTTGGAGATGAAGATATGGTTACCATTTCACATGAATCCTTTTCAAGAAAAGCCTTTGCATCCGGGGCAATGAGAGCTGCCAATTTCATTCACAAAAAAAGCGGGTTCTTTGAAATGAAGGATGTGCTTAACCTTGAAAAAGTACTTGATAATGTGATAAACGCAGACAGGAAGAGTATTGTAAGGAAACCGGTACTGCACAGCCTTTAAGTAATTAAAGGCTTGTGAACGCATCATTATATTTTTTTCACCTTCCTGATGATGAAATTTATAATTTTAGCCAGGATAAGAAATACCTCCATAATGATAAGGAAATATATCAGATAAAGTATATCCTGATTTTCCATGACCTTTTTCCTGGCAGACGTCAGGAAATCTTCAGCAGGGAGTATTTCACTCTCAGGGTATAGGGCTATGTCTATCGTTGTTCCATCAGTCAGAGTATATGTAGCAGTTCCTGCGATTTTGGTCTTTTTAATTGGAAGATTTGCGTCGGTAGATATGTTGAGGTCCTTAATATAGCTTTCTCCGTCTGGATGGATGTAATAAACCTCCTCAAGAGCTATCAGGTCAATTTCATTCCCGTCAATATCAATAGTATCAAGTCTGTCGTTTGTATTAACAAGGATGCTTTTTCTAAACTCTCCAAAGCCTATATCGAGTAGGGAAGAAGCATCCGTAAACAGACTTTCCTCAGGTGAATCCAACACAATACAGATAAGGGTCATACCGTCACGTGTTGCAGAGGTTATAAGTGATTGCTGCTCCTTTTTGTTATATCCGATTTTGCCACCGTCAATTCCGCTATAGCTCCAAAAAAGCTTATTTGGGCTGGTAAGGATCGTTGTGGTGTTGTCCTGGTGTGTCCATGGCCGTGCGCGAGCCGAAAACAGCCTTTTGAAGCTGCTGTTTGAAAGGGCGTATTTAATCATAATGGAGATATCTGAAGCTGTAGTGAATTGTTCCTCATCGTATAATCCTGTCGGGTTGGAAAAATGGGTGTCGTTCATTTTCAGTCTTGCTGCTGTTTCATTCATTTTGGAGACGAAGCCTGCTGAATCGCCAGAAATAAATTCTGCAACAGCTTTTGCTGCGTCATTGGCAGATGTGAGCATGATTGCATATAATAAATCTTCAAGGGTATATTTTTCTCCGACCACAAGACTAAGTGCCGAACCTTCAGCTTCGACCGATTCTTTGCTGATTGTTACATTGGAATTCATATCGCCGTTTTCAAGGGCTATAAGGATGGTCATAAGCTTGCAGGCAGCAGATATATGGAGTTTTTCATCGGAATTACTGCTCAAAAGCACCTGGCCTCTGTCGACTTCAGTCAATATCAGGGAATTAGCCTTGATTGCCGACAGGTCAAATAACATGCCTGAATCAACGGTACCTTCACCGGTACCGGCCTGGGCTGCGACATTATCAGCCATTACTGCACCAGGGAAAAAACCAATTGACGAAAACAATATGCACAGAACCAATATTATATATATTTTGGAACTCACAAAATTTCTGCTGGTATTTCTGCCTTTCATCTGACCCTCCCAAAAACCTCAAACCTTCATATGGCCCACTTGATTAATCCCTGTTCAAACCTGTCTGTCAGGAGCGGATGGGATGGAACGACTCTGTATGTGTAGCTGTACTCTCCGCCTTCAGTCAATACGATATCAACGGAATAACGGTAACTGCCTCCTCCAAAATCTTCAACCGGTGACATCGCAACGCTGTTCGGACATTCGAGATTATTGTCCCCGTCAGGTGTGCCATAATACAGCTCGACACTTACGTCAGAAGGTCTTATCTCACCAAGGGATACGACAACATTCATATTAATGCTTTCCCCCGACCTCGACAGCTTTTCTTCAACTGTCCCTGCCGACTTGTCTGCCACCAGCTGGACACATTGCCAGTTATTTTCCAAATTTCGTTTCCATTCAGCAAGCTCGATGGCTTTTTCAAACCCATCTGCAAAAAGGATTTCCGTCCTTTTAACAGAAGGGATATACATTTCCCTGGTATAATCCTGCAGCATCCTGTGTGTGCTGAAATTGAACGAAAGGGATTTTATGGATTCCTTCATGTATTTGACCCACATAACAGGAATATTGTTCCCTTCCCTGTTATAAAACAAGGGAACTATACTTCTTTCCAGAAGTTCATACAAGGATTCACTATCGGCATTATCCTGATTGTTATCATTGTCATAATATGTGTCATCACCGATTGCCCAACCATTTTTGCCATTATACCCCTCGCACCACCAGCCGTCAAGAACGCTGAAATTGATGATTCCGTTAACGCAGACCTTCTGTCCGCTGGTTCCGCTTGCTTCAAGAGGTCTCTTGGGATTGTTGAGCCATACGTCTACACCCTGGATAAGGTTTCGTGATAATGTCATATTGTAATTTTCAACCAGTATGACTTTCCCTGTAAAGCCTTCCTGGCGGGAGATATCATTAATATTTTTAATTACCTCGTGTGCAGGACGGTCGGCAGGATGAGCTTTTCCGGCAAAGATTATCTGAACCGGCATATCTGGTCTGTTCAATATTTTTTTGATGCGTTCCACATTCCTGAATATCAGGTTAGCCCTCTTATAAGTTGCAAACCGTCGGGCAAATCCTATCGTAAGTGCCGCCGGGTCAAGCAGGTTATCAACCGCCCTGAGGTTTTCCGGGGATTCACCGTTAATCAGCCTTTGTTCCTTAAGCTTACCCCTTACAAAACCGATCATCTTGGTTTTAAGTGCGCAATGAGTTTTCCAAAGCTCCTCATCGGGGATATCATCAACAGCTTCCCATACTTCACTGTCATAAAGCCTATCCTGCCAGTCCTGCGGCAGGTACTTGTCAAAGAGGTATTTGAAGTTCGGTGAAAGCCAGGTCAAGGTGTGTATACCGTTTGTGACATGGGAGACAGGCACCTCTTCCTCGGGAACTCCAGGCCACAGGTTGCTGTAAATATTACGGGTTACAGCCCCGTGAAGCTCGCTGACGCCGTTTCGTCTGCCAGACAGTGTCATCGCCAGGACGGTCATGTTGAAGTTCTGGCTATCGTTCATTTTCATACCGAGATCGAGGAATTCATGACGGCTTATGCCCATCATGCCCCAGTAATTCCCTAAATACCTGTCAATCATATGAAGAGGAAAAACATCATTTCCTGCCGGAACAGGGGTATGGGTGGTGAATATGACCGATGCGGAAACCAATTCCTTCGCCTGGCAGAAGGAAAGTCCATATTTTTGTATATATCTGTATATCAACTCCAGGCCAAGGAAGGCTGAGTGCCCCTCATTCATATGAAAAGCAACAGGATTGATACCAAGTGCCTCCAAAGCCCTGACACCGGCAATGCCAAGCAAAATTTCCTGTTGGATCCTGGTTTCCTGGTCACCACCGTATAATCTTGATGTAATTAATCTGTCGTTTCCATTGTTAAGATCAGTGTCTGAATCCAGGAGATACAAGGAGACACGGCCTACCTGAACCTGCCATACATTTGTATATACGAGCCTGCCCGCCATTTCGACGCGGACATGAAGTGGCTCGCCGTTTGTGTCGAGAACCTGCTTAATCGGCAGGTCAGTGATGTTGAGGTTGCTATAGCGGGTATTCTGCCAGCCTTCCCTGTCTATTTGCTGATTGAAATAGCCCTGCTTGTAAAAAAGTCCAACTGCTGTCAACGGGATACCCAAATCGCTTGCGGATTTGCAATGATCACCTGATAGTACACCAAGACCGCCTGAATATATGGGTAGCACTTCGTTAAGGCCGAATTCAGCAGAAAAATATGCTACACGTTGATCCTGCATTTCTGGATATTCCGTTTTGAACCAGGTACTGTTCTGATTCATATAGCCATCATACTTTTCGACAACTTCATAATAACGCCGCATGTATTCCGGATCGGATATCTTCTGTTGAAGTTTTTTACCGCTGACTTCCTTTATAAATCTAACAGGGTTTTTATTAAGCTTTTCCCATAAAATAAGGTCTATCTCTCTGTAAAGGTCGATTGCTTCGGAATTCCAGGACCACCACAAATTATTTGCAATATCTTTCAGCCTTCCGATTTCTGACGGAATGACAGTTGTTACTTTAATCTTACCCAAAAGATGCATCAAGTACCTCCGAATTTATTGATTAATAGCAATAGAAAAGTCGTGATACTATATATTATAACTAAAATTACCACTTTTAAAAGTTAATTTATTGTAGAACAATAAATATATGTTAAAAAGATTTGTAATTTATGGAGTTATCGGCTGGGGAGCCGAAATAATCTGGACAGGAAGCGGATCCTTGATAGATGGGGATTTAAGGCTTCTTGGGTATTCTAACATATGGATGTTTGCAATATATGGGTGCGCTGTCTTTTTGGAGCCGGTGCACGATATTATTGCAGATTGGAACTGGGTATTCAGAGGCATAATATGGGTGATCCTTATATGGGGAATGGAGTATGCCAGCGGGTTGTTGCTATTTACTGTCACCGGCGTACATCCGTGGCTCTATGAGGGCCAGTTTGCTGTTGATGGCCTTGTTATGCTTCTTTACGCTCCTGCCTGGTTTGTGGCTGGACTTGCCTTTGAACTGATCCACCATAAGCTTGATGCATATCGTGTTTAAGTGGGCTGTAACACTTAGACTTTAATATGTTACAGGCCACAACATCAAGGAGGTGTATTTGTAACACTTCGAATGATATACAGGAATGAAGTGTTACAAAACACTAGTGGGCTGTAACACTTGAAACTTTAATATGTTACAGGTCACAACATCAAGGATGTGTATTTGTAACACTTCGAATGATATACAGGAATGAAGTGTTACAAAACACTAGTGGGCTGTAACACTTGAAACTTTAATATGTTACAGGCCACAACATCAAGGATGTGTATTTGTAACACTTCGAATGATATATAGGAATGAAGTGTTACAAAACACTAGTGGGCTGTAACACTTGAAACTTTAATATGTTACAGGCCACAACATCAAGGAGGTGTATTTGTAACACTTCGAATGATATATAGGAATGAAGTGTTACAAAACACTAGTATATTAAGAATTGATTAATTTTGTGGACAAACCTCCCCATTGTAACTAAAATATATAGAATGGACGCGTGAGAACGTCCCCACTTAGTTGGTTTGATGAAAGTTATTTTAAAAGGGAGTTTGTGAGCACATTAATGGAAGGTTATGAACGCACCGGGCAGAGTGTACAAAGAATTATGAATGCACGGAAGGCACAGGAAGGTCAAAAGACACCAAAGGGACAAAAAAAATCGTTCAAAAAGAGAGTTCTCTGGTTTCTTATATTTGAATTGATATTTTCATGCATTACAGGACCATTATTTATTTTTTATGGTCCTTTTGAGGAAGTTAAAAGGACCATGGTCGGAGCTTCGTGGAACACACTGAGGCATCAATATATTGCAAAGACATTCCTGTCCGATGCTGCAATCGCAAGGATTCTCGGAAGCGCTTATGCTGTGGACCCGACCGGCAATGGCGAAGAGATACAGGCATTGAGTTTTGGAAATGGACACGATGATAAAATCGAAGTTTACAATATAGATGGTGGGGATTTTGAAGGGAAACTGATGGTCATACATGATCCTCTAAGGATCAAAGTTGGGTCATCCTCGCAACTGCCAAAATCCGGTGAGACCACAAGCTCTATTGCCAGAAAGGCAGGCGCTGTCGCGGCAATAAACGCCGGGGGGTTTGTTGACAACGGTTGGACAGGTACAGGTGGTTCAGCCATGGGCTTTATCATACAAGAAGGGGAAGTACTTTACAACTCTTCAGGGAGCGAAAAAACAAAGCAAAATACAGTGGCATTTACTGATAAAGGGATGCTGATTGTTGGCAAGCATTCCATTGCAAGTCTGAAGAAACTCGGAGTCACCGAAGGTATAAGCTTCGGGCCTCCTCTGATAGTGAACGGCAAGCCTACCATAACCAAAGGGGATGGAGGCTGGGGCATAGCTCCAAGGACAGCCATAGGGCAGAAAAAAACCGGCGAGGTCCTTCTCCTTGTAATTGACGGCAGGTCGCTGGAATCGCTGGGAGCTACCCTTAAGGATATCCAGGATATATTGCTCGAATATGGCGCGGTCAATGCTTCCAACCTTGACGGCGGGTCGTCTGCAACCATGTATTTCAACGGTAATGTAATAAACAAACCGTCCGACAAGCTCGGAGAAAGGACGGTACCTACTGCATTCATCGTATCTCCCGCGATTGGGGGTAATGCAGGATGAAAATAATAAAGCGATTATACAAGTGGATATTGATTTCAGTCATTCTACAGGTGCTTTTGTTGTCGTATGTCAATTTCATATATCTTCCCAACAGGGGAAATGTAAAGGCGACCATGTATGAGGCTGAGGCCGTTTCAATAAAGAGCAGGTCCATGAAGATTCCGCAGGATGCTGAAAACATTACGGTATCATATAATGGACTATACGCTGCATATGAAACGGGCGGAGATATTATCATAGCAAACCTGGACAAAAGGAAGGAAGTAAAGACCCTGTCCAAAAGTGCAGGGGACTTCAGTTTCTTCCGGTGGCTGCCCGACAGGGATATGCTGATATATGCAATCAATGAACCAGACGGGAAAAGCGGGCAGGTCAGGATATCCACATATGATATAGACCAGGAGCTTGAGAGAAGTTACCCGAATATTACTGAGCTTGCCAAAGGCAGTACGGTGGTGGATATTGAGCTATCACCTCTGACGAATGTCGTTTATACTATGATAAAAACAGGAGAATCAAAAACCAAGGTTTACAAATTTAATATAATGGACAATTTGTCATATATTATGGGTGCAGCAACCGACACCATCCTGAAAGAGACTCTATACAGTGACAACCTGGTATATCAGAAGGCAGACGGCAAGATAACCTTCAGGAAAGGCAAGAGCGGAAAGTCCAGTGCACTGTCACTAAAAGGAAGTTATGTACTTATGGAAACAGACGGCGAAGACAGGATATATGCAGGTAGATTGAATGACAATAAACTGGTGGAATCAATAGTTTTCGGAAAGATGGATGTCAAAGCGGCAAGCTGGGAGACAAAAAAGCTGGATACGCCTGCAGCTCCCTCAAATGTTCTTATAACTCCGGCTGGAGGAATATTTGTAAACAACCCCGAAGAAAAGAACGTCACATCGGTGACTGACGGAGAAATAACTACGTATGAGGGAGAGCTGCTGGATATCCTCGATAACTATCTGATTGCACTGGATGGAAAAAAACTTGGTGTAATAGCACTTTCCAAGGATTAGTACAACTTTTTTAAAAGCTGGATTTGTGATACAATTTGGTATAAGAAGTTGTGTTATATATCCTTCTTTTAGGGTAAAAATAGTCTTGTAAGCATATTTGTAAAATCATTCAATTTTTTTGGGGAGGCATAATTATGGCAGAGAATATAATAAATCTGAATAAGGATAACTTCGATCAATTGGTCACTAATTCTGAAAAGCCTGTACTGGTTGATTTCTGGGCTTCGTGGTGCGGGCCATGCAGGACTTTGGCTCCTATAATTGAGCAACTTGCACAGGATTATACCGGTAAGGCAGTGGTTGCAAAAGTAAATGTCGATGAAGAAGGAGAACTGGCGGCAAAATTCAGAGTAATGAGCATACCGACCGTTATATTGTTCAAAGGTGGCCAGGCTGCAGGAAAGTTAATTGGTGCACGTTCAAAGGATGAGTTTGTGTCATTACTTGACAATAATATATAAATTTTGTTTTTTGCAGGATTTTTCAAATTATTATTGAATATAAGTTTATTATGATTTTTATATGATTTTTTTACTGAAGGGGGATTTAAATGCCTGGAGAAAAACGTTTTGGAACTTCCGCGTTCGGCTTTGATAAGGCAGACGTGAATTCTTACATTGAAAAGATTCTTAGGGAATTTGATGACAAATTGAAGGAAAAGGACGATGAAATAGCAATCCTCAAGAATCAGGCCAAGGAAATCAGATCTAAATATGAGGAGCTTTTTAAGAACTCCGACCAGGTCAATGAAGACAGGGAAAAGATTGCCAATGTGCTGATAAAAGCACAGGATCAGGCAGATTCCATGATAGAGGCTGCACGGCAGGAAGCCATGGATGAGAAAAAGCAGCTGGAGGATATGATTGAGAAGGAGAAAGAGACTCTTGTTGATATAAAGCAGGAGATTAAATCCCTCAAAAGTATTATTGCTAATACCCTCAGAAAATTTGATACCCAATTGGCAGATGTAGTAAACGATGAAGGGTATAATGGCTGATATAGAAAGAAATTAACAGAAAAACCACCTCCGTCAGGCCGGGATAATGAAAGCAGCCTGGTATACGGGGGTGTTTTTATGATGAAGGAGATAGAGAGGGACTCATTATGTTAACCAGGGGATATTTAAAAAACAGGACATTCCTTACCTGGATGGCTTCATATGCATTGGTTCTTCTCATACCTATTCTTATAGGCGTGTTTGCTTATAGTGCATCTTTAAAGGTTATAACCGAAGAAGTGAACAAGGTACACAACACATCCCTCAGGGAGGTAAAGACCTTTATTGACAGTAGTCTTGAAACTGTTATAGCTGCCGGTTATGAAATCTCACTGAATGATGGGGCAAGGGGTATTGCAATACTGGAAGATCCTTTGTCATCAATTAACAACAACAATTTAGCTAATCTGCAAAAAGATCTTGAAATTTTGAAACAATCCAATTCATTTATAGATGACTGTTATATCTATTACAAGAAACACAACATACTTATAACCAATGAGCATATTTTCAGCCTGGATTCATTTGAAACCGTCGCTCAGGAACGGTTTGGAATGAATTATACGGGTTGGAAGGCCCTGGCCGATTCAAACGAAAAAAAGAGCTTCTCCATTGGCAGAAAGGTGCTTGCGGAAAAAGGCATCTTCGTAAACAAGGTCATCTTCAGGCAACCGCTGACTGCGGTCAATTACAGTGAACCGGAGGCAACCATATTCGTAACTGTTGATGGAGATAAGATCAAGCAATTGTTCAAGAATCTTCAGTGGACCTCACAGGGTTCTGTTTTTGCAATTGACAGCAGCAACCAATTTATAGATTCTGGTATTTTCTTTGAACTGTCAGCATTTATTGTATATTATGACCTTGTCAGATCAGATACCATATTCTACAAAGACATGTATGATGAAATGCTGGCGGTGAACCATGTGAAATCTGAAGTGACTGATTGGGAATACGGATCAGTCATACCAATGGACATATTCCTTGAAAAGGTGAATTATATAAGATCCATAATATTTATATATATCGGTATATGCATCGTTATTGGAGGCTTTATCGTATATTCGATAACCAGGAGGAACTATAGCCCCCTTGACAGGATGATACGGCTTTTCAGAAGCAACGAAGTCAATATGGAGGGTCCACCTGAAGGCTCACCCGAGGGATCGTCGAAAAATGAGTTCAAGTACATAGAAAGCTCAATTAACAGGCTTATTGACGAAAAGGAGCGTTTTAAAATCAAACTGAGGTCTCAATACGAGGCACAGCGTGATAATTTCCTTGCAAGGATGATGAAAAGGAGGATATGTAATTTCTCCACGATAGATGATGCCAAAGAATCATATGGCATAACCTTCGAAAGCGATGATTTCCTTGTCATGACATTCACTATAGACGATTTCAGCAGGCTGTTCTTTGAAGAGAATGCCACCGACAGTGAAGAGAACATGCACCTGATATATGTAATGATAAGAAATGTAACAGAGGAACTTGTCGGAGAAAAGCACATCGGGTATTTGAGTGAAACGGACGGTATGCTTACATGCCTGGTCAACGTCCTCGGAAGAAACAGCATGGGTGATGAAAATGCAATTGTCAGTGGCATATTGCAGACGGCTCAGAAAATCAAGGAATTCTTCAAGGATAACTTCGGGCTCTATCTGTCAATAGCCGTAAGTGAGATTCATTCAGGGTATTCCGGAATATCGGCGGCATATTCCGAAACTGTTGAAATAGTTGAATACAAGACGTTGGTTGGTGAAAGCGATACGGTAATACATTATAGTACGATAAAACCAGCTGAAAAGTGGGAGGAACAGGATTTCGGAATGCTCCAGAAAGAGCGAAGGTTCATGAACTGCATCATAGCGGAGGATTATAACAGCGCCCGCTATATCCTCAATGATATTATAGACAATGACTTGTCTGGGAATGTTCATTCATTGCAAATAGTTAAATGCCGTATTTTCGGCCTTGTAAACTCTATGCTCAATGCCGTAGGTGAAATAAAGACTGCAGTGGATATTGAATTCTTTGAAGAACTGGATCCAGTCAACAGGCTGCTTAATTCCAAGACACTGGTTGAATTGCAGAAACAGGTGAATTTCATATTTGACGGTATAAACCGTTACTATACGCTAAAGAACAAGGATGCGGCGCAGGAATTGATGGATGCGGTGCTTGGCTTCATACAGGAGAACTACGCACAGCCTGAGCTGAGCGTTTCAAGCATATCTGAAAAATTCAGTGTCAGCGCTTCCTACCTGTCCAGGGTCTTCAAGAAGCTCACGGGGTTGGGGGTGCTGGATTACATACACAAGAAAAGGCTTGAGGAAGCAAAGGAGTTTATGAAGGACAGCAGTTTGAATATAAAGGATATAGCGGAGAGAGTAGGCTATTATAATACAATAACCATGACAAGAGCGTTTAGGAAATATGAAGGTGTGACGCCTGGTAAATTCCGCGAAATCATTTGAACAAAACCTCGGGGGCAAAGAGCCCCACAGCAAAAAGGCTCAGGGAATCAATGCCCCTGAGCCTTTACTTTAAGCAGATTTGGCCTCTTTGTTCAGATTTTGTCTATCAGCAAATAATGTCTCTTTCATTTTCTTTCAAAAATAAATAGAATGCTATTGTTGGTTCATCATAATGTTTTATTATGTATATTAGATGGGGGAAGTACATGAAGCGGGTCAAGTTCCGTAAAATTCTATCTCTGATTCTACTGTTTGTTATAGTTTGCTCCATTTTTATGATGGGCGGCTGTGGAAACCAGAGTGGAACTACAGAAGGAAGAGCAGTTCAGGCTGGCAAGGACACCATTCTGATTGGCCGTGTCAATCCTTCATCCGGAACCCTTGCAGACTTTGGCGAAGGTACTCCATGGGTGGAGGAACAGGCAATCAAAGCTGTTAATGATGCGGGCGGAATTTTCATCAAGGAATATAACAGGAATATGATGCTCAAATTGGTCGTTGCAGACAGTGAGAGCAGCCCGACAAAAGCTTCGGAAGCTGCCGACAAGCTGATCCTGAACGATAAGGTTGATATCATTATCGCTTCTCATACCAACGATACCGTCAACCCGGTTTCAGCAGCGGCAGAAAGCAACAAGATCCCCTGTGTGACCGTAGACGCTCCCGGTAATGCATGGCTCGAAGGCGGTCCTTATACGTGGTCGTTCCACTCCTTCTGGCTTTCAGATTCAGAGATCAGCGTATTCCTGGACGCATTCGACTTACAAAAGACCAACAAGAAGATCGGCTTGCTGACTCCCAACGATACAGAAGGCATATCTTTTACAAAGGTCATAACTGAAAAAGCTGCTTCAAGAGGCTATACTATAGTTGATCCCGGGCGTTTCCCAATAGGGACGAAGGACTATACTTCAATAATAAGTACTTTTAAACGAGAAAATGTTGATATGTTATGCGGAGTTATGATTTCCCGCGATTTCGCAAACGCATTTCAGCAGATGCACAGGCAGGGTTTCGTACCCAAAATGGCATGTGTTGCAAAAGCCATTCTTTTTCCCGAAGCTGTCGGAGCACTGGGTGACGATCTGCCTCTGGGACTGATGACTGAAGTTTGGTGGAGCGCAAAGCACCCATATAAATCTTCAATTACTGGACAGACTTCAGCTGAATTCTATGATGCATATGCCAGGGCAAGCAAAAAACAGCCTGCAAACTCAATTGGATACAAGCATGCCAATATAGAGATAGTGGTAGATGCCCTCAGGAGGGCTCAGACCCTTGACCATGAAGCATTAAGACAGGCAATAGCCGCTACCGATCTCGACACTATGGTCGGACACATCAAATACAACGAACAGAATTTCTGCGAGACCAAGCTGGTTGTAGGGCAATGGCAGAGAGGTACAACCTATACCTGGGAAACTCAGATAATATCCAACAAGATGGCTCCCGAAGTTCCTCTGGATAATGCCGCAATGATATTCCCGCTTCCTGGAGCAACAGGAAAGTAAGTCACATGATGTTGCTCTTCGAATATAAATTCTAAAAAAAAGAGAGGAGAAAAAAGATGAAAAAGATCAAATTATCAGCACTAGTCCTTGCATTTTTAATGCTATTCACCGTTCTTGCCGGTTGCGGTGGCACCACCACTCCCGACAGTACCACGACAGAGGCCGCAACCACTGCCGCTGCACCTGCCTCTACGACAGAATCCGCAGCAGTACCGGCACCCAAGGAGGTTGTAAAGATTGGTATAGTAAATCCTACAACTGGACCTCTTGCAGGCTTTGGTGAAGGCAACCCCTGGACTGAAAATCTGCTTGTTGATTATGTAAACAACACTTTGGGAGGCATCTATTTTAAACAATATGATAAAAAGCTTCCTATCGAAATCGTAGTTTATGATTCAACCAGCGACACTACCACCTGTTCAGCAATGGCACAGAAACTCATTGAGGAAGACAAGGTAGATTTGATCATTGCCCGTCATACTCCTGAGACAGTAAACCCTGTCAGTGCAGTAGCAGAACGTTATGGAGTTCCCTGCGTAGCCATTGAAGCTCCTGTGGACGCCTGGCTGGCCGCTGGACCATATGAGTGGACGTATCACTCTTTCTGGGATCTTGATATGATGTATACACTTTACTCCAATATGTGGAAACAAGCCGGCTTTAAACCTGGTGACAAGATTGGTATCAATTTTGCCAACGATGCCGACGGTACAGCATGGTATAATGTGTTCGCCGAGAAGATCAAAGCCGAAGGCTACATACTTGTTGATCCCGGCCAGCATCCCGCAGGTGCTACCGATTATTCCGACATCATCCAGAAATTCATCAAGGAAGATGTTGACATACTTGTCGGAACAAACATCACACCTGACTTCGCAAACTTCTGGAAACAGTCCAAACAGCTTGGTTTCAACCCGAAATTTGTCACCATGGGTAAGGCATACCTCCTTGAATCAGATGCACTGGCTATCGGTGCCGATCTGATGGACGGCCTTTGCGCCGAGGTTTGGTGGAGCCCTGACCATCCTTATACTTCGAAGCTTACCGGCGTTACTGCCAAACAGCTTTCAGAGCTCTACACCAAGGAAACCGGTAAAAACATCACTCAGCCAATGGGCTACAAATATGCCTCCATGGAACTTGCAATCAATGCACTCTCCAACGCAGGCAGTCTTGAACCCAAAGACATCCTTGCAGCTTTGGCGGCTACCGATCTTCAAACGATCGTCGGCCCAATCAAATACAATGAAAAGCATTACGGATTAACACCTCTGGCTGGTGGCCAGTGGCAGAAGCAGGCTGATGGCAGCCTCAAGCTTGTTATAATCAACAACAGCATCAATTCCGAAGTACCTGTCACCGGAGAGCTTAAGCCCCTTGCAACAAAATAGGTTATAACCTTATCAAAAATAGTAGTACGCGGTAAACTCATGGTGGACTTTCAATATTGGAGTCGCTATGTCAGCGACAGTTAAATGAACCAGGCGGAAAGCTTTCCGCTTTCCGCCTGGCTTACCAAAAACGGCGTTTCTCTATAGCAACAACCAAAAGCTGAGAAGGGCTTGATGCCCAGCCGGGACGCATGGCGAGCAGCTGCCGAAGGCAGCGACCAGCCCTACAAGACCATACTGACTTGTTATTTTTACAGTGTCTTTAGACGCTGGCATTGGAGGCATTAATGGAAAATTTACTTCAATTTAAAAATGTGGATGGCGGCTATGGCCGCATGAAGATACTCCACAATCTGTCCTTTGAAGTTAAAAAAGGGGATGTATTTGGAGTCATCGGGCCGAACGGATGTGGCAAGACCACCATGTTCAACGCCCTGATAGGGCTTATAACCCCGACTTCCGGAGAAATATTCTTCGATGGGCATAATATTACGAAAATGAGCGCCAATTCCCGCTGCCGGTTGGGAATAGGCAGAACATATCAGGTACCCCGTCCTTTTGAAGACATGAGCGTATATGAAAATATCCTTGTAGCGGCAGTCCACGGCGCCGGCTTAAGTGAACGAGCTGCAAGGCCGAAATGTATTGAAGCCCTCAAGCTCACAAACCTTTACGACAAGAGGGAGCTCCGTTCAGGAGCATTGACCCTTCTGGACAGGAAAAGACTGGAGGTTGCCAGGGCACTTGGAACACAACCCAGGCTTTTACTGCTTGACGAAGTGGCCGCCGGTCTTACTGAGGCTGAGGTGGAGGATGTCATGCAACTGGTGTCGGATCTCAAGAATAGCGGATACACCATTATATGGATAGAACATGTGATACAGACCATGGTGAAGTCCACAAATGTTCTTATGTGCATGTCAGATGGTTCTAACCTTCTGATTGGACAGCCTGTTGAGGTCATGAACTCCAAGGTTGTAGAAGAGGTCTATTTGGGGGTGGATGAAGATGAGTGAAGCAATACTGAAAATAGAGAATATCCAAGCCAAATATGGAGAATTCATCGCTGTTCAGGGCGCCTCCCTTGAGGTCCCGAAAGGCAAGGTCATCTCCATTATCGGTTCAAATGGAGCTGGAAAGTCAACTCTCATGGATTGTGTTGCCGGAATACACAAACCCTCCGGTGGAAAAATATTTTTTAAAGGTGAAGATATAACAGGCCTTCCTGCCTATGATATTGTCTGCAAGGGATTATCCCTGGTTCCTCAGGGAAGCCGTTGCTTTATAAGAATGACAGTAGAGGACAACCTGGTAATGGGTTCCTTTCCTAAATGTGCGCGTAAAGCAGCTAAAAGTTCCCTGGCAAGGGTGTATGAACTCTTTCCTGTCCTTTTCGAAAAACGGAACGATCTCTCCGGCAGCCTGTCCGGCGGACAGCGTCAGATGGTTGCAATAGGCCGCGCCCTTATGTCCATGCCTGAACTCATATTGTTTGATGAAATATCCCTGGGACTTGCACCAACAATTATCAAGGACATATATGCCCGTATAAAAATGATAAATGGTGAAGGCATGAGTGTTGTACTGGTGGAGCAGGATGTGAAGCGCAGCACAAAGGCCAGCGAAATGAGCCATGTTATGCTGAAAGGACGGGTCGTCCTGTCGGGTCGGTCCACAGAACTTACCGAGGAGGAAATTAAAAATGCATACTTCGGTATATGAAACTAAGTTTTTTGGAAGGAGGATCCGCTTATGCTTCAGCAACTTATAAATGGTATACTTCTGGGTGGTGTTTATGCCCTGGTCGGCATAGGAATGAGTATGATCTTCGGTATAGTCAAGCTCACCAACCTTGCTCATGGCGAATTCATCATAATGTCGGCGTATCTCAGTACTGTCCTTGTTACGAACCTTGGAATCAATCCGCTGGTGTCCCTTGTGATAACAGTCCCGATTATGTTCGTTTTTGGAGTACTCCTGCAGAACCTGCTCATCAACAAAGTCATGGAACAGGGTTCTGAACCTGCACTGCTGGTAACCTTCGGACTTTCGATCATAATTCAGAATGTGCTGCTGCTTGTATTTTCAGCAGATGCGCAGAGAATGGTAATATCCTTCGATACGGTGAGCATACCTGTCGCTGGTGCTATGATACCCCTAACCAGCCTTGTCGTGTTTGTAATCGGAGTCGTTGTCATACTTATCCTGGACCTGTTTATGAAGAAGACCTACGTTGGGCGGTCCATAAGAGCTGTCAGCGATGACAATGTGGCCGCCAGCCTTATGGGTGTGAATGTTCGCGCGACTTATGGCATAGCAATGGGAATAGCACTTGCAACGGCAGCTATCGCCGGGCTGGTTGTAGGTATGCCATGGACATTTTATCCAACAACAGGCTCTAATTACCTTATAATTGCCTTCGGAGTCGTCGTAATCGGAGGAATGAGCAGTATAAGGGGCACTCTGGTTGCAGGACTTATATTCGGACTGGCCCAGGTTCTGGGCGGCTCCAATTACGGCATGCTTATAGGCTATGTCGCGCTGCTGCTGATGCTTGCCGTCAGGCCGCAGGGTCTCTTCTCGAAATAAGCGAAAGGTAGGAGGTATACATTAAAATGAATAAATCAAAGTCGTTTTTCATAAAGATCGGTATTGCTGTAGTGTTTGTCGCACTGCTGTACATACTTGCGTTGACCGGAATATTCTCGTCAAACGTCATGCGAATACTGCTGAGTATAGCCTTGTACTGTGCCATGGGCACCATGTGGAACCTTATGGCAGGTTACACGGGAATGACTTCACTCGGTCAGCAATCTTTCATCGGTATATCCGGATATGCCCTGTGCGTGCTGACTTCCACATTTGGCTTGTCATATTGGGCTGGAATAGCGGTCGGCGGCATACTGTCGGCCATACTTGCACTTGTATTGGCACTTATCCTTTTCAGGATGCGTGGAATGTATTTTGCGGTAGCTACCTGGGTCACAGCTGAGGCTTTTAAAACACTCTTCACCAGCTGGAAATTTGTTAAGATGGGTGCCGGCATGACCGTCAAGGCCAGCCCGTATCCCAAGAGCCTTGAAATCTATTGTATTTCAATTGCACTTGCGGTCATCTGCATACTGGTGGTTTATATCATCCTTAAAACCAAAACCGGCCTTGGACTTACAGCCATGAGAGATGATCCGGATGCCGCATCCAGTGTCGGCGTGAATATCTTCAAGTCCAAGCTTTTGTGCTTTGTGATCTGCGGCTTCTTTACCGGGATCGCAGGCGCCGTATTCTATCTCAACAAGGGTTCGATATTCCCCGCAGGTGGTTTTGGCATAAGCTGGACCGTATCTATTGTATTTATAGTTATTATTGGTGGAATAGGAACAACGGCAGGTCCAATAGTCGGTTCGATCATCTATGTCCTGCTGTCGGAATACCTTTCCAAATATCCCGGTTACAGCATGGTCATCCTTGGAGCCATAGCGATAATCTGTATTCTCGTTATGCCCAAAGGAATCGTTGGAACCATACAAAACCGTACCGGACGTGAATTCATGTCCTCAAGACGGCACTCGATGGAATAGTTCTAATTGGGCTATTAGTTGGGGTAAGATTCAAATTATATAGAATATTGATATATTAAATTGGCGGATAATCAAGAAAATTGGTTATCCGTTGTTTTTTGTGCGCCCGAAATTTTATATTTAACGGTATAAAGCGGTATTATACATCAAAGAATAAGGATGCAGAACAGAAAATGGAGGTATGCAAATGAAAAATAAAAATATTGGAAATAGCAATATTAGAAGGATAATATCAATGGTTGTTGCAGTGATGATGATTTGTTTCACTGTTATTTTCAGCGGCTGCAAAACCACAAACCAGAATCCAGGCGGTACAACCGGCACAACCGGCACAACTGCACAGACGCAGGCTGGTAAAGACACAATAAAGATCGGACGTGTCGTTCCTTTGACCGGAGCCCTTGCAGACTTTGGACAAGGCAGTCCATGGGTTGAGGACCAGGCAATCAAAGCAGTTAATGATGCAGGCGGGATTTTCATCAAGGAATACAATAAGAAAATGAACCTCGAGCTGGTCTATGTTGATAGTGAGAGCAGCCCCACAAAAGCATCCGAAGCTGCAAACAAGCTGATACTGAGTGACAAAGTCGATATCATCATCGCTTCACATACCAATGATACAGTCAACCCGGTTTCTGCAGCAGCAGAACGAAATAAAATCCCCTGTGTTACTGTTGATGCTCCCGGTAACGCATGGCTCGAAGGCGGACCATATACATGGTCTTTCCATTCCTTCTGGCTTTCGGATTCACAGCAAAGCGTTTACCTGGACGCATTTGACCTGCAGCAAACCAATAAAAAGATCGGACTCCTTGCTCCCAACGATACAGAAGGCATTTCTTTTTCAAAGGTAATAAATGAAAAAGCTAAGGCACGGGGATATACTATTGTAGATCCCGGCCGTTTCCCCATTGGTACAAAGGACTACACCTCAATAATAAGTACCTTCAAAAAACAGGGCGTTGACATGATTTGCGGTGTTATGATCCCTCCGGACTTCACTACTGCGTTCCAGCAGATGCACCAGCAGGGCTTTGTTCCCAAGATGGCATGCATTGCTAAAGCCCTCCTTTTCCCGGCAGCTGTAGGAGCACTGGGAGATGACCTTCCGCTCGGCCTAATGACGGAGGTATGGTGGAGTGAAAAGCATCCATATAAATCTTCTATCACAGGTCAGACTTCAAAAGAATTCTACGATGTATACGCAAAAACAAACAATAAGCAGCCTACGAACCCTCTGGGTTACAAGCATGCAAATATAGAAATAGTGGTGGATGCCCTCAAAAGGGCTCAGACCCTTGACCGTGAAGCGCTCAGGACAGCTATAAAGGCTACCGATCTCGATACCATGGTAGGACACATAAAGTACAACGAAGAGAATTTCTGTGAGACCAAGCTGGTTGTGGGACAATGGCAGAAGGGCAAGACCTACCCGTGGGAAACTGTCATAGTATCCAACAAGATGGCCCCAGAAATACCTCTGGACAATGTTAAAATGATATTCCCGCTTCCGGGAGCAACAGGAAAGTAACTGGGAAAGGCATTTGGAGGTGTAGCTTTGGATACGGTTCTTACCGTAAAAGATCTGGGTATTTCCTTTGGAAACAACCATGTATTGAAATCATTGAATTTCGAAGTGTATAAAAATGAAGTACTGGGCGTCATTGGGCCTAATGGAGCAGGTAAAACTGTAATGCTGAATATACTAACCGGAATTCTGAAACCTACAAAGGGGAGGGTTACGTTTATGGGCGGGGATATCACCCATAAATCCATAACCGAGCGGTGCAGGCTTGGATTCGGAAGGACATTCCAGGTGCCAAGGTCCTTTGAAAAAATGACAGTCTTTGAGAATGCTCTTGTAGGCGGTGTCTATGGGGCTGGTCAGTCGGAGAAAGAGGCCGGTGAGAAGGCCATTGAGATCCTCGAAATGATTGGCCTCCTGGACAAAAAAGACTGGTTTGCCGGAAAGCTTAGCCTTCTGGACAGAAAAAGACTTGAAATAGGAAGGGCTCTGGCAAGCAATCCAAGGATACTGCTGTTTGATGAAGTTGCAGGTGGGCTTACTGAATCGGAGGTTGCGAATATCCTTGGAATAGTTCGCAAAATTAAGGCTCAGGGTATCAGCGTAGTATGGATTGAGCATGTTCTCCAGACCATGCTTGAAGGTACCGATCGGATTTTATGCCTGGCAGAGGGCACTGATGTAATATGTGGATTACCTGTCGACGTCATGAACTCGAAAGAGGTATCGGAAGTTTATCTGGGGGCGGAAGAAGAATGATGATTAAAAATGACGAAATGTTTTTGAAAGCCGAGAATCTGGATGTGCATTATGGAGACCTTCAGGCACTTCATGATGTATCTTTGAGCATTAAAAAGGGTTCGATCGTATCCATAATCGGTTCAAATGGTGCCGGAAAATCAACCCTGTTGAATACTATAGTCGGTATAAACAAACCGACAAAAGGGAGGATCACCTTTAAAAACGAGGATATCACCGGGAAGCTGACCAGTCGTATCGTCGCAAAGGGTATCACCATGTCGCCTGAAGGAAGCAGGGTATTCCAGAACATGAGTGTGAGAGAAAACCTCCTTATGGGCGCTTACCTGCCGAAGGCAAGGAAAACGAAGGATGAAATGCTGGTAAAGGTATATGACCTGTTCCCCGTACTGAAGGAAAAATCAGAACAGCTTACGACCTTCCTGAGCGGAGGTCAGAGGCAGATGGTTGCAATTGCGAGGGCTATCATGTCTAATCCGGACGTGATATTCTGTGACGAAATTTCTCTTGGACTTGCACCAGTGGTCATAAAGGATATTTATCAGAAAATAAAGGAAATCAACAAAGAGGGGATGACCTTTGTCCTTGTTGAACAGGATGTAAAGAGAAGTCTGAAATATGCGGATTACAGCTATGTTATGGTCAAGGGAAGAATCGTCATGGAAGGCGTATCAGCAAGCCTGCCGGAAAGTGAAGTCAAGGACGCATATTTCGGCGTGAACAAATATGCATGATAAGGCGTTTATTCAAAGATTTTTTTGAGGTGATACGATAATGCAGGAATTGATACAATCATTGATCAACGGGATTCTGCTGGGTGGCCTCTATGCAGTTATCGGGGTAGGCATGTCCCTCATATTCGGAATCATGGGCCTTACAAACCTGGCTCATGGAGATCTGATGATACTGGGAACCTTCTTTACGATGATTATTACTACGCAGATAACAGGTAACATTCTGCTGGCTTTGCTCATAACAATAGTCATAATGATAGTATTGGGTTTCCTTTTCCAGAACTTTCTGGTCAACAAGGTAATCGATAAGGGCTCTGAGGCGCCACTTCTTGTAACCTTTGGGCTTTCCATCATATTACAGAACATGCTGCTGCTGTTTTTCGGAGCGGATGCACGATCGATACAGAATTCTCTATCCGCTAATAATATAGTCTCAACAGGCTGGTTTTCCATATCGTCGATATATCTGATTAATTTTATTGTGGCTATAGTGGTAATACTTGTTTTGAATTTTATAATGAACACAACATATTTCGGCAGATCAATCCGGGCAACCTCCAATGATGTAATTGCATCTGAGCTTATGGGTGTTAATACAAAGAGGATATATTCATACACGATGTGCCTCGCGCTCATAACAGCTAGTATTGCCGGAGTTCTTGTAGGAATGACCTTCATATTCTATCCGTCGACAGGTACACAATACCTTATCATTGCGTTCGGTGTCGTTGTCATAGGCGGTATAGGAAGTATTTCCGGTACTCTTGTGGGAGGAATCATACTTGGATTGGCACAGCTCCTGGGAGCATATTTCCTTGGCCCGGCATACATGCTGCTGACAGGCTTCATTGTGTTGCTGATAATACTGGCGGTAAGGCCTCAGGGCTTGCTGGGGAATGCTGTCAGGAAATAAGGGAATTGATATGTAAATATGTTGTACCCCAAATATTTATTGCAACATATATATTTTGAAAAATCTTGCGGAGAAGGAGTTCGAATAAAGTGTTTCAGAAACGTATTGATAATAATATTCAAGGGAATAGCCTGCGGGACTCAGGAAACAAAACAGTTAAAAGTTCGTTAATCGGACTTTTGATTGCAGTAGCCATTTCTGTGCCTTTCTGGGGCGGCGATAATATGATGAGGATACTGCTGCTTATATTCCTTTATATATCGTTGGGCCAGATGTGGAACCTTCTTGCAGGTTATGCAGGTCTCGTATCCCTTGGACAGCAGATATTCATAGGTCTGGGCGGATATGCCCTGGCTGTTGTGACAGAATTGTATGATTTGCCGATATGGTTGGGTTTCCTGTTAGCCGGTGTGGTTTCAGTGATTTTCGCACTGATAATATCCGTACCGATTTTCAAAATGAGCGGCGTTTACTTTACAATCGGAACTTGGATCGTAGCAGAAGCATTGGCCCTGTTCTTTACAAACTGGGCATATGTAAGGTATGGGCAGGGTTTCAACCTCACTGTTACATACAACATGACCATGACTATGATATATCTGATTGCCGCGGTTATAGGCATAGGCTCGGTAGCACTGGTTTTCCTCATCATGCGTTCAAAGCTGGGACTTGCATTGATGGCAATGCGTGATAACGAATCAGCAGCTGAGACTATGGGTGTTGAACTGTACAGGACAAAGCTGAAATGCTTCCTTATATCGGCATTTGTGACTGGGATAACCGGTGCCGGGATATACCTCAACATTGCTTTTATTCAGCCGCCGGCAGCATTTGGAATCAGCTGGACTGTATCAATGGTATTCATTGTAATAATCGGCGGCATAGGTACGATGGAAGGACCGGTCATCGGAGCTATACTATATGTCCTGATCAATCAGTACCTTTATAACTTCCCCGGATTCAGCATGGTCATATTAGGCGTATTAGCCATAATAATCATATTGGGGGCACCCAACGGCGTCATGGGTACGCTCCATAACAAGACAGGATTCGAGATACTCTCACCCAGAAGGAAGCTGAGGCTTAGCAGGGCAAAATAAATATTGCAGACTCACTTATCCCCTTATAGATGCCATCCGGAATGTAGAAAACTTGCATTTCGGATGGTTTTTTTACTTGTATGCCAGGCCTGGGTAAGTTGCTGGGTAAGTTGCTGGGTAAGTTGCTGGGTAGTTGCGAGGTAAAGTTGCGGGATTATGAGAAGGAAAAAATGATAATAATGAAGAATGTTATTTATTGAGAAAGAATGCCGGAACAATCCAGATGATAGAGAGGCCTTATTATGGACGATAAGAAAAGCACCGGTAAAGGTGGCAAGGGAAGCAGAAATCTGAACATCGGCGGAAGATACAGGCATTTCAAAGGTAACGAGTACCTTGTACTGTATGCTGCAAAGGACTCGGAAACTCTTGAGGAAATGGTTGTTTACCAGGCGTTGTATGGCGAACGGGGTGTCTGGGTAAGACCGCTGGAAATGTTCCTCGGAAAGAAGGAGCTTGAAGGGGTTTTGATAAACAGGTTTGAGGAGATAGAATGATCCGGATGGACAGGGGGAAGGAGAACCTAAGATGAATGAAATCAAAAGAGGCCAAAACAAATTCTATATCGGAGATAATGAGGACAGCCCAAAAGCTGAATTGGTCTATGAGTATTCGGAAGAAGGATGTATTGTAATAACACATACAAGGGTTTCCGAGGAGCTGAGGGGGCAAAGGATAGGGCAGTTGCTGCTGGGAAAAATGGTGGATTTTGCCCGAGAAGAAAATAAAAAGATCATCCCCGTCTGCCCCTATGCAAAGGGAGAGCTTTTAAAAAACAAGGCATATGAAGATGTTTTGAAGAAAGATATGATTTGAAAAAGTAAATGAGGATAATACATGAGAAATGTACAGTTCCGCAATATTGAAACAGGCAGACTGATTTTGAGGAAGTTCAAGCAAAAGGATGCATCAGCATTTTTGACATACCGGACTGATCCCAAAGTGGCTTTGTATCAGGGAGAAGGCTTTGCAGGGTTTGACCTGGCAAAGGCAGTGGAATTTGTGGAAGAACAAATGAACTTCGAACCCGGTATTCCCGACACATGGTTCCAGATTGCAATCGAAAGCAAGGATACCGGATGCCTTATTGGCGATTGCGCAATACATACACTGCCTGACGATGAGTACCAGGTTGAAATAGGATTTACCATAAGTCCGCTTAATCAGCATACAGGCTTTGGCAATGAGGCCGTCAGATGCATGCTGGCTTACTTGTTTGGTGATTTGAAGATGCACAGGGTCATTGCCATAACCGATGTGCGAAACAAGGATTGCATAAGCCTGCTTGAACGTGTCGGAATGAGAAAAGAAGGCCATTTTTTAAAAAATGCATGGAATAAAGGCGAATATACGGATGAATATCTCTATGCTATGTTGATAGATGAGTGGATAGACAGGAATAGACCGGATGAATATATAAATTCTCTATTGCATTAGATGGTTTTATTTAGTATAATCAAGTTTAATTTAACAGCACAGCTTTCCATAACAGGAAGGAAAGTTGTTTAATATGCAAAAGCAATGACAGGGAAGAGTACATGTTCTAATCTCAAAGAGAGCCGGCAGTTGGTGGGAATCCGGCAGACGAAAACATGGAAGGCAGCCTTGGAGCTTCACCTTGAGAAATCTGTAAGCCGAAGTCGAAATCATGATTTGAGGCCGAACAGAAAATAGAGGTTGACGTTTCCTCACGTTACAGAGGTACGGTATAAATTTTGTACCGGTTGAGAGAACGCTGAAGCGTTAATTTGGGTGGTACCGCGAACAACTCCTTCGTCCCTTAAGTATGTGACATATTTATGGACTCAGGGAGTTTTTTATTTGGCTGAAATTTGGGATAATATAATCATTCAGAAAGGAAGATGATAACATGAAAGAGATTCTGGAGATCCTTGAGAAAAACGGCAGGATCAGTGAAGACAAGATAGCGTTGATGCTGAACATGAAAGAGGACGACGTTAATGCGGCAATCAGAAAACTTGAACAGGATAATGTAATCGTCGGATATAACACACTGATAAATTGGGATAAATCTGAGCGCGAAACGGTTACCGCCCTTATCGAAGTAAAGGTTATGCCGCAGAGAGGGCAGGGGTTTGACAAGGTCGCTGAGAGGATATACAGGTATCCACAGGTGAAAGCCTGTTATCTGATGTCGGGTGGGTTTGACCTGACGGTGATAATTGAAGGAAAATCGATGAAGGAGGTTGCCCTTTTCGTTGCAGAGAAACTGGCTCCACTGGAAGCGGTTATGAGTACCGCAACCCATTTTGTCCTGAAGAGATACAAGGACGAGGGTGTCATATTCGAAAATGATGGCGGGGATGACAGGGAGGCGGTTGTTTTATGAAGATATCTGACATGATAAGACCTGAAGTAAGTGCCATGCCTCCATCAGGAATAAGGAAATATTTCGACCTTATCAATGAAATGAAGGAAGCCATTTCCCTTGGAATAGGCGAGCCCGATTTCGTAACCCCCTGGACAGTCCGCGAAGCCGGTATTTATTCACTTGAAAAAGGACATACCCATTATTCGTCCAATGCAGGCTCAATTGAACTGAGGCAGGAAATCGCAGGGTATATGAAAAGGAAATATGACCTGACCTACAACCCGCGCAATGAGATAATAGTCACCGTCGGAGCCAGTGAGGGTATAGATATAGCGCTCAGAACCCTAGCGGGGCCAGGGGACGAGGTCATCATACCCGAACCCAGCTTCGTTGCATACAAAGGCTGTACAACCTTCACAGGGGCCACTCCAGTCATCATATCCCTCAAGGCTGAAGACCAGTTCAAATTGACTCCCGCTCAGCTGGAACAGGCAATAACTGAAAAGACCAAGGTCATTATACTTCCTTTCCCCAACAACCCGACAGGCGCAATTATGAACAGGGAGGAAATGAGGGGTATAGTAGATGTCCTGAAGGACAAGGACATTATAATCATCTCCGATGAGATATATGCAGAACTGACTTATGAAGGTAAACATGTTTCATTTGCAAGCTTTCCGGAAATTTACGAGAAGACAATAGTGATAAACGGTTTTTCAAAGGCATTTGCAATGACAGGCTGGAGGATAGGCTATGCCTGCGGACATCCTGCTCTTATTGAACAGATGCACAAGATCCATCAGTATGCCATTATGTGCTCACCTACTACTGCACAGTACGCTGCAATCGAAGCGCTGCATGAGAGGACTGACGACCTGGTGGAAGAGATGGTGAGGGAATACAACAGACGCAGGAGGGTGCTGGTCGATGGGTTCAGGAAAGCAGGACTGGATTGCTTTGAACCCCTTGGAGCGTTTTATGTTTTCCCCTGTATCAAGTCGACAGGAATGAGTTCTGATGAATTCTGCGAGAAACTCCTGAAGGAGGAAAAGGTGCTCGTGGTTCCCGGAAATGCATTCGGTGAATGCGGAGAGGGTTTTGTCAGGGCTACATACGCAAACTCCTTCGAAAACATTATGGAAGCAGTAAAAAGAATCAAAGCGTTTGTAGACAGAAACAAGCGATAAGAAATTTCAGCAGGGCCTTAAAGGGCCCTGTTTCCTTTTTCGCCGGTCCTTATTCGGACCACATCCTCGATATTGCTTATAAAGATCTTGCCGTCGCCGACTTCGCCTGTTTTTGCTGCTTTGCAGATTACTTCAATCACAGCATCCAGATCCTCATCATTTATAACGGTCTCAATCTTTATTTTAGGCAGCAGGTTGATATCCACCTCTGTTCCCCGGTAATATTCCTTCCGCCCCTTTTGTTGCCCGCAGCCCATGACCTGGCTTATGGTCAGGCCGCGTATGTTTATCTTTTCAAGGGCGTGCTTCAAATCCTCAAGCTTCCCCGGACGTACGATTGCTTCGATTTTTTTCACAGATCACATCTCCGAAATATATTTGTAAGTGCTCTAAATTGCATGTTTACAAGCAAATAAAAGTATACCAGTTCACGTGTGTTTTTACAAGTCATCGGGCTTCAATTGTGTCATCGGGCTTCAATTGCAACGCGCTTACCCGTGCATTACCTCCAATGCTTTCTTTATAGTCTATGTCGTCAAAGATAAGATTGTCGTCAATGGTTGACTGTGCATATGAGTACATACCGTGCTCGCTGATATCGAGACCTTCCATCTCATCTTCGGCGCTTACCCTTATTCCTGCAACCGCCTTAAGGAGCTTGAATATGAAAAATGTAGATAAGAATGACCATGCCGATACTGTTAAAAGGCCTATAAACTGTATTCCCAGCTGGCTGAATCCTCCACCGTAGAATAAACCTTTGGTAGTTCCTATTGAAGCGAATAGTCCTACAGCTAACGTACCGAATGAACCACATATTCCATGAACGGCAATTGCACCCACAGGATCATCTGCATGGAACTTGTCTAAAAGCTCAACTCCCAATACTACGAGGATTCCTGCTATGGCACCAATTATAACGGCGCTTCCTGCATTAACATAAGCACAGCCTGCCGTAATTGAAACCAAGCCTGCAAGGGCACCATTCAATGTCATACTGGGATCCACCTTCCCATACCTTACCTGGGTGAATAGTGCACTGACAAGGCCGCCGGCCGCCGCTGCAAGATTCGTTGTGACTACGATATGAGCAATGCTTCCATCCATTCCGTTCAATGCGCTGCCAGGATTAAAGCCGAACCAGCCAAACCAGAGTATAAAAGCGCCGAGCGCAGCAAGTGGCATACTGTGACCATGAATGACATTGATCGATCCATCCTTCTTGTACTTGCCCAACCTTGGTCCAAGAACAATTACCGCCGCAAGGGAAGCCCATCCACCTACTGAATGAACTGCTGCAGAACCGGCAAAATCCAGCATACCCATTTTTGCAAAAATACCTTCCGGATTCCAGACCATATGGCCGGCTATAGGGTAGACGAGTGCCGTAGCCAAAAAGCTGAACACCATATATGGCAGAAACTTCATTCTCTCTGCGACAGCACCTGATACAATTGTAGCAACAGCAACAGCAAACGCCGCCTGAAACATCCAGTAAACCTCAACGGGCAAACCAAATTGTGAAAGCATGGGAAGATTCTCCATTGATCCCATCAGAAAAAAACCTGTAGACCCGAATATACCAAACTTGCTTACGCCATACATTATTCCGAATCCAACAGCCCAATAACCCAACAGACCGGAGCAGCAATCGATAAAAACCTTCATAATGATATTAAGTGAGTTTTTCGCTCTTACAAAGCCTGCTTCCAGCATTGCAAAGCCAGCTTCCATAAAAAACACCAGAGCAGCTGCCACCAGTACCCATACTGTATTCAGGCCGAAGCCAACATTTTGAATGTCCATTCCACACCTCTTATAAGTATTAATTTTGTGTAATTCAATCCAACTTACGAAAAGTATCTTTTTGAAAAAAGACACAAAAAAACCCCGTAAGCATTATTAATAAATGCCTACAGGGTTGCACCACCCAAACAATCAATACACTCATGGTACTGATAATATTATCTATTAAACCGATAATGGACAACAGCGTCGATTACCAAATAATATTATATATGAACTGGAACACTAAATCAAGAATAGTTCTTCCATTTGTGCTTTCATTCGACTGGCTTTTCTGTTATATTTTATATGAGTATTTATTGTGTAGTTCAATTTGATAGTTGGCTGAAAGGCAACATGCATAAGACAAATTCGGAAGGCGGTTGATATATGTCAGGAGAAAAATATATTGTAGCAGCTGCAGAAAACCCGCTGCAAATATCAATTCGCAACATGCTGAATCCGAGTGGTTACACCTATCTGGCAAACTGCAATGACGGTGTGACGCTTTTGAGGCTCGTCAGGAGCTTTAATCCTGATTTCATAGTTGTTGATATGGGGTTGTTCACAGCAGAGCTCATAAACACCCTTGAAACCATTGATGATGAAATGCTGTGCGCATGCATTATATTGGGCGATTCCAGTGTCAGCTCGGTTTCAGCCCTGGTCGAAAAATCACGTGCCATCACCTTCTGCTCCAGGATAGCAGGCAGGGACATCCTTTTGCTGACAGTGGAGATGGCAAATTTGAACTTTAAAAGGGTTGCGGTTCTGGACAAAAAGCTCAGGGACATGACAGAAAACTTTGAAAGCCGCAAGCTGGTAGACCGTGCCAAGCGCATCCTCATGGAACGTGAAGGCATGACGGAAAATGAAGCATATGAAAGAATGAGAAACAAGAGCATGGACAGCAGGATGTCCATGAAAGCAATGGCAGAAGCAATAATATTCACATACGATTTGACCGAAAAAAAGAGAAGTAAAGAAAAATAATTTATACAAAGTGGGAGTTGAGAAAGTTGCTGGAATTTGATGAATACAAACTGGAAATTGACATTCTACAAAAAGCAATAGACGAAATGGGGGCTTCACTTTGACGTCGCCAGGATGAACGTCGAAATAGAAGAACTGGAACAAAAGGCTGCAGAACCTGGATTTTGGGACAACATGGAGGTTTCGCAGAAGATTTTGCAAAAAACCAAGAATCTGAAGACGAAAGTTGAAAAATTCCTGAAAATGAAGGCAGATTGTGATGATCTGAGGACACTGAATGACCTTGGGTTGGAAGAGCAGGATGCCAGTGTTATAAATGAGATTGGAGAAGGTCTTGCAAAGCTGAGTGCTCAAGTTGAGAAACTGAGGCTGGAAACCCTTCTTACCAAACCATACGACAAAAACAATGCTTTCCTTACCCTCCATGCCGGCGCAGGGGGGACAGAAGCCCAGGACTGGGTCGAGATGCTTCTGCGCATGTATACTCGTTGGGCGGAAAAGCATGAATTCACTGTCAATATAATGGATATGCTGGATGGTGATGAAGCGGGAGTCAAAAGCGTAACAATAAATATAATCGGTGAAAACGCTTATGGTTATATGCGCTCCGAAAAGGGAGTCCACCGTCTTGTCAGGATATCACCATTCGATTCATCCGGCAGAAGGCATACCTCATTTGCATCTGCAGATGTCATGCCGGAGCTTGATGACGAAATCAAGATAGAAATCAGCCCGGATGATCTGAAAATGGATGTCTTCAGGGCAAGTGGAGCAGGCGGTCAGCATATAAACAAAACCTCTTCGGCCGTAAGGTTGACACATATACCGACAGGTGTTGTAGTATCCTGTCAGACTGAGAGGTCGCAGTTCCAGAACAAGGACAATGCCATGAAGATGCTG
The DNA here is from genome assembly GCA_942493145.1 of uncultured Bacillota bacterium. Classification (GTDB taxonomy): domain Bacteria; phylum Bacillota; class Clostridia; order Acetivibrionales; family DTU013; genus ENR-C20. Next base: position 1,242,913 of record OW818679.1, read on the forward strand.
AAGGCAAAGCTTATGGCCATTAAGGAACGGGAACAGAAGGAAAAGATCGAGGACATCAAGGGCGTTCAGATGGATATTGCATGGGGAAGCCAGATAAGATCATATGTATTCTGCCCGTACACACTTGTGAAGGACCACCGCACAAACGCTGAAATGGGCGATGTAGGAGCTGTTATGGACGGAGAAATCGATAAATTCATAAACGCATATCTTGCCAGCGGTATTTAAGTTTACGGGAAAGGGGACACACCTCTGGCGAGGAATGTTCCCAAACAGGGTGATGACATGGAGCGGAACAGCAAAGTAGAAGGTCTTATTGACAGAGTTGCCGGACTTATGGGCAACTCCAGGAACATAGTCGCTTTTACAGGCGCAGGTGCCTCTACTGAAAGCGATATCCCCGATTTCCGATCAAATAAGGGAAGCTTCAATAGCATAGAAAAGACATATGGCTATCAGCCTGAAGTACTTCTCAGCTACAGCTTTTTTCTTAAGCACCCCGCTGTCTTTTATGATTACTATAAGAAAAACATGCTGTTCCTCAGGGCAATGCCGAACAACTGCCATAAGGCACTGGCAAAGCTGGAAAAGGACGGGAGGCTGAAGGCGGTCGTGACTCAGAACATTGATGGCCTTCACCAGGCTGCGGGTTCGGAAAGCGTCCTGGAGCTCCATGGCAGTGTCAGCAGGAACTACTGTATGGACTGCGGCAGGAAGTACAGCCTCGAAGAGCTGGTCGCAATTGAAGGAGAAGTACCGCGGTGCGGTTCATGCAATGGTATCATCAGGCCGGACGTGGTAATGTACGAGGAGACGCTGGATGAGGGGATACTTGGCAAGTCGGTTTCGGCTATAACAAAGGCAGATGTCCTGATTGTGATCGGCTCCAGCCTTGTTGTATACCCTGCAGCCGGACTTCTCAATTACTACGGAGGAGAAAAGCTCATACTGATAAACAGAGATCCGACTCCCTTTGACGGGAAGGCGGATCTGGTCATAAACGGAAGTGCAGGAGAGATTCTTAAAGAAGTCATGGACAGGATTGTTTCCTGAGCTGGTAAAGCTTGCGGAAGTTCTTTATAAGTACCTTGAGCACCGCATATACGGGAACAGCTATCAGCATGCCTATAAAACCTGCCACTGAGGCTGCAGCCAACAGAACAATAATAAATGTGAGGGGATGAATATTCATCCTCTTTCCCATTATCTGAGGGGAAATAAGATTGCCTTCCAGCTGCTGTGCAATTACAATGACAATTATCACCTTCAAAGCCATCAGGGGATTTACGGTCAATCCAATAAGGACTGCTGGTATTGCTCCAATGAAGGCTCCCAGGATAGGGATGAATGCCGTTATCATAGCGAACAGTGCCAGTATAAGGGCATAATCGAGGCCAAGGATAAGGTATGCGATATACAGCAGGGTCCCTATGGTAAGTGCAACGATGGCCTGGCCGATTATATAGACTGATAATGTCTTGTCCACATCTTCAATGATTTCTATAGATGCATCCCTGTGCTTTTCCGGGATGAGGTTCTGCAGGTTTTTGTAGAAAAGCCGGTCATCCTTAAGTAAATAGAAAAGTATGAAGGGCACTATTATAAGGACTGTGGCTATGTTTGCAACGGCAGATACACTGCCTATAACGCTCTGGGTAAGGAAGGGGACCACTTTCTCCAGTGTCGTGGAGATCTGCTGGTTTATTTGCTCTATAGGAACATAGTCAGATATGAAATCGAGTTTTCCGCTATTAAAGAATTCAATTGTTTTCTGGCTTGCAAGATCAATAAATTCAGGCAGGTCTGTTACCAGCTCTTTAACCTGGGTCGCTACCATGACTCCGGTACTGCCGCTGATTACAGCCATCAGCACGAGAAGCAAAATGAAAATTATCAATATGGATAGCGACGCGGGTATCCTGATTTTCACCAGAAGCCTGTGCAAAGGACGCAGCAGATAGTAAAGCAGCACGGAAATCAGTATGGGCAGAAATATTGCAGCGATGATATTCCTGAAGGGTATCAGGAAATAGTCTATCTTTCCAAACAAGTATATATTGACAAGTATCAGGAGCAATCCGAGCATATATTTGAAAAATTTGTGTTTGTACCACATTATATTTACGTACCGTCCTTTTCGATTAATCAGCCTGTTATAGTTTAATACGGATATTATTAATTATTGTCTTTCAACATTGTATTGTATTTTTACATGCATGTTAATTATACCATATAATGCAGTTAAATACATAGAGCGGGGAATGTCTGAACGGGGAATGTCTGAAGAGAATTGTCCAACAGAAAAACAGAATGGAAAGTTGAGTATATAAGATACGCAATTTTTGATAGAATAAATATATCAAAAACCCGTCAGAAAAGGAGAAACCGGATGGAATTAAGAATCAACCTTCCAACGGTAGTTAAAGATATAATCAGGACACTTAATGCAGCAGGATTTGATGCATATGCTGTGGGAGGCTGTGTAAGGGATTCGGTTCTGGGATTGTTGCCTGGAGATTGGGATGTGGCCACCTCAGCGGTTCCCCTGCAGGTTAAGGGCTTGTTTGAAAAGACTGTGGATACGGGCATAAAGCATGGCACAGTAACGGTAATCATCGACGGCGAAGGCTTTGAAGTTACGACCTTCAGATTGGATGGGGCTTATGAGGATTTCCGCCACCCATCTGAAGTTATTTTTTCAAGCTCACTGGAAGAGGACCTTTCACGCAGGGATTTCACAATGAATGCAATGGCATGGCATCCGGACATGGGCATCAGGGATCCTTTTGGTGGTATGAGGGATATCAGCCTCGGAATCATCAGGACAGTTGGTGCAGCCGGGGCAAGGTTCCGCGAAGACGCACTGCGGATGCTCAGGGCTGTGCGTTTTTCTGCACGCTTCGGCTTTACGCTCCAGGATGATGTCCTTAAAGGGATGACTGATAATAGCAGCCTTATTGAAAAAATAAGCTGTGAACGCATCAGAGAAGAGCTTACGGGCATACTGGTCTCCGACCGGCCTGAAAGACTGTCGCTGCTTATGGATACAGGTATTTTGCACCACATCCTGCCTGAGGTTGAGAACTGTTTCAAAACACCTCAAAACAACCCTTACCATGTATTTAATGTCGGAGAACACTCATTGGTAGCAGCAGCCTCAATCAAAAACGACCCGTGCCTCAGATGGACCATGCTGATGCATGATATCGGCAAGCCACGGACCTGGACCACTGATGAAAAAGGCATTGACCATTTTCACGGACACACAGTATCCAGCATTGAACTGGCAACTGCAATAATGGACAGGCTGAAGTTCGACAATAAAAGCATCAGAAGGATCATCAAGCTTATAAAATATCATGACACCTTCATCAAGCCTACATGCGTAGATATGAGGAAGGCTGTTTCAATCATCGGCAGAGATGATTTCCCGGACCTCCTGAAGGTCAAGATCGCAGATAAAATGGCACAGAGTCCTCAATTCAGAGAAAAGGGACTTGATTATGTCAAAAGGCTTGGATTCCTTTATGAGGAGACCATCAAGGGCAAATGCTGCACAAGCCTTGGTGAACTTGAAATTGACGGCCATGACCTCATAGAACAGGGCTTTGAAGAAGGACGGCGCTTAAAGGAGATACTTGACCAGCTTTTGTCTATTGTGATCGAAGATCCAAATCTTAATAAAAGGTTAAAGCTTATAGAAATTGCACAAGAATTACGGAACATATAAAATATTCCTCCGTCATAATGTATGTGTTAAGAATGTGTTTAATGGAGTGGCACATTCATTTATGAGTGGAGGGTTTATTATGAAAACGAAAAGGTTCACATCAATGGCGATGGTAATGGTTTTTTCCATTACATTGCTCATGGGCTCAGTTGTAAATGCAGAGGAACTGAGTGCAGAAAAGATCAATCTGATGAAGGCAGCCGGTGAAATATTGCCTGGGACTACAACAGGGCAACAGGTCACTGAAGAATCGGTAAAGATTAAAAGTGCAGAAGCAACTGAAATTGCTTTGAAATTCCTGGAGAATTCTTCAAACTACAACACCGGCAGCACAAATTTCTTTCAAACCTATGGTTCTTTCGGAAAACCTGCATGGAGTATAGATTTTAACTACAAGCAGTCACCCGGCGGTAATGCGAATGTCGTTGTAAATGCAGATACCGGAGAGGTCATGGGCTTTAACGTCTGGTATTACAACAATGGCAGGCAGAATTACATAGCAGCCTATACACGGGCTGAGGCAGCTAAATTTGCAGAAGCATTCCTTAAGGAAAAGATAGGAATTGATCCATCTCAATTTGAACTGCAGCCTGAAGACCCATATGCCAATACATACAAGACCGGTGGAGTCAAGGAAATGGTTGGCTATTATTACAACTACATCCGGAAGATCAACGGCATATTGGTGCCAGGTGATACAATAAGCGTAAATGTGGACGGAACAACGGGAGTGGTTACAAGCTTTAACCGTAATCCCTCGTCATTGGACATGGAAAAGCTACCGTCAACAAAAGGAATAATGACAGCTGAACAGGCAATGGAGAAATACAAATCCGTTCTTGGAATGAGCCTGCAGTATATGACCATATATGGGGACTATACCTATGGAACATCCAAGCCCAAAGTCATGCTCGCTTATGTTCCATCCAACTATATTGACAATATGGATTCTACTTCCGGCACCGGCATTGCATACGACGGAACCGAAACAGTTCTTGAAAACAATGCACTTTCACAGCTCTATAATAACCCGGTGCCTATGAAAGCAGGAGCAGTCCTTCCTGCAGGAGTAAAGACACATGAAGAGGCGGCTGCCTTAGCTGAAAAATACAAAAAGCTTGCTGAAGGTATCCTCGGAGTTTCTTTTGAAACGGACAACACACAGCAGAATATGAAGAACTATTATGAGCAGAATGACATGTGGTCCTACAACTGGTATAAGAATTCAGCAGAATCCAACTACAGCTTTTATATCTCCATAAGCAAGACTACGGGGAGCATAACCAACCTGAGTCTGAGCAAATATTCCTATAGCTATGAAAAAGAAATGTCAATGTCAGGAAGTTCCTATACTGTCAAGGACAACACCAAATGGATAGACGGAAAGGCAAAAGCCCTTGAAACTGTTAAACAGGTATTGCCGGATTATTACGGCTTCTTTATGGACCAGAATGTGAAGGAACCTGTTACCAGCGAAGAAGTAAAAAAGACGCAACGAGAATATTATTACAGCTATACCAGGGTTGTCAACGGGATAGTATTCAACAACAACAATATAGGCATAGGTGTTGACAGGGAGACCGGAGCGGTAACCAATCTGTACTTCAACTGGAGTGACTTTGATTTTCCAAGCCCTGATGCTCTTGTTGCAAAAGACACTGCAACCGACAAGTATGTTGCAGGAATCGAAGCCAGGCTGTCTTATTTCCAGAAGAGGACATATGATACCCTGACTTATATGGAAAAAGTAGATCCTGTTGCCAGACTTGTCTACAACTTCGCAAGAAAGGGTTATGCATATGCCGGGGGTATGTTTGTGAATGCAGTAACCGGTGAACTTATAGACTATAATGGAAAAGCGATTGTTTCTGTAAACGGCACAGGCACAGGAAACCAAACTATTCCCGAAAGCTGGGCCAAGAGGAGCATCGAGCTTTTGGCAGCACAGGGAATAATCAGGGAACCTTCGACGGCTGCTGATACCGGTCTTACCAAGGCTGAGGCTGTCAAGATGCTGAGCCTTGCTGCAGGACAGATATATTACTACTATGACTATGCAACACCTGCTGTTGCTACATTTACAGATGTTCCAAGCGACAATGCATACTTCATATATGTTGAGAACGCTGTAAGGCAAAAGATCATTGAAGGTGACGGTAAAGTATTCGATGGTGGGCATAAGATTACAAAAGATGAATTTGTTAAGATGCTTGTCAATATGGACGGATATTCAGAGCTTGCCAGGTACCCAGAAATATTCAAGCTTGACGGCATGACAACATCAGATTCCGCAAATACCGGATATGTTGCAATCGCCAAGGCACTGGGTTTATTGCCTGTGAAGGATGGAAGCACATATGACGGCACAACAGTGGTTACTTTCGGTGAGGCGGCAGATTCACTTTACAAAGCACTGAAATACATCAGATAAGGTATTGAGCGGTTTACAAATTACACATTTTTGCACTTCACGGGCAGGCAGAGTATTATGACTCTGCCTGCCTTTTACAGTGCGCCCAGCGAGGAACAGCGTCTACTACGGCGGGATTTTTATCAAATGAATGTTAATTACCTGAAATAAATGGTAAATACTATAATACTTAAGATATTTTATATCGACAGGGAGGATGAAAATGAAATTAAGTGCAAGGAATCAGATAATGGGAAGAGTTATTGAGATAAAAGAAGGTGTTGTTGCAGCCAAAGTAGTCATTGATATAGGAGGTGGGAATAAAATTACTTCGACTATTACAATGGATTCGTTGAAAGAGTTGGATCTCAGAGTTGGGACTGTTGCATATGCAATAATTAAGTCATCTTCAGTGATGATTGGTGTCAATGACACAGACTTAAGCGGCTGCAGCATGGGATGTGATGCATAAGAGCTGGTGTAAATTGTATATATGGTAAAAAATATATTATGATGGAGTGTGATTTTATGGCAAAGGAAAGTATTAAATGTAGATGCGGTCAATCTGATAATTTTGTATTAAAATGGCAGCATGTTGGTAAATGGGAACTTGTATTGAACTGTTGTGAATGCGGAGCGGTGTATATGATCGCTCAATCTGAAAACGAAAACATAACGGTTAAAGAACTGGTAGATGGTGGCTATTGCAATTATAACGCCTGATATTTCAGAGTGTAGATTCGGAGAATTTGTTTTTCTCCGTTTTGGGTTATAAGCTGATAGTGTCCTGCATTATGTGTAAACTCAAGGATAATATATATGTTAATGGCTGGGTGCTGATTTTCAAGGCATCCCAGCCATTTTTAATTTATGTATACCTATCATTTTCTACTGTTTCTTAATTCAGTCATTATTAAATTGTTGAGGTAAGTGAATGTATTGTCTATTATACTCAGTATCTTGACTTATGAGTTTCCATAATGATTGGTGTGTAATGTTAGTATGTGTTCGTTTGATAATGTGAACTAATGATTATTATCTTATCAAATATAAACAGTGATTTGTTGAACAGAACAACCTTCGGAATGAATACAGCACCTTACAGGATAAGAATGAATACAGGACCTTACAGGATAAGATGCAGCCAGAGAATTAAATCCCAATTTGCCGATCACTCTTTATCGGAATTTTGCATCTAAGTGTGCAAAATTTTAAGTAATGCGTGAATTGTAGCGACTATATCCCGAATATCTTTGTATTAATTAAAAATTTGCACAAATTTAGTTAAAACATTGGTTCTAACCCAAGAAAACTTGCACACTACTTGAAAAAATGCACACCTCACTGTAGACACTGCCCCCACCGTACTTGACAGTCCCAAATGCACACCTGTATAATTCCTATATGAATGAGTATTTGAGTTATTTTTCAGTTGCTGCCTTTTGGAATATCCCATATATTGAAGCCGTGCTCGGTTGTGAAATCGCGGAAACAGAACCGGTCCATTTTACAGTTTCCGAACGCAGAGCGAGATCTCAAAAAAAAGGACGAATAATCCACTTGTGCGAACTTGCTCTGCCTGCCGGTGCAGTGGTTTCAAGAAACGGCAAAATGGTTGCGTCGCCGGAATTGATGTTTCTCGAACTTGCGTGTAAATTGAATATCCACCGGCTTATATTGCTTGGCTTGCAGCTTTGTTCGTATCCGCCGGGCAACCCTTCCGGGGCAATCACGACAAAGCAAAAACTCAGGACTTTTCTCGCGAAAACCCCGGGTCACCGTGGACATCTCAAAGCCTCACGGGCGGTAAAATACATAGAAGACGGTTCTGCGTCCGACATGGAATCGATGGCCTATATGATTCTGACTCTGCCGCATGCCCTGGGAGGCTACGGGCTAGATGGTGCCGTTTTCAACCATGAGATCAGGCTCAGGGAAGAAGCCGGCAAACGTCTTGGCCAGAAGCGCTGCTTTGTGGATTTGTATTATAAACCGGCAAAGTTGGCCGTCGAATATGAAAGCTTTGCTTTTCACAACAGTCCATCGGAGCAAGGTAAAGATGTGATGCGATCTGCGATTCTCGACAGGCAGGGAGTTGAAGTAATGCGTTTGAGCACCATTCAATTGTACGATAAGGACGCTTGCATGGATTTTGCTTTCAATCTCGCGTCTCGTCTTGATAAACGGATACAAATCCGAGCAAAGAAGTTCAACGAGATGCATTCGCTCCTCCGGGCATTGTTGCCAGCTGAAAAATCTGTCAGTGAAGCCGATGGCGTGGAACTATAGCAAGAAACTCAATGTACTGGAGATGGACTCTGCATTTTGGAGGTTGTTTACAGTTTGAATAAATCCCAAATTTATTGTTGAGTTCCTTCGTTATCTTTATATTTGGTGCAATAGTGTTTAATGCGGCGAACTATATTTTCATTCCTTCGTCTATTTCTCTTGTGAATTATAATTTTTATATGGCAGGAGGCATATGAAGGTATGGAGGCAAAAGAAAATGGTAAAAAATTATTCTTAATTGTTTGTATTATTCTTATATCGGCAATTATTTGTATTGGCTTATTTGAGATTAATTATTGGAACTTGATACCAAAGAGAATCTATACGGCTGAGGACTTTGGGATTATAACAATAAAAAGCGAAATTGATGCCAACCATAATGGAATTGATGATTATATGGACATAGTATTTGGAGCCAGAGCATTCGTAGAAATAAAACCCAAATATAAAAGTGAGTATTATGAAGGGGGATATCCACCAGAAGGCATAGGTGTTTGTACAGATGTTGTCTGGAAAGGATTAAAAAATGCAGGATATTCCCTAAAAGACTTAGTTGATGAAGATATATCAAAGAATCTTGAATGTTATACAACCATTACTAAACAAGATAAACATATTGATTTTCGACGCGTGAAAAATCTAAAAATATTCTTTGATAGAAAAGCACAGTCTTTAACCTTAGATGCAAATAGAATAGAAGAATGGCAGCCTGGAGATATTGTAGTGTATTCAAACCATATAGCAATTGTGTCCGATAAAAGAAATAATCTAGGGAAAGCATATATTATTCATCATGGCGGACAGCCAATTCTTGAAGAAGATGCTTTGACAAGACATGAAATTGTGGGACATTATAGATGGGTGCAGAATTGAAGAAAAACTTATAATATTCTCTTATTAATAGCGATAGTATTGCTATTAATAAAGTTTATAATAAAAAAGTTAAAAAAGGATTGAACGTTTTTTCAATGGTTCAATTAAATAGTAAATCGTATAAAACCCATAATGTTAACGAGCGGAGGATAACACAGTGAAAATGAGATTAATTATTGTTTTTACATCGCTTCTGATGCTTATGCTTAATTCATGTTACGGTGATAAATCAAATTTGCAGAAGTATCAAGATTTGCAAAAAGGAACTGTAAAAAGACTGGGTCACATATCAGAATTTAACAGCAATAGTAACAGTTTCTATTATGACGAAGTCGAATGGCTTACAGAAAAAGACGCAGAAAGACTTAAAAAACTCGGAGTTGATCCTGAAAATGATATGCCTAACGGATTCTATGTATATAATCCAAACTCGGATAAAATTAGTTATAACATCAACGATAAAACTAAATATGCAATTATTAATTGGGATAATTGTCAACTTAAAACAATAAGTTTGAATGAGTTTTTAACCAGTCTTAAAGAGTTTCCAGAAGTCTCGCTATATTGGATTGTCATTAACAACGGAGTTGTAAAAAGCATTGAGGAACAATATAGACCGTAAATTAAGGCGACGGTCGAATAACGAAACAGCGTAAAACCGTATTCAATTTCTCTTTTTCCACTTTGCGGAAATCATTTAAATAGATTTCTCTGTGAGTAAGATTTTTTCTTTGGAGTCCATTGTTTTCGATATATTCTGTCATCTTTTTAAATGAGCCAGGTTCATCATCATACGATCCGATGTGTAACATCTGCACACATAGTCCGTCTTCAATTTCGCCAAATTCAACCTCGTCCAATAATGGGTGCGGTTTTTTCCTTCTTGTCATTTGAATTGCTCTATTTGCCACATCATTATCAACGAAATCAGGCTGTCGGATCATTATAGTATATAATAATTCGTCCTTGTTAAGGATGTCAGCGTTTTTACCTTCCTCGGTTATATCCCATATGCCTTCTAATGGATATACCGTATACTCAAAATAACCTTCTGGTACATAACCATTTTTTGGCATCATTCGCACTGCATAAGACAATGAGTAAAGAACGCCTATCTTTTCAGAAAACTCTTCATCATTAGGATTACCTTTTCCCCTAATCATAAAAAACTTCAGTTTTGGTATCTCTATCAACGAAGGATTTGCTTTAGGCATATAGAGTTCTTTTTCTTGTTTTTTCCATTCGTATTTCATTTATCCGAGCCCCCAATCAGAATGTTAAGGATTTTTCCAAATTTACTCCAGTATCTTTTTATGTGCATACTTCAAATTTCTCTGCAACATTTCTACTTCATACGTGCTACACTCTCTTGTACCACTGCTACCATGTCATCTTCAGCACCAAGACTGAAATTAAAAAGAATACCTTGCCCACCGCCGGCGCTGATCGCTGAAATATAAATTGCATTTTCATGGCCAACTACGGTCAGACTCAAACTTGCTCTGTTTCCGTTCCTCATAAAATACTTATCATATACTCGGACTGCTATGTTCGTATCTCCACAACTGTAATTACTTTCATCAACCAAATTCATAGTTAGCGCACTTTCCCCAATATCTTGCTGCAAGTGATTAACTATTGTCTCGAAATGACCTGTTATCGTCTTTTCATACTTTGCCATGACGTACCCCCATTTTAAATTCTCGAAATTTTCCTAATGTTATGCTTTTTATATCTCCTTTTTGCCAATATGGAAGCAGTTAAAAAACATATTCCTGATAAGAAGAACCCCACATATAAAAACAGTTGAAATGGTCCTCCACCAAAATGACTAAACGGATAAGGCCCGTTAATAATCCATATATATCTTTCATAACTACCATGAATAAACCAATATAAAAATAATGGACTTATAATAAATATAATGCCGATTCCTGATAACATTCTCGAAACAGAACCTTTTAACATCTTCATGATAACGACTCATTCTCTAGATTAACAACTTTCTCGGTAACAAAGGGAGAATATTTACTTTTTAGCTTTCTGTAAACTAAATATATTATTAAATAAAGAATCAGATAAATAATGGCTGCTAATAGAATACCGTAAAAGGGGGCTAAGCTTTCCATGTTAATTTTCATCGCAGCCTTGAATAATTCAATAAGTCCCAGGAACGATACAAGTAAGGAGTTTTTAATGGTTTCTCCGAATTCTTTCAACGCCAGCAGCATATTGATTCTCTTGAATTTAAACTCTGAAACCTTATATTTAAGTATTTCAGAATACATTTCAGCATTATCTGACAGATTTACTGCCGCATTTATTGACAGTACGACTATTGCGGTGGTAAATTGATTTAATGTCAGTATTTGAAGCGCGAATGGCAACACATAATAGACTATAAATAGCTGAATCAGGATTGGTATGCCTTTGATGATTTGCATTACCAAAACAATAATCCCTCTGGCAATTCTATTTTTTAACCCAAGTCCACGGTTTATTAGAACAGATAACCCAACTCCAATAATAATTGATATAATTGAAATCGCAAGAGTTATAAGCAGACCGGACAATAAGGTTTTCAAAATGGATCCGTATTCAAGCATATTCATGACACCTTCGCAAACCAAATTTATTACATTATATCAAATATATTGATGGGGCAGAAGGGTTTACGCCAAACTTCTGTTGGTTACACCAAACTTGACAATAGCGGACCAGATGTTAAAATTAACAGTATTGTGTACTGAGAATACAGGCGATTTAAGGATTAGTGATGCGCATGGGTCATAAAGGGGGACAATGGGGCAGATGATTGGTCTTGGAACAATAGTGAATGTAGGGGTTATTATAATTGGCGGAGTGGCAGGGACCTTTGTAAGAAAAGGGATTCCTCAGAGATACAAGGAAACAGTTACTCAGGCAATAGGCCTGTCAGTAATGATGATAGGTATATCCGGCGTATTGCAGGGCATGTACAAGGTCGTTGAAGGGGAAAGACTCGATAGACTTTACATAATGACAATGATCCTAAGCCTTATCATTGGAGGCATCATAGGTGAAATTGCAAATATAGAAGACAAGCTGGACCGGGTAGGGAAATGGTTCCAAAGTAAATTTGCCAAAAACGGAGGCGGGTTTTCTGATGGATTTGTTATGGCCAGCCTTATTTTCTGCGTGGGTGCAATGGCAATCGTAGGTTCCCTGGAAGACGGATTGACTGGTAACACCGGCACACTTTTCGCAAAATCCATCCTTGATGGAATCATGTCCATTGTACTGGCTTCAACTTTCGGTATAGGTGTGGCATTCTCGGCAATACCGATTTTGATCTACCAGGGAGGGATAACCCTCCTGGCCGTTTGGATAAAACCCTGGCTTACAGCCGATGTCATAACACAGATGTCCCTTGTGGGGAGCGTACTGATATTCTGTATCGGCATGAACATTCTGGAGATCAAAAAGATGAAGGTTGGGAACCTTCTTCCTGCCATTTTCATTCCTCTGGTATATTACGTGATTCGTTCGATTTTCTTTTGAAAATCTCGAGAGGGTTGTCAATGATTCGTCTCGGGATTTTCAATATGGTATCCTCATAATAGTATTCTGAAATGAATTTCTCAAACGCCCTTCCGGGTAACAATGCCCTCAGCCAGACAGCTGCATGCTCAAAGGAGGCTATCCTTTTGTATCTCAGCTTTGGCCGTGGGTTTTCTATTATCTTTACAATCATGGCAGCCAGACTGTCGGGATCACTTCCTTCAGCCTCATCCTTGATGACCCTTCCCACAGCCTGAACAAATCGTTTGCGATAAACAGACGCATCCAGTCCGGCATTTTTAGCAGTTATCCTTGTTGCGCCTGAACCATTGCGATGGTCACCGGGCTCTATCAGCACCACCCTTATACCAAAATCCTTAACTTCCATGCTCAATGTCTCTGACAGGCCTTCAATGGCGAATTTGGCCGCCGTATATGAGCTGACGAAAGGGATGGCCATCAGTCCGTTCATTGAACTGAAATTGATTATTGTACCGCTATTTTGTAAGCGCATAACTTGGAGCACTGCCTTGCACATCCTCAGGGTGCCGATCAATGCAGTATCAATGACCCCCTGGAACTCCTCAATGCTTGAATCCTCCACTGAACCACGGATAAGATAAACTGCGCAGTTGATAAGCACATCCAGTCTGCCTTCGCGTTCTGTAATCAATGAAACGGCTTCATCCACTGAGGACTGGTCGGTTACATCAAGATGGAGTCTGATCAGGGGCCCCTCCTCAACCAGGTCGTTGTAGGAGCGGGCACCTGCATAGACTATGTATCCCTTCGAAGAAAGCTGTTTTGCAACAGACAGGCCTATACCTGATGAAGCTCCTGCAATCAGTACGACCTTATTTAAATTATTCATATGACTCCTTACATTGACTGATTTTCCGGCTGACTGAATACCTTTTTGAAAGCCTCAAGCACATAATCCATCTGTGCTTTTGTATGGGTAGCCGTCAGGTTTGTCCTGATGCGGCAGAGACCTGGCTTGACTGCCGGTGAAATAACCGGGTTGACATACACGCCTTCTTCTCTGAGCATCTTTGTGACGATAAGGGTTTTATCGTTTGTGTAAGTCATTATTGGGATTATGGGTGTTATTGCATTATTGGCTTCATAAAGGGGTATCCCAAGCTTTTTGAGGCCCTCCCGAAGGTATGCCGAGACATTCAGAAGATCTCTGATCCTCTGGGGCTCCTCTTCGATTATTGCCAATGACTCAATAGCTGCTGCAATATTTGCCGGTGGGATGGAAGCGCTGAATATGAACGGTCTGGAGTTGTGCTTGACAAACTCTATGACATCCTGTTTTGCGACCATCGCGCCACCAAGGCTGGCAAGGGATTTGCTGAAGGTCAGCATTATGATGTCGACTTCGTCTTCCATATCAAAATATTCCGCGGTACCGCGTCCGCATCTGCCAAGGACCCCGAAACCATGGGCGTCATCGACCATGACCCTGGCGCCGTATTTGCGGCAAACCTTGACTATGCCCGGAAGGTCGCATATATCACCTTCCATGCTGAATACCCCATCGACTACCACCAGTTTGCCATGCTCGTCGCCAATCTTGCTTAAAATCCTTTCGAGGTCGGCCATGTCATTATGATCGAATTTAAGAGTTTTTGCGAAGCTGAGCCTGCTAGCGTCAACAATGCTGGCATGATTTTCGCAGTCGCATATTATGTAATCATTCCTGCTGGCAATTGCAGAAATTATTCCTAAATTGGTCTGATATCCTGTACTGAACGTCAAAGCGGCTTCCTTATGGAGGAATGCAGCTATCTTTTTTTCAAGTTCGAGATGGAGGGTGAGGGTGCCGTTGAGGAACCGTGAACCGGAGCATCCGGAACCGAATTCTTCTACTGCTTTGATTGCCGCGCTTTTGACCCTCGGATGGGATGTAAGCCCCAGATAGTTATTGGAGCCGATCATTACTGTCTTTCTTCCTTCAATTACTACTTCGGTATCCTGACCGGTCTCCAATGCATGAAAATACGGGTAAATGCCTGCAGCGATTGCTTCCTTTGCATCTGTGTAGTTGAAACACTTTTCAAAAATATCCATCTGCTAGAAACACTCCTTTATTTGATATTCCTGGCTGGGTATATGAGAAGCCTTATTAAATGCACTTGTTAATGCACATATTGCCAGGTGGTAGTATTGAAATACTTATAAGGCTTCAGAAAAACTCAAGGGTATTTTATCATATTCTACCATGAGAGTACAGATTACCGAACTGTCAGCGCCTGACAGGTGAAAAAACTCTTTCCATATTTCCCGTAGACAAAATTTCCATGATTTTGTATGTCCCCATCTTTCGGGCGTATAGAAATCCATCCCAGGCAGCCTGTGCAAGACATCCGTCATTGAGGTAGTCCATCAGCCACTCCCCACAGTATTCAGGTGCTTGCTGGTGATATCCTGCTCCAAGGTCACGAATCCATCTTTGATTGAACACCTCATGTGGTCCGATGGGGGGCGAAATGATTATCGGTATTCCAAGGCCGCAATAAAAGCTGAGCTCGGAGGGCTTTGTCCATAGTACATCCGTTGTCCTCATTGCCTGGCTGAAAGCGGCGAAATATTGGTCTTTATCCTTATTGAATATTATTTTTACGTTTTCCGAATCTGTCAGGCCATATTCCAATAAAAGAGAGAGAAAATACTCATTGACCTCGTCGCGATGAGCAGCTACAAGGTTCAGCCTTATGCTGCCGTCCCTTATCTTTGATGCAAGGCTTTTAACGACTCCTGCGGCAATTTCCGCCTGCGCACCCGCGCCACCTACAGCATAGGTTAAGGTAAAGCCTGTTTCGGCTTCATCCGGCTGCCAGAACTCACCTAAATAGTGACCGGCTTCCACTCCATGGATAATCCTGAACCTGTTTGAAGGGTCCAGCCTCAACAGCCTCTTTGCAAGATCTGATTTTAGTATTGGCATATCAGGGCCGCCTATGTTCTCCTGCGGAAGGGGGAACCCAGTCAGGAATATCCTTTCCTCGGGCACGCCGTATTGCATCAAACGCCTCATTGCATGGCCACAGGGTGCAAAATATACGATCCTGCTTTCTTTTGGGTTTTCCGCAACCCAGACCCTGTTGATATCGGCATCACAAATGATGCAGAAGACGGGCAGGTTGGTATGCTCCTCAGCGGCTATCGCTGCGGCATAAAATGAAGTTATTACAGGAAGGCTATTTGCCGACATCATATGTCCAAGACCTGTACCCATGCCCTTTTTTATAAGGGAATACAGGTATTTGAGCTGCAGGGACGGCGTAGACAGGTCACGCAAAGGGTAATAAGGCGAGATGTTCTGAAGTTTTTCCAGTATATTGTATAGATACGGCCCGACAACCGGAAGTTGTCTGATCCTTGAAAGGGATTCATAGGAGCGTTGGAACAAACCCCAAAGCTTGCGTTCTTTAGGTGATGACACCACATTTTCTCCAAAGAGCTGGACTCCATCCTGAGCGATGACCTTCAAAGGGTAGGTGGCCCTTTGGTGTCCAAGTCCCATGTTTGCGGTCACAATCCATGCGGATATTTCCGGCATACTATCAACCCCTCTTTAAAATAATAACTGCCGATATCTAAGTTGAACAGGGAGAGTATCAAAGTTGAAAGATTGAGCGTATCAAAGGTGAAAGATTGAGCGTATCAAAGGTGCTACATATGGACCATATAAATGCGTAGTGAACAGGAATACGAGCAAACCGGCAGATGCTCCTGCGATGGAGCCATTGATACGTATCCACTGAAGATCGTTTCCTGCTTTATCCTCTATAAATTGAATGAGCCTTTCATTTGTAAATGCCTCAAGCGTCTCTTTTGCTATTTCTCCGACAAGGTAATGCTCCTTGGTAATGATTTTTTCAAGCATACCTCCAAGGACGTTATCGGTCCACTCCTTCATTTCCTCGTCTTCTTTCATCAGCTGCCTGTATTTGTCCAGATGCCCGGAAATCCAGAGGGCGGTTTCATTTCTGTAGACATTCGATTCAATTGCGGAGGACACAAGCTGTTTCAACGGGTCATAAAGCTCAATACGATTCAGAATGCCGTTCTTCCATACCTGGACTGCATGCACCAGCAGTTCGGTATTGCTGCCGTCCTTAAGCATATCCGCTGCATTACCGGCAATTTTTTCGAATACGGCATTACCGGGCTCCATCAGCTTTTTGAGGGTGCTGACCAGCTGTTGCTGAATCAGGCGGGAGAGGTTTTCGAGGTTATTGTACCTGCTGCTTTTTGAAACGTTCAGCAATATTTTGACGAAGAATGAACCGGCTCCGGTGCTTTCGCGGTTATGTTTCTCCTGATCCTTCAATATCCTGTGGATCCTGTCCTGCGTTGATTTTTTGGCGGCGATGTCGACAGCTTTTTGCAGGAGTGCAAGCAGCCAGTTTTTGTGTTTTTCTTCTTCAAAAGAGGACTGGAGGAGATTCATGATTTCCTGTGCGACATCCTCTTTTTTAAGATATTCATTTATGAAGTTGTTTATTTCATGTGCAACCATTTCATGGTCAATTTCATCCGACTTTTCTGACAGGAAGCCTTGCAGCTGCTTTTCAATTGCCTGATCATCGACATTTTCACTGAGCCAGTCAAGAAGGGTATCGGTAAGGTTTAGACCTGCAAGTCCTGCTTTTATTGAATCGACGTTCAGAAGTTCAGTACCTACAATATCTGAAACCTTGTTTATTATCATCTCCCTGTTCCGGGGTACGATTTCTGTATGCCATGAAAAACCCAGGGGCTTCCGGAAAAGGGCGGTGACTGCGAACCAGTCGGCCACACCACCGATCAGGGCGGCCTCAGCAACAAAGGCAACCAGTTCAAGGGTATAATTGCCTTTGAAAATTATTTTGAAGACTGTTGCCGTGACAAAAGCCAGGAAGACAACTGCCAATATCAAGTTTGCTCTGTTTCTGTTCTGCATGGATCCTCCGTCCTTTAAAGCCAAAATGTCAGCAGGTAGATAAACATTCCAGTAAGGCCTCCCACCACCGAGCCGTTGATCCTGATGATCTGGAGATCATTCCCCGCCTTGTCCTCAATCATATCGACAAGCATTTCGTTGGAGAATTGGTCCAGTTTATGTCTTACCAGTTTTCCAATTTCCGAATGTTTTTCATCGATAAGACGGGACAACATGTTTTTCACATATGCATCCAATTCCGCCTGCTTTGAAGGACTGTCTGCAAAGTCGGCGGTAATTTTGTCAACAAGGCTTTCTATATAACCCTCAAGCCTTAAATACTTATCGCTGCCATTGAGGAAGCCTGAAACCTTTTTTGCGAAATAGGGACTGGTGACTGCCCGGTTAATTGTTTCAGCCTTCTTTTTCTCAATTTTATTCTGAAGCTCAATGTTTGTGCGGAAATCATCCACCGTATTGCCTATCCACATTTCAAGGCCTTTGCGCTGGCTGCTCTCCGGATCTTTTAGCTTTTTTACATACTCAAGCCCTTCCAGGACTATCCTGGAAGATATTCTGGAAGGTGATGCATCTGAAAAATCTGCAAGGGTGAGCACGAATTTGAAGAAAAGCCTTCTTCCTGTGGATTCACGGTCTGCATTTTCACCTATCCTTGACATGAACTCTTCGGCTGTATTTTCCACCAGTGACCTGACTGCAGGGAAAACAAGCAGATCAGTTACCTTATCGGCAGCCTCCGTTATGATCTTTTCATCGGGACTGGTCTTTGAAACCCATTCAAGGGCATCGTTTATGAGGGGTGAAAGCTTTACGCTGTCGGAGCTTTCGTTGATTATCTTTTCAAGCCACGAAGCGGCAAGAGAGGGGTCAATCCTGCCCAGGACGTCTGATGCTATCCTGTTGACAAGCAGCGTACATTCCTTTTTACCATCCTGGTTTTCCATATAGTATATAAGCTTCCTGGAAATGCTGAATCTATCAAGCTTTTTTATAAGTGCATCCTTTGAAAGCAATTCTTTTTCAACCATATCCGACAGGTGACCGAATATTCTGTCCCTGCCTTTAGGTATAATCTCGGTCTTGAAGGGTATCCCGAGAGGCTTTCTGAAAAGTGCGGTAATACCGAACCAATCGGCAAAACCACCGATCATGGAGGCGCTGAAAAGTGCAGTGAGTAAGCCGCCGGCAAAGCTGTCCCTGAAAGGATAGCAGAGCAGGAAGCCTATAGCAACAAGTCCAAGTATTATTGATGCGATATATCTGTTGTTTTTCGTCAATGAATCCACCCCGGTATCGTACTATGTAGTTAGTCATTTATACGGCTAAATGACCCGAAAGTCTTTAAACCATTATATTATACATTTTCAATAAGCGAAAGAACAAGGGGGACAGGCCTCTGAATTGAAACAAAGCGCATTGTAAAATCATTCCTTTTCGATTATGATTATCTTATTGGCTAATTGATCGTCGATTAACTTATGTGGAAGGATGTGAAATGCTTGATTAGAGAGAGCTTTTTGAGATTTATATATGAGGCGGCCAGCATGCAGCGGTGGAACGACCACATCAGGCCACACAAGGGCTTTACCGAGCTGGACAAGCAGGCGCACAAGATGTTTTATGCCTATGTCCTCGGAAAGCTGGAAGAGGAAAGGAATCCGCTGGATTGGCCTCTGCTAATCGAAGGCGCGATTTTTGAATTCTTCCGGCGCATCCTCCTGACTGATATTAAACCCGTCATATTCCACAGCCTTATGGAAAAGCGAGGCAATGAGCTGAACAGGCTGGTTATGGACAATATGGAGAAAAAGGGTGTGTTCAGCATTAAGAATGGTTTGAAGGAAAGGATGGAAAAGTACCTCTTCGACCCGGAGTATGGCGCCCACGAGAAGAGGATTTTAAAAGCAGCACATTATCTTGCGACAAACTGGGAATTCCAGATAGTATACAGGCTCAGCAGCAATTTTTACGGGCTTGAGGAAACAAAGAGGAGCATAGATGCCCAAATAGCGGAGTTCAAGGATATTGACTGCGTGCAGCGGCTTATGTTCAACAATGATATAAAGGAATTCCTCAATCTTATCGGACAACTGCGCTTCCAGCAAAGATGGGCGCAGACGCCAAGGGTGCCCGAAACCTCCGTGGCCGGACATACGCTTATTGTCGCAATACTTTCATATATGGTGACCCTCGAGATGGAGGCCTGCGATCGCAGAAGGTACAATGCATTTTTTGCCGGCCTTTTCCATGATCTGCCCGAGGTGCTGACGCGGGATATAATATCCCCTGTAAAGTCCTCAGTGGACGGACTGGGGGATCTGATAAAAGGAATAGAAGAGGCGCAGATGGAGGAGGTTATCTATCCGATGCTGCCAGTGAAATGGAGCTGGGAGATAAAATACTTCACGGAGAATGAATTCGATAGCAGGATCATGGTTGATGGACATATCAGGAAGGTGGACTCTGAGGAGATAAGCGAAAAGTACAATCAGGATGCCTTGTCACCGATAGACGGCCAGATCATCGAATTCTGTGATAAATTTGCCGCTTATATGGAAGCCTACCTTTCAATAAAACACGGCATCACCTCAAGGAATCTTGAGGAGGGCCACAAACATATTTATGACAGCTTCGCTGACTTCAAGGTGGCGGATCAAAACCTGGGTATGCTTCTGGATTACTTCAAGCTTTAAAAGATGGACCGGCCGGCGTATACTTGCTGCCGGGTTTGCCAGTGAAGGCGAAGGGCAGATACAATATCAGGTAAAGGACAATGGCGACTGCTTCAAGAGACAGGATATACCAGGGCCAGGGCCCAAGCATGTCGAGAATTGATCCGCCTGCAGGCTTGTATCTCAGGAAGAGGTAGTTACCTCCTGTCAGATAATTAAAAGGTATTATTAATGCAGCATAGATGTTTGTTATAACTAAAACCCTGATGACCGAGCGAAGGTTCGGCCTGTATTTCTCAACGAGGACCATATAAAGGCATGTCAGGACGATCAATCCGTGGGACAGGAAAAACTGATAATATATGAAATGGGGGAAGGTGTAATTACCCATATCCGGTGTGAGCAGGGCCTGTGTCGCACCGCCCAACCCCCAGAAATAGAGCAGTTCAAAAACTATCTGTCTTGATTTTCTATTGCTGTTACTCAAGAGCAGTACGATGACCGATAGAAATATGGATAAATCACACAGCTGGATGGGCAGGGTGACCTCAAGGGACCACTGGCCGGCCAATGTGTACCAAATGTAAAGCGCTGCCTGTTGCAGGGATATTAATATGGCAAGGGTATATTTGAAGGTCTTGTTGTCCAAACCGGTAATGAGCCTTTTTTTGGTTAAAACAAGCAGCATACAAAGAACAATTACGCCAACTAAAGCCAGAGAGTGTTCAATTGAAAACAATACAATGGGTTTGTCCGATGGCCCAAAGGTGATTAAGTTACTCATACAATACCTCACCTAACCTCACCTCGCTTCACCTCACCTGACCTCACTTGTATTTAGAGGTGATTTCCCTGACTACGCTTATTACAATATCAACCTGCTGCGGGTTGAGACCGTCTGCAGCGTCAAGTAGCCTTTTCATATCGGATGAAATGCTTTCGGGGACTTCGTTAAGAAGCTCCGAGGTGGTTGTATTCAATACCTTTGCAAAATTTTGCAGCACCTTCAGGCTGGGTGAACGCTTTCCATTCTCTATCTGGCTTATATATTGAGGCTTTACGCCTGCAAGTGCAGCCAGTTCAACTGTAGTCAGCCTTTTGGCTTTTCTGTGTCTTTCAATGTTCGTGCCTATTTCCACTATATCCACTATGTATTCTCCAGTATATAGAATTATATGGGACAACAGCCGGGATATGACCGTAAATTATCGCTGTCAGCTATATTTTATTATATTTTTAATTTACTAAATTTTCAAGCGAAAACAAGTATTTGGAAGAATAGTGCAGATATATAGGTATAAATGTAACACTTCGCTACATTTGGGGGTTGAAAAAGAAGCAAAATATGGATAACATGTCCATAAAGGTAACAACCTGTTACATTATTGATACGGAGGTAGAGCGTCGGATGGAGACAGGAATGAACAAAATCAAAAGAATCCGCATCAGGCAGAACCTGACACAGCAGCAGCTTTCCGAGAGGTCGGGATTGTCCCAGGCTTATATAAATGAACTGGAGCGGGGGCGCAAAGTGAATCCCTCCATCATTGTGCTGGATAAACTTGCAACGGGTCTTTCGGTGGATATTACAGAACTTCTTGAGGGTGAGAACTTTTCAGTACTTGATATTGCGAGAAACATTGACGTGTGGTGAGTTAACCAAATATGCCATTCCATTCATGTTTATGGTATTATATTAATAAATATTCTATATGGGATGGTTGATTAAATGCGTAAAATAATAACAAGATATTTGATGGTGGCTCTTGGATGCTTCATGATAGCTGCCGCAATAAATCTTTTCTTTATACCACACCGCCTTTTGAGCAGTGGGGTTACCGGTATAGCTATCATATTCCATTGGCTGTTTGACTGGCCAGTCGGAATTCAGCTGATTGTTATGAATGCTCCTTTGCTTGTCCTAGCCTTCATTCTCATTGGCAGGTCTTATGGATTGACAACTTTATTTGGTACTGTATTGCTGGCTTTTGCAATAGATTTAACCAGCTTCCTTAATTCGTACAGCCCGGTTGATGACAAGCTGCTGGCTGCGGTTGCGGGCGGAGTCATTGCCGGTATAGGCGGGGGACTGTCTTTCAGGGTTAATGGCAGTCTTGGAGGATTGGACGTAATCTCAACCATTACAAAGAAGTATTATTCATTGAACGTTGGTATGGTCGGGTTTATGGTGAACTTCTGCATAACACTGGTAGGAGCTGCGCTTTATGGAGTTGAGATTGCAATTCTGACACTGATCTCCATGTTTATCGGCTCCAGGGTAACAGATACGGTTGTTGACGGATTTAACAGGAAAAAGAGTGTATATATTATTTCATACAAGCCTGATGATGTTATAAAAGCGGTCCTCATGGAAGTTGGCAGGGGGGCCACCATACTGCATGGCGAGGGTGCATATACCAAGCAGCAGAAGGAAGTCATATTTATAGTGGTCAGGCTTACGCAGATTGCCAAGCTGAAACAGAGTGTACGAGAAGCCGATCCCGAAGCATTCATGATAATAAATGATGCCTACGAGGTTCTCGGTAAGGGCTTTTCAAAGATGTAAGCCACAAGTTGATGGAGGTAGGAAATGAATTTTATCGGTAATATTATTTGGCTGGTATTTGGTGGTATCATTGCAGCTATCGTCTGGTCTGTTGCAGGACTCATATTGTGTATAACAGTAATCGGGATACCCTTCGGTCTTCAATGCTTTAAAATAGCAGCATTTGTTTTATGGCCCTTTGGAAAGGTAATAGAGCTTGGCAATTTTGGAGCAGGGGGCTTGATATTCAATATCATCTGGATTATCTTATTCGGATGGGAGTTAGCTGTTGCTCATGTTATAGTAGGTGCTATATTTTGTATAACTGTCATAGGGATCCCATTTGGGATGCAACATTTTAAATTTGCGCAACTCGGACTTATCCCTTTTGGTGCAAAGATAAGGTAAAGCAAAAGTTATATTTCCGACAACTCTATTACGTTACCGGCTATGTCATTTATAAATATATTCTGCTTGCCATGGAGTTCCCTGACAGCTGCAATTGGAATTCCTGCACCCTCCAGCTGGGCAATTGCCGTTTTGATATCACTGATGCCAAGGGAGAAATGCTTGTTGCCGCAGGTCAATGTATCCTCGCTGAAACTATGCCTTTCATCCGATATGGGGGCAGAACCGGGGAACTGAAAGATTTCAAGAACGAAGCCCTTCGCCTGCATATGGCAGACTTTTGCGCCGATACCGGGGATTTCGTCTCTGTGCAGCTCTGTGAAACCAAAGATTCTATTATACCAATCCACTGTTATGTCCAGATTAGCGACGCTTATTCCGATGTGATTTATACCTTCAACCTTGATTGGATCGCTGCCTGGGGCAGTCGGGGAATTTTCCGGGGAGGCCGGGGAATTTACCTGGTAAGCGGAGGAGCATTCCGAACTATCTCCTATTTCAAATACCTCAATGAGATTTCCTGTATTATCCTGTATGAAAGCACCATATGTGTTTGCCACTTCCTTGATGGCAACCACTTTGACGCCAAGCGCCTCAAGATCGCGGACCGCCTGAGGACCGTTAATGACTCCAACAGACATGTGCTTTTGACCCTGGGCAGACAGATCGGTATCGGGATGCAGCCTGTATTCCGGCAGGGGAATTGGATTCTTCGGCTCGAATATTTCAAGGAGGTAATCAGGGGCCTGCATATGGCTGATTTTCATGCCGTTGTCTGCATTTTCAAATTGTTTTACCAAGGTGAAACCCAGCTTATCACTGTACCATTTTATTGTTTCTTCCAGGTTCGAAACGGTTATTGCATAGTGATCCAATCCTTCAACTTTAACTAGTTCTGCCATAAATTCAATCCTCCTTATAAAAGGCTATCATAACTGGAATTGCGTGTAAAGTATGTTTATAATGCTTTCGTTGATAAACTTGAATAATTGCACAAAGTTCCAGTAAAAATAAAGGAAAACTTTATTTAGGAGATTTCATGGAGAAAGATATATCAAATCGTAAATATGGGATTGAGAATTTCGGAAGGCTAAAAAGTGTTATGCTTCACATGCCTGAAGAGGCTATTAAGTTAATAACGGAAGATAACAAAGGATATTTTCAATTTGATAAGGTGCCAGATGTTGATAAATATCTTGAGGAGCAGCAGAATTACAGGATGTTACTTGAAAATCACGGGGTTGAGGTAATCCTGCTGGCGGATCATGTTACCCGGAATACCGATTTATTGAATCGCCTGCCCAACCTTGCATATTTGCATGATATAGCTGCTGTCAGTTCTTTCGGGAGCATCCTGTCTAAAATGTCTTCGCGGGGAAGGTGCCATGAAGAAATAGTAGTTAGGGAAGCATTGAACGACATTGGAATTCCAGGCCTCTTTGAGCCGGAAGAAGGAGAGGATTTTGAAGGCTGTCTGTTGATTTCGCCCGAAACTGTGTTTGTTGCGGAAACTGAGCGCCACACCGAAAGATCCATCAATAAGTTTATTGGTTTTATCCTGAAATATTTTCCAGAGGTAATCTATGCAAAGATACCAAAGGAAAGAAGATTTATGCATGCTGATGTGATTTTTAACAGGGTATCTGAAAATTTGATTATCTACTATCCGCAGGCATTTATTAAAACGTATCATATAACTAAGGATAAAAAACAAGAGATCGATATAAAGGAATTTATGAGCAAAAGGAATGTGGATATGGCAGCTGTGTCTGATGAGGAGCAAAAGGCTTGGGGCTGTTCTTTTGTAGCCCTGGAGCCGGGTCTGATTGTCAATTACGACATTTCTCTAAAGCAAAAAACAATAAACCTTCTGGAGAAGGAAGGAGTCAAATTCATTCATTTCCATCCTGATGCGCTATTGGCCGGCGGCGGAAGTCTGCGATGCCTGACGATGCGGTTATTGCGGGAGCGGGGATAAATAAGAAGCTTGTTGTGCCTGGTTATCATAACTAGTTATACAGCATGGTTAATCTATTGCTAATAATGATAATCTAAAAGCGATAATGTAAAAAAATGTGATATTATACCTATATGACATAGGTATATATAAGCCTACAGGGAGGAATTAGAATATGAAATTCAAAATGGTTCATGAAAACTACAATGTCAAAGACCTGGACGCTTCTCTGATGTTTTATAAAAAGGCGCTGGGGCTGACCGAGCAGCGCCGGAACGTGGCGGTAGACGGATCCTTTATTATTGTGTTCCTTGGCAATGACACCTCCGACTTCCAGCTTGAGCTGACATGGCTGCAGAATCACCCCCAGCCGTACGACATCGGCGAGGAGGAGTTTCATCTGGCCTTCCGTGTGGACGATTTCGAGGCCGCTCATGCTCTACACAAGGAGATGGGATACATATGTTTCGAGAATCCTGGCATGGGTATTTACTTCATCCAAGATCCAGATGGCTACTGGCTCGAAATAATACCTGTCAGAAAGTGATGGGGGTTTGAAGTCATTGCCGGGATGAAGGTAGACAGTTCGGATTGCGAAATTTAGTATATGTTTTTTGATACTTTCGGGGAGCCAAACAGTAGTAGTTTGGTAGAGTGGTTTCAGCAAATTTCATCATCTATAGGGAAATGGAACTTTTCATAATAAGGTTAGTTTCAAACTTCAGATAACGCTTATAATGCGATTGTATTGTCTATTATGTTGCATGGACATAATTCAATGGGTTACAAAAGATATGCATCCAATAGGAGACTTAATTCCCATTTGCTGTTTGATTGTATGGAAAATTATTGATATTATTATTGCAGACTTGTATGATTATGAGAACTAATGGTTATTATCTTATCAAATATAAGCAATGATTTGTTGAACAGAACAACCTTCCGAATGAATACAGGGACCTTACAGGATAAGATGCTGCCAGAGAATTAAATCCCAATTTGCCGATCACTCTTTTATCAGAATTTTTGCGTCTATGCGTGCAAAATTTTAAGTAATGCGTGATTTTAGCGAATATATACCCGAATATCTTTGTATTAATTAAAAATTTGCACAAATTTAGTTAAAATATTAGTTCTAACCCAAGAAAACTTGCGCACTACTTGAAAATTTGCACACTTCACAGTATAATTCCTATATCAAAGAGTATTTGAGCTATTTTTCAGATGCCGCCTTTTGGAATATCCCATATATTGAAGCCGTGCTCGGTTCTGAGATCGCAGAAACAGAGCCGGTCCATTTTACAGTTTCCGAACGCAGCGCGAGATCTCAAAAAAAAGGATTGGTTCAAAAATTATAGAATATGATTATAGGATAGTTCAGATATATGCAGATTCGAATTGTAAACTTTCAATAATTCCAACAGGTGAGTATGAGAAAAGACGGATTAATACTGAACTCGATATATCGTATGAATTAATACCTCCTTACACTGATATAGAGCTCGAAAGCAAATTGTTCGAAGCAATAGGGGCATGCTTTTCTTATGAACCAGAAGACATATCGTATTCATCAAATTCTGAAAAAGCAAAAGCTACAAAGGAATATAATAAAAAGTAAAAGGAAAAAGGGTGGTTCAGGTATTTTGGAATAAAGATGATGGCTATATAGTTGAACCTTATAAAAAGTCCAAACCAAGAGGATTTAATGTCATTCAAGATAAGGTGATTAGATTAGGTATGTCTATTAAGCAAGGGACTCTTGCTAGAGCAGTCCAAGAAGCCTTAGATATTTCCGAACCGTATTAGCTTTTAACTGGCATTTTACAAGACGCAACCGTAACAAACCCATATTGCATACATGCAATAGACGAAACGGGGAAGAGAATGAAAATAAAAATGAGTATGATTGATAAAGATTTAAGAACTACTGGAAGAATGATCAAGATTATTAATAACACCTTTACTGAAGGGAGATTGCGACTATTTGGTAAACTGAAAGTAAAAATGAGAATAAAGGATGATACCATACTAGTTATTGAGGAATGGATTACTCGAAAAGACGGCACAAAACTACGTATTTGTATATTTAAGCCTCTAAGACCTAAGGAAAATGTTCCTGGTGTTCTTTGGTTGCATGGAGGAGGCTACGCACTCGGGGCTCCAGAACAGTCAAAGATGATGGCAAAAGAATTTATTGCAGTGAGTGATTGCATTGTCGTAGCACCTGATTACCGACTTTCAATTGAGGCCACATATCCAGCGGCACTTGAAGATTGCTATGAAGTTCTCTTATGGATGAAAAGCCATGTTAATGTATTAGGAATCAGGGATAACCAGCTTATGGTGGGTGGTGACAGTGCTGGAGGAGGGTTAACTGCTGCACTTACACTTTATGCCAGGGATAAAGGAGAAGTAGCTATTGCGTTTCAAATGCCGTTATATCCAATGTTGGACGATAGAATGACAAGCGAATCCGCTAAGGCTAATAATGCTCCTGTTTGGAACTCAAAATCTAACTTTAACGGTTGGAAGCTATATCTTGGCGAGCTATTTGGCACCCCAAATGTGCCTTACTATGCTTCCCCTGCTAGGGCAGTGGACTACATTAATCTTCCACCAACAGCTACTTTTGTTGGCGAATTAGAACCTTTCAGGGACGAAACCATTCAATATGTAGAGAATTTAAGAAAAGCTGGGGTTCCGGTTGAATTTGAAATATATAAGGGGTGTTATCATGCTTTTGAGCAGATGTGCCCTAAAGCGGAAGTAAGTAAAAAGGCAATTGCGTTTATTATACATTCATTTAAGTATGCAGTAGAACATTATTTTGCTGAACAAAATATTAGTTATTCTGATGAACATTAAGTTAGAATATTCTAAAAAAGCAACCTCTACAAACCCATATTTTAGGTGCTGGGAATTAGCAATCTCGAGCGTCCCACAATCTCGAGCGTCCCACTATCCATATAACTGTAATATAGATATAATGCTTTTTGTTCAGCATTAATCCAAATTTCATGTTTATATATAACAGCAACTCTGACCGACAAATCTGAGCATTTTATGACAGGATTAAAATTAAAAAACACGCTATTATTAAGTCACAGGAAGGTGATTGGATGGAATGGGTTCACAGCCTTAACAAAGCAATTGATTATATTGAAGACAATCTGTTTACAGAGGTATATTGTGAAGAAATTGCAGAACATATCTATATCTCAAGCTATCATTTTCAAAGGGTATTTAGTTTGTTAACCGGAATGACCGTCGGAGAGCATATCAGAAACAGACGTCTTTCCCTTGCCGGTCTGGAATTAACAAAGTCAAATATCAAAGTGAGATACCTGTCAGAAAAAAATAAACATTATGAACTTTTTTGCTGTCCAAACACTCTTATTGGTATAAGGGGGAAAGAAAATGGATGAAGCAGCTCTGGTTATGCAAGCAAGGTCAGGTGATAAGGAAGCGCTGATCCAGCTTGTGATGGAGCGGAAAAATGAATATTACCGCCTTGCCTGGACATATACCGGAAACAGGGAGGACTCTTTGGATGCCCTCCAGGATATGATTGTAATACTTTTTGATAATATTCGAAAACTCAAGGATGCCGGTGCCTTCTATAGCTGGAGCAAAACAATCCTGGTAAACCGATGCCGCGCAATGCTCCGTAAAAGCGGGAGTGTCTTCACTTTAGATAACCTTAATGAAGAGGCTTATAACGAAAATTACCCGGACAGAGAATCCCGGCAGGATATCCTGGTTTCTCTGGACAGATTGAACATCGGGCAGCAAGAGGCAATCAAGCTGAAGTATTTCATGGATATGGATTATGAGACCATTGCACGGGTAACCAGAGTACCGGTTGGAACAGTGAAGTCCAGGGTATTTAACGGCCTTGCTAGGCTGAAGGAATTGCTTGGGGGTGAGGATGTATGAATATGCTGGAAGAAGCATTGAAGGATAAAAAGGAAGAATTGGACTGTATGGAAGCACCTGAAGAATTGGAAGTACGACTGAGGCAAGCTTTGCATGGAAGAAAACGCCGGATGACTTATAAGCCGGTTGCTGCTGTTCTGATAGTAGTCTTACTTTTCACATACAGCTTCGATACTCTGGCTTATTATGGGAAGAAATTCGCAGGTTACGACCAGATGTCTGCAGGAAGTCTGAAGCAGCTGAATGAGGAAGGTCGTGGCCAGGAAATAGGCAAATCCTGCACCTTTAGCAACGGAGTAGAGGTCACTATTGACGGGATCATGTTCGATGAAAACGAATTGGTAGCCTTTTACAAGGTGTACAGCAGCAATGGGAAGCTGGAGGATGAATTGAATTACAACCTTCCAAGGCTGCATGTCTATGGAATAAAGCCTGGAGGGTATCATTTCACAGGTGGTCAGGGAATGACCACGGAAGATAAGAACATGACCTTCATGGATACGTTGGAGCCACCTGCGTTTTATGAGAAATGGATGAGATTCGACGTGGAATTAGTTATAGATAATAAGTCGGAGGTTCGCTCTGTCGGCTTTACCCTGGACAGGGACCGGGCAATGAAAAGAACAGCAAAGATGGATTTGAATGCTGAGGCAAGGCTTGGAGATTACAGGATACTTTTCGATCACTTGACTGCATCCACGATGAGCACTGTCCTGGATGGAAGAATCATAGCTTTGACCGATGACGCCTTAAAGGTTTTCAAGGCTGAGACTGCAGAGGCAAGCATGGTGATGCCACAATTACGTTTTGACATCGTGTCCGAAAATGGGGAATTCAGCCAATTTTCAGGCGGACAGGGTGTTTCCAACAATGACATAAGCTTCAACAGCATGAGCGATGGGCTGCCTGAAAAGTTCAAAACACTTCAGATCCGGAATATTCGTATGGAGATCATGATGCTGATTGATGAAACGGTTGATGTGGGTGCAGATACTAAAGATTTGCAGATTGCAGATGACCTTATAGTAAAAAGGGTGTATCGTGATGGGGACGATACCTGTGTTGTGTTTTCCAGCTGCGGAATACCCGTAGCTGGATTGTTTGATGGGGAAGATCAACTGGAGCAGGTAAAACCTGAAGAATTCGAACGGGAGGCCGAAAGAGATCAGCCTGTAGAAAGAGTTTACAGGTTTAAGGGCACAGGCAGCGATCTGAAGCTCGAAGTCAAATTCATTCGCTATTCTGAGTATAGTGCTGATACTGTCAACATTCCTGTTGAATAGGTTGGAAGTGCGTGAAGGAAATTGTGTACTCCGCAATTCTGTAACATAGATGTAATAACTATTAGGGAACGGTTTTAGGAAATGTCAGTCTAAAAATGTAAGAGCAGGTAATCATAATTAGACAGCTGGTAATTATGAAAACATGAAATTGAAATGGTATAAATATTAGATGAAGGAGTGGGAGATTTTATGAAAAAGTTATTATTGATATTGACGCTGATATTGGCACTTGTATCTTCGAACCTGACCGTATTTGCTCAAGGAGATACTGTCAGCGTGATATCGGCGCCTGAGTTCACGGATGTTTCCGGGCATTGGGCAGAAGAGTCTATAAACCGTGTAGTTGATAAAGATCTGTTTGGAGGGAATGAAGGAAAATTCCTGCCCGATGCTGCTATAACAAGAAGTGAATTTGTTCTGATGCTGCATAAGGCATTAAAAATTAATATTAATTATTTTAAAGCCACTGATATTGCAGAGTTCTATAGTGATGTAAAAAATGAAGAAGTGTATGCATCCGCTTTGTATGACCTGGTTACGGCAAATATAATTGATTATAAAGATCAGTTCAAACCAAACAGCACTTTGACAAGGGAAGAAATGGTCCATTTTATTATGAATGCTGACAAATATAAAATGGGTGACAGCTATAAACAGATTAAGCTGGCCGTAAAGCCTTTCGCAGATGATAGTAAGATAGACCCATTATACAGCGGAGATATTAGAAGGGCAGAATATTTCGGGATTACCATAAGGCCGGCAAGCGACAAATTCTTTCCCAAGGACCTGGCAACCAGGGCACAGGCAGCTACCGTAATTGACAGACTGTTAAGGCTTCTGGAAAAAGAGACTTTACAGGTACAGGTGACACCGGCTGCGGAGCGTAAAGATGGTTTAATAAAAATGAAACTTACAATAACAAACAACTTGAAGACACCAATTGTCATTCAGCATACCTCAGGACAGAGATTCGATTTTGCTCTGCTTGATGCAAATGGAGAGATTCTGTACACCTGGTCCGCAGATAAAAGTTTCATTATGGCTCTGACAGAGACGGTAATCGAACCGGGAAAAACGGTTGAATTCAGTGACGAAGTGCAAAATGACCTATACGACGGCATACTGGAGAAAGCAGTAAATCTAAAGGCGTATATAATTGGAACCACTAACGATTTTACAATAAATGCGGATGGCTATGAAACGGGAATAAAGTAATGGAAAAGGTGGAATAGCAATAGAAGATAGTTCAAGGGGCCTACAATCTTAAGTTTCACCAATTCTTTTGCATGGTTCAGGAAGCAATGGTTGATACATCATAAAGGCATGATTTTCAGTGATGAACTGTTCATAAAGCAGTAACCCGTTGTTATCGAAAACATTCCTATACAAGCTATTATTCCGTATATATGCACCCCAGTATGTACTTGAGATATAATGCTCCTTTTCATATACTTCATATTTATTTACATGAGGATAGTTTGTTAACCATTCTCCTATAAGATAATCCTCAGTCAAATGAACTTTCAGTTGATATTCAGAAGCAGTACCGTTATAAATTTGTAAATCCATGTAATTATATACACAGGTGGCTCCGCTTCCAAAAGGCTGTGTCCGGTTATCATCCGGAAAGATATCATAGCTATGTCGATGCCTTTCTGTGATAGTAAGCGGGGTATGCAGGGCCATCCAATAGATAAGATTTGCCAATTGGCATAATCCGCCTCCGACACCCTTTCCAAATGAACCATCTGGTTTTAAAACCAACCCGTCCAAATAACCTTTTCGATATGCAGGTGCACCAATAAGCTTCCAATATGAAAAGGTTTGTCCTGGCTTTATTATGATGCCATTGAGTCTATTAATTGCCAACCTTAAATTGGTGATTTTATTATATTGCAGGAACATATCTACATTTTTTAGTTTTCTGATTAATGGAGATTGATGTTTGAATACACTGTATGAAAGCTCTGAAACTCTTTTACAAGAGGCAAAATCTGTATTAGTGAATAGCCATCTTTTATATCTATGTAGTTGGAAATATTTTTTACCGAAAAAATTTCTTAATCTACTTCTTTTGATTGGCTCATTAATAAGTGGATTATTCAATGCTATCACCTGTCCTCCAGCTAATAATCGCACTTATTAGACTGGGTTTTTATGGCAATGTTCCACTATTCGAATATTAATTATCCTTACTTCCCCAGAATCAAACAATATTGAACCATATATTCACTCGACTCTCTCTATAACTCTGTATGCGTACACATTTCCATGCTCCGAGAGATTCTTGATAGAAAAACCATCTCCTATTGGATCACATATTTGGAATTCTCCATCATTAGCCCCAACAATTAGAACCCAATGGGTTACACCTGTTTTATGGTATTTTACATTTACGATTGGCAATAGTCCGTTCTTTAAGTCATTTTCCATTGTTTTGCTACTAAAGACCCGGCTGTAACGATAATTTACTTCAGGTATGATTTCATTAATCTTATACCAAATTAAGTCTGCTCCTTGATAACCATTGCTAAGAGTAAGTTTATTATTAAGCTCCAGCGGTGTTATAGGAACTCCCAGATTAGAAATGGCAGTTGAAACAGAAGATATGAGGCAACCTGAACTTCCCATTCTTTGAGGTGTATTTCCAATTGTACAATCTTTCCATAGGGAATCATTTTGCCGGTAATATTCAGCTATGGTAACTGTGTAGTTTTGTGAAGGGATAAGCTTTATCCCGATATTTTTAATGTAATAAAACTTTCCTGCGTATATGGATATTACAATCATGACAATTACTAATAAAAGTAATATGGACATTATGAAATATGTAATATATTTTTTTGAAGGTGGATAATTATTGATTACTAAAAACGGATTCTTCATATATATCATCCTTTAATATAAAAATAAATTCCCAGAAACAATTGAGCAAACATGAACCTAACCTCCATAATTGTTAAGGTACTATGGCGCATTAGCTACGAACTTGATCCTTCCATTATAAGGTATAATATACAAAAAGAAAACATTCAGCCCATGATTGACATAATATATATCAAGAAATTCATATTATAAGGGGATCGAAATTCATGGCATATTCTTCCCTGCCATCAGGCATAAATAATTACTATTCAAATATTCCTGTTTCTGGTATGCTGGCGTGCTGGAATCCTTACTCCTGTAAGCTGAAGGTTGAAGGTACAGGCCATATCAAAGTACAACCCGATTTGGCTATTGTTGTTTTGGGAGTTGTTACAGAGAACAAAGAACTGAAACTCGCTCAGGAAGAAAACACAGCAAAAATGAATGCTGTTTTGAGAACTTTGAGAGAAATGGGAATTCCTTCAGAGGATATCCAGACACAATCCTATAACATCACTCCCCAATATGACTTTATAGAAGGAAAGCAAGTGCTTCGGGGATATAGAGTTGAACACCTGCTGGAAATCACTATCAGAGACATGAGTAAAATTGGTGCAATTATTGATACTGCCGTTCAGAACGGTGCAAACCAGGTAAACAGTATAAGATTTTCTGTTGGCAATCCGTCTGTGTATTATCAACAGGCTTTAAATGCTGCGGTTGATGATGCTTTGACAAAAGCAGGTACACTCGGTCGCAAACTTAATATTGCAGTATCCCAGGTTCCTGTCCAGATAGTTGAAATGGGTTATGAAGCGGGACCTATTGTACCATTGATGTATCAGACTGCTGCAACAACAACGCCGATTCAAACAGGGCAGATAGAGATAACTGCGCGGATAGATGCTATTTTTGCTTACAGGCCGATGCAATAATGGCGAGAGACATAATAGAATTAATCTGATCTTACCTAATCATCGTTGTGGTGGCATTTCAAATACAGTATAATTAATGGCAGGTTTGAACCTGCCATTAATGCTATGCTAAAGAGTAAATATCAGTTATTCATAGAAAGGGTTGCAATCATGACGATCGACAAAATATCTTCAAAAATAAAAAACTGTAAAAAACAGGCCATCGTATGGACTGTCACCATGATTATGCTTTTTGTGTTCTGCGCTTGCGACAGCAACAACATAAGTGGCGAGTCATCAAAAATTAATGAGGCATCCGGCAATTCAAGTACAGTGACTGAATCCTCACAATCGACAGTGAAAAGCAAACCAGTGCATCTTGATAAAACCGAAGTCGCAAGTCAGAAAGCCAGGTTTGCTCCTTTGGAAGAAACCGGTACATATAACAGGAACATCATCACCGATGAGCTTATAGCCAAGCCGTCAATCTTGCCGGAGGCATCCAATTCCAATATACCTTACTGGACTGGATTTGCATCCGAAAACAAGATATTTAAAAATTTCAAAGACGGACGCTGGTCTGAATCTACCGATGGAAGTACATATTTTTATGAACCTCAAATCAAGTTTATCGCAGACGAAGGCTTCAACTGCGCGAGAATCCTCTACAGCCTTTCTTTCCTATCCAATAGGGATAATATTCTCGAAGTGAACGTGGCGGAGCTTGAACAGCTTGACGAGCTTATTTCATGGGGCTTGAAATATGATGTACATATTATGCTCAGCATTACCGGTCTTCCTGGAAAATTCGGGCATGGTACTAAGGAAGAGAATGTACAGTCAAATGATGAGCTTTTTACAAACCCTGAGCTAGCGGAAACGTTTAAAAAATATATGACAATGCTGGCAGGAAGATATGCCGATATTCCGAATCGAAATCTAAGTTTTGAGTTGCTTGCCGAACCGGCCGTTCCCAATTGGGATATTGACATATATGCCAGGACTCTCACTCCAATTGTAAAATCAATATGGGAGGCAAGTCCCGACCGTATTCTTATTGTAAACGATGTGGGCAGACAAGTTCCTGAACAGTTGGCAGCTCTTGGGTGTTGCTTGTCTTTACACAGTCATATTTATACAGTCGACAGCTCAAGGCTGGAGGATATCGATTATAACCCGACATGGCCAATGGAATACTTGCCCAGCTTTTTAAGTGCGGATAATGATCAGTTTCTGACATTGCAAAGTGAGACGAAGTTTAATGCAGGAACGGTTAGTGTATATCAGGTATGGGGAAGGACAAAAATTATTGCCGACGGAATAGAACTACTTTCTGACGGCGGAGAGGCAACTGGTTGGGTAAAGGTGCAGATCCCCAATGAAACGAAGAAAATTGTTGTCGCAGCCTACAATGAGGCAGCAGAATTCCGTGCTGTTCAAATCGAACAGGAAGGAAGAGACAAAGTGACACTTGTTTGTCATGATTTGTATAACAACACTGATAAAGACAGAATGCCAACAATCCTTATCGAAGATGATGGGGCGACTCAAAATATGGACAATCCTCCTAAAACTCTAAATGCTGAATACTTCACTTCAGCATATTTGAAAAAATTCATCGACTGCGCGAAAAAGTATAATGTCGGATTTTTGGCAACAGAGGTTGGTACGGATACTCACGATTTGAATAAAGAGGAGTATAAAGCTTACCACAGCGAATGGATCAAAGCCTTTAAGGACAATAAGATTCCGTGGATGTATAACTGCCTGCACGGTGTACTCGCGCCTGACGGGGCTTTCAAAGGCGATTGTCAGTTTGATGCGGGCTATACCGAGGTAGCCAAAATTGAGGGTACTCCATTAGTCAAAAATACAGGAATTATTGAAATGCTTAGGGAGCTTAGGTGATATAATAAAAGCCAGGACGAACAAAAAAATCGGAACTTAACTTTCGAAAGGTAAATCTATCTTAAATGAACATAGCATCAGTCGTTTTGAGTGGCACGACAAGGGAATTCGATAAAGCCTATCATTATTCTGTGCCCGAAAGCCTTGCTTCCAGGGTATTGCCGGGTATGAGGGTCATGGTGCCCTTCGGAGGAGGCAATGGCCTCAAGGAGGGGTATGTCCTTGAACTTGTTGAAGAATCAGATTATCCGAATCTGAAGGATATAAGGAAAGCTGTAGACAAGGTCCCCGTGCTGTCAATTGAAATGATGAAGCTCGCGATATGGATGAAGGACAGGTACATCTGTACTCATTCAGATGCCCTGAGTTGCATGCTCCCGGCCGGCACCAGTGTCCGGAGCCGGAAGATGGTCCGGCTGCTGAAAAATATCAGCGGCCTTAAGAAAAACCAACAAAAGCTGGTGGATTTCCTTTCCGACTTCGGAGAAGACTGCGAAGATGTGGTGATCAGGGAAAAGGCCGATATTAATGGATTCACGGCATGCCTCAGGGAGCTTGAGGAAAATGGTATAGTCAGTGTATGGGAAGAGTTTTCTGAGGCAGTAAAAGATAAATATGTACGGGGCGTCTATCTGGTCATGCCCGAAGAAGAGGTACAAAGCGACATTGACAGTAACAGGCTGAACAAGATACAGCAGATCAAGGTCCTCGAGATCCTCATGGGTAATGGCAGCATACCGGTAGCAGATCTGGTCAGGTTTGCCGGAGTATCGCCCAGTGTTCTGGATACTCTTGCAAAATACGGCTATTTAGCCTTCTGTGACATGGAGGTCAAAAGAGATCCATACAAGCATATGCACTTTGAAAGGACAACTCCCCTCAATCCTACAAGGGAGCAGACAGAGGTTCTGGAGGGCATAAATGGCCTCCTGGACAATGGCGGTTTTAATGAAGTGCTGCTCCGTGGAGTGACGGGAAGCGGCAAGACTGAGGTTTACCTGCAGCTTATCCAGCATGTCATAGAAGCCGGTCGTCAGGCTATCGTGCTGGTGCCTGAGATTTCACTGACCCCGCAGATGGTCGAAAGATTCAAGGGAAGGTTCGGAGATCAGGTTGCAGTCCAGCACAGCAGGCTGTCCCTTGGTGAAAGATACGACCAGTGGCGCCTGATAAAGGATGGACGCATCAAGGTTACGGTAGGCGCAAGGTCTGCTGTATTTGCACCCTTTGACAATCTGGGGATAGTCATCATAGATGAAGAACATGAGAATTCATATAAGTCGGAAACCACTCCTAAATACCATGCTGCCGAAGTTGCGCGGAAAAGGTGCATGGATGGTGGAGCACTGCTGCTTTTCGGATCTGCCACTCCATCCGTTGAAACCTATTACAGGTCGGAAAACAAGGAAATAATCAGGTATGATATGCTTGAAAGGGCGAACAACATGACCCTGCCGGCCGTAGAGACAATCGATATGCGGCAGGAGCTTGAAGCCGGTAACCGCTCACCATTCAGCGACAAGCTGTCCAGGGAGATCCGCAGCAACATTGAAGCAGGCCATCAGACCATCCTGTTTCTGAATCGCAGGGGCTATGCATCCTTTGTCCTTTGCAGGAGCTGCGGATATACGGTTAAGTGCCATCATTGCAGCATCTCGCTTACATACCATTCAAACAATGACAGGCTGGTCTGCCATCACTGCGGTTACACCGAAAGAATGCCCGTAAAGTGCCCCAAATGCGGCAGTCAGCATATAAGGCATTTTGGGATGGGTACCCAGAAGGTTGAAGAGGAACTTAAAAAACATTTTCCGGGGTGTTCGGTGATCAGGATGGATATGGACACGACGACGGGGAAGAATTCCCATGAAGAGATATTGAGGAATTTCAGGGAGAATAACATAAATATACTGGTCGGAACGCAGATGATAGCAAAGGGACACGATTTTCCACGTGTAACACTTGTAGGTGTACTTGCAGCCGACAGCATGCTGAACATGGACGACTACAGGGCGACGGAAAGGACCTTCCAGCTGCTGACGCAGGTTGCAGGCAGGGCAGGCAGGGATAAGCTGAGGGGCAGGGTGGTTATCCAAACCTACAATACGGAGGACTTCAGCATTCAGGCAGCCTGTGGGCATGATTATGAGGCTTTTTACCGCCAGGAGATCATAACAAGGGAGAGGCTGGGATACCCACCATTTATGGATATCGGTACTATCCTGATAAGCTCGACAGATGACAAGCTGGCTTTCAGCGCAGCAAAGGATCTGACTGCACGGCTGGCACAATGGGCTGCGGAAGGAAGCGGGATTGAAGTGCTGGGACCCTTGAGGGCACCGGTACCCAAGATTAAAAGCAGGTACAGGTGGAGGCTGATAATAAAATGCGCTTCCGAAGAAAAGCTTATACAATTGCTCACTGAAGCATCCCATGTCTTTAGAAGCATCAAAGGCAAGCGACAGGTGGAAATGAGTGTGGATATAAACCCGAACAATATGTTATAATTGGTCTGATTAGTATACTTGGAGGTATTTATGGCTATCAGGAGCATCCGCATTGACGGGGATGAAGTTTTAAGAAAAAAAGCAAAAGAAGTGGAAATCGTTGACGAAAGAATTGTGACATTACTAAAAGATATGGCCGATACCTTATATGGCACCAGCAACGGAGTAGGGCTGGCAGCGCCGCAGGTAGGCATCCTCAAAAGGATGGTTGTCATAGATGTGGGTGATGGATTGCTTGAATTAGTAAATCCTGTTATATTGTCCGCAACGGGTGAGCAAACTTATGTAGAGGGCTGCCTCAGCGTGCCTGGAATATATGGCGAAGTGATCAGACCTGCTAAGATGGTTGTGGAAGCGCTTGATGGCAAAGGCCGCAAAAAGGTTATCAATGCAGAGGGCATGCTGGCGGTAGTTCTGAGCCATGAAATAGATCACCTGGATGGGGTGCTTTTTAAGGATAAGGTTACGCATTTCGTCGACCAGTCCGAACTCTCTGAGGATTGATATGCGGCGCATCTCAATCCTCAGCCGGGGATAGTAATTAGTTCAGCACATTGTGTGCTGAAAGGAGATACGTATTGCTTAAGATTATTTTTATGGGGACGCCGGAATTTGCCGTTCCCTGTCTTGAAAAATTGATTGAAATGGGGCATGAAGTAGTAGCTGTCGTGACACAGCCCGACAAACCTTCCGGAAGGAAACAGAGCCAGCTGAAGCCGCCGCCTGTCAAGGAAACGGCTTTGAAGCATGGAATCGGAACCATACTTCAGCCATTAAAGGTACGTACAGACGAGTTTTACGAAACTATAAAGGAAATAGCACCCGATTTGATCGTTACGGTAGCATACGGCAGGATTCTGCCGAAAAGCGTGCTCGAAATACCCAGACTTGGCTGTGTAAATGTCCATGGATCACTCCTTCCAAAATACAGGGGAGCCGCACCAATCCAGTGGGTGATAATCAATGGTGAGAAAGTAAGCGGGATTACCACAATGTTCATGGATGAAGGAATGGACACCGGGGACATGCTTTTGAAAAGGGAAGTGCCGGTTACAGAGGACATGACTTATATTGAGCTATACGAAATACTTGAAAAGCTTGGGGCTGATGTCCTTGAAGAGACCATCGAAAAGCTTCTTGATGGTACGTTGATACGGATGCCCCAAAATCATTCTGAATCGACGACCGTTCCAATCATGAAAAAGGAAATGGGGCAGATAGACTGGAACAGATCCCCCGAAGCGGTTCACAACCTGGTGAGGGGTACCGATCCATGGCCAGGTGCTTATACCTTCTATAAGGGCACCCGAATGAAGATATGGCAGACCAGATTGATCAAGGATCAGGATGAGCTTAAGGGATATGAGGAGCTTGCGGGAACTATGCCCGGGCAGGTTATGGCTCAAGGCCGGATAGTCAGGGTATTGGCTGACAGTCTTGTTGTAGCTGCCGGAGATGGCTTCATCAGAGTCACCGAGCTCCAGCCGGAATCGGGTAAGAGGATGAGTGTCAGACAATGCGGTCACAACATGGATGAAGGTGAGATATTTGGATAAGAGGACACGAAATTTCATATCATACGCAATTTTACTGTTGATATTGATAATAATCCTGATAGGTTTGTTTACATACGTCTATATGAATTTCACTCTCTCAGCATATAATGTCATTCTCGGGGTGCTGATCGGTATTTTTACAGTTCTTGCAGTTATTGTAGCCCTTTCGATGCTATCTGTCCTGCATGTGCACAGTAAAAGGAAGACTAATCGGATTATGATCCCATTTGTAAAGCTGGGCTTGAAGCTGATCATCCCTGCAGCGGTGTCTTTCGCACAGTTCTTCGGAAAGGACAAGGACGCTATAAGGAGCTTCTACGTCGACATAAACAACCTTATTGCCGAAAGCCCGGGCATATGCTACAAGCCCGGAGATATACTCCTTATCCTGCCCCATTGCCTTCAGGACTCAAAATGTGGATATAAAATAACAAATGACATTAACAACTGCAGGCAATGCGGAAATTGTGTCATGGGAGAGATTTTGGGCATTGTAAGGGAAAGAGGGGTAAAGACCATAGTAGTGACCGGCGGGACCGCGGCCAGGAACATCGTAATGAAGGAGAAGCCCAGGATGCTTTTGTCGGTGGCTTGCGAAAGGGATCTTACTTCAGGGATCATGGATATAAATAAATTGCCGGTCATTACAAGGATGCCGGTTGTCGGGCTTCTTAACGAACGGCCCAACGGCCCGTGCCTTAATACCATGGTTGACGTGGATGTACTGGCTTCAAAGCTGGACATGCTTTTAGGCAGGAACGCAACAACTGCCGGGGCAAAGGATTAAGGGATGGCAGATAAGGAAGGAACGAATGAATAATGACGGTTGATATACCAAGGGAAACTGCATTAAAAATCCTCTATGAAATAAATGAAAAAGGTGCATATTCAAATATATCACTCAACAAGCATCTGGAAGAGAATCGGCTTAAGCCGGTAGATCGTGCTTTTGTGACCGAAATGGTCTACGGTACGGAAAAGTGGCTTCTCACAATCGATTGGATAATTGGCAGCTTTTCAAGTGTAAAACTGAAAAAGATTTCCCCATGGATTTTGAATATTATGAGGCTGGGAACCTATCAGCTGCTATATATGGACAAGGTGCCCGTCTCGGCAGCCTGCAACGAAAGTGTAAAGCTTGCCAGAAAATATGGGCACAGTGGCACTGTCGGTTTCGTAAATGCAGTGT
Source organism: uncultured Bacillota bacterium (assembly GCA_942493145.1). GTDB lineage: Bacteria > Bacillota > Clostridia > Acetivibrionales > DTU013 > ENR-C20. Next base: position 1,284,449 of record OW818679.1, read on the forward strand.
TAAGGAAGATCGCCGGAATCGCCGGGACTGAAGGAACTGCCGGAACTGCCGGGACTGTCGGAACCGGCAATAAGCAGGGAAACATACCCCTGCCTGACAGGAAGGATATAATCAAATACCTTTCTATAAAGTACTCACACCCTGAATGGATGGTTCAGAAATTCACCGGATTATTTGGAGTTGAGTTCACCGAAAGCCTCCTTGATGCGAACAACCAGGTACCGCCTCTTACTGTAAGGGTGAACACACTGAAGACCGACAGGGAACGACTTGTCCGGGAATTGCAGGAGGAGGGCATCAGTGCGTCGAACGGCCGGTATTGTGCTGACGCACTTGTGCTGGACAATCCATCATCGATCAACAGGATAAAAGCCTTTACAAATGGCATGTTCACCGTTCAGGATGAGAGCTCCATGCTGGCGGCGAAGGTCCTTGACCCCCAACCGGAAGAGCTCATAATTGATGTATGCAGTGCTCCGGGAGGAAAGGCGACTTATGCCGCACAGCTGATGGGCAACAAAGGCAGGGTGCTGGCCAGGGACATTCATCCGCACAAGCTTGAGCTGGTCTCAGAGACTGCCCGAAGGCTGGGCCTGGACATTATTGAAACTGAGTTGTATAATGCTGCCGTCCTGGACGACAGGTACATCGGGAAAGCGGACAGGGTTCTTCTGGATGCGCCATGTACCGGACTGGGCATAATAAGGAGAAAACCGGATATCAAGTGGACCAAGGAGATTGGGGACGAGACTGAGATCACATCACTGCAGTTCAAACTTGTAAGGATTGCATCAAGATATGTGAAACCGGGCGGGGTACTGATATATAGTACGTGTACCATAACACCCGGGGAAAACGCCGGGATGATGGAACGTTTTCTGAAATCTGAAGAAGGCGCGGAGTTTGTACAGGAGGACTTGTCGGCATACCTGCCTGTTGAGCTGGCTGCGCTGCTGTCCGGCGACAGAGGGATGCTGCAGCTTTACCCTAACAGGGATGGGATTGACGGGTTTTTCATTGCAAGATTTAAGAGGAGAGGTAACTGATGGATAAAAAGAATCTGCTGGACATGGACCAGGATGATATCAAGCAAATGCTGGAGGGCATAGGACAGCAGAAATTCCGTGCAAAGCAGATTTTTCAATGGCTGGGCAGGGGAATAACCAATATTGATGAAATGACAGACCTTTCGAAGAATCTCAGGGAACAATTGAAACAAATCAGCTTCATTGACAGTCCAAAGTGTATAAGGAAGCTGGTTTCGAAAATAGATGGGACAGTGAAATACCTTTTTGAGCTGAATGACGGCAATATCATCGAAAGTGTACTTATGAAGTACAAATACGGACTATCTGTTTGTATCTCCTCCCAGGTCGGCTGCAGGATGGGCTGCAAATTCTGCGCTTCTACACAGGCCGGGTTTGTAAGGGATCTGACGGCAGGAGAGATGCTTGGACAGATATTGTACATTGGAAAGGATTCCGGCGAACGGATCGGGAATATTGTGATCATGGGAATCGGAGAGCCTTTTGACAATTACGACAATGTGATTAAATTCTTCAGGCTCATCCACGATCCGGACGGTGTGAACATGGGCTGGAGGCATCTGACGGTGTCTACCTGTGGCCTTGTACCTGAAATTGAGAGGTTCACAAAAGAGAACATGCAAGTCAACCTTTCCATTTCCCTGCATGCTCCCAACGACCGCCAAAGAGAGGCTGTAATGCCCATTGGAAGGAAGTACTCTATTGACAAATTGGTTGCAGCATGTAAGATATATACAGAGGTAACGAAAAGACGCATAACATTCGAGTATGCCATGATTTCAGGTGTGAACGACTCTGCGGAAGCTGCGTCGGAGCTTGCATCAAGACTAAAAGGGATGCTGTGCCATGTTAACCTTATACCGGCGAACCCTGTTGAGGGCACAGGACTCAACCAGAGCAACCGCAAGGCTATGGAGGATTTCAAGGCAATCCTCGAGAATAACGGTATAGAAACCACCATAAGGCGGGAACTGGGCTCCGACATAAATGCCGCATGCGGACAGCTGCGGATAAGTGAAATGAAAGAAAGAAAAGCATAGAGGTGTTGATTTCTTGAAATTTTCAGCAATAAGTGACAGAGGTTTGGTAAGGGAAATAAATGAAGACTATTACGGTATTATTTCTGATTGTCCCGGTATCGAAGCCGCATTTATTATAGCTGACGGTATGGGAGGGCATAATTCAGGTGAGGTCGCAAGCAGAATTGCGGTTGAATCTGTCACAAAAGCCTTGCAAAACAATCCGGCAGAGTTTGCAGACAGCGGGCAGATACCAGACCGTTTAGAAATGCTTGTAGTTGAAGCCAACCGCGAAGTATACATAAAATCCATGGATAATTCAGGGGACCATGGAATGGGAACGACCATGACTTTGGCAGTGATTTCCGGAGATATGATATATATAGCACATGTGGGGGATAGTAGACTGTATCTTATCAGGAACTCTGAGATTAAACGAATAACCACGGACCATTCTTACATAGAAGAACTGGTTAAAAAGGGATCATTAACGAGGGAAGAAGCCGAGAGGCATCCACAGAAGAATATTATAACAAGGGCACTCGGTCTGCCGGGAGATATCGAGGTAGACAGATATGACCTGAAGATAGAAGATGAAGACAGTTTCGTCATTTGTACCGACGGACTTACAAATATGCTGACAGAAGAAGAGATAATCCGGATTGCAGCCGGATCAGACCCCGAGGAAGCCTGCAGCAGGATGGTCGAAGCTGCAAATGGCAATGGTGGGGAAGATAACATTACTGTAATCGTCATAAGGATATGATGGTACAGCAGGCACATGGAGGCTTTTATGGAAAAAACGATACTTGGTAACAGGTATGAGCTCATAGAGAGAATAGGCGGCGGTGGCATGGCAGTGGTTTACAAGGCTAAATGCAGATTGCTCAACCGTTATGTAGCTGTGAAGATACTCAGGGAAGAATTCACCAATGATGAGGAGTTCGTCAAGAGGTTCAGGATCGAGGCTCAATCTGCGGCCAGCCTGTCACATCCCAACATTGTATCCATATTTGATGTAGGGCATGAAGGCGCAATACATTACATTGTAATGGAATACATAGACGGTATAACCCTCAAGGATTATATAAACGAAAATGGCACACTGGACTGGAGAGAGGCTACAGGCATTGCAATCCAGATTTGTTCGGCAATTGAACATGCCCATAAGAACAATATCATCCACAGAGATATAAAACCACACAACATCCTGATTACAAAGGAAGGCATCGCCAAGGTCACCGACTTTGGTATTGCCAGAGCTGTCTCATCATCTACAATAACATTGGTAGGCAGTACCATAGGTTCTGTACACTATTTCTCGCCGGAACAGGCCAGAGGCTCATTTACCGATGAGAAATCCGACCTTTATTCACTCGGCATCACAATCTACGAAATGATAACCGGAAAAGTGCCTTTTGATGGGGAATCGCCTGTGGCGGTTGCTCTAAAACACATACAGAATGAGGCTCAAAGGCCTGGGGACATTGTCATCGGCATACCGAACGGCATAAGTGACATTGTCATGAGAGCCATTATGAAAGACAAGGAATTGAGATATCAGACGGCAACTGAACTTTTGACAGACCTTCAGCAGCTTATCAGGGATCCCGACAGTAAATTCGCAGTTAGTATAAAGACGATGAAAGAGTTTCCTACAAAAAAGATGCAGGCCGTTGGAGTAAAAACCAAAGTCGGGCGAAGTACTGACGACGACATTGAAGATGATGAACCCGAAGAGGCCAGGAGGGATAAGCTGAGTATAATCCTTGGTATCGTGACCGGACTGGTGATTATAGCAATATTCTTCTATGTTGGTTTTAAAATAATCATTCCTGTCCTCACTCCTGAAAATGACGATTTTACCGTGCAGGACTACACCGGAAAACTGTTCATTCAGGTCAGCTCCGAGTTGAAAGCCTATGGAATTGAAGCGGTTGAAGACAAGCATGTATTCAGCGATACTGTTGAAGCAGGTATAATTATTTCTCAATATCCTGAAGAAAACAAAACCCTTAAGAAGGGTAACACTATTAAGTTTGAAGTAAGTGATGGGCCCGAACTGGTGGATATACCGGATGTCTCTTTCAAGGAATCGAGGGTTGCCGACCAGATGCTGATTAATGCGGAACTGAAATCCCATACAGTAACTGAGTACAGTGACACGGTTCCCTCAGGATCCATCATAAGGACAGAACCGGCGGCAGATGAAAAGGTTAAGCCGGGAACCGAGGTTACAGTGGTTGAAAGTCTTGGGCCTGAGCTTGAACAAGTGAAGGTGCCTAATATTGTAGGATTGACAAGGGCTACAGCAGAAAAACTCATAACAGACAGCAAGTTGAAAGTTGGCAGCATAATACCTGCAGATGTCGTAAGCGATGTCGCAAAAATTTCAAAGCAGTATCCGACGGCCGGGATAATGGTTGATGAAGGAACCGCAGTTGAAATGACATTTGAAATTTCATCAGAAGACGGTACAACCGGTATAGACGGAACAGGCACAAGCACACCAAGCCCGAATACAGGTACTGTTATAACCGCCACATCCCAAAAATGGAGTGTGAAGCTTGACAATCCGGCCAAATATGGGAAGGATATACTGCTATACGTCGAAGCGACACCTTCGGATACAAACAAGACAATAACGGTATTAAACAGGAGAGTAGTTAAGGAAGGTTTTCCTGTTACAATCGATATACCAGGTACAAAAGGCCGCTCCACTCATGTGATAATAAGGCTTGACGGTATATTGACAGCGGAATGGGATATGCAATTCTGAGGTATCGGAGAATGAGATAGCAAATAAAAAGATAGCAAATAATGAGATAGCAAATAATGAGATAGAAAGTAATTAGGGAGGTAAGGCATATTGCCAAATGGCATTATTCTTAAAGGCATCGGTGGGTTTTACTATGTTCTCTCCGGTGAGACCATCTATGAATGCAAGGCGAGAGGTATTTTCAGAAAAAACAGGATAGTGCCTTTACCTGGCGACAGGGTTACGATTTCTATAAATGAGGATAAGAATACAGGTAATCTGGATGAGATTCATCCAAGGGATATTGAGCTTGTCAGGCCGGCGGTATCCAACGTAAACCAGGTTGTGGTTACTGTTGCCGCACATTCGCCGGTGCCTGACCTGCTGCTGCTGGACAAGCTGCTTGTGACGGCAGGGAAGGATAACATCACCGCTGTAGTCTGCATCAACAAGATCGATCTTGGTCAGCACGAAGATTATCGGAAAATAGTAGATACATATGAATATGCAGGGTACACTGTAATACAGTCTTCATCTAAAACAGGTGAGGGTCAGAAGGATCTCAAAGAAGCCCTTATTGGCAGGATAACTGTTTTTGCCGGGCAGTCGGGCGTAGGAAAATCCACACTCATCAACAATATTATGGAAAGCAGCGTCATGGAGACCGGGATTATCAGTATCAGGAATGACAGGGGGAAGCATACCACCCGCCATGCGGAGCTTATACCTCTAAAGGACGGAGGATTCCTGGTCGACACACCTGGGTTCAGCTCCTTTGAATTATTAGGGATGGACCCGGCATTTCTGCAGAGGTTTTATCCCGAATTCCAGAGTTTCGAGGGTAAATGCAGATTCAGCGGCTGTGCACATGTCAACGAACCCGACTGCGCAGTAAAGGAAGCCGTAGAGTCCGGCACTATCAATCCGGACAGATATTCAAGATATATCGAGTTATATGGCATTCTAAAAGAGGGTTATGCTTCAAGATATAAGTAATAGAAAGGAAAGAAAACAATGATAAAAATAGCTCCATCCCTTCTGTCTTCAGATTTTTCCAGATTGGGTGATGAAATTGTAAGGATGGAAAGTGCAGGCGCCGATATCATACATATTGATGTTATGGACGGCCATTTTGTTCCCAACATAACCATCGGACCAATTGTGGTTAAAAGCATCAGGAAAATCACAAAGCTGCCTTTCGATGTCCATCTGATGATCGAAAATGCTGATAATTACATAGAGGATTTTATAAATGCAGGTGCTGATATAATTTCAGTCCATGTTGAAAACAACCTTCACATAAACAGAACACTTCGGAAAATCAGGGATGGGGGAGCAAGACCTGCAGTTGCTTTAAATCCTTCAACATCACTGGCGACCTTGGACTGGATCCTGGAGGATGTGGAAATGGTACTCCTTATGACAGTAAATCCGGGTTTTGGTGGACAGTCCTTTATAAAGTCCATGGTAAAAAAAGTTGAGGAATTAAGGAATATAACCATACAGAGAGGGCTGACACTGGATATCGAGGTTGACGGAGGCATAACACCGGATAATATTTTCGATATATCTGGAGCAGGTGCAAATATCATTGTGGCAGGATCGACCGTTTTCAATGCGCCTGATGCAGTTTCGATAATCAGGGAACTCAGGGAAAAGGCCTATTCCGGGAATGCATGACGGGGATGGGAATTATGGAGAAACAACAGTTATGACAGGGGTTGTGGTTTGCGGTGGTATAATAACAGATCATGATGCAATGAGGCATTGGCTTGCAGAGGCTGATATCACCATCTGTGCCGATAGTGGTGCAGCACATTTTGAGCAGTGGGGTATTACGCCTGATATTCTTATAGGAGATATGGATTCCATTTCGAAAGACCATCTTGAACGGTTGCAGATAAAAGGAGTCAAGACCATACGTCATCCTGTTGAAAAGAACATGACGGATTCCGAGCTGGCTCTTGAAATCGCTGCCGAAAAGGGCTGTACCACGGTTATAATGCTCGGTGCGACCGGCGCCAGGCTTGATCACACCCTTGCAAATATCTTTCTGCTGAAAAAACTATTTGACAAGGGGATTACAGGTATCATCGCCGATGAAAAGAATGAAATAACACTTATTGACGACAGAATCACCATGAAGAAGGACAAGGCAGGGGAAACGAAGGTGTCTCTGGTTCCTTTGACCAGCACAGTGACGGGTGTTACAACGCAAGGACTTTACTATCCTCTTGAAAACGCTTCAATGGAGCTGGGTACTACCTGGGGCATCAGCAACGAGTTCGTCAGCAGCAGCGCCCAGGTTTCAATAGGGGAAGGGCTTATGCTTGTCATCAGATCAAAAGATTAAAAAATATGAGTTGAGGTTAAGTCTTTTATGAATAATACACTATCGGAAGAAAATATTAAAAAGCTAAGAGAAGAAATAAAATATAGAATGACCGTAAAAAGAGCTGAAATTGCAAAAGAAAAAGCTGAAGCTGCTGCACATGGCGACAGATCGGAAAATGCAGAATATAAAGAAGCTTGTACAAATTTTAGAGAAAATGATGACAGAATCCAATATTTATACACTATGATTTCTACAGCAACTGTAATAGATGTTAAAAACGTGGATAAATCAGTAATGGGTATTAACAGTAAAGCAAGAATCAGATTTATTGAGGATGAAGATGAAGCTATTGTAACTTTAGTAACTACTTTGGATATAGACCCTAAAAACATGTTTATTAGCATAGAATCAGATTTAGGGAAAGCATTATCGGGCAAAAAAGTTGGAGATGTTGTTGAAGTCGATGCTCCAACAGATAAATACACAGTAGAAATATTAGAAATATTATAAGTATCAAATTAAAAGAATCAAATTAGTTTCAATAGAATAAAATCAGGTGGGTTAAGAAGTGCGCCAGATGCTGGCTGCTGCTTAACCCACCTGCTGTCAGATCAGTCCATATTCTTTACCAAGTGCTTCAAATGAAGCGGCGGATTTCTCAATGATTTTTCTGTCAACACAGTAAGCTATCCTGAAGTATCCCGGACACTCAAAGCCTACTCCGGGCGTAAATACCAGCCTGTGGGCCATCGCCCTCGTACAGAATTCCTTGTCATTGGGTATCGGCGACTCGGGAAAGATATAGAACGCTCCTGTCGGCTTTGTGCATTTGAAACCTGACTTGGTGATGATATCGTATATCATATTGCGTCTCACCCTGTATTCATCAACATCCACGGTAGCATCTATGCAATCGGGAATTATCCTCTGGAAAAGTGCCGGTGCATTAATGAAACCCAGGACCCTGTGGGAGAATATCAGTCCATGCATTAGTGTATCGATATCTTCTATACCTGGATTCGCGGCTACATAGCCGATCCTTTCACCGGGTAGCGAATGTGCTTTGCTGAAGGAATACCCAATCAACGAATTTCTGAATAAACCGAGTATGGGCGGCACCTTGACGCCATCGAAAACAATCGTCTTATAGGGTTCGTCGGATATTACATAAATTGTAGTTCCAAATTCCTTTTCCCTCATATCGATTTTTTCTGCCATTTTCCTCAGGACTTCTTCACTGTATACAATTCCCGTAGGGTTGTTCGGTGAATTGAGCAATATGGCCTTGGTATTGGGCGTTATTGCTGCGTATAGGGCATCCGGATCGGGCTCGAAGGATGGAAGGTTCGGTGGAATTACCTTTGCAACGCCTCCATGGTTTTCGATGTAGAATCTGTAATCTACGAAAATCGGTGAGAATATTATAACTTCCTCTCCCTGGTTAAGCAGGGTTTTGAGTATGACGTTCAAAGCTCCGCTTGCTCCTACTGTCATTACTATATTCTCGGCATGGATATCAACGCCTGTATCCCTTTTCAGGTTGGCAGCAACGCATTCTCTTACGTTGTAATAACCAGGGTTTGACATATAACCATGAAGCATTGGTGGATCTTCAAGTATGAATTTCTTCAAAGAATCCTTCACCGCTTTAGGGGGTTCTGTATCGGGATTTCCCAGTGAAAAATCATATACGTTTTCTGCTCCATATACTTTACGAAGTTTTTCGCCTTCTTCGAACATTGCCCGGATCAGCGAAGAACGTGATAAACTGTTGATGACCTTTTCTGAAAACATGTTCACACACTCCTGTTATTCTTTGTTCCATATATGTTATACCAAAAAAACACAATTATCAATCTGAAATTAAGGATATAAGCAAATTATACTTATTGTTGCACTTTTCAACAGGATTTGTAGGAAATAAGTCCCATTGAGGCAAATATTTATAGTCGGAATTACTCATTTTATGCAGGACTATAAAAGGTATATAATAATTATGTAAATATGGAAAGGGGTGTATGTTTCATGAAAAAGAAGTTGCTTTTAACATTCGTAACAGTTCTGGTTTTAACGGCATTTATGGCAGCAATTCCTGTCTGTGCTCAACATGAAGGTTCTTCTTCCGGTGATACTTCAGTTTCATCATCTTCATTCAGCGATGTGCCTGATACACATTGGGCATCTGATGAAATCAAGTGGATGTTGGAGAACAATATAGCACAAGGGGCTGGGGAAGGTAAATTCCTGCCGGACAAATCAGTTTCAAGGGCTGAATATGCAAAGATGATGGTCCTGACACTTAAGCTCAGACTCATCAATCCGGAGACACCTACCTTCCAGGATATCGAAAAAGGCGGCTGGCAATATAAATATGTTGAAACAGCAAAATGGTATCTGACTGTTTATAAGAATTCAAACGGCCTTTACTACTACTATCCTCAAAGAGAAGCACAGAGGGAGGATATGGCTGTCGCACTGGTCAAAGCGCTTGGGCTTGATAAAGAAACCCCCGACTTGACGGTGCTTGACGCATATACCGATTCAGGCGATATTTCAGAAAAGCTGAAAAGCTATATGGCGATTGCAGTCAAAAACGGATTAATAGCAGGTTATACCGACTCGTCCGGTAATAAGGTACTGGCTCCGAAGGAAACCATTACAAGGGCTCAGGCGGCAGTACTTCTTTACAATGCATTCAAACAAAATGAAGAGAAAATAACCTTTGAAGACGAAGAAGAAAAAGGTACATATGAAGGTTCACTTGATACTGAACCGGTCGATGAGGAAATAGATGAAGACACCGACGAGGACGGAGATTATGACGTTCCTGTGGTGAAGGCTGTAGTCAGGGATGGCGGCGTGATGGTCACGTGGAACAAGATCAGCGACAGCAGGTTACAAGGATATAAAGTTGTTGTATCCAAATATAACACCAAACCCAAATATCCGGACGACGGATATATAGAATGGATAACAGACAGGGACAGAATATATAGGTTCATAGAGAGTGGTAACAGCTATAACGGCGGAGATTTCGGTGGAACCGTCAAATCGGGTGTGACCTACTACTTCAGCGTGACGGCAGTCTATGATGACAGGAAGGTCGCAGGAAATGTAGTACAGCTGAAAATGCCGTAATAAGGAAAGGGGACACATCTCTACCCGTGAGCCTCTCTCCGCGGGTCTGAGAAATGTCCCCTTTTGAATTATCGGTGTCCCAGCTCCAGCGGCGAGCTCATCTAATTAATTGACAGATTCTTTACAAGTTCTGCATCGGGATTTACGGTGATGGTCTTGTGATTCACATAGATGACCATGCCGGGTTTCGCTCCCGATGGCTTGCTGACATTCTTTACAGTTGTATAATCCACCTGGACGTTGGCAGACATCCTTGCTTTGCTGTGCCAGGCCGCCAGTATGGCTGCCTCCTTCAAGGTGCTGTCAGGTATGTCAGGCTGCTGCTTCCTTATGATGACATGGGATCCGTGAATGTCCTTGGTATGCAGCCAGATATCATTGGAAGAGGCCTGCTTAAGTGTAAGCTGATCATTTTGCCTGTTGTTTTTGCCAACAAAAATCTCATAACCATCCGAGGATTTGAAACGCAAGGGTTCGGAAGGTTTGACCCTGGATTGCTTTTTTGCATTTCCCTTGTTTGGATTAGCGCCTTTTTTGTTACGTCCGTTCTTTTTCCCGGTCATATAAGACTGCTCGGTCAATTCCTGCCTGACTTCATCCATTTCCAGCGGCTTGGTGCAGTTTTCAAGTGTCTGGAGCACACTTTCCAGATAATCAAGCTCCTGTCGTGTATCCTCAAGCTGCCTGATGGTATGGGTATATGTTTTTTTTGCCTTGGAATAACGTTTGAAGTATCTCTGCGCATTATCCTGAGGGAGCAGGTTTTCGTCAAGCGGAACAGCGACTGTTTCATTATCTTCCGAGTAATAGTTATGAAGATCTACAGTCTTCGAACCCTTTGGTATACAGTAAATATTGGCCGTAATCAGTTCTCCGAACAGGCGAAGCTTTTCCCTGTCGGCAACTTCACGCAGCGTTTCCTCCTGGATAAAAAGCTTTTTGCGGCATCTATCCAGTGAATTGTTGATTACCTTTAACAGATCTGCCTGCTTTTGCTTCAGCCTTTCAACAGCATCCTTTGAGTTATAGAATGAGTCAAGGACCTCGCTGATGGAACTGAATTTTCTGGAATGATTGAATTGGGTCATCCCCAGACAGTGAAAATCTATAGGGCGGATCAGGCTTTCATCTTCATATACTATAGATGGTTGGAAGTCGTTTTCCTTTATTGCCTTGATGATTTCCGCCAACGCGGTTTTCAGGCCGGTTACTTCGGATGAGGTCAGGGAGTCTGCACTTTTACGGGTCTCAATCCCCGCCCTGTGGCAGATTTCTCTGCAAAGCACGGGGCTGAAGCCTTTTATACTTTCAAGAAGATATTTGTCTGTGGCACTACTAATGTTTTGCATGTCAAGTAAAAGGGCATCAGTATCAATATCATCCGGTAGCTTCTTATCCTGTCCGGGCGGTAGGATATAAGGCCGTGCGGGCATTATTTCGCGGACTCTGCTAATGTCGCTGTCTATATGTTTGACTGAATCGATTATTTTGTTTTCGCTGTTTACAAGAATGATATTGCTGTGCCTGCCCATTATCTCTATTATCAACTTTTTAACCGATATGTCACCCAGCTCGTTGGCTGACTCTACAAGCATCCCGATAATCCTTTCATATCCGTGGAATTCAAATGAAAGGATTCTGCCACCTGTGAGGTGTTTCCTCAGGAGCATGCAGAAAACCGGGGGTACAGAGGGATTGTCCTTGGTAACTCCTGTGATGTGCACCCTTGGATAATTGGCATTGGCACTCAGAATCAGCTTATAGTTGCTGTTCCGCGACCGTATATTGATGTTTATTTCATCAGCTTCCGGCTGGAATATCTTTTCCACCCGGCCGCCGGAAAGAAGCTCTGTAAGTTCATTAACGACGCATTTTGCGACAATACCGTCAAATGGCAATTTCAACACTCCTGTTATTATATTGCAGGCATTGATCCTTCATATTGCAGGATCGTAGTAAATAGTATGCCCACTGGATATCCACAATTGAGTATAGCATCAATGCGATAAATAATCCAGAAACACTCATCTCAATTTATGGGGTTTTAAGGTAGGTATTGTCAGATTATCCGATCGACAGAAACGACAGTCGCCATAAACAATACTTACCATTTATAGAAAGCTTTGATATAATAGAACTCAATTATTTGGCACTGTTTGAACGAGGGAGGGAATTAGCCATGCTTAGTGGAGAATATATAGAAATCAAGCCTATGGAGAAAGAAGATACCAACCTTTTATATTCGTGGATGCAGGATGAAAAATGCAAAGGCAACTATTTGGACATGCACATGCAATATAAGGAAAGTTTCCTCGAAAATTATGAGAAGAAATTCAAGGATGCTTCCAAGTTATATGCAATGATTTCGGACAAACAAGGACAGCCAATAGGAATCATCAATTACTGGGAGGTTCCCGGCAGCAGTACAACACTTGAAATTGGTCTGCTGATTGCGGATGAAGCATCAAGAGACAAGGGCCTGGGAAAAGAAGCATTAAAATTGTTCACGGACTATCTTTTCAAAACAAAAAACATAATGAGGCTCCAGTATACCACCCGAACCGATAATGCCGGCATGAAATCTATCGGGGAAAAAATCGGATACAAACTGGAAGGTGTATTAAAGAAGTTCATGTTTGTTGATGGTGAGTTCAGAGATTTCATTCTGATGGCCATCACCAGGGATGATTGGGTTAAGTAAAATAATAATCTTTTATAAATTAATGTTATTTGGGGGTGCAGTATGAACGACCAGGATGTGTCCATAAAAATCGGCAAGCGGACTTTTCTTACGGCTTTGATTATCCTGGCAGCCTTGATGCTGGTTGCCGGAATCCTCACCCAGATTGTACCTGCGGGAAGTTACAGCAGGGTCGAAGCAGAAGGAAGGCAGGTTTTGGTTCCCGATTCATTCCAATATACTGAAAAAGCTGATTATCCGATGTGGAGGTGGCTTACCGCCCCCATTGAAGTCCTGGGTGGCCCCGATGGGCCTATGGTTATTGTAATCATCCTTTTCATATTATTCATTGCCGGTTCCTTTTCGCTGCTTGACGGCTGTGGAGTGCTGTCAGCCCTGATTTTGAGGATAGTGCGAAGGTTTGAGAAACAAAAATATTTCCTTATGGCTGTCATTGTCCTGTTTTTTATGTCAATGGGCGCAATACTTGGTACCTTCGAAGAAAATATAGCACTTGTACCGATAATAATAGCACTGGCCTATTTCCTGGGATGGGATTCAATGATTGGGTTGGGTATGAGCCTGTTGGCATCATGTTTCGGATTTGCCGCTGCCATAACCAATCCCTTTTCCATTGCAATAATACAGAAGATATCCGGGCTTCCGCTATATTCCGGGTCAGGTTTCCGTATAATAGTCTTCCTGTGCTTCTATCTGTTGCTTTTATTCTTCCTTATCAGCTATGCAAGGAAGATCGAAAGGAAGCCCGAGCTTTCCGTTGTGTACGGCTCTGACGCAGCCCTCAGGGCAAAGTACTCGACAAAGGGAGGAATTGATGCCGGCAGCCTGGGCGGGCTGGAAATCAGCCATAATAAGCTTAAAAACTCCATGCTGTGTTTTGCAGGCTTTATTGTATTGATCATGGCAGCAATAATCTTTTCTTCGGTTACAGGAATATTGTCAGATCTCATACTGCCTGTAATTGGCCTGTTGTTTCTTGCCGGAAGTATTTCATCGTCAGCAATGGCAGGTATAGGACTGAAAAACGGATGGAAGATCTTTTCGAAAGCTGTTATAGGCATATTGCCGGGAGTGGTTCTCATACTGATGGCCATGAGCGTGAAATTCATTATAAGCCAGGGCGGGATAATGGACACTATATTAAACAGGGCAGCTGCCCTTATATCTGGGACATCACCCTATCTGGCAGTATTCCTGGTCTATATTCTGATACTTTTATTGGAGGTATTTATAGGGTCATCCTCCGCCAAAGCCTTTTTGGTGATGCCCATCATATCACCGCTGTCCGACCTTATTGGGATAACACAGCAAACATCGGTCCTCGCATTTTGTTTTGCAGACGGATTTTCAAATGTCCTGTATCCAACCAACCCGGTCCTGCTGATATGCCTGGGACTTACGGTGGTTAGCTATACACAGTGGCTCAGGTGGACAATTAAACTGCAGCTTGCCGTATTCGCCATGTCCTGCGCATTCCTTGCCGTAGCTGTAGCGATGGGGTTCGGGCCATTTTAAGGGGGAGATAATATGAATGATACAAATCAGTCCGCTGTGAATTATTCAGCAGCAGAAAAGCTGGCTGAGTCCATCAGGGTCATGACCGTTTCTCATATGGACAGTACAATCAACGACATGGATGAAATACTCAATATGCACAGGCTTCTGGAACGGCTTTTCCCACTGGTCCATGAAAAGCTTGAGAAATCCGTCATAAATTCATACAGCCTTATATACCTGTGGAAGAGCGGGAAGGAGGCTTCGCCCAAAAAGCCCATACTCTTTACCGCCCATATGGATGTTGTGCCTGTAGATGCTGAAACTGAAAAGGAATGGGAGCACGGTCCCTTCAGCGGAGATATATCGGATGGGTTTGTTTGGGGAAGAGGAGCACTTGATATCAAGATACAGATGATTTCAGTGCTGGAAGCTGCAGAACGTCTTCTGGAGAAGGATTTCACGCCTGACCGTGACATATGGTTCGCCTTCGGACATGACGAGGAGGTTGGAGGCAGGGAAGGTGCCAAAGTCATATCGGAGCATTTCAGCAGCCTGGGTCTGGAGTTTGACTTTGTCATTGACGAAGGAGGTTGCGTGACCGAGGGAGTGATGGAGCAGGTGGCGAAGCCAGTTGCACTTATCGGCGTCGGAGAAAAGGGCTATGCAAATATCAGATTGACTGTTACGGGAGAAGGCGGACATACTTCCATGCCCCCGGTACATTCTGCCCTGGGACTGCTTTCACAGGTCATCTGCCGTCTCGAAAGCAATCAATGCAAAACAAGGCTGATAAAGCCTGTCGAGGAATTTCTCAAAAGGGCGGCCCCGCATATGAACTGGCTTTATAGATTCATTCTATCCAACCTGTGGCTGTTCAAACCTGTTTTCATATCGATATTTTCCCGTTCAAAAACCGGGAATGCGTTGCTCAGAACAACAATTGCGGCAACAATGGCAAATGCCAGCATGCTTCCCAATGTCCTTCCTCAAAGGGCTTCAGCCGTGATTAATTCCAGGATACTTCCCGGAGAAACAGGGGAGGATATTATAAACCATATTAAGAAAGTCACCGCAGGTATCTCCCTTGACATTGAAATACTGTTGCTGGAAGAGCCCTCCTGTATTTCTCCATCAGATACGGTCAGCTTTGCGGCAATCGAAAGCAATATCAAAAAGCTGTATCCGGATGCAATTGTGGCACCATATGTCGTTCTTGCAGGTACCGATGCCAGGAAGTATGAAATCGTCAGCAGGAATGTTTACAGGTTCTCACCTTACATGATACATGATTCAGAGCTTGCAAAGATCCACGGTACCAATGAAAACATATCCATAGAGAATATAAGCCATTGTGTGGAATTTTTCATATCATTGATGCTTGACATGGCAAGATAATTCTGTTAATCTGGATTAGCGAAAACAAAGAAGAAGTCATCCGCTTCTCACCTTGTGGATACGTTCCGACAAGGTCAATAGTAAAGGGTCAATGCTGATGTATTACCTGGCTATTTGGTGGATTGATAACTTCAATCCACTTTTTTAGTTGGAACTCCAGACTTATAGTGGTAATTCGCCTGGCAGGATTTCTTTTTGAAATCTGAACAGGGTCTATATTTTTAGCGGAGGTGTTTGGATATCAGCAGCAAACAAGAATTAATGATCAATGAAGAAATCAGGGACAAAGAAGTACGCGTAATTGACGCAGATGGTTCCATGCTAGGGATAATGAGCGTCAAGGATGCACAAAAGCTGGCTAACACAAAGAATCTTGACCTGGTCAAGATAGCACCACAGGCAGCACCCCCGGTTTGCAGGGTCATGGATTATGGAAAATACATGTTCGAGCTGGCCAAGAAGGAAAAGGAAGCCAGGAAGAACCAGAAGATTACAGTTGTAAAAGAAGTATGGATCAAACCCAACATTGAAGAGCACGATTTCGAATTTAAGGCCAAGAATGCTTACAAATTCCTTCAGGACGGCGATAAGGTGAAGGTCAGCGTAAGGTTCAGGGGCAGGGAAATGAATTATGTATCCATGGGAGAAAAAGTGCTTGTCAAGTTTGCAGAAGCTGTTTCTGAAGTGGGAATTGTTGAAAGGAAACCCAAGCTGGAGGGAAGAAGCATGATAATGTTTCTAAATCCCAAACCGCAAGGGCCTCAATAGAAAAGCAATAAAAACAGGAGGAGAATAAAATGCCAAAAATAAAAACACACAGTGCGTCAAAAAAGAGATTTAAAATAACCGCCAATGGCAAGGTTAAAATGAGTCACGCATACAGAAGCCACAGACTCATATCCAAACAGAGAAAAGCAAAGAAACATCACAGACTTGGCGCCTATGCTTCATCAGCCAACGCAGCGACTATAAAAATGCTAATCCCGTATAAGTAATTAAGGAGGAAAGATACAATGTCAAGAGTTAAAGGTGCAAAAAGAACACGTGCAAGGCATAAAAAGATTCTGAAACTTGCAAAGGGTTATTTCGGTCACAAGAGCAAAAATTTTAGGGTTGCAAATCAAGCGGTAATGAAATCGCTTTCATATGCATACAGGGACAGGAAAGCAAAGAAAAGGGATTTCAGGAAGCTCTGGATTCCAAGGATTAATGCAGCAGCAAGGATCAACGGCCTCAGCTACAGCAAGTTCATGAACGGTCTCAAGAAGTCCGGAATCGAACTCAACAGGAAAGTGCTTGCAGATATGGCTGTCAATGATGCAGAAGGCTTTGCACAGCTCGTTAATACAGTTAAATCAAACGGATAAAAAATCTTTGGCTTTAGCCAATGACAATTTTACCAAATAAATAAGGGGCTATGCCCCTTTATTTGTTATAATGACGTAGTATTCTTTTTAGCAGGGTGTGATCGGATGATAAATATCACAAGCGGACAGAATCCCATGGTAAGGGAAGTCAGATCCCTCAAGAATCCCAAAGGCAGGCAGGAAACCGGGCTTTTCTTTGTAGAAGGTACCAGGATCTTTGAGGAAGCTGTAAATTCAGATTTAGAAATTGAATATGTAGTTATATCAGAAAAGTTCTCAGAGACGCCGGGATATGAAAATGCCCTGAGTCTTATAAAGGACGGCTGCAAAGTCTACGGTGTAACAGATAAACTGTTCGATGAAATGTCCGATACCGAAACACCACAGGGTATACTTGCAGTATTAAGGTTACGCAGGCCGTCAGTTGATGAGATTAACGACAGAAACGGCCTCTATATCTTTCTGGATGAGATCAGGGACCCCGGAAATATGGGAACAATAATACGTACAGCTGATGCGGCAGGATTTACGGGAGTAATCGTATCAAAAGGCTGTACCGATGTATATAATCCCAAGGTGCTACGATCAACTATGGGATCGATTTTTCATATCCCTGTATATTTTTGCGGAACGGATGAGACTGCTGACGGCTTGAGGCATCTCAGGCAAATTGGGATAAAGATACTGGCATCACATCTTGAAGGCAGCTTAAGTATATTCGACACGGACCTTACAAAAGGGACGGTCATAATCATCGGCAGTGAAGCCGCCGGAATCGGCGAAGCGTCAAAAAATGAAGCTGATGTGCTTGTAAGCATACCCATGGAGGGAAGGGCTGAATCACTGAATGCTTCAGTCGCTGCAGGAATTATGATGTTCGAGGCTGTGAGACAGAGAGTTTCAAATGGTATACATACTTGAATGACGAATAACATATCTAGTAATAATAAATACTTATCAAAATATCATACAAATATCAGTTTTTGTGAGTATAACAAAAGAAGTACCCGGAAATATTGAAAAAAGCCCATTTATACAGGAGGAGTAACAATCGTGTTTTTGGAAATATTAAAGTTAATAATCAGTCTTGCAATAATCCTTATCGCGTGTGAAATATTCACCAACGGGATTGAATGGCTCGGTAAGAAGCTATGCCTTGGTGATGGGGTCGTAGGGAGCATTTTTGCCGCAGTAGGCACCTGCCTGCCGGAAACATTGATTCCAATAATAGCTATTATTACAGCCGTCAATTCCAGTAACGCTACAAACAATGTGGACATTGGAATTGGTGCAATTATCGGCGCTCCTTTCATGCTGAGCACCCTGGCATTTTTTCTTACCGGTCTTAGCGTTCTCATTTTCTGGAAAAAAAGAGGAACCGGTATGCAAATGTCGGTTAACAATACCATCCTCGGCAGGGATATCGGTTATTTCATAATTATTTATATCATTGGCATCGCAGCTAGCTTCATACCCTTTAAGCCGGTTAAATACGCCATTGCGATTTTTCTGGTCGGCTACTATATATACTACATCATACAGACTGTGAAAAACGATACAGGCCATGATTGTGAGCTGGAAGACCTCTATGCGGCAAAATTGTTCAGGGCTGAAAAAACCAGTCTGGCGCTGGTTATTGCCCAGATTGTTGTTGCACTTGGTGGAATAGTACTCGGCGCAAAAATATTCGTTGGCGGTATTGAAGGAACATCAGATCTCTTTGGGATTTCTGCATTGGCGTTGTCACTGATAATAACACCAATAGCAACCGAACTCCCCGAGAAATTCAACAGCATCATCTGGATAAGCAAAAGGAAGGACACCCTGGCATTGGGTAATATAACAGGGGCAATGGTCTTCCAAAGCTGTATACCTGTTGCCGTAGGAATAGCGTTCACTCACTGGGAGCTGGATTCAAAGGTCCTGATCAGTGCATTGATGGCAATACTTTCTTCAATAGTTGTGTTCCTGTGGATCAAGCTCAAGGGTAAACTGAATCCGATACCGCTTCTTGCTGGCGGAGTCTTCTATGCCATCTTCCTGATTTACCTTATAATGAACGGATTCCAGTAATAGTCGTTCAAATAAGCGTTTAGCAAGCGTCAGAAGATGCAATTAAGCGTCATGAGTCAGAAAAAGTTTTCAAGGCTAAGGGCTTCCTTCTTCGGAATATGGCCTATATAATTAACCAATACAGATACCTCTGCCAAAGCTGCGGAGGTATCTTTTGTTTGTACATATTTCTTGAGCCTTGAAAGTGTCTCATCAATATTGTCGATTTCCTGATGATCGATAAGTGCTGCCCAAAGTCCCTTTGCCGATGACCAGCCTTCTTCCAGTTTCTTCGAGTAGGCTGAGGTATTTTCCCAGTCGGAGGAGGTGATGCTTTTCTCAATTTCAAAAAGCGTTGCTTCCAGTCCCAAAGAGGATGATGAAAGCAGCGACCGTGCATATAAACAAGCTACTACCATTAATGCCGACAATATTATAACAGCGATAAATGACTTCAAGGGCGCCTTCATTTCTTATCCCTCCCCTGACAAAAGAAGTTGCCGCCGGTATCAAGCACTGCAAACAGGATGTCTTTGGGATTTTCAAAGCCTCTCCTGCGAAGTTCCGTATTCAGCCAGTGCATATCTACTTTAGCCTTCTCAAGATTTTTTTCAATCACTGTGCCATCAATAATGAAGTCCAGAGAGACTCCCTCATATGAGGTTGGAATGCTTAGATCCCTTGGCTCCAAGGGTCTTGACTGGGATTTTGGAATAATGCTCATCTGCCCATTGGTCTCGAGGATCGCGAATTCAACATCACTGATGTTATAAGCATTCTTTATGCGAAGCTGTTCAAGAAGATCGTTGAGGGTGTACATCTCTTTCT
The DNA here is from genome assembly GCA_942493145.1 of uncultured Bacillota bacterium. Classification (GTDB taxonomy): domain Bacteria; phylum Bacillota; class Clostridia; order Acetivibrionales; family DTU013; genus ENR-C20. The sequence goes on from OW818679.1 coordinate 1,304,585, forward strand.
GCAGCTCTTTTTCGTTTATCCTGCCGTTCTCAATGAGTATGCTGGGCTTCCCGCAAATCCAGGCTCTTGCCTTTACACTTTTCAAAGTAAGCAGCGACAACAGTATCTGCGCTATCAGGAGGGTAAGTATGGGTATGATGCCGTTAATGAGAGGTATTCCTGTATTTTGCATGGGTATGGCGGCCAGCTCGGATATCATTATGGCGACTGCAAGCTCAAAAGGCTGAAGCTGTCCTATCTGCCGTTTGCCCATTATGCGCATTACAATTACTACAATTATATACAGCACAAAAGCCCTGACTAAAACTACAAGCAAATTGTCACCCCGCTTTTTTATATATTCTGGCAAAATACCATAATCTTTATACAGATGATTGCAATGCAATTGCGCTATTTAAACGTTGTTAAGGCACTAAAATTGAGTTATAATAGCTCTATTAATTGGTAATGGACGACAGGTGATTCGGGCATTTTCTGAATGCTCTTATTTTTTAGGTTTCGATGGAGGAATCGTTATGAATATCATTATTATAGGATGTGGGAAGGTTGGTTCAAAATTTGCACAGGTATTAGCAGAAGAAGGTCATGATGTGGTTATTGTGGACAATGACAGGTCCTCTTTCAAAGCACTGAAGCAGGGATTGAATATCATAACCATAACAGGCGTCCCATTTGACCAGGATGTCCTTAAACAGGCCGGCATAGAAAACGCAGATGCATTTGCAGCAGTAACGCCCGATGACAATGTAAACATAATGGCCTGCCAGGTAGCCAAGGAAATCTTCAAGGTGCCGAGAGTGATGGCAAGAATATATAATCCTGAACGTGAGCACATATTTCATGACTTTGGGCTGGATACCATATGCCCGACGAATCTCACAGTAGATATCTTCAGGACGAAAATACTGCGGGAAGTTAACACAATAAGCTATGACCTCTGCGGCGAGGCGTTTAAATTCAGCAAGGAAGCTTTAAAGAAAGAATATATAGGCAGGAGGGCTGAAGAATTTAAGGTTGGTGAAAATGACGCGGTTTTCGGGATCATAAGGGAAGGAAACTTTATTTTTGCCAACGGGATTCACATGCTTGAAAAAGGTGATGAGCTTGTAATCGCTACAAGGCTTACCTGATTGACGATTCATCAAATCAAATCCGGAGGTGGAAATATTTATGTTCATAGCTATAGCAGGCGGAGGAAAAGTTGGATATTATCTGGCGAAAACGCTGTTATCTTACAAACACAGGGTAGTTGTCATTGAGCAGATGGATGATTTGTGCGAGAAGATTGCAAATGAGCTCAATGTGCCTGTTTGTCAGGGGGATGCCACAACAACAGAAATACTTACGCAGATTGACATATCAGATGTTGACATCTTCATTGCAGTAACGGGAAGGGATGAAGACAACCTTATTTCATGTCAGTTGGCAAAAAGGAATTTCGGTGTTAAAAGGACCATAGCACGAGTAAACAACCCCAAAAACATTGAAGTTTTTAAGCATCTTGGAGTAGATTTCGCAGTCAGCAGTACTTCTATCATTGCTGATATTATCGAACAGGAAGTTGATTATGCCGGGCTTAAAACCCTTATGAAACTTAAAGATGGCAAGATTGTACTCAGCGAAATCCTTATTCAGGAGGATTCCCGTGTATGCAACAAGAAACTGAAGGAGGTTGCCATACCAAATGACTGCATTCTGGTATCAGTTATTCGGGACGAGGAAGTTATCATTCCCAACGGATATACCATACTGCAGGCAGGGGACTATGTAATCGCAGTTTCAGCACAGGAGGTACAGCAGGAATTGAAAAATTACCTGCTAAGATAACTCCTATCCAACTATGACCTTGCCCTCTGGATATATCATGTTTGCATCCTTTTTAAAGGATTTGAGGGTTAGGGCGATGGCAAAGGACACGGGGCCAACCCTTCCAAGAAACATGGTAAGAATAAGCAGCAGCTTGCTTGAACTATGCAGAGTTGGCGTAAGCCCGGTGGAAAGGCCTACGGTACCGAAGGCTGAAACTACTTCATAAAGCACATTTAAAAACGGCTTGCCTTCAATTGCCAAAACTATTGTTGTGACAACCAGCACCAGCATTCCGCTCAGACCAGTAATGGCAAGAGCTTTACTTATTGTGAAGTTAGGTACCCTTCTCTTGAATAGGATAGTCCCGTCCGTACCCTTGATCTGTGAAATTATCGCAAAGAGCAGCACGCCGAAAGTGGTGACTTTTATCCCGCCTGCAGTTGAGCCGGGAGCTGCGCCGATGAACATCAGGATGATGGTTGTGAATTTTGATATCTCAGTCATGTTATCCAGTGGCAGTGAGTTGTAACCTGCTGTTCTCGGTGTCACTGACTGGAAGAAGGATGCGTTGATTTTCCCATAAAGGTTCAGATTACCCATGGTTTCCGGGTTGCCGGCTTCAAAAAGGAAAAAGAGGATCGTACCGGATAATATCAGAAAGACTGTCATCACCAATACTATCTTTGTATGGAGCAAAAGACTTTTTGTTTTCCTGAAGCTAAGAAGATCCTGCCAGACCAAAAAACCAAGGCCGCCGATTATTATCAAAGCAGTTATGGTATATAGTACCAGCGGATTGTTGTTGTATTGGGTGAGACTGATGAAATCACCTTTGCCGGCAGCCCCCATCAGGTCGAAACCTGCATTGCAGAAGGCAGAAATTGAATGGAATATTCCAAAATATATTCCTTTTACACCGAACTCTGGGATGAAGCTTGCCGAAAGTATGACAGCTCCGGTAATTTCAATGCCGAAGGTGATTATCACGACGGTTTTTATTACTCTGACAACTCCTTCGAAGCTGAAGGTATTGATGGACTCCTGGGCAAGGACCATACCTCTCAGGCTCATTTTCCTGCCGAATATGGTGGAGAAAAAGGTTGTAAAAGTCACAATTCCGAGGCCGCCTGCCTGGATCATCGTCAGAATGACCAGCTGGCCGAAAGCTGTCCAGTGGTTGTATGTATCCACTACAACAAGGCCGGTGACACATGTGGCCGATGTGGCCGTAAAAAGTGCATTCAGAAAACCTATACTCCGGCCATCCCTTGATGCAATTGGCAATGTCAGGAGAATGGCACCTGTCAGAATCAATAAAGCAAAGCTCAGTACGATTATCCTCGTTGGAGAGAGGTTCAATATCCTGTTATTTTTATGTCGAAACGCTATTTTAAGCATAATTATTCCTCGGTTCAGTTTGTATATCCATAAATTATACCACCAACTCATTGCTTTACAAGCAAATTATAAGATTTAACATAAGTCGATAACGAGAAGGGTACAAGGAGTACTTGCTGATCAGGCATGCATTCTTCTATCTTTGTATTTATTGTGAATAATATGCAGAAAAGTGCAAAAGATATTCCCGAGAATAAAACCAAGGAGGATTAATATGGGTTTAACATCAAAAGAACTAATGCTTATTCAGGACAATATCAAGATGACGGAAAATTCTATCAAATTCATGCAGGGATGTGCGGAAGTAGCAACGGATTCCCAGATTAAAGGCCTGTGTCAGTCAATGGCCAGAGAACACCAGAGTGACCTGCAGACGCTTGCCAAACACATCAGTTCTGCAAATATGCAATAGGAGGGATAATATGAATAATTTGAGTGACAAGGAAATTACCAATGTATTGTTGAATGAGCATAAACTTTGTGCAACATCTCTAACCAACCTGGTGCTGGAGAGCGCCAACCAGAGCTTGAGGAATGATGCTACCAACCTGTTGAACAGGACTTTTCAACATCAGAAGCAGATATTTGACATAATGACTCAAAAAGGCTGGTATCAGACTCAGAGTGCTAATCCGCAGGATGTAACAAAAGCACAGCAGGATGTGAGCAAAGTACAGTCATCCTTCATGTAATGGAAAGTGCAATTTGAAACACATTGAAATGTTCTATTACACATAAGGTTTGAAATGGAGGTATGTAATGAGGTGCAATAATTGCAGTAATTTTGAAAGAAGGGTGGGTGTGGAAGCAGGAAATGAAATAGCTCCGGACATAAGAGCCGTAAGGGGCAGCTGCAGCATTAATAACCGTGACTGTATGGCTACTGACAAATGCTCGTGTGGCGGCTATGCACGGAAGTGATATTCTGGATTAAAATAAAAACAACAGGCAGGGCTTCTCCACCTGTTGTTTTTTATTGTTGTTTTTTATTTATTTATTGTTGCATTTATATGGACTTGAAAATCTCAATATGATATACTCAAAAAAGTTGTTAAGTAAACTTTAAATTAGTCCCGTGAGGCTAGTAAGTAAATAAATCATTCATATCAGAAGTGTGGTTTATGATGATTGAGCTGCTTGCTGCCTGTGTGCGGAAAGCAGCTTTTCTATTGTGATTTTGCTTTCCTGGCGCAATTCACTGGCGCAATTCAAAAGATAAGAGGGCTTCTCGCCCTAAAAAGCAGGTATCATAATTACATTATAATAGGGGGATGTTAGTATGCAGAGAAGAATCATCCAGGTAGAAGAAAAGGTACCATTCCTTCAAGCTCTTCCGCTAAGTTTCCAGCATCTTTTTGCAATGTTTGGCGCATCGGTTCTTGTTCCTTTCCTTTTCAACACGTATGCGCAGCAGGCATCAGGAGACCCGGCTCTCCAGGTAATTGACCCGTCACTTGTTCTGTTAATGAACGGTATAGGCACTTTGATCTATCTGTTCCTTTGCAAAGGCAAGGCTCCTGCGTTTCTTGGTTCAAGCTTCGCTTTCCTTGCACCCACATATGCAATCATCACCAGTTCTGCCGACGCCCAAGCCAATTTCTCAAAAGCCCTTGGCGGATTCATCCTTTGCGGTTTGATTTTTGCAGTGGTAGCGCTGATAATCGGCAGAGTGGGTACAAAATGGCTGGATATCGTTCTTCCGCCAGCAACAATGGGACCAATCGTATCACTGATCGGACTCGAGCTTGCAGGAACTGCAGCCGGTATGGCGGGATTGCTTCCTGACGGAAATGGTGTCTTCAACACAAAAGCCATCTTGATTTCAATGTTCACCCTGCTTGTTCTGATAATCGGAAACCTCATGTTTAAAAAGTTCATGGCTGCAATCCCTGTTCTTATAGCCGTTCTTGCAGGATATGGGTTCTCAGCGATACTCAATGCGGTATATCCCGGATTAATGAACTTTCAGGCGATCGGCGAAGCCAGTGTACTTGCCTTACCACACTTCGTTATGCCTACCTTTGAATTCGGTCCAATGCTGGTAATTGCACCTGCAGCACTGGTTGTAATTTCGGAGCATATTGGTCATCTTATAGTAACAGGAAACATAGTTGACAGGAACCTTGTCAAGGACCCGGGACTACACAGGTCACTTCTTGGTGATGGCCTTTCGACAATGCTTTCAGGCTTCACAGGCTCATGCCCGACTACCACATACGGCGAAAACATGGGTGTTATGGCAATCACAAAGGTTTACAGCGTATGGGTCATCGGAGGGGCTGCGGTCATCTCGATAATCATGGCTTTTTCCGGTACGCTTTCAGCAGTGATTTCAAGCATACCAACCGCAGTAATGGGCGGAGTAAGCATACTGCTCTTCGGTGTTATAGCAGCTTCCGGTATCAGGATGCTGGTTGACACCAAGGTTGACTACAGCAAGGCAAGAAACCTGATTCTCACAGCCGTTGTTTTTGTAACAGGACTCAGCGGTGTATCCATAACAGTCAAGTCAGTTCCTCTAAAGGGAATGGTTCTTGCGACATTGGTCGGTATGATACTCAGCCTTGTATTCTACATACTTGACAAGCTGAAACTCACCAACGACAGCGAGGAAGAACAGGCGTAGTGAGCAGGTAGCAGGGCGTGGCGTGCAGGTAGCCAGGCTTCAGACTACGTAACAAACAGGCTGTAGTGTTTAATCTCGTTGAAACGCGGGCGCAACTTGTGGTTCCAGTAGCCGCGTTTCAACTTCGAATAAACACGAACAGCCTGTAATTGTTTCTCCGCATTCAGCCTTGTACCTGCTTACCACGCCAAATAATACTTCCCAGATCAGAGGTGGGAAGTTGTCTATTAATATGGATGGGGAAAAGGCAATAAAAAAAGGACACCTTTCCGGTCCTGGAAGTGTTATAATAGCTTCCTGCCGGAGAAGTGTCCTTTACAACATACTAGTGTTTTGTAACACTTCATTATTGTTTTATTCGAAGTGTTACAAATACACTTCCTTGATGTTGTGGCCTGTACATATTAAAGTTTTAAGTGTTACAGCCCACTAGTTATTAAGTATAAATTCAACGATGTTTTTTGCGATGTCGGGGTCGCGGTATTCACGCTGTGAACGCTTTATGCCATTGAGCTTTTCTGCGTTATTGTCCAGAAGCCCTTGTACCGTAATCTTTAGTTTCTTAATACCGTCGCATACCACTCCAAGCTTGTATTTTTCAACATAGCCCGGGTTGCCTTCCTCCTGACCGGGGAGGGCGCCTGTAATAACAAGGGGTGCATTACACATGACAGCTTCCATTAATGTATTCGGACTTGCACGGGTGAAGAGTATGTCAGAATCCAGCATTATGTTCTGGATATCATTCACAAACCCGAGTATTTCAACCTTATCCTTGTATTTTTCGGGAAGTGTGTATTCAATTTGCTTTTTCAGCATCTTGTTTCGTCCACATATAACCCTGATCCTGCAGTTGAAATTCTTTGCCAGTATTCTTACTATCCTGCCCATATTGCCTGAGCCTTCACCGCCGCTCATCACAGTAAATTTAGCAGGCCTTGACATATCGTAATCAGCAGCGTTGGCATTTTCAGTTGCCATATGAGCTTTAAACCTTTCCCTGACAGGGAAGCCGAACACGCGGGTCTTTTCTTCCGGTACACCCATACGCACGACTGCTTCCTTTGCTTCCTGGGTGGGGCATATGGTGTATTCAGCCCTTGCATCCGCCCATAATGGGGAAATGGTTACCGGGTCGGCGACAATTGCATATATTGGGATTTTTTTATGGTAATCTTCAAGGACATTCAGGACCGAGCCTAGATAATTGGGATGTGTACAAATAATGGCATCCGGATTGACGGTGTTCAACAACCTGATAAATCTGGAACGGATGGAGGTTTCAGTTATTTCTATGATGAGTGAGGGCTTTTTGAAGGATATCTCCCAGATCATCTTCCAAAGATCCTTTGACGCCCTTGTTATGGTGCCGTAAAGTTTGCCGATTTTTAGACCTATGCTGCCGCTCAATGAAAATCCATCTATGATATGTACCTTTACCTGACTGTAGTTTGAGAATTGCTCAGTTAACGAGGTGGTTATGCTTTTATGCCCATGTCCTGTGAAGTCTGAAGAAATGATTATGATATTGTTGTGCATTTTTCCTCCATATTGTTAAACTTATTATTTGTCAGAGCTGCTTTACCTCTCCGTCCTGGCAGTAGTACGTTGAGGCCAATAATAATGAAGTTGCTTCTATTGTGTGACTACCCAATATAAGAGTGCTTTTCGGATAGATCTTCATTGAAGAAATCTCTCCATCCCCATGGGCTTTCAAGTATTCAGAGATATTCTTCCTCTCATCTTCAAGCTGCTTTATATCTTCCTTTATTGTATACAGCCTTTCAACGGCGTTATTATATTCCTTTTTACGGTATTGGTCAAGCGTGTCGGCGCTGCCTGCAGAGGCAACCAGTACCTTCATTTTTTGTTGTTCGTTCTTAAGTTCGCTAATTCTGTGGAATATGCCGTTAAGTGACTCGATTGTTGCTGCACGGTTAAAACAGGTCACTTCGACAGTAGTCTTCCTTTCGGCCTCGGAGCCGATTATCGGCGAGTGGATTTTGATCTCTGCCCTGACATGACCGCCGATGATCCGGCCGTTGGAAGAATCCATGATAACCTCTTTTGCATTTATTGTGCTGTTCATGCAGTAATATCCGATGTGAGCAATACCGCCACATTTTATATCAGCATTATCGGCGAATTTTATGTATACGTTTTTTGCAGCACTTATTTCCACCCTGCCTTTTGGCAGGATACCTCCCTTGATATAGATGCTGCCTGCCGAACTGATTATGCTTTTGACACTTCCAAGCCCACTGGCGCTGTTTATTTCGACATCTTTGACTGCTTCTACCGAGAATCCGTCATTAACTGTTCCTTTGATTGTGAGATATCCGTCAAATTTGATATTGCCGGTGTTGAAATTGACGTCGCCGGGAATTTCCAGATGATTAGATACGCTGAGTTTTCCGCTGGTATAGCTTACAGCACCATTAATGGATGAATATAAGACGGTTTTGCCGGCTTCGGTCACCTCTCTTACAGAATTCTTGTCATAGTTGAGCTGTATGGTTTTTCCTTTGACAGGGTTGATGACTGTACCCTGCACTGTCTGCCCGGGTGTTCCTTCGATAACGTCAAGCCTTTCACCCAGCCAATCTCCGGCGCGTACACGGTTGATAAGCTTCAGTTCATAGAAATCCACTTTTCCATCATCACGTACCTCCGGATGCGTCTCCTGCATTTCATACATTCGTACTACTGAATCGGTACCATCAACAGGTTTGGTGCCTTCCGCAATGATGTAGGCTTTACCTGGTGAGATCTCTCCTGTAAGGACATCTTTTTTTATTCCATGGATGATTCCTTTTTGGGATAATTGTGAGTATAATTCCCGTAAAACCGTTTCCCGGTTATCTAATGCAAGTGATTCAGGGGGAAGGTTGAAAACAGCTGATGCTGTTAATCCATCTTCGGATATGCTGATTGAAATTCTTTCCTTGAGTTCTCCGAACTTTTCCGGTTCTCTTGGTGCATTGTTTATTGAATTCCTCAAAACGGTGACACTTTGAACGCCGATTTCCGGGTGTGCTGCCAGTATTGCCGGCAGCTGGTCCTGCGGCATGCCCCTTTTAAAGCTTTCGACGTAAACATCATCGCCCGTTGAGAAGAGCCGAATATATTCATTTGAGAAGAGATCTCTTCCTGCCATTGGTATATCCTCCAACAGTCTACGTAATGTTACCTTATAAATACAATATCGGATTTATAAGGTCAAAGCAATATCATATTTACAAGACAGGCAAATATATTATATTATGCATGATTTAACAAACAGCCAATAGGCAATATGGTTTATTAGCCCTGAGTCTATTTTGAGGACTTTTTCAATAAACTATACGATTACTGTTGCGGGAATAAAGGTGTAGAAAATGATTGATAAAGTAAAGACAAGTTTTATCCTGTTGATTCTGATAGTACTGGCCAATAATATTTTTTTCTGCAAATCCTTTGCTGATGATATAGCTGAGGGTGAACCGGTTGTATATACCTTTGCAAAAGAGGCTGTAACTGATACCATGCCATCGGTTTCAGCTGCGTCGGCAATAGTCATGGATATGCAGAGTGGAAGGGTTCTGTGTGGTAAAAACATACATGTTAAAAGGTCCATGGCCAGCACAACAAAAATAATGACCGCCATTCTTGCCATTGAAAAGGGTGACCTGGATGATATGGTGACAGTAAGCAGGAGGGCGGCAGCCATAGGAGGTTCTGATATAGGGTTACAGCAGGGCAAGGAGTATTCATTAAAGACACTGCTGTATGGTATGCTGCTGAACTCGGGAAATGATGCGGCAATTGCAGTGGCCGAACACATAGGAGGAAGTTTGGAGGGTTTCTCTCAGATGATGAACAAAAAGGCAGAGGAACTCGGGGCTGCGGATACATCCTTTGTCAATCCGCACGGGCTGGATTCAGCAGCACATTATTCGACTGCCTATGATATGGCTATAATCACCAAATATGCCCTTGCAAACAAAGTTTTTTCAAGGATAGTTTCAACCAGGTCGATGTATATCGCCGGCTTCGGATTGTATAACACAAATGAAATGCTTTCTATGTATATGGGTGCAGATGGTGTAAAAACCGGATATACGGGAAAAGCAGGAAGATGCCTGATTACTTCGGCAACAAGGGATGGCATGAGGCTTATTTCAGTAGTAATGGGCTGCCCCACAAGGTTTATAAGGGCGGAAAGTACGAAGAAGCTGCTTGATTTTGGCTTTAAGAACTATAAAATGTACACGCTTATGGAGCCTGGGACGATTATGGGGAATCCGCCGGTAAGCAAAGGCAAAAGGAAGTCTGTAACAGTACGTACAGTGGATAGTGTTAAACTGCCATTGACAGTAGAAGAATATGAAAACATGGAGATTAGGAAGTGGCTGCCTGTAAAGGTTTATGCGCCAATTTATGCAGCAAGCGACTGTGGCTATATACAGTATGTCATTGGAGGCGACGTTATCGCACAGCTGTCTCTCAAGGTATGGGAGGATGCGCCGAAAAAGGACATGACGGATTATCTGCTTGAAATAATCAAGTCCTGGGGAATGCTATTGCGTGGTTCAGTGCTTGATTGAGGCGACGTGATTATATATAATAGCCTCATGAAAACAGTAATTGCAGCGCTAAACTCAAAATACATTCATTCCGCTCTTGCACCCTGGTGCCTCAAAAGCTATTGTGGGGATGACTGTGGAGAAATCAGGATCAGGGAATTCACTATAAACGAAAGCCTGGAGTCCATCCTGGCCACTGTTTACCATGAAAAGGCTCAGGTAGTGGCTTTTTCGTGCCATATCTGGGATATAGGGCAAACCCTCAGGCTATGCTCCGACCTGAAAATGATCAGTCCGGAAACGGTTATTGTGCTTGGAGGCCCCGAGGTATCTTTTGATGCTCCATCAATAATGGAAGAAAATACTGCTGTGGATTTTGTGATATGTGGTGAAGGGGAGCGACCTTTCAAGCAGCTGCTTAAAACGATTTTGAAGGGTATGCCGACGGAGGGCTCGGGCTGTTTGGAGAATATAGCCGGTCTTGAGTATATTAACGGCATTGTCTTCAGGAAGAATGGCTGTGTTATCAGCAATGAATCCTGTGTGCCGCCTGAAAACCTTGACATGCTTCCATCACCATATTCAGCCGATATGCTGGAGTCATTGGGGAACAGGATACTATACTATGAATCGTCCAGAGGCTGTCCATTTTCCTGCAGTTATTGCCTTTCCTCGACTACAAAGGGCGTGCGGTATCTTTCTCTGGACAGGGTAAAAGCTGATATTGACATGTTCCATAATTATGGCGTCAAACAGGTCAAATTCGTCGACAGGACCTTCAACTGCAACAAAAAAAGGGCAATGGCGGTATTCAGACATATAATCGACAGCTTTGGGGAGGGTATCAATTTTCATTTTGAGGTGGCTGCTGATTTGTTCGACGATGAGATGATAGAGTTGCTGTCCAGGGCAAATCCAGGACTTATCCAGCTGGAGATAGGCATACAGAGTTTTAATGAGAAGACTCTGGAAGCGGTGGACAGGAAAACGGATTCCATGTTATTGTACAAAAATGTCTCCAGGCTTTTAAAAGCCGGCAACATTCATATACATCTCGATCTGATCGCCGGTCTGCCTTATGAGGATTTTCAGTCTTTCGGACAATCCTTCGACAGGGTGTATTCTCTTTGTCCACACCAGCTGCAGCTTGGCTTTCTGAAGCTTCTCAAGGGATCCAGGATAAGGCGCGAAGCCGATAAACACGGATATCTGTTCAGGGACTACCCGCCATATGAAGTCCTGCGAAATCATTATCTGGCTTATGATGAAATGACGGTTTTAAAGGGTATTGAGGATCTTGTAGATAAATACCATAACTCAGGCAGGTTTGTAAGAACGCTTGAATATGTAACGGATATGATGGCCCCATTTGACTTTTATCTTGGCTTATACCGTTACTGTAGTGAAAACCGGATAATGGAAGCACCTGTCCCGGCCAGGGAACTCTATGGAATACTTTACAAGTATATTAAAACCTTAATCAATGAATCTGAAGATATAAAAGACCTTTTGAAACTGGATTTTCTTGCGTCTGATATTTCAGGCCACCTCCCTGAGTCCCTTAAAAGTGACCTCCCTGGTGATTTCAAGAAAAGCTGCCATGAATTCCTTCATGATATCAGCAACATCACGGAATATCTCCCCCGGTTTGAAGGGATACCTGCATCACAGATTTTGAAGAAAATTCATATCGAGCCGTTTTCACCTTATTTTTATTCTATGGCGGATGGGTTGGAATCAACCTGTGAAGGACCTCTTTATTTCTTATTTAATTATGATATAAGGGATAGGGTAACAGGACTTTACAACTATACATTTCTAAAAAAGTTTCCATAAATTAACAAAATTTTCCCAATCTATTTACAAAATATTGAAAATAAAGTAAAATTATACACATATAGATTGTGTGGTGTTTTGCTTTATGAAAATCAGCCCAATATTTAAAAAACAAACTTTAATTGAAAAGAAAAGAAATTTAAATGAAAAGCAAAAAAATTCTGTTGTCAAAATCTGCGAAACAGGGAGCTTCACCGTTGAAGCTGCTATTGTCGTGCCAATAGTCATAATAAGCATTATGGCAACAGCATACCTGGGAATGATCCTGTATCAGCGATCCCTGATGCAATCGGTCGCAGATTGCGGGGCAAGTGCCGGTGCAGCCAGTTGGAAAAGCTTGTCCATTGATATGGCAACCGGCAGAGTTGACAACTCAGAGGGTGATGATAATTCACTTTATTGGAGGCTGTCAGATTCGGACAAACAGGTGAAACTGGACAGGATAGCAAGATATACCGATAGCGTTCTAAAAAACCGTGAAATACTTAAACCGTTGAGTGGAAGAGTCAGCGCGCAAATCTTGGAAAGTGCTCTTTCAACCAGGCTGGAAGTTACTGTGGAAAGGGTATATGGAATTCCGGCAGGCAGGATAATGGGTATTTTTGGGCTGGAGGATGCCCTTTGCATCAAAGTGACATCCTGCTCGGGAATCGATGACCCGTCTGAAATTATAAGGAATATTGGTTTTATTGGCGATATTCAGTCTGAGCTTGAAGCAGAATACCCTGAATTAGGGGAAGTGACAGAAAAAATCAGGGGAATATTTTCTTCCGTAAAGGAAAGGATGGAGGACTTCTTTTGAAATCGAAGGGTAAACTTGGACAGATATCCATATTCCTTTGCATCGTTATTATGTCGGTTTTCATACTTGCCGGAGTACTGGTTGAGGCTTCGCGTATGCATTCAGGGGAAGCTGTTGCCAAAATGGCGGTGGAATGTGCTGCTAAGTCTGTGTTATCAGAATATGGGACGAAACTGGAAGATGAATACGGCATTCTTGCCTGCTACAGCCATGCAACAAGCGAAAACGGTCTGGTTGATGAGGTTAAGGATTATGTTGAAAGAAACCTTATGATCGGAAACAACACTATAGACAATGATAGGCTAAAGCTTTATGACTTTAAGGTTGAAGAGCTGAATGTGTCTTTGGCTGATAATTTATCGGAGGACGGAATTTTTATGCAACAGATACTGGAATTCATGAAATATCGTGCGCCCAAAGAGCTTATTCAGGGATTTCTCGATAAGGTTGATGCATTCAAAGAAATCGGGAAGATGGCGGAAGCTTACAAGCAGAAGCTTGCTATTGACAAGATACTGGCATTTCTGGATAAAGCGCAGCAAAGGTTTAAGAAGCAGATTGACGGCAGTGGCAACGATGATTCGGCAGGCATTTGTGTTAACGGGTTCAACATCAACGGGAGTTGGGCGGACAAATTGAATAGCTACAGTTCACTTTGTTCAAGGATTTCTTCTGCCAGAGCTTCCTTGGAAAACGCCATGAAAGAGCTGGCGGCACTGCCGGCAGAAACCGGCGACACAGACGGCGGAACCGGCGGAACCAGCAGCACCGGCAGCACCGGCGGAACCAGCAGCACCGGCGACACCACCGATAGTACAACCGGCAGCAATAATGTCTCCGGGAGCGCAAATGGCGCCAACGTTAGCACAACCACATCGGATCCGTTTGCGCAGGAGAGGATTCAGTATCTCACGACAATAATGTCACTGCAAGCTGAAATTGACTTCACAACCGCAGAGGCGGGGGATATATGGAGTACACTGCGGTATTCCATGACTGAGAACTTTATTGAGCCTAACATCCAGGCACAAAAAGAACTCCAGAGTATCCTTGATACGGGCAAAAGTGCACGTGATGCATTCGGAGGGCTTATGGATTTTATAGATAAGAATTTTAAAGAATCAGGGAGCTTTTCTGATGAATTTGTTACCAGTGTGAAGGAAGAGCTTGAAAGATTCGATGAATTTGTTGCTGGCGGTGAAAAGGCGTTATCATTTATGGAAGATATTAATGATAACATAACAACCCTGAGTAATATGACAGAACGGCTGGATTCGATCAAAAGCCTTATGTATGGAAGCGAAGCATCTTCGGATGCATCGGGAGTGATTGTCAGTGCATCGGGTCAATTAATGGCACTTGTTAATGATTACGAAAGGCTTGCCTTTGATTATGAAAAACCCAAAAGGGAAGAAACGGCGGAAGACCCCAGGGTAACGGCAATTGCTGCTGCAAGGTCAATATTCCCTGTTCTGGGTGGGGATGATGTCAATTATTTAAATGAAGGGATAAGTTCGGAGGAGCTGCCTTCACATTCGAAAGGACAAAGCAGCGGTGCGAACAGCACGGTATCAACGGGTCTTTTTAATATAGACCTTTTTGGCGAAGAGAGTGTTCTCCAGGGTGATTCACTGGGCCTGGCCAGCAGCATTGGTGAGTCTGCATCGGATGATGTCTCTGCTATCAGAGATAATCTTTATATAAATGAATACATAATGGGGATGTTCAAAAATGCCGTTTCCGGTGACACATACTTTGACGGATTGAAGAAATCAGAAAGAGATACTTTTTATGATTGTGAAACCGAATATATACTTCATGGAAACGCTTCTCAGAATGTTAACAGGCAATTGACCACAGCCCAGCTGCTGATGCTCAGGTTTGCGATGGATACCCTCCATGTATATACCGATACCAGGAAGAAGGAATTGGCAACAGGCATAGCCGCGGCTTCTGCAGGCTGGTGGACGGGAGGGGCGGGGATCCCGATTGTCTCCAACCTGATAATGTGCGGCTGGGGTATGTGTGAAGCGGCACTCGACGTTTCAGAGCTGATGGACGGAGAGAAGATTCCGATATTCAAATCCAAAGGGGATTGGAAGTTGGATATTGGTATCTCTTCAGAGGGCGAGAAAAAAACAGACGATATGTTTTCCATGTCATACTATGACTATCTAAGGGTTTTTCTTCTCATTACCCCGGAGGATGATAAGCTGGACAGGATTGAAGACCTGATTCAGCTGAACATGGGTAAGGAAATGAGAGGCATGGCTATTGAACGGTATAATACATGCATAAGGGTTGAAGCGGTGATATCCATGAACAGTCTGTTCCTGAACGGAAGTTTCATGCCTTCAGATATAAAAGACGGGGGCATGACGGATGGATATGGCAGGAGAAGGATCAGGGTGTTGATTTATGAAGGCTATTAGGAAAACCGGAAAGCTATCATCTACCAGAGGCGCGAAAACGGTCAGAGGTGCCATAACAGTTGAGGCGGCAATTGTACTGCCGGTTTTTCTTTGCACTGTACTGACCGTCGTATTTCTGATAAAAGCAGTCTATGTCCATGAGATGATCCAGCATGGGCTGGTTGATACTGCAGATGACCTTGCATCCATGTCATATTTGTATTACAGGAGTGGCTTGATGGATTTGGACAGCACAGCGCAGGCTGAAATGAAAAGCAAAGCTGATGATTTCAGGGAAAAGATGGAGAACCTTCAGCAAATTTTTGATACCCTGGGTATGGCCATCAATACCGGAGGTTTTGCCGACCTTCTGTCAACAGGAGCGTATGATAACTTGAAGTCGGGCCTGTTTAACCCTTTGACAAGAAAGATAATGGAAAAATACCTGATTACTGGAGCATCGCAGGACATACAGCCAAGGCTGGAGGCTTTGGGTATCTGTGGCGGCTTTGATGGTCTGGATTTTAGTGGATCAAGCTTTTTCGACGGCAGCAATGACATTGATCTGGTTGTGAAATATAAACTTGAATTGCCCCTGCCTATAAAGCTTTTCGGTGATTTTACAATTGTCCAGCGGGCAGTAGCCAAAGCCTGGGCTGGGGGTGATGATCCTCCCGTGACGGAAGCGGTATCTGATGAACAAGAAGGGATATGGTCTCTGGATAATTTCACAAGGGGGAAAAAGTTCCGGGAGATATACGGCGCCAACCTGCCTTCAAGCTTCCCGGTAATTGCCGCATTCGTAGATGACACTGCTGTTATGATAAAAAGCATGGATATTACGGCAAAAAGCTATGCAGACAGCAGTGCCGTAACCGTGACGATAACCGGTTATTTTAAAGAACTCAGTAAATACGAGGGACAGGAAGAACCCTGGGGGAGTAATAAGATTACCATTCTGAAACATGATATAAAGCGAAAGAAGCTTATTCTTGTTATCCCGCAGAATGAAATATCCGCAGAAGTACAGCAGGAGCTTGAATCCTGCCGTACAAAAGCTGCGGCAACAGGTGTGACACTGCAGATCGAAAAATATGGTCTGGCAGATGATTGAATCGTACTCAGATTGTCCACTGCTCATGGATAATGCCTGTCAAATACCATGTATCGGCCTTCTTTTCGAAAACCAGCTTAAGGCTTTCCCAATCCATCCCTTCGTACCTGGCCTCGAAGCCCGGGAAATGGTATTCTATGAAAACACCACCGGGATATGCTTCCTTGATATTATTAAGTGAATTTCCCCTTTCCATTACTTGATTGTATATTATCTGCGGGGCTGTCAGAAAATCCTTGTCATAAACGAATTTTAAGTTGTATTCCTTAAAAGTCATGATTATGGGGTCTCCTGTACCATCATATGCACCCCATGTGCGCTTCGTCGTCTCGTCAGCCAGATTATTCGACTCATCTGCCTTGATGGTTATATCCTTCTTCGTGTCGATATATGCATAAGGGGTGAAGCGCAGGCCTTTATCCGGATGGACAAAAGCTGAAAGCTTCGACATATCGTTGTTTTTCAAAGCATGGAGGATTTCATCCGATTTAGCTTGAACAATCTCGCGCTCTGTTTTCGATGCGTTGTCCTTTTCAATATTTGAAACCGCTGCCTTCAAATCAGTCAACTCTTTATCCTTTGCGACTATCTTGTTCTGCAGCTCGCTATTTTCAGCTTTTGCAGCATCCAGTTCCGTTGAAAGCCCTTTAATACTGGCTGACGCATCTCCATAACTGTACGCCTGCCATAAATAAACACAACCTCCAGCAATCACGGCTGTAGCGATTACAATCAATATTACAGCTACTGCCGGAAGTCCTCTTTTTCTGACACTGTATGAATCCATTAAAATCACCTTCCTGTTTGACAATTTACCCATTTTTTGTTCAATAATATCTTTACTTGTTTTTCATGCAATAATACCTTTATCTGCTTTTCATGTAATGAGCTATGACAGCCTTCTGTATAATATTTACGGTCATACATATAGTATTGACGATTATTCGGTTAAAAAGTTCATTCTTCTGTTTACTTACTATCATATAGGTTATTATTAGGATATGGAATACTTTGTTTGGGAGAACTGGCTATGGACAGACATACTGCTGCTGCAATCCTCAATGAGATAGGTACAATGCTCGAATTGAAGGGCGAGAATTTTTTCAAAGCCAGGGCATATTATGATGCAGCCAGGACAATCGAGCTGCTGGAAGAGAACCTTGAAACACTTGTGTCTGAAGGCCGTCTCAAGGATATAAAGGGAATCGGGACAGCACTGACTCAAAAGCTTACAGAGCTGATTACAACTAATCATCTTGAATATTATGAAAGCCTTAAGGCATCCATACCTGAAGGTTTGATGGAAATGTTGAAAATCCAGGGATTGGGGATTAAAAAAGTAGCTGCAATTTACGAAAACCTGGGCATATCGTCAATAGGTGAATTGAAGTACGCTTGCCTCGAAAACAGGTTGGCTATGCTGCCTGGTTTTGGAGTTAAGTCACAAAACAAAGTTCTTGAAGGTATTGAGAACCTGGGCAGGTATAGCGGAAAACACCTCTTCCCAGAAGCCTGGGATATGGCAGAAAAACTTGCAGACGATCTGCTCGCAAGCGGAAAAGCTGCCAGGGTTAGTATCGCAGGAAGCTTACGGCGAAGGAAAGAAATCGTCAAGGATATTGACCTGCTGGCGGGCAGCGATGATGCAGAGGGAGTAATGGACGCATTTACTTCCAATCCGCTTGTGGAACAGATAATCTCAAGGGGAGGTACCAAGGCATCCGTAATACTTATTAATGGAATCAATGCCGATCTGAGAGTTGTTGAGGATGACCTCTTCGCATACGCTTTACATCATTTCACCGGAAGCAGGGAGCACAACACGGCTTTCAGGCATCTAGCCAAACAGGCTGGAATAAAGATGAATGAATACGGCCTCTTCCGGGTTGCGGAGAATGAAGACGTGAATCAGGAGAATGATGGTGTGGATGGCCCTGGCGACATTGAAAGCGGTATAAAGTGCACGACTGAAGAGGAGATATTCAGAGCTTTTGGAATGCAGTATATTCCTCCTGAACTGAGAGAAAACAATGGAGAGCTTGAAGCTGCAAAGCTTAATAACCTACCCGAGCTGGTAGAACCTGATGATATTAAGGGTGTCATACACATGCATTCAAACTTCAGCGATGGAACAAACTCAGTCGAGGAACTTGTCAAAGCCTGCATCGCGAAAGGATATGCGTATCTAGGTCTGACAGATCACAGTAAGACCGCCTTTTATGCCGGGGGTATGAAGCCTGAGGATATATACAGACAGCATGAAGAGATAGAGACCATCAGGTGTAAATATCCCGGGTTTACCATTTTAAAAGGGATCGAGCTGGAGATACTCCCTGATGGAAGCGTTGATTATGCTGACAATGATGATGAAATTCTGAGTCTTTTTGATTTTACCATAGCATCGGTCCATTCATCCTTCAATATGGATGAAGAAAGGATGACCGAAAGGGTGGTAAGAGCAATGAAGAACAGGTACGTAAGCATCCTTGGGCATCCGACAGGAAGGCTCTTGCTATCCAGGGAGCCATTCAGGATCAACATGGATGAAATAATCAGGACAGCTGCCATGGAAAAGGTAGTACTCGAGATCAATGCGAGCCCTCACAGGCTTGACCTGGACTGGAGGAATTGCAGGGCTGCAAAAGATAAGGGCTGCAAGTTCGTTATTTCACCTGATGCCCATAGAACCGAAGGCATCGACGATATCAAATATGGGGTAAATGTAGCCAGGAAAGGGTGGCTCACCGCAGATGATATAATCAATGTCCAGCCTGCAGAAGGGTTCATGTCGTGCTTCAAACAGTATTAAAGGCAACGAGGACTATAAAAACATAAAATGGATAAAATTAATAATCATAAATCAATTGTTGCAATTGAAAATGTTTTGTTGTAAAATATAAAAAATGACTTGGCGTCAAGGACGCGGGTCAATCAATCTGTAAAACTTAATAAGATGAGGAGAGATGAGAGATATGAGCAAGCTGAGCAGAGACAAAGTTGTCAAGGTCCTTCTGGAAGAAAGTGAAATTCCAAAGCAGTGGTATAATATCGTAGCTGATATGCCCACTAAACCCGCACCATATTACAGCCCAATGACAAATAAATTAGTGACTCCCGATGAGATGGGTGTTATTTTCCCTATGGAGATAATCATGCAGGAAATGTCTACCGAAAGGTATATAGACATACCTGAAGAAGTGAGATCAATGTATGCACAGTTCAGACCATCTCCATTATATAGGGCGAGGGGCCTCGAAAAGCTTCTGGATACACCTGCAAGAATATATTACAAATATGAAGGCGGCAATGCTACAGGCAGCCACAAGCTGAATTCCGCACTTCCGCAAGCCTATTACAATAAAATAGCCGGAATTAAGAGACTATCGACAGAGACCGGAGCAGGCCAGTGGGGAAGTGCCCTGAGTATGGCGTGCAACCATTTTGGTTTGGATTGTACAGTTTATATGGTAAAGGTAAGCTACAACCAGAAGCCATATCGCCGTTCCTTCATGCAGACCTTCGGGGCAAGCGTTGCATCCAGCCCCAGCACTCTTACAAATGCAGGCAGGATGATACTCGAAAGGGATCCCGATTCAACTGGCAGCCTTGGCATTGCAATCAGCGAAGCAGTGGAAGACGCCGCCACACACACAGATACCAACTATGCACTTGGAAGTGTCCTCAATCATGTTTGTCTGCATCAGACAATCATTGGCCAGGAAGCCAAGAAGCAGCTTGAAATGATAGATGAATACCCGGATGTAGTATTTGCCTGCTGCGGCGGCGGAAGCAATTTTTCCGGTATAGCCTTCCCCTTCCTCCAGGACAAATTCAAAGGGACAAAGGTAAGGGCGGTTGCAGTTGAACCAACCGCATGCCCCACACTCACAAAAGGCACATTTGCATTTGATTACGGCGATACTGCAAAAATGGCACCAATCGCGAAAATGTACACCCTCGGTCATGATTTTATGCCGGCAGGAATACATGCAGGCGGTTTGAGATATCATGGCGCATCGGGAATCGTCAGCCAGCTCTATCATGATGGACTGATCGAGGCACAGGCATATGGGCAGAAGCCGGTATTCGACGCAGCTGTCATGTTCGCTAGGAGTGAAGGGATTGTACCTGCTCCGGAATCTGCACATGCAATCCGGGCAGCAATCGATGAAGCCCTGAAAGCGAAGGAAGCAGGAGAAGAAAAAGTCATCCTGTTCAACCTGAGTGGACACGGATACTTCGACATGTCCAGCTATGACCTTTATTTCAGCGGTAACATGATTGATGTTGATTATTCTAAGGCTGATGTTGAAGAAAGCATGAAGAAGCTTCCGAAGATTGAAGAATAAGGACGAAGATAAAAGAATAAGTGATTAAAGACTCATGTGGCGATATACGTGGCAATATTCATTAATAGTGGATTTTGCCGCGTATTATTTTTTTAGGTTGACTACCCAAAATGATAGCTTTATAATTAGGATTAACGGATATGAAGTGAATTAAGCATGGGGGATTAACTCAGCGGGAGAGTGCTACCTTCACACGGTAGAAGTCATTGGTTCGAACCCAATATTCCCCACCATAACGGCGAATGGGACAACCCGGTTAAGACAAATTATCCGGGTCGTCTTTTTTATATCAGCATAAATAGTTATATCAACTTTTCTGAAGTGATATGGCGAAAAATACGTTAAGATTAATAGGAGTTCTGCAAATGAAAAAAATAATGATCATTTCCTTCATACTTATCTTTATGTTTACCATTTCAGGATGTTCATCAGTACCTGTTTCATCTGAAACCTCCACAGGCAGCCTGCAGGAAGAGACCGGACAGGGCGCAGTGGCAGATACGCAGAACAATCAGGGTACAGTCGATTCAAGCGGACAGGCATCCGACAATCAGGCAGAAGGTACATTCGAACCGAAATATGTCACGTCGGCAAAGGCAGGCTATCAAACGGCTTATAACAGTAAGTCCGATTTCTGGTTTGATATCCCGGAAAATTGGAAAGCGAAAGCAAAGGTCGAAGACAGCGACGGATTCTATATAATCACTGATGCCGCTGAAATGGATATTCGGGTTTATGGGGTCATTAAAACAACAGAAAATGATGAGGACTATTACAATTCCTTATCAGGCAGCAATGGGAAAATCAGCGATTTTGTTTTTGAAGACGGTATGACAGGTAAAATAATAGAGGATGGATCAGGAACTGTATATTTTATAAGAGCTGATGGTGACAGCTATATATGCCTTTACGCGGATTTCAAAAATGACCAGGCCTGGTATGAAAACAACAGCGAGATAATAAAAACCGTCGCCATGTCTCTACGCACCAAAAGGGATGACACGTTGATTGCGGGTGAAAGTAAAATATCGCTGGACGATTTGGCACTGGGTCTTTTCTCAATAGATATGCCATATGCCGACCTGAAGAAGTTCATCGTAAGTGAGCCAATTAAGGATGAATCCGACCAGGCAGGGGGCAGGACGCTTTTCTATGAAGACGGAACGGAGATATTCCTTTTCGAAGACAGCATATACTCGATGAATGTCATAAGCAGTGAATACGAAACACCCAGAGGCCTCAAAGCAGGAGACAGCTCGGCAAAGGTTCTGGAGCTATATGGCGAACCGGACAATATCACGGAAGACGGCATCTGGGGATATAATCTGGAAGGCTATGAACTCCTGACTATAGTAATCTCTGATGATAAGGTGACGCAGATACAGATAGACATGGCCATGTAATAACAGCGGCATACCGGACTGCGATTTTGCAACAAACGGACCACTTTGTTTAATACAAGGTGGTCTTGTTTTTTAATATAAATTTATTGATAAACGATAAAAAAGTATTGAAATTAGATAAATGCAAGTATATACTATATTTGGAATCATGATTTATCTGCCATATTATTAATTAAGTCACTTAAAATATTGACCATTTATAAAAGGGGGGCGTATATTGTGAAAATATTGGATGAAAAGGGGCTGTCCGGAATTGTCAGGTGGCTGCTTGAGCTTATATTGATTGGGGGAATTGCTATACTCATATCACTCCCATATCTGATCAAGTGGTATATCGGCCTGCTGTACTGGGGAACAAGCGAGTTATATTGGTTCCTGCTGCCATTCCTGTATGTGACCGGGGTATTTGCTGTGGTCATAGTCTTTGAAATGAAAAGGGTTTTCATGAGACTAAGCAAACGGAATCCGTTTATGGAAGAAAACATCAAAAGCCTGAAGCACATATCGGTGTCCTCATTTATAATTGCAGCCGTATATGTTATAAAAATAATTTTCTTCAACTCCTTCCTGACGATAATCCTGTGCATGGCATTCGTCATCGCCGGACTGTTCATGTTGGTACTTGCGGAGGTGTTCCGGCAGGCGATGCTCGTAAAGGAAGAAAACGACCTGACGATATGAGAAGGGGTGAGAGAATATGTCGATTATGATAAACCTTGACGTCATGATGGCTAGAAGGAAAATTGGACTAACCGAGCTTGCTTCAAAAATTGATATAACCCTTGCCAACCTGTCAATTTTAAAGAATAACAAAGCAAAAGCCATCAGGTTTTCCACACTTGAAGCCATATGCAAGGCGTTGGATTGCCAGCCTGGTGATATTCTGGAGTATATGCCGGATAATAAACCCACGAAATTTGAAAACGAAGTTGTGGGCTGTAACACTTAAAACTTTAATATGTTACAGGCCACAACATCAATGAGGTGTATTTGTAACACTTCGAATGATATACAGGAATGAAGTGTTACAAAACACTTGAGTATTAAAAAGTTAACATTAATATAGTATATTGGAGGTATTTACCATGAATCAACCATTCTACAAACGTTTGACAGCTTTACTGCTTGCCTTTCTGCTTGGAATCCTGTTCAATGTCCTTTTCTTCTCCCAAACCCTGGGAGTATCATACCCTATATATCTGATGGCCTTTTATCTCGTGTTCTTTTATTGCCTGAAGGACCGGCTTCGACTAAAGCTGAACCTTGCATGGGTGCTGATGCTTCCGATTTTCCTCCTGGCACTCACATACCTTTTCTTTTCAAATGAAATATTCTATGTGCTTAATTTCCTTGCCATACCTTTCCTGGTAATCATCCAGACTGTTCTGGTAACGGAGAGCAATACCTATGACTGGCGCCAGCCGACGTTTATCATAGATATAATTTACGGCTGCTTCTACCGGACCATCGGTTGCATTGGAAAGCCATTTAAAATGATAAGGAAGCTGTTCCCTGCGAGGGAAGAAGTCAGGGCTCCTTCGAAGATCGGGAAGATACTGGCTGGAGTTTTCATATCGGTACCCCTTGTGATCATTCTTGCTTCGATGCTCGCTTCTGCCGACGCGGTTTTTGGGTCCCTGGTAAACAAAGTTCCTGTATGGTTTACAGGCATTGAATTCGGAGAATTCATTGTGCGTTCAATATTGGTCATTCTGGTATTTCTTGTTTCGGCAGGCTACATAGCAAGTCTGGCGGAAAGGAAAATGCCTGAAAAAACCATCCAGGACAACAGTATACAATCAGTACCGAAAATACTTGATCCGGTAATAGCGGCAACTGTCCTGACGATTGTAAATGTCCTATATATATTCTTTGTAGTAATCCAGTTCGCTTATCTTTTCGGGAGCTTCAACTTTGAACTGCCTGAAGGATACACATATTCGGAATATGCCAGGATGGGGTTCCTGGAGCTTGTTGTGGTATCGGTTATCAATTTTTGTATCCTGCTGGCCAGCATCGGGTTGACAAAGGCTGCCGGCGAAGCACAGAAACTTTTGGATAAAATCCTTCAGATCATTATGGTTGGCTGCACGTGTGTGATCCTGGTATCGGCCTGGTACAGGATGCTGATGTACGAGGAAGCCTATGGATTCACCTACCTCAGGGTGCTTACCCAGGCATTCATGGTGTTTATGCTGGTTCTTCTGGCAATAATGGTGGTAAAAATCTGTAAGACGAACATGAGCCTGTTTATGCCATACCTGGCTGTCACACTTTCAGCTTTTGTCCTTATCAACTATCTGAATGTGGATATAATAATTGCGAGGAACAATATTAACCGATACCACCAGACAGGAGACCTGGACCTTGAATATATCAGATATCTGTCATATGATGCGGTCTCGGAGCTCGTTCAGCAGCTTGACGAGCTTGAAGGCAAGACAAAGATGACTGCACAGGAAATTTTGAAGAATAAAAGGGAGTATCTCGAAAATATCAGGAGCTGGCAATCATTTAATGTATCGAGGCTTAGAGCTGCAAAGTTTATTGATGAGGCAGCGATTGGAAAGGATTAAATGCAATGATTGAACTGAATGAATATAATTATGATTTAGAGTGAATATAATTGCTATTTAAGGGAAAATAATTGTTGATAATGACGATTTGCTAATATATAATAGTTAAGTGATGAGTACTCGTGGCCTGTAACATTTAAAACTTTAGATGTGTTACAAAACACTGGATTGTCGGATGAAATATTATGCACAGAGGAGATTTCCGGTATGGATAAGGAAATTCTTAATATGGATGAAGCTGCCGAGCTTTTCAATGTAAGTGTGAAAACCTTCATCAAGCTGCTCAAGGAAGAAAAGGTTCCTGGCAGGAAGATCGGCAGGGAGTGGAGATTCAGCAGGGCGGCACTGGTAAACTGGCTGTCGGCGGGCGACTCCCAGGCATATTCCTCAAGTGAAAGCGAAACCAAGGAGTTTTTTAATAGCGTGGCTGCCGACTGGGAACATATCAGCAGTGGATATTACGATCAATCGGTCAGGAACAGGCTGCTGGAAAGCAAACTTCTGAAAAAGGACATGAAAGTGATCGATCTGGGTGCAGGGGATGGTTATCTGTCCAGGGCGATAGCAGGCCATGTACGAAAGGTAGTTGCAGTGGACATTTCTGCAGAGATGCTTAAGGAACTTCGCCAGAAAGCAGGGGAGGAAGGAAAGGAAAATATTGAAGTCCTTGAATGCGACGGGCGGGACATCCCACTTCCAGACTCTAGTGTAGACCTGATTTGTTCCAACATGTACCTGCATCATATTGAAGATCCTGAAACCGCCGTAAGGGAGATGAAAAGGCTTCTGAAACCAAACGGAAAGGTATTCCTGGCAGATTTAAAGGAACATTTCAACAGGGAACTTAAAGACCGTATGCACGATTTCTGGCAAGGCTTCTCAGCTGATGAACTGAAGGGCTGGTTCA
This sequence comes from uncultured Bacillota bacterium, assembly GCA_942493145.1. Classification (GTDB taxonomy): domain Bacteria; phylum Bacillota; class Clostridia; order Acetivibrionales; family DTU013; genus ENR-C20. The sequence goes on from OW818679.1 coordinate 1,330,381, forward strand.
TCAAGTGTGGCTTCAAAAACGTGAATATGGAGTTTTTCGAGGAAGAAAAGAAAACTTCAAAAGGCAGGATAGATGAAGGAGTTATAATATTGACAGCGGCAGGATGACTGGCTGAAAGGACTCTGATAAAACAACACCAATTGATTAATAAATATGATTATTATGGAGGATATTTATGGTAAAGCATGATGTAAAGGACATTACCCTTTCACCTAAAGGAAAACTAAGAATAGAGTGGGCAGACAACCAGATGCCCGTTTTGAAGATGATCAGGGAGAGATTTGCCAGGGAAAAACCCCTTGCCGGATTGAAACTTTCCTGCTGCCTGCATGTAACGACAGAAACTGCAAACCTTATGAGGACACTGAAGGAAGGGGGCGCGGACATATTGCTTTGCGCATCCAACCCACTATCCACCCAGGATGACGTTGCGGCATCGCTGGTTGTCGATTTCGGTATTTCAGTATATGCTCAAAAGGGCGAGGACAGGGACACGTATTACAGACATCTCCTGGCAGCAATTGAACATGGACCGGATATGACACAGGATGATGGTTGCGACCTGGTTGGACTTCTTCATTCAAACTACAGCGACACCCACCTAAAAAAGGTGATCGGTGGTACTGAAGAAACTACTACCGGCGTTATCAGGCTTAAAAGCATGCAGAAGGACGGGGCATTGCAGATACCGATAATCGCAGTCAACGAGTCTGAAACCAAGCATCTTTTTGATAACAGGTATGGAACAGGCCAGAGTACACTTGATGGATTGCTGAGGGCTACGAACGTACTGCTCTGTGGCAAAAATTTCGTGGTTTGCGGCTATGGATGGTGCGGAAAAGGCCTGGCTATGAGGGCAAAAGGAATGGGCGCCAATGTCATCGTGACAGAGGTTGACCACATAAAGGCCATTGAAGCGGTAATGGAAGGCTTCAGAGTTATGAAGCTCGAGGATGCGATGGCTGAAGCAGACATAATCATAACAGTAACAGGCGATCTTAATGTTATAGATGAGAAACATTTCAAACTGGCAAAGAATGGCTTGATTGTGGCCAATTCAGGTCACTTCAATGATGAAATAAACATAGACGCACTGGACAAGCTTTCTGCATCAAAGCGTACGGTCAGGGATTTCGTTGAGGAGTATACGCTCAAGGATGGAAGGAAGGTGTTCCTACTGGCAGAAGGAAGGCTTCTCAATTTGGCGGCCGCAGAAGGACATCCGGCCGTTGTAATGGATATGAGCTTCGCTAACCAGGCACTTGGAGCGGAATTTATCGCAAAGAACGCAGGCAAGATGACCAAACAGGTACACGTACTCCCCTGCGATATCGATTTCGAAATCGCCAGGCTGAAGCTTGAGTCCATGGGCATAGAAATAGACATACTTTCCGAAGAGCAAAAGAAGTATCTGGCATCATGGCAGAGCGGTACATGATTGATTTAATGGCACATGATTTTATTTTAATATGAGATAGTATTGACATGCTTAACATAAGCCTGAGTTTCAGATGACTCAGGCTTTTTTGCTGTTGAGTTTACTGAATCCATATTCCAAAATGAATAAATAAATCAAGTATTTAAAAGACTATATAATATTAAAAGGCTATATAGGGAGGAAAGCAATAATGGGCAAATTTGATGGCGCAGTAAAAATCGGGTTAAGGAATAAAGAGTCTGAAAAGCTAATAGCTGTGTATCCCTTTAAGCCTGAGGGAAATGATGCGGAAGTTGCCAAAACCGTGAGAGATTGGTATTATCAACAGGACTGCCATGCAGAAGAGGAACTGAAAAATGCATATGTTGATGTTTTAACTGAAGATGAAACAAAACTACATAAATAGAGTGTCTGACCTTGCCTGTGACGGTAGGGCTATCCAACTACCAGAATAAGTTAACAGAGGAGCCTGGGTTCAATTATTAAATTGAGTTCCAGGTTCTTTTATTTAAATGTGCCCAAATCACCATATTGTAAAAATATTCAAAATGCAATATCTGTCATTATCTTACTGAACAGTATAGCTGCAATATAGTTTTAAAAAATTGAAAATATATATTGTATTTTGAAAGTAGATTTGATATATTATAAGAAAATCTGATACATGAATGAGCATCTCTTATAGATACTATTTACATAAGAAATTAAAACAAAAATAACCTTACAATTCTCGCGTGGGAATTGTCTGCAAATAAAATAAACATAGGGAAAGGAGGCATACCTGTCTTAATTATTTATGTTAAAAAGTTAAAATTTTGAGAGGGGGAAATTTACAGTATGTCTAGTCCACTTATATATGCCATAATATATTTTGCAATTGTAATATTTGGCGCATGGTTCTATTTCCGCGGTAGGACAAAGACTGTGGAAGACTTTAACACAGGGGGTAAAACCCTGAAATGGTATATGGTCGCTTTTAGCGTATCACTGGTACCATTGGGATCAGGTCACACAATAAACCTGGCGGAAGCATCGGTAGTCAATGGGGCACAAATGCTCTGGTGGCCGGTTATCGTCGGCGGTTTCTTCCTACCGGTCGCTCTGTTATGGTTTGGACCGTGGCTTCGCGAACTTGGTGTGAGTTCAATGCCGGAATCCATGCAAAAGATGTTCGGCAAAAATATGGGTTACCTGCATGGGGCTGCTAACATTGCGTCCTGGACAGGTATCACAATGGCTGAAACAATCGTAACCGGTACTGCGATTTATGGCTTGACCGGCGGTGCCGTTCCATTATTCCCATGGTGTATCCTCATCGCTTTCGTTCTCATCGTAGTATATGTAATCTTCGGCGGAATTTTACAATATTCATTAGTCAGCACTATCAATGGAGCTGTCATGATTATCGGTTCCTATCTGGCTCTGTTTATGGTCGGCGGATGGCTGGTCTCACAGGGCATGGGCTTTGATTTTATTGGAGATCATTATATAAATCTGGGTGAGTTATGGAGACTGGAAGTATTCCGCATCACTCCTGATCTGGTGACGGGAATGATTATCCCGATTGGCGTATTGCACATCACTGCGGCAGCGGTGACACAGGGCGTTTATGTCCCGATGTTCGCTGCGAAAAGCAACCGTGAAATCCGTAAGGCAAGCTTCCTTGCGGCAGGCGTTAACGGTATTTCTTCCTTCCCATGGGTTATGTTGGCTATGATCGGTATGGCAATTCCTGCGGTTGTAGCTATGGCACCGGAATCATTGGTTGGAAAGCTTATTGTTCAGAACCTGGCACTCACAGCGCTTCCTGCTCCTATAGTAGGGCTTCTCATGGTCTGCTTATTGTGCGCTACGCTTTCTACCGGTTCTGCGGTTATCCTGGGTAACTCACAGGTTATCGTCGACATGATCATCAAAGGCGCATTCAGACCGAAAATGAAGGATGAAACCCGCATGAAGCTGATGAGACCTATGATCATCATCTGCGCAGCGATCGCATGCGTACCTGCATTCTTTAACGCACAGATATTTCCTGTATTCCTCTGGTGCTTCACCTTTGGAGTTCCGATTTTCACCGTTTGGTTTATCGGAATGGTTTGGAAAGTCAGTAAACCTGCAGCATGGATCACTGTAATAGCTGGATTACTTGTAAACTTCTGGTGGACCTTTGCTACTCCAAGCTGGGTAACTGGTTTTTGGGGAGCGAATGTATATCCGGTTGCAATCGTCTCTTTTGCGGTCGGCATCATATTGAACCTCATCCTGCCGGGAGAAAAAGGAATGCTCCTCAGAGTCCGTGCGGAAAAGAAGGCAAAAGGCTTGGCGGAAGAAGGAGTTTCGTTTGATTCAATTGGGATGTAAGCTTTATAAGAAGGGAGATAAAAACTATGTGGATGTTGGATATCTTTATAAAAGAGTTTTGCCTGGCAATAGGTTTCTGTGTCGTATGGTATATTATCTGGAGGGTCGCAAATCCGGGTAAAACCTTTTAGAGTATGAAGGAGGAGATATTATGAACGGTGCGGTCTTAAGTGTTGCAATATATATTAGTGTATTTATGTTAATCTTGTTTGTATTGCCAATAATCGGCGATGCTATAAACAAGAACAAACAGGACACTAAGGAATAATTGAAACGTTAACAATAAAGTTGAATTTGAGATTTTAAAAAAATGCCGGTATTAGCTCAAAAATGTTATTTAAAGAGCAAATACCGGCATTTTTTATTATCTTTGTAAACGATTATAATTAATCTTTTTTGTTTTGATATGTATTGTTGATTCCCAAGGTTTTCAAAGATCTGAGTGTTTCGAGTTTCTCAACAAATATTGGAATTGAAGTATTCAGAGAATTTTTATTCCATGCGACCATAACGCTGAAATATTTATCAGGGTGGTCGATTTCAATAAATCGAACATCATGTCCTGCAAGGTCCCGTACAGTACCTGGCAGTATTGACACCCCGAGTCCTGATTCTACATTGAACAGGACTGCATCAACATCCCAGCATAACGTGATTTTTCTTGGAGCAAAACCACTTTCGCCGCATAACTGCATTGTTTGATCATATATAAGGAAGTCGGTTTTGGGATTTAGAGTTACAAAAGATTCGTCTCTGAGAGTGGCTACTTTTATTAAGTTTTCAGAGGACAGACGGTGTTTACGATGCATTGCGACACTGACAACATCGGTGAACAATTCCTTTGCAATGAGTTCAGGGAAACGATCGAAGCCATAGGTCATTGTAAAGCCCACGTCTATTTCATCACTCATAAGAGCCTTGTTTAGCTCTCCCCAGTTATACTGATGCAAGCTTAAATCGATATTTGGATAAGTTTCGCGGAATTCTCTGATAGCTCCAGGGAGGAAAGCCCTTTCGATTCCTCCAAGGAAACCGACCTTCAAAAACCCAGTAAATCCCTTGGTGGCCAGATAAGTTTTGTTGAGTGCTTCTTCGGCCTTTGTGACCAGCGTGTAGGATTCTTTCAATAATATCTTACCAGCCGACGTCAATTGAAGCGGGCGTTTTTTACGAATTATCAATTGAGTCCCCACTTGCTTTTCCAGCTCTGCTATCTGCTGGCTTATGGCAGATTGTGATATGCCTACATTTATAGCCGCTTCAGAAAAATTCAAGTATTCTGCAACAGCAATGAAGTATTTTAGTTTTTGAGTATCCATTCTTACTCCTTGGTTAGCTTTATAAATTTATAGAATCCTAGTAAATTCATTATATATTAAATTTTAGCATAAGCAAATCACAAATTCATTTTTCAATAATATTTTAAGGCAAGGAAGCCATATTTCCGGACAGTTTATACTAAAATTCATAATAAATATATAAGAAATACTTATATAAAACCATTTAAATACCATGTAAATACCACGAAATTTATTATCGGAATAGTCGATATCTCTGTATGGTATTTTATATAAGGCCAGAAACACCCTGAAAAAGTGTGTTTATAATGAATTGTTTTAATTATTATATAGTAATTCAGTATTATTATATAAAAAGTATTGTATATTCAATATACTTTTGATATAATGAGTACATTAGTAAAGCTAATTATAAAATAAGAGTTACTAATACAAAAGCGCTGCGGTATAGCATTCGGCATTTTATAAATGCTTTAACGAATGTAAACATATTATTAATGTTATGAGGTGGTTTAAATGATGGTAATGAGAATGTTCAAATCTGGATTAGTATTACTATCAATTCTTATTATTAGTATTCTTGCATTAATGGGAGTCATTTTAGAACTTCTGAGACAGATAAAAATACGGATATAAGATAAACTAATACTCAAATAAGTGATAATTTTATAAAATTGCAGGCCATTAACAATTTAAAAAAGTAAATGGCCCACTGGGAATTCATACTATTGTGATAGATGATCGGTTGATTTTAACTTTTCGCATAGCTCTATTGCCAGAAGACGACATATCTCATTAACATCCTTAATTTCCTGTATCGTTATATTATCTACATGAATACCACAGCATATAACAAAATTACCATCAAATCTTTCTCTTATTATGCAGGACATCATTTCAGTTACAATGCCTTCTTTATGGCTTTCAAAAGAAAAGGTTTCTGGGCTGACGGCTTTTGATCCTGACGTAATTGAGCCAAGATGAGGGGTATCGCCGCCTGTTACGACGATGCATATATCCTGGCCCATTGGAATTACGATTAAGTCGATTGTAAGTCTTTTGTTCACTTTATGCAATTCAATCATGATATCTCCTTAAACATCTTACATATTCGATGATCTTTTATTCTGATAAGAATTAATCCCCATATTCTTCATTGACCTGAGTGACTCCAGTTTCTCAACAAATATTGGTATTGAAGGATTCAATGAGTTCTTGTTCCATGCGACCAGGACGCTGAAATACTTATCGGGGTGGTCAATGTCAATAAAACGTATGTCATGTCCTGCAAGATCACGAACAGTACCTGGAAGAATGGTTACCCCAAGTCCGGATTCCACATTGAACAGTATTGCGTCGATATCCCAGCACAAGGTGATTTTACTTGGCGAAAAGCCACCTTCGGCGCATAATTGAATTGTTTGATCATGTATAAGGAAGTCGGTTTTGGGATTCAGAGTAACAAAAGATTCTTCCTTGAGGTTGGCTACCTTTATAGAGCTTTCAGATGCCAGACGGTGGTTGCGATGCATGGCAACGCAGACAACATCTGTGAACAATTCCTTTGCAGTAAGGTCTACATAACGGTCAAAGCCATATGTCATGGTAAAGCCCACGTCTATTTCTTCACGCATAAGAGCTTTATTAAGCTCTCCCCAATTGTACTGATGCAAGCTTAAATCGATATTCGGATAAGTTTCACGGAATTCACTTATAGCTTCAGGCAGGAAGGCCCTTTCAATACCGCCAAGGAAACCGACTTTAAGGAACCCCAAAATTCCCTTGGTAGCAAGATAGGTCTTGTTTAAAGCTTCATCAGCTCTGGTGACCAGTGAGTAAGATTCTTTCAACAAAATCTTGCCAGCTGATGTTAATTGAAGCGGTCGTTTTTTACGTATAATAAGTGGAGTTCCCACTTGCTTTTCCAGTTCTGCTATCTGTTGGCTTATGGCAGATTGCGATATGCCTACTTTTATAGCTGCTTCGGAAAAGTTTAAGTATTCTGCTACAGCTATAAAGTACTTAAGTTTTTGTGTATCCATTGTTGCTCCTTGTTGAATTTTTTATTTGCATAGTTTATCAACCATTATATATTAAATTGTAGTATAAGCAAATCCTATATTAGATTTGTGTAAAATTTTTTAATAATTTTTTTTTAAATAACATATTGCAGAATGGAACTTTTCTTGATAAAATAGAACTATTAGAAATACTGATATTTATATGAGCAAAACTTATACCAGGATTCACCTAATGTTCTCATATTAATACAATGGAAACGCTTGTTGATTTAAATTCATAACATCAGGCATTATGCCTACCAATAAAATATAAAGGAGAATTTATGATGGGTAAAGTAGTTCGTATGACGAATTCATCAACCGGGGGACCAGTTTTCGTCTATGTTAAAGACGGAGCAATTATCAGAATGACCCCTATGGATTTTGATGAAACCGATGCTCCATCCTGGGAAATTGAAGCGAGAGGCCGTAAGTTTTCACCGCCCCGCAAAACAACAATTTCACCTTACACTGCAGGCTTCAAGTCCATGATCTACTCGGACAAGAGAATCATGTATCCAATGAAGCGTGTGGATTTCGATCCAAATGGTGAAAGAAACATTCAGAACCGTGGTATTTCCGGTTATGAAAGGATCAGTTGGGAAGAAGCGACGGATATCGTTGTCAAGGAAGTCAACCGAATTAAAAGAGAGCATGGTCCTTCTGCAATTCTTTCCACTCCAAGTTCCCACCACATGTGGGGCAATGTCGGCTACAGGCACAGCACTTATTTCCGCTTCATGAACATGATGGGCTTCACATACGCTGACCACAATCCGGACAGCTGGGAAGGCTGGCATTGGGGTGGTATGCACATGTGGGGCTTCAGCTGGCGTCTTGGAAACCCCGAGCAGTATGGTCTGCTTGAGGATGGCCTGAAAAATGCCGAAATGGTAGTATTCTGGTCCGCCGACCCGGAGACCAACGGTGGTATCTATTCGGCATACGAGTCCACCATCCGCCGCCAGTGGCTGAAGGAGCTGGGCGTCAAGATGGTATTCATCGACCCCTTCTATAACCACACTGCAGCATGGATAGGTGACAAATGGTTCTCGCCGAAGGTCGGTACAGACCATGCTCTTTCCTTTGCAATTGCATATACCTGGCTGACAGAGGGAACCTATGACAAGGAATATGTGGCAACACACGCCTATGGTTTCGAGGAGTGGTCGGAATATGTACTCGGAAAGACCGACGGTGTTCCGAAGACATGCGAATGGGCCGAGAATGAATCAGGTGTCGCAGCATGTGATATACGCGCACTTGCCCGTGAATGGGGCAAAAAGAACACTTATCTTGCAGCCGGCGGACTTGGCGGTTGGGGCGGCGCATGCCGTGCAACCCATGGTATCGAATGGACAAGAGGTATGATAGCACTTGCTACAATGCAGGGAATGGGCAAACCGGGTTCAAATATCTGGTCAACTACACAGGGCGCTCCGCTTGATACTGACTTCTATTTCCCGGGTTATGCCGAGGGCGGTATATCCGGTGACTGTGAGAACTCTGCTGCAGGCTTCAAGTTTGCATGGAGGATGTTCGACGGCAAGACCACCTTCCCGTCTCCTTCAAATCTTAATACATCAGCAGGCCAGCATATACCACGTCTCAAAATCCCCGAGTGCATCATGAACGGCAAGTTCGAGTGGAGTGGCAAGGGATTCGCCGGCGGCGACATATCGCACCAGATGCATCAGTACCAATACCCTGCCCCTGGCTATTCGCCGATCAGGATGTACTGGAAATACGGCGGACCACATTTGGGTACAATGACGGCTACCAACAGGTATGCAAAGATGTATAACTCTGAGACGCTTGATTTTGTTGTCAGCCAGTCCATCTGGTTTGAGGGCGAGGTTCCGTTTGCCGATGTAATCCTTCCGGCATGCACAAACTTTGAACGTTGGGATATTTCAGAGTTTTCAAACTGCTCAGGCTATATTCCTGATAATTATATCCAGTGCAACCACCGTGTAATATCGCTTCAGATGAAGTGCATCGAGCCTGTAGGCGAAAGCAAATCCGATTATAATATCTATGCCATGTTCGCCGAAAAGATGGGCATCGGACCTATGTTTACAGAGGGCAAGGATGAGCTTGGATGGATCGAGCAATACTACAATGCTACAGATATGCCCAAGTACCAGACTTTCGAAGAGTTTAGGAAGAAGGGATACTTTGTTGTTCCTGTTAACCCCGATCTTAAGAAGACCGTCGCTTTGAGATGGTTTGCCGAGGATCGTGAGAAGGATACTCCAGACTGGGGTCCTCGTCTTAACAACCAGGTTGGACGTAAGGGATTGCAGACTACGACGGGTAAAATTGAATTCATAGCTACAAGCATAAAGAAATTTGAAGAGCAGGGCTTTGTAGACGAATATCGTCCGGCGATGCACACCTATGTTCCGGCTTGGGAAAGCCATCACTGTGAACTTGCCAAGAAGTATCCTCTTGGAATGCTGTCTCCTCATCCACGTTTCAGCTTCCACACAATGGGAGATGGTAAGAACAGCTTCATGAACGATATCAAGGACCACAGGGTTCTGGTAGACGGTTATTACTACTGGATTATCAGGATGAACAGCTTAGACGCCAAAGCCCGCGGCATAAAGAGCGGAGACCTGGTTCGCGCATTCAACGACCGCGGTTCCGTAATACTCTGTGCACAGGTTGGCGAACGTCTTCAGCCGGGTACTGTACATTCCTATGAATCATGTGCAGTGTACAACCCCCTCGGAAAGCCGGGCAAGTCTGCCGACCGTGGCGGCTGCGTAAATATTCTCACACCCGACCGCTATATGTCCAAGTATGCATGCGGCATGGCACCCAACTCCGCACAAATAGAGGTTGAGAAGTGGAATGGCGGTATATACGAAATATATTGATCAAAAAAATTATTACATCAAATAAGTAATAAAGGAGATTGGAATTATGAAACAATTCTATATGGTTATAGACGTGGCCCAATGTCATGATTGCAACAACTGCTTTATGGCCTGCAAGGATGAGCATGTTGGCAATGAATGGCCTGGCTACACCGCTTCTCAGCCTCTTCATGGACATCGCTGGATGAACATTGAGCGCCGTGAACGTGGAGTGTATTCAAGAAATGATATCGCTTATCTTCCAATGCCATGTCAGCACTGCGAAAACGCACCATGTATAGCTGCAGGAAATGGCGCAGTCACCCGCCGTGCGGACGGTATTGTAATGATAGACATGGAGAAGGCAAAGGGCAACGAAACCCTTGCAGATTCCTGCCCATACGGTGCAATCTATTGGAATGACGAGGCATGCACCCCGCAGAAATGTACCATGTGTGCCCACCTGATTGATGATGAATCCTGGGCACCCAAGATGCCTCGCTGTGCACATACCTGCCCGACCGGATCTCTCAAGTATTTCAATATGGAGCCGGCCGAAATGGATAAGATGGTCGCAGCAGAAGATTTGAAAGCATACAAGGAAGAGCTTGGAACAAAACCGCATGTTCTTTACAAGAACCTTTACAAGTACACAAACAACTTCATTGCAGGTGGTGTGCTGTTAAACGGGGATTGCTTTGAAAATGCAGTCGTTACACTCAAGTCGACAAACGGTGGAATAGTCTGCAAGCTTTACGGTACAGCGACTGCCGACTGTAAGGACACCTCTGTACTGGCAACGCAAAACACCAACTTCTTCGGAGATTTCAAGTTTGACGGCCTTGAAGATGGTGAATACTACATTGAAGTAAATGCAGCAGACAAGAAAACGACGGTTTCCGTTACTATTGCTGGTGAATCAAAAAATTTGGGATTTATTAAATTATAAGTTTATCACTGGGGGGGAGTGAAATTAGTAGCTCCCCTCTAATCCCCCAATTTTAACCAGAAAATATTATCCAGAGGAAAGGTGAATACCTCTTATGAAAGCAAAAGAGATCGTGATTTTTAATGGCAGTCCCCGAATGGATGGAAATACTGTTACCTTATTGGATACTGTTGCCAGAGGTGCACGGGACAATGGGGCAGAGGTGAAATATTATACCCTTTTTAAAATGAAATTTATGGCATGCCAAAGCTGTTTTAGCTGTAGGATAAATGATGACTGCATAATCAAGGATGAACTCCATGAGGCTTTGCAGAAGGTAAAAACAGCTGATGCAATAGTAGTTGGTTCGCCTATATATATGATGCAGATGACAGGCCCTGTAAAGAATATGTACGATAGATTTTTCCCATTGACCGATTCCCAGTACAACCCGCGATTCGGTAAAAAGAAATTGCTTACAGTATATTCACAGGGTATGGAGAATCCACATTTGTTTGATTCCTACTTTGAATATACAGCCGCCATGTTTCCCTCCTTCGGTTTTGAGTTAATTGACAATATTGTTTGCACAAACGCCAATAATCCAGAGAGTGCAGAAAATAATGCAGAATTGAAGATTCGTGCTTACGAAGCAGGCAAGGCGCTTGCACTGTAAAACCAAATTATGAATAAGTTTTATGAAGGGACTACGAAATGACTTCTTTAAGCAATCATATCTCTATGAAGCCGAATAGTTCGAAACAACAAATTGCCTATGAAAAGATAAAGGATGCTATAATAAAGAACGAACTACTTCCTGACATGCTATTGATTGAAAGACAACTGTGCAAAACTCTGGGTTTCAGTCGTACGCCAATCAGGGAAGCTTTAAACAAGCTTGCTTCAGAAGGCTTGGTAGAATTCATACCAAACAAGGGAATGTTTGTTTCGAAAATCAGATTTGAAGATATGATTGAGATATATGAATTGCGGGAGGCTTTGGAGAGCTTGGCAATAAAGCTCTTTATCCTCAAAAAAGATTCAGGTATTGTCAAACAGATGGAAGAATGCCTGATGAATCACGAACAGGCATATGAAACAGGCGATTATAACGCATGTGTTGAAAGAGATATGGAATTTCACGACCTGTTTATCAGGGGTTCAAGAAACATCAGACTGGGAAACTTCATAAAGACCATCCATGATCAGAACAGCAGAGTTGCTTTTTTTACAGTCCACGATGAAGAAAGGCTTAAAACCTCGCTTGACCAGCATAAGAAAGTATTTGAAGCAATAATGCAAAACGATGAACAGCTTGCTGAAAGATTAATAAAAGAACATGTTGTGAATATAAAACAGTACCATTTTGGAAAATTGTACATGACAAGATCGAGCGAAAAGTAAATAAATCAGTATAATATAATGGTATACAGAATATCATTTTAAAACTTGAGAAGCTTCAATCAGAATCAAATTTCGGTGATGAAATTTTGAAAATGTTTATCTGATTGAGCTTCTTGTTAATTTTAATAAGGCTTATCTCGAATATAAGGAGATTCGTAACATGATATTCTCCAAAATAAATAGGACCTCATTTTGCGAAGTCCTATCTGTTTTGGAGCCGGTGGGGGGAATCGAGCGCCGCTCCGCTGCGCTGCCCGCTCGGACATAGGCTCCCCAGTGTCTTCGCGCACTCACTGTGAAATGTGCATTTAGCACAATTCACGACGTTCGTGCCGCAAGGTCCGATCCCCCCTTACATTTCTCCAAAACAAATAAGGCCACATCTATTGTCGTGACCTTATCTGTTTTGGAGCCGGTGGGGGGAATCGAGCGCCGCTCCGCTGCGCTGCCCGCTCGGACATAGGCTCCCCAGTGTCTTCGCGCACTCACTGTGAAATGTGCATTTAGCACAATTCACGACGTTCGTGCCGCAAGGTCCGATCCCCCCTTACAATTCTCCAAAACAAATAAGGCCACATCTATTGTCGTGACCTTATCTGTTTTGGAGCCGGTGGGGGGAATCGGACCCCCGACCTGCTCATTACGAGTGAGCTGCTCTACCTCTGAGCCACACCGGCATGTGAAATTCATGACTAGATTATTCTAATATTGTTTGAAAAGCTTGTCAATCCTCTGAGCTGTAATTTCTTGGTCGCCTTGGTCGTCGATGTATTTGTAATGCTACTACCCCGCGTTCCGTAACTGTGTTAAAATTGTAATAATGTATCTAAACATGTTATTTTAAATAACATTATAGAATAATACAACAGATATTTTTTATATCACAAGGAGGATTTTTTCGTGTTCAGTTTAAAAGGTAAAAATGCTGTAGTAACCGGTGCTGCGGCCGGAATAGGTAGAGGCATCGCTGTAGCTTTGGCTAAGCAGGGTGCCAATGTTGCTATCACCGATAGACCGGGAGTTGATATGGAACCAGCCAGAATAGAAGCCGCAGCTTTTGGCGGTGATATTATAGCTATTCCCATTGATGTTTCTGATGAAGCCATGATAGGTTCGGCAATGGCTGAAATTATTAACCATTTCGGACATGTGGATATTTTTGCAAGTAATGCAGGTATGAATAGCTGCGAGGATGCACAAAGCATTTCCAGCGATAGTTGGGACAGGCATTTTGACATCAATGTGCGGGGAGGATTCCTTGCTGTACAAAAGGTCCTTCCAGGAATGATTGAAAACAAATGGGGGAGAATCATTTTCACTGCAAGCCAGGCTGCCATTGTCGGCCGTCCCAATCAACCGGCATATTGTGCTACAAAAGGCGCATTGGTATCGCTTACCCGCGGGCTTGCACTGGATTATGCAGCTCAAAACATAACGGTAAACGCAGTGGCTCCTACTTTCGTACTAACTGATATCAGCCGCAAACGTATGGAAAACCCTGAATTCTCCAATTGGGTTCTTGGCATGATTCCCGTAGGCAGGTTGGCCACCATAGAGGATGTTGGTAATTCTGTTGCTTTCCTTGCATCCGAAGAAGCTGCAATGACGACCGGACACGTTTTAACCATCGACGGTGGTTGGACCATTCAATAGAGATATTACATATTCATGTCCGTTGCCTGTATGAATAATAGGGGAGTTGAAGGAAAGTCCGGAATTATACTACTTACTTTCTTTCACTCCTTTTTTTCTTTGTTTCACACACTCTGTCAGCAGGTATTCTATCTGCCCGTTTATCGACCGGAATTCATCTTCCGACCAGGCTGCCAGTTCCTGCCAAAGGGATGATGACAGTCTTAGCAATATCTGCTTTTTTTCTTTTTCCTTTTCAATGTTTTCCTTCAATCATCATCCCTCCTTTCAGTCAGATCAATATAGTGAACCGCTGTTTACAATTGGCTGAGCATCTTTGTTTCCACAGAGGACAACAAGCAAATTGCTTACCATGGCCGCCTTGCGCTCCTCGTCCAGAACTACTATTTCCTTTTCATTCAGCTTTGCAAGAGCCATTTCAACCATACCGACAGCTCCTTCGACAATCATCTGTCTCGCATCAATGATGGCGGAAGCTTGCTGCCTTTGCAGCATTACCGCGGCAATTTCGGGAGCATAAGCCAAATGGGTAATCCGCGCTTCCAGAATTTCCAGACCGGCAATTTCCACCTTTGATTGTATTTCATTTTTTAGCATATCAGCCACTTCCTGGCTGCTTCCACGGAGTGATTTTTCATTATCGTCATGGGACACGTCGTAAGGATACAGGCGCACGATATTTCTAAGTGCGGAATCACATTGTATGGAAAGATACTCGATATAGTTGTCCACATTGAATACCGCTTTTGCGGTGTTTATTACCTTCCATATAACCACAATCCCAATTATTATAGGATTTCCCAACTGGTCATTGACCTTTTGCTTATCATTGTTCATTGTCATTGCTTTAAGAGATATTTTTTTGTTAGGCATTCTTAAGCTGGCAGCTTGAGCAGTACTTTTATTTGTTGGAGTTGCCTGTTCAATGTTAATGGCAGCTGAAGTTGCTGCTGATGAGGCAGGATTGCTTGCAGCTACAAAAGGATTGACGAAGAAGAATCCTTCACCTTTGAGAGTGCCATAATATTTGCCAAAAAGGGTAAGAACCAGTGCTTCATTGGGCTTTAGCACTTTTAAACCCGCATATAAAATAGGACCTGCAAAAAAAGCATACAGGCCTCCAGCAATGACTAGAATCAATCCCAGAAGAATACCTTCTCCTTTTGAAGTACTGATAATCCCGTAAATAAAAGCGGCAAGGGCGACAAGGATAAGAATACTGTTCTGTAAGAGCATAAACATGCCGCTCGATGATTTGGCCTTGATTTCTTCATAGTGAAACTGCTCTTCGCTTGTTTTAAGAATTTCAGACATTTTAAAAACCCCTTTCTCTTCTTTACTACCCCACTAATAGTATTTATGTATGATCGTTATTGACGATCACTATATGATATCATAATGATATCATATATATATTAAAGGAATATTAATGAAATGTCAAGGTTTGTTACACTGAAATCAAATTCACAATTGGTGTGCACAATTAAGAGCCATATTGCATATACTATGTTTGACCATATATGGCCAATGGCGTCCTGATTAAAGTGGTTTTCTTTAGTCAGGACGTTTTTATCAGGAGGTGCAATTACTTGTGTGTGGATTTGTAGGCTGGTTTGATCATTCCAGATTTCTTGAAAGTGAAGGTGTTGTATTAAATGCTATGGCAAAAAAGCTTGAACACCGAGGCCCTGATGCAGAAGGCTTTTGGTTTTCCGAGCACGTTGCTTTGGGGCACCGCCGCCTTGTGGTAGTGGATCCGGAAGGTGGTAAACAACCGATGATACGGAAAAAAGGCAAAGATGTCTATGTAATTGTGTACAATGGCGAGCTCTATAATACGGAGGATATTCGACAGGAGCTGATTCCTAAAGGATATACCTTTGATGGATGGTCTGATACCGAAGTACTTTTGAATGCCTATATTGAATGGGGGGATATGTGCCTTCAGAAGTTGAACGGAATTTTTGCCTTTGCAGTATGGGATTCTAAAGAAGAACGATTGTTGCTTGCCCGGGATCGTATAGGCGTTAAGCCCTTATTCTATTGCCAAAAGGGCAGTTCTTTTATATTTGGTTCGGAAATCAAGGCAATCCTCGCCCATCCGTTGGTATCACCAAAGATTAACAATGAAGGATTAGCGGAAATCTTTATAATGGGACCTGCAAGAACACCGGGACATGGTGTTTTTAACGGCGTATCTGAATTAAGACCGGGCTGCTGTATGCAGGTTGACAAAAATGGAATCAGAATTAAAAAGTATTGGTCTCTGGAGAGTCACTCTCATGAAGATGATTTTGATAAAACAGTTAGTTCAGTTAAAGAATTGGTATATGATTCCGTCAAACGTCAATTGGTTTCAGATGTACCTTTATGTGTATTATTATCCGGCGGTTTGGACTCCAGTGCAATAACTGCAATTGCCTCAGAAGTTTATAGAATTGAAGGTAAGGATAAGATCAGAACCTTTTCAATAGATTATGTTGGTAATGAAAAGCATTTTCGGGTCAGCGAATTTCAACCTAATTCTGATACAATCTGGGTCAAAAAGGTCTCGGAATATTTGGGCACAAGCCACTCCACCTATTACGCTGACACACCTGAATTGACTGATGTACTATATCCTGCTGTTTTAGCACGAGATCTGCCAGGTATGACGGATATTGATTCTTCATTATTACTTTTTAGCCGGTGGATTAAAAACCAGGCAACGGTGGGGTTGTCTGGGGAGTGTGCAGATGAGGTATTTGGCGGATATCCCTGGTTTTATAAACAGGCAGATAAAGAGAACGTAACATTCCCGTGGTATTCCAGACTAAATGAACGCATGGAATTATATTCAACTGAATTGATAAATCTAATCCAACCAAAGGAATATATGGCACAGCGATATCAGGAAGCACTCGATGAAGTACCTCGTTTTGGAGGCGATCTTCCAACAGATGCCAGAATGCGGGAGTTGTTTTATATTAATTTAACCAGATGGATGCCCACTTTGCTGGATCGGAAAGACAGGATGAGTATGGCAACAGGTTTAGAACTACGGGTACCTTTTTGTGATCACAGATTAGTTGAATATGTGTGGAACGTGCCCTGGGAAATGAAAAACTATCAAAACAGGGAGAAGGGGCTTTTGCGAAAGGCATTGACCGGGATACTCCCTGAAGACGTATTATGGAGGAAAAAAAGTCCTTACCCCAAAACTCATAACCCAAGTTATATTGAGGCAGTTCGTGGGTTAATGCTTATGGTGCTTGAGGATCAGTCCTCGCCTTTGTTGCCGTTTGTCAACAGGGAAAAGGTAAAGGAACTGGCGCTGGCTGTGAAAAGCGATACTAACATACCTTGGTTCGGACAGCTTATGAATGCACCACAATTATTGGCTTACCTCTTACAAATAGATTTTTGGTTAAAAGAATATGGAGTTGTTGTTGAGTGATTAAACTATACACTACCGTTGAAGGATAAAATTGAACTATGCTGCAGACAATAAAAAAGCCTTTATATTGTGGATAAAATGGAGGGCGTTGTTATGATGGCAATAGGAATAATTGGATTCTTAGGATTTAGTGTATGCATAATTGGCTTGATTGTATCTGCAATAAAAAAGAAGGGAACGACTAAAAAATGGGGAATAGGTATTGCCGTTTTTCTTGTAGCTTTTGTATCGTCAGCGATATTAGAAGGCAATAAATCACCAGCAGATCAGGGGAATCAGGCAGACAATACTGCCGAAATAACCCAAACCACAATGGCACCTACAATTGCTCCGCCTACGGCTGCACCAACATTATCACCGGAAGAAAAAGCGCAACTTGCAGAAGCAGAGGCACAAAAGGCTCATGATGATTGGGTGGAATCGCAGTTCAGCGCATGGGACGGATCACACAATGAATTTGTAAGACTGGTGAAGGAAAACATGAATGACCCAAAGAGCTTTGAGCATGTGGAGACAAAATATCTTGTCTTAAGCACTCAAGAGCAGATTGATGAAGTAGGTAAAGGTGAAATCGGAGATTTGTATATATATATGAAATTCAGGGGAACTAACGCTTTCGGTGGAAAGATTTTATCGGAAGCTGAAGGACTGGCCAGTTATAAAAAGCAAACAATTACTATACTGAATGAATTTTAACTTTTATAACAATGATCTTAATCGTTTTGGGGATTCAGATATGAGTCCCTGTTTTTATATCAATTTTCAAGACAGCAGACACAACTTCCCCGATAACATCGATTTTATTTTCAAGTTTGGGAATACATCTTATGGGTATATATCTATTCATTATACGCTGATCGGATATTGAATTCCTAATTCTTTAACTATTTACCAAAAGGAGATTCGGAAATGAACGAGAATTTGAAACAATTCCATACTCGGTTACAGTCCTGTCTTAATGACCTGGATAGGGAAAACGCAGTGGGATACTCATTAATGCTTCTGTCTGAAGGGAAAGTATCAATAACAGAGCTTTATGAAGAAATCCTGTCACCAATACTAAACAGCATTTCAATCGGCAGGGGAGAAGAGGATAGTGCAATATGGAAAGAACATGTCATGACAAATATTGTTCGTACTATCGTTGAATGCTCCTATCCATATGTCATTAAGGAGAAAGAAAAGAATAAAGGTGAAAAAAAGGTCAGGAAGGTAATGGTTTTATGTCCTGAGGAGGAATACCATGAGCTTGGGGCCAGAATGGGAGCGGATTTCTATACAATAAACGGCTATGATGTGGTTTTTATTGGTTGCAATACGCCAAAAGAGAATTTCATTTCTGCGTATAATGCTTTAAAACCAGACATGATTTCAATAAGCATAACAAATTATCTAAATCTCATTTCGCTAAAAAAGATAATAGAAGAAATAAGGGAAAAGATCGGTTATGAAGTTAAAATAATTTTAAGCGGAAGCGCTTTTGCCAGTACAAAGAAGACGGCTAAAGACTTTGGCGCCGCCGCACTGGTTGGTACATTCAGGGAAATTGAAGCATTGAGGAGGGATGACGATGAAACTGGCATTTAGCATTGCATGGAGATTCCTAACCTCAAGTAAGGGGCAAACAGTATTAATCATCCTTGGCATAGCCATAGGCATATCTGTACAGGTTTTTATCGGCAGTTTGATATCAGGGCTTCAAAAAAGCCTTGTAAATACAACCATAGGGAACTCATCACAAATCACAATAATGGCTAAAGACAATAAGGATTTAATAGCTGATTATGCTCAAATCATCGACCAAATCAAAAGCTCTGGTGAGGATATCACGGAAATATCACCTGCAGCAGACGCTTCCGCATTTATCAGGATTGATGAAGATACATATCCTGTACTTATCAGGGGATTTGACCTTAAAGCGGCAGATGGCATATACGAATTGGAAGAAGCTTTAATTGAAGGAAGGCTGCCGGTAAATGAAGAAATTATCCTTGGAAAGGAGCTTGTAAACGAAGCAGAGCTGAGTATAGGTGATAAGATTCAAATCCTGACGCCGGTCGGTAAAACAAAGGAAGTGACAATTTCCGGAATATACGATTTAAAGGTGTCAAATTTGAATAAATCCTGGGCTATCACTAATATCCAACTGGTACAGGATATTTTTGAATATGATGATCAGGCGACATCAATTGAACTGCAGGTCGGCGAGGTTTTCAGCGCAGATACAATTGCTGATAAGCTGACATCTGTTCTCCCGACTGAATTAAAGGTACAGAACTGGAAGGCGCAGAATGAATCTCTTCTTTCCGGCCTGAACGGACAGAGCATTTCCAGCCTGATGATACAAATATTCGTTTTGGTATCAGTGATCCTGGGTATTGCAAGTGTGCTTGCGATATCTGTACTTCAAAAATCAAAGCAACTCGGGATATTAAAAGCTATGGGGATAAAGAACAAATCCGCCAGCCTGATTTTCCTTTTTCAAGGACTTACTCTGGGAATTTTTGGAGCTGTAGCAGGTGTCGCCCTGGGGCTTGGACTTTCAATGGCGTTCACGAAATTTGCAGTCAATTCAGACGGCACTCCGGTAGTAGCCCTGTTCATAGACCCACAGTTTATTTTTATTTCAGGACTCATAGGCATAGCCTCGGCAACGCTCGCATCCCTTATTCCTGCCAGTCGTTCTTCAAGACTGGACCCGATGGAGGTAATCAAAAATGGCTAGTATAATCACTTTAAAAAATGTAAATAAAATATATGGGAAAGAAATTCAAACACAGGTATTGTATGACATAAACCTTGAAGTCGAAGAGAATTCCTTCAACTCAATCATAGGTCAATCCGGTTCTGGAAAGAGTACCCTTTTAAATATAATCGGTACTCTGGACAGGCCAACCTCAGGCGAGGTAATGATCAATGGTGTCAGAACCGATAAGATGAATAAAAATCAATTGGCAGTGCTAAGGAATGAAAAAATCGGGTTCATATTTCAGTTTCATTATCTGTTGCCTGAATTTACAGCTTTGGAAAATGTCCTGATGCCCTACAGAATAAAATCGGGTAATATAACTGCCGAAATCACTGAACGAGCGATACATCTGATGGATATTATGGGTCTGGATAAGGTGAAAAACAACATGGCAACAAAAATGTCCGGCGGCCAGCAGCAAAGGACTTCAATTGCAAGGGCTCTCATCAACAACCCCAGTATTATTCTGGCAGATGAGCCTACCGGTAACCTGGATTCCGCCTCGACAGAGGTGATTTATGATATTATGAGGGATATCAATGAAGAATTTAAAACCACCTTCTTAATCATTACCCATGATAGAAGAATAGCGCAGAAAACCGACAGGATTATAGAAATTACAGATGGTAGAATAAATCTGGATGTAGAAAAAAATTAGTACATTGTCCAACGTCATTCTCCAATAAGGCTGAAGTGCATATAATCTTTGCCATTGGACCAGTTCATATCCGGACTCCAGTGCCAGCCATATCTTTTGAATGCGCGGACAACATCACCATCCGGCAGTATGGAATACGGGTCATTGCCAGGTTCCCATAAGGTACCGGACTTGATCACTCCATCCAGGGTGATGAAATAATTCTCTGTCGGATTAATATCAACAGCAGTGCCGTTAGAGTGCTGTGAGGTGCCATTTCTATAGGAGTAACCCTGGCAACTCTTTATAGGAAACTTCTCTTTGCCATTATAGATATCCTCAAAAATATTTTTCATATCTTCAGCAATGTTTCTGTTGATAGTAAGGGTGCAATAAGATGTTATTTTCGAGCCTGATGCTGTCAGATTCCACACTTTGACTTTTATGTCTGTCATATTCTCTTTTGCTTCAAGGATATCTGCAAACTGATTCTTTTCAGGGTCTCCAGTAATCATTTCATTATCATTTACCCAGGGGGAGATGTTAAACTCCTGTTGGAGAAAAAAGACTGAAGGGTCACCGTTGCTATTGACTGGAACTACTTTTATGGCAGCATTAATTATTTGTTTGCCGCTCCCGAAAATGGTGCTGTAGAGCGAAGCAGTATCCCCGGTTCGCAAATCAAGGTAATTGCTGTCTATTCTGGCAGTATAAGATGGGACGCCATTTTTAAATAAAGTGATGTCATAAGCCGAAGCCAGAGGGATAACATTCCAACTCAGGTAGACATCATCCATATAATAAGACGGGGATATGAAAATTCCTGATGGCATTGGCAGCACGCATTCTTCAACTCCTGCAGCACGAATTTTGGATTCATCACAGTAGGTCAGGACATTAAGTGCCAATGCTGCGGCCTGCTCACGTGTTATATTTTCCTGGGGCTCAAGCCTTCCTTCACCTGTGCCTGAAAGGATACCAAGGGTATAAACATCTGCCATATAAGACTTTGCCCATCCGGATACCAGATTGTCGTCTGTGGAATATTCTGCAAGAATTTGTGTTGCTTGACGGTCATTCATAGGCTGCGTATAAGAGAAGGCACCTGTTAATGTTGTAGACAAAGTTCCATAGGTGTTTTCTGAGGCGTTGTTGCTACTTCCTTTATGAAAATAGCGGTCTACTGCAGAACGGTCTTCGATTTTGCGGTCTCCTCTTAAACTATATGTGTTCCCAATAATGTTCCAGTCTATATTTTCGTTTCTATTACCAGGTGTGTTTTTGAAAAGGATCAGCAATCTGGAAAGCATGACAGCGGCCATCTCCCGTGTGAGTGGCAGGTCTGGACTGAATATGCCGGTGGATGTGCCCTGGGTCAGACCCAACATATATGCATTTTCTGCAATGATGTCCGTTGTATCGGTAAACGGATGTGACGTGGGGGGCTCTGGCAATGCTGTTCCGAAGATGCGACAAGTATTGATCAACACTTCGCAAAAATCCATGCGAGTGATACTTTCTGTATATGGCTGGGCATCAAAACCTTCCGGGGTAATGCCGACTTCTGTAGAAATTGCAATTTTCTGAGACGACCAGGTGCTTGGCTGGTAGTTTGAAGTTGCATAGGTTAATGATGTATTAACCGAGAGTACCAGCAGCAAAAGCAATGCTGCCGTGGTACTGCGAAATACTCTGTTTTTCAAATTATTCCCCTTTCGTCTTGATTGAAGAACATTGTGCCAGTATTATCGTATTCATATAGATTCGGTAACAGTTAAGTGATTTGAGGGGTAGAGGGGTAAAAACAATTCAGCATCACTGAAATGGCTCAAACTTATAATAAATTACTTGCCTTTTTTACCACCACCATATAAAATATAAGCATAAGTAAATATAATAAGCAAATGTTAATGAGGTGCTGCAAAAATGACCCAACGTGAGGCTGAAATCCTCAACATTATTAAGGAAAATCCATTGATATCCCAACAGGAAATTGCAGACATGCTGGGAGTAACACGCTCATCAATCGCCGTCCATATTACCAACCTGTCTAAAAAAGGAATCATTATGGGCAAGGGCTATGTGGTTAAAGGAGACGAGTATGTTTCGGTAATCGGCGGTGCGAATATCGATATTCAGGGCTTTCCTGATAGCACTTTGAAGCTGTGCGATTCGAATCCAGGAAGTATACTTTTGTCTGCAGGGGGCGTCGGAAGGAACATAGCTGAAAACATAGCGAGGTTAGGACTTCACACCAGATTTTTTACCTTTTTGGGAGATGATCTGTATGGTGAAAAGATCATGAAAGAGTCCCAACGGGCAGGCATTGACATGAGTCATATTGAAACGCTGCAGGGAGAGTCCACCGGTGCCTATCTCTCTGTTTTGGATGAGACTGGCGATATGAAGGTGGCCATATCACACATGGCTATCTATGACAGGATGAACCGGGAGTTTATCGACAGGAAGAAGATCATTCTGGAGCGAAGCTCTCTTATTGTATTGGACACGAACCTGCCTGAGGATGTGATCCGCTATATTCTCTCTTCAATGGGACATAAAAAGTTCATTATTGATATGGTATCTACGACAAAGGCGGTCAGAATCCGGGATATGCTGGGCTCCTTCCACACGGTAAAACCCAATCGCCTTGAGGCTGAAGCCCTTTCAGGGATTGAGATTAATGGTCGGGCATCTCTTGAGAGTACTGCCGACTTCTTCCATACGAAGGGCGTTCAAAATGTGTTTATCAGCCTGGGCGCTGATGGAACGTACTATAGTGATAATAAAAGCAGGGGAATATTGAAAGCAAACAAGCTGAAAATCGTCAATGCCACGGGAGCCGGAGACGCTTTTGTAGCAGGATTGGTTCTTGGAAACCTGAGGGAGTGGGATATCGAAGAGAAGACACGATTCGCCATAGGAGCTTCACTGATGGCACTTGCACATAAGGACACCATCAACCCATATATATCAGAGGAAAATATCAATCAAATTGTCATGGAGGCGGATATATGCTAGAAAGAAATATGCTGGAAAGAAATATGCCGGAAAAATATCTGGATATTAAGGATGAAATAATGGAGGCGGTTAAGGAAGGAAGGCCGGTTGTTGCACTGGAATCCACAATAATTTCTCACGGGATGCCGTACCCGAAGAATGTGGAAACTGCACTTCAAGTAGAGGAAATCATTCGCAAGGAAGGTGCCATACCTGCAACCATTGCAATCCTGAACGGAATTATCAAAGTAGGGCTTAGTACTGAGGAAATCGATTTTCTGGGAAGAGAAAAGGGAGTAGTCAAAACCAGCAGAAGGGATCTTCCATTTGTCGTATCCCGGAAACTCAACGGCGCCACTACCGTGGCCACCACCATGATAGCCGCAGACCTTGCCGGCATCAGGGTATTTGCCACGGGAGGTATCGGAGGTGTTCACAGAGGAGCAGAAACGACCATGGACATTTCTGCTGATTTGGAGGAGCTGGCAAAAACAAATGTATGTGTGGTCTGTGCAGGAGCCAAATCGATTCTGGATATTGGTTTAACAATGGAATACCTGGAAACGAAGGGCGTGCCGGTAGTTGGATACAAGACCGATGAGATGCCGGCTTTTTATACCCCTGACTCCGGATTCATGGTGGAATACAGAGCGGACTCTGCTTTGGACATTGCAAAGGCGCTGAAGGTAAAGTGGGATTTAAAGCTTGACGGAGGAATGGTTGTAGCTAATCCGATACCGGCAGAGTACGCCATGGACACTGAAACCATCAATAATGCCATTGAACTTGCCCTGGCAGAATCTGATGAAAGGGGCATCCACGGCAAGGAAGCCACACCCTTCCTTCTGGCGAAGGTCAAGGAATTAACCGGCGGAGAAAGCCTGGATTCCAACATAAGGTTGGTCTATAACAATGCGGCGCTTGCTGCGCAGATTGCTGTAAAGCTTGCAGAGCTTAACCCTCATTGACATATGTGTAATTCCTGCCTGAATTGTTATCCCAATGGTCGGCGCCGTCTTTGAAGGCCACATTTATGTTTCCCGTGCCACTTGCAGGGAACAGGACCTCATAAGCCTGTCCATTGGTTTTTTGCATTGGATAATACTTTATATCCTGCCAGGAGCCATTGGATTCCGACCCAACGACTGCATAAACGTCCTGTGCGCCATCTCTGGAAAGAATTCCGTCGTATGTCAGTCTGAAAATATTGTTTGTCTCCTTAAGAGAAACCCCATATTCCGAATAAGAATCATCTGTGTTTGTGTTAATATCTGCAGATAACTCAGAGGCAAATTCTTCGGAAAAATTCGGAGGATCCATTGCGTCCATTGAACCCGGCACACCGGGAAAAGTGATATTGTTTACAGCCGCATCATTGACTGGACTGCTTCTGAACAGTGAATTCCAGAATCCCATAATTCTACCCCCTGAAAATCTTCAATTCCGGTTTTATTTTGTGGAATTTGCTAAATAATTATTCCATAATATATGAAGATTGATGATCTTAAGGTGCATTTCAATTAATAAGACTTTTATTATCAAATATTGTATAATTAAAGAAAAGTCTTCTTTCTATTATTCTTTTATGAGGTGACTTTATGAATCAGATAAAAAAATCCATATCTTTAGTCCTCATTCTAGCCTTTTTGTTCAGTATGGTTTTTACATTCAGTCAGGGCAATCCTTCTTATTCGGCCTCAACAGTATCTGTGCCACAGTTTTATAATGGATTGACAATAACTGAATATGAAGATTATTTTCTTGTTAAAACTGATCGGGCAACATTACCTGGTTCATTTAATCGGTTACCACAGTATCTGATAGCTATCTATGGCACAGAGGACATATCGGAAAGCAACATTTCAGATATAATTAATAACAATATTAATGAGGCGGTAATATTTGATGAAATTAATGGTGAAAAAGGAAGTAACAATTATAAATACAATATCATTGTATTATATGCCCCACGCAAGGATGGCGGGCACGTGCCCCTGGGGTATTACATAAATGAAGCACAATCAAAAGAACCGAAAGGAAGTTATGAAATCCTACACGACTACAATATTCATGGTTCGACAATAACTTCAGCGTTATGGGATGGGAATAAATTTGTAATATATGATAGACATGGATACCGCACTGCATATGCAACCGACGGAATGAACTGGGTATTCAGGGACATACTTGGCGGATTTTTCGATGGAGAACTTATCTGGAATAAGAGCAGATATTTGTTGACCGGACGATTATTGCTGCATGGGGATGGCGGATTTGTTCATGAAAAGCCATATCAGGGCAGTGGCGTTAATAATTTTGAATTGACCTATCTGGAAAAAGTCAGGACATTTGAATTGCCTGTAGGCTTAAGTTCTGATGGAATAAATTTTGAAATCGTATCTGGAAAAGCCGACGATAAAGATATTATTGAGATATATGACAATTATGTTTGTGCATTGTGGGATGGTAATAAATATATCTTAATATTCGATGACAAAAACATTGAAAACAATAGCTTTGCATTAACCTCCAATGATGGGCGTTTATTCGAAAAGAAGGAAATTTCCATTAATTACAACAATGTAATAACTCAGGATTGCAGTATCTACTTTAAAAACGTTATTCATAATGGTAAAACATATTTTGCCAGTGCTTTAGCGGTTAAGGAAGAAGATGCAAAAGCTTATGCAGTTTTAAAATCCAATGATGGTCTTAATTGGGACGTATGTTGGACAGAATTGACTGATGTCATTGACGCAGAGCAGAGGATCATTTATGGAAATAATAAATATTATATGGCAATCTCCAAACGTCTGTATTCATCAAATGATGGGGTAAAGTGGGCAGAAGCAAAATCCAATCTTGTTAATAATATATATGGCGCGTATGACACTGATCCAGATTCTGAATTTGGGTATCCTGTAAATACTTTGTTCGAGAACGGTATTTATTTCGTTCAGATAGATAAAAAAGAGGCCAAGGCGGATAACAGGATATATATATCTGCAGATCTGAATGATTATTATTATATAGATTTTGATACTGATATCGGAAAGATATTATGTATCCATGACGATATTATTGTTACTGAGAATAAAGTGATAGCTTTATCAGTGTATAAGAAGTATGCCATGGATCTTTCAAAAATTGATGTGTTTAGAGGTACAGAATATGGGTTTGAATTATTACGAAAGCCAACACGAATCGAAGGCATCATTATGCAAATCCGTATGTTGGGAAAAGAGGATGAAGCAACAGCCCTGAAAGATGAACCGTGTATATTTAAGGATGTGCCAGCCTGGGCCAGAGGCTACGTGAACTATGCTTACCGGAACGGATTGACCAAAGGATTGGGCAATGGGTTGTTTGGAACTAATGTTGCAATTGATGGTAAATCATATATGACACTGATGCTCCGGGCGATTGGTTATAATGACAGTAATGGAGATTTCAAGTGGGATAGTTCCCTGGAAAAGGCAAAAGATATTGGTTTATTGAATGCAGAGTTGTTCAGCGTTTTGAATGAGGGCGCTTTCAACAGGGATTATATTGCCAAAATAACATACAATACTTTATTGGAAACTGTTAAGAACAGTAACATTTCCTTAGCACAAAAACTTGTGAATGAAGGATTAATAAACAAGGATAAGGCAATAGATATTGGTTTGTTGAAACCAAATTAAACTGCCATCTGTCACCTTGATATTTTATCATCCTTTAACATAATAGTGGATTGAGAAATATAATGATATAGAGATTTACCTGGAGTGAGATGTATGGCTCATCATGGTTGGATTCTTTATATCATGATTCCGCTTTTATTGGTCGTGGCTTTCCTGGTTGTTTATGCAATATCCGGTAATGTCCGAAGTTGGTTCTCTCATGTCTTACTTCTGCAGAAGGCATTTCTATCTTTTTCAGGGACAATTAAAAAGAAGGATGATACTCCGCTGAATGAATCTTTGGAGGTGTTGGGCTATGCATATGATCCAAGTCAGGATATTTTCTATTCCATCTTGTACCCCTGGCAAAGGAAATTCGGATATTGCCGTCTGTATGATGAAGCAGCAGCACCTATGGGGATAATTATGGATTGTGAGCCCATTTACTTTGAATATGGTGGCAGGGAATGGATGATAGAGTTCTGGAAAGGCCAGTATGGCCTGACAACCGGCTGCGAAATTGGAGTATATACGGCAAATGGACCGGATTTGAATATTCCTGGTGTATTTAACGGTACCTTTTATGACTGTGTAGATGTAGAGGATTTTTTACATATGTCCTGCTCTTTGAAAAAGAACGGCAGGACGCTCTTTAAAAGAAAAGGCATACACTGGTGGCTGACGGGTTTTAAATTAGGTGAATTTTCACAACCATCGGAATTGACAATGAATATCAATATAGCCCTGAAGGACGGGTACATGCGGAATGCATTTATTGGGGGATTGCGGAAAGCAGGTTATTCGCATCATAAAATTGAGATAAAAGGTAATGTTGTGAGTTTTGTTTATGCAAAACCACACTCGTTACAACCTTATACCAGGACTAAAGTGACTGATGCAATCTTCCAAAAGAAAAACAAGCTATTATGCGATAAATACAAGGAAGCTACGAAGGGATGCATAACGCTGCAGGATAAATTTAAAGCTGTGAAGGAAAAAGCGCCTGAAATTTACGGACACGTTTCAGGGTTGGGCAGGCCAAAACAGTTATATGATCAATATGAATCTTTTTGGGGGGGCGAAGATGAATGAATTCAAGCGGCTATCCCGGGTTTTTAAAGCAGCGGAGCAGTTTCCCATTGATGATTCCTCTAGGATTATCCTTGTAAGTGACTGTCATAGAGGTGATGGGAGCTGGGCAGATGATTTTTCCAGAAACCAGAATATCTATTTTGCTGCACTGACCCATTATTTCAATAAAAATTATACATATATTGAGCTTGGAGACGGGGATGAGCTGTGGGAAAACAAAAGACTTACAGATATAATGCAGGAACATGGTGATGCTTTCTGGATGCTGTCCAGATTTATTAAAGCAGGCAGGTTTTATTCACTATACGGGAACCACGATTTTATAAAGAAGAACTGTGGTTTTATCAAGTGCGCGGAGCATCAGATGCGTGTGGGACATGAGGCAGAGTATCTTACTTTGTTTGAGGGGATAAAGCTTCATGAAGGGATGATTTTATATCATAAAGGTGCTGATGGTAAAATTTTTCTGGCGCATGGGCATCAAGCCGATTTTTTTAATGATCAGTTAAGGTGGATCAGCAAATTCCTGGTGAGGTATCTTTGGAGACCCCTTGAATTAGTGGGTGTGAATAATCCGACAAGCCCTGCAAAAAATAATAAAAAATTGGCATCAGTTGACAGGAAGCTGTTTGAATGGGTAAAAAAAGAGAAGCAGATGCTTATTGCGGGACATACCCACAGACCGGTATTTCCTGAAGCAGGGGAGATTCCTTATTTTAATGATGGAAGCTGCGTCCATCCACGCTGCATCACGGGAATAGAGATTACAGAAGGAAATATCGCACTGGTGAAATGGAGTGTAAAAACAAAGAATGACGGTACTCTCTTCGTAGACAGAGATATCCTTGCCGGGCCCAGGAAGCTGACCGATTACTTCAGCACAAGGTTATTGCCGGATAATGGAGAGCATTCTGTTAAGAAAGCCCCATCCTATGTGGATTTGATAAAAAGTTGATCAGGGTTTGCGAGTGTCTGGAAGAAAATAGCCTTCCAGGCTTTTTATTAATAACATCAGAATAGAAGTGGGAAAAAAAAGAGTAATTAAAAGGTGGACGGAGAAAATAGATAAGGTAGGTTTTAAGTATAGAAAGACACTAATTGCTAAGGAATCTTATATGGAAGCTAATAAAAAAAATAAACGTCGAATGCGAGCTAAGCTAATTTTTAATCCACACTCCGGGATTAATGACGAATCACCTTTGCAGCTCATGGATGTGATTAAGGAAATGCAGGCTTGGAATATTATGCCTGAAGCATACCTGATTGAACCAGATTCTGATCTGCATGAAGTAGTACGAGATGCAATTGCTCAGGGAATTCATATGTTTGTTGTTTGCGGTGGAGATGGCACGGTTTCTGCTGCTGCCAGAGCGCTGATAGGTACAAATGCCACGCTTGGTATTATCCCAACTGGTACACAGAACAATGTGGCATTCAGCTTGGGTATACCCACTGATATTCCGGCCGCAATTGCTATACTGCGAACAGGAAGGCGCTATAAAGCAGATATTGGTATGGTTACATGTGGCGGTATAAGTACGCCTTTTATAGAAATTTGCTCTGTAGGCATGTTATCAACTCTATTTCCGGCTGGAGATGATATCCAGCATGGTAATATAGCAAAGATTGGTGATTTTTTAGCAACTTTCGCCACTTTTTCACCATCTGAGATGCATCTTTTGATTGATGACAAACAGGAGATTCAAAATATGGGACATGTAGTATTAATTACTAATATGCCCTATGTTATTCGCCATTATCAAGTCGGTTCTCAAGATTCGCTTAACGATGGTTTATTGGACGTTCTTATTTTTGCTGATATATCAAAAATAGATTTGATAGGTTATATTCTTAAGGGTCCGGAAATCAGCATGAAGGAGGATCATCGCATACAGCATTTTCGTGTACGAAAAGTAACAATTGACACGAATCCCGCCATGAGCGTTATGGCGGATGGAATAACACTGGGAGAGGGTTTGGCAGAAATCGAGGTACGACAACATGCTTTAGCTTTAATGATTGGACCGACAGCGTCTGATGTGCTGAACAAACCGGGCGAAATCCATGAAAAATAGAAGTATGAAGCTTCCTGTTAAAATCAGGCTACCAGAACTGGAAATTCACGGGATTTGTGAAAATGTTTTAAACTGGATGAGTGGCATTCGAAATGTGTACTGGCTAATAGGCATTATAGTCATTTTAGTCCTGTACCTGTCATTAATGCCGCATTACCTGTGGACAAATCTTTGTTCGGGTATAAAAGCACAAGGACCTTTAGCTATTATCGTTCTTTTTTTCAGTTTGACTGCAGTATCTCTTGTGTGGTCAAAGGGTCAGAGTATAGATGTTTGGGTCTTTATGTATTTCAATACGAATGAGCGACATACGCCTTGGCTTGATTGGACGATGCTGGGTTTAACTCAAATTGGTAATGGCATCTTTGCGATGATGATTGCATTTATCTTTTTTTTAAGAGGTGATCATTTGTTAGCTTATGAGTTTGCATTGGGAACCTTGACATTGTGGCTGGTTGTTGAACTCATAAAAATTCTGATTCAAAGAACCCGACCATATATAAAACTAAATAAAATACGCATTGTTGGGTCACGAGCAAGTGGCTATTCATTCCCAAGCGGGCATACCAGCCAGACTTTTTTCATGGCCACATTGGTGACACACTATTTTGCAGTTAATGTTAGCATTTCATTGGTTTTGTATCTAATCGCCGTGTTGGTGGGCATAACGCGGATATATGTAGGGATGCATTACCCGCGGGATGTACTGGGAGGTGCAATTTTTGGCACGGGGTGGGGACTTTTGGGAGTGCTTGTTAACAATTATATTTTGACGTTTATGTTTTTCTAATTATGGCATTCATGATCATATTAGAAATATTTCATTTAATTTCTGAACTAAGATATTTTAAAACCATAAATGAGATATTCAAATGATTAATAGTTTCATAATCCTTCAAATCCAGCCGGGTGATTTTCCTGATCTTTTCCATACGATATATCATAGTTGCACGGTGGATGTTCAGAGCACTAGCTGTTTCTGCCTGATTACCCTGATGCTTCAGAAGCATATGAAGTGTCTCCGTATAATTTGTTTTATTCTTTTTGTCATATTCCATCAAGACATGGAGCGCAGGGTGGCAAATATTAATCATATCACCTTGAACGGAACAAAGCTTAAGCATATGGTAAGGAACAACCTTTTCATAGGTTTGTAATCCATGCTCCATACCCCTGCATACGCTTAACTCAATTGCCAGCTGAGCTTGCATAAAGTAGGTTTTGATTTCCTTCAGATTAGTGAAACGCCGGCTCAAGCCTGCTACAATGCGATTCTTTTTCAGGAAGAAATTTAGTTTCTCAACATCGCTGTCTGCCATCGGATTTGCATCGGAACTGCGGCTTATCATCATAAGAATGTAATCACTGTAAAGTATTGCCTTACTGTTGCCAACCATGTTTTCCATCAGGGAAATGAGATAAATTGGATGGAAATTTAATGAGGAGAGCTGCCTGGCATCTACAGAAAGAATATACAAGTCCTCTTTTATGTTCATATTCAAGGCGAGTATGCGTTCATTTACAGTCGCATCATCTGGAATACCACTTTCAAGCAAGCTAATGATAAAACTCTCAAAAGCAGTTCCCTTGGCGTTTTTATAGGACTTGTTCTTTTGCATTTCTGCGGATACTACATCGCATAACAAGGCAACAAGTTCAATATCTCCATCCCTGAAGGGCTGTTCATATTCAAATACAGTCAGGAAAGCAGCAATTGAATTGTCAACCTTGATTTTCCCCGTGATAGAATTGAAACTAAGGCCATATGCATTTGAAATATAAACAGGTAAATTGCTTTCAAAGATCTTGCTGTTCAAATCAAAAAAAGACTGTGTGTTGGTAATTTCATGTGAAAAGTAGCCTTGCTCGATTTGCTTGTTCCACACAGGTTCATTGGGAAAGATGCATCTAAAATGTGCAACCAGCTTGGTACTGGGGTCTCCAATTCCAATTGGGTTTCTAAGGACATCATAACCTGCTTCCAGGATCTGCTGTATACCCCTTCTATGAATAAGTGCATCCAAAAGCAATTCAGCGCTTTGCGCCTGACGGAGGTTTGAGGCCAGGATGTCCTGGACAATATTGAACAATTTATAGACATCATTGCGAGAGTTGATAAGGATCCAATTTACATTCGGATATCTTTCGGACAAATCAGTTTGAGTTTCAGTTTCAATTTTTGTTCCGGTGCAGGTGCAGAGCAGATTTATACAAGCCTCGTTTTGTATTAAGTCCGGAAGGTCGGAGATATTGCCTGCATATAGCGTATCAGCCTCAAATGAATGCATGTCAGACAAAAGCAATCTTACAGCTTTTATTGTTGATCCTGCTGTATCAGAAATGTAAAGCCGGGGGTGATATTGTTCCAATTTTAATGAAAGCTCTTCCAGGGTAATGCCCATGCTCATATTCGCACCTCCAGAAATATTATATCCTACATTGTGTATAAATTGAATATCTTTTATGCAAATATAAATCATACTAACTGTAAGATGAATTATAAAAAATACCATGATAATATAAACCTAATAATAGCAAAGGGGGAAATCGGCATGAGTCAGATATTGATCCAGGCGATGGCTGACCTTAACGAAGATGTTGTTCTTGAGGAAGTCAGGTCACTTAAGGGACAGAACGTTGATCCACTGGAAATTGTTGCAGCATTACAGGAAGGCATGAGAATTGTAGGTAACAGGTTCGAAGAGAAGGAGTATTTTCTGTCAGAATTGATCATGGCTGCAGAGATTTTCAATGAAGCTTCCCAAATGCTCGGTGGCGCAGGTGAGGGATCCGAATCAAAATATGGTGCTTTTGTAATGGGTACCATTTATGATGACATCCATGACATTGGCAAGAATATCGTAAGCACAATCATGAGCAGCAATGGCTTCAGGGTTATTGACCTCGGGGTTGATGCGTCGACAGCAAAATACATTGAAGCGATAAAAGAGTATAAACCTAAAGCCATAGGCATTTCATGCCTGCTTACCACCTGCTTTGACAACATAAAGGAATGTATAACTTCAATAGAAACGGCTGGCCTGCGCGACGGGCTGACTATTATTATAGGTGGCGGGCCAGTGGACGAAGCCACCGGAAAATATGTCAAGGCCGACTATGTCTGCAGGAATGCCCAGCAAACCGTTGATTTATGCAAAAAGCTGTACGCATGATGAGGGATGGACATATTTGTGAACATATCAAGAAAAATAATAAGGAGGATAAATTTATGAGCACTCCACAGGAATTGTTCAACCAGCGTATGACAAGGATTCAAAAAGCAATTAATATGGAGAAACCGGACAGGACGCCGGTGATGGCATGGGCGGACGGATTCTGCGCGAATCATCTGGGAGTGAAGATGTCCGAGTTTTCGTCCAATCCTTTTGTTGCGGCTGAGACAACATTGCGGTTTTTCAGTGAATTTACTGATTTTGATATGACCGAAGTTGATTATACTCCCCCGGAAATGGTTTCAATGGGGTTTATGAGCAAAATGAAGATTGCAGGGAGGGATCTTCCCGAGGGCAGCTCTTGGATCGTAGATGAGCAGGAGAGGATAACCACAGAGGATTATGACAGAATCCTGGATATCGGCTGGGACGATTTCATGTCCGGGTTCATTAATGAAAAGCTGGGAATTTCGGAGGATTATCTGGCATCAGTATTTGGGGCAAGCGCCGAGTATGGACCGAAATATTACGAGGCAGGAATACCGGTATATACAATGGCGCTGATACCGGGGATTCCCTTGGAAGCCCTTGCTGGAGGCAGGACCATGGCAAAGTTCATACAAGACCTCTACAGGATGCCGGACAAGGTTCAGGCGGTAATGGATATAATTTCCGAGAGCAATAAAAATCAATTGATGGGTGTTGTTGATTCATTGCCTGTAAAGCCATTCAGCCTTTTTATCGGTATAGCCAGGGGCGCAAGTGAGTTTCTTTCACCGAAGTTGTGGAAGCGTTTTGTGGAGCCCTATCTCTTTAAAATTGTAAACGCCACAATTGATGCAGGTGTTTACGCAAATCTGCACTTTGACTCCAATTGGGAGCGTGATCTTGAGGTCCTCAGGGCTTTGCCCAAGGGGAAGTGCATATTTGGATGTGACCACAGCACGGATATATACAAAATCAAGGAGGTCCTTGGAGACGTCATGGCTGTCAAGGGTGACGTACCTTCTTCAATGCTGGCCTTCGGCACTCCAGACGATGTATATAACTACAGCACCAAACTGATCAATGATATGGGCAACGGCTTTATACTGGCACCGGCCTGTACAATGCCAGCCAATGCAAAGATAGAAAACGTAAAAGCAATGCTGGCTGCCGCTACCGGCAAATAATGCGGAGTGATCAAATACTTATAATTTTAAATATGAATGGAGGAAATTTGTATTATGAGTGAAATTGCAATGACCCCGAAGGAGTTCATGGAGGAGAGCGCTTCCCGCATGCTGGCCAACAAGGATTTGATGACAGGTGTTAATGTCAAATTCCAATATGACTTCACCCAGGATAATTGCGGAAAATGGTACATCGAAATCATTGATGGACTTGCTCATCCACCTGTGGAAGGTGAGATTGAGAATCCTACTTCAACCTTCATATGCAAGTATGAGACTCTATATAACGTAATGATCACAGGAAAGGTAAACGGAGCAGTTGCTGCAATGACCGGGAAGCTAAAGACCAAAGGAGACAGCAGCTACGGTTTGAAGCTGGGCAAGTGGTGCGCAAAGAAATAATGCTCCTGTTTTATAATAGACTGACGCAAGCCTGGAAGATAAGCATTCCAGGCTTGCTTTTTGTATACTCATAGGTTAAAATGGATTTATGCCAAACAGGCTATTTTAAGCAGTTATAAGATTCGAAAATAACCAAAATCAACTTCATATTTTGATACATACTCGTATAATTCCGGTAATATGGACCGAAAGTATCTACTGGCTGCCTTTAACAGCCAAACTACGGGGTCTTGCTGATGTCATGACACTTATGACACCTTTCCAGTCTTTCGAATGGATTTGTTAAGCATTTCACCATCGGTTTATCACTCATATATGGGTTGCCAGATCTGAAGCTCGAAAGGATTGCCGTCTAATCATGGAATTGTTGAAGCAAAGGATATTGACCGAAGGCAGAGTTATAAACGCGCGCATTCTCAAGGTGGATAGTTTTCTGAACCATCAATTGGATGTATCCCTTATGAATGACATCGGGTTGGAGTTCAAAAGAAGATTCGAAAATGAAAAAATAACGAAAATATTGACTGTGGAAGCTTCCGGCATAGCTGTTGCATGTATGACCGCTCAGCATTTAGGTGTATCTGTTGTCTTTGCCAAAAAGACCGAAGCCGCCAATCAGGACTCAGAGGTTTTTGAGAGCGAAGTCTATTCATTTACTCGTCAGAAAAACTATAAAATCCGTGTATCAAAGAAATACTTATGTTCAGATGATCATGTGCTGATTTTGGATGATTTTCTGGCAATGGGCACAGCGGCGAATGGACTTGCAAGTATTGTAGAGCAGGCCGGAGCAACGCTGGCCGGAATCGGGATCGTCATTGAAAAAGGGTTTCAGCAGGGTGGCCAGGAACTTCGCGACAAAGGCTTCAGGCTTGAATCCCTCGCAATCATTGAATCTATGGACAATGGAAGGATCGTTTTCAGATAACTGTTATAATTTACGGGATAGATTATCCGGTAATATAAATAAAAACTAAAAGAGGAGAGACAAAAAATGAAAAAAATTATCGCATTGTTAATGGCTGTTATGATGGTATTCTCGCTGATTCTTGCTGGCTGCGGGCAGAGCAATACCAGCGATGGCACTGCATCAACAGCAGCAACCGCTGCAAGCACCGCTGCTGAGGCTGCAAGTACGGCAACGGAACCAGCAGGCGGCAACACGATTGCCAAAGAAGACATGATTGTTGGCTTTATCTATGTCGGACCTGTTACAGACGGTGGTTGGACACAGGCACACGATAATGGCAGAAAGTACATTGAAGAACAACTCGGTGTAAAAACTCTTTATAAAGAGAGCGTTCCTGAAGGAGCAGAATCAAAGAAGTCCATTATGGAGCTCATCGATCAAGGCTGCAAGGTTATTTTCACAACCAGCTTCGGTTACATGGACCCAACTGAAGAAATTGCAAAAGAGTTTCCTGAAATAAAATTCCTCCACTGTTCCGGATACAAGACTGCAGAAAACATGAGCAACTATTTCGGAAGAATGTATGAAGCAAGATATCTTTCCGGTATCGTTGCCGGTTTGAAAACTCAGAACGGCAAATTGGGATATGTTGCAGCTACACAGATTCCCGAGGTTTTCAACGGTATCAATGCATTTACACTGGGTGCTCAGTCTGTAAGGCCTGATGCAACTGTTACAGTAAGGTGGTCCAATACATGGTATGATACAGCAAAGGAAAAAGAAGCAGCTGTTGCGATCCTTGATGAAGGCTGCGACGTAATGACTCTTCACAATGACTCTACAGCCGTACAGATAGAAGCACAGGAAAGAGGCGTTTCAGTTATCGGATACAACCTGGATACCCCGGATGCAGCTCCAAAGGCTTATATGACTGCTCCGATCTGGAACTGGGGTCCATACTATGTAGCACAGGTCAAGGCTGCCATGGACGGAACCTGGAAGTCCGAAGCATATCTTGGCGGATTGTCCGATGGTCTTTTGAGCCTGGCCCCCCTGACTGCCAATGCTCCTGAAGGCGCACAGGCCAAGGTTGATGAGGCAAAGGCAAAGATCCTCGACGGTTCCCTCAAGGTATTTACCGGCCCGATCAACGGACAGGATGGAAGCCTGAAGATCAAGGACGGAGAAGTCCTTCCCGAGTCTGACATCGGTGGTACCATGGATTGGTTTGTAAAAGGTGTCGAGGGCAATACAGACGCTAATTAAAAATCAGACTGCTTACATTTACTGCCGGGCTGCAATTCTTCGGAATCGGCCCGGCAGTATACCAATGTAAATATATTGCGTCATGAAAACTTAGCGCAACACTACATACGGCAGAATGATTTATGGAAGATACGGGTGATTTTGTGGACAGCAGCAATGCATATATACAAATAAAGAATATAACTAAAACCTTTGGCTCGGTCGTGGCAAACAACAATATCTGCCTCGACGTCCAGAAAGGTGAAATTCACGCCCTGCTCGGAGAGAACGGTTCAGGAAAGAGCACTCTTATGAATGTGCTGTCCGGAATCTATGCACCTGACAGCGGATCTGTAATTATCGGTGGAAAGGTTGTACGTTTCCATTCACCGAAGGATTCAATTAAAATGAAGATCGGTATGATTCACCAACATTTTAAGCTGGTGGATCTTTTTACTGCAAAGGAAAATATTATCGCAGGTCAGAAGGGCGATCATATTTTGCAGCAAAGTAAGATATCGGAGCATATCGCATCAATTGCAACAAAATATGGTTTGGATGTGGACCCGGATAAGAAGGTCTACAACATGTCCGTCGGAGAAAAGCAGAATGTGGAGATTCTGAAGGTGTTGTACAGAGGAGCGGAAATCCTGATTCTGGATGAACCTACAGCCGTATTGACGCCTCAGGAAACGCAAAAGCTTTTTGATATCATACGGAATATGAAAAAGGAAGGCTGCGCAGTGATTGTCATCACCCACAAGCTGCAGGAGGTCATGGAAATAAGCGACCGGATCACGGTCCTTCGCAAGGGTGAGACTGTAGGCACAGTAAATAAGTCGGAAACCAATATACGTCAATTGACGGAACTTATGGTGGGCAGACAAATCAATTTCAGTATTGACAGACCTGCATTTGAAAAAAGAAAACCGATACTAAAGGTCAAAAACCTGACAGTATATAATGAAGATAGAGTAAAAGCGCTTGACGCCGTATCCTTTGAGCTTTCTACAGGAGAGATTCTAGGCGTAGCTGGCGTTGCCGGAAGTGGGCAGAAGGAACTCTGCGAAGCGATTGCAGGATTATATCCTATTGCTGGCGGAGAACTGTTATATAATGATGAATCCATAATCGGGAAAAATCCTCGTGATATCATCAAAATGGGGATAAGCATGAGCTTCATTCCTGAGGATAGATTGGGTATGGGACTGGTTGCGTCGATGGATATGGTGGACAACCTTATTCTCAAGGAATATCAGAACCAGAAGGGAATACTGGTTGACAGGGAACCTGCAGCAAAAAAAGCGCAGGATCTTATAAAGAGACTGAATATCGTAACTCCTGGAATTCATCATCCTGTAAGGCAGCTTTCAGGCGGTAATATCCAGAAGATACTTCTCGGAAGGGAAATCGATTCAGAACCCAAGCTGCTGATTACGGCATATCCGGTAAGAGGACTTGATATCGGAGCCTCCTATACCATATATGATCTGCTGAACGATCAGAAGAAAAAAGGTGTGGCCATTCTATATATTGGTGAAGACCTTGACGTACTTATGGAACTGTGCGACAGGATAATGGTAGTATGTGACGGCAGAGTCAGCGGTATTGTTGATGCAGGCAGCTGTACAAAAGAACAGCTTGGAATGCTGATGGCTGGAGAGACATATTCGCAGGTAATGGGGGTAGAAGCCAATGCTTAGAATTGCAAAACGTACCGGATTGACCCGCAGACAGGCGATTATCTACCGTTCCGCCGCCGTCCTGGGCGCCCTTGTTGCATCAGGCATATTTATCCTGGCTTTGGGGCACAATCCTTTTGAAGTATATGTATCCATGTTAAAGGGTGCTTTCGGCTCCTTGTACAGATTTCGGGAAACCATCATAACGACTGTTCCTCTGGTGGTCACCTCTCTTGGTATTGCTGTTGCGTTCAAAATGAAATTCTGGAATATCGGTGCAGAAGGCCAGATTTTTATGGGTGGCTTTGCCGCGGCCTATTTCGGCCTCAATTTCCCCAATATTCCGATTCCTCTCATGCTTATGATCATGGCCGCCGCAGGCTTTGTTGCCGGAGGGATTTGGGCGGTGATACCGGCGTTCTTCAAGGCGAAATTCGGGACCAATGAAACACTGTTTACACTAATGATGAACTATATCGCGCTTAAATGGGTAACCTATCTGCAATATGGTCCGTGGAAGGATCCGGAGGTCGGTGGCTTTCCGCTCATTGCAGATATTAATACAAATGCGGAACTGCCCAAGCTGTTCGGAATCCATATCGGATGGGTTATCATGCTGGTTCTGGTAGTGGTTATGTATATTTTTATGAATAAATCTAAAATGGGATATGAAATTGCTGTTGTCGGTGAAAGCGAGAATACCGCACGATATGCCGGAATGAATATCAAAAAGATCATCATGTCGGCTGCTCTCTTTAGCGGCGGTCTCTGCGGGCTGACCGGGATGATCCAGGTGGCCGGCGTCAATCATACACTCGGAATTGAACTGACATTGGGAATGGGCTTTACTGCTATAATTACAACGTGGCTGGGACAATTGAGCGCCCCGGTCATTCTGGTGGTTTCCTTCCTGTTTTCGGTGCTGCTGCAAGGCGGCTCATATATACAGACGGCCTTCCAGATTCCTGCTGCGGTCGCGGAGCTGATTCAGGGAACAATTTTGTTCTTTGTACTTGGAACGGAATTCTTCGTCCAGTATAGGATTGTATTTACCAGGAAAACTGCGATACGCAGCGAAAAGGAGGCGGTTTAGTATGTGGACGGCATTTCTGTTCATGGCTGTACAGGCCGGAACTCCGCTCCTGTTTGCCACTTTGGGTGAAATAATTACTGAAAAAGTAGGAAATCTGAACCTTGGCGTTGAGGGTATGATGCTTATCGGGGCTGTTGCAGGTTTTGCGACCGGTTTTGCGACACAAAACCCGGTAATGGCTCTTATGGGCGCATTTGTTGCCGGAGCATTTGGCGCACTGATTTTTTCTTTCCTGACAGTCACACTCAGGGTAAATCAGGTAGTAACAGGCCTTGCGCTCACAATATTCGGGACCGGCGTTGCAGGCTTCGCCGGAAAGGCACTTGCGGGCAAGCAGGTACCTCAGGCTTTGAAAGACTACTTTATCGATATCAAAATACCATTGCTTGGAGATATTCCGGTAATCGGAAAGGTGTTCTTCCAGCAGGATTGGTTCGTATATCTGGGATATGTATTTGTGGTGGTGTTGGGGATTTATCTTTACAAGACAAAAATCGGCCTCAATCTCAGAATGGTCGGAGAAAATCCGGCGGCGGCCGATGCTTCGGGCATAAATGTTACCTTGTACAAATACTTTCATATACTGCTGGGAGGAGCTCTGGCCGGACTCGGAGGAGCTTACCTGACGCTTGTATATGTACCGGCCTGGCAGGATGACATAGTAGCGGGGCGTGGCTGGATTGCTGTAGCACTGGTTATTTTCGCGACATGGAATCCCTACAAGGCGCTTATAGGTTCATATTTCTTCGGAGCGCTGAGTGTAGCAGGCTTGTACCTTCAGAAATTTGACATCAGTATATCACTGTACCTGATTGATATGCTGCCTTATTTGGTAACAATAGTTGTATTGATATTCATTTCCATGAAAAAGGTAAGGGAGAACTCCTCACCAAAAGCATTGAGTGAGACCTATTTCAGGGAAGACAGATAATTAAAGCCTCATATTATCGTTAACAAGGGAGGGGCATCTTTTGCATAACTATTTTGAAGGATGGTACTTTAAACAACAAAATGGACATGACATAGTTGCTTTCATACCTGCGCTACATATAGATAATAAACATAGCTGTTCGGTATCCTTACAGATTATAACAAACGATTCTTCATACTGTATTGAATATCCATATGAATCATTTTCACTGGATAAACATAGCTTGAGTATCAAGGTGGGAAATTGTAGTTTCACCAAAAGCAGAATTGATCTCGATATTCAGACAGATGAAATTAAAGCAACGGGGACTTTGAGATTTGGTGTGCTATTCCCGATAAGTTACGACATAATGGGGCCGTTTAAATTTGTACCTTTCATGGAGTGCCGACATAGTGTTTTCAGCATGTATCACAGGGTAAACGGCAGTTTGGTCATTAACGGGAAAACATTTGATTTCACAGATGGAACAGGTTATTTGGAAGGTGATCGGGGGTTCTCATTCCCAACACGTTATGCCTGGACGCAATGCAGTTGGAAGGAGAAAACTCCATGTTCGCTCATGCTTTCTGTAGCAGATATCCCATT
Source organism: uncultured Bacillota bacterium (assembly GCA_942493145.1). Taxonomy (GTDB): domain Bacteria; phylum Bacillota; class Clostridia; order Acetivibrionales; family DTU013; genus ENR-C20. Next base: position 1,372,231 of record OW818679.1, read on the forward strand.
TATGGGTAATAAATTTACCGGAATTATATGTATAATTGTCTGTGAAGGAAAAGAATATCGATTAGCGACTTACCTTGGCGCAAAAGTTACATTTGTGGGCGAAGGGCATATTATTGTAAAACAGGGCAAATACACACTGACTGCCGAACTACTGGAAAAACGTGAATTTACCCTTCGTGCGCCGGTACGTGGCCGTATGATAAGGCTTATTCGAGAGAATCCATCATGTCGTGCAAGGTATCATTTTGCCAGAAATGATGAAGTGCTGCTCGATTTTACTACTGACTCTGCAAGCTTTGAATATGAGTATGATTAAGGCTTCAATATTTCATTCCATTTTACTAATTCTGCATGAATGCTGCTTACATCCTTTATGACAGTGTTTTCATACTTCAGTAATTCTTTTCGCATTCTACTTGCCATATCCTGGACATCCGTGTTTTTTATAGTCGATGTTCCGCGTATGAGTTCATTTAAAGCAGCATCATTCACAATTATGACAATCTTCTTTCGCATTTGCCTTTTCAATTCCTTAAGAAGAGTGTTTAATGCGAAGAGTCCTACCAATGCTGGTTTCTTATATTCCAAAAGGATAGATTTCCGGTCCATGAGTTCCTGGTCTTCATAGATGCAAAATCGGATTTCTATATCCTCTCCCTCGTATGGAGAGGGTATTCCTGCCAAGTAAGCGATAATCATTTTATTCCTCCGCGATTTTTGTATTGATAACCTATACAAGCTTTATAACTCAATATTATTATATCATAGATCACTACCTGACCATGCCCCTATATTAAAAAGCGAACCTGGTAAATCAGCCAGATCCGCTTTTCTAATAATCACTCTGATACTCTCATTTCTCATAAAGTATAAGAACTACTTCATGTCCTAGTTTCTTTGCCAGCTCTTCCTCGTATTTGGAAATCTGCCCGATGACCTCCTTATTATCTTTTACAGGTGCAATCTTATAGCTGTTGTTCATTAAAAACCCTCCTTAATCATTTAAAGGATATTATTACCAAAATTAATAAAAGCATTCATTTTTAGGTCAGGTCTTTTCCATTTATACCGACACTTAAAAGAGCTCCAACAGGAATGATCCTGTTGAAGCCCTTAATAAGTACATAATCTATACTATAATAATTATATTCTAGATACGTTTGTAGCCTGGTCGCCTTTTGCACCACGAGTGATATCAAAGCTGACTGCCTGGCCTTCGTCCAATGATTTGTATCCGTCTCCCTGAATTGCTGAGAAATGAACGAACACGTCGTCTCCATTGTCTCTTGAGATAAATCCAAATCCTTTTTCTGCGTTAAACCATTTTACTGTACCTGTCATTATGAGGTACCTCCTAAATTTTATTATACTTCCATTGCAAATAAAAATTTCACATATTTTTACAAATTATATATATCCAGTATATATAATTTCTAAAAACATGTGAAATCAATAAATACATCTGTGATACTTGCTTACTATAACATGAATGTTTATTGATGTCAATGGTAATCAAGAAAAAACAACCATTGCTGGTTGTTCCTTCTTACTTCACTTCAATAAAGATTTAGGGGTCTTAGGGTGATGAATAATTATAAACCACGAAGCGGTACTTACTGATAATGTAGAGAGTGCAACAAGAAGCGTGGCTAAAGATGCTGCAAAAATATGTCTATTCCTTGATAATACTTTAGTCATATATTTCTCTCCTTTCCTTAAAAAATAAGTTCCTGTTTTATTATATAACAAATATACCCATGACAATAGTTGCTATTATTATTTTCTTATTCATTTCATGTAAGTTAATGTATAATTATAGTGGATTGATTTTTATTCGAATTAAGAATTCAGAAGCCGGTTGCTAATAAACAATGCGGAGATGATGAAGGTTATGAAATTTATCAGACGATGGTCCTATGGGCTGGCTAATAACTTGGCAATAACATTGAATGAGAGTCACGAAAAGAGGCATTTGTATTATTATGGACTGCAAATGATCATCGGCGGAATTGTAAAGCTCACGTTGCTGATTGCTGTTTCACTCATGTTGGATATACTCCTGCCCACATTTGCAGTATTAGCTTTTTTTGGAGTCTTGCGAATTGCAGCAGGCGGCTATCATATGGATAATTACGTAAAGTGCATGGTAACTTCATTCGCTATTTTTATCGGTGCAGGGTTCATCGTCAAGTATACATATTTTCTGTGGAGTATTAAAGCATTGATAGTCTTTGTCGCAGCAACATTTTTTATAGCTTTATTCTCAGTTATAAAATGGGCGCCTGCAGACACGCCGTACAAGCCAATCACAAAAATCAATCAAATCAAGCTGTTTAAAGGTGTTTCAATTCTTATTGTATGCACCTGGCTTGGAGTTGCTATGGTTTTGGTGATCAATGACATAAGCTACTACGTTTTAGCTGGCTGCATAGGTATATTTTTAGCTTCTTTCATTATATCTCCCATTGGATATCGTTTCTTTGATTTTATAAGCGGGAAGAAAAAACTCAAATCTCAGGAAATTACATAAACAGTTCCCGCACAGTATCCAGGAACAGACGTGCGGCAGGATTGGACATATCCTTGTGCCACGCGATAACGTAGGTGCGGAGAGCATCATCACCTGGGATACGGGTGATGTAAACATTCTCTGAATAAAATACACGGCTCAGTGCCTCAGGGATAATAGAAATACCGAGTCCGGCGCCCACGGAGAGTAATACGGCCTCGGCACGGTCGTATTGACAGGTAATATTAGGCTTATAACCCCGATTGGCACAAACTTTAGCTATTTCTCCATACAGAGCTGGTCCATCGGACTCAGATACTGCAATAAAACGCTCTCCTTCCAGTTTTGAAAAATCAAGAGGCTGATTTGCCAAAGGATGATTTCTGGGAAAAGCCATACAAAGAATGTCGGTATTGGACACAAGATGTTCAAAAGTATTGCCGGCAGGTACCATCTCCTTTACGGCAAAATGGAAGTCGTATTTCTCCTCATTCATAGCGATGACCTGGCTGCGGCCTGATGTGAAATTAATGTCTACAGTGATATCTGGATATCTGGCCGAAAACGCTGACAGGCATTTGGATAGCACAGCACTTGAAGTGGTAAGGGCTGCTATTGAAATATGGCCTTTATTACCAGCTTCCATCTGTTTGACTTGAAAAGCGGCCTTTTCCGCAATCTCAACCATTTCAACTGCAAAGGGCAGGAACTTGTGCCCCGCATCTGTCAATGAAACACTGCGGCGGTCACGAATAAATAGTTTGCTGCCCAGATATTTCTCCAGTTCTCCGATGCGGTGACTGATTGCGGGCTGTGTCAGTGCGTTCCGCCTCGCTGCCTCGGTAAAATTAAGCGTCTGTGCAACGGAGATAAAATATATGAGTTGGTTTATGTCCATTATAACCTCCTACGTCAAACGTAAATAATAATTTGCGAATGACTTCATCAAGTGTCCTCTGAGTAATATTATGCAAAATATTTTCTATCACGTCAATACAATTGTTTATTACAGATTGACATAAGGATATAAATAAATTATTATTTAATAAATGAAGCTTTTGCCCGACGTCGCCACTAACTCTAAGGACAGGAGGAATAAATATTGACCAGGAAGTTCAAACCCGATGTTCAGAACATCATAAGTTTTAGCCTTATGGGCCCCGAGAGCGGTGGACCTTGTCAAGTCGACTCCACTGATGGCAAGATTACACGTATCAGACCCTACTTTTATGATAAGGAATATACAGATGCAAATTGCAATCCCTGGAAAATAGAAGCCCGCGGCAAGACCTTTCAGGCGCCCAGCCGCGTAACAATAACACCCTTTGGATTGGGATACAAGTCCCGCGTCTACTCACCCAACCGTGTTCGCTGGCCACTCAAACGCGTGGATTGGGACCCAAAGGGTGAGCGTAATCCACAAAATCGCGGTAAATCCGGTTATGTCCGCATCTCCTGGGATGAGGCCGCCCAGCTTGCCGCCGATGAACTGGTTCGCATCAAGGAAACCTATGGCCCCGAAGCGGTGCTTTGTCAGGCTGATATGCATGGCGAAGGAAAGAATGTGTCTCCCAGCCACGGTTGCCCCAATCGTCTGCTTTCACTGATGGGTGGCTACACCCTTCAGATGCGAAATATGGATAGCTGGGAAGGCTGGTTCTGGGGAGCAAAGCATGTCTGGGGCTGCGAACCTGTAGGCGAAATGGCGCCGCAGACCAACCTTTATCCCGATATAGCCAAAAATTCAGACCTCCTGCTATTCTGGGGCTGTGATCCTGAGACCACGCCTCTGGGCGTTGTCAGCCATGTGCCCAGCCGCCTCTGTTACTGGCTTAGCGAGATCGGCCTGAAAAGTGTCTATGTATGCCCGGATCTCAACTACGGCGCAGCAGTGCATGCCGATAAATGGATCCCCGTCCTGCCGAACACTGATGTTGCCCTCCAGCTGGCCATAGCATATATATGGATAACCGAGGGAACTTATGATAAGGAATACATATCCACCCATGCATACGGCTTCGACAAGTTCGAAGACTATGTCCTGGGCCGCGAGGACGGCCAGCCAAAGACCCCTTCATGGGCATCCGGCAAGTGTGGCGTACCCACGTGGACCATCAAGGCTCTTGCCCGTGACTGGGCAAATAAAATCGCCAGCATCATCCATGGCAATGGAGGTTGTTATATACGGGGACCCTACGCATCAGAACCAGCACGCCTTGAGGCCATGCTGCTGGGTATGCGTGGTTTGGGTCAGCCAGGTGTCCATCAGGCCAAGATGATTGAGTGGAACCTGTGGAATTTTGATTACCCAGTTCCATATCAGGGCCAGTTCACCCCAAAGATGCCCCACATCTGCGACGCCTTGCGCCCGGTGGACGGGGATGTAGGACCGGATATAAACATGAATCGGTTTACACTTAGTCCGGAGCAGGAAAAGCGTGCGCCTGAATTGAAGGAGCTTTTCAAGCAGTTCCCGGCGCCAAAACAGTTTATACCACGCACCCTGATCCACAAGGCTATCCTGGACGGACACGCAGAGTGGTATGGGCTGCAGTGCTTCAGTTCTAGCCAGCAAGCCGACAAAAATAATTACAGAAAGCCTACGAGTGAATACCAATTCGAGAAAATTGTATACCCCCGTCCAGGCCTCTCACGTGTGCATATGATGTGGACGGACGCCCCCTGCCAGACTACCTGCTGGAACAACGGCAACCTATCCATCAAGGCCATGCAGAGCCCGGAGATAGAATGCATCGTGGCACAGCATCCGTGGCTGGAAAACGACTGTTATTTTGCAGACCTGATCTTTCCTGTGGCCACAAAGCATGAGATGAACGACCTTGGCAATGACATGAGCAGCGGTGCTTTTGTCTCTGTATACCTTGAAGAGCCATGCTGCGAGCCAGTAGGTGAGTCCCTGTCCGACTTCGATGTCTGCGCAAAGGTGGCAGAAAAGCTGGGAAAGGAATACTACGACGCATACACCGGCAACCTTAGCGAAAAGGAGCGTGTCAGATTCTTCTACGCAGCTACCGGTTGCGAGGATTATTTGTCCTGGGAGGAGTTCAAGAAGAAAAAGATTTTCGTGGTTCCATGCAAGCCTGACGCGCAGGAGCTCCCTGCCGGTCTCTATAATTTCTATAAAGACCCGGAGAATAATCCGCTAACTACACCAACCGGTTTGCTGGAATTCTCTTCCACCGCAATTGAGAAGCATATGCCCGATGATCCCGAGCGCCCGCCCGTCCCCAAATGGATTGAAAAGAGCGAGAGCCACGATGAGCGGCTTAGCAGCGAGCGGGCAAACAAGTATCCGCTGCTCTGTATGTCCAACCATGGCCGCTGGCGTATGCATGCCCAGTGTGATGACATCATATGGAACCGCGAGGTCGAGACTATGAAGATCCGTGCTAAGGATGGATATCAATATGAGCCTGTGTGGATACACACCAGTGAGGCTGAAAAGCGCGGCATCCGGCATGGAGACATTGTCAAGGTCTTCAACGAGCGAGGTATAGTGCTCTGCGGCGCGTATGTAACCGAACGCCTGGTACCGCACACCTGCTATGTTGACCATGGTTCGCGTCTTGATCCCATTATCCCAGGTATACTCGACAGGGGTGGCTGTATCAACTCAATTACACCTACTTCCATGACTTCAAAGAATGCCACCGGAATGGCCGTGAGCGGATTTCTGACAGAGGTTGAGAAGGTTACCGATGAGGAGATGGAGGGCTGGAAGCGGGACTATCCGGAAGCGTTTGCCCGCAAGATCGATATAGCAGCCGGTGTCTGCCTTGACGGATGGCTTATTCAAGATAAGGAGGATTGTAAATAATGGCGAAAGCATTTGTTATAGATGTTGCAAAATGCAGTGGCTGTTTCAACTGCCAGCTGGCTTGCAAGGACGAGCATGCTGGGAACGACTGGACCCCCTATGCAGGGCCGCAACCGATGATCGGGCAGTTCTGGGTGAAGGTTCATGAAAATGTATGTGGCACTATACCCAAGGTGAAAATTCACTATGTCGCAAAGCTCTGCAACCACTGCAGGAAGGCCGCCTGCATGGAGGCATGTCCTAATGGCGCAATCTCCCGCAGGGAGGACGGCTTCATAATCATAGAACCGGAAAAGTGCAAGGGCTGCAAGACCTGCCAGTCTGCCTGTCCATATAATGCCATTTACTTCAATGATGAGCTTGGTATTTCACAGAAGTGTACAGGCTGCGCCCATCTGCTGGACAATGGACACACACAGCCCCGCTGCACGGAGGCTTGTCCCACCGATGCCATGATGTTTGGGGAAGAGGAGGATCTTAAGGATCTTATAGAGGGTGCTTCAGTGATGCAGCCTGAAACAGGTCTCGGTCCGAGGATCTACTACAGGAACATACCCGGCAGGTTCATCGCCGGCACGGTTTATGATCCTGTTGAGGAGGAAGTCATCATCGGCGCCAAATGCCGTCTGAATTCCGGTGGCAAGTTGTGGGATACCTTGACGGATGAATACGGAGATTTCTGGTTTAAAGATCTGCCAGTAGGAGCATTTAATTTGGTAATTTCTTCTTCGGGCTATGAACTGAAAGTTTTCGATGGTCTTAGGACTGCAAAGGATATCAACCTTGGAGACATTCCTCTGGACATTAAATAATTAAGGCTCTATGGTGAAATTTGAAAGAGGCCAACCTTTTTATTAAGGATGGCATAAGTAAAATTGAAGATTTTGACATACTTGAGGAGTATCAGAGGCAAGGATATGGAACATCGGTATTGCGTCGATTGCTGGAGGAGTCAGGCAGCTCAAACATGGATTTTGCATATTTGACAACAGATAATGCAGATACGGCCAAGGAAATGTATAAAAAATGTGGTTTTTCCATTGAAGGCATTATGACTTCACTGTTATTCAGGTGACAGTGCGATTTCGTCAATCAAATATTTATCAGGGGATGTAACAGTACTCTAAAATATTGTTACATCCCCTTTCGTTATTGGGTTGTGTTCAACCAATAATACGAATATGTGATAAATTTAACCACAAGTGGCAAGGTTTTGGCTATGAAATTGACTCCGTAGCTATGTTGGATTAAGATATACAAAAGGAGGAATGGCCTTGGATATTATAACCTTAGGAAAAACAGGAATTACCGTCAACAAAAATGGGTTTGGAGCACTTCCGATTCAGCGGATCAGCAAGGAAGAGGCTGCAGATTTGTTAAATAAAGCATATCAAAATGGCATAACTTTTTTCGATACTGCCAGATCCTACTCAGACAGTGAAGAGAAAATCGGGTATGCTCTGGGAAATGTCAGGAACAAAATTTATATTGCATCCAAAACCATGGCTACCAAGGTAGAGGTGTTTTGGGAACAGCTCAGGACTTCGCTTGACATGTTGAAAACGGAATATCTGGATATTTTCCAGTTCCACAATCCGGATTTTTGTCCAAAGCCGGGAGATGGCACAGGCATGTATGAAGCAATGTTTGAAGCAAAGCACAAAGGTATGATCAGGCATATAGGAATCTCCAACCATAGGCTTCATATAGCAATTGAGGCGGCTGAATCCGGTTTGTATGAGACTGTTCAATACCCTTTCAGTTATCTGTCGTCGGATAAGGAAATCGAATTGGTTAAGCTGTGTAGAGAACGCGGAATTGGCTTCATAGCCATGAAGGCATTGTCAGGCGGACTCATTACAAATTCTGCTGCTGCGTATGCCTATCTTGCGCAATATGACAATGTGCTGCCTATTTGGGGTGTTCAAAGGGAAAGGGAGCTTGAAGAGTTTATTTCCTTTATTGATACCCCTCCTGTATTTAATGAAGAGATCGCTGCTATTATCGAAAATGACAGGAAGTCATTACACGGAGATTTCTGCAGGGGCTGTGGCTACTGCCTCCCATGCCCGGCTGATATAAACATTCCCTGGTCGGCGAGAATGTCATTGCTATTAAGGCGAGCACCGTCTGCTGTATTTCTGAATGATGAATGGAAGGTAAAGATGAAAAGGATCGAGGAGTGTATCCATTGCAATCACTGCAAAGATAACTGCCCATACGGTCTGGACATTCCAAACCTTCTGAAAGCTAATTGGGATGACTACAGGAAGTTCATTTGAAATAAAGCCTGCCCATTCCGGGCAACCATGAAAGAGGCTGATCATGAAATTTACAGACAAAGAATTAACAGACAAAGAATTTACAGATAAGAGTATTATCCTGTTTGATCTGGATGGTACAATAACTGATTCAGGTGAAGGGATAAAGAATTCGTTAAGGTATGCAATGAAAGCATATGGAATAACCGACTATGATGAGGACCTTTTGCAAAAGTTTATCGGACCGCCATTGACTGAGTCCTATATGAATTTTCTTGGGTTCGATGAATTGAAAGCCAAAGAGGCCGTTGAAAAATTCAGAGAGTACTTCAAAGATATTGGCATTTTCGAGAACAGAGTATATGAAGGAATAGAATCATTACTTAAAAGGCTCCAGGAGGATGGAAGAAAGCTGATCCTCGCCACATCAAAGGCGGAAGTATTCACTTACATGATACTCGAGCATTTTAAAATTACTCATTATTTTTATGCTGTAGCGGGAAGTGAATTGGATGGGACCAGGACAAACAAGAGCGATGTAATACGATACGCACTGGGTAAGGCAGGAAACTTCGAACTTAAAGATGTTGTAATGATAGGGGATCGTGAACAGGATATAAAGGGAGCTATAGAGGTAGGAATAGATTCCATAGGTGTCCTGTATGGATATGGGAATTATGAAGAACTGCAGAATGCGTCAGCTACAGTTATTGTTGAAACAGTAGAGGACCTGTATAAAATTCTGGTTGGATACCATATGCCATAAGGGAAAGGGAAAAAGTTTTGAGAACATTTAAGAAGGTATACATTGAAATCACCAACATATGCAACCTGGACTGTTCATTTTGCCCCAAGACAAAGCGGAAGCAGGAGTTCATGAGCATTGAATTATTCGGAAGGATCCTTGAACAGATCAAAGGGAAATGCAAGTACATTTATTTTCATATTATGGGAGAGCCGTTACTTCATCCCCAGATATCAGTTTTTCTCGATATGTGTGGAAAATACGGGTATAAGGTTAATATAACAACAAACGGGACAATGATAGATGAAGCAGCTGACATGCTTCTGACAAAAGGAGCCCTCAGACAGGTCAATTTTTCATTGCATAGTTTTGAAGCAAATGAAACGGATTATTCAATAAAAAGCTATCTAGACAGAATATTAGCATTTGTAAACAGAGCCAGGGAAAAAAAGATACTTGCATGCTTAAGATTATGGAATATTGCTGATGGTGGCAAAAACCTGGAAAATGCTCAAATATTGCGACGAATTGAAGAAGAGTTCAAGCTGAATTTTAAAATAGAGGACAAGCTGACACCTATCAATGGAATAAGTCTGGCAGATTATGTTTTTCTTAATCAGGCTGGAAAATTCGATTGGCCGGGACTGGATGCGAAGGAGACCGACAACAAAGGGTTCTGCTATGGTCTCAGAGATCAGGTAGGATTTTTGGTTGATGGTACAGTAGTGCCTTGTTGTCTTGACGGGGAGGGAGTAATCAATCTGGGGAACATTTGGAAGGATGATTTTGACACTATAATAAATAGTAAGCGTGCAACAGATTTGTATGAAGGATTCTCAAAACGGATCGCTAACGAGGAATTATGCCGGAAGTGCGGATATAGAAATAGATTTAGTTTATGAAAAATCAGTAAAAGTTAAAAATAAGGTATATAATATAAATGAACGATAATGATTATATAATGGAGCGGTGATAATGGATTTTTGTAAATGTGGTTCTATTGAGATAAACGGGAAGTGTAGTAATGATCACTGTCCAAGTAAAAATCTCAAGCATAAAGACTGGGTCATTGACGGAAGAGCGGTGGACTTTAATAAACCGGTATCATGCGAAGAGGCTGAAAAATTTGTCAGGAAGCTTAATCAGAAAGATGCAAACACTTAAATTTTGCTAATTTTTTAAATTCATGATATTATTTTATGTGAAAATTAGAATTGAGGTGTTTTATATGGGAGATAAGAGTCCTAAGAAACGGGAAAAAAAGAAGCCAAAGTCTGATAAGAAAATAATTGTTTCAGCATCATCGATAACTCAACCGAACAAACCTCAATAAAGAAAACAAATTACGAACGGCCAATGCTCGATATTGAACATTGGCCGTTTGATTTGTTTCTATTAGTCTTTTTTTAATATGTGCCGTATTTGTAGACCCTTGTTGGTACATCATTGAGTTCTTTCTTGTCAATGAAGGCAACAACACGGACAATAGCGCCGTCACCCTTATGCCAGCGGGATGGGAAAGCGCAGACTACGCAACGCTTGTTGAGAACCTTGTCAACGTCGCCGCCAATGTTCTCCCAGGCAGGAATGTTCCTCTTAAGGAATACTTCGTGCACGGGTTCCCACTTAGGATGGTCTTCTATTGCCTTGCGGCCAGGGAAGAATTGATTCTCATACAAGTCTAATACGCGGGGAACCAATGGTCCTGGTCCATGTGCAGCCATGTATGATGCGCATGGGTGGTCGAGTGCCTGGCAGTCTATGCCGAAGCCTGAAGCACCCTGCTCTACTAGCCACTCGCCGGCTTCCTCATTCAAACCGGGGCTCCACAGGAAGTATCTGTCTGAATCACTATAAAGCCTGTGCCAGCCTGTTATAATCATTACATAATCACCGGGCTGAAGCTTGGGTTCACATTTTTTGAGCATATCCACAGTGATGGTCTGCATTGGTGTGCATGGAACTTCCCAGATGACAGCCGGAGCCATGAATTTTTCAAGGGCTACTTCATCAGTGAAGGGGCTCTCCTGGCAAACGTGGGACGGTGCGTCGTAGTGGGTTGAAACATGCTGGGGGAAACCATACATCAGCTGTGTACGACGGTTGAATTTTGCCATGTACTGAACAGGTGTAGTATAAGGCTGTGCTCCTGCAGGCCAGGTAGGCTGGTCATTTCCCCAGGGGTGTGAAAGGTCTACCATTACCATATCACTATTTACAGCCCATTTACCCGGCATATTCTTCTCAGGCGTCGAATAATCCAGTGTGGGTGTTGTGTAGGTATTGTCTTCATAGGGCATTTTGCTCAATGGAATTGGATACTCGTGCATATAAACATCCTCCTTAATATTATAACTTGTGCTTCGAAAAGAAGCGTATTATTGATTGTACACTTACTATTCTTTCACTTTCTTTACAATATGTCAATTTTCAAATTGCTATATGCAAAATCAGTATAACAAAAGCAATATAGTACGAATTTATGCATTAGATAAACGGCTTTTTTCATTATATGGATGATTAAAAACGTATGCTATAATATGATTATTGTAATTTTGATCAGATGAGGTTTATTATGTTATATGATGTTATGGACCAGATAAGGAATAGGAGATCAGTCAGGGTATTTAAAAAAAAGCCTGTTGAGTCTGATATTAAAGAGGTTATACTTGAAGCTGCTTTTCAGGCCCCAACCGCAGGCGCGATGATGCTTTACACCATTATTGACATCAAAGACCAGGATTTAAAGGATAAATTGGCAGTCGCATGTGATAACCAGCCATTTATTGCAAAGGCACCTTTGGTGCTTATCTTCCTGGCTGATTACCAGAGGTGGTATGACACTTTCTGTATTGCAGGCTGTGAACCCAGAAAGCCATCGGAAGGGGACCTGATGCTTGCTTATGCCGATGCGGTGATTGCAGCCCAGAATACAGTAATTGCAGCTGAGTCAATGGGTATCGGCTCCTGTTATATTGGTGATATCCTGGAAAACTGCGAAACGGTCAGGGAACTGCTGAACCTGCCTGATTATTCAGTACCGGCAGCTATGCTGGTATATGGGTATCCCACTGATGCTCAGATGAAAAGAAAAAAGCCCGCTCGTTTTGATCGTGAGTATATGGTTTATGAAAACAAATACGACAGGCTCACAGCTGAAGAACTCTTGGACATGCACCGCAAAAGGAATATTCGGGAGGGGAGAAAAGTCGAGGATATCATAAATTATATCCAGGCATTTTGCAGCCGTAAATACATGTCGGACTTTTCTATCGAAATGAGCCGGTCTGCAGTGGAATATTTAAAGAAGTTTGACTTTGAAAAATCATAAAATAGAAGGTGGGTGGGGGATAATGATTATTATCGATGAAAGCAAATGCAACGGATGCGGCCTTTGCTGCAAGGATTGTGTAAGAAATGCACTTGAACTGGCCGGCAAAAAGGCCAGGCTGGTTGGAAGTTGCATGAAATGCGGACATTGCATAGCAATATGTCCACAAAATGCTGTAGCAATTGAAGAGTACGACATGTCGGAGGTTAAGGAATACAGCAGTGATTGTTTCGGCCTGGATGCCGAAATCCTCCTTAATACAATAAAATTCAGACGCTCCATCAGGAATTTCGATCAGCGTCCAGTAGATAAAGAGCAAGTATTGAAAATAATCGAAGCTGGACGATATACACCGACAGCCAGAAATACACAGAACGTTGAGTATATTGTGGTACAGGATGAGATAAAACAATTTGAGCAGATATCATATAAGCAGCTATGCAAAGTTGCAGAACGCCTTAACAGGGTTAACAGGATATTGAAGAAGGATGCCATGATTTTTGACCCCAATGATGACAGTTTCATGTTTAAAGGAGCGCCTCTGGTGATATTGACGGTTTCTGAGCATGAGGTAAATGCAGCTCTGGCATCTGCAAATATGGAGCTCATGGCCGAAGCTCAAGGCCTGGGGGTTCTTTTCGTCGGCTATTTCACCGCAGTTGCCAACCAAAGTAAGGAAATCCGTGAAATGCTGAAATTGAAAAAGAATCAAAAAGTCGTAACGTGTCTTGCATTGGGATATCCAAATGTAAAATATCAGCGAACAGTACCGAGAAATGCGCCAATGGTTCAATGGAGATAGAGGGGTATAACCCCTCTTTTGCTATTTCTACAATAAGATGGTATAATGAATACATTATATTTCAGATTTCACCTGTCTTAAGAAATTTTCACAATTTTCTTATCACTAGCGAACTTTATGATATACATTTTCGAAAAATCAATTTACTCACAGGATTATGCTGATTTGAGATATAGCCTTTATATTTCTGTATTATTGGCATGCTCATTCTTAATCAGCAATATAAATGGAAAATTTTTAAATTAAAAGTAAATAAAGTAAAAATTGAAACATGAGAGGATTAGACATTAATGCAGTTTATTACAAAGATTTTTATTGAAGGTGCGGTGCTTATTGTTCTGTTAGGTCTGCTGGCCTGGATTATACTTTCGAAATCCAGGAACGACAGGAGATTGAACATGCGAGATGCTTCACTATCCAACGAAGAACTCGAGGATCATGCAAAAAAGATCGCCATTGAGCATTCTGTTTCAAACAGGCAGAACTTTTTGAACTGGCCTCTTCCGAGGATGAACGACAATTATGAATATATTCTTTCGGTATATCGGGAATTAAATGAAGATATACAGAAAAAATACACTGTGCCTTCTTCGGCGGAGTGGCTGCTGGACAATTTCTATATCATTGAAGAACAAGTAAAAGGCCTCAGACGGGATCTGGATAAAAAGAGCTGGTCAAGACTTCCAGTGCTTAGGTCAGGCCTGCTGAAGGGATATGCAAGGATGTTTGCCGTTGCGGTGGAACTTGTTGCACATACCGACGGGCAAATAGATGAAATGATACTGTCAGACTACCTGAAGGCCTATCAGTCGCACAGTGTCCTTTTTGACAGGGAAATATGGTCAATTCCCATGGTGATCAGGCTTGCGATTATTGAAAACATCAGACATCTGTGTGAAAATATTAGAAATACTCAATTGCAATGGCATAAAGCAGATGAAATATTCGATGATTGGCTGGTTAATGAGGGTGAAGATTCAAACCGCATAATTAAGCTGTTCAAAGACCGCATGAAAACACCGGATGAAGCAAATCCAACCTTTATTGAACATTTGTTCTACAGGTTGAGAAGATCAGGCCGGAGTTATACGAATATTTTAAGAATAATGGACGAAAACCTTGACAAACTTGGAGAAACCACAGAGCATATCACATGGAAAGAACATAACTCGCAGTCTGTGAATACAGTTTCAATGGGCAATTGTATAACCAGCCTTCGATCGTTTTCAACAACGGACTGGTCGGAGTTGTTTGAGTCTGCAAGTTTTGTTGAGCAAATACTGAAACTGGATCCGGACGGTACATACCCGCTTATGGATCTTTTTACGCGTAATCATTACAGGAGCAGGATCGGAGAACTGGCTTTGGCTTATGGCGTATCAGAGCTCCACATTGCCAGGGAGGCGGTTGCGCTTGCCCAAAATGCCTGCTCGGAAATAATTACAGACAGTAATCCAAGCATTAACGCCGACATTATTACCGGAAATGATATGGACGATGAAATCAGGAGAAAATGGCATGTAGGTTACTACTTGATCGGAAAGGGGCTCAAAATCCTTGAAAGCAGACAGGGTAAGGTTAATAAATTCCTCCCTGGTGTTTCCGGCCTTTTTGAGAAACATTGTGGAATCAATTATATTGGTGCCATATGTCTTATTACAATATTGCTGGTTTCCACAGCTGTAGCGTATACAATTTTCACTGGTACACCCAATGTAATTCTTTTTTCCATATTGGCAGGAATCTTCGTGCTTATACCTGCCTCTGAAATTGCCGTAAGTATAGTAAACTGGATTGTATGCAAAGTTATGAAACCCGCTTTTTTCCCAAGACTGGAGCTGAAAAGCGGCATACCGGAAAGCATGAGCACTATTATCGCCATACCCACATTGCTGCCGGACGAAAGACGGGTTAAAGAGCTTGTGGGTAACCTTGAGAGTCATTATTTATCAAACAGGGAGAAAAATCTATACTTTGCATTGATAGGCGCATTCAGGGATTCGGATCATGCTGGTATGAAAGATGATGCCAATATCATTGAGGCTGCTTTGCAAGGTATAAAGGATCTGAATATTAAATATTCCGGAGCGGGCAGAGATATTTTCTATTTCTTCCACAGGGAAAGTCAGTTTAATGAAAGAAATAACAAATGGATCGGCTGGGAAAGAAAAAGGGGAGCCTTGATGGAATTCAACGATATGGTTCTCGGCGCCACTGATACCAGCTTTTCATATTTTTCAAGCGATGCGCCTCCTTTTTCCAATATAAAATATATAATTACTCTTGACAGTGATACAATCCTTCCAATGGGAATGGCTAAAAGGATGATTGGGACCATGGCTCATCCTTTGAACAGGCCGGTTGTTGATAAAAAGAAAGGGATCGTAACCGAGGGCTACGGGCTAATGCAACCAAGGATAGATGTAGACAGCGAAAGCTCCAATAAATCGCTTTTCTCAAGAATATTTACCGGGCAGGAGGGCATTGATCCTTATGCCAACGCCATTTCCGACGTATATCAGGATCTTTTCGGCGAAGGAATTTTTACAGGGAAGGGTATTTATGATTTAAAGATTTTCCAGAGTGTTCTGAAGGATACTCTACCGGAAAATGCGATACTGAGCCATGACCTGCTGGAAGGCTCATATGTCAGGACCGGCCTGGTTACTGATCTCAGACTGGTAGACTCCTATCCGGCGAAGTACAACTCATTCGCTTCAAGGCTACACCGCTGGGTAAGGGGAGACTGGCAGCTTTCTCCGTTGCTGTTTGGCAAGACTCACGACAGCAGCCACAACAGGATTCCTAACCCACTCTCGCTTCTATCAAGGTGGAAGATACTTGATAACATGAGAAGGAGCCTGGTTGCACCAGCCCTTATGATTCTTGCGGCTTCAGGTCTTAGCATACTACCCGGCAGTATTTTCTTCTGGCTTGGCTTCTTCTTTTTTGCACAATCATTGCCTTTCATTATGGCTGTAATTGCATATGTTTTCTCAGGAAAACTGGGAAATGACATGACAAAAAGGCACATGCCCGTTATGTTTGGGTTGAAGGCAGCATTTCTTCAAGGTGTTCTGACCATGACGTTTTTACCCTACCAGGCCTGGCTTATGATGGATGCCATACTGATCACCTTAGCCCGTGTCTTTATAACTAAGAAGAATTTACTTGAATGGGTAACATCAGCCGATGTTGAAAAAACACAGAAGAATTCACTTGCAAGTTATGTACGCGGAATGGGGGCGGCTTTCTGGGAAGCTCCACTTGTTCTGATTCTTTCTGTTGTATTAAAACCATCAGCGATGGTTGCAAGTCTGCTATTCCTGATTCTCTGGGTAAGCTCGCCTTTTATTGCCTGGCGGATCAGCAAAGACCAGAAGGACACAGTTCCGGAAGTTTCACAAAAAGACATGCATGAGCTTGGAAGGATTGCACGAAAGACCTGGCGGTATTTCGAAGAATTTGCAAATACAAGGAATTCTTATCTTGCTCCTGACAACTACCAGGTGGACCCGCCGAGAGGTATAGCCTGCAGGACATCTCCCACCAATATCGGTCTGGGGCTGCTTGCATCCTTATCAGCCAGGGACTTTGGGTATATTGGCACTTGTGAGATGATGGAGATGATTGAAAAAACCATATATACCATCGAAGGTCTGGATAAGTGGAATGGTCATTTGTACAACTGGTATGACACCCACACGTTGAAACCCCTCCGGCCAGGATATATTTCAACGGTCGACAGCGGTAACCTTGCAGGTTTTTTAATAACACTTGAGCAAGGTCTGAAAGGCTACCTTCATAGTCCCCTTATAGATGCCTGTTTTTCAGATGGAATCAGGGACACGCTTCAATGCACGGGTAAGGAAGGCCTTGCAATATATGAAAAAATAGCTGCAGAAAATATCCTGCCTGGTAGTGGACCTTTGGATCTTATCCTTTGGAACCAGGCTTTGAATGAGCTTATTATCGGACGCAGGTTTGAAAATATAAAGGAAGCAGTCTGGAAAACCAAAGTTGAGCGCATGGTAATGATGTTCAAAAAGGACTTGATGGAGTTTATGCCCGGTATAGTTTTGATGGAAAGGATACCTCAGGCTCTGCTCAAAAGGGATTTGAATGAAGATATCACAGCAGGCGTTGACAAGCTTATCAACCTGCTTAAGAGAAACGTCAATTTGTATGATCTGCCTTTGGTTTACAGTGAGGCTGCCCAATGTGCAGGAAAATTGATTGAAATCATACCTAAATCCGGCATGGAGAATTACAATAACGAATTGGGCTGGCTGTATGAATTGGAAGAAGCATTGATTCATGTTATTGAGAAAATCAGACAAACCATAAATAATTACGAAGCTTTGATTAAAAGAATCAATGACTTGAGTGAAGATATGAATTTTTTACCTTTGTATGTAATAAAAAAGCAACTGTTTTCCATTGGATATGATATGGAGGAAAACAAGCTGACCAATTCCTACTATGATTTGCTGGCTTCAGAAGCGAGACTTACAAGCTATATATGCATTGCCAGGGGTAAGATTCCACCGGTGCACTGGTTTAAGATGGGTCGGGCACTGACGGTTGTAGATTCTTATAAAGGTTTGGTATCATGGACGGGAACTATGTTTGAATACCTTATGCCCGTTCTGGTCATGAAAAGTTATAAAAACACTTTGCTCGATGAAACCTATTCCTTCGTAATAAAAAGTCAGAAGAAATATGGCAGGCAAAGAAACATGCCATGGGGATTTTCTGAGTCCGGTTTCAATTCAATTGATAACAATCTTGATTATCAGTATAAGGCTATAGGCGTACCCTGGTTGGGCTTGAAAAGAGGATTGATTGAGGATGCTGTAACGGCTCCGTATGCAACATTCCTGGCCCTTTTGGTTGATCCCATAGGTGCGGTCCAGAACATTAAACGGTTGAAAGAGGAAGGCCTTGACGGACCCTATGGATTTTATGAAGCAGCGGATTATACGCCTGAAAGGCTGCCGTTTGAGACTAAAAGATCCATTGTAAAAAGCTTTATGGCACATCATCAGGGGATGAGCCTTCTTGCATTGAATAATTATCTTAATAAGAACATAATGCAAAAGCGCTTCCATGCAGATCCGGCAATGCATGCAGGCCGGCTCCTGCTTCAGGAAAAAGTTCCTGCAAACCTGCTTCTTACCAAGGAAAACAAGGAAAAGGTTGTTCCATTCAAAGAGACAGTCCCTAAAGAGAAAAGCCCGATGAGGATATTCAGCCAGCCTGATCCGGTATTACAGAAGTCGCACATATTATCGAATGGCAATTATTCAATAATGATAACCGACAGGGGTACAGGATACAGTAAAAACAAGATGGTGGCAGTGACGAGGTGGAGGGCGGACAGCACACTGGATCAATATGGCATGTTTTTCTATCTGCGCAATGTTGAAACAAATTACGTGTGGTCTGCAACTTATTCACCACTCAACATCATACCCGATAAGTACGAGGTTTCCTTTACGGCTGACAAGGCAACCTTCAAACGCATGGATGGACTGATAGAAACAAAAACCGAGGTGGTCGTTGCCTCCGGAGATAATGCTGAGATACGCAGAGTTTCGCTGAAGAATTATGGCGATAAGCCCTGTACTATAGAGGTGACAAGCTATTTCGAAGTGGTACTTGCAACCCAGGCGGCGGATAGCGCACATCCGGCTTTCAGCAACTTGTTTATTGAAACAAGCTACCAGGCAGAAAGGAAATGTATCATTGCAAACAGGAGGCCAAGGTCAGAAACCGATAAAAGCTTGTGGATAGCAAATGCTGCGGTGATCGAAGGCGACACCTCCGGGGATGTCCAGTATGAAACGGACAGGATGCAGATGATAGGCAGGGGGAATAATGCAAAGAACCCGATCGTTATTGAGCGGGGTAAACCTCTTTCAAATACTGTGGGGCCTGTACTGGACCCTGTGATGAGCTTGCGGGTAAGGATCAGGATCGAGCCGGGAAAAACAGCGCGGATTTCATTCCTGACAGCGGTTGCTGAAAGCAATGAATTACTGCTTTCGCTTATAGACAAATATGTTAGTCCCGATTCGGTTGAAGGGGCTTTCAGGTTTGCATTGGCAAGAAGCAGGGTTGAAATGAACTATCTTAATCTGGATGTGTCTGAAATTGAACTCTATCAGGACATGATATCCCATATCCTTTTTATAAGTCCCATGAGGATGATGAATCAGGAGATGATCCTGAAAAACAGCAAAGGGCAATCCTCGCTGTGGAGATATGGAATTTCCGGAGACCTGCCGGTTGTGCTTGTTGTTTTGAATAAAACCGACCGGTTGGAAATACTTTATGAAGTCCTGAAAGCACACGAGTATTGGCGCCTGATGGATCTTAAGGTGGATCTTGTAATATTGAGTGAAGAAGAATACAGCTACACGCTTCCACTATATGCATTGATTTCAGATATAGTATTATCAAGACAGACACATGACATCCTTAACAAACCAGGTGATGTTTTTATATTGGATAAGAATAAAATTCCTGCTGAAGACGTCCATCTTCTGCATGCTGTTGCCAGAGTCATGTTGAATGGTGGTGGCCTTACCATGGACGAACAGATAAATATAAGTCAAAATTATCAGTTGCCCCAAATGATGCAATTCACCAGCCAGGTTCAACAATATGTCCTGCCCGCAGTCGATGAGCCGGAACTCCTTTATTTCAACGGATTGGGCGGGTTCCGTCCTGATGGAGGCGAATATGTCATACGGCTGGAAAGAGGTCAGAACACGCCTGCTCCATGGGTTAACGTAATTGCCAATCCGGGCTTTGGATTCATTGTTTCGGAGGCAGGTTCAGGATATGCATGGCATTCAAACAGTCGTGAAAACAAGCTGACACCATGGTCCAACGATGCAGTATCTGACAGCCCGGGAGAAGTGTTGTATATAAGCGACGCAGATACCGGACGACAGTGGACTATGACTTCCCTGCCCATAAGGGAGGACGAACCCTACACTGTCAGTCATGGATTCGGGTATTCAGTGTTCGGGCATACAAGTAACGGAATAGAACAAAAGCTTACCCAGTTTGTACCTGTAGATGAGAATGTCAAGATAAGCATTGCTGGCCTGAAGAACATTTCATCCCACAAAAGGCATCTGACACTGACCTATTATATAAGGCCAATACTCGGCGTGAGCGATCAGTTTACCGCCATGCACATTAAAACAAGCGTTGGCGAATCAGGTGCGTTATTGATTGAAAACCCATATAACGAGGAATTTGCTGGAGGAATATGTTTTATAGATTCTTCATTGAAAGAATGCACAGTTACAAGCGATCGCAAAGAGTTTTTCGGCCCAGGGGATGCTGCCTCTCCGGAATGCCTCAATCGCGAGGCGCTTTCAGGAATAGTGGGAACGGGCTTTGATCCCTGTGGTGCTATACAGGTCAAGGTCACCCTTGAGCCAAACGAGAGCAGGGATATTGTTTTCCTTTTAGGAATTGCGTCACAGCTGGATGAAGTGAATAAAATCTCTCAGAGATACACGGATATCCATAATGCAAAAGAAGCTTTAAACAAGGTAAAAAGGTTCTGGAAGGAAAAGCTGGACATAGTACAGGTGGAGACACCGACTGTTCCCATGAACCTTATGCTGAATGGTTGGCTTCAGTACCAGGTAATTTCATGCAGGCTATGGGCACGGTCGGGTTTTTATCAGTCAGGTGGTGCCTTCGGTTTCAGGGATCAGCTTCAGGATTGCCTGTCCATAGCACATCTGTGGCCTGAGGCTGCACGCAAACAAATATTGCTTCATGCAAGGCACCAGTTCACACAAGGGGATGTACAGCACTGGTGGCATGAGCCTCTGGGCAAGGGGACCCGTACGCATATTTCAGATGATCTTCTGTGGCTGCCCTATGTGACTGCTGAATATATCAGAATAACCGGTGACAGTAAGATACTGGAGGAAGAAATCCCCTTTTTGGACGAGGCTGTATTGGGGGAATTCGAAGATGAAAGATATGGAAGACCGGCAATCTCACAAACTGTGTCATCCTTGTTTGACCACTGCGTAAGGGCTGTGGACCATTCCCTGGAATTTGGCGAACACGGCCTTCCGCTGATGGGCTCAGGGGATTGGAACGACGGCATGAATACCGTTGGCAGCAAGGGCTTGGGCGAAAGCGTCTGGCTCGGTTGGTTTTTATCCTCTGTCCTTGATATGCTCTCTCCGATTTGTACGAAAATGGGGGACGATATCAGGGCTGAAAAGTATTCCGAAATGAAGAGAAGAATTCCGGAGGCAATTGAAAGAAATGCATGGGATGGCAACTGGTACCGGCGGGCGTATTTTGATAATGGGCTGCCATTGGGCTCTGTAAAGAACAGTGAATGTAAAATCGATTCCATTGCACAGACCTGGTCTGTAATCTCAGGTGCTGGAGACCCTCATAGGATCCGACAGGCAATGAACTCACTTGAGGATTATCTGGTGATTAGGGAAGAAGGCCTGATTAAGCTGCTGACACCGCCATTCGGCGAAGGAGATGCTGAGCCGGGATATATCAAGGGATATGTCCCCGGTGTGAGAGAAAACGGCGGACAATATACCCACGCCGCTGCATGGGCGATTATGGCCTTTGCCAAATTGGGAGACGGGGAAAAGGCTTTGGAGCTGTTCGATCTCATCAACCCCATAAATCATACCGGCAACCACAGGGAGTATTCCAGATATAAGGTGGAGCCTTATGTAATGGCAGCAGATGTTTACGCTGTCCATCCCCATACAGGGCGGGGTGGCTGGTCCTGGTATACAGGCTCGGCCGGATGGATGTACCGTGCAGGTCTGGAATATATCCTTGGATTTCAGAAAAATGGCGAAATTCTGATCATTGACCCCTGCATACCGGGCAAGTGGAAGGAATACTCCATAAAATACAAGTACATGGAGACAATGTATGATATCAGGGTGAAAAACCCGGATAGTGTAAACAAGGGAGTCATTAAAATATCCGTTGATGGAGTTGATTATGAAGGAAACATGATCAACCTTTCAAATGATGGGGGAACCCATTATGTAGAGGTGTTGATGGGTAGGGGATAACTTTAGTATAATAGTGCCATTGGAGCTCGTAATAATCTGGATCGGGTATGGGCAGGCATATGACGGGATTGAATGGTAATAAACATATAAAGGAGCATGAAATGGATTCTTTTATTGATTTTATGAAATTAACTTTATTTGAAATTCCTGTTTACAGATATTTTATAGCGCTATTGATAATATTACTTGCGGTATTACTTCAGAAGCTGTTTTTTAAAGTAATAAAGAAGATTATCAGCAAAATTTTTATTAAGATAAATATCAAACTTGAGGATAGTGCCTTGCAGGTTATGGGGAAACCTGTAAAGATGCTCTTTTTTATAGTTGGATTATGGATGGCATCATTATTTCTGAGTCTGCCGGCAGATATAAATGTATTTATTAATCGCATAATACGTTCACTATTCATATTTTTGATTTTTTGGTCTGCGTACCGCTTTATGGATGCGTTACTGGACTTTTTGCAAAAGCGGTCTCTCAGAACCGGTTCAAAATCAGACTATATGCTGTTTCCGTTTATCTTCAAAGGCATTAAGGTTGTTCTGGCAATTGTAGGCCTGGTCCTTATTATACAGGAATGGAACTATAACATAACTACTCTGTTGACTGGGCTGGGACTTGGCGGGCTTGCTCTGGCACTGGCTGCAAAGGATACCCTGGCCAATCTTTTTGGCAGTATCATGATTATGATAGACCGTCCGTTTTTTATTGGCGACTGGATCCTGACAAGCAGCGCCGAGGGCGTCGTTGAAGAAATTGGATTTCGGAGCACAAAAATAAGAACCTTTTCACAAGCGCTGGTTTCCATACCGAATTCTACATTGTCGAATGAGCCTATAACCAACTGGTCACGTATGGGGAAGAGGCGTATTTCATTTCGTTTGGGATTGGTATACAAGACATCCGCAGATCGGATAAGGGAATTTGTAAAGCAATCGAGGGAGATGCTTGAAAGCAATAAGGCAATCAGCTCAGAGCCTGTACATGTATATTTTGACGAATTCGGAAAAGACGCCCTTGAAGTGTTGTTTTACTTCTATACAAATACGACGGACTGGAAGGAATACCTTCAAATAAAGGAACAAATCAACCTTCAGATTATGGATATGTTAAAGGAAATGGAAATTTCAGTGGCATACACAAGCCGGAGCATATATATTGAAAATGAAAATTCTACAAACAAATGACTTGAATGCATTGAAAGAAATGTAGGATTCTTTGATTAAGCGTTCACACTAAGGGGTAAATTTTGTTCAGCATATAAAATTTTTGTTCAGGAGGCAAAGAAAATGTATTCTTTAATCACATATCTGATTATGATTGTTGTCAATGCCCTGGCTAATATCCTGCCGATCAACGGGCAGCAAACAGGCCAGGTATCCGATGCCTATCCGAATCTTTTTGCACCGGCCGGCGTTACCTTTGCAATCTGGGGGCTGATTTATCTGTTGCTGGCAGCGTATGTGCTCTACAATCTTGGTCTTTTCCAGGGGGATAAAAGCTCTGTCAAAAAGAGGTTACTTAAAAAGATAGAAGTAATATTTTCCGTTTCCTCAATTGCAAACACCGCGTGGATCTTCTCGTGGCATTATCATATAATACCATTGTCAATGCTCCTTATGATTATAATACTGGTGTGTCTGATATACATCATACTGCTGGTCAACAAAGAGCAGCTGTCAATAAGGGAAAAGATATTCATAAGGTTGCCCTTCAGTGTGTATTTCGGATGGATCACCGTAGCAACCATAGCAAATGCTACAGCTCTTCTTGTTAGCCTTGATTGGAAAGGATTTGGAATATCTGAACCGGTTTGGACTATTATTATAATATCTATTGGGATGATTATTGCTGCCGTTACAACTATAAGGAACAGAGACATTGCTTATGGCCTTGTTCCAATATGGGCTTATATCGGCATACTCATCAAGCATCTGTCCGCCGGTGGATTTTCAGGCCAATATCCGGGGATTATAGCAACAGTAATAGCTTGCATCGTTTTATTGCTTGGAGTTTTGACTTATGTTGTAATTGCCAGGAGACGAGTAATCCATTAACATAACGTTCCCCTGGTAAATTACACAGGGTCTTTTACCCGTTACAGGGTTGATCCCCGGTTAACTCATGTTCCAGAGAATGCAAAGAGTTAAGCAAAGATACAGGATCAGTACGCTCAATATTAGTTGAACATATTAAAGTCTTCGGAATTTCCGAAGCTTTTTCTTTTAATTTACGCCCTTCTTCGGTAAGATGTACAAGAACATTCCTTTCGTCGCTTGTACTTCTTTCACGTTTAATATGTCCGCTCGCTTCAAGCTTTTTCAGAAGGGGGGTCAATGTACCGGAGTCAAGATACAACCTGTTACCCAATTCCTTAACTGTTATATTATCTTTTTCCCATAAAGCCAGTAAGGTTATATATCCTGTATATGTGAGCCCCAGGGGATCCAACAGGGGCTTGTATTTCCTGATAATTTCCTTCGAACAGACATAGAGAGCAAAACAGAGCTGGTTGTCCAGCTTCAGCAATTCACTGCTATCAATGTCTTCAAGTCTATTTTGAGGCTTATCTGTATTCATCATTGTATCCTTTCAAAACAAAATTCATCGATTCACTATAATTTTATTAAATTTTATACAATTTAATTTTATCCTAAAAATATCAAAAGTCAATAATAAGTATTGACAACTACAAATAAATTGTATAAAATTAAATCGTAAACAATGAAAAATGATTTCAAATAATAAAAGTAACAGAAACAAGAGGAGAAAAATTATATGAAGATTTATGATTTAGATGTTAAGGATGCAAATGGAAACATTGTTTCCATGAAGGATTATGAAGGAAAGGTTTTGTTGATAGTAAACACGGCTACAGGCTGTGGGTTTACACCTCAATACGAGGGTTTGGAAAAGTTGTATGAAAAATACAGGGGCAGTGGATTTGAGATTTTAGACTTCCCATGCAATCAGTTTGCAAATCAGGCACCTGGAACAGAGGAGGAGATTAAGAGCTTCTGTCAGTTAAATTATGGAACGAACTTTAAAATGTTTGCCAAGATCGATGTAAATGGCAGCAAAGAAGATCCGCTATATACTTTTTTAAAGAAAGAAAAGGGCGGATTGCTGGGGGATACAATAAAATGGAACTTTACAAAATTTCTTGTCGATAAAGCCGGCAATGTTGTAAAGAGGTATGCATCAACAGAAAAACCTGTAGCTATGGAAAAGGACATACTTAAAATTTTATAGTTAATTACACAATAATTACACAATGACATGAATATAGTGGAACAAAGAATCAAGTAATTGTTATATATGCTATAATAATATAAATTCGGAATGTTAATAAGGGGGGGCTGCTTAACATGCAACAAATGCCAGATAAAGCAGCGGTCAGCTATGCATATACTTTTGACGAAGCTGGTCTTATTGCCAAAGCATCCGGCGAACAAGTGGTGCCGACCTTTTGTGCCATGTGTGGGCCTACTGCCGGTTGCGGCATATACGCTTTTACCAAAAACGGCCGGTTTACACGTGTAGCAGGGATGGCCGAATCGCCAATTAATCGTGGAGGTGTTTGTCCCAAGGGGCAGGCTGCACCCCAATGGGTGTATTCTCCCGATCGACTGAAGAAACCCATGCTGCGTAAAGGTTCCAAAGGCGAGGGATTATTTCAGGAGATCTCCTGGGATGAAGCAATAGGATTAATTGCAGATAAACTCAAAAGGCAAAAAGCGGAATATGGACCCGAATCGCTGGCAATTCTCTCTCCGGCGAGACGGTCGTACAGTGATTTCATCCAGCGTTTTCTGATTGCCCATGGTAGCCCCAATTACGGGCACAGCGGTATTTGCGCGTTGCAGCGGGCATTTGCCTTTTCATATACGCTGGGTAGCAGGCCTCAATGTGATTATAAAAAAAGCGACCTTATCATTTTGTGGGGCCGGCAACCAATATATTCAGGACCGGCAATGAGCCAGGTCAAAGATTTTATTTCAGCAAAACATAGGGGAGCAAAGATTGTTGCCATTAAACCATCAGTGGAACCGGATGTTGGAATGGCCGACATATGGGTGCCGTTGCGTCCAGGAACTGATGCTGCCCTTGCTTTGTCAATGCTGAATGTTATTATTGATGAAAACCTTATAGATGCACCTTTTGTAGAGACATGGTGTTATGGGTTTGACCAGCTGCGGGAACATATCCGAAGATATCCACCCGAATGGGGCGAGAGGATTTCCGGGGTTCCAGCCAATCAGATACGGGAGTTAGCCAGACTTTACGCAACCACAAAAGCTGCGACCATTGATTTGGGTAATGGAGTGGAGCATACACCTTCATGCAATGACTCAATAAGGGCTGTGGCTATTATGATGGCAATAACCGGACACCTGGACCGGCCAGGTGGGAATCTGTTGGAAGCAGGTCCTTCAGCTGATGGTAGTGGTATGCCGCGTCCCAAAACAGTCAACCTTGTTGAACGCTATACTCAGGAAATGGTGGATAAACTTGTAGGTCCCGAGATGCCCAAGGCCTTTCAACCTTTTGTTGAGGGGACTACCTCTGCATATTACAGGATCTTTGACAGCGTTTTGACCGGTAAACCATATCCTGTAAGAACAGTAATTGCACCCGGGACACAGCCTGTTGTAAGTACACGTGGTACGAAACGAATCATTGAAGCACTAAAAAAATTGGATTTCTATGTGGTAGCAGATGTAACACGCACTGCTGATATGAATTATGCCGATATAGTCCTGCCAACCACCACTCCCTACGAATCCGATCATCCCTTTGAGACCCGGGGGAACTGGATCATGGCCCGAAACAAAGTCATTGAACCGCTTGGCGAATATAAATCAATATACGAATTCTTTCTTGACCTGGGTGTCAGGATGGGGTATGAGGTGGATTTTTGGAACGGAAACATCAAAGATTGCCAAAACTATCAGCTATCGCCCTTCGGTATGACTATTGACCAATTAAGAGAATATCCCATAGGGCGATTCTATGATACGGCAAGCGGCACCCAATCGGATACGAATTGCCAATCCTTTGAAAACTATACCCATGCCTTCAATAAAAAGAGTACCAGGCTAAATGGCAAACCATATCTACCCCAGGGTAAAGTTGCGATTTATAACACAACCTTCGAACAGGAAGGCTTCAATCCGCTGCCTGAATGGCGGGAGCCGCCGGAAAGCCTAACTGGTACACCTGAACTTGCAGGGAGGTATCCATTGATATTGTCAGATTATCATACATCCAAGGCTTATACTGCGTCCTGGCAGCGTAACGTGCCCAGCCTTCGGGAGATACAGCCATATCCGATGCTGCACATCCACCCGTCCGCTGCTGCCACCAGAGGTATTAAAAATGACGACTGGTTAACTGTGGAATCACCCCATGGCTGGATGAAAGTAAAAGCAGAGCTATATCCAGGTATCCGTCCTGATACTGTAATGATTTTGCATGGCTGGTGGCAAGGCTGCAGGGAACTGGACTTTGATGACCAGACGGTCCTCGATGGCGGGGCTAATGTAAACAATATGTACAGCGTAGACCCGGATAAGGCATTTGATCCGCTTGTGACAGCCATGAGCAGCCAAACCCTCGTGGAGGTGCGAAAGTATGAATAATGATCAATGGGGATTCGTTTTTATTAAAGAAAACTGCATCCAATGCCATGGTTGCGAAACCGCATGTAAAAGCTGGCGTATGGTTTCATCGGGTATAAAGTGGCGCAGGGTTGAAAACATATGGCATGGCAGCTATCCGCAGGTCAAATGTTCTTCGCTGTCCATTTCATGCATGCACTGTGTCGAACCAGCCTGTATCGATGTTTGCCCTGTAACAGCCATCAGTAAAGACCCTGGCGATGGGATCGTGTTGGTTGATGTTGAAAAATGTATTGGTTGTAAAGCTTGTTTTGATGCTTGTCCGTATGATATACCTCAATTTGGAATCAATGGCACCATGCAGAAATGCGACATGTGTTTTCCTGGCAAGCCAGGTGGTCCTGGTACCCCTGAGGATGCCCCGCCCTGTGTAAGCACCTGCCCGACACAAGCACTCTTATTGAAAAAAATGACGGTCGCCATGAAAAAGGAAACTGAGGAAAGATTTCTGGATGAATCTATTTTCAGTGACGGCCGAAGTAACAGGAGCCTGCAATCCGGCAAAGCCAGAACGGTATTTATCATTATTGCAGCACTTTTGGCCATCATGTTTGCCGGGTTCCTGATTTATGCATCCCAATACTATCATGCAACGGGAGCCGCTATTCAGGCAATGGCATCAGCTGATCCGGTAGATGTAAGTGTGACGGATGGCAATTTGGTCTTTAGCCCGCAGAATGGTGATATAAAAGCTGGATTTATATTTTATCCTGGAGGAAAGGTTGAGTTTTCGGCATACTCATCTCTGATAAGACAGATTTCAGAAGATGGCTATTTGTGTATACTTGTAAAGATGCCTTTTAACCTTGCGGTATTAAATAAGTCGGCGGCGCTGGACATTATGGACGACCACAAGGAGATAAAGGACTGGTATATTGGCGGTCATTCACTTGGTGGCGTGATGGCGGCGGATTATTTAGCAGAACACACCAGCATCTTTAAGGGACTTGTGCTTTTGGCTGCATACCCGGCGTCAGACTTGACAGGATATAACCACGGTGTACTTTCGATTTATGGAAGTGAGGATAATGTACTCGACACCGAAAGCTTCAAAAATGGCAGTAAGCTCATGCCTGAGAATTATACAGAGATTTGCATTGATGGCGGAAACCATGCCTACTTTGGTGATTATGGAGAACAGGAAGGTGATGGCATAGCCTTGATTTCAGCAGGGGAACAACAAATTCGATCTGCACTGGAGATAATCAGGTTTTTTATATCTATGCAGTAACAAAGTATAGTAAAATTATATCGGGTGATGAAAATGATAAATAATATATTGAAAACTATAAAGAAGACTATTCCATATCCCTTGAGAGATAGCTTATTAGTGGCAATTCTACTGTTTCTGGCATATTTAGTCAGCAGGGAGTTGCATAAGTACAGTGGAGATGAAAATAACACTGTATTGATCTTCGTTCTGGCGGTAGTTATCATATCAAGACTTACAACCGGATATATCTTAGGGTTCATAGCATCAGTCATGAGTGTGTTTTTAATAAACTATTTCTTTATGTATCCCTATTCTACTTTCAACTTTACACTGACAGGTTATCCTGTCACTCTTGTTAGCATGCTTGCGGTCACCCTTGTAATAGGTGGCTTGACTTCACAGATCAAAAAGCAGACTGAACACGCGATAGAAAGAGAGAAACATACCAAGGAACTCTACGAACTGAATGAACGGCTTGCAAACGAACAGAATGTGGTAAGGCTGGCAGCAGAGAAAGAAAAGATGAGAGGTAACCTTTTGCGTGCAATTTCCCATGATCTTCGCACCCCTCTGACATCCATCCTTGGAGCCAGCTCTGTTATTTTAGTAAATGGAGATAATTTGGAAAAGGCAGAAAAGCACAGGTTGCTTTTAAATATAAAGGAAGATTCCGAGTGGCTGATACGTATGATTGAAAACCTGCTTTCCATAACCCGAATAAATTCAGAAAATGCCAGGCTGGATAAGCTTCCGGAGGCGGTTGAGGAAATCGTGGCAGAAGCTGTTGCAAAAACTAAAAAACATTTTCCGGATATAAAGATATCTGTCAAGACACCGGAAAAATTCATGGAAGTTCCCATGGATGCCATACTAATAGAGCAGGTGCTGATTAATCTATTGGAAAATGCCATCCGTCATTCGGGTGATCTTGAAAACGTCAGCCTGGAGGTGTATGAGGAAAGGGAATATGCCATCTTTGAAGTAAGTGACCGGGGCAAGGGCATATTGATGGATGATCCTTCTCATATCTTTGACAAAGTTCATTTGATCAACGATGACTTGGGTGATTCAACACGTGGAACAGGTATAGGGCTATCGGTCTGCAAAAGCATAATTAATGCGCATGGCGGTTATATGGAAGCTGAGAATAATTCGGCAGGTGGGGCTTTATTCCGATTCACTCTGCCCTTGAAGGAGAAATCATCCGATGAATCATAAAATAAATATTCTGGTTGTCGAGGATGAGTCCAGTATAAGTAATTTCATCAGTACAATTCTTAATTCAAACGGGTATAATCCAATCATAGCAAAGAGCGGCAGCGAGGCTTTGAGTATGTGTTCTTCACACTGTCCCGAAATTGTAATTCTTGATCTTGGATTACCTGATATGGATGGACTTGAGGTCATTAGATTTGTAAGACAATGGTCTGCTGTTCCGATAATTGTCGTTTCAGCCCGTGGCCGTGAAGTGGAAAAAGTTGAAGCTTTGGATCTTGGCGCCGATGATTATATAACAAAACCATTCGGCATTTCCGAACTACTGGCAAGGATAAGGACAGCTTTGAGGCATGCAGACAGATCTGCCGGGGAGAAGGGATCCAAAGAAGAAATCATCACTGTGAAGGATTTATCAGTTGATTTGGGTAAGCATATTGTGACTGTCGGAGAAAAAGAGATCCATTTTACTCAGATAGAATATAAAATCGTTGTATTGCTGTGCAAATATGCTGGAAGAGTCGTAACTTATGATTTCATCATTAAAAACATCTGGGGGCCTTATGCATTGGGAGACAATCAGGTTTTGAGGGTAAATATGGCGAATATACGCCGAAAGCTCGAAGAGAATCCTGCCGACCCCAAATACATACAGACCGAATTGGGAGTCGGTTATCGAATGTTGGAGGATTGATACAGCCTTCTTATTGATTATTGCTTTCAAGACTTAACGAAATATTTATACATGAGCGTATTTCTTTAACACTATCTTTATGCATTTTTATGTAATCTTATAAACAGGTAATTAAAATCTATTTTTTATGTAAAAGGAGCCTGTTTATATGGACGCAAAACTGCAAAAGAACCTGCTTAAATCTGAAACGGTATTATGGACTGGGAAAGCTTCTCCATTCAAACTCATGGAGCCGCCCTACAACAAAAAAATCACAACCACGCTTATAATAAGCATTGCATTAGCTATTCTGCTTCCGGTGTGGTATGTCTATTATGTTACTAAAAGCGGGGTAGGAGTAAAATGGTTTGTTATTGCCATTGTTATAGTTGCTATGGCATTTATTGCCACAAGGCCTATATTTGACAAAAGGACGCTTGAAAAGAAAATTACTTATGCCATTACAAATCTTCGTGCTATAACATATTTTGGAGATAATAATTTCAACAGCATCAACCTTGACAAGATCACAGATGTACGTATAGATACCCTTTCGAACGGAAAAGGTGTCATATATATGGGAGAAGCATGTAAAAAGGGCGTTGGAAAAAGCCGCGACCTGACACTGTTCGGTATTAAGAATGATGAAAATGAATTAACCGGGCTCGCCTTCTATAGTGTTGAAAATGTTCAGTCGGTAAGAAAACACCTTCCTACCGCTTCAAAATGAACAGGTAAAAACCGGCATTATCCGGTTTGAATGTAAAGAAAATTGTGATATAGTTTATCCGGGTACAATATACTTGTACCCGGATTTTATTATTTAGATACGCTTAAGGAGTTATTTCAAATGGGATTTCTTGAATTATTTATGATAGCAGTAGGGTTATCGATGGACGCCTTTGCAGTTGCTCTTTGTAAAGGACTAAAAATGAGCAAATTGAACTACAGGCACGCTGTAACAATTGCACTTTTCTTCGGAGGGTTCCAGGCAGCCATGCCACTTATCGGGTGGGTTTTGGGAAAGCAATTTGAAAAATATATCACAAGCTATGACCATTGGATTGCATTAATACTTCTTGCTTTTATCGGGGGGAAGATGATCAGGGAATCGTTCAGGAAAGAAGATGAGTGCGACTGCTGTGAAGTAGTCATACTGGATATCAGGGAACTGGTGGTGCTTGCTATAGCAACCAGTATAGATGCCCTGGCAGTTGGAATAACATTTGCTTTCTTAAGAGTTTCGATCTTGCCTTCAATTGCTCTGATTGGTGTTACAACATTGATAATTTCGTTTGCAGGGGTTGCTGTTGGCAACAGGTTCGGGATCAAATACAAAAACAAGGCAGAGTTTGCCGGAGGCATAATTCTGATTGCCATTGGCTTGAAAATACTTTTCGACCATCTTGGGGTATTCTGATTTCAGACGGGCCCAAGACGGGCCTACTGTAACCACCCATTTAAAGATATCGGTCCTCGCCCTTTTTGCTGAATAGCACCACGTT
The DNA here is from genome assembly GCA_942493145.1 of uncultured Bacillota bacterium. GTDB lineage: Bacteria > Bacillota > Clostridia > Acetivibrionales > DTU013 > ENR-C20. The sequence continues at coordinate 1,405,102 of OW818679.1, forward strand.
TTCATAAGTTCCGGTCATTTTTTCTGCAAATCTGGCTGCAGTTTTGTAATCACCGGTATAATGCATTGGAACCAAGTATGTCGGCTTGATTTTCTGTATGAAGTATTCAGCTCCCGCAGAATAATTTTGTTCAAGCCTTGGATCAATAGGGAAAAAAGCCACATTAACAGTTTCACCCATCATTCTGGATATTTCATCTTTATATGCCTTTTCGGCTTTTTCAATCTCTTCCGGCGTATCATCCCACCAGTACCACCAGTTAAGATCTCCTGCGTGGAATATGTTCCGCCCTTCACAGCTCACCATGAACGAAACTCCCTGGTCCGTTGAACCATATGTCCTTATCTTCAGATCATCAAGTTCCAATTGTTCGTATGGCGACATGAAACGGATGTTTGCGTCTGATTGCCCAAGTTCAATATCACTACTAAGAATGTAATTTATGTCAGGCCTTTCTGACCGCCAATCAAGAATTGCAGGGTTGAAATGATCCTGGTGATTATGCGATGAGAAAACAAAAATCCTTTTGTTTTCCGGCAGTACGGCCTTTCCCCTGTAATAGTCAAAGATGAGCATGGTCTTGTCAGTTTCGACACTAAACCCACTGTGGAATATATATCGTACTTTAAGATTCAAATTATTCATATATTTATCCTTTCAATACTTTCCGACATATTGATTTTAACATATTACTCTCCCAAGTACACTGTCAACCCTAATTCTCTACATTGCCGCTGGTTAAACTTCCGTATTACTGCGTTGTCGTCAATGATTTCATTTATAACCTCGCATTATCCTTATCAATCTGATAAAATAGTTTGGAAAGTTTTATGATATACATAAACAGGAGCATAGAATGTTATAAAATACACTGGTTTATGTAGATGGGAGATGTTTAAGTGGGGAAGGAAATCAAGAAACCAAGTTTTGACCTTACAGGCAAGACAGCTATAGTAACAGGCGGAACAAAGGGAATAGGCTATGGAATTGCCTCGACATTTGCAATGTATGGCTGCAAGGTGGTCATCACAAGTAGGACTGCCGAAGACTGCGAGCGCTGTGCTAAGGATATTGAAAACGAGTATGGCTCAAAATGCATTGGAATTGCTGCAGACTCATCGAAAAAAGAGGATATTGATATGGTGGTAGCCAAAACTGTTGAAGCTTTTGGCAGTATCGACATACTCATAAGCAACGCCGGGATAAGCGGCAAGACAGCTCCTCTGTTGGAGCAGACAGAGAGTGACTTCATAAAGGTTATGGACACGAACCTCAAGGGTTGTTTCCTGTTCGGGCAGGCTGTTGCTGCACAGATGGTGAAGCAGGGCGAAGGTGGCAGGATTGTAAATGTCGCTTCGGTCGGCGGGCTTATAGGCGGAAGAGGTGTTGCTCCTTATGGAGCATCAAAGTCCGGCGTATTGAGCCTCACAAGGACCATGGCCAACGAATGGGCCAGGTATGGCATAACGGTGAATGCTGTTTGCCCGGGTTATGTTATAACAGAGCTGAACCAGGATATATTTGCCGATCCTGAAATCAGGTCCAAAATGGAAAAAAGGACCGCCCTGCGTAAGCTGGGTTGCGTCGAAGAGATTGCAGGACCTGTACTGGCAATGGTTTCAGACTGCTTCGGATATATGACAGGAACCTATATTCTACTGGATGGTGGACAGACAATTGGTGGATAAATTAAAGGATAACTCAGAAAACAGTGAATTAAAGCTTTGGACTCCAGGCTTTATATTCCTCATATTGATAAATACCTTGCAGGGAATAGGTTTCACCATGCTAGGCCCGACACTTCCCAAATATGTCCTTGAAATTGGAGCATCTCTTGCAGTAGCAGGGTTTGTAGCAGGTATATTCGCCTTTACGGCCCTTGTTGCAAGGCCTTTCGGCGGTGCTGCCTCCGACAGGATTGATAAAAGGAAGCTTCTGATAGTTACAAATGTAATAATGGGAATAGCGGTTTTGGGGTATTCATTTTCCGTCAGCGTTCCCGCGCTTATTTTCTTCAGAATTCTTCAGGGTGCTGCTTTTGCGGTCAACAGTACTGCCAATAATGCCTGGGCAGCTTCATTGGTTCCAGAGAAAAGACTAGGTGAAGGTATTGGTTATCTCAGCATCTCATATATACTGGCGCAGGCAATCGGTCCAGGTATAGGACTTTATGTATCAGAGGGATTCGGATACAAGACCATGTTCCTGCTTTCTTTAGCACTTTTGCTGCTGGCTACAATTATGCTGTTCGGTATAAAAGGCAGACAGGGAAAGAGGGCAGAGGCAGAAAAACTATTGAAAAAGGGCAAACTGAAGTTTGGTGAATTGATAGCAAAAGAGGGTTTGATATTTGCAGCACTCACTGCGTTGATCTCCATGCTTAACGGACAACTCTCATCCTTCATTGCACTTATCGGGGAGGAACGTGGGATAACCGGTATATCACTTTTCTTTACGGTCAGCGCTGTGACTTTGCTTGTAAGCAGGCCTCTTGCCGGAAGACTATCCGACAGGTATAGCCTTTCATATTTTGTCTATCCTGCATTCATCATTGCGGCAGTCGCCGCTGTAATGATAGGTTCGGCTGTTACCTTGCCGGTCATGCTGTTGGCTGGATTCATAATTTCTGCAGGCAGTGGAGGACTTATGCCGGCATTGCAGGCAAACTGCATTAAAAAGCTTGGAGCGGGCAGGACGGGTTTGGCAGTCAGTACATACATGATAGGGGCGGATGTAGGAAATGGTCTTGGACCAATTCTTGGAGGAGCGGTTTCCGGTTCATTCGGATATGGTAAAATGCTTTATCTGTCTGCAGCGATTATGCCTTTGGGGCTGATCATCTATTACATTTATACGAAACAAGAAAGAAGAAAACAAGCGAATGGTTGTACTTAAGCTCGATTTTCACTGTCCTTCCCCGATATATTTCGCATGTACTATGGTCCGTGAATTATTGGTCTCATAGCTGCAGGTCACAAGTGTAACCACCCTGTCATCCGCGCCAATTTGTGTATCCGTTTCAAACATGGACCTTTTCTTATATTTTTCTACCGCTTCCATGAATGAACCTTCCCCGGAATAGTCAATATTAATGGTTTCCTTGTTGGCATCCACAACGTAGACAGAGAAGACCTGCCAGACTCCTTTTTCATAAAGGGTGTTTATGTTTATCAACCTGTTGGCAAGGAAGAAATCCTTTTTCTTATATGAAATGATGGCCTTGAACATGGAGCCGTCTTTCATGTTGTGCGCATATATCAGAGTGTTCTTATCCATCAACTCCGGGTTATTGCGATAATCGATATAGACACAGCCGCGTTTTGATGCTTCACCTTCAATATTGTGATGAAGGTAATATTCATTATCATCATGCTGGAGGAGGGGGTAGTCTATCCTTGTATCATCAAGCTTTATCCAGCCGATTACTTCGTCATTCACCTTTATTAACTCGGCGTATTCCTGAAGGACAATCTTTTCTTCCGCTGCGTTTTCCTGTTGCAGCTCTCCATCTTTTGAATCGGTTGTACCTCCCGGAACCTCAGAGTCTGTTACTGATGATATGACAACAGTGGATTCCGTTTCCTGTCCCTTTTCATATAAAGCTTTCAGATCCTTGGCTTCAGTGACTCCAGACAGGTAGGACACTGTAAAACTGATCAGAAAAACCAGTCCTATGATAAAAAGCACACCAGCCGCGGATATGACTATTGCCGGTTTCAGCCTTTTAGGTATTGTAAACGACTTTATAGTGAACATTTTCATGATAAACGACCTCGCTATTCCATATATATTCGATATATTCGACGCTGATTTCTATTTTCCCTTGTGGCACCTATTTTCATATCATATTCCAATGTTGTTTGATATACAATGCCCAAGGGGTTATAATAATCAGAGGATTTGTTGCCAGGAGGGAAAGTACTTGGAAATCAATAGCATGGAAACCAATGGAATTAATATTAAGGACATAGTAATCCATACGTTTGACCCTGTATATGATGCGGATTCAAAAATTCTCATCCTTGGGACCATGCCGTCCGTTAAGTCAAGGGAAGCTGGATTTTACTATATGCATCCACAAAATATTTTCTGGAGGATACTTTCGGATCTGCTTGATATGGATGTTCCTGCAACCATTGATGCAAAAAGGAAAATGCTCGCCGATAACGGAATAGCTTTATGGGATGTGCTAAAGAGTTGTGAAATAAAGGGCTCTCTTGACAGTTCCATCAGAAAGCCGGTACCAAATGATATTCATGGATTATTACAAAATTCAAGCATCGAGGCTATATTCACAACAGGGAGAACAGCAACAGCTCTGTTCCGGAAATATTGCAGCAAGTTCACCGGGATGGACAGTATATACCTTCCGTCCACCAGCCCGGCGAACAAAAAGTACTACTCATACGAAAACAAGATTGATGAATGGAAAAAGATATTAAAATATATCCGATGAGTTGAAAGAAGGAGATAATAGAATGGACAGCTATTTCTACATATATATCATTATAATAAACATTGCCGCATTTGTAATATCGGGTTTCGATAAGAATGCTGCAAGGAAAAACATGTGGCGGGTGCCGGAAATGACACTTTTCCTCATTTCAGCTGCAGGTGGTTCCATCGGTATGTATGTGTCAATGCGTGTCTTCAGACACAAGACGAAGCATCTGCGCTTTATGATTGGCATACCGCTAATATTTATACTCCAGTTAGTATTGTTGTATATGGTTTTCTTTACTTGAAATACGCCGGGAAGTAATGTTAAGGGGACACTTCTCAGACCCGCGGAGTAATGCTCCACGCAAGAGAAGTGTCCCCTTACCTTTTACTACTACTATTTTTACTGAGCAGGTGGTGCTGGCGGAACTATGATAACCAGCATTTGTGCTGCTGTTATGCCTGTATTGATGCTTGATTTTGTTGTGTGCGGTCCGGCATGGATGGAGTCGCCGGCTTTGAGACAGAATTCACCGTCATCGGTTGTGATTGTCATTTCACCACTAATTATGTAGTAGATGAATTCTACAGGGAGGCTATTCTTTTCTGCTCCGCCGCCGGGAAGGAAATGTGAAAGACCCATTATAACTTTTCCATCATTAACGTCAGTAGGATTGTGAAGCCTCGTGGTCCTTACATCGAAATGGCCTGCTGCTTCATACTTGTAAGCTTCATTAGCTCTGGTAATTTTGTAACTCATGTCAATTCTCCTTTTTATATATTTTAATAAATGAACATAACATGGTTAGCTGCCTAATAGAACAACCTTCCAGTAGTATTATACTCTTTATTTGAGTTAAATAACAATAATCATTTTATATTAAAAACTGAAAATGCATAGAAACAGCCTGTTAATTCCGATTGTTCATATTGAAATCATGGGATATAATGGATGCGGAAATAATTATTAACTGCATAACCATAGGGAGTATATGAAAAATAAAATTGTTCTCGTTACAGGCGCAAATTCGGGTATGGGCAAAGCAACCGCAGCCCGGCTGGCGGATATGGGTGCAAAGGTTGTAATGCTTTGCCGAAACAGGAGTCGTGGTGAGCAGGCATTGAATGAACTAATGCTTGTACCCGGCAGGGATTTTGACCTAATGATATGTGATCTGGGAAAAAAGAAAAGCATCCAGGATTTTGTCTCTGATTTCAAAGAGAAGTATGATCACCTGGACGTCCTTATAAACAGTGCAGGCGTCATTACACTGGATAGACAGGAAACAGCCGATCACATGGAGCTGCAGTTCGGGGTCAATCACATTGGCCATTTCATGCTGACCATGCTTCTTCTTGACTGGGTGGAGAAATCAGAGGAAGGAAGAATAGTAGTTCTCAGTTCAGGGGCACACAAAGTAGGAAGGATTCATTTTAATGATTACAATTTAAACAAGGGCTACAATGTAATAAAATCGTACAGCCAATCCAAATTGGCCAATCTCCTGTTTGTAAGGGAGCTTTCAAGAAGGCTTCAGGAGAAAGGAAGCAGGGTGATTGTCAATGCTGCCCATCCAGGTGCAGTTGCAACAGATTTGGGTGTGGACAGAAAAACTGAGTTTGGCAGGAGTGTGGTACGATTATTAAAACCCTTTTTCCAAACACCAGAACAAGGAGCCCGGACAGCCATATTCCTGGCTACAGATCCATCAGTCGCTCACACAACCGGTCTGTATTTCTACAAGTGCAAGCCGTCAGGAACATCTGTCAGGTCGCGGGACATGAAGACAGCAAATGAATTGTTCAGACTTAGCGAAAGCATTTGTGGGATTCAATTTAAATTTGACTAATGAAAGGAGGTGTTACAATGCCTGACTTTGGCAATTCATTTTCAGGACTGGCAAAAGACCGTAAGCTGACAGAGCAGGAACTGGTTCGCGCAATAAGATTCATGATAGCGGCTGAATATGAAGCAATACAGCTGTATATGCAGTTAGCGGAATCAACAGATAATAAGCTTGCGATAGAGGTTTTGAAGGATATCGCCGATGAAGAAAGGGTTCATGCAGGGGAATTTCTGCGATTATTGAAGGAACTTGAACCTGATGAAGAAAAATTCTATAACGAAGGTGCCCAGGAAGTAGAAGAAGAAATTGAAGATTTAAAGGGAAGTAAAAAGAGCAAATCATAAATTTTGAGGGGGTGGTTTTCCGCCCCCTCAAAATTTATCATCAAAATCAACTGATGGATATATACTCTGAACCAACTTCCTTGCGTAAACCATCGTGGGAATAGTAGTAATCCTCAACAAGGTCTGCAACAAGAGCTTTCGCTTTGGCTTCGTCCCTGGGACCTGGTTTGCTGTCCATATGGGTGTGGAAGAAGAAGGAACCGGCATGCTCATTACCGGCTGCATCCTTATAATATACAGGTGGGTTCAATTTATCGCCCATCGTTTGCGGTATCTCACCGTCTTTAAGGCCGGCTGGGCCATATTCCTTGCCGCAGCAGGCAAATTTTCCAACAACAGAAACAGAGTTCAATTCGAGATAAAGCTTTAACAGTTCTATAGTAGCAAGACATTCTTTTGAACCGGCAAATCCACCGCCATAGGTCGAAAAAACAATTCCAAGTGGTTTGTAAAGTCCCTGGGGTGATGGACCCCCTGGATAAACCCCTGAGGTTCCGGTAAAGTCAGAGCCATGAAAGCTTGGTCTGTTTCTCATAGGTCCGCCAGGCCCACCGGGCCCACCGGGCCCGCCAGGTCCACCTGGCCCACCAGGCCCACCAGGCCCGTCGTGGCTGCCGGGTCCCGCTCCGCCACCTGCATTGAAGGCTTTTCCCGCTTCTGCATTTGCTGTCACATTCTTTTCAAGATCAGTACCTCCGCCAAGACTGAAGGTTTTGATGACAGGCATCATAGGAGAACCGGCAATTATTGGACTTCCCAGGCATACAACATCATAGTCTTCGAAATAGGTTTTGCCTGCAAGACTTGCCCAATCAGTTTTTGGAGTGATTTTTACCATTGTGGTTTCCATGCAATAGAATTCGAAAGTTGCCTTGAACCAATTTGCTATTTTCTCAGTATTTCCGGTAATGCTGGAATATAAAATCAGTGCTTTGTTCTTCATAATAGTCAGCTCCCTTACTAAATATGCATAATACTACCATTCCGTTTTTCTGGTGTCCAATATTTATTTTGACATGTAAGTATAATCAATTTGATATATTCTCAATTCGAGATATTCTCAATTGTGCCTATACTATTAATATCAAAAGTATTATACTTTTTAATGAGATTTGTTAATATACAGAACAATGGAAGCTTTGCAACATCAAGTGGCCTGTAACAGTTAAAACTTTAGTAGATGCAGGCCACAACATCAAGGAAGTGTATTTGTAACACTCCGAATAATAAACAGGAATGAAGTGTTACAAAACACATGTGGCCTGTAACAGTTAAAACTTTAGTAGATGCAGGCCACAACATCAAGGAAGTGTATTTGTAACACTCCGAATAATAAACAGGAATGAAGTGTTACAAAACACTAAGTTTTTGATGAAACAGATACAATAGTTGCAGATTTTGTGGGGAAACGGATGCTAAAGAGGATTACAGAAAAACTAAATGGCGTAAACAGGGAATACCTGATTTTCATATTGGCAATTATATTCATGGGAATTGGCCAAAGCGTTGACGGATCAACTTTATCAAACTTTTTGAAAGAAAAGCTGGATTTTGCCATAATGCAAAGGACTGCCCTTGAACTACCCAGAGAGCTACCAGGGTTCCTTGTTTTTATTGTGATAGGTTTACTCTCATCACTTGGAGACATACGGATTGCCGCAATAGCAAATGTTCTGGCGGCTTCGGGTATGCTTCTCCTGGGAGTAGTACCAACATCAAATTACACAATAATAGTAATGATCTCTTTTGTATATAGCTGTGGCCAGCACCTTGCAATGCCCGTCTCAAACAGTATCGGCATGAACTTCGCAAACGGCGTTAACCTTGGAAGGAAGCTGGGACAGATCAATGCTGCCAATACGGCGTCGTTGGTAATCAGCAGTGCTATCCTCTGGCTATTGTTCAAATACGTTGAAATTGATTATAGCGTATCCTTTTGCATTGGGGCAGTTGCCTTCTTCATTTCTGCTATTTTAATCTTTACAATGAACCCCAGACAAACCACACGTTCAAAAAACAGGTTCGTATTCAGGAAGGAATATCGGCTGTACTACATACTGAGCGTAATGTACGGTGCACGTAAACAGATATTCATGACTTTTGCGCCATGGGCGCTGGTTGACATTTTCAAGCAAAAGGTTACTACGATGACCATCCTGTTGTTTATTATATCGGCCCTTGGAATTTTCATGAAACCCATCATAGGAAATCTCATAGACAGATTAGGCGAAAGAGTGATACTGACCAGTGAGGCGGGGCTTCTGATCGTGGTTTGCCTGATATACGCGTTTGCAGCGGATATCTTTATTACAGACATAGCTGTTTTGATTATGTGTGCCTGTTATATAATTGACCAGACGGTGAGCTCGGTCAGCATGGCGCGAGCCACTTACCTTAAAAAGATAGCCCTTTGCGACGAAGATGTCTCACCGACACTTTCTCTCGGAATCAGCCTTGACCATATAGTATCAATGTTCATTCCGGTTGTTGCCGGCATTGTTTGGTATGCAAACGGAACGTACGGATACAGGTATGTATTTATTGGAGGGGCTGTCATTGCAGTTGCAAATATGTTCTTCTGCAGGTATATCACAACCGACAGACCTTCCGGTACAGGTTCTGCCATATCCTCAGATGCTTAATCATTCAAATATATTTTTCCTATTTCTTCAGATGTTGTATAATATTCCTGTAATCCCATATCGGAAAATAAATAAAGGCGGTGGAGTTTATGCAGGAGTATATTATCAAGGCAGCAGACGGCACAGGCCTGTTTGCCTGCAATTGGCTTCCGGAAGGCCAGCCATGCGGAATCATCACCCTTGTCCACGGTATTGGCGAGCACAGTGGCAGATATGGTCATATTGCCGAAATCTTCAATAAAAACGGATTTGTATTTAATTCATTTGACCTGCGCGGACATGGCAAGTCGGGCGGAAAAAGAGGCTATACTCCAACCAAAGATTCATTTATGAAGGATATCGATGCCATTTTGTACGATATTTCTGAAAAGTATCCCGGTCTGCCCCATTTCCTTTATGGCCATAGTATGGGTGGAAGCCTTGCAATAAACTATGTCCTCAGGGAGGCCTCAAAACCCGATAAAAAGCCAGTACTCACTGGCCTGATTGCCACCGGTCCATGGCTTAGGCTGGTATCTCCGCCAAATGGAACGGTCAGGCTCTTCGCGAATATTATGAACGTTTTTAACCCATCAATGCAAATGGATAACAATGTAGATGCCAACCAACTGAGCCATGTTGCAGATATAGCAACAAAATATGCCAGTGATGAGCTTGTACATCATAAAATAACGCCACGAATGTTTACAGGTGTATACAAAGCCGGACTATGGGCTTTGGACAACGCCGCAGCCATGCCAATTCCATGCCTTATCATGCATGGTGGAGCGGATGGCATCACATCACCTGCGGCAAGTGCCCAATTTGCTTCATCAGCCGGGCAGCATTGCACTTTCCGGCAATGGGAAGGTCTTTATCACGAAATACACAACGAAGCCATATATCCCGAGGTGGTTGACTTCATACTCAAATGGATAGAGGGTATCATGCCGGGCCGGGTGTAAACCGGTTAATTGTGCGGAGGAATTGTTATGGACAAAAAGTATGTTGTGGCTCTTGATCAGGGAACTACCAGCTCAAGGGCAATTGTTTTCGACGGCAACGCCAATGTAGCGGGTTGGGCGTCAAAACCCCTCAGACAAATATATCCCAGACCCGGATGGGTCGAACACGATCCCCATGAAATATATTATTCGCAACTTGAGGTCCTGAAAACCGCTATTGAGAATGCGGAAATATCATATGGGGAAATATCTGCCATAGGTATAACAAATCAGCGCGAGACTGTTGTCCTATGGGACAGGATGAGCGGCAGACCTGTTTACAATGCAATCTGCTGGCAGTGCAGAAGGACGGCGGATATTTGTGACGAATTGATAAGGAATCAAAAGGAACCTGTCATCAGGGAAAAGACCGGGTTGATAGCTGACGCTTACTTCTCGGGAACTAAAATAAAATGGATACTGGACAATGTGCCCGGTGTAAGAGAAGAAGCCGCCAGAGGTAATATCCTTGCAGGAACGGTAGACACCTGGCTGATCTGGAATCTTACAGGCGGAAAGGTACATGCTACTGATTACTCCAATGCATCAAGGACGATGCTGTTTGATATACGAAGACTAAGCTGGGACGCAGAGCTTCTTGAGATGCTTGACATACCGGAAAATATCCTGCCCGAGGTAAAGCCTTCAAGTAATCTTTTCGGATATACCGACAACTCGATACTGGGCAGCGAGGTTCCCATAACTGCAGTCATGGGGGATCAGCAATCAGCACTTTTCGGACATGCCTGCTTCAACAGGGGAGATATAAAGAACACCTATGGCACCGGCTGCTTTATGCTCATGAATACCGGGGAGGATATGGTGCTGTCAAACAACAGGCTGCTTACCACCATCGCCTGGGGAATAGACGGAAAAGTGAATTATGCACTTGAAGGGAGCATCTTCACTGGAGGAGCAGTGATTCAGTGGCTGAGGGACGAATTGGGACTTATCGGTTCAGCTGCAGAATGCAATACTCTGGCAGAGACAGTACCCGACACCAATGGTGTATATTTTGTACCGGCATTCACAGGACTGGGCACTCCATACTGGGATATGTACGCCAGAGGTGCAATATTCGGCCTTACCAGAGGAGCAACAAAGGCCCATCTGGCAAGAGCTGCGCTGGAAGCCATCGCATATCAGACCAGGGACGTGATTCGCTGTATGCAGGAGGATGCCATTTGCAGCATAAGCTCTTTAAAAGTAGATGGGGGTGCCAGTGTCAGTAACATGCTGATGCAATTCCAGGCCGATATTCTAGGTGTCAGGGTATACAGACCCGAACTGGCTGATACCACTGCCCTGGGGGCTGCATATATGGCGGGCTTATACACATCGGTTTGGTCCGGAATGAGTGAAATCGCCGAGAAATGGCGTGCAGCCAGCATTTATCTGCCTTCAATGGATAAGGAAAAAGTTGAAAACCTCTATGCTGGATGGAAAAAAGCTATACAAAGGTCTCTCAATTGGGAAAACTAGAGTGGTGACGGTTCTGGTGCTGTTTTGACGGTTCTCGAACAGCACCAGAACCGTCACCACCTGCGGGTTTGCCAAACAACCTTGGGATTTAAATTCCGAGGTTGTTTTATTTTTACAAATTGGATATAATAATATATGTAAATGCAAATGAATTGCAATTATCGGGAGGCGTATATGTCTAGAGCAACTAGAATACTTTACTGTTGTTTACTCATCATAATTAGTTCAGTGTTTGCTTCAGGATGCTCTGATAATTCCGGAACTGCATCGGGTAGTGCAGACGTGAAAGATTCAGATATTCAGATAATCACTTCATTTTATCCGGTCTATCTTACGACTATAAACATCACCAGGGATATTCAGGATGTTACCGTAACAAATATGACAGAACCCCAGACAGGCTGCCTTCATGACTACAGCCTTAAAACAGGAGACATGAAGAAGCTTGAGGACGGGGATATTTTCATAATCAACGGGGCCGGGATGGAAGCATTTCTCGAAAAGGTCACAAGCCAGATGCCCGATCTGGACATTGTTGATGCAAGTGAAGGCATGGAGCTGCTCAAGGATGAAGCAAGCGGCGAAGATAATCCCCATGTGTGGGTCAGTGTCACAGGCGCCATCGAACAGACACAAAATATAGCCGTCAAGCTTGCTGCGCTTGATCCTGACAATGCGGAAAAATACAGTTTGAATGCGGAGGAGTATGTCAGGAAGCTTGAGGCTCTCAGAAATAAAATGCACAGCGAGCTGGATGGCCTGGGAAACAGGGATATCGTCACCTTTCATGAAGCTTTCCCGTACTTTGCAAAAGAATTTGATCTGAATATAAAGGCTGTACTTGTCCAGGAGGAGGGTAATGGCCCTGACGCAGGGCAGCTGGCGAGAACAGTTGATATTGTTAAAGACGAAGGAATCAGAGCCCTTTTCACCGAACCCCAGTATCAGCATGACATAGCAGATACCGTAGCCAGGGAGACAGGGGCGAAGATATATTCACTTGACCCCATTGTAACCGGAGAGGCAGATGGAGATTTTGATGCCTACATCAGAAAAATGGAGGCCAACATGTTGGTTTTGAAGGAGGCATTAGCGAATTGACAGATGGAAAACACCTTTCATGCAATGCGGAAAACGGCAGATGCGGGGCTTGCTGCACAAGGATCGAGAATTTCGGAGTTACATACGGCAGCAGTGTGATACTTGAAAATGTCAACCTTCATATCCACTGCGGCGAGCTGACGGCCATAATCGGGCCCAATGGTGCAGGCAAAAGTACACTTCTCAAGTCAATACTCGGAGAGGTAAGGCATACAGGCACCATGAAGTTTCATAGCTGTTCAAAGGGCGGCGGGGAGAACCCCGTTATAGGATATGTGCCCCAGCAGCTTGATTTTGACACAGGCATGCCTGTGAGCGTACTGGATTTTATGATTGCCTGCGGGGCTAATCCTCCAGTCTGGTTAAGAAGAAAAAGTAAAACCCGTACCGTGATAAAGGAAAGCCTTCAAAGGGTCAATGCCGATCATATTATTGACAGAAGGCTTGGGGAGCTTTCTGGTGGCGAACTGCAGCGGGTGATGCTTGCTCTTGCCCTTGATCCTATGCCTGATATCCTGTTGTTGGATGAGCCTTTCAGCGGAGTGGACCGTAAGGGAATGGAGCTTTTCTATAATTCTGTTTCAGAACTCAGGAAGAAATTTGATCTTTCAATAATACTCATATCACATGATTTTGATCTGGTATCCAGATATGCCGACAGGGTAGTGCTGCTGGACAGGACGGTGCTTTACGCCGGGAAGCCGCAGGATGTATTTTCAAGTAAACAGGCGGCAGAGCTCTTTGGAGCATCTGTCTGCGGGGAATACGGCTCAGGAGGGGATGACCTGTGATGGATTTATGGTATTCAATAGTACAGATGTTTCCTTTTGATTGGACTGGATACAAATTCATGGCGAACGCGCTGCTGGCGGTTATCCTTATAACCCCGATATTCGGGATCCTTGGCACAATGACTGTAAGCAACAGGTTGGCCTTTTTTTCCGATTCACTTGGACATTCAGCCCTGACGGGCATAGCACTGGGAGTCATTCTGGGGTTGGAGAACCCAATATGGTCAATGATAGCCTTTTCATTACTTTTCTCACTAGCCATAGTCCTGGTCAAAAACGTCAACAAAGGCTCGACTGATACAATTATCGGCGTGTTTTCATCTACAGCGGTAGCAGTGGGTATCGTCATTCTATCAAGAGGTGGAGGCTTCTCAAAGTATACCGGGTACCTTGTTGGAGATCTGCTGGGAATAACATCTGACGAAATATTGCTGCTTTTTATCCTGCTAATTGTTATCCTGGTACTATGGTTCTTCATTTTCAACAAGCTGCTGGTATCCAGCGTGAACAGCACATTAGCGAGGAGCAGGGGAATCAACACGCTATTTGTTGAAATAATTTTCACTTCGGTAATCGCAGTCGTTGTGGCGGTTTCCATCCGTTGGGTGGGCCTTCTTATAATAAACTCGCTGCTAGTCATACCTGCAGCCGCAGCAAGGAACATATGCAGGAATGTGCGACTCTACCATATATATTCTGTAGTGATTGCGCTTTTCTCGGGTATAACTGGGCTGATACTCTCATTTTACTGGGACACGGCTTCGGGAGCTTCAATAATTCTGGTTGCAGCGGTGATATTCATGATCTCCCTGGCTGTGAAACCAAAGAGCGGCGTTTAAGTAAATTGTCGACAAAATGATAATACAGAGTGAGGTAATGATTGAATGATTGGTAAAATGGAAGATAGTGCAGGAAGGTTCGCGGTATATGGGAAAACACTAAGGGAGACGGATGCTGAAGCTGTAGCAGCTGTCGCTCCTGCAAACAGCTCGGTCTATGAAGTCATAAGGATAATTGATGGTGTACCGCTATTTTTCGAAGATCATTATACACGGATGTCTTCTTCTTTGAAATCTCAGGGTATAGACCCTGCAATTCCGGAAAGCGATGTGAGAACAGGGATTTCAAAGTTGCTGACTGCAGAAGGTAAAGGAATCTGCAACGTGAAAATATCTATCAATGTTAATGATGGAAAGCCTGAGCCCTGGTATTATATAAGCAAAAGCGTTTATCCTTCTGAAGATGTCGTAAAAGCCGGTGTCCGGACAGGTTTGCTGATGCTGGAAAGAAACAACCCCAATGCAAAAATTTTGAACTATTCATACAGGGAAGCAGTCGGAAAAAGGATGGTTGAGGGTGGGTTTTTCGAGGTTCTCCTTGTTAATGGAGATGGAAATATAACAGAGGGGAGCAAGTCGAACGTTTTCTTCGTGAAAGGTGACAGGTTGTTTACGGCACCTGGTAGCCATGTCTTATTAGGCGTGACCAGGAAATATGTCATGGAAGCCTGCAGGCTGGCTGGATTTACCATTGATGAGTCGTTTATTTCGGTTGACGATCTCTGCTCAATAGACGGTTTGTTTCTTTCAGGGACTTCAATAAAGGTACTGCCTGTTTCAAGTATCGACGGCGTCGAATACGGTTCTCCGGACAATCAGGCGATTGCTGCCGTAGCAAGGCAATATGACGACATTATCAGGAAATATATCAGAGATAACTCGTGAAGGGATGGTGGTAATGATGGATGGCAAAGGGGACAGTTGTGTCAATGATCTCCTGGCCGGGACCGGTTTAAAGAACACCAAACCGAGACTGGCCGTTGCTTCTGCGCTGATCAGCGCTGACCGGCCAATCACTGCCGCTGAGATATTCCAGCTGGTCTGTGATGGGCTGGTACATGCGGATCTTTCTACTGTATACAGAACGCTGGAAATTATGGTAGGGAAGGGACTTGTTGAAAAGGCTGTTATGAATGACGGTATGGCCAGATACCAGTTGAGGAAGAATGATCACCGACATCATCTGGTGTGTACCGGCTGCAGCAGGATGGTTCCGATAGAGGGCTGCCCACTGGCTGAAATTGAGAAAAGTGTTGTCCAAAAGACAAGCTTTGATATAACAGGACACAGGCTTGAACTGTATGGAATTTGTCCGGATTGCAAAGCCAGGCATTAATGAACTTCGTTGCGAAAGCACTATTATTAAAAAAATGTTAGCACTCTGGCACGGTGAGTGCTAATTTTCTCTTGACAAGAAAAATGGGACAGATGTAATATAAATATTGGAAACAAACACTTGCTTATTAAATGCATAAAACAGTTACAGGAGGAATGTAAAATGGCTTATGAAAACGGAAACATATCAATTCATGCAGAAAATTTCCTGCCGATTATAAAGAAATGGTTATATTCGGAGAAGGACATATTTATCAGGGAGCTTGTCTCAAACTCCAATGACGCCATAAGCAAATTCAGAAAACTGGTTTCTATGGGTGAGGCAAAAGCCGATGATAAACCTTACAACATCAGGGTGGTCATCAACAAGAGTGAAAAGAACATACAGGTCATTGACAACGGTATCGGCATGACCGCTGAAGAAGTGAAAAAGTATATCAACCAGATTGCCTTTTCGGGTGCAGTGGATTTTCTTGAGAAATACAAGGACAAGACGGATGAAGGGGACCAGATAATAGGGCATTTCGGCCTTGGATTTTATTCTGCTTTCATGGTTGCAGAGAAGGTTACCATAGACACACTATCCAGCCAGGAAGGTGCAACGGCAGTAAAATGGATAAGTGAAGGCGGTATGGAATATATAATGGAGGATTCCTCAAGAACAGAAAGGGGAACCACAGTGACCCTCCACCTTATGGAGGACAGCATGGAGTTCCTTGAGTATGGTACTACGAAAGGCATCCTGCAGAAGTACTGTTCATTCCTGCCATATGAAATTTTCCTGGAGGATGCTGATAAAAAGGCCGAAGATGAAGCGAAAGAAACGGAAAAAGCAAAGGAAAAAGAAAAGGGAAAAGGTTCGGAATCCGGAGCCGAAGACGAAGACAAGGCATATGATGAGGATGAGCCGTCCGAGGATGAAAAGAAGGACCTCCCGATCAACGACACCCATCCACTCTGGCTCAAGAATCCCAAGGACTGTACAGAGGATGAATACAAAGCATTTTACAGGAAGGTGTTCAATGATTTCAACGAGCCGCTTTTCTGGATCCACCTGAATATGGATTATCCCTTCAACCTTAAGGGTATACTCTATTTCCCCAAACTGAAACACGAATTCGAGACAATGGAAGGCCAGATAAAGCTCTATTACAACCAGGTATTCGTTGCAGATAACATAAAGGAAGTCATACCTGAATTCCTCATGCTGCTGAAGGGCGTCATCGACTGTCCCGATCTGCCGCTGAACGTATCAAGAAGCTTTCTGCAGAATGACGCGTATGTTAGCAAGATTTCCACACATATAACGAAAAAAGTGGCGGACAAGCTGACGTCAATGTTTGAAAACGACAGGGAAAATTACAACAAGTACTGGAACGATATTAATCCATTCGTTAAATATGGCTGCATCCGCGAATCAAAATTCTTTGACAAGGTAAAGGATATCATCATTTACAAAACAACAGACGGAAGCTTTACGACCCTCAAGGATTATCTTGAACGGAACAAGGAAAAGCACGAAAACAAAGTGTTCTATGTAAGCGACGAAAAGCAGCAGGCACAGTATATAAAGATGTTTAAAGATCATGGCATGGAGGCAGTGATTCTGTCTTCGATGATAGATAACCACTTTATGCAGTTCCTTGAAATGAAGGAGAATGGAGTGACCTTCAGCAGGGTAGATGCGGACATTTCGGAAAGCATGAAGGAATCCGCATCACCGGAGAATGAGGACAAGACCATACAGGAAGAACTTGAAAAGCTCTTTAAAGGAGCCCTGGCCAATGATAAGCTGAAGGTTAAGGCAGAAGCGCTGAAATCTGCAAATGTGTCCGGAATCATCCTGCTGTCCGAGTATTCACGCAGAATGCAGGAGATGAGCAGGATGTACGGTGGGATGGACTTGAATATCGGCGATATGTTCGCCCAGGAACAGACCCTTGTGCTTAACCGCAGCAACCGATTAATCAAGACGCTCGTCAAGCTTAAGGATGATGCTGGCAAGCAGGATGATGTCAACATGATATGCAAGCATATATACGATCTTGCCATGATGAGCCACAAGCAGCTTGAGCCCAATGCCATGACAGACTTCATAGAAAGAAGCAACATACTGTTGGAGCGCCTGGCGGATATAGAAGCGAAAGCGTTATAAGCGGCGCATAACTGCGTTGTGAATCGGTCGCGATGGACATAAATTAAACCCCGGTGAGGGAGAGATGAGAAATCTTTCCTTCGCCGGGGTTTTGTGTTGGCATTTTTTAATGGATTTGCTGAGCGGAAGATCTGCAATGCAAACCGCTTTATTTAACTTCCTCGTCGTGCTCGCGGATCTGCACCCTTCTGATTTTTCCGCTGATGGTCTTGGGGAGCTCGGGCACGAATTCGATGACCCTTGGGTACTTGTAAGGAGCGGTGACCTTCTTGACATGCTCTTGAAGCTCTTTTACAAGATTATCGCTGGCAGTATAATTTTTGGCCAGCACGACTGTAGCCTTTACAATCTGGCCTCTGTCGGGATCAGGGACTGCGGTTATGGCACATTCAAGTACGGCCGGGTGCTCCAGTAGTGCGCTTTCCACTTCAAAGGGGCCAATCCTGTAGCCGGAGCTTTTTATAAGGTCATCAGCCCTTCCGATAAACCAGTAGTATCCGTCTTCATCACGCCATGCCATGTCTCCGGTGTAGTAAGTGTCATCATGCCAGACCCGTTCTGTAAGGTCGTTATCGCGGTAGTAGCCTTCAAACATGCCAAAGGGCTGTCTTTTATCCGTTTTGACTACTATCTGTCCTTCTACGCCGACTTCACATGATTCGCCGTTATCATCAATAAGGTCTATATCATAACCGGGTGAAGGTTTACCCATTGAACCGGGTTTTGGCTCAACCCAGGGGTAATTGGCCATTGTGACTGTCAACTCGGTTTGCCCGTATCCTTCCATAAGCTTCATGCCTGTCGCTTTAAGGAACTGGTGGTATACCTCGGGATTGAGGGGCTCACCGGCGATTGCGCAGTACGTCAGGTTGCGCAGGTCGAATTTGGACAGGTCTTCCTTAATAAAGAACCTGTACATTGTGGGAGGTGCACAAAAGGTGGTGACCTTGTATTTTACTATATTGTCCAAAAGCAGCTTTGGAGTGAATTTTTCAAAATCATATACAAAAATAGCAGATCCGCATAGCCATTGTCCATAGAGTTTTCCCCACATTGATTTTGCCCAGCCAGTATCGGATACGGTGAGGTGGAGACCGCCGTCCTGTACATTCTGCCAGAACTTTGCTGTAAGAATGTGGCCGAGGGGATATGTGAAATTATGCTGCACCATTTTGGGCATTCCGGTTGTTCCGGAAGTGAAGTACAACAGCATTATATCATTGTTTGTTGTTGCTTCCGCACCTGTAGGCCTCACGTAGTCTGAGGGTGATGCTGCCAGCTCCGCGCCGAAATCGATCCAGCCATCAGCATCGCCAGCTACTATCGCCTTCAGCTTCAGGGACGGGGATTCGGGCTGTGCCTCGTTTACATGCTGTATGACCTCTGCATCTGCGACAGATACAATCATCTTGATATCAGCAGCATTGCACCTGTATACGATATCCTTCTTTGTGAGCAGGTGGGTGGCCGGGATGCTTATGGCACCGAGCTTGTGAAGTGCAAGATGGCAGAACCAGAATTCATAGCGTCTCTTGAGTATCAACATGACCGGATCGCCTTTTTTTATCCCTTTTGACTTGAAGAAGTTGGCAGCCTTGTCGCTGTAGTGCTTTATCTGTGCGAAGGTGAAATACTCTTCTCCTCCGTTGTCGTCACACCATACCATGGCCAGCTTGTCAGGCTTCTCTGCAGCCATTCTGTCAACTACGTCAAATGAGAAGTTGAAGTTTTCAGGCACATTGATAGTGAAATTGTTATAAAAATCTTCATATGAATTAAAATCCAGTTTGGATACAAAACTATTCAACATAAAACCTACCTCAGTTCGTTAAATTTAGGAATTATCTTAAAAAATGATTGCCAGGAATTTTGCCGACTTGCCGCCAAGAGCTTTCATACCATGGCTGAGGCCGGAATCAAAATAGAGAGAATCTCCTTCATTCAGCGTCAGCTGGTGCCCGTCAATATAAATCATCAGGGTGCCTTCAATCACAAAATTGAATTCCTGGCCGGGATGGCTGCTCAAATGTACAGGGGTTTCGACAATATCAGGTGTGACTTCAACCAGGAAGGGTTCCGATTTTTTTTGGATGTAATTGTACGCCAGGCTCTGATATTTGTAAGGATTCCTTCTGTCGACATTCACACCCTTGCCTTTCCTGACAAGACAGTATCTGCGAAGTCTTGGATCCTCACCGGTCAATATGGCCGTGAGCTCAACGTTGAACCTTGTGGCAGCCTCATAGAGGAAGCCGATTGGGATATCCACTTCACCGCTTTCGTATTTTATATATTCTTCCACGCTTACACCGAGTTCTTTTGCAAGTGTTTCTACAGTAACTCCTGCTATTTCACGCAAATCCTTCAATCTGGATGCAATTTGCCTGACCTGATCGGGCATGAATATCACCTTTCTTTCTATACGATAACTAATCTCCTTATATTATCACAGTGAGTGAGTAAAATGAATATAGTGGGATTTTCGTATTCCAAATAATTTTTTTGCGTAAAAAAAAGTAATGTTTATTGACACAATGTACAGAAAAATTCGTAGGATGCATGGGAAAGTGGAACGTTTTTCACGGTTGCTATGCCCAGCTTTCGGATGGGCATTTTCTCTACCGTTTCTATTTCGAACAATTCGCCCGATTTGATAAGGTTTTCGGCACTTTCATAAAGGACATGTGCCACCCCGAGACCTATCCGTGCAAATTCTACAAGCAGCTCCATGCTTTCCAGCTCAATTTCGGGGATAACCTCCAGGCCTGAATTGAGAAAAAAACTATCCAGATTCCTTCTTGTTGAGCTGTCCTTCTGCAAAAGCAGAAGAGGTTGGGAGGCCAACTCGGAAAGTTTGATCCTGCGGCCCTTTAATTCCGAATACCTTGAAGAGGCGACGAAAATATCCCTCACCTCTCTGAAACCGACGATATCCATGGTACCCATTGCAATATTTGCATTCCTGGTATGAATGGGATACCTGGAATCCCCGGAATCCGCGGATTCCCTGGAATTTGCGAATTCCTCGGAATCTGAGGATTCCCTGGAATTTGCGAATTCCTCGGAATCTGAGGATTCCCTGGTTAATGCACCGGCAGGAAGTGTCACTATTCCGATGTCCACCTGACCGTTCATGAGGATATCCATTATCTGCGGCGAGGTCCTGTTAACAAATTTGAATTTGATTTTGGGATGGAGCTTGATGAAATGTTCGAGGAAGGTAGTCAGGAAATACCGGCAATTGGTATCGCCGACTCCTATCCTGATTTCTCCTGAACCAAGGGTTTGCATCTCTGAGAGCTTTCCCTCAGCAGCCTTGATGAAGTTGAAGGCCTGTTCAACATGCCTGAACAAAATCTCGCCTTCATCGGTCAAAGTCACCTTTCTTGATTTGCGTATGAACAGACGGCTGCCAATTTTCTGTTCAAGACCTGCGATTGACTGGCTGACGGCGGATTGGGAAATATAAAGTTGCCTTGCTGCTTCGGAAAAGCTTCCCGAATTGGCGGTGTGATAAAAGATCTTGTACAATTCAAAGTTTATATCCATAGGTTCCTCCACAGCCTGTAACTGTTCCTCCGCATTCAGCCTTACACCTGCCCGCCCCTGCTGCCATCAAATTAATTATAGGTCTTAAGCGTTGCCTTGAAACACTACCCAACCAATAATATGGGAAAGTTGAGTTATTATCTAATCAAAGCTTAACTAAAACATAAGTTTAATTAATATATAACATAAGTAATATTAATTTTACTAATATATTATAGCATAGTATAATTAGAGTGGAAAGAAGTAAATCGGGTAGCATAAAGCTATGTTAAATATATGGTTCGGGAGAGGTATGGAAAATGGATACTAGAGTCAGAAGGCTGTATGTTGAGAAGAAAAAAGGCTTTGATGTTGAAGCCCACGGGATGTACCGGGATCTGAAGAACAACCTTGGGATCAAGGGGCTTGAAGGCCTCAGGATCATACACAGATATGACGTTTCGGGAATATCGGACGCCGAGTTTGCCAAGTCACGGAACACCATCTTTTCCGAACCACCTGTTGACTTGACATATGAGGGACTGCCGCCAATGGACCCGGGAGAAAAATTTTTTGCAGTGGAGTATCTACCCGGACAATACGACCAGCGTGCCGATTCAGCCTCGCAGTGCATCCAGATGCTCACCCTCAGCGACCGTCCCCAATGCAAGGCAGCAAAGCTCATTGCACTAAAAGGAAACATTTCCGAAGAAGACTACCTTAAAATAAAAGATTATTGTATTAATCCTGTTGAGAGTCATGAAGCGTCGCTGGAAATACCTGAAACCCTTGAGGTCGAGGTAACCCAACCCGAACAGGTCAAAACGATTGAGGGCTTTACAGGACTGGATGAAGAAGGCATAAAGGCTTTGTGGTCATATATGGGTCTAGCCATGTCAGTGGCGGATCTTGCTTTCTGCAGGGATTATTTCAAGGATGTTGAGAAACGTGACCCCACAATCACAGAGATAAGGCTCATCGATACCTATTGGTCCGATCACTGCCGTCATACCACCTTCCTCACATCCATAGAAAATGTGGAATTTGATGAGGGCCAATTCAGCAATGTAATTAAAAAAGCCTTTGATGAATATATACAGTCGAGAAAATTCGTACATGGTGACAGGGAAGAGGAAAAGGATGTCAGCCTGATGGACCTTGCGACTATTGGCGCTAAGGAGCTTAAGAAAAAAGGTATGGTCCAGGATCTGGACATATCGGATGAGATCAATGCCTGCAGTATCGTTGTCAATGCAAAGGTCAACGGCGTCTCAGAGGATTGGCTGGTGATGTTCAAGAACGAGACCCACAACCATCCTACCGAAATTGAGCCCTTTGGCGGCGCTGCGACTTGTCTCGGCGGAGCGATAAGGGATCCTCTGTCTGGCCGTTCTTATGTATATCAGGCAATGAGGGTGACAGGCAGCGGCGATCCCAGGACACCGGTTGCCGGCACCATACCGGGCAAGCTGCCCCAGAGGAAAATAACTACCGGAGCTGCAACAGGTTACAGCTCGTATGGCAACCAGATAGGGCTGTCCACCGGCCAGGTCACGGAAATATATGATGATGGATTTGTGGCGAAAAGGATGGAAATAGGAGCGGTCATCGGTGCTGTGCCAAAGAGGGATGTAGTGAGGGAAAAGCCCAAGACCGGGGATATTATAATCCTCCTCGGCGGCAGGACGGGAAGGGATGGCTGCGGAGGGGCGACTGGCTCTTCAAAGGAGCATACCGAGGAATCATTGCTTACCTGCGGGGCAGAGGTGCAGAAGGGTAACCCACCTACAGAGAGGAAGATACAGAGGCTGTTCAGAAATCCTGCAGTCAGCAGGATGATAAAGAAATGCAACGACTTTGGTGCCGGTGGAGTATCCGTTGCCATAGGAGAATTGGCAGACGGACTGAAAATCAATCTTGACGCTGTACCTAAAAAATATGAAGGACTTGATGGAACTGAGCTGGCCATCTCCGAATCCCAGGAGAGGATGGCGGTTGTTGTATCGGCAGCAGATGCGCAGGCCTTTATAGAACTTGCCGGGGAGGAAAACCTGGAGGCATCAGTAGTTGCTGAAGTTACGGAAGAAGCGCGCCTGAGGATGAGCTGGAGGGATACGGTGATAGTCGATATCAGCCGCGAATTCCTGGACACCAATGGGGTGAAGCAAACAGCAAATGCAAGGGTTACCGAGCCTTCAAAAGATAAATACACTTCTGAAACACCCGAAAAAGTACGCTGGAACCCTGACAGGATTAAGGAAATATGGTTGTCGAACCTTAGCGACCTGAATGTTTGCAGCCAGAAGGGACTGGTGGAAAGATTCGACAGCACAATAGGCGCCGGATCGGTACTCATGCCCTTCGGTGGAAGATACCAGCTCAGCCCGGCAGAGGGAATGGCAGCAAAACTACCGGTTCTTGAGGGCGATACCGACACATGCACACTGATGACATTCGGATATGATCCTGCAGTTTCCAGATGGAGCCCATTCCATGGCGCTGTAACTGCGGTGGTGGAGGCTGTGGCCAGGATAACTGCCATGGGCGGTGATTACACAAAGGTAAGACTCTCCTTTCAGGAATACTTTGAAAAACTGGGCAGGGATCCCGAGAAATGGGGCAAGCCCCTTAGTGCACTGCTGGGGGCCTATATGGCACAGCATGGTTTTGGTATACCGGCAATAGGAGGCAAGGACAGCATGTCCGGTACCTTCATGGATTTAAATGTTCCACCGACACTGGTGGCTTTCGCGGTTTGTCCTTCCAATGCCGGGAAAGTGGTCTCATCCGAATTCAAGAAGGCAGGCAGCAGGGTGGTTTTTCTGAAATCAACTATGGATGAGAACCAGGTGCAGGATTTTGCTGAGCTTGGAAAAACATATAAAATGGTTCACAAACTGGCTTCCGAAGGCAGGATATTATCGGCATCCTCTGTCAGGCACGGCGGTATGGCAGCCGTACTGAGCAAAATGTGCTTCGGAAATATGCTGGGCTTTGAATTTA
The DNA here is from genome assembly GCA_942493145.1 of uncultured Bacillota bacterium. Taxonomy (GTDB): domain Bacteria; phylum Bacillota; class Clostridia; order Acetivibrionales; family DTU013; genus ENR-C20. The sequence goes on from OW818679.1 coordinate 1,429,592, forward strand.
CAAATTGGAATGATCCATTCATGCTATTTACTCCATGTTACGGATCCCTGATTCTTGAACTGGACGAAAACAGCCGCCCGGAAGATCTTTTACAGGGTGTTGATTGGACGGAACTCGGCATTACGACCGATGAAAAGGAAATCAAGGTAAATGGCCGCAGCATAGGACTTGATGAAATGCTGACAAGCTGGCAGAAACCACTTGAAGGTATATTTCCTACAAAGGCCGGTGATGATGATTCAGATATTAAGAGTATGGAAAGCTTTAGCTTCAGCAAAGATTCCACTAATGTGAAGGGTAACGTGCAAGGTAAGTCGTCGGGTAATATACAGAGCTCCCCCCGTGCAGAGAGGAGTGTAAAAACCGCCCGCCCACGGATATTCATTCCCGTGTTCCCCGGGACCAACTGCGAGTACGATACGGCCAAAGCCTTCGAAAAAGCCGGGGGACAAGCTGATGTGCTGGTTCTCAGGAATCTCACGCCCAATGACATCGGAGAGAGCATCCGCATAATGATGGAAAAGATACAAAACAGCCAGATAATTATCATTCCTGGAGGCTTCAGCGCAGGCGACGAGCCGGAGGGATCAGGCAAATTTATAGCTACTGCCTTCAGGAATCCGTATATAAGCGAAGCCGTGATGGACCTGCTGAAGAACAGGGATGGGCTTATGCTGGGCATTTGCAACGGGTTCCAGGCACTCATCAAGCTTGGGCTGGTTCCTTACGGAGAAATAAGGGATATGAAGGACGACAGCCCGACACTGACCTACAACTCGATCGGCAGACATGTATCCTGCATGGTCAATACAAGGATTTCATCAAATCTGTCACCCTGGTTCAGTAATGTCAATACAGGAGATATCCATACGATAGCGGTATCCCATGGTGAAGGCAGGTTCGTAGCCCGTGAGGATGAAATCCGCAGCCTTGCGGCAAAAGGCCAGATAGCGACCCAGTATGTTGATCTCAATGGCAACGTTGCAAGGGATATAAGGTACAATCCCAATGGTTCGATGGCCGCAATAGAAGGGATAACAAGCCCTGATGGAAGAGTCCTCGGAAAAATGGGACACTCCGAGAGGATAGGCAGCAATGTCGTCATCAACGTACCGGGTGAGAAGGATCAGAAGCTGTTCGAGGCAGGCGTCGGGTATTTCCTGTAATGCATACGCCTATTGCCAGGCTAGCACGAAATTGAACATCCTCAATACGTCATAATAACCTTTAGTCCTGAATATGAGGCTTACAGGTGAGATCTTCTCCATTCCGGGGTAGAAGGAAGCCTTGTAAGCCTTTATATGTTTGGTGAAGGTCATTTCCACTTCAAAGCTGTCCGGAAGCGGAAGCATGCATTTGGACAGATCGCCTCTCAGGCTTTCTTCCACACCGGCTTTGATGGCGGTACAGGCTTCCCTGGGATGCATCAGAGTAGTCACCGATTCACCAGCGCCGCGGTTGAGTGCTACTGTGCGGATGTTGGGATTGATGCTGTTTACATGTTTGCATAGTGATTCATCTCCGCTGACAAAGGCGACTGGGACTCCAACAAGCGAAGCGGTATATGCATTGATGAGGAATTCGCTGGCTACAACACCGTTTATTTTTATAATGGCAAGATCAGGGTTAAGCGTATGCGCAAGGGGACTGCCTTCCGAGCCTGCATGGGTGTGATACCCAATCATCACAGTAGCGGCGAAGGTTTCATCAATCTCCTGCATCATGCAGTAGGGATGACCGTTAAAGCCGCGAATCAGTCTGGTATTGTCGGGCAGGTCTGATGGGTCCAGATTCATGCCAGTATCATGAGCATCCTTGACCCATATTTCGCTTGAGAGTATCGCTGCATCAATACCTTGACATGCGGCCGTCACTTCCCGGGTCATTTCACTCCTGAAAGCCTGGTACTCAGGCTTGGTAGCCGTTGTCTCCCCCCAGGTTGCAATCCCGGACAAGCCTTCCATATCGACGCTTATGTATACTTTCAGATTTTTCCCGGCGTCATTCTTGATTTCAGTATTCATATTTTTACCCTCAATTCTATAGTATTATGGGCAGACATTGTTAAATGTCCCCGTTTCTCTATCAAAGCCCATGATTCAGTATCCACAGTGATATTTTTTGAGGCACTGCAACGTTATACAGCGCCTCAATGTCAATGCATACAATTTATCTTCAATGCGGACTATATCGTTTTTGTCTGATTTTTCATCGAGCTTATTATCTATTGAATCCAGCCTGTCAGTAATATCGGAATACATTTTTGTCATTAACTCAAATAATTTGTCTTCCATCTGAGACTCCTTAAATTTGGTATCTTAATTATATCATTCTTCCTGAAGTTTATGTATATCGATAGTGATATTTTGTCGGGGTAAAATATACTCAGTAGTGCATCAATAAATATATTCTACACCACAAATATATACTCACCACAAAAATTAATAACCTCTTGACAAACTAACGAGTGTTAGCTATATTTAAACTAACACTTGTTAGTTTGGAGGAATAATTATGTTAAAACTTTATTTCGGAGATCTGTTTTCTGTGTTGACCTTTATCTTTGTAGTATTTATGCTGGTTTTCATCGTGCTGACAATCAAAAACCGTGACAGTTATCAAAAATGGGGCAGGCTCATGATCCTGTTCATTGTAGTGGGCATTGCAATCAGTGGATTATCAGCGATGCGTGACGGGTATGCCACCGCGAATGCACTGTTTTCTATGACAAGTACCCAATCCAACATTTGTTCAATAGCCGGTGGTGCGATAGTCCTGTCAGGATTTGTAAGCATATTCCTGCGGAATCAGAAATTCAGAAGAGGATGCTTTCATATTATTTCAGCACTATTTGTGATTCAGGTTTTGGTTATTGAAGCGTCCAGGATTGCTTTTTACATATAAAGGTGTAATCCACTACGATAAAGGATGGAAGCCAATACGATAGATGTGTAATCCACTACGAAAAGATTACTGGAGGGTAAAATGACAACAAAGGAAAGAATATTAATTGAAGCATTAAACCAGTTTTCCGTCAAAGGATACGATCCGGTATCAATAAGAGACATAGGGAAAGCGGTAGGTATAAAAGAGAGCTCTATCTACAATCACTTTAAAAACAAGCAGGATATTTTTGATTCCATCGTCAGCGAGTATTCCAATCGCTGGAGCTTGTTTTTCAATCAGATGCAGCTTACAGGAGAAGATATGCAGTTTTCGGTGGACAACAGGACGGTCGATATGTATAAGAATATGACCAATGAGAAGTTTGCAGGAATAGCAGCAATGATATTTGATTACTATTTTACTGATGAAATCAACGTCAAGCTGCGTAAAATGCTGACCATCGAACAATACCGCAACGAAGCCATTTCAAATCTGTTCAGGAATCTGTCCTTCGATGAAAGCATAGCCTTCCAGGCAAAGCTTTTTGAAGAGCTGATCAAGGAGGGCTGCTTTATAAAGACTGACCCAGACATACTTGCACTCGAATTCTTTTCGCCGATTTTCCTCATTTTCTATAAGTACGACCACAATGAGGAAAGCATGAAGGCAGCTAAGGAATTATTTTTAAGACACATCAAACACTTTAGCGAAACCTACGGAACTAATCAAATAAATAATACATAAATAATCAAACAAATTATGCATAACTAATCAAATAAATAAGAGGGATGATTATATATGAAAATCGCAGTAATCAATGGAAGTCTAAGGCATGGAAGCACATGGCACTGTATGGATGCCTTGACACAGGAGCTTTCAAAACATGAAGAAATAGAAAGGACTGAGTTCATTCTACCCAGGGATATGCCCCATTTCTGCAACGGCTGCTTTTCCTGCTTTTATAACGGTGAGCAGACCTGCCCGCATGCTTCAAACGTTACACCAATCATAAATGCCATGGTGGATGCAGACCTCATTATAATGACATCTCCAGTCTATGCCATGGATGTATCGGGTCAGTTAAAAACCCTGCTGGATCATTTGTGCTTTATGTGGATGAGCCACAGGCCCGATCCCAGGATGTTCAACAAAGTCGCATTGACTATAACCACTACAGCAGGGGCTGGTTTGGGCCACACAACAAAAACAATGAGAAACAGCCTGAATTTCTGGGGAGTTAAAAAGGTATATTCTTATAAAAACCCTGTTGCTGCAATGAAATGGAGCGATGTTTCTCAAAAGAAGCTGGCTGGGATTAAAAAGGACACTGCTGTTCTGGCAAAGCATATAGCAAAATCGGTTAAGAATATTGACAAGCAGCGTAATCCCTTATTCAGAAAATTCTTCTTTAAAATGATGACGGGTATGATGAGGAAGAACACCTGGAACCAGCGAGATAGAAAGCATTGGGAGACACATGGCTGGCTTGAAGGAATAAAACCGTTTTAACTGACCGGCAAATTTATTCTTGTTTAAATCGGAGTAATAGAATAATATTATTAAACTGATGGTTATAATTCAGTTTATATTGAAAGGACTTATTAGCTATGCCGAAACAGAACTTTTCATACTATGAGGTTACAAAATTTAATTCGATTAAGGAAATGCTTGATATTGCGGTCAAAGAGGCAGGTGGCAAAATTGCGTTCAAGTATAAAGAGAATGGTGAAATTGTTGAGGTAACCTATTCTGACTTTGTACAGCAAGTAACGTGGCTTGGTTCTGCATTAACTGAAATCGGATTTTCCGACAAGCATATTGCTTGCATAGGCAGCAACAGCTACAAATGGGTTTTGACATATCTTACAGCACTAAAAAGTGCAGGCGTATATGTTCCTGTTGACAAGGAACTTCCTGCCAGGGATATATTCCATATTTTAAATGAAAGCGAAAGTAGTGTCGTATTCTATACAAAAATGCATGAGGAGCTGTTCATGAGCAATACGGACAAGCTTCCCAATGTCAAGCTTTACATAGGATTTGACCGTACTGAGGACAGTGGGAATTTCCTGTCCTTCGATAAATTCCTTGAACATGGTAAATGCTGCGACGGTAAAGTATATGAGTCATTAAAAAGTGAGCCTGATGCGCTTAAAATGCTTGTATATACATCTGGTACAACAGGCGTAGCAAAGGGTGTAATGCTATCGGAGCATAACCTTGTATCCAGTGTATATTATGGGTTGCAGGTATCAACTGTATATGACTCCTGTCTTTCTGTTTTACCATACCATCACACCTATGAGGCAGTAAGCGGTATTTTGGTGTCGCTTCACCACCACTCCACCATTTGTATTAATGACAGCTTGAATGCGGTATTGAAAAACCTTCAGCTTTACAAGCCGTCGTACATATACCTTGTCCCTGCTTTTGCAGAACTGTTCTATACGCGAATAATCAAAAATGTTAAAGAATCAGGGAAGGAAAATGCATTTAATAAACTGATCTCAATAAGCAACGGTTTAAGAAAGATTGGAATCGATTTAAGAAAAACATTTTTCAAATCCGTACATGAAGCCTTTGGTGGCAGATTGAGGAAAATTGTATGCGGCGGTGCGCCGATCCGTCCCGAGATTGGAAAGTTTTTTAACGACATCGGTATCAGCCTGATAAATGGTTACGGAATTACGGAGTGTTCCCCTCTGGTATGTGCGAACCATGATATGTTTAACGATTATCATACCGCAGGGGTAAAGCTTCAGTGCGTCGATTGGAGGGTTGACAGTCCCAATGCAGAGGGCATCGGCGAAATTTGTATAAAGGGTGACATTGTAATGCTGGGCTATTACAAGCAACCTGAAAAAACTGCGGAGGTACTAAAGGACGGTTGGTTCTATACAGGTGATTATGGTTATATCAATGACAAGGAACAGCTTGTCATTACAGGCAGAAAGAAGAACATAATCGTACTGAACAACGGCAAGAACATTTACCCGGAAGAGATAGAGGGTTACATACAGGGGATCGACTATGTAACTGAGGTTGTTGTAAGAGGGCTTATTGATGAAAAAGGGGCTGAAAGCTCGCTTGTTGCAGAGGTGTTCCTCAGTGAAGAAAAAACTTCCGAAGAGGTGTTAAAGGATATCAGGAAGGTATCTCATGCCCTTCCCGTTTACAAGCAGGTTTCGAAGGCAGTTATAAGAGACACGGAGTTTGATAAGACAACTTCCAAAAAAATAAGAAGATAAAGTACATATCGGAACATTTTTTGTCTGAACCAGTATCATCCCAAAGGATGGTACTTTTTTTTGCGAACATCCTGATTTACTGGGAAAATTCAAGTTGTCACCTCTCTCTTTGTAGAATATAATTAAATTGGTGCGTATTTCATATGTTCTAAAATGAAGCTGCAGGAGAAGATAAATTAAAATAAGAAATAAGGTAACAAAAAGCATATTTGATCTGTCAAAAATAATTTAAAATATCAAGATCAGAAAATAAAAAAGTACATGGAGGCTCCAATGAGAAATACTGAAAACTATATACATCAGGCGGAGGGCTGGGGCGCGGCCAATTACCATCCCCTTCCCATAGTCATAGAAAAGGCTGAAGGCATATGGGTCTACGATATCGAAGGTAAAAAATACATGGACATGCTCTCTGCGTATTCTGCACTGAACCAGGGGCACAGGCATCCGAGGATCGTCGGTGCGCTTGTGGAGCAGGCTCAGAAAGTCACCATAACCTCACGGGCATTTCATAATGCAATAATGGGCGAGTTCCTTGAAAAGCTCTGCAAGCTTGCCGGCTTTGAAAAAGCCCTTCCCATGAACACCGGGTCGGAAGCGGTGGAAACTGCCTTGAAGGCTGCGCGCAAATGGGCACATAAAAGAAAAAACATACCCGAAGACAGGGGAGAGATAATTGTTTGTGCGAATAATTTTCATGGACGCACCATTTCTATAATAAGTTTTTCATCAGAAGAGCAATATAAAGAAGGATTCGGGCCTTACACACCGGGCTTCAGGATAATACCCTATGGTGATGCCGAAGCCCTGAGGAAGGCAATAACGCCGGAAACAATTGCATTCATGGTTGAGCCCATACAGGGTGAGGGCGGAGTAATAGTACCGCCGGCCGGTTATCTTTCTGAGGTGGCTGAAATCACCCGTGATAATGATATCCTGCTGATTTTTGACGAAATACAGTCCGGGTTCGGCAGAACAGGTAAAATGTTCACTTTCGAGCATGAAAATGCAAAGCCGGACATACTAATTTTAGGAAAGGCACTGGGCGGAGGTGTTTATCCCGTATCAGCCATGCTTGCCGACAGGCATATCATGGACGTATTCAAACCCGGTGACCACGGCTCCACATTTGGCGGGAACCCGCTGGCTGCTGCAGTAGGCATTGCTGCCATAGATGTCCTGGTTGATGAGGAACTACCGCAGAAATCGCTTGAACTGGGAGACTATTTCATGGAGAGGCTCTCTGCCATGAACAGCCCGCATGTTGCTGAAATCAGAGGCAAAGGTCTTATGATAGGTGTGGAGATCAAAAAGGAATCGGGCACAGCACGACCATTTTGCGAAAAACTCATGCAGGAGGGTATACTCTGCAAAGAAACACATCAGCAAACAATAAGGTTCACACCCCCACTCATCATAAAAAAGGATGAGATAGACCTGGCCTGCGGAATAATCGCCAAAGTACTCGCATAGCGTTTGACATCTGCTGTGCCGGGTAAATGTAATTAAGGATCAGCGTATGTATGGAGGTAAAGAGGTTAGGAGGAAAACAGGATGACCGATAGAAAACTCAAAATATTATTCGTATCTGCTGAAGTATCCCCATTTGCCAAGACTGGAGGCCTTGCAGACGTTGCAGGCTCGCTTCCGAAGGCATTGGCTGCTTTGGGCAACGATGTCAGGATAGTAATGCCCAGGTACAAAACAATTAAGGCTAATATGACCTATACAATGGATTTCCCGGTAGCCATGGATTACAGGAAGGAAACCTGCATCATAAGGGAGACTGAGATCGAGTATAAGGATGGAAAGAAAACCGGCAGTCTGCCGGTCTATTTTATTGACAGCTACCAATATTATGACAGGGACAGCATATACTGCCATTTTGATGACGGGGAGAGGTACCTCTTTTTCTGCAAGGCAGTTTTGGAAATGCTTCCGAAGATCAGCTTTCAGCCTGATATAATACATTGCAACGACTGGCATTCCGGCCCCATATGCATGCTGCTGGATGAGGTCTACAGAGGTCAGCCCTTATATTCGGATATATCTACTGTCTTCACTATACACAACCTTGAATACCAGGGCAATTTTTCACCCGATATCATAAAATTCCTGAATCTCGACCACGATGTATATACATCCGACAAAACCGAATTCTATGGAATGTTCAGCTTCATGAAGTGCGGCATTGTATATGCTGACATGATAAGCACCGTGAGTGAAATGTATGCGAAAGAAATCCAGACCCAGCAATACGGTGAAAGGATGGAGGGGCTGCTGTCCAGAAGAGCCCACGACCTTTTCGGCATTGCCAACGGCATAAGCTATGAGGAATTCAATCCCATGATTGATCCCTGGCTGATCAAGACGTACGGGGTGGATAACTACAAGGATAAGGAAATAAACAAGACCGCCCTCCAGAGGGAGATGGACCTGCCGGAAAGGGATGTTCCTGTCATCGGTCTTGTTTCGAGGCTTTCGGGCCAGAAGGGCCTCAACCTTGTTTTAGATAAGGCAGATGAAATGCTGGCAGACGATATACAGTTCATTCTTCTGGGAGCCGGTGACGAGTACTATGAAACCAGGTTCCATGCGCTTGAAATCAAGTATCCCGAAAAAGTTGCCGTATATACCGGCTTCAATGGTACCCTTGCGCAAAGGATATATGCCGGCTGTGATATGTTCCTGATGCCATCTCGCTTTGAACCCTGCGGCCTGGGGCAGCTTATAAGCCTCAGATATGGAACGATTCCGATAGTAAGGGCAACGGGGGGGCTTGCCGAAACCGTCCTTGATTTTGATCTCGACGGCGATAAGGGCAATGGCTTTTCTTTTAATAATTTCTCTGCAGATGACATGCTGCAGGCAATCAAACGAGCGCTGCGACTTTACAGGGAAGACCCGGAAACATGGGACAAACTGGTGCTTCGCGCATTGAAGCAGGATAATTCATGGAGCCGTCCTGCGTCCAAATATATGGATCTGTACTATCTGGCCGAAGGAAAAAGAAATACTTTCCTTCCTGCTGAAGAAGCGAGGGAAGAAAGCTGCAGAATCACATGACGTAACTAAAAGGAATATGTGGAATGACTAAAAAAAAGAGAGCAGCACAAATCGTAGAAATCCTGGAAAGGACCTATCCCGATGCAGTATGCTCGCTTGAGTTCAAGGACGCTTTCCAGCTGATGGTTGCCACCCAGCTTGCCGCCCAATGTACCGATGCGAGAGTTAATATTGTAACAAGGGACTTGTTTGTAAAGTATCCCGATGTATATGCATATGCAGCGGCTGATATATCTGAATTTGAGCAGGATGTAAAGTCCACGGGCTTTTTTAGGAACAAGGCTAAAAACATAATAAATGCTGCCAGAATGATCATCAGTGACTATGGTGCCACCGTACCTTCGAATATGGAAGATCTGCTAAAATTGCCTGGGGTGGGCAGGAAGACAGCAAACCTCATCCTGGGTGATTTTTATGGTATCCCGGGAATAGTAGTGGATACGCATGCCGGGCGTCTTGCCAGAAGGATGGGGCTGACAGCCTATGAAGACCCTGAAAAGGTTGAGTATGACCTGCAGAAGCTTGTTCCAAAGGAAAAATGGACAAGCTTCTGCCATTGTCTTGTATTCCATGGGAGAGCCTTGTGCATGGCCAGAAAGGCTCAATGTGAACAATGCCCGGTGATGCATTTTTGTGATTATGGTCAAAAAAGTATTGGAATGGAAGGATTTGAAACTTAATTGTCGAATAAATAAATGTTCCTATATATTTATTTATGTTCATTATATTTATAAATTGGTGTTCTTTTTTTAGGATGGATTAGTCTTGTAAAATCTGTTGAATGACAGGAGAAGATGAACGGATGCAGGAGAATGCCGGACAAAAGGATGCAGATGCCGTTAAAAAAGGCAAAGCTGCTGGAAATGCAAAAAGAAAAAGTGCAAATAGTAAAAGTGTAAAAAATAAAAATTCGAATAACAAAAGTGATAAAAAAAGAAGCAATATCGTCAAGCTCGATAACATCCAATCTGAGACGGGTTTATCTCCGCTTGATGGTATCGATCCTGAAAAGTTGATATTCGCCCTGGATATAGGCACAAGGACTGTTGTTGGTATTACAGGCATCCAGGAGGATAAATTCAGAATCATTTCAACAGAAGTCATTGAACACAAAACAAGAGCTATGTTTGACGGCCAGATCCATGATATCGGTGAGGTTGCCGCTGCCGTTGAACAGATAAAACAAAGGACGGAAGCAAAGCTCGGGATCACGCTTAAAAAAGTTGCAATTGCAGCCGCAGGAAGAATGCTGAGAACCTGCCAGGTAAGGGTTGAGACAGAGCTTGAGCCTGGAACGGAGATAGACAGGGAGCTCATCGGAAGCCTTGAGATTGAAGGCATCCAAAAGGCACAGTCTGAGCTGGACGAATCTTCACCTAATGATGACAGCACCAATTACTATTGTGTTGGATATAGCGTACTGAACTATTATCTCAATGGCTTGTTAATAACGAAGCTGGACGGACACAAGGGCAGGACCGCTGCTGCTGATGTTTTGGCCACCTTTCTCCCGCATGTTGTCGTGGACAGCCTATACACCGTCATGAACAGGGTTGGTCTTGAGGTATCCAGCCTTACACTTGAACCCATTGCAGCCATAAACGTCACAATCCCGCCCGATTTGAGACTACTTAACCTTGCTCTCATAGACATAGGCGCCGGGACCTCCGATATTGCCCTGACCAGAGATGGAAGCGTCGTTGCATATGCAATGGTACCGCTGGCAGGAGACGAGATAACCGAAATGATATCACAGCATTTTCTGGTGGATTTCAACACGGCAGAAAAAATCAAGATTATGTATTCATCGGGAAAGGAAAGTATAAGTTTCTTCGATATCCTTAAAAACAAGGTCACGATAAAAGCCGAAGATGTGGCAGGGGTCATTGCTCCTACATCCGGACTCATTGCAGAAACCATTGCAAAAAAAATTCTGGAATACAACGGAAAGGCGCCTAATGCCATATTTCTCATAGGCGGAGGCAGCCAGACGGCAGGACTCGCCTCGAGGCTTGCCGATAATCTGAAGCTACCTCATGACAGGGTGGTTGTCAGGGGCAGGGATGTCATCAAAAATGTCAAATTCAACGACAAGAAGCTGACAGGACCGGAATCCATCACACCATATGGTATAGCTGTAACGGCTCAGACATATGTAGGGAGCGATTTCCTCAATGTTACAGTCAACGGCAGAAAGATAAAGCTTTTCAATTCAAAGAAACTCACAGTGGCAGACGCCCTCATACTCCTTGGCTTCAACCCGGGGCAACTGATAGGGCGATCCGGCAGGAGTATGAATTATGAGCTGAATGGAGAGAAAAAAATCATCAGGGGCGAACACGGAAAACCGGCCGAGATTTATGTCAATCATGAACCTGCCAGTCTCGAATCCTATATAAAGCATGGAGACAATATCACGGTGATACCTGCAGAAGAGGGTAGGGACGCGGTGGTCACGATTTCAGAAATATTGGGGGGAACAGGAACCTCAGCGGAAAAGGTTATGATGAACGGCAATCTGATAGATGTCGGGATTGAAATATATATCAATGGTAAGAAGGCTGATGAAACAGATTCGGTAAAAAATGGGGACAAGGTTGAGATTATTGGCATACGAACACTTGGAGAGCTTCTTAAGTCCCTGGGGTCTGGAAAAACTCTGGAGAATTTCAGGGTGAACGGAAGAAAAGCGGACTCAGATTACATACTCAAGAATTACGACATAGTAGATGATTCCGCGACCTCAACATCTAATGCAGCCCCGGCACAAAATGCTCCTAAACAAACAGCACCGTCACCAGCCGCCCCAGCTGCCGCCCCAGCTGCCGCACCAGCCGCGCAGCCAGCTGTTCCAGCTGCTGCACCGGTTAGTCCGACACAGATCGGAGCTTTGGTGTCAGCTGCTGCTCCTGCACCCATATCCGCAGCGGACATGGCCGGAAAGGTGGTTATTACCGTAAATGGCGAGACATTAGCTCTTGCCGGTAAGAAAACCAACTACATATTCGTTGACGTATTCAGTCACATCAACTTTGACCTGTCCAAACCACAGGGCAATATAGCCCTGAAACTCAATGGGAACCAGGCATCATTTACAGATGAGATAAAGTCCGGTGACACAATTGATATCTACTGGCAGAAATAGTCTGGAGGAATTAGTATTTTCAGAACGTTAACTGTTAAAACAAAATATGACAAGTACGAAGAAATAGTAATCAGGTATGCATGGGCGTTTATAGCCGTTATGCTTATTTATGTATTGATCGATGAATTGGTTATCACACCGGAGCCCATCTTTTCAGATAAATCACTGATGATCGATTTCCTTTTGAAGATGCTTTATTTTGCATGTCTGTTTTTGGCACACTTTATAAAGCAATTCACATTCAAAAAAGGGCTGATAAACAAGCCATTCATGTATTTTGCCAACAATCTTGTCTGGTTTTCGGTTATTTCCTTTTCAATAGTTTTCGTCAATGGGGGACTGTGGCTATATGCAGCGCTGGTCATACCAATAGCAGTCACAGGACTTAAGCTGGGGACAAGGGATGCATTGATTGCAACTGCCTGCTCCTTTGTAATACATGTTTCAATGACTGCTGTCAACCATTTGTCCAGACTAAATGCGGGAGGATTCAGTCCAGGAAATTATTATGATATTTTTTTGGAATTTGTTTTTTTGTATATAATATTTGCAATGTTTTCCATACTATTTGGCAGGATACAAAAATTAGAAGCAAAAAACGTCCAGGACAATATCAATCTTACAAAGGAGCTGGAGGATAAATATTTCCAGCTGGAGATCGCTCAGGACGAAATCAGGCTACAGTATGATAAACTGAAAGTAACAAATAAAAAGCTTGAGGAAACAAACTTGAAGCTTTCGGCCAGCATAGCCGAGTTTTATACATTACAGCAGGTAAGTAAAGCCATCAACTCCATCCTTGATACAAGGGAATTGATGGAATACGTAAACGACATTATAATCGGAGTCATGGGTGTAAACAACAGCTCAATAATTATCTCCGATGATAAGACTAAACGACTTAAACTAAACATAACAAACATAGCTAACGCAGAAGACAGGGCATTGCTGGCGGACAATCTGAATACGGAATTTTTTAAAAGCCTTATTCAAAAAGGCGGTAGTGTAATCGAGAATTATGCCGACCCGTTGAAGTATCCTTTTATTGACAACAGGGATGTCTATTCCTTCATCTGCGTTCCGCTTAAGCAAAAAGACAGGATACTGGGTCTTGTACTCGTTGAACACAAGTATACAAACGCTTTTATTGAGGATAATGTGAGACTCCTTGAAATAATCGCCCAACAGGTCGGTATAGTAATGGAAAACGCCGTGCTTTATCAGAAGATGCAGGATCTCGCCAACAGGGACGGTTTGACCGGCGCTTACAACCGTCAATATTTTAAGGGACAACTTGAACTGGAATTCAAGATGGCCAGGGATGAGGGTTACCCATTGTCTCTTGCAATTTTTGATATAGACCTTTTTAAAAGATTTAATGATACATACGGACACATGTTTGGAGATCTTGTAATTGTGTCTGTATACCAGGTCGTAAGCGGTTATCTCCGAAAGCATGATGTCATTGCCAGGTATGGCGGTGAAGAGTTTATAATCATTTTCCCAAGAACCAATCTTGAACAAGCATATGAAAAGATTGAAGCATTACGGAAGCTTATATCCGAGTATGTAATCAGGGACAACCTGGTTGCAGCCTCTGTTACCGCAAGCTTTGGTGTGTGCAGTTATCCCGAATGCGTACTGAGTGAAATTGACCTGGTCAGGATAGCCGACGACGCCCTTTACACTGCCAAGGAGTCAGGCAGGAATTGCGCTTGTGTGGCCAGGAAGCTGCTGGATTGAAAATTATTCATCAGATAGCTGTCACCAATAATGCAGTCGTGAATATATTGATGTTACAAGGCCTTTTTCATAAGGGGGTTTTTTGAATGAGGATAGTGATTGTCAAGATGCCGAATTTCTTGGGAAAGATTATCAAAAAGGTTATGCGTATGAATTGAGATCCACTGCTTTGTGAAAACATACTCTCTTTTTAAAAGGGAAAAGTTAAGAGTCACTTAATAATAATGACAACATAAAAAAAGCGGTTATACGCTTTTTTTAGTTGTATTAATATTTACATTTTAACAGGTTAAGCTTTGACTGATCTTGTGACCTTGTTTGAACGCAGGCATCTGGAGCAGACATTGACTGATTTGGGGGTTCCGTTGTCAACTATCCTGACCTTCTTTACATTGGGCTTCCAGGATCTGCTGGTCCTTCTGACTGAGTGACTTACATTGTTACCGTATACTGTTTCCTTGCTGCAAACATCGCATTTTGCCATCTATATCACACCTCCTTCGGATTGGAGAAATATTACCTTTTTATAGGCTAAAACAAAGCATAACTATTGTAACACAGAAGGAAGAAATCTTGCAAGGATTTTTTCTGAATGGGTTTTTAGCCGTTTTCAGGGTCAGGGTTTAACAATGTTAGCCATATTAAGAATACACAAAGCCTGAATATAAAATTTTCAGGGCTTTATTTCCTCATAAATAAATTAAATTGCTTGACACTATACAATAAAAGACATAAAATTTTTTCAAGGTTTTCATTTGATAACAGAGTAGATTTGAGATGTAGAAGAGAATAGTGAACATGAGACATAGATGAGAATAGTAAACATGATAAACCTGTATAAAAAGGATTTAGAAAAGGAGAAATGAAAATGAAAAAGTTGTTAAGTGTAATATTAATCGCCGTTTTTGCGATGTCAATGCTTGCAGGCTGCGGAGAGACAGCCAATGCAAATGAAATCAAGATAGGTATCAACTATGAATTGTCGGGAGCTGTTGCAACATATGGACAGAGCTCAGTAGATGGAATCGAGTTGGCAGTGGATGAAATAAATGCAGCCGGAGGTATCAATGGTAAAAAGATCGTCCTTGTCAAATACGACAACAAATCGGAACCTGCCGAAGCTACAACCCTTGCAAATAAGCTGATGACACAGGACAAGGTCATCGCAATCCTCGGACCTGCGACATCAGGCTCATTCAAGGCTGAGATACCTGTTGCCGTTAAGAACAAGATCCCGGTTGCTTCAGGTTCAGCAACACTAGATGATGTTACAGTAGACAAGAACGGCGTCAAGGAATATGCATTCCGTGTCTGCTACAACGATTCCTTCCAAGGTACGACAATGGCCAATTACGCAACGAAAAAGTTCAATGCTAAAAAAGCAGTTGTTATAAAGGACAATTCCAGCGATTATGGCAAGGGCCTTGCTGAAAACTTCAACAAGGTATTCAAGGCAGCAGGCGGAGAGATCGTTGCCGAAGAAGCTTATGTTTCGGGCGATACAGATTTCAATGCTATTCTGACGAAAATCAAGGCTTTGCAGTATGATGTCATTTACATCCCCGGTTACTACCAGGAAGCCGGACTCATCATCAAGCAAGCTCGTGCGCAGGGTATAACAGTACCGATACTGGGCGCAGACGGATTTGATTCTCCCACGCTTCTTGAGCTTGCCGGTGCAACAGCACTTACTGATGTCTACTTCACAAACCACTATTCATCACTTGACCAGGATCCACTTGTGCTGAAATTCATCGCAGATTACAAGGCAAAATACAATAAAGAACCCGATGCTTTCAACGCTCTCGGATATGACCTTGCCAAGTTTGTAGCAGACGGCATCAAACGTGCTGAAAAGCTTGACGGTGAGTCGGTTAAAAATGCTCTCGCAGCAACAAAAGACTTTGCAGGCGTAACCGGTTCCTTCAGCATAGACGAGAACCACAACCCTGTTAAAGCAATCGTTGTAATCGGTATGCAGAATGGCGTACAGACCACAAGCGAAAAGGTAGGATCGTAATTGGAAGAGGGACACTTCTCTGGCATGGAGCAGGTTCACATGTGGACGGAGAAATGTCCCTCGGATTAATGTAATAATAGGAACATGAATAATGTAGACCAAAAGAGGGACACTTCATACCGGGCAGCAGATTGCATGCGGCTGAGGAGATGGAAAAATGAAAAGGGACACTTCTCAACAGGGAGCACTATAACACTGTCTGAGAAATGTCCCTTAATCAGAGAGAGGGTTGACACTTGGAACAATTCCTTCAACAGATTATAAACGGAATATCGCTGGGCAGCATATATGCGCTGATTGCTCTGGGTTATACCATGGTATACGGTATCATAAAGCTGATTAATTTCGCACATTGCGATGTTTATATGATTGGCGCCTATGTAGGCTATTTCTGCATGACAGCCCTGAAACTCGGGTTTGTGCCTTCCCTCCTCATAGCGATGGCCTTCTGTACTTTATTGGGGGTTGCTATTGAAAAGATAGCCTACAAGCCTTTGAGAAATGCCACAAGGATAGCTGTGTTGATTACCGCTATCGGCGTTTCGCTGTTTCTTGAATACGGCACTATGTTCGTAGTCAAGGCAAATGTACGCTCATATCCGGAAATGCCGGAATTTATGACAAGGACATTCAACCTCGGCTCAGTGGTGATATCAACTCAGCAGATAATGATCGTAGGTATAACCATAATTTTGATGGCCCTGCTGCAGTTCATTGTAAAAAAGACCCGTTTAGGGAAAGCAATGCGTGCTGTTTCACTGGATGGTGATGCTGCAAGGCTGATGGGTATAAATGTAGACACCACGATATCCTTCACCTTTGCACTTGGATCTGCACTGGCAGGAGCTGCCGGCGTCCTGGTCGGTGTATACTATAATTCAATCAACCCGCTCATGGGCGTGTTACCCGGATTGAAAGCCTTTGTAGCTGCAGTCTTTGGAGGTATCGGGCTAATACCCGGAGCTATGATTGGTGGATATTTTATAGGTGGTGTGGAAGTTTTTGTATCGGGATATGGTAACTCAATGTACAAGGATGCAGTTGTGTTTGCTATACTAATCCTGATTCTTATTATCAAGCCTTCGGGCTTGCTTGGCAAAAATACCAAGGAGAAGGTGTAGCCAGATGAAAAAGATTTTTGAAACCAGTGGAACTAAAAAAATTGTGGCTCTGGCGCTGACATTCCTTGTTGTTCAGCTTCTGGTCTCAACCAATATTATCAATGACTATATCATTGCAACTATTGCGACCATATTCATTAACATTATCCTTGCGGTGAGCCTTAACCTTATCACAGGCTTCACAGGCCAGTTCTCGCTGGGCCATGCGGGGTTCATGTCCATCGGTGCCTATACCTGTGCCATTATCACGATGAAATATCCCACTGTTCTGGGGTTTATCGGAGGTACTCTCCTGGGCGCCTGCTTTGCGGCAGTTATCGGCTTTCTTATAGGCCTGCCGACACTTCGCCTCAAGGGCGATTACCTCGCGATTGCAACACTGGGCATGGCTGAGATCATAAGGATTATATTCCTGAACCTCGAAATAACAAATGGTGCAGCGGGTCTCAGTGGCATTCCACAGTTCGTCAATTGGATGTGGCTCTTTATATTCACAGCCGGATCCATCGTACTGATAACGAATTTCCTCAAAACTTCCCATGGCCGTGCGTGCATTTCCATCCGTGAGGATGAGATAGCAGCAGAATCCGTGGGGATCAACACTACGAAATACAAGGTCATGGCCTTCACCATCGGCGCGTTTTGCGCTGGAATAGGTGGAGCCCTTTATGCTTCATATTTCTATTTCATCAAACCAGACCTCTTCGGATTCCTGAAATCCATCGATATTCTGGTAATTGTTGTTTTAGGCGGGCTTGGAAGCATATCCGGATCTATAATAGCGGCTATCCTGTTAGCATTGGTATCCACATACCTTCAATCCTTTCCGGAAATCCGCATGGTCATCTATTCGCTTATACTGATAATAATCATGATATTCCGGCCACAGGGATTGATGGGGTCGAAGGAGATATCATGGAGTATATTCAACAAATTCGGGAACATCTTCAAATCCAGGAAGGAGAGGGTCTAGAACATGCCTATTCTGTCTGTTGAACGCTTGACCAAATCCTTTGGCGGACTGACTGCTGTTTCAAATGTAAATATCTCTTTGGAGCAGGGGGAGCTTGTAGGTCTGATCGGTCCGAACGGTGCCGGAAAGACTACTGTTTTCAACCTGCTGACAGGTGTTTATGAACCTTCCTCCGGCAAGATCATACTGACGAGGGATGGAAAGGATAAACCCCTGCAAGGCCTGAAACCTTACACAATCTGCGAAGCCGGGCTTGGCAGAACCTTTCAGAACATACGTCTGTTCAAGGATTTAACGGTACTGGACAACGTACGAATCGCAATGCATAAAAATGTAAAATACGGCCTGCTGTCCGCATTCCTTCATCTCCCGGCCTTTAAAAGGGAGGAAGAAAAGGTACTTGAGGAAAGTATAAAGCTGCTCACTATAATGAAACTCGAAAAAAAGAAGGATGAATTCGCAAGGAATCTTTCCTATGGAGAACAGCGGCATCTTGAAATTGCACGCGCCCTTGCCACGAACCCAAATCTGCTGCTTCTTGATGAACCTGCGGCCGGGATGAATCCGGCTGAGACAGCTGAGCTTACCGGACTTATTTCCTGGATAAGGCAGAATTTCAAGCTGACCATACTTTTGATTGAACATGATATGTCATTGGTAATGAAGATATGTGAACGTATATACGTCCTTGACCACGGCATCGTCATAGCCGACGGGACTCCGGATGAAATCAGGTCAAACAAGAGGGTAATTGAAGCCTATCTGGGGGAGGATGTCGGCAATGCTTGAAATTAAGGATCTAAATGTACACTTTGGTGTAATACATGCTATAAAAGGAATTTCACTTACTGTAAACGATGGGGAGATCGTTACACTTATCGGAGCCAACGGCGCCGGTAAAACTACGACACTACGCACCATATCGGGATTGAAGAAACCGACCAGCGGAACTATTGTGGTTGACGGCAAGGATATCACCAACACCTCAGCTCAGGAAAGGGTCAAGATGGGCATATCACAAGTGCCTGAAGGCAGGAGGGTGTTTTCGGGAATGACTGTCCTTGAAAACCTTGAATTGGGTGCTTTTTTGCGAAGAGACAAGCAGGAAATCGCAAAGGACCTTAAGACTGTATATGATCGCTTTCCCATTCTGTTGGACAGGAAGAAGCAGGCGGCCGGAACACTTTCGGGAGGAGAACAGCAGATGCTTGCAATGGGCCGTGCACTGATGAGCCGCCCTAAGATTCTTTTCCTCGATGAACCATCAATGGGTCTCGCACCTCTGCTTGTGGCGGAGATATTCGATATCATCAGGAAAATAAATGAAACGGGCACAACCATCCTGCTGGTAGAACAGAATGCAAGTATGGCACTTCAGATTGCAAACCGTGCATATGTCATGGAGACCGGTTCTATTGTGCTTTCGGGAACCGGAGCTGAACTGATGCAGAGTGATGATATTAAAAAGGCTTATTTAGGAGGTTAGGATCATGTTTGTTCGAAACAAGATGACTGCAAATCCATTCACTGTAACTTCTGACCAAACCATACCCGATGCTGTCGAAATAATGGCGGGACATGGGATAAAGAGGCTGCCGGTCATGCAGAACGGGAAGCTTGTAGGAGTTGTTTCAAAGGAGGATATTGACAGGTCCTCACCTTCAAAGGCGACCTCCTTCAGTGCCGGCGAGATAACTTATCTTCTTGCCAGGACCAAAATAAACAAGGTTATGACCAAAGACCCTGTAACCATTTCGTCCAATGCTCTTCTTGAAGAGGCAGCAACCCTGATGCGCGACAACCATGTTGGTTTTTTGCCTGTTGTTGACGAGGGCAAGCTTGTCGGCATAATAACTGAAAGCGACATATTCGATTCCTTTATCGAGCTTCTCGGTTTCCGTGAGCATGGAACCAGGCTGACTATCGAAGCTGATGACTCGCCCGGTATAATGGCCAATCTGACCGGCATTATCGGCAATTTGGGTGCCAACATCACACATATTGCCGTCTACCGCGGGAATGCCGGCAAAAGTGATATAGTGGTCGGCATCAATTCACTGAACACCGGGGATATGGAAAAATCAATCGAAGAACAGGGTTACACCATACGGTACAAGATTCAGAACAAGTGACATACTAAGCAACCCATTCATTAACACAGCAAACCCTTTCATTGACACAGCAAAGTTGAATATGATAATTTCTGAAAATTAAAAAATCACGTCAGGCAGCTATACCTGCTCAACGTGGTTTTTTGTACCAAATACTACGGTCAGGAGAGCTTTGCATTGAGCAAAAGTAAAACCTCAGTAAATTTACTTCTCTCACAATCTGTACGCAGCCTCAAAGGCATTGGCGGTACAAGGGCTGTTCAGCTGGCCGGTCTTGGCATTACTACCGTTGAAGATGCCATCACATATTTCCCTCGGGATTATGAAGACAGGAGCAACCTGAAAAAGCTATCGCAGATGGCTGATGGTGACCAGTGCTCCTTTGAAGGGATAATAGCTTCAGCCGTCAAAGAGTCACGCCCCAGGAGGGGATTGCTCATCAGCAGGGTTGCCATACGGGATGAGACGGGTAGCATAACTGCGGTATGGTTCAACCAGGGCTTTATAAAAAATGTGTTCAAGCAGGGCGAGAGATATCTGTTCTTTGGAAAGATAACGAAGAAAAGGACTTTTGAGGTGCAGAATCCCGTATATGAGAGGGCTCTGGAAAAGGAAGAGGCGGATGTCGCCGGTAGTTCAGCGAGTCCCGCAGCACCGGGTAAGACCTGCAGGATCATGCCTGTCTATTCTTCAACGGCAGGAATGACACAGAATATTCTAAGGTCTGTAATCCGGACTTCTCTTGATATTGCTGTCGCAGGTGGCGGTATTGAAGATATCATACCGTCCAGGATAAGGGAAGAATATGGCTTGGAGGGAATCAATTTCTGTCTGGAAAATATTCATTTTCCCGCCAGTGACGATGATTTCATGAGGGCAAGGCAAAGGCTCGTATTTGAAGAATTGCTGCTGCTTCAATTGAAGCTTTATGATATTAAGAACAAGCTTGGCGGGAAGCCCGAAGGAATAAGGGCAGGAGCATCACAGGAGGTGCGGGGATTAATCGACGGGCTGCCTTACGGCCTTACGTCAGCGCAAAAAAGAGTATTGACGGAAATCGAAAAGGACATGGAAAGCAGTAATGTTATGAACAGGCTGGTACAGGGTGATGTAGGTTCAGGAAAGACGATACTTGCCGCGGCATCACTGTTCAAGGCTGCCAAAAGCGGATATCAGGGAGCAATGATGGTACCCACGGGCATCCTGGCCAGGCAGCATTATGAGACCCTGTGTCATCTGTTTGCGGGGCTGGGAGTTACGGTAGCACTTGTTACGGGGAATATGCCGCAAAAGAAGAAAACGGAACTGCTGAAGCAGATAGGTGACGGCAGTATTGATATAGTAATAGGAACTCATGCACTGCTGGAAGAGAAACTGATATTCGACCGACTGGGGTTGGTTGTGACCGACGAGCAGCACAGGTTCGGCGTCCGGCAGCGGGCAGCCCTCACCACAAAAGGGAAGACTCCGGATACCCTGGTAATGACAGCTACTCCCATACCGAGGACACTGGCGCTCATCCTCTACGGGGACCTTGATATATCAGTGCTTGATGAAATGCCTCCGGGCAGGAAACCTGTTGAAACTTTTGTCGTTGACGAAAGCAAACGATCCAGGATCAACAATTTCATCAGGAAAAATGTCAACGAAGGCCACCAGGCTTTTATAATATGCCCTATGGTGGAGGAGTCGGAAAATATTACAGCAAAGGCTGCTGCATCAATCGCCGAGAGGCTTTCAAACCAGGACTTCAGTGATCTTTCCGTCGGATTGCTTCATGGACGGATGAAGGCTGAAGAGAAGGATAAGGTGATGGAAGGGTTTGCAGATGGAAGAATAAGCATACTTGTATCAACAACCGTAGTTGAAGTCGGTGTCAACATCCCGAATGCGAACCTGATGGTGGTTGAGAATGCCGAACGCTTCGGTCTGGCCCAGCTGCATCAGCTGAGAGGCAGGGTTGGCAGGGGAGGTCAGCGCTCATACTGTATACTATTCAACGAGGGCATATCGGACATATCCGCTGAAAGGATGAAAGTGATGGAAAAGACGGGAGATGGTTTTATCATCGCTGAAAAGGATCTGGAGCTCAGAGGGCCCGGCGAGTTTTTCGGCACAAGGCAGCATGGCCTGCCGGAGCTTAAGATCGCCAATCTTTACAGGGATATTGATATTTTGAAAAAAGCCCAGACTGCGGCCCGTCAGCTTCTGGAAATGGACAGGCAGCTGGAGGACATAGACAACAGGCTCATCCGGGAGAGGATGGAAGGCAATTTCAATCTATAGGCATTTGAACAGGGGGAATTTTTATTCTAAGGGTAATAGCCGGCTCGGCAAAGGGCAATAGACTCAAAACTCTAAAAGGAGATGCCACGCGCCCTACGACAGACAAGGTGAAGGAATCCCTTTTCAACATATTGGCGCCGTATATTTCCGGCAGCCATGTCCTGGATCTGTTCTCCGGCTCAGGAAGCCTCGGTATAGAAGCTTTGAGCAGGGGCGCGGAATCGGCTGTGATGGTGGACCGGAGCAGGCAGAGCACTGCAATAATTTCTGAGAATCTGCAGCTTACACATCTGAATGATAAGGCCAAGGTTGTGGCGGCAGATTATGCTGATGCTGTGCGTCAGTTTTCTGCCAAGGGCTTGAAGTTTGACATGATTTTCCTTGATCCGCCATATAATAAAAATTTTATTCAGGATACGTTAAAAATTTTTAAAAATAATGATATAATTAGTGACGATAGCATTCTTGTGGCTGAACACCATTATAGCGACATACTGCCGAAGCAGGAGGGAAAGCTCATTCTGGTGAGGAGCGACAAGCATGGTGAAACTATCCTGTCATTCTACAAGGTAGAAAACAGTAATTGATATAATTTGATTTTTCAGACAGGAAGGTAAGGGACTTGAATATATTCATATACCCGGGCAGCTTCGATCCTGTAACGAACGGGCATCTTGATATAATAAAGAGATCGATAAAGCTTTGCGACAAGCTCATTGTGGCTGTAGGCGTAAACGATAGAAAGAGGACCGCATTCAATGCCGAAGAGCGGATGAGCCTGCTTAGAACGGCATTGAAGGATGAACCGGAAATTGAGATCACAAGTTTTTCGGGGTTGCTTACGGATTTTGCAAAAAAAACCGGCGCAAATGCAATAATTAAGGGCTTGAGGGCAATGTCCGATTTTGAGTTTGAATTTCAGATGGCGCTTGTGAACAAATATCTCTCAAATGAGGTAGAGACGCTCTTTATGATGACCAGCGTCAATTATTCATTCGTCAGCTCCAGCGCGGTCAAGGAGATTGCAAGGAACCACGGGAGAATAGATGAGCTGGTTCCGGAGTGCATTAAGGATAAAATTTTGGAAAGACTTGGGGGGTAATGTCAATGGAGATACTTTCAATTTTGGAATCACTTGAGGACCTGGTCGAAAGGAGCCCCAACGTACCTTTGCTGGGCAAGTGCCTTATTGATAAGGAAGAGATCCTCGAAATTGTAAAAGAAGTCAGGCTTAAGCTGCCTGATGACATAAAGCAGGCAAAATGGGTCAAGGAGGAGCGGCAGCGTATACTCATGGAAGCCCAGAAGGAAGCTGAGGTTATGCTCAAGGATTCCGAATCCAAGATTGCTTCGCTTGTCGATGAGCATGAGATAACCAAGAAGGCATATGAGCAGGCTAATGAGATAATAGCTGCAGCCCAGAAGAATGCCAAGGAAATAAGGCTGGGTACCAGGGAGTATGCCGACAGTGTGTTGAATAAGGTCGAAGAGATTTTGGGGGATACCCTTGAAGTGATAAAGATGAACAGGGATGAAATAAAGTAAATTGAATTGAATGATAAGTGCTTCCGCTTAAACGGAGGCATTTTTTATTTTACTGTTTTTTGTACTTTTTTCATAATGGGACTGCTCCCTGGCAACAACCTTGATATGGCGCTCAAAGTGAAATAAGCTGCAAGGATTATAGCCATGCAGACGACTGAATTCAGGAAAATTTCCAGAAATAAGGCATCTCCGATAATATGGTTGCCTGTTAAAATGCCCCCTGAATAGCCGGCTGCAGCATTTTCTGACATAGCAGCTGCAGGTGCTGTTGAACCTATAGCCAGGCCGGCTGCATTGACAAAAAGGAAGGTGTAGAAGGCAGATAGTACCCCATGGAGGAATTTGCCTGCAAGATATGGTAGGATGCTTATACCGGTTTTATTTATTATGCTCAATACCTGTGAGTGCACAGACAGGCCTGCCCATCCTATAATAAAGCTTACCGCCGCCAGCTTCAGATCTGCTGGGATCCCGACAGCCTTGCTCGCCAGATTTGACCCGGTGGTTATTTCCATTATCCCGCATAAAAGTGCTTCCAGTATTTCTTTTGCGAAACCAAGAGGCTTAAGTAAGATGGATAAGATGTCGGACAACATTCCTATGGCACCTGTTTCAAGCAGAAGATTGATGATAACTGAAAATAGTATTATAAACCCGCCAATGGAAAACAAGGTCATCATGGAATTCCTGACAGCATTCCCAAATACCCGACCAAAATTGAATTTGTCTTTTTTTTGTTTTGTCAGGGCCTTCATTGGCTTAAGTAAAGCTTTATCCGGTCCGATTCCCCTGTAAAATCTGAATATCATCCCCACGGTAATTGAACCCAGTATATGGCTTGAAAGCAGCATGATGCCGAGGCCAGGGGAATTGAGCATACCAGTTGCTACTGCACCGGATATAAAAAGGGGGCCGGAATTGTTTGTAAATGTAATAAGCCTTTCAGCTTCTGTTTTGGTCAGATATCCTTTATCCCACAGGTCACAGGTTATCTTAGCTCCTGAAGGGTATCCGCTGCTGACGCCCATAGCCATCGCAAAGGAGCCGCAGCCCGGAACCCTGAAAATCGGACGCATCAAAGGCTCGAAAATCCTGCCGGCAGCTTTGACAAAACCGGTTTCACCCAGTATCTCCGATGCCACGAAGAAGGGGAAAAGGGAGGGGAGAACGATATCAAACCATAGGTTCAAGCCTTTCAGGGCAGCAGTGAATGCTGTTTGCGGGAATGTGATCAGGGCAGCTATAAAAATCAGACAAAGGGCAGGAAGCAAGTATTTTTTCATACAATGTCAATCACAAAATCGTTACAATATGAAGTTTATTAGTTGGATAAGGTGTTTAGAACAAGTAGAGTTGACAAAGGCAGTTGACTGAGCAGTTGACAAAGGGACGGAGGGAGTGTCAAAGATATGTTTGACACTTCCCCTGCCCCTTTGTCAACCTTCGCGTTAATTACAGTTCTTCGACCCAGCCGAATTCATCTTTGATTGCTCCGAACTGGATGCCCGTCAGTGTATCATAGAGCTTCTGTGAAAGTGCACCGATCTTTCCGTTTGAAAGCTTGATTATATTGTCGTTCCAGTTTAATTCACCAATTGGAGAGATGACTGCTGCAGTGCCGGTTCCGAAAGCTTCCTCAAGTATACCGTTCTTTTGCGCCTCAAATAACTCCTGGACGGATATCCTTCTTTCGCTGACCTTCATTCCCCAGCTCCTGATCAGCTGGATGACTGAATCTCTGGTTACGCCTGGCAGTATGCTGCCTTCGAGAGAGGGCGTTACTACTTCATTCCCGATTTTGAAGAATACGTTCATTGCACCGACTTCCTCGATATATTTCCTCTCGACGCCATCCAGCCACAGTACCTGTACATAACCTTTCTCTTCGGCAAGCTGCTGAGCTTTAAGACTTGCAGCGTAATTCCCGGCTACCTTGGTAAAGCCTGTGCCGCCTTTTACTGCTCTTACATAGTGGTCCTCAATCAGGATTTTCACAGGATTGAGTCCTGTCGGATAATATGCACCTGATGGGGAGAGTATAACGATGAATTTATATGTGTGTGAGGGATGAACACCGAGCACCGGATCGGTTCCGATTATGAAAGGCCTGATGTAGAGTGATGTTCCGGGTTCTGTAGGTATCCAGTCCTTATCCACTCTGACCAAAGTTTTAATTGCTTCAACAAAGAAATCGACGTCTACTGCAGCCATCGCGATTCTTTCGCAGGAATTGTTCAGTCTCTCCATATTTTTTCTGGGCCTGAATATGAGCTTTCTTCCATCGGCAGCCGAATATGCCTTAAGTCCTTCGAATATGGCCTGGCCATAATGGAAAACCGTTGTCGCAGGATCGAGGCTCAAGGGGCCATAAGGCACTATCCTTGGGTCATACCAGCCTTTGCCCTCTTCGTAGTCGATGACGAACATATGGTCCGTAAAGATCTTTCCGAAACCGAGCTTGCTGTAATCTGTGGGCTTTGGTTTTAAATTTGTTGATTTCTCTATTCTTATTTGCATTGACATATATATAACCTCCCTATGATAATTTAATTCTAGTTTTAGATGGTTTTGACATACACAAAATAGTTTCCTTATATTATGCAACTATTTTTGATAAAAATCCAGTATTTTCATTGTAAAAAAAATATATAGGAATACCTATGGCCTATCTTCATGACTTTTGACAATAACTTAACATCATTGTTTAATATTTCGACAAAAGATTTTCACTTTTGCAATCTTTTGCCCAGGATTAACAAGGAGCTTGATAATATATTATTAAATTCCGCCATTGAATTAACTTTCATTGACTATGGGAGCTGGTGCTATTAGACTTAGCCATTATAAATATTAAAGCCAGTACCAATAAGGTCTATGGCAAATGATAAGGAGCGAATTTTATGTGGAGTCTTGAAAACAAAGTTTCAATTGTTACTGGTGCAGCTTCCGGTATTGGTCTTGCTACTGCGAAAGCGTTAATTGAAAAGAAGGCAAAAGTTGTGTTGGCCGACTTTAACGATCAGGCCGGTAAGGCTGTCGAAGCTGAACTGAAAGAGCAGGGCGCTGATGTTGTATTCATAAGTGTCAACGTGGGTGATGAAAAGTCGGTTGAAAATCTTGTTGCAGAAACAGTTAAAAAATATGGAAGAGTAGATATAATGGTGAACAATGCCGGTATTGGGTCACTGTCAGCAACTCACGAGCTTTCGTTTGATGATTACAACAAGATTATTTCTGTAAACCAGAACGGAGTTTTTTTCGGTGCAAAATTTGCTATTCGTGAAATGCTGAAAATCGGTGGTGGATCTATTGTAAACACAGCTTCAATCCTGGGGCATGTAGGACAGGCAGGCGCTTTTCCTTATAATGCAAGCAAGGGAGCGGTAAATTTAATGACAAAATCACTTGCCCTGGAATATGCAGATAGGAATATTCGTGTAAATGCTGTCTGCCCGGGTTATGTTGAGTCAGGATTGGTCAATAAAGAGTCGCTTGGAGCCTACTATGACGGCCTGGTTGCTCAGCATCCTATAGGCAGGTTGGGTAAACCCGAAGAAATCGCACATTCAATAGTATTTTTGTGTGAAAACGAATTTGTAACCGGTAGCTCGTTGCTTGTAGACGGAGGTTATACGGCAAAATAATAGTATTATGAACAATCAGGAGCTATTAACAAGGTAAAAAAGATTGTATTTCAAACAGAAATACAATCTTTTTTTACAATAAAGTGGTATACCTGAGATTCATTCAGTAAAAACTTCTGCTGTGTTGTCATATAAGGGCATTTTTGCTATTATAGTCTTAGCAATGGCGTAGTTCCAGCGACAGCTAATAATATATGCATTTTTTTGGCAAGGAGGATTCTGATGATAGAAAAGCTTTACCCCGGGCTGGCTATAGACAGGGTTCAGGATATCAGCCTGGAAATTCTGAAAAAAAATAATATCAAAGGCATAATACTGGACATAGATAATACACTTGTACCGACACATACAAGAGAACCTGACGAAAAGTGCATGGAGTGGATCGTGAGGATGAAGGAAGCAGGAATAGGACTTTGTATCGTTTCTAATGCTTCACTGCAAAGGGTGACAAAGTTTAATGAAAAGCTGTCCCTCCATACCATCCACCGGGCATACAAGCCTTCAACGGAAGCCTTCCATAAGGGTGCAGCCCTTATGGGCATTGAAAGCAGGAATGTTGCAGTGGTGGGCGACCAGATATTCACTGATGTATATGGAGGGAACAAGGCCGGCATGCTTACCATCCTTGTCAATCCCTTGCATAAGAAGGAGTTTTTCTTCGTACGAATGAAAAGGATTCCGGAAAAGTATGTGCTGGCCAGTTACAAAAAAAACAGAGGCGGGAGGTAAACCAGAACCATGAGCCTTGATGTGAGGATAACAGGCAGGACCAAGCTGCTGGGACTGATAGGAAATCCTGTGGGGCATTCGTGCTCACCACAGTTACATAATACATTGAGTGCGCTTTTGGGCATTGATGCGGTGTATATCCCCCTCGGCACAGAGCGGGGGAGCCTTGGAGATGTGGTAAAGGCGCTGCGGGGATGCGGTTTTATAGGATTTAATGTGACCATTCCTTTCAAGGAAGAGATACTCAAATATGTAGATGAATGTACTGATGATGTAAAGAGGATGGGCAGTGCGAATACAGTTACGATAAAGGATGGCAGACTTTACGCCAGCAACACCGATGCGCCGGGTTTCGTGCGTTCCTTTGAGAGGCAGGCCGGCTTCGGCTTTAATGGCAGGAACGTTGTCCTCCTTGGGGCTGGCGGCACTGCAATGGCTCTGGGCATGCGCATAGCAGCCGAAGGTGCTTTCAGAATAACCATCGTGAACAGAACTGTTGAAAAGGCCGAAAGGATTGCAGAACGTATAAATTCCATATGCTTTGGGAGTTCTACTCTGCCGGCAGGGACAGCAACTTCAGATGAACCGGTTGCAAGGGCAGTCGGCATGGAAGCTGCTGAAAAAGAACAGCTGCTGGAAAGCTGTGATATTATCGTAAATACCACCTCCGTTGGTATGCATCCGGATACCGGTGAGTGCCCTGTCAGTGAACGGACAAGATTCAATAAAAACCAGACGGTCTATGATGTCATATACAACCCTTCGGAGACCAGCCTGATAAAACTGGCAGGTAACTTCGGCTGCAAGGCATTCAATGGTTCCGGAATGCTTTTTTATCAGGGAGTATTGGCATACGAGACATGGATGGGTATAAGCGTACCACAGGAAATAACAGACGGACTTTATGTCGATTTTTCTAATTATTTGAACTCGTAAGAGGATTTTTATCCCAAAATGGAGAATATGAGAAACAGAGGTTTTTGATGATGCTGTTGGATTATGTTGCAGTATTTGTAATCGGGCTGGTTTTCGGTTCATTCCTGAATGTGTGCATTTACCGCATACCACTCGAAAAGTCTATAGTAACGCCGCCTTCAGCCTGCACGGCTTGTGGGTCGAGGTTGGGAGCTCTTGATTTAGTGCCGGTTTTCAGCTACCTTTTTCTAGGTGGCAAATGCAGGTACTGCGGGGCTCGTATTTCTCCGAGATATCCCCTTGTCGAAATGCTGACAGGTGCCATGCTTGTGGCATTGTATCTGAGATTTGGCTTATCCTTTGCATTTCCGGCTTATTCAATATTGATGCTCATCCTTATCGCTGTGTTCTTTATTGATATCGATCACAGGATAATTCCCGATGAGCTTGTAATTGCAGGACTTATAGCGGGAGCAGCCGTTTTTGTCTATAACATATTCGCTCCTGGCGGTATGCAGTATGACAGTGATAAATGGTGGATTCCATTGATCGGATTGGTTTTGATACCGGGTATTCTGCTAATGGTTGCAATAATCGGCATGCTTATCTATAAAACCGATGATGCAATGGGTATGGGGGATGTCAAGATCCTTGCCCCCATAGGTTTTTTCCTTGGATGGAAACTGGGGTTGCTGGCTCTTTTCATTTCTGTCATCGTTGCAGGTGTTTCCAGCATGTTGCTTATAATCATAAGGAGGAAAGGCAAAAAGGATACCATACCTTTCGGTCCGTTCATAGTTACCGGAACATTTATCTCGATAATGTGGGGAATGGAACTGCTGAACTGGTATTTGGGAAGATTGGCTTAAATGAATTTGTCGAGGTTATAATCCGACAATTGTGGGTATTATTCAATATAAAGGAAGAGAGGGGTTTTGTTATGCCGCAGATAAAAAATTATATGGAAGAATTAGTCTTCAACCAGATGAAAGAGGTGCTCGGCGACATAAATATGTGTACTTGTGAAAAATGTATGATGGACGTGGCAGCTATTGCTTTGAACGATCTGCCGCCCAAATACATCGTCACTGAAAAAGGTGAGATCTATTCAAAAATCAACATCCTGAGCCAGCAGTTCGAGGTAAATGTAGTCGCAGCAATAACCAAGGCGGCGGTTCTCGTTAAAAGGAGACCAAGGCACGAATGATACGTTTTGGACCTGCAGGAAATTCCGAAAGCTTCTATGAACAAGGCTTCAAATCCTCGGTTCAAATGCCTGCATGGCTCAGGGCGATGGGGCTTAACGCTTACGAATATTCCTGCAGCAAAGGGGTCAAGATTGGGCGTCAGACTGCAGAACAACTGGGTGAGCAGGCACGCCTCAATGATATTTACCTGAGCATCCACGCGCCGTATTATATCAATTTGGCAAATGAGGAACCCGAAAAGCGGGTGCGATCACGGGAATACATTCTTGAAACCCTCCAGGCAGCCAAGTGGATGGGGGCTGGAAGGATAGTCGTACATACCGGTGCCTGCAGTAAGGTGAGCAGGGAGAGGGCATTGGAGCTTGCCTGTGCCGAACTGAGCCAGGTGGTACAGGAGGCAGATGCATCGGGTCTGGGTGATGTACATATCTGTCCCGAAGTGCTGGGTAAGCGGAATCAACTGGGCACTTTGGAAGAAATCCTTGAGATGTGTATCATCGATGAAAGAATAATTCCAACCATAGACTTCGGACACCTCCATGCAAGGTGCAATGGATGTTTCAACACAACTGAAGATTTTGTTGATGTACTTGATAAAATCGAAGATAAACTGGGGAATGAGAGAATGAAGAATATCCATTCCCATTTCAGCAGGATAGAGTTCACGGCAAGCGGGGAAAAGAAGCACTGGACTCTCGCTGACACGGCCTTCGGACCGGAATTTGACCTGCTGGCCGAAGCACTGGTGAAAAAGGGCGCAGAGCCTGTGATAATATGCGAATCAAGAGGAAGTATGGCAGAGGATGCGCTTACCATGATGAACATTTACAAATGTCTGGCAGGAGGAATAGCATAATGGCAAAGAGGATACTTGTGATAAACGGACCCAACCTCAATCTTTTGGGAACCAGAGAGAAGGATGTGTATGGTTCGAAGACCCTTGAAGAGATTGCTGTATCAGTAAACGAGGAAGCAGCGATCATGGGCCTGGATGTGGACTTCATACAATCCAACCACGAGGGTGAGATAATAGACTGCATCCATGCTGCACGCAGTCAATATGACGCTTTGATAATCAATCCCGGGGCGTACACCCATTACAGTAT
Source organism: uncultured Bacillota bacterium (assembly GCA_942493145.1). GTDB lineage: Bacteria > Bacillota > Clostridia > Acetivibrionales > DTU013 > ENR-C20. The sequence continues at coordinate 1,461,338 of OW818679.1, forward strand.
CGCAATCAGGGATGCCATCAAGGCTGTTGAGTTGCCTGCCGTTGAAGTCCATCTGTCAAACATACATGCAAGAGAGGAATTCAGGAGCCACTCGGTGATTGCACCAGTATGCACCGGGCAGATAAGCGGCTTTGGCGCCGACAGCTATCTGATAGCACTTAAAGCGGCATCAAAGCTTTAAATATGCCCATATTACAGATCAATGGACTGGATCCATTCATTTAAAGAGAATTGAGAGGCGATACTTTGGATACATACATATTGGACAGACTGAACAAGCTTAGGACTGAAATGTCTGAAAAAGGCCTCGATGCGGTGCTGGTCACCAAAAAGGAAAATTACACCTGGCTTTCGGGCTTCAATGGCTCCTCCGCATGGCTGGTCATAACTGCCGAAGCGGCAGTACTGACAACTGATTTCCGGTATGAAGAGCAGGCGGCGAGGCAGGCGCCAATATACAGTATCAACATATACCAGGGTAATGTATTAAATGTCCTTAAGGAAGTTCTTAACGGGCTTGGAGTAAAAAAGCTGGGCTTTGAGGATAACCATGTAACCTATGAACAATATGCCGAGTACCTTGGCAAATTCGCCCCCTGCGGGCTGGTGCCGCTTGGTGCAGCAATCCAGGAACTGCGTGAGGTCAAGGACCCGGGAGAAATAGCACTAATAAGCAGGGCGGTGGCGATTGCTGATGAAACCTTCAAATACATACTGGGCTTTATAAAGCCAGGTATGGCTGAGGTAGAGGTCGCTGCAGAAATGGAATACTTCATGCGGAAACAAGGGGCTTCAGGTCCTTCATTCGATACCATTCTTGCTTCGGGTGAGCGCTCGTCAATGCCCCATGGTGTTGCCTCCACCAGAAAGATTGCCATGGGAGATGCGGTAACGATGGACTTTGGCGCTTTGTACTGCGACTATTGTTCGGATATGACGAGAACGGTATTTGTTGGGCAGCCGACTGATGAGTTGAAGAAGATATACGGTATCGTACTTGAAGCCCAGACAAGCGCAGAGGCCATGATAAAAGCCGGCTTATACGGCAGGGAAGTGGACACTGTTGCCAGGGATATCATAGCAGGCAGTGGATATGGAGAAAATTTCGGACATGGCCTGGGACATGGCGTGGGTCTCGAAATCCATGAAGAACCGAGGCTTTCGCTTACTGGAAACAAAAAACTGTTGAAGAATATGGTGGTAACTGTCGAACCGGGTATTTACATAAGTGGAATAGGTGGCGTAAGAATAGAGGATATGGTGGTGGTTGGTGATGATGGAGTAACAATATTGACAAAATCACCAAAAGAACTTATAGTTCTATAAATGACAGTTAGAAAGTTTTTCTTGAAATACATAGGATTTTAATTTAATATTATCTAGGACATATTAAGGAAAGAAATAATCATTAGAATTGTCGATTCGGAGGGAAATATATGATAACAGCAAGTGAGTTTAGAAACGGCGCGACGTTTGAACTGGATGGCCAGATTTTCCAGGTGGTCGAATTTCAACATGTCAAACCTGGAAAGGGTGCAGCATTTGTCCGGACAAAGATGAAAAATGTAATTACCGGTTCCACAGTTGAAAGAACCTTCAACCCGAACGACAAGATGCCTAAAGCCCACATTGAAAGAAAAGACATGCAATACCTTTACAATGACGGAGATCTTTATTATTTCATGGATGTTGAGTCATATGAGCAAATTCCGATAAATGCAAGCTCCATCGGAGATACATTGAAATTCGTAAAGGAAAATATGACTTGCAAAATCCTGTCATATAAAAACAACGTATTCGGAATTGAACCACCGACATTCGTAGAACTTCTAATAACCCAGACAGACCCCGGATTCAAGGGCGATACCGCTACAGGCGCCAGTAAACCTGCCACACTGGAGACGGGCGCGGTCGTAAAGGTTCCTTTGTTTGTAAATGAAGGCGACACAATTAAGGTAGATACAAGAACAGGCGAGTATCTTGAAAGAGCTTGAGGAATAACATTATAATACATGAGAATAATACTAGGGTGTAATAGCCGGAAAAGGGAGGTGCTATATGAATTATCTAAAGGAAAGAGTAGCTTATCTCAAAGGACTTGCAGAAGGTATGCAAATAAGCGATTCAACCAACGAAGGCAAGCTTTTGAAAGCAATCATTGACGTGCTTGACGACGTTGCCCTTGCAGTGGATGATATCGAAGAAGTGCAGGAACAGATGAGCGAGCAGATTGATAGCATAGATGAAGATCTCGCTGAAATCGAGAGCATTGTTTTCGATGAAGAGGAAGACGAAAAGTGTGGATGCTGCAGCGAAGACGATGAAGAAGAGGAAGACGAAGATGAGGAAGAAGATGGCCTGGAAGGCGAATTCGACTGCCCTCACTGTGGGAAGAGCATTTCCCTGGAAGATGCGGCTTTTAACGAAGACAACACAGCATTGACCTGTCCACACTGCAACAAAGACATCGAGATAGAGTGGGAATGCGATTGCGGCGATTGCTGCGATAAATAATTCAAAGTCAACAATTTAAAGAAGCAATAAGTAATGAGAACAGGTCACTAGAGGACCTGTTCTTTTTGTGTCTCTCAAAAAGTTGACAACTCCTCCGTCCCTCCGTCAACTTTTATATGTCATAAAATTGGACAAAGCCTAATACTTATATTACTAGTGAAGGACGGGGGGGTTAGATGAAAGACATTCTGCCATTGTTGTGCAAAAGCATCGCAGAAATCCTCAGAAAGATCGATTTCAAAGATAAAACAAAACCGGAGGAAATCCGTCTGAGGGCTGGAAAGCCTCTGATGATAGCGGATTACCGGAATGATTGGTTCGTGTGTGCCGATGGTTCTTTGGGAAGAACACCGGCAAATTCATATATTGTCAGGCAGACAGAAATAGTAAATACTCTCGGACTTATGAGTGAAAACTCCATTTATGCCTATCAGGAAGAGATACGGGGCGGATATATAACAATCAGCGGGGGCCACAGGGTTGGCATAACCGGAAAGGTTCTTGCAGACGGAAATACGGTAAAAAACATCAGGGATGTCTCCGGTATGAATATCAGGATAGCAAAGCAGGTCCCGGGATGTTCGGACAGGATTATCAGATTTCTTGCAGATCGGCCGGATGAAATTCACAATACATTGATAATCTCACCGCCACAGTGCGGGAAGACCACAATACTAAGGGATATCGCAAGAGTTTTGAGTGACGGTATACCTGAAATTGGTTTCAAAGGAGTCAAAGTCGGCATAGTGGACGAAAGGTCCGAAATTGCAGCCTGCTATAAAGGAATTCCTCAGTACGATGTAGGTTTTAGGACGGATGTCCTCGATGGTTGCCCCAAAACCATTGGAATGGCAATGTTGGTGCGGTCAATGTCTCCCAATGTTATCCTGACTGACGAAATAGGCAATGACGGCGACAGAGATGCGGTTATGGGTGTGCTGAATGCAGGTGTCAAGATAGTGGCGACTGCTCATGGGTATAATGTTTCGGAACTCAGAAGCCGCAGGGAGGTTCTGAGGCTTATTGAGGACAAGGTTTTTGAAAGGTATGTGGTACTCGGGAAAGAGGGAGGTCCGGGCAGTATTGTTGAGGTTATGGATGGTGCAACAATGAAGCCCGTTTCGGGGAGGTGCCTTGAATGATGATTAAAATTGCAGGCAGCATCATAATAATTCTGTCTTCAGCGTTCCTGGGCTATTTTCTTTCTTTGGAATGCAGAAAAAGGCCGCAGCAATTGAGGGAACTGCAGTCACTGCTGATGATGTTCGAAAACCAGATATCTTATTTGTCGGACATCTTGTCTGAAGCCTTCGAAAGGGTTTACAGGTGCAGCAGGAGTGAAGTGGGTAACTTTTTCAGCCATACTATTGAGAAACTGAAACAGGGGACAGGCATAGACGCAGCAACAGCGTGGGAACAGTCTGTAAGGGAAAATTTGGGCAAAACCGCCCTTAATAGTGAAGATGCGGAAATTATCCTTTCCTTTGGCGAATTGCTGGGAAGTTCAGATATAGATGGCCAGATAAAAAATATAAGGCTTGCAGTCAGCCAACTGAAGCTTCAGGAAGAAAAAGCGGAGGAAAGCAGGGCGAAGTATGAGGGTATGTACAAAAATCTTGGCATACTCGGAGGATTTGCCCTGGTGGTGATACTGCTTTAAATATTCATTTGTTAAGATAGCGGCTAATTCAATGAATGGGGTGTTGTGATATGGGCATTGATCTGATATTTAAAATAGCAGCCATCGGAATACTGGTTGCTGTGCTGTACCAGGTACTGATGAGGTCGGGACGGGAAGAGCAGGCTTTGATGACCACCCTGGCAGGCTTGATAGTCGTTCTTCTCATAATTGTAAAAGAAGTGGCGAATCTCTTTGAAACGGTGAAGACCTTGTTTAAGCTGAGCTGAAGCGTCTGAAGCCGAATAAGTCATATTAACCTGCAAAGGTGGAGGATCCCCTTGGATATATTGCAGATAACTTCCTTGGGTATTGTGGCGGTAATACTGATCGTAATACTCAGACAGCAGAGACCCGAAATAGCAATACAGGTCAGCATCATAACGGGAGTCGTGATCTTCATGCTGCTGGCCTCAAGGCTTAAGGTGGTTTTGGACATGCTTGAGGATTTCAGTAAAAAAGCCGGCATAGATACGGTTTATTTTCTGACGATTATCAAGATAATCGGCATCGCTTATATTTCTGAGTTCGGATCGGAAATATGCAGGGATGCAGGAGAGACATCAGTGGCGTCAAAAATTGAGCTGGCAGCCAGGGTAGTGATCGTTGTCTTAGCCATTCCCATAATGACTTCGCTGGTTAATATGATCGTAAGGATAATGCCATGAATGATGAGTTGAGTCGAAGACGCGGAGGGAGAGGCGGATTGGGGGAAATGGTAAAATGTCATTCCAAAAGGGCTCGAAGGAGTCAGCTTCTGCTGATATATTCATTTATAATGGCAATGATCATAATCTGCTGCAGCCTCTGCGCATATGCAGCCACGGACGGCTCCGGGGAAGCAGAACTTGTTGACGACATGATCCAGGGCCAGTCGGACGCTTCGGGACTGGATAAGATAGAGGAACAGTTGAAGGAGCATTCAGACAGGGATATCGAAGAGATTCTGGGGGATTACGACCCGGAAAGGATAATAAGTGACGCGGCAACAGGAAAACTGGAACTGAACCTGAAGAGCATAATGGGCAATATTTTGAGGTACCTGTTCAAAGAGCTATATACCAATGTTGACATACTTATAAAGCTTATTGTGCTGATCATATTATGCGCAGTCCTAAAGAACCTGCAGGATTCATTCATGCGCGAGGGCGCCGGTGAGGTTGCTTTTTACGTTTGCTACATTGTAATTGTGTCAATACTGCTGGTCAGTTTCAATTCGGCAATGAAGATGGGCGCCAACATAATTGATGAAATGACGGGTTTCATGTATGCAACGATGCCAGTAATGATAACGATGCTGGTGTCCGGCGGAAATATAACAACAGGAGGCATATTCCAGCCAGTCATGCTTATGATAGTGGAGATTTCGGCAACTGTCATAAGGAATGTGTTCCTGCCAATGATTTTCTTTTCTACGGTGCTTTCGGTGGTGAACAACATATCCGACAAGATACAGATTTCCAAATTGGCCAATCTGATCAGGCAGATCACCGGATGGATGCTGGGTGCAATTCTTGCAGTATTCATAGGAACAGTCTCGGTACAGGGCTCTTTCGGTGCAGTGATAGATGGTGTGACCAGCAAAACCGCCAAGTTTGCCATGACAGCTTTCATACCTGTAGTTGGAAAAACACTGTCGGATGCTGCAGATACTGTCCTCGGCTGCACACTGCTGATCAAGAACGCTGCCGGACTGGCGGCCATGATAGGGGTACTGGTAATATGTCTGGTGCCGCTGCTTAAGATACTTGCACTGGTACTTCTGTATAAAGGGGTATGTGCCATAGTTGAACCTGTGTCCGACAAGAGGATAACCGGGTGCATCAGCGATGTGGCAGGATCCATGATGTACATACTCGGCGTCACTTCAGCTGTTACGCTGATGTTCCTGATAACGATAACGGCACTTATAAGTGCAGGGAATCTCAGCGCAATGATAAGGTGAGGGGGCGCGCAGTCCGGAATTCATAAGGTGAGGAGGATGTGCATGCTTGAATTCATAAGGGAGTGGGTTTTGGGAATCGTTATGCTCCTTATGTTCATCGTACTCCTGGAGATGCTTTTACCTTCAGGCAGGATTAAAAAGTATGCCAATCTGGTGACGGGGTTCATACTGATAATTGCCATTGTCAATCCACCTTTGAAATATTTCGGCAGTAATACTCTGCCTGCTGAAATGATCGACTGGGAAAGCAACTATATTGACAGAGAGGTTATACAGTTGGACAGCAAACTTTTGGAGGAAGAGCAGACGAGACAGATAGTAGAGTTATATCGTAAAAAGCTCATTCAGCAGCTTGAGTATACTGCACTTGATGTAGAGGGGGTCGGAAGCGTTACGGCAGATGTGATAATCAATGAAGACTATGAATCTGAAACATTTGGAGAAATAAAAAGGGCATATCTGGCGGTGACGGAGAAAGAGAAGGACGGTAGGGATAAAAAGATCAAGAAAGTCGAAAAGGTAAGCGTCGGCGGGAACGATGCGGTATTATCAAAAACGGAAGAGCGCCTTGATGCGGAACTGGAGGAAAAGCTTCGTGAAAAGGTAGGGAGCCTTTTCGGTATTCATGGAGATGCCATAGTAATATCAGCACAGGAGGTGTGAGGTGTTGGATTTGTTTTCTAAATTTAAAGAGCTCTTTAAAAACAGGGATAAGAAAAAAGTCATTCAAAACTCAGTGATCATAATCATCATCGGAATCATTGTTGTTTTAGCAGGTAATACCCTGTTCCCAAGAGACGGCGTCAAATCCGCAGAAGAAACAGCAAACGATTCGGGAGGGGGAACGGAGGTGCCTTCTTCTGTGGTCATGAATTATGATGATGAAGAAAGCAGGCTGGAACAGAAACTGAAGGATATACTCAAAAAGGTCGAGGGAGTGGGAGACACTGATGTAATGATAACCTATGAGACCGGGGTCGAAAATGTTCCGGCTTATGACACCGGCAGGAATGAAAGTACCACCACCGAAAACGACGGGGATGGAGGAACCAGGAGTATTCAACAGAGGGATGACACGAGCAGCATTGTTTTCGAGGATGACCAGAACGGTGTGACATCTCCGGTCATATTAAAGGAAATCAAGCCGGTTGTCAAAGGTGTGCTTGTGGTGGCTGAAGGTGCCGGAGATCCGACTGTACAGGAAAGGATATTCGCTTCTGTACAAACATTGTTCGATATACCGGTGCATAGGATTCAGGTTGTGGAAATGAAGGACTGAAACAGAATAAAGCTGAAGGACAATGAATATATATTAACAGATTGGCCAAAAGGATCATATCCGAATAAACTCGTTGGCGGAGGAGGCGTTGAGATGCTTGTTTTCAAGAGGAAACAGATAGTCATACTTGCGTTGGTACTTTTGATAGTTGTCGCAGGCTATCTTCAGTATACATACAAGCAAGGGAGTACTTCGACGGACCTGGCTGGAGGGAAGCTGGGAGAGGCTGTCTATGTAGACAATGAAATCGACAACCTGGAATTGGTGGAAAATTCCGATGATGAAGGAATTGCGTTGGAAAGCGGGGCTGATATTGTCGACAGCACTGACATCAGTGCATCGAAGGAAGCCAATGATTTCTTTGCACAGGCAAAAATGGACAGGGATCAGAGCAGGAGTAAAAGCACTGAGACACTCAAGTCAATTACCGAAGATAAATCCGTAACAAAGGAAACAGTTTCAAAAGCATATGAAGATATGATAACCCTGACGGACAATGCCGACAGGGAGATGAGAATCGAGACGCTGGTGAGCAAAATGGGCTTCAGTGACTGTGTAGCATTGTTTGCTGATGATGGTAGCGTTGATGTCGTTGTTAAGACACCAACCCTGACAAATGCGCAGGTCGCCCAGATAGCTGATATAGTTTCCAGACAGGCTGATTTGGCAATAGAAGATATACATATCAAGAAACTTTACTAATATTTACAACATCCGGGCAATGGTGTTATAATTAAGACAACTGGAGGGACTGACATGGAAGAATTGATCCCGGATTTAGCCGATAATTTAGGATTTATAAAAATCACTGATGAAGTTATAGCGATAATAGCAGGGATAGCTGCCAATGATATACCGGGTGTCGCGGGTATGAGCGGAGGTATTACAGGTGGCATATCAGAGGCATTCGGACGCAGGAATTTTACCAAGGGTGTCAAGGTTGAGGTTGGACAGAAGGAAGCGGCGATTGATCTTTACATCATTGTTGAATATGGCTTCCGCATACCGGACGTTGCATGGAGCATACAGGAACGGGTCAAAAAGGACATTGAAGATATGGCGGGGCTCAGTGTGGTTGAGGTAAATATCCATATCCAGGGTGTCAATTTTGAGAAAGAACGCAAAAAAGAACTCACCGAATAAACAGCAAACGGCTTGTTGCAGATTGTCCCGCATAGCTGCGGAGACAATCTTTTATTTTGTCCTGAAAACAAACGGGTTTATTTTTTATCAGAAATGAAATATAATGTAATTAATTCATTGAATAACCTAAGAAAAATGTGAAAGAGAGGTGGCGGGGTTTTGAATATATTTTTAAGGATTCTCCTTGCAATTTATGCTTTTTGTCTGGCAATCATTTCACTGGTCACTATGATGGTATCGCTTAAGAGAGACATCTTTGAACTGTTATATGATTACGCCGAAACTTACATATTTGCTGGCTCAAGCATGGTTCCGCGCTTTATTGTCCTGGGAATAGCGCTGATATTTTTCATAATAAGCCTGGTATTCCTTTTTGCAGGATTTAAAAGCAACAGGGATAAAAAATCGGTAAGTAAACAGACTAATATTGGAGAGGTATGTATATCGTTGAATTCCATCGAAAGCATATCACTCAATGCGGCCAGGAAAATCGGCGGTATCAGGGATACTAAGATTATTATCATTAAGCGTGAAGAAGCCGTTGCTATAAAGGCGAAACTTGTTGTACTGCCGGATACGAACATACCGGTTGTTTCTGAGGAAGTACAGGCTGCCATAAAAAGGGCTGTTGAAGAGAATGTCGGAATCGGTGTCAAAGAAATCAAGGTGGTTATAGACAGTGTTTATGAGGCGCCTGCTCCCAAAATACAGAAAACGGAGATGGTAAAGGCCAGGGTGGAATAATGAGATTGCTTTTAGTTGCATTATAAGCAGGTATGGGGTATTATATGTGAATGAAATATATCTTTAACGGGGGACATTTCCAAAAAGTCAGCAAATAGGCGTGTCACCGGACAATGGGAGGAACTCAGATGGGGAGAAGAGCATCCAGAGAAATTGCGATGAAGCTCTTATACCAGTTGGAAATACAAAAAGAAGACAGGGAAAGCCAGATACGCCTGGTACTTGAAGAAAACATGCTTTCGGGTAAAGACTCTGATTATGTAACCACTATTGTTGATACTGTTTATAAAAATCTTGAACATATCGACAAAACCATAGAGATAAATTCAAAGGGCTGGAAAATCGGCAGGATTTCAAAGGTTGACCTTTCGATCATGCGCCTTTGTATTTGCGAAGTTTTTTATATGGATGATATTCCTTATAGTGTATCGGTTAATGAGGCTGTCGAGCTGGCTAAAAAATACAGCAGCGAAGAGGCAGGCGCCTTCATTAATGGTATTCTGAGCAAGGTTTCGAAAATCAGAATATTACCGGCTGACGATACCTCGAATAATACTTCAGACAGTGCCTCAGACAGTACTTCAGACAGAACTTCAGACAGTGCCTCAGACAATACCGAAGAATAACCAGGTAAATATATGCAGAAGACATTATCGGTTTATGAACTGAACAAATATCTGAAGGATCTGATTGCAAATGATCTGATTCTTTCAGGACTTTATGTCAGGGGAGAGATCTCCAATTTCAAGAACCACATATCAGGACATCTATATTTTACCTTAAAAGATGAAAAAAGCATTGTAAAGTGCGTTATGTTCAAGTCTAGTGCAATGACGCTGAAATTTATGCCCAAGGATGGGATGAAGGTTGTTGTAAGAGGCTATATATCCGTCTTTGAAAGAGATGGACTATACCAGCTGTATGCCGAGGATATGCAACCCGATGGTTTGGGCAGTCTGCATTTGGCCTTTGAACAGCTAAAGGAAAAGCTTCAGAAGGAAGGGCTTTTCGACCCTTCAAACAAAAAGAAGCTGCCTTATATGCCATCCTCAATCGGCATTATCACTGCACCAAAAGGGTCAGTTATAAGGGATATCATAAATATCCTGAGCAGACGATTTTACGATGTGAATATCAAGGTCTATCCCGTACAGGTTCAGGGTGCCCCGGCAGCAGGGCAGATCTCGGCTGCTATAAAAAAACTGAACCAGGCCGGAAACGTTGATGTTATAATCCTTGCGCGTGGAGGCGGGTCTCTTGAGGATTTATGGCCCTTTAATGAAGAAATCGTAGCAAGGAGTATTTTTGAATCGACAATTCCAGTTATATCGGCGGTGGGTCATGAAACTGATTTTACCATAGCAGATTTTGTTGCCGACCTGAGGGCACCGACACCTTCTGCTGCTGCCGAACTGGTGATGCCCGACAAGGGTGCCCTGCAGGACAGGATAAGGAGCCTTGACAACAGACTTAAGAATGCAGCATACAGGAAGATATCAATGGAGAGGCTGGCTTGCAGGAGGCTTACAGAAAGTGTCGCTTTCAGAAGGCCATTTGACAGGATCAATCAGGAAAGGCTGCGTCTTGATGTCCAGGGGAAATATTTGCAGAATGCACTTGAATCTGTAAGAAAAAACAACAGAAACAGACTGGCACTTCTGGCTGCAAGACTTGACGCCCTCAGCCCGCTGAAATCACTTGCAAGGGGCTATAGTATAGTCAGGTCAAAGAAGGACGATAATCTTGTGAAGTCAATAAAGGATGTTGCTTCGGGAGACAGGCTGGAGATAGGGGTCCAGGATGGTACGATCAACTGTACAGTGGATTGATAAAAGGTTTATTTCCCGGGTTACGGGGTCGATGAATAACAGATTGCCGGGGGGCGTAAGGTATGAAAAAGAGCGAAATGATTGAGAATACCGTAAAGTGTGAAATCAAGGTAAAAAACGAGAGAAGCTATGAAGAATCCATCGTTGAGCTTGAGGATATTGTAAGGAAACTTGAAAGGGGAGAATTGTTGCTGGAAGAATCCATCGACTGCTTCCAGAAGGGTGTTGAACTTTCGAAATTCTGCAGTGACAGACTTGATGAGGCTGAGCGCCGAATAACGCTGCTGGTGGAGAATGAGAAAGGCGAATTGAAGGAACAGGATATGCCGGAGGTATAAATGAACTTTAAAGAAAGCCTTAATAAATGGGCTGACCTTGTAAACTCCTCACTGGAAGGCTATGTACCAGAACAGGTAGTGCCTGAAGGGGATATATACAAAGCGATGAGGTACAGCCTCATGGCGGGCGGCAAAAGACTGCGTCCGGTTTTATCCCTTGCCGTATGTGACCTTCTCGGAGGTGACGAAGGTGACATATTACCTTATGGCTGCGCCATAGAAATGATACATACATACTCCCTGATACATGACGATCTTCCTGCAATGGACAATGATGATTTCAGAAGGGGCATGCCTACAAGCCATAAAGTGTTTGGTGAAGCAATGGCCATACTTGCCGGAGATGCACTGCTGAACAAAGCATTTGAGGTCATGCTGTCACATACTTTGGCCAGGAATGATAGTCTGCCTGAAAGAGTTCGTGCTATGGATTTAATTGCCCGGGCTTCCGGAGCTTCCGGAATGATTGGCGGACAGGTGGTGGATCTGCAGTCCGAGAGCAAATCAGTAGCAACCGACATGCTCGAATATATGCACAAATGCAAGACCGGAGCTTTGATCAAGGCCCCCGTGCTGGTAGCGGCAGTACTTTGCGGCGCCGGTGAAGAGGAATACCGTCATCTTGAAGATTTTGAATTTGATTTTCACAATAACTAAATAAAATAGTTGGTTCAGGGGGGATGCCACTATATATGCGGCAGGGGTAAGAGGGGGGGGTGGGAGGGGTTTTATTTTGGGTATTGTAGGTTTTTGTGGGGTGGATGTGATTCTTTTTTGTGGGCTTTTTTTTTTTGGTTTTGTTTTTTGGGGGGGTTCATGGGGGGGGTTGGAGGTGTTGGTATGGAGGTTTTGACTTTTTTTTTTTTTTTTTTTTTAATTTAATTTTTTACTTCTTTTGTAAAACCTCTATATTATTTTATAATTTAATGGATATTAATTGCAGTATTCTAGTCAGTACTGACGCTTTTGAAGACGGGCCTAAAAATCCGTTTAAGGGCATATCGATGAAGTTCCTTGTGTCGGCTTGTTACGCCCAGTGGTGGGCTGATGCTGGGAGTTAAGGTTTAGGGGCGATCTGCAATGGCATGCGGGCGTTGACCCCTCTACCGTGGAGACCCTACCTTTTGGAAGAAGGGCCGGCCTAAGGTTAATACATAATTTCCCGAAAGGCTGCGAATTCAACTACGAGAAGGGATTAAACCTGTTAGGCGGTATCTTGCGATGCTGTGAACAGTGTAGCCTGCCTTGAGTGAATATGGTGGATAATGGATCGGATGAACGGCTGCTGGCCGGTAGCCAGGCATTATTGCTGTTTGAAACCATATTTGCAAAAGAGGCTAGAAAGCGAACAGACTGCTGGGGAAAACCCCTAGACTGTTCAGTAATGAGATGTGTTGGGGATTAAAGTGTGGACTAAGTGGTAATCAGGCCCCGCAATGCGGTAACGCTGCGGTCGTGATTTTAATGGGTAACCTCCGGATTGGCGACGACCCGGAAATAACGAGGGAAATCCTGCCTGACCTAAGCCGCAAAATTTACTTAACATATCACCACCTTTATTAATATAAGAGCATACTGGAGGGTATTTTTTTTGGATGACAATTACAGGCATCCGGTTGAAGAAAAAAAGGTTAAGTTCAAGAAGAACATAACAAAAGGCACTAAAAAAAGCAATATAATCTGGATTACTCTGATAACAATAATTTCTTTTGTGGCCTCTGCCACATTATCTGTGGTATCTTCCGACATATTGAAAAAAGTTGATCTTTCCGTCTCATTTCTTTTATTGTTGTTTATAATAACTGTAAACATTATTTCGGATGTCATCGGTACTGCCGTCACTGCGGCGGATGAAACACCGTTCCATGCCATGGCCTCCAGAAAGGTATACGGAGCAAAACGAGCTATCCTGCTAATCAGGAATGCAGACAAGGTTTCAAACCTCTGTAACGATGTTATAGGGGACATATGCGGCGTAATCAGCGGCGCAGCAGGTGCATACATAACAGTAAGGATAATCGGCGCAGGGATGGAATACAGTCCGGTGGAACTCGTCATAACCGGATGTATAGCTTCCTTCACGGTTGGCGGCAAGGCATTGGGCAAAATTTTGGCTATAAGGAACAGCAACTTTATTATTTATAAGGTAAGTGTTATAATACAGTTTATAGCAGGTAGGTTCGGGAAAAACAACAACAAAAAAAGGAAACATAAAAAATAATGGAAATAGAAAAAACTCCCCTGAAAAAAAACCTGCTTGATGGCATATGTTCGCCACAAGCTCTCAAACTGCTTGATATAAAGCAGCTTGGAATGCTGGCACAGGAAATCAGGGATTTTCTTATAGAAAACATATCAGTCACCGGAGGGCATCTTGCTTCCAACCTCGGAGTAGTTGAGCTTACACTCGCTCTTCACAGAGTATTCAGCACCCCTGAAGACAAGATAATTTGGGATGTGGGGCATCAATCGTATGTCCACAAGATAATTACGGGCAGGAAGGAAAGCTTCTGCACCCTTAGACAGTTCAACGGCTTGTCGGGTTTCCCCAAGGTGACAGAAAGCCCTCATGACTGCTTCAATACCGGCCACAGCAGTACATCAATATCTGCGGCTCTGGGCATGGCTAAGGCAAGGGATATAAGGAAAGAAAAGTATTCTGTCGTAGCAGTGATCGGGGATGGAGCCCTGACCGGCGGTATATCTTTTGAAGCTCTGAATGATGCGGGAAGGTCTCCTAACAACCTGATCGTCATACTTAATGACAACGAAATGTCCATCAGCAGGAATGTGGGTGGAATGTCAAGGTATCTCAGCAAGATCAGGACGCAACCGATATATTCCAGGGCCAAGGAGGATCTGGACGGCATACTGTCACGTATACCGGCCATTGGTAAAAGCGCGGCTAAGGCATTGGAGACAGCAAAGGACGCTATTAAATACATAATCATGCCTGGAATGATTTTCGAGGAGCTGGGTTTTAAATATCTGGGACCCATAGATGGCCATAACATATCGGATCTGGCTGAAGTTCTCCAGAATGCCAAACGTCAGAAAGGGCCGGTACTCATACATATCTGTACTCAAAAAGGCAAGGGATACTCATTTGCCGAAGAGAAACCGGATGAGTTCCATGGGATATCACCTTTTGAAATCGACACGGGTGAGCTTAAAATACATAAGAAACAATCCTTCTCTGATGTTTTTGGAAATAAGCTTATTTGTCTTGCAGAACAGGACGAGGATATAGTTGCTATTACAGCTGCGATGCCTGATGGCACCGGCCTTAACGAATTCTCCCACAGATTCCCCGGCAGGTTCTTCGATGTGGGTATAGCGGAGCAGCATGCCGTCACTTTTGCTGCAGGACTGGCACGGAATGGCCTTAAGCCGGTGGTGGCTATATATTCATCCTTCCTGCAGCGTGCTTACGATCAGGTTCTTCATGATGTCGCACTACAGAATCTGCCTGTGGTTTTTGCAATTGACAGGGCAGGGATAGTGGGGGAGGATGGGGAAACCCATCAGGGCATTTATGATTTGTCCTTCCTGAGCCATATACCCAACATGTCAATAATGACGCCATGTGACTATGATGAGCTGGAGTTGATGCTGGAATTCAGCTTTAAAGCGAATTCGGGCCCTTCATCCATAAGGTACCCGCGTGGAAGCTCAGCCTTTTCCGCAGGTTTGAAAACTCCAATCGAATATGGGAAATTCGTCAAATTATCCGAAGGCCTTGATGTTACCATCCTGGCTGTCGGAACAATGCTTGAGGCAGCACTGGCAGCAGCGGAAATTATAAGAAATTCCGGCTATTCGCCTGAAGTAATTTATGCAAGATTCGTCAAACCCCTCGACAGAGAGACCATCATTGCCTCCGCCATTAAAACTGGTCTTGTGGCTACATTGGAGGACAATACGGTCGCAGGCGGATTCGGAAGCCGTGTACTTGAACTCCTTAATTCTGGTGATATAGAAGCCAGGGTAATGGTATCGGGTTTCCCGGATGTACCAGTCGAACATGGCACCAGGAAACAGTTATATGAGAAGTATGGATTGGATGCAGAAACATTTGCCGGGGATATAATCAAACGGCTGCAAACATATAAAAGATGTGGAGGTAAGCTTGAGTAAGGAGAGACTTGATGTCATGCTTGTAGACAAAGGCTTGATACAAAGCCGCGAAAAGGCCAGGGCTTCAATCATGGCAGGTATGGTATATGTGAACCAGCTCAGGGAGGACAAACCTGGCACCAGGTTCGATACGGAAAGCCTGATCGAGGTCCGGGAAAATATCAATCCCTTTGTCAGCAGGGGAGGCCTTAAGCTTGACAAGGCCATGAAAACTTTCGGAATAGTTCTGGACGGAAAGGTATCGATAGACATCGGTGCTTCAACGGGAGGCTTTACCGATTGCATGCTCAAAAATGGAGCAAAAAAGGTCTATGCGGTTGATGTGGGTTACGGTCAGCTTGCCTGGGAACTAAGGAATGATGTCCGTGTAGTCAATATGGAGCGGACCAACATAAGGTATGTGAAACCTGAGGATTTAGCTGAAAAAGCCGATTTTGCCAGTATAGATGTTTCATTCATATCGCTGTCAAAGGTATTGCCAGTAGTCCTCCATTTGCTTAACGAGGAGGGGGAGGTGCTCTGCCTCATCAAGCCCCAGTTTGAAGCAGGACGTGAAAAGGTAGGCAAGCATGGCGTTGTCCGTGATATTGAAGTACACCGGCAGGTAGTGTCCGATATAGCCTCACTTTCAGTTACGCTGGGCTTCGGAGTAAAAGGTATGACATATTCGCCAATAAAAGGTCCGGAAGGTAACATAGAATACCTTCTTTACATTTCGGTATGTGATGGTATGAAGGACAATGGGTCCGTACAGGAGATGTCGTTGGAAACGGTCAGGCAATCCCATGCAGAGCTTAATGCAAATTGACGTTTAAATTTGTAATTTTCCAGAATATACTATATAATTACAAGTAATACAATGCATAAATATACAAATGATATTACATAACATATAACTGACTCGAGGTATGAATGAAGACAATCGGTATCATCACGAATATGGACAAGGATTTAGAACTGAAGCACACAAGGATACTTGCCGCCAACATCACCAGAATGGGAGGCTCATTCCGTATCAAATCCGATCTGGCGCAAGCTGTGGGCTCCGGAGAGCCTTGCCGTGACGATGAGGAAGTTCTTTCAGGCTCGGATATCCTTGTGGTACTGGGTGGTGATGGGACCTTCCTTAAAGCTGCGCGGCTTGCGTATAAAAGGAACATACCCATTCTTGGCATAAACCTTGGTAATCTTGGCTTCCTTGCAGAGATAGACAGAAACGACATTGCGGATGCGGTCAGCCGTTTGATGAACGGTGAATACACTGTTGAGGAAAGGATGATGCTGGAAGCAGATATCATCAGGAACGGTGAAAAAGAAATCACCGATGTGGCGCTGAACGACGTGGTTATTTCGCGGGGAGCCATATCGAGGATACTTCATGTAAAGACATTGATAAATGACACCTATATCGACACCTTTCCTGGAGACGGGCTCATCGTCTCCACGCCTACAGGATCAACTGCCTATTCTCTTTCAGCAGGTGGTCCTATCGTCGAACCAGGCAACGATTTGATGATCATTACACCTATATGTCCGCATATACTTTATTCGAGATCCTTCATAACCTCAGGGGGCAGCGAGGTTAAAGCGCTGCTTGATGAGGATTTCCGACACAATGCTATGGTCACAATAGATGGACAGGAAGCATATGACATAAAAGGCGGAGACAGAGTGGAAATAAGGAAATCACAATATACAGCAAAGCTTGTAAGCATTCATTCAAGAAATTTCTTTAATGTTCTCAGAGCAAAAATTTATAACAGGGGAGAGAATATAAAATAATGAAATATAATAGACATGCCAAAATCCTGGAACTGATTGAAAAATTTGATATCGATACACAGGAAGAGCTTGCTGAAAAACTGAAGGAATCTGGAATGGACGTTACCCAGGCCACCATTTCCAGGGACATCAAGGAGTTGAGGCTCATAAAGGTAATGTCGGAGAATGAACATTACAAGTATTCGACTGGTTCACACACTGAGAGTGCAATTCTCAACAGGCTTTTCAAGGTGTTTACCGAATCCTTCGTACATTGTGATTATGCTAATAATATAGTTATTATAAAGACACTGCCCGGAATGGCACAGGCATCGGCCTCAGCCCTTGACTCCATGAAATGGACGGAGATCGTTGGTACTATAGCCGGCGATGATACCATAATGATCGTATGCAGGGCTGAGAAAATCGCCGAAGAGTTGGTCAACAGGCTTAACAAGCTGATAAACTAATAAGATAAGAGCCTGAAAACCTTTAAACTGAAGCTTTGGGGGACATGCAATGTTATTACAACTGAACATACGCAATATAGCACTTATTGATGAAGTGAGTATTGAGTTGGGTGACGGTCTTAACATATTAACCGGAGAAACCGGAGCAGGCAAATCCATAATAATCGACTCCATCAATGCAATTCTTGGTGAGAGGGTCTCAAAGGACCTGATCAGGACGGGCAGGGACAGAGCTCTTGTTGAAGCCGTGTTTGTGGTGGACAACAACCGCTTTGAGGATGTCTTCGAAGAAACAGGGATAGAACCTGAGGAAGATGGTACTCTCATCATCTCAAGAGAGTTCTCAATATCTGGCAAGAATACCTCCAGAATCAATGGTAAGATGGCAACTGTAACCATGGTGAAAAGCTTTGGAGAAAGGCTCATTGACATTCACGGGCAGCACGACAACCAATCACTACTGAGGACTGAGAGTCATGCTGTTCTTCTGGATTCCTTCGGGGGAGAAAAGGTTAATAAGCTTAAGGAAGTATATTCGAAGCAGCTGACAGAGTACAGGGAGATTGGCAGTAAGCTCCGGGAGTTGACAGGGGGCTTTGGAGAGCGTGAAAAGAAGATAGACCTGTTGAAATACCAGATTGATGAGATACAGAAGGCAAAACTAAAAACAAACGAGGAAGAGGATCTGAACAGACAGCGTATACTACTGTCAAATTCAGAGAAGATATCCGGTGCTCTTTCGGCTTCATATGAACTCCTGTTCTCAGGCAACAGTATAAAGAACTCCGCTGCCGACAATCTAAACGAGGCTTATGATGTGCTTCAGTCGATTTCAAAGCTTGATGATAAATACCAGAACATAGGCAACAAGCTCAACGACCTGATATTCCAGCTTGAGGACGTAATGGACGACATCCGCAGGGAGAGGGACGGAAACGAATATGATCCTGGACTCCTTGAGGAGATAGAGGAACGGCTGGATCTTATATTTAAACTGAAAAGAAAATATGGCGGGACAATTGCAGAAGTAATCCTTTACTGCAACAATTCGCAGGAACAGTTGGACGAACTCCATAGGAGCGAGGAGATAGCGTCTGGTTTGTACAAGCGTCTTGATCAGGCAGGCAGGGTACTGTACAGCACTGCTGAAGCGTTGAATTCAGAACGGAAGAAGGCCGCCGCTGTGTTGGAGGGGAAAATCACCGGCCAGCTGGACGACCTTGAAATGAAAAAAGCTCAATTCAAAGTGGACATACAGTTTGATGATACGCAGCTTGAGGATGGGGGAAAGAGAAGGTTCGGACAGAACGGCCTGAATCGGACGGAGTTCCTTATATCGCCCAATGCGGGTGAACCTTTGAAGTCTCTTGCAAAAATAGCATCAGGCGGTGAAATGTCAAGGATTATGCTGGCTATAAAGAACATCCTGGCAGATGTGGACAGCATACCAACCCTCATCTTTGACGAAATTGACATGGGAATAAGCGGAAAGGCCTCCCAGAGGGTGGGAGAGAAGCTTTCATACATATCCCGTAACCACCAGGTCATTTGTGTGACCCATCTTCCCCAGATTGCATGTATGGCCGACAATCATTTCATGATAGAAAAGATCTCTGGTGATGACAGTACACGAACAGTAGTGAGAAAGCTGGAAGAAGTCCAGTCAGCAGTTGAACTTGCGAGGATGCTCGGTGGAAGCGGTGAGTCGGAGACATCTCTTAAATATGCTCAGGAACTGCTTGCAAATGCAATAGAGTTTAAAAATTCGAATAACTGAAGAATATGAGAAACGTCCCAATTAAGGGGTAATCCTATGAATGGAATGGATTGCCTTTTTTGTTGTCTCCATTTTCAAGCTCATCACTGAATAATTCTTTTTTGTAAAGGCAAACTTACAAACAGGAATTATGATGACACATAAGCCGAATTACAGGACATGGAGGCATTGATGAATAAAAGCAGGAATTTAAGTAAGATTTTTTTGGTATTGCTGCTATCGGTCCTGGTGGCTTCGTTATCTGCTTATTTATATATTGTATCAAGTCTTCCCGGTGAATTAATACTTCTTGAGGGAAAAGACTATACTTACGATTTTGGGAACCCGTTTTCATACAAAATAAGCGCCGACAGGGAGGGGCTGCTTAAAGTGAACGGTGGTGGGATAACAGTTGCAGGCAGCAATATAAGTTTTTCAAGACCTGTATCCCTGTCTCCCGAAAGGACGGGCACCGTTAAGTTGAAGGTGCGGCTTTTCGGTCTGATGACCGTAAAAGTGATGCAGGTGGATATTGTCAACACAAAGGAGGTAGCAGCTTGCGGGAATACGATCGGTGTAAAGCTGAAAATGGATGGGATAATGGTCATTGGTGTAGCGGATGTCGAAACGAAGGACGGTGGAAGCGCTGCCCCTTCAAAAAACAGCGGGATCAAGCCAGGCGCGATAATTCACGCAGTGAATGGGAATGAAACCGACACTATTGACGAACTGGTTGAAGAAATCAGCGATAGCTCGGGTAAACCGTTAAAAATAAACTATACCCTTGGTACTCAGAAAATGGAGGCTTATCTTTCACCAGTCTTATCGGCAGAAGATAACATGTATCACATTGGGCTTTGGGTTAAGGAAGGTACTGCGGGAATCGGTACACTTACCTTTTTTGATCCTGAAACAGGATATTTCGGAGCCCTCGGACATGGTATCACCGATATGGATACCGGTATGTTGGTACCGATTGACAAAGGGGAAATACTTGAGTCGGATATTTTGGGGGTGCGAATCGGGAAAGCCGGAGTGCCTGGAGAATTGAAGGGGATTTTTGATGAGGAATCCATTCTGGGTACGATAATTAAAAACAATGAATCGGGTATTTATGGCAGCCTGATGGATCGAGGCAGATTAATGCAGGGGATAAAACTCTATCCCATCGCTTTACGCACTGAGATATATGAAGGGCCTGCATTCATCCTGTCAAACATTGGTGGAAAGGAAATCAGGGAATTCAGCGTTGACATACAGAAAGTATCCAGACAGAATCTGAATGGTTCCAAGGGAATGGTAATCAAGGTTACAGACAGTGAGCTGCTGAAGGCTACCGGGGGCATTGTACAGGGAATGTCGGGCAGCCCGATCATACAGGACGGAAAGATAGTCGGTGCTGTGACACATGTGCTCGTAAACGATCCTACAAAAGGGTATGGCATATTCATTGAGGCAATGATCAGGAATATTACCGGAAATAATGGAACATGACAGTTTCCTGAATGGAGGCAGCGTATGTCAGTACCTGATAAAAGCTTTATAGATTATATCCTGGAATTTATTGAAAAACATTATTATTTATTCCTTTCGATAATATATTCTGTAGCCGCATTCAATCTTTTCTATAATTTGTGTAATGTCCCGATAAGCAGTTGGGATGAAGCAAGACATGGAATAAGTGCCTATGAAATGTTAAGGAATAACAACTATATAATAAACACGTTTGAATATACAACTGATTACTGGAATCTAAAACCGCCAATAAGCTTCTGGGCAATCTGTCTAGGTTACAAGCTCGCAGGTTTTAACGCTATGGGGCTAAGACTGTTTTCTGCAGTTGCAGCCATCATTACAATAATAGTGGTGACATTATTCACAAAATACAGGAATGGTAAGCTTGCATCCCTGATATCAGCCTCGGTATTGGTGACATCTTCAAAATATATTATTTCTCATTGTGCCAGGACAGGGGATGCAGATTCTATCTTTGTATTATTCTTTACACTTGCATTAGTTTCAGTTTCACTTATTGAACGTAACATTAATTGGCTTTATTTTTCTGGACTTTTTACAGCGTTGGCGTTTCTGACAAAA
This sequence comes from uncultured Bacillota bacterium, assembly GCA_942493145.1. Classification (GTDB taxonomy): domain Bacteria; phylum Bacillota; class Clostridia; order Acetivibrionales; family DTU013; genus ENR-C20. The sequence continues at coordinate 1,483,029 of OW818679.1, forward strand.
AGCTGGCACGCATTAAGTATTGTCGCAATCACAGGTATTTATCTGTTGATCAGTAAAGCATTTTTAAAAATCAGCATAAAAAAGTATTTGATTTATATTTCAACGATGGGTTTTCCTATAATATTGTGGGGGATTGGAAGATACTCGATGGATGGCTTTGCTTTCTTCAAAAAGATGATAAGCTTTGACCTTCTGGACAGATCCACAAAAACCCTGGAGGGTCATATAGGGGGGCCGGATTATTATCTCCATTCACTTGAACGTGGTTATTCCAGTTGGGGAATTGTACTTTTCATCTCAGTAATTGCATACCTTTTTTGTTACGCAGGGGAAGAACCGGATAAAAGTAACAGAAACTATATTTCCCTAATGGTTCTATGGATTTCAATACCTTTGATGATTTATAATTTGGCAAGTACTAAAATAGACTGGTATATATTATATATTTATCCCGCCCTTGCAATAAGCATTGGCGGGCTTTCTGGCAAGTTGTTAAGAGGCACCCGCAGAAATGAAGTTATTCAGTTGATATTATGTCTTGGAATTTTATTCTCGCTGTATAAATATGAAAGAATAATTCAAATTAAAGTTACGAATTATTACCCTGATAATATTCAGCAAACAATCAGGAGGATTGAAGAAAAAAAAGAGTATATTCATGCAAATATATATACACAGTATCTTAATAATAATACAAATCATTGGAGACAATGTGATGTGCTTGCAGCCGAATTGTATGCAGATCTGATACCGAAGGAAGGAGGTCTTGAGACATTCTTGAAGGATAAAAGCAATACGCTTCTGATAGTACCCAAGTCTCAGGAATACCTGGATATGATCAAAAGAAGGAAGCTAAATATAATTATTGAAGGAGATGAGGTTTTGATACTGGGTAAATAGCTGCCTGCATACTCAGCTTTTTGGCGATGATCAGTAATATTACCGGAAATAATGGTACATAATAAGGAAATCTATTACAGGTGTCAATATTTTTTATAATAAGGTTTATAAATTGGAAAAGCAGTAAATAAAGGGATTGCAGGGAATATATTCTTATGAATCAGGTACTATATTAAACTATTCCTGTTAAAATTTAGAAGTCATACTTGAAAATTTGTCGAAACAAAAATATAATGTTATACATATTGATGAGCAAGACTATTAGGAGGGGGTATTAGCTTGGTGGAAAAGAAGATTCAGATTGTCATCGCAGATGATAACAAGGAATTTGGGGACATACTTTTTGAATATCTTAGCAGTCAATCGGACTTGGAAGTTGTGGGAATGGCCAGGGATGGAGTTGAAGCCCTTGATATGATCATTGCCAAAACTCCGGATATCGCAATCCTTGACATAATTATGCCTCACCTCGATGGTCTTGGTGTACTTGAAAAGCTTAATGCAATTCAGATGAAAAAGCGTCCGCTTTTCATAATACTATCTGCAGTCGGTCAGGACAAGATAACTCAGAGGGCACTGGCACTCGGTGCCGAATATTACATAGTCAAACCTTTTGATATGGATGTCCTTGTTTCAAGGATCAGGCAATTGAAGGAAAACTACCATTCTTCGATAATCAGATCCGACTATGTTCCCGAAAACAGACCAATGCCACGTACTCATTCCCAGAGGAACCTTGAGGTTGAGGTGACCAGTATCATGCACGAGATTGGGGTACCTGCGCATATCAAAGGATATCAGTATTTAAGGGATGCAATAATGATGGTAGTGAAGGATCTTGATGTCATAAACTCAATTACAAAACAGCTTTATCCAAACATCGCACATGAATACAACACAACGCCCAGCAGGGTTGAACGCGCCATAAGGCACGCAATAGAGGTAGCATGGGGCAGAGGCCAGGTTGAAGCCATTGATGCACTCTTTGGGTACACAGTAAGCCTTGGCAAAGGTAAACCGACGAATTCCGAGTTCATCGCCATGGTCGCAGACAAATTAAGGTTGGAGATGAAAGTCGGCTGACGATCTAAATCTCTAAAAGATAAGCCTATAAACACCACATATTTTTCGGTTGAAGAAACGTAAAATATGGAGGTGTTTTTGTTTTTTGTTTATTGATAACATAAAAAAGGAATTATGCAATTAATGTCGAATACCAAGTACTACAGTAAAAACTACTTTGTGGAAGGAAAAAGGATAATATGATACTTGCCAGAGAAATATCGGGAAAAGCTGAAGAGACAGTAAATGCTATAAAATTAACATTAAGCAAGCCAGTCATATATGCAAAGATTAGTGATGAAAACGGCGAAATCGGCAAATATGAAGATGGTAAGGACAATTATTTTGTATGGGTAGATGATACTCTTCCAGATGAGGCATTTGAAATAAATGTGGTTCATCAGCTATTACATTTGCAACAAATAAGCAGAGGGTTTCCTTTTACAAAAGCAATCAGTGAGCATACAGATGGAGACGTTAACTTTGCTGCCTCGTTTTCTAACTTGTTCAATGATATTATTATGGATTTGGAAGTGGAACATAGGTTAAAAGAAGAATATAACTATGATACAACATACTTTACATCTAAAAGACTGGGATATTTCAAAAATATACGGGACGGTGGTTATAAGAAATTTGCCAACAATAGTTTTCTTCAAAGAATAACCGGTGTGCGGCTGGGAGTATATTCATACTTTGCACCGACTGAATTATCAGATGAAATGTGTGAGTGCTTCTCAACAGAGTATCCCAATATTATCGATATAGCCAATAGAATTAAGGCTATAGCTGCTGCTAATAATTTTAATGATCCTGATGGTATGTCAGAAGCATTGAAAAAGATGCTTGTATATCTAAAGGTTAGTCAATATATAAAAATTGGTTATAAAAATGATTGGTATTTTTATGATGCAGCTCGGGATAGGTGGACAATTGATTCTGGCAGGTAAAGCTCTCTTCCGTTATCTGAGATAACGACTGAAGGAAAATAGCCCTGAAATAAATAAAACCAGTGGACAACCGTTATGGTTGTCCGCTGGAAAAATATATAAATATTTTATTTGAACCGTTTACCTGAAAATTAGATTTCTTTCATTTTACCTGTATTCGCTGTATAATCAGGGTTTAACATTAATGTGGTATGATCTTTTTGGCGAGTTGCCTTTCCTGACATTGAGCATACGCTTATGTTACCTTTGATGCCTAAAATCTTTTCTGGAATTTCCTTGTCTTTGTAATAGTCGGTTACTTTCATCAGTGTATCGGGACCATCTTCCAAAGCCACTAACAAATTAATCGGATGATGACCAGTTGGGCAAACATCTTCACATGTGACTTCCACAGAATACTTTTTCAATTTTCTGTCACCCCTTACTACAATTTTTATCTAAATAGTACCATATAACTGATGGAATTGAAATAGTCAGAACATATTATTTAGTTTTATATCTAACTAATATTTATAAATAAAAAACTAATGCTCAAGAAATGTAACAGCATATAAAATATCATCCGGTACCGGAGCTGCTATCGTCACAGGTTCGCCTGTTACCGGATGGATGAATGAGACCGAACGGGAGTGGAGTGCCTGACGGTCTATTATTTTGATAGTGGTTTGTCCATTATCAGCCTGAAGCGCCGGGTAAAGGGTGTCGCCAAGCAGCGGATGACCGGTGGCCTGGCAATGGACCCGGATCTGGTGGGTCCTTCCGGTCTCAAGGATAAATTTAAGCAGGGTTGTGTCCCGGAGCCGTTTGAGCACCTCATAATGCGTCACCGAAGGAGCACCAGAGGGTGAAGTGTGCCTCAGCATTATACTGTCGGGCTTTCTCTCAATGGGAAGGTTGATTGTGCCCGAATCGTCTTCCATGATGCCATGGACTATGCCTATGTATTCCTTGTTGAAGGAGTGATCCTTCATCTGCCTTATAAGTACTTCCTGTGCAAACTGGTTCAATGCAAAGATGATGATGCCTGTAGTATCCCTGTCCAACCTGCTGACCGGCCTTATTTTTGTTTTGATGCCTTTGCCAAGCAGATAATACATGACTGCGTTGGCTATTGTGCCGGACTGGTGGTTCCATGTCGGATGAACGACAGTATTCGGAGGTTTGTTGATTACGAGCAGGCTTTCATCCTCATACAAAATATCGATAGGAACGTCCTCTGGGACAATATCTTCATTGGTATCGTCAAACTCGACCCTGGCCATGACGATATCACCATCTTCAACGCATTTATTTACATAAACGGGAATTCCGTTGCAAAAAAGCTGGCTTGAGTATTTAAGGCGCTTGACAAGTCTCTCCGAAAGGCCAAGTCGTTGTTTTAATATGAATTTCACTGTTTTCGATGCATCCTCATTGGATACTTTATGGCTTAATTCCAATCAAATCACCACGACAATGTTATACCAGCACGATCTAAAAAGCAAGATATAAGGCATTGTAAAGTAACGATGTCTCAGATAAAATGAATAGATAGATGTATAACCGGGAGGATAGCATATAAATGGAGTATGATCAGATAAAGTACGATCAACTAAAGTACGATAAAATTAAACGCAAGACTACTGATATGCTGCAGCATGAATTTGGCATCGATGCCTCCGTCATGGAATTGGCGGGCTCGGTGGAAAAGGAAATTGCAGGTATATTCGGTGCCATAGATTCCATAAAGGAATACAACCAATATAAGGTAATAAAGGCAATGCAGGAAAACAAGCTCAGTGATACACATTTTTCAGGCACAACAGGCTATGGCTATGACGACCGGGGCAGAGAGGTACTGGACGCCGTTTATGCTCAGGTATTCAAAGCAGAGGACGCTATAGTAAGACACCAGATTGTTGCAGGAACACAGGCAATTGCAGTATGCCTGTATGGAAACCTGAGGCCTGGAGATGAGTTGCTTTCAATAACGGGTAAACCCTACGATACACTGGAAGAGGTCATAGGTATCAGGGGTGAGGGTGCAGGCTCTCTTGCGGAGTTTGGTATTACATACAGACAGGTTGAGTTGCTTGAAAACGGGGAAATAGACCTTGAAAAAGCAGGAGCGGCAATAAAGCAGGAAACCCGTATGGTGCTTATACAAAGGTCAAGAGGATATTCGTGGAGGCAGGCTCTGAGTATTTCCAGCCTTGAAAAGGCAATAAGGTACATAAAAGGAATTAGAAATGATATAATTGTAATGGTTGACAACTGTTATGGTGAATTTGTAGAGGAGAAGGAGCCGGTGGAAGCCGGTGCCGACATTGTAGCAGGTTCATTAATAAAGAATCCGGGCGGAGGGCTTGCTCCATCCGGTGGCTATATAGCCGGCAAGGCGGAATATGTACGCAAGGCTGCCTACAGGCTTACGACACCAGGCTTGGGCAGGAAGGTCGGCGCAACACTTGGCAACAACAGGCTTTTAATCCAGGGCTTGTTCCTGGCGCCCCATGTTGTCGCTGAGAGCCTCAAGGGAGCAGTGTTCTGTGCAGCTGTAATGGGCAGGCTGGGATTTGAGACTTCACCTCAACCTGGAGACGAAAGAAGCGACATAATCCAGGCAATAAGGTTTGGCAACCCTGAGGCCATGATTGCCTTCTGTCAGGGAATTCAGAAGGGGTCGCCGGTTGACGCTTTCGTGACACCGGAACCATGGGACATGCCAGGGTATGATTGTCCTGTGATAATGGCGGCCGGAGCATTCATTCAGGGCTCATCGATAGAGCTCAGTGCGGATGCACCGCTAAAACCCCCTTACACTGCATATATGCAGGGAGGATTGGTTTATGAACATGTGAAACTGGGTGTGATGACAGCAATCAGGTTCATGGCTGAGAATAAATTGATAAAGCTTGTGGCCTGTGACAATTAAAACTTTAATATAAGCAGGCCACAACATCAAGGAAGTGTATTTGTAACACTCCAAATAAAAACAAAAATGAAGTGTTACAAAACACTGGATCCAAAAATCTAATAGGATGAAATGAAACAAAAAGGCTGAGAAACCATGGAAAAAGTTACAAGGAAGAGTGTCATCGAAAAGAACAAAGCTGAGAAAAAGAAGGCTTCTGAAGTGAACAAAGGAAAAAGGTTAAAAGTGGGAGGGATTATAGCCCTGCTTTTTGCACTGCTTTATGTTCCTTCATTTTGGCATTGGGTGAACAAGGATAACATAATAAACGACATCATCAGGATAGGATATATAGAACATTCGATCAACGCAGACGGACTGGTTGTGAGAGATGAGGTGCTGCTTGCAGTTGCAGGATATGATGGGAAATTCATACCTGAAATTTCAGAAGGTGAAAGGGTCAGTGCCTTTGGTTCTGTAGCCACAATATCAAATTCTGAAACCGCTGGATTAATCGATGAGTTGGAAGAGGTAAGAAAAAAGATTGTCCAGGCTCAAAACGAAAAAATGAAAGAAAACAAATTCTTCTCGGAAGATATTGATAAAATTAACAGTGCTATAGGCTTAAAGGTTCAAGAAATCATCAAGGTCGGGAATAGTAATTCCATGACAGGCATAACAGCCCTGAAAGCCGATATCGATGGAATGATAGAGAAAAAGGCTGCCATTGCCGGTGAGAATAGCACTGATTCATACATAAACTCTCTCAGACAGGAACGTGATTCCATCCAGAAACGCATCGATTCCAGCACCAGCAGAATAACCTCGGAAAGTTCAGGGATAATCTCTTATGAAATTGACGGATATGAACAGGAACTCACACCTGCTGTAATAAAGGATCTCACTGTGGATACAATACAGGGAATCATTTCTGAGGATACAAAGAAGCCTTCTTCTGACAACCTGCTGGCAAAAGACGACTACTTCGCAAAGATAATCAAATCATATGAGTCACATATAGTGGTAATACTGGAGAAGGATAAGGCGGATCTGTTTGAAGCCGGTGATGGGATTGGTGTTCGTATCAATGATCTGTCTCAGGAGGTAAGAGGGGAAATCACATATAAATCCGATGAACAAAAAGGGAAATATATTATTGCCGTCAGAATCGACAGATGTACTGAAACCCTTTCAGGGACAAGGAAGGTAAATGTAGACCTTGTAAGTGATTTTGAGGAAGGATTGAAAGTTCCATTTAAGAGTCTTTTCAATATAAATAAAGAAAAGAATACTGCTGAAATATTTCTGATCAAGGCAAATGTTGCATCCATCAGGCAAGTTGTGATTTTAAGCAGCGATAATGAATACGCCATAATAAAAAGTCCTGCGGATGAGGTGAAAAATACAGTGAGCCTCTATGATACATATATCCTGAACTATGATAATGTTAAGGAAGGACAGATAATCAACTGATGAGTAATACAGATAATCAACTGATGAGTAATAATGAAATATTTACTAATATCGAGCGGATCAGGGCGATGGTTGAAGCTGCAGCTGCAAAAAGCGGAAGAAAGCCGGATGATATAAGGATAATAGCAGTGACCAAGACCGTCGATGCCGACAGGATAATCCAGGCTGTTGATTGTGGGATAGTGGATCTGGGAGAAAACCGGGTTCAGGAGCTCTGCGCAAAGCATGAACTTGTGGATAGAAAGTGCAGCTGGCACCTGATAGGTCATTTGCAGACAAACAAGGTCAAATATATAATAGACAAGGTTACAATGATTCATTCCCTTGACAGAATGGATTTGGCTCTGGAAATTCAGAAGAGGGCACAACAAGCCGGAAAGGTTATGGAAGTGCTTATAGAGGTCAATATTGCGGAGGAGGAATCGAAATTCGGGATTGCATTACCCGAAGCGAAAGCGTTCGTCCGTCAAGTCTCGGAACTGCCTAATATCAAGGTCAGGGGCCTTATGACTATTGCTCCGTTGGCTGAGGATCCTGAGGAAATAAGATGGGTTTTTGCGGCGTTAAGAAAATTGTCTATTGACATAAAGGCCGAAAATACTGATAATATAGATATGGATTATCTTTCCATGGGTATGAGCAACGATTTTGAGGCTGCTATCGAAGAAGGTGCCAATATAGTCAGAATCGGCTCAGCCATATTTGGAAAGAGATAGGTGCGTTTTAACCGATACGAAAGACAATAACATACTTTACTAAAGATATGGAGGAATACACCAATGGCAAAACTGATTAACAAGATGCTTAATTTTGTTGGCTGGGAATCAGAAGAGGAAGAAGAATTGGCAGATGAGAATTCAGTTGCAGTTAATGAAGAAAAATTTCTGCCGTCACAGTTTTTGCAGTCCACGTCTAAAAAGCAGCAGAACAACAAGGTAGTAAATATCCATTCAACTTCACAACTCAAAGTAATCATTACACAACCTGAAAATCTCGAAGACGCAAGGGATATATGTGACCACCTTAAAAACAAGAAAACGGTGGTTGTAAATCTTGAGGATATAACAAAGGAAATGGCACAGCGTATAGTTGATTTCCTCAGTGGCTCCATTTATTCCCTGGATGGCGATATTCAGAAGGTTTCAGCCGGGATTTTCGTAATTGCACCAAATAATGTCGACCTGATGGGAGAATTCAAAGACGAGCTCAAGAGCAAGGGAGCGGCATTCCCCTGGGTAAAATAGTACTTTTGATACATATAAGATGAACTAAATTATCCACATAAATGCAAAATCACAAAAGCCTGATTTTGCTCTAAAGCCAATGAAATTTATTCATCTTATGAATCAAGGAAAATAAGTTGAATTAAGAAAACTTAATTCAACTTATATAGCTGAATATTTTATATCGGAGGATTCCAATGGGTTATACTTTATACAGACTTGTAAATGCTATTTTTGCCATAGCAGAATTCATTATGCTTGCAAGGGTCGTAATATCCTGGCTGCCTATTGACAGGAATAACAAATATGTCGATTTGCTTTACCGGATAACCGAACCAGTATTAGCTCCAATAAGAAGGATGCTGGACAGGACTCCCCTCGGCGGCAGTTCTACTTTTGATTTTTCGCCGCTCATAGTATTGCTTCTGATTGGTGTTTTACAAAATATAGTCATGAGAATATTATTCTGAATATAGTCATGAGAATATTATTCTTAATATAGTCATGAGATTGTTATTCTTATAGAAGAGGTGCCGGCATATGAACTACACACCGAACGACCTGCAGAACCTGACCTTCAAGAAATCCATGATGGGCTACAACGAAGATGTAGTTAATGATGTGCTCGATAAGGTCATTGAGGACTATAGCGCGTATATCCGTGAAAACATAGAACTGAAGGACAAGCTGGCATTACTGAATGACGGCCTCCAGCACTATAAAAATATCGAGGAGTCCTTGCAGAATACACTGTTCGCGGCGCAGCAGACCGGCGAAGACATCAAGAAGAATGCATATGAAAAAGCCGACAACATCGTGAAGGAAGCGGAAATCAGATCACAGAAGATCATAAACGATGCAAACCAGGAAGTTATAAAAATTAGGTTTGAATACGAGGATTTGAAGAAAAGGCTGCATATATTCAAATCCAAGTCAGAAACTCTTTTGTTGTCTCAATTAGAGATCCTGAAGCAGATGTTTGAGGAATAACCTGGATCTGGCGCGGGAGATTGCTGAGATAACTGCCGGTGTGAGATAAGCTGCCGGAGATAAGCTGCCGGTGTTGACACACAGCCTGACTGTGTTGTATAATTCATTTAATATTCGGGGAGATTATACCCGGCTACCAGTTGAATATGATAAATGCAATGAATGGAAAGAGTAAAAGGTGACACCTGCAAAGAGAGCAGGGGACGGTGGAAGCCCTGCAAGGTCGGCCTTCGAAAATCATCCACAAGCAGCTGACGGAAAGCGTACGGTCCAATGACCGGATCGTGAGTATGAGAAGCCGGTTCAAACCGTTATATTTTCAAGTGATTGTTGCATTCATTGTGCAGATTCAAACGAAGCTATGCTTATATGGTTTGACCGGTGAAGAAGATGATAATTTGGGTGGTACCGCGTGAGTTATATGTCCCTCTCGTCCCTATTTCGGGGATGAAGAGGGTTTTTTATTTATTTATTAGATCGGAGATGTGGTTATGTATAAAAAAGTATCAACGGATTTGAAATTCGTAGAAAGAGAAAAGGAAGTTCTTCAATATTGGAAGGATAACAGGATTTTTGAGAAGAGTACAAAATTCAGGGAAGGAAACCAGGCCTTCACCTTTTACGACGGTCCGCCTACTGCCAATGGCAAGCCTCATATAGGACACATACTGACACGTACCATAAAGGACCTTATTCCAAGGTATAAAACCATGAAGGGCTACAATGTCCTGAGAAAAGCGGGCTGGGACACACATGGCCTGCCTGTGGAGCTTGAGGTAGAAAAAGCACTCGGCATCAATGGCAAGCCGGAAATAGATAGCTATGGTGTGGAGCCATTCATTCAGAAATGCAAGGAGAGCGTCTGGAAATACAAGCGTGAGTGGGAGGACATGAGCGATCGTGTTGGCTTCTGGGCAGATATGGAAAACCCATATATAACTTATCACAATTCATATATCGAATCGGTGTGGTGGTCTTTAAAAACCATATGGGACAAGGGGTTGCTATACAAAGGCCACAAGATCGTACCCTATTGCCCGCGCTGCGGAACATCCCTTTCAAGCCATGAGGTAGCTCAGGGCTATAAGGATGTCACCGACAAGACCGTATATGTTAAATTCCCAGTCAGGGGCGAGCCGGGAGTATTCCTCATGGCATGGACCACGACGCCCTGGACGCTGCCGTCAAACGTTGCACTTACCGTGAATCCGGTTGAGTACTATGTCCGCGCAAAGCAGGGTGACGAAACCTATATCCTCGCCGAAGCTCTGGCACAAACTGTGCTTGGGGAAGGCTTCGAGATACTGGACAGGGTAAAGGGCAAAGAACTCTTTGGTATGGAATATGTACCCCTTTTCGACTTTGCAAAGCCTGAGAAGAAGGCATATTATGTGGTGTGCGACAGCTTTGTAACCCTTACTGACGGTACCGGTATCGTCCATACTGCTCCTGCATTTGGTGAGGACGACGCAAAAGTCGGCAAGGCAAACGACCTGCCGTTCGTACAGCTGGTAAATGAACAGGGTAATTTCGTCAAGTCGGCGGAATTCATCAAGGGAATGTTTGTAAAAGACGCGGATCCACTTATTTTGAAGGATCTCAAGCAGAGAGGACTCGCCTTCAAACTGACGGATTATGAGCATTCATATCCCTTCTGTTGGAGGTGCGACACGCCACTTATATACTATGCACGCGACACCTGGTTCATCAAAATGACCGAGGTGCGCGACAAGCTGCTTTATAACAATAATATTATAAACTGGATGCCAGACAATATAAGGGAAGGACGTATGGGCAACTTCCTCGAAAATGTGGTGGACTGGGGTCTAAGCCGATCAAGATACTGGGGTACGCCGCTTCCCATATGGGAGTGCGAATGCGGACACCGCCATATGATAGGAAGCATAGCGGAACTCAAGGAAATGGGTGATGACGTTCCGGAGGACATCGAACTCCACAAGCCATTTATCGACAAGGTTTTCCTGAACTGCCCCAAATGCGGGACAGGAAAGATGAAGAGGGTAGCTGACGTTATCGACTGCTGGTACGACTCAGGTTCAATGCCTTTCGCACAGTGGCACTATCCCTTCGAAAACAAGGAATTGTTCGATGAGAATTATCCGGCAGATTTCATAAGCGAGGCCATAGATCAGACCAGGGGCTGGTTCTACACCCTGCTGGCGATATCCACCCTGCTTTTTGAAAAGCCGGCCTTCAAGAACTGCATAGTCCTCGGACACGTTAATGACAAGGAAGGGCAGAAGATGAGCAAGCACAAGGGCAATGTCGTGGATCCCTGGACCGTGCTTGACAAACAGGGAGCCGACGCAGTACGCTGGTATTTCTACATCGGAAGCGCACCCTGGCTGCCCAGCAGGTTCTCTGAAGAAGCTGTAAGCGAACACCAGCGCAAATTCATGGGAACACTTTGGAACACCTATGCTTTCTATGTCCTGTATGCAGGCATTGACAATTTCAACCCGATGCAGTACAAGCTTGAATATGACAAGCTCACCATCATGGACAGATGGGTGCTGTCGAGGCTCCATACCCTTATTGGCACAGTGGACAAGAACCTGGAGCAATACAAGCTTACCGAATCTGCCAGGGCCATACAGGAGTTTGTAGACGACCTGAGCAACTGGTATGTCAGAAGGAACAGGGAACGCTTCTGGCAGAAGGATATGACACAGGACAAGATAAATGCATACATGACGCTGTACACCGTTTTATCCGAGCTTATAAAGGTCGCAGCTCCTTTTGTGCCGTTTATAACTGAAGAGATATACGGCAACATCGTGAGGAACGTTGATCCTGATGCTCCCGAAAGCGTGCATTTGTGCGATTTCCCTGTTGTTGACCCGAAGTATCCTGATGCCGACCTTGAAAAATACATGGACAGGGTGCTCAAGCATGTTGTGCTCGGCAGGGCCTGCAGGAATACAGCAAATATAAAGAACAGGCAGCCTGTAGCAAGGATGTACATCAAGGATTCCATCGTACTGCCTGAGCTCTACAAGGATATAATCGCAGATGAACTGAACGTGAAGGAGATAGTTTTCACCGAAGATGCAAGTCAGTTTACGACATACAAATTCAAGCCCCAGCTCAAGACACTTGGACCAAGGTATGGCAAGCTGGTACCCTCGATAGGAAAAGCGCTGCAGGAGGTTGACGGAAATGCGGTTATGGCACTTTTCGGAAGAGGTGAAAAGCTCTGCATGCAGGTTGAGGGAACAGATGTTGAACTGGCTGAGACCGATGTGCTGATTGAGACCGCACGCAGCGAAGGTTTCGTCTCGGAGAGTGACAGGGATGTAACTGTAGTACTTGATATCAACCTTACTCCGGAATTGGTGGAGGAGGGCTTTGTAAGGGAAATAATCAGCAAGGTTCAGACCATGAGGAAGGAAGCAGACTTTGAGGTACAGGATAATATAATCCTTTACTATGGAGAAAATGCAAGGATAGCCGGAATCATGGAACGGAACAGAGAGCTCATATCAGCAGATGTTTTGGCAGTGAAGCTCTTGCCGGGCAATGGTGACGGCTATACCAAGGAATGGAATTTAAACGGGGAGAATGCATCCTTTACGGTTTGTAAGGTAAAAGCCTGAAGATAACTGGGGTGACGTAAATATGACTAAAATTAGTATCAGACTTGGTGAGAGAAGCTATCCAATATATATAACGACTGATTTTTCAGGCTTGGGGAAAGCTCTTTCAAGTGCGGGTATAAGCGGCAAAATTGCTGTAATTACTGACAGCAATGTGGAAGGGTACTATCTTGCAGAAATAACAACATTGCTATCATCCGGCGGGTTTGAGGTTTTTAGTCATGTGATGGCTGCAGGTGAGAAAAACAAAAGCCTTGACACAGTCAGGGATATATACAGTTTCCTGTCAGAATCGAAACTGGACAGGCAGTCAACTGTAATAGCCCTCGGAGGAGGGGTTACAGGCGACATTGCAGGTTTTGCAGCCGCCACCTTCCTCAGGGGGATAAACTTCATCCAGATCCCGACATCGCTGCTGTCACAGGCTGATAGCAGCGTTGGCGGTAAAGTTGGAGTGGACTTCGAAGATAAGAAGAATATCATCGGAGCCTTTTATCAACCCAGGTTCGTGTATATCAATGTCAACACCCTTAAAACCCTTCCGGAACGTGAGTTGAGGAATGGGCTGGCAGAGGTGGTAAAGCATGCAGTCATTATGGATGAAGAGTTTTTTGACTACCTGGATTATAATATGGGCAAGATCAAAGGGCTTGACGAGGATACACTTCTGTACATTTCCAGGATGAACTGTACCATAAAGGGCGACGTTGTTGAAAAAGATGAGAAGGAAGGCGATCTTAGGGCCATCCTCAACTTCGGACATACAATAGGTCATGCGGTTGAAAGCATATCCGGCTTTGAAAAGCTCCACGGAGAATGTGTTTCCGTAGGAATGGCCGGAGCCTGCAGGCTTGCGCAGCATCTCGGCATACTTGATAAAACCGTTGCCGGAAAGGTAGAGGCTTTATTGGTGAAAGCCGGTCTGCCTGTAAGATTCAGCGGGTTTGATGAGGATTTGGTTTATGGGGCTATGTTCCATGATAAGAAAATAAAGGGCGGAAAGCTTACTTTCATACTTCCAAAAAGCATAGGAGAAGTGGTACAATTGGGATTGGATGATGAAATTCTGATTAGGAAAGTTCTTGCGGAAATAATTGCATAACAGGGAGGATTTAGCATTGAGTGCCTTATCTACCTTCTATCTAAGCCGGCTGATCGGGAAGAAGATTTTTTTCGAGGATGGTTCAGGGGAAGGAAAACTGAAGGATCTTATTGTCGATGTCAATTCAATGAGACCGATGGTTGTGGGAGCTGAGGTCAAATTAGGCTCGCAGCTCAGGAAGCTTGATTATTCAGGTATAAGCGTTGTACCCGACGGCAGGGACTATCTTCTGAAATGCTTGAAACCCATCGATATCGAACCTTCCGGTGAAAACACCATGCAACTGGTCAAGCATATACTTGACAAAAAGATAATCGACATTGACGGAAGGAAACTTGTACGCGCCAATGACTTGAGACTTGCAGCATTATCCAGCGGTTTATATGTGGTTGCCGTTGAGACCGGGATGGAAGGGATACTTAGAAGGCTTGGACTTTCAGGGCTTGTGAAGTGGATCCTCAAATTATTCGGCCTCAGCATTCCTGGTGAAATCGTACTATGGGATGAAGTTGAAATCACTGATTTTTCCAAAGCCGGAATCAAGCTTTCACAATCATATTCAAAGCTCTCAAGCCTGCATCCGTCCGATATCGCCGATATCCTTGAGGATCTGGATCAAAAGACACAGCTGGCAATATTTCAGTCTCTGGATGAGGAAAGGGCTGCCGACGTACTGGAGGAGCTTGAAACCGATGCCCAGCTACAGGTCATCGAAGGACTTTCCGTAGAGAAAGCCGCCGATGTATTGGAAAAAATGCCTTCAGATGAAGTTGCCGACATCCTTGATGAAATGGAAGAGGATAAGGCAGAAGAGCTCCTGCTTGAAATGGAGGGGGAAACCTCTGATGAAGTAAGGGAACTGATGGAATATCCCGAAAATTCCACCGGAAGCCTGATGTCAACTGATTTTATAGCATTCAACGAAAACACGACAATCGAAGATACACTTCAGATGCTGAGGAAGCTTAAGCCTGAAGCGCAAAGCGTATATTATCTTTACATAATAGACGA
Source organism: uncultured Bacillota bacterium (assembly GCA_942493145.1). GTDB lineage: Bacteria > Bacillota > Clostridia > Acetivibrionales > DTU013 > ENR-C20. Next base: position 1,498,250 of record OW818679.1, read on the forward strand.
TATGGAAAGACTGGTCGCGACGGTATCCCTGAGAGATATTGTGATTTCCGAACCCAAAACGAAACTAAGGGATATAATGAACAGAAATGTCTTATATGTAAACGCCTATGACAAAATCAATTCACTGACCGATATGATCTCAAAATACAGTCTTCTGGCAATACCTGTCGTGGACAATGACATAGTCCTCAGAGGCATTGTAGTAATCGACGATTTGATATACAACGTCCTGAAGACAAGAAGAAGGGCGCTGTAAAAGGAACGGGGACACATCTCTTCGAGAAATGTCCCCGGAAATGGGGCACACCTCTTGCGAAGAATGTCCCGGGTTATTTCAGCTTTATAATGTTTTCTTCAAAAGGCGGATAAACTACGCCTTTTTCTGTTATTATGGCCGTGATATACCTGCATGGAGTCACATCAAATGCCGGGTTGGCGACTGATATGCCTTCAGGAGCCAGGCGCATACCTTTGATATGCGTGACTTCTTCAGCTTTTCTTTCTTCTATGGGAATCTCATCACCAGTTTTCATTGAAAAGTCGATGGTTGAAACAGGTGCAGCAACATAGAACGGTATGTTGTTTTCCTTCGCGAGCACTGCAACCGTATATGTTCCGATTTTATTGGCAGTATCCCCATTTAATGCGATCCTGTCTGCACCGACTATGACACAGCCTATTTTGCCGCTTTTCATAAAGTGACCTGCCATATTGTCGCATATCAGGGTCACCGGGATGCCATCCTGGGCCAATTCCCATGCTGTAAGCCTGGCACCCTGCAGATAGGGCCTTGTTTCATCGGCAAAGACATTTATGTTTCGGCCGGCTTCATGTGCGGCCCGTATGACACCCAACGCCGTACCGTAACCGCAGGTCGCAAGTGCTCCTGCATTACAGTGGGTCAGGACGGTCGATCCTTCTTTTATAAGGTCCATACCGTTGGAACCGATGGACATATTGATTTTAACATCCTCCATGTCCATCAGGGCGGCTTCATCTGCGAGTGCCTTTTTGATGGCATCGATGTCCAGGCCGGAGGCCTTCTTCTCCAAAGCTTTACGGAGCATCCTTTCAACAGCCCAGAAAAGGTTTACTGCAGTTGGCCTTGTTTTTCTCATCACGGCACATATGTCTTCAAGCTCCTGGAGGAAATCTTCATGGTTTGAAGCATCCGATGCTGCAGCACCAATGGCAATTCCGTATGCGGCTGTAACTCCTATGGCGGGGGCGCCGCGCACTATCATATCGGTTATTGCGGCTGCTACGTCTTCACTTGTCCTGCAGTCCACATATACCAGTTCCGTCGGGAGCCTGGTCTGATCTATCAGCTTTAATACTCCATCTTTGAATTCCAATGGTCTCATTTTACCCTCCATGTCCCCAATGTGCCAAGTGAATTGTCACATTGGCCACATGGGGTAAAATTCAATTAGCCGCACCAATGTCATTCGCAAATAGTATTTTGCGAATGACTACATCAATGAAATCTAACGCACAAATCTAATTTAACCTTATAATGATATTTGTGCGTTATAATTGTCATTTGTTTGCCTACAGCAAACAGACAGTGGTGCACAGCTTTCCGGACATGTCCTCCAAGCTGACCCCTCCATCTCAGCCCAGGTTACAGTTGCAGCCGGCAGTGTGTGGGTCAGTTTTCCTGATGATGTCGAAAATCATATCCCTGACCTTTTCGTTGTTCTCCTCAAACACCTTGAGTACTGCTCCGTGTGTTACGGGGGCAATGTCGTCGCGGCCTTCCAGGCCGGCATCGTAATCTGTTATAAGGGCTATGTTAACGTAACAGATGCCGAGTTCCCGTGCCAGGTAGCATTCCGGGTACTGGGTCATGTTGATGACTTCCCAGCCCATTTTGCTGAACCAGCGGCTTTCGGCCACGGTTGAAAACCTGGGCCCCTGTATTACAACAACAGTTCCATGTTCATGTACGGTTATGCCAAGGTTCCTGCCTGCTTCGATGGCAGTTTTCCTTAGCTCCGGACAGTATGGGTGTGCGGGCGATGGATGTTTTGTCTCCGGTCCGTCAAAATATGTATCTTTCCTGCCTGAAGTCCTGTCCACAAACTGGTCGCAGACAACGAAATCTCCGGGCTTTATATGTGGCTGAAGACTGCCTGAGGCAGTAGGTCCAATGATTTTTTTGACGCCCAGCTGTTTCATGGCGTACAGATTAGCCCTGTAAGGGACCATGTGCGGTGGGTATTGATGTTCCTTGCCATGGCGTGGAAGAAAGGCCACCTTTTTTCCTTCGAAGGTTCCCAGTGCAATCCTGCCACTGGGTTTGCCATACGGGGTTGTTATTTCAACTTCTTTCATTCCTTCTATAAAAGAATAAAACCCGGAACCTCCGAATATTCCAATATCTGCTGAGTATTCCATATATACCTCCTGAAAAGTTCGATCAATAAATAATAAAATACATAACTCAGGTAAAGATAAAATATCTATTATATTTTACCCAACTTATTATAATAGTTATCGTTTTGGTATTCAATGCAAATCATAACAAAACTGAAATGGTAAAGCGATATATTTAAGCAAACGCAAGGAATAAGGACTAATCGTAAGGAAACAGGAGGTAACATGCAGGAAAACATTACTATAGAGCTGAAAAACGATCTTGTAAGGATGTACAGGCTTTCTGCGGAGCTTTTGAACGAGCTTCAGGCAAATGACTCAAGGACAGACCTGATGAAACTTCTTGACAGGGTCAGGTTTGTATTGAAAGACATTGAAGGTACCCTGCAGAAGGATATCTTTAACTGTGACTACCTTGTAAGTAAAATTATCATGGAAAGTTCTGCTGACCAGGAGCTGCATTGAGAGTGTGGTGCGTCTGGCTGCAGCTGTAATCAACCTGGCGGAAATTAAAGTAAGGGACTGGTGATAGGATGCATGAAAATAAAGGCCTCCTCGAAGCCATAAACAAAAAGCTGGACAGGATATACCTGGACATGGAGAAGTTCAAATTTGTCGATTATGTATATTTTCTTGAGCACCCCAGAAAAATGTTTTTTGCCAATTTCCTGGGAGGGCTGGCCCGCGGTTTTGGTGTAGCCATCGGCTTTACACTTATAAGTGCCCTTGGCATATATATCATGAGGGCCGTAGTCATGTGGAATCTGCCTCTGATAGGTGATTTCATAAGCGATATTGTTGATATAGTACAACAGAACTTAAGTAAATCGGGAGGAAAGGTTGGTGTTTGATTTTGGATACGAATCATTACAGGGAATTGCTTGAACGCAACAAGGCTGAAATCAGCCATACAATAAATTTAATGAAGGAAAATGATACGGCTGAACAGGACAAGTATTCGCCTTCAGAACTATCAAATTATGACAACCACCCCGCGGAAATGGGGACGGAGCTATATCAGACTGAGCACAACAATGCGCTGAAGGTCCATGAGGAACATCTGCTGAAAGATATTGATGACGCCATTTCAAGGATTGATAAGGGAACTTTCGGGAAATGTGCCTTTTGTGGAAACGATATTGGAGAAGAGAGGCTTGAAGTCATTCCATACACAAGATTGTGCATAGAATGCGAGGACAACAAGGTTGTGAAGCCGCATATTCTGAACAACATACGGCCTAATGAAGAACTGGTGCTTGATACTCCCATGGGAAGGAAATACCTTAACAGGCAGGAAGATGACGAACACGAGGGTATGGACCAGCTGAACGACCTCATGAAATACGGGTCAGCGGACAGCCCTCAGGATATGGGCGGGTACCACGACTATAAGGATTTTTATACCAATGATACAGACAGACAGGGTATAGTGGACGATATGGACCAGGTGTCCAACGATGAGTACAAAAGGCAGCTGCCATAGCTGCTGTATTTGCTATGGCAGTTCACTTACCTTCCACGAACCACGTGTCATCCTCGAGCCAGAGATAGGCCTCAGTGCCTTTGATCCTGCATTTGTAGCGCATGCCCTGGCCGCCGGCCTTGAGCGATGCAGCTCTGCACATATCAGTCACTTTGTCTATCTCAAAAACCCTGCCATCCTCCCAGGTTATGGTCAGGGGTATTTTCCGCCCGTCCTTTGTGAACCTTGCAGTTACCTCGACAACGACCTTTTCCATTATATTCACTCCTATTGGTACGCGAACATGTGTTCGTATTTATATTATACGACCAATCTCCATATGTGTAAAGCATAAGTCATTAAGAAATATATGGAACACACGTTCGATTTCTTCTTGCGTTTACAGGCTGAATGTCATATAATGGATACGTGCCTTGCGGTTCGAAATAACCATTAAAACAATGCAAAGGAGATGCCGCCATGATTGAATTACCTGAGGCTCTGACTCTTTCAAGACAAATTAATGAGACAGTGGCAGGGAAGCGAGTAACAAAGGCTACAGCTGCCCACAGCCCCCATAAATTTGCATGGTATAGCGGTGATCCCGGACTATATGATGCGCTGCTTACCGGTAAAACCATTGATACTGCGGAAGGTGCAGGCGGAATGGTTGAAATCAGGGCGGGAGGTGCGGTGATACTTCTCAGCGACGGGGTCGGCCTTCGGTATCATGGACCGGATGAGGCACCTCCTGACAAGCACCAGCTTCTGATAGAGTTTGAAGACGGTTCGTCAATCAGCGCCTCGGTGCAGATGTATGGAGGCTTGTGCTGCTTCGCTGAAGGCAATTATGACAATAAATATTATAAAATTGCAAAAGAGAAGCCCTCTCCATTATCTGACGGTTTCAACCGGGAATACTTCGACAGGATGATGTCGGCCGAGGATGCTCAGAAACTAAGTGCGAAAGCCTTTCTTGCGACTGAACAGCGCATTCCGGGACTGGGCAACGGCATACTGCAGGATATCCTTTATAACGCGGGAATCCATGCTAAAAGGAAAATAGCAACCCTTACTGATGCAGAAAAAGAGGAGCTGTTCTCTTCAATAAAATCCATCATCGCTGATATAACTCATTGCGGGGGCAGAGATACCGAGAGGGATCTATTTGGCCATGCAGGTGGATATTCCACCAAACTTAGCAAAAATACAGTCGGTAAGCCTTGCCACAAGTGTGGGAGCCTCATCAGGAAAGAGAATTATATGGGGGGCAGCATATACTATTGCGGGGGATGCCAGATTGGAAGGTGATTTATGTCAGGAGTTGTTGAGTGGTTATTGCGCGGGGATCCATGGGTTGAATACCGTACCAGGCTGGATCTGCTGGGACAGATGGAAAGCGACGGGGAAGTTTCAGATGCGAGGGAAAGGATGTTGGCTCATCCGGCAATAAAGGCCATGATCACCTCCTTTTCCAATTGGGAAAGTGAGGTCGTGTCCAATCACAAGGGTGCAGGGCTGCTAATACATAAACTGGCCTTTCTCGCCGATATCGGCATGAAAACAGGTGATCCCGGCATGAAGGCCTTAGTCGACAAGGTTCTCGAACATAAGGATGAGAGTGGTATAATAAAAGTAATTGTGAATGTACCCGTGCATTTCGGGGGAACAGGCCGGAATGAATGGGGATGGGCGCTGTGTGACACGCCATCCGTATTTTATTCACTTGTAAAGATGGGGATGCTGAATGAGCCTGCGATAATTGACGGGGTGAGGAGTCTGACAGCCCTGGCAATGCATAAAGGTGACAAAGGAAGCAACAGCGGTAATGCCAGTAACGGCTGGCCATGTGCCGTATCAGCCGAACTCGGTAAATTCCGTGGTCCCGGAAAAAAGGAAGACCCATGTCCATACGCCACACTGCTAATGGTCAGGCTGCTCTCCCAGATGACCGAATTCAGGGATAGCGATGAATGCCGCAAGGGGGCCGGGTGCCTGATGGAACTTTGGAATGCAAGCAGGGAGAAGCATCCATACCTATTTCATATGGGAACGGATTTCAGAAAGCTAAAAGCGCCATTTGTATGGTATGATATACTTCATGTCGCAGATGTTCTTTCGCAGCTCGAATGGCTGAAAGACGATCAGGGGCTTCATGAAATGGCAGACATTATTAGCGGACGAACAGACTCTGAAGGCCGCTACACTCCACAATCGGAGTGGAAGGCATGGAACGGCTGGGAATTCGGCCAGAAGAAACAACCCTCGCAATGGCTGACTTTTTTAGCATTGAGGATATTGAAACGTTTAGGGAGGCAAACTTATTGAATATGGATTATCTGTCCAAGATTAAGGGAAAACTGCCGTTGGTGCCCGGTATCAATGGAAGGGATGAAGTGATAAATTCTGCGGTAATGCTATTGCTGATACCTGCAGGAGACGAGTACCACCTGCTTTTTGAAAAGAGGGCCAGGCATATAATGCAGGCAGGAGAGATATGCTTCCCCGGAGGCAGGTTTGACACGGAAAAAGACAGTGATACCCTGATGACAGCCCTGAGGGAGACGTCGGAGGAACTGGGCATACCCGAGGACAAAATCAGGGTGATGGGAAGGCTTGACACAATAGTGGCCATAATGGGCCAGGTTATAGACGTATATGTCGGTGTTACTGAGATTGGCATTGATGGTATGCATTACGACCAGAATGAGGTGGAGAAGATATTTTCAATACCTGTTTCGTATTTTGAGAATAAAGGCCCTGAGAAATATCAGACCATGATAAAGTCATATCCGTCCTACATTGATGAGGCGAACGGCGAGGAGATAGTCCTGCTGCCATCTGGAGAGCTGGGCCTGCCTGAAAGATATGAGAAACCATGGGGAGGCTTCAAATATAATGTGTTTGCTTACAGGACTTCTGAGGGCACAATCTGGGGCGTAACTGCAAGGATGATCATCGATTTCATAAAAAAGACAAAGCAGGAATAGCGCCAGACAAATATTAAAATGAATTGGAGTTCCATACTGTGCCAAAAAACCAGATATTAAAACAATATTTCGGGTATGTTAGTTTTAGAGAAGGACAAGAGGAATTAATCGATAGCATTTTCAGAGGAAAAGATGTAATGGGTATAATGCCGACAGGAGCTGGTAAATCAATATGTTTTCAAGTGCCTGCACTTATGCTTGATGGGATAACCCTTGTAGTATCTCCTCTCATTTCTCTAATGAAGGATCAAGTGCAAGCGCTTGTCGCAAATGGCGTTCCTGCGGCTTTTATCAACTCAACACTTAATTATAATCAAACTACAAAAGCTATAGAAAACGCCAAAAACGGTAAGTACAAAATTATATATATAGCACCGGAAAGACTGGATACCCCTGAGTTTTTAGAGTTTTCACAAAATGCCTATATATCAATGGTAACAGTGGATGAGGCGCATTGTGTATCTCAATGGGGACAAAATTTCAGGCCAAGTTATCTGAAAATCAGGGAATTTATTGAAAGACTGCCCAAAAGGCCGGTAATATCAGCGTTTACTGCAACAGCAACAAGTGAGGTCAAAGAGGATATTATAAGCATTTTAAAATTGAATCAGCCTTTTGTCATGGCAACAGGATTTAATCGTGAGAACTTATATTTTGAGGTGCAAAAACCAATTGACAAGTATAAGGCTGTCATAAAATATTTACAGGACAATCCGAATAAAAGCGGTATAATATACTGCTCCACACGAAAAACCGTAGAAGAAGTTTGCAGCAATTTAATTGGAGATAATTTCAATGCAACCCGATACCATGCGGGATTGACTGAAAATGAGCGGACAAAAAATCAGGATGATTTTTTATTTGATAGAAAGACGATAATGATTGCTACCAACGCGTTTGGAATGGGAATTGATAAAAGTAATGTATCTTTTGTCATCCATTATAACATGCCTAAAAACTTGGAGAGCTATTATCAGGAGGCGGGAAGAGCAGGCCGGGATGGAACTTCCGCAGATTGTATTCTGTTATATGGCGGGCAGGATGTTATAACCAACCAGTTTTTAATAGATAATACCAATGATAATAATGATTTAGACCCGGAAATTTTGGAGCAGGTGAAAGAAAAGGATAGAGAGCGCCTGAAACAAATGACCTATTATTGTCATAGCTTTGATTGTTTAAGAGAATACATATTGAGATATTTTGGTGACAGGACTGCAAATTTTTGTGATAATTGCAGCAACTGCAATACAAATTTTGAGGAAATAGATATTACGGAACATGCCCAAAAAATACTGTCCTGTATTTCAACAATGAATCAAAGATACGGAATAAAAATGGTGATTGATACTCTGCGGGGAAGTAAGTCTGAAAAAGTATTGAAATTTGGCCTGGATAAAACTAAAACATATGGCAGCATGTCAGGAGTGCAAGAAAAGCGGGTTCGTGAGATTATTAATTATCTGGTGCTAAATGAATATCTCATGCTTACAAATTCTGAATTTCCAGTAGTAAAGTTAACCCCAAGGTCAAGAGATGTGATATTTGACGGGGAGAAATTAACAATGAAAATCGCAAAAGAACAACGAGTAGAAACGAAAGCTGCGAAACAAAAAGCGGCAGTAAATAATGACTTGTTTAAAAAGCTGAAAGAACTTAGATTTAAACTGGCTCAAGAAAAAAAGGTCCCTGCATTTGTAATATTTTCAGATGCAACACTTGTAGACATGTGCAGCAGAATGCCAACAAATGATGCCGGGTTTTTAGAAGTGTCGGGTGTTGGTAAAATAAAACTGGAGGCGTATGGGGAAGAATTCATGAGGGTTATAAAGAACTTCGATTAATAGCTGAAGGAGGATATTGGTATGGAAAGAACGCTTGTAATTTTGAAGCCGGATGCAGTCAAAAGAAAGCTGACAGGAGAAATCATAAGCAGGTTTGAAAAAAAGAATCTTGAAATTGCAGGAATAAAACTGGCAATAATCAGCAGGGAAACGGCAGAAGAACACTATGCACATATCAAACTAAAACCCTTATATGCTGAAATGATTGACTATATGACATCTTCACCTTCAATGATTTTAATTATCAGTGGGGAAAAGGTTATTGAGGTTGTCAGAAACATGATAGGAAAAACATATTCATTTGAAGCGCAACCTGGAACAATCCGAGGTGATTATGGGTTGCATCTTTACGAAAACCTGGTACATGCTTCTGACTCAACAGAAAGTGCGGAAATAGAAATCAAGAGGTTTTACTGCGATTAGAAATCAATTTTTGGACAGAAAAAGGGTGGGGCTGTAATCAAAACCTTGGTTTTGATTGTGAATACAGCCCCACGAACATTGTTAAACCTATTTCATATAAGGCGTGGCTGCAGCATTGACATTGCCTACGCCTTGATTATTCATATTGCTGCCCAAGACTCCGTTATTCATGTTTGCGTTCATATAGTATTTCTTCTCGGCAAGTTTATCCTGCACCAGTCTCAAAGTTTCTCCAAAACGCTGGAAATGTACCACTTCGCGTTCCCTGAGAAATCTGAGGGGATCGAGGAGATCGGGATCATCCGTAAGATTCATAAGGTTTTCATAGGTAGCCCGTGCTTTCTGTTCGGCGGCAAGATCCTCTGTAAGGTCGGCAATGACGTCGCCCTTTGATTGAATATATGCTGCTGTGAATGCATTGCCAGCGGCGCTCATCGGATAGATCGCATGATCATGATCGGTGTAGTGGGCGCCAAGCCCGGCCTTTTCAAGCTCCTTTGCGGGAACCCCCTTGGTGAGCTGATGGACCATGGAGCCTACCATTTCCAGATGGGCAAGTTCCTCTGTGCCTATGTCATTCAACGTAGCTTTTGCAACCTCGGTCGGCATGCTGAAACGCTGGCTCAGGTATCTAATCGATGCCGCCATCTCTCCGTCCGGCCCGCCATACTGGGAAATTATATATTTCGCCATTTTTGGATTAGGTGTTTTTATCTTTATTGGATATTCTAACTTTTTTTCATAAATCCACATTCACAAAACCTCCTTTCATTTTGTCTGCCATTCCCCGATCACTGAGCATCCCACGGCCAGGGATTGTCGATCCACGGCCACGGGTATGAATTGGATGCGCCGGCAGTTATAGGCCCATAGATCCTTTCAAAATTCTCTCTTAGCACTTTGGCCCTTTTGGCAGTATTGATGAAAATCATAAGGGCCCTCTGGTCATAAGGGTGGGTATTAAGATAGAGGTTGAGGTCGGTTGCGGTAAAGTCCGCTGCCATTACTTCTCTCAACATCCTAGCACGAGTTTCGTCCATATCGACACCTCCAATCACTCATCAATGGAATATTCCGGATCCATGCCGTAAGGCGTGTCCAGTTCCGGGAAAATGGTACCCTGTACAAGTCCGGTTTCCGGCGGATACAGGCACATCAGGCATTGAAAAGGCACATATGCATGCGCCAACTTAGCGTTTACAATAGGTGCGGGGTTGTAATACTGGGACTTGCAAGCCTCAAAGTCAACATTGGCGCCCATTTCACCCATGTTGTTGTCATAATCCATAATGTTCATGTTGTTATCATTATTCATAAGGTTTCCTCCCGTTTGTCAGGTTTCATATTATTGTATTCAAGTTGACATAAATATGTTCTTATTGGGAGGTCCAGGCTAAATAAGGTTTGTTGGTTTGTCGGACTGGTTTGTTGCGGTTTGTCGGTATTTGCTACTTCTTGCTCAATGTGATGGCCTGGCCGTAATTGGAAACAAAATTATTTACTTTTAGTTATCCATATGGTAAAATACATCTGCTATTGAAATCGACACATAATAGCAGTAGAACCATAAGCGCGGTTTCTGGACACTCCGACCGGTTACCATGCTTTTGGGGTTAAATTATAAGGAGGCATTTATGGTAAAGGATTTAAAGACCGAAATTATCGAAAAGTACAAAATGCACGAGGGCGACACAGGTTCACCTGAAGTGCAGGTTGCTATCCTCACTGAAAGGATCAACCATCTGAACGAACATCTTAAGTTCCACAAAAAGGATCATCACTCAAGAAGAGGCCTTTTGAAAATGGTCGGACAGAGAAGGGGTATGCTGAAATACCTGCAGGAAAATAACATTGAGAGATACCGTGTTATTATTGAAAAGCTCGGTTTGAGAAAGTAAAGTTAAAACTGTGCAATTAAAGGAACTAATGGTGAGCGGATAAAACCGCTCATTATTTTTAATAAATAATGTTATAATATGATTAGCTGCAGAAATAAAAAAGTCAACATAAGTGCGGCAGCAGAGAACAGAGACTGGAGCTCGGATTCAGCGCCAAAAGGGTTGGGCGCGGGGAGAGAAGCTTGCTATTCAAACAGCGAATGCGGTTTCCAGTGTCCGTTTTCTGCAAACTGCACATTGACTGAACTGCAGTATATTGCAGAAGGAGGAATTTTTTAATGGGTAAAAATTTTAGTATGGAACTTGCGGGAAGAACTCTCACAGTTGAAACAGGAGAGCTTGCACAGCTGGCAAATGGAGCGGTACTTGTAAGATACGGTGAAACCGTAGTGCTTTCAACCGCCACAGCTTCAAATTCACCAAGATCGGGGATAGACTTTTTCCCTCTCAGCGTTGATTATGAAGAAAAACTCTATTCGGTAGGTAAAATTCCCGGAAGCTTTATGAGAAGGGAAGGAAAACCCGCAGATAAGGCAGTACTGGTATCCAGGGTTATAGACAGGCCTATCCGCCCGTTGTTCCCCAAGGATCTCAGAAACGATGTAGCCGTAGTAAATACAGTTATGTCGGTCGATCAGGATAATACTCCGGAGATTGCAGCAATGATAGGCACTTCAATTGCTATAAGCATTTCCGATATACCCTTCAACGGCCCAATAGGTGGCATAATAATCGGGCTTGTTGACGGAGAAATAGTATTCAACCCCAACGAAGAACAAAGAGCAAAGAGCGAAATGTACGTAACCCTTGCAGCTACTGCTGAAAAAATCACCATGATTGAAGCCGGAGCAAATCAAGTATCCGAAGAGATTATGTTGGATGCCATAATAAAGGGCCATGAAGTCATCAAGCAGGTAGTTGCATTTATAAATGGAATAGTCGCAGAAATTGGAAAACCGAAATTCGAATATAAGTCATCAGAAGTGCCGGAAGAGCTTTTTGCCGACGTTAAGGCTATTGCATACGAGGGCATGCGCGAAGCTGTACTTGCAACCGATAAGACAGTAAGGGATGTCAAGGTTGCAAAACTTACCGAGGAAGTAAATGCCAAGCTTGGTGAAAAATATCCCGAAATGACGGCAGTAATCGGTGAAGCTATATATAAGCTCGAAAAGAAGGTTGTCAGAGAATACATCCTGGTTGAAGGAAAGCGTGTTGACGGCAGAAGGCTTGATGAAATAAGACCCTTGAGCGCTGCTGTTTCACTGCTGCCGCGTGCTCATGGTTCAGGCCTGTTCCAGAGGGGACAGACACAGGTGCTTACAATTTGTACACTTGGCGGACTTGGCGAAGCACAGATACTTGATGGTATAGATCCTGAAGAAGATAAAAGGTACATGCACCATTACAACTTCCCTGGCTACAGCGTAGGTGAAGCAAAGACAAACAGAGGCGCCGGAAGAAGGGAAATCGGCCATGGAGCACTTGCTGAAAGGGCGTTGGAACCGGTCATCCCGACTGAACAGGAATTCCCTTATACACTCAGGCTTGTATCCGAAGTCCTGATGTCAAACGGTTCCACATCCCAGGGCAGCGTTTGTGGAAGCACTCTTGCGCTTATGGATGCCGGAGTACCTATAAAGGCACCGGTAGCAGGAATTTCTGCTGGTCTTGTTATTGATGAAAAAAATCCAGAGAAGTTCATTACATTCATGGATATACAGGGAATTGAAGACTTCTTTGGTGACATGGACTTCAAGGTTGCAGGCACAAAGAAAGGCATAACTGCAATTCAAATGGATATCAAGGTAGATGGTCTTAACTATGAAATCATAAGGCAGGCTTTCGAGCTTACCAAAAATGGCAGAAACCAGATACTTGACGAAGTTATGATACCTTGTATAGCAGCTCCAAGAGAGAAGCTCTCTCAGTACGCTCCAAAAGTTTACACAATGAACATCGATCCCGACAAGATCAGAGACGTAATTGGTTCCGGCGGAAAAGTCATCAACAAGATTATTGCTGAAACCGGCGTCAAAATCGATATCGAAGATGACGGAAGGGTTTTCATTGCAACCTCTGATGAGAAATCTGCAACAAGGGCTATACAGATTATCGAAGCTATTACAAAGGAAGTCCAGATGGGACAGGTATTCACGGGTAAGGTTACAAGGATTATGACATTTGGCGCATTTGTCGAATTTGCACCAGGCAAGGAAGGACTTGTACACATTTCCAAGCTTGATACCAAGAGGGTCAACAAGGTTGAGGATGTTGTAAGTGTAGGTGATGAGATCCTTGTAAAGGTTGTGGAAGTTGACAAACAGGGACGCATAAACCTGTCCAGGAAAGATGCGATGCCCAACAATGAAGCTGAAGTGAATCAATAGAAATACAATGAAATTATCGGACGGTTTTAAAGCTCAAGAACTGGGTTTGTGAAACCGTCCTCTTTTTTTAAAGGCAGGATTATATTTTGCATTATATGGAGGGCTTATGTTTAAAAAACACACTCTGCCTAACGGGCTCAGAATAGTGTCGGAAAAGATACCTTATGTCAGATCTGTTTCGATTGGCATATGGGTCAAGACAGGCTCGAGAAATGAAGATGAGAAGAATAACGGCATATCCCATTTCATTGAACACATGCTATTCAAGGGAACTGAAAAGAGAAGTGCGAAGGAAATAGCTGAAAGTATAGATAATATTGGTGGACAGCTTAATGCATTCACAGGAAAGGAATGCACCTGCTATTATGCAAAAACCCTGGATGAACATCTGGAACTGGCGATAGATGTCCTGACTGACATGTTTTTTAACTCCCTGTTTTCGAAAAAAGATATGAATGTTGAGAAAAGGGTGGTTTTGGAAGAAATCGGGATGTACGAAGACTCCCCTGAAGAACTTGTACATGATATACTTTCGGAAATTGTTTGGAATGGCGACCCGATCGGGTATCCAATCCTGGGTAGTAAAAAGAGTCTTAAAAGCATAGACAGGGATGCAATCCAGGAATACATGGACAACAATTACACCCCTGAAAATACTGTAGTTGCAATTGCAGGTAATTTTGATGAAGACTTGCTGAATCAAATGATTGAAAAATATTTCGGTGGGTGGAAAGCTAAAGGAAGGCAGGAGATACAATTTCAAAATGTCCAGTTCATTCCGGCAATAAAGACGAAAGAAAAGGATATTGAGCAGGTTCATCTCTGCATGGGTTTTAAAGGGATTGAGCATGGGAATGAAAAGCTATATTCGCTGCTTGCTATAAACAATGTACTGGGCGGAGGCATGAGCTCCAGACTGTTTCAGAAAATCAGAGAAAAAAAGGGTCTTGTTTATTCGATATACTCATATCCTTCAGCATACAAGCACGCTGGTTTGTTCACAATTTATGCAGGCATGAAGCCGGAAAACCTTGAGCAGGTCCGTGGCTATATCGTAGATGAGATCAAGCTGTTGAGGAACAAGGGCATTAAAAGCAATGATTTGATGAAGTCGAAGGAACAGCTGAAAGGCGGATATATTCTGGGTTTGGAAAGCACCAGCAGCAGAATGAACAGCATCGGCAAATCAGAGCTTATGCTGGGACATATTGATACGCCTGAGCAGGTCTTGAAAAAAATTGACAAGATAACAATGAGCAGTGTTGATGAAATCATTGAAAGTATATTCAGCCCTGATGATATTGGCATTTCAATAGTTGGCAACCTGAAGCAGAGCACAGGTGCAAAGAAGGCCGGTAAGCCTGCCCAAATAATCACTGAGACATAATACCTGAAAAAAGATATAAGTTATAAAGAAACTGTCGGCTAAAAGCCTACAGTTTTTTTGCGTGAGGATTTAATTTCAACTGCGTCTGAATCCTATCCCAATGACTTTGTACAGGCACCGTCAGTCATAGATAAACATAAAATAAAATAGCTGCAGACAGGGGCCATCATTTAGCGGCTGCAACTATGGGGGAGATGCTATGGGTACAAAGAAATACACGGTTATCGGAGGAGATCTGAGGAATGTAAGATTGGCAGGTTTTTTGAAGGAGGATGGTAATATCGTCAACCTGTACGGATTCAACAAGGCAGGTTTTGATACCGGCATTGCAGAGAGCGAAGACTTACAGAAAGCAATCGACGATTCAGATATCGTATTAGGACCCATACCATGTTCAAATGACAATGAATTGCTGAATGCTCCATTTCATTCTGAAAAAATATACATAAACGATATATTCAAGATAATGAAAAAAAATCAATTGTTCATTGCCGGCAGGATAAGTGACAAGATAGCTCAGCTTGCCCATGTCTATAACGTTTACAGCATCGATATCCTTGAAAGGGAGGAGATGGCTGTACTAAATGCCATTCCTACAGCTGAAGGGGCAATACAGATTGCCATGGAAGAACTTCCTATCACCATGCATGACTGCAAAGCACTGATACTTGGATTTGGCAGAGTAGGGAGAACACTCGCAAGGATGCTGGATGGCATTGGAGTCAAGGTGTTCGTTGAAGCCCGCAAATACTCGGATATAGCCTGGATTAAGAGTTTCAGCTACAAACCCGTATATATAAATGAAATCGGCGATTATATCGATAAAATGGATATTATATTCAATACCATTCCTCATATAATCCTCGATTATAACGCTTTGGGCAGGATACGGAACGATTGCCTTGTCATAGACCTTGCCTCAAAACCGGGCGGAGTCGATTTCGAGAGGGCCAGGAGCATGGGGATAAAGGTCATTTGGGCACTATCACTACCGGGGAAGGTTGCACCGGTAACAGCAGCAAAATTCATTAAAGAAGCTGTCTATAATATTATTGAAGAACTGGGGGTGTGATTTATGCTTCTTCAGGGAGTGAAAACCGGTTTTGCCATGACGGGCTCCTTTTGTACTTTTGAAAGGATAATACCTGAAATAGAGAGATTTATTGCTGAAGGTGCGGATGTGATTCCAATCGTTTCTGAAAATACCGGTAAATATGATACCAGATTCGGCAAAGCACAATACTGGATGGAGAGATTAGCAGGCTTAACTGGTAGAAATCCCATAAATACCATTACAGAGGCCGAGCCCATTGGTCCAAAAAATCTGCTGGATGTACTGGTGGTCGCACCTTGCACCGGAAATACCCTTGGCAAACTTGCCAACGGCATAACGGACACATCGGTGACAATGGCTGCAAAAGCCCATTTGCGGAATGGAAAGCCTATTGTAATAGCGATTTCAACAAATGATGGCCTGGGCGCGAATGCCAGGAACCTTGGGATACTTCTGAATTCTAAAAACATTTACTTTGTACCCTTCGGTCAGGATGATCCGGTTAAGAAGTGCAACTCATTGGTTGCCGACAGCACGCAGATTCTCCCGACGGTGGTAGAAGCACTGAAAGGCAAGCAGATCCAGCCACTACTGGTATAACATAAGTTAAAATCGTGGAAACCAGGGCGCTTAAATTTTCTTTTGGCTTTCTTTACTATTGAGTCTCCATGTGCTATTATTGAATTAATAGCGAATGGAGATTCATTTATGCAATACCTCAAGGAAGAAATTAAAAACAGAATCATACAGGCAGCATTGAAGGAGTTTGAGGAGAAGGGGTTCCAAAAGGCATCCATACTCAGAATATCGTCCGATGCAGGTGTTGCCATCGGAAACATATACAGGTATTTTAAGAACAAGGATGAACTTTTCAATTATATTATGGAGCCTGTATATAATTCTTTTAAAACCCTCATAATGGATCTTTACGGCGATTTTGAAACTGTCACAGGAGCTGATATAGATACCCGGGATATAGTAAAGGCACTGATGGAGCTGTATCTCAGGTATAAATCGGAATTCCTGGTCATGCTTGAGAAAAGTGAGGGATCAAGATATAAGAATACAAAAGAAGAACTGATTCAGATTGTTTCCTTGCGTCTCAAGAAAGAATTAATGCCTTTGAAGGAAGGATACGGAATCGAACTTCAGGATGCATTTGTGTACGTTTTTGCTGCAACACTCATGGAAGGCATGCTGATAATTCTTAAAGATAATGTGACTATTGAAGAGAAGGAGATACTTATCAACCGTTTGCTGATATTTTATTTTCATGGCTTACTGGAAAGACTGAGCTGAGGCTTGGCTGTTTTTTTTAGCCCAATAATGAATAGTATTTCATTATTAAGGCAAATTATCAATGTTTGGGAGGAAAAGGTATGTTGAAAAAGATAGTTCATTTTGTAATAAAAATCAGGTGGGTAATAATCATATTTTGGGTGCTGGCTGCAGGTGTTGTATTCTTTACAGCCCCGAATCTGTCTGATGTCGCAAGCGGTGATCAGTCCAGCTTTCTTCCTGCTGACTCGGAAACAATTCTGTCAGATAATATGACAAGGGAGCTTTTTAAGGATAAGGGAGGGAAAAGCCACCTGGTCCTGGTTTTGAAGCGGGAAGGAGGCTTTACTTCCGAAGATGAGAATTACGCAAAAAACCTGGAAGATTACATAGACAGCAACAAGGATGAATTCAATGCATTGGAGGTACTATCCCCATTCACCAATGAGAATCTTGAGAGTGAGCTGTTCAACGATGAGAAGACAGCAGCCCTTATCAACATAAGCCTTACGACAGCTAATTATACCGGGGCTGGTACGGAAGCCGTACTTGAGATGAAGGACCTTATTGCCGGGGATTCTGATACAAGCCATGATGGGCTGGCTGCAAAGCCTGAAGGACTTGAATTGTATCTTACAGGCGATGCAGCCATGAGCCAGGAGGAAAATGAGAATGTCAACAAGAGTATGGACCTGACAGTCAAGATAACCATTTTCCTCGTAATACTTATCCTTGTTATGATTTACCGTTCACCTGTGGCACCCATTCTTCCTCTTTTTACGATAGGAATATCCTTCCTTATTTCCAGAGGTGTTATAGGATACCTGACCGAAATGGGTCTCAAGGTATCAACATTTACCGAGACCTTCCTGGTTGCAGTTCTTTTCGGAGCTGGGACCGATTATTGCCTGCTGATCATTTCAAGATTTAAGGAGGAACGTTATTCCGGCAAGGGTGTAAGGGAAGCACTTGAGGATTCCATTCCCGGCACCGGGATAGCGATTGTTTCAAGCTCATTTACTGTTATTGTAGGTTTCCTGTTCATGATATTCGCAAAGTTCGGCTTGTTCAACACCACAGGACCAAGTGTTGCTGTCGGTGTTGCAATTACCCTGATAGCTGTCCTTACTCTTACTCCTGCATTGATTTCAGTTTTTGGTGAAAAGATGTTCTGGCCGGTAAAGGATTTGTCGGGAAGGAGGAAATCAGGTAAGCCTTCGATATGGGTCGGAATTGCAAACAATATAACAAAAAAACCTGGTATATATATAATAATAAGCCTTATTATATTTCTGCCATTTGTATTCTTTTCAACAAGATCATATCTCTCATATGACCAGCTGAAGGAAATGCCTGCCGGTGAACAAGCTGTCATAGGTTATGAAGAAATGAGCGAAAGCTTCTCACAGGGCGAGATGCAGCCCGTAAAAATAGTTCTGAAAACAGACAGGAATCTCTGGGATGCAGAATCTCTGAGGGATATCGACCTTATTGCCGACAATCTTATGAAAGTTGAGAATGTAGAAAAGGTAAGGACAGCATCAAGGCCATCAGGTGAAAAGCTCACCGAAATAAGCCTTCCCGAGCAGATAGGAGCACTGACCGAGGGGCTGGATAAGGTTAAGGAAGGCTTTGATCCTGTCAAGGATGGTCTTGCGGACATGAAGGAAGGTATCGATAAGATATCGGAAGGTATATTATCAGGCAGCAGCGATATCGGAAAACTTGCAGATGCCACCGGGAAAACAGCTGATGGCATAAAAGAAGCCATAAATGGTATAGGGGATCTGTCACAAGGTACAGCTGATGCAAGCGGCGGGATATCGAAGGTGAGCGGAGGACTTGCAAGCCTTGCAGATGGACTGACTCAATCAGAGGGAGCACTGGCGCAAACGGGGACTGCTCTTTCGGGTTCGGTGACAGCAATCGAGCAGATTATGGCAAACAATGCAGCACTGGCCGCAGATCAGAATTTCCAGACCCTTTATTATTCCATAAAGGCCGCATCTGAGGGCATAACACAGATTTCCGGAGGGATAGGGCAGATAAAGGCCAATCTTCAGACGTCAAAAGGAGCACTTGATAATATAAACGGCGGCTTGGGACAGATAGAGGGAGGACTCGGTTCGACTAAAGAGGGTATGAACCAAATCAGGCAAGGACTTGTTCAAATGCAGGAAGGCCAGGAAAAGGCCGGTGAAGGTTTAAAGACCGCATCTGAGAGCCTTGATAAGGTTTCAGAAGGTTTTAATCCACTCAATGAAGGACTTGATGAAATGAATTCCGGTCTGGGCGAAATCTCCGATGCTTCAGGGACTTACAGCAACAATGAAGACATACTGGATGATGTCTTCTTCCTTCCCGAAACAATCCTGGCTGAAGCCCCCGAGTTAAAGGATGCCATGAAAAACTATATTTCTGAAAATGGAAACGGCTTGATAATCGAGGTCATATTGTCGGTGCCTCCATATACTAATCAGGCACTTGATACGGTAGAAAAAATTGATGAGGCTGTTGCTTTCTCTATCAAGGGAACAAGCCTTGAGGATGCCCAATACCATATGGGCGGCGGGACGACAGCGTTGTCCGAAGTCAGGGATATTACCAGTCGGGATATGAAGGTTGTTATGATATTTGTACTTTCGGGTATCTTCTTAGTGCTTATAGCCCTGTTAAAAAGCCTGGTGGCACCGGTTTACCTTATCATAACAATTCTTTTCAGCTATCTGTCCACCATGGGCATAACCTACCTTGTATTCCAGAAGCTGCTCGGATATGACGGCCTGCACTGGTCGGTCCCGTTCTTTTCCTTCTGTGTGCTTGTTGCCCTGGGTGTTGACTACAACATATTCCTGATGTCGCGTGTCAAGGAAGAATACCGTCCGGGTGATAACAAGGGCAGCATCACAAGGGCGCTGGCGAGTACCGGTGGAATAATCACGTCGTGCGGTATTATCATGGCCGGCACATTTGGTGCGATGCTTGCTTCACCGGTTCTTCCCATACTCGAGGTGGGCTTTGCGGCCGTGGTAGGATTGCTGCTGGATACCTTCATAATCAGGTGCTTTACTGTTCCGGCCATTGCTGTGAAATTTGGCGAACTTAACTGGTGGCCGGGCAAAAGGATCAAGGTCATTTCACTGGAAAAGCCGGTAGTGAAAAAGGATGAAGACAGGGAAGATTTTAATGAGTGAGTTCCATTGAATGTATGGTAATTGAATTTACGGTAACTTGCTTTGGTATCTGGATTAAAGTAAAATAGTGGCGGGATATTCTAAATCAGACTCAATATCCTGCCCTATATTTTATTGGAGGTATTTTCATGTCACAGGCTTATCTATCCTGGTTTCGCAAATATCTGGAGGAAACTTATAAAACCCCTGTCCTGGAGAATTTTCTAGGACTTGAAGTAGCAGAAATTTCAGAGGGAAAAATAATATATCGAATGCAAATAATAGATAAGCATAGCAATATGTATGGCTTTGTACACGGCGGCACTTTGGCATCGATTTCAGATGTGGCAATGGGGGTTTCCTGCATAACCCTGGGTAAACGGGTAGTAACAATTGATATGAGCCTTAGTTATATAAAAGGTGCCCCTGTAGGAAGCACACTCACTGCAGTCGGTAAGGTCATCAGCAAGGGCAAGACCATCATGAGGGCTGTTGGTGAAGTATTTAATGAAAACCAGCTTCTGGTCAGATCACAAGCTTCATATTTTGTTACCGGTGATTTTAACGAGAACCTGTTTACAAATAAGGAACAGATGGTATAATCTTTATATACCTGCCGGCAATGTTGATGGTTTCGGCGGATGTTACAAACAATACTGTGGAGAAATCAATGGACAAGCTTATTGAGATGGACAACAGGATAGCCGTCATAGGCATTGTGGTGAACAGCAGGGAGGATGCTGCGGAAAAAGTCAATGACATTTTAAGCAGCTTTGGTAATATAATTGTAGGGAGGATGGGTATTCCATATAAGGAAAAGGGAATATCAGTGATATCCATAATAGTTGATGGCACCAATGACGAAATTGGTTCATTGAGCGGTAAATTGGGCAATTTGAAGGGCATCAAGGTGAAGGTCGCCCTTGTGCACTGATGATAGCAAAAAAACAAGGTAATATTGAGTAGACTAATGCAAAAAACAGAATATCGAAACTCTGAGGTGCCGGATGCGTCCAGCTCCAAGGAGAAGATGTACACCCCAAAAGGGGTACCTGACGAAGTGGATTTTTCTTATCGAAGGGGGTTGATGTATAATGGATTATGCGGATGACTCTTCCTAAGGTGAAAACCTGGAGGAGTTTTTTATTGTATGGTGTTGCACAATGAGCAACAGCCAAATCGTAATATGATCAAATAATTGGAGGAATTAAAATGGATATGAAAATAAACAATGAATTAAATGCAAATATCAAATCAAACACACAAGCTAAAATAAACGATTCAAGGAGAAAAACAAGATTCATAACAAGAACGGCCATGCTGCTGGCAGTAGCAATTGCATTCCAACTCCTCGGCAGATTTTTGGGACCATATAACAACTTTATTGTAGGGCCTGTTGTGAATGCGGTGCTGATTGTAGCGACTGCTGCAGCAGGTGTATGGAGCGGCATTGCTATAGCAGTCATAGCCCCGCTCATATCCGCATTTACCAACAAGGCTGCCATAGCGCCTGTAATTCTGGCGTTCTCGCCATTTATCATAACCGGAAATATCATTTGGGTACTAAGCTATTATTTCATTGCGAAGAAGAACAAAATAATTGCATTGGCTTCAGGTGCAATCTTGAAATTCGGATTCCTGTTTGCCTCAATATCAATTTTTGTCGGGTTTATGCAGCTGAAACCTGCCATAGTTAAGACCCTTGTCAGTCTTTTCAGTTGGCCTCAACTGGCTACTGCAGTGATTGGAGGCATTATAGCCCTTGTAGTAATCAAACTGGCAGGAAGACAGCTTGACTAAGGGGTTACCTGCTCTTTTTCTGTAAACATATATATGCCAGAGGAATAAAATAAAGGGGAGAATTCCTCATTTATCAGAGAATGGCATAGGGGAGCAGAATGCAATCAAGGTATGGAAGCAGTAAGCCTTTTATCTATCTGGACAATGCGGCAACATCATTTCCCAAGCCGGAAGCAGTATACAGGGAGATGGATCAATGCATGAGGAACTATTGTGCCAATCCCGGAAGAAGCGGCCATTCGATGGCTGCTGAAGCCGGAAGGATGGTTATGCTGGCCAGGGATGAGGTTTGCAATTTTTTTGGGATTAAAGATAATTTACAGCTGATATTCACAAAAAATGCAACCGAAGCTATCAATATTGCTTTAAAAGGGTTGCTCAAGCCGGGTCAGCGTGTAGTAACAACAAGTATGGAACACAATTCCGTTATCCGCCCTCTTAAAACAATGGAGAGAAACATGGGAATATGTCTTGATATTGTAAGAGGAAACGAGTATGGGGAAATTGACCCTGATGATATAAGAAAAGCAATAAAAAGAAACACTGCACTGATCGTAAGCACACTCTCATCAAATGTTAACGGTATTATTATGCCTGTTGCTGATATTGGGCGTGTTGCAGGTAATGCAGGGATAACATTTCTTGTAGACGCTTCACAGGGGGCAGGGTCACTGCCTTTGGTTATTGACGAAATCGATGCAGATCTGCTGGCCTTCCCAGGTCACAAAGGGCTGCTGGGACCCCAGGGAACCGGCGGGTTATATGTGAGGAAGGGTCTGAAGCTGAAAACAATCATTGAAGGTGGAACAGGCAGCAATTCTGAGAATATCCTTCAGCCGGAATACATGCCTGATCACCATGAGAGTGGAACCCTCAACACACCTGGTATTGCCGGACTGTATCAAGGGGTCCGTTATATTTGCAACAGGGGGAGGGAAAATATCAGGCAGCATAAAGGCATGCTTACAAACAGGCTGCACGAAGGACTCAAGGAGATAAATGGAATAAAACTCTTAAGCAGGGAGGACTTCAGCAGAAATTCGGGAATCGTCGCCCTTGAAATGGGGGAGTATGATTCGACGGAGTTATCCGACATACTTGATAAAGTATATAGAATTGCATCAAGAGGCGGGCTTCATTGTTCTCCACTGGCCCATGATACACTGGGTACTTCCACTGGCGGGCTTCTACGGCTAAGTGTAGGGTGCTTCAACACTGTTGAGGAAATTGACCGGACGCTGGTTGCATTCAGAAAAATTTCCTACACCTAAGACATTTCAAATGATGCTCCGTATCATTATCATGAAAGGAATTTTACTCAATTAAGCTGAGTAATAATTACTTTGTGATAGTAATAAAATCTAGAAAAGGAGATGGGTATTATGAGAGATGCAATTAGAAATATTCTTGCTGTTTTAGTCCTTATTGTACTTGTTGTTATAGCGCTGAAGGTATTGAGGATTGCACTGGCAATAGTTCTTCCGATAGCTGCGGTAGCGTTGATAGCCTATTTCATTTATTACCTGGTAACAGGCAAGCGTGTCTGAATCAGGTGGCTAAATAAAATCCGGTGTTGTTAAAAGGGTAATGATGGTGGTAAATTATAGTTAAGACATAATGTGTGGGAGGAATGGTTTATGACTGAACGATTACCTTTTATCATTACCATCAGCAGGCAGTTGGGGAGCGGAGGCTCCTACATCGGACAGAAACTGGCTGATAATTTGGGTATAAGCTATGTGGACAGGGAAATAATCAAACAGGCATCAAAAGAACTGGGCATTGTGGAGGAACAACTTGAATTGCGTGACGAGAAGGAACGCAGTTGGTGGGATTCTTTCCTTAAGGTCGGCATTTACAATGCACCTATGGAATACATCCCTCCGCAGATTTATTTACCGTCTGAGTACGATTTGTTCGAGACTGAAACCAATATCATCAACAGGATTGCCAAGAATTATTCCGCAGTCATAGTCGGAAGATGTGGAAGCTATATACTCAGGGATTATTCCAGACACCTCAGCGTTTTCCTGCATGCCGACACTGATTTCCGAAAGGAGAGAGTGCGCGGGTTATATAAAGCAAATGATACGAAGGCTGTCAAGTTAATTGAAGACAGTGACAAGTCACGCGCGCGTTATCACCGGGATATTACAGGCAGGGAATGGATCGACGCCCGCCAATATCATCTTTCCCTGGACACCAGCAGGCTTGGAATGGAAGGATCAATAAACATCATATTAAATTATATAAAAGAACATTACGGAGAAATTTAGCCCCGTCAAACTGTGGTAAAATATCAGCTGTTATGTACGATTGATAACCGGCGGTTCATTCTGAAGACGTATTTACGTTGAAACCAATAGCTCAATGTGAATATGCCGGTTTCCACAATGCATTTAGCAAGGATCAGCGGGATACCCGCCTTTACATTGAGGAGGTACAGGAAACAGTAATTGATTGAAAGTACTATGGCTGCAAGTGAATAATATTTAAGGAGTGCGCTTTTTATATCTGAAATACTGTTTCTGTCGAAGACAAAGGTCCTGTTCATGAAAAAGTTAAACAATGAACTGAAAACCCTGGCTCCTACTGCAGAGAACAGAAGGTTTGACGTAATATGCTGGAAGACCAGCAGAAGGACAAAATCAATTAAACCGGACAGTATGGAAGATGCGCTGAACTTCAATATGGGCATATAAACCCTGGCAGAATCTCTTATTGTTCGAAAATGGGAGGATTTGTTGTTTAAGAGGTATACAGTATCAATGTCTATCTCGTGAAAGGAATAGCCATCCTTTTTTGCATCCAGCAGCATGTTCATTTCATATTCAAAACGTTCTCCGGGAATTTGGCAAAGCCAGATGAGCATATCGGATGAAAAGCCCCGGAGCCCTGTCTGAGTATCATAGATCCTGTTACCTGTCGTGAAGGAGAATACTGTTCTTGTTATCGTGTTCCCGAAACGGCTTCTGAAGGGAACATTGCCGGTGAACCGTCTGCTGCCGAGTATGATATGACCTTTGTATTCATTGATTTTTGCGGATATACGCATTATATCCTGAGGAAGGTGCTGCCCGTCGCTGTCTGCACACACTACGCCTTCATTTTCACCAGATTCCATGATATAGCCGAAACCTGTCTTCAGTGCACTGCCTTTGCCTTTATTCCTATCGTGGGTCAGGACTGTGCAGCCGGATTCACCTACACTCTTGAATATGTGGCCGTAACTGCTCCCGCTTCCGTCATCCACTACAACTATTTTGAAACTGCACATCTCCCTTATTTTATCTATTAAAACTATCAACCTTTCATCGGGCTCATAGGACGGTATAAGAATTGTCATAGTAATATCTCCTCTTCTTAGGAATTTTTATAAGTGATTGCTTAATGCTTTCATGTTTATTTTGAAGCAAGTCATCCGATATAGATAATGTCACTGGTAGCGCGTTCGTTTCCCTTGCCGAGCGGGTTGTTTACCACCCTTCCCATAAAGTACATTGTGGAGGAACCTCCACCGTCAAGGTTGTAAGCTTCGGTACAGCCAAGCTCCACAAAAAGATTGGAAAATTCAGCCAGTGTCATGCCTCTGCTGTAGTTGCCGGAACGTCCATCCACCACTACAAATACATAATGGTTGGCTGAGATCATTCCTATCCCTGTCCTGGGATTTGAATTCTGAATGGACCTGTTGCCCATATTTGTATCGATAGTCACTTTCCCTGAATATTCTACTGCATCACCGTCAGTGACAAGCGCCGGGCCAAAGGAGAAGGTATTTACAACTCCTGCTTCTAGCAGCTCCGATGAAGACACTTCTGTTTCGTCATATATCTCCATAGTACCGTCAATATAGAGGGCCATTCCCATGCGGGCCGGTTCATCTCTGTATAGTATGCCGTTCCTGATAATGACTCCGTCACTGCGGAAACCGTAGTAATCACCGTTTATTGCAAGGATTGCGTTGTTGTCTGAGGCTATTTCTGAGGTATCTTCTACGATGTTGGTCCCAAAGAAGTTCTTTGCAAGGGCTGATTTAAGGTGTGAAGAATCATTAAGCACCACATCGGCAACATAGTATGTTATCATGTCACTCCCGGACCCGGTTTGGACCTTCTCAACACTGATGGTCACTTCATCACTGCTGTAATTCCAGTCATCATAGGTTACATTGCCGGAATCTGTGGATGTTTCTTCTGTATTTGTGTTTGCTGCTGTATCTGTGGTTGTGGTACTTTCAGCAGGTGTGGCCGAGACTACGGTTTGTGTGGACGGAACACTGGCTTCCACATGTTCTATAAGATAACGGTCGGCCAGCAGATATAAAGCTGACGTCAAAAACACAATGAGAAATACTATAATAAATTTTACTTTTCTGCTTTTACTTTTTACATTTTTCATATGAATCATCCCTGCCTTCAAATTGTTCTTATCAATGCCGTTGGATAA
The DNA here is from genome assembly GCA_942493145.1 of uncultured Bacillota bacterium. Taxonomy (GTDB): domain Bacteria; phylum Bacillota; class Clostridia; order Acetivibrionales; family DTU013; genus ENR-C20. Next base: position 1,524,777 of record OW818679.1, read on the forward strand.
ATTACTTTTACATCATGAAACCAATTTAAACCATTAGCCTTAAATAAACCTTAATTTTTTATACTTTTATCTCAGCAAGCGACAGGGAAGTGAAGTGATATAATGCAGGGAAGTGATGTGATATAAAAATGAAGCCAATGAAGAAGGGCTGGATGCCTTTCAACATTGGCTGGATTAAATAACTGATGATAAAATTAATTCCTGCGTTATTGGGGATTTGAGCTATTATTGTTGTAGTTCACATTATACAGTGGAAGCTCAACATTGAAGGTGGTAAGTTTATCAACAACAGAGCTTTTCACAGAAATCTTACCACCATGCTGGTCAACAATGGCCTTGGCAATAGCAAGACCCAACCCGTAACCTCCGTTCTTCCTGGAACGTGATTCATCTGTGCGATAAAACCTGTCGAAAATTTTACCCAGATGCTCTTCGGCAATTCCTTCACCGGTATTTGAAACAGATAGAACAACACAATTCTGTTGCTTTTTCAACGCAATTGACAGTTTGCCGGCGGCGTTCGTGTACTTTATGGCATTATCCAGCAGGATCATGGCGACCTGGCTTATTTGCTCGCTGCTACCGAAGACTTTCATTGCAGGTTCAATATTGTAGTCAAATGTTATGTCATGCTCGAAAATTACCGCCTCCATTGCGAGTATTATATTCTCGACTGTGTCACTCATATTGAAGACAGTAAAAATCAGCTCCTTTTCGGAATTGTCAATCTGGGTAAGGTACAACAGGTCATTGGTGAGCCTGGTCATCCTTTCAGACTCGGATTTTATATAGTATAGCCACTTTGATTGATTGTTGATTGTTTCATCACCATTTGAAAGCAATACATCCACATTGGTGTTTATAACTGCAAGGGGGGTCTTGAGTTCGTGTGATGCGTCGGCTATGAACTGCTTCTGCTTGTCAAATGCCTCCCTGACCGGTTTAATTGCCCTGTTTGCGAAGTACCTGCTTATGAGATATATTACAACCAACATGACAAGGAAAACAATCAAAAAGGTGTATATGAGGTTTGTAAGAATTGCCTGTTGTGAGGATATATCAAGGAATACCAGTTTATATCCGTCAAAAACCGAAGATTTCAAATACGTCCAATAGGTGTCGTCGATCCTGAATACACCTGACTCCCTGTTTTGTTCCAATACGATGTTTTTAGCGGTTTCGTTGAATTCATTATCTTGCTCCAGGATTGATATATACGAAGTGATATTATATTCACCGTCCGTTATAAGGATAACAGAAACAGACCTGTCCGGGGTTTTTTCAGGTTTGGGTCTTATGCCCGGGTTCAGGTCCATATCTCCTGCAGGACCTCTGTTATTTCCCGACAGCCGGTAAAGGTCGCCTTCAATATCTGCATGCACATTTTGATAAGTGATGATATATATCGATGAGAAGGATATCATCATCATAACTGTGATCAAAACCAGATTAATTAAGAGGAACTTATTGCGAAGCTTCTTAAACATCAATTCCTGACCTCCAAAACATAACCGACGCCCCTGACGGCAGTTATCGAGACTTCAGAACTTAAAAAGGAAAGCTTTTTTCTTAAAAAGGAAATATAAACTTCCACGTGGTTGTATTCAATATCCGAATCAAATCCCCAGAGCTTCTCAATGATCAATTCCTTGGGTGTCGTGAGGTTCTTCCTCATAATGAGGAATTCCATCAGCTCACTTTCCTTTAAAGTGAGCTTAACATCCTTACCGTTCTTTGACAGCTTAAGGTTGGAAGTGTTCAATTCGATATCACCGAATTTAAGGGCGTCATCAGGCAGAATCTCACCCTTGCGCCTGGAAAGTGCCCGTATTCTGGCAAGCAACTCTTCTGTTGCAAATGGCTTTGCAAGATAATCATCAGCTCCGGTATCCAGACCTTTGACCTTGTCGGACAATTCGCCCTTTGCCGTAAGCAGAATGACAGGTGCTGCAATGCCTTCCTTTCTAATATTTTTCAATATTGTAAGGCCGTCCATTTTGGGCAGCATGATATCAAGAATAATCAAATCGTATATGCCTGTAAGTGCATTGTCCAGTCCCGATTCTCCATCCTCGCAAACATCGACTGCATAATTTTTCTTTTTTAATATCTGTGTCAGTGCTTCCGCCAGATGAACCTCATCTTCAACTATTAAAATCTTCATTTAATAACCTTTCAAATTGCTATCCACTCAGTGGAGTGGGTAAGTTGTGTTTTTAGCATATCGTCATAATTATATCACAGTAATCCTTTAAAGAACCTTAAATTGTGAACAGGTTGTGAACAAAAAAGTTTGCCGGGATATTATCATATTTAAAAACGAAAACTTTTTCATAATGTTAATTCTTCTTTAAGCTTTGTTTAAGGATTGTCTCGTAAAATGATGATAAAGAGAGGGAGATGACTTATGGCAGTAGAAGTCTTCAATAGATATGAAAGCAAATACCTTATTGATCATGAGGCATTTATGAGCCTGCAGGACAGGCTGGCGGAATATATGGAACCTGACGAGTACAACAAGAAACATGATTTTTATACAATCAGCAATATCTATTATGACACAAAGGACAATAACCTGATCAGGACTTCGATATCCAAACCGGAATACAAGGAGAAGCTCAGGCTGAGGGCGTATGGTGTACCGGATGAAAACGGAAAAGCTTATATGGAGATAAAGAAAAAATGTTGTGGATTGGTCAATAAAAGAAGAACAACCCTCAGACTCAATGAGGCCTACGAATTTGTCAGGACCGGAACACAACCCGAATTGCGGAATTATATGAATAAACAGGTTTTGAAAGAAATCGAATACATCATTAAGCTTTATGAACCGGAACCCAAGCTTTACCTTGCTTATGACCGAAAGGCATATTTTGGAACGGATGACCATGATTTGAGGATAACCTTTGATACAAACATTAGGACAAGGAGATATGACCTGAGACTGGAAAACGGAGATTATGGAGAAAGCTTGCTGCAAAACGGACAAACGCTGATGGAGATCAAGGCCGGGAAGAGTCTGCCCATGTGGCTTTGCAGGTTGCTTTCTGAAAACAGGATATTTAAGACCAGCTTTTCCAAGTACGGAAAAGAGTATGAGAAAATGCTGAATAACGAGAGAAACTCAATTATAAAAGGAGATATGGAGATATGTTCGAAGCCTTATTCACTACAACCTCAACTGATACTGCAATATCAGTAAGCGGAGCGATTGTTACAGTCCTGGTGGCATTCCTGCTGGGAGGAATCATCAGCCTGACGTATATGAAGACCTGCAACAAAGGAAGTTATTCGCAGACCTTTTCATTGACAATGGTGATATTACCGGCAGTAGTTGCCATCATCGTAATGATGATAGGCAATAACATAGCAAGGGCATTCAGTCTGGCAGGAGCATTTTCGATAATCAGGTTCAGAAGCGCGGCCGGTGATCCTAAAGATATCACGTATGTACTTTTCGCTATGGCTTCGGGATTGTCCTGCGGTGTTGGAGCTTATGGATATGCAGCACTTTTTACGGTGTTGCTGTGCTTGCTGATGGTGCTGTTGCACGTTTTCAATTTCGGTGCAAAAAAGATGTCACAGAAGATACTAAAAATAACAATACCAGAGGATTTGGATTATGAAGGTGCCTTTGACGATGTTTTCGGTGAATTCACATCCGCCCACGAGTTGAAGAAAGTGAAGACCACCGATATGGGTAGCTTATTCGAACTGGCATACATAATAACCATGGACAATAAGAAAAACCAGAAGCAGTTCATCGATGCGCTGCGTTGCAGGAACGGCAATCTGAGCATAGTGTTGTCGATGGCCGCTGATTCCGGGGATTATTAAAATAGAGGAGCAGGTAAGATCCCAAATATTAAGGCGTATAAATCAAGTTATCTTAATTTATACGCCTTTGGAGAAACTAGAACTTAACCTGCGGAGCGTTCCTTTCCAGGTCGTCGACGTTGAAGAAGGGTTCCTCCTTGAAGTTGAACATAGAGGCAATGATGCTTGAGGGGAACATCTGGATGGCATTGTTGTACATCATGGTTACGTCATTGTAGAACTGTCTTGCAAAGGTTATCTTGTCTTCGGTTTTGGCAAGCTGGTCCTGCAGCTCAACAAAATTAGTATTGGCCTTGAGATCAGGATATGCTTCAGCAACTGCAAACAACCTTCCGAGAACCTGTGTCAATTCACCATTGGCCTTCATCATTTCCTGTGGGGATGAAGCGGACATATATTTCGTCCGGGCGGAGGTAACTTCCTCAAAGGTTCCACGCTCATGGGCCGCATATCCTTTGACAGTTTCCATAAGATTGGGTATTAGGTCAAACCTTCTCTTCAGCTGGACATCGATCTGGCTCCAGGAATTCCTCACCTTGTTCCTTTTGCCTACCAGTCCGTTGTACATGGCAATTACAATGATTGCAAGGATGACAAGTATTAAAAGTATAATTGGGCCTGTCATACAAATACCTCCCTTAATTTTTATTTATCAATAAATTTGGTTCATTAACCATACTTCAGGATCAGAACGCACCGCCGCCGCCACCCCCGCCACCGCCGCCGGAGCTGCCGCCGCTGAAGCCGCCGCCGCCACCTGAAGATGAGGACCGGGCGGAATTGGCAACTGCTGCTGCCGAAGTGATGGAGTTCTCGACAGTGCGGATGGTATTGTCAAACATGGTGTTGAAGCCTGCAAAATATCCGTATGAAGCACCGTGCATAAAGGTCAGGTTGTTGTTATTGAGATCACTATCGTTAAATACAAGCGGCAACTGATCAATGACTTCCTTTGCAACGCCCAGTGATATGGCATATACCAGGTAATGCTCCCACATGACTATCGCAGGTATTTCCGCCTTGTCCATCTGGCTGAAATCTTTCAGGAAGTTCCTGAAAGCCTGCCACATGGCGTGCTGCTCATTGCCGTATGCTGTCCTTCTTTTAAGCCTTGCACCGAAAATAACCATTATGACGCCCTGAATGATCAAAAGTGCTGCAAGCGGGAAGAGGAAGGACATGGTTATGAGAAACCCGAGACCGATGTAAAGAATACCGACCAAAATCCCGATAATCTTTCCGCGTTTGGCTGTCTCATCGAAGAATCCATTGACGCTGGCTTCCTCGATGGCATATTTGCACCAGCGGTCGTAATCGGCCGAGAACTGCAATGCATTCCTGCGGCGTTTGACATAAGCATTGATACTGTCAATACTGACAGAATAGCCGTCGCCGATACGTCCGATGAACCAGCTGATCAGGAAGGTCTCATGTTTTTCAAGAAGTTCGTTGGGAGGATTGTTTGCTACTGAGAAAACATAGTCCACATCTTCCTTCATACCACCGAAGAAACCCTGTCTTGCGGTTTTATTCACATTGAGCACCAAATGTCTTCTCCTTACCAGATCCATAAGGGTTGCCATGATATCGCGGGATTGAACGGTACCAAAGGACATCAGCACACTCATTTCAGCAGGGGTATAATCACCGGGCAGCTCCCTGTAGTACTTTCCTTCAAAGCTGTGTTTAAGTTCTCTGTCATATTTGATATACAGATATAGTAAAAGCGCAAACCAGGCCAATATCAGCAATATAACAATCGGGGTCACTATGGAATAGACCCGATCCATAGTGGCAGCGTATCTTTCGGCTTGAAGTTTTTCCTCCTCGACCTGTCTTGCAGCCTGTTCCCTTTGCTGGTTGGCTTCTTCGGCCAATTTTCCTTCGTTCGACATTATTCCAGGCAGGGCTTCCCCGTTAGAGATATTGGTTGATCCCGGCACAAGCCTGGTAGGGAAGACCACAAGGGTTTCAACGAAAGTCCCTCCTGAAACGGAAGGAACCTTGAAATCGAGGGTCCTGGCGTCGACGATCGTTGATTCGCCTGTCAGGGGACCATGGGCGAAAACCTTCAATTCTTCCTTTGTTGCACCTTCGGGTAACGTTATGCGGATATTTATATTGTCAAGCCTGGTTTCCCAGCCTGTATCAATAAGCTTCCTGTTGAAGGTGGCAACGTCCGAATACTTTTCCACGACATCGAGGAGCCTGTATTTGATGATGAAGGTCTTTTCCTCATTTGAAGAGCGTTCGAAGATTTTGAATTTCGCTTTTTCGCCGACTATTTGGAAATTGTAGGTTCCCGGATTTCCGGACCCATCGATGGAATTACCTTCATTAAGCACCCACTCCACAGCATTCCCGTCCTTAAGGACATATACCTTCTGTTCGGAAATCCCTTTGGTTTGAGAAAAATCAACATCACGAAGTGCTCCGTTAAAACTCCCGTTATAATTGTAAGTGATACTCTCTTCGATATCAGCTGACCCGTCGCTTTGAACATTTACTTTCATGTCATATCCGGAAATGTAATATACCCTGTCGCTTTCGGCATCAGCGACAGCTATGCAGCTTATAAACAAAGATAAAATAATGGAAAGGGAAAGAAGCAACTTTTTCAATTACACACCTCCAAAAACAATAGTCAGAAGCCTGCTATTAATATATTATCATATACTATAACATCTTATATATGGCAATTCAGTAATATTTGTCTGATTATTGAATTTTTTTTACAGGCTGCTCAGTCAAGACTCTTCCTGAAACGCAGGACAGCCATGCTCAATATTACTAATGTGAATATGGATAATGCAATGATGTCATTCCAAAGGAAGCCCACGCCGACTCCTTTCAGTACAATACCCCTGATGATGTCCAGGAAATAGGTGAGGGGGATGAGATAGCCTATCCAGTTGATGACAAGCGGCATGGCTTCCCTGGGGAATATGAAGCCAGAAAGAAGTATGCTTGGCAGCAGGACAATCACCATGGCCATCATGGCCTGAAGCTGGTTGCGGGCAAAGGTGGATATGAGCATTCCGATGGAGAGGGAGCAATAGACGAACAGAAAGCCAAGCAACAACAGCAGGGCAAGACTGCCGGCAATACTCACCTTGAACCAGAAGACGCATAGAGAAAGGGCAAAGAGGAAACTTACGTAACCAATGATGACGTAGGGGACAAGCTTGCCGAGAATCAGCTCGACAGACCTGACAGGGGTGACTATAAGCTGCTCAATGGTGCTGCGTTCCTTTTCTCTGACCAGGGCAAAGGCGGTGAGCATGATGGTGATGTTCTGCAGTATAAGGCCTACAAGACCGGGAATTGTGAATCTATTGCTTTCCAGGCCAGGATTGTACCATACCCTTGTGTTCATTTCCACACCCGGAAGTGTGGCTGCAGTAACGCCAAGCTTTTTCATAGTATTCTCCTTGAAGGTGCGGGAATAAAACTCGGAAATCAAAAGGCCGCTATTCATGGCAGTACGTGCCGTCGTCGGATCGGTTCCGTCTATGATGAGCTGTGTTTTAGGGGTTTTGCCGTTTTTAAGCTTTGTTGAATAATCTGATGGGATTATCAGGCCTGCCTTTGCGTCACCACCATCTATAAGCTCCGACAATTCGTTTTCGCTGTTGACGTAGTATTGAACGATAAAATAATCGGAAACCGTGAATTTCTCGATATATTCCCGGCTTTCCTGAGTCATGCTCTGATCAAAGACTGCCATGCCTATCCTGTCGACTTCGGTAGTCACTGCATAACCGAAAAGCAGCATAAATGCAATTGGCATGACCAGGGGCAGCCTCAGGGCGATTGGGTCACGCTTTACCTGAATGAATTCCTTTATAATTATAGCCTTGAAACGTTGCATACTGAAAAGTTTACGCTTCATTTTCATCACCCCCGTGAAGGAATTTCATTTCCTTGAAGGTCGAACTGACCTTTGTATTGGTTATCCGTTCAACATATGTTATGAATATATCCTCAAGATTCCTTGCGCCTTCCTGCTTTATAAGCTCCTGGGGCGGTGCAGTGTTTATGATCCTTCCGTTGAATATGAAGCTTACGATGTCGCAGCTTTCCGCCTCATCCATGTAGTGTGTGGTGACCAGAATGGTGATGCCCTGCTTCGAAAGAGCATGTATTATCTCCCAGAAGACACGCCTTGATACTGGATCGACACCGGCAGTAGGCTCATCCAGAATTAGCAGCTGTGGCTTGTGGATGAGGGAACAGCCCAGGGCCAGACGCTGCTTCCAGCCTCCGGACAGGGTGCCGGCAAGGTTCTTTTCCTTGCCTGAAAGGTTGGCCATCAATATGAGTTCACGTTTGCGTTCATTCCGGACATCCCGGGACAGACCATAAATACCCCCATAGAAATCCAGATTCTCTTCGACGGTAAGATCCTCATACAGGCTGAAACGCTGGGACATATAGCCGAGGTTCTGTTTGACACCCTCTGGGTCCTTTTCTATATCCAGTCCCATGACGGTTCCCTTGCCGGAGGTAGGGGTAAGCACACCGCAAAGCATCCTGATGGTGGTCGACTTACCCGAACCATTAGGGCCAAGGAACCCGAATATTGAACCTTTGGGTATGCGGAAGCTTATATTGTCAACAGCAGTGAAGCTGCCGAATTTTTTAGTCAGGTTTTCAACTTCGATTGCATATATCATTTTGCTCTCCATAAACAGATCCTCCTGAAAGGTCATGCTGCTATTTCGTTTGCAGTATCGGTATTTCAGTATCCAGCGTCATTCCCGGTTTGAGACCGGTTTCCCGGTCAAGTATATCGATACGGACCTTGAATACCGTATTATCCTTATCTTCATCCGTTTCAGTATTTTTCGGAGTGAATTCGGCTTCGTCGGAAATGAAGGTTATCCTGCCTTTAATAGTTTTATCACCCAGAGCCTTACCTGTGAGGGTTACCTCCTGATCGGGATTGACATATTTAAGGTTTTTCTGCTGAACGTAAACATAAAGCCATAAATCGGTCAGGTCGGAAACGGTTCCCACGCTTGTGCCTGTATTTATCATACTGCCGGGCTCCACGTTCTTTTGAATGAAGGTCCCGTCAGCCGGGGATTTTACATTGTATCTGGAGAGGATGAGGGATGCTTGCTCAAAAGCTGCCCGGGACTGCTTAAGGTCTGCTTCGGCAGCTGCTATCGTTTGGGAGGTCGAGCCCTTTTCAAGCAATGAAAGCTGGGCTTTTGCACCCTCAAGCTGGGCTGCCGACGACTGAAGCTGCTTTTTAGCGGAATCAAGCTGCTGCTTTGCAGTATCAAGCTTGTATTTTATATCCGCAAGGCCGCTTTCCTCAATAAACTGCGATTCATAATCATCTTTTGCATCTTCATACTTTTCCAACCAGTAATCATAACCGGTCTGTGCTGTGGCAACACCGGTGTGTGCGTTGTTAACCGCGGCCTCTGCCGCTTTTACCGAAGCTTCAAATTGATCCAGCTGCTCAGGGCGGGTTCCCGCTTTCAGTTCTTCAAGCTTTGCCACTTTCATATCGACAATAGCCTGCTGCTGGGCTACAATCAGCTCCTGCATACCCGAATCGAGTACTGCAATGACATCATCCTTTTTGACTAATGAGCCTTCATTTTTTTCAAGACTGAGAACCTTGCCGGTGACTTCTGAGGCAATATCTATCTGGGTTGAGCGTACTGTACCGCTCAATTCGAAAGATACCGGGGTGCCGCAGCCTGCCATCAGAAGCAAAAGCAGAGATATGGTTATAACGGGTTTAATTGATGATGATAATGCTTTTTTCATTTTGTACCTCCCGAACCTGCGTCATTTAAACCACCCTGGCTTGTACCGGCAATTCCATATAAAAGTATATCGATGGCCTTTTCCGCTTCGCTTTCAAGGTCTCCCTGACTGAACTTGTCACCAAAAAGTTTACGCTGTGCAATTAACATGGCCAGGTTACCAAGGGTGCTCCTCAGCATTGCTTCGGGGGTTATATCGTTTCTGATAAGACCTCGCTCAGACATTTTTTTGTGGAAGATACTGAATGCGGCTACGGCTCTTGTTATAATATTTTGGTATATGGCTTCGCGGACGTCATCATGGTAAATTGCCTCTGTAAGCACTATTCGTGCTATTGGAAAGACAGAATCAAGCAGCTTGATCCTGTCCATAAGGAGTGATTTGAATACTGTACGGATGTCTTTGTCATCGCAGTCATTGAGTATCTTTTCCACGCCTTCGAGGACCAGCTTTCCGCTGAATATGTTGATTGTCTGTATGAGTAACGCCCTGAGAATATCCTTTTTGGTCTTGTAATATCGGAATATGGTACCTTCGGCTATTCCGGCGTTTTTTGCGATTTCACTGGTGGTCGAGGCACTGAAGCCTTTTTCGGAGAAAACCTTTATAGCGGAGTTAAGGATCATGACTTCCTTTTTGGGCAGATCCAGGTCCTGAAAATAATCAGTATTAATGGCCTGCTCATCCTTAATATTGGAATCAGTATTCCCGGTTATATTATCCTTCATTAATATTTCACCTCTCCTGATAATAAAAATGAGTGAGTACTCACTTTTATTATATTTTATATATTTGATATATGCAATATGTCTATAAAATTTTTAAACATATATTTTATTCACAAAGTCGATATAATAGTGGTATAATAATGAACAATTATTAAGCTAAATTTGGGAATTTGTTTGTAAAGAAAACGGAGGGTGTATAATTGATATCAGTTAAAATGGCAGAAAAGGCTGTCGAGATTCTTGAAAGCAAAAAGGCAGTGAATATCGACACTATAAACATATCGGGAATATCCTCGCTGGCAGATTACTTCATAGTTTGCAGCGGTACGTCGGTAACCCATATCAGGACGCTGGCGGATGAGCTTGAGGAGAAGATGAAGGAGTCAGGATGGGTCACTCTCAGGAAAGAGGGCTATAACAGCGCTCGTTGGATCCTGGTTGATTTTGGCGATATTGTCGTCCACATATTCCATGAAGAGGACAGGAGTTTCTACAACCTCGAGAGACTTTGGTCCGACGGAAAGCTCGGAATACACGGGAAAATGGGCCTGGTTGATTCAGACAGGCAGATTCGTCATGAGGAATTAACTTGAGTAATTATTAATAGAGACAAGGATGTGCACGTATGACAGAGTATAATCCCAAAGAAATCGAAAAAAAATGGCAGGACATTTGGGAGAAGGAAGGAACCTTCCATGCTTCCGATGACAAGTCCAGACCAAAATTCTACCCATTGATTGAATTCCCATATCCCTCGGGACAGGGACTGCATGTCGGTCATCCGCGGCCTTATACCGCTCTTGATATCGTTGCAAGGAAGAGAAGGATGCAGGGCTATAACGTGCTGTATCCCATTGGATGGGATGCTTTCGGGCTTCCAACCGAGAATTATGCCATAAAAAACAAAATACATCCCAAAAAAGTTACCGAGAATAACATTGCACGGTTCAAGTCACAGCTCCAATCCCTCGGACTTTCCTTTGACTGGTCCAGGGAGATAAACACCACCGATCCTGCATATTATAAATGGACTCAGTGGATATTCATCAAGTTATTTGAGAAGGGGCTTGCATATAAGAAGGAGATGGCTATTAACTGGTGCACCGATTGTAAAGTCGGTCTGGCCAACGAAGAAGTCGTCAACGGACTTTGTGAGCGCTGCGGGTCCGAGGTCGTGAGGAAGGAAAAGAACCAGTGGATGCTGCGTATAACCGAATATGCAGAAAAGCTGATAACCGACCTTGACCTTGTTGATTACATTGAGCGTGTCAAAATTCAACAGAAAAACTGGATAGGCCGTTCGGAAGGCATGGAGGTGGATTTCGCCACCACCGGTAATTACACGATAAGAGTATATACAACAAGGCCGGACACGCTGTTCGGCGCTACATACATGGTTATTTCACCCGAACATCCACTGCTTGACTCTCTTAGCGGTAAAATAACCAATATGGGTGCAATTGAAGATTACAAGACTTTTGCAGCCAGGAAATCAGATTTTGAGCGGACGGAGATGTCCAAGGATAAGACGGGAGTCCAAATTGAAGGAATCATGGCAATAAACCCTGTAACCGGAAATGAGATAACCATCTGGGTATCTGATTATGTACTGATGTCCTATGGGACAGGCGCCATCATGGCTGTTCCGGGACACGACACAAGGGACTGGGAGTTCGCACGCAAATTCAACCTGCCTGTGATCGAAGTGGTTGAGGGCGGCAACATAGAAGAGGAAGCCTTTACAGACATTGAAAAAGGAATAATGATCAATTCCGGCCTGTTAAATGGGCTGGAGGTCAAGGCGGCCAAGGAGACAATCAGCGAATGGCTCGAAGGGAAAGGCCTCGGACAGAGAAAGGTCAATTTCAAGCTTAGGGACTGGGTATTTTCACGCCAGAGGTATTGGGGTGAACCCATTCCCCTGGTTTACTGTGAAAAGTGCGGATGGGTGCCAATTCCTGAGGATCAGCTTCCTCTGCTGCTTCCGGAGGTTGAATCCTATGAACCGACTGATAACGGTGAATCTCCACTTGCTAAAATGGATGAATGGCTGAAAACCACCTGTCCCGCATGCGGAGGTCCCGGAAAAAGAGAGACGGATACCATGCCACAGTGGGCAGGTTCATCCTGGTATTTCCTCAGATATATCGATGCGCACAATGACAAGGAACTGGCAAGCAGGGAGAACATGGAGTACTGGATGCCGGTAGACTGGTATAACGGCGGAATGGAGCACACTACACTGCATCTGCTTTATTCTAGGTTCTGGCACAAATTCCTATACGACTATGGGATAGTTAACACACCCGAGCCTTATCAGAAGAGGACTTCACATGGAATGATCCTCGGCGAGAACAACGAGAAGATGTCCAAATCCAGAGGCAATGTAGTCAATCCGGATGATATCATTAACGAATTCGGAGCTGATACGCTCAGAATGTATGAAATGTTCATCGGTGACTTCGAAAAGGCTGTACCTTGGTCGCAAAACGGTGTCAAGGGTTGCCGCAGGTTCCTGGACAGGATTTGGAGGGCACAGGGTTTCCTCGTTGGTGGGGATGAGTACTCAAAAGAGCTGGAAATCAGTTTGCATAAGACGATCAAAAAGGTGACGAATGATTTTGAAACCTTGAAATTCAATACGGCAATAGCCGCCATGATGACGTTTATAAATGACGTTTACGAGGTTGGCAGGATCAACAAGGCTGAATTCAAAACCTTACTCAAGCTGCTTAGTCCGGTAGCACCTCATATCTCCGAAGAACTGTGGGTGGAACTCGGGTTCGGTGGGATGCTTAATGGACAGGCATGGCCGGTATGGGATGAAAACAAGACTGTTGAGGATATGATTGAGATAGCCATCCAGATTAATGGCAAGGTCAGGGAAAAGATAATGATCCCGTCGAGCCTGGATAAGGAACAGACAGAAGTGGCGGCTACTTCAGACGAAAAGGTGAAGGCGCTGCTTGAAGGCAAGACAGTGGTCAAGATCATAGGAGTTGCAGGCAAGCTGGTAAACATCGTTGTGAAGTAGAAAGATCAACGAGGCAGGCAGAGGAGTTATGGGATAGTCCCATAAACTCCCTGGAATAAAGAAAGGGCGGGAGCTTTTCAGCTTACCCGTCCTTTTATGTTTTCAATAAAACCTTCAATATTTTCCAGATACCTTTTAATCTTCTTCGTGGAAGTCTTTTTAAATTCTCCATCGTGAATAGTGAAGTGTTTTATGCGCTTGTACAGGGGCATGTTCTTGTTTACTGCCTTGACTTCATGATCCAGAATGCTGTTGATTTCCTCTGGTGTCGGATCTTTCCTGCCAAGCTTTTCAGCAATTGCCTCGATAGATGGAACAATACTGGCATAAACAAAGGTCTCATCCGAGTTTTCAGCCTGCTGACCCCAGACAAGAGATTCAAGTATATAATGGCTCTTGTTGAGATAAGCTTCGACTTCCTCGGGGTAGATGTTTTTCCCGTTTTTTGTGACAATGACATTCTTCTGTCGTCCGGTAATATAATAGAAGCCGTTACTATCGACCCTGCAGAGGTCGCCGGTATAAAACCAGCCATCCTTGAGGACTTTGGAGGTAGCCTCTTTATTCCCGAAATAACCGAGCATTATATTGTCACCTTTTATGATCAGTTCACCTATTCCGTCTGCATTGGGATTATCTATCCTGGCCTGGAGGTTGGGGAGAAGCTGACCGATGGAATCATCCCTGAAGTTTTTGTCCATATTGACTGTTACTATCGGGGAACATTCTGTAAGCCCGTAACCTTGCAGCACGTTTATCCCCAGGGAACGCAGGCCTTTGGATACAGAGGGCTCAATAGCCGCGGCGCCGGATATTACCAGCCTCAGGTTTCCGCCCACGTTTTCGTGTATCTGGTTGAATAGCTTCTTTCTCAAATCTATACCAAAAACATTGTAAAGAATATTACTTATAAATAATGCGACCTTCAGCTTTTGCTTCAGTCCCTTCTTTTTAGCAGCCTGTTCCCATATCTTTCGGTACATTCCCTCAAGGATAAGTGGAACAACCAGGATAATGGAGGGTTTTACCTCCTTGAGGTTTTTTGAAATATGCTTCAGACCTTCTATGAAAGAAATACTGCAGCCGTTGTACATCATAAGGAGGAAGCCGCAGGTACATTCATATGTATGGTGCAAAGGAAGCATGGAGAGTACTGAATCGGTGCAATCAATGTAAAGAAGCCGGCAGACCTCCATGATGTCAAAGCAGATGTTCCTGTGGCATAGCATGGCGCCTTTGGCCAAATCGGTCGTGCCAGAGGTGAAAAGGAGCATGTTCATGACTTCGGGATCTACTTCCGAGTCAATGAAGGACCGGTCTCCCTGATCCATAAGGTGTCTGCCTTTTGCCAAAAGGCTTGAAAAAGATAATGTATCAGTAGTATCTTCTTCAAGATCCATGTCTATGAAATACTTGATTGAGGGGTCGCTGTCTTTAATCTGGCTTATTTCCCTGCCAAGCTTTCCTGAATATATTATTGCACTTGCATTTGAACGCTCCAGAAGATTCTTTATTTCATTTACAGGAAGTTCCTTGTCAAGGGGAACGATAATACCTGTACCATTCACCGTTGCCAGATAGGTCATGCACCATTCATAGCGGTTTTCACCTATGACAGCGATGAATTTGTCTTTAAGACCAAGATTCATCAATGCGGTGCCAAGGGCATCAACATCACCCTTGAATTCCCTGTAGGTTACTCCATGGTAATTACCGTCTGATGCCTTGAGTAAGAAGGCGTTTCTATCCCCGAACAGCCTTGTGCTTTGCTCAAGCATATCTTTGAGGTCACTGATTGGTCTGGTAGTGAACATTGGCTTTGTAGGCATAATCGGCTCCTTTGTTATACTCTCAGTTTAGTTTACATATTATTATATAATATTACGGAGATTCAAGTAAATGTATTAATTTTATTCAGGCTGGCCGATGGATTCCAAGAGAAGGTGATTCTGATCAGAACCTTTTTGAATTTCTGCGTCTTGAAATTGTCCTCAGAGTAAGCCTAAGCAGTATAAATGCAGGTATGATCATGCAGATACCGACTATTATTCTTTTGACAAGTGGGGTTTTCAGAAAACCCAGGAATTTTGATTTGATGACAGCCTGTGTTTTCATATCAACTGATCTGGAAGCAAGCAGGTTTATTTTTCCGATGGATTCACCGTCTTTTGTGAACTCTACATACCCCATTATATCGCCCGCATTAACCGGCGCGCTAATAACCTCCATGATTTGGGGAGTTTCCTGGATGTTGGACATGTCTGAATTTACAGGTAATATGCAGCTGACAATACCATCTGTGACAAGGTGCAGAGGGGTTTCATCCCTAGCATCTTCAACAGCGACACTTCTATAAACGGTATTGGTGTCTATAATGGTAAATCGTTTAAAGTTTCTGTAACCAAATCCTAAAAGATCTTCAGAGAATTCTTTGATTTTGCTCTGTGATCCATACTCCTTCAAACCCATGACAACAGATATGAGTTGAAGGCCGCTTTCATTAGTCGCAGAAGACACCAGGCAATAACCTGCAGGACCTGTGTATCCTGTTTTTATTCCGTCGATTTTGTACCCGTTACCACCGTCATCGTATTGCATAAGCTTGTTAGTTGTAGTAAGCCTTTCAGGCCATTTCATCCGGGTATCTGAAGCGATGCTGCCGTTGGTGCTGCCTTCAGCAGTTTTATCCTCGTTTGAATTGCCTTCACCGGTATTACTTTCATTGGTATTGCTTTCACCATTAGTGCCTTCAACAATATTGCTTTCTCCGTTTGTGCCTTTACCTTCGTTTCCTTCGCCGCTTTTTAAATCAGCGGGATTGACATGTTTGTTTGTGCTCGGAAGTGAATAATAACTCATGGCAGCAATCTCCCGGAAATCTTCGAAGGACATTGCATATTGAGCTATCTTTGCGAGATCTGCGGGTGTGGTGTAATGATTATCTTCATGTGCGCCGCAGGGGTTTTCGAAATGAGTGTTAAGGGCTCCCAGCTCGATTGCTTTTTTGTTCATCAGATCTACGAATTCCTGTCTGGTAGGGCATAGATTTTCTGCAATTATATTCGCTGTCTCATTGGCAGAAGAGATCATAAGGGCCTTAAGAAGGTCTTCCATTCTCATTTCTTCTCCTGCCATTATACCTATATTGCTTCCATCCTTGCCGATATCATTGATGGCGGCCTGGCTTGCAGTCATTATCTGATCCATTTCTCCCAATTCAAGAGCCAGGATGGCAGTCATTATTTTTGTAGTGCTGGCAGGGTACATTTTAGCATTTGGATTTTGTTCTGACAGGACTTCTCCGGATGAGGACTCAATAAGTATATAAACACCTTCGGTGAGCGAGGGTGCCGCTTCTGCATTTACAACAGTAAAATTGGCAAAAAGAAATATGATCATTGTAAAAATTATTAAGACTTTTTTCATTAGTTCCTCCGGTGAAGTTTGCGTAATAGCAATTAAAGTATACCAGAAACCTGGCACAATTTTAATAGAAAATAAAATTTTTAAATGTTAAAAAAAGGAATTAGGTATACAAAGATAGAAAATAACAATATTGAATAAAAATGTAAAATTAAGTAAAATAATAATAGAAGCTGAAAAAAAGATAGGTTATATAAATATTAGAAGCTGAAAATGTATTGAAGAAAGGTTATATAAAGGGTGGGGGATGAATTTGGAAATAGCAGGCAGGAAATTTGCATTAAGTAAAAAAATCGTGGCTACGTTTCTGACAATAGTGGTTTTAGTAATTGGTGCAGCAGGATACTTCATTATGAAAGGCAACAATGATATTATAATCAATCTTGAGGATGGAGCTTCCGACATGGCGGCCAACAGAACAGCAACAAAAGGCATGGCGGCTAATGGCACGGCAACCAAAGGAGCGGCAACCAAAGGAGCGGACAACAGCACCGTGAATAGCGGCACCGCTGGCGTATCATTAGAAAGTGCGGCGACTAATGCAGCCAATAATACCAATATTGATTCATCCGGGCAGAATGAACTGGCCGGGGAGGATATGATAAATATTTATGTAGTTGGTTGTGTAAAGAATCCTGGTATTGTACAGTTAAAAAAGGGACAGTTGATTGACGATGCGATTAAAAAAGCCGGCGGAGCAACGTCAGATGCCGATTTGAACACGATCAACCTGGTATATAAGCTGAATGAGAATCTTATGCTGAACATCCTGCCGAAAGCTGGAACCGGAGCCGCAACCAAAGCCACGACCGGAACGGGAACCGGAGCCGGAACTGGAGCCACAACCAAAGCTACAACCAACGTCTCATCAAAAACCGCTGCAACCACCAACGCTTCAAATGCATCCCAGGAAGCGGGAGCAGGTGTGCTTATAACGCGTGACAGCGGAGGGTCCGTTGTTAATGAAACCATGGAAAAGACCAATGCGAAGGTGAATATCAATACTGCAACCGCAGCGGAACTTGACACCCTGCCCGGGATTGGCGAAGCTACCGCAGGCGATATCATAGATTATAGAGAAAAAAACGGTGCATACAAACAAATACAGGATATCATGAAGGTTACCGGTATAAAAGAGAGCAAGTTCAACAAAATCAAGGATCACATAACCGTCGAATGAATGGGAAGTACCTTACCGGGAAGGTGCTTTCGGTTACTTTCCCAAAGATGGGAGTATTATAACAGATGCAGCAATATAACCGGTCAATAAAAGAAGGCATGGCACGAATATAACAAGTAACAATAATCTGCCTGCCTTTTTTCTTCTGTTTTTTTTGAAACGTTCAACTCTTTTGTATCTCATTGGTAATGTGCTCCTTCTGTTAAATTATACCAGTTGAGATCGTGAAATTCTATTTCCTGGAAATAACTTATACCAGCGTCACCTGTGAACACTAATAAGGCACTAAGGTTGGAACGTTGAGTTATTTAATATCTAATTGTTCTACTGCCGCTTGACCAAACATAGTAAGTGCTATGCTACCGAGTTCCAATACTGCCTTGTCAAACAGGGAATCCTTCAATAGTTTCCCTTCATCCACAGTTTGTACAAAGTATTTATATAGCTGAGAGGTTTCATATAAGGAGTAATCTCCGCGTTCAAGAGGCTGATCATAGTCCAGTGTTATCAATCCCTTTTCTTCCAGACTTTTTAGTACCTCTCCAGTTTCTTTTACTGTTTCCATGGAATCCTCTGCATTATTCATAAAAACAGGCGCAAGTGCTACAGATTGATAGTGCTCTGAACGAGTGCTTTTCATAACAAATCGTGTTAACGGTAAAAATGGTATCTGTGCCAGACACATTAGAAATTCAGCTTCAAGCTCTGAGAGCCCTATCGGTTGATCACTCCTTTTACAGCCTCCACATTTGTGTTCCTGTTCTGCATTATGGTTATGGCCGCAGCAGCCATGTTCATGGTTACAATTCATATCAGGTAAAATCCCTTCCTTTTTCTTGTTATAAGCTCATTAATAAATATAACCTCATGTTTTAAATTCTGCAATCTGCATGTGTGTTTAGAAAATATCATAATAACTATTAATATTTGAATTCAGCAGATAAGTTAAGCATGCTACTGGTTTCGCCATTATATAACGATGCATTTTTTATAATTCTATATAATCCTTTGAACTGAAGGGGATTTTTCAGCTCCATAAGATTGGTGCTCCACTGTGCTGATTTTCCAGCTGCCACAGGGTAACCAATATCGTCAAAACCAATGCCATCCTTAAAAGGTAAAGTACACCACTTATCCTGGTAATAATATTCTATTTGATAAAACGTTCCATAAGTCAGATCACTATCACTGCTGTTTGCAATAGCAACAGTGATCATAGAGGAATCATATATTGCTGATATTTTCAAATCCGCATTAGTGTTCAGATCCTTTTCTGCATAGGTGGATAGGGTGTAATCTGAAATATCAACCAATGTATTGTCCGATGTAGATGACATGTTATCAGGAATAACTTCTGTTTTTCCGGATCCACATGCTGCTGTAACAGCTACTGTTAATAATATCAAGTACACAATAATTATAGTTTTTTTCATATAATTCCCCTCCTTACTAGCTAGTTAGTGTTTCCTTATGGGTCGGTAGACGATTGCATTCTTTCAATGGTTCCATGTAAGTGTTGACATTGAACCTTAATGGGTTATAATTAATTTATTATTCACAATGAATATCTAATAAATTAATATTCCATCCGTCGAGGACGGGCCGAGTAAACCTGAAAACTGCTTTTCAGAGAGGAATTGCCATAGGCTGTGAACAATTCCATGCAGCGCGGTCGAAAACTAACCCGGAGGCGGAACGTTGATTGCGTTATAATCACAATGAGTACAAATTAGGGTGGAACCACGGGAGAGTCTCTCGTCCCTTGAATGATTTTTTATTTCAAGGAACGGGAGTTTTTTTATTTTGACTGAGGCGCGATTTGCCTGGCAATTTGAATAATTACCGTACTATATGAATAATTAAGGAGGAGATATAAATGATTAAAGTAACACTCAAAGATGGAAGTATCAAGGAATACGATGCTGGTGTATCAGCAATGGAAGTCGCAGAAAGCATCAGTGCCGGACTTGCAAGGGTAGCCCTGGCAGCGGTGGTCGATGGTGAAACTGTCGATCTCAGCACTAAAATAGAGAAGGACGTAAGCCTAAGCCTTGTCACATTCGATAATGACGAAGGAAAACATGCCTTCAGGCATACTGCTTCACATATCCTGGCGCAGGCTGTCAAGAGGGTGTTCCCGGCGGCCAAACTGGCAATAGGACCTGCAATAGATACTGGTTACTACTATGACTTCGACATGGAGAGGCCTTTCACTCCGGAAGACCTGGAAAAGATAGAAGCAGAGATGCAGAAGATCGTCAAGGAGGACTACAAGCTTGAACGCTTTACCCTTCCCCGGCCGGAAGCTATCAAATTCATGGAGGAGAAGGGTGAACCCTACAAGGTAGAGTTGATAAAGGATCTTCCTGAAGATGCGGTCATTTCTTTCTATAAAGAAGGAGATTTCACCGATTTGTGTGCTGGCCCGCACATACCGTCTACCGGAAAGGTAAAAGCCTTCAAGCTTCTTTCCATAGCGGGCGCATATTGGAGGGGCAACGAAAAGAACAAAATGCTTCAGAGGATATATGGAACCGCTTTCACCAAAAAGAGCGAGCTGGATGAGTATGTTTTCCGCATCGAGGAGGCTAAGAAGAGGGATCACAGAAAGCTCGGAAGGGAGCTTGATCTTTTCGACATCCTGGATGAAGGTCCGGGGTTTCCGTTCTTCATGCCCAAGGGAATGGTACTGCGCAACCAGTTGGAGAACTTCTGGAGGGAAGAGCACGCAAAGCGTGGCTACCAGGAGATAAAAACACCAATAATATTGAACAAGGAACTGTGGCTCCGTTCGGGTCACTGGGACCACTACAAGGAAAACATGTATACGGTTGAAATAGATGAATCGGATTTTTCAATTAAGCCGATGAACTGTCCCGGAGGTATGCTGGTGTTTAAGCGCAAGCTGCATTCCTACAGGGACCTGCCACAGAGGATGGGCGAGCTGGGTCTGGTACACAGGCATGAGCTTTCAGGAGCGCTACATGGCCTGATGAGGGTACGAGCCTTTACTCAGGATGACGCTCACATATTTATGACGCCTGAGCAAATACAGGACGAGGTTATAGGAGTAATTAACCTGATAGACGATTTCTACACGGTTTTCGGCTTCAAATACCATGTTGAGCTTTCGACCAGGCCGGAGAATTCCATGGGAAGCGATGAACAGTGGGAAATGGCTACAGCGGCGCTGAAAGGCGCGTTGGATGACAAGGGAATCAAATACAAAGTCAACGAAGGTGACGGTGCGTTCTACGGGCCCAAGATAGACTTCCATCTGGAGGATTCCATTGGGCGTACGTGGCAGTGCGGCACCATACAGCTGGATATGCAGATGCCGGAGAGGTTCGACCTCAACTACATCGGTGCGGATGGGGAAAAGCACAGACCGGTTATGATCCACAGGGTTGTATTTGGAAGCATTGAACGCTTTATTGCCATCCTGACCGAGCATTATGCAGGAGCATTCCCGGCGTGGATAGCGCCGGTACAGGTAAAGGTGCTTGCTATAGTTGAAAAACACCATCCATATGTGCTTGAGGTTCAGAAGAAGCTGGAGGCGATGGGCATAAGGGTGGAGGTCGATCTGCGTAACGAAAAGATTGGCTACAAGATCAGGGAAGCACAGCTTGAAAAGGTGCCCTACATGCTGGTGGTTGGCGACAAGGAGATGGAAAACGGTCAGGTTGCAGTAAGATCCCGCAAGGATGGCGATCTCGGGGCAATGGCCTTCGATGCTTATGCAGAAAAGCTGCTTGAAGAGATTAAGACCAAGGCATAAGCAGCATGATATATTCGGTTTGAAATGGCCAGTTTAACCATATGAATAATGGATTTAGGAGACCAACCATATGAGCAAAGCTGATTTGATATTTATAAATATGTGCAGGGACATAATCGACAACGGATATTCCTCCGAAGGAGAAAACGTGAGGGCCAGGTGGGATGATGGAACACCAGCCCATACCATAAAGAGGTTCGGAGTGGTAAACAGGTACGACCTGTCGGAGGAATTTCCGATAATGACCCTGCGTCCTACAGCACTAAAGTCTTCCATAGACGAGTTGCTTTGGATATGGCAGAAGAAATCCAACAACATCAACGACCTCAAGAGCCGTATATGGGACAGCTGGGCCGATGATACCGGATCGATAGGAAAGGCCTACGGATATCAGCTTGCTGTTAAGCACAAATATTCTGAGGGAGAGTTCGACCAGGTGGACAGGGTGCTTTTTGACCTTAAGAACAATCCCTACAGTAGAAGGATAATGACCAACATTTACAACTTCAGCGATTTGAATGAGATGAATCTGTATCCCTGCGCCTACAGCATGACCTTCAACGTGACGGGGAACAAGCTCAATGCCATATTGAACCAACGGTCGCAGGATGTCCTGGTGGCTAATAACTGGAACGTGGTGCAATATTCAGTGCTGGTTTACATGCTGGCCCAGATCAATGGTTTTGAAGCCGGAGAACTGGTACATGTTATAGCAGATGCCCATATATACGACAGGCACATACCGCTGGTGGAAGAGCTTTTAAAAAGGCCGGTCTATCCTGCACCGAAGTTCATAATGAATCCTGATATAAAGGATTTTTACCAGTTTACCGTGAATGATTTCTCACTTGAAGGGTATCAAAAGAACGAGCAGATAAAGAATATACCGGTTGCGGTGTAGGCGCGTTCACCATGTTGCAGAGGAACTGAATTAATGGGTAAATTGCAGAGGAACTGAGATGTTGAGTAAATTTGAAACAGTGAAATTGGAGGCAGGACATATTGAAAGCTATAGTTGCAGTTGATAAAAACTGGGGGATAGGCTTCAAGGGCAATCTTCTTGAAAGGGTACCCGAGGACATGAAGTTTTTCAAAGAGAAAACCCTAGGGAAGGTTGTTGTTATGGGAAGGGAGACCTTCGAGTCGCTTCCGGGAAGAAAGCCGCTTAAGGACAGAATCAATATCGTTCTGAGCAGGAGCATAATCCCGGAGACTACCACGGAGGGGATCATTGTCTGCAGCTCCATGGACCGGCTCTTCAGTGAACTGGCAAAGTATCCTGAAGAAGATATACATATAATTGGCGGGTCATCTGTTTACAGTCAGATGCTTCCATTTTGCTCGGAAGTATATATAACGAAGTTCTCGAACACCCACGAGGCAGACAGCTTTTATCCAAATCTTGATAATGATCCGGAATGGAAGGCTTATGCAATCAATGAAAAACTGACCTGGAACGACTTTAAATATGACCGGTACAGGTATGTCCGAAACATTCTGGAATAATAATGAGCAATATAATGATGGATATAGGAAGGAAAGAAAGCGGCTTCATGTAGGATTTTCAAAAAGCAGCTTTCCATAAAATAATATTGAAACTAAGAAAAATATAGCTTGACGGTACAGTCGGTATATACTAAAATAGTAATGCGTTGACGCACTAATTGAATACGGGGGTGTAGCTCACCTGGGAGAGCGCTTGACTGGCAGTCAAGAGGTAAAGGGTTCGATCCCCTTCATCTCCACCAGACCTAAACCGTGTAATTCGCATGATTACACGGTTCTTTATTGCTTAAATCTTTAAACGATAATCATTGTGCATGAAGTTCTGTGAAAATCATACCTGCGCTTGAATGGCAGTCAAAAATATCTGGCGAACCAATGGCATTCAGAGATTTATGCACATATATTGCATTCTTTTTATGTTAGAATAAATTTGAAATACCTTTTGAGTAATGAATTTATGGCGTATGAAGCCCAGCCAGTGGATATGTTACCATGGAAGGGGCATACAGAAACAGTCGTGAGAATTGAACGGCTGTAAACCATACAAACAAAGGTATTTAAGGTGTTTTGACCTTTGAAATTATAATATAACCCTTGAGAAGATAAAAAAGATGACAAATATTCGTCTATAATTATTGCCTATATTGTTTTCAATCGTGCTTATTTTGATTTAAATATAAGCATGATTGTAAAGAAGGTGGTATAGTGGGTTATTTTGCAGAATTAGGCGAACTTATTAAACAAAAAAACGGTATCATCACGACCAAAGATGTAACAAATGCCGGTATGCCGCTATTTATTTATCTAAATATGTAGGCGAAAATAAAATGGAACCACTGTATGTATTTCTGATGTTCATGCTTAAACTCTTGACTTACCAGTTAACAGAATATAATATCGTGTTACCATATTTTTTAATAAATTTGCTGCTGGATACGGTAATTACATTCATTTGGGCTATTCCAGCTTGGTCATCATTGAAAAGCAAGGAGGATTGAGTATATGGCACAGGAAATAAAAGCCATTAATGTAGGTGGAGTAAATTGCTACCTTGTAAAAGCAGGTAACGGTTATATCCTGATTGACACAGGATTCTCATCCAAGCGTGCCTACCTTGAAAAGGAACTTGAAAGCGCAGGCGTTATGCCTGGAAATCTGAAGCTTATCATATTAACGCACGGAGATTCTGATCATACAGACAATTCCGCTTATCTCCGTGAAAAATATGGTCCCAGAATTACAATGCACCTTGCCGATTCAGGAATGGTGGAAAACGGAGATATGTCATGGAACAGAAAATCCAAACCGGATAAAATTTCAATAACCTTCAGAATAATTACAATGATTTTCGGCGGATTGAACAAACCAGGCAACTTCAATACATTTAAACCGGATTTTTATATCGGGGATGGGCAAAGTCTCTCCGAATACTGTTTCAACGCAGAAGTCCTTCATCTTCCGGGGCATTCAAAGGGTTCCATAGGAATACTGACAACTGGCGGCGACTTATTTTGCGGCGACTTGCTTTATAATTTTGCAGGTTTCAATTTTATCGATGACCTGACTGACTTTAATACCAGTATCAACAAACTGAAGAACCTAAAAATAAAAACAGTTTATCCTGGGCATGGGAAGCCTTTTCCGGCTCTGTTGCAAAAAAATATTTGCTAGCAATACAATCGGCATAATTGGCAGAACTGCTCTTTGAAATATAATCATTACCCAACATTCATGATACGCTGAACAAACTCTATTTCTTCCGATGAAGTCATTCGACCGGCTTGATTTTTTCGAAGCATGTGCATGGTTTCAATGCCAGAAATTATGGAGCATGCGGACTTGAAGCTTTTAAACCCTAGCATTGGTTTGACAATTCGCTTAATGAAGCGATGATCTTGTTCAACAATATTGTTAAGATATTTTATTTGCCGATGCCGAGTGTTACATGAAAGACTGCCGCTATAGATAAGTTTCATTAATGAGGACTTCATAAGAATAATATTTGTCAGATGTAATTACTCTTGGCATTTGATTATGACCGGCGTTAAGGGTTTTTTTAAAGAACTTTTCAGCTGACTTTTTATCCCGGTTTTCTGAAATCCAGAAATCAATTGTTGCACCGTCAGAATCAACAGCTCTGTACAGATAACACCATTGTCCTTTGATTTTTATATAAGTTTCATCAACTCTCCAAGAGTTATTGGTTGGATTAAGATGTTTTCTGATTCTTCTATTAATAATAGGCGAATATTGTTGAACCCAACGAAGAATTGTTGTGTGAGATATTGATAAGCTGCGTTCGGCCATCATTTCTACAAGATTTCTATAAGATAAAGGGTATTTTAGATACCAGCGAATGCAAAGCAATATTATATCAGACTCGAAGTGTTTCCATTTGAAGATATTTACCATTATATGTTTACTCCATAAGGCGAAAGTGACATAATCTTACCAGGAATTGGGCCAATTGGAAAGTGGTAAATATTATTTGCACCAGAACCGTACTTTCAGACCGTTTGCGACAGTTGAATATAATACAGTATAATTAGCCCAAGTGTTATCGCTGTGGGAATGTGGTCAATTATCCAATCAAACGCCCTTGAGAAGTTGAAGAAGTCAACAGAAATATCGCCGCGAGCTTTTTTGTTTTTTTTCTGGGCCATTGCAAATACCTCCCTAACATAGATTTCGATTTGATTTTTCTAAAGGTGATCTTTCAACAGGCTGAGCTTGCCAGGAAGCGGAACACGCAGTATATGAAATCGATGAAGTCAGACAGGTTATATAGCGAAATGAAGTAGCTTTGATGTATCTTATGAAGCAGCTTGCAACGAGGGGCCTTTGTATGACATTTCCACTATATCACTTATTTTTGCAATTGCATATATTTTCTAAATAAAAGTTGGTAGAGGGTTCTGGTGCAAAAAAATATTTACTAGTAATACAATCGGCATAATATTGGCAGAACTGCTCTTTGAAATAATTCTTACCCAACATTCATGATATGCTGAACAAATCCCATTTCTTCCGATGGAGTCATTCGACCGGCTTGTTTTTTTCGAAGCATGTGCATGGTTTCAATACCGCAAATTGTGGAGCATGCAGACTTGAAACTTTTAACCCTAGCATTGGTTTGACATAATTTATTTAAGAAAAAAAGGAGAGGAAATCATTACAAATAATATTACAATTTTTTAAATAAAATATATAATTATCCATAAATATACCCATAATTATTATATAAATATATAAAAACCTAAAATAGTAAAAATATAATAATATTTCAAGTATTTATACCTATAATAGCACCTATCACTATATGACCAGCAAGACATATAAAAGAGATGCAAATACGACAATAGTAGAGGAGTATATACCAAACGTCAGTGATGCACGCTCCATTGAATGGATCAGAGTAAGGGAAAATGGTGTGCTTAAAAAACAGGTACATTATATATACGATTCGTATGGAAATATCAAAGAAGAACAACAGTACTTTGAGGATTGGGTAAACTTTATATCTACCAAATTCAGTTATAATGACAATGTAGCGTCTCGTAACGGCAATTTCAACGGACTATATCTAACCAGAAAGTATGTAGAAGGGGTAACCGTACTATAAACGTAATAAGCAACTTTTTAACATATTAATAAAGTAGAATAAGTGGTATTCGTTATCATCGATAAATGGCCGCTGAAGGCCCAACGGTTTACCGCAGCTCGGGAGCATTGATTCTTATTTCAATGATGTGAAGCGTGAATACAAAGCTGCTGAGGCATTTCTAAGCGCTGAGAACCGTTTCCTTCAGGATAAGGTGAATTAGCTTGATATAGTGCATATACGTTCATAGCATGAGGTGTTTGAGCTAAGGGACTGCTGATTATGTTTCCGCACCAAGAGAGCGCCGGGTGTTGTTAAATTCAATAATAATCGTCCTAGTTAGTTGGGTTCCTCCATGACGGAGAACATGCCGATCTCAAAGCGCGAAATCTCCCGCCAATCCTCCTGAAAATTATGGTTGGCCCAGGTCATGAGAAGAGAGGTATGCGCGGCTGCGATAACATTAGCAACATAATCGCGTAAATACGCGGGCAGTTTGGAACGCTCCATAAAGACGTCAAGTTCCATTGCAAACAAATCGCCGGTCTGCATGATACGGATCAATTGGGGCATAAGTTCGTTTTGCTGAAGAAGGCGCAATAGTCTTTTCTGCTTTTTGAAAAATTGAAAGGACTTATCGATCATATCCCTCATCGTCCGGCATCCTACAGTGAGAGCAGAAAATTCGTCGTTTTTCATTTTAAGCCCGTATTCGAGCACATCCAACT
Source organism: uncultured Bacillota bacterium (assembly GCA_942493145.1). GTDB lineage: Bacteria > Bacillota > Clostridia > Acetivibrionales > DTU013 > ENR-C20. The sequence goes on from OW818679.1 coordinate 1,552,382, forward strand.
TGTTCCGAAAATGGCGGTAGAACGACCTGCGGCCTGCACTCGCTTCTTGGCATATCATCGTGATGGTGATGTCTGCAAACATGTTGTTCTCCATGAGGTCCCATAACGCTTTAGATAGCTTGCTCTTGGTATCCGTTTGGTACGTGATCAAGTGCTTCACCCTCTTTTCTCTATATCATATCACAAAATGGCACACATGCGTCAATTCGTGTCAAATACTTTATCTTCCTATCCGCTTGCAGTACATTAATTATACAAGTCAAAAAATCCTATCGTACAAGAAAATCTGAAATCAGAAAGGAGCTGCCGCCCATGGCATTATCCAAAGAAATTTTAGAGGAACTTGCCAAAATCGTCGGTCCGGAAGATTGCAAGCATCATGATTTTGAAGTTGCAGCCTACTCACAGTCCATGATCTACACAAACCCAACACGTCCGGACGTAGTTCTCCTTCCCGAGTCGGCGGAAGAAGTATCGGCTGTTCTCAAGGTTGCAAACGAACACCAGATTTCGGTCGTCTGCCGGGCAGGCGGTACTGCGGGTCCCATCAGCATGGCGGACGGCGGCATCATGTTCGATATGAGCAAGATGAACAAGATACTGGATATCGACATAGACGCTAAAATGGTAACAGTGCAGGCTGGTTGTCGGTATTACGACGTGGTGCAAGAACTCCGTAAACGTGGCTATGATCTACCGCTCAAACCCTGGTTTGGCAATGGTGTGTCCATCGGCGGCTATATAAATGGGCCTTCGATGGTAGGCACAAGAGTCGCACGTTATGGAACGCTCAATTTCTGGCTATTCGGAATGAGGGTTGTGCTGCCTACCGGTGAGATCGTCGGGACAGGGGCAAACGCCTTCGAAAACTGCAAGCCAACCATGGCAGACCCCTGGATGTGCCCCAACAGCTTGGGTAAGCTTTGGTGTCAGTCACTGGGTACATTCGGAGTTGTTACTGAGGCCAGCATTCTCATGATTCCCGTTCCTGAAGCTTCCAAACACGTCTGCTATGGCTTTGATAGTATGAACGATCTGGCGAAGGCCGCGTCAAAGGTTCAGCGTGCCGACGCAGCCACAGATATCGAACACGAGGATAAAGACATCTACGACCTGCTCGGCATGCCGGTGGATTACTCCGTGGTGCTCAGCGTGACGAACGAGGGTTACACGGAGGAGGTTGGCCGCAAATCCGCCATCGCCGCGAAGATTTGTGAGGAATGCGGCGGTCATAAACTACCAGACAAGTACTCACACCTCACCTACGACAACACCGCCAACTTCAACTTCTGTACGGCCAAGGGTGGCATGTTCTGCTGCGCGGCCGCCTGCGCCTCCAATGAGTCTTATCCGGAGATATACAAGATTATTAAGGATACCTGGGCAAAGCACGGCATTCGGAACGGCTGGAGCTGCTGGACCTGCTATCCCAACTGGGTACAGGGCTGGACCATCGGGTATTACGACTATGATACGCAGATGGAAGCGTTCAACACCGCGATGTTTGAAATCCAGAAACTGACGATGCCTATCAAGGATAGCTTCCCGTATACGTTCACCGAGCCATTTGAAAATTTCCTACAAAAGATAAAAGACTGTCTTGATCCAAACGGAATTATGAATCCCAACGCGTGGTTCATGGTTTCTGGTGCGCAGTCACGGTTACTGGAAGCCATCGACATTCCGGGGACAGAAGAATAACACAAGGAGGTAAGCATTATGTCATATAAAAATGTATTGAAATATAGAGAACAGATATACCGCTGCAACACCTGCTGCCGTTGTCCGAGAGGGCCATGGGATCCCAACCAGCCTGGTGTTTTGCCCACTCCTGCTAAACAGTGTCCGATCTACGAGGAGCACGAGGCTTTGTCTAGTTCCTCTCAGGGCATGATTCTGATTATCCGCGATCTTCTGGAAGGAAAGCTTGAGCCCACCGAGGAACTTGTTCAGCATATGTACGAGTGCTTGCTATGCGAAAGTTGCAATGCCGTTTGCGCGGGCATGGACAGTATTCCGCTCGGCTCACTGGAGTGTGCGAGTATCTTCCGTGCGCTGCGAGCCGATTTTGTCGAGATGGGTTTTGCGCCTCCTGAAAAATTAAAAAAGTTTATTAACAGCATCAGTGAAAAGCACAACCGGCAGGGAACGGAAAAGAGCCGTACCGTATGGGCAGAGGGTCTTAATATCAAAGACAGCGGTGAGGTCATCATCTTTACGGGCTGCACTGCAGCTTATACGGACAACACGAGCGTTATTAGCCTTGCCAAAGTGCTGCAACTTGCCAAAGTGGATTTTGGCATTCTTAAAGACGAGTGGTGCTGTGGTTCACTGCAGGAGGACGCAGGCATCCTCGACGGCTTCAAGGCTAGCGCACAGCATAATGTGGACGCCATACGGAAAGCCGGTGCAAAGACGGTCGTTGTGACCTGCGCCGACTGCTACAAGGCACTTAATGACTACCCGAAGTATGTCGGCGAGCTTGGCTTTGAGGTCGTCCATTCCTCCGAGCTGATTCTGCGCTTATTAAAAGAGAAAAAGATTAAACTGAACGCTGTCGATCTAGGCGGTTTGGCAACCTACAACGACCCCTGCTTTCTAGCCAGGGGCAGCGGCAAGACCATCATCAACGAGCCGCGTGAGCTGCTTTACGCTATCCCCGGAACCGAATGGGTCGAGATGGAGGGCTTTGGTAAGTATACCTACTGCTGTGGTCGGCCGATCACCGCGCCTGCCTCCCTCAAAACCTACCAAAAAACCGGCCTTGCCCGTGTGGGCGACGCCGAGGCGGTCGAGGCTAAAACCATTATCACTGGCTGTGCCAATTGTAAAACTAGCTTGAAGTTCGCAGCTCAAAAAGCGGGCAAAGATATCAAGGTTATGGACATCGCGGAGCTGATTGAACAGTCGGCAACCAAATAAATACAAGAAAGTAGAGGTAAGGAAATGGGTATCGTTTTCAATCCGGAGCTATACCGAGCGAAAGAAAAGCACTTCGCACATTATCCGATGTCAGCTTATCCCGATAAATGGGAAACCTGGCATAATGACGCCTGTTACGACAACGGGTATTACTCTACAGTGATGTGGGCAACAAACGGGCCGGTGATACTGATTGACCTTCATATTGTTGATCCTACAGGCAAAAAAGTAGTAGAATCAATGCAGTTTTTTCAGCCTGAGGAATATAATGCTTCAACCGAATCCCTTGACATTAAGATGGGGTGCAATTCTTATCGCGGTACGTATCCCAAATATCATCTTTCCGTACATGATGGCAATAACGGAGTTGAGCTTGACTATGAATCGATTATCCAACCCACCATTTCAGAATTACCAGACGGGATTGGCTTAGGGCGGATAACTACGCCATTCACTCCTGTTTTCGTCAGTTGGTTTTTCAGGCCAAGGAATAAGATTGCCGGGAAGTTAATTGTTGGTGGAAAAGAAATTCCGGTTAACGGAGAAGGCTGGGCAGACCATCAATACGGCAATGTTGATTACTTTAAAGATTCCGTGCTGTACTTCTTTTGGGGATGTTTACCCCTGGGTGACCATACTATCAATTTTTTTGATATACAGCTAACGGAAAAGGGCGGATACCGGCCGATAAAATGGCTTTGGGACTGGAAGGGAGAAAAGCTTTACGAGTATTGCAGAGACTGTGATTTTTATATTAAGGCCGGCGATATTGAAGAAGGAGATACTGTCCCACGCAAGCTGGAAATAATATTCGAGCATAGCCGGATTCGAGGGATAATAGTATGCAACTTTAAAACGCTGATACAAAAACAACAACTTGACATGGGAGAAAGGACGGTCACAATTAACCGTTCTTCATATGAATGCCATGCGATGCTGGAGATAGACAATGTGAAGATCGATAAAACCTTCACGCGCATATTGGAGGCAGGTTATGGTGAAAAACAGACTGTCGCGGAAGAAGCAGCAGTCACAAAAGATGTACAAACAAGACTGTCCATCGGATCCAAATTAAAGGACGTACTTAATGATCTCGAAGGGAAGGCAATTCTGGAAAGATTCATTCCCGGAATTTCAACGAACAAACAGACAAAGCTTGGGTATAACATGACGCTTAAAATGATTTTCAGTATGAAACAAGCAAATGTTTCAAAAGCAAAACTGGCGGCAATCGATGAAGAATTAAGGGCTCTCAAATAACAATGCCACCCTTAGGAAAGCTGGCCGAGGAGACCCAGTCTTCAAAATTAATGCATTGAGTGAATTCGGTCGAAACGCTTGATGTACAAATCGACGAGAGAAATTACTAATGTGGTAAAGCCTCAAATGTATATGCATTACATTCGTGATGGTAAGAATGAGGGATAGCTTACTGGTTAGTTGAACGTAAAGGATAGTTGCAGCAGACCGATCGCCATGCCTTCGTCCCTCAAGACCTTCTAAAGGACCGAACATAAAGGTGAATAAGGAGGAAAGAGAATATGGGTATTGTTTATGATTCTGAGATGTACAGAGCAACAGAAAAGCAGTTCGCACACTACCCGATGCCGGCTTATCCTGACCAATGGGAAACATGGTTCACTACCGGTTGCTACGACAACGGTTATTATTCTTCTGTTTTGTGGGCGACAAACGGACCGGTTATAATGGTAGATCTTCATATTATCGATCCGTCGGGCAACTCTGTAGTGGATTCGATGCAGTTTTTTCAGCCCGAAGAATATGAGGCGTCAACCGAATCCCTTAATATTAGGATGGGTAAAAACTTCTATCGCGGTACGTATCCAGAGTATCATCTTTCCGTACATGATGGCAATAACGGGATCGAACTAGACTATGAGGCACTGATTCAACCCACCATGTCTGAACTGCCGGATGGCATTGGCATTGGGCGAATCAGTACGCCGTTCACACCCGTTTTTATCAGCTGGTTTTTCAGACCCCTAAATAAGATTACAGGTAAGTTACTAGTTGGCGGGAAAGAAATCCCGGTTACGGGACGGGGATGGGCAGACCACCAATACGGTAACGTTGATTACTTTAAAGATGCCGTAAATTACGGTTATTGGGGCTGTTTCCAATTAGGCAAACATACAATCACTATCTACGACATACTTCTGTCAGATAAGGGCGGATACCGGCCGATAAAATGGCTTTGGGACTGGAAGGGAGAAAAGCTATACGAGTACAGCAGGAACTGCGATTTCTATATTGAAGCCAGTGATATTGAAGAAGGAGGTACCGTTCCGCGAAAACTGGAATTCGTATTTGAGCATGACCGAATTCGGGGCATCATAACATGTAAATATAAAATGTTGATGCAAAAGCAAGTCTTGGAATTAGAAGACAGGACCGTTACAATTAACCGCTCAGTATACGATTGTCACGCCATGATGGAAATAGACAATGAAAAAATAAATACTACATTCTCACAGATAATTGAAGCGACATATGGCCAAACGGTTCATGTGGATGAGGAAGTTGCGGACACAACAATTAATGAAAATACTCTGAAAAAAACCGCGTCAAGACTATCCATCGAATCCAAATTAAAAGATGTACTTAACGATCTCGAAGGGAAGGCAATTCTGGAAAGATTCATTCCCGGAATTTCGACCAACAAGCAGACAAAGCTTGGGTATGGTATGACGCTTAAAACAATCTTCAGTATGAAACAAGCAAACGTTTCTAAAGCAAAACTGGCGGCGATTGATGAAGAATTAAGGGGCCTCGAATAACATATGCGATCCCGTAGGAAAATTGGTACGAATGGAGCCAACGTTATAAGACCCCTGTCATTCGGCTTTGCGTTAAGCACGGGAAGACTGCTTCTGCTAACGCAATAACAAACGCGATTTATTAATATGGAAATAATAGGAGGAAGACAAATGGCACTTACGTATGATTCTAAACTGGGTGATTTGATGGATAACCCCAGCTATAAGGCGGTTTTTGACAAGCATATCCCGGGGCTGAGCAGCAACCCCATGGTCGCTATGGGTAAGAAGCTCGCTATTAAGTATCTGCTCAAGCAACCGCAAGCCAAGGGTCTAGGTTTTACGCAGGAGAAGGTTGACGCCCTCATTGCGGAGTGCAACGAGCTGGAATGAAACATGCTTGTTAAATAAAGAAACATGAGGCTTTAGTACTTTGTTTTTGGTATAATGAAAATCGAGCGTTCCGGCCTTTAAAAACCATGTATAAACTGGAAATAATCTCATCCAATTTCCTGGATTATTATGGTTTGAAAAAGATGAATATTTAGATTTTATTAATGCTATTTCATGTATTCTCATGTATCCATTTTTGTAGTCTGCACCTATCTGTCCAAAGAAAGAAGTTAAATAATTAAATCGTATCAATTATTGAGTTCTTATGCACTGCGGATGACAGAACTTGAACTATCCTGAAGGACATGCTAATAATATGCTTGATGATATCATATTCCTAAAGTGCAAAGCATATGACGATGTATATCTTGAAAAACTAGGGATGTCGGATTATGAATAGTGCAACAATACTATTGAGCTCACTAATACCTCTGCATAATAAAAGTATTGATAAGTCATTTTGTGGAGTAGCATACCCGATATATCGGGAGAGCGCTTGACTGGCAGTCAAGAGGTAAAGGGTTCGATCCCCTTCATCTCCACCAGACTTTGTCTGAAAACCCTTGCGCAGCAAGGGTTTTCAGCATCTAAGAGAAAAAGCATCACCGATTTTTCAAAGAAGTCGGTATAAATAATGAGGTTCCTCCTATATCAGGCTCATTCAAGCACATTTTGAAACACTCGAAGGATGCTTGAGCACATTTGTTGCATGAATCTATACATTTTTGGTATCCAATTCTACTGGAATGAGTTTGTACGATTTAACCAATTGGATACCAGGCAGACTTGATTGCAGATGTTCCAAATTCGTGGATGAAGTTGAAATAGGACTCAATAAAAACCTCATTAGTCCAATACCCTTTGTGGTTGGATGGTCATCACATTTTGGACTTTATATAAATTTTCGGTGAAACGCCATATTCCTTTTTAAAAGACCTATTGAAATTTGTATAATCCCCAAAGCCGCATCGCATTGATACTTCGCTTACCTTGAGGTTGTTTTTCAGTAGAGACCTTGCCATAATAAGACGTTTTTTCTGGATGTAGTAATGAAGGGTGTAGCCGGTATTTTTTTTGAATTCCCTCAGCAAATGATACTTGCTGGTAAAAAACCTGGCGGATAGGGATTCAAGTGAAAGATCTTCAGTGAGGTTTGAATTTATATAACTTATTATATTGCTGACTTTTTCGTTATATTCTATATCGACCTCTATTTCCTCATCTTTTGTGTCCATATATGCCCTGTTAAGGAAAACGACCAGTTCCATCATATTTGCTTCCATGAGAATATCAGAGCCAAAGCCATTTCTATTGTTTGCCTTTTCCAGTCTGGAAATGATATTTTTTATTTGTGCAAGTCCTTCCGCGCCAGGGCGAAGAAGGTTATACTTCCTTTTAGAGGTTGATTCAAAACACATTGATAAATCTGTCTCATCCGTGCAATGCTTTAATACATAATCCGGATTGATCCAGACGACATACCGTTCATATACCGCTCCGCTTTCAATAATAGCGTTATGGAATTCCTTGTTGTTTATGAGGATAATGTCTCCGGGTTTCAAAAAATAAGACTTACCTTCAATTATATATGTAACTCTACCAGAAATGAAAAAATAGACTTCATAGAAGTCATGATTATGATACTCCACAACCAGGTTTGGAGCATCTCTGTAATGATAGAATTCATAATCCTTCTTGATCATATATTGTCTGGATGTAAACTGATTTACTTCTGAACCCATAATAACCCTCGAATCTATATTTGTTCATACTATTAAGTTACAGCAATTTTTGCAATAAAACAAGCAATTTATATAAAGAATATTGAAATTAATTACATTATAATAAAGACAATTGTTGTATTAATAAGGAGGAGAAAAAATGAAAAAAGTAGTTTTATTCTTGTTGACATTATGTCTGTGTACCGCTTTACTTGCAGGTTGCGGATCAACACAATCCACTACAGAACCTTCTTCATCAGCACCAGCTTCAACAGAAGCAGCACCCGCACCAGCTTCAACAGAAGCAGCACCCGCACCAGCTTCAACAGAAGCAGCACCCGCACCGTCATCAACAGAAGTAGCACCAGCATCAACAGAAGCAGCTCCAGCAGCGACAGAGGCTGCAGCACCAGCAGCGACAGCGGCAGTTACGCCGGGAATAGTATTTGAAGACAAAGGCAATTACACTGTCATGGCAAAAGATGTTATTGATGAAACAATGGCTTTCCCTATTGAAACCTCAGGTAAATTCGCTGTCAAGGTATACGCTCTTGATGCTGCCGGGACTAAGCTCGGCGACCTGAAAGTAACAGGAGGCCTCATTGACTATGCGGCTTTTAAAGACAAAGCAGCGAAGATCGTTGTTGAAGGCGGCAATTCAGGCGGCAAATACGAATATGCGGTGCCTGCGGCAGGAGCAGCTGTGGCAGTTACGCCGGGAATAGTATTTGAAGACAAAGGCAATTACACTGTCATGGCAAAGGATGTAATTGATGAAACGATGGCTTTCCCAATTGAAACCTCAGGTAAATTCGCTGTCAAGGTATATGCTCTTGATGCAGCCGGTTCTAAACTCGGCGACCTGAAAGTAACAGGCGGCCTTATTGACTATGCGGTTCTTAAAGACAAAGCAGCTAAGATCGTTGTTGAAGGTGGCAATTCAGGCGGCACATATGAATATACGGTGCCTGCAGCAAAGTAACTGGCATACATAGAAAAAATAATCGGAAAAACACAATTATAAAAACAAGGAGGCTATTTGTAGGCCTTCTTGTTTTTTGGGGGGTTACTGTTCCATTTTGGAATGTGTATTTTATATAGTAGTATTAAGATAATCCGCCTTTCTTTATTGAGCATGGCACGGCGGATGCAATCCTACCACCAAAGTCGTCCCTGGATTTCGACGCCGCACTGGAGAAAGCAATCGGGAGAGACAAAGTGAGCCTGATCATTATGGAAGACTTACCGCATGCTGCATCAAATTTGACACGCCAGAAAACATAGATAAAATATTTGCTTTTCTGGTCAAATACCTGAAATAAGCTTTTGGCTTTCGGTAATAAAATTGGAAAACGAAAAAAAACTCCTGCATTTTAAGACTGCAGTTGAAAATACAGCAATTATTGCAACAAAGCAAGCAATATAATCAAAGAATCATACAATTGTTTGCATTATAATAGTTATATCAATGATTGCTATCCTTGAAATGTTTTTAACCTCAACTATGGAAATGTGTCTTACAATATTTATAAAGTGGTGATGACATGAGCAAAGAGCTGATTCTAAAAATAACAGGCATGAATAAAATCTTCGGTCCCACAAGAGCTTTGAATGAAGTGGACATCAATATTTACAGAGGTGAAATTCGTGGCTTGATCGGTGAAAATGGATCGGGGAAATCCACCATTTCATCCATTATAGCAGGTATACAGCCTGCGGATTCTGGTGAGATGGTATTCAAAGGTGAGCCTTACAGGCCGACCAGTATGATCAATGCGCAAAAGCATGGCATCGGCATGGTGGTACAGGAAATGGGGACTGTATCAAACATCAGCATTGCCGAGAACATCTTCCTCGGACAAGAGGAGAGGTTCGGCAGATTCGGGTTTGTAAATGGACATAGATTGAAAAAAGCTGCTGGTGTTGCCCTGGAAAAGATCGGTATAACCGGAATGGACCCTGCAATCTCAATAAATTCACTGGACATGCAGGACAGGAAGCTGGTTGAAGTAGCAAAGATTATCAATGATGAGCCTGAGATTTTCATTTTGGATGAAACCACTACAGCACTTTCCCAGAAGGGAAGGGCGATAGTGTACAATCTGCTTAAAAAGCTGAAGGCTGAAAACAAGGCGGTACTCTTCATCTCTCATGACCTGGAGGAGCTGATGGAAGTATGTGATACGCTGACGGTTCTCCGTGATGGCAAGCTCATAGCCAACCTTGACAGAAAAGAGTTTGAGGATGGGAAGATCAAACAGTTGATGATTGGGCGCGAGTTGACGGGAGACTACTACCGCTCGGATTTTGATGGTAAATGCAGCGATGAAGCCGTCTTGACGGTGGAGAACCTGACAACGGTGCGAGGTATTCAGAACTTTTCTCTGGAGCTTCATAAAGGAGAGATCCTTGGAATCGGAGGGCTTTCACACTGTGGAATGCATGAGCTTGGCAAAGCCATCTTCGGGGCTGAGAGAACCCTGACCGGTAGTGTCATTCACAACCAGTCCGGGGAAAGGATCAAAGGGCCAATCTCGGCAATGAAGCACCGCATGGGGCATGTGTCCAAGGACAGGGACAGGGAAGCTCTTGTACTTCGTGCAAGCATCAAGGACAATATTTCAGCCGCAGGCTTTGATCAAATAACTGCCAAGAGGTTTTTCATATCCCCCAAAAAGGAGAAAATCTATGTAAGAAAACAAATAGATGATTTAAGCATCAGGTGTTCATCTCCTGACCAATATGTGCAGTACCTTTCGGGTGGAAACAAGCAGAAGGTAGTGTTTGGCAAGTGGGTGGGAAGAGACTCTCAAATCCTCATCCTCGACTGCCCTACAAGAGGTGTGGATATTGGTGTAAAAGCTGCTATGTACAAGCTTATGTATAATATGAAAAAAGAGGGGAAATCCATCATCATGATTTCTGAGGAACTCCCTGAGCTCATTGGTATGAGTGACAGGCTGATGATTCTGAAAAACGGCAAAAAGACTGCAGAGTTTATGCGGGGCCCTGAGTTGAACGAATCAAAAATAATTGACTTTATGATATAACAAGGGAGGCCGGATAGGAGTTATGGTGGGAAAAATGCAGGATAAAAGCGGTTTCACAGCAAAACTGAAAAGCAATATACAAGGTTATGGTTCTTTATTGGGTCTTATTGCAGTAGTTCTGTTTTTTGCATTGGCAACAAAAGGACAGTCGGTAACGATATTCAATCTAAAGATACTGGTTAACCAAATGGTTATTCTGGCGACTATAGCTACATGTTCAACCTTTATATTTACCATGGGCTCCTTTGACATTTCACTGGGAGCGGTGACCTGCCTTGCTTCGGTACTTGGGGCACTGGTTGCAAATGCTACAGGTTCTATTGTAATGATGTTTTTCACCTGTCTTGGAACTGCCATAGTTGTTTCATTGCTAAATGGTGCTTGCATAGCCTTATTCAAACTTCCATCCTTTATAGTTACACTTGCTACGATGAATATTATGGCGGCAGGAGTCACTTTGATACTTGGTTCATCAAGCATGGTTACTGTCAATAATGACCTGAAATTCCTTGATACCACCTTAGTGAAGGTATCGGTGCTGATATTTGTAATAATCCTTTCGGTTGTGATGTTCAACTTCAACAAGCTCGGCAGAGGCAACAAGATCATAGGAGGTAACCAGACAGTTGCAGTACAGTCGGGAATTTCACTCATAAAAAACACACTGGCAACATTCCTGCTAAGCGGTATAGGTATAGGCTTCGGTTCCTTTCTGCTGTTGGCCAGAACAGGTTCGGTTTCTGCACAGACCGGCTCATCTCTTGGATTTGACATCATCATCTCAATCGTGTTGGGCGGTATGCCCATATCCGGGGGAGCCCGGTCGAAAATAACTGCCGCAATCATCGGGGCCTTCACTATCACGGCGCTGAATAACGGGCTGGTCATTGTCGGCGTATCCACAGGCATCCTGCAAGCCATTCGTGGAGCCCTCTTTCTGACGGTAGTAGCACTCATGATGTTCAAACACAGGGAAAAACTACTCCCAAGATAATGCATAAACAAAGTTTCCTGATAGACAGAAAATATAAAAAACAAGGAGGAATTAAGGTGAAAAGAAGAATTTCATTAAAAACCATCTCTGTATTATTGGTTGCAATTATGTGTTTAAGCGTTTTTGTGGCATGCGGTCAACAAAATGCAAATCCATCTTCAACCGGGGAAGCACAGGCACAAACATCTGCACAGACACAGGAGCAGGCACAGACACCTGCACCGGAAAAGTTTAAGGTTGGCGTCATTGTATATGACAACACCGATTTGCAGCAACAGGCAGTCAATAAGTATTTTACCGACCATATTGGACCTGCATTCAATACTGAGTTTATTTTCTCAGATGCAATCAAAGATTCAGTCCAGGAAATATCTTTCATTGAGAACTGTGCATCCAAAGGAGCAAAGGGAATCGTTGGATGTTATCAGGCCAGCAATAAAAAGGTTCTGTATGATAAATGCAAGGAACTGGGAATGTACTATGTGTATGCTGATATAAATGATAAGGACCTCGTTGCTGCTGCCGGAAATGATTATTTCCTCGGTGGAACAAGTACAGCTGCTGGCGATTATGAGTCTGCTTATGCTATGACTATGTCATTTATGGAGGGTGGAGCGAGAAAGATCGGAGCTGCTACAGGTGGTGCGAGTTTCGGTGTAAGGATGTTCATTGAGCGTCAAAGGGGAATCAACGAAGCTGTTAAGGATTTTGAAGCAAAGAATCCCGGCACAAAAATCACATTGGATATAATAGAAGGATTCCCGAATGATACATGGTTTGCTTCTCAGGCAAAGATGATCGCTTCAAATCCTGATGCCATCATTGCTACTTTCTCGGGAGAATTCCTGTGGCTGCAGCCGCTGACCGATGCAGGGAAAGCAGGGAAAATCAAGCTTGGCACAATAACATCTTTAAATGCTGTTTCAGAGCAAGCTATGCTGGACGGCAAGATAAACTATATTGGAGCTATATATCCTCAAATATACGGGCCGCGTTTTGCACTTCTCTATAATGCGATGTCCGGGTACGCCAAGGAATTTACAGACAATGGTAATGTAGCCAATATATCAATAAAGAACATAGATATAAAATCGGTGGAGGATATGAAAAAATGGGTGGAAGTAATGAAGTTACCTAATCCTCCTTACAGTGCAGATGATTTAAAGAAGGTATGCAAGGCCTTCAATCCAGCTGCCACATACCAGGACTGGGCTAATCTTGCGAAAGCCTACTCCTATGAAGATGTTGTAGCCAGGAGAGCAGCAGATAAAAAATAAACCTGATTGAACAGATACAGAGGGTAGTGGAAGCAAATGAATATTAACTCCATTACCCTCGTGTCTGATTCTGATGACGCGAAAGCATTACAGTGAAAGAGTTATAAATATGAAAACATGTATGGGGGCAATGCAGATGCAAAAAAACAAGGGCTTTATGCTATTCAAAAACAGTCTGATATCAATCTCTGTTCCGGTGGGTGTATTTATCATCTTTCAGCTGATATGCAGTTTTAGTGGAGTGAGCTTTATCTCCTCTGCAAACTTTAAATCATTTATCGTCAATGTTTTTTATGTTACATTTATCGGATGGGGATTGTTTTTCAATGTGCCGGCTGGGAGATTTGATTTCAGTGTCGGCTCCGTAGTTGTTCTGGCCCCCATGATCAGCGGGAATATCGCCCTCACACTTGGGCTGGACGCTATTGGAATGGTTATCGTCTGCACAATTGTCGGGTTGATTCTGGGGACTATTTCCGGGTTGGCCTATGTACTTCTGAAAATTCCGGCAATGGTTGTTTCCCTTGGGATAGCACTGATATTTGAAGCCTTTACCTTCATCCTTTTCGATGCGAAAGGGACGGTACTGATCGGAAAAAACAATATGCTCTATATGATCCAGATACCCCAAATCTTTATTTTGGGAGCTGTTGTACTGGCTGTGCTGATTGTGATTGTAAACTTTACCAAGTTCGGTTACAATTTGCGCTCCCTTGCCAGTGGCCAGCAAATATCGGTCAATACAGGGATCAATGAAAAGCTGGTTGCAGTTTTGTGCTATGCTGCCTGTGGCTCATTATCCGCCATTGCAGGCGTGACGACACTGTCGCGTACAGGAACTATGAGTGCACAACTTGGATTGTCAACAATCATGACCATGTTTCTGGGGTTCCTGCCAATGTTTATCGGCGGCATCCTTGCCAAATACAGTGAACCGATGACTGGTATATTAATGGGTGGAATAGCAACAGCACTCATCGCTGGAGGGTTTGCAGCACTCGGAGTGAAACTGGCAGGACAGAACATCATCAATGCCTTCATTTTGTTGGGCTTCCTGATATTTTCAATGAACCAGCATAAATTTAAAGAATTTACAATGATACGGAAAAGGAAACATGATGCGGTTCAAAACCAATAGTTCAATTAACTGGAGGCTTTATTCCGTTGAATTCGAACTGAAATTGATATTAAGGAGACCATAAATGGGCAGATGGCAGGATTTTTGTTTAAAGCATTTGAATGCGGGAGTGTCTGATATCAGTCTTATCAGGAAAATGGCAGGCAGTTTTGGAGAATATGGCATTTATGCTGACTCAATTAATGAGTGTAAAGGTTCGATACTATTCATAATCAAAGAAAATGCAGAAAAGAAGCTTGTGGTTTTTCGTGAGGGGAATACTTATAATGAATTTGATGGTGAAGAATATTTAATTGGTGATTTTAAAGCAAAGCTTTGTCCCTTAATCCATCAAAACTGTTTATTGATCAGGCGTGAATTTCCGTATACAGCTCCAACAGCTGTCTTGAAATTTCAAAAAACCATAGGTCTTGGAGATAGGCTCGGATTGGCTACGCCTGGGCATATCAGGCTGATAAAGCATTATGATGTAAAACCTGTGTTTGCGCAGCAGTCAATCAGAGAGTTGAATTTAACCGGGCGTACATATGAGAATGTTCTGGATGGTGTCAGTTGGGCTGTTTTCCAGGAAGATTACAAAGGAGGCTTTGGTGCTGACGGGGACCACCTGAAAAAGCCTGAAGAGATTCTTATGGCACTTAATTGTGGCTTTACCATGATAACTCTGGATTGTTCAGAGCATATCAACGACAGAGTATCGGAGCTTTCTGAAGAGGAAGCTGAAAAGCTTTATCTGAATAGTTGTAAAAACGAAAATATGGAATTGGAAAGCAAATATGCCGGAAAAAAATTTCCATTAAAGAATGGATCTATTATAGAGTTCAGGCCTAATGACCTGAAAGAAATCATTCTGACTTACTACAAGGCTGTTAGCTACGCAATCAGTATCTTCAATGAATACATTAAGAATTATCAAAGAGAAGTGGACTTTGAAATATCAATTGATGAAACCATGACTTCCACCTCACCCGAATCTCATTTCTTTGTTGCGTCAGAGCTTGCTGCAGCTGGTGTAAGGGTTGCATCAATTGCTCCAAGATTCTGTGGGGAATTTCAAAAAGGTATAGATTATATCGGCGTGGTTGCTCAATTTGAAAAGGAATTTAAAATACATGCTTCTATCGCAGAAAACTTTGGGTATAAATTAAGTATTCATTCCGGGAGTGATAAGTTCTCGACATTTCCAATCATTGGAGAAAAGACACAGGGAAGATATCATCTGAAAACAGCAGGAACAAATTGGCTTGAGGCGGTTAGAGTTATTGCTATGAAAGCACCCGGGCTGTACAGGGAAATGCACAGCTTTGCACTGGGCGTATTGGATGAAGCAAAGAAGTATTATCATATTGGAGCCGATGTCAGAAATATACCTGACATTGACTCTTTAAGCGATAACAGGCTTCCTGAGTTGATGAACAAGCCGGATTCAAGACAGGTTATGCATATCACATACGGATTGATTCTTTTGGCTAAAAACCCTGATGGAAGTCCGCTTTTTAAGGAACGTCTATATGCTGTGCTTCACAATTTTGAACAGGACTATCATGATGTGATTTTTAATCATATAGGAAAACATTTAAAGTGCCTGGGAAATGAATCCGAATCCATTAACGAAGGAACAATCAGGAGGAGTAATAATGGCAGATCTTAAAGCGAAACCATTCCATTTAAATGATGAAGATATTGTCTGGGTTGAAAGTACTATTGCAGGAATGACGGTTGAAGAGAAAATTGGTCAATTGTTCATTAACCTGTTTTACGATATGAGACCCGAATCATGTAAAGAAATTATTGAAAAATACCACGTAGGCGGAGCAAGATACATGACTGCTCCATCAGAGCAAGTGTTGGAATTCGCCACGAACCTTCAGAAATTCAGCAAAATACCCATGCTTGTAGCTATAAACCTGGATTCGGGAGGAAATGCCGCCTGCAAGGACGGTACCTATATTGCTTCCGCTGCACAGGTTGAAGCAACAGGGAGCGAAAAAGTGGCTTACAACACAGGACTGGTAAGCGGGCGAGAAGCTGTTTCGGTTGGCTGCAACTGGAATTTTGGCCCTGATGCTGATATTTTATTTAACTGGAGAAATACAGTTATAAATACAAGAGCTTATGGAACAAATCCTGATGATGTAATTAAATATACCAGTGCCTATATCAAGGGATTGCGCCAAAGTAACATTGCATCCTGCGCCAAACATTTTCCGGGCGATGGAGTTGAGGAACGTGACCAGCATTTGGTCATGGGGGTAAATGATCTGGGTCCCGAGGAATGGGACGAAAGCTTTGGAAGGGTTTACAGGCATTTGATAGATGAAGGCGTTATGACAGTTATGACAGGGCATATTGCATTACCTGAGTACCAGAAGAAATTGGTTCCGGGCTTGAAAGATGAAGATATAATGCCTGCAACCCTTGCACCTGAACTTATCACAGGGTTGCTTCGTGGCCAGTTGGGATTCAATGGAGTGGTTGTAACGGATGCATCCCACATGATCGGACTGGCAGCCGCCATGAGACGAAAGGATTATGTACCTCGTGCCATCGCAGCAGGCTGTGATATGTTTCTCTTCTTTAACGATATGGATGAAGATTTTGGCTTTATGATGGATGGACACAAAAATGGTGTGATTTCGGAAGAGCGTTTGTATGATGCACTTCAAAGAATACTGGGATTAAAAGCGGCTTTGGGACTTCACACAAAACAAAAGGAAGGAACCCTTATTCCCCTTGAAGAAGGGATGAAAACTATTGGTTGCGCTGAACATCTGGTTATGGCGGAAGAAGCAGCCGACATGGGCATTACACTTGTTAAAAACACTTTGAATCAACTTCCCATCAAACCTGTCACCCACAAAAGGATTAAATTGGTTTATTTAGGGGGTGATACAGGCAGTATGCATGGAGCAACGAATGAGACATTGCAGATTATTACCGAGGAGCTTGAAGGTGTGGGCTTTGAAGTTACTTTAAATGATGGCAACACACGGGCTAAGGGTAAAACCCTTGAGTTTTCCAAAAACTGGGATGCTGTATTGGTTTTTTCCGACATTGCAGGGTATGCAGTTGAAAACAATGTCAGGATAAGATGGAAAACACAGATGTCAACCGACATCCCTTGGTATGTCTGGGAAGTGCCGACTGTATTCGTATCATTGAATTTTACGACTCACCTTACTGATGTTCCCATGGTGAAGACCTATATAAACGCTTATGGCAATACGAGAACCATTATTCGCCAGGTAATACAAAAGATCATGGGTGAATCTGAATTCAAAGGAACCAACAACGAGCTTGTATTCTGCGATATGTTGGAGTCAAGGCGATAAATATCATACTTATAAGATTATTACGAGGTTATTACTATGAAGGACTTTACAGGCAGGGATTTTTTACTAACAAATATTAAGGGTGAGTATCTATACAGGCATTATGCTCAAAAATTGAATATATTCGATTATCATTGTCATTTGAATCCCAGGGATATTGCTGAAGACAGGAAGTTCAACAATGTCGGGGAGCTGATGCTTGAAGGGGATCATTACAAGTGGCGTATCATGCGTGCCTATGGTATAGATGAAAATAATATAACAGGCATAGATGTATCTTACAAAGACAAGTTTTTTTCATTCGCAGAGGCGTTGCCGTTTTTCATCGGGAACCCTGTATATCACTGGGTGCATATGGAACTGAACAAATACTTCGGAATAAAAACGCCGTTGTCAGGAAAAACAGCGGAGCGGGTTTGGGAAGAGGCAAATGCTAAAATCAAAGAAGGAAAATTCAATGCCTGCAGTCTCATAACAGATTCAAATGTCGAGTTTGCAGCCACTACCGACGACCCTTCCAGCAACCTTGAATGGCATACAAGGATTGCTGAGAGGAAGGATTTCAATACCAGGATCGTACCCACATGGAGACCGGATAGGGTTATGGATATAACCTCAGCCGATTATATGGCGTACCTTGACGAGTTGGCTTCGACAGAGGATATGAAGATCAATTCACTGGACGACTTACTTGACCTGATGAAAAAGCGAATGGACTTTTTTGAAGCGAACGGCTGCTGCATTGCAGACCATGCACTTACCAACAGCCCGACCGTATGTGGTACCTATTACGATGCAAAAGCTGTTTTGGCAAAAAAACTTTTTGGAGTTGAGATTGGGACTGAAGAAGCTGAAAAATTCAAGTTTTTCATTTTATTCTTCTTTGGATGTGAGTACTATGCCCGAAATTGGGTCATGCAGATGCATCTTTCGACAATACGCAACCAGAATACACGTCTTTTCAAGCTTTTGGGCCCTGATTCCGGACTGGATTCATGCGGAGAGCTTGTTGACATAACTGCGCTCCGAAGCTTGTTTGACAGGATAGAAATGGATCGGGGCATGCCCAAAACGATCCTGTATACAATGAATCCGTCTGCATACTATCCGCTGGCCACACTGGCCGGCACCTTCACGGGAGGAATTCCTGGAAAAATTCAGCTTGGCGCAGCATGGTGGATGCTGGATCACAGGGATGGCATCACTGAACAGCTGAAAACCCTTGCAAATACCGGAGGACTTGGCCTTCATGTCGGTATGCTGACCGACTCGAGGAGCTTGCTTTCCTATGTAAGGCACGATTACTACAGACGCATATTATGCTCATTGATAGGTAAATGGGTGCAAAGCGGGGAAGTGCCGGATGATGAGGAATTGCTGGAAACACTTATCAGAAGTATATGTATAGAAAATGCAAGGCGGTATTTTAACACTGGGAGGCAAAAATGAACAACCAGGGAAAACTATTTGAAATCAACAAGGAACATGATTTTCTTGTGTGTGTAGATTCCGACGGGTGTGTGTTTGACGCGATGGAAATCAAGCACAAGGAGTGTTTTATTCCAAATATGGTCAATGAATGGGACATGCAGGCTATATCCAAATATGCCCGGGAAACGGCAGAGTTTGTTAATCTCTATTCAAAATGGAGGGGTACCAACAGGTTCCCCGCTCTGGTGAAGGTGTTTGAGCTGCTTGAGGGCAGAGAGGAAGCACGGCTGCGCGGTTATAAGTTACCAATGCTTTCTGCTCTGAAGAAATGGATAAGCGAAGAGCCGGTTCTTGGGAATCCTGCTTTGGAAAAGGCTGTGGCAGAAACTGATGATCCAGTTCTGAACGGGGCACTCAAATGGTCAAAAGCAGTGAATGAAACAATTGCAAAAATCGTTCGAGGTGTTCCCTATTTCCCTTATGTTAGAGAAAGCTTTGAAAGGCTTATCAAAAGTGCGGATGCGATGATTGTATCGGCTACACCCCATGAAGCTCTTGAAAGGGAATGGACCGAGCATGACCTGATGAAATATGTGAAGTTGGTTGCCGGACAGGAATTGGGAAGCAAGAAGCACTGTATAGAAATTGCGATACTAGACAGATACGACTGTGAAAAAGTGTTGATGGTCGGCGATGCCATAGGAGATATGCAGGCAGCTAAGGATAATGGTGTCCTCTTTTATCCGATAAACCCCGGTAATGAGGACAAGTCGTGGAAGCGCTTCCATGATGAAGCGTTGGATATGTTTTTTGGCGGCTTATATAAAGGGAAATACGAAGATGGACTTATAGCTGAATTTGAAGGCTATCTGCCGGAAAAACCATGGTGGGAAGATCAGAAAGGATATTGAGTGATGATTAAAGCAGATATTGGCCTGATTGGTCTGGCTGTCATGGGTGAAAACCTTGTGATGAATATGGAAAGCAAAGGCTTTTCAGTTGCCGTATATAACCGTAGCACCGAAAAGGTTACGAATTTTGTAGAAGGAATAGCAAAAGGAAAAAAAATTATTGGAACGTTGACCATTAAAAAATTGGCAGCCTCACTGAAGAAGCCGCGGAAGGTCATGATGATGGTCAAGGCTGGAAAACCGGTCGATGAACTGATCGATCTGCTAATTCCCTGTCTTGAAAAGGGTGACATCATCATTGATGGAGGAAACTCTCACTTTACTGATACGATGCGAAGAACCGCCTATGTGGAGGAAAAGGGCTTGTTTTATATCGGCACTGGGGTTTCCGGGGGAGAAGAAGGCGCCCTGAAAGGCCCTAGTATTATGCCAGGAGGCTCATTCGCTGCGTGGCCTTTTGTAAAACCGATTTTTCAAGCAATCGCTGCAAAAGTTGAGGGCGGTAGTCCCTGCTGTGACTGGGTGGGTGATAATGGTGCCGGGCACTTTGTAAAAATGGTCCATAATGGGATCGAATACGGAGATATGCAGCTCATTTGTGAAGCGTATCATTTGATGAGGGATTACCTTGGGATGACGACGGACGAAATGTATGAGGCTTTCAAGGAATGGAACGAAGGCGAGCTTGACAGCTATCTGATTGAAATCACCCGTGACATTTTAGCCTGCCGTGACACCGATGGCTTGCCGCTTATTGATAAGATACTCGATTCTGCTGGACAAAAGGGAACGGGTAAATGGACATCTGTCGTAGCGCTTGATGAAGGAATCGCCCTGACATTGATAGGAGAAGCGGTTTATGCACGCTGTCTTTCAGCAATAAACGAAGAAAGGGTGGAAGCATCAAGAGTGCTTTCAGGACCAAAGCCCGAGTTTGGTGGGGATAGGAAGTTGTTTTTGGAAGATATAAGGAATGCACTTTATGCATCGAAAATCATATCCTATGCACAGGGCTATACCCTGATGCAGGCCGCAGCAAAAACATACGGCTGGAAACTCAATTACGGCAGTATTGCATTGATGTGGCGCGGCGGATGTATTATACGGTCGGCGTTTTTGGGTAAAATCAAGGAAGCCTTTGACAGAAACCCTAAATTGAACAATCTTTTACTGGATGCATATTTCAAAGAAAAAGTACAGGATGCCCAGGATGGCTGGCGAAGGGTGGCTGCGACTGCGCTACTGAACGGTATACCTGTTCCGGCCTTTTCCTCTGCACTTTGCTACTTTGACGCATACAGGTGCGAGAGACTCCCTGCAAACCTGCTTCAGGCCCAGCGTGACTACTTCGGGGCACACACCTATGAACGGATCGACAGAAAGCGCGGAGAGTATTATCACACAAATTGGACAGGACAGGGCGGCAGTACCTCCGCATCCACTTATAGCATATAGATTTAATAACATTTCTTTTGAGGAAATACGGGGTAAAAATATGAATCTTCCATTTGAAATTGATTTGTCAGGGAAAACCGCAGTAGTAACAGGAGGCGGAGGCGTTCTTTGCAGCGGTTTTTGTATAGCACTAGCGAAATGCGGGGCAAATGTGGCAGTGTTGAGCCGCAGAAAAGAGAAGGCTGATATTGTTGCCGATGAGATCAAAAAAGCCGGTGGGACGGCCATAGGGCTTGCGGCCAATGTACTGGACCGTCAGGATCTTGAAGCTGCACGGGAAATCATAAACAGAGAGCTTGGATCATGTGATATCCTGATCAATGGCGCCGGTGGAAATGACCCAAAGGCGAATACCACAAAGGAATATCTCTTCAGAGAGGACTTTGATCCAAATGAGGGTGTTGTTTCCTTCTTCGATCTGGAATCGAAAAATATTGGGTCTGTATTTAATCTGAATTTTCTGGGTACGTTTATCCCTACACAGGTTTTTGCAAGGGATATGGCAGATAAAGTAGGGGCTACGATCATCAACATTTCCTCCATGAACGCATTTTCTCCGCTTACGAAAATTCCGGCATACAGCGCTTCAAAGGCAGCGGTATCGAACTTTACACAGTGGCTGGCAGTCCATATGTCCAAGGTAGGCATTAGGGTAAATGCAATTGCTCCAGGTTTTTTTATGTCGGAGCAAAACAGGGATTTAATGTTGAATCCGGACGGCTCACTTTCCAAAAGGGCGGAAA
This sequence comes from uncultured Bacillota bacterium, assembly GCA_942493145.1. GTDB lineage: Bacteria > Bacillota > Clostridia > Acetivibrionales > DTU013 > ENR-C20. Next base: position 1,574,526 of record OW818679.1, read on the forward strand.
AGATAATCGGAATGACCCCTATGGGCAGGTTTGGAAACAATGATGACCTGACTGGGACTTTGCTCTGGCTGGTCAGTGAAAAAGCGTCAGGTTTTGTCAATGGCGTTATTATTCCTGTCGATGGCGGGTTTTCTGCGTATTCCGGGGTATAGGCATATCTGGGTGTATAAGGGCTTCTGCACATCTGGGGTACGCCAGAGTTGAATAATGGTGAACGGAGGACATCAATATGGTTCATTTAAGTCTTAAATCCAACAGCAATAAAGGAATAGACAATGCAGAATTAATTGACAACCTGATAAAATCGATAGAACCTGTGAAGCAAAGCCTGAAAAAGGTCCTGCTTCTCCCTCCGGATATAACCAGGATGTACTCCGGTGCCGGCAGAATAACAGCCCTGTACTATGACTTGCTGAAAGATTTTTGTAAAGTAGATATAATGCCTGCATTGGGTACACATGAAGCAATGTCCGAGGAGGAATGCAGGGAGTTCTTCGGTTTGAACATCCCTTTGGAATCCATATTGGTTCATGACTGGAGGAATGATGTAGTCTCGCTTGGGCAGGTGCCCGGTGAATTTGTTCGTGAAGTCTCAGAGGGGTTGATGTGTGAACCCATCGAGGTTGAAGTGAACAGGTGTATCGTCGATCCATCCTATGATCTTGTCATATCTGTCGGACAGGTGGTTCCCCATGAGGTCGTCGGAATGGCGAATTATACAAAAAATGTACTTGTGGGTTGCGGCGGCAGTAAAATGATCAACCGGTCCCATATGCTCGGAGCTTTTTTCGGTCTTGAAAGAATCATGGGACGGGACCATTCTCCGGTAAGGAAAGTGTTCGACTATGCTGAAGAGAAATTCCTTCAGAACATCCCTCTGATGTATGTTCTTACTGTTACAAGTCAGTTTGAGGGAGAAACTGCAATCAACGGTCTTTTTATAGGAAGAAGCCGGAATTTATTTGAAGAGGCTGTTGCGCTCAGCCAGGAAAAGAACCTGATCTATGTACAAAAGGCTTTGCCCAAAGTGGTCGTTTACCTGGAAGGGATGGAATTCAAGAGTACCTGGCTCGGCAACAAAGCGATTTACAGGACACGAATGGCAATCGCGGATGGTGGGGAACTGATCATCATCGCTCCAGGTGTCAGGAAATTTGGCGAAGACGACAGAAACGACGAATTAATCAGAAAATATGGTTATGTCGGCAGAAAAAAAGTGCTTGAGTTGTGCAGCAACAACGAGGATCTGAAAGAGAATCTTTCTGTTGCGGCTCATCTGGTGCATGGTTCTTCTGATGGAAGGTTTTCGATTACTTATGCAACTGGACAATTGACCCGGGAAGAAGTGGAAGGGGTCGATTTCAACTATGTGTCGATCAGCGATATAACTAAAAAATATAATCCTGTCAGGTTAAAGGATGGATTTAACATACTGGACAATGGCGAAGAGATATTTTATATCAGCAATCCGGCACTAGGACTCTGGACATATAAACGATAGGAGGCATTCAATAAATGTTGAGTTCTCATCCGGGTATCACAAATATGTAGTCAGTTTAACTGTTTAGGAAAGTACAAATTTACAGACACTATAAAGCAGCGTTTGTAAGGCATGCTCTTACGATAAACCTCCTAAATCAAAAAAAATATAGTTTTAAGCATTGGGGTAGCACACCCGAGATATCGGGAGAGCGCTTGACTGGCAGTCAAGAGGTAAAGGGTTCGATCCCCTTCATCTCCACCAAACCTAAACCTTGTAATCCGCATGATTACAGGGTTTTTGCTATGTAAAGGGAAAAAGAAACATATCGTAATAACTTTGAATTTTTAGTGAAAATATTGTATAATATATTAGGTAAGGTGGTGTTCAAATGAGAGATATGGAAAAACTTATTGATGAGGTTAATGGCTCAATGTCGATGGAAGGCATGCCGCTTACTCAAACTGATAAAGATAGAATCAGACGTTGTGCTGGTAATGATAAACTGGTTGAAGAAACAATAGCTGAACTCATAAAAAAGCACACAGCTGTCAGGAGCTATAGCTATGAACAACAATTATAATTACAGTTATGAGTGGGATCAAAAATATTGTTACCCTCACTCAAATGTTCTAATAAACAAGCTGGGGATTAAGGATGCGGAAAAGCTTCACATAGCTGAAAGAGAAATAACCTCTTTGAGAATTGCCAATGCAAAAGTAAGTGTTATAAAAGGCGAATTTGATTTACTACATTTAAAAAAAATTCACGTGTATATATTCGGTGATATCTACGAATGGGCTGGCGAAAGCAGATGGGTAAATATTGCAAAAGGTAATATGTTTTGCAACTATGAGTTTATAGAATCAAATGCCGATTCTCTCTTTGACAAGCTTAAAAAAGAGAATTATTTGAAAGATGCGGACAAAGATGAAATCCCGCTCCGTCTTGCACATTATCTTAGTGAAATAAATGTCCTTCACCCCTTCAGAGAAGGAAATGGCAGAGCACAAAGGCTCTTTATTGAATATTTGGCCGAGAATGCAGGATATAGTGTGGACTTTTCTCAGGTGACCGACAAGCAAATGATTGAAGCAAGTGCCGCTTCTTTCCTGTGTGATTATGATAAAATGAATGAGATTTTCACTGAGATAACCAAACCTCTGTTGGATCACAACATAACTCAAACTTTCATGGGATAAAGTCAAATCACCATCGATATTTCGGATAAGAATAGCTGACATGAAATCTTCCGATGCCAAAATTGTTTTTTAATATCCTCATAGACACATTCACCCTCAATAGGTCTCAAGTTTCTCATATATAAATCACTTTTTTGGGGTCGCACACCCGATATATCGGGAGAGCGCTTGACTGGCAGTCAAGAGGTAAAGGGTTCGATCCCCTTCATCTCCACCGCAATTTGTCTGAAAAGCCTTGCGTAGCAAGGCTTTTCAGCGTTTTTATGCTATTTTTTTTACTTTTGGAGCTTATAATGGTCACAAGTTCTGAAATAGAGTTTGCTTATGTTCCTGTAATATTCCAGGGTAATTATCTGGGTCACTTTACAGTCGGGCAGGATTATCCATACTATGGAATACTGTACTCGCTTGGACGGGCCGAGGTCAATGTCAAAGATAATTTTGGCGTCTGGCATAGCTTTTATTATACAGAACCTTTCCCCCAGGCCTGAAAAGATACGATAAGCTAAAGACGCTTTATAATAATTTTTGCACATTCCCTTGCACGTCCAATATCGTTACCTCTTAAGACACTTCGCAATAATTTTTGCACATTCAGCAGCTCCATTTTCAGTAGCTATTTTTTTGCCGAGGGTTTGGGCATTTACAACGATTTTATCAGTTAAGGCAAACTTGATTGCATCGGCAAGTTTATCTGCAGATAATTCCTTTTTAGGGATGGGTTTTGCACCAACCCCTAAGTCATATGCTCTGTGAGCCCATGCAAACTGGTCATTGGAAAAAGGTACAATAATGCTGGGAACTCCTGCTTTAAATCCTGCTGCTGTTGTGCCTGCTCCTCCATGATGGCATACGGCAGAAACTTTATTGAAAAGCCATGAGTGAGGAATGCTGCCAATGGCTATGATGTTTTCCGGAAGGTTTGCTGGTTTTCCCATACCGCATATAATGCCACGTTTCCTGCTTTTAATAATAGCTTTAGCTGCCAAATCTGCAAGACCCTCATGCTTTTCCAAAGAAGTCATACTTCCAAATCCTAAATATATAGGTTTTTCACCTGCATTCAAGAATGCAGCAAGTTCATCGGAGGGAGTGTACTCACAAGGCTCCTCAACAAACCAATAACCCATTTGGTGAATGTTTTCATTCCAATCATTAGGTCTTTTGAACACATAGTTGCTACATGAAATAATTGCAGGGTGTTTTTTATCTGTATGCAATTCAAAGGGACATCCAAAATTGTCTGGTGCTGTTCCAAAGTGTTTTTTCCAGAAACCTTTTACTGAACCTTTAGAAGCCATCCACAGCATTCCTTGAATCATGGAATAGCTGATTTTCTTTGTAATTGAATTGGATTTTGTTTTCCCATACATAATAACAGATAAATATTCTTTGGTTTTGTGCATTGGGAATGGAGAAGCTAAAACTGAAGAAATACCAAATTTCTGTGCAGCAAAATAACCTATAGTACAGCCGGGATGATAAATAATTAGTTCACTGCCTTCGCAGGCTGAGTAGTAATCGTTTACCATGTAGATGCCATACTCCTTCATCTTGTTAAACGTTAAAAGCATTTTTAAAGGATTATCTGCCGAACCTGCATCCTTCAAAAGTTTAGGATCAACTTTAAGACTTTGAATGTCTGCTTCTATTGGATAGACATCGATACCATAGCTTCGAATGAAGCCTTCAAAGCTTTTACTTCCAGTGATGCGAACGTCTTTCCCTAGCTTTTTTAACTGTTGAGCGAGTGCAATATATGGTTGAAAATCACCGCGTGAGCCGGCACAAAGTATTGTAATCATATTATGAACCTCCTTGAATAATCCAACAACGTGTTGTATAATTTATTATAAAATCAAAAGTAGTTATCTTCAACCAACAATGTTGTTGTATTTGTCGGATTTCAGAATTGGGGAGGGTTATGAGTAAAAGGGTAGAAATTACTGCTCAGACAAAGCAGAATATTATTGACGCATTTTGGGCATTGTATTGTGAAAAACGAATTGAAAAAATTACTGTAAAGGATATCTCAAATAAAGCAGGATATAACAGAGGTACATTCTATGAGTATTTTACGGACGTGTATGATGTTTTGGAGTGTATTGAAAATTCATTAATACCTACACTGAATGAACTCCCTCCGCTTTCAATACCAACAGGAACTTTGGGAATGCCATTGGATGGTTTTTTTGAACTCTATGATCAAAATAACAAGTATTACTCTGTACTGCTTGGAGAGACGGGGGATCCTGCCTTTGCAAGCAAATTAAAGAATTCGATTAAACCAATGATAATGCAGGTGTTTGTCGATAAACCTAATGTTGATAAAATAGAATTGGATTTTATTTTGGAATATACTTTATCTGCTATGATTGGAATCATGAGTTATTGGTTTAAACAGACTGATGCTCTCGCAAATGATAAACTACATGAATTGATAAACCGACTAATGGAACAAGGAGTCATGAAACAATTAACATTACTGCAATAAGGATCTGCCGAAAATATAGATGAATATTTGAAGGATAGGAGGAATTATATGATGAAAGTTTTAGTTACAGGAGCATCTGGAAATGTAGGCAGTTATTTGGTTAGCAAATTATTGGAGATGGGAGAGCAAGTAGTAGCAGGTGGTACTGACCTGAGGTTCTACTCTCCTATCTCTACATCGCCTCTATCTTCTGTTGGTATTCGATGACAACGGCGTGACACAGGCAGTTGAGGTTTTGAGATGCAAACATAGAAAAAGTTGGGCTCAAACAATTGGAGCGTGTAGAATCACCGCAATTGCTGCCGCTGGTGCAAGACATAAAAACAAGGAAATTATGCGGCTATCAGGAGATGATACTTGACAAGCTGATGAAGGATGTTTTTGAAACACCAGATAGTTTACCTGCCATGCTGGAGATGACAAATCAGCAAGTTGGTAGTATAATAAGAGTATAATAAGCATATTTTAAGACTACTAAGCGAGGTGATTCGTATGATGAACATAAAGCCTTCTGCGGCGATCCGCAAAAACTACAATCAGATTTCTGATTTGTGCAGACAGACAGGAGAGCCGGTATTTTTAACCAAAAACGGTGAAGGCGACCTGGTTGTTATGGACGTGGAGTCGTTTGCCCGGCGTGAGAGCCTCATTAAGCTTAAGGAAAAGCTGATGCAATCTGAGATTGATATACAAAAGGGAAGGACATTTTCCGTGGAAGAAACGGTTGATGCCATGCGCAAGGCCGTAGCGGAGGCAGCAGATGTCCGAAAGGAATAAACAATACATAGTCAAAATCACTGAAACCGCTTGGGATATGCTCATTATGCATGCACGCTTTTTGACAAATGTCAGCGTATCGGCAGCCAATAGGCTGATTGATTTGTTTGTAGAAACGACGGATAATCTTTCCGCTATGCCGGAGCGAAACACATGGCTGGAGAATGAAGCTATCCCCTTTCAAAAATACCGCAAGTTACTTTTTGGGAAGTATTATATGGCTCTTTATGAGATTCAGGGAAATGTCGTTTATATCACTGCAGTGGTGGACTGCCGTCAGGATTATGGCTGGTTGTTATAAAAGTAACTAACAAATAAAACGATAGCCAAGCCCGCGTATGGTTTGAATATATTTAGGGTTCTGAGGATTATCCTCAATTTTTTTTCGTAGATGATTAATATATACCATAATGGTGTTATCATCGATTATTGTATCGTTCCATACTAATTCATACAACGAATCTTTTGAAAATACTCGGTTTATATTATCGATGAACAACCTAATTAATAAGTTCTCTTTGGAGGATAAAAAAATTTCCTCGCCATTCTTATATAAACGAAGGGTACTTGTATTGTATTGAAAAGGACCTGCAATAATGACTTTCTTGTATGCGTCACCTTTCGTTCTCCGAAGCAATGCTTTTAATTTAGCGCCTAAAGTGATTGGGTTGAACGGTTTTGTTACATAATCATCAGCACCAATGTCAATGCCGTACAAAGTATCGAAGTCATCTGTGCGCCCGCTTATAATTATAACGGGTGTGGTTTTACCGCTTTGCCTTATTTTCTGAAGAAAGTCAAAACCATCCATTCCGTTCATATTAATATCAAGTAAAATCAAATCAAATATTTTACTTTCTAAAACCTCAAGTGCTTGTTCGCCGCTGTTAACAGCATATGGGTCGAACTGATTGCTTTTTACTACCTTGGCAAGCATATTCTGTACAGCTAAATCATCTTCAATAATTAGGATTCTATCGGACATCATTATCCTCTCCCGGACAAAATTGACAAAAACCTTGGCATTTGATTAAATACAATTATAGCAAATGAACTTCATTTTTAAAAGGAAGAATTTTAATGCTGATAAATCAAGCAAGAAAATTTAAAGTTATTATTACACTCACTGTTGCGGTTTTCTTTATTATTATAGGCATTATCGGAATGCTCTCAATTCTTAACGTCTTTAGAGATGCAATGGTTTCATATCAGGATCGACTCATACTTGGGACGACTACATCCATATCACGAAATGCAGAATCTTACCTGAATAAGTATAGCATGTCACTTAACAGTCTGGTTCAGCAAAACAGGACGCTTGAAGCTGAAAAATCATATCTGACCAAAGGTTTTGCCGATAGGATTTTAAGGGTACTTCAGTTTAACATAGCACGCCAGGGCGGTAATATGACAGCAATGGCTGTTTTTTCGGCCGAAGGGGAATTCATTTTAAGTAGTGACGGCAAGAATTATGAATTACTTAAGGACAACCTGGATATGAAAGCGGAGGCAGTCAACATTTATTTATCGAAAAGTGCAGCCGGAGACAAATGTGTGGTGTTGTGCAGCCGTTCTAAGAATGGATTGTTTTATATAGCATTTATTCCAATTCAATCAATGCTTTCTGCTGCTTCTGAGGATAGAAGCCAGAATGATAATTTATATTTAATTTTGTATGATTCAGATGAGGAATACATTTATTACTCGGATGGCAGTGGGATACATATTTTCGAAATTGCAAATTTCATTAAAAATTTTAAAACTCACGGGATCAGTTTCTCTGAAATAAACGAAAAACTTCAAAAGAACCCAAAAGGTTATGTAGATGAGATATCTTTTGAATTTGAAAATACACAATGGGCATTCTTAATTGGCAGTGTTCAGGTAAAACTGGATTTTGATTCTCTTTTTCTGGTTACTGCAATGAAGCTGGATGAGGTAGTTGCTCCTGTTCGAAGAGGCGCGGTGTTGCTTTTTATATGTATTGCCTTACTTTTATTTGGAGTATTTTTAATTATAAGGAATATTCTGCTGCTAAGACAAAGGAATGAACAAGCGATTCAAGAAATAAAATTATTACAGGAAAAGAGCAAGATGCTGGAAGAGTTAAACAGGAATGAACAGGAATTGGCACATAAGCTTAGGCTTCAGGAAATTGGAATGATGGCATCCGGCATAGCCCATGAATTTAATAATTTGCTAACCCCAATCATGGGATATAGCCTAATGATGCTGGAAACACTTCCTATAGAAGAAACCGATAATTATGACAGTGCTCTGGAAATATACAATGCATCTCAGAAAGCAAAGGAAACAATTGGGCAAATTTCATATCTTAGCAGGAAAAAAATGGGTGTAAATTTAAATAAAATAGCTATTAATGATTTAGTTGAGAAAGGTATTGCTTTAGCCGCATTTGCTAAGCAGGGGAACATAGAAATATGCAAAGACTTTGATTGTGATGGGGTATATATACTAGGCAATGAAACACTATTAACACAGATTATGGTAAATATATATATAAACGCCTATCAAGCTATGGGTGAGAAAGGTGGCACTCTATCAATAAAAACATATTGCAGGGAAGAGGATATAAGGAAAGTTTTTATTGAAATAGGAGACACAGGGGAAAGTATTGATGAGATGATAATACCACATATTTTTGACCCCTTTTTTACGACAAAAGAAACTGGAAAGGGAACAGGTCTTGGACTGACAATTGTAAAGCGGATTGTTGAGGAACATAACGGCTCAATTACCGTATCTAATAATGATTGCGAAGGGGTTACGTTTACAATTATACTTCCAGTTGCTAAGTAACACATTAAGGTGTTCTGACCTTACCTCAATAAAACAGACACTCAAAATGGCATGTATCTAGCTCATTCTTACGTTTACTCCGGTAGTGTTCTAAATTTTGTGTAAATTCAAGGGGATAATATAATTTTTGATGGCTGGGTGAACTGATTATTCAGGAATCCCAGCCATTTTTAACTTTATCATTTGCTTAAAACTGCGTCAATACGGATTTTTGAATTTCGATTAAAGCTCAAGTCATCGAGGGCGTTTATGCCGCGGATTAAATGCCAGTACATACTACAGTACTGAGATCCTCTGTCAGAGTGTAGCAACAGCCCTGCTTGGGTAATTATTGGAATAATAGCGTATAAAACTCTACCTTAATAAATTTTAAGATTAGATTAAAGTGTCATTAAAGTCTCAATGTTACAATTATTTCGATGACTAGTATAGTAGTAACAATCTGGTTTAAATGTCTTTTATAGCACTTCAAAGGATATGTTTAAGAAAACATTTAAAGCAGCGACGCAAGGGAGAGGAGAATAAAAATGATGAGAACGAACAAGCTTATTGCATTAGGAGTGGCTGCAGTTATGATTCTTGGAACATTGACTGCATGCGGAGGAAGTGGTTCAACATCCAGTAATAGCGAAGGTGGAAAAGCTGCGGCAGAAAGAGCAGCAACGGAAAAAGTAGCAACTGTTGCAGAAGGAGCAACATACAACTGGCAGGTTGGTAATGTTCTTGCAGCAAAGCAGCCTTGGGATATGGGTCTTAACAAATTCGCAGAGTTGCTGAAAGAGTATTCAGACGGCCGTATTACTCTTACTGTACAGAGCGGTGGTTCTCTTGGTTCTGAGATTGAGATGCTCGAAGGGGTTCAAATGGGAACACTGGATATGTCTATTGCATCTACGCCCTCTATGTCCGGCTTTGTAGACAGCCTGAACTATTTTGACCTTCCATATTTGTTCAAATCAAAGAGTTCTGCATGGTCTGTAATGGACGAATGGCTAACAAAGGATCGTTGCGATTCCCTTCAGGGTTCTGGATTCAAAGGTCTTGGATTCTATGAGAATGGTACATATATGATCGGGACTAACAAAAAGATTGAGCATCCGGCAGATGCAAAGGGATTACGAATCCGTGCACACTCTTCAAAGCTCCAGTGTGATGCTTTGACAGCAATCGACGCTAATCCGTTGAGTGTCGCATGGGGCGATATCTATACATCACTTCAACAGGGCACAATCGATGGTGTATCCGGTACAACACTTACTAATATGTATGGTGGAAAGTTCTACGAGCAGACAAAATATATCACAATGACAGCTCATCATTTCATTCCTGCACCGGTTGTTATGAATGAAGATTTGTGGAAATCACTTTCCCCCGAGGATCAGAAAATCGTACAGAAAGCATTTGATGAATCTGTTGCATATCAGCGTGATGTAGCATTAAAGTATGCTGATGATGCCAAGAAAGTAATTGTAGAATCAGGAGCTGAAGTTATCGACATTGATGCTGATGAATGGTCAAAAGCGATGTCCTCTGTATATGATAAATGGGTTGGTACCAAAGGTATCGAGAAGGATATGATTACAAAGATTCAGGAATCCGAAAAACAGTATTTGAAATAATTGTAATTATGAAATATTCATATTAGCTGAGGGAAGAGGTGGATTGGCATGGTTCATCAACCTCTTCCCTTTTTGGTTTAAAGAATTCAAGTTAGGAAAACTTTACTGCGGGAGGGTTTCAAAGTTCATGAATACATTAAAAAAATGTGGAAATGCAATCGTTGGATTAGAAAATTTTCTTTCGATTTTTACATTCGTCGCAATGGTAGTAGTGGTTATAATTATCGTATTATTCCGCTATCTATTAAAGATAAGATTTACAGAGGGTGAAGAAATTGCACGATATCTGATGATTTGGTGCGGTTATGCTGGAGCAATGATAGGATTTAGAGAACACAGCCATGTTGGTGTGGTTGTCTTCGCGGAAATGTTTCCACTTTCCTGGCAGCCAATAATCATTAGAATCAGACATATTCTAAGCACAATCATTGTGATATTCCTTTTCTATGTTTCCTCTGTCTGCTTCAACGCATTCGTTGCGAGCGGCAAGCTTACTACATCAACTCAGATTCCGACGGCAGCAGTCTATGTGATTATTCCAATCGCAATGATTTTTGGTATTATCCATACGTTGGTCGATATTGCAAATGACTATACAGCGGGCGACGCCAAGGGGGTAATTAAATAATGATAGCAACAATACTTTTTATTGTGTTTCTTGTTTTACTAGTTATTGGTGCTCCCATCGGTCTTTGCCTGGCTGCTGGTGGAGCCTCCGCACTGATCTTCGCTGGTGATGTAAATACCATGGTCATCGGTCAGCGTATGTTTGGTTCGCTGGATAGTTTTACAATCATGGCTATCCCGCTGTTCATGCTTTCAGGTAACTTGATGTCCAGCGGAGGAATCTCAAAAAGACTGACTGATTTCTGCGACTCTATCCTGGGATGGCTTCCGGGAGGTCTTGGTATTGTTTCAATATTTGCCTGCATGCTCTTTGGCGCACTGTCGGGTTCTCCTACAGCAACTTGTGCAGCAATCGGAAGCATCATGGTTCCCTCTATGCTGGAGGCTGGTTATGATAAAAGATTCGCATTGGGTACTGTAGCCGTTGCTGGTGTGCTGGGATGTATCATTCCCCCGTCTACGGTTATGATCTCTTATTCTTCAGTAACAGATGCCTCTGTAGGGAGTCTGTTTATGGGAGGCATCCTTCCTGGTCTGCTGATGGGCATTGCCATGATGATTGTTGCCTTTAAATATGGTATCAATCACAAAGAAATCAAGCGTACACCATTCTCAATTAGTAATCTGGGACACAAAGCGGTACGTGCAATTGGTGCTCTATTGATGCCGGTAATTATCCTTGGCGGTATCTATGGCGGTATATTCACACCAACTGAGGCTGCAGGTGTTGCGTGCGCATATGGTCTGATCGTTGGTATTTTTATCTATAAGGAACTTAATGTTAAAGAACTGAAAAAAGCATTTGTCGGATCTGCAGCTACTACAGGCATGGTGCTCTTTATTATGGCCTGCGCAGCTGTATTCGGATATGTAATGACACGTTACCAGCTGACAAATGATATAGCAAATTTCATTATCAGCGTATGTTCAAATAAATACATCTTCTTGCTGATGGTAAACATTCTGCTGCTAATCGTCGGCTGCTTTATGGAGACGACGGCTGCAATACTGATTCTGGCGCCAATTTTTTCTACTGTACTTGGGGCATATGGAATCGATCCGGTTCATTTCGGTATTATAATGTGTATTAATTTGGCAATCGGATGCGCTACGCCACCTCTTGGACTTAACCTATTCGTGGCAGCAGGAATTACCAAGGACAAAGTTGAGGTGGCTGTTAACAAACACACCCTTGCATATATAATTGTAAGCATTGTTATTCTGTTTCTTATAACATATATTCCAGACATCGTTATGCTAATTCCGAACTCAATGCTCAGATAAAACGGAAATGAACTTTACTATATTTGAAAGGAATAACAATCATGTATGAATTAAATGGAAAAGTTGCTATTGTTACCGGGGCTGCTCAAGGTCTTGGACAAGGAATTGCGGAAGCATTTGCAAAACAGGGTGCTATTGTAGTTCCTACTGATCGCGCAGGTGTTTCGCTGGATGAAACAGCTGAAATGTGCAAGAAAGCCGGAGCCACGGATGTATATCCACATGACTTGGATATCACAGATCAGGATTCCATTCATCAGGCAGTCGTGGATGTGAAAGAAAAATATGGCCATATTGACATTTTAGCAAACAATGCAGGTTTGAACCGTCCAAAACCTTCTGAGGAAATTACAGAAGAACTTTGGGATTATGTAATGAATGTAAACCTAAAGGGAACCTTTTTTATGACTCAGGCAGTACTGCCTATCATGAAAGAACAGGGCAAGGGCCGCATATTATTTACCAGTAGCGTAGCTGGGCTGGTTGCTCGTGAGAATCAGGTACCATACAGCGTAAGCAAGGGTGGTATCAATTCAATGGTACGCACACTCGCCTTTGATTATGCAACGGCAGGAATTACTGTAAATGCAATAGCTCCTTGTTTTGCAATGACCGCTCTGTCAAAGGCACGTCTGGAAGATCCCGAATATCGCTCAATGGTTCTTGGCATGATACCAGTTGGCCGTCTGGTTGAGCCGTCTGAGGTTGGCGCTTTGTTTGCATATCTGGCATCTGATGAAGCAGCTATGATCACTGGTCAGACACTTGTGATCGACGGTGGCTGGTCAATGTGGTAAAAAACGCAGTTAAAACAGAGACTTTACCGGTGCCAGGTTATCCAGGCACCGGTTATTAATTTATAGGCAGCCTTAGAGCAAACCACCCGTTGGACGGGTGGTTATGATTATATAACCTGAACCGAAACAAATATATTGGAGAGTAACCAATGTTTATGTTATGATTAATAATGATTTAAGATACGCACTTAGGGAGGATCTGAATGGGTGACCCTACACCGATTTGATAGACACCCATAATGGCTGGTGTAATAAAACCAGTGGAGGGATTAAAAATGGTAGTAAAACTTATGACCCTCAAAAGAGAGAATCAAAACTTGAAGGAAGAGATTTATATATGTCTACTCAACATTCCAAAAGATCATTTGTAATCATTCTTGTTTGCACATTGACTTTGTCAATGTATGGATGCGCTTTCAAAACAATTATAACAGGAACAACGAATTCAGGTTCAAAAACCGACTATAATACCAGCACAGAGAATAATGCTGCTGGTGATAATGCTGAAGCTTTTAGTACAAAAGGCTTGCGATATGCTCTGGTTGTAAAGAATCTTGCAAATCCTTACTGGGTTTCCCTGGTAGAAGGTATGCAGGCATATTGTGAGGAAAATGAAATAGTCCTTGATGTTAAATCCACTAAAGATTATACAGCTTATAAAGAGCAGCTTAATATATGCAGAACCTTGCTTAAGCATAACTATGATGCAATATTCGTAACGCCTCTGGACAATATCTCCATTTGTTCATTTATCAAAGAATGCAATGTTTTGGATCAGCCAATTTTTATACTTGACAGTGCAGCTGACGTTAATACTTTAGTTTCAATTGGTGCAAAACCGACTGCAACCTTTGAAGCAGATAATTATACCGCAGGGTGTGTGGCAACAGAATATCTGGTTCAGGCGTTAGGCGGGAAAGGTAACATAGTTATCTTAACAGGAGATATGAATTCTGAAGCAGCGATTCAGATTAACTACGGTATACAAGATACCTTAGAGGAAAGTATACAGATAAAAGTGATTGATTCAAAAGCAGCAAACTGGGACAGAGATATGGGCTATAAGGTAACAGAAGAGCTTCTTTCTGCTCACCCTGATATAAATGGTATTCTGGCTGCCAATGATGAAATGGGGCTGGGCGCTCTAAATGCTGTTACAGATGCCGGACTTTTTGGTAAAATATCGATTGTCAGTATTAACTTTATGAAGAATGTCCAAGATGCTATAAAACAAGGAAAAATTTATGCTTCGATTGATAAAGACCCGTATAAACAAGGAATAACATCTGCTGGGGTGGCCACAGAATACCTGTCAGGAGAACCGATACAGGACTACTATCAAATTCCAGTCGTTGGGTATACATCCGAAGACTTTTAGAACGAAAATCCTTTTTAAGGATGCATAAGACGGACCTGTTTGTTTCATGCCGCAGCGATAAAGCAAAGAACGATATGATAAAAATATATGATCTTGCGACGGGGAACGAACTTAAGAGCTTTGACTTATATTAACTTTTTCCTGCTTTTGAAAATGCTGTAGGCACTGACCAGTTCTGTCTCAGGTGTGATAAGATTCGGACAGACGCAGTATGGATAATCATTCTCCCATATCAGTCGGTAAGGAACATAGGCAATACGGTTAAGGCGTTTGTGCAGTGAGGTTACAATTACCTTGTTCAACGGCTCTTGTTGAAACGGATTGCTTCCGGATTTAATCAACACGCGTTCGCCATCTAGAATCTTCCACTTTTTTTTCAGCCATCCATCTGAAGTGTTGCAGGGGGAAAGCAAGTCCAGGACGCCATTTTCAGCAGTCTGGCCAAAAAGAGCGTTTCCGACATCATCTGAGAAATTATTCTCAAAAAAGTTGATGCCCTCCCATTTTAACGGATGGCTGCTGGGATTGATCCAATACTGGTCTGATAGACTTAAGCCGTAGCACTTGGTCACTCTTTTTTTCTGATGTTGGCGTTACGGGTCCATTATAAAATAAGAATTCCGGTTTATGAAACTTGCTTTGTTCGGGTCGCTGGTTTCCTGATGGTTGATTTATTCAACCGAAATATCGTATAGATACATTGATTTTGATCGTCTATTCAACTATCATAATATTAGAGGTGAGAAGTCATGAGGGAAATTAACATTTCAACGGTTATTGCGGCAAAAAGAAAAGAAAAAGGCGTTACGCAGGAGGAGCTTGCCGAATATGTCGGCGTGTCAAAAGCATCGGTATCCAAGTGGGAAACGGCACAGAGTTATCCCGATATAACCCTGCTTCCGCAGCTTGCGGCATATTTTAATATCAGCATTGATGAGCTCGTAGGATATCTACCGCAGATGACAACGCAGGATATCCGTAAAACCTACCACCGGCTTGCCGATGACTTTGGTAAAAAGCCATTTGATCAGGTGCTTTCCGAATGTCAGGCTGTTATCAAAAAATATTATTCGTGTTTTCCGTTACTTTTAAAAATGACGATTTTACTGTTTAATTATTGCTCGCTTCTGAAAGAAAAAGAAAGACAACAAGCTTTATTACAGGAAGTTGTGGACTTATGCGTGCGTATCAAAATCGAAAGCAATGACGCACATCTTGCCAAGCAGGCAAATTCAATCGAGGCTATGAGCCGTCTTTCACTCGGGCAGCCGAAACAGGTGCTGGAGCTGCTCGGTGAAAACAGCATACCCATTTCCAGTGATGATATGTTGCTTGCCTCCGCTTATCAGATGACAGGAAAAATTGAAAAAGCGAAGTCGGTTTTGCAGGTCAGCCTGTATCAGCATTTGATCAATCTTTTAGAAACGGCGCATTCTTATTTATTCTTTGTTACAGACGAGCCAGATAAGTTTGAACAGGCTTTGCACCGATTTATTCGGCTTTCGGACAGCTTTGAAATGGAAGGCTTAAACCCTAACTCGCTCTGTCAGCTTTATTATGTTGCCGCGCACGGATATGCGTTACTTAAAAATAAGGAAAAGGCACTGGAGATGCTTAATAGGTTTGCATATATCTGCACAACCTCTCTTTTGCCGTTTACGCTGAAAGGCGACAGCTTCTTTGACTGCATTGAGGATTGGTTTCGCGATACAGATATTGATATACAGGCTCCTAGAGATGAAAAAACCGTCAGAAACAGCATTTTGCAAAGCGTTGTGGAAAACTCCGTTTTTAATATTCTGTGTGACGAGCCGGGATATAAAAGCATAATCCATAAACTCACTACGTTTGCGGAGCAACAAACTAATTAAAGGAGTGAATTTTAATGTTGGACATCAGTAATTTGTTACCCGTTCTTATCCCTCTTGGTATCCTGGAAGTGGTGTTGACCGGAGCATCACTCATCCACATCTTCACCCATAAAACATACAAGCATGGCAGCCGTGTGCTTTGGGTAATTGTAAGTTTTATCAATATCATCGGACCGGTACTTTATTTCACCATCGGAAGAGGCGATGAATAATGGACATTCTCATTATAGAAAACTTGTCCAAAAGCTTTGGGAACAATAAGGTCATTGATGGCCTCTCCTTTTCAGTGCCCGAACATTCGATTTACGGTTTTATAGGACAGAACGGCGCTGGAAAAACAACTACTATGAAGATGATATTGGGATTGCTGAAAGTCGACAGCGGCAAAGCGGTCGTCTGCGGTGAAGCAGTCAGTTTCGGGCAAACCAGGACCAATAAATATATCGGTTATCTGCCCGATGTGCCGGAATTTTATCCGTATATGCACCCGAAAGAATATTTAAAGCTCTGCGGTGACATTACCGGTATGTCTGCCGACAAAATAAAAAGCTGCAGTGATGAGCTGCTGGCGCTTGTAGGGCTTAGCGGTGTCAATAAAAATATCGGAAGTTTTTCACGCGGTATGAAGCAACGACTTGGGATTGCTCAGGCACTGCTGAACGAACCAAAGCTGCTTATCTGTGATGAACCGACATCAGCACTTGACCCTATTGGCAGAAAAGAAATTCTTGACATTCTGCTCGCTGTCAAAGGAAGAACTACCGTTATATTTTCCACACATATCCTTGCAGATGTAGAGCGTATCTGTGATCATGTGGCAGTATTAAATAACGGAAGACTTGCCCTTTGCGGTACCTTATCAGAACTTAAGGCGAAACACAAAGCGGATAGCTTGTTTATTGAATTTGCGACAAGTGCGGATAAGGATAAATTTATTGCCCTGTCTGATATGACGAATTACGCCCAGACAGAAACAAGCGTCACTATACACACAGGCAACATTGCCGCAACACAAACAGCGGTGATTGAACTGATTGCCAAAGAGAAACTTCTGCCTCAAAAGCTTGAAGTCGCAGAGCCAACTATCGAAAGCCTGTTTTTGGAGGTGGTACAATGAGAGCCTATTTTGCTTTTACCAAAAAGGAATTTACCGAAAATCTACGGACCTATAAACTGATGATACTGATAGTTGTGTTTTTGATTTTCGGTGTGATGAGTCCACTTTTCGCAAAATTTACACCAGAAATATTAAAAGCCGCAGGCTTGGATGCCTCCGCTCTCGGTATGGGTACGCCTACTGCAACGGACAGCTTTGCCCAGTTTTTCAAAAATGTCGGGCAAATGGGACTGCTTGTGCTTGTCATCGTATTTAGCGGCATAATGGCAAATGAATTTTCCAAAGGAACGCTTATCAACATACTGACAAAGGGTATGAAGCGCAGCACGGTCATTCTTTCAAAATTCACAATGTCAATGGTTATGTGGACAGTTTCCTACCTGCTATGCCTTGCCGTCACTTATGCTTATACTGCTTATTATTTTACAATAGAGAATATAAGCAATGTATTCTTAACTTTTTCAAGTATGTGGCTGTTTGGTGTGTTACTGATTGCGCTTGTAATTTTAGGAGGTGTGCTGTTTAAGAATATTTATGGCAGTCTGCTTTTAACTGGCGGTATCGTTGTTGCTATGACGATAGTCAATATTGCTCCGAAACTGCAAAAGTATAATCCGATAACTCTGTCGTCCGATAATATGCAGCTTATCACGGCACAAAAAACCGCATTAGATTTTATACCTGCTGTTATTATATGTGCAGT
This sequence comes from uncultured Bacillota bacterium, assembly GCA_942493145.1. Lineage (GTDB taxonomy): Bacteria > Bacillota > Clostridia > Acetivibrionales > DTU013 > ENR-C20. Next base: position 1,592,695 of record OW818679.1, read on the forward strand.
CTTAATTATCGTTTCTGTTATTGCTTCAATCATGGTATTTAATAAAAAGCAGTTATAAGGTATCATGGATGTGGTGATCGCAAATCTTTCATCAACAACATCGTGGATACAGGGAATTGCCTTTAATGGAGTAATCAATCCGTCAAAATGAGCATATTAAGAAGGATAATGACGGCATCTATATTCACCTGACTTACCTTAGAAAAATGAAGAAAAAGGACTTGAACCCTCGTGGTTGAAGTCCTTTTTCTTCATTTTAGTAATCTTATTCTAAAATACAGATTATTTGTAAACACTTCAGCGAGTATAAAAAGTATTGTCTGTTTTTTTTATGGAAAGTATGCTTTACATTGTGTGATATCCGTGCTATTATTGGTGTAAAGTTAACTTTCCATAATTAAAGGAAAGGAGAATCGGTTTGAAAAATAGACTAGAAGAAATTCGAAAACAACGAGGTATAAGGCAGGAAGAGCTTGCATCTGTTCTGGAGGTGTCAAGGCAAACTATAGGTTCTCTGGAAAATGGACGGTATAATCCTTCAATTATTTTGGCATTTAAGATTGCCAGATACTTTCAAATGAGCATTGAAGAAATCTTTGTCTATGAGGAGGAAGAAAACAGTGAAAAACAGTAAAATTGGACAGTATGTCGTATTTTCGATAATTGGTTTTATGATTTGTGCAACAGGTTTTGTACTGGTAAAATCAATACCGGACATGCAAGGTATTATGCGTTCATTATCCTATATTTGTATTGGTGTAGGCACAGGTATCTTTGGTCAAAACCTTGGCACAGTAATAAGCAGCCTTGCATTAAGAAAAGATCCTCAATCTGCCAAGAGGTTTGAAATCGAGACTAAAGACGAGCGCAACACAGCAATAAGGAATAGAGCAAAAGCAAAAGCTTACGACCTGATGATGATGGTGTTTGGGGCACTGATGCTGGCGGTTGCATTGATGCAGGTTGATATATATGTTATTTTAACTTTCGTAGCCGCCTACTTGTTTATTGTTTGCTCGAACAGTTACTATCTCATCAAGTTTCAAAAAGAAATGTAATCTACTGTTATGAGCATATGGGAAGAAAACAAATCAAGGGAATGGTTGTATGGATTTATGAGAGTATCGGCAGGTATTGGATTGAGCTTTTGCTTTGTACTTCCGTACATTGTCAGTTGTAAGAATTTGTGTTTCTCCGCTTTCGAATAGTTGCTTTAAATATTCCTGGTATTTTTCTTTACGATGGGTAAGTTCATAAACTGCAGCTTTAACCTTTTCCGGTGTAGGCGGGTCAGGTTCGGCTTCGTCATTTTTGTCCATCTGAGAAAGATATTCTGCTATGTGTTCATCTATTCTTTTTAGCTTCTTTTCGAGAATTTCTACGTTATATGTGTTGTCCTTGCTGTTGACCGCGCGGAATTTTGAGCCGTCAATGGCCAAGAGCTCTTTCTGGTACAATCCTAACTTTACACAGAGTTTTACAAAAGCCTTGAAAACATTTTGCAGTTTTGTTCAGCGGCCAAATTTTGTATTAATTCCCCTATTTTATCATGCAATTTGCCAGATACAATATATTTATCACACACCGCAATATTTTGAATAATGTATTATTAATGACAAAATGGAGTGGTTATATCATGCTTATTCATGTAGTAAAGCCAGGAGAAACGCTCTGGCAAATCGCATCCTTTTACCGTGTACCTGTCATTAGAATAATAAATGTCAATGAATTGCCAAATCCGAATCAGTTACTTATTGGACAGTCATTGGTAATACCGACAGAGGATGCTTTTCATATAGTAAAGTCAGGGGACACTCTATGGAGAATAGCACAAACTTATGGGACTACCGTTCAGGCAATAGTTCAGGCAAATCAAATCGCAAATCCCGCCAATATTTATCCGGGACTGGTGCTATATATTCCGGCACCCAGGCACCAGATCCGTAGGGGGGAAGCATTATGGCAGATTGCACAGAGATATGGCGTTACGTTGCAAAACCTGTTAAAAGTCAATTATATAGAAAATCCAAACCTTGTATATCCGGAGACTGTTTTAGTCATCCCACGGAAACCAAGGCCGGTTATTGATGTAAACGGGTATATTTATATATTGGGTGAAGATGCAGTTCCTATTGTGATGGAGGATGGTGATCATCTGACTTACTTAAGCCCATTTGCATACAGAATCAGGGAAAATGGTGAACTCCAGCAAATAAATGATGTTCCGGCAATTAATACAGCCCTTGATGAAAAAACTATTCCGATGATGTGTATTGTAAACTTTGCTGTTTCCGAATTAGGGGAGAATCTTGCACATATTATACTTGCAAATATTGAGATTCAGGAACTTTTGTTTTTAAATATCATAGCTATAATGAAACAAAAAAGTTATCAAGGGTTGAACATTGATTTTGAAAATGTCCTTCCGGCTGACCGTGAGCTTTACAATCAATTTTTGCAGCGCGCTGTAGAACGTTTACACGAAGAGGGATTCTTTGTCTCAACAGCTTTGGCGCCTAAAATAAGTGAACAGCAGATAGGATTGTTATATGAAGCACATGATTATAAAGCACATGGCCTGATAGCTGATTTCGTCGTATTAATGACTTATGAATGGGGTTGGCGCCTTGGCCCGCCGCGGGCAATTTCGCCGTTGAATGAAATTATAAAAGTACTTGATTATGCTATTAAGGTTATTCCTGCTAACAAAATACTCTTTGGGTTTCAATTATATGCACGGGATTGGCTTCTTCCACATCTACAAGGACAGGAGGCTGAAACATTCAGCATGCAGGAGGCTATTTCCAGAGCTGTAACATATGGGGCGGTAATTCAATACGATGCTGTTGCACAGTCGCCGTTTTACCGTTATAGAGATTCACAGGGCAGGATGCATGAAGTATGGTTTGAAGATGCACGCAGTGCTCAGGCAAAATTCGATATTGTCAAGGCTTATAATCTGAAAGGCATCAGTTACTGGGCATTAGGATATCCGTTTCCTCAAAACTGGGCGTTGCTGGAAGACAACTTTACTGTCAGAAAACTGATATGATTAAATTAATTATTCCTCAATACCTATAACGAAAATGGACAGACATATAATAAGTGTTTTGATGAAGATTAAGGATATCTTTCTTATAAGCATTCACATTTATATTTTATTTACATAAAGTGTATTATAATTCTTGAAATAGTATATGCTAATTCGATTCATATTTTGGGGGTATATTACGATGTATATCGATAATTATGGTAATTTTGCATTATGCCCCATATATTTCCGGCCTTTCTCTACAAGTGACATGCGAATTTCATTGACTTATTATGTAAGGCCGGGAGATACCTTATACAAAATAGCAAGCATATATGGCATTTCTGTAGAAGCGTTGATAAAGGCGAATAATCTTACCAGTAATCTGATTTATCCGGGTCAGGCCATAATAATACCTAATTTTACACTTCCCACAGGAGTTTACGCTTCAGGCAACAGTGGAGACCCTGTAAGAAGAATTCAGCTTGCATTATATGCCATGGGTAATAATATAACTGTTAATGGTTATTACGACTCTAAAACCACAAATGTCATAAGCAGTATTCAGAAAAAGTATCCCGAAGCATTGACGGTTGACGGTATCTATGGACCTCGAACCAAATACTATATGGAAGTGCTTATTACGAAAAGTTACCGGATTGTTCAAAACCCTGCTAGTATACTGGTATTGGTGAACAAACAAAACAGCTTGGCCTATGATTATGTTCATGCGGGCTTAATAGTTCCCGCTGTCACTTTTTCTTTCCAGTACTTTGATCCACGGAAACTGATGAGAAGCGAAGCTGCAAAAGCATTGGAACAGCTGTTTGCCCAGGCGGCAAGGGAGGAAATCTTCCTTAATGGAGTCTCTGCCTACCGTTCCTATGACAGGCAGGCGGAAATCTTCCGTCAGAACATATTAGCAAATCCAAATGCCAATCAGACCAGCGCACGTCCGGGAGAAAGCGAACATCAGACAGGGCTATCCATCGATGTTTCAAGTCCCTCGGTCGGTAATTCACTTACAAAGTCGTTCGGTGGTACCAAAGAAGGGCAGTGGCTTGCAAAAAACGCCCCTGCATTCGGGTTTATCATACGCTATCCTCAGGGCAAGGAATCAATTACCGGGTACCAGTTTGAGCCCTGGCATATACGCCACGTAGGGCAAAATGCTGCCAGGCAGATAGCAGCAGGGAATCTTACATTGGAGGAATACTTGAGGCAATAATCAAGATTCATTCATGTCTCGTTTGCCTGCCAATTCATCGCGAGGATTCCCTACAGTAAATTAACTATCTGCGATAGTCACTATGATTGACATTTTACAACCAAGAATATAAAATAAATAAACGAATAAAATTATTTAAATGCTTATGATCGTTGATAGGAGCACTAGTCATGGAATTGTCACAATTGCTTTATGCCGTTGCTCTAGCCGATCAACTCAATTTTTCTAGAGCCGCACAGGCATTGTTTGTCACGCAGCCAAGCATGTCCCAGCAGATACAAAAATTGGAGTTCGAATGTGGATTTCAATTGTTTATTCGCAGTTCGAAGCAGGTTATGTTGACCCCTGAGGGAGAGCGCTTTATTGCACAGGCTAGAAAAATTATGACCGAACTGTCCCAAATTCAGGAACTGGTTAAGGACATCAACCGGCAGATTGCCTCAAATATCACAATTGGCATCGGCATGGTCGGACGTTCTTATGTGGCCGATTCCACAACCGAGGTCATCAGAAGCCACCCTAACATCAAGTTTAATCTGATTGAAGCTTGGGGTTCAGATCTTTTGCAGATGGTAAAGAAAGGTCAGATTGATATCGCTCTGATGGGCTTGGATCATGACTTAAATAATGAGAAACAACTGATCGACTTGAGCATAACTCCGATCAACGAAGAACATATCTGCGCCCTGATGAGTAAGAACCACCGCCTTTCTTCTCGAAAATCGGTTTGCCTTGAGGAACTGGTGGAAGACACACTTCTTTTCACATCTCCTCGCTCGAGCCTGCGCCGTTTAATGATCAAATGCTATGAGGATAAGGGCCTTATGCCAAGGCTTGGGATGGATTTGAACAGCGCGGATACATGTATTTCATTTGTGACCAATGGCACGGGGGTTACCTTTATTACAGACGCACGTGCGAAACTCCTAAGTCAAGAGCGTCTTGCAATTATCCCAGTTGAACCGCCTATATACCGCACTTACGCGCTAGTCGCAAAAAAAGGGCAACGAAATCTTTACCCTATTATTTATGCTTTAGAGCAGACGCTGTTTAAAAGTCTGAGATGAATGGGAAGCTACTGAGTGGCTGACTGGCAGAATCCCCAAATAATAAGCAGCACTATACCCGCCGATGTCAATAAACAAATAATGATAAGGGCCTTTTGTCAGAAATCGGAAGGCCCTTGTTGTTTGCCGGATCATTCGCGTGAGGGGATAAGGAGGACATTGATCCAGCAAATCAAGGATTCTGACTTTTTCAATAGGTGGCCGCGTTTAGCTCAAGATGCATCCATATGGTGCTATAACGATTGCTTATAGTTATATTAAACATAATAATTGGATTATTTGAACGGCATTAGTTAATATAAAACAAAGATCAATTGTTATTCTTTTATCACCATGAACAGCAAAAAAAAGTAAAGGGGTTTTTAAAATGTTATTACCTGAAGGTTTAATTCCCGGTTCGTATTCACCTTTTACAGCCGACTACAAACTTGATACGAAGGTTTTGCATGAGCGGCTGGAAAGCGTGGTCGAAGGATCCACAGGCCTGCACGGGCCGGCCAATCACAGTGAGATGTGTGAACTTGATTTTAATGAGTGGAAGCAATGGACGGATGTTATGCTTGACGTCTGCAGGGGAAACAAGCTCAAGTCCTGGTCTTTCCTGGGGGCGGAAAGTTTTGAAAAGACGATACCATATGCGGAATATGCGATCAAAGCAGGAGCGGATGGGATAATCCTGCATCCACCTTACAAGGTGAAGTATTCACAGGAAGCAGCGTATCAATATGTAAAGGCATTCGCTGATGAATTTTCGGATACGCCGATCATTTTCTATCCGAACTTCAACATAGATAATCCGACGAATCCGTATCTGGGGGCGCGCTTAGCTGAGATTCCGAATATTGTCGGAGTGAAGATGACAAGAATCTACAACCTTGAGCAGGCCAGCGAGCTGTATAGCCTTACGCGTGATAACAAGCACTTCAGAATGGTAACAGGTTCGCTGATAAATATGTATGCACTTCGCGGTTTGGGGATTAAGTCGTCTTTCTGCGCCCAGTCCAACTACATTCACAAATGGGTGTTGGAGTTATGGGATGCCTTGCAGAGTGAAGATTGGCAGAAGGCTGACCTCTGGTATGACAAGATCGCAAAGCTGCACCGGGCGTTCAACAATCCCGGCGGACACCTGCACACCTATGCGGGTGAGAAGGCAGCTATGGAAATGTTAGGGACGCCCGTGGGGCCGTTGAGGAGGCCTGGATTGCCCCCGACAGACGCTCAGTTGGCGGTGATCAGGCATGCCATTGTGGATGCAGGACTTATAAAAGGTTGACAACAAAAGGTTGATAATAAAAGGCTGAAAACCCAATAGAAAAGAGGAGGACAATATGAAAAAGTTTCGATTTATTGTAACGGTAATTCTGATTCTAGTCATGTGCCTGTCCGTCGCAGGCTGCGGCGGGTCTACTTCAAACGGCTCGTCTTCGTCGTCAGCACCAAGTCAGACGCCAGCGCCGCTGACGGCGACTAATCCTTCAGCTCCCGCGGAAGCCGGCAAAATGGTTTCCGGCGGAGTCTTGAACGTGCTTGTCGCTAACCTCCCGGCCGCTTTCGGCAACCTGAAAGAGAAAAGCTGGTCCATTGACGTAAGCCGCTATTGTCTCCCAGCCGTGGAGCCGCTCGTCGGCATGTCCAAGGAAGGGCCTGTCCCCACAATGCTGGCTACCGGCTGGGATATAGCCCAGGACGGAAAATCCATTACCTTCAAGCTTAGAGAAGGCGTCAAGTTCCACGATGGCACTGACTTTAACGCCAAGGCAGTTAAATGGAATATCGAGAAGATTATAAGCCAGAAAAAAGAGCTTGGAATCATTACTTCCATCGATGTTATTGACGAACACACGGTTAAATTTAACCTATCTTCCTTCAGCAACACACTCCTGTATCACCTCTCCTACTATGACGGCATGATGATTTCTCCCGAATCCTACGAAGGCCGCGACGCCGAGTATATCGCTACCCATATGGTCGGTACGGGCCCGTTCGTCTTCGACACCTTTCAGGCCGATACAAAAATTATTTTTAAAAAGTTCGACGGTTACTGGGATGCAGGAAAACCTTACCTCGACGGGTGGGAATTCGTAATGTCCACAGACGCCTCTACCTCTAAAAATGCGCTTCTGACCGGTCAGGTACAGGCCTGGGACAACGTCTCCCCCGCTAATGCAAAACAGCTTAAGGAACAAGGCTATGGCGTCAATTTCTGTCCGGGTCTTGTAAGAATCGCTCACCCGGACAGCACTAACCCTGATTCCCCGTTCTCTAAAAAAGAAGTGCGCTACGCTTTCGAATACGCAATCGATAAGACGGCTATAGCGGATACATATGGCGAAGGCACATGGGAAGTGCCCTCGGGCCTCTCCGCAAGCAACCAGATCGGCGTTAATTCCATTACCGAAGCCCGTAAGTATGATCCCGTGAAGGCCAAGGAACTCCTTGCGCAAGCAGGATACCAGAACGGCTTCGATATGGTCATAATTGCACCGAAGGGCGTCAGCGCCGATATCCTCGGCGCCGTCCAGGGATACCTCCGCGCCGTCGGTATCAATGCCGAGTTGAAGCACCTTGATAACGCCAGCGTCAATGCCTTCAGAACAGGCGGCTGGAATAATGGAGTCCTGATTCAGGGCATGTCCGCCTCATCGGTCAGCAACGCCGTCTCTTTCGAAGCAGATGGCCCAAGCAAGAGCAAAGCCTTCAGCACACTCGTAACTCCGGAATATTCGGCGTTCCTTAAACAGCTTGTTTCTGCCAATACAATGGACGAGGAGAAACGACTGACCGGGGAACTCCTTAAACTTACTAATGAAGAGGCGAACATCATCCCTATCGTCACCGAGTCCCGTATCACCGTCTTTAGTTCAAAGGTTCATGACTTCGACGTAAACTCCTACTCACAGTGGGTCATTAACCCCGCGAATACATGGATGGAAAAATAATTTCCGTATCGTATATAAATTCGTTGCTCGGGAGCCCCTTAACAAGGGCTCCCGAGAACTCTCAAAATCGAACGGCGCTTCGTTTTCTCGCCGTCAAGGAGTGCAGACATGAGGACTTTTATCCTTCGCAGACTTCTCCAGTCACTGGTAACTCTGCTTTTAATCACTATTATTATATTCTTCGCCGTGCGTTACCTGCCCGGTGACCCAATTCGCCTGATCGTTTTTCAAGGCGATCTCTCAGGACTCAGCCCGGAGAAGATTGAAGCCATTCGCAGTGAGTACGGTCTCGATAAGCCAATCATTATCCAGTACTTTAATTGGATTGTCGGCGTCCTGCAGGGCGATTTGGGGATCTCCATCTTTACGAAAATTCCTGTCGCAAAGGAGATTTTCCGACGGTTGCCTATCACCTTCGAAATCGGTATCATCGCTATCGCCATGGGCGCATTGGTTGGTATTCCACTCGGAATTTTAAGCGCCGTTAAACGAGGTCGCTGGGTCGACCACCTCGTGACTGTCCTTACAAACATCGGTATTTGTATACCGGTCTTCTGGTTCGGTCTTATCCTCATGCTCGTCTTCGGGGTCAATCTCAAATGGCTGCCCGTCATGGGCTTTACCCCGGCTACCGAAAACCTGATTATGCATATTAAACAGATCATTATGCCGGTATGCTGCCTGTTCCTTTATCCCATGGCTGCCATCGCCCGCCAAACCCGCTCCAGCATGCTCGAAGTGCTGCACCAGGACTACGTGCGTACCGCCAGATCAAAAGGCCTTCCGGAAAATATCGTCATTTTTAAACATGCCCTCAGAACCGGCCTCATTCCTGTTATTACCACTATCGGCCTCAGTGTCCCCGTTACCGTCGGCGGCACTACTGTAATTGAAAACGTCTTTAGTGTCCCAGGTATGGGTCGCTTGCTCGTTACCTCTGTGCAAGCTCAGGACTATGCTTACGTTCAGGGCATTATACTCGTTATCGCCACCGTTGTCCTGATAACCAATCTGCTGATTGACCTCGCCTATGGCTGGGCCGATCCGCGTATCCGATACTCCTAAGTGAGGTGAATTACTTGTCTGATAATATTCCTTCCAATAACGAGACAGTCTTTATCCCGCCTCGTGTAAGCAGTTGGCAGCGCTTTAACAGAGTTTTCTTCGGTCGCCCCATGGTCATCTTCGGCACCGTTATAATCACGATAATGCTTATTGTCGCTATCTGCGCTCCATGGCTCTCCCCTTATGACCCTTATGGAATTAATCTGAGAGACGCCCTGCAGGGATCAAGCAGCTCCCATTGGCTCGGTACGGACTCTATGGGCCGCGATACCCTGAGCCGGCTTATCTATGGTGCCAGAACTTCTCTCATCGTCGGCCTTGTCTCAATCTTTTTCGCCAGCTCGATCGGTATCGTTTTGGGAATCCTGGCCGCATACTACGGCAGGAAAGTCGAAACCCTTATTATGCGCGTCGTCGACTCGTTGATGGTTTTTCCCATGATCTTACTCGCACTGGTTATCGCCGCGCTCCTGGGCGGAGGTATGAAAAATGTCATTATCGCGCTCAGTGTCAGCCTTATACCTCAGTACGCCCGGCTTATGCACGGGCAGGTTCTCTCCATCAGGGAAAATGACTACATCGTCGCCGTCAGATCCCTCGGCGCCAAAGACCTGCGGATCCTTACGCGGCATATCTTCGGTAACGCGTTCCCGCCGCTCATTATACAGATGACGCTCCGTATAGGCAGAACTATCCTCTCCGAAGCCTCGTTGAGCTTCCTCGGCGTCGGTATTACCGAACCCACCGCTTCATGGGGCGGTATGGCTGCCTCAGGCCGCATTTATCTAGATACGCTGCCCATCCTTTCCCTTGCACCCGGTCTTTCTATAATGCTCGTCGTCTTTGCCTTTAACATGGTTGGGGACGGGTTGAGGGACGCCCTCGACCCCAGATTGCGCGGCAAGCTGTAGCATTTAACGTCAGTCGCATGTATCAGTATCCGGCACAGCCGGAAATGACTTTCTTTGAGGAGTTAGTATGGCAAACTTATTTGATGTTAAGAATTTACAGACACATTTCCATACAGAAGCCGGAATAGTCAAAGCCGTGGACGGCGTGTCCTTTCACGTCGAAGAAAATGAAATCATCGGTATCGTCGGTGAAAGCGGATGCGGAAAGTCCGTGACCATGATGTCCGCACTCCAGCTTATACCAAGTCCGCCAGGTGAAATTACGGGCGGTGAAGTCTGGTTCGAAGGACAAGATCTACTCAAATATAAAAGCAACAGCAACGATATGCGGAAAATTCGTGGAGCAAAAATATCCATGGTCTTTCAAGAGCCGATGACTTCCCTCACGCCGGTCCTTACCATCGGTGAGCAGATATGCGAAACTATGCGGCTGCATCTCGGTCTCAGCAGGTCGGAAGCAAAAGAACGCGCTATAGAGCTGCTGAAAATGGTCGGTATCCCCGCCGCTGAAAGCCGTATCAACGATTACCCGCACCAGTTCAGCGGAGGTATGCGACAACGGGCCATGATTGCTATGGCACTCTCGTGTAAACCGAAATTACTCATTGCCGATGAGCCGACCACCGCCCTGGACGTTACTACCCAAGCTGTCCTGCTCGAACTTATGAATGATCTCGTCAGCAGCTTTAACAGCTCTCTCGTCCTCATTACTCATAACCTGGGCATCGTCGCCAGATACGCGCGCAGAATTTACGTCATGTACGCCGGCAGAGTCGTGGAGACAGGTCCCGCCGAGGATGTGTTCGCCAATCCGAAACACCCTTATACAATCGGCCTGCTCCGATGCGTACCGCGCCTCGACGATGACCGGAACAGAGAGCTCATACCCATTAAAGGCATGCCGCCCAATCTTGCAAGAATGTCCAAAACTTGCGCGTTCATGCCTCGTTGCCCATACCGCAACAGCCTGTGTGAAAACTCGCCCTGGCCGGCCTTGACCGCCGTCGGCGAAAACCACTTTGCAGCCTGTTTAATGAATCAGGAGGGAAATGTTTTTGAACACAACAAATGAAATTTTATTGGACGTAAGAAATCTGAAAATGTATTTCCCCGTCACAAGAGGGCTTTTGAAAAAAAAGGTTGCCGAAGTCAAAGCCGTTGATGATGTCAGCTTTTATATCAAAGCCGGCGAAACTCTGGGCCTCGTCGGAGAAAGCGGCTGCGGGAAATCCACGCTCGGGCGCTCTATCTTAAGACTTGTTGAGCCCACAGCGGGCGAGGTGTTCTTCAAAGGGCAAAATATTCTCACGCTACCTGCCGAGAAAATGAGAAGACTGCGCAGCTCTTTGTCACTTATGTTCCAGGACCCTTATAGCTCGCTTAACCCGCGCCAAACCGCCGGGAGCATCGTTGGCGAGCCTCTGATTATCCATAATATGACGAAATCCAAAGCCGAATACAACGACAAGGTCGAAAGTCTATTCCGTCGTGTTGGTCTGGACCCCTCTATGATGGACCGCGTACCGCATGAGTTCAGCGGTGGTCAGCGGCAGCGCATAGGAATTGCAAGAGCTTTGGCCTCCGGTTCCTCGCTCGTCGTCTGCGACGAACCTATCTCCGCTCTCGACGTGTCCATCCAGGCACAAATTATCAACCTGCTTAAAGAACTGCAGCGCAGCTCCGATGGTCTCACTTTTCTCTTTATCGCTCACGACCTGTCCGTCGTAAGACATATCAGCGACAGAATCGCCGTTATGTATCTCGGTCATATTGTCGAGATTACCAACTCGGACTCACTTTACAAAAATCCCCTGCATCCATATACCAAGGCTCTGTTGTCCGCCATCCCCATCCCTGACCCCGTCGTCGAGAGAAAACGAGAACGTATTCTGCTTAAAGGCGAAGTCCCAAGTCCCCTCAATCCGCCCGCAGGCTGCCCGTTCCATCCGCGCTGCTTCGAGGCCGGTCCCGAATGCTCCCGGTCAATGCCGCCACTTCGCGACGTTGGCGACGGACATTGCGTGGCATGTTTTAAAGCCTGACTCTGTCCACGTATGCGGCGGCTCAACCGGGAAAATAGACTCCGTTCATTGTATAGATAATCGTGCCAAAGCCCCGTACCTGCTTCTGATACCTGCCGTTCCCGCCATCGAAGTCGTAGCTGTCCGGGTCGGCCACGATGGCGTTTAGCGCCTCGATAATGTTCGGAAGCAGGTTGTTCTCAATGTCCACCATAAAATGCCCCGGAAAAATGAAGTCAAACTCGTCCAGACGTTTGCAGAGCAAGGTGAGCTGATTCCGGCAGGTCTCGATATTGCGGTATTTCGAGCCGGCAAAGCCCGGCCGTCCGCCAAGGCCACATATCGCGCCGTCGCTGCACACGACGTCGCCGGCAAAAAGAAGGCGCAGCTTTTTGTCAAGAAACATCGAATGGCCGCCTGAGTGGCCTCCGGTCCAGACAAGCTCCACGTTATGGTCGCCGCCGAGGTTGAAGACAGTGTGATTAGGAACTCCCACGAGCTCGTAATTACGGTGCTGCGGTAAATCCTCCCGGTCGAACTGCAGCCATATGTTGTTTCCTTCCGCATCGAACAGGTAGTCGAAACAACCGGGGACACACTTGGCCCTGATTGGTTCCACCTCTTCCTCAAAACAGAAGACCTTGTCGTAACGAACGTTGCCTAAGCAGTGGTCGGGTCCGTCATGGGTACACAGCACTAACAGCGGCTTGCCGCCCGAGAGTTCATCGCAGATGGCCGGAGTATCTCCGAGGCCGTAGCCGGTGTCTATCAGCATGGCCTTTTCGGGGCCGATTACAAGATACTGCCATACGTCGGCCATGCCATCGCAGTTGGGGCTGAACAACCCGTACACGTTTTCACGGAATTGATAGACCTCCACATAAGGGTTCACGCCATAGACCCGCATGGTTCTGTTGGTCTCTCGCAGCATTTTCATATAAGACCAGCTCATCTGATTCCAGGGTCTGCTCCAAGCGATACGTTTCGCCTTCGACGCCCCGTTGATAGGCCACATCCGGTCTTTGTATACAATCGCGTCCATATTCTCGACATCCCTTCTTTTATTTTGGTCGGTATCATCTTGCTAATAGTGTTGTCAAATCGGGGTTTCTTACGGAAGGTCCTGAAAATCTTCTTGCGGAAGCAGTCTGTACGTCCAGACAGGCGGCCGCATGGACGCACTACATCAGCCGATAGGCGAGTGATATACGAAGCCATTTTTATAACAATTGCATTATATCACTTCTTTTCAGGCTTTTTAAATAAACATATATTATATATCTATAAGCACATATTATATTTACCCTCCACCGAACGGCGGAGGGTATTTGTGTATTACTTACCTTTACAGAGTTGATACTGAAACAATTGGAGCTACTACAGAAGGCCGAAATTCATATCCATAAGGAACTATAACGATTGCTTATAGTTATATTAAACATAACAATTGGATTATTTGAACAGCATTCGATAATATATAAAATAAAGATCAACTGTTTTTCTTTTATCACCAAGAACAGCAAAAAAAGTAAAGGGGTTTTCATATGTTATTACCTGAAGGTTTAATTCCTGGCTCGTATACTCCGTTCACAGCTGACTACAAACTGGACACCAAGGTTTTGAGAGAGCGGCTGGAAAGTGTTGTTGAGGGCTCTTCCGGCTTGCATGGCCCTGCCAACCATAGTGAAATGTGTGAACTTGACTTTGAAGAATGGAAGCAGTGGACAGATGTCATGGTAGATGTCTGCAGTAGAAATAACTTGAAATCGTGGTCTTTCCTTGGGGCGGAAAGCTTTGAAAAAACTATACCTTATTTTGAATATGCGATCAAAGCTGGAGCAGATGGCGTTATCTTGCATCCTCCGTATAAAGTGAAGTATTCCCAGGAAGCAGCATATCGATATGTCAAAGCCATAGCTGATAAATTTCCCGAAACTCCTATCATTTTCTATCCTAATTTTAATATTGATAATCCCACCAATCCATATTTAGCTGCTCGTCTTGCTGAGATTCCAAATATAGTTGGCGTGAAGATGACCAGAATATTTAATCTGGAGCAGGCCAGTGAATTATATAGTCTGACTCGTGAAAATAAACACTTTAAAATGGTTACAGGTTCGGTTCTGAATATGTACTCTCTACGTGGTCTGGGAATAAAATCATCTTTTTGTGCCCAATCCAACTATATGCATAAATGGGTTTTGGAACTCTGGAAAGCATTGCAAAGTGGAGATTGGCAGAATGCTGACCTCTGGTATGATAAAATAGCAAAATTGCATCGTGCCTTTAATAATCCAGGTGGATATCTTCATACTTATGCCGGCGAGAAAGCTGCCATGGCTATGTTAGGAAAGTCTGTAGGTCCATTGAGGAGACCTGGATTACCGCCTACTGAAGAACAGTTGGCAGTCATTAGAAAGGCTCTGGTTGATGCTGGGCTGATATAAACCTTAATTTGGTCAGACGAAATAGACATTATACTGATAGACATTATTTAGCTTAATTAGAAGAAAGGGGTTAAAAAGAATGAAAAGAGTATTAATTGTTTTTCTCGCACTGGTCATGATCCTTAGCGTTGTTACCGGCTGTGGTTCCACTGCCGATACCAAGGGCACCGGTGCAGCTACCACATCGACGGTAAGCGCGGAAGCTACTGCAACAGCCGGCACGGCCGACACCACCGGATCGGAAACAACCGTCACAGCTAAGAAAGGTGGAAATCTAAACATTATTGTTCGCAGGCCCCCAGTTAAATTTGGTTATCCTCCTAATGTCGCAGGTGGAGACAGGGATACTATTCCCCCTGTTTTCGAACGTCTGCTTTGTATTGACGATAAGGGAGAGTATAAACCGGAATTAGCTGCCAGCTGGAATTATTCTGAAGATGGTAAAACCTTAACTTTCAAATTAAGAGAAGGCATCAAGTTCCATGATGGTACGGATTTCAACGCGGAAGCGGTCAAACTTGTCTTTGAGTCACTGATTCCGCCCCAATCCACAATCATAATGGGCGTTTCATCGGTTGAAGCGGTTGATACATATACAGTTAAATTCAATCTTTCTGAATACAATAACTTGATTCTCTACCAAATAGCGTCAGCTTATGAATGCTATATTTACTCACCTACAGCAGTCAAAGAGCATGACAAGGATTGGGCGAACACTCACCCAATAGGCACTGGTCCCTTCAAGTTTGACAGCTATGAAAAAGACACGTCATTAAAATTAGTCAAAAATCCTGACTATTGGCAAAAAGGGTTACCTAATCTTGATAGCATAACCTGGTTAATAATAACCGATGGGATGACTCAAGCGCTTTCATATAAGGCTGGGGACGCCGATGCCATTTTTGATGTAGGTACGTCAGTGGTATCAACATTAAAAGATGAAGGCGCCATCATTAAGAAGGCTCCAGGCGCAGTTTATGCCTTAACCTTTGATTCAAAAAATAATCCGGCTTTAAGTGATCCGAGGGTGAGACAGGCTATCGAATACGCGATTGATAAAAAAGCAATTTGCAGCGGTACTGGTCTAGGTTTATATGAGCCGGCTTACCAAGTGGTTCCCTCTAATTCACCGAGCTATAACCCTAATTGTGAAGATAGAACATATAATCTTGAGAAAGCAAAGCAACTGCTGGCAGAAGCCGGTTATGCAAACGGTTTGACAATTGATTGTTTTTTCCTTGACACTTACTGGAGAGATGGCATAACTGCTGTCCAAGCTTATTTGGCTAAAGCCGGAATCACTCTCAACATGAATTTTGGAAACCAGGCTGCTTATAACGATATTAGAATTGCTGGCAAAATCAAACTCGGTACAGCCTCACAGATGACCATGAATGTCTTTTCCAATAGCCTTTTTGCCATGGATTTTTATTGGAAAGCCAATCCTGACAATTTCAAATATATCAAAACTCCTGCAGAATGTGATCCTTTGATTAAACAGGCCAAATCAGCTAAAAATCAGGATGAGGTCAATAAGATTACTCAACAAATATCGAAGATATTATATGATGATGAAACCATAATACCTTTATGGGTTAATCCGAGAATCGTTGTCATGAATAAAGCTGTCAAGGATGATGGGTTCTTTGTAAATGGTGATTCCAACAACATTAAATTTGGTACATCAACCTGGTTAGACAAATAGACGTAATTAGCATGTGAATCTTGCAAAAGAACCCTGAAAAGCCCCCTCAGACGAGGGGGCTGGCATGGCGAAGCCGTGGCTGGGGGAGAGACAGTTGGAACCATGCACAACGTATCTCTCCCTCCACCTCAGTTGGCACATCCCTCATCAGATATAAGGAACCTGATCCAGAAATCCGGACGACTATAAGGGGGAAGTTATATGGGCACTTATATCATACGCAGATTAATACAATCTTTTATCTTAGTATTGCTGGTAACCATCTTAATATTTTTCGTGATGCGCGCCTTGCCTGGTGACCCAGTGCTGGCCTACATCGGTAGCGAATCACTAAAGGGTATTACTCCGGAAGAAATCGCACAAGTACGACATCAGTTTGGGCTGGATCAGCCCGTCATAGTCCAATATGTCAAATGGATAGCTGGTATTGCCCAGGGTGATTTAGGCAAGTCTATTATTTATCAAACGCCGGTTCTTGATGAAATCGGCAGAGCTTTGCCCAGAACTCTTTTTATGGGTGCTTTCGCTTTTGTAATCAGTATTATTCTGGGAATTCCTCTAGGAATTATTGCAGCTGTCAGACGTGGTAAATGGATTGACACAGTAGCAACTTTTATTGCTAACTTTGGTGTTACGGCGCCTACTTTCTGGATAGGAATTTTACTGGTATTGTTATTCGGGCTTAATCTTGGATGGCTTCCTATCCAAGGCTTCGTATCGCCGTTGGATAATCTGGGACAGAGCATCCGGCATATAATTTTGCCGGTCGTGTGTTTAATGTTGTATCCAATGGCAGCCATAGCCCGCCAAACCCGCTCTTCCATGCTGGAAGTTATCCGTCAGGATTATATCAGAACCGCATGGTCCAAGGGTTTGACCGAGAAAAATGTAATCTTGAGGCATACCGTCAAAAATGGCATTATTCCAGTCATCACATTAATTGGTATAAACATCCGCCAGATATTTGGTGGCGCGGTGCTTATTGAAAAGATTTTTAATATTCCCGGGATGGGAAGACTCTCGGTAGATGCGCTTTTAAGTGCAGATTATCCAATTGTTCAAGGCGTGATATTGGTAGTAGCGACAGTTGTTGTATTATCCAGTTTACTGGTTGATATCTCTTATGGCTGGATTGATCCTAGAATACGTTACGAATAGAGAGAGATGAAAATAATGACTATAAAAAATGCAACACATAAAGAAAAGTTGCTGAAAGAATCACCTGTTAAAAAAGAGATAAAACGCATATTCAGGGTTTTGTTGGGACGCAAGCTCGTTACTTTTGGCATGGTCGTTTTAATCCTCTTTTTTCTAGTCGCTCTTTTAGCTCCTCTGTTAGCACCATATGATCCCTATGAGGCAAACATGACAGATATTCTTACCCCAATTTCAGGTAGTCACTTATTTGGAACAGATACTCTTGGCAGGGATGTTTTGACCCGTGTAATCTATGGTTCTCAAACATCACTTGTCGTAGGTCTTGTAGCAGTGGGACTCGCAGCGGTGATTGGCATGGTGCTTGGATTAATCGCTGGATTCTATGGAGGTATTGTTGATACTATCATTATGCGAATTATGGATGCTATCATGTCTGTGCCGACAATACTGCTGGCTGTCACTATTTCCGCTCTCTTGAAAGGGGGCATGAGAAATGTGATTATTTCCATAGGAATATCATTGATACCTTCCTATGCGAGGTTGATGTGCAGTCAGGTCATGGTTGTGAAACAGAATGACTATATTTTGGCATCGAAGGCTTTCGGTGCTAAAAATATGCGCACTATGTTAAGCCATATTTTACCGAATTGCTTTCCTCCTCTAATCGTGTTGCTGACAATGCAGGTAGGGCATGCTATTCTGTCTGAAGCCAGTCTCAGTTTCCTTGGCGTCGGTATAACACCTCCTACAGCCGCTTGGGGCTCTATGGTCAGTGAAGGATACCAGCAATTATTGCGGGCTCCAATTCTATCTATCATTCCAGGGTTAGCACTCATGTTGGTAGTATTCTCATTCAACATGGTTGGTGATGGTTTAAGAGATGCACTTGATCCAAAATTAAGAAATACTTTGTAAGTTATAAAAAATTAAAGATGCGTTGAGGGAGACAATATGGCTGTCCTGTTGGAAGTAAAAAATTTAAAGACGCAATTCGATACTGAAGGCGGACTTGTCAAGGCAGTTGACGGCGTTTCTTATCATATCAATGAACATGAGATCGTCGGCGTAGTTGGAGAAAGTGGCTGCGGCAAATCAGTCAGCCAATTATCTGTATTGCAATTAGTATTTGCACCTGGGAAAATTGTTAATGGGGAAATCTTATTTGAAGGAAAAGATTTACTCAAATATCCTGCAAATGGTCCTGAAATGAGGGATATACGCGGAGGCAAAATTTCAATAATATTTCAGGAGCCCATGACTTCTCTAAATCCGGTAATGACAGTTAACCAACAACTTTCTGAGACAATGCGGCTTCACCTTGGATTAAGCAAGGATGAGGCAAGAAAAAGAGCTATAGAGTTGCTAAAAATGGTAGGAATTCCAGCAGCAGAAGGTCGAGTTGATGATTATCCACATCAGTTTAGCGGCGGTATGCGCCAGAGAGTGATGATTGCCATGGGGCTTGCCTGTAATCCTAAATTGATTATAGCGGACGAACCTACCACAGCTTTGGATGTAACAACCCAAGCCGTTTTGCTTGAACTGATGAAAGATATGGTAGGGCGTTTCAATACTTCAATGGTATTGGTTACACATAACCTGGGTATAGTCGCACGCTATGCGCAGAGGATATATGTTATGTATGCCGGAAGAGTAGTTGAGTCTGGGACCACCAAGGATATTTTTGCCCACCCAAGTCACCCCTATACTATAGGTTTATTAAGGTGCATACCACGATTGGATGACTCCAATAATCAGAAACTGGTTCCCATAGAAGGTTTTACACCAAATCTGGTGAATTTGCCCGAAACATGTGCGTTTTTGCCCAGATGTCCGTATCGTACAGATCGTTGTGAAAAGGAACCATGGCCGAAATTAACTAAGATTCATGATCAGCATGAAGCAGCCTGTTTTGTGGATATGGAGGGTAAAATCAATGGAATCGAGTCAAGATAATATCTTACTGGATGTAAAGCATCTTAAGTTGTATTTTCCAGTCGTACGTGGACTGATGCGTAAAAAAGTAGCGGAAGTAAAGGCAGTGGATGATGTCAGTTTTAATGTTCGTGTTGGAGAGACCCTGGGACTGGTTGGTGAGAGTGGCTGTGGTAAAACATCAGTAGGGAAAGGCATTTTAAGACTTTTTGAACCTACGTCCGGCGAGGTGTTTTTTGAAAATGAAAATATTTTGAAGCTCCCGCCAAATAAAATGAGGTTATTACGACGAAAGATGTCGATTATCTTTCAAGACCCTTATAGTTCGCTTGATCCACGAAAAACCGCAGGGAGTATTGTCGGTGAACCGTTATTAATACATGGAATGGTTAAGAACAAGTCAGAGTATAACGAAAGAATTGAAAGTTTATTCCGTCGGGTTGGTTTAGATCCCAGCATGGCAGGGCGGTTTCCCCATGAATTCAGTGGAGGACAGAGACAACGCATTGGAATTGCTCGGGCTTTGGCATGTGAACCATCGTTAATCATCTGTGATGAAGCCATATCCGCACTGGATGTGTCCATTCAGGCGCAAATCATTAATTTACTACAAGAGATGCAGGAACAAGTGGAAGGGTTGACATATATTTTTATTGCCCATGATTTATCAGTTGTCAAGCATATAAGCGATCGAGTGGCAGTAATGTACCTGGGACACATAGTAGAGATAACGGATTCAGCATCACTTTACAGCAATCCGCTTCATCCCTATACTAAAGCATTGTTAGCAGCTGTGCCTATCGCGGATCCATTCATTGAGGAGAAGCGGGAACGTTTTCTGCTCTCAGGGGAGGTTCCCAGTCCTCTAAACCCGCCCACCGGATGTCCCTTTCACCCACGCTGTTCTGAAGCTTTACCGGAATGCAGTAAAATTGCCCCTCAACTTAAAAGTCTCGGTAATGGCCATGAGGTTTCTTGTATCCGTGTTAATGGTATATGAGCCCGGAGACGTTACGACCGGTTGATTGTTACAGGTGATAGCGGGCTGGATGATCGGGGCTGCCGGAAACAAATGAAGCACGGAGGATGGAAAGATGAAAATTGCGTTTATTGGAATGGGAGAAGCCGGAACTGTATTTTCCACAGGGCTTGCCGTCGGGGGAGCCGAGGTGGCCGGCTATGACCTGCTTATGGAAAAACCAGAGGAAATGTGGCGTTTCGACGCTGTGAAAAATGCCGGAGTGAAGCTCACGGCAAACGCGGGAGAGGCCGCTGAAGGAGCCGCAATCGTCATTGCGGCGACGCAGGAGCACCTTACAGTCCAGACGGCGGAATCTGTTAAAGAGCACCTTAAACCTGGACAGATCTACCTTGAGCTCAACTCATCAGATCCCATCGTCAAAGGCAAGATCCGCGACTTGCTGGCCGGCATCGACGTTGTTGACGGAGCGATCATGCACGCTTCTGTTGCCGCGAAAAAGCACAGGACGTCCGTTTACGTTTCCGGAGCACGCGGGCAGGAGGTCGCTGATAAGCTCAACAAGTACGGCATGAACGTCACCTTTGTAGACAAGACCTTCGGTGCCGCCTCCGGCATTAAAATCATCCGCGGCATCATCATGAAGGGAATCGAGGCTCTGGCCATGGAAAGCGTCCATGCGGCAAGCTGTCTCGGCATACAGGACAGCTTCCTTGCAGAGATCTACAAGACCTTCCGCGAAACGAACTTTGAAAACAAGCTGTATGAGATGATTACCACCAACCCAAATCATGCCTACCGGCACGGCGAAGAGACCATAAGCTCCCTGAAGCTTCTCGACGAGCTGGGCATCGACACCACTATGAGCAGGGCTATCGCCGCGAAATATTTCTATAATGCAAGCCTCGGCCTTGACAAGAAGTTCAACGGCGTAACGCCCAAGACTATTGAGGAGGTACTCGATGCCCTCCCGAAGCCCAAACATGACATAAATTGACAAAATAGTCATAATAATTAATCGCGACAGTAGTATATTGTGCAGGAGGAGATATTCAATGTTCATTTTTGACAGCCATATTCATGCCAGCAAAGATTGGTTTGAGCCGATAGAAACACTTATCTACCAAATGAAAACAAATGATGTTCAAAAAGCACTTTTAATACCTTATGCCGGAAATTTTGATAATAGCTATATGATGGATTGTATGAAGAAATATCCTGACAGTTTCAAAGTAGCTGTCCAGGTTGATAATAATGATCCAAATGCGCTTAATCAATTAGAAAAATTGGCGAAAGAAGGGGCTGTTGGTGTCAGACTAAGACCTTATGAACCTTTTCCCGGAGCAGATCCTTATGCTCTTTGGCGTAAAGCTGAAGAAATTGGATTAGCTGTCAGTTGCCATGGTTCGGTGGAAATGTTTGCTGAGCCTGGTTTTAGCGAGATGGTAAAAAGTGTACCCAATCTCAAAATAGTACTTGAACATTTGGGGGGGGCCGCTAAAACAATAGCTTTTCCTAAACCACAAGTACAGTTGTTAGACAAAGTTTTAGCGCTGGCTAAATATCAAAATGTATATATCAAAATTCCGGGCTTCGGAGAATTAATGCCAAGACCATTTCCATTCCGAGTTCCAGCTTTTGATGGGGCTCCGAAGATTTTAAAGATGGTATACGACACTTTTGGTTCGCACCATATGATGTGGGGAAGTGATTTCCCGCCTTGTGCCGGTCGAGAGGGTTATGCCAATGTTCTGCGATTCCCCATGGAATGTGTACCCTATTTCACACAGGAAGATAAGGAGTGGATTTTTGGCAAAACTGCCAGTTCAGTTTGGGGTGTAGATGAATAACTCGTGTGGCAGATTATAACAAATGGTTAAGGAGTGAAAAGAGATGCTGAGTAGTGACTTCACGGACAGAATTAGATTAATCGCTGAAGAAAAACAATATGGACGGGAAGAATCCCATATTCATAGTGTGCTTCGCTCTTCAATAGATATATACACTTCTCTTGTCAAAGATAACTTGATTGAAGATAATAACAGAGATTTGGAACTTTTAACTGCAGCCTGTTATTTGCATGATGTTGGGGTAAATGTTTCAGATGGAGAACTTGGAGTAAAATTACTCATTGACGATGATCATAATGTAAAAAGTTTCAAATGGTGTCAGAAAAGATTAGATATGGATGATTGTAATGGGATGCTTACTGATTCCGAAAAGGCCATAGTTGAATACTGCCTGCTTTGGCATAAAGGGAATGCCTGGGAATTAAGACAAGAGTTGAAAATAGATTGGAACTCTTTGCTTAAAGCCAGGCTACTAGGTGGAATTTTAAGAGCAGGGGATTCACTTGCTTCATCATTCGGCAAGAAGAAACCAGCTATATCTGATCCTTCTATCTCAATTATAGTTTCAGATAATATACTATATATTCAAATATTACCCGGGAATACTGGAGAAATAATAGATTCGGATTTAGATAAAGCGAATAAAAGAAAAGACTTATTGGCAGTTGTTATGGGAGCTATGGCTTATCAGAAGATTAACGATGTTTGTATAAGATTAGCCAAATCTTAAGATAGCGAATTAAATTAGGGGGTTATTATGGATTCAATGGGAATTACCAAAGGTGCCTCAATGGCGATCGCCGACCTTTTGGACAATTGTTGTCAGGTTAAGGCGGGTCAGGAAGTTGTTATAGCTTCCCACTTCGACGGACTGCAGGGCGGAGACAATTTGGTGGACACACAGTCTGTGGCGTGGATCCAGGCGGCGATACAGGCCCGTGGAGCCAACCCCACGGTGATCTGGTTCGACGAGCCTGCTAAGATTCACAAATGGCGCGTTCCACCTGTGTTTTTGGCTGCCGAGAGGGCGTGCGACGTCTTCATCAGCAATTCTTTTGATCTGACCATCGAGGAGCTTAAAATTATCCAGGAGACCGCCACCGAATACGGCGTTACTCTCTGCAGAAATTACGCGACCACTGTCGGACTGCTGAACAGCCCATGGGTCCAGACGCCCTATGAACTGGTTACGGAGATCCGCTACGAGGCTGCCAAGGCTTTCGCTTCAGGTGGAATGCCCTATCTTATTGAAGATGATAACGGCACCCATATAGAAGGTACGATCCTGCCGCCCAGCCATCCCAGATTCCCCACCTACACCCGGTATCGCGCCGACGGGGCTGGATATCGTCCTTTCCCCGAGTGGGTCTTCCCACCTATCAACGTTGGTAATACCAACGGTGTTGTCGTATTTGACCGGATGCTCAGCTGGTGGAGCCGCTATATCGGCATCCCCCCGGTGTTCAAGGATCCCATCGTCCTGACGATCAAGGATGGCAAGATCACGAAGATCGAAGGCAAGTATGAGGCTGATGCCCTAAAACGGTTTATAAAAGAGATGGAGTCTGTCCTCGGACAGGATGCCTATAACATGGGGGAAATCCATTGCGGAGTACATCCCTGCGCAATAGTAGCCCCGCAGCAGTGCAGCCATCCGCTCGTTCAACGAGTTGTCGATCATTCGGAGTCCTGCTGCATACACATACATATCGGTGCTCCATGGCCAAGGAAAGAGTATCCCTATTGGGTTCATATCACAGGTGACCTGCGTAATGCTACATGGAAGGTAGGAGATACGCTCGTCCACGACCGTGGTCACATGACAGCCCTTGACAGCCCCAGGATAAAGGAAATCGGCGCGAAGTATCCAGACAGGCCGGGACTTGGCTTCTGGCCAAGAAGCTTCTGATATGCCCTTAACATGCAGAGGCTTATTGCAGAAAAACTTTAGGAGGAATATGTTATGCAATTTGAAATGAATGATGATCTGGCCGGGAGATTTCAGTTGGCTCTTGAGAAGTCGGGCGAAGATGAAAAAAAGGTGCTTGAACGCCTTCTGAAAACATATGTATATGAAGTTTTCTCGAGAAATATTGAAACTTATTTTGCTCTCGAAACTTTTATGAAACTTCCGAACAAGCAATAACTCCTGATTGGGTACTTTCCAAAAATATGGAATGTTAGGACGATGAATATACATGAAGCAATTAATGACTGGCAATGAAGCAGTGGCGCGGGGAGTATGGGAAGCGGGTGCAGGTTATTCTGCGGCTTATCCCGGAACTCCGGGCACTGAGATACTTGAAACCTTAGCGTCCTTCGACAAAAATGATATCATAGCTGAATGGGCTCCCAACGAGAAGGTGGCACTGGAGAGCGTATTGGGCGCCTCCATGGCTGGATTGCGAAGCTTTGCAGCCATGAAGAATGTGGGGGTGAATGCCTCTGCTGACCCTTGGATGTGCTTTTCGTACACCGGCTGCAACGCCGGCATGGTTGTCGCCGTAGCAGACGAGCCAGGTCAGCAGTCCAGCGGGCAGACCGCCCAGGACAACCGTACCTTCTTCAAGCATGCCAGATACCCCTTCTTCGAACCGTCTGACAGCCAGGAAGCGAAGGATATGGTAAAAGAAGCTTTCCGCATCAGTGAAATGGCGGACACAGCGGTTGTCATACGTCTCACCACACGCGTCTGCCATGCCAAGACCATCGTGGAGCTGGAGGACCGCATGGAAGTTGAGCTGCGGGAGTATGTGAAGGACTCCTGCAAGTATGTTCCCGTTCCGGCCAACTCCCCGAAGCTGCTCCGCCACACTTTTGATAAGATCGAGGGCCTTAAGGAGTATTCCGGGACCACCCCTTTCAACCGTGAGGAGATGCATGATACAAAAATCGGCATTATTTGCTCAGGCTGTAGTTACTACTTTGCTAAGGAAGTATTTGGTGACAACGCCTCCTATTTCAAGGTGGGCTTCACCAATCCGCTGCCTATGGAAAAGATCAGCGCCTTTGCTACCAAGGTAGATAAGGTTTACGTCATAGAAGAGACTGACCCTGTTATCGAGAACGAGGTCCGGTTGGCTGGCATCAAGTGCCACGGCAAGGATCTCCTGCCGAATCACGGCGAGATGTTGCCCGAACTGCTGAGGGAGAAGCTGCTGGGTCAAAAGCCTGTTGCAGCAGAAATCGACCGCAGCAAGATTCTGCCACGACCACCTACGTTTTGCGCGGGCTGTCCTCACAGAGGCCTGTTTTATGCACTGACCAGGTTCAAGGACGTAATGGTCTCCTCCGATATCGGCTGTTATTCCCTCAGCCTGGGCGAGCCATTCTATATCGGTGACGCCGGCATCTGCATGGGTTCCAGCTTCAGCCTTGGCCATGGCTTCCAAAAGGCCATGAAAAAGAAGGGCGGCACTACCCGGGTCATCTCCGTGCTGGGCGATTCCACCTTCCTTCATACGGGCATCCAGTCTTTAATCGATGTTTCTTATAACAACAGCAACACTGTAAACATCATTCTGGACAACCGTATTACTGCTATGACCGGCCATCAGGAAAACCCGTGTACCGGTTTCACAGCCCAGGGCGATTCCACTGTGGAAGTTGATATTCCCGCACTCTGCCGTGCCATCGGCATACAGGATGTGGTAACGGTCAACCCCAACAACATCGCCGAGGTAACCGTAGCAGTGAAGGAGGCGCTGGAAAGGAACGAATCATCTGTCATTATCACTCGATGGCCTTGTGCACTGAAGAAATTCACCGCCCAGGACAAGGTTGAATTTCCTGGGATGTTCAAGGATAAATATAGTGTGGATACCGCCAGGTGCATCGGATGCAAGGCATGCCTGAAAGTGGGCTGCCCGGCTATCACCTTCGGATCTGCAGCAAAGAAGGCTCAAATCGGAAATGACTGTGTGGGGTGTTCCGTTTGTTCCCAGGTCTGTCCGAAAAATGCCATAGTAAAGGAGTGATGAAGATGACGAAAAGCATTCTTTTGGTGGGCGTCGGCGGACAGGGCACTATAACTGCAAGCAAGCTTTTTACCTTGGGCCTGATGGAATCCGGATATGATGTGAAAATGAACGAAATCCACGGAATGAGCCAGCGCGGCGGTTCTGTATCCTCAGATGTACGGTACAATGAGGAAGGAAAGGTGAACTCTCCGGTCATCGGAAAAGGTGAAGCGGACATACTCGTCTCATTTGAAGAGATGGAAGCCATACGTTGGGCGGACTATGTGAAGCCGGGGGGAGCTATTATTGTCAACAAGGAACGAATAGCAGGACTTCCCGTCTTTACAGGCCGCATGAACTATCCCGAAGATATTCTCGATGAGCTTAAAAAGGTATCAAAAACCTTAATCGTGGTGGATGGTCCTGCCGAAGCTGCAAAGATCGGCAACAGCAAGGTGACCAACGTTATCCTGCTGGGTGCGATTATCAGGTACATGCATCTTGAGAACATCGACTGGGAAAAGATTATTCGGGAGAATGTGAAGCCCGCGTTCATTGATATGAACCTGAAGGCCCTTGAACTTGGCAGGTCTCTGATTTGATAACGAATAAAGAAGGCTTGCTTTTGGTCTTGAATCCTGGATTAACCTCAACAAAAGTAACGTCGTATGCTGCGCTGCGAAAAACGGAGGATTATTATGGATAACACACATACGTACCAGCTTGAGCTTCTTCCCACATTGATGAAATCAAAGCGTCTGCACTGGGCGCGCTGGATAAACGAGAAGAGCTGGTTCTGGCTCAGGAATCTGATGGAGACAGACTCCTCCCGTAAAGTATATGACAAGAATCCTTATGCTGAGGTCTACAAATTCAGAGATAATATGTACTGCATATATTCTGAAAACTGTGACGGGTTGGGCGATATTTGGCAATACCTTATCATTGGCCCTGAAAAGGCCTTGCTCATTGATACAGGCTTCGGCCTCGGTGACCTCAAAGGATTGTGTGATGAGCTGACAGGCGGCATGGAGCTTATTGTCGTAAATACTCACGACCACTTTGATCACGCTTACGGCAACTGCCGGTTTAACAGAGTTTACTGTCATGAATACTGCGTTCCTTATCTGACGAACCAACACAAACACATGTGGGATTACCTGTTCGATCCTCTGGGGAAGAACATATGGCTGGATTTTGAACGCAGTGCACTTCCTGAATTCAAAAAATATGAGATAACAGGCGTACCGGACGGTCATATATTCAACCTGGGAGATAATTATGAGGTGGAGCTTATATACACCGGCGGACATGCTGCCGGACATGCGATGCTAATTGATAAAAAGTCACGCATCCTATACAGCGGCGACGGCATATGCAGCAGCATAAATATCTTGGGCGGCGTTGACAGCTATAAAGGCGGCCCGTACGGTGAGACAACCCTGCTCGGCGCCTACCGTGAACGGCTTGCCGGAATCGTGGAGAGAATGGATGAATATGACTCTGTTTTCCCGGCCCATTATATGATCGATTTGAAGCCAGATGTCATGAATCGGCTGCTGACAACAGTGGATGCAGTTTTGTCCAATCCGACTGCCTGCGACTTCAAGGAGGTTACCTGGGGCAATAGCCGTGATATTCCCAACATCACCTGTTATAAAAGAATAGAAGACTTAGGCGTCGTGTCCTATCGTTATAAGGGTGTGACTGCAGACTGAACAGTATCAGCGAAAGATTTTTACTCTTGTCGCCGTCGTTTTCATGTGCAGATGCACAAAACAAGGCTGTGCGCGGACGGCATGTATGTGCCCTATGACGATGTTAAGACAAGTTTAAGATGCTAAACTATTAACAATAGAGCATGCTGGTGAAATATATAGTCTAAATAGCATGGTGCCTTTGATAATCCAGGTTGACATCTGATACTTATGCCGGCGAGAAAGCCGCTATGGTTATGTATAAACAAAGTTTGGTTAGTCGAATAGACCTAATTAGATATCAATTATATGAAAGGGGTTAAAAAGAATGAAAAAGGTACTGATTCTATTTCTCTCATTGGGCATGATCCTTAGCGTTATTAGTGGTTGTTCCACTGCCGCCACCAAGAATACCGGTGTGGCTGCCGCATCGACTGTTAGTGCGGAGGCTGCTGTAACAGCAAGTACGGCCGCCACCTCTCAGCCACAAGGGAGCGCAGCTGCGACCGTAACGGCTAAGAAAGGTGGAGAATTGAAAATCATCGTCAAAAAGTCCCCCGTTTCCTTCGGTTATCCTCCCAAGTGCGCCGGTGGTGACAGAGATACTGTTGATGCGCTGTTCGATCGTCTGCTGGCTGTTGATGATAAAGGAGAATATCAGCCTGCATTGGCTACCAGCTGGAAGTTTTCTGAAGATGGTAAAACCTTAACTTTTAAATTAAGAGAAGGTGTCAAGTTCCATGATGGGACAGATTTCAACGCGGAAGCTGTCAAGTTTAACATTGATGCACTAATTCCGCCCCAGTCCACGCTCCTGGCCGGCATTTCATCGGTTGACGTGATTGATAATTTTAACGTTAAGATTAATCTTGAAGCATACAACAACATGATCCTTTACCAGCTCGCATCCGCTTATGAGTGTTTTATGTACTCTCCCACCGCGTTTAAAGCTAATGGAGTGGATTGGATGATCACTCACCCAGTAGGCACTGGTCCTTTCAAATTTGACAGCATAGAAAAAGACACGTATGTGAAGCTGGTCAAGAATCCCAACTACTGGAACGAAGGTCTGCCGTATCTGGACAGCATCACCTGGCTCGTCATAAACGACGGCATGACGCAGCAGCTCACCTTTAAGTCCGGTCAGGCAGATGGTATTTTTGGCGTTTCAGCAAGCGTCGCCTCTACTTTGAAAGCTGAGGGTGCCATTATAAAGTCTGCCCCGGGTACTCTTCAGGCAATATGCTTTGATACTGTGAATAACCCGGCTCTGGCTGACGTGAGGGTAAGAGAAGCCATCGAATACGCAATAGATAAGAAAGCCATCTGCGAAGGCCCCGGCTTCGGCGAGTATGAGCCGATTTACCAGGTAGTTCCCAGCAGCTCTGCGGCATATAACAAGGAGTGCGAGGCCAGAATCTATAATCCTGAGAAGGCAAAGAAACTGCTGGCAGAAGCCGGATATGCAAACGGTTTAACAATTGACTGTTGGTTCCTTGAATCTTACTGGAAAGATGGCGTAGCTGCTATTCAGGCAAGTTTGGCTCAGTCTGGTATCACTCTCAACATTACTTACGGAAACTCGGCCGCTTATAACGCTATTAGAGCTGCTGGCAAAATTAATGCCGGTACTGCTTCCCAGATGAACCTGGTCTGGAACGCCAATCCTCTCTTCACCATGGACTTCTATTGGAAGGCCAAGCCCGCTCATTTCAACTTTATCAAGACTCCCGCAGAATGCGATGAACTGCTGAAGAAGGCAAAAGCAACCATGGATCAGAATGAGACCAATAAGATTTGCCAGCAGATTACCAAGATTCTGTATGAAGATGAAACCATCATTCCACTTTGGGTCAACCCGCAGATAGTTGTCTTGAGCAAGGACGTTAAGAATGACGGCTTCTTTATCAATGGGGATTCCAGCAATATCACTCTTGGTGATAACACCTGGTTGGACAGATAACCCTAATTCATCAGCAGTAATTTGAATATATTCAGAATTCATTCGTACGATTCAGAGTATATTTAAATAACAATTTCGAGAATAGCGAAGCGAAGAATAATTCTATTATCACAGGATTATTCTTCGCTATATTTTAGAGGAATATATGGCTCTATGTCAAGCGTTGGAACGCTTAATCGATGATAATGAAAGAGTTCCGGTCAAACATATGTATGGGGAATAATGAAAATGTGTGTAATGAATAAAAACCATGCTTTATCCAATGTTAGTCAAAAAATTTGGAACAAAAAATTTATAAACATATTTACGATGAATGTTATTTTGAGTATGGGACAGTTTATGATGAATACCCTGCTTCCGAAATATGTAGAACATTTAGGGGCAACCGCCACAATTGTTGGGATGGTGTCTGGCATCTTTGCGGTAACAGCTCTTGGCGTTCGTCCGATCGTCGGCCCGGCAACAAGCTATTTCAGGAAAAATCGATTACTGGCGGCAACTATTGGCTTGATTCTTCTATCTTTCATTATTTATGGATTTGCGGGCAATATACCAATGATAATTATTGGACGCTTGCTCCACGGCATGGGAATGGGTTTTCTTGCACCGATTACCCTGGCATTGGCCAGTAACACTTTGCCAAGCGATAAGATGGCTTCGGGAATAGGCGTTTTTTCTTTAGCCCAGGCCATTTCTACTGCGGTTGGACCAACTGTCGGTCTGAAATTGCAAAATAATCTTGGCTATAATAAAACATTTTTTATTCTTGCTGCACTGATGTGTGTTGTTCTTGTGCTTTCACTGAGGCTGGAAACAGATGAACCCAACCGTGCAGAAGGCTTCAAAATATCCCTGTACAATATGATCGATCTAGATGTGATTGTTCCTGCATTCATAATGTTTTTTCTGGGAGGGACATATTCCTGTATTGGTACCTTTATAGTAATATACGGAGAGGCTTGCGGAGTTAAAGAAATTGGACTTTTTTTTACGACCTATGCAGTTTGCCTTTTATTTACTCG
This sequence comes from uncultured Bacillota bacterium, assembly GCA_942493145.1. Taxonomy (GTDB): domain Bacteria; phylum Bacillota; class Clostridia; order Acetivibrionales; family DTU013; genus ENR-C20. The sequence goes on from OW818679.1 coordinate 1,623,675, forward strand.
TCCTTTCAGTGGGAAAATTTCAGACAAATATGGTATGGATAAGATAATGATTCCCGGAATAATCATATTCGCCCTTTCTTTCTTCATTATAGGCTTTTCGCATTCTTTGCCTATGTTTATACTTGCGGGGGTGTTTTCTGCGTTCGGGTATGGCATTTGCCAACCTTCAATGCAAACTCTTTGCATGCGGCTTGTCCCGAAAGAAAGACGCAGTGTGGCGAGTAATACGAGTTATATAGGGCAGGATACGGGAATCCTTATAATACCAACCCTGGCAGGATCGATTGTGACGTTTGTGCAGAATACCGGTGGGGATAAAATATATGGATATGCGGTTATGTATCGGGTAATGATTATTCCTATACTGATTGGGCTTATCATCTTTTTAGTCAGAAGAAAAGAATTGATAGCAAAATGCAAAGAACTGTAGGTTAAAAGAAAAGAATCATTTTGTTGATATCTGAAAACGACTTATTAGATTCTTTGCAAGCCTTGCCGATCAAGCTCCAAGAGAGTACTATTTACAATATAAAGCGGGTAATGACCTGCAGATGCCAGGGTGTCAGCAGAATGTGGATGATATTGTAAATGTAGTAAGTGAAGGAGCGCTTTCATTAGGAGAGTTGCAGTATTGTGCACTGAATATTCTTAAGGTTCTCTCGAAATCCCTTTCATACAACTCACTCCTGGGGATTGTGTGTACGAAGGTGTACGCTTCATCTCCACCCAAATATGGAAAAGACCTATTCGTGAGAATAGGTTTTTCCATATTTCTGCTTTTGTTGTAAGGAAGGGGATCGAACCTGGCGGCTTCGAGCGTTAAGAAGACGTGCTAAATGCACGTCTTTAGCGAAGAAGTACGGAGCCAGGACGACAGTTCTCGTGACATTGCGCATCCTAAAATTTCTGGGGAAAAGCAGGAAGACCGTCAAATAGAGGATGTCCTTTTTCATTCTTGATTCTCGCTGCTCTCATAGCCGCCGCCTTGTATCGGTCATAATCGGCCAAACTGGAAATAGAGATTTTTTGGGCTTGTAATGAGCCTTCCGCATGAATGGTAAGAACATCTTCGTAGCAGGAGGTCAGATCCTTTATCAGCTTCATCATCTTAATTCTGTTTTCAGTTGGGACGCCGTCCTTGCCGCCAAGATATTTATCCAATATATCGTGCGTTTCAGGGTTCATATAATCTTTGGCCGATGGTACGGTGACCATGATTCCGCCCGTGAGATCCTGAATATATTTGGTTGCCTGATGCCAATTGTCAGCAAAATAGTATTTGCAGATGTTGGCAATCATGGGATTTGGATATGAATATCCGGTATCCTCGTCTGTAATACAATGCTCAACAGCAGTGTTTCCAAGGATCTCTACAGTTTCAGCAAACATAACGAGCTGTGTCAAATATTCTTTAACATGTGGTGCTTTGGAAATCCCGTTATACTCAGCCATTAATATTGCGGATCCTGTAAACAGCTCGAGTTCTATAGCTTTGTAAGTCTCGGCGCTCAGACGATGGAAATTGGCGAACATAATTGCCACTTCGCCGGCAAATTCCCATTCTCCTTTTAAGAATATACGTTCATTCGGAATAAATACATTTTCAAAAGCGACTATAGCGTCGTTGATATAAACGCTGCCAGAAATCGGCTTGTCCATAAGATCAAAATCTATATTAAGCTCTGGTTCTGTGGAGATCATAGTTATCCCCTCGGCATTAGCAGGAATAGCAAAAGCAACTGCATAGTCCCTGTCATCTTTCTTCATGGCCCGGCAGGGAGCTACTAAGATTTCGTTGCAGGCGGGAGCTTGACTGATATGAGCCTTGCAGCCGCTGACGATAATTCCATCCGCTCTTTCTTCCACGATACGCACATAAAAATCTTTATGCTGTTTCTGCTGTGAAGGAATAAGGCTCCGATCACCCTTAACGTCAGTTAAGGCCATGGCGAATGCCAAATCGTTTTTTTGTAAGTGTTTACGGTAGGCTTGTATATTTGCGGCATAATGAGTGCCATATTTTTTGTCAACTTTCGGAGCTACTGTTGTAAGTGCGTTCAAACCATCCTTGGCAACAAATTTTGCCCCTGGGGGCTTGCCAAATGTGGTGCGGGCCCATAGCTTAACAACTTCACGAAGCCTTAGAAGATCCTCTCTGGTGCGTTGCGGTTGTAAAGAAAAAGCAACTCTATCACCGTCTTTGTCAATATCAGTAAGTAAATCCTGAAATTTCGGATCATTGCTCAGGACGTAATCCATTGCAACCCAATCATTACAAATGTTCAAAATTGGGTGCGTAGTAACATCTTCTACTCTTTTTCCTTCAATATAGACAACTCTTCCATCTCTAAGGCTTTCCAGGTATTGTTGCGGAGTTTTAAGTGCCATCTTATTTCATCCTTTCCTTTCAATTTGGTTTTATTTGGTATATTATTAACGCATCGCTTATTAATTATTCTCTTCCAAACATGCGGAAAAGAGGGCTCGTTATCAAAACGGTACCGCAGCGGTCCATACAGGGACGGGCGAAATACATAGCTCAGGCCGGCGTTCGGTAAGGCTTGTGACTCACATCTATTCAGCAAAAATACTTTTGTACTACTTAATGGATTTATTAAAAAATCAGAAAAGACTCCGAAGAGAGAGCTAGAAAGGGCTAAACGTTATATGGATGATAGCAGCCAGCAGAGCCATGCGGGTTTTTATGGAAGAATTTCTGCAAAGGCAATCAAATGTCGACGAATCATAACTATTAACTATGTTTAATATAGAATACATTCATTATACAAAACCCTTATATCAACTATTATTGATATAAGGGTTTTTGTATTCTTAAAATGGTATACGGCAGAGTGAGAGATGGGCGGCATTAGCTAGCATCTGCTCGATTGAACCGCGCTTCTTATTTTTTGTTGATCTGGCAGGGAATTGTATTGACATCCACGTTCTCATTACGGTTTTCGTTCAAATAGGGGAAACGGGATACTATAGCACGGATTTCCTTTTGCCGGGTTCCGGGATTTCCCCAGAGGATGGTTACTTCTGTGCCCAATTGGCTGTAAGCAGTATCAATTGAGCAAAGGGATATCATTTTCCGGTAATAATAGCTGTAATTCCGTCCCGAGCTGATGCCGATAACCTTACCGTCCTTCAACACCTTATCGGCAAAAAAGGTGATATTGCCATGCAGCTGTCCGAAGTGGTTCGGCCCCATGGGCATGTAGTGATCGCCAGGCTGGAATTCCGAGGCATATACGTCGATGATGTCTTCAGAATTCCATTCAAGAGTTACCATTGTCCGGGTAGGATTTGCGGCTTCCTTTTCCAGCGCTGCACGTCCGATAAAATCATGATCAAATTTTACTGCTTTTTCCCATCCCAATTCAATGGGATTGCGGTAGCGAAGGGTTATGTCGTCTCCCATGCTGCCCTGAAGAGGGAATGAATATCCTGGCATTTTCAAAAATTGCAGAAGCCCCGGATCTTCGCCCCATGCATAAGGGAAATGCATAAAGGATTGGGGGAAGCCATCTTCCGTATGGTTCAGCTGATAGGCCAGGAATCCAAGCTTGGTGATTCCAAAGGATTCGCCTGCATTCATAAGAGCATTGTATATCATGCGTGCATCCACGGGATTGCAATGGACTTCATAAGCAAGAGTTCCTGCCATACCCAACCGTACAATTCGCACCTCAACGTCGTTTATCTTGCTCTTGCGATGCTTTGCGAATTTAATGTCATGCAAGCATTCACCTGTCGCAGTCTCCAATATTTCCAGCGACCGCGGTCCCCCAAGCTGAAGAGTGCAGAGATCGTTGACAAATTCGCCGGTGATATTGTATTTGTTACTGGTATAGAGCTTGTATGCAGCATAGGGAGCTAAAAAGAACGTCAGGAATTCTTCTTCATCGATGCGCATCAATACGCCGTGAGCCATAATATTTCCGCTTTCACCACACATAATGCAGTGCTTCAGTGAGCCGATCGGGAATTTTGCATAGCTGTTGACACTGATATCGGAGAAAAATTTAATTGCATCCGGCCCCTTAACCCGGAAAATGGGAGCTGCATTAAGTCCGGCATGAAGATAACAGCTTTTTTTCCATGACATAACTTCCTCGCGCCAGCCTTTGTACTCATAAGGTACGGCACAGTCGTAACCAAGGCCATATGCTTTACTGTACACATACAGGTCTACCTGAGGGTCGAAGGGTGCAAATACCGGGAGCGGAAAAGATTTTTCCACCTCGGGTCCGGCATAGGATACATCTTTGCTTTCCATAAATTACCTCCTGTTTAAATTAATTCGGGAATATCTTAAATAACTTTTTATATCACCTCAAACTGCAAATGAATTCTTCATGATGAATATCATATAATTTGATTCACCGGATTGGAAATACCATTTTTAAATTGGTTATTCAAAAAATGGATTACCAATCGGCACATTGAATTCCCAGTAGCTTTGTAGTAAAATCAAACTGCATCAATAATGATTACTTTTAGATTCGTATATGATCCCACTGTGTGGAAGATATTACTTGATTTTTATTGCGTTATTTACAAATTAGAGCAATAGGCAAGGTGATGTGTTTGGATATTAACCTTTTGAGGGAATTCGTTTGTGTTGCTAACTGCCTGAATTTTACGATGGCGGCTAAGCAGCTGTATATTTCCCAGCCCGCGTTAACCCGGCATATCAATGCGCTTGAGGAAGAAATCGGCGTTCAATTGTTGCTGCGTTCCACTCACTCGGTTGAATTGACACCAGTCGCGAAAACTGTTTTGGCAGACTTCATAGATGTAATTGACAGGTACAATGATCTTAACAAGAAACTGGAATTACTCACAAAAGGACATATAAGTGAACTGCGCTTCGGTACACTGTATTATGGAATTGTTAACTATTATTCTTATCCGCTGATAAAAACCTTCCGGATCAAATTCCCAGGCATCATTGTGACGGTAGCTTCATGTCAGCCCTCCCAAATCATAAAAAAGCTTGAAGAGAAAGACATCGATATCGGATTAAGTCTGCACTCACCGTATGCTGAAAGTGCTGAATTTGTATATGTGCCGTTTGTTCGGGAACCATTATATGCCATTGTTATGCCCACCCATCCGTTTGCCAGGAAAAGAAGCATCTGGGCTGAAGAACTGGCAGAACAACCGGTTATAATGATGAAAACTGAAATTGAGTATGAAAAACATATTCGATCTCTTTTCAAGCAGCATAGTCTTGAAATGAAAGATGTAATTCTTACAGATCATATTGATACTATGATAATGACATTGGAAGAAACGAATGCTATTTTTATAGGCACAAAGAATTTAAGTTCATTGCCGAATGCCAATGTTGCTTTTATTGAAATAAACGACAAGGATTTTTTCTATGACGTGAGTCTGGTATATAGGGCGAATAATAGAAATCCAGCTATCATGAAGATGGTAGAATGCATTAACGATCTGAATTTTACTGCAAACCATAAATCAGACCCGGAATAAGGTACTGAAGCATTGGCTGCAATGAATTAATGTCATCGCAGCTATTTTTTTTGCATAAGCTGATGGATCATCTTTGCTCAACAAAACGAGCTGGATGTAATTCTCATCGGCACATGTGAAGTGCACATCTTAACACCTTGGTTTTTATGAGGGCCGGTCTTCAGTGTTCGTCCACTTCCAGGCATACCTGATAATCAATAGCATCGTTAAAACTTCTATCGTTGCAAAGAATATATAATGAAGGGTCTGCGATCCGCCGGCAATTACAAACGCAATAGTGATTACGCTTGCAATGATGTTTGACCAGCGATTTGCTCTCTGCTTCAATATCCTTGACAGAAAAATCATAGCAATCGGAATCTCCAATATTATTGCAAATACCAACATAATCACTTGCGTGACTTGAACTGGCTTATCGATGTTTGGCAGCATAAAGGAAAAAATGTCCGCTGAAAGTATATTAATCATTACAAATATCCACAAGGTTGATAGTCTTGCTTTCAGCTGATCCATATTGATGCTCTTATTGTTTGTATTCATTTTATGTTCTCTCTCCTTCATTAATCATTCTGTTCAATCTTCATAATATTTTCGGTTAAGCCAGGTTTTAGATTTCTTATCCCCCAAATCAACAACCAAAACATAAACAAAAATTCGGCAATTGTTCCCGGCAATAATAGTATTGTCTCTAGCATTTGGTTCGGAACGAGAAAATGCACGATGACTGACATCAACCCAAATATAGTTTCAATAATAAACAGAACACCGAATAATTTAGGAATGAATCCTGATCTATAAATCAATATGCCGAGGGGAAGCACCCAGAGTGCAAAGAAAGCCTGACCGATCATATATCCATGCTCATATAAATTATAGAAAAGCATTGCGATGGCCTGACGGCTGTTGGGTTCAATAGTGTTCAGGTAGTCATTTCCGTTTAAAATATAGAGCGGTGCAATTTCGTTCAAAATATTAAACAAAAGCAATACGCTCCCGGCAGCCGCAAATACGACCATGACTGCCGCTGTATTTTTATTTACCGAAGCAAGCAGACGGTATAAAGCCAAGGCCGTGAACAAATAACACAGGGACATGAGGATATCACTTACAATTCCCGTTCGATACAAGAAAGCATTTGATAAAATGTTGTTGGCCGTTACGTTCATATCATTTGATACGAAAAGTTTTTGGCGGAAAAATATTTCCGCAAACAAACCGAAAACCACCATGAGCAGAAAAAATAGACCTGCAAGCCGTGCAGCATTTTTATTTGGAATCATGATTAATACCTACTTTCATAATTTATTTTTTATTTATTCACCCGGTATCATTTCGTGCAAACAGGGTTTACCGAGACCAACACCAGTCCTAAGTCGCGTATTTTTTTGAACAATCCGTGCAATGCAGCCTGGTCAACTATGACACCAGTCAAAAGAGTATCACCATTATCTTCCAGTGTCATGGTCAATCCCTCAAACCAGTTTGCCCATTGAACGCCTAAATGGCCCTCAATTCTGATTTGGTATATCATTTTCTTACTTGGATTGAATCCTTTGTGGTATTTATTAGTTATTACGCTCCACCTCCTGACGCAACTGAATTATAGAAAACAGTACCTCTTGCTTAAGAATAATACTTCGTTTTTTATCAAAAGAAACCTCCCAATCTGCAGTACTCTGAGCTCATTCTCAGAATACAGCAGATTGGGAGGTTTCAACACCTACTTAAGGAGGTTTCAATACCTACTTAAGTAGGATAAAATATCAATTTGGCAGGTTATACCAGACCGAGCTCTCTGGCTTTTGCTATTGCTTCTGTTCTTCTCTTAGCTTCCAGCTTGGCAAAAATATTCTGGTTATATCCTTTAATTGTGCTTAAAGCGAGAAAAAGCTGGTTTGAGATTTCCTGATTTGATAGGCCTTCAACTATAAGACTAAGAACATCAAGCTCCCTTATTGTCAGTGGTTCGATGAGTTTTTGGTTAGCCGCTTCCTTCTTGGGAAGCGGTACATCATCCTTAACAAACTTTAACCTTGTGTCCTGCGAAAGATGATCAATAAAAGGTCTATAGTAGTTCTCAAGCTTTGCCAATGCAATAGCTTCATCAAGAAGTGACTGATGAGCTATATGCTGTCCCATAGCTTCCTGCACTTTGCTTGCAAGGACCAGATAATTAATGCAATTACCAGTCCTTTTTTGTGTTTTTGCATTTTCTATAAGGCTGTTGCATATGCTTTCAACCCTTTTTAGAATATCAGTATCTGCTTTTCGATTAAGAATCTGCTCAACATAGAATCCTGCTGAGAACTCATGGAGATATGGGATACTTTTGGTTTCAAAAGAATTTAACAATAAGTATGAATCTGTATTAAACACACCAATTCCTCTTCTAAACTGGATATAAATCTCCATATCATCAAGTGAGAGATAATCCGGAATTGGATTCATAAAGTACTCGTTCTTACTTTCAGCTATACTTTCAAGTGCCATATCATAGAGTCCTTGGCTCATATAGAGCTTTGCAAAGAGTAAATAATACTTATATTTCCAGTCCATAAGTGCATATTTTTGCCCATATTCCTTGCTCTTTTTAAGAAGTTCATATACTTCCTGGTTATTTCCTTCAAGATAAGAGATATTGGCTAACCCTAAGTATAAACTAGCCAGGAGAATTGGAACTCTGCCAGCTGTATCAACCCGCTTTATTGTTTTTTCAAAGATTGATTTGCCATCCTTCAAACGGCCCATTTGAATACATAATTCGCCGAGGACCATGTAGAAGCTGTTAATAGTCAAATCATTTACCTCTTTATTAATATTATGTAGAGCATCGATAATAATTTTCTCTGCAGCTAAAAGATCTCCTGATGACCAATGAGCGATGCCTAAAAGCATTGCAATTACAGCCCTTTTGAAGTGTTGATTCTGAGGTGTTTTATTTAAAGCATCTTCGGTATGTATAAATATACCTTCTATGTCTTCATTAGCAGCCGCAACGTAAGCATTAGCTGCTGCAATTGTCGCTGGGAGAAGTTCATACTGTTTCAAGTCAGCAACAGGAAATTCTACAGGGTTGTCATGATGCAACTCATACAGTCTTAAAGCCATTTCAAGCCATTTTTTACTTCCTTGAATATCACCAGTATCAATAAGTGCCCAACCATAGCCCATCGCAAGAACCGGCCTTTTTTCGATTATGCTTTCAGGCAGCTGCTTTGACATTGCCAGCCATGAACTTGCTTGCAACTGAACATCCATCTCTGCCCACCTGCATTCGATTAAATCAGCAGCCTGATAATTTGACTGCCCTGCCAGGTAATGATGAATAGCTTCAATAAACATACCTTCTGAATTAAACCAATCCCCAGCTCTACAATGCAATTCTTCCACGGTCATGCCACCGATGCTTTGAATATAACCTGGTAATCGTTGCCTGAGCAAATCTCTGAACAAGTGATGGTAGCGATACCACTTTCTTTCCTGATCAAGAGGTATAATAAACATATTACTTTGTTTCAAGTGTTCTATCATCTTCATACTGAATCCATTAGCTTCAGACAGGAGTGAATCACAGAGATTGAAGGAGAAATAGTCAAGCACAGAGGTTCTTAGCAAAAATCTCTGTGCTTCTTCGTGCTGCTTTTCTAAAACTTCTTCTATCAAGTAGTCCATAATATAGTTGTGACTCCCAGAAAATTCTTCAATAAAGCTGTTTATATCATCCAGCCCTTGCATGGACAACGCAGCAAGCTGAAGACCTGCGACCCAACCTTCTGTTCGATTTGCTAAAAGTACTGCGTGTTCTTCATCTATGATTCGCTGAAGCTGATTGGCCAGAAAAATCTTCACTTCTTCGTTTGTAAATCTAAGGTCAGCAATGCGAATCTCCAAGAGTTTCTTGCTCAAACGATACTTAGAGAGAGGAAAAGCAGGATCCTCTCGTGTAATCATTACTAATTTCATTTTTGGTGGCATATGCTCAATTAGTTTCTTAATGAAAGTATCAATCTGTTCGTTTTCTATGACGTGGTAATCGTCAAAGACTAGTACAAACTCCTTGTCAAGCTGATGAAGCTTCGTTATCAGTGAACGTATAAATGAGATGTACCCAATTGATTGAATGGATTCCAACAGTTGGAGCAAGTCGTCTCCAAAAGCTTTATCCAGACCTTTGATTCCTTCTATCAAATAGACAAAAAATAGTTGTAAATCATTATCCCATTCATCAAGGGAATACCAAATATGCCTATAATTCCAATGCTCGATCCAGGCACTGATGATTGTTGTTTTCCCGGAACCAGCAAAAGCGGAAACCAGGACTATCTCAGACCACGGATTGTCACGAAGCTTCTTCTCGATGTCTTTTCTGGTTATAGATAAGGTAGATAATCCAGGCCTATTCAGCTTAGAATGCAATATTTGAAATTTCATGTCCTTTCACTCCATCCAATTTTTTGCATTACATCCCAACAATACAAGGAAAATAGTCTTCTAAAGTCAGTATCCCCGGCTAGCTTCTGAGCCAACAAAAATAATCATATACACTCTTATCAAACCTCGTGTAATAGTTAATTATAGGTTATAAAGGGAATTTTATCAATGAAATATTTCTTAACAGCACGCAAAAATATTTTTGCCGCGCAGTTTGAGCAACAGTTAGCATATAAGGATCAAGAAATAGAGTTTCTAAAAAGAATTGTATCTTTAGGCCGGGAGGATTAGGTTTTTTCACACTGCAAACTTTTTGTATTTATGCAGCGTCTATATTGTGTAAACATATTGGCAGTTCATACACGGACAGAGAGGTGGGACTGAATACAAATGGGCAGAGGCAATTTGGCAACTGTTTTTGAAGACTATGTTATTAAGCACAAAGAGAATCACTACCGGCTTGCTTTTAGTTATGTAAAAAATGCTGATGATGCTTTGGACATTGTCCAGGAATCCATATATAAAGCTATTACAACGCTGAATACGCTAAAAAGTCCGGAATATTTAAATACCTGGTTTAAAAGAATTCTGGTGAATACTGCATTGGATTTACTTCGAAAGCAAAAGAAGCTTATTGTGGTAGAAGATGAAACCTTATCCGGTTTTGATTCAGGTACAACAGATAATTATGAGGATGTAGATTTACATAAAGCGATGGACGATTTACCGGTTCAATACCGAAGCATAATTGTGTTAAGGTACTTTGAGGATCTGAAGATTGAAGAGATTGCAGATATTTTACATGAAAACGTAAATTCGATAAAAACACGTTTATATAAATCACTTAAAATGTTACGGATTCAAATGGATAACGATAGGGTAAGGAGGGCGGCCTATAATGGATGATAAATTATTGAAATTGAAAGATGAATATATGAACATACCTATTCCTGCAGAGTTGGACTTTATTGTCAGAAAGGCTTTGAAAGATGGCAGAGAAAACAATCTGAAAGACTTTAAAAGAAATCATGGATTAAAAAGGTTAAGAATCGCAGCCGCATCAGTGGCAGCCGCATTTATCATACTTACGGCAGGGGTCAACAGCAGCCCGGCGTTTGCGGCAGCGTTGTCGGAAGTACCCATAATCGGCAGTCTTGTAAAGGTGCTCACTTTTAGAGAATACACGGTAGATGAAGATAAATACAATATGAATATCAAAGTACCTGCTATTGGTGGTTTGGAAAACAAAGAATTGGAAAGCAGTTTAAATGAAAAATACCTGGAAGAAAACAAAAAGCTGTATGAGGAATTCATGGCGGATATGGAGGATTTGAAAAAAAATGGCGGAGGTAATCTGGGGATGGACAGTGGATACATTGTTGCAACCGATACCGACAGAATACTCTCTATCGGGCGCTATGTCGTAAACACGGTGGGGTCTTCGTCAACAGTATTCAAATACGACACTGTAGACAAGGTCAATGAAATTCTGATTACGTTGCCGAGTTTATATAAAGACGAGCGGTACATTGACATTATCAGCGAAAATATCAAGAAGCAGATGATTGAACAGAATAAAGCCGATAAGAGTAAGTTTTATTGGGTTTCCGGCATTGAGCAGAATACGACCATAACGTTATTTGAAAAAATTTCGAAGGAACAAAGCTTCTATATCAATGCAGAGGGCAAACTGGTCATATCCTTTGATAAATACGAAGTTGCTCCAGGGTATATGGGCATTGTGCAATTTGTAATACCAACAGATGTCATATCAGATATTTTAGATAGCAACGAATATATAAAATAGGCTGAACCGATGAAAGATAGGAGGAATGATATTTTGAAAATAAAGATAATACTAAGAATAATGAAGCAATTGGCTATGAAATAATTAGAGAAATTGCGGAGAATGAGGATAACAATTCGAAGATCTTTTATCCGCAAATTTCCGGATATAAAGGCCAGCTGTTAATGGATTACATGAATCAAAGCCTGGAAAAAATTGTTGGCGTATAGGATTTTAGGCCCGAGGGTGAATATAAAAGGATTCCTGGAATCTGTAACACCTGACACATATGCTCTTGAATTGCCGTATTTACTACAATATACTATATTAGAACAGAAGTTACAATTGTAACGGCAAAGTATATGGAGGACACAATGAAGGTGCTATATCTTACTTCTACAGGGAACAGCTTATATGTAGCAAAGAGAATCGGTGCGCGGTATATCAATCAACATATTACGCTGAAGGACATCATCAATTCAAATAAATAAGATCATAGTCTGCAGCTTCTGAGTATAAAGTCTTCAAGAGATGAACGTACTTAATGATAGACATTTATTAAAGGGAGAGGATGAGAATGCCAAAAGCACGAAAAATGCTAAGTGACTGGGACGCACCGTATATTCAGTCGCTTGTGAAATTAATTGAAACACAGAGCAAGGCAACTCTTGCGATTTGGTCAGTTGATTATGCCGAGCGAGTTATATTGCCGCTGTGGAGCAAGTACTATCCGGATGACCTGCGTCCGCGAAATGCACTGAATGCCGCTCGCGAGTGGTTATCGGGAGCGATAAAACTGCCGCGAGCAAAAACGGCAATCCTTGTGTGCCATGCGGCCGCCCGTGAAGCCGATGCGAACCCTGTTGCGCAAGCCGCCGCCAGGGCGAGCGGTCAATCTGCGTCGACTATTCACTCGGCAAGGCACTGTATTGGACTTGCGCTTTATGGAGCGATAGCGGTTGCGTATAACACTCTCGGAACGAACGCGACCTGGGAGCAGTTGGAGCAATGTGCCGCCGACGAGTGCCAACGTATGCTTGACGCGCTGCGTTCCGTTGCCGTGGAGAACGAACCAAACCCGGCGAAAATTGACTGGAAATGCTGACTATGACTCGCCAAAATTAAAGCACTCCGTATATCGTCGTTATTGATAACAAAGGCATTGGAAGGATAGCTGGAGCAGGCCTGTATGGTGTGGTGACCAACTTGCTACTAAATCCATTGTTTTAATAATTTTTTACATATATAATAAATTGTAAAAAGCTTTAGCTTCAGATATATTCAGTGAGTATTGTTTGCAGGAGCAACCACGAGAATGATTACAAACAAGCTTGGAATGTCGCTGTCCACAATACCATTTTATTTTGGGAGTTTTCGAGATCATTAAATTAAGCTATGAGAGGTACTCAATGAATAATAAAGATCAGACCTTTTTCAAAAGTACAGGCTACTCAGCATTTTCCAACGGCTCACATGTGGCTGCGGTCGATGTGAAGGATGGAAAAATAATAAGGATACGTCCCTTTCGCTACGATTGGAAGTACGATCATGAGCATATCAGACCATGGAAGATCGAGGCGCGAGGTAAGACCTTTCATGCCCCAATGAAGACTGCAGTAGGGCCTTTCGGTCTCGGGTATAAGAAGAGTATCTATTCACCCAATCGCATATTGTATCCAATAAAGCGGGTAGACTGGGATCCCAAAGGAGAAAGAAATCCCCAGAACAGAGGCAAGAGCGGATACGCTCGTATCTCATGGGATGAAGCCCTCGATATTATAGAAAGTGAAATCAGACGGGTCATAGACAAGTATGGCCCCACTGCAATCTTAGCACAGGTAGACGGACACGGCGAGACCAAGATCGTTCATGGTCCGCATGGATGTCATTGGAAGCTGCTGAATCTTCTGGGCGGAGCTACCTTATCGGTTCGCAATGCGGACAGCTGGGAAGGGTGGTACTGGGGCGCCAAGCATTTCTGGGGGGGGGAACCTTTCGGGTGCATGCCCGAACCCTCCAATCTGTACCTGGACGTGTGCAGGCACAGCGAAATGCTTCTCTTTGAAGGTTGCGATCCTTGTACAACAACACGAGGGTTCAACAGCGGCGATCATGTCAGCCGTTTCTGCTTCTTCTTCAGAGAGCTCGGTATCAAACAAATATACATATGCCCGGATGTGAACTATGGGGCGGCTGTTTTTGCGGATAAATGGATCCCTATTCTGCCGAACACCGATGCGGCTCTGCATCTGGCAATTGCATATCAGTGGATCGTAAATGACACCTGGGATAAGGGCTACATTGCTACGCATTCTGTGGGATTTGAAAAGTTTGCCGACTATGTCATGGGCAAGGAAGACGGCATCCCCAAGACACCCCGGTGGGCTTCGGAGAAGTGCGGCGTTCCCTCGCGGTTGATCAAGGCACTCGCCAGGGAGTGGGCCGTCAAACGTACGACGGTAGTTCACGGTTTCGGTGGTCCGTATATCAGGGGGCCTTTTTCTCATGAACCGGCCAGGACTGAGGCAGCCCTCCTGGCCATGCAGGGACTCGGCAAACCGGGTCAGCATTCGTTCTCCCTCATCAACCGGGCGGTCTTCGGTTCAGAGGATCATCCGGCTTATCCGCCTACGCCGGGCAGCATCATGAATAACCCGCAGATGAACGTCCGCGCGGCTTATCAGGGATACAACCCTTTCCCCTGGCTAGGACTGCCGAAACAGATGATCCCTAAGACGTTGGTACACGACGCTATCCTGAACGGGCATTTCGAGATTCATGGGTCTTCGTTGCAGGTAACCCCGGCCTCGGAGCAGTTTATCAAGTACAAGTACCCAGCCGAAGGATGCTCTCCCATCCACATGATCTGGTCTGACACACCGAGCTTGATGTCCTGCTGGAACGATTCCAACAAGATAGCCAAAGCATTTCAGCACGAGTCGATCGAGTTCTTCATGATGCAACATCCCTGGATGGAGAACGACTGCATGTTTGCCGATCTCATTCTGCCGGTGAACACCAAGTTCGAAGAAGATGACATCTGCGACGACAACGAGAGTGCGGCTTTTGAGATGGTGTATCTTGAGAAGAAATGCATCGAGCCGCTCGGCGAATCGCTGAGTGACTATGAGATCGTGTGCAAGGTTGCCGAGAGATTCGGTCTGTTGAAGGAATATACGGACGGCAGGTCGGTTGAGGAATGGATCAAGCATGGATTTGACAATTGCGGTGTTCCAGCGAAGGGACTCCTGACATGGGAAGAGTTCAAGGAGAAGGAGTACTGGGTGGCTCCGGTCGATCCAAAGTGGGAGACCTATCCGGCCGGTATGTACAGGTTCTATGAGGATCCGGCGAACAACCCGCTTTCCACTCCTTCCGGTCTTCTTGAATTTGAGTCTTTGGACTTAAAGAAATTTTTCCCTGAAGATAAAGAGAGACCGCCCGTACCGCATTGGGTGGAGAAAAGTGAGCTCCACGACGAGCGCATCGGCGGTGAAAGAGCTAAGGAGTATCCGCTGCTGGTCATCAGCAATCATCCGCGCCACAGGATGCACTCTCAACTTGACGACAACAACTGGTTTCACGAGATCGTTACCTGCAAGGTACGAGGATCAGACGGTTATCTTTATGAGCCTTTGTGGCTGCATCCGTCGGAAGCGGCCAGGAGGAATATCGTTGACGGCGACATCTGCAAGATATACAACGAGAGGGGCGGAGTCCTGGTAGGTGCCAGGGTCTGGGAAAGAATCATGCCTGGAGTCGCTTATGTGGAGCATGGGTCGAGGGCGGATTTCATCGTTCCGGGAGAACTGGACCGGGGCGGAGCAATCAACCTCATTACACCTCACAATACCACCTCCAGGAATTGCGCGGGCATGGCGTGCAGCGGCTTCCTTGTTGAGGTCGAGAGGGCCGATATGGATGAACTGCGGCGCCAATACCCGGAGGCGTTTAACAGACCTTACGACAAGGCTTCCGGGCTGACATTCGACCGGGTGATCATTAAGGGATAGGAGCGAGAATATGGGGAAAGTAATGGTAATAGATATAAATAAGTGCAACGGGTGCTACAATTGCCAGTTATCATGCAAAGATGAGCATGTCGGCAATGATTGGTCCCCGATTGCCAAACCACAGCCGGACATCGGACACTTCTGGCACAAAATTACAGAGCATGTGCAGGGCAGTGTGCCCAAAGTTCGGGTGCGGTACATGCATGACCTTTGTCAGCATTGTGACACAGCCCCCTGCATTCCTGCGTGCAAATCGCAGGCCTTCTACAGGCGCGATGACGGACTAGTGATTCTTGATCCGGAGAAATGCAGAGGGACCCGTTCCTGCATAGAGGCTTGTCCGTATGGATCTATATATTTCAACACCGATTTGAATATTGCGCAGAAGTGCACCGGCTGTGCCCATTTGCTGGATAACGGCTGGGCAGAGCCGCGCTGTGTGCAGGCCTGCCCGACGGATGCCCTGATATTCGGAGAGGAGTCTGAGCTCCAGGATTTTATCGCCAAGGCTGAATTGCTGAATCCAGATTTGAAAACTGGATCTCGTGTGTATTATATCGGTCTTCCAAACAAGTACTTCATTGCAGGTGAGGTGTATGACCCCGATGCTGACGAATGTCTCGAGGGAGCAACTGTCACGCTCGCAGATGCGAGTGGCAATATAATAGCTTCTCTGAAAACCGATGTGTACGGTGACTTCTGGTTCGAGCGCCAGGAGCCAGGGCAGTATTTACTAAAGATAGAGAATGACGGCTATTTTTCAAAGTCGATTGATAAGATTGATGCGATCAAAGACATCAACGTGGGGAGTATCGAGCTACACCAAGTATCAACGAAATGAGGTATAAGAAGTGCTGTGGACACCCGATATATCGGGTGTCCGCTTGACTGGCAATCAAGAGGTAAAGGGTTCGATCACCTTCATCTTTTCGTCAAAAGAAACGTTCGCGGTCAGCATATTCCAGTATCTGAAGAGAATGTATCAAATGGAGCATCTGTAAACCGTCATTGAGATCAAGACCCAGCAATTCTGCACATTTGCTCACCCTGTACGTCACAGTATTGCGGTGTATTGTCAATGCCTGTGATGTCTTTTGTACACTTCTGTTGTGTTTGATATAGTACAATAGGGTTTTCAACATGCCTGTATTCTGGGGACGATCATCGTTTGCAAATCCAAGAAGACCTGGCATGACATACTGCAAGGGGTCTTCAGTTTCTGCATACTTGCGGATGAATACATATTCAATATAATCATTGTACAAATACAAATTGCAGCTGCCGTTCACGCGGCGGCCGATATCAAGCGCAGCAAGAGCCTGCTGATAATAGGCGGAAAGTTGGTTGAGCATAGAAAAACAGGAGCTTATTCCACAAATAATCCTATAGCTGTGCAAAGTTGCTTCCATTGTGTCCATCTCTTCACTGCTGATGGGTTGTTTGCGGGATAGCAGGATGATTACACAGGATCGGTACCTGATCATAAGGTCATTGGGACCGCAAAGTCCCAGTAGAAAGTCTGCACTGCTATTCTCAATGTCCTTTAATATATCGGTACACATGACATATAGATGATTGGCCAGATTCCAACCCAATAATTGTGATTTCAACTGTGCTTCCACCGGTGTAAGGGGATTTCCGTCAAGAAGATACTGCAGCAGGTATTCTGTAGCGTTGCCCCGCAGCGGATTAAGTGAAAGGTGGCTATAAACTGCAGCTGACAGTGGATAGCTCATTAGCTCCAGAATTTGGGCATCCTGCTCTGTAAAAGGCCTATAATAGGCAACGGCATTGATTTGACCGACCATAGTGCCGTTCACTCTTAAAACTTTGGAAAGCATGTTTAATCCGTTGAATTGGGATTTTACAGGCTCCTCATGGTTCAGCAGTTCTCTTATATCCCTCCTCCATGTAAGGTCTTCAGTTAGATTCGGAGTTGGATAACGATTACTGGACATATAGCTATACATGGGATCATTTACCTCAGCATTGCTGCTGGCTAAAACCTTTAAATTCATATCAAAAATCAATACGGGATTTTCTATCAATTTAAGTGCGCAATCAGCATATTCCTGAAAATTGCGACACCTCTTTAAAGATTCAAGAAGACTTTTCAGATCAGTTTCCATACTCATACCCCGTGTCAAAATTGAGATAAAGTTCAAATCAAGAACAGTATATAACGATAATCACAGCAAGTAAATATGGAATTGTGCTGTAACACAATGAATTCAAAAAAAATTCAGGTTATATCCCAGTGTTTTGGTTCATCGTGCACATTATAATATAGATATAATAATACGAAAGCAGGTGAAATAATTGCCAAGTTATGAATTTCTCCATCGTCCCGGTAGCATATGGGAGCAGTACAAGTTCTACGAAAAGCCGCCGGAAATAATACGCAAGGAGATGGAGTCGCAGTTACTTACTTCATTCAATCCTCCCGATGGTGTACGTTGGGAACCCGGAGAATGTGGTGGTATTAGCGGGAAGTGGATCTTTCCGTCTGAAAAGTCGGACAAGGTATTGCTATATATCCATGGCGGCGGCTTTACACTGGGAAGCTCCGGAATACCTCTACCCTTTCTATGCCAATTATCACATCGTTTAAAGCTGAATTGTTTTTCTGTAGAATATGCTTTAGCGCCTGAACAGGTCTTTCCGGCAGGTGTGAATGATTGTATCGCAGCGTATGAAGGATTGCTGGATGCAGGATATGAACCGGAACAGATTGCCGTAGCTGGTGAATCTGCAGGCGGAACATTGTGTTTGTCCTTGGTCCATCATTTAAAAGCTGCCGGGCGTCCCTTGCCCAAAGCCGTTTTATCAATGTCACCCGTTGTAGATGCTGCACCCGTCAATTCCGAGTCTAGTCAACCTGGAAAGGTCCTGGAGGGACTTCCCGGAGTAGAGGAAGTAATGAAAATTTATGCCCCTGGAGCAGATTTGAAGGATCCACGTATTTCACCCATATACGGGGACTTTTCGGGTTTCCCGCCATTGTTTCTTATTGCAGGCGGAGCCGAAATGCTTTGCAGTGAGAGCCTGGCTCTTGCCAAAGTAAGTGCAGAGGCAGGAGGTGATGTGAAATTATTGATCGGGCGGGATATGATTCATACATATCCGTTGGATTTTAACGACTATCCTGAAGCAGCAGAGGCATTTGACGAAATAGTATTGTTCATTGACCGGAAACTGGTTAAGGCAATATAAAAGGCTATTGCATTGTAATAGAATAATGAATGGATTTTATTTAAGAATGAGGAGGTACACATAACGGCAGAGGAGCCTTTGATCTTATCTGCCGCATTACCTGCACCATCGGTAGAATTAATCGTGATAAAGTCTGAATGAGCATAGCTCTGATAAATTGTTTTAGTTTCGTTAAAAAGTATGTATTCTGCATCTGGAATACGCCTGTGTAACCGGGATGAGCTTTATCACAACGGATACCAAAGTTACGATAATTAACAATATTTTAATTGACACCCTTGTGCAAACTATAATACAATAAAAATGTTAAGAGGGAGTAGTTATAAATTACAAAGTCAACATACTGGTGTTAACTGCATCTGGCTTTGTTACCTAAAAGGTTAACGAGACTTTTAACATAATCCGTTTATCGGGGTTATGTTATGAGTCTTTTTTTATACTCATATACATGCCACAAACAAAAGATTTGAAAGGATTGGAAAAATGTATCAAACTCTGACTGTATTTCTTATTTCTGCAGGAGCCGTTACTTTAGCTGAGATGGGCGACAAGACTCAGCTCCTTGCTATGGCATTTGCTACCAGGTACAAGGCATCAAAAGTTCTAATCGGAGTATTTTTAGCAACGGTTCTTAATCATGCATTTGCGGTTGCGTTAGGTAATTTCGTAACTCGCTATCAAGCAATTGATTTATGGGTACAAATTATTGCATCTCTATCATTTATATTTTTTGGTTTATGGACCATTCGTGGTGACAAACTTGAGGGAGAAGAAAACCGCAAGACACGATTTGGTGCTGTTATGACAGTCGCCATAGCGTTTTTCATTGCTGAACTTGGGGACAAGACACAGTTAACTACTATTGCACTTGCCGCAAAATTTCCTGAAAATCCTGTTGGGATTTTGATGGGAACAACTACTGGTATGCTAATTGCAGATGCTATTGGAATAATTGTTGGTGTTGTAATGTGTAAGAAAATACCTGAAAGGACTATTAAACTTGTATCAGCAGGTGCATTCATATTCTTTGGCTTGCTTGGCAGTTATCAAGTTGCAGATAACAAACTTAATTTGAACCATGGACTTATTGCTGCAATCCTGGTTTTGATTGCAGTTTTAACTGGTTTGGCAGCATGGCAGCTTATTAAGAAGAGAAGTAAAGAAGAAACGAATAATCCTGTAGTTGCTGAATATTGTGTAGTTAAACCGTTAACTGAAAATTCAAACGGCGAATTAGGATAGTAGATACTATGTAATTTTGTAGTAGTATTATACAAAAAACAGTGCCGATTTTTCAAAAGATCGGCACTGTTTTTTACTATTTAATAAGAAAGCAGGACATATCTGCTATATTGCATCTAGTAATCCTTGCTTCTTATTTGATATATGGTCACAGTTTAAATTCATCAGCCAGCCTGATCAACGACTCCGAACTTTCCATGGATCCCTTCGAGAGCCTGGATACCTCATTGGCTTTTTCTACGACCGACGATATTTTTTCAGCTATGTTTGCTGTGCCCGCCGAACCTTCATTGGCAGCGGCTGCAACTTCGGCTATAGCCTTGAGCATATTCTGTATGGAAGCCATCAGCTGCCGGGTGGTTGCACTGAAATCACTCACCAGGTCATTTACATAATCGGCGTCGTTGCTGTAATTTTCACCTATCCTTACCATAGTCTCATAATCTTTTATAACCTGCTTGTCTATGAATTCAAGAACATTTCCCGAATGGCTTGAAAGCTGTTGTACCGCAGATATGACAGAATTTGTGACTGTCTGGATCTCCGATACCGCTTTGCCGGATTCCTCGGAAAGCTTTCTGATCTCGTCGGCCACTACAGCGAAGCCTTTCCCGGCATCGCCTGCCCTTGCCGCCTCTATTGCAGCGTTAAGTGCCAGCAGGTTGGTTTGTTCAGCTATGGAGAGGATTGCATCAGTAAGTTCACTGATCCTTCCGACTGCATTTGAATTTTCAATTGCTTTTGTAAGGTTGACGCTGCTTTTCTTGTAAACCTCGATTGCGCTGTTGCGGGAATCTATGGCATTTGTCCTGAGCTCCGACGCCCTTGTATGTATTTCGGACGCCTTGCCGGACCCTTCCTGTGCCTTAGCGGCTATGGTACCGATTGCGGATTCGATCTCCGTTGAAGCAGCAGTCATCTCCTGGGTGGAGGCAGCAGTTTCCTCCATACCTGCGGAGAGCTCTTCAGTTGTGGCGGACACGTCTTCCACCTCTTCAAGAAGTTCAATTATGTTAGTGTCGGACTGGCCGATAAGACCTCCGACCTTGCCTGCTGCTTCGATAGTGCTGCTTATAAGGCCTCTGAGACTGACCACCATATTATCAAGGGAGCGCATGAGGTCTCCGATTTCATCATTGCTCTTGTCCTTTTTTGAAATTTCAACGGTCAGGTTGCCGTTGGCTACGGAATTCAGTGATATTACAGCTTTCTTGAGCGGACGTGTTATACTCAGCATTATTAAGATGCAAAGTATAAGAAGGATTATAAATGAGATTATACAAACTATCACAAGAATCATATTATTTTGATCGCTTTGCCTGAGGTAATCCTCATTGCCCCTGACGGCCGATTCCTTCAAGGATGTGCTGAGGCTGTCAAAATTGACCTTGAGCTCCACCAGCTGCGCCTTCATTTCCTTATTGACCGTACCCAGGTCCGAGAACTTGAAATCCGCAGCCAGAGCAGGGAGGACCTGATACTCGAAAAGTGAAATCAGGTTTTCCATTCCGAGTTTTATCATAAGTGCTGTTGCTTCCTCATTTTCGGAAAGCTCCATTGAAAGAAGCTTGTCTTCCGTTTTGTATATGTTTGACTTTAAGCTTTCCCAGTTGGCTTGGTCAACCATGCCGTCAAGTATTGAGTTGGCTAAAAGCTTGTAAATCTGATCTGTATAATTGGAGAGCTCAACAGCGCTGAGGGAGAGTTCAGCCCTGCTATTGCTGTCAGTGTGAAGCTTTACCATTTTTTTAATGGTTACAAATGAGATCGTGGATATGATAAGTACGACAACGAGGGATACAGCCAGCATTAAGATCAGTCTTGCCTTGATGGTTGCCCTGAAGACCGGTCTTACAATTTTTGTGCCTTTTTCGGATTTTCCGGCAAACTTAGTTTTTGCGGTTTTTTCGTTTAACATCATTAAACTTCCTCTCATGTAGTTTAAATTCAAATCTACAATCTGCAATCTACAATCTGCAATCTACAAGCAATGTGTTTTTCTATCAGAATATTTAAGTTTATTATTTAATTCGACAATTAATATAAAATTCCTGCCCCTTAAATGAAAAACTAACTTTTGGGGCTCTGTTGTAAAAAAATATTTACTATTAATACAATTGGCATAATTTGCAGAACTGTTCTTTATAAGAATGGGTTTAGAGTGAAGGGTGAAGGGAATATATTACAAAGGAATTTTAAAAACTAGTATAGAATAATATCACTGATAATGTTATCTTTTGGCATACTAAACTACCATCATAATTCAATGGATCGTAGAATTTAAGGAGTAAACATGATAAATAAAACAAAATATGATATACATATCAATTTAATATCAAAAGTTTGTGTATGTCTTGTTGTCTTAATTTGTATAACCAGTCTATATTCTTACTTGATAAATCAAATAAGTGTCGCCAATTTTGGAGGAATATCTATTCCTATGGCTCCAAGTACAGCAATTTTCTTTATAATAATTACTATAGATATAATTTTAAATTCTAAAATAAAAAGATTTGCAAGATTTGTTGAAAAGGTAGTTTTAATATCAATCAGTGTAGTTTCAATGTTAATTGTTTTGGAAAGAATATTTGGATTTAATTATGGAATTGAACATGTTTTTCCGAATAATAATGCCATGTATTTGGGAACTCAATTGTGGAAAATGTCTCCAATAACAGGTGTCTGTTTTGTTTTAATTGTAGTGTCTCTTCAATTAAAGCTATTTTTTGTAAATAGTGAAACTGCAGATAAGATATTTACAATAAGTCAATTAATAGTCGGAGCTATTGCTGCAACTATAATTATTGGATATGGATATAAAACTCCTTTTTTATATGGGGGTACTATAATTCCGGTGGCATTATCTTCTGGAATTTGTTTTTTCCTTCTTACTATTGCAGTTACAGCTTCATTCGGTAACAACACCAGAATTATTAAAGCATTTAATGGCACTACTATTACTTCAAATCTCATTCGCACAATTTTACCAATTACAGTGATTGGAGTAATTGGGATGGGTTTGATAGAGATTGTTTTTACTAATTTTAAGTTTTTTAATCAGGCTATATTTTTAGCTACTTCACTGATTGCAATTATTATTATACTTAATGGAACTATTATATTTGCAGTCAGAAAAATTGGCTCAGTGATAGATTCTGAGATAAAAAAGCGTTTAATAAGTGAACAGGAACTAAAGGATTCAAATTGTAACCTTGAGGAAGTCAATTCACAGTTAGAAGAAGAAATTGCTGAACGCATAAAAGTTGAAGATGAACTTGCATATAAGACGGCTGAACTGGAACGTTTTTTTAACATAAACCTGGATTTATTGTGTATAGCAGATTTGAATGGAAATTTTTTGAAGGTGAATAACGCATGGAGTGAAATTCTTGGATATCCAAAGTCCGAATTGGAAAATAAAAATTTCCAGGATTTTGTTCATCCAGAAGATAAAG
Source organism: uncultured Bacillota bacterium (assembly GCA_942493145.1). Lineage (GTDB taxonomy): Bacteria > Bacillota > Clostridia > Acetivibrionales > DTU013 > ENR-C20. Next base: position 1,647,320 of record OW818679.1, read on the forward strand.
AGGCTACTCTTAATGCAATATCAAGATTAGGTAAGAACGAACAGGTTTTATATTTTGTTAACCGTTTTAAGTGTATAGACAATACATACAGATATATTGAATGGTGCTCCCAGCCATATGGAAATCTAATTTATGCAGCAGCAAGGGATATTACGGAGCGTAAGAGAGCAGAAGAAGAGATAATTTATTTAAGTTATCATGACAAATTAACAGGTCTTTATAATAGAAGATTTTATGAAGAAGAGTTAAAAAGACTTGATATAGAAAGAAACTTACCAATAACATTGGTTATGGGAGATGTCAATGGATTAAAGCTTATTAATGATTCATTTGGACATGTTATGGGCGATGATCTACTTAAAAAAATAGCAGAAGTAATAAAGAAGGGGTGTAGAGCTGATGATATCATTGCCAGATTAGGAGGGGATGAATTTGTCATTATATTACCGAAAACGGATGTGTTTGAAGCGGAAAAAATCATTAAACGTATTAAAAATCTGGCATTAACAGAAAAAGCAGGTACTTTTGATATTTCTGTTTCATTTGGTTATAGTACTAAGAATAATAAAGAAGAGGAAATTCAGAAGATATTGAAAATTGCTGAGGATCATATGTATAGTCATAAGCTATATGAAAGCTTGAGCATGAGGAGTAAAACAATAGACATAATTATGAATACTCTATACGAAAAAAGTAATAGAGAGATGTTACATTCAAAAAGGGTTAGTGAAAGTTGTGAAGCTATTGCAACCATGTTAAATTTCGATAAGGATGATATCAATCAAATTAAGATAGCTGGACTTATGCATGACATAGGGAAAATGGGTATTGACGAGAAAATTCTTAATAAAGAACAAGGATTAAATAACGATGAATGGAATGAAATTAAGAGACACCCTGAAATAGGATATCGTATATTAAGCTCAGTAAATGAATTTTCAGAAATTGCAGAATATGTTCTTGAACATCAGGAAAGATGGGATGGAAAAGGATATCCCAAAGGTCTGAAGGGAGAAGAGATTTCATTGCAAGCAAGGATTATTGCAGTTGCTGATGCATTTGATGCTATGACCAGTGAGAGAAGTTATCGTCGTGCGCTATCTGAAGAAGTTGCGATAAATGAATTGCAAAAAAATTCAGGGACTCAATTTGATCCGAACCTTGTCTGTGTATTTATTGAAAAAGTGTTAGGGAAAATCAGGTTGACTCACTTATTTAAGTGAGTATTCATCAGAAACGGAATTATATATTCGATGGAATTGGAAACCACATGACCGCAATTCGGGAGTAAACGTATTACGGCTGATGGTATAAGACGATAATGCATATTGAGTAAAAATTTTATTACATAAAGTATAAAATATTTGACATGATGAATAAAATATTATACTATATGTATAGATGACGTTATTTATTAAGAATAGGAGTGAAAAAATGTATTATCAAGAGAAAAAAACAATCGCTTCAATTATAGCAGGTGTATTGATATTGGCGACATACAGTATTTTTGGGATTTCAAAGTATCTGGAAGTTGGAGAGAATCTGCTAAACAATTTGAGGTTCTGGGCGACTGCAATGTTGATTGCTATCGGTGGCGGTATAGTTGTTGCAATAATTATTCAAATCATCTTTCATATTATTCTTGCTGTAGCAAATGAGGTTGCAAAAGAGGTGGCAAAAAAGGCAAGTTGTGAAGGGAAAAATGAAACTTACGAAGAGCTTGAAATTGCTGAGTTTGAAGATGAAATGGATAAGCTGATTGCACTAAAAGCAATGAGAAATTCGTTTATTGTGGTTGGTGTAGGATTTGTTATTGCTCTCGTTTCATTATGTTTGAAAATGCCTCCAGCGATTATGCTTAACATCATTTTTATTTCATTTAGTTTGGGATCACTTTTTGAGGGTTTTTCACAGTTGTATTTTTACAGGAAAGGGGTTAAAAATGGCTAAACTCATGATTTCTAATAATATCAGAAAATTACGTTTCTATAATAATGAGATGACACAGCAGGAGTTGGCTAAAAAAACCGGTGTTACAAGGCAGACGATTGTGGCAATTGAGAATGGTAAGTATTCTCCAACTTTAGAACTTGCATTCCGTATTGCCGATGTGTTTAAAACAAAGCTCGAAGAGGTCTTCTCTCATGAAATCATTGAAGGTAAGAGCATAAAGGAGGATGAATAAAAATGACAAATAACATTCTATCTGATTGAAGTGAAGCAGGATATTGCCTTTATTAGCACCAAAGGGCGTTTATGTTATGATCGGTGGAGGATTATCACAGGTTTACAAATCCTTGCTGTTTGGAGCATTTCTGTCAATTGGCAACAAAAAGATGCGTTCCCTGGCGGCAAAGCCAAATAGAAAGGATCTGGAATTTATTATTGGACTTGTTGCAGAAGGCAAATTGAAGCCCGTTATTGACAGGCGTTATCCGCTTCATGAAACCACTGAAGCTGTGCGGTATCTGAGTGGTGGTCATGCTCTGGGGAAAGTTATTGTAGAGGTTGCATCAGCCCCGGTGGCAGACCAGACAGTACCGGAGATACAATAAGGAGACAAGATAAGTTATGGATAAACTGACAAACATACTTATTATGGTGGGGAGTATCGTTTCAACCGGGTTTGGACTGTGGCACTTATTTGTTCCCAAAGTATGGAGGTGGTATTCATATATTGATATCAACGCAAAAGAGTTGATACTTGCTGTTAGGGCAATTAATGTGTTTTTTTCCATGTCGCTTATTTTGTTCGGAGTAGTAAACATGCTTCTTGCCTATGGCAATAAATCAAATAAATACTCCATAATGGTTGTTCTGAGTGCAACATGTATTTTATGGCTGATAAGATTAGTCTTTCAGATTATTTATCCGCAGGGAACAATCAATCCTTTTCTGCAATATGGCATGCTGGCAGCATTTATTGGGGTATTTCTGTGTTACTTAATTTCGCTTTGCATGATGGTTGCTAAATAGCTTTCTGTTTGTACAGCAATTACAGATCATGGGGTGCTGAACTTTAATATGGTGTTAATGAGTATAGATACGAATATACTATCCATATAATTGCAATGATAATCAACGCAATTACTGACGATATTATTAATGCTTTGCGTTTCTTTAGTATTCCATAGATTAAACTTATAAGCGAAATTCCAATAAGACTAAAACCTAAAGCCATATCTTACACCCCCCATATATTAAACCCCCATATCGAAACACGATTCATAATTGTATCTAAAAAATAAGCTATAAATTGAATAGTGAATAATATACGAATATATGATAATTATGCTCTGGATAATATAACAATACAATAGAAATTTTTCCTGGCAAAAAATCAGTCTCTCCAGACCGGGACCAGCGCATCGTTCATCATGGATTCGTATTTCGTGTTATCCAGAACCACAGTTCTATTTGATAATTGTAATTTTTCTTTTTTTATAATTGTAACATTATAATATTTAAGCACAGGTGTTCCATCCCGCATTTTGACAATAAAGCCCATCGGGAATTTTCCTTCCAGAGTATCCACGTAGTCCATGTACTCCCTCGAATCGGTGATTTTCCGGAGAAGAGGCGTTTTGGCGTCATAGGCACTTTTGGTTCCTATCAATACCGGACGGAAGGACGAGGCATCAAGCCAGCCTGAGTATTGATCCCAGTCATCACCAAGATAGCTTTCCAAATTGAAGGGTTTGTTATTGTAAGTGACCCCCCTCTCGTCTATGCCGAACTCACGGGAATTGTAAGAAGCCTGGAGGGTGTCCAGCAGGCTGTCGAACAGAGAGAAGCGCTCAGCGCAGATCTTGTATAAAGAGGCATGAAGGGCGCTGACATTTTTTTCAGTGATTTCCGGCATGAAACGGACAAGCCACGGCTTGTTTTTATCCAGATACTTTTTAGACGCTGATTCGTAGGACACTGCAAGGGTTTCGGCAATAAAGCCGGAGAAGCTGCCCGGATTTGAGCTGAAATTTTCCACAAGTCTGGTGAATCTTTCACCCAAGGCACCTTCCTCGCAATATTCACTAAGCACCTCTATGCAGTCGGTGCATTCCTCGGCAAACCAGTCGAGGTTGTCGCCGTAAGCGCTTATGGAATGGGGGAAAAGGGACTCATCCAGGTTATACACCATAACCATTCGGATGTCCTCAAAGTATATGTCGGTTAGCATGGGCAGCATATCCCAATCAGACAGGACAATTTCATATGTATAATCATCAAAGTCAAAGTCGTGGTCGATACCATATACTGATGCCAGTCGGTTAAACGGAAATTTATCCAGCGGAAGCCATATTTTGCCAAGATATACCCCGGCAGGAGATATTGTTAATGTTCCATTATTGCAGGTTGTATTTGTTGAGAGCTTCAAAGGGAGGCGCAGAAAATCTCCATAAGTTATTTCAGTGGATATGAGAATGCCTTTGGGGGTTATATCCAGCCCATAGCTTTGAAGGGTCAATCCATTGCTTTCCAGATCACTGGTAATTTCGCCTATTATATCTTCATTTTCAATTTCCTTCAGGAGCCACCACAAATCTGATTTATCGATGCTGAGTTCCATTTTTAAGGTGGATGCATCGAAAGAATAGCGCTCCGACGCTGGCATGGGCTCGGCTGAGATAATGGCGGCAACGTCGTCACTGGTAGTTTTGGCATTTTTAGAGTAGATATACAATGCTGTTGAAGCTGCAATTACTATAAGGACAAGTACAAGAATGATGAAAAGCAGTTTTTTAAATATTGATTTTACCGTGGATTTTTTCTTTAATTCTGTATTTTGTGTCATATTCATCGCTCCATGATTCCTATGAAATTTATTATATCGTGAAAGTTGAATTGCATTATGTTAATTCGAGTAAATAATATCACGACAACCCAATAGTGGCAAGAGACCCACAAATATGTTGAACGACAAAATAGTTTTTTTCTCTAATGGATATAATATTTAACAATCCAATGCATTATCGGATTACTTTAAAGCACATAGAACAAATTATACAGTCTGGAGAAAGGTTGGTATTTTTTGCTTGATTTGCTTTTTAAAAAACTACATTTTCAAAAAATGACAAACAATAGTCCTAAAAAGGCTTCAGGACAGCAAAGATCCCCTGTATGTCTTTCAAGCAGCCTGGAGAAGAATCTTCAAATTTTAAGAGAGGCTCTTGGCCAAAGTATGGATGTTATTATCCGTGAGTTGAAGATTGACATAAATTCGAACTTTGATGCAGCAGTTGTCTATATTGATGGTTTGGTCGACAGGGATCTGGTAAATCACGATATTTTACAACCATTAATGTTTAATCTGCAGTTGATTAAAGACAATACTGGACAATACCACTCTAGACTAATTGATTTTATTAAATCAAGTGTGTTGACTGTAGGGCAAATAACTGGAACAGAGATTATTGACAGAGTTATATCAGACGTTCTGTCAGGTCATACGGCAATCCTGGTAGAAGGCGTAACTCAGGCCCTGCTTATAGATGCTAAAGGCTGGGAATCGCGAAATATTGAGGAGTCCAAAAGCGAGGTGTCAATTCGGGGACCAAAAGACAGTTTTACAGAAACACTGCGCACCAACACCGCTTTACTACGCCGAAAGATCAGGGATCCTCGTTTGACGTTTCAAAGCCTGCAAATTGGGGAGAGATCAAAAACGGATGTTTCAGTTGTCTATATCAAGGGAATCACTCCTGACTATCTTGTTGAAGAAATCAATCAAAGGTTAAAACGAATAGATACCGATAGCATTCTGGATATTGGCTATATAGAACAATATATTGAGGATAGTCCAACATCACTGTTTCCCACTGTGGGTACCAGCGAAAGACCTGATGTAGCTACTGCCAAAATATTGGAAGGCCGTGTTGCCATATTGGTTGATGGTTCCCCTATGGCCCTGACGATGCCTTTTTTATTTCTCGAAGGTTTCCAAAACCCGGATGATTATTATGCCCGGCCATTTTTTGCTACATTTGTGCGATGGCTTAGATTGCTGGGCTTTCTGCTTAGTATCTTTTTGCCAGGCATCTATGTCGCATTAAGTGCTTTTCACCCGGAATTGTATCCTGCGGAATTGCTCATTTCGGTGGCGGCTGCCAGGGAAGGGGTTCCTTTTCCTGTAGTATTAGAAGCCCTGTTAATGCTTATCCTCTTCGAAATCCTGCGGGAGGCGGGTCTTAGAATGCCCAGGTCACTTGGTCAGGCAGTCAGTATCGTGGGCGCACTGGTAATCGGGCAGGCAGCCGTATCAGCCGGCTTGGTAGGAGCCCCCATGGTAATAGTCGTCTCAACTACGGCTATTGCATCTTTTTTAGTAGGTCCTCTTGCTGACCTTGCAGCCTTATTGCGCTTAATTATGACAGTTGTGGCTGGCTTTCTGGGACTATTTGGAATAATAATTATTTTGATGGAGATACTCAGTCACCTGGTTTCTTTACGCTCCCTGGGGGTACCTTATTTATCGCCCGTAGCTCCACTCAACATTCGCGGGCTGAAGGATATTTTTCTACGGGCACCCTTATGGGCAATGGACAGCCGTCCTGAATTTTTGGATCCAGTCGATAAGAGGAGGCAATCACCAGGTCACAGGCCTCAGGCTCCCAAAATCAGACATAATAAGAGGGATGGACAATAATGAAAGGACAACATTCTAAATTTTACGTGCTTGTCTTATTAATCGTTATCCCAGTATTTTTATCCGGCTGTTGGGATAGCACGGAGCTAAATAAAATTTCAATTGTAGCCGGTATAGGTTGGGATATCGATCCGGATACAGGAGAGGTTACGTTTAGCGTTCAATCCATTATTCCAAGAGAAGTGAAAGTTTCTTCCGGTTCAAGTGGAGGCGCGGAAGAACAAGGGGGTCATACACGCCAAGTCACTCAAGTGGATCAAGATACGGGTCCATCCATGTATGATGCAATAACGCGCCTTTCCCAGCACGTCAGTCGGTTTCCATTTTACGAACATACCCTGGTTTATATATTCGGCAAGGATGGTGTACAACAAGGAATATATCAGTTTATTGATGTACAGGCCAGGAATCCGGACAGCCGTCCCACCGCTTTAATGGTAGTTTCCGCCGAGAAAAAAGCTACTGATATTATGCAAATTCAGGACGGCATGGAAAACGTTCAGGCAATGGGATTGGCTGATGAGATAAAACTGTCAGCTCGTTTATCCAAATACCCTGCGGTGACAGTTCTGGATTTTCAAAAGTGCATATTGAGTAAAACCACTGCTCCCGTTGCTCCTATAGTGGGTATTGTTGAGGAGACTGGCCACAATGGGGAAAAGATCCCCAAAATACGTATTATCGGAACAGCAGTTTTCAAAGCGGATAGGATGATAGGGCAACTGAATGAGCGCGAATCAAGCGGACTTCTATGGGCTACCAACAAAATAAAAATTGGATTTCTAACAATCCCGGAAGCGAACCTGGAGATTGTTAAGGCTAAAAGTAAAATCGTTCCTGAACTGCATGAAGACAAAATTAAAATAACCGTTGAAATAGAAGAAGAGTCTGACCTGGTACTGTATAAAGGCCGCCAGGATATCACCGACGAAATCCTGCAAAAATTAGAAGAAGACCAGAATAAAGAGATTGAGAGTCAGGTAATGGAAGCAGTTGAGAAATCCTTTGCTCTTGATGCAGATATTTTCGGGTTTGGGGAGGCGGTTCATCGTAAACATAAAAAGGAATGGAAAGACCTTCAATCGAGGTGGGACGAAATATATCCAGATACTGAAGTTGTGGTAAAGGTAAAAACTCATATCAATGAAATCGGGGAAGTCAGTAAAGCTTTATTAAAGGATTAAGGCAGAAGCAGGAGCGTGATATATGTCTTTGGAGAAAGGTAAAATATCAAATTTCCAACTAGGCGTCTTGATTATAGGGTTTGTTTTTGGCTCTTCTGTCATAATTCCTCCTGGCCAGGGTGCCGGGCACGATGCCTGGATTGCGGTTGCTTTAGGATTGTTGGAAGCCTTATTGATAGTCTGGATATACACCATCCTGGCCAGGCAATTTAAAGATAAGACGATTATAGAAATAAATTCTCTTGTCTACGGTAAGATTCTGGGGAAATGCATATCCGTACTATTCATATGGTATCTTTTTCATTTGGGCGCATTGGTTTTAGACAATTACTGCCGGTTTTTCAAATTGGAGATATACCCTGATACTCCGAAAACAATTACGCTTCTTTTCCTGATGCTGGCGTGTGCATCAACCGTGGGCAGGGGTATAGAAGTATTAGCCAGATGCAGCATGATTCTGGTACCACTATCAATTTTTGTTGCATTTGCAGATACGCTTTTATTAATTCCGAATATTGACCTCCGAAACCTGATACCTGTTCTGGATATGCCCATCGGCGAACTATTATGGGCTGGTCATGGTGCTGCGAGTTTTCCCTTTGCGGAAACAGTAGCATTTTTAATGGTATTGGCTTTTATTGAAAAACCAGAAAAAGGACCAACTGCTTTTTTCAGGGGTTTACTAATAGTTGGATTTATTCTGATAATGGTTGCAGTTCGAAATACCGGGGTGTTGGGACCAATGGCCGCAAGTACCATTTATCCATCCTACCTTTCAGCACAAGTCATCGACATAGGTGATGTTCTAAACAGGGTTGAGGTTGTGATCAGTATTAATTTAATCACAATGGGGTTTGTTAAAATCTCGGTTTTGCTTTATGGAACGACTTTGGGTCTGGCCCAGGTTTTAAATTTACGCAGTTACCGCACGATAATTCTTCCGATTGGGATACTCATGGTAATTTTAGCCCTGACTAGTCAACGGAACACTATGGAAATGATTGAGTTCGCGAGTAAGGGCTACTCAATCTATGCAGTTCCTTTTCAAATCGGAATTCCGCTGGTAACGCTGATTGTTGCTAAAATAAGAAAGCTGCCTCAAACAGGGGGTGGAAAGGTATGATTGTATTATTGTTCATCGGGTTCGGAATTGTGGCCTTGATACAAATACCTGGTCTGGTGAGAAAAAGCTGGTGGAGGGAATTGATTACCTTTATAGTCTTATGGTCAGCCGGTTTGATTCTTGGTATAATGCTGGCAGCCGGGGTAAAAATACCTCACATAACAACAATAATTAGCAAATTTATTACCGGAATGTTTGGAATTTAGAAAGTTTGACAAAGGGATGGGGGAGTGTCAACCAGAGGTTTGACACTCCCCCTGTCCCTTTGTCAACTTTGTCAAACTGCTTCTCAACTGAATGATTTCATTTTGGTTTGCTTATAAACTGCTGGGTAAACATGTAGCCATATTGTCCACCTTTTTGTATTCCAATTCCAATATGTGTATAATCGGTGCTCAAAATATTTTTTCTATGCCCAGGTGAATTCATCAATCCATTGTGAGCTTCTTGCACAGATTGGTTACCTGCGATGTTTTCGCCAGCTTGTACATAGTTTATGCCAAAAGATCTCATCATATCAAATGGGCTGCCGTATTTTGGCGAGTTGTGGCTGAAGTAATCATTGTCAATCATATCTTGAGATTTAATCCTTGCGACCTTGGTTAATTCCATATCTATGAGTAATGCAGGTACATTGGCTTCAGATCTCGCTTGATTAACAAGTTTAAACATTTCTTGTTCCTCAGATGTTAAAGCACTATTGTTGGTTTGTGTTGCATCCGGAGCATTCTGTTTGTTATCTTGTGCTGTTCCGGAATTAGTATCTGGCGCAGTTGAAGTATTGTTTGCTGTCGTACCAGGCTTAATTTCATCAGGCACAACAGGGGTAGTTTGTTGTTCCGGAATAAAGCCTATACTATTATCTGAAAGCTTAACTGCATACCAATCTTCAACTTTACTAATTACATCAAGCTTGTTGTCCTTACTCACAGTTTGAATTACAGGTGTATTACTGGAACAACCAGATCTTATATCAACTTGATCAGCTGTTACCTTAATCCTTGTTATATCATTCATTCCAGAAATCGAAGATTCAGCACCTTTTACAGCTTGCTGTCCGCATGAGGTTAAAAGGGTCATTGCCAGAATCAGGAATATAACAAGCGGACTTCTTTTCATAACCATACCTCCTTTTAAAACGAATTTCGAAATAAACTCATATAGTAGTATTTGAAAATAAATAATATTTTATTATGTAAATTTTAATTGGTGTGACTGTAAAGCCAAAGTTGATAGAGAATGGAAAGAAATCCATATGGTAGTTGATATATTCTTATAAACATAAACACTCCCGGGAGAGGAAAACCGGGAGTGTTTATTCAGTAAGTCGCTCCAAAATAGTCGCCATGGCCGGCCCGCCGCCAACGCATAGCGATGCGAGTCCGTAACGCACATTGCGGCGCTTCATTTCATAGATCAGCGAAACCAGAATTCTTGCTCCCGTGCAGCCGACAGGATGGCCCAATCCGATGCCGGAACCATTTGTGTTGACCTTGCTCATATCGAGTTTTAGTTCGCGATTACAAGCGAGGAACTGAGCAGCAAATGCTTCGTTTATTTCAAAATAACCTATATCATCCATTGTAAGCCCAGCCTGTTCAAGCGCTTTGGGAATGGCAAATGCAGGGCCAATACCCATATATCCCGGCTCCACACCATAGTTTGCTATAGTCACAACACGCGCAATCGGCTTAATTCCCAAACTTTGTGCTTTTTTTGCGCTGGCCAGAATTAAGGCCGCTGCACCATCGTTGACGCTGGACGAATTTCCCGCGGTAACGGTGCCTTCCTCTTTTGTGAAAGCAGGACGCAGCTTTGCCAAAGACTCCATAGTGACATCCGCACGCGGATGTTCATCATGTAGAATGGTTTTTTCACCTTTTTTGGTTTTGACGGTAACAGGTGCAATCTCATCATCAAACCGCCCTGCATCAATAGCTGCAACAGCATTCGCATGACTACGGACAGACAGCGCATCCTGCTCTTCGCGGGTAATTCCGTATTTTTTAGCCAGATTTTCAGCTGTTCCGCCCATGTGATAACCGGTAAGCGCACACACTAGTCCGTCACAGAGCATGCTATCGGTTACTTTATCCCCATCACCCATCCGATATCCGGAGCGAGCATTCATGAGAAGATATGGTGCATTTGTCATACTCTCGGTTCCGATAGCAACGCCGACGTCTATTTTCCCCAGCTGAATTGACGTGGTAACATTTTCAAAAGCACGCATACCTGATGCACATTGCTGGTCGACAGTATACGCCCAGCCAGAAACCGGCATGCCGCTCTTAACCTGCACCTGACGTGCTGGGTTTCCTTTTGAGCCCTGCTTATAGAGCATACCAAGTACTACTTCCTGTACCTCTCCCGGGCTGATTCCACTTCTCTCAATTGCAGCATTGACGGCAGTCATCGCCAGGTCTACCGGCGTCACGTCCTTAAGTTCGCCCAGCAAGTCGCCAATCGGTGTACGGGCAGCACCCAGAATAACAACATCATTCAGTTCCATATATATCCTCCTCGTATTTTTCTATCAATACGTTGCATGGAAATCCGAATTATTTGGAATCTCCATGTCTGGCAAATACCATAACCATGTTAGCATTTATTGGGGTTGTTTACAACCGCCCCCTTTGGTGCGACAAACCTTGTAGTTGGTTTACAAACATTGAGAAGAAAAACGAATTATGATATTATATAACACATCCAATATACTCAATGAAAAATTCACTTGGGAGATATTATTATGGATGATTGCTACATCAAATCAATTCAGAAAGAAAAATTTGATTTAAATAATGAGCTTCTTATTAAAACAATCATTAATTATTCCAATGATACAATTTATTTTAAAGATAAAGAATCAAAGTTCATACTTGTTGGGAAAGCTCAAGCTGACAGGTTTGGTATTGATGATCCACAAAAGGCAATAGGAAAGTGTGATTTTGATTTTTTCCCAGAAGATCAGGCTAGGAAAGCATTTGAAGATGAACAGCGAATAATAAAAACTGGAAATCCAATTTTGGGTAAAATTGAACATGTTGAATGGTCTACTGGTAACTTTTCATGGATGTCCTCATCGAAGTATCCATTATATGACTTACAAGGTAATATAATTGGAACTTGGGGGGTTTCCAGGGATATAACTTTGCAAAAGCAGGCGGAGGATGAGCTTGAAAGGCTAAACAGCCAATTGAAGGAAGTTAATCAAATGCTTGGTTTACTCTCAATTAAAGACTCTCTAAGTAACCTATACAATCATAGATATTGCTTTGAAATCATCAACAAGGAATTTGATACGTATAGTAGAAGATTAGAAAATGGAGTGTTACTTACTTCTTCAATAATCATGATGGATATCGACTTTTTCAAAAGAATTAACGATGAACATGGACATATGGTTGGAGATATTGTAATAAGGAAGGTTGCAGACATTATAAAGGCCAATATAAGAAAAACAGATATTGCTTTTCGTTTCGGTGGAGATGAATTTGTAGTGTTTTTGCAAGATTCCGGGGTAATTGAGGCAAAAAAAACAGCGGAAAAAATCAGAAAAATGCTAGCACAGACATACTATCCCATTAATGATAAGAATTTTAATATAACAGCAAGTCTTGGCGTTGCATCTTTTAATGAGGCCGATAATGCAAACCAACTATTTGAAATTGCGGACAAGCGGCTTTATATATCAAAAGAGAGTGGCAGGAACAGAGTAACTTGATTCCTGGAGTCTACATTATTTGGAATCTCCATGTCTGACAAACACCATAGTAAAAAGTGAAAGTAATGAAAATACTGTTGCATATGGGAAGAGTGTAGAGTATGAGAAATTTTTAAATAGTACACCAGAAAAAATAGGGGTAATTATTTGTGCGGCCATTGAAAAAGAGTAATAAAGTCCGGTATATTTACCAACATCTGAACTACTGCATATTTCAACAACCATGGGATAAGAGTTTACATTAATAAATGCCCATCCAATACCGGTGAAAATAAGCGCAATAATGATAAAAGGTGAGTATGCAGTAAATAAAGATTCAAAAAAGTATGAAATTGTCATAATAATAATACCAGCTATTATAGTTCTCTTTCTGCCAATTTTGGTAGAAATGATACCTGCAGGTATATAACTGGCTAAAGCAGCAACAAAGGGATAGATTAATATAGTAGCAAATCCCCCTCCATCAAGCCCCCATATATTGACCGCATATCTTGAAAATGCAGTTGATACTGCATTAAAAGCGGTAAACCAAAGGAATACGGAAAACAGTATTAAATATAGGCTTTTTTTGACGTCCTTTGGCAAACCTTCATTATCGGCTGATTTTCCTGAAATAGCATCTTCTGTAGCCGGATACTCTTCCAGCACCATATTGGATAAAGATTTTTCTCGTACTACAATCACCAGAGTTACAACCGAAATTACCATTATTAATGCTACGAAAAAGAACAAAAGCGTGTAGTCGGGATGGTCTATCTTTGAAACTGAAAGACTTATTATTACAAGTACTATAATACTACCTAATGCTCCCATTAGGTTGATGATAGCATTGGCCTTGCTTCTTAAGGGCTTTGGTGTAAAATCGGTCATGAGTGCAACAGCAGGAGACCGATAGGACCCCATTGCAATCAAGACAATTCCTAATGCAACAATGAATAAAATAAAATTATCCTTCTGATCTGCGAGAGGCAGAAGCAACATGGAAATGACTGCAAAGAATGTACCTATAATTATAAACAGGGTGCGTTTACCAAATCTGGAATTGCTTTTATCGGAAATGGAGCCGAAAAGCGGAAGAAGAAACAGAGCCAATATATTATCGAACGCCATAATTGTACCTGTCATAATATCGTCTTTATTGAAAGTCTCGGTTAATATCAAAGGTACAATAGTTTCATAAAGCTGCCAGAATGCGCAGATAGACAGGAATGCCAAACCAATAAAAAATGTTCTTTTATAGTTTAATTTCATCTAGCTTAACCTCTATTTATTATGTATTTTGTTTAGTAATTATTTTAATAACTATTAATCTATCTGCATGGACGATATCGTTAGATCGCGGTTTGATTTGATAATTACAAAATTTACTTTACTCTTTTATTTTAGCGCTAAATAAAAGATTCAGCAAGTGATCTCCTCTTCGAATTTTATTTGCGATTGTGTTTATGAAGGTAGAATAATTCTAACAATTAATATATAATTCGATTGTAAACAAGTGTTTTGTAACACTTCATTCTTGTTTATTATTCGCAGTGTTACAAATACACTTCCTTGATGTTGGCCTGCATATACTGAAGTTTAACTGTTACAGGCCATTAATCTAAAAAGTGGAGGTTTATGTTAATGAAAAGATGTATTTTTATAATTGTGTGTTTTATTCTATTGAACTTTTCAGGGGTAAGTGCTGAAGAAGTTATTACAGAGGTACCAAACGTAAAAATCATAATTAATGGTGAACAAAAGGTGTTCACTGATATGCCTATATCTGTAAATGGGCGGACTTTGCTGCCTTTAAGGCAGAGCTTGACTTATCTGGGTGTCCCAAACGATGACCAGCATATTATCTGGAACCAATCAGAAAAAAGTGTAACCGTAAAACATGGTAGCACAGAGATTTATTTAAAAGTATATGATGATAAAGCTAAGGTAAATGGAGCAGAAATTATCCTGTCTGCTGCCTCAACCATATATAAGGGACGTACCTACATACCTGCAAGGTTTGTTGCAGAAGCATTAAATATGAGAGTAACATGGGATGATAAATATCCGGCTGTTTATATAGCTGAGGAAAAAACTTATAATCAAGTCAAGTTAATCCTGGATAAAGTTTTGGCTGAAACGAAAAATCTAAAGGATACTTCTTATACCGTAAACTATGATATGGACGTGAAACTGGAAGGAAACATCCCAAAGGATCTTTCAGAAACATCTGAAAGACATGTTGGTTCTGATACCATGGAATGTGATTTTATCAGCGGTGTAACACATTACTTGCTGGGTGCCCGGACGGGGTTTGAATTTATAGAATCAACCATGCCTTTGGCTGAAGAAGGATATAGTACGAATGATTTTTCTTATATTAAATATAAAGGGTATCAATGGTCAAAGAGTGAATTAACCGATAACGCATCATTTTCATATTCTACAGAAACCGGTTCTAAAGCTCCTCGTTCAAGCCAAATAATTCTGAATAGTTTGAATGGTGTTGTTGGGGATACTCAGTATGCCGGATTGAAGATTAACGACGCATTATCAAATGGTGATGAAGTTGTTTTAGAGGGAGATATATTTTCTGAATATGTAATGAACAAGATATCATCAGTCATTCCTATCGGTAAACTCGGAGCTCAGGCGTCAATAGCAATGTTGTTTGGCGGAGAAGTGAAAAGTTCAATCTTTAAAACAGAAATTTTTGTTGATTTAAAAAGCAACACAATAAAGAAAATAGAGTTTACACCAAATATCAAGTATGAAATTGCCTCCGGGGGGGATCCACTTTTTATAATACTCAGTGGGAAAATAACGCATGATTACTCATTATACAATAATGGATTAAATCTGAAAGTTCCGGATGAAGTTATTAAAAACAGTACCAATGGAGTGCTGGTGGAAGATGTACCTGTGTCGCAAGTGATTACCGACCGTAATTCTTCAGAGGATTATGAAAAAATTGAACTTTCTGACACATTAGATGAAGTTATTAAAACTCTTGGTCAAGGTACGAAGGTATCTTCAGATACTGCGGATTATTATACCTGGGGAAATACCGACAGTAATTCATATATTGAGATATCTTTTGTAGATGGTCAGGTACAGAGCATGGGCTGTGTTGGCGATTACCAAATAGACAAATATCAATTGATTGATTTAAAAATGTCCTTTGATGAGGTAGCCGGGATTCTGGGACAAGGGAAAAAATCGAGAACCGAAGTGTCCGACTATTACGAGTGGAAGTATTCAAATGGGAAAACGATTCAAATAGAGGTAATCAATAATATAGTAACCGGTAAAAGCGAATTTTGAAATCTATAATATAAAGGTAAAACCTATTTCTTTAACTTTTTACGACGATGGAGCCAGCTTGCGATAATAGTGAGGATGACGCCTATGACGAATGAGCAGAGAATTATAATGATCATAGGGGCATCAAGCTTTGTGAATATGAGATTTATATTGACTTTTTGGGTGTTAATGGCGGAAAAAGCTATTATCAGAGCCAATAAAATTATAACTACGATCATCTGCCAGCTAAACTTCATACGTGAAGTGTTGCCTGATTGACGTGTATTTGTATCCTGCGTCATGTTGGTTTGCCTCCATCTATAATAGAATTATACATCTTATTATATACCATAAAATTTTGTAAAAGTAATATATTTTTATTTGACGAAATGCTGTTGCCGATTATTTTTTTCTGTATTCTGCAATTAATAAGTCAACCATTCTTCCATAGCTGAAAACGCCGTCAGTTTGCCTATTAGCCTTTAGATAAGCATCGTTGAGTGATGTGATAGTATTTTCCACCGGCCCTTTATGTCTCTGCCAATAAAGATCATTATCATGCAGATCTTTCTTTACTCCTTCACTTATTCTTTTATTCAAATCAAAATATCTGGCTTTGTCGTGATCATACAATGCATTCATTGAGTTAATTAATGCCAGCATGGTACCTGAATATTGAAAATCAACGTTGGGATTCAGGTTGCAGGTAAGATAAGAGATGTAGTTTGCCTCATCCTCCCGGGCAAATCCATGCTGATGAGCTAATTCATGACAAACAGTTGAAGGAATGGAATAGCTGGGGATATCTACGTTAATATTTACTTCGCAGGTAAATGGACAGTATAATCCTATAATACCCGAATATGACATGGCTTTGGAAAAGATAACACTCTTGGGACTACCGTAGTTGCCGGAAAAAGCAGGGTATGTTTTTGCTGCCCTTTCATAGCCCTGGGTTGCCTTGTTAAATACTCCGGAATGGCCTTCAGGAAGAAACATAATGCCTTTGGAATTTTGATGGATTGAACTTCTCAGGGTATTTGTCTGGTTTATAAGGCTATCACATAAATTACTCAGTTCATCGACTGAAGCAGGATGTGTGTCCAGACCTGCAATTTCAGCAAAGGGAAGCCTGTTGTAGTTCAAAGACCAGGATATGGTAAGTATAAAATATATAACACTAACAGTAATTAAAATATCTATTAAGAAGTTGAGCAAGCTTTTTGGTTTACCGGATTTCTGCCTGATTACCTTTATGATTCTCCGGATGATTATAATCAAGGCAATGATCGAAAGAACTATTAACCCTACCTCTGCAATGGAAAAGGGAACCAATCCCGTTAATTGACTAATTATCTCAATGAACAGTTTGTTAATACCTCTTGAGTATATATTTTCAATGATATGCGGTATAAAAGACGTACTGTAAAACAGGAGCATACTTAAAGGGAAGAGTAAAATGAGTAGAATCTTTTTTGGGTACCTTTTTATTTTCATGTAGTTAACCACTCCAGGTATTAATTATAAAACGATAAAGCTAAGCTTTTAAATTATGGAGTAATCTGCGCATTGGTCAATCACAAAATTTTATAATTTAGTGATTGAATTATAACATAAATTCCACCCCTGCGGGATACATTGAGTTAATTAATTCGGGGTTAAGATGTTATAATGAATTATATAAAATCTCAGATATTGTTACAACGGCGGAAATAAGACATAGTAGCGTATGAGTCGGAAAATGGCTAAATTTAAGGCATTGTGCAGGACGGGATTTAAATTTACACTTAATGTCAAACATTTAATTGACGATAATTAAATATGATGTTATAATGAATTCGTTGTGATGCGTATTATAACTCAACTAAATTATACTTTAATTCCCTGGTGCTAAAACTCATGTACCGGAGGAAGGTTAGTAAATGCTGAAATGAAAAGGGGGATATCAATGATGAAAATTCTCAACAAGGTTTTGGCAATGGTGCTAGTTGTTGTTTTTGTTTTTGCTATGGTAGGATGCGGTTCCAGTTCATCGGTAAACAATAACCAGCCAACCACTCCGACAAATGCAGATGCTTCCTCTTTGCCGGAAAAAACCACTGATTCTGGCGAAAAAGTAACGGTTACCTGGGCTACTCTGGCTGGCTTCTATACCGACTGGGCAAAAGGCCTTGCGGATGAATTCACAAAAAAGACGGGAAACGAAGTAAAAATTGTTGAAATGGATTTGCCGACGATGTATGAAAAAGAGGTTCTTGACATCGTAGGCGGTACTGGTACATATGACATCATAACCTGGAATGTTTCATGGAAGGGTGAATGGTGTAATGCAGGTTACGTTTATCCGCTGGACGACTTTATCAAGCGTGACAATGCCACTTACAAGGTTGAAGACATTTCCGAAGCATTGCTGAATGTATCCGGTGTGTGGAAAGGGGTAACTTACGGTCTTCCCTACTACACTTTCACGCCAGGCCAGTTCTATCGTGTGGACCTTTTTGAGGATGAAACGGAAAAGGCTGCATTCAAGGCAAAATACAGTTACGATCTTGATATCCCAAAAACATATGACCAAATGTCCGACATTGCGCAATTCTTTACACGTAAAGCCGGAGACACCCTGAAAGGGGAGAAACTGACCAAGGACTTTTACGGAATTGGCTTGATGGCCGGCCGCTATGGAAACATATTTGATGAAATCAACACAATCGCTTGGACCTTGGGTGGTGATGTCATCAAGGATGACGGTTCGGCAGGTGTTAATGATAAGAACTATCTTGATGCTGTTAACATGTACTGTAAAAAGCTGCTTCCATATGCACCGGCAGGCTCTCTAAGCGGTTCTTACGACTTTGTTGTAGGGCAATTCAATTCTGGTATGATAGCTATGACCGGTCCGATGTACTTGGATCAATGGCCTAATGCAGTATTGGTTGAGAAGAATATCCCCGGTTCCGAGGCTGGGTGCGCCGGGCTTCCCGGTGGTGGCAAAACCTGGGCAGGCGCTTTTACATTAGGAATTGCAAAAACCACCAAGAATGCAGAACAAGCCTGGCAGTTCCTGAGTTATATTACCGGACCTGAGGCGCAGAAGAAGTTTGCTGAAGGCGGCGGGAGTACAACAAGGATGAGCATCTTAAAGGATAAAGAATTCTATACAAGCCATCGTGAACAAGCTGGTCACTTCCCGGTACTCGTAAACATTCTTGATGATTCTGCAAAGAATTGGTATACGAATTACATCCATATTCCACAAGGCGCCAAGATTTATGAAGAAGCGCCGACCTGGCTTTCGGCTGCTGCAAGTGGTGAAATGACTCCTGAAGCAGCAATGGATGGCTTTGCTAAGAAGATTAATGAAATGACGGGTGGCAAAGCGGTAATCAGCAATGAAGGCTTCACAAAACCGTCCGGCTCTTCAGATTATGTATTCGACAAGAGCACTCAGGTCCGTAAACCTAAGTAACACAAGTTTCCCATAGCTCTTGAGAATCTTTTATGATGGGAAGGTCACATAAACAACTTGAAAACTGAAGGTGGAAAGAAAATCTTCTTTCCACCTTCTAATCCAATAGTAGAGTGCTGGCAAAGTAAATACTTGACCAGTATTCATAATGACTTTATAATAAATTTATAAGATTACAAATTTAACTTGAATGAAATATATAATCCGTTTTTAGCTGGATTATATATTTTATTTTTAAGGAAGGATGGGAACGTTATTACTACTGGTGCTCCATTGTATTACAAAGTATATAATGCATTAAGAAACAAAATTGAGGCGGGAGAATTCTCAAAAGGCGATTTATTGCCTACTGAACTCGAATTGGAAAATTTATTCAAAGTGAGTAGGATAACGATACGAAAAGCTATTGAAATGCTCTCTAACGAAGGTTTTGTTGCAACAAGACAGGGTAAGGGTACAGAGGTACTTGATCCAAAAACTACGCAGAAATTGAATAGTGTTACCTCCTTTTCTGAGACCCTGTTGGAAAAAGGTTATAATGTTTCATCAAAGAATGTACAGATTGAACTTATAAAACCTCCTGGCCGCGTGGCTTCAGAACTCAAAATCGACCTTGACACTGAAGTTGTTAGAGTTTACAGAATCAGGCTGGCTAATGATAAGCCGATAGCAATTATGATTAATTATTTACGGGCAGAAATGGTCCCGGGAATAGAAAGTAAGATTAATATGGCTGATTCTCTTTATCGCTTTTTGGAGACTGAGTATAATATTGTATTTGACAGTGCTGTTGAGAATATAGGTGCCAGAGCGGCAGGTACTACAGAGGCTGAAATGCTTCAAATACCCGAAGGGGCACCTTTGATTACAAGCAGGAGGGTCACTTCCGCTGATGGTAAACCCATTGAAGTTGTTGTCTCAAGTATAGTAGCAGATAAATATGAGTACAAGGTTTTTCTAAAAGGCAGACCGGCATAATTAAAACAAATTAGAAATTGAATACTGGAAAAATTAGCTTGAATAAAAAACATTATGATGTTATAATGAATTATGACATCATAATGTTTTTTTGCTTAATTAGCAACTAAATCTAATGGAGAGGATGGAGTGCTATTTCTACAAGTGCACCGCTGTATCATAAGGTATATAGCTCTTTAAGAAACAAAATAGAAGTTGGAGAATATATAAAAGGCGATTTTCTTCCGACCGAGCAAGAATTACAAAATCAATTTAACGTAAGCAGAATAACAATTAGAAAAGCAGTAGAAATTCTGTCAAATGAAGGTTTTGTAGCTACAAGACAGGGTAAGGGCACCGAAGTTCTTGATCCAAAGACAACGCAGAAATTAAATTATGTCACTTCATTTACAGAAACTTTATCGGAAAAAGGTTATAATGTTTCATCGGAAAACGTGCAGGTAGATTTTATTAAGCCACCCAGCCGTGTGGCTTCTGAACTCAAAATTGATCAAAATACTTATGTAGTAAGGATATACAGAATAAGACTGGCTAATGACATACCTATTGCGATTATGATCAATTATTTATCGGCGGAAATAGTTCCGGGGATTGAAAAGAAAATCAAATTGATTGGTTCTCTTTACCGCTTTTTAGAGTCGGAATATAATATCGTAATCGATTGCGCAGTTGAAAATATCGGAGCCAGATCTGCGGGTGTCACTGAAGTGGAAATGCTTCAGGTATCTGAGGGTACACCACTTCTCACCAGTAGACGCATTACCTTCAGTAACGGTAAACCTATAGAAGTTGTAATATCCAGTATTGTCGCTGATAGATACGAGTATAACGTGTTCCTGAATGGAAGGCCGGGTTAGAATAAACAGTGTTTTTAGTTAATCGTGCATTTAATACACCTATAAATATATATCTAAATTATGAATAGGAGGGTCATAACATGATAAAAAAAGAAGATTGGGGTTTTACTAATCCTGTTGTTTCTGATTTGTACGGCAGGCCTCCCCTGGTATGGAAAGATATGGATGTACATCTGGTCGTTTACGAAACGGATATTGAGAACATTGAAAAGGTGGTACCGGAGCCTTTGAAGGTAAGAACCAATAAAGTTATCGTATGGCATTCCCAGTTTACACTTGGAACAACGCAGGGGTCTTTTAAGGAAACTGCAATCTATGTGCAGGTTGAACATAACGGCATCGAGGGTGATTACGAACCGTTTTTATACGTAAACAACCATTTGCCGCTGACTGCAGGACGTGAAATTTGGGGATATCAGAAAAAGATGGCGAGCATTGAAATCGTTCCCGAGATGGAAGCGGTAAGAGCTCAGACTGACCGTTTAGGGCATGAGATAGTCAAAGCCCTTGTAGTACCCAGGTATGAAGCGGAAATGAGTGAAGTACCCTGGAGTAGTGAGGGGGTTTATTCATTAAAGTATATTCCAAGCGCGGAAGAAGGCGGAGAGCCTGTAAGAGAGCTTGTGCTCACCGCTGGCAAGTTTACTGCCCAGGAAGGAAAATTCTTCGGTGGTCCTGCTTCTGTCAAATTTGAAAGGTCCGAAATAGACCCTACATATATACTGGAACCCAAAAAGATCCTTGGCGGCTTCTATGGAAAAGGTGACCTTTATCTGCCTTTTGGCAAGATCGTACACAATTATAAATAAATTATACATAAGGTGGATATTATGAATGTATTTATCATTGCGTTTGATTTAGGTACAGGGGGGAGTAAGGCATCCATCTATGATGTGGATGGGAACTGTTTATTCAGCCATTTCGAGTCATACAGCACATTTTTTCCTAATCAGGGATGGCATGAACAGAAGCCTGAGGACTGGTGGAAAGCTATAGTTGATGGAACCAGGTCGCTGATAGAAAAATCCGGAATTAAAAAAAATGAAATCAGGTATCTGGCTATTTCTGGTCATAGCATGGCGGTGGTTCCGGTCGATGAAAGCGGAACACTTCTAAAGAATACAGTGCCAATATGGTCGGATACAAGAGCAGTAAAACAATCTGACGAATTTTTTACGCGGATAGATTATTCCGATTGGTATACTACGACTGGGAATGGTTTTTCAAAGGAATGCTATGCTGTTTTCAAAATGATGTGGTATAGGGAAAACGAGCCGGACCTTTATCGTAAAACGTATAAAATCCTTGGGACCAAGGACTATATCAATCTAAAATTGACGGGGAATTTCCTGACTGACAATTCCTACGCTTCTGGATCAGGCGTCTACGATTTAAAAAAACGAGAATACAAAAAGGAATATATTGAAGCCAGTCTGCTGTCAAAAGACATTTTCCCTGAAATCGTTTCTTCGCATACTCCTGTAGGAACAATTTTACCTGAAATAGCCAACATTATGAATTTACCTGAAGGCCTTGTTGTAATGTCAGGCGGAGTTGATAATTCCTGTATGGCTTTGGGCGCGGGGAATCTGAAAGCAGGAAGGGTATACCTTTCTCTGGGGTCCTCGGCATGGATCGCAGTATCGTCTGAAAATCCGGTTATCGATAGTACCATAAAGCCGTTTGTATTTGACCATGTAGTGCCGGGGCTGTATACTTCCGCTACATCGATATTTTCTGCAGGAAGTTCATTACGTTGGGTGAATGAAACCATTTGTCCTGCTTTCAAGGAAATGGCGTTATCAAATGACAGGGACGTATATGACCTTCTCGTAGAGTCAGCGATGAAGTCTCCTGTCGGCTCGAATGGAATAATATTTAATCCCAGCCTGGCCGGTGCGCCGGCGGCATATCCCGGCAGGAATGTCAGGGGTGCCTTCCTGGGATTGGAATTGAGGCACTCAATATCCGATGTGATACGTGCAGTTCTGGAAGGAATAACACTTGACCTTTGCCTCATGCACAGGAAACTTGAAGATATCTGTGATATTGACAAGAATATAGTAATTGTTGGTGGAGGAAGTAAAAATAAAGCCTGGATACAGATGTTTGCCGATGTATTCGACCGTACTTTTACAAGGATAAATATTGAGCAGGATGCTGCTTCATTAGGTGCGGCTGCAATTGCGGCTGTTGGGTCGGGAATATGGAAGGATTACAGTGTTATTGAAAAGGTTATCAAAAGGGTAGAAAGCATAGAACCTATCGATGAAAATGCAAAAGAATATTCTAAATTGTCAGTCGCTTATTCAAATACTCTCAAATATTTATCGGAAATCGGCAATATCATGACTTAATGTCAAGAGTGGAGTGTCGGTATGAAAATAATAAAACGAACAATATTAGAATCCGTAAGTGATCGAAAAACGAAAAAGATCATGTCGGATGGTGCTTATGGCACATTGTTGATTACTCCCGCTATGATTGTTTTGTTCTTTTTCGGATTATTTCCGTTGTTCTATGCCATCAACCTATCCCTGAGACATGTGGATTTAACGGCAGGACCAGCTGCTCCTTGGGAATTTGTAGGTTTTGATAATTTCAGGTATGCTTTGAATAACGGTGTTTTTTTTGATGCATCCATGCGTACACTTCTTTTCGCAGTTATATCAGTCGGGATTCAAATGGTTCTAGGAATTTATCTTGCATTCCTGATCAACAAGTTGAAATGGTTTAAAGGCATAATAAGGGCACTTTTCCTTTTGCCTCTTGCCTCAGCACCCGCTGCAGTAGGAATGATCTGGCGTTATTTGTATGATTCGGATTTCGGGGTTTTCAATGCAGCACTCAAGGCTATCGGGATGCAGCCGCTCAACTGGCTGGGTGATAGTAAAGTTGCTTTATTCAGTATTATCATATTTGATGTTTGGCAATGGACACCGTTTATTTTACTTATAACCCTGGCTGGCCTTCAATCATTGCCGCGAGAGCCTTTTGAGGCGGCAGAACTGGATGCGGCTTCTAAATTCAGGGTTTTGACTCGATTGACTTTTCCCTTACTGTCGCCTGTGCTGACATTGATTTTCATTTTACGTTCAATTGATGCAGCCCGATTATATGACCCTATCGCCACAACGACCCGCGGTGGGCCTGGCTCGGCAACGGAAACCGTCACATATCTGCTTTACAGGGTAGGTCTTAAACAATTCCGTTTGGATCAGGCAAGTGCGATGGCATTGCTTATACTATTTGCAATTATTTTGTTTTCAGGATTTGTGTTACGCCGTCTTATGAAGGAACAAGCTAATCGGGCCAGATCCAAATAATCGAATACAAGGAAGGTGTTGAAATGCGTCCTCAAAAAGTTTCACCCATGGATATCCTGAGAATGTCTATTGTTATTGCTATACTGATAGTGGCGCTTTTTCCAATCTATTGGATGATTGGAACATCTGTGAAACCTACGGAGCTTATTCTTAGGAATCCCCCGGTATTTTTCTATCAACCTACGTTTGAACACTATTTATACGCGTTTAATCAGGCTGATTTTACGCACTACATATTAAATACACTTATCGTTGCGCTTGGTTCAACAGCAATTGTAATTGTATGTGGTTCGTTGGCATCCTACGCTTTTGCCAGATACAACATCGGAGGAGGAAACCTGATGTTCTTCATCCTGACTACCCGCATGATGCCTGCTATTGCAGTTGTCCTTCCTTTCTTTATAATATTCCGCACAGCTGGCAATACTGCAGTCGGGCAATTTTTCCAATTGGGACTAGACAAACTCGGTACATTGATAGTGTCGTACACTATTTTCAATCTCCCATTTGCAATATGGCTGATGCACTCCTTTTTCCAGGATATACCTACAGAATTGGAGGATTCCGCCCGACTGGACGGATTTACCCGTTTCAAAGTGTTTTTAAAAGTGGTTTTGCCGTTGGCAGCTCCAGGTATCGCCGTAACCGCTATCTTTTGCCTGTTATTCTCATGGAATGAGTACTTATTTGCATCAGTTCTTACACGCGATGCTGCAAAAACGATAACAGTCGGGGTAGGAGATTTCTGGACGCAGCGTGGTATATTATGGGGGCCGTTATCGGCTGCAGCTACGGTATGTGTCGTACCTATGATAGTATTCGCGATGATATTGCAAAAGTGGATAGTCAGAGGTTTGACTTTCGGTGCTGTAAAAGGCTGATAATGGAAAAAGGAGGTATGGAAATGTCGATAGCAGAGATTTGGGACCGTTTTTGGTGGTCGTTGATGTTGACAGTATTTCTTGGTTTGGTTTGGCTTAAGTTTGTAGATCCAATATTTCCAAACATCATTGTTGGGATTATTGTTTCGTGTGCGATAGGTACAGCTTACTTTATACGCGGCATCCGAAAGATATTGAAGATTAAAAGGCATGAAAAGGAAATTGAACAAAAGGCATATGAAGAGCTTGTCGCCGAGTTCGGGAAAGAGGGGGCTGTTCGGTGATTGAACTTAAAGGAGTAACAAAAAGATTTGGAGCCAATTTGGCCGTTAGAAATCTTTCATTTAAAAGTCAGGCACGTGAATTCGTAGTACTGTTTGGTCCGGCTGGTGCCGGCAAGTCAAGTACGCTCAATATGATAGCGGGTATTTCCGAACCGACCTATGGCGAGTTGCTTTTTAATGATAGATCACTCAAGGGAGTTCCTCCGGAACGTAGAAATTTTTCTATGGCTTTTGAGAATTACGCGCTGTACTCGCATTTGACTAACTTTGAAAATCTTGCATTCCCTTTAAGGGCACGTAAGATGCCGGAGGGAGAAATAAAGCGTCAGGTACAAAAAATGGCAGAACTGCTGCATATTGAAGGGATGCTTGACCGCAAGCCGGGGTTCCTGAGTGGAGGACAGCGCCAGCGTGTTGCCCTGGGACGCTGCCTGATCAGGCAGGCGGATATCTATTTGCTTGACGAACCCATATCTCACCTTGATGCACGTCTGAGAATCCAAATGCGGGCAGAGTTGAAAAACATCTGTCTTGAAAAGGAAGCCACAGTGCTTCATGTTACACATGATTATCGTGAAGCGATGGCATTAGCTGATCGTGTTGTTGTTCTGAATAAAGGCAGACTGATGCAGGACGCTTCCCCTGAAGAAGTATACAACAATCCGGCTAACGATTTTGTTGCTCAATTTGTCGGAGATCCACCAATGAGCTTCATCAAAGTGCAGCTTACTTCAAAAAACGACAAACCTGCATTCTGTTTGGATGAATCAGAAATAACGATAGCTGCGGAAGATGATTTCAATGCTGAGACAGCTGCAATTGCCAATAGTGCTGAAGAACTCAAAATCGGACTGCGTGCCAACAGAACATCGTTGTCCGGTATTGAAGATGAGCAACACAATGTTTCCGCTGATGTATATCTTGTGGAATCCCAAGGGCACAGGAAACTGGTGACAGTAAAATTCGGGAAAAGTCTGGTACAGGTCATCACTGTTCCTGAACAGGATTGGAAAGTGGGAGAACGTGTCTGGATAAGCGTACATTCAAAGTTCCTTCACGTTTTCGCAGAGGGAAAGGCGATATACCACCCTGACATTCATACATTGTGAGAATGACTCGCATAAAGGAGGAACGTAGCAGTGGCGTCAATAATATTGAAGGATGTTGAAAAAAAGTACGGTAAAGTTAACGCAGTACGCGGTATTTCAATGGATATAGCAGATGGCGAATTCATAGCATTTCTGGGACCATCAGGTTGCGGGAAGACATCGACAATGAGGATGATCGCTGGGTTGGAGGAAATAACCCATGGCGATATTCTCTTCAATGGCTCGTCAGTAATAGACAAAAGACCATCCGAGCGCAATGTCTCGATGGCATTTGAAAACTATGCCCTGTATCCTACGCTGACAGTATACGAAAACCTTGCATTCCCTCTCAAGTCTGCAGGAAAAAAGGGCGATGACATGGATAAACGTGTACGCGAAATTGCAGATGTTGTAGGAATCACGGATTTATTGGAGCGAAAACCAAATAAATTGAGCAGTGGGCAATCTCAAGCCGTTGGATTGGCACGCGCATTGATTCGCAAGCCGAATGTGCTGTTGCTGGATGAGCCGATTTCACATCTGGACACCAGCCAGAGATTTCATATGCGTATGTATATCAAAAGGCTTCATATAGATTTGGGTTATACGATGATTTTAGTAACACATGACCAGGAAGATGCGATGTCCATGGCGGACAGGGTAGCAGTCATGAGTGAAGGAAAGCTGAACCAGATTGCATCGCCGCGTGAGATTTATGATAACCCTGCCGATATCTTTGTCGCCAGCTTTATTGGCGATCTTCCGATGAATTTCCTTGAAGGCAGGGTTGTGAGGGAAAATGACAGAACATTTTTTCAGAATAATACAGCTAAGCTTGAGTTGCCGGAGAAACTTTCCGGCCAGAACCTTCCTGAGGAAGTAGTACTTGGTATCCGTGCTTATCATTTAAAGGTGGTACCGGTAGGAAGTGAAGAGGGGACAATACCCGCTGAGGTTTTCATAACCGAGTCGCTTGGGGATATGAATGTAGTCACGGTGAAGATCGGGGATGTCAAGTTTCAGGTTGTTATGCCTGTAAATTATAAAGCCAGTCCGCGTACTCCCGTATCTCTTTCAGTCGACCGATCACGGGTGCATCTCTTTGATAATGCTTCGGGCAAGGCCATTAAGGGTTTTCAATGATCAGAAAATACAGTAGGGAAAATCCACATGAATGGAGTGGCAATTATGTTAACACCAATTGAAGTTGCAAGAATGATTGATATCAGCGCTGTGCAAACTCATCATACATATTCGGATATAAAAGAAATTGTTGACTATGCGAAACAATACAGATTTATCAATGTACACGTTTTGCCATCCTGGGTCAAGACCCTGTCCACGATGCTCAAAGATGTGGAAGGCGTCTTTGTCGGTGCGCCTGTCGGTTTCCCGTCTGGCGCGCATAAAACGGAAACAAAGCTGCTTGAGGCAAGACAGCTGATTGAAGACGGTGTTGAGGAAATGGACATTGTCATGAATGTAGGCATTTTTAAAAACAAGGAATACGAATTTGTTTCGAAAGAATTAAAAGAAATTGTCTCGTTGGCCGGCAGCCAGATACGGACAAAGGTTATTATTGAAATCAACTGCCTGACGGACTATGAAATGGCGAAAGCATGCGAGCTGGTTGTCGGAAGCGGAGCTGATTTTATTAAGACTGGTACGGGTTGGATACCCGGCAATGCCAATATACCGAGAATCAGACAAATGAAGAAATTGGTCAAGGATAGCATAAAGATCAAGGCTGCCGGTGGAATAAGAAACAGGAATGAGTTTATGGAGCTTTATGAATTAGGCGTTGAACGGTTTGGAATAAACAACCGGTCTGCAATTGAGATTATCAAATCCTTTGAATAGGAAGACGTATTCTTGATGTATATTGAAGGGGTGAGTCAAATGTCTAAAAAAATCCTTATTACGCCAAAGTCTTTTAAGGCATATAAGAACAAGGCATATGCAATCATAGAGGAACAAGGGTATGAAATAATAGAAAACTCTACAGGAAGAACCTTGTCAGAAAACGAGATTGTTGATTTTGCAAAACAGGATGTTGTCGGGATTATTGTCGGGATTGATCCATTGCCTGCTTCGGTGCTTGAAAAATGCAAAGACTTGAAGGCGGTATCAAAGTATGGTGTCGGGATGGACAATATAGACATGGATAAGGCGAGGGAACTGGGCATATCTGTAAATAATGCCGTCGGTACAAATAATGTTTCGGTAGCGGAATTGGCAATCGGACTCATGTTCACATTGTCACGCCATATAGTTCAATGCGCTGGCGAGGTAAAAAACGGGATTTGGGAGAGGGTCATGGGCTTTGAGCTTACCGGTAAAAAGCTTGGATTGATAGGAGGAGGACAGATCGGCAAGGAGGTTGCAAAAAGGGCCAGAGGTCTGGAAATGGAAGTGACGATCTATGACCCATATTTTAATGATGAGTCTTTCCTGAAAAAGTATGATGTCAAAAAGATTGATGACCTGAACAGCCTTCTTTCCGAATCGGATGTGATATCATTGCATGCGCCTGTTACACCGGATACAAGGGGAATTATCAATGAGGCTTCACTTGGAAGAATGAAATCAAATGCAATATTGATCAATACGTCCAGAGGAGAACTCGTTGATGAAGAGGCTTTGTACAATGCCTTAATAAATAAACGTATCGCAGGGGCAGGCCAGGACGTTTTTTCTAAAGAACCGCCAGGTAAAGAAGAGAAGCTTCTCAAACTTGACAATTTCATTTTGACCTCGCACATCGGCGCGTTTACGCATGAAGCGGTTGAAAAAATGGTGATGGTTTCTACTTATAACATGTTGGAAATGCTTCGCTAGAAAGCAGGAGCTCTCATGATTCCAGATAACGAGAATTTGATAATGACAGTCAAATACTGCATTCACAATATAGATCTGGGTTTTTGCCACAGCCACGAGCACCTTTTTATTGAGGAGGGACAGTCGTCAAAAATGGTACCGTCTTTGAAACTGGATGACTTCGATAAAACGGTAAAAGAGTTGAGTTTATACAAAGATAATGGAGGAACAAGCATTGTTGACGCGCAACCTGTAGGCTGCGGACGCATGGCGGATTATCTATACCGTGCTTCTGTCGTAACAAATGTCAACATCATAGCTTCAACCGGGTTTCATAAACTTGTGTTTTATCCCCAGAACCATTGGGTACATGCAATGAACGACCAGCAGCTGACTGATATCTTCATCAGTGAAATTGGGGATGGCATGTTTATCGGATGCGATACCGAATACCCCAGTGTCAGAATTCCTGCGAAAGCAGGTGTAATAAAAACAGCTTCCGATGTAAAAGGAATAACTGATGAATACATAAAGCTCTTTTCTTCTGCAGCTGAAGCCAGTAATAATACAGGAGTACCGATTATGAGCCATACGGAAATGGGGAAGGCAGCGCTGGAACAGATTGAGTTTTACAACAATAAGGGTGTCAATGCCGCTTCCATCATACTGTGCCATATTGACAGGAATTTAAAGGATTACGCCTATCTGCTCGAAATTGCACAAACTGGTGTATATTTGGAACTTGATACCATAGGGAGATTCAAATACCATTCAGATGAGGATGAAGCCGGGTTTATATTGAAGCTTGTTGAACACGGTCATGAAAATCAAATTCTGTTGGGACTGGATACGACCAGTGAACGTATGAAAAATTACGGGGCTGATCTGGGGCTTGATTATATAAAAAATGTCTTTATACCTTTATTGAAATCGTATGGATTGAAGGAACAGACAATTGATAAATTCACAATTCACAATCCGGCAAAAGCATTCACAATAAAGAATAAAAAATGAAAGAGGAATCATTATGATTTTACCACCAAAAGCAACTCAACCGACTATATATTTTATAGGGGTCACAACTTCCAGGTCTTCAATTATGAATGTTTTCCCAATTTGGGCTGAAGCTCTTGGACTTAAGGATGCCGTCATCAAAGGCATCGATCTTGAGATTCATGCCGACCCCTGTAGTTACAGGGAAGTTGTAGAATTCATAAAGAATGATGAATTATCGATGGGTGCTTTAGTTACCACGCATAAAATTGACCTTTACAACGCAGCTAAAGACATGTTTGAGTATCTTGACCCTTATGCGCTAATGTTCGGAGAATTATCTTCGATTTCAAAAAAAGATGGGAAACTGGAAGGATGCGCAAAGGATCCCATCTCCAGCGGATTGGCACTGAAAGCATTTGTTCCCGACAATTACTGGAAGGCTCACGGTGGTGACGTATTCATCATGGGCGCAGGCGGCAGCGCAATTGCGATGAGCGCATATCTTCTGAACAGAGATAAAGGCAATAATTTGCCTTCCAGGCTTATTGTCGGCAACCGGAGCAAACCCAGGCTGGAGGAAATCAAAAGGATTGTTTCCCAAATAAAGCCGGGTTATCCTGCAGAATTCCATCTCACTCCCGAAGCCAGGCAAAATGATGCAATTCTTAAAGAACTTAAGCCTTATTCGCTTATTATCAATGCAACAGGTCTTGGCAAGGACAGACCCGGGTCTCCGTTGACGGATGTGTGTGAATTCCCGGAAAACAGTCTGGTATGGGAGATTAATTACAGGGGTGACTTGTTGTTCATGCATCAGGCTATAAAACAGAAAGAAATAAAAAACCTTCATCTAGAAGATGGGTGGATTTACTTTGTCCATGGCTGGACTCAGGTTATTGCTGAAGTGTTCCATATCGACATCACGGGCAAGACCTTCGATAAATGCGAAAAAATTGCAAACGAGTTAAGAAAGAATGGCTAGGAGGGAAGATATGGCTTCAATAGAAAACGATTTCAACTGGGAAAAGGCATTTACCATTTATTTCGACAAAGTCAGCGGAATGAGCGATAAAAGCAAGCCTACCCGTCGTATGCTCTCAAACATGAAGGGGATGTATTTTGATGAAACTGCATATGAGAAAGCACTTAAGGTTGGAGATGCGCTGATATATGAATTCTACGAATTGGGAGCGCCTGAAGACCCGGGAGACCTCGCCTTCGGTACAAGTATCACCTATCCCGGAAAAGTGGGAAATGAATTTTACATGACCAAAGGCCATTTCCATACAATTCTTGATACTGCGGAAGTTTATTACTGCCTCAGTGGTAGGGGAATCATGCTGATGGAAGATATGGAAGGAGATTGGGCCGCCAGGGAATTGACGCCCGGGAATGCAGTTTATGTACCGAAGGGGTATGCCCATAGGAGTATCAATGTAGGCAATGAACCCTTTGTGACTTTCTTTGTCTTCAGAGGTGATGCAGGTCATGATTATGGGACTATTGAAACTAAAGGCTATCGTAAGTTAATTGTCGAAAATAACGGCAAAGTAGAAATAATTGATAATCCTAAATGGAAATAGCATGATAAAAAAAGAAGGTAGAATAAAAAAATGAATAAAAAGTGGGAAATAATCAAAAAGATTACCGATGTTGGTTTGGTTGTAGTAGTCAGGGCTGAGAATTCCGAAGAAGCAAAGAAAATAACCGACGCCTGTCTAGCAGGGGGCGCTGCTGCAATTGAAATTACATACACAGTACCCGGAGCGTCAAAAGTTATCGAAGATCTTGCAAAAACTTTTGGAAAAGAAATCATAATCGGCGCCGGCACTGTATTGGATCCTGAAACTGCAAGAATTTCGATATTATCAGGAGCGCAATATGTCGTAAGCCCATATTTCAATGAGGATGTTTTAAAGCTTTGCAACCGCTACCAGATACCCTGCATGCCTGGGGTCATGACCATCGAAGGCGTTGTCAAAGCTATGGAATCAGGCGCAGATATACTTAAACTCTTTCCGGGCGAGGCATTTGGCCCAAAAATGATTAAAGCAATAAAAGGGCCTCTGCCTCAGGCAAGTCTGATGCCTACCGGGGGAGTCAGTATAGAAAATGTCGGAGAATGGATCGAGGCAGGCGCTGTTGCGGTTGGCGCAGGCGGAAGTCTGCTGGCTGGCGCCAAGACTGGAGATTATGCCGGCATAACGAAGCTGGCAGCGGAATTTGTTGCAAAGATAAGAGAATCACGCCATAACACTTTTTTATAATCGATATGCATTGAGAAGGGCAAAGTCTGCTGCCAGGAAAGGTATAAGGGAAAAATGAATAAAAATAAACTGATAATCTTTGATCTGGACGGCACTCTTTTTAGAACTGAAACAGTTGATGTCGAGGCTTTTAATTGTGCACTTGAATTGAATGGATACCGAACCAAAGATAAGGATAAAATTCTCAGCCTTATTGGACTTCCGTTAAAGGATATTTGCAAAACATTGCTTGAAACAGATGACTCAGATTTGGTGAATGAGTTTAAACGCGATGTCATAAAATTTGAGAATGATTTCATAGCCACATTTGGACAGCTTTATTGCGGGGTTGAGGATTTTCTCCTAAGGTTGAAAGCAAGTGACTATAAATTGTGTATATGCTCAAATGGAAATAAGGAATATGTGACGGCAATAGCGGACAAATTTGGTTTCCACCTTATATTTGATGAAATATGGCATGAAAAGGATGGAATATCAAAATCTGAAGCCGTGGGTATGTTAAAAGATAAGTTTGGAGTGGATGGTTTTATCATGGTAGGTGATAGAACTGCGGATATTCAAGCAGCAAAAGATAATGGCGGGATAGCGATTGGAGTTACATATGGTTTCGGGAAAAATGAAGCAGAAAAGGCGGATTATACAGCGAAAGATATTGTTGAAGTAGAAAAGGCAATATGTGAATCTATGTCTTCAAAACCTCGCTGCGAATCTTCTTCCCGGTAGGGGTCGTTGCCAGACCGCCCCTGGCGGTTTCGCGCAACGATGACGGCAGAAGCTTGCCGACAGTCCCCATGGCTATTATAACCTCGTCGACCGGGATTATGCTTTCTATTCCAGCCAGTGCAAGGTCTGACGAGGACACGGCTAATGCGGCTGAATTCGCATTTCTTATCACGCAGGGTTCTTCGACCAATCCGGCGACAGGATCGCACACCAGCCCCATTATAGATTTTAAAACCGTAGCCACTGCATGCCCGCACTGCTCGGGCGAGCCACCGTGCAGCTCGACCAGCGCTGAGGCCGCCATGGCCGCCGCTGAGCCACATTCGGCCTGACAGCCTCCCTCAGCTCCCGATATTGAAGCATTCTTCGCTATAATCAGCCCAACCGCCGAGGCGTTGAGCAGGCCTTTGACGATGTCGTTGTCCGTCAGCTTAAGGTGCTCCTGTAAGGTCAGCAGGCAGGCAGGAAGTATGCCGCAGCTACCGGCAGTGGGTGCGGCGACAATCCTGCCCATGCATGCATTTATTTCCGATACTGCGAGTGCCCGCCAGAGCACACCGCTCATAAATCCACCAGAAAGGCTGGTTTCAGCATAGTTCTTCATTTTGTCGGCCATGCCGCCCGAAAGGCCGGTATAGGATTTAAGCCCCTTTTCCAGTCCCTTCTCGACAGCCTCCTTCATAACGCGTAGATTCAGATGCATAAGATCGAGAATTTTCTCCTCTGTAGTCTCGCGGTCGACGGCGGTCTGCCTGAGGGTAATCATTGAAATAGTAGTGCCGCCCAAACGTGCTGCGTTAATCAGCTCGGCCATGCTGTTAAAATTAATGGACATACATACTCTCCTCATTAAAGCCTTGATATCAGAATAACCTTAAGTATACGGGGCAGACCTTCTATTGCCGATACGATCTTAGGTGGAAGCACTCCGTCGGTCTCGATGACCATAATCGCATGGCCGCCGCGCTGGTCGCGGAAAACCCTCATACCGGCAATGTTTATTCGCTGTGCACCGAATACGCTGCTGACAAGTGCAATTACTCCGGGCTGATCCTCGTGATGGACTATCAGTGTGTCATAGTCGCCATTAAATGCCACCTTGGTGTTGTCTATCATTTGAATGACGATATTACCACCGCCGATAGAGGCCCCTTGAATGCGGACACTCCTGTCATCGGCCGAACGTGCTTCAATCAATATTGTGTTTGGATGGGCGTCTGCCAGTTCGATAGTATTGATGGTGAAATCCAGTCCCCATTGCTTGGCGTATATCAGGCTGTCACGTATGCGCTCGTCGTCAGGATCGAAGCCCAGCAGACCTCCCAACACGGCGCGGTCACTGCCATGACCCTGATAGGTCTCGGCAAACGAGCCATGAAAATATATGTCAGCAGCTACCGGTGGCGATTTTAAAATCATCCGTGTGATTTTTCCTATCCGCGCCGCACCGGCGGTATGCGAGCTCGACGGCCCGACCATAATAGGACCGAGAATGTCGAGAATGTCCATAATTACAGCCCATCCTTTCGGACAAATATCGATTGTTCAATATTTTCCTACCCTCTATAATATGATTGAAACATTGCTTATCATAACAGTTCTATAACTCGAAATGTGACCTGGAGCAACAAAATGCTGTATTTCAGCCGATGAAATTAACTTTTCTGAAAATGCTGGGTGACATTCCCACTTTCTTTTTGAAGGTGTTTGTAAAATGGCTGTGGTTGATAAAGCCGCATAAAAAGTATATCTCAGTTATTGTATGATTGCTTTCCTTTAAAAGGTCCTTGGCCTTGCTTATTTTCATATCGAGAAGGAAGCTGTATGGAGTCTTACCAGTTTCATTCTTAAAAGCTCTTATAAAATGATATTTGCTGAGATTGGCATCCTTTGCTGCGGATTGTGTTGAATAAATGCGGTTTGAAGGGCTATCATAAAAGGAATTCACAACCTTGTTAAGACTTGTTTTGGTGTTTAATATACTTGAATGATTGTTTTCATTATCGAAGGACACTAAATCCCTTATCAATTGTACCGCAATTTGCGTGCTGAGGCATTCCATCACAAGTTTGTTGCCTATATTTGGCTTTACTGCTTCTGCTTCTTCTGCAAAATTTGTAATCAGGATTTTCAACTCACTGCTTATGGGTACTGGTTTGTTCATAAATACTACTTCGGTTTCTCCATAGATGTTATGAGCAACTTTTTTCATGAACTCACTTTCTATATGAATGGCGGCAAAAAAACTGTTCATCATTTCACCCTGAGGGCCATGTTCCTGAAGGGGATTAAAGGGAAAAACCATATCCTTGGGTACTGACAGGCACTTTCCATCACATCCGATATAAGGCATGGGTTTGAAAGGAATCAGAAACTCATAGCTGTCATGACTATGTAATTGAGGTCCTGCAGTGAAAGAAATATTAGTTTTAGTAATTAAAATATTGATGGAGGCGCTTTCATAATACCTGGTATAATCTTCGATTTTATCAAGGGGAAATGGATAAGGGCCTGTTCCAAATAGTTCATTGACTAATCGTTCCATGATAATGCTTCACCTCTAATAATGCAGATTGCATTATATCCTTTGTTTCTATGCATTTTCAACTTGAAGAACATATTCATTATAACAAAGGACAGCAATAATAGCAAAGTTCTCAACAATATCAAGAAAGCCGTCAATTAATAAAAATAGTATACTGAAATGAAGAATTGCAGTATTGAAAATCTGTATATTGAGTTACAGTAATAAACTTTAAATTGATCTGCAGTAATAATCTGTAAATTGATTTGAAGTAATAATGAGTAATAAAGGGAAGCAAGGGAGAGACCGGATGAAAGCCAGACTGTCACAAGTCTTTAGTTTATTACAAGGTATTACTGTTTCCTTCGTCCGTCTTTGGCGTACCCGGGACGAGTTGAGCATAAAGAATATTCGCCCTGGTTATTTGCATTACTTTCTCCCGATGGTGATTGTGCTTACTTTACTTGATCAGCGCAACACCTATTTTAATGTAGAGCCATACAGCAATATATTTGGCATAAATGTGGCCAATATGGTCTATGGGGTTTACTGCGCAGGGTCTTTTATAGTGTTGTTATTATTTATGAAGGATATGAAATACACACCGAAAGTATTTTCCGGGATTTCATTGATCGGTTTTCTCCTTTGGATATTCCTGCAGGAAAGCAAATTCGGAACTCTCTTTATAATACTCTTTCAGTTCGGGTTGGGAGGGTGTGCGATTTATGCGACATATGCATATGTCTTTATACTGCGCAATGCTGAAAGACTTTTCGGGATATTGATAGTCACCTTCAATTACGGATTGTTTATTTATTTGAACCATCACAGCATCAACAACGTATTTCTATCCAAAGTCCTGCCCTTGGCTTTGACTTTGCTGCTTGTTGTCTGTATATTTCGGTTCAGTAAGAAGGATTTTCCGGATAACGACCCCAAAACGGCTATCCGGCCGCCACGCGGCATCTATATTTCCTGGGCGCTACCCCTTGCATTTTTTACAATTAATATTTTTGGAGAGGCCATTGTGAATAACGGCAACAGTGGTTTCGGTATGCGAGGAGTCGGCGCAATTATTGCGGTGGTTATATCACTGATGATACAGTTTATTTTCAGAAGAAGTGTGTGGCATATGCTCTATTCATTTTTATTGTTTACAATTGTCGGTGTATCACTGATGGCTTTTCCGTTTATGAAGCCGTACTTTGCAGGAGGGGCAATGCTTTTCGGGATTGGCGACGGTCTTGGATACATCATGGTCTTTTATATGACGGGGATAATCAAAAGATACAGAAATGACTTGTTTTTCAAGAGAACCACATTTGCAACCGTGGTTGCGCTCATCATAGCCATTCTGACCTCGGATTTCCTGATGCGTTTTCACCCTGATGCCCTGCCTGTGGTAGCTGTCATCGTTGCTGCTTTTTTTCTCTGTATGTTTTTCATATTATCCCCAATAGTTCACCACAACATTTTCTCCACCGATTGGATAGAGGATTTCCGCCTCAAGGATATCACTGAAATCAAAGAACAACTGGTGGCAAATCGTGCCCCCGAAAATCCACTGCCTGTAGATTTGTTCGGCGATTTTACCCGATGTGTTAAGACCCTGACCCCTACCGAAAGAACGATTTTTAATTATTGTTTGGAGGATAAGACCAATAAAGAGATTTTATCGCTGATGTATATCAGCATTAGCACGTTAAAGACCCACAACAGCCATATCTATGCAAAGCTTAATATATCGTCAAGGGATGAACTTTCCTTATATATTGAACTCATTAAAAAAAGCGGGAAGCTATCCGATATTCAATAAACCTTTATTAAACTTAAAATAATCAGGTATTTTGAAAAAATCATACCTGGGCCGATATACAAACCAAACAGCCACACGTCATACTGAGCGTGTAGCTGTTTGACTGAGGGCTAAAAGGAGTTGATTCAATGCTGGAACCTATTACTAAAAATATGTCCGATAAATCTACCGAAAAGGATTTCTGTTTCACTTTCCATTGCGATATCTGCAAAAATCCATGGGATAGTGTTCCCATCAATTTCAGTTGCACCAAAGAAAATACCTCAGAAGTAAATAAAAAAGTAAATGACCTTATCTGGCAAAGCGAACATTCGGCCGCTTATGAGCGGGCTAACCATGAGGCAATGGAGCATTTCAATCGCTGCCCCGCATGCAAGCGTTGGGTGTGCGACAAGTGTTTTCGTATACTGGAGAACAGGGACGTATGCAAAGAATGTGTAAAACTGGAAACCACTAAAAGTGAGGGAGGAAGAATATGAAAGTAAATAAACTGGTTTTAAAAATTTTTATATTTACCATTTGTCTTTCATTTACGTGGCTGAGCGCGGCTAATCATGCAAGTGCATGGAAACCAAAAACCCACGTTTACTCAGCCAACCTGATCCTTGAAGAAATCCGGGCCAACAATGGGTATCTTGTTTTCCCCTACTATGGGAAGATAAAAGTACCTGATGAATACCTCAATGCTATGCAGACTTACCCGGATTATTTCCGGGCGGGCGCCATGGGACCGGATGCATTCCCTGATATTTATGCAGGGCAGGTATTTGCCCATCCGCAGACTAATATCGCTGCGGGTGATTGGATAAAATACCTTATGGACCAGATGAAGAAGCTTCCTGCCGGTTCTACAGAATCTAAACAGGCATTGGCATTTATCCTTGGTTACTCAGTTCATGCTTCTGGAGATCTGTTTGGCCACAGTTATGTAAATTTGTGGGCAGGAGGTCCCTGGCCCATTATTACAGACGGTATCAGCAGCGATGACAGGAAAAAAATTGTCAGACATACTGCTGTAGAAGAATATATCGAAAAACGTATTCCACCCAAATATGCTGCATCTGCTTATAACTCTATCAGCATACCCAAAAATTTCATTTACAATAACCTGGTCACAAACGGTAAATCGCCGGATTATAGTAATGTCAGCAGCGACACTGTTGATATCAATTCAATTTATTCACGTACAGGATCACTTCCCAAGCATTTCGAGATGTTCTATGACATCAGGAATAAACTGAAAAGCGATATTGTATCACGGGCATCATATAGTCCCATAAGAATTTATGAGGAATATTGGTTAAAGGATATCGATGAAGGAATGGTTGCCTGGATAGATACCAGTGAAAAAATCGCCCGTGATCTGCTACTGCCGCAAGATGGCTTTTCAAAAGCGAAGGAGGAGCTGGAGGATTGGTCTACTGACCACTTTCTGAGCATGGTAGGCTTTCCTGACGTTGTTGGAACGGTAGCCAGCGCCATTGGTAGTATTTCAGACCTGGTTGAAAGTGTTGTACCCGATTTTCTTAAAGATATTATTGAAGATATGAAGAACTGCTTTTATGATGTGATTTTCCAATGGGCTTTCGATATGAAATATACTCAGTTGAAGGCTATTCTGGACGACCCGTCCAAATTTCTCAATGATACGAATTATTTTCCACAAGGCTCGGAGGCAAAACTTAATACTGCTCTGGGCAGTTTCACCTCTGACACGACAGCATCCAGTCAAAGCTTACACCCTTTTTATAATACATTAATGATGGCAAAACTTAACTTGATAGGGCAGCAGGGAATGGATCAGCTTTTGTCACTGAATGGCCTGCAATACGTAGGAAGTAGCTCTTATCCACCTGTCAGTTTTATTAAAAGTCTTGATGTAGGATATAACTGGGGTGACATCTACTTCAAAGGATTGGGTATATGGGATGATCAATGGGCACGGGAACAGATATTCAATCGTATATTCAGTGCTGAAACAAGTAAATATCAATGGCTGACAAACAAAGAGCGTCTAATACTGGATGCCTTCAATAATATCATGTCAAAAGACCCCAGCCCTGATGAAATGAGTTTTTATTCGCAGCAAATGGAGCTGGGCTGGACTAAAAACGATATGGAAAATGATCTGAGACAACAACTGGCAAATGTGGCGCTTCTGCAGCAAATCCGTCTGGAAACAGAAATCAAGGAAGAACGTCTGACCCAGGATACGACGCTCAACAGAATTACCGCCGGAAAGGGTCGTGCAGTCTACAAGACATTGAACCTGAACGGCAAAAAGCTGACCGTCAACTGCAATCTGGAAATCACCAGAGATGGTTTGATTAATGTAAGCGGAGGCACACTCGTAGTAAATGGTGACCTGATTATCAGAGAAAAAGGTCTTATAATCAATGGAGTCAGTCAGGGTGGTATCCTTAATTTAAACGGGGGTACTGTTTTAGTACATGGCAATATCAAATTTGATGGTGGCCTGTTGGATACAGGTAATGGAAGTATTTTTGCTGATGCAGATATGGACCAGATGGGTGGACTGTTGAATGTCGGCAAGGGTAAGATCAATATAAAAGGCACTTATGCAATATCGGTTTCAGGTAAGCCTGCACCTGGAGCTACAGGTTATTATGCAACCAGATATAGATATTCTTCCGGCTATGGTATTCTTCAGATGAAAGAAACTGAAGGGCGTGTTACTGTCGGGGGGAATTTCATAAACACCTCTCATAATTCCCATGAAGCATACCTGACTGCAGGGATATTGGAGGTCAAAGGTGATTTCTACCAGGCTACCAGTGTATTGGGATGCAAAATAGATAACGGTATAGCGGAACTTGAACTTCAGGATAGTGAAAAAGTGGAAGATGCGGATAGACGCAATTTCAAGGCAGGAAGTCTGCATAAAGTACTTCTTTCAGGCAGCAAAACCCAGAATGTCGGATTCGCCACAACAGGACCCGATGATTCACAGTTCTGTATTCTGGAAATTACCAATCCCACAGAAATAAAATTTGTCACAAAAGTAACAGTATCCAGTCTTTTTAAGCACAACGGCAAAAAAATCACATTATCCGATTTACAGGGTTCAAGTTTTCCAGATTATGATGGAGACGGACAAAAAGATAATGCTGACAGTACACCTTGCCCTGCCGGACAGGATCCCTCCAACGGTAGTATTACAGGATATAATGGAACTATCCTGATAGAAGTCAACACTCGGACACCTATAACTACACCAACACCAACACTACCGCTTACTTCAGATTCAACAGGGCTGCCAACAGCAGCCAGAACGTTAAATGCTGTCGCCGGCGATAAGATGGTAGATTTAAAATGGAATCCCATTGTTAATGCTGCAGGACTTGATGGCTTTTATATTTACAGAAGCACCATGTCCGATGGCAGTAATGCAATCCTGGCAAATGATTTCCCTATAGTTGCGACTTCGTACATAGACAAAAATATAGAAAACGGCAAAACCTATTTCTATTATATAAAAGCGGTATTTTCTGATAAGGCAGGGGTCAAATCCTACGGAGT
Source organism: uncultured Bacillota bacterium (assembly GCA_942493145.1). Lineage (GTDB taxonomy): Bacteria > Bacillota > Clostridia > Acetivibrionales > DTU013 > ENR-C20. Next base: position 1,688,839 of record OW818679.1, read on the forward strand.
AGCCTCAAATATCGTATCAGCCTCACCAAGTCAAGGGAAAGGCATTATGGTATTGGTCATCGGAAATCCCATGATGAAGGTTAACAATGCAGACAAGGAAATAGATCCTGGAAAGAGTACGGCTCCGGTTTTAGTCAACGGAAAAACATTTGTTCCCATACGGGCAATAATTGAAACCATGGGAGGCAGTGTGTCCTGGGTAGGGAATGAGCAGAAACTGGTCATTGTATTAAAGGATAAAACCATAGAACTTTGGATAAACAGTAAAGCGACCAAAATAAACGGGGTAAGCAAAGAAGCGGATGTCGCTCCTTATATCTCATCTTCAGGTCGCACTATGATTCCATTCAGATATGCAGTTGAAAATCTCTCCTGCGATGTCATTTGGGACGGTCCGAGTAAATCCATCACAATATCCTTTGATGCATCTGCATCAGGCGACCAACCAGATGTACCTCCGACTACACCTTTGCCTGACTCAAATGAGGATGATCCAACTATTCCCGGTAACACGACCCCAGCAGATTGGACAGGCATCTGGAACACTACATTTGGAGAAGTGAAATTTGATGCTCCGGTTGGAAACACAATTACAGCCCACTACTATAATAATGTTGGCAAACTGACAGGGACCTTATCGGTATCAGAAAACGGGGAGATTGTATTAAAAGGGACATATAGGGATGGTAACGATGAGTACAGCGGTAAAGGGTTTTTTGAATTCACACTGTCAAAGGACAAACAATCCTTTAACGGATTTTACAGGGATGAGGATGATGACCCCGATTTACAGGTTGAATGGAGCGGAGACAGAGGCTGATATCCTTATAAAATAACAGTAGGGCTGAGTTTTTGAATGTAGAATAAATAATAGGACAGGGCTATAGGCATTATTCCCGTAGCTGGTTCTCAAAGGAGTTATAATTTTATGAAAAGAACATATCAAAAAATGATTATTACATTTATTACTCTGGTTGTATTCATGATTGCGGGAATAGTAGACGTCTCAGCAAATACCACAGCAAAGCAAGCTCCGGAGGTGGAGTGGGAAAAAACCTTTGGCGGAAACGATAATGAAATCGGCAACTCGGTACAGTTATCCAGCGATGCTGGAGGATATATCATTACTGGTAGTACTTCCAGTACCGCTAATAAAGATGTATATCTTATCAAAACCGATTCAAAAGGAGAGATGTTTTGGGAAAATACCTTTGGTGACACTTCTTCGGATAGCGGTAACTGCGTACAGGAGACAAAAGGCTACTGTTATATTATAACCGGTTCTACCAGATCCGCTGCAGGAGATTCGGATGTATACCTGATTAAAACTGATTCTGGAAGCCCGAAATGGGCAATAACCTTTGGCGGAACTGGGTATGATGAAGGCCATTTCGTACAACAAACGAAAGATGAGGGATATATTATTGCCGGTACTACCACTTCCTTCGGCGCCGGTGGTATGGACATATATCTGGTTAAAACCGATTCTACCGGAAGTAAACAGTGGGAAAAAAAGTTTGGTGGAACAGGTAATGAGGTCGGCTACTCAGTACAACAGACAATAGATGGTGGATACATTATAACTGGCTACACTAAATCTTCAGGCGCCGGTGGTATGGACACATATCTGGTTAAAACCGATTCTACCGGAAATAAACAATGGGAAAAAACCTTTGGCGGATCAGGTGATGACTTAGGTACAACCGTAAAAGAGACAAATGATGGTGGATACATCATTACAGGCATTATAAACAATGATGCGTGCTTGATTAAAATCGATGCGGACGGAAGTAAACAGTGGGAAAAAACCTTTGGGGAAGCTGAATATGATATAGGTACCGCTGTACAGCAGACAAAAGACGGTGGATATATTGTTGCAGGCTACCGTGGTAAAACTGATTATAGCAGCTTAGATGGATATATTGTTAAAACCGATGCAGATGGTAACAAACAGTGGGAAAAAACTGTTGATAAGTCAGCAACTGATTACTTAAGTTCCATACAGCAGACAAAAGATGGAGGATATATTATTGCTGGCAGCATTCAAGCCTCCAATGGCAAATATGATGTTTACCTGTTAAAATTAAAACCGGAAGCCACTGTACCTGCAACACCATCAGCAACACCAACGCCATCCGCAACAAATTCAGCAGAACTGCCAACAGCAGCCAGAACGTTAAATGCTGTCGCCGGCGATAAGATGGTAGATTTAAAATGGAATCCCATTGTTAATGCTGCAGGACTTGATGGCTTTTATATTTACAGAAGCACCATGCCCGATGGAAGTAATGCAATCCTGGCAAATGATTTCCCTATAGTTGCGACTTCGTACATAGACAAAAATATAGAAAACGGCAAAACCTATTTCTATTATATAAAAGCGGTGTTTTCTGATAAGGCAGGGGTCAAATCCTACGGAGTAGCCTCAAATATCGTATCAGCCTCACCAAGTCAAGGGAAAGGCATTATGGTATTGGTCATCGGAAATCCCATGATGAAGGTTAACAATGTAGACAAGGAAATAGATCCTGGAAAGAGTACGGCTCCGGTTTTAGTCAACGGAAAAACATTTGTTCCCATACGGGCAATAATTGAAACCATGGGAGGCAGTGTGTCCTGGGTAGGGAATGAGCAGAAACTGGTCATTGTATTAAAGGATAAAACCATAGAACTTTGGATAAACAGTAAAGCGACCAAAATAAACGGGGTAAGCAAAGAAGCGGATGTCGCTCCTTATATCTCATCTTCAGGTCGCACTATGATTCCATTCAGATATGCAGTTGAAAATCTCTCCTGCGATGTCATTTGGGACGGTCCGAGTAAATCCATCACAATATCCTTTGATGCATCTGCATCAGGCGACCAACCAGATGTACCTCCGACTACACCTTTGCCTGACTCAAATGAGGATGATCCAACTATTCCCGGTAACACGACCCCAGCAGATTGGACAGGCATCTGGAACACTACATTTGGAGAAGTGAAATTTGATGCTCCGGTTGGAAACACAATTACAGCCCACTACTATAATAATGTTGGCAAACTGACAGGGACCTTATCGGTATCAGAAAACGGGGAGATTGTATTAAAAGGGACATATAGGGATGGTAACGATGAGTACAGCGGTAAAGGGTTTTTTGAATTCACACTGTCAAAGGACAAACAATCCTTTACCGGATTTTACAGGGATGAGGATGATGACCCCGATTTACAGGTTGAATGGAGCGGAGACAGAGGCTGATAAAAAATAAACTAAAAAAATGAGGAGGCAATCTACAATGAAACGATTTATATCTTTGGCAATTTGTGTTGTACTTATGTTTGGAGTTTTGTACCTGCCCGCTTTTGCTGAGGCGGCAGATTTACTTAGTACACCTTATGATTTGACAGTCACTCAAATGGAAACTGATGAGGGGCATCCATTTGGCGGTGTGATTCTTCATTTTAAAATTGATAATATGCCGTTAAATTATATTGATGGAGATACACCAACTTACTGGCTGGATTTTGAGCAGAAGATCGGAGATGGCCAATGGGAGGAATCAGGCTATAATCCAGTTGAAACCTTTGAAATGGATGCAACAAACAGTTACATAGAAACATATACATGGGGTCAGGATTATAAAAGTACTGTAATGTCATACCGTGTCCGTATGATGATCTATGACACCAGTGCCGTATTGGCATCATCGCCATGGTCCAATGTAGCCTCAGTTGGACTCAAAGCCAGTGCATGGGCTGCCCCTGAAATTGAAAAGGCCATGTCATACGGGCTTGTTCCAGATTCCATAAACGGCGACTTCACAAGACCCATCACCCGTGAAGAGTTTGCGGAACTCTCGGTCCGTCTCTACGAAGTTTATACCGGTAATAAAGCGGATCCCTCACCGGATAATACATTCTCTGACAGTAAAAACCCAGAAGTTTTAAAAGGTTACAAGCTTGGTATAATAAACGGCGTTGGCGGCGGCAAATTCGATCCAAAGGCGCTCACAAACAGGGAACAGATAGCAGCCATGCTGAATCGGGCGGTGAAGGTTATATCACCGGACGCAGACCTTTCGACCACTGGCGCTCCGAAATTCAATGATGAAAAAAACATCGCATCATATTTTCTTGAGAATGTTAAATTCATGAGTAAAAATGGCTTCATCAAGGGAACCAATGGTAGCTTCGATCCCAAAGGGACATGCACTCGTGAGATGGCGGTTCTTATTGCAGTAAGAGTATATGAATATTATAAATAAAAAACATGGAGATCATTTGTGGGGCGGCAGTAAATTCTATATGCCGTCCCGATTTTTTGATGGAAGGTTTGGATAATTTATGCTGATCATGATAGTCTTTGCTTAAAGTCTTCATAGCCAAAACGCTTCAAGACACTATAGTTGCTATCCTTGTCGCGCAAAATAATAGCGGGTAATGCCATCCCGTTGAAGGTGTTATTTTTAACCATGGAATATATGGCCATGTCGCCAAAAACCAATCTGTTTCCGGGGCATAACGGAGCATCGAAAGAAAAGTCGCCAATTATATCTCCTGCAAGGCAGGTTGGACCTCCCAGACGGTAGGTATATGGTTTTTCCCCAGCGTCACCTGAACCGATCAAAGGCGGGCGGTAGGGCATTTCAAGCACATCTGGCATATGGCATGCAGCAGAAGTGTCTAAAATGGCAATATCAATCCCGTTGTGCATGGTGTCGAGTACTGTAGTAACGAGAGTGCCGGCATTCAGAGCAATAGCCTCTCCGGGTTCCAGATAAATTTGTAAACCGTATGTATGTTGTAAGCGGCGGATACACTCTTCAAGCGCAGCAATATCGTATCCCGGTCGGGTTATATGATGCCCGCCGCCCAAATTGAGCCATTTCATCTGCGCCAGCCAATTGCCGAACCGCCGTTCCACTGCAGACACTGTACTTATCAGGGCATCGGCATCCTGTTGGCATAAAGTATGGAGGTGCAGTCCATCAACACCGTTAAGCAGATCTGGTTTGAAGTTTTCCAGAGTTACTCCCAGACGGGAACCTGCAGCGCACGGATCATATATGTCATGCCCATCCTGCGTGGAATGTTCGGGATTGATACGAATTCCTATGCTTTTTCCAGCTTTCAGAGCTTTGTCTTTGAATTTTTCCAGCTGAGAAAATGAGTTGAAAACGATGTGATCGCACAAAGAGGCAATCTCATCGAATTCATCCTCACGATATGCAGGAGAAAAGACATGGTTTTCCTTTCCCATCTCTTCACGGCCGAGACGGGCTTCATAAAGCCCGCTGGCCGCTGTGCCGCTCAGGTAGCTTCCGATGAGCGGATATAGAGCATACAGGGAAAAGGCTTTCTGTGCCAGCAGTATGCGGCATCCTGTGCGGTCCATAACGCCTCGCAGGATTTTCAGGTTGTTTTCGATAAGAACTTTATCCACCACATAGCAGGGGGTGGGTAACATGTCAAACGTCATATCAGTCCACCAGCTCCGGATTGAAGCTTTCTTTCCAGGGTAATCCCCATTTGTTAAGCGCATCCATAAAAGGATCGGGATCAAACTCCTCTATATTATGCACACCCGGCTTGTTCCATATGCCGGTCACCAGCATCATGGCACCGATCATTGCCGGTACTCCTGTGGTATAGGCAACAGCCTGGGATCCGACCTCCCTGTAACACTCCTCATGGTCGCAGACATTATAAATATAATACGTTTTATCCTTCCCGTCCTTCTTGCCGCGGAAAATACAACCGATGTTGGTTTTTCCCTTGGTACGCGGGCCGAGGGAGGATGGGTCGGGCAGCATTGCTTTGAGGAACTGGAGTGGTACAATTTGCTTTCCTTCATAATCAATGGGCTCGATTGAAGTCATTCCTACATTTTGCAGGCAGCTAAGGTGCATCAGATAGCTTTGCCCAAATGTCATGAAGAAACGGATCCGTTTTATGCCGGGAATATTGAGCGCAAGGGATTCGAGTTCTTCGTGATGCAAGAGATACATATCCTTTTCACCGACCTCCGGGAAATTGTAGGTGCGTTTGATCTCCATGGGTTCGGTTTCAATCCATTCTCCGTCCTCCCAGTAGCTGCCATTGGCCGAAACCTCGCGGATGTTGATTTCAGGGTTGAAATTTGTTGCGAAGGGATATCCGTGATCGCCGGCGTTACAGTCGAGGATATCGATATAATTTATTTCGTCAAAATGATGCTTGAGAGCATAGGCAGAAAAGACACTTGTCACACCGGGATCGAAGCCGCTGCCCAATAGCGCTGTTATGCCAGCTTTTTCAAAGCGCTCACGGTAGTCCCATTGCCACTTATACTCGAACTTTGCAGTATCCTCCGGCTCATAGTTTGCGGTATCCATATAATTTGTTTTTGTGGCAAGGCACGCGTCCATGATGGTAAGGTCCTGATATGGCAAAGCCAGGTTCAGTACCAGGTCGGGCCTCTCATTCTCAATGAGGTCAATTAGAGCTCCAACATCATTTGCATCAACCTGTGCGGTTGTAATTTTTGTTTTGCTGCCGGATAGTTTTTCTTTCAGCTCATCACATTTTGACTTGGTACGGCTGGCAATGCAGATTTCGTTAAAAACATCGCTGTTCTGGCAACATTTATGGATGGCGACACTGGCGACGCCTCCACAACCGATTATAAGTGTTTTACCCATTTTCAATACCTCCTGGTCATTAAATATGATTTCTGTTATATAGTTCCAATCATGTCCTGACGTCTAAACATAAAAAACGCAGGTGTAAAGCGGCAATCCGCCCATCACTTGCGTTACGATACATTTCCGGTTTTGGTTTATTCAAACGTTACATACGAATGTAAGAATGTACGAATGTCAACGTTTTTTTATTCAAAATCAAGATTTTCAGAGTCTATATAGCAAACATTTACTTTTACTACTCTTATTGATCGTTTCACAAGTCGCTATGTGCAAGCAGGCACATTTGGTTTAAAGTAACCAACTTATAAAATTTGAGCTTTTAACTCAATCAATAAAGCAACAGAAGTTGCCGTTCGGCATTTGACCCGGCTGTCCGTATGGCCTTAACTTTCAATATGAAAGTGGTCAAAAATATTTGCCCGGAAAGGTTCATATGTTGAACAGATTTCCATGACTCACGAATTAAATTATAGGGGCAAAAAAACAAAAAGTCAAGAATTTCGACAATATTCCTGGATGGTTAATTTTATTTAATTTTATTGCCATTCATAGTTTAAATTTCGATACAAAGTTAGATGAAATATATGATTAAATGGAATAATAGAATTTGTTATTGAAATGTCGGTATATAAATACGCTAAAGGAAGGTGAAGTGAGATGGATAGCAGTAGAGTGGAAGAAATAATGCGGTCTCATGGTGTGATCAATATAACTTATAATGGCGTGCCTGTGTGGATTGAGGGGATTCGGGGTGAAGTCGCAGAAGTGTCACTTATAGACGAGAAGAAAAGGATGGACGTACCTGTTAGTGGGTTAACAGAAGACCAATGAATTAATTTGATCTTGCCATCATTCAAAGGAATGGTGGTTTTTATTTTCCTGTTACTGACTTGTCGTCAATCGCAATGCAACATGGTAAAACATGCATTGTGTCAATACAAACAATGTTGAATGTTAATTTGTAATTTGATATAATCGCGAATAAATGCGTATAAACATGAAATGGCGGTAAAAATATGGCTAATATAATGGTAAATGAGACGTGCAACCTGCGCTGTCCCTATTGTTTTGCTTCGGAATTTGTAAATCACAGTCCGAAAGAAATGACTTTGGATGCGTTCAAGGAAGCGTTGGAATTCATCCTTGCTGACGACTCGGAGGTCCAGGTAGGTATAATCGGCGGGGAGCCGACGCTTTACAGCCGGATAAACGAGGTTCTTGAAATTGCTATGGCTGATGTGCGTGCGTATCCTATAGCGGTATACACAAACGCAGTCAACCTTGAGAAAATCCGACCCGATCTACTGGAAAACAGAAAGTTTCGCATGTTGATAAACTGTAATTCCCCTGAGGACATGGGTGCGGTTCAGTATGAGAAAATGCGCACGAATATCCGTGAGTTCATAGATGAACATATAGGTGATGGGCGTTTCAAACTGAGCATCAATTTGTATAAGCCGGATTTTGATTATAGTTATGTTATGGATTTGGTAAAAGAATTCCGCTGCAACTCTATAAGGCTTTCCATATCTGTACCGTCAAAGAACAGCCTTAACGGAGATGATGCGCTGACTCATTTCAGAAAAATGAAACCGCTCGTTATTGATTTTACTAAAAAACTGGCAGAACAAGGTGTAATACCCGGCTTTGACTGCAACTTCATGCCCCTGTGCGTTCTGACGGAGGATGAGCAGAAAACCCTTTTCGGCATTAAAGATTTTTTCAGGAAGCATCTGGATTACGACGAAAGTTTCTGGATGCGGTCCATAGTCAGTGAAGTACAGAACTGTTCACCAGTAGTGGATATCCTGCCTGATTTGACTGCCGTAAGATGTTTTGGCCTTTCGGAGTATACAAAGGAAAACATAAGGGATTTCAAGGATATAAATGAACTTACAGAGTATTATAATAAAAATATCGATTGTGTTTCACGTGATTTTTACTCCTCACCTGAATGCAAGGACTGCTTTAAAAGGCGCAACAGAAAGTGCAGCGGTGGCTGCTATACATATAAGATGGATAAGATAGTCGAGGCAAGAAATTAGAATATTGATTCGAAATGAAGTAAAACGCAACAGAGGGAGTAAACGCAATAGGGGGAGTAAACGCAACAGAGAATAATAAGAAAACCACCATTCGAGAGAATGATGGTTTTTGTTTTAGTGCGATAGTTTTTGTTTTAGTGCGATAGTTTTTGTTTTAGTGTGATGTACTTTGTTTGATGAGGTATACAAGCGTATTCGAGCGTTAAGAAAACGCAGCTCAGATACCGTCCTTCAAGCGCAGAATATACATACCATCGTGGAAGGTGTCCATATAAATGTAGCCACGGTCATCCACAACGCAGTCTTCGGCTGTTCCGAGCAGCGGCCCGGGCATTGGTACTTCAAACAGCTTTTTCTCCGGGTTGGGGGGTATGAAGTAAGCAAGTTCCTTTACATAGTAGGGATCGGAAATGTCATAAACACGCATTCCGGCGTGGAAGTAACAGCAGTAGACCCTGTTTGGGTTATCCTGCAGCCAGGGTTTGCCCATTGGTTCGTGAATGTTGTGTGGACCAAAGGGGCCTTGGGCTCCGCCCATGCCAGCTGTGTTAAAGTTCTTGTAAGGAAAGTTCTCGGGTACTTCAGGATAGGGGAATTCAGCCACCAGTACGGGATCGGCAGGGTTGGAGACATCGATCATATGCAGGTTGTTCAGTGGCTGGGCGCCGGGGTGGGCACTTTTTTCAATGACATCCTTGTTGAAGAATGCATAACGCTCTCCCTCGTTGGTCAAAACAGCGAAATCGCGTCCTGTAAGAGGAAGGAATGTGTGGCAGCGAGCGCCGGCAAGCTTACCTGCGAAGGGCGGCTGCATCATGAGTTGACCCAGCTTTTTGGGGCGTGTTACGTCGGATACGTCAACGAGGATGCCACCACCGGCCCAATAGGCGCAGTAAGCTATACCATCCTTAACATACGGAGGCCCATGAAGCTGCGGCCAATCCTTTTCTTTAGCGTGACCTACCGGGTAGGTGCCGTCTTTCATACCATCGGCAAACTGTTCCGGCATCCACCAGCGTCCCACTTCAACAGGATGAGTGGGGTCAATGATGTCCAAAATACGATATATCTGACCGATATACCCTGGACAATCGGAAGAAAGGTGAACATACCGCCCGCCATTGTACATGAAGCGGTGAACCCCCATGCCGTCCTTCACACCGGTGTCCCAATGAGAAAGGAATTTTGGATTTTCGGGATCTTCCTTCAAATCATAGATTTGCAGACCACCGATGCTTTTGTCCTCATGCTTGCAGCCGTGGAGGAAGGGAATACCGCCACCCAGAGCGGCAACCATCAAACCGTCCGCTACCTGGATCTTGGGAGTGGACTGCTTCTTGTATTCGTTGGGATCAACGCACTCAAAAAACTTTACATGCTTAGGATTTGCAGGGTCTGTAACATCGATGATGTTCCAGCCTGGACCCTTGAAAGAGCCGCAGTACATATAGTATCTGCTGTCGGGCGTCTTGTAGAGCGCCATCTGGAATGCCATTACGCCGTTGAGATCGTGGTATCCCACAACTTCCATGTTTTTTATATAGCCTTCATTGCCGGGGCTTTTGGCATAAAAGGGTATGGACATAAGAAGACCTCCTTAAATTTTATAGTTCACATGTAGAATAACATAAAAAAAGTTTCCTTGTCCAATTGTGTTTTTTTGATATAAAGATGGCAATATACGTATAATCTTTATCAAGTGTAGCCTTCTTTCGGGAAGGTTGAATTCTTCCTGCTTATTTGCTATGATTAGTCCAAAACAGGAGGGGAGCGAATGAACCAGGTACAGATTGAATATTTCCTGACAGTTGTCCGTAGTGGTGGATTTACCAGGGCCTCCGAGGAGCTTTTTGTGACACAGCCGACTGTCAGCCGACAGATTTCCACACTGGAAGCAGAACTGGGTATTCCTCTCTTTGATCGCAGTACAAAAAAAACAGCCGTTCTCACTCCTGCCGGCGTCTTGTTCTATGAACTATTTAACCGGTATGAAGCCGACCTGGCAAAGGTTATAAATCAGGCAAGGACACTCAATGGTACTCAGAACGGACGGCTTGTGATAGGATGTCTGCAGGGCTGGGATATCTATGATTTTTTAGGGGAAAGCCTGGAGCGTTATCGCGGAAAGCACCCGGGTATCTCGCTTTCTCTGGAATACTATGGTTTTAAGGAACTGCGTGCAGCCTTGAAAAGCGAACGGATAGACGCTGTAATCACCTTTAATGGCACATTTGAATATACGGCCGGTCTTTCAGTCTTGAAACTTACGGAAGTTCCCCGAATACTGCTCTATTCTGCCCGCCATCCGAAGGCTACGCTTACCGCCCCAAAACCGGAAGATTTCCGGGATGAAGTATTCTTTACAGTCGATATCGCTGAGGATACCCGGGCTGTGGAGCAGGTAAAGGCATATTGTGAGCCCTACCACTTTACCCCCCGTATCCAGACCCTGCCAAATATTGAGTCGATAGTATCCAATGTCCATAACGGACTTGGTGTGGCGATTTTTGAATATTGGATCCGGGAACGGACACATAGTGCTTTTCGCCATATTGAGCTGGATGCTTCCAATGAGGTGGTGCTGGTGTGGCGGAGAAACAATATGAACCCGGCCATCCGCTATTTTGTGGATGAGATAGCATCGGCAGACCTCGTTTGCTATTCAAAGGATAAGGAGAAGCCCCTATGAGATTTGAAAATGAAAACTATCAACATGTGGCGAAAGATGCGCGTAAACTATGGACGATTCATGCTTGTATTGGTGCCTTCGTTGTTTTAATTATTACAATGGGAGTTTATTTTATCGTGTATAAACATATTTGGATTTATGTACTTACTGCACTTTATGCAATTGTCAGCATCATCGTCATGCCGGCGGTTGAATACCGGCAATGGCGCTATTTAATAGCAGAAGACCGTATTGAAATTATACATGGCATCTTTTTTACGAAACGTGTATTGATTCCAATTAATCGCATTCAGCATTTGAAAATTCGTCAAGGTGTCCTGCAAAAACGATTTAACCTGTCAACTGTGGATATTTATACGGCAGGTGGTGCGCACGAAATTGAAGCGCTGCTCTATGATGAAGCGGATGGCATAGTTCGGAAACTCAATCACCTGGTCGCAGAAGAAGGATTAGCAGAAGACGTCGGGTTAAAAGAGGCGCCGGCCAAAGAAAAGGAAGATAGCCATGAAGCCTGAACACAATCATCCTTTATACATCATCAAGCAGATGATTCTTATGATTAAGCAGATGATTTTACCCATTCTGGTCGTCTATTTCACAAATTTGAAGGGGGATAGAGGGTGGCTTCTGTTAATTGGAACAGTCATCCTGCTGGCATTGCTTTTCCTTTTTGCATTTTTATCGTGGAAAAATACCTTTTATTATGTAGAGAATGATATCCTGTTTTATGAAAAAGGCATTTTAAACAAAAGCAAACAGGGCATTGGAATTGAGAAGATCACAACCATAAATGAAAATCAGGAACTTATTGAACGCATTTTTCAGCTGTCAACCTTTAAAGTGGATGCAGGAAGTACAACTAAAGGAAATGAAATTAAACTTACCATCAGTAAAAAAGAAGCAGAAACCCTTAGAGAAAAACTCAGCAAAAGAAAACAGGTGACGAATCTGCAAGTATCAGGAGCTTCCTGTGATTCAGACGAATCATCATCAATGACAGCTAAAACTAAGTACCACATCAGCGTGAAAGAACTCGCGTTATATGCAATAACCTCTAATAGCTTTTTTGCAGGTCTTGCATTTGTACTTGCAATATGGCAATTGGGACAAGACATTCCATTTGTGAAAAGTTTTATGGAGGGGCCTGCTCTCAATCGCATCAATCAGTACTTTGCTTCAAATGTTAAAGGTTTAAGCATTCCTGCGATAATAACATTTGTTTTTTTAGTAATACTCGCTTATGTGTTTTTCTCATTTATCATCTCCATTATTTTGGCAGTAGTAAAATATTACGATTTTACAGTTAACCGCAAGGACGATAAAATCGAAATAACCTACGGGCTTATCGATAAGAAGAATTACAATTTATCAGTAGACAAAATTACAGCACTTTATATTAAGTATGGCTTAATCGGACAATTCTTTAAAATAGGGGCATTGAAAATCGAGAGTATTGGTTATGGGGATGAAAAAGGAGAAATGGCGATTTTATTTCCGCTGCTTAGTGATGGCAGGCGGGGTGAGATCCTGAAAGCCCTTTTGCCGGAATATGCCTTTGAAGAAGCCACTTGTAAACCGCCTGAACGTGCTTTGAAGTCATTTGTGTTTAAATATACAAGCTTTCCAATCTTCATTGCGCTAATACTAAGTTTCGCAATTCCATACGGTGCGTTCTCATGGCTTCTGGTTTTGTTTTCAGGTATAGCTGGGTTTATGAACTATAAAAAAACAAGAGTTTCCCGTACTTCAGAACAATTTGTGATGATGGGTGGTGTCCTGGGAAAATGGATTGCAGTTATCAAGATACCCCATATTCAAGCTATAATCACAAAGCAATCCTGGTTTCAAAAACGAAAAGGTCTAATTCATCTGGAATATTCATATCAATCCAACAATTTTGGTAAGAAACTTGGTGTGCAGTTTTTAGATAGAAATGAAGTGGAAGAAATGATGGAATTTTAACCACAAGTGAAAAAATATTAAAGGAGATATTCTTGGGTAAAAGGTTATTTGTCTCGGAGAAACCATCTGTAGCCGCGAGCTTTGCAAGTGTTCTTGGCATTCAGATTCAAAAAAGTGATAGAGCGAAAGGGTTTGTCGAATCTGAAGATACTATTGTTACCTGGTGTTTTGGACATCTGGTTACTATGGCTTATCCTGACGCATACGACTTGAAATACAAGGAATGGAAAGTTGAGCACCTCCCGATTATTCCGGACGAGTATAAGTATGTGGTTTTGGAGGAAAGGGGAGCGGCTAAACAGTTTGAGGTTATAAGCGGTTTAATGTGCCGGGAAGATGTAGATTTGATATATGCCTGCACGGATAGCGGACGTGAAGGCGAGTATATTTTCAGGCTGGTTTATAACCAAAGTGGAAGTACCAAGCCGGTTAAAAGAGTGTGGATTTCATCGCAGACGGATGAAGCGGTCAAAAAAGGAATTGATGAAGCAAAGGATATGAGTTCTTACGATTCACTTGCAAAAGCTGCCTATTGGAGATCAAAAGAGGACTGGCTTTTCGGTATGAATTTCAGCAGGATATACACCTGTCAATATTCAAGACGTATGTCCAATGCATTGAAGGAAAGTAAATCATCCGTCATTGCCATAGGAAGGGTTATGACCTGCGTATTGGGACTTGTTGTTGACAGGGAGCAGGAGATTGGCAATTTTGTTCCCATAACACACTATGGTGTCATGGCGTGCTTTGTATCCCAGGACAATCACATATCGTACAAGGGCAGATGGATATGTGAAAGGAACGGGGAAAAACATGCGTCTTCTGCAAAGCAATCCTCTGATGATACTGGTGAAAATGATAAGTATATAACCAGGGAGGAGGCTCTGGAGCTTATTGACAGGTTGAAAGGGCAGGAAGCAGTTGTAAAAAAGGTGGAGGTCAAAATGAAAAATGAACAACCTCCGCTCCTGTTTAATCTTGCAGAGCTACAATCGGAGGTAACTAAAAAATACAAAATCCCTGTAGACAAAACTCTTGAAATTGCACAAAGCTTGTATGAGAAAAAGCTGATATCCTATCCCAGAACCGATAGCAGGGTTATATCCACTGATGTAGTCAATGAATTGCCCAAAGTATTGAACGGCTTATATAAGAATCCTGCATTCAGGGAATGTGTAAAACGTATTAAAGAGTTTGGCGATACCAGGGTGAACAAGACCAACAAAAGATATGTGGATAACAGCAAGGTGACAGACCATTATGCCATAATTCCAACTCATGAGACTCTTGAGCTTTCTTCGCTTGATGCTGATACAAGGAAAGTATATGAGCTGATTGTTAAGAGGTTTGTGGCTGCTTTCTATCCGCCTGCTGTGTATAACACGGTAAAAGTGGAAACAGAAATTAAGGGGGAAATTTTTATATCCAATGCAAAGACGATGAAGGAAGCAGGCTGGAAAGAGGTATACGAGGTTACTTCTCAAAAAGGAGAAGACGAAATAATCGATTCTCCAATTCACAATCTCGTAAAAAAAGAGAAGTGCACTGTTGCAGGATTTGATCTGGAAGAGAAGGAAACAAAGCCTCCATCGAGATATACGGATGGATCCTTGATAATAACCATGGAAAAGGCAGGCAAGTTCATTGAAAACGAAGAGCTCAGGGAACAGATAAAAACCTGCGGCATAGGCACTTCGGCTACCCGTTCGGGTATAATAAAAAAGCTTAAGGATATTGGATACATAAATATAAATAATAAGACTCAGGTAATAACTCCGTCACAAAAGGGAGAAATGATTGTGGGGTTTGTGCGCCGTTCAGCTCGAGAGCTTCTGGATCCCGCATTATCGGCCAGTTGGGAGAAAGGTCTTGTTATGATTGAAAAATTGGAAACTACCGAGGAAGTATTTCAAAACAAACTATATACTTACATAAAAAAAACCATTGAGAAAGTTAAGATGAATGGTTGATGATTGGTGCTTTCATTGATTAAATATGGGGATTGCATTATAATGAATGCCTGTGATAATAGATGTAAAAAGAAAACAATTGATATTAATAAACACAATTTGGGCAAAATTAAAGAATACGAATCTTGTAAGGAAGGGAAAATTAACTCTCAATGTCAAGACAAATGAATGACCAATTTAATTATAAAGGGCATGGTATTTACATGCATAAACAACGGTGCGAATTATGTAATGTGCCAATATCCCATAGCCCATGTAGTGATACAAGAAGCAGTGGCGTTTTAAATGGTAAAGGAAAGATACTTTGCAGCAAGTGTCAGGCAACACTTGCAAAGATACCTGCTGAACAAGCACTTCAAGCTTTAAATAATGCATTCGAGACATACCCTAAAGAGTGACGGAGTTTGACAATCTGGAATAACGACTATAAAAGGAGAACAAATGTCATTTGATAAATTAAATCTTAATTCGACCATTCTGGAGGCATTAAAAGCCGAGGGATATACTATGCCTACCGAAATACAGGAACAGGCTATTCCGTCCTTACTGGAAGGAAAAGACCTGCTTGGGTGTGCCCAGACTGGTACTGGAAAGACGGCAGCCTTTGCTGTTCCCATTCTGCAAATTCTTTCTGGAGAACCCAAAAATACAAAAGGTCCAAAAACGATCAGGGCTTTAATATTAACTCCGACCCGTGAATTGGCCGTTCAGGTTGGGGAGAGTTTTACAGCTTATGGAAAACACACCGGATTAAAAAATACTGTTATTTTTGGTGGAGTGTCACAAAAACCTCAGACAGATGCATTAAAAGCAGGAATAGATATACTGGTTGCAACCCCGGGGAGATTGCTTGACTTAATGAACCAGAAATATATAAACTTAAATCATGTAAAATTCTTTGTGCTTGATGAGGCAGACCGGATGCTTGATATGGGATTTGTAGCAGATGTAAAAAGAGTTATATCACATTTGCCTAAAATAAGGCAAACCATGTTATTTTCAGCAACGATGCCACCGGAGATTTCAAAACTTGCAGTTTCAATTTTAACAGATCCTGTTAGAGTGGCAGTTACACCTATATCTTCTACTGTGGATATAATTGAGCAGGCAGTATATTTTGTGGCGAAAAAGGACAAGAAATTACTGCTGATTCACCTCTTAAAAGACAAGTCCATTGCTTCTGCTCTGGTGTTTTCACGAACAAAGCATGGAGCTGATAAAATCGTAAAAGACCTTATCAAAGCGGGAATACAGGCGCAAGCTATTCATGGGAATAAATCACAGGCGGCACGACAACTGGCTTTAAATAGATTTAAGGACAAAAAAACAAGGGTCCTTATAGCTACTGACATAGCGGCAAGAGGCATCGATGTAGAAGACCTGTCGCATGTTATTAATTTTGATCTGCCTAATATTCCTGAAACATATGTTCATCGGATAGGACGTACCGGGAGAGCAGGATTAGGTGGAGTTGCACTTTCTTTTTGTGATGAAGATGAAAAGCCATATCTGAAAGATATTCAAAAGCTGATATCCAAATCAATACCTGTAATTGAAGATCATCCATATCTCTTATCTTCCAATGAACCATCAGAAAACAGGACTTCTGCAAACAGGACTTCTGCAAATAGGACTTCTGCAAACAGGACTTCAACGAGCAGAGCTTCAACCAGCAGGGCTTCAACAAACAGAGCTTCAACCAGCAGGGCTTCAACAAGCAGGCCTACAACGAGCAGGCCTTCAACCAGCAGGCCTACAGCGAGCAGGTCTTCAACCAGCAGGCCTACAGCGAGCAGGTCTTCAACCGGATTGACTGCAACAGATAAGGCTGCTGTTGGAAAACCTGGCCCAATAGGTTATTTCAGGAGAAATACAAAAAGCCCTGCCAGGAAGACAACAGTAAAAAGGGGGCAGGTTACCTAGCGCCGAATCAGCAGTTCAAATTCATTGTGGCAGCACGGACATACGACGGTAAGCTTTCCTGACCTTCGCGGCAAACGGAGTACCTTTTTGCAATGCGGACATTTGCGGAAACGATGTGTTTTATTTTCCTTGATTCTGCGAATTGTCAAAGAGCCTTCTGCTTTGACAGGGTTCCAAACCTTAAGAAACTTATCGTTTTCCATGCGTCTTTTATTAAGATTTCGGGAAAAGGATCTGAAAAACATCAGCATCAAAACAGCATACATTAAAATGCTGATGATAGACGAGTGGAAAAAAGTATTAGCAATCATCAAAACAAAACATATTGCGAGCGAAGCATAATAAAGTTGATCTGTACCGTATCTGCCATACATTAAAGCTGCCAATTTCTCTTTGAAATTTCTCATTCTACACACTCCTGTTTTAATAATTAAAGACTGATTACGGAATACTTAAAACCATTATCCGAAGAACCTGCAACATATATTTGCGAGACATAATCCAAAACATATGTTGCTAAAATTGACTGTCGGCATACCAAAACCTTGGCTTTGCTGCTGATAGGTGCTGCCACCGTTCTGTAACTGAATTAATATACGCTGGTATTCCTGATTTTCCGGTTCCATTTGAACTGCTGTTTTCGCGTGTTCCAGTGCTGTGATTTTGTTGCCGGCACCGGAATTTGCAATTGCACTGTAATAGTACCATTCGGCGTTCCTGTCAGTGATATTGGCCAGCACATTGAGGGCTTCCACAAAATATCCGGCACGCAGATAGTTTTTAACCGGATCAAATTCTGAAAATCCACGTCCTTGCTGCTGATTGTTACCGTAAAAACCGAAGCCGTCGAACGGATTAAAGCCTTCACCAAATGGGTTGGTTCCGCCACCAAAAGGATTTCCGCCATTGTTGCCATGGGTTGTGTTACCATTCTTTATCTGTTCATAAGCGGCGTTGATTTCACTCATTTTTCTTGCAGCTCCTTCGTCACCGTGATTCAAGTCCGGATGGAATTTTTTCGCCAGTTTGCGATAAGCTTTTGTAATTTCTTCATCCAAAGCCGTCGGAGAAACTCCAAGTACTTTATAAGGATCGGATATCATCGTCTAAGTTGCTCCTTTGTTTTCTTTTTTTCTGCTTCGTACCTTGTCCAAACTCCGGAATAAAGGATATTTTCAAGCAGTTTCTTATCGTGATTAACCGGTAGCATTTTATATTTTTCGATGCAGTCTGCCATTAAAAGGTTCAAAATATCACTGAAATTTTTAGATGAAAACGTAACCATCGGATTATAACGCTCATTTTTCATATCAGTCTTTAAATCAAGACAGGCATCCATTATATAGATGAACTTGCCCAGTGATCTTCCAAATGCACGTAAGCTTTCCGCAAATTCATCTTCCCTGAATACGAATATTTCGCTCATAAGTCTGCCAAAACAATTTGCAGGAATATCCGGATTCAGTTCTCCTGAGTTTTCGATGCTGGAAAGCTCATACAGGTATTTGCTGATTGCTGCGCATTGTTTTGGATACTGTGCTGAGATCCTCTTGTTTTCACGCTCAAACAGTTTTGCTTCACACAAAGACAGAATCTTTCCATCATCTGTCCAGTCGTCAAGAAAATTGTAATAGGCAAGTGCAACATTCATGTCGGCAGCATAGTCAGTGATCTCATTCTTCCAATACTTGTGTGCTTTCAAAGGATGAATAATACATCGCTCAGTTTGAATTGTGTTATCTGCATTATATAGGGAAGAAAGAAAAAGGATAAGGAAAGTCATATCATAAGTAAGCGTGATACGGCTTATTGTACCATGACGTTTTCCCAATGTACTGCATAAACCGCAATAGCAAGACCTATAATGTTGCTTCTCTTCAATAGATAACTTATCAATATTGGCGACTACGTAGCCAAACATACTATTCACCTGACCCATCACCAGGATCTGATTTTTGCTGCATGGTCTCCAAAATTGAGGATAACTCATTGCCAACTGCAACAATTTGTGTCGCATCTTTGCTCTTTAACACCTTCCTGGTGCGGTTAACAGCTTCATCGAGAATAGCACGGTCATTTTTATCAAGCTTTTTCATAATTGCCGATGCCTGATAAATCAATTGTTCCGCATGATCCCTCGCGACGGCTTCTTCTTTATTTTTAGCATCCTCGGCCGAAAACTGCTGTGCAGCACGAATAGCCTGATCAATTTCTGCCTGGCTCAGGTTTGATGAAGCAGTAATGGTAATGTTTTGCTCTTTGCCTGTTCCGAGGTCTTTTGCAGATACATTGACAATGCCGTTGGCATCAATATTAAATGTTACTTCAATCTGAGGAACGCCCCTCGGTGCTCGCCGAATACCGTCAAGCTTGAATTTACCTAATGTTTTATTGTACTTTGCCATTTCACGTTCGCCCTGCAAAACATGAATGTCAACAGCAGTTTGGAAACTGGCGGCTGTGGTGAAAATCTGACTCTTTTTTATCGGAAGTGTTGTGTTACGCTCAATAATTCTTGAGCAAACGCCCCCCATAGTTTCGATGCCGAGAGAAAGCGGCGTTACATCCAAAAGCAACAATCCTTTGACATCACCAATAAGGACGCCGGCCTGCAGTGCAGCTCCCATTGCAACACATTCATCAGGATTGATACCTTTAAAAGGGTCCTTGCCTATAAACTTTCTTACAGCATTCTGTACCGCAGGAATACGGCTTGATCCACCTACAAGTAAAACCTTGCTGATATCCGTGATATTTAGCCCGGAATCTCTCATTGCCTGGTGTACCGGATCCATCGTTGCATTTACGAGATGCGCTGTCAGTTCATCAAACTTCGCTCTGGTCAGTGCAATATTCATATGCATTGGACCCGACGAATTTGAGGTAATGAAAGGAAGATTAATCTCAGTTGATGTAACACCGCTCAATTCAATTTTTGCTTTTTCTGCAGCTTCTTTTACACGCTGAATTGCGGTGGTATCCTTGGCAAGATCATAACGATGTTCCTTCTTGAATTCTTTAACAAGATACTCAACCACACAACTGTCAAAATCATCACCGCCGAGACGATTGTTTCCTGCAGTGGCAAGTACTTCAATAACACCATTGCTGATGTCAAGAATTGAAACATCAAATGTTCCACCACCCAAATCATACACCATGACCTTTTGTGCTGTTTCTTTATCTACGCCATAAGCGAGTGCCGCTGCGGTTGGCTCATTAATGATTCGCTGAACATTTAGTCCGGCAATTTTACCCGCATCTTTAGTAGCCTGACGTTGTGCATCTGTAAAGTATGCAGGTACGGTAATAACAGCTTCAGAGACAGTTTCTCCAAGATAGCTTTCCGCATCGGTTTTCAGCTTTTGTAATATCATTGCGGAAATTTCCTGCGGTGTATATTTCTTACCGTCAATACTAACTCTATAGTCGCTGCCCATTTCACGCTTGATGGAACTGATGGTACGCTCGTGATTGGTAATTGCCTGACGCTTTGCAACCTCACCTATCATTCGTTCACCTGTTTTGGAAAATGCAACTATCGATGGAGTGGTGCGAGCGCCCTCGAAATTGTGGATTACTACAACTTCACCGCCTTCCATAACAGCTACACAAGAATTTGTTGTTCCTAAATCAATACCAATTATTTTAGACATAATGTTCTCTCCTTGCTTTTCTGTGTTTGATTATAATATGGTTATTATGAAACATCAATAAGTTACACTCACCAACAGTTTTAATATTTGCTTATAGAGGTATATAATGTTAATAGCACATATCTGGGCCGGATTATGTTTTAAACAATTATTAATACATTGAATGAAACAAAGTTAGCTGCAATCCGTCTATGCATATATGAAAATTTGGTATTAATTAACAGCATTATAAGTAGAGAGAGGTTTCAATATGAAGAATAAAATTGCCGTTCTTTTCAGCAATAACCGTACTAAGTATACACTAATTGCTGCGGGTTTGATTATCATAATAGTTGCAGGGATTTTCGCATGGAAAGCCTTATCACCGACTGATCAGCAAACCGTTGCCGGAAATGACGTTACTGCGGCAACAACCTCACAGGCATCGGATATAAACCTTTCAAATATAAAAATCGAGCCCGTCATTTCGGACAGTGCAGGAATTGATACCAAATCTGGCTTTAAACTTTATTGCGATAAAACTATATCACCCGAGAGCATAAAGGAAGCTTTGAGTGTTACCCCCAGAAAGGATTACACCCTTGCGCAGATATCGAGGGGAGAATACAACATAAGCTTCAATGACGAGCTTAAGGGTGGGAGCATATATAAGCTGGAATTTACGGACGTGGCTACAGGCAGCACACGTTCGTGGGCTTTTCAAACAAAGAAGGCATTTTCCATAGTGCGCACTCTGCCGAGGGACGAAGCAACTCAGGTACCTGTCGATTCCGGTATAGAAATAACCTTCAGCCATGAAAAAGTGGAAAACATCAAAGACTATTTCGAAATTGATCCAAAGGTGGAAGGCAGGTTTGAAATACATAAAAAAACAGTCGTATTTGTACCGAAAAAGCTTGACGATAGCACAATATACACTGTTACAATAAAAAAGGGTCTTGGTTTTAGTGGAAGCAGCGACAAGCTGGCCGGAGACTATAGCTTCAAATTCCAGACAGCTGTTCCATCCAGTGACGACAGGCTGTTGTTCTCTTTTTACGAAGGATTGTTTAATTTCACATCAAAGGCCATTCCAGCCCTTCAGGTATATGCGGATGATTCACTTATCGGCTCTGCAGCTGATATCGAGATATACAGATATGCAGATGTCAGGCTTTATAAAGAGGATTTAAAAAAACTGGACACAGTGCCGTACTGGGCAATAACCGACAAGACAAAGCTGCCGTTTGATATTGGCAGCCTGGAGAAAATAGCCTCGTCGAAAGCTCAGATCGCGCAGTATAAATTAAATTATTACAACCTTTCTTATTTGCTTTTACCGTCATCGCTTGATGAGGGGTATTATCTGGTTAAAGCAGTTGCAGGAGGAAATACCGAATATGTACACCTGCAAATCAGCAATTCGGTCGTATATATAATGGTTGCAACCAATAAAACACTTGTATGGGCCAACGACGCCATTACCGGAAATCCAATAGAAAATGCCCTTGTTTCAAGTGATTACTATGAGTCTGCGAAAACCGACGCCACTGGAATGGCAACGCTGGATGGAGCTATAGAGCAAACAGGCGAAAACCATTTCTATTTTAATCTATCTGCAGAGGGAAGGCCAGAATTCATTGCACAGACAGAACAGAACAGATATCCGATATACCAGAATGGGGAATATGTTTATTACGGTTATGACGGCGGGGGTAATGCAAACAAATATTGGACTTATCTTTATCTTGACAAAGATATATACCTTCCGGAAGACACCATAAATGTATGGGGTGTGGTCAAAGCACGCAATACAAGCGGCGGTGACAGCTCGGGTGCTTCAGGAGCAGCAGGAATCACAAACGCGACACTTGAACTGACCAGGTCGGATTATTACTGGGATGAAAGCGACACAAACACTGTCATTGACTCAAAAGAGCTGGACATATCACCATCAGGGACATTCATAAGCAGCATTGAGCTTGCCGGCTATAATCCTGGTTCATATAACATGCGTGTAAAAATAGGCAATGAGACAGTAATAAACCGCTATGTCCAGGTTATGGAATATACAAAACCAGCTTATAAAATAGAGCTTACTCCCGATAAAAAAGCCGTATACATGGGGGAAAAAGTAAATATGGGTATTCAGGCAAGCTTTTTTGAAGGATCTCCACTTCCCGGCATCAAGCTGGATTATACATTTTCGACCGGCGGAGAGGCCCCCAAAAGCGGCTCGGTTACCTGTGACAGCGCCGGACAGGCAAAGCTTGAGCTTGCTACCAACACATCAGTAAATACCTGGCGCCCCCAGGGCTTTTATACCGAAGTGAGAAATTCTAATGCGGAAGAGGTTGAAATTAGTGCCTACAGCAGTATACAGGTATTTCCAAGGGACACAATGATTGATGCAAGCGGGAAAATCGAAGACGGCAAAGGTGTAATCGACATCAATACCAACCTGATTGATATCAGCAGGCTTAACGACAGCGAAGATTCCTATTGGGATACTGATGCTTACAGGGGCGCCCCAGTTGATAAAAGCATTACCGCAAAGCTTTATGAAACACATTATGAAGCAATAGAAACAGGCGACTACTATGACTATATAAACAAAAAAACAGTGAAAACATACGATTATAAACAGGTCAGCAACCTGGTACAGGAATACAAAATTGATACAGTGCAGGGAAAGTACAAAATAGAATTTCCAGCGAACAGCAAAAATAATTACCGGTTGGACATTTCAGGATATGATTCCATAAACAGACCTATGTTTGAAGAGGTATATGTCTACAACTGGATGAGCTACTATCCATATTACGATCAAGGGTACACACTGATAGATGAGAATGGCAAAACAAACTACAGACAAGGTGATAAGGTTGCCCTGAAGATGACTGACAACAACCTGGATATGCCTGCCGGCAATAACTACAGGTATCTGTATGTCAGGCTTAAAGACGGCGTACTTGATTATACTACCAGCAAGGAAGCATCATATACCTTTGAAGCCGATCAGAAGCTTATCCCGAACATGTATGTGAAGGCGATTTGCTTTGATGGGTCGAATATTCTTGATGCTGGCATCAAGACGCTGATATACGACCGGGAGGAAAAAAAGCTGGATATTATCGTCACGCCTGATAAAAGCAGCTATAAGCCAGGTGATACGGTCAAACTTTCCATTGATGTCAGGGATGAAAAGGGGAACCCCTGCAACTCGGAGGTTAATGTAAGCGTGGTTGACGAGGCGTTTTTCGCTGTCGCAGACCAGTATGTATACACACTGGGCGGGCTTTATCAAGCTTCCATGACAAGCGGCCTTATATCGGAGTTTTCATCCCACGTTCCGCTTGATGAATCAATGTACGGAGCAATGGCCGAGGGTGGTGAAGGCGGGGATGTTGCAATCAGGTCGGACTTTAAGGATAGCGCCCTGTTTGCGTCTGCGTTAACCGGAGATGACGGCAAAGGCGAAATCAGTTTTAGGCTCCCGGATAACCTGACCTCCTGGAGGGTAACTTGCCAGTCGGTTACAAACGACCTGAAGGCAGGTAACTGTAAAATCAACGTTTCCAGCAGGCTGCCCTTCTTTACCGATACTGTCTTCAACAAGGTTTTCATGACTGGAGACAGTCCTTCGCTCCTTGTCAGAGCCTATGGTACCGAGCTGGGTACTTCAGACAAGGTTGAGTATTCAATTGCCATTGAAAATGACGCAGGCTTCAAAAAAACATATAAGGCATCCGCTACTGGAAATGGTTTGTCGGAGATTTCATTGGGCAAGCTCGATGAAGGTAGCTATACTTATACGGTGGAAGCTTCCTCCGGAGCGCTGAAGGACGCGCTTCAAAAGAGCTTCAAGGTGTCGGACAGCATGCTCGAAGCGGGTAGATTCGAGCAATATGCCCTTTCGGAAGGCATCAGCATCCAGGGCGGTAAGGCGCTGACCACTCTATCCTTTATCAACAAGGAATCCGCTGATTTCTACAATGAGTTGAATTCACTTTATTGGTCTTTTGGTGAAAGGATAGATCAGAAGCTTTCAAGAAAGCTTGCGGGAGAGCTTCTTAAGAAATATTTCAATGAAGAATATGTTGAAGAAGAGTATGATCTTTCAAAATACCAAACAGAAGATGGCGGTCTGGCACTTTTGAGCTATGATAGCAGCAATCCGGAGCTTTCCGCGGAGATTTGCTCAGCAGCTCCTGGATTTTTTGATGAGGCAGCATTGGAATCATATTTTTATGGTATATTAAACAACACCGAATCAACGCCTGAAGATGTAGCGGCCTCTTACTGGGGGCTCGCAGCGCTGAACAAGCCTGTCCTTGTGGATATAAAGAATCTTCTGGAATCAACAGAGCTCGGGTTGATTGAAAGGCTGGAGCTGGGCAATGCACTTGCCGCAATCGGGGATGATCAGGGCGCAGCTGAGCTGTATAAAGAGGTTCTTTCCAAATACGCTAAAAAGGCGGGGGACTACACATACATCGAATCTCCTGCAGACAGGGACGATACAGTAAAAGCAACGGCTCTATGCGCAACGATAGCGATAAAAATAAACGCAGCTGAAAAGATGCAGCTGTTCAATTATTCCAGAAACAATTCGACTACAGACTTCCTCACCAACCTGGAACGTTTGATATTCGTTAATGCCTACATGCCCGGCATACAGCCTGACAGCAGCTTCACCTATACTCTTGATCAAAAAGAGCAGCAGGTCGTTCTGGAGAAGAACAAGTCATACAAATTGGTATTGACGCCTGAAAAGCTGAAAAGCATCAAATTCAGCAATATAAAGGGCAACGTTACAGTTAGCGCTTCATACACCGGATCTGTCAAGGATATTGCAGGGGATAGCGGAGCAATTGTTGGAATCGGACGGAATTACAGTGTAAACGGAAATATTGTTCAGAGCTTCGGACGATCGAATCTCATAAAGATAACCCTCACACCGGTTTTCAATGAGTCTGCTCCCGACGGTTATTATGAGATAACCGATATGCTACCGGCCGGTCTGCGGTTTGTAAAAATCGTGGATTCTTCAAACAGAGACTGGTTCCTGGACGAAGTCTCCGGCCAGAAGGTAGCTTTCGGGTACAGCTACAGCAAGAAAACAACACAGAGCATTACTTATTACGCAAGAGCTGTTTCACCGGGTTCCTTCACGGCTGATAATGCTTTTATAAAACTCAGCACAGATGATATATTTGGTTTTGCCGATCAGTCTGTCATATCGGTTGTAAACGGGCAGGAGTAAAAATGAGCTTAATAAATAAATGGTTCACTCTGGCACTGATTGCTGCTTTGTATATTGGTATTTGCAGCGGTTGCGGCGTTTATGCAGCTGACAAGCAGACAATATCAGCTGATTATATTAAATGCAGCTCCTATGAGGAAAAAACCTTTATGGCATCCATTGGAGCTGCTTCAGCCTCAAAAGCCGAAGCGGGCGGAATATCAGGAGGTATCCCAGGAGGTATCCCAAGAGGTATATCTGGTGGGATTATCCCTCATCATCTGCTTGCTTCCGATATGATTGCGGCGTTTTTCAAAACACTGTCAGAAGAAAGCCCTGATGTTATAGTAGTTATTGGCCCCAATCATAAAAGGGCAGGGGCGTCCAAGCTGTATACATCCGGTTTGGATTGGGAAACCCCTTTTGGTGTGCTTGAAGCCGATGAAAGCATAACGGATTTCCTGATAAATGGCAAAAATGCGGCTGAAAGCCGGGACTTAATGGAAGAAGAATATTCTGTTTCAGCCCTTATTCCTTATATCAGATATTATATGCCCCAGACAAAAATCGTACCGATCCTGCTCTCGGGTAATTACAGCCTGAAAAATTCAATAAATCTGGGAGAGGATCTTGCAGCTCAATTCGGGGACAGAAAAGGCATCATAGTTGCATCTGTGGATTTTTCCCACTATTTGCCCCTGGAAACGGCTGAAGAAATGGACGAAATAACCTTGAGAGCAATCACGGATAATGATTTGGTGCAAATAAGCAAAATGGGAAATGATAACCTTGATTCACCACCTTCAATTATTTCCCTTTTAGCAGCTATGGATATGCTGGGTGTAAAAAACTTAAAGATCCTTGACCATAGTAATTCAGACTTAATAGGCAAGAGTTTCAGCAAAAGTACGACAAGCTATTTTTCTATTATATATTGGAAATAGTGTTTATATTAAAAAATCTGGGAGACTCGTTATGAAAAGAATTAATAAAATCGGTCTGATTCTGCTGGGCAATCTGCTATACGCTGTGGCTGTGGCATACTTTATTCTGCCTTCAGGGCTCATTACCGGAGGCACAACCGGACTTGCCCTGTTTGCACGATATCTCTGGGGTGTTCCCGTAACAGTGTTCGTGTTGATTTTTAATGTGGTAATGTTCCTGATTGGCGCTGCAGTACTGGGACGGATGTTTGCACTTTCCACACTCATCAGCACCATCAGTTATCCCGTGATGCTAAGCCTGATGCAGGCTCTTGAAATAAAGACCGGTGAACTGACAGATGACATAATGTTATCTACCATATTTGCCGGTGCCCTGATCGGAGTGGGTATAGGACTTGTGATTCGTGCAGGTGCATCGACTGGTGGTATGGATATTCCGCCTTTGGTTATTCAGAAAAAGACAGGGCTATCCGTATCCATACTTCTGTATGCCTTTGATGTGATAATCCTGATTCTGCAGATGCTCTTTTCAGACCAGGAAAAGATACTTTATGGCATCCTGCTGGTATGTATTTATACTATT
The DNA here is from genome assembly GCA_942493145.1 of uncultured Bacillota bacterium. Classification (GTDB taxonomy): domain Bacteria; phylum Bacillota; class Clostridia; order Acetivibrionales; family DTU013; genus ENR-C20. The sequence goes on from OW818679.1 coordinate 1,716,500, forward strand.
GTGCTTGAAAAGCTTCTGGTAGCCGGTAAGCGCCAGATCCAGCTTAAAATTGTCAGCGAACAGTATGAGTCGATTAATAAGGCCATCGTAAGCCAGATGGACAGGGGTACTACTTTGCTTCAGATTGAGGGCGGTTACACCCGAAAGCCCTCGATGGCGGTGCTCACTGTCGTATCACAACGAGAATTGTTCAAGGTAAATGAGCTTGTACTGGGTATTGATTCCGATGCTTTTCTAATCATAAGCCAGGTTAATGAAGTTAGGGGAAGGGGCTTCACATCAGGCAAAGAGTATAGACAATTGAAATAAACTGAAAGTTTTCATAAACTTGATTACATTTTCTTTTTTATTCTAAAAAGCAGAGTGAGAGAGAATACCAATAATACGATTGAGCAGAAGAAGAATACACTTCTGCAGGATTCCAACATCATGATCAAAAAAGTGAAAACTAAACCTGCAATTTTCCCGGCGTTGGATGCGATGTCATTTATACCTGATATTCTGGCTACGAAACCTTTTGGAGCCGTGATCTGCAGTAATGTTGCAAGAAATATACCGCATACAGAGAGTATGGTTCCTTCAATAAACTGCAGTGCGAATATTATCCCAAGTTTTTGGGTAAAGCCATAGCACATCCAAATCACAGCCGTCATAGCAAATCCAGTGAATATTATCTTCCACATTGCAGCTTCGCTTTTGGTATTGAATATTCCCATAAGAAGCATAGCAAAAAGGTTTGTGCCATAGTATATTGAAATCATAAAACTCCATCCTTTTGCCGTCAAACCCAATATGTCGAATGAAAACGGATAAAATGCCATATTGACAGATATAAGGCAGAGACTTGAGACAAGGCCTGTAATAACTATTTGTCTGATCTGGGTATTGGTCCTGAAATATGAAAAGCCTTTTACAGTTTCAGATAAAAACCGATTGCCATAAAGAGGCGTTTTTTGTTTTGCAGAAGCTGCTTCAAACCTGAATTTAATGAACAGTATTAGAATGGAAGAGACCAATGCTGACAGACTGCTGATGATAATAGATGGATCAGGTCCGAAACTGTCCGTCAGCATACCAGCCAATAAAGGACCCAACAGGAATGATACACCCGATACGCCGGTAAATATTGAATTTGCCTTCAGGACTCCATTCCTTCCACATATATTAACAATCATCTTTCTTCGGGCGGGGCTGTAAAACAAATCAAGAATAGATAGTAATACAAGAAGAAAATATATTCCGGTAGGATTTTCTATTGATATGAAAAGAATTATTACAAAGCTTCGTATCAAGTCTACCAATGCCATGAGATATTTGCCTTTGATAAAATCACCTAAAGTACCTGCAAATGGTGAAAATATTATGCTGGGAAGTGCAGAAAAAATCAAGCCTGCCGCGGTTGAGACGCCTGACCCGGTAAGCTTGAAAAGCATTAAAGTAATTGCAATAAACCTGAAGGAATCCCCGAAATTCAAGATTCCCTGGCTTGTAAGCAACAGCACAAACTGTCTTTTTCGAAATAATTCATTCATGTTATGAGTGTATTATTAGCCACATCAAATAATTCACCTCTGCATATATTTAGGTTAAACGGGATATTAAATGAACAGTACCTTCATGGAGGGAGTTATGCATTGAGATCGAAATTAATTTTAATCGTATTCTTATGTGCTGTTTTATCAATTTTTTCATTAATGCTGATTATTTATGACCCTGCAAATGAAATGAAGTCTGATATAGGTGCGAAATCTGAAATTAGTATGGTTAGCAGCACTCAACCGTCTGAATATCTGATTTTTATTGAAGTTGAGGATAAAACCCTTTACCTTCTGAGCAATGGAGAGTGTATAAAGCAGTATCCCATAGCCACAGGTAAATGGGGCTTGCCTTCTCCGCTGGGTTGCTGGAAGATAGTTCAAAAGGGTGATTGGGGTGAAGGGTTTGGAGGACGGTGGATGGGCTTTGATGTACCCTGGGGCAAATACGGCATTCATGGAACACTTGAAGAAGGATCCATAGGTTGGGCATCAAGCGAAGGGTGTATAAGGATGTTTAATGAGGATGTTAAGGAATTATATTCACTGATACCCTATGGCACAAAAGTTGTTATTGTGAATGGCTCATTCGGCCCCTTTGGAAGTGGGTTTGCAGAGATAAATCCAGGTGATATAGGAGCCGATGTTATGGCTATACAACAGAGGTTGAAAATGCTGGGCTTTTATAAAGGCGGTGTGGACGGTATATATGGAGATGGTATGAAATCTGCCATACATAATTTTCAGAAAAAAAACGGCCTCACTGTGACCAACAGAATAACAAAAAAAGCTTGGAATGCAATGGGCTTCCGGGAATTTGAATAGATATTGACAACTATATCGCCAGCCGTTATAATATATATCGTAGGTCGATATAACGGAAGATGACATAACGGTAACTGAAATAACGGAGGCGGATATAAGGATGAACAATGATAGCATCGCCCTGACCGAAGCAGTATATTACATACTGTTGTCATTGTATGAGACTTCGCACGGGTACGGAATCATGCAAAAGGTTGAAAGGCTAAGTTCGGGAAGAGTTAAACTTGCCGCGGGAACACTGTACGGTGCAATCAGCACACTACTTCAAAAAGGATGGATTTATGCGTTGCCCGGTGAAACCAACAGTAGAAAAAAAGAATATGCAATAACCACTGTTGGTAAAAATGCTGTTCAAAATGAAATTATCAGACTGAGGGAACTTTTGTCTAACGGGGAACAAATCGTGAGAGGTGAATCAAAATGAGACATACTGTTTTTAAAGCATTTTGGACCTGGAATTTTGAAAAAGAAGAAGAATGGATAAATTCGATGTCAGCAAAAGGTATGCAGCTTGTTGGTGTCGGTTTTTGTAAATACATTTTTGAAGAAGGAGCAGTGGGCGAGTACACCTATCGGATAGAACTATTAAATCAAATGCCCATGCATCCCGAAAGTGTGGCATACATTCATTTTCTTGAGGACGCAGGTATCGAACATATCGGCACATATGTGAGGTGGGTTTATTTAAGAAGAAAATCCAGTGCGGACGCATTTGATTTGTTCAGCGATAACGATTCCCGTATCAAACATCTAAAACGGGTTTTAACTTTATTGCTATGTCTGTTGCCTCTCGAAATAGGAGCGTTGGGAACAAATATTGGAAGTGCCACAATGGGTTCTACCTTAAATATGTTTATGGTTTGTCTGCTTTCAGTATTATTGGTTCTTTTTTCTATCGGCAGCTTCAAGTTGTGGATGAAGATACGGAAGTTGAAGAAAGAACGCATCATTTATGAATAGCGCAAATTCATATAACTTGTCAAAGGGCCTGCTTGGGCGGGTATGGGGGAAGTATACATTCAAGAGATCCACATACCGCCTTTAATATAGGTCCAAACACCATCCTTATACATGGCCTTGCAGTCCTGCATACCAATAGCGCCCAGCCCGCTGCGCCATTTTGAGATGTCGAAGGTGAAACTGTTGTTTTCGGCCAATGTATCCGAGAGTTCAAAAAGCAGTCCGGACTTAAAGAACAGCTTTTCTTTATCGATATATCCCTGCTCGCATAGCTCGTCGAAGGTACCCTGCAAGGACTCCATACCATAGGCGTTTCCAAGGACATAGACAAGGGCGCTCTTTTCTGTGCCGGTCAGGTTGACAATACCGGTAAGGTCGAAGGCAAGTACGCTGATGCTGTCATTAAGGCCTGTGTCCTCGCTATAAAGTTCATCTATAACTTGCTTATAAAACCCCATAAGGTCAGTACCCTGATCTTTGATCTCTATGGAACTCGGATTGCCAAGCTGCATCGGATAACTTTCCATCACCACTCCGTCATATGCAACTTCCACAATCATACCGCTGGCAAGTGCACCTTTGTCAACATCACTACCATCAGTGGAAAGTATGACAAGTGAATCTGTAGGAACCATATAGAGATCAGATGCGTTCGCGTCTTCTGAAATATTAGCAAGCAAAAGTGAGTTGCCGTATATCTGCATGATCCTTGCTGTCAGAACGATATCCGACGGGGCGGTTCCCGGACTTGTGGAGGGCAAATGTCCACTGTTCGTATTATTGTTGTCGGCACAAGCCGATAGCGCAAGTGCCATAATAAGTGTCAGGATTATTGCTGTTATCCGTTTCATTTTTTTCACCTCTGTCTAGCGTTTGACGGTATTTTGCTGCTACTTGTTCCAACCATATCGTATGGCACCGCAGCTTTTCTTCCAATACCCCAACGAAACACGCCATAACCCGAGCTGCCAGTCTGCTCAATGATAAAACCGGCAGCTTGGATAAGCTTGTGCGGTTCCCTTGTAAGATTGCAGCCTCCTGCAATTTTTGGCCATACGATATTGGTGGCCTTGAATAAAGATGCCAGCTTTTTATTTTCTGGTAGAACATGGTCGATGTAAATAAATAGACCACTGGGCTTTAGCACACGCAATACTTCACTAACAGCTTTATCTGGATTTTCAACACTGCAAAACACCAGAGTTTCAACTACAGTATCAAAAGACTCGTCTGCAAAGGGTAGATTCTCTGCCCGACCTTCGAATAATTTTAAGGGGAGCTTTGTATTTGGCTTTGAAGATAATGATGTATGGGTGTCTAACGCAGAAAGACTATCTATTAAATCGGTCTTGTAATATTTAAAATTAACTCCTGTCCCATAACCAATTTCAAGTACATTTCCAAAAGCCTTTTGAATAATGATTTTCCTGATTCTTGCAAGGATTCTATTCTCAAGTGGAGACATAAAAAGGTCATAAATATTCACAAAAGTAATCCTCCTGTCATTTTTACTGTGTGTTCATATATCTACCACTAAATCTACCACTATATCCCCAACATTACAGAAAATTAATGTCAGAGATATAAATCAAATGTGAAATAAATTTCCGAAAATCACTTGAAAACAAATTAAAGTAGTATATAATGAACTTTATTATTAATAAAGTTTTTAAGTCTTTTTAGCAGTAACAGCGTTGATAAAAGCTATGATTTATAAATCTCAACAGAGAGCCGGTGGTTGGTGTGAACCGGTGAGTGCATAAATCTTTCCACTTTTGGAGCTGTCGGTGATGAACCGAAGGCCTGTACCCTTTATCGTACATTTGAGAGGTCAGCTTTTTAAGCTGGCAAATTGGGTGGCAACGCGGATCCTTCCGTCCCATATTATTGTATGGGTTCGGGAGTTTTTTTATTTTCCTGAACTGATACAGGAACAGAGCAAACATTGTTAATATCAGATTGGAGGAAAAATTATGCTGGACATTAAATTATTGAGGACTAACCCTGAGCTTGTAAAAGAGAATATCAAAAAGAAGTTTCAGGATCAAAAACTTGTTCTGGTTGATGAAGTTGTAGAAATGGATAAAAAGTACAGAGAGGCCAAGGCCAGACTCGACTTTCTGAGAGGTCAACGCAACTCTATCAGCAAGGAAATCGGCGTTTTCATGGCAAAAGGAATGAAGGAGGAAGCCGAAAACAATAAAACAAAGGTTGCTGACATCGCTAAGGAATTGACAGAATTGGAGCAATTGGAGGAAAAGCTTTCTGCCGATATCAGAGAAAAGATGTTGGTGATTCCAAACCTTATAGATGACTCTGTCCCTATTGGAAAGGATGACAGCGAAAATGTCGAGGTTAAACGCTTTGGTGAGCCTGCAACCCCGGATTTTGAAATACCTTATCATGTTGATATCATGGAAAAACTCCGTGGCATCGATCTTGAAAGTGCACGAAAAACCAGTGGCAACGGCTTCTATTATCTATGTGGAGACGTTGCGCGCCTGCATTCTGCAATCCTGTCCTATGCCCGCGATTTTATGATTGACAGAGGTTTTACCTACTGCATCCCGCCCTTCATGATCCGTAGTGAAGTGGTAACAGGCGTTATGAGCTTCAAAGAGATGGAAAATATGATGTATAAAATTGAAGGCGAGGATTTGTATCTCATCGGAACCAGCGAGCACTCAATGATAGGTAAGTTTATCGATACAATTATAGATGAAGAGCAACTTCCACAGGCATTGACCAGTTATTCCCCCTGCTTCCGCAAGGAAGTAGGTGCACACGGCATTGAAGAACGTGGCGTGTATCGCATACATCAATTTGAAAAGCAGGAAATGATCGTTGTCTGTAAGCCGGAAGAAAGCCCTGAATGGTTTGCAAAATTGTGGCAAAACTCCGTGGACTTTTTTCGCACACTGGATATTCCCGTTCGTACATTGGAATGCTGTTCCGGTGACCTGGCTGATCTTAAGGTTAAGAGCGTTGATGTTGAGGCATGGTCGCCTCGCCAGCAAAAGTATTTTGAGGTGGGCAGCTGTTCCAATCTGGGTGATGCCCAGGCACGTCGACTTGGAATACGCGTCAAGAATAAAGAAACCGGCAACTATTTTGCACATACTTTAAATAACACGGTAGTTGCTCCACCCCGTATGTTGATTGCCTTTTTTGAGAACAATCTGAATGAAGATGGCACTGTTAATATTCCAAAACCACTTCAAATGTACATGGGCGGTAAAACAATCATAAAATAGGTGGAAGTAAAACGCGTTTGAAATCAAGACATAAAACATAAAGATAGAAGCTTCGTCACAAAACGGTGCTTCTTTTTTTTACAATTCTTTTCACACTTTTAAGAAATAATGGTGGTAAATAGAAACTAATTGCACAAAATAATCAGTGGAGGTGGACAACTATGGAGAATGAATTGAAGAAAAAGTATGGTTTGTTTACTGCAATTGCAATGGTAGTAGGCATCGTCATAGGAAGTGGTGTATTTTTTAAGGCTGAAGCTGTGCTGAAGGCAACAGGCGGCAATATGCCTTTGGGAATTGCTGCATGGGGCATCGTCGGTCTTATTATGATTATCTGCTCATATTCCTTCGCCATTATGGCAACAAAGTATGAGAGGGTCAACGGTCTGGTTGACTATGCAGAAGTGTCTGTCGGGAGAAGGTATGGCTACTATATGGGCTGGTTTATAGCAACTGTTTATAACCCTACACTAACCTCTGTGCTGGCTTGGGTTTCCGCCCGGTATACCTCTGTGCTCCTGGGATGGGATATCACCGGCGGTTCCACCATGACCATAGCTTGCTTCTATCTGGTTACCAGCTTTGCAGTTAATGCTCTATCTCCCGTCATAGCCGGAAGGTTCCAGGTAGCTACCACGGTTATAAAGCTCATTCCTTTACTGCTTATGGCTGTTGCAGGAACCATCGTCGGTTTGACAAACGGTATAACCATGAGCAATTTTTCCCATGTGGTAGATTCAAGCGTAAGCCTGGGCGGTGGCCTCTTCGCCTCGGTTGTAGCAGTCGCATTTGCATATGAGGGCTGGATTATAGCCACATCCATCAACGCGGAGCTGAAGGATTCCAGGAAAAATCTACCCAAAGCTTTGATTATGGGTTCACTTATAGTAGTTGTGGTATATATTTTCTATTATATCGGTATTGCAGGTGCGGTCACCACCGAAACACTCATGGAAAGCGGCCAGGCAGGAGCGAAGCTAGCCTTCCGGAATATCTTCGGCTCAGTCGGAGGTTCACTTATATTTGTGTTTGTCATAATATCATGCCTTGGAACTCTGAACGGACTCATGATGGGGTGTACCCGCGGAATGTATTCACTGGCAGCCAGAAATTCCGGCATACTCCCCGGAACATTCAGACAGGTGGATAAGGTCACCAACATGCCGGCAAACTCCGCTATCCTGGGAGTACTGCTCAGCGCATTCTGGCTGCTTTACTTTTATGGCGCCAACCTCACGACACCATGGTTTGGTCCATTCGTTTTCGACACCTCGGAATTGCCGATAATCACCCTATATGCGGGGTATATACCCATATTCCTGATGCTTATGAGGAAAGAAACTGATTTGAACGCCTTCAAACGTTTCGTAATGCCTGCATTATCCATAACAGGCTGCTTGTTCATGGTCTTTGCCGCTTGCCTGGCGCATAAAATGGCTGTGTTCTATTACCTGATGATATTTGTTGCGGTCATTGTCATCGGGGTATTTTTCGAAAACAGGAATAAATAAGTTATCCGATCATTAAATTATCCGATTATTTTAGAATATGCCTCATTGGATGGATTCGGACTTATAGTAACATGTAGGGACATATTTTCATTTACAGCAGGTATGCTGAAATCATCCTGACCTTTTGCACATACGATGGATCCGATTGAGATTTCCGCGACTTCGTCGTTTATTCTAATTTGACCGCTTCCTGATAGTACATTCAGTATCAGGGAAGAGTTTTCGTGTCTATGAACAGGCAGGGTTTGACCAGGCTTTAAATTCAATACGAAACTCAATATGTCCTTATCAGAGTAAAGAAGCCTTTTGGTAAAGGTTTTGTCACTAAAAACAATACTTTGGCCAATGTTTGTTATATCCATAACAATTCCTCCTTTTATAAACATTATAACATTAACCTTTCCAATAGGAGCGTTAATATTCTATGTCATTCCTTTTCATACATAAATAACAAATATAAAATTCACATCTAAGATTAAAATATAGCTATGCAAAAATAAGCAAAGATGAGATCAGGAGAAGAATAGGATAAGATTAGGAGAAAATAAGATGGAAATTCAAGAATTAAAGGTTTTTGATGCTCCAAACATTTTTAGTTTGAGGGAAATCATAGTCAGGATTCAAATCAAGCTTGGTGAATATGCAGAGATACCTACAAAGGATATTGGCAAAATGAATGAGAGTATTATCAGATTATTCCCCGGAATTAAAGACCATAAGTGCGCCAAAGGATATATCGGCGGTTTTGTTGAACGTTTACGGGAAGGAACGTATTTAGCCCATGTAACGGAGCATCTTTGCCTTGAAACCCAACGGATGCTGGGGTATGACATTAAACATGGGAAAGCCAGGATAGTGAAGGATGACATATATAATGTGATTTTTTCAACAGTTAACAAGGAGGTTGGAAAAGCATGCGGGCTTTTTGTCATTAATACCTTGAATAAAATGATTAAGGGACAACTGGTTGATATTCTTGAAGAATTCAAGGAGTTGAAAAAGATATGCGTAAAAAACGATTTGGCGTTCAGCACTGGTGCAATTATTGAAGAAGCGAAAAGAAGGGGGATACCGGTAAGCCTTGTAAACGACGGCGAATTTGTCAGGCTTGGTTATGGAAGGTATCAGAAAAGCATCTCAACCGGTCAGATGTATGATTCCACTAAACTGGTCCGACCTTTACTGGATATGATATTCCCGGAAGGGACGCCATCTGCGATTCCAATAGTATCTGTCACCGGTACAAATGGCAAGACAACCACTACCCGGATGATCAGCAGGATATTGAGGTATCAGGGTCTGGTAGTAGGGACAACAACTACCCATGGGATATATATTAATGACAGGTGTATAGTGGATGGAGATACGACAGGTCCCAAAAGTGCAAAAAGAATACTCAATAGCGGGGAAATTGAAGCTGCAGTTCTGGAAACTGCCCGGGGAGGCATCATACGAGAGGGGTTGGCATATGAAAAAGCTGATGTAGCGGTTTTTACAAACCTGACGCGAGACCATATCGGTATTGATGGAATAAATACGATGGAAGAACTGCTACATGCCAAATCACTAGTTATTGAAGCGGTCAGGGATGATGGAACTTGTGTAATGAATGCCGACGATCAGTGGGTTATGAAGGCCAGGGAGAAAGCAAAAGGGAATCATATTTTATTCTCTATGGATTATAAAAACCCCATAATCAGGGAACACGTCAGTAATGGCGGAACTGCAGTGTATAAAAGGGATGGCAGGATATTTATCAAAAGCCGGGGTGCTGGTGAAAGGTATATTACCCTTAGAAATATCCCGGCTACCCTGGATGGAAGACTCAAACACAATATCTATAACAGTATGGCTGCTATTGGAGCATGTTTTGCCCTCGGAGTCCCATTTGACACTATAGAAGAGGCGTTGAGCGGATTTACCTGTGATGCGGATGTCAATCCTGGACGTTTTAACATTTATGATATGGGTGAGTTCAAAGTGGTTCTGGATTATGGACATAATTTTGATGGTTACCAGGCTACCATTGAAGGGCTGGTATCGCTTAATCCATCGCGTTTGGTAGGCATTATAGGAGTTCCGGGTGACAGGCTGGATACCGATATTTATAATGTAGGGAAAATCTCCGGAAGTTCTTTTGATTATATTATAGTCAAGGAGGATAAAGACCTGAGAGGAAGAAAACCCTTTGAAGTAGCGGAGCTGTTATACGAAGGTGCATTGTCCGGGGGGATATCAGGAAAACAAATCGAGATAATTTCCGACGAAAGGGAAGCTTTCGGCAAAGCGTTCAGACAAGTGCAAAATGGAGATGTTATTGCAGTATTTTTCGAAAAAATGGAGCCTTTGATGGAATTGATGCAGAGAGCCTTGGATTGATAATCCAAGGCTTCGGCTTGTACTGTTGACATAAAAGAGATATATTATTATAAAGGATGAATACCTGAAGAAAACATTACCTGAGGGGGAAATCCATGTCAACACAGCCAGGAACACAGAAAATCCTTACAGAATTATTCATAACTTTACTGCTATTGTTCTTTCTGCCTGCTTCAGCATCTGCGGCAGCCGGCGCCATACATCCGGTCAGCGATCCGGCTGGTCTGACAGTTGCATTGAACGCATCAGGCAACGGGGATACCATAAAGCTGTTATGTAATATTGAATATAACACGGGAATTACAATTGAAGGGAAATATATCACCTTTGATTTAAACGGCTGTACACTGAATGTTACAAACACCTCTGGCACTGGCTTGACGGTAGGTAGCGGAGGTAACGTCAACCTGACAGGCGAAGGTGAATTTAATGTAACGGGCACAAATTATGGTGTGAATATCAATTCCGGCGGGCAGGCCACTGTGGACAATGCCTCGGTAAATGGAACAGATGCCGTAAGTTGCAGGAGTGTAATTGCCAGTGGTTCTGGAAGCTTTATTACAATCCGCGGGAACGCAATTTCAACAGGTGCTTTATCTGTCGGTGTTCTTGCCGACTCCGGTGCAACTGTAATTGTTGACGGAAATGTTAATGGTGTGAGATTTGGTGCTCTTGTTTTTGGCTATGAAAGCTCCCTTCGTGTCGGCGGTGATATCACGGCAAGTAAAGATGGCGGTTATGGAGTATGGGCTAATAGTGGTGGAAGGATTACCGTAGATGGTGATGTCATTGCTACAGGCAATTCCGGTCTCGGTATTATAGCTCAGCAGGATGGAACGGTTACGGTAACAGGCAATGTCAAGGCAGGCGTATCTTCCGGATGCGGAGCCGATGTAAGTTTCGGTGGGACGGTCAGGATTGATGGATCAATTACCTCATCATCGTATGTCAACGTGCAGGAAACATACAAAGTTGCTGCTGATGGTATTGCAGGCACAGGTGATAATGAAGACTATTTCATATACAGCAACGGCACTTCATCAGTAATAGTAAAAGGTTTGTGCAAAATTGCAGACAAAGGTGTCTATATGACGCTGGATGACGCACTGGATGCGGCAATTGACGGGGATACACTGCAGCTGCTTAAAAATGTTGAGTACAATAAAGGTATATCAGTTGTAGGAAAAAGAATCAACCTGAATACCAACGGCTTCATACTGAATGTTGTTAATACTTTGGGCACGGGTCTGGAAGTTTGCAGCGGGGGAGAGTTTATCCATACAGGCGGTGGAGCGTTAAATATCACAGGAACCAGCTATGGAGTGTATTCCCATGATGGCGGGGGTGCTGCTGTCACCAACGCTGCTGCAAGCGGGATTGGTGGCACCGGTGTATACGTCCATGATGGTGGAGTGGTTAATGTTGAAGGAAAAATCAATGCTTCAAATTACACAAACATACAGGGTGTGGTTAAAACTGCTTCGGAAGGCGTCGCCGGAACAGGCGATTATACAAACTATTTTGTATATGTCGTAGATACATCGGTCGTGCGGGTTAAAGGCTTGTGCATCATTATTGGGAAAAGTGTCCATGCCACGCTGGATGCTGCATTGGATGCTGCAATCGACGGGGATACCATTCTGCTGTTGACTAATATCGATTATAACTCGGGCTTAAGCATTTCAGAAAAAAGCATTAGCTTCGATTTGAACGGATTCACGCTGGACGTTATAAACAGTATGGGCACAGGCTTGGAGATTGGAAGCGGTGGAACGGTAAGCCTCACCGGAGTGGGTGACTTTAATGTAACGGGATCCTGCTATGGTGTGTATGCCCATGATGGAGGCAAAGCGACCGTTACAAATGCCCTTGCTACTGAAGCTGCCGGCTTTGGCACATATGCTGTAAACGGCGGCATTATTATGGTTGCAATCGATGTGCGGGGCATGAAATATGGAGTAAGAGCAGAAGGTTCCGGCAGTTATATCGAAGTCGGCGGCAATGCCATAGCAACCGGTATCGGCGGAATAGGCGCCAGTGCGAATGATGGAAGGATTTCTGTAAACTCCGGTGTAAGGGGTACTTTGCTTGGTGTGGAAGCGGTTAATGGCGGAGAGGTTGAAATTGGCGGTAACATCACAACGATCGGTGAAATCGGCCTGGCCGCTTATGGCGTATATGCTGCTGGTCCCGGCAGTTTTATAACAACAGGGGGAGATATAACGGTAGCGGGCGCTGCTGCCGGTCCGGCATCCTATGGGGTATATGTAAGTGGAGCGGGCAACTACATAACAGTAGGCGGTAATATTATAACATCCGGGGCATCCGGCATCGGTGCAAGCTGTGCAGATGGTGGAGCGGCAGTGATAAGCGGCAATATCGTGGCAGGAGGTACAGGTGTACAGGCATTAAATGACGGAACTGTTACTGTTGGAGGAGATGTGCAGGGAATCGACTATGGAGCTTATGTCAATGGCTCCGGAAGTTCAATCGTGGTAAGTGGCAATGTGGTGGGTACGAACTGCGGAGTAAATTCCGACGGCTCCGGAAGTTCAATTACGGCTATTGGAAGTATAACAGCCAGCGGAGCTTCAGGCATTGGGGCATGGGCTCAAAATGGAGGAATGGTCAATGCATGTAATACGGTTAATGCACCGGTTTATGTCAGAATGGAGGGTGCGGATAAAACTGTAGTGGATGCTACTGTACAAATCTATAATAATCAGAAATTTTATATATTCAATGACGATACCACAGGCTCGACGGTGCGAATTAAGGTCTTGTGCCAGATCATCGGAAAAGGCATATATCCGACGTTGGATGCTGCCCTGGCAGACGTATCCAGCGGGGATACAATTCAACTTCTGGGAGACTTGGAATATGGCACAGGTATCGTTGTCACAGGTAAAACAATAACCTTCGACCTTAACGGGTATACTCTCTCTGCTAAAAACGCTTCAGGCCCAGGTCTGGAGGTTGGGAGTGGTGGGGTAGTCAAAATGACAGGTATCGGAGCCTTCGATGTAACGGGCACCACATATGGCGTATATGCATACAGCGGTGGTAAGGCCAGCGTGAGTAATGCCACTGCAACCGGCGTCGGAGGTGTCGGTGCATATGCCTACACGACAGGAGTGGTTACAGTAAACGGAAATGCCACATCCACCGGAAGTTCAACAGATTCTGGAATCAGAGGCTATGGAGGGAAAGCATACATTGGAGGAATACTTGTTGTAAATGGTGATGCCATCGCAACCGGTACATATGGTCAAGGAATATATGCATACATGGCGACGGCCACAGTAGGAGGAAATGCCGTAGCAACAGGCTATGAAGGAACAGGTGCAATAAACTTTTTTAGCGGAACAGTTACAGTAATGGGCGATGCACGGGGTACAAGCTATGGCGCTGCTTCATATGGTGGCGCTTCATTAGTGAGTAAAGTTATAATCGGCGGGAATGCCGTTGGAACCGGCTCATCAGGCTGCAGTGCAATTGTTGACGGAGATAAGGCCACGCTCTCGGTAAGCGGAAATGCTCAAGGAGTAAGCTATGGCGCGCAGGCAACAAATGGTGGGACTCTTACAGTCGGCGGTAATATAACGGCTACCGGACTTTCCTACAGTATGGGTTTGTATGTTGCCAATGGGGGCTTGGCTACAGTCGGCGGTGTTATCTCTGCCCCCATTTATATCTATATGCAGGGGATAGAAATTAGCGACGCAGATGGAATTGCCGGAGAAAGCCCCTATACAGGTTATATGATATACAGCGACGGCACTTCCACCGTTCGAGTCAAAATTCCTGTAGTACCAGGCATTTATCAACCTCAAAAACCTACAGATGTTATTTACTCTTCTGACATTGATTTTAACCAAAACCCAGTTGTGGTTTTGTTGTCAGACATCAGGAATAAGATCGACAACTCTGCATTTACGCAATTGGTCGAATCCAATAAAACAAAACCGGTTGTCATTCAGGCAAATGATTATCAAGTCACTTTCCCTGCAGGTACAATGAAGGAGCTCTCTTCTTCTGACTACTTTCATTTTAGCGTTCGTGTGGGTGGTATAGTTGAGGAAGTTGCAGATATAATACTCAGGCATACCTATGGCGGTTCGGAAAATGTCATCATCAGCTTTTTTAACGATGGAGGACTACCAACTGATGATAAGGCTATAATCAGTTTTAAAGTGGGAACAGGGTATGCGGGTATTATATTTTATTACTACTATTACAATCCTGTTTCCGACAGCCTGGAATACCTGCAAAGCGCTGATGTGGATGCAGAAGGCTGGATTACTGTGGAGCAATCCCATTGCTCTGACTACCTGTTGACTTCAAAAAAACTTAGCTCCAATAATGTTATCATCAAAGAAATTCCCGACAAGGGAAATCATACCCTTGTGCCTTATTATGCTGAAGGGGACAGGGAGACCATTGCTGAATTCAGTGCCATTATCGATGGCGAGATGCACTTTATAGGCGACAAGGACAGGGAATACCTGTTGAAAGATAACTCCATAAGCTTTATTGACACTGCCGGGTATTGGGCTGAGGATGAAATTTGCTTTATTACCGCCAGGGAATTGTTTGACGGCACGGGTGAAGGAAGGTTCAGCCCCAATGACTCTATGACAAGGGGAATGGTAGCCACCGTTCTTGGCAGACTATGGAAAATTGATACTGATAGTTTCACCAACGCCCGATATACAGACGTCAGCAAGGATGCCTGGTATGCGTCCTACGTGGAATGGGCTTCGGGAAATGACATTGTTAAGGGTATTGGAAACAACATTTTTGAGCCGGATCGGGCAGTCACCCGTGAAGAATTATCTGTAATCATGAATAATTTCTTCAAATTTACCGGCCTGACTCTTAATGAAATTAACCTTGATTCCATGACCTTTATAGATGATGCCGGCATCAGCACATGGGCAAAGGATAGTGTGGCTGCCATGCAGAAGACCGGAATCATAAAGGGTAGGGACAATGGCTTCTTCGACCCGAAAGGAACTGCCACCAGAGCAGAGTTTGCGGTTATGCTCAGAAGGCTGATAATAAATATCGTTCAATAATACAACTACCATTACCCGCACTTTCAGGGATAGCCACCTTTGCTGATAAAATGTATATGAACCAGTTATTGAAATTCTTTCATATGTAATTTATTTCAATGAGATATCACGTTATAAATATTAAAAATGTAGGTAATAATTAAGAATAAAAAACTTCTGATTAATTCAACTGATTTCACATTACATGACATAAAATAGTTATCGAATCATTTGTAATACATTCATACCTAAACTTGATTCCAATAGTGCAAAAATATTATTGGGTTTATATTTGTTTTAGATGAAAGGTGATTGATTTAATGAATATTTTATTGGTTTATCCAGAGTCCCCAAAGACATTTTGGAGTTTCACATATGCACTGAAATTCATTTCAAAAAAGTCCAGTTTCCCGCCCCTTGGACTTATAACCGTAGCAGCTATGATTCCGGCTGCATGGGAGAAGAAGCTCATTGATATGAACGTAACAAGTCTGGAGGATAAAGACATCCAGTGGGCGGATTATGTATTTATCAGTGCCATGGTCATACAAAAGGATTCTGCAAGAGAAGTAATAAACCGTTGTAAGTCTCTTGGTGTTAAAACAGTAGCGGGTGGCCCGCTTTTTACCTGTGAGCATTCAGAATTTGACGATGTAGACCATTTGCTGATGTATGAAGGAGAAATTACCTTACCTGAGTTTGTATGTGACTTGGAAAAAGGGAATCCAAAGCACATATACACTACTGACAATTGGGCAGATTTATTACAAACCCCTGTTCCATTATGGGAGCTTGTAGATACCCGTAAATATGCAACCTTGAATATACAATATTCCCGTGGCTGCCCATATAATTGTGAGTTTTGCAATGTCACCACACTTTTTGGACATACTCCCCGGACCAAGTCGGCAGAGCAAATTATTCAGGAGTTGGATGTCATATATGAAAAGGGGTGGAGGGGCGGAGTCTTTTTCGTGGATGACAATTTCATCGGCAATCGGAAAAAATTGAAAGAAGAGATTCTACCGGTGCTGATTGAATGGATGGAGAGAAGAAAATATCCATTCAGCTTTTTAACAGAGGTATCCATCAATCTTTCCGACGACGAAGATCTGATGCAGCTTATGGTCAAATCCGGATTTAATTCTGTATTTGTAGGTATCGAAACAGTAAGCGAAGAAAGTCTGGCAGAATGTAACAAGCTTCAGAATAAAAATCGCAATCTGATTGAATGTGTCAAAAAAATGCAACACTTCGGACTTCAGGTTCAAGGCGGATTTATCGTAGGTTTTGACAATGACAGTCCAACTATATTCAAAAGGATGATTGATTTTATACAGGATAGTGGAATCGTTACAGCAATGGTTGGATTGCTTAATGCTCCAAAAGGCACCCAGCTTTATCAGCGCCTTGTGAAGGAAGGAAGGATTTGCTCAAGCTTCACCGGCAGCAATACGGATATGTCAATCAATTTTACTCCGAAAATGAATTTGGATGTTTTGATTAATGGATATAAAAGTATTATAGACACTATATATTCTCCAAAACAATATTATGAACGCGTCATGAATTTTCTTAAGGAATACCAGCCGGTCAAATTAAGTGTGCCACATGTCAATTTCAACGGAGTTGTTGCACTGATAAAAGCTAATTTTCATCTTGGTTTCATAGGAAAGGAGAGGAAGTATTACTGGAAGTTATTCTTCTGGTCAGCTTTCAGGAGACCTAAAGTGTTTCCTCTCGCAATCACATTATCCATTTACGGTTATCATTTTAGAAAAATATTCAAGATAAGTGCAATATAATTATTGAAGCACCATTTTAAATATGTGCAAAAATCAGGGAGTTAAGGGCTGGATGCAGAGTTCCGGTGTTCTGAGTCAAAAAAGCAGGATTTATGGCCCTTGTAGACCACAAATCCTGCTTTTAATCATTCAGGGTTATTGTACTGGAACTGTCTTATTTTAAAAGTTCAAAGATTCCGGCCGCACCCATGCCGCCGCCTATGCACATGGATACCAACGCGTACTTGCCATTGTTATCCTGCAGGTAATCCAGAGCCTTGCTGGTGAGGAATGCACCTGTTGCACCCATCGGATGTCCGAGAGCCATTGCACCACCGTAAGGATTGACCTTATCATAGGGGAGACCGAGTTCGTTTATGCAGGCAAGTGCCTGTGAAGCAAAGGCTTCGTTGAGTTCGATTACATCCATATCCTCAACCTTCAGACCTGTTTTTGCCATTACCTTCGGAATAGCGTATACCGGACCCATACCCATCAGTGTAGCATCGCAGCCTGCAACAGCAAAGCCAACGAACTTGGCAATAGGCTTGAGGCCGAGCTTTGCAGCCATGTCAGCAGCCATGACCACTACAAAAGCTGCAGCATCGGTTGTCTGTGAGGAAGTAGCCGCTGTTACGCGTCCATCAGGACGGAAGCAGGGATTCAAACCAGCCAGGGATTCCATGCTTGTCCCTGGACGAATGCCTTCATCCTCTGTTACAACCTTGCCATCATTGTTGGTGACGGGAATGATGGCGGTAGCTAGCTTGCCGGATTTTTGTGCTGCATCTGCCTTGGCGTTTGATTCAACAGCCATCTTTTCCATCATTTCACGGGTTATGCTATACTTTTCGGCTACGCGTTCAGCTGTTTCGCCCATTGACATATAGCCACCGATGTAGTTTTCCTTGATCCATTCATTCATATATTCCTCTGGATAAGGTGCAAAGCAGTGGGTCATATCCTCAACGCCGCCAGCAACTACGCAATCCATCTGACCGGCCAGTATTGCATTCGCACCGGTAGCGATAGCTTGAAGACTTGAGGAACAGAAACGGTTGATGGTCTGGGCGCTGACGCTGTCGGGCAGGCCGGCACGGTTGACGATCAGACGTGCTACATTAAGGTTCAGCTGATTTATAGGCATCGCACAGCCAACGATTACGTCGTCAATCATTTCAGCTTTCAGTGCTGGGATTTTAGCAAGAACACCATTGAGTGTCTGAGCGGTGTATTCAACAGGGTGCATATTAGAAAATGATCCTTTTCTCGCTCTGCAGCAGGCAGATCTGCCATAGGCTACAATTACTGCTTCTCTCATAAATAAAAAACCTCCTGATATTTTTCAAAATTAATTTCCAAAATTACATAGTCAGTTAATCGTAGCACATATTTGAGTTGAAAATCAACTTTCAAATGGGCTAAATGAGTCTGTTTCCTTATTCTATTATCGTATAACCGAGCGGAATCAAAATTTGGGATATAACGTATCATAATTCAATTAATGGGAGTCTTCTTGCTCAACGGTTTTAATCGGTATATAATGATTCATATACCCCTATACAGTATCGGAGGTAATGAGCTATGGCAGATGAGAAAATTGTAACAAAAGACGATATGCTAAAAAGACTTAGACGCATTGAAGGCCAGGTAAAGGGCATTCAGAGGATGATTGAAGAAGAAAAGCAGTGTACGGAAATCCTGACACAGGTTGCTGCAGTACGTGCCGCAATCAACAAGGTAGGCGGGCTCATACTTGAAAAGCATTCGTTGACATGCATTGTAAATGCCACCTCTGCGGATGACAGGGAAAAAGCCATAAGCGAACTCGCAAAGACAATGCAGACCTTTATGAAGTTTACAGACTAATATCAG
Organism: uncultured Bacillota bacterium; assembly: GCA_942493145.1. Lineage (GTDB taxonomy): Bacteria > Bacillota > Clostridia > Acetivibrionales > DTU013 > ENR-C20. Next base: position 1,735,680 of record OW818679.1, read on the forward strand.
ACCGAACACTCAGACCGAACACTCAAGCTGATATATTCTGAACCGACCCTTTCTTATTGGGCCGGTTCTTCGGCGTTCAGGACCTCATCAAGTATTTCTTTCAGGGTTTCTTTGTCAGTCTTGCCTGGAATATAGGTATATACAGAGCCATCCCTGTTTATTATAAATGTTGTAGGAAAACCTGATATGCCATAGGTTTGAGTCACAGAGCCATCCTGATCCAATACTACATTCAATGTAATGTTATTTGACGTGAGATACTTTTTTACTGTTTCGGGTGATTCCTGTGAGTCTACTGCTATAATAACTGCATCATTTCCATTTTTCAACTCTTTGTCAAGTTCATTCAGGTCGGGCATTTCCTCAATGCAGTACCTGCACCATACAGCCCAAAAATTCAGTATGACTATTTTGCCTCTATAATCGGAAAGCCTGACAGTGTTTCCTTCGAGGTCCTTAAGATTGAAATCGGGGGCCATTACGGAGGCCTGCTGGGTGGATGATGCATCCGATGTGCTTTGGGATGGGGATTGCATTGGATTTGCCGGTTTGTATTTTGAATAGAAGGTATATGCGGCAACAAGTACAAGACATACTGCGACTATCCAAATAATAGTACTGGTATTTTTTCTCATAAGAAATTCCTCCTCACCAAGTCAGACTGCCTAAATATTTTAAACTACCTGTGAAAACCAAAATGCCTGCAGCTATCAGAATAACTCCTGATATGATACTTATTGCCCTGCTGTGCCTTTGAATCTGTTTTAATGCACCTTTCAATTTGTCAAAGGCAACGGCTGTAATGATGAAAGGCACTCCAAGACCTACGGAGTATAGCAAAAGAAGTAGTATGCCCTGGTATATCGTTTCAGAATTTCCGGCAATAAAAAGCGCGGAACCTAAAAATGCACCCAGGCATGGGGTCCAGCCAAAGCCAAAAACGACACCGAAAATGATAGAGCTCATAAAGCCCAATCTGTTGAATTTAAATTCAAACCTTTTCTCCATGTTAAGAAAAGGCAATTTAAATATTCCTATGAAATTGAGTCCGAACAAAACCATTATCACACCGCTAATTTTCTGCAGGATGTCTCTGTTGTTCACCAGAAAATGTCCCAATGACGTAGCCGTAGCCCCAAGAGCGACAAAAACAAGTGTAAACCCGATAACGAAGCCGATTGAATTTGTAATCAGCCTGTTTTTCAGTGCCGGACCGGCGCTCTCTGTTGCTGCGATATCGCTGTTAGTATCCGTTCCTGCCAGATAGAGGAAATAAACAGGGAGCATGGGCAATATGCAAGGTGATATGAAAGTAAGGATACCTTCGGCAAAAGTCAGAAAGTATGAAATTGTACTCAGTTTTATCACCTTCTTTATAGTTATTGTCATTATAAAATTATCTCAAGTATCGTGTACTTTTAATATACCCGTACGGGGTATATTGTAACATGGATTTATCTCCATGTAAATATTTCATAATTTAATATATTCATAAAAACAAAAAATAAAAGATTTTGTTTCCATATACCTTATGGAGGTATACAATTAATATATAGAATATGGAAGTACATAATCAACAATATAGAATACTTAAAGAAGGTGAACGACATCGATATGAACAGGATACAAAAGGACAGGATACTTATTGTAGATGACGAGGATAGAATTCGTGAAATGATAAAGGAATATGTAGGTGCTGAGACCTACAATTTTGATGAAGCAGCTGATGGTGCTGAGGCCCTTGATTTATTCAGGAAACAGGAATACTCACTTGTAATATTGGATGTGATGATGCCAAAGGTGGATGGCTGGACAGTTTGCCGTGAAATACGCAAAATATCGCAGGTTCCCGTCATCATGCTTACTGCAAGAGGGGAAGAATACGACAAGCTTTTCGGATTTGAACTGGGTGTGGATGATTACCTGGTCAAGCCCTTCAGTCCCAAAGAGCTTATGGCACGTATAAAAGCCATAATAAGGAGAAGTGCGCCGGCAACAGAGAGTATTGCCGGTGAACGTGTATCTTTTGGTGGACTGGTTATTGAGTTCAACTCAAGAAATGTCTATGTTGACGGCAAAGTAACAAGCCTCACTCCAAAAGAATATGAATTGCTAAGTTATCTGGTTCAAAATCCAAACAGGGTCTTTTCGAGAGACCAGTTGCTGAATTCTGTCTGGGGATATGATTTTCTAGGTGATGACAGAACGGTGGACACTCATGTAAAAATGCTGCGTGAAAGCCTTGGCGAATATCGCAGGTATATTGTGACAGTTTGGGGAACCGGTTACAAATGGGAGGTAAAATGAAGAGTATTGCATTCAAGCTCTGGGCCAGTATGATGGCTCTAGTGGCAATTGTCCTCTTATTACTATGGCTTTTCCAGATAGTGTTCCTTAATAGTTTTTATACGGGCATACGGATCAATGAAATAATAAAGACCGGCCTGAGTATAACAGAAGGAATCGATGATCTGCAGAGTTTTAAAGACCATTTGGATGAGATGGCCTACAATAACAACCTGACTGCAGAGCTTCTGGATTTGAACGATAACACCATTTATACGACAGGAACCTCGGGGACCAGCGGAATGATGGGCATGATGAGGAATGCTGTAAGAAATGAAGCATTTGAGAAAGCGCTGACGGGTGAAATAATCCAGCTTCAGACTACACATCCACGTTTCAACAGTAAATATATGATTATTGGACTACCTGTCGGCTCTCCGGGAGAAATTCAGGGTGCGCTTGTTCTGACGCTTCCTTTGGTTCCGGTGGAGGATACGGTTAATATATTAAAAAAGCAACTTGTATATATAACATTGATCCTTCTGGCTGCTACACTGATTTTGTCCTTTCTGCTTTCAAAGTCCTTCACAAAGCCTATCCGTGATATCAACAAGGTATCACTGGCAATGGCGGGAGGAAATCTATCCGCCAGGATAAATTCAAGACGCAAAGATGAAATTGGCCGTCTGGCTCAAACGATCAACTACTTGGGAATTGAACTTGCCAAAACGGATCAGTTGAGGAAGGATATTGTAGCAAACGTATCCCATGAGATCAGGACACCACTCAGTCTTATCAAGGGATATGCAGAGACTATAAGGGATGTAAGCGGCAATAATGAGGAAAAGCGCGAAAGACAGCTTGGTATAATCATTGAAGAAAGCGACAGGTTGAGTAAAATCGTAGAGGATATACTGAACCTTTCACAGATGCAGGCAGGCTTTACCAACCTGAAAATTGGACATATAAATTTTAATGAATTGTTGGAAAGGTTGATAAAAAGATTTGAGATCCTGAGTGAAAGTACCGGAATATCCATTACGCTGGATAGTCCGGCTGATGTTATCATGGAAGGCGATGAAGCGAGAATCGAGCAGGTGATGTACAACCTTGTCAACAATGCATTCAATCATTCACCGGAAGGGAGTGCCATCCAACTCAGGATATCGGAAAACGGATACAAGTATAAAGTGGAGGTTTCTGACAAGGGCGAGGGTATTCCCAGCGATGAACTGCAGAATATATGGGAGCGCTTTTACAAGGTTGATAAATCGGGGAAGAGAAAAAGCGCCGGCGGCTCCGGACTCGGACTTTCTATTGTAAAAAGCATTCTGGAAGCCCACAATGCGTCCTTTGGAGTTGATAGCAAGCCAGGTGCAGGAACGAAATTCTGGTTTGAACTATTAAAAGTCTGATCAGGTAGATTTTTTGGTACACCCTCCCAAAAAGCAAAAAGTTATTGTATAGATAATTGTAAAGAAAAAAACAATTATCATTTTGGAAGGGGATGAATATCCATGAAGATGAGAATTAAAAAGTTTAGTATCATCCTGGTTGCAATTGTATGTTTTTTGTCAACGACATTGGTTTCCGCAGCAGGAAATGGTGACACAAAAGGTGATACTTTGCAGGACCGTTTACGCTTGATGGACCAGACATGCATATCATTATTGGTTTTGGGAGAGGGGTATGGGTCGGGCAGTGGCGGTAGCTCAACAGTCGGTTCAGGTACAATGGATGGAAGTGAATCGGATGGGTCACAAAGCAATTCATCGGTTAATAATGCAGCCGGAAACGGAGATGCGTTAAGGGACCAAATACGTCTTATGGACCAGACCTGCACTACCCTAAAGGCAGATCTCTCTGAGATAAGCAGAAACTATATTGAACTGGAAAATCAATATCAGGAGGCATTAAGGCAGCAGAATGAAAGCGAAGCCCAACAACTAAGGGAACAGCTTCAGACTATGGAGCAGGAAAGAATAGACTGCGTCGATCAGTTGAATCAGGTAAGGCTTCAAATGAGAGAGACAATCCAAGCTTCATATTCTGAAGAAGAGATGGCAGGGATCAGGGCTGTAGAAATGGAAATGAAGCAAAAATATCCGGAGGACCTTATATTACCTGTAGAAAATATAATTCCCATCGGTTTTACTGTTAAATTTGATACCCCGCCTGTTGTCAGAGAAGGTAGAACCCTCGTACCTGTCAGGGCACTGACTGAGGGCATGGGAGCAGATGTTAGCTGGAATGCCGTCGACGGTACGATTGTTATTGAGAAAGACGGCTTCATAATGCAGCTTCAGCTGAGAAACAGTATCGCATATGTCAATGGTGAGGAAGTGGCTATTGACGTTACTCCCGAAATTATAAACAACAGAACGGTTGTACCGCTTAGATTTATATTGCAGCATTTTGGCTATGATGTTGATTGGAATACTGAAAGCGGATTAATCGAAATCACAGCTCCGGTGTAGTAAGGGTGGTCTATGGATCAGACTCATAACGAACAGGATATTATAAAAGCCAGGGAAGGAAATGAACTGGCAAGACAAAACATCATAAGGAAAAGCAGGCCGTATATATTGAATGTTGTCAGCCATGTATGCAAAAGATTTGTAACATGGAGTGATGATGAAGCCAGTATCGGCCTGCTGGCATTCAACCGTGCGATTAATAGCTTTGAATCAGGCAAGGGTCGGTCGTTTTTCAGTTTTGCCTACTGCCTGATCAACCGAGATATGGTGAATTATTTTCGCAAAAACAAATGCCACACGAATGAGATCTCTCTGGACTATAATCAGTATAATCCCTCATCGTTTTCTTTTGATGAAGCTCAAATATCTGCTGAGGAAATTGAAATATCCATACGCAATTACATGGATAAAGTTGAATCAAGTGAGCTTGCTTGTGAAATATCGGAAATGGATATGGAGCTGGAGGAATATGGGATCGGATTTGAAGAGCTTGAAGCATCGTCTCCCAGACATCGGGACACGAGGAAGCTTACATTGGGAATGATAAAAGACTTTTTAAGCGATGATATGTTGATTAATGAATTCAACATAAAAAAGAAATTTCCTGCAGCAGCTTTTGCGAAAAGGAAGGGATATCCATTAAAAACCATTGAAAAACACAGGAAATACCTGATAGCAATGTTGATAATCAAGCTACACCCTGAATGGGAGCACTTATCGGGCTATGTGAGGGTTGATTGAGCGGGGAGAGCTTTATGATAAAGATGACCGGTACAGTAGTAAAATTCACAGAAAAATATATAGTGCTTATAATGCCGGATGGCTCCTTTAAAAATGTTAAACGGTTAAGGGGACAGACGCCATTAATTGGCGAACGGTTAGCCGTGAATATTGCAAAGGCTCCTTTTTCCAAATACCATTGGGTGGCTGTGGCTGCAGTATTCTGTTTGATTTTTGCAGCATTTCTGAGATTTGTATTATTTATGCCTGACAATACAAATCCAGCTTATATTGTTGCGTTGGATATAAACCCAAGCATTGAAATTCACACAGATGATCAATTCAATATTATGAATGTGACTTCGCTTAATGGAGATGGAGAAATTGTCATTGGTGATACCAGGTATTCAGGTATGGAGCTGTTTGCAGCACTGGAAAGCATTGTCGGAAAGAGTATAAGTAATGGCTATCTTGTTCAGGAAAAGACGGGTTTTATAAAAATAACTGTTATCTCAATGCAAGGAAATGGGTTTCAATATGAAAACAGGATAAGGACAACTCTGCAGGGACTGCTGGAAAAACGAAAAATTGATGCCATGCTGGAAATAGGCACTGCTTCGGCGGGTATACTTGAAGAAGCACGCCGGTCCAACCTTTCAGTCAACAGGTATATACTTTATCAGGATTTAATTGAAAAAGGAATCGATGTGACGGCAGAGGATGCGGCGAACATGCCTTTGAAGGAACTTAAGGATTTTGGAACCTTACAAAAGAATGGTGCAGAAAGCAGTATGCCGGATCAGAACAATAATGCCGGAAACACCGGAGCAGGAGCTGTGGATGCAGTAAAGGACAGTAAAGGCGATACCGGAGAAAACGGTTCTGAAACTCCAGATGATTCAAATAGTGATGCTTCTGAAGTGGAAGGAAATCCAGTTCCTTATAAAGACAATTCAAAACAGAATGAAATTAAAGGTGAGGAATCCTCGGGAATATCAGGGACTACTTCCGGTGGCAATGCTGATAATGGAAGTGGTAGTACCGATGTTGAAGCGAATCCGGATATAAACGGGGAGGGAAACGGGACAGTTGAAGGAGATCCGTCCACCGGACAAAGCACTGGAGGAACCGTTAATCCGCCTTCACCAATACCTTTAATGAACGGCTCACAGACTGATGAAGCTCCAGATCCGGGCCAGGCACCTGAAGGCACAAATAGTGAAGGAACGGGTGGCGGAAGTACTGACAGCGGCAGTATGGACAAAGGTACGAGTGGCTCAGTGCAAAATTCCGGTAAGAATCAGTAATTAGTTTAATTTGGTTAGTTTAATTTTTCCTGTATTTTTATAATCTTTTAATCTTCTATCAAACTTCTATCACAATTGCCCTATATAATCGAATTGTAGGATGATTCTACAGGAGGATTCTGCAGGATGAAACCAAAAGATGAAACCAAAAGATGAAATCTGAATTTGATTAAAGAAGGAGCGTGGAATTTATGAAAGTTAAAGGATTTAAGAAGGTTACCGCTATTGTAGTTGCAGTTTTAGTATTAGGGACTGCAGGAGCCGCTTTTGCAGCGACATATAAAACACCGGCGGAGATTGTATCCGGACTTACCGGAAAGACGGTGGAAGAGCTCAATACAGCAAGGGCTGCCGGAACATCATATGGCACTATTGCAAGCGATGCAGGAAAGCTTGAAGAATTCAAGGCAGAGATGCTTAAACAGAAGAAAGCCATTCTTGATCAGAGAGTTAAGGATGGAACACTTACACAGGAAAGAGCAGACGAGATTTATAAGGCAATCGAAGCCAACCAGGCAATTTGCGAGGGTACAGGAAGCGCAAGAATGGGCGCGGGAATGGGCGCTGGTTTTGGCGGAGGCCGTGGAATGGGTGGCGGTAGCGGTCTGGGCAGAGGAGCAGGAATGGGCATGGGCGGTTGTATATCCCAGTGAACCTACTGCTTGAACAGGTAGACAGATGATGTGAAGTATGCCTGTTGCATGGAGGGATTTGTTTGATCTTCCAGCAACAGGCATTGCTTTATAAAATGGCTGTTTAGGAATTAAAATGTTTATTTTATTTTTCAATTGGTATATACAGAAAAAGAGAAAAATGGGGTGTGAAGCGTGAAAAGTAACAAGTTTGCCAGAATAATGAGGATTATAATTCTACTTGGTTTATTGGTATATGTAACATATGAATCATACATGCATCAGATCATCGGATCGAGTAAGGCTCCATCGGTACATGCGCTATGTCCTTTCGGTGCGTTGGAAAGCCTGTACACGTTGCTGTTTGTGGGGAGCTTTATAAAGAGGATATATTCGGGGACATTGGTATTACTGGTTCTGACGGTGGTATTGGCAATTCTGTTCCGTCGGAGTTTTTGCGGAATGCTTTGCCCTTTTGGAGCACTACAGGAGCTTTTTGCAAGGATAGGACAAAAAGTGTTTAAAAAACGTTTTATTATTCCGCCGCAAATTGACAAACCCTTAAGATATCTGAAATATATAATACTTCCACTTACAGTGTTTATGGCCTGGTATACGGGTACACTATGGATGAATGCATATGACCCTTATTCGGCCTATGCACATATAACGGGTATTTCTGGAGCCATAGAGGAAGATCCTCTGGTGATAATTGGATTTATACTGCTGGCAGTGACAGTTGTGGGTTCTTTCCTTTATGACCGGTTCTTCTGCAAATATCTATGCCCTGTAGGCGCATTTTACGGTATAATCGGAAAGATAAGCCCTACAAAGGTTGAGCGAAACGATAGTTTGTGTATCAACTGCAAATTATGCAATAAAGTATGTCCGGTCAATATCGATGTGGCAAAGTCAGTCAAAGTCACCAGCGCAGAATGTATAAATTGTAATGAATGTGTACTTGTTTGCCCTAAGAAGGGTGCACTCGAAGTCAAGACTGCTGGCAGGAGAATCCACCCCCTTGTTATGCTCATCATAGTTGTGGGACTGTTTTTTGGAACCATATTAATAGCCCAGTCAACGGGTAATTACCAGATTATGCCTGAGGCGCTTAAAGCTGGGGAGGTCATATCTGTTTCTGAGTTAAAAGGTAAATATACCATTGAAGAGTCGGCTGAAGCAACAGGACTCACACTGCAGGAATTTTATACTAAGCTGGGTATTCCTGAAAATGTACCCAAAGGCACAAAAATGAATGAAATATCAGGCCTGGTCGAGGGTTTTGACTTTGATGCAATTAAGGCAGAAGCGGGAGGGGAGTAATCCACGGCTAATACGCTATTGGCAATACGCTGTTAAAATCACAGGGCTAACGCATGAAGACAATTAATGTAAATAAAATATTAACGATACAACTGAAAACCGCTGAAACATGCTAAAAATAAGCATCTTTAGTGGTTTTCTATTAGTATTCCACAGGACAGCAGCCGAAAAGCAACTCAAACACTCCTTCCTATGAGAATTCCAGGCGAGGTGTGCAAAATATCGAGTAATGAGCAGTTATTCTGGGAGAAAAGCAATTTTTCAGAGAAAACTGTGCAAAAATTCAATTAATTCGTAGATATATGGTAAAATTTAACTAAAACTTAAGTATTACCTCAAAATTTGCACACTTTGCTGTAAATATTCCCAGCAGCAGGATATTCGCAGGGACTGGTTGACAAGTTTCTGTTTATCCTTGAGGTTTACCAATCCCTAAAATGCTGCTTAAACTCAACATTATACTAGTGGTTAGTCTCAAAATATGCCTTCCTTATATTCATATAAAAACCGCTGAAACATGCTAAAAATAAGCATCTTAAGCGGTTATTTTGTTGCTTATTGAGTAAAATATATGCCTTCCTTATTTTGATATGCTGAAATGGCATATTTTTAAAAATCAGGAAGTGATTTGAGGCTGATAAACAGATTCATGCGTTAGCCGTGGTTAAAATCATGAATGATATTGACCGATCTTTATAATTGAGTTACCATTATGAGCAAATGCATTTAAAGTAACTACGAGGTGATTAGAATGAATGATAATAGTCAGGGTTGCCCAAGCTCAGGTTGCGGCTCTTGTTCATCAGAAGGCTGTGGGAGCAGAACCCAGGATTTAACTGCAAAGGCTCATGAACTTAGCTCGATCAAAAGAGTTATTGGTATTGTCAGCGGAAAGGGTGGCGTAGGGAAGTCCCTTGTAACATCGATCTTGTCGGTAATGATGCGCAGGAAAGGCTACAAGGTCGGTATTCTGGATGCGGATATAACAGGGCCTTCCATACCCAAAGTTTTTGGAATCACGGACAAGGCAAATGGCGGAGAGTTCGGCATCTATCCACAGAAGACACGTAATGATATCAGTATAATGTCTGTAAATCTTCTTCTGGAAAAGGACGATTCTCCGGTTATATGGAGGGGACCCGTCATAGCAGGGGTAGTAAAACAATTCTGGTCTGATGTCATTTGGGGAGACATTGACTTTTTGTTTCTGGATATGCCTCCGGGAACAGGTGATGTCCCATTGACGGTATATCAGTCCATTCCTCTGGAGGGCATAATAATTGTGACTTCACCGCAGGATCTGGTCTCGATGATAGTCAAGAAAGCTTATAATATGGCTAAAACAATGAATATTCCGGTTTTGGGCATAATTGAAAATATGAGCTACTTAAAATGCCCTGATTGTGGAACGGAAATCAAGCTTTTTGGTGAAAGTAAAATTGATGCTGTCGCTGAAAAGCTCGGAATAAAAGTACTTGGCAGGATGCCAATTGATCCTGTAATCGCTGAATTGTGTGACAATGGTAAAATTGAGAAGTTAAATAATGAGTATCTGAAAGATGCAGTTGAATATATTGAGAATCGGTTTAATTCAAATCAAAAGGAGGTAAAGCCCGTGAAGGTTGCTGTTGCAACTGAAGGAGCCAATGTTTCAGAACATTTTGGCAAGTGCGGGAATTTCACTATTTTTGAAATTGATAATTCTGCAGTGAGAAGCAAAACGGTTGTCAGTACGATGGGAAATCAGCACGGATTACTTCCATCATTCCTTGCATCGCACTATGTAGACACAGTAATAGTGGGGGGAATGGGGGAAGGCGCAAGGAAAGGCCTTTCATCTAATGGAATTGTAATAATATCCGGTGTAAGCGGAAATGTTGATGCGGTGATAGATGCTTATATGAATGGAACACTGGAATCATCAGATGCAGGCTGTTCAGGGCATGATCATGGTAATGAACATGGGCATGACCATGGAGAAGGTGGATGCAGCTGTGGTAATTAATGACTCAACTCTCCCACCCCATTGATCCAGCAGTGTTTCAAGGCGCCAAATGAATAGAAGCTGTAATAGAACAAAACCCTGTATAGGATTTTTCATTCCGATACAGGGTTATTTTATCAAGTGACTTTTTCTTAAGTTTACGGCAGCTTGTTCAAAACTCCTTCAAGCGCTTCGCAATCCTTGCAACCGCTATCCGCACCGCCCTTTTTACAAGTTTCAAGGCAGTGGTTTATGGACATTTTCAACAGCTCAATCTCTTTTTCATTAAGGGAAAGTGTATACATGCTAAATCCACCTTTCTCAACATACTAATACCAGTATAATATATCCACAAGAAAGGGTGAATAAACAAAATCATTTGCTTGTTACAATATACCGCTCTGCCATAATGCCGGCGACAGCCCCGTCGGAAGCTGCCGTTACCACCTGCCTTATCAGCTTTGTCCTGATATCACCGGCAACAAATACACCGTCCACATTGGTTTTTGTATCCTCCGAGGCTACGATATAACCCCAATCATCCATTTTTACCTGACCCTTGAACATACCTGACATCGGTTCGGTACCTATATAGACAAATGCTCCTTCGGTTGGAACTTCTGACATTTCTTTTGTCTTAACGTTTTCTATTATGACACTTGTGAGCGCATGGCCCTGGCCGGTTACTTTCCTGACTTCGGAGTCCCAGATGACATCTATTTTATCGCTTTTGAAAGCTTCCTCCTGAGCGGTTTTTGAAGCCTGGAAATTATCAAACTGGTGGATTATTGTGACATGTGAAGCAAACCTCGTCAGGAAAACAGCTTCTTCAACTGCTGAATTACCGCCTCCAACGACGACAACCTTCCTGTCCTGGTACATCGAACCATCACAGGTAGCACAGTAGTGCACACCCTTCCCCTTAAACTCGTCCGCCTGTTCGGCAGGAAGGGACCGCGGTTTGGCACCTGATGCGATAATGACGGCTTTGGCAAAATATTCCGTATCTTCAGTTCTCACATATTTGGTTTCGCCGGCCAGCCTGACTTCTGAAATTTCTTTCAGATCATCGATTCTTGCTCCAAAAGATTTAGCCTGTTCACGCATATTCTGGATTATCTCTCTGCCCCTGACAACTCCGGGAGTGCCGGGATAGTTGGCAACATGATATGTGGAGGCGGTCTGGCCTCCTGGAACGCTTTCATCAATAATGATGGTGGACATTTTGGCCCTGGCTGAATAAATTGAAGCAGAAAGCCCGGCAGCGCCGGCACCCAGGATCAGAATGTCGCAACTGACCTTTTGCATTTCTTCCTTGGGAATAACATCACCAAGGATGTCTTCGATTGCTATTCTGACCTGCGGTTTGTTCATAAACCCGTTCAGCCTCGAACCTGTCTCTTTGCCATCATTAAAAAACAGGATGGTAGGACTGCTTGAGACGTTAAGGCTTTTGGCAAATTCTCGGTTCTCCTGACGCAATATTTTTACAAACTTTATATGGTCTCCATATTTTTCAGCCATTTTTTCATAAATGGGAGCCAACACCTCACATGGGGCGCAATCCTCGGAATAGAAATCCACAATTACAGGAACCTTACTTTTCAATACTACATTTTCAAATTCATCAGAGTTGATATGCAATATTCTATCATTCATTCTACACACGTCCTTTCACAAACATTAATTGCTCTGCAATTTATCAATATTTCAAAGTAAAACCAAGACTTCAGCGTATTTTGATTTTAACGGGAAACCAGGGACACTTTAACCCGATACAATCCTTGTTCTTCCTGTATTGTTTGCAGATGTACCTTTTTGTTTTCATGTCTTCGAAATAATGGGTAACATTGATAAAAGATTTAATTGAGCTTATAGCCTCGCGCTTGCAGCACCGGGGGCCGCCATGCCTGCTGATTTCAATCAATGCGTGACCTGTAGCCCTGTTTGCAGCACTGCGTTCCTTCTTCGTCAAAGGTGTTGCTCCTTCAATAACTGATACCGCGATACCCGATCCAACAGCAGCACCGCAATTGCCATGAAGACCACAGCTGCCACCTTTGATGTCCTTGCCGCGTTTTATTGCTTCCTTGATTCTTGAAATGTCCTTTTGCCCTTTTGAGTTTTGCCAGGCTGAAACCAGGATAGCTGGGACTATACTGTGGTATTCTGTGCCGTGCATGTTCAGACCAGGTAATTCAAATATCGTTTGTGCCAGAGCAACCGGATCCGCCTCATTACTTGCTGCCAGCAGTTGTTCTACTTTACCAAGAATATCCAGGCTGTGGCAGTTGTCGCAAATATAATGCCCTTTGGGACACCGGATATATGATTCAAATTCCTTGCCACATATTTTGCATTGAAGCTTGTCAGTGGAATTATCGGAATATATGAGTTCGGTGCCACATACCATGCAGCCATGAGACTTTTTTTCACTTGCAGTATCGGTTTCCTCACCGGATAAGGCTTTGATATCGTCTATATAATGGTTTATTCCAATTTCCAAAAGTTCCTGTACAGGTCTGCAATCAGGCGATAGTATGTCTCCGCCATGACAATTGGCTGCGACCACACCACAGCCTCCACCACAGATGACATCATATTTGCAGTCCCTGCAGGCTGGAATTCTTTTTACATCCCGGTTTTTCCAAGTGTCTATTGCTTCCTCATTGATCCTGATTTCCGGCCAGAAGGTGCCCAGCAGGTATTCTTCACGTCCACAGCTTGCGGTGCAGCCGTATATATTGCCATACAGGTCAAAAACCCATTCGGTCTTGCAGGCAGGGCAGGTGTCAAAGCTCGCCATATACATCTCCCCGGTATCGGCAATGTGTCGGACTCCTTTAAAATCAGGCCTGTGGAATTTGGCAAGGATGGGGAAGTCCTTGCTCAGCAGGGCGAATTTTCCCCAAAGCTCCACCTGGGTCATCAGGTGCTGCGGTTTAGCATAGCATTCAAACAGCTCGTAATTCCTTCCGATCTGGGTCTTGAAAAGCTCCGGCGGAAGGTCCAGCCAGCCTTTTTTATCAAGATATTCTGAAAGATTGACTATATCTTCAATATTCTCGGTATCGACTACAGAACGCAGATTAACCGGCATTCCGTTTTCAACAGCAGCCCCGATGCTTGCGATTATCCTGTCGAAGGTGCCTTTCTTGTTGGCGGTGGCTCTTCTGCCGTCATGTATATCCTTGCTGCCGTCCAATGTGAACTGTATTTCTTTTATACGTACTTTCTTAAGTATGTCCACATATTCCATGAAGTCAAAGCCATTTGTAACTGCAGCCAGCTCATAATCATACTGGACACATTTATCAACTATATAGCTGATTATCTCCCTTTGAGCCGGTGAGTTAACCAGCGGCTCTCCTCCGAACAAGGTGATGAAAGGTTTTGGGGTTTTGAGGGTAGTATGCTTTTTTTGTCCGAAATTACTTTCTGCATAATCAAAAAAAGCATCCACTGTATCCCTGGATATCAGTGATGGTTTGCACACGTTCTTATCTGAGTTAACCTGGGTTGATGTGTCCGAACCTCCCTGTACTCCATGTTGGAAACAATATGTGCATGCAAGATTGCAGCCATATGTGGGGACAAGCATGAGCTGTACCTGGGATTGGGAGATTTCATCATTGAATTCCTGATATGCTTTTTCAATGGCAATGTTCTGATCGTCCTGACTATTGAATGCATACCCGCGTTCGAGAAGATATGCAGCGAAATCACCGGGAACAGCTTCACCTTTGCCCAGCTTTTCAAGCAATTGATATTCATTTCCGCCCATCATGTCAAAGCTTCCGGAAATAGGATTCATTATGGCGTATTCCGGTTCGGGTGTGTTTTTTATTTTAACAATTATATTGTTTTTGGCAGTAAGCATTTTGTCCTCCTTGATAAAAAATACAGGGGACGGCTTTTGCCGCCGCCCCCCCATAAAGCTTAATCGTGGCAGCCTGCAACGATTTTTGAGGATTTTGAGCAGCATTGAGCTGTTGTAAATTTAGTGCAGCAACTTTTTTCAGCTGTCTTTTTGGTTACCTTCTTCATTATTTCACCTCCCGTCAAAAACCTGATTTTGTCCATTATTGCTATTTGAAAGCTAAAATTGTAAGACTTATAAAATCATAGCTGTTTTTTATATATTCCCTGCGTTTAAGTATATTAATATTTTTAAAGCCTGCAGCAGCTATAGTGCTCATATATTCGTTTTCGGTGATTGCACCTCCAAAGCATTGGGCCCAGGCTTCAGGATCATCCCTGACTTCAGGCGGCAAAGGCTTTTTTGTTACGGCATCCGAAATCACAAACCTTCCTTCTTCTTTCAATACCCTGTATATTTCACAATAAACCTTGTTTTTATTTTGAGCATGATTGATTGCGCAATTACTCATGACACCATTAAAAGAATCATCATTGAAAGGGAGATTCTCAATGTCTCCATGAAGGAAACGGACATTCGATATACCACGTTCATTTGCGTTCCGGCGTGCTGATTCAACCATGGATTGCGTAATGTCAAGTCCTGTGGCATTACCCTCGGGGCTTGCCAGGACGGCAGCCTGAATTGTCTCGCTTCCTTTTCCGCAGCCAAGGTCAAGAATTTGCTCGCCTGAATGAATCTTCAAGTAGTCAAGATTGCTTCCGCAGCTCAAATTGCTGCAACTGGAGCTTTCTTTGGCGTATCGTTCCTGAATTTCATTTATTATTTTAACGTCCATACTACTTCCTCCCAAGATTTTTTACCTGGATTTTCGCCCAAGGAATAAATACCCCCTACGGGTATATATTATCATGAAGATTTTCAATTTGCAACATAGTGAAATGAATTTTTTATAATATTTTTAAAAAACATTTTTTGTTATTGAATACCCATGCGGGGTATAATATAATCGAAGTATAAATGAATAATAAAACAATAATAGTTACTGGCAATTAATTTTTAAGGAGGAAAAAATTATGGCAATTAAAGTATATTCAACACCAACATGTCCCTGGTGCTCAGTGGCAAAGAATTATCTCTCATCAAAGAATATTCCGTTCGAGGACATTGATGTATCACGCAACAGGGAAGCTGCAATGGAAATGGTTCAGAAATCCGGACAAAGGGGAGTGCCTGTACTCGATATAAACGGTAAAATCATAGTAGGCTTTGATCAGGCTGCAATTGACGGTTCTATAGAAGGATAAAGTGTGAGAATCTCTATAATTTGATATTTACAAAACATGCAAAACCCGTTATTATATAAATAACTTAATAAACTATATTCTCCGAGTCATAGAAAGCTAAAGGCATATGTTATGTGGCCATGCTTCTGTGACCTGGACGCTGGAGCCGGTTTTGAGGCTGCAGCAGTTCACCAGGTAACATGAGAAATCATGTTGCCTCCTGATGGAAAGGGGATGCGAAAAAGTAGGCTTAATAAGCTTCTGTGCGCATATCCGTACAGAAGCTTTTTTTATTTGGTTAACTGAGTGACTGGAAAAGAGTAATTGAGTGACTGGAAAAGAGTAATAAGAACAGAGTTACTAGAAGCGATTGGGGGGAGTAAATCAAGTGAGCGGCATAAAGGCGGGAATACTTACTGCAAGCGACCGATGCTCTGCAGGAATTAACAAGGACCTTAGCGGCAAGACGATAGAAGAGATAATCCGAACAAGGTTGGATGGGGAAGTCTGTTGTTATAAAATAGTACCCGATGAAAGAGAAATCATTGCCAATAGTTTAATGGACATGGCAGACAATCTAGGGGTGGATCTGATACTTACAACCGGTGGAACAGGCTTTTCCAAAAGGGATGTGACTCCCGAAGCGACCATGGATGTCATTGAAAAGGTTATACCAGGAATGCCTGAAGCCATGCGCAGGAAGAGTGCTGAAAAGGCACCCAATGCAATGCTTTCAAGGGCTGTTGCGGGAATCAGGGGGCAGACGCTGATTATCAACCTTCCCGGGAGCCCGATAGCAGTGGAGGAATGCCTGGAGGTCATATTGCCTGTGCTGCCTCATGCCATAAGAATATTGAAGGGCCAGATAAATGACTGCCGGGATGAACAAAAATGCCATGAAGGACATGGACATAATCACAAAGAGCATGGACACGACCATTCAGAGCATGGACACGACCATTCAGAGCATGAACACAACCATAAAGCGATTGAACACAAACACAAGGAACATGAACATAAATAATACGGGCATAATTGCCGGAACGGAGAGAGACCATGAGGGACAAGCTGGGCAGGGAAATTGAATATCTTAGATTGTCTGTCACACAAAACTGCAACCTGCGATGCATTTATTGCAATCCGGAATCCTGTGAGAAGGGTTATGAGTATAAAGCGGGACTGACGCCGGAGGAAATGGGACGGATTGTAGCCATCATGTCGAAGCTCGGAATACATAAGGTAAGGATCACCGGCGGTGAACCACTTGTGCGCTCCGACATCAATGAAATTATAAGTCGGATATCAAGCGTTCCGGGTATTGATGACATATCAATGACCACCAATGGTATCAAGCTTGCTGAAAAAGCTAAGAGCTTGAAGGAGGCAGGACTGAAAAGGTTAAGTATAAGCCTGGACTCCTTGAAGGAGGATAAATTCAAACAAATAACCGGAGGCGGAAGACTGACGGATGTACTGAAGGGCATAGAGGCAGCAGTTGAAGCCGGATTGGATCCCATACGGCTGAATGTTGTATTGATGAAAGGGGTTAACGACGACGAGATAGAGGATTTTGTCAACCTTACAGCCGATAATCCGATAGATGTACGTTTTATTGAATTGATGCCCGTAGGTGATTTTGGGGAGAATAACAGGGACAAGGTTGTCCTTAACTCAGATATCATACGCTCGATGCCTGAACTGGTCGCCTGCAACGACAGGTTGCCCGGACAGCCTGCCCGCTATTACAAAATTGACGGACATAAAGGCAGGATAGGCTTCATCAGCCCCCTCAGCCATAAGTTCTGCGACAGCTGCAACAGGATACGGCTGACCTGTGACGGTAAAATAAAGCCCTGTCTTGGAAACAACAGTGAAATTGATTTAATGGATGCCTTAAAAGCAAGTCCGGAAGAACTGGAAAAGGAAATAAGAGAGGTTATACTCAACAAGCCTGCAGGTCACTGCTTTGAGGATAGTTTTACTTCTTTGAGAACAATGAATGGAATTGGAGGATAATGTGATGGAACTGTCGCATGTGGATAAAAAAGGTGCAGCCAGGATGGTTGATGTTTCAGAAAAGGATATGACACTCCGTGAAGCCGTTGCAACCGGTAGGGTTAAGATGATGCCGTCTACACTGGCATTGGTCATGGATGGCGGTATGCCGAAGGGAGATGTTCTTCCTGTAGCGAGGGTTGCCGGTATCATGGCAGCAAAAAAGACCCATGAGTTAATACCTATGTGTCACAGTATACCGCTTGATTCCGTCAAAATAGAATTCGAGCACAATACGAGGGAGAGCTGCATTGAAATTACAGCTACAGCCAGATGTACATGGAAAACAGGAGTTGAGATGGAGGCGTTGACGGCTGTATGTACTGCAGCTCTTACCATATATGACATGTGCAAGGCAGTGGACAAGGGGATGGAGATCAGTGAAGTATCCCTGCAGAAGAAAAAAGGTGGCAAGAGTGGGGAATACATCAGGAACCAATAAGAGATCAGGACTAAAACATAACAAAATTAAAACATAACAAAATCAAAACATAATTATTACAAAGGGGCGGTATAATATGGCGAGCGTAATTGCAGTGAATATAAGCGACAGGAAGGGCATTGAGAAGACTACTATCAGTTCTGGTGAGTTTATAGAAAATCATGGCTTGCGTGACGATGTACATGCAGGGGAATGGCATAGACAGATAAGCCTTCTGGGGGTTGAAAGCATTGATAAGATGAAAGCACTTGGGGTTCAGGATCTTGACAGCGGCAAGTTCGCTGAGAATCTTACGACCGAAGGCATTGAGCTTTTCACCCTTCCCATAGGGACAAGGCTCAGGATAGCTGATGTACTGCTTGAAGTGACCCAGATAGGAAAGGAATGTCACGGAAAATGTGCGATTTACCACAAGGTCGGCGACTGTGTAATGCCGAGGGAGGGCATATTCACACGGGTACTGCACGGCGGTGTAATAAAGGCCGGCGATATAATTATCAGAGAGGATATTTGATGTGATGGATATTTGCGGATTGAGTTTTGAAGAATATTTAAAAAAAATAGAAAAATTTCATGGAGCCACAGCTCCCGGACTTGTTATTGGCGGCTTCATGGTGAGCATTGCCAAAGAGTATTTTGACGATGAAAGGTCGTTTTATGCATTCGCAGAAAGCGGCCAATGCCTGCCGGACGCCCTGCAGCTTCTGACGCCCTGCACCTGGGGCAACAAACGTCTGAAGGTTCTTGACCTTGGACGGTATGCAATCGTGCTTTACGACAAGAATGAAGGTTCGGGAGTACGTGTATATGTTGATACGGCCGCCCTTGACAAATGGAAGAACATAAAGGAATGGTACTTTAAGCTTGCACCCAAAGACGAACAGGATCTTGATGCACTGCTGGGGGAGATGAAGGCCGCGGGACGGGATCTTTATGGAATTCAGAAAGTGAAGGTAGATGACAAGTACCTCGGCAAAAAGAAAATGGGCCCTACGGCCGTCTGTCCAGTATGCGGCGAAGCTTATCCAGCATCCCATGGAAGCCTTTGCAGGGGGTGCAGAGAACCGCTGCCATATACTATGGGGGAACAGCACAGGAATCAAATATATGATATATCAAACAACTTCGGATTGGTTAAGACACCGGTAGAAAAAGCTGTCGGTAAACATCTGCTGCATGATGTTACAAGGATAATACCCCATAAGGAAAAGGGCGTAGCGTTCAAACGCGGACATCTGATCAGGGAAGAAGATGTATCAGTATTTAAGAAGATCGGCAAATACAATATCTACACCCAGGAGGATAACAGACACCTTTCCGACTTTATACACGAAGAGGAGGCGGCGTTGTCCTTTGCGAAGAAGATGGCCGGGCAGGGAGTATCCTTCGGGGATACTGCAAGCGAGGGAAAAATAAACCTGACTGCAGCTGAAGACGGTCTGCTGGTTATTGATGAAAAAAGGCTTACAGCCTTTAACATGAATAAGGGCGTCATATGCGCAACCCGCGAACCTTATACCATTGTTCATAAGGGTGATGTGATTGCAGGCACAAGGATCACACCGTTGTATATTTCAAAGGATGATTTCATCAGGGCAAAAGCTGCCATGGATGAAGGCCCTTTATTCAGGATAGCAGATATGCGTAAAGCGAAAGTAGGTATTATTGTAACAGGAACTGAGGTTCATGAAGGGCTTGTTGAAGAGAAGTATGGAGGCATTATGGCCGCCAAAGTAGAAAAACTTGGATGCTCGGTTGTCGGAATAAAAACTGCTCCCGATTCTGTAGAATCCATTTCGGAAGCAGTCAGGGAAATGATTGAATCCGGGGCTGATATGGTGATCTGCACATCAGGCATGTCCGTCGATCCTGACGATGTGACAGTTGAAGGAATGATAAAGGCGGGTGCTGTGAATGTGCGTTATGGGATTCCAGTGCTGCCCGGAACTATGCTGATGCTGGCTGAAATCGGCGAGGTTCAGCTTATAGGCGCCCCTGCATGCGGATTACATGATGATTATTTCAGCATAGACCTTGTCCTCCCGAGACTTCTGGCGGGAATAGAGATAACTGCCAAAGACCTTGCTCTTTTGGGGGCGGGTGGATTGCTTAAGAAAAAGCACTGCTGAATAAACACAACTTTCCCACACTACTGAATCAATGGGGTGGGAAAGTTGTGTTAATAAAGTAAAAAACACTTGTTAACATATTTTCAGCATGATATAATTTAAACAGTTGAATATTAGCTTTGTGAACTCTATCACGAGTAGCTTGAATATGTTAACGGAACAAAATTCCGCTATTTAAGTAATCAAGCCTAGCTCTTTGTAAGCATCCTGGTGGACGCATATGAAAAGTCGGGCTTTTTTTATTGTTCTACTTTTGGAATTTAAGATCAAATTTATAACAGAAGGAGAAATTATTATGTCATTTGTAACCGACCCATATTCGGGTCTTCAATTGCTTGAACTCAGTCACCCATGGGGATTTGGCGTTCCGTCATACCCAGGACAGGATGATGTAAAGATGTACAGAAGTGTCAAGCACTCCCAACATGGCGTACAGGCCATGAAAATCAACACGAACATGCATACGGGCACACACATGAACGCACCTTTACACATGATCCAGCGTGGTGCGGATCTTGCCCAGATTCCCGCAGACCGCTTTTTTGGCAATGGCGTTGTACTAAGCATTCCCAAAGGCAGCTATGAAGTGATAACTGCCAAAGATCTTGAAGCTGCAAAGCCTGGAGTACAAATGGGCGATATCGTCGTTATCGTAACAGGATGGCACCACAAATATTCCGATTCTCTTGAATACTTTGGAGAATGCCCGGGATTGAGCAAGGACGCTGCAGAGTGGCTGGTGAAAAAAGAATGCAGGATGGTAGCAGTAGATACTCAACAGATAGACCATCCATGTGCAACATCCCTTGGACCACATCGCAACGGACCTACCATGAAGCGTCTTGCAGTTGAATATCAGGCAGCTACAGGCCTTGACCCCAAAAAGGAACATGGCGAATGGAACGTAGCCAATAAGACTCTTTTAGCCGCAGGCATTCCGACCATCGAACAGGTTGGTGGAGATGTAGATTTGCTGCTTGGCAAACGTGCCACCTTTATTGCAACA
Organism: uncultured Bacillota bacterium; assembly: GCA_942493145.1. Lineage (GTDB taxonomy): Bacteria > Bacillota > Clostridia > Acetivibrionales > DTU013 > ENR-C20. Next base: position 1,757,207 of record OW818679.1, read on the forward strand.
CCATGGAAATTTGAGCATGGCGATGCCTGCCCGGTAAGGTTGACAGCAATGATCGATCCTACAGGCAATTGCCGTATTGATTCCGGAAAGGCATAATCTGATTTGACTGATCAAATAAACTATAAAATAGAGGAGTAAGAATATGAGCCTTAAAGTATATAATTTGAGCCATCCATTTCATCAATTCATGCCGGAATGGCCTTCTCACCCCGGCGTTAATGTGACGATCAACAAATTCCATGCCAAAGACGGCATTTACGAAGTAAACTGGGAAGGGATCATGCACCGCGGAACCCATATGGATGCCCCCCTCCATGTAACAGAAAATACGCCTGACATCACCGGTTACCCGCTTTGGAGATTCTGCGGCACAGGTGTTGCAATATCCATACCCAAAGAGAAATGGGGAATTATTACCCCTGAAGACCTTGAAAAGGCAACTCCTAAAATCCAGGAGGGCGACATTGTAATGATCAACACCGGCTTCCACCATAAATGGGCGGATACCGATGAGTATTTTGCATATGGCTGCGGTATAAACGGAGCAGGCGCACAGTGGCTGGTCGACCATAAGGTTAAGATGGTTGGCTATGGCTGCCAGGCCAACGACCATCCCATAGCAACAAAGCTCGTCGACCATGGCCTTGGCCCATCACAGCCCCACCTGATAGAAGAGTGGAAGCAGACATACGGCCGTGATCCGAAGGTAGACTTCCCGCTCTGGGAAGACGCTCACAAGACACTAATGGTCAAAGGCGGTATTCCCGGAATTGAGAATGTAGGCGGAGACATTGATGAAGTAACCGGCAAAAGGTGCTATTTCATGGCATTCCCCTGGAGATTCGTCCAGGGCGAAGGTTGTATCATACGTATCCTTGCATTAGTCGATGAGGACCAGGAATTCCGTTTTGAATCTGGTAAATAGCCTTGTTGGAAGGTTATAAGCCCTGGATGGTCGAAATAATCCAGGGCTTTATATACAAATCTAATAATGGGAGGTTTAGCAATTAATAAGTAACAAGAAGCTTGCCGAAAGGCGAAAGGGGCTGGTAACCCCTGAGATTCAAACAATATGATTTTTCTTGCTTTGCCTCTGGTTTTGCTTGTAAAATGCTAAAGTCGGGGCGAAGCGCCATTTTTTAAAAATAAAAAATATTTATATAAATACTTGAATAAGGAGGTAGAAACTCAATGGATGGAAAAGAAAAAGTGTTTACCAATTTGACTGGCGGAGGACCTGTATCTGTTTATGTCAAAGATGGCAAAATCACACGCATGAGGCCGTTGCAGGTTCCCCCGGAAGAATTGAAGCCATGGACGATCGAAGCAGATGGTAAAAAATACTCACCGCCTAAATCCTTAAAGCTGGCTCCAACTGCACTTGCTGAAAGAAACCGTCTGGAATCGGAAAAGCGAATTTTATATCCCATGAAACGTGTTGATTTCGACCCAAAAGGCGAACGCAACATTCAGAATCGTGGGAAATCAGGATATGTACGTATCAGCTGGGACGAGGCGCTGGACATAGTATCCGGCGAGATCACCAGGCTTACTGAGGCATACGGAAGCGCATCCATAACCGGTATGACATCATCCCACCACAACTGGGGCATAGTCGGCTATAAAATGGGTCCCTTTGCGCGTTTCATGAATATGCTCAACTACACTCCTGTATTTGACAACCCTGACAGCTGGGAAGGCTGGCACTGGGGTGCTACTCATATGTATGGCTTCTATTGGCGTCTTGGTATGCCGGAGCAGTTCGATCTGCTTGAGGACAGCCTGAAAAATGCCGAGATGATAGTTTTATGGTCCAGCGATCCGGATTCCACCCGTGGAACATACAGCGGTCAGGAATCTGCTATCTGGCGTATATGGCTCAAGGAAAAGGGAATAAAGACGGTGTTCATAGATCCGTTCTACAATTATACGAATGCGATAATGGACGGCACATGGCTGCCTGCACGCCCCGGCTCCGATACTGCGCTTGCAATGGCAATAGCTTATGTTTGGATAACCGAAGGAATTTACGACAAGCAGTATATAGCTGAAAAAACGGTAGGCTTTGATCAATTTGAGGATTACATACTGGGTAAGGGAGAAGGAAACTATCCCAAAACTCCTGAATGGGCCGAGGATGAATCGGGAATACCGGCACGTAAGATCATCGCCCTTGCAAGAGAATGGGCTGAAAAGAGGACCGTCCTCAGCTGCGGCAGCCGCGGCGGTGAAGGAAGCGCATGCCGTACTGCATTTGGTACCGAGTGGGCACGTATGATGGTTTCACTGCAGGCGATGCAGGGCCTTGGCAAACCCGGCAGGTCAATCTGGGGCCTTACCATGGGAGCACCGGCTGATTCAGACACCTGGTTCCCTGGCTATGCTGAACCCCGTGGATCGATGGGTAAATCCCCGGTTGCCAAAAGAAAACTGTCACTGGAGAACAAGACAAAACAGAGGCTGTTCAGACTTTCACTGCCTGAAGCGATAATGACCGCTAAGGAAGATTTCTATGGTGAAGGCTTCTGCGGACAGAGCCTTGAGCAGCAATTCACCCACAATGTTTATCCTATTGAAGCACGCTGCAGGATGTTCTACCGTTACGGCGGATCATTCATGGGAACCATGGTTGATACAAACAAATGGGTGAAGATGTACCAGCATGAAAATCTTGAGTTTGTCGTCAATCAGGATTGCTGGTACCAAAGTGAAACAAATTTTGCCGATATCATACTGCCAGCCTGCACAAACTTCGAGAGGGATGACCTCGGCGAATGGGCTGCATGCGGCGGATACACGACAAATGCTCACATAGGAAACAACTACAGGGTAATAGTCAGGGAAATGAAATGCGTTGAGCCACTCGCTGAATCGAAATCAGACTATGAGATATTCAGGCTAATTTCTGCACGCCTTGGAATGGAAGAGCTTTTTACAGAGGGCAACACTGAAGTGGATTGGGCAAGGCTGTTCTTTGAATCCTCCGACGTTGCCAAGACTGTCTCCTGGGAAGAATTCAACAAAAAAGGCTACCATATCATACCACTACCCGAAAATTACAAGTCTACTCCGGGACTGCGCTGGTTTGCCGAAGGCAGGGTAGTAGATACCCCCGATACAGGCAACCCGAAACGGAATACGGAAAAGGCAAATGAGTTGGGAACCTATACCGGAAAGATAGAGTTTGCTTCCGAAAGTCTGAAGAAGAATATGCCGGATGATGAAGAGCGCCCTATAGTTCCCCATTTCATTCCATCATGGGAAGGCTACAGGAGCGAACCATACAAAAAATATCCGCTGCAGATCATATCTCCTCATCCCAGGTTCTCGTTCCATGTGGAATATGATGGCCTCTGCTCCTGGATCGATGCCATACCTTTCCACCGCGTTGATAAGGATGACTATAAATGGTGGCCGATAAGGATAAATCCTGAAGATGCGAAAGAACGTAACATCATGGGCGGGGATATCGTAGAAGCTTATAACGACAGAGGTTCTGTTCTTTGCAGTGCCGTTGTTACCGAACGTGTACCCAGGGGAGTAATGCACAGCTATGGCTGCTCATCAAGATACGATCCTCTCATACCAGGAAAAGCTGGTTCAACCGACAGGGGAGGCTGTATAAACCTGTTAACCTCATCAAGACGGTTATCGAAACACGTACCCGGTATGACTCCTAACTCATGCCTGTGCGAAATCAGAAAGTGGGAGGGTTGATAATATGGCCAGATATGGAATTGCAATAGACATTACAAAATGTACAGGATGTCACAACTGTTTCATTGCCTGCAAGGATGAATTCGCGGGAAATGATTATCTTCCTCTTTCCGCCGCACAGCCCAAGGATGGTCAGGACTGGCTGCGTGTTCAGGAAGTGGAGCAGGGAACAGACGCTAAAATAAAGGTTGATTATATACCGATAATGTGCCAGCACTGTGGAGATGCACCATGCATGAAGAAAGGCCCGGAAGGTGCTGTATACCGCCGTAATGACGGTATAGTAATCATCGATCCGGTAAAGTCAAAGGGACATAAGGAAATTGTAAATTCCTGTCCTTACCGTGCTATAATCTGGAATGAAGAGAGTCAGCTGCCCCAGAAGTGTACAATGTGCGCTCACATGCTGGATAATGGCGAAATGACTACCCGCTGTGTTGAGTCCTGCCCGAATGGTGCTCTTGTGTTTGGGGATCTGGATGATAAGAACAGCGAAGTTTCAAAACTCCTTGCGGAAAAAGCTGCAAAGGTTGAGGATTTCAAACCTGAATTAGGTACTGAACCTAATATCAAGTACATCGACCTTCCAAAGTTCTTTATCGCAGGCGAGGTTATGCTGGCCGACAAACCCAGGGAGTGTGTCAAGGGCGCCAAGGTGACCTTGAGAGCAGCTGATGGTATAGGATCTGTAATGGAAACCACCACAGATTTCTTCGGGGATTTTGAATTCAAAGGACTCGGAAAGAACCGGGAATATATCCTGAAGGCAGAGGTTGCTGGATATAAACCGGCGGAAATCGCGGTAAGGACCAATGCCAGCAAAAACATTGGAGAGATAGTGCTTGAAAAATAAAACTGCTGTGCTATAATTATTACAGTTAAAAATTTCATATCAGTTTCCGTGCCTTGCAGTCTACGAATAATGCTGGTGATTTACAGGCAAAGTTTATGAATGCAAAGCCTGGACCGGGGTTCCGGTTCACGGGGTTAAGTTGGAAATGACTTGGCCTTCACCAATTGAGAAGGAGACAAAACAAATGCGATACAGCCTTACTGCTTTTAAGCCGGACGGCATAAGTTGCACTGATTTATTTCAGCCTGTTTTGTTCATCGAAACAGGCTGTTTTATATGCTCAACCACATAAAGCCTGAAGGGAGAAAGTTATGAAAAACACACAAAAAATCGTATTAATAGCAATGACGATGTTTATGCTGGTTCTGACATCAGCCTGTGGGCAAGCAACAAAACAGACTAATGTTAAGTTGACAATATCAGCCGCAGCCAGCGTGAGAAATTCAATTGAAGAGATAAAAGCCACCTATGCTGCTATCAATCCTGATGTTGAGTTGGTCTTGAATTTTGGAGGATCGGGATCACTGCAAAAGCAGATTGAGGAAGGTGCAGAAGTGGATATATTCATTTCTGCAGCGGCAAAGCAGATGGACGCATTGAGCGAGAAGGGGCTTATTCTTGAAGACACAAGAGAAGACCTCCTGGGTAACAGTATAGTGCTGGTAATCCCCGCAGATTCGACATCGGTTGCTTCATTCGAAAACCTTGCTGATGACAATGTTAAAAGTATCGCTTTAGGAGAACCCAAAAGTGTACCGGCAGGACAATATAGTGAAGAAGCCTTGAAATCTTTAGGCCTGCTTGATAGAATAACACCAAAGGCAGTGTACGCGAAGGATGTTAAAGAAGTACTTACATGGGTTGAAACCGGAAATGCAGATGCGGGTATCGTTTATAAAACCGACGCGGTTGCTTCCGACAAGGTCAAAATAGTTTCCGAGGCTCCTTCCGGATCATATTCACCTGTTGTATATCCTTCAGCGGTAATGAAGGAAACGAAAAACCTTTCTGAGGCACAGGAGTTTATCAACTATATGTACAGTGACGATGCAAAGCCTGTTTTTGAAAAATACGGATTTGTATTCATGCCATAGAAGCAGTTGTTTGAATAATCCCAGATGCTATCCGGCACAATGGGACGTGGAGGTACAAGACTTTGGATCTTACCCCTATATGGATTTCACTAAAAACTTCAGTAGCAGCGACACTGGTTACATTTATAACCGGTATCGCTGCTGCCTGGTTTATAGCAAACTACCGTGGCCGGCTAAAAGGTATAATCGATGGCATCCTTACGCTGCCAATGGTGCTGCCTCCTACTGTGCTGGGTTTCTTTCTTCTCCTTATATTCGGGAAACGTGGCCCTATTGGCAGCCTTCTTTACGATTTGGGAATCACGGTAATATTTTCGTGGCCTGCTACGGTCATCGCTGCTGCTGTAGTATCATTCCCAATGCTTTACAAGACAGCCCGGGGTGCCTTTGAACAGATAGACAGGAACATAGTAAATGCCGCACGGACTCTGGGAGTAAATGAGTGGAAGGTGTTCTGGAAGGTGTCAGTGCCACTTGCATGGCCTGGTATTGCTGCAGGAACCGCGCTGGCATTTGCACGTGCCCTTGGTGAATTCGGGGCAACCCTGATGGTGGCCGGGAACATCCCGGGAAGGACGCAAACCATACCGCTGGCAATATTCTTTGCGGCTGAGGGCGGGGATATGGACAAAGCCCTGACATGGGTTCTGCTAATATTTGTCATTTCACTTCTGGTTATGATTGCAATGAATTACTGGAATGATTACCAACGGAAGATAATCATGCCTGCAGAGAGGAACTGAAATGGAACTTATTGTTGATATAAAGAAAAAACTACATGGATTCAGCCTTAATGTTAATTTCACTGCAAGTAATGATACAGTAGGGCTTCTTGGCGCCTCCGGTTCGGGAAAGAGCATGACATTAAGGTGTATAGCCGGCATCGAAACTCCAGATGAGGGAAGGATAGTTCTTAACGGGAGGACCTTGTTTGATTCGGAAAAAGGAATAAACCTGCCAAGCAGGAAAAGGAAAATAGGAATTCTTTTTCAAAACTACGCATTGTTTCCCCATATGACGGTAGAAAACAATATCAGATTCGGGCTGTCCGACTTGAAAAAATCAGAACAGGACACGAAATTGGCAAATGTTATAAGGATGGTCCATCTTGAAGGCCTTGAAAGAAGGTATCCCAGCCAACTGTCAGGAGGACAGCAGCAGAGGGTTGCCCTTGCACGTGCCATGGCGGTGGAACCTGAAGCTCTCTTGTTGGACGAGCCCTTTTCAGCCCTTGATGAGTATTTGAAGAACCACCTTATAAAGCAACTGATTGATTCCCTGTCAGATTACAGGGGAGTAACTCTTTTCGTATCCCACAACAGGGAGGAGGCATACAGGATATGCAGGAATCTTGTTGTGCTTTCTGAAGGCAGAGTTGCTGCCGTGGGCTCGAAAGAGGACATATTCACCAAACCTCCGACACTGGCTGCTGCCAGGCTTACCGGCTGCAAGAACATATCAGTGGCGGGAAGAATTTCAGAAGATACCATAGAGGCAGTTGATTGGGGCTGCATGTTACATACGGGAACCAATGGAAAACGGGCCACCCATGTTGGAATCCGTGCCCGTTATATATCGCTGGCAGGGGAAAATGACACATTGAACATATTTAAATGCTGGCCTTCATTTGTCAATGAGACTCAATTCAGAATGGCTGTATATCTGAATATCGGTGAACCACCGGCTGAAAAATCGGATTATCATATCCAGTGGGATATTACAAAAGAAAAATGGGAAGAACTTAAGGAAAGGCCTGTCCCATGGGATATATGCCTCAGAACTGACAGGTTGTTGCTAATTGATGAAACAGTTGAAGGATATCCTGTTGTTGGACAATGAAAATACATTATAAAAAATTAATTTTTACAGAAGGGTTTTTATATGTTTATGAAGAAATTATAAATCATATCTTTTTGAAGGGTGAATCTCTATGGAAATGCACATTTTTTCAGGACATGCACAGCTCCCGAACGGGTCTGACCTTTATGAGAGCATGAAATTTCTCTCGGTATTGATGACAGTTGATATGGATACTGGAACAATCATAAAGAGTACAGTGCCTTTGTATTGTCCTCTTCACAGCGAGTTTGTGGAAAACATAATGAATGGTAAATCTCTTGATGATGATCTTGATAAGATTTTCAAGGAGATAGACAAGAAAATTCATACGCAGACACGCCGTGCTTTAATAACAGCGATTCAAACGCTGCATAACAGATATATAATAGTAAAGGGCAGTTATATCAAAGAAAAGGAAAATAAGCAGCAAACACAAATTTAGGTGTAAAATTTAGGTGTAAAATACTTGTTTACACTGATTAACCATGGTATAATTCTTGTTAAGGTTATAAAAACTGAATGATTTTTGTGATTCTTATCACGGGTAGCTTGAATATGTTATCGAAATTGCTGAAGAATAAGATTTCGATATTTAGTAATCAAGCCTAGCTCTTAATAGACATCTAGTAAATGTTTATCAAAAGTTAGGCTTTTTTTATTGTTAAAACCATTATTGTAATATTGAAAATCTTGTTTTGTTACAATAAAAATAATCATCAAGAAATAGTCTTTGAGGAGGTATGAAATGTCGGAACGGGAAAATATGGAGTCTTTGAAAATGGGCTTCGAAAAATGGGATGGAATTGTTAAGAATTCATTAAGCAAGAATCCCGAAAGAGCTGAAAGCTTTAAAACATCATCAGAAATTGAAGTGAAAAGGGTATACACCCCTGAAGATACCATGGACATGGACTATATGACGGATCTGTCCTTTCCGGGCGAATTCCCATATACAAGAGGCGTTCAGCCTACCATGTACAGGGGAAAGCTATGGACCATGCGTCAGTATGCAGGCTTCGGGACAGCTGAGGAATCCAATAACAGATACAAATATCTTCTGGCACAGGGACAGACCGGTCTTAGTATAGCCTTCGACCTGCCGACCCAGATCGGATATGACTCCGACCATTCTCTGTCGGAAGGCGAAGTTGGGAAAGTTGGGGTTGCCATCGATTCTCTGAAGGATATGGAGATTCTTTTTGACGGGATTCCACTGGATAAGGTAAGCACATCCATGACCATAAATTCAGCCGCTTCAGTGCTGTTGGCCATGTATGTCGCCCTGGCCGAAAAGCAGGGTGTACCACTCGACAAGATATCGGGAACCATCCAGAACGACATACTCAAGGAATATATTGCAAGAGGAACATACATTTTCCCAATTGATCCTTCAATGAGGCTCATAACGGACATATTCAGCTATTGCGCTAAAAATGTTCCTAAATGGAACACCATTTCAATAAGCGGCTACCATATCAGGGAAGCCGGTTCCACTGCAGTACAGGAAGTGGCTTTCACACTTGCCGACGCAATCGCTTATGTTGAAGCAGCCATAAAAGCAGGCCTGGATGTTGATGAATTCGGACCAAGGCTTTCATTCTTCTTCAACGCTCACAATGACCTGCTGGAGGAGGTTGCTAAATTCAGAGCTGCCAGAAGGATGTGGGCAAAGATCATGAAGGATAGGTTCAACGCTAAGAATCCAAAATCCCTCATGCTCAGATTCCACACCCAAACCGCCGGTTCCACGCTCACAGCACAGCAGCCAGAAAACAATATTGTCAGGGTTGCGGTACAGACCCTCGCGGCAGTTCTTGGAGGCACACAGTCACTGCACACAAATTCCAAGGATGAAGCACTTGCACTGCCTACCGAATCTTCGGTAAGGACAGCCCTCAGGACTCAGCAGATAATCGGTTATGAAAGCGGCGTCACAGAGACCATTGACCCCCTTGCCGGATCATATTATATAGAAAGCCTGACCAATAAGATTGAAGAAGAGGCGATGGAATACATAAGGAAGATCGATGCCCTGGGCGGCGCTCCGAAAGCTGTAGAGATGGGTTTCATGCAGAAGGAGATACAGGATAGCGCATATAAATACCAGATGGATGTTGAAGCCGGCAGGGAGATAGTAGTCGGCATGAACAAGTTCCAGGTTAAGGAAGATGTCAAGCCAAATCTGCTCAAGGTCGATCCGTTGGTTGGCGAAAAGCAGAACAGCAAACTCGCAGACCTTAAAAAGGAAAGAGATTCGGCTAAAGTCGAAAAGGCGCTTCAGGCACTCAAGTCTGCAGCTGAGACCGATACCAACCTTATGCCTTATATAATTGATGCGGTTAAGGAATACGGCACACTCGGCGAAATATGCGGTGTTCTCAGGGAAGTTTTCGGTGAATATCAGCAATCGGTTCTTTAATAGAACAATGCAGTGAATGCAAAAAGAAAAAGGAGATGTGGACATATGGCTAAAATAATCAGGGTACTAGTGGCCAAGCCGGGCCTCGATGGGCATGACAGAGGTGCCAAGGTAGTAGCGAGAGCGTTGAGGGATGCTGGCATGGAAGTTATATATACAGGATTGAGACAAACTCCGGAACAGATCGTAGCAGCTGCAATTCAAGAGGACGTGGACTGTGTGGCTATGAGTATATTGTCAGGAGCACACAACCATCTTTTTCCAAAGATAGTAAACATGCTTAGGGAGAAGGGCTGCGACGACATACTCGTAGTAGGCGGAGGTGTAATTCCCGAAGATGATATACCGGCACTAAAGGCGGCAGGTGTTGCGGAGATATTCACTCCGGGGACTCCTACCTCGGTTACGATTGATTTTATAAAAGAGAATATAACCAGGAAATAGATGTACCATAAAGTTAGCACTAATTGTTACAGACAAGAGGGAGCAGATATGGACTTGAAGGAAGGCCTTCTGAATGGTAATAAAAGAGCGGCGGCAAGACTTATAACCATGCTCGAGGACATGGATGCCGAAGTTCTGGAAATAATAAGGGATTGCTACAAACAGACCGGCCATGCCAGGATAATCGGAATTACCGGACCTCCTGGTTCAGGAAAGAGCACTCTTACGGACAAGCTTGTAAAGCAGCTCAGATCAATGGATAAAAAGGTTGGGGTCATAGCTGTTGATCCGACCAGTCCATTTACCGGCGGAGCGATTTTGGGAGACAGGGTAAGGATGAATGACCTGGCTACGGATGAAGGTGTATTCATCAGAAGTCTTGGAACCAGGGGAGCGCTTGGGGGGCTTGCGAAATCCGTATACGGAACTGTCAAGATACTTGATATATTCGGTCTGGACTACATATTCATAGAGACCGTAGGTGTCGGGCAATCTGAAGTGGAAATAGTCAAAGTGGCCGATACGGTGGTTGTAGTAGCTGTACCTGGACTGGGCGATGATATACAGGTTATGAAGGCAGGTATAATGGAGATAGGTGACATCTTTGCCGTAAACAAATCTGACAGGGAAGGCGCAGACCGTACCGCCGCAGAAATAAACAGCATTCTGGACTTCAACAGGGAAACGGAGTATCGGCCTGCAGTGCTTAATGTCACCGCGAGGGACAACAAGGGAATCATTGAATTGCTCGATGCCATAGAGGCACACAACGAGTATATGATTTCCAACGGTCTGCTGGCATTAAGAAAGAGAGAGGCTGTTTATTCAGAACTGTTCGAAATACTGAAAGAAAAGATATCCGGTATCTTTTCCAAAACCGGCTGCCAGTCCGAGGTTATGGAGCTTATGGTAGGGCAGGTTCTCGAAAGGATGGTCGATCCCTATACGGCAGCAGAAATGTTGATGGAAAAGGTGAACGAAAACAAGCAGATTCAGGTAAGTAAAAAAATATTTTATTTGGAATAATTAGGAGATTAATTATATGGTTAACAAAGTGGATCATATAGGTATTGCAGTGAGAAGTATTGATGAAGCCCTGAAATTCTATACCGGTGTATTGGGTTTGGAGATTCATGGCACGGAGGTTGTTGAACAACAAAAGGTGAAGGTGGCTTTTCTCCCGCTGGGAGATTCAGAAGTCGAGCTGCTTGAAGCAACGCAGCCTGACAGTCCAGTTGCAGCATTCATTGAATCTAAGGGGCCAGGCATACAGCACATCGCATACCGGGTTGATAACATTGAGGAAGCAATAGCCGAGATGAAGGCAAAGGGAGTACGCATGATCGATGAGGTTCCGAGGTATGGAGCCGGAAATGCAAGGATAGCATTTGTACACCCTAAAAGTACCGAAGGGGTGCTTATAGAATTGTGTGAAAGAAAATAATTATGAGGTGTGAAGAAAATGAAAATGTTCGTAATAAATCCAGGGTCTACATCGACCAAGGTAGGGGTATTCGAGGGCGACAAATGTGCATTTGAAAAAGTTATAAGGCACGATCCTGAGGATATAAAGGGTTTCCCGACCGCAGCCAGCCAGTTTGAATATCGCCTCAAGACTATAAGCGGTATAATAGCCGACGAAGGAATCGATCTGAAGAGCATTGATGCTTTTGTAGGCAGAGGCGGCGTATTAAGGCCTCTCGACGGTGGTACCTATATCGTTGATGAACAGATGATCGACGACCTTCGGACTTCCAAATACGGAGACCATGCCAGTAATCTGGGCGCAATGATTGCTTCAAAGCTTGCAGCACAATACGGAAAACAGGCATATATAGTAAATCCTGTTGTTGTTGATGAATTGATGGACGAGGCAAGATTTACCGGTAATCCTGATATCAAGCGCAGAACGGTGTTCCATGCACTCAACCAGAAAGCGGTTGCCATGCGCACAGCAATCGAATTAGGCATACCTTATGAAGAGGGTAATTTCATTATTGCTCACCTTGGTGGTGGTATATCTGTCGGAGCGCATAAAAACGGCAGGATAGTCGAAGTAAACAATGCCCTTGAGGAAGGACCTTTTTCACCTGAAAGGACAGGAAACCTTCCATCCTTTGAACTGGTGGAATTGTGCTTCTCAGGACAGTATACAAAAGAGCAGATGAAGAAGCTTCTTGTCGGCAACGGCGGACTTGTTGCCTATACGGGCACATCAGACTGCAGGGAACTTGAAAAGAAGGCGAAAGAGGATGTTGAATTTAAAAAGATAGTTGATGCAATGGCGTACAAAATTGCGAGAGAGATTTGCGCCAGCGCTGCAGCCCTAAACGGAAAGGTAGATCGCATCGCCATAACCGGAGGTTTGGCATACTGGCCTTATATAGTGCAGGAAATTAAAAACAGGGTTTCCTTCCTGGGACCAGTTGCTGTCTACCCCGGCGAAGACGAACTTACGGCTCTTGCTGAAGGCGTATTGCGCGTAGTTGAAGGCAAGGAGAAGGCATTGACATATGGCGCATAAGACAAGTAGAAGGCATTGACATACGCGCACAAGACAAAAATAAGGGTAATAGAATTAATAAATGGGGGTCTGAATCGTGAGTTTTCTGGATTATATGGCTCAAAGGGCCGCAATGAGTAAAAAAACAATAGTGCTACCCGAAAGCACAGACATCAGAACAATAAAGGCCGCTGCAATGGTCTGCGAAAAAGGTTTTGCAGATGTGATTCTGCTTGGAAATGAAAAAAGCATAAAGGAGATGGCCGGAGATCTGGACATTTCAAAAGCTTTGATAATTGATCATGAGAACAGCAGCGAATTTAAGGATTATGCGGCATTGTACCACGAAATGAGGAAGGCCAAGGGAATGACACTTGAAGAAGCCACCCAGACCATGAAGAATCCTCTGTTTTACGGTGCGATGATGGTCAAGACCGGCGCTGCCCATGGTATGGTAGCCGGTGCGATAAATTCGACGCCTAACACTTTAAGACCTGCACTGCAGATTATCAAGACTGCAAAGACATCAAAAATCGTATCATCATTCCTTGTAATGGTCATTCCTGACTGTGAATATGGACATAAAGGCAATTTTATATTTTCAGACTGTGGCCTTGTGGAAAATCCTACGGCAGATGAACTTGCCGAGATTGCCATTGCTTCAGCAAACTCATTCAAGACCTTGTTCAATGAGGAGCCTATAGTTGCAATGCTTTCATACTCGACCAGGGGCAGTGCCAGGAGTGATATGACCCTAAAGGTTATTGAAGCAACGAAACTTGCTAAAGAAAGGGCGCCGGAACTCAATATCGACGGTGAGCTGCAGGCGGATGCGGCAATAGTGTATTCGGTTGGAAGCTTCAAGGCTCCCGGAAGCAGCGTTGCCGGACGGGCGAATGTACTTATATTCCCTGATCTCAATTCGGGTAACATATCATGCAAGCTGGTAGAGCGCCTTGCAAAGGGTGAGCTTTATGGACCGGTGACACAGGGCTTGAATAAACCGATCAATGACCTTTCAAGAGGCTGCAAGGCCGAGGATATAGCAGGGGCGGTTGCAATCACAGCGGTTCAGGCGCAAATGGTATAGGACGAAGATTATTGTATATGCAATTTTCATGTGAATTGCGGACATACTAATGGGGACGGTTTGAAGTGCATCCTTTTTGTGAAAGGATGCACTACAACCGTCCCCATTCATCTAACGGAGGAGGACCAGAAAATGAACGGAAATGCAGAGCTTTTGAACTTTATTTATCAAAATTCACAGATGGGTGTAGATACTATAAAGCAATTGACAGATATCGTTGAAGATGAAGAATTAAAAAAACATCTGTATAACCAATATGATGAATACAACTTGATTCACAACAATGCCAAATCATTGCTGAATCAAAACGGGTATGATGAGAAAGGGATCGGTGCTTTTGAAAAGGTAAGGACCTATATCATGATAAACATGCAGACATTGATTGACAAAACATCTTCCCATATTTCCGAGATGTTGATCATAGGCAGCAATATGGGCGTAATCAACGCGGTCAGAAACATCAAAAAGTATAAGGGGGACGCAGAACCGGACATCCTGAACCTTATGGAAAGATTGCTCAGGTTTGAAGAGAATAATATTCAGCAGCTGAAGGCTTTTCTATAGTAGCAATAGGGAAGGTTCTTTTTCGAAGCATGATTACCGTACCGTTGTTTCCACGTAATTTATGGAGGGGTTTATTTGTTCCCGGATAAGGTTTTTTATGAGCCGGCTGCGTTGACATACGCGCTCGGAAAGCAATTGAAGGATAAATTCAGTAATATTCCGTGGTTTCCGATCAAAAGCCATAACAATATTGAGGAGCTGCGCAATAATCCCAACGAAGAATTTGCAAAAATGAAACATCATTTGATAATAGGTGTGCGGAAAACATTGAAATATACCACAAACCATAAGGTTTCGGATTTCCTTGTCCCGTATACATCATCGGGATGCAGTGCCATGTGCCTTTACTGCTATTTGGTCTGCAACTATAACAAGTGCTCGTATATGAGACTGTTTGTAAACCGTGAGCAGATGCTTTATAAAATTATGAAAGAGGCTGATAGTTCAGAAAAGGATTTGGTCTATGAAATAGGCAGCAATAGTGATTTGGTTTTGGAAAACACTATTACGGGAAATCTGGAGTGGACTATTGACAACTTTGGTAAAAATGAAAAGGGTTTTATCACTTTTCCCACAAAATTCAATATGGTTGAACCTTTGCTTGGCCTCAACCACAATGGACGTGTCATAATCAGGATGAGTGTGAATCCTGATGAGATCATAAGAAAAATTGAAATAGGTACATCACCTTTGAAGTCCCGGATTCATGCGCTCAACCAAATGTGTGATGCAGGTTACAAAGTGGGGCTGTTGATAGCCCCTGTCGTGCTTGTGGACAATTGGAGGGCTCTCTACGCAGAACTGATTGAGCAGCTGTCAGAAGAGTTAACGGAAAAGACCAGGAACCAGCTTTTCATTGAAATCATTTTCATGACCTATAGCTATGTACACCGGGCTATAAACAAGGATGCATTCCCCAATACAGTTGAACTATATGACAATAATCTTATGACTGGCCGTGGCCGTGGGAAATACTGCTACCGGGACAATGTGCGGGAAGAGGGTGAACATTTCCTGAGGGAACAGCTTTCACAAAAGCTGGGTGGAGTTCCAATCCTTTATGTGGTTTAGTGGGGACGGTTCTCATGGTTTAGTGGGGACGATTCTCACGTAATTTTTTAAAAAATAGGCACATTACATCAACACACCTCATATACTTATAAGGTATCCAATTTTTCGGGGGTGCCGCTTTGCTTCCCATTTTTTTCCCGGCTGCAAGTGAATTATTCAACAGTCTGTTCTTTCTGTTCGGGTATGTATCAAATACAAATTCCTTTCCTCAGCCGCTGACTGCCGAAGAAGAAAACAAGTATATGGAGCTTTATAAAAACGGGAGTGAGGATGCAAGAAATATTTTAATTGAGAGGAATTTGAGGCTTGTCGCTCACATTGTGAAGAAGTTCAGTTCATACAACGGTGACTGCGATGACCTGATTTCCATCGGAACCATTGGCCTGATAAAGGCAATAACGACCTTTGACCAGTCGAAAGGAACCAGATTGGCCACATATGCCGCACGATGCATAGAAAATGAGATCCTGATGCAAATCAGATCGGCGAAGAAAATCCAAAGCGAGGTGTCTCTTCATGATCCGATTGGTGTTGATCGTGAGGGCAATGAGATATGCTTGATTGATATAATTGGCAATGAGGCAGAGTCGGTCATTGATGAAGTGGAATTGAAGATTCAGGTCAAAAAACTCTATAGCAGGATGAAGTCTGTTTTGAAGAAAAGAGAGAAGCTTGTACTGGAACTCAGGTATGGATTACTCAACGGAACAAGCAAAACGCAGCGTGAAATAGCCGGAATGCTTGGAATCTCAAGGTCCTATGTTTCGAGGATAGAGAAAAAAGCAATCAAGAAATTAAGCAAGGAACTTAAACCGGACAGCTGTTGAGCAAAAAAGTGTTATGTAAGAAATGTATAGCAGGTCGGCAGAGTGGTCGGCAAAGTGGGGACGGTTCTTGCATCCAGGAACCGTCCCTGCATACATATCTCCCTTCTTTTGTGTTATATTTTCACCTGAAGTGGTATATCAAAGGGGAAAATATCATTTATACAATATCTATAATTTGTAAACAATAGTGAATAGGAGATGATTGTTTGAAGATCGATATGAATGACAAACACGAACAGAAGTTGCTCTGCAGTTTGTTCTCATGTACCCTGGTTGACCTTGAAAAGGCTGTTGATAAAGCAGGCAGGGAAGTTGAGGATATCAAGGATTACTTTGCGAGAAATCCGGTAAGCCACAAGGAAGTGACTGATCATGAGGATGTCGAGCTTAACATCCACAACGAGAAGGAAATACACTACATTTGCACTGCCTTGGGCGGCTGTGTGCCGGTCGAGGTGACAAAAGCTGCAAAAGAGGTAGGGCCGTCAGTCAAGGCGTTAAAGAGTCACTTTAAGAGATAAGGAAAATTTTTATTTCATAACGTTGATAAAACTGGATTCTTGTGTTAAACTATATTACGATTAATTACTCACACGGATTGACTTGCGGATAGGTGCCTGAAAGCCAGGTTTTCCGCATGAATGAGACCGTGGCGGTATAAACTTAAGGAGGAATTTTTAATATGTCAGTTATTTCAATGAAACAACTGCTGGAAGCAGGCGTCCATTTCGGTCACCAGACCAGGAGATGGAATCCCAAGATGGCTGAGTACATCTTCACCGAAAGGAACGGCATCTACATCATCGATTTGCAGAAGACCGTTAAAAAGGTAGAAGAAGCCTACATGTTCATAAGGGAAGTCTCAATGAACGGTGAAGACATTCTCTTCGTAGGAACCAAAAAGCAGGCACAGGATTCAATTAAAGAAGAAGCAGAAAGAAGCGGCCAGTTCTTTGTAAATGCAAGATGGCTGGGCGGAATGCTGACCAACTTCAAGACCATACGCAAGAGGATAGACAGGCTCAACCAGTTGGAAAGCATGCAGAACAACGGCCTGTTCGATGTACTTCCCAAGAAGGAAGTCATCAAACTCAAAGCTGAAATGGAGAAACTCGAGAAGTACCTCGGCGGTATCAAGAACATGAAGAGGATACCCGGAGCAATGTTCGTAGTAGATCCAAGAAAAGAGAGGATAGCCATTCTCGAAGCAAGAAAGATTGGCATACCTGTAGTCGCTATAGTTGATACTAACTGCGATCCTGACGAAATCGATTATGTAATCCCCGGAAACGATGATGCAATAAGGGCTGTAAAGCTGATTGCAGCTAAAATGGCAGATGCCATCATCGAAGGAAGACAGGGAGAAGAAACCGCGGCAGCAACTGCCGATGAGGAAAGCAAGATATACGAAGCTGATGAAACCGTTGCAACCGTTGCAACAGCAGAAGCAGCAGAGTAATATCGATTGTAAACAAGGTAATTCTTTATGATAAATGTTTGGAGGCGTGTAAATGATTACAGCAGAAATGGTAAGACAGCTGCGTGAGAGAACCGGCGCCGGTATGATGGACTGCAAGAAAGCCCTGACCGAGACCGATGGAAATGTTGAAAAAGCTATTGAGTATCTGAGGGAAAAAGGCCTTGCTGCCGCTGCTAAAAAAGCGGGCAGGATTGCTGCCGAAGGACTCGTCGAATCTTATATACACGGCGGCGGAAGAATCGGCGTACTTGTTGAAATCAACATCGAGACCGACTTTGCTGCAGCAAATGAAGAGTTCAAGACATTTGTAAGGGATGTGGCAATGCAGATAGCTGCTGCAAAACCCGAATATGTCACAAAAGAAGAAGTACCTGCCGAGATGATTGAAAAGGAAAAGGAAATTTTGAAAGCCCAAGCCCTCAATGAAGGCAAACCTGAAAAGATCATCGAGAAGATGGTTGAGGGAAGGATTGAGAAATTCTATAAGGAAGTATGTCTGCTTGAACAGTCCTGGATAAAGGATCCTGACAAGACCATAAAACAGCTCCTTACCGAAAAAATCGCTACAATCGGTGAAAACATCAATATCAGAAGGTTTGTCAGATATGAAAGAGGCGAAGGCATTCAAAAGAAGGAAGAAAACTTCGCTGAAGAAGTCATGAAGCAAATCGGTGGATAAAAAACAGGGAGCATATAGTAAAATATATGTTCCTTTTTTTAAGACCAAAAAAAGTTGGTAAAGTGCAGGAATTTTTTGTTTTAGTGTAGAAAGACTATATGATGAATGGGGGCGTTTGGATGGCTGAACCGAAATATAAGAGGATACTCCTGAAACTGAGCGGTGAAGCATTGGCAGGGAATCAAAAGGCAGGAATAGACTCCGATATCATCGGGAATATTTGCGACAGGATAGCTGAAGTCCACAGGTTGGGTGTTCAGATATCCATTGTTGTAGGCGGGGGTAATTTCTGGAGGGGCAAAAGTGGAAAGGGAATGGACAGGACTACAGCCGACCATATGGGAATGCTGGCAACTGTCATCAATTCACTGGCACTGCAGGATGCCCTGGAAGCAAGGAATATTCAGACGCGTGTACAGACTGCAATAAATATGATGCAGATTGCCGAGCCTTACATAAGGCGAAAGGCAGTAAGACATCTGGAAAAGGGACGGATAGTTATATTTGCCTGCGGAACCGGCAATCCTTACTTTTCAACCGACACCACGGCAGCTCTCAGGGCTGCAGAGATAGATGCAGAGGTAATTTTAATGGCAAAGACCGTCGATGGGGTTTACGACTCCGATCCTGCAAAGAATCCCGATGCGGTCAAATTCGACAATTTGACGTATTTCGATGCCCTGAACAGAAGGCTCGGAGTAATGGATTCGACGGCAATATCGCTATGTATGGACAATGGTATACCCGTGATTGTATTCGGACTTGACAATCCCGATAATATTATCAAGGTAATGTATGGAGAGAGCATAGGAACTACAATAAATTGAAGGAGGATAATTATGGCCAAGGAAGCTTACAAAGACATTGAAGAAAAAATGGGCAAGGCAATCCATGTTTTGAAGGAAGAATTGGCGGGACTGAGAGCAGGCCGAGCAAATCCGGCAATTCTGGACAAGCTGACCGTAGACTATTACGGCGCGCCAACTCCGGTCAACCAGCTGGGAAACATATCAGTGCCTGAAGCAAGAGTAATAATAATACAGCCTTGGGATGCCAAGACTCTGAGGGACATAGAGAAAGCCATACAGAAATCGGACATAGGCATAAACCCCAATAATGACGGCAAGGTTATAAGGTTGATCTTCCCGGTGCTGACCGAGGAGCGAAGGAGAGAACTTACAAAGTCAGTCAAAAAGCATGGCGAAGAATCAAAAGTAGCTATAAGATCCATCAGAAGGGATGCTATCGAGCATTTTAAAACCCAGAAGAAGAACAGTGAAATCACTGAGGACGATCTGAAGGATGCTGAAAATGACATGCAGAAAATGACCGACAAGTTTATTGCAGAAATTGACAGGATCGTTGAGTATAAGGACAAGGAAATCATGGAGGTATAGGTGCAGATACCTGACGTAACCGGACATTTGTTGAAGGATGCCCGAAGCCTTCTTGAAAAAGCAGGAATCAAACAAATTGATATACTTATGACTACTCCGCCGAAGCTGAAGGGAAGGTTACCGGATGAAAATGCGAGAGTAGTCAGACAAAAGCACATAGAAAACGATACAATAGTTAAGTTGGTCGTTTGCGATCCCAACTGCTGATAGAGTAGGGAAACTTACAGCATGGCGTTGACAGAGGGACGGGGGTTGTGTCAACTTGTTGACACGACCCCCGTCCCTCTGTCAACCAATTACTTTTCTTTTAGGAGGTAGGGATGCAGTTTTTTAAAAGATTGCACAAAAAGCCCCAAAATTTAGATCCTATAGATAATGATAATATTCCGTTACATATCGCCATTATTATGGACGGCAACGGGAGATGGGCTTCAAAACGAAGGCTTCCCCGCAGTGCGGGACATAGGGCGGGCGCTGAAAACCTGAAGAAGATTGTCAGGGCCAGCGATGCGATTGGCATAAAATTCCTGACTGTTTATGCTTTTTCAACTGAGAACTGGAACAGGCCTAAAGATGAAGTGGATGGTATAATGGCATTATTGCTGGAATTCCTGAAGAATGCTGAAAAAGAGATTGGCGGAAGCAATGTCAGGATAAGGGTAATCGGTGAAAAAAGCAACTTGTCGGATGAAATTAAAAACGAAATCGACAGGGTAACTGAAAACACGAAGTCAAATGACGGGCTCACACTCATAATTGCGCTGAATTATGGCGGTAGGAATGAGATTACAAACGCTTTAAAAAAGATTTCAGCATCCGTTAAGGAAGGATCACTTGAACCGGATGACATTGACGAAGACCTGATATCAAGTAATCTATACACCATTGGAATTCCGGATCCCGACCTGATAATAAGGCCGAGTGGAGAAAACAGGATCAGCAATTTTCTTTTATGGCAATCATCGTACTCGGAATTCTGGTTTTCGGACATACTATGGCCTGACTTTTCGAAAAATGACTTGATGTCTGCAATACAAGATTATCAAAAAAGAAACAGAAGATTCGGGGGAGTTTGACATATGAAGGTCAGGATAATAAGTGCGACGGTAGGGCTGGCTCTATTGGCGGTAATTATGATATTGGGCGAAGTGGCTTTGGGGATTACAGTTTTTATCCTGGCTTTAATCGGCCTTCACGAATTCTACGGGGCGGTTGAAAAGGGCGGATTCAAACCGGTTAAGACTGCGGGATACCTTTTCTGTCTCCCATTGTTATACATAGGAGCCCTTTACAGAATTCCTCTATTGAACAACCTGCAGCCAAAGATGGCGCTGGTTGATGGGATAATGCTTTGCACTTTCGTTGTGCTTACTGCCCTGCTCTGCATGATCATCTTTTCCAATGGAAGGCATAAACCGGCTGACATAGCTCTGACATTATTTGGAATTATATATGTGGTCTTCCTTTTTTCTTTTGTTATACTGATCAGAAATATGGAATTTGGTAACCTTTATATATGGTTCGCTATAATTGGCGCATTCGTTACAGATACTGCTGCATATTTTACCGGAGTGACTATAGGCAAGACGAAGATTCTTCCGGCAGTCAGCCCCAAAAAAACCCTGGAGGGCTCAATAGGAGGAATAATTGGCTGTATTGCCGCTATGTTGTTTTTCGGTTTGTATGTGACGAAATATACAGGACCTGTTCCGGTTTTTCATTTCATAATTCTCGGGCTGTTATGCGGTATAATATCTCAGGTAGGCGACTGGGCGGCTTCAGCGATAAAGCGGTCGGTCGATATCAAGGATTACGGCAGGATAATGCCCGGTCACGGGGGCGTGCTGGACAGGGTTGACAGCATACTTTTCACAGCACCTGTCGTATATTTCTATGTGACTTTGTTCATGTAGGTCCAGTAGTATTGTGTTATCCCAGTAAAGAGAGGTAATGGTAATATGGCAAAAAATATTTCGCTGCTAGGCTCTACAGGATCGATAGGAGTTCAGACCCTTGATGTTGCGAGGAATCTGGACATCCGGGTATCCGCCCTTGCGGCAAACTCCAATATAGACCTTCTGGAAGCCCAGTGCAGGGAGTTTAAACCGCAGATAGCCTCTATCGGTAGTGTGTTTCTTGCCCGTGAACTGGGGCAAAGGCTGAAAGGCTTAGACATAAAGGTTGTCCATGGTGTGGATGGTATGAAGGAAGTAGCTTCCTTTGAAGAATCAGATACCGTACTATCAGCTATCGTAGGTATCGCAGGTCTGATTCCGACTGTCGAAGCCGTAAGGAAGGGAAAGGACATAGCACTTGCCAACAAGGAGACGCTGGTGACTGCCGGCAGTCTGTTCATGGACGAGGTCAAGCTTCACGAAGTGAGCATTTTCCCTGTGGACAGCGAGCATTCGGCAATATTCCAGTGCCTTTCGGGAAACAGGCGGGAGGATGTGGAAAGGATAATACTTACGGCTTCGGGAGGGCCTTTCAGGGGAAAGACCAAACAGCAACTTCAGAACGTAACTGCTTCCGACGCATTGAAGCATCCTAACTGGGTAATGGGCAGGAAAATCACTATAGATTCTGCTACGCTTATGAACAAAGGCCTTGAAGTAATTGAAGCCAAATGGCTCTTCGGTATGGATGAAGTCAATATCGATGTAGTAGTACATCCGCAAAGCATCATTCATTCCATGGTAGAGTACAGGGACGGTTCAATAATGGCTCAGCTGGGCTCGCCCGACATGAGGCTGCCTATACAGCTTGCGCTTTCGTGGCCTGAAAGGGCTGCTAATAATTTTTCCAGGCTCGACATGCTTAAATGCGGTCAGTTGACCTTTGAAAAGCCTGATGTGGAGGCGTTCCCATGTCTGAGACTGGCATACGATGCCATTAAAGCCGGTGGTACCATGCCGGCAGTGATGAATGGCGCAAATGAAGCTGCAGTAGGACTTTTCCTGAACGGGGACATAGGTTTTTCAGAGATCCCGGAGAGGATTGAAGATGTAATGTTGAGACATTCCGTGAATACAAAACCCAGTCTGGATGATATAATAGAAACAGACATATGGGCAAGAAAAGCCATAGGAGGTAATTGATGAGTCTGGTACTGGCATTTATCGCATTCAACGTAATTGTCCTGATTCATGAACTGGGACATTTCATAGCTGCTAAAAAAATGGGCATAAAAGTCCTTGAATTTTCACTGTTTATCGGTCCGAAGATATTCAGCATCCAGCGTGGGGAGACCATGTATTCCCTGAGATGCCTGCCGGTCATCGCTTATGTAAAGATGGAGGGTGAGGAAGAGGAATCAAAAAGTGACCGTGCTTTTAATAACAAATCCCGCTCTGCCAGGGCTTTGACCATATTTGCCGGGCCTTTCGCCAACCTTGTCCTGGCTGTGATACTGTTGACAGTGGTTTTTTCATATTCAGGGTTTGCCACCACCAAAATTGCACAGGTGGCTGAAAACTCACCGGCTACAGCCATAGGGCTGAAGGTGGGGGACGAGATAACCCGGTATGACGACAAGAGGGTTTATATGACGCTCGACGTCTTTCAGTTTCTTTATGTTTCAAAGGGTGAACCTGTAGAAATAGAATATATCAGCGATGGGAAAAAGCTTGTCAAGACCATCTCGCCGACGATAATACCCGAATATGATGCTTACAGAATTGGAGCTTCATTCAGCAGCAACACGGGCGAGAATTCGAATGTCGTCCTGTCGGTCACGGGGGGATATCCTGCAGAAAAGGCCGGTATTGTTCCCGGAGACAGGGTAATTAAGGTCGACGACACTATGGTGAACAGCCGCAATGATCTCGTCAGGTACCTGGAGACCACCAAGAACAAGGAAGTGAATCTGACACTGATAAGGGATGGGGCAGAGGTAAATACCAGTATTACACCCAAAATGGAAAAAGTATCGGTGCAATATGACCTGGGCATGGGGTTTACAGTTGACAAGGGCAATGTGATTGATGCAGTGCGGCAGTCCTGTGTGTACACCTATTCCATCGTCAGAAGTACTGTTTACAGCCTTGTATGGCTGATTACCGGACAGGTGGGAATGGATCAGATGAGTGGCCCTGTAGGCATAGTGAGCATAATAGGAAATGTTGTCGAACAGGAACCTGTCTTTGTTGAAAAAATGATTTCGCTGTTCCAGATAACTGCTTTAATAAGTATAGCTGTAGGCGCAACAAACCTTATACCTTTTCCGATGCTGGATGGAAACAAGCTGCTGCTTATAGGTATAGAAGCCATAAGAAGAAAGCCTATAAAGCCCGAACGGGAAGCCTTTATATCGATGATTGGTTTTGCGGTGATCATTATGTTCTTCTTATACGTAACCTTCAATGACATAGTGAAGCTGGTAACTGGATAAGACAGCGGGATTTGATTGATATGAATGGTGTAAATTGACAGAATTGATGCGGAGGCTTTGTAAATGGGGGATGGAATAACGAGGAAACCAACAAGGAAGATAAGGGCAGGAAACATTTATATAGGCGGGGATTCTCCCATATCAGTTCAATCTATGACCAACACAGATACACGGGATGTTAAAGCTACGACAGCTCAGATAATAAGGCTGCAGGAAGCCGGCTGCGACCTTGTCAGGCTAGCTGTGCCGGATACTGAGGCTGCAGAGGCTTTTGGAGCTATAAAGAAACAGGTTGACATGCCACTGTCGGCAGATATCCATTTCGACTACAGATTGGCGCTGTCCTGCATAAGGAACGGTGCAGACAAGATAAGGATAAACCCGGGCAACATCGGAGACGCCGACAGGGTCCGGAAGGTTGTCGAGGCGGCAAAGGAGCGCGGCATTCCAATCCGGATCGGCGTCAATTCGGGATCGATAGAAAAACACATACTTGAAAAATTCGGTGGAGTAACACCCGAGGGTATGGTGGAAAGTGCACTTGGACATGCTTCCATCCTTGAAGGGCTGGATTTTGAAGACATCATACTTTCCCTGAAAGCTTCGGATGTGTTAACTACAATTGCCGCATACAGGCGCTGCCCGGAGGTATCAAGGTATCCTCTTCATATAGGGGTTACGGAGGCCGGAACCATATTCAGGGGTACGGTGAAATCCTCTGTAGGGATCGGAACCCTGCTGGCCGAAGGAATTGGCGACACCATCAGGGTATCCCTGACCGGGGATCCAGTTGAGGAAGTGAAGGTGGGCAGGGAGATACTTCATTCCCTCGGTCTTATAAAGGGCGGCATAGAGTTCATATCCTGTCCTACATGTGGTCGCACACGTATCGACCTGATAGGAATAGCCAACATGGTAGAAGAAAAGCTGGCCGGTGTGGACAAGAATATAAAAGTTGCCGTGATGGGCTGCGCAGTGAACGGACCGGGTGAGGCAAGGGAAGCGGACATAGGCATAGCCGGGGGCGATGGTGAAGCACTGCTGTTCATGAAGGGCGAAATTATACGCAAAATTCCACAGGAACGAATAGTGGAAGAATTGTTAAAGGAAATAGAAAAGCTATAGATTTCGATCAGAACATATAGATTATATATAAAATCAGCTGAAACCGGGGTACATACAAATGCAGAAATCCACTGAAGACACCAGGATGTTTTTTGAGGTTTTCAATTTTCAGGTAAGCGATTCCAATCAAAAACAGGTATTCGAAAATGTGAAAATCCTGAATGTAAGCTTCTTCAAAAAGACTAAAAGTCTTCTGGTCAGGGCTTCGTCGCCCAAATTGGTTCCAGCCGCAGCAATATCGGACATGGAACAGCTTCTTGCAGGTGAATTGGGCTTTGACTCAGCAAGTCTTAAAATAAAATATGAAAAAGAACTCACGTTGAATGAAGCGCTTGAACAATACTTCAACGAAATTGTGCTGCTCATAAACAGGAAGGTTGCATTGAGCAGGGGAATAATGACAGGCTGCGAGTGGGAAGTGACATCTGATGGGGTGGTAATCAACCTGAAATCCAATGGCGAACGTCTGCTCAGAACACATTCCTGTGAAAAAATCATTGCTGAAATCCTTGAAGATGTATTTGGACACAAGATCCAGGTGCGTTTCGCAAACCCTGAATTTGATGAGAAAAACAGGGAGGATTATCTGGAATTCAAAGAGAATGAAGAAGCCCGTGTTGCAAGTATAATCAGCAGCCAGGAGTCTGCGGGCGGTTCCAACGGAAATGGAAAAGGCAGCAGCGGAGGGGCAAACGGAGGAACCAACGGAAACGGAGTCTCCAGGAACGGTGCAAACAATAATGGATACAGCAATGGCAATGGCAACGGCAATGGCAATGGTTACAGCAACGGATACAGCAATGGCAATGGCAATAGCAACGGATACAGCAACGGCAATGGTAACGGAAACGGTAATGGAAACGGTAACGGATACGGTAATGGAAACGGTAATGGCAAATGGGCGAAAAAGAAAGAAAAGAAGGAAACCGGGCCTGATGTAATAATGGGAGGACGGTTCAATGATGCCCTGATGAAAATGTCGGAGGTCACACAGGATTCAGGAAGGATCGCTGTCAGGGGTGAGGTGACAGGAGTAACCTTCAGGGAGATACGCGGAGACCGCTTCCTCTGCAGCTTTGACATTACGGATTTTTCCAGTTCAATTACTGCAAAGTTCTTCATAAATAAGGACGATATAGATTTGAGAAAGGAACAGATCAAGGAAAAGCTATTCATAAAGATAAAAGGCGAGGCCCAGTATGACAAGTTCTCAAAGGAGCTGTCGGTACTGGTGACCGATATTGTTGAGATAGAGCAGGAGAAAAAGAAGGATACGGCAGAAGTGAAAAGGGTAGAGCTGCATCTTCACACGCAGATGAGCTCAATGGACGCCATAACACCTGTAGGGGAGCTTGTAAAACGCGCGGCATCCTGGGGACACAGCGCTGTTGCAATAACTGATCATGGAGTGGTGCAGGCCTATCCGGATGCATATTCGGCAGGAAAAAAGAACAACATTAAAGTGATCTACGGCGTGGAATGCTACCTTGTTGACGATGGTCCCCAGGCAGTTGTTCTGCCTGAGGGCAACAGCGGAGATTATTCAATAGATGATGAATTCGTTGTTTTTGACATTGAAACCACAGGCCTGAGTGCTGAAAAAGATAAAATCACCGAGATTGGCGCGGTCAAGGTCAGGAACGGCAAGCTTTGCGAGACATTCGCCACCTTTGTAAATCCCAGAATTCATATTCCGGAATTCATTACCAAGCTTACAGGCATCACCGACGACATGGTGAAGGATGCACCCTCCACTGAGGACGCCCTTGAAGCTTTTCTTCAATTCACAGGCAGTGCTCCGGTTGTTGCACATAATGCATCCTTTGACACGGGCTTTATTTCATATAATGCCCGCAAAACCGGTAAAATCTTCAATAATGCAATTGTAGATACGCTGCAGCTCAGCAGGCAGCTTCTCACTTCACTTTCCAAGCATAAGCTGAACCTGGTGGCAAAGCACCTGGACATAAAACTTGAAAACCACCACAGGGCAGTGAATGATGCTGAAACTACAGCCAACATATTTGTCAGATTCATGGATATGATGAAAGGGAAGGACGTCAAGACCCTTAAGGATATGAAAGGACTTTCCGGCGGCGATTATACCAAGGTGCCGTCTTTCCATGCCATCCTGCTGGTGAAGAACCAGACCGGATTGAAAAATTTATACAGGATAGTATCCGAGTCACATCTCAATTACTTTTATAAAAAGCCACGAGTGCCAAAAAGCCTCCTCGCAAGATACAGGGAAGGCATCATAATGGGAAGTGCCTGCGAGGCCGGTGAACTTTACTCAGCGATACTGGACAAAAAGAGTGATGAGGATATTGAAAAAGTGGCACGGGCATATGACTACTTCGAGATACAGCCACTCGGGAATAACAGGTTCCTTATGGACAGTGGCAAGGTTTCTGGAATTGATGAGCTGAAAAGTATCAATAAAAAGATTGTTGAACTCGGTGAACGTATGAAAGTCCCTGTTGTCGCCACCTGTGACGTACATTTCATGGAACCGCGGGATGAAGCCTTCAGAAGGATACTTATGTCGGGACTGGGCTATTCCGACGCAGACAAACAGGCTCCACTGTTCTTCAGGACAACTGGCGAGATGCTTGAGGAATTCTCATATCTGGGAGAGGAAAAGGCTTATGAAGTAGTGGTATCCAATACCAATCTCGTAGCCGGCCTGGTAGAGAGCCTGATTCCTATACCATTGGGGACGTTTACCCCAAAAATTCCGGGTGCTGAGAAGGATATAGAGGAGATTGCATATAGAAGTGCACATGCCGTTTACGGTGAAATACTGCCCGATATTGTGCAGAAACGTCTTGAAAAGGAACTGAACTCGATAATAAAGAATGGCTTTGCCGTAATGTACCTGATTGCACAAAAGCTGGTGGCTAAATCGAATGAAGACGGATATATCGTTGGGTCGAGAGGTTCTGTCGGCTCTTCCTTTGTCGCCACAATGTGCGGTATAACCGAGGTTAATCCTCTGTCACCGCACTATGTCTGCGGGAACTGCAAACATTCCGAATTCATAACAGACGGTTCGGTGGGTTCCGGCTTCGACCTGCAGCCGAAAAACTGCCCGCATTGCTCTGCTCTGATGAAGAGCGAGGGACACGATATTCCTTTTGAAACATTTCTGGGCTTTGACGGTGATAAGGCTCCTGATATAGATCTGAACTTCTCTGGAGAATATCAGGCAAAGGCCCACAAATATACCGAGGAGCTTTTTGGAAGGGGAAACGTGTTCAAAGCCGGAACAATAGCATCCGTTGCCGAAAAGACGGCATATGGCTTCGTCATGAAATACCTTGACGAAAGAAACATGACAGTGAGCAGCGCAGAGGTTAACAGGCTTGTAAAAGGCTGTACCGGCATAAAAAAGACCACGGGTCAGCATCCCGGCGGTATAATCGTCATCCCGGGTGACAATGATGTATACGATTTCACGCCAATACAGCGACCGGCTGACGACGTCCAATCGGACATAATAACGACTCATTTCGATTTCCATTCGCTCCATGATACCATTTTGAAGCTGGATATACTGGGGCATGACGATCCGACCATGATAAAGATGCTGGAGGACCTGACAGGTATTAAGGTGCAGGATGTTCCAGTAAATGACCCAAAGGTAATGCAGCTTTTCCTGTCAACGGAGCCACTGGGGATTAAGCCTGAAGACATTGGAAGTGAGGTTGGGACCTTTGCACTGCCTGAATTTGGAACCAAATTCGTGCGGCAGATGCTACTGGATACCAAACCGAAGACCTTTTCCGACCTCCTCCAGATCAGCGGACTGTCCCACGGTACCGACGTATGGCTTAATAATGCCCAGGAGCTTGTAAGGAAAGGCATCTGCAATATTTCCGAGGTAATAGGGACCAGGGATAACATAATGGTTTACCTGATGTACCGTGGACTGGAGCCCAAGATATCCTTCAAGATTATGGAGGATGTCAGGAAGGGTAAGGGCCTGAAGGAAGAATACGAGCAGGCGATGAAGGAAAACAACATACCGGATTGGTATATCGAATCATGTAAAAAGATAAAGTACATGTTCCCGAAAGCCCATGCTGCAGCTTATGTGCTCACAGCGCTCAGGATAGGGTGGTATAAGGTATATCGTCCCGAGGCGTTCTATGTTACATATTTTACTGTCAGAGCTGATGAATTTGATGCCGGCCTGATGACAAATGGAAAGGAACGTATCAGAAACAGGATCGAGGAGCTGGAGAAGCTGGGCAACAATGCTACTCAGAAGGAAAAAAACATACTTACCATCCTTGAAGTTGCCAACGAAATGTATGCCAGGGGAATCAACTTCCTGCCGGTGGACCTTTACAAATCTGATCCTTCCAGATTCCAGATCACGCCGGAGGGTATAAGGCCTCCCTTGAATGCATTGCAGGGACTGGGCGCATCGGCTGCGGGCAATATTGCCGAAGCCAGGAACGACGGCAGTTTTCTCTCCATTGAAGAAATGCGTCTTAAGTCCAGAATAAGCAAGAGTGTAGTGGATATATTAAAAAAACACGGATGCCTGGACGGAATGCCTGACAGCAGCCAGATAAGCCTGTTCTAATTTATTTATTTATTTAATATTTTGTTGCTTAATACATATAATAATGATATAATACCTAAGGACTAAACCAATAGTATTGCATGGCAAAGAGTGGGTCGACCCCACTCTTTCGTTTTAAATCATACTGTTTAAGGTTTTAAACAATAATAATAAATATATAGGAAAATCCATTTGGCAATTAGGGCATATGGAGGGCAATATGATAAAAAGACGCATAGAGGATGTTGTAGCTGAAATTGCTGCCCCTATCGTTGAAAAATTGGCGTTTGAGCTTGTAGACGTCGAATTCCTGAAAGAGGGTGCAAACTGGTACCTCAGGATATTCATCGATAAACCGGGAGGCATAGCCATAGATGACTGTCAGGCTGTAAGCGAGGAAATGAGCGTAAAACTGGACGAATTTGATCCTATCAAGCAGAGCTATATTTTGGAAGTATCCTCACCAGGGCTGGAAAGGCCTTTGAAAAAAGACAGCGATTTTGAAAAGTATAAGGGCGAAGAAGTAGAAGTAAAGCTTTTTCAAACTTTTGAAGGTAAAAAGATATATACGGGAGAGCTTTTGGGACTAACCGGAAGTAAAATCGGAATAAGACAGGAAAAGGGAGCTGTACTTGATTTCGAACGCAGCGACGTGGCAACGGTAAAGCGGGTCATCAAGTTTTAGTGAATTAGGATAGTTTATGGGAGGTTGAAGGATATGAGTGCAGAATTAATACATGCATTGGATCAACTTGAAAAGGAAAAAGGAATAGAAAAGCATATACTGATCGAGGCAATTGAAGCTGCCCTGATTTCTGCATATAAGAGGAATTTCGGTTCGGTGCAGAATGTTAAGATATTTATAGATAATGATTCTGGAGATGTCAAGGTATATGCCCTGAAAAGAGTAATGCAGAAGCCTGAGAATGATTTGACGGATATTTCTATTGAAGAGGCCAGGAAATTGGATAGCAATCTTGAAGAAGAGGATATAGCGGAAATAGAAGTAACACCGAGGAAGTTCGGCAGAATTGCTGCACAGACAGCAAAGCAGGTTGTCCTCCAGAGGATAAGGGAAGCCGAAAGAGACATAATATTTGATGAATTCTACAGCAAGGAAGGCGATATCGTAACCGGTATTATCCAGCGGAGTGAAAGGAAGAATGTAATCATCGACCTGGGAAAGACCGAAGCAACCATAGCACCTTCCGAGCAGACCAATGGAGAGGAATACCGCTTCAATGACAGGTTAAAGACCTTTATCATCGAGGTAAGGAAGACCACCAAGGGCCCGCAGATAATGGTTTCGAGAACTCATCCGGGACTTGTTAAAAGGCTTTTTGAGTTGGAGGTGCCTGAGATACATGATGGAACGGTAGAGATAAAGAGCATATCCCGTGAACCAGGTTCCAGAACCAAGATAGCCGTTTTTTCCAGAGACCAGAATGTGGACCCGGTCGGCGCATGCGTAGGACAAAAGGGTACAAGGGTCCAAGCTATTGTAGATGAACTAAGGGGAGAAAAAATAGACATCATCAAATGGAGCAGCAATCCCGAAGACTATATTTCGAGTAGTCTCAGTCCCGCTAAGGTACTGAGGGTTGATATAAGCGAAGATGAAAAATCGGCACGTGTCACAGTGCCGGATTACCAGTTGTCACTTGCAATAGGCAAGGAAGGCCAGAATGCAAGACTGGCGGCTAAGCTGACAGGCTGGAAGATAGATATAAAGAGTGAGACCCAGCTGAGGGCAGCCATTGAGCAGCAGATATTCGGCAACAGCAACCTTTTCAACAATGACTATGATGACCGGGAAGATGAGGAAGAGGTTGAAAATGACACTGAACTGGAGCCGGAGCAGGATTTTGCAGATGAAGATATTTCGGATGACGTACAGGATGACGTTACTGATGTAGTGCAGGATGACGTTACTGATGAAATGCCGGAGGACGTGAAATAATTGAAGTTGGATAATGAGCAAGACAACGAACGGGAGTGATCCGGTTGAAACAGAAGAAAGTGCCCCTGCGGATGTGCCTCGGCTGTCAGGAAATGAAGCCGAAGAAGGAGCTAATCAGGATAGTACGTAACAAGGATAATGAGACCAGTGTCGACTTCACAGGCAAGAAACCGGGAAGGGGAGCCTACATATGCAGGAGCACAGACTGCTTTGAGAAGGCACGAAAGGGCAAAAGACTTGAAAGGGCATTCGAAGCCCGTATAGATGAGGAAATTTACGAAATGCTGAAGGAACAACTGGAGGGAAATAATGGTTGATAAGATATATTCCTTCCTTGGACTTGCCACTAAGGCAGGAAAGCTGGTTTCGGGCGAAGATGCCTGCGACCGTGCAATAAAATCAGGGAAGGCATATCTGGTGATAGTATCCGAAGATGCTTCGGAGAACACCAGAAAGAAATTTAGTGATATAAGCGGTTACAGAAAATTGGAGATGAGATGCTTCGGTGAGAAAGAATTGCTGGGCAGATACACGGGCAAGGATATCCGCTCGGTAATTGCTATAACAAACAAGGGGTTCGCCGGACGTCTGATCGAAATGATCGATGGTTACGGTTCAGAACATGGGGGTGTATAGATTTGGAAAAAGTAAGGGTTTATGAACTGGCAAAGGAAATGAATACAACAAGTAAGAGGCTGATGGAAAAGCTGGGCGAGATAAATGTGGTTGTGAAAAATCACATGAGCCTTCTTGAAGATCATGAGCTGGAAGCGCTATACAAGCACATTGGCGTTATCAAGCATGATGATAAAAAAGCTAACGATCAAAAAGCCGAGCACAAAGCATCTGATAGCAGAACAGCCGAAGTGAGGTTATCAGACCAGAAAGCTGCCGAGCACAAGGCTGCCGAGCACAAGGCTGTCGAGCACAAAGCTGCAGAGCACAAAGCTGTCGAGCAAAATGCTGCCGAAAACAAAGCAGTGGAGAATAAAGCTGCCGAGCACAAACCTGCCGAGCATGATGATAAAAAGACAGTTCCTGGTGCACAACCGCATCAGAAAGCTGAGCATAAAAAGGATGTCAAAAGTGCTCCGCGTATAATCAGGACAACAGAGATATATATAAATTCAAAGAATGATTCAAATAATTCCACCCAACAGCAGTATTCCTCTCAAAACTATAACCAGAGGGGAGATGTCCGTAATAACCAGAGGAATGATTCGAGAAGGGACTATGTAAGGACTTCTGATTCTAATTCAGGTCTCAGGGCGGGCTTTGTGAGGGACAGTCAGCCTGATTATTCCAGACTTGCCTCCAGACAGGAAAGCTCACGGGATGGACAGAAAATCAACAATACAGTCAATAATTCAAATACAAGCGCCAATGTGAATATAACAAAAGACGTTCCCAAAAATACAATAAAAGATACGGTAAAGGATCAACCCAAAGAGATGCTGAAAGAGATTACAAAAAATGAAGATTCTCTGCAGGATGCCAAACTTGAGGTAGCAACTGCGCCTGCTATGACTGAAAATGCGGACAGGAAAAGCGACGAGCTACCAAAGGCTGAAATAAAAAATGCCGTTACAGAAAATCAACCTGAGAGCATTGAAAAGCCTCAGGCTGAAAACAAAACGGATAATGACCCTGTGACAACGTCCATACAAGGCCAGCAGGTTTCTGAAAAGAAGACCGAAACAAATCAAGGTTCTGATCGTCCTCAGTACCAGCAGGGCACCCGTCCTCCTTACCAGCAAGGCGACAGGCCTCAGTACCAACAGGGTAACCGTCCTCCCTACCAGCAGGGCGACAGGCCTCAGTACCAACAGGGTAACCGTCCTCCTTACCAGCAGGGCGACAGGCCTCAGTACCAACAAGGTAACCGTCCCACCTACCAGCAGGGTGACAGGCCTCAGTACCAGCAGGGCGACAGGCCTCAGTACCAACAGGGTGACAGGCCTCAATACCAGCAGGGTGACAGGCCTCAGAATCAGCAGGGCGACAGGCCTCAGTACCAACAGAGCACCCGTCCTCCATACCAGCAGGGCGACAGGCCTCAGTAACAACAGGGCACCCGTCCTCCATACCAGCAGGGCGACAGGCCTCAGTACCAACAGGGCACCCGTCCTCCATACCAGCAGGGCGACAGGCCTCAGTACCAACAGGGCACCCGGCCTCCATACCAGCAGGGCGACAGGCCTCAGTACCAGCAGGGCACCCGTCCTCCATACCAGCAGGGCGACAGGCCTCAGTACCAACAGGGCACCCGTCCTCCATACCAGCAGGGCGACAGGCCTCAGTACCAACAGGGCACCCGTCCTCCATACCAGCAGGGCGACAGGCCTCAGTACCAGCAGGGTAACCGTCCTCCATACCAGCAGGGTGACAGGCCTCAGTACCAACAGGGTAACCGTCCTCCATACCAGCAGGGTGACAGGCCTCAGTACAACCGTACCGGAGACAGGAACCAGCAGGGCTCGGGCGGATATCGTCAGGGCGGCGGCGGCAGGCAGATGGATATACCTAAGCCTGAGCTTTCAATAGCACAGAAGGAAGAACTCAGCTCACAGAAGAGCGAAATCAGACGTGAGTTTTCGAATAAGGATCAGGACAGAGATGTCAAGAGGGAGCAGAAGAGAGAAATTCCCAAGGGCCAGGCTGCGGCGAAAAACAATAACAGCAATACCAGATTTAAACCGCATACAGTAGCACTGGGCGAGAAAAAGGGCGTTTCTGAAGTGCTTTCCGAGGACTTCATTCTCAATGAGTTTTATAGTGACGATGCAAAGAAGAAGAGAACGTCAAGGCCAAGAAAAGATATGAGGAATATAGCACCCAAATACATTCCTGCAAGAGCGGTGCTTTCTTCCGTAACCTTACCCGAAACCATCACCGTCAAGGATCTGGCAGAAGCTCTAAAGAAGACCTCAACAGAAGTCATCAAGAAGCTTATGATGAATTACGGTATGATGGCCACTCTTAACCAGGAAATAGATTTTGACACAGCGACACTTATTGCGGACGAATTTGGAGTCAAAACCGAAAAAGAAGTTGTAGTGAATGAAGAGGACATACTCTTTGATGATAGCGAAGTAACCGATGAGACTAAATTAATACCAAGACCACCAGTTGTCGTTGTAATGGGACATGTCGACCACGGAAAAACTTCACTCCTCGATGCAATCAGATCGGCAAATGTTACTGATTCTGAGGCAGGTGGTATTACACAGCATATTGGTGCTTATATGGTAAAAATCAACAACAGGAATATAACGTTCCTCGACACTCCCGGTCACGAGGCATTCACTGCCATGAGGGCTAGAGGAGCACAGGTAACCGATATAGCAATACTTGTTGTTGCAGCCGATGACGGGGTAATGCCTCAGACAATTGAGGCGATAAACCATGCCAAAGCGGCAAATGTATCAATTATAGTTGCTATAAATAAAACAGACAAACCTGGGGCGAACCCTGAAAAGGTCAAGCAGGAGCTCACACAGCACGGTCTTGTTTCAGAAGAATGGGGCGGCGACGTCATATGTGTAAATGTTTCAGCAAAGAAACATGAAAACATAGACCAACTGCTGGAAATGGTTCTGCTCACGGCTGATGTACTGGAATTGAAGTCCGATCCAGATAAGCAGGCAAAGGGTACAGTTGTTGAAGCAAAGCTTGATAAGAACAGGGGCCCGCTGGCTACAGTACTGGTACAGAGGGGAACACTCAATGTGGGTGACTCCATTGTAACCGGAACAACAGTCGGTAGGATCAGGGCGATGAACGATGACAAGGGAAACAGCGTTAAAACGGCTGGCCCTTCGACACCGGTCGAAATACTTGGTCTGCCTGATGTTCCCGAAGCAGGTGAAGTGTTCTATGCAATCAAGGATGAGAAAGTAGCAAGACAGCTTGCTGAAAAGAGAAAGTTCAAGCTTAGGGAGAAATCTCTCAAGGTTTCTTCAAGGGTTACACTTGAAGATCTGTATTCACAGATTAAGGAAGGCAAGGTCAAGGATCTTAACCTGATCGTGAAGGCAGATGTACAGGGCTCGGTTGAAGCTGTCAAGCAATCACTTGAGAAGCTTAGCAATGATGAAGTAAGAATCAAGATCATTCATGGCGGTGTAGGTGCCATAACCGAAACGGATGTAGCCCTCGCTGGAGTATCGAATGCTATTATAATAGGCTTTAATGTAAGACCGGGGCCAAATGTTGCGGAAGCTGCACAGAATTCCGGTGTGGATATGCGACTCTATTCCATCATATACAAGGCTATAGAAGATATCCAGGCAGCAATGAAGGGTATGCTCGAGCCTACTTACAAAGAAGTCATACAGGGACATGCCGAAGTCAGGCAGACAATTAAGGTATCAAACGTCGGAACAATTGCAGGCTGCTATGTGACTGACGGAAAGATCACAAGAAACAGCGACGTAAGGATCCTTAGGGACGGAATAGTTGTACACACTGGAAAGCTCGCATCCCTAAAGAGATTTAAGGATGATGCGAAAGAAGTAGCACAGGGATATGAATGCGGTGCTTCAATTGACAAGTACAATGATATAAAAGAAGGTGATGTAGTCGAATCCTACATCATGGAAGAAGTGGCAAGATAATATCCTAAAACACAAATGGGTTGCACAGGTGAAATTTTGCCTGTCCGACCCATTAGTTTTATGGTCATAAATGTGGCATAATAGGTACTAATGAAATTAGTACAAAGTACTTGAGTTAAAAGGAGTTGTTTTTATGGACAGGATTTACAGGATTTCTGAAGAGATGAAAAAGGAAATCAGCAGTATTATACAAAATGAACTTAAGGATCCAAGACTTCCAAAGATGATAAGTGTCATGTCTGCAGATGTAACAAAGGACTTGAGGCACGCAAAGGTATTTGTCAGCGTCTATGGGAGTCAGGAAGAAAAGGACCACGCTTTGGAAGCTTTGAAAAGTGCTTCAGGTTTCATCAGACGTGAGGTGGGGCATAGGATGCAGCTTCGATATACTCCCGAGATGCATTTTGAAATTGATAATTCGATAGAGCATGGTGCTTATATAAGTAAGCTGATTATTGATACAATGAAAGACAGCCATGAATCGGAAATGAAGGAAGAACAGAACCAGGAAATGAAACCTGAGTAAAATCAGGTAATGAAAATTTATAAAATCAGGTAATGAAAATTTATAAAATCAGGTAATGAAAATTTATAAAATCAGGTAATGAAAACTGATAGTAACATGAGGGGAAAAAGGTTAGTTTATGGCAAAGATACTTAACCAGATAGCTTCCGCCCTTGAAGGGGCAAAAAGCATAGCAATAATGCCCCATGTATCAGCTGACGGAGACGCTATAGGATCATCCCTCGCTCTTGCAATAGCTCTTTCGAATGGACAGAGGAAGGTAAAGGTGTTCCTTGAGGAGGACGTTCCATTTATTTATTCCTTCCTTCCGGGTAAAGAGCTTGCAGAGGTATACAGAAAAAGTGCAGACCATTATGACACTGTAGTCGCTTTGGATTGTGGTGATACAGGCAGGCTGGGACGCAGGCTTGAGATATTCAATGATGGCAGGATCACCATAAATATCGACCATCATAATACCAACTCAGAGTTTGCGTTCCACAATTTTGTCGACATCGGAGCCTCAGCAGTAGGAGAAATAATTTACCAACTGATACAGATGATGGGTCTGGATATATCGAAAGAAATGGCAGCATGTCTTTATGTGGCCATTGCCACCGATACAGGTGGCTTCAGGTTCAGCAACACAACAGCACTGACCCATCAGATAACATCCGACCTTGTAAATCGAGGTATTGATGTGGCAGATATATCTCAACGCATTTTCAACTCCACAACGCTTGGGAAAATCAAGCTGACGGGGGTAGCCATAGAATCGCTTGAAATTATGGACAATGGAAAGATTGCCATAATATCAATAACCAATGAGGAAATGGAAAAATCGGGAGCAATTGATGAGGATAGCGACGGTTTGGTGAATATAGCAAGAAATATCAATGGAGTAGAAGTAGCAGCGATGATCAGACAGAGGGATGACGGTGAGATAAAGGTCAACCTGAGGGCGGCCGGAGTTGTGGATGTTTCTGCAATCGCCAGCCTGTATAAGGGCGGGGGGCACAAAAAGGCTGCGGGATATACTATTCAAAGTACTCTTGAAGAAGCCAAAGAGAAACTGCTTAAAGATATAAGGGAAGTATTGTAAAAATTATGGATGGAATACTAAATATACTGAAACCACCCGGTATGACCTCATTTGATGTAGTCTCATGGCTCAGGGGAGTCCTGAAAACAAAAAAGATAGGCCATACCGGGACACTTGATCCCATGGCGACCGGCGTGCTTCCTGTTTGTGTGGGAAAAGCAACAAAAGCCATAGAATACATGATGGACAAGGACAAGCTGTACAGGGCAGAACTGACGTTGGGATCTGCCACAGATACGCAGGATTCCAGCGGGACTGTCATCTCTTGCACAGAGATCATATCCACCGACAGTGAAATCACCGAAGCCATATTATCCTTCAAAGGCAGGTATATGCAACTGCCACCGATGTACTCGGCAATCAAGGTGGATGGCAGGAAGCTTTATGAGCTTGCGAGGGAAGGTACTGAGATTGAGAGAAAGCCCAGGGAACTTGAGATTTATTCAATTGATATAATCAAAATTGACCGGGACAGCGAGGTCAGGGTTCTGCTGGATGTTCACTGTTCGAAAGGAACCTATATCAGGACATTGTGTGCTGATATAGGAGACAAGCTTGGATGTGGGGGACATATGTCCTTTCTGCTGAGAAAGAAGGCTGGTGCATTCGGACTGGAATCAGCCCTGACCCTTGAAGAAATCAATGAAATGGCTGCGTCGGGACAGATAGGCAGTATAATGGCTGAAGCCGACACTGTGTTTGAAGGATTCCAGGCGATAACTCTCAATGCGGCAGATGAAAAGAAGCTGCTGAACGGAGTAAGGGTCGTCATAAATGGCTGCCCGGGTTTAGGATCAGGATATGTCCGGGTATACAACGAGAGTGAAAGATTTCTTGCCCTTGGAGAACTTTCAGGGACGGAAGACAGGTTGGAGCTTAAATCCAAAAAGATATTCTGAGTTGTTTTGTGGGGGCGTACTGAGATGGAAGTTATATATAGCAAGAATAATGATATAAACATTAAAGGACCTACCGGCGTAGGACTTGGAAATTTTGACGGTCTGCATGTCGGGCATATGGCACTCATAAATACACTGATAAGCGAATCGAGGCTTAACAGGTATGATTCACTTCTTTATACATTCACCAAGCATCCTGAAAATATATTGAGAAAAAAGCTTTTTACCCCACTGCTGACTACAGTGAATAAAAAGACGCAGCTTCTGGGTGAAACCCCACTGAAGTATCTGTATTTCGAAGAGTTTGACGAATATTTTTCTCATATGAAGCCGGAAAATTTCATAAAGGATGTACTGGTGGACAAATTGAAGGCAAGACTGGCTGTAGCAGGCTTTGATTACAGGTTCGGTTACAAGGGACAGGGCAATGTTGATATGCTTTCAGAAATTGGGAAGCAATTCAACATGAAGGTCATTATCATCTCACCTATAAAAATAGATAATACAATTGTAAGCAGCACCCTGATAAGAGATTGCGTTGCAAAGGGTGATATGGAGAAGGTCTTCAAGCTGCTGGGCAGGCATCATTCAATAACAGGGGAAGTCCAGAATGGAAGGCAGGTAGGCAGCAAGATAGGTTTCCCTACAGCCAACCTTCATCCGGAGGATTATCTCATACTGCCGCAGAATGGAGTCTATATTACAAGGACATTGCTTGACGGCGAGTTTTATCCCAGCATCACCAACGTCGGTATGAATCCTACTTTCGGTGATGTCAGCAGTGTAAGGGTTGAAACACATATAATCAACTTTAACCAAGATATATACAACAGGAACATAGAAGTATTCTTTATATCAAAACTGCGTGGCGAAAAGAAATTCAAAAGCAGTGAAGAACTGATTGAACAGATAAACAGCGATATAGCAGAAACAAAGGAGTATTTCGGCATTAATGAATGAGCTGGAACGGAATATTTTAAAAGTAAGTGTTGTTGTTTATTCAAGACATAAGTGATACCTTGTGCGTATAATTATATAGCAAACCGGGTTCATGCAGTATAACACACAGGGTACTTGGAGGGTACATGGAAGAAACGATAATCATCAGTATGAAGAATACCGGCAAAATATACAGGACCGGCAAGATTGAAGTGGAGGCACTAAGAAATGTCGACCTGGACATTTTAAAGGGTGAATTCGTATCCATCATGGGACCGTCCGGCTCGGGTAAATCTACATTGATGAACATAATAGGCTGCCTTGACAGAGCCACAGCGGGGGAATATATCCTGGATGGAGTCAATATTGCCAGCCTGGACGATTTTGAACTGGCAAGGATAAGGAACCTTAAAATCGGCTTTGTTTTTCAGTCCTTCAACCTGCTCCCGCGAATGACTGCGGTACAGAATGTTGAGCTTCCCATGATCTATGCAGGTTATGGGAGAAAGGAAAGAAGGAAGAAGGCAATTGAAGCTCTTGAAAGGGTAAGCCTGGCAGACAGGATGCATCATAAGCCCAATGAGATGTCGGGCGGGCAGAAACAGAGGGTTGCCATAGCCAGAGCACTGGTGAACACCCCGGCAATCATTCTGGCCGATGAACCCACAGGGAATCTTGATACTGCATCGGGAGAGGAAATAATGGCTGTTTTTCAAAACCTGAACAGGGAGGGAGCCACTATTATCCTTGTAACTCATGAAGCGGATATTTCCTTACATACGAAGAGGATGGTCAAATTCAGGGATGGACGTCTCACAACCGACCAGGCCATTGAGAATCCTATAGATGCCAGGGATTCAATCAGGATGAGAACTGATACTGAAACAAGCGAACAGGTTCATTAGATGATAAAGTTGATCAGAATATAATGGAAAGGTCGGGTTGTTGATGTCTCATATGGAAATCGAGGCTGTTGAAACAGAAATCAAAGTGAATAGGATGAACTTTTTTGAAAGGGTTACCGGAATAGTCATATCACCTGGTAGGGTAATGGCGGACCTTGCAGAAAAGCCAAGGATATTATTTCCCCTTTTTCTGATAGCCTTACAAATTATCGTTGTGTATTCGCTGAGGCTTTCTTTGTTTAAGGATTCGCTTATACAATCTTATTCAGCACAATCAGGTTATCTCGAGTCGCTTAGCGGAAATGCAATGACGCCTGAAATGCTGGAGAAATCCGTACAGCAAGGCCTGGTATGGGGCTTGGCCTCATTGCCGATAAGTTCTCTTTTAATGTGGCTGGTGATAACATTGATTTTCTTTGCAGTCATTAAAATCGGTGGTGGAGAAGGCAGGTTCAAGCACTATCTATCGGTGATCGGTTATTCACATGTGATTTATGCACTTTATCTCCTGCTGGTCCTTATCATATCTTTTTTTACCGGAAGCCTCTATATAGACATTCCCCTGACAAGCTTTGCAAACCTTTTGGGAAGTGATATGAAGGGAACCTTCTTATTTGGTATCATGAAAGGGCTGGATGTATTCTCCATCTGGCAGTATGTGGTCATGGCCATAGGATTGGCGACAGTCAGCAAATTCAGAAAAAAATATGTCTGCTACATCTTTGTGGCAGTGTTCTTTATAATAGGTCTTGCTATTGCAGGAACTGGTGAACTGGCTTTGGGAAAGCTTATGTAATATAATTGGGGTGGCATTTGATTGGCTCACCTGAGGCATGGGAGGAAATATGAAAAAGAAACTGATAATCGGTTTGATAATAACTGTAGCTATAGCGGGGTTTGTTATACTGGCCATACTTAAAAGCACAGGAGCATCATCGGGATTTGGCGGGAATGCATATTCAGTAGAAGTAGAGACTGTCGTAAAGGGTGAAATATCTTCCTATGTATCGGCAAACGGTATCATTGAAGACAAGGAGAAGGCGGAAATCTATTTCGACAGTACGCTTAAGGTGAGGGAAATACTGACGGTCGAAGGGCAAAAGGTCACCAGAGGTCAGAAAGTACTCGATCTTGATACCGATTCGCTGAAGGCTGAACTTAAAAAGCTGATGGTAAACAAGTCCATACAGGAAATATCTCTGGATTCAAGTGCCTCTGATGTAAGCGTGAAAAGTGCTGAATCAGCCGTTGACTCGGCAAAGAGGGCTTATGAAGACAGCTTTGAGACATATGAAGAAAACAAGGA
This sequence comes from uncultured Bacillota bacterium, assembly GCA_942493145.1. GTDB lineage: Bacteria > Bacillota > Clostridia > Acetivibrionales > DTU013 > ENR-C20. The sequence continues at coordinate 1,799,504 of OW818679.1, forward strand.
TAAATATTTAGCCGGTGCAATTACCAAAGAGCAGATTGAGATGTCCGAGGACTCGATGAAGACTGCCGAAGCCGCATACAATAATGCAAGGAATTCATATGAAGCAGCAATGGACAGCAGGAGGATCACCAGGCTGACAGCTGAAGAGAACCTCAGGATAATTGAGATTTCCATAAATGAATTGGAAAAGCAGATCAATAGTATCGAAGAAAGCATGATGAGCCCCATGGATGGAATCGTGGCTGCAATCAATGTGGAAAAGGGTGCCTTTACATCTGCAATGCAGCCTGCTTACAAGGTTATAGACCCAGACAGACTCCAGGTAAAAGCGTATGTCAAGGAATATGATTCAAAAAGCGTTATGGCTGGTCAAAACGTCAGGATTACCGGAGATGCAATAGATGACAGTGAAGAAGTGACGGGCAGGATCATGTCGGTTTCGCCGTCTGCCTTTACAAATGCTACTACCTCAGGAAATGAGACTGTTGTAGAGATAATCGTATCCATCGATAATGTGGTGGGTAATCTGAAACCCGGCCTGAATGTGACCTGTGACATATACACAGTGGATAAAAAAGACGTCATTATAATTCCAATGGAAGCAATCACCTATGATAAGGATGGAAACAAAAAGGTATTCATAGTGAATACTGAAACAAATACCATGGTGGAAAAGCAAATCGAAACCGGCATCAACTCCGACATGAGTGTCGAGGTGCTTGAAGGACTAAGCGAAGGTGATGTCCTGATACTTGAACACCAGCCTTCATTTAAGGATGGCGTCAAGGTGAAGATATCAGAAGAAGGAACAAAGTGAGGTAGGACGGATGAATTTTGCTGAAAGCTTCAAGCAGGCATTTGACAGCCTTAAATCAAATAAACTCAGATCCATTCTTACCATGGTTGGAATAGTTATGGGCGTATTTTCCGTAATTACCATAATGGCTATCGGAAGTGCGGCTGAATCCTATATGAACAGCCAGTTTGAGAAGATAGGTGCCAATACCATCTCAATATCATATAAAACCAATACTGTGAGCCAGCAGGAATGGCTGACACTTGACGATATGGAGACGGTCAAGAAAGCGGCACCGGAGATCAAGAACATAGCTACGGTCATTCAGCGGTCAGGAACTGTCAGGATCGAAAACAAGACCAGGGACGCTATCGTATTTGGCGTGTCATCACAATACAGGAACTTTGACCTGATAGATATGGCAGAAGGAAGATTCATCAGTGACTTTGACGTTGATGCGAAATCCAAGGTAGTCATTGTGGATGAAAACTTTGTAGAAAAATATTTTCCCTATAATGATAGCGTCATAGGGAAGATGTTATCACTCAGGACTTCTTCCGGAAGTTCGTTAAACCTAAAGATTATCGGCGTGAAGGAGAGTGGCGACGATCTTTTCGGAGCCGTGATGAGCAATGAGAACATACCTGCGATGATCTACCTGCCGGTGACCACCGTTCAATCCATGTATCCCAATGGAGTCAGGCTTGAAACCATCTCCGTTTCAGTATTGGAGAAGGAAAGTTTGAGAGAGGTCGGAAGCAGGATTGTCAAAGCACTTGAGCTGAAACATGGGAAAGAAGACATCTACATGGCTCAGAACTCTGCAGATATGCAAAAGGCCATAGGAGACGTGCTGTCGGTCATATCTTCGGTACTGCTGGTAATTGCTATAATAACTCTGATTGTAGGGGGCATTGGCATTGTTAATATATTGCTTGTATCCGTTACCGAGAGGATAAGGGAGATTGGCATAAGGAAGGCCCTCGGCGCCCAAAAAAGAGACATAATATTTCAATTCATTACAGAATCTATTATTATGACGGGACTGAGCGGCATTGTGGGAATATTACTTGGTGTAATCGCTGGCAACGTCATAGCTTCGATAATCAAGATACCGCCAATGGTGGATATCAAGGTTATAATACTGGCCTTTACGGGCTCTGTCGCGCTGGGACTGATATTCGGCGTATATCCTGCAAAAAGGGCTGCCGACCTGGACCCGATAGAATCACTGAGATACGAGTGATTGTCTGGACTATAGCGAAATCGGGTCTGGAATCATATCACCAGTATGATTCCAAGCATTACAAAGCAGGCGCCTATCGCCCTTATCAACGTTAATTTTTCACCCAGGAAGAGTACTGCACATAATATGGTTATCAAGGGGGAACTGGACATTATTATGGTGACCAGCGAGACATCCCCCTTTTTTATTGCATAATAATAGGCCAGGTCACCTATAAGTGTAGCCAGAAGAGCTTCTACAGCTATAAGGATCCAGGAATTGGCCGGGATGCTTGAAACCTTCGAGAAGCTCCCACTGCCGATAAGCCAAACACAAACTATGCTTGAAGCGAATATTGTTCGCAGCATCAACCCAGCCAGAGGGTCAACATTCTTTAACCCGATTTTGGCGAAAATTGGTGCAATGCCCCAACAAACCATTCCGAATAGTGCTAGTAAAAATACCATCCTCCTGCCACCTCCTGTTTTCTTGTTCACAAACACAAAGGCTCCCTTCGGGCATTCACAAAGAAAATATGCCGGATAATCCATTTTTAGTACACCTTCTTTTTTCGCGTAAATCTGAGGTTATATTCCTGACTATTGAGGATAATAATTAGGGGCTGCTGAACGGATAAGTATTTATCCGTTCAGTGAAAGCACAGCCTTCAAGTGAACTCAAAAGTCTGGCAATACAGATGCTTTTGAGTTCACCAGCCCATAATTATCGGCGGCTGAACCGGCATAACAGCGAAGTTCCTAATGGTTATGCCGAATCAGGTGCAAGCATTATCAATGCTATTGTAAGAAATGCTTGCACCTGAACGATACAAAAATGTCCTGTAAGTGCTATGATTAGACATTTTTGTATAGTTCAGCAAGCCCTAATTAGAGCTTGTTCTTTCAGCAAGTCCTGATCCTGATAAGATATGTGGAGGTTTATTGATATGCAAGTCAAAGCAATCGCGGCCGTTATGGCAATTCTGTCGCTGACCCTTGTGCCGCCGCAATTGGGCAATGCGGCAGAAGGCAATACATGGGCTGTTGAGCCGGCATCAGGCGATCAGGAAGAATACCTGGAGATGATTTCTGCAGCGGAATATCAGGACAGAAAACCGGCAGTATCTGGCCCGTATAAAGAAGTACCCTGGACTTTGAATGAGAAGTTTCAGACTGCTTTGGAAGCGAATCCGGTAAATGTTTTGAAGGCTGCATACAGGACTGTCCTTCATGATCCCCTGCCGGGAGAAGAATATAATGTCCATCTTGCAGCGGAAATGCTATGCGGTATCCTCATCGAGCCAGGGGCAGTATTTTCACAGAACCAATCAATAGGTCCGTATACAGCAGAAAGAGGATTCCGGTGGGGGCCAACTTATGCTAATGGAGAACTCATAAAGACAATTGGCGGCGGGGTGTGTAAAATCGCATCCACTCTTTATAACACGGCTGTCCTGAGTAATCTGGAAATAGTCGAAAGGTACAACCACACCATGCCTGTGCCATATGTGCCATACGGTCAGGATGCGACCGTATCATACGGCATCAAGGATATGAAGTTCAGGAATGACAGCGGTGAACCATTGATGATTTGGGCACAGGGCATTGACAATGTGCTGTATATCGCCATTTATGGCAGAACTAACGCACCTTTGGTAGAGTGGAGGCATCAGGTAATAGGAACCACTAAAGCATCAAAGACCTACAAATACAACAACGGCCTTGCAACAGGGATTGAAAGGGTATTGCTCGAAGGTATGGATGGAATGAAGGTGAAATCATGGGTCACAATAACAGACGGAGGGCAGGTAACTGAAAAATTCATGGGAGTCAGCACGTATAAGCCCATGCCATGGCTGATAGAGAGGGGCGGGGGTTAGGGACAAGCCGAATAATATATGGCTATGTTAATTAATGATCATGCTAATATATGGCCATGAATGAAACAGAATTACGGCCCTTTTCCTTGGATCTGTAAAGACCTTCATCAGCAACCTCAAAAAGTTCCTTGATAGTCAGACCGCATTCGGGATATGCTGCAATTCCCATTGATATGGTTACCTTCGGATTTGTTTGTTCTTCGATTTTTTTCCTGAAGCGTTCTGCCACCTGAATAGCATTCGTGACAGTGGTTCCCGGTAAAAGGACCAAAAATTCATCTCCTCCATACCTTCCAATGATGTCAAAGTCCCTGAAGCTTTTTTTTGTAAGCAGTGCAACGGTTTTAATACATTTGTCTCCCATAAGGTGACCCATGGTATCGTTTATGTTTTTAAAATTGTCTATATCAAACAAAAGAATTGTGAATTCCATTTTTGGCCGGCTGACTATCTGGTTTTCAATTGCATCATAAATCGCAACCTTGTTCAGCAATTTTGTCATTGCATCTGTCTTGGTCTTTTTAAGAAGGCTTTCATTAACGCGCTCAATTTCCATTATCCTCTTTTTTACTTCATAATCTATTGAACGTTCGATGACCGACTGCTTTTTGTTTGCATCATCCACGCGGGACAACATGTCTTTCATGTATTCATCGTGAAGATATACAGCAAAAAGTATAAAGGAAGATAGCTTAAGGGCAAGCAGAGAATAAGTGAATAAATCATTTCTATAAAGCATCCCTACAGGATGGCTACCCACAGCGGCTAGTAATACAGCCCAAAACAAAAGGCCCTTCAACGCTTTTTCGTTTCGGAGGAAATAAAGCAGGGCAGCAAGTACAACTAGAATTACAATAAGTGGATTCTGATATTCTGATAAAAAATATTGCAGGAAGACAAGGCTGTGGCATGAGAAAATGAGTAAAAGCGAAAACAGGGGGAATAAGACGGCATAAAGCTTGAATTGATTCTTTTTGGGCTTTATGATGATGACCACCAGTATAAGGAACAAAAGTGATGTTTCCGACAAAGCCAGCAATGAAACTGAAACAATCTTCTTCTGTGCCAGGAATGCAGCTGAAGACAGCATTAGCGGACTGACAAAAGAGATCCCCAACAGCCTCGAGAAGGTCGAAGCATTGCGAAACCATAATGCGGCTGAAACAAGTAAAAACGAGAAGCAGACGGAAATCAAAAGATCCGACTGCTCTACTGTTGTAACAAAAAACATCAGAGCAAGCCCCCAAATGACACTTTTTTTATATATACCCTATATTATAACCGAAAGCTCGCAGTTACAACATATTTTTACCTGGCATGGGATAAATGGCCTTTTCTGCACTTCTCCAAAAGGATCCATTGATATATAATATTGAATATTATAGGGTGTAGAATCAATACTATGTGTTGTAGAACAAAAATTAGAAGAATAGGCGCTTAATGCTTATTTGGCCAATTGGACAAGGAGGTAACGAATTGGAAGCCATAAAAGAAAAGCAGGTTGAAGAAATAGCATATAAAGTTGCATCCTTCAATGGGATAGATATCTTCTGGATAAAGACAGAAAAATTCAAGACCAACAGCATCAATATCTATTTCCTGGACAATCTGACAAGGGAAAATGTTACGAAGAATGCATTGCTGCCGGCAGTCTTGCGGAGGGGAAGCTCGGGGCACCCGACATTCCGTGACATTGCAATGAGGCTGGAGGAGCTTTATGGCTCAAGCTTTGACTGCGATGTTTCAAAAAAAGGTGAGATCCAGATAATACAGTTTTATACCGAGTTCCTGTCGGATAAATATGCTGGAACCGGATCAAGGCAGTTCGAGAATGCATCCGATCTTTTGTTTGAGATAATGAGTCAGCCCCTTCTGAAGGATGGTTGCTTTCTAAAGGAATATGTCGATCTTGAAAAAGACAATTTAAAAAAACTCATCGGCAACAGGGTGAATGACAAAATGCAATACAGCCTTGAAAGATGCTTTGACGAAATGTGCCGGAATGAACCCTACGGCATCTATGAATATGGAATTGTGGAAGACCTGGAAAGAATAACACCCCAGGAACTGTTGAGTCATTTCAGGCAGGTTCTTGCAACATATCCGGCAAAAGTGTATATCACCGGCGATATGGATGAGGACAGGATCATGAAGGTAGTCGCCAGACTTTCAACCATGGAGCGGGGAGAAATCAAGACAATCCTTAAAAACAAAGTTGAGAGGGACGTGGCTTCGGTTTCTGAAATAACCGAGAAGTTGAATATTTCACAGGGAAAGCTTTCCCTGGGCTTCAGGACCAATATATCGGCAGACAGCCAGGATTATTACACGCTAATGGTATATAACGGCATACTTGGCGGTGGTATGCATTCGAAATTATTCCAGAATGTCCGGGAAAAGGCGAGCCTTGCGTATTATGCATATTCAAGGATGGAAAAATACAAAGGTTTAATGGTGGTAAGCAGCGGAATCGAAATTGCGAACAAGGAAAAGGCAAAAGAAATCGTCCTTCAACAATTGGAGGATATAAGGAATGGTAAAATATCCGATCAGGAATTCGACTCAACTATCAAGACTATAGAAACGGGGCTGAAATCACTCAGGGACGGCCAGATGCAGATAGTGGACTTCAATCTGGGACAGGAGGTGGCCGGTACTGACGACAGCTTTGAGACATTGATCGAGAAGGTGAAGAAGGTTGGACGGGATGATATTGTGGCAATAGCACCCAAAATCGTTCTGGACACAGTGTATTTCCTCACATCGGTGGAAGGAGTATAGATGATGGATATTGAAAAGATTGAATATAAAAGCGTGAATGAAATACTGTATGGCTACAGGCATAAAAGCGGCCTTAAGGCCTTCGTCATACCTAAAAAAGGCTATTCAAAGAAATATGCCACATTTTCCACCCATTACGGGTCCATAGACAATGAATTTGTAATACCGGGAGAGTCCAATCCCACAAGGGTGCCTGATGGAGTTGCACATTTCCTCGAGCATAAGCTGTTTGAACAGAAGGATGGAAGCGTAATGGATAAATTCTCGAAGCTGGGATCAAGTCCAAATGCATATACCAGCTTTAACCAGACCGTTTACCTTTTTTCATGTACTGACGGATTTGAGGAAAATTTCAAGCTGCTGACAGATTATGTCCAGAATCCATGGATAACTGAAGAGAGTGTTGAAAAGGAGAAGGGGATCATTGGCCAGGAAATCAGCATGTATCAGGATGATCCGGGTTGGAGGGCATATTTCAATCTTCTGAAGGCTTTCTATGTAAACACTCCTGTCCGTATAGACATAGCAGGGTCTTTGGAAAGCATTTCGAAGATAGACAGGGATGTGCTGTACAAATGCTACAACACCTTCTACCATCCTTCAAACATGGCTATTCTTGTCGTTGGTGATGTTGACCCTGAAAAGGTATTTGAAATGGTTGAGGCAGGCATAAGGGACGTGGCTGAAATACCGGAAATAAAAAGGATATTTCCTGAAGAACCTGAGATACTGGCAGGTAATTATGCCGAGCAGGCTCTGTCTGTTTCAATGCCCATGTTCAATATGGGATACAAGGATAACAGTCTGGCAACTGAAGGAATTGAGACACTTAAACAGGAAGTCGCAGTAAGGATACTATTGGATATGCTAATGGGGAGGAGCTCTGAATTTTACAACCGGATGTATAATGAAGGCCTTATCAACTCTTCGTTTGAATGGGATTATACAAATGAGAGAAATTACGCCTTTTCAATGTTTGGAGGCGAATCTACCGATCCGGTACGGGTACGGGACGAATTCCTTGCATTGGTCGAATCGGTAAAAAGGGACGGTCTGGACAGGGAAGCCTGTACCAGGGTAAGGAAGGCATTGAAGGGAAGGTTCATGAGGCGTTTCAATTCTCCGGAGAGGATTTCCCATACTTTCATTTCAGTGTTTTTCAAGGGAGTCAATATGTTTGATTATTCCGATGTTTATGATAAAATAACCTTTGAATATATAGACGAGGTATTCAGACGGCATTTCAACCCTGATAACCTTGCTTTATCGGTAATTAAACCTTTGTGAGGGGGAAAATATAACTATGGTTGAGTTTCCAGGACTTTGGGATTTAAAGTTATCCATCAGGCGGGAAGCTGTAGAGAATCTGTTCGGGATAGACGGCTTCAGTATTTACTGGTATGGTGTGATAATCGCCCTTGGCTTTATGCTGGCGGTTCTGCTAGGTGTCAAAAACAGCAGGAAATTCGGACTGGAGCCGGACAACATACTCGATATGATCCTGTTTGCAGCACCGGCTGCAATTGTCGGAGCCAGGCTTTTCTATGTCATATTCACATGGGAACTGTTCAGAGATAATCCAATGGATATACTCAATACAAGAAAAGGCGGCCTGGCGATTTATGGCGGGTTGATTGCAGGTATGATAACGGCATATATCTATTGCCGGTATAAGAAAATAAATCCTTTTAAGCTTCTGGATTTTGGTGTCCCATATGTAGCCATGGCACAGGGAATTGGCCGTTGGGGCAATTTCTTCAACCAGGAGGCTTTTGGAGTACCAACCAACTTGCCTTGGAGGATGAACGGCGATATCATTAACCAATATCTGACCGGTTTGGATCTCAGCGCCTGGGGAGCGCACCCTACTTTCCTTTATGAGTCTCTCTGGGATTTTGCGGTTTTCTTTTTCCTCATTTGGTTCAGAAACAGGAAGAAGAAGGATGGGGAAGTGCTATGCCTGTACATGGTGGCTTATGGAGTGGGCAGGTTCTTTATTGAGGGCCTCAGGACGGACAGCCTGATGCTCGGTGCGTCAGGCTTGAGGATATCACAGGTTCTTGCCGCATTATTTGCCATTGTTTTTATAGTGCTGTTTGTCATAATTAGAAAGAGGACAAAAGCCAAAGCTGCTGAAGCAGAATTGGAAGCAAGTGTTGCTGCCGCATCCGAAGGCGCTTCTCAAAGCGTATATTCGGAGCTTTTGTCAAAGATAAAGGAAGAGTCCATGGAACATTCTAATGAAACAGTGGGACATTCCAAAGAAACGGTGGAACATTCCGAAGAAACAGTGGAACATTCCGAGGGGTCTGGACAGTCTGAAGAAGTGTATGAAGAATCTCCTGAAAAAGATGATAAAAAGGAAGATACACAGGAAGATAAATAGGAAGAGCCATAAAAATGTATTATGTTGAGAAGACCAAAGGGACCAACTTCATAAAGCAGTTTGATTTTCCATTGTTCATATCGATACTGGTCCTTTCTATGATTGGAATCACAGTACTGATGAGTGCCCTTGGAATCAAGCCACCCATCATGCAATGGATCAATCCTGAAAATGTCGTGGAAGGAACACCTACGGCTTGGGCGTTATGGTTCAAGCAGTTGGCCTGCCTTGTAGCGGGTATTGTCATAGCGCTTGTTTTAAGCACTATTGACTATAAGGACTTCAAGACATTGGGGATAGTACTCTATATCGTAAGTGTAATTCTGCTTGTATTGGTACTATTCATAGGAAAAGAAACCAATGGAGCCAAAAGTTGGCTTGTATTGCCTGTTATAGGGCAGTTCCAACCTTCAGAGCTATCGAAGGTCGCGCTTGTTGTAGTGATCCCTGTTTTTTTTGAAAGGCTCAAGGAAGGGCAGGACAAAGCTAAGAACACCTTAAAGCTGATAATATATTTCCTGATCCTCATTACACTTATACTGCTGCAGAGGGATGTAGGCACTACTATGGTAATAGTGTTTTCATTCATAGTGATGCTTTTTGTATATGGCATACCTTACAGGTACTTTGTGATTGCAATAGGTGCATTTACGGCATCGACTCCTTTGATTTGGCTTTTCGTACTGCCCAAATACCCGCATATCAAAGATAGGATATTGTCATTCCTGAATCCTGAGTCGGATCTTTTGGGCAAAGGTCTGCAGGTACACAGGTCAAAAATGACCATTGGCTCAGGCCAGATAACAGGTCATGGTCTTTTTCAGGGAATCCAGACCCAGAACAGTGTCCCATTCAAACAGAATGACTTTATATTTTCCGTTGTAGGAGAGGAACTGGGCTTCATTGGCTGTATGGTCGTACTGTTGCTTGTATTTTTCATCCTTTTCAGATGTCTTTATATTGCAAGAAATTCAAGAGATGAATATGGGAAGTTTATAGTAGTTGGTATAACTGCCATTTTAGCATTTCACTTTATTGAGAATATAGGAATGAGCATAGGGGTATTGCCGGTTACCGGCATTCCTTTGCCTTTCATGAGCCAGGGTGGCAGCGCGCTTATAACAAATTATATGTCCGCAGGCATACTCTTAAGTGTGTCCATGCGCAGGAAACGGGCTATATTTAACAGCAGCCAGTAGCATGTTTTTACTGTTGTTCACGTCTGATATATCAAATTTCTAAATAAGAAAAAAGAAACAAACCAGAAAAAAGGTAGGACGTTTTGTCCTATCTTTTTTTTTGGTTTGATATTAATAAGAAAAACATTAAAAATTATTTCGAAAAACACTTGTAATTTTCATAAATATGCAATAAAATGGTTGCAAGTGGTAGGAAGTGGAGAGAAGTGGTGAAAACAACCTGAGATATGAGGTGAAATAATTGCTCTATGGTGAATTTCAACACACGGTAGATCCCAAGGGAAGGGTTATAGTCCCTTTTAGATTCAGGGAAGACCTCGGTGAGAAATTCATCCTGACCAAAGGTTTGGATGGGTGTCTTTCAGCTTATTCTAAAACCGAATGGGACAAGTTCGATGCAAAGCTCTCACAGTTACCCACATCGGACAAGGAAGCCAGGGCATATGCAAGATTCTTTTATTCAGGGGCCATAGAGTGTGAAACGGATAAACAGGGAAGAATACTGGTACCACAAAACCTGAGGGAATATGCTGGCCTTGAAAAAGATATTTATGTAATCGGGGTATCAGCAAGAGCGGAAATATGGGACAAGGCCAGGTGGGAAGCTGTAAATGCAGATGAGACCCTGAGGCCGGACAACATAGCCAAAAAGATGGAAATGTACGGGATCTGAGGTGGATAAAATGGAATTCGAACACAAATCCGTACTACTTGATGAATGTATTGAAAACCTGAATATAAAAGAAAATGGGATATATATAGACGGTACGCTCGGGGGGTGCCGGACACTCTTCGGAAATATACACAAGATTGGGCAAAGACGGTCTGCTGTTGGGAATAGACCAGGATGATTTTGCACTTGAGACATCGGCAAAAAGGTTGGCCGATATAGGTGGACAAGCCCGGTTCATTACACATAAAGGCAACTTCAGGGAAATAAAGACGATTTGCAACAAGGTTGGACTGGATGGGGTGGACGGCATACTGCTGGACCTGGGGGTTTCCTCACACCAGCTTGACGAAGCGGAAAGAGGCTTCAGCTATCAAAAGGACGCACCTCTGGATATGAGGATGGACAGGACACAAAAGCTGGATGCCTTAAGTATAGTGAACACATACGATGAACGCGAAATAGCGCGAATAATCAGGGACTATGGCGAAGAGAACTGGTGGGCAAGGATAGCGGCATTCATTGTGAGAGAAAGAAAAGAAAAGCCCATCGAAACCACATGGCAGCTTGTAGATGTTATTAAAGCAGCAATCCCCAGTTCGGCAAGACGCGATGGACCACACCCGGCGAAAAGGACATTCCAGGCACTACGTATAGCTGTGAATGACGAACTGGGTGCCCTGCAGCAGGTGGTAGGCGATGCGGTTTCAATACTCAGGCCGGGGGGCAGGATTTGCATAATAACCTTCCATTCACTGGAAGACAGGATAGTGAAAAATGAATTTCAGTCAAGGGAAAAACCCTGTACATGCCCCAGAAGCTTTCCGGTGTGCATATGCGGAAAAGTACCAGAACTGAAGGTGATCAGCAGGAAACCAATCCTTCCGTCGGAACCGGAGCTTGAAGGAAATCCAAGGTCAAGAAGTGCGAAGCTCAGGGTGGCGGAAAAGGTTTAGGAATAAATTTACTAATCAACTTACTAAAGAAAAGGTTGTTAAAGTACAAAAGAAGGATAACTTACAAAAGAAAAAGGGCTCAACTTACTAAAGACCTTGAAAAAGGTAATTAACAAAGTACAAAAGAGAAAGTACACAAAAGAGAAAGTACAAAAGAGGAATTACTAAAGAAAAGTTACAAAAGAAGACGGTACAAAAGAAAAAACGAAAAGAAAAACCAAAGAAGAGCAAGGTAAGTGTACAAAAGAAAAGAAAAGCAAAAAACCGTACTAATGAAAAACCAGAAAAGACAGTACCAAAGAAGAATTACCGGATACACCAATGATTTCAACTAATGTTCCCCGGAGGCATGGCATATGCCAGCCTCCGGATTAATCATCCTTACAGCCGAAACTTTACAAAGCGCACTGACGGCTACGTCTCAAGAAATCCCGGTATAAATTGATGTCGAGGTGAATACAATTGATAGAAAAGGGCTACAGCTACATCGACGGTTCAACTGCTAAAAAACTCGTATATGATGTTTATGAGGATAATCAGGTCTTAAAGGCCAAAAAACAATATAAAGACAACAGAAAACAAAAAGCCAGATTTATACTTACGCTCATTATTATTCTGGCTGCAGCGCTTTTAGTCATGTTCAGGTTTGCGATGATAACACAAATGAGTTATAATATCAGCAACAGTCAAAAGGACTACGAAGACATCAGAAACAAGAACGCTCTCTTGCGTCTCCAGATTGAAAAGGAAACAGACCTTGATAATTTAAGGCTGCTTGCAGAAACCAGGTTGGGGATGCAGGATCCGGATAAAAGTCAGATTGTATACATTAGTGTACCAAGGAATGACTATACCATTGTAATGGATACAGGCAAAGAAGATGCAGCTTCCGGCATCAGCTTGTTTAAAGGGTTTCTTGAAGAGAGTGCCGCAGGTGTAACAAGCTTGTTGACCAGGTAGATAGCGAAAGATTATAGCTTTAGTACCATGGGCTGTGGATAGGTGTGAAATTTCGTTTTTTGCACAGTCCACCGCCTTTTTTAATATCAGGAGGGTGACACATGGGGGTTCCGGGGATCAACTTCAAAAAGAGGCTTCTAGTATTACTTGTTTTATTTTCAGTGGCAGCAGCTGCACTTGTCGTACGTATTGCCTTCATTCAATTCGTACAGGGCGAGGAGCTGCAGAAGAAAGCCTTTCTGCAGCAAAACAGCAGACGCACCATAAGCCCTATAAGAGGAACTATATATGACAGGAATGGGAAAGAACTTGCTATCAGTGTGCAGGTCGGAACAATAACCTGCAGCCCCAATGACATAAAAAATTGCGACTTACCTGCCGAAGATATCGCTGAAGGGCTTGCCGGCATACTTGGTATGGATTACGAAAAGGTGCTTTCGCAGATTACAAAAGACACTGCATATGTGGTGATCAAGAAAAAAGTCGATCTTGAAACAGAGGATAAAGTAAGGCAATGGCTGAAAGATAATAAAATCACAGGAATCAATATAGATGAGGATGCAAAGCGATATTACCCGAATGGGAATCTTGCATCACATATCATAGGCTTTACAGGAACAGACAATCAGGGCCTTAGCGGTATCGAAAGCATTAAAGAAAAATATCTGAAGGGTGTTCCCGGAAAGATACTAAGCGAAGTTGATGCCAAGGGCAGAGCTCTGCCTCTGTCCACCGAAAAAAGGATAGATGCCGAGGATGGACTGAATGTAGTATTGACCATAGATGAAACGATACAATACCTTGCCACAAAAACCCTTGAAAAGGCGATTGACGATTACAAGGTAAAGCAGGGTGGCGTTGTGATAGTAATGGATCCAAGGACCGGTGACATACTGGCAATGGTGTCAAAGCCCGATTTCGACCTGAACCAGCCTTTTGCCGCTCCTGAAGGTGTTGAAGGAGTGGATGCTGCGACATGGGATGGGACATCCAGCGAATCTGTGAAGCTTCTGAACAAAACTGTCTGGAGAAACAAGGCCATATCCGATACATATGAACCGGGATCTACATTCAAGAGCTTCACAACAGCCGCAGGACTGGAAGAAGGTGTTGTCAACCCGGATACAGTAACAAATGACCTGCCTGTTGAGGTGGGAGGCTGGACCATAAGCTGCTGGAGAAAAGGCAGGGAACATGGAACAGAAACCTTCCGCGAGGCAGTCTATAATTCATGCAACCCTGTTTTTGTAAAGGTGGCACAGGGCCTCGGCGTGAACAGGTTTTACAAATACCTGAAGGCATTCGGTTTTTATGAAAAAACGGGAATAGGCCTGTATGGCGAGGGCGCATCCCTGTTTCAGGAGAAGCCTAAGGAAATAGACATGGCTGCTGCATCCTTCGGTCAACGGTTCACCATTACCCCCATCCAGCTTATTACCGGCTATACTGCAATCATTAACAATGGAAACCTGATGAAACCAAGGCTGGTAAAGGAATTGACCGATTCCGAAGGGAATATTGTTGAAAAATATGAGCCTGAGGTTTTAAGGACGGTAATTTCCAAAAAGACTTCAGAAACCATTAAGGATATTCTTGAGGGCGTTGTCTCTGCACCGAATGCGACAGGAGGCAATGCTTATGTTAAGGGGTACAGGATAGCAGGAAAGACAGGAACCTCCCAGACCACTGTCAAGGATGTCAGGATAGCATCCTTCTGCGGGTTCGCGCCGGCAGACAACCCAGTGGTCAGCGTATTGGTGGTCCTTTTTGATCCAAAGGGTGAGTCATACATGGGAGGTGCCATTGCTGCGCCAACCGCTGGCAAGATACTAGAAGATGTGCTGAACTATCTTCAGGTGGAGAAAAGGTATACCGAAGAGGATTTGGCGAGCATCAAAAAAGAAGTGTTCGTGCCTGAGGTGAGAAAAAAGACCGTTGAGGAAGCGGTGAAAGCCCTCAAGGAACGTGGATTGAAATATATTGTGGAAGGTGACGGGAACACTGCCAGCACTGTCGTGGAACAAATGCCGAAACCGAATGCAAGTATACCTCAGGACTCAGTGGTGATACTCTATACATACAAGCCGGATCAGGAAGTCGCCGTAACAGTGCCCGACCTTTCAAACAAAACTCTTTCAGAAGCTGAGGAGGCACTTGAGAAGGTTGGACTGAACATAAAGGTCACTGGCAACGGCACTGTGGTAAATCAGTCAAGCGAACCGGGAACCTCGGTAGCAAAGGGTACTGTGGTCGAGGTTGAATTCTTGCAGCTTAATAATGTAGAATAGATAATGTTATTATGTTGGTAACGGTAAATAATACAGATGGCGGAGGGTTGACATGCTGCTGAAAAATATTGTTGAAGGACTCGGGATAGTTGAATCGAAGGGCACACTGGATGTAAACATAAAGGGAATAGCCTACGACTCCAGAAAAGTCAGGGAAGGCTACCTGTTCGTATGCATAGACGGAACCACTACAGACGGCCACAAATTCGTGCCGCAGGCTCTGGAGAGTGGTGCTGCTGCGTTTATTGTCCAAAAGGATGTTGACGTTCCGGAAGGAACACCGGTCATAAGGACAGATGATACCCGATATGCACTTGCATTCGTATCGGATGCCTTCTATGAGCATCCGTCAAGAAAATTCAATCTTACCGGGATTACAGGCACAAAGGGTAAAACCACAACAACTTTCATGGTGAAATCCATCCTTGATACTGCAATGCAAAAGGTGGGTGTGGTCGGGACACTCGGGACCAAGATTGGTGACAGGGCTATATACACCGACAGGACCACACCTGAATCCCTCGATCTGCAATCAGTTTTTGATGAAATGAATGATGATGGCGTACAAAGTGCTGTAATGGAGGTTTCCTCACAGGGCCTCCAACTGCACAGGGTAAGCTGCTGTGATTTCGATACAGGTGTATTCACCAACTTCTCCAAGGACCATATCGGACCTAAGGAGCACTCCTCGATGGAGGATTACCTCAATGCCAAAATGAAGCTTTTTAAAATGTGTAAAAAGGGATTGGTGAATGCAGACAGTGAATTTGCAGTGAAGATAATAGAAAATGCAACCTGCCCGGTAATGACCTTCGGTATTGACAGGGATGCCGACATTATGGCCAAAAACATAGTCAAACGCCCACAGAGCGTTGAATTCACAGCTGTAACCCCCTGGTTCATAGGCGACATAACCGTGAATATACCGGGCAAATTCAGTGTTTACAATGCGCTGGCAGCTATAGGAGTATGCGGAATACAGGGAATACCCTTTGATACTGTGAAAGACGGGCTTGCCAAGGTTCAGGTACCAGGAAGGGCAGAACTGGTTGAAACCGGCAGGGACTATGTCGTAATGATAGACTATGCCCACACACCGGACAGCCTGGAAAATATTCTGAGCACGGTCAAGGATTACACACCAGGAAGGGTTTTGAGCCTTTTCGGATGTGGCGGTGACAGGGACCGTACAAAACGACCCATAATGGGAAGGATATCCGGAGAATTGGCGGATTATACCATAATAACCTCCGATAACCCACGCACGGAAGACCCTGAGGCAATCGTAAGTGATATAGAAGAAGGAATCAAACTGACGGATGGAAAATACATATGTATCGTCGACCGTCGCGAAGCTATAAGATATGCCCTTCTCAATGCTCAAAAGGGTGATGCGGTAGTTCTTGCAGGAAAAGGCCATGAAACGTACCAGACATTCAAGGACAAGACCATACATTTTGATGAACGGGAAGTTGTCAGGGAAATATTGGACAGCATTTGATAAACCTGGATAAAAGAATCCTTCTTTGGATGAAAGAATCCTTCCAAAAGTAAGAGGAGTATAGAGATGCAATTTTTGAAAATTGAAGAAATAGAAAAAGCTACAGGTGGGGAATTGATTTCCGGGGCATTATACCGAGAAACGGTCATTGCCGGAATATCAACAGATTCCAGAAAAATCACCCCGGGATGCCTGTTCATACCGATCCAGGGTGAACGGTTTGATGGCCATGACTACATAAACCAGGCTTTCGAGACCGGCGCTGCAGCGGTACTGACCCACAGGCCGAAAGTGGATAGCGGGACGGAACAGGTTATCATCAAAGTGGAGGATACATCAAAAGCTATCCGTGATATAGCGGCATACTACCGCCAAAAGTTTAACATACCCTTTGTGGGTATAACGGGTAGTGTCGGCAAGACAAGTACAAAAGACATGGTGGCAGATGTCCTGCAGCAAAAGTATAATGTTCTGAAAACAGAGGGGAACTTCAACAATGAGATAGGTGTGCCTCTGACCATTTTTAACCTTAACGAAGGACACCAGGCAGCCGTCCTTGAGATGGGCATGAGTGGTGTTGGGGAGATAAGCAGACTGACTGATATTATCCGGCCGGATGTGGCCATAATAACAAATATCGGGCTTTCACACATTGAGAAGTTGGGATCGAAGCAGAACATTCTCAGAGCAAAACTGGAGATACTTGAAGGCCTAAGGTCAGGAGGCCTGCTTGTGCTGAACGGTGATGACAGCATGTTGAGGGGTCTCAAGGGACTTCTTAAAAACCGGACTGTCTTTTATGGAATGGATGAGGGCGTAGATTACCGTGCGGTAAATATCAATTCGAGGGGAGAACTGGGGACCAGTTTTGATATTACAATCGACAACAGGGAATATACAGTACAATTGCAGGTTCCAGGAGCTCATAATGTACATAACGCTTTGGCGGCAATTGCGGCAGGATATGAACTGGGTGTGCCCATGGAAAGCATAATAAATGGGATATCTCTTTTTACTCCCGGTAAAATGAGGATGGATATCTTATCTGCAGAAGGCTTCAGGATCATCAATGATTCTTATAATGCCAGCCCACAGTCTATGGAGGCTGCAATCAAGGTGCTGAACGGTATGAACGGCGGGGGCAGGAGAATCGCTGTCCTTGGTGATATGCTGGAGCTGGGTGACTGGACAGAGGAAACACATCGCGGAGTTGGAAAATTCGCAGCAGGAGAAGGGGTTGACCTTATCATAACTGTTGGGATTAACGCCCGATTTATATCAAAGGGAGCAACCGATGCAGGCTACCCGTCTGAACGTACTGCAAACTTCAATACGGTTGAGGAAGCAGTACAATATCTTGAAAAGGTTCTTCTCAGGAACGATGTGATACTCATCAAGGGTTCAAGAGGAATGAAGATGGAGATAATTGCAGATAAGCTCAAAGAATACGGAGGCATATTGTAAAATGGGGGTTTTTACATCCGCGCAGGTCATTGCATTCGCAGCAACATTCATATTATCCCTGGTGGCCGGACCGCTTGTAATTCCAATGCTGAGAAGGTTGAAATTCGGACAGACGGTGAGGGATGACGGGCCTGCGACACATTTGAAAAAGATGGGTATACCAACCATAGGAGGCCTGATATTTCTTGTGCCTTTAACATTAGTATCGATTTTTTTCAGCAGTGAGTTCCCGGAAATTATTCCTATGCTCATTGTCACTCTCGGAGCTGCTGCTGTTGGTTTCGTGGATGATTTCATAAAGGTTGTAAGGAAGCACAAGGACGGATTGAATCCAAAACAAAAGACCTTGGGTATACTGCTGGTCTCATTGGCATTTGCCTTTTATACGGCATATAACCCAGCCCTTGGTACGGACATGGTCATACCCTTTATGGGTCTGGACGCTGTCATCAAGCTGCCTGTGTGGGTTTTCATACCATTCATAACAATTGTGATGTACCTTATCATTAATTCAGTGAACATGACTGACGGGGTAGATGGACTTGCCGCCGGTGTGACCATCATAGTGGCATTGTTCTTCAGCATAGTAGCCATGGTCCGGACTGAATGGGATTTCGTGATGGTCTTCTGCTCCATCATTGCAGGCGGGTGTTTGGGGTTCCTCGCTTTCAACCTTCATCCCGCAAAGGTCTTCATGGGTGATACGGGATCACTTGCCCTTGGGGCTGCTATCGGTGCAGCTTCTGTAATAATGAAGATGCCATGGATATTGCTGGTGGTCGGTGGAGTATATGCAGCTGAAAGCCTTTCTGTATTCATACAGGTTGCATATTACAAACGGACAAGGAAAAGGGTGTTTAAAATGGCACCCATCCATCACCATTTTGAGCTTTCCGGATGGAAGGAGACCAAGGTGGTGAGGGTTTTCTGGCTCGCTGCATTTGTGCTTTGTCTGGCAGGTTTTGTGACACTCAGGTTCAGTTTTATTTAACACTAGTGGGCTGTAACACTTAAAACTTTAATATGTTACAGGCCACAACATCAAGGAGGTGTATTTGTAACACTTCGAATAATATACAGGAATGAAGTGTTACAAAACACTAGTATAGTTCACTCGGAGGTATCTGATGAAGGATAGAAAACCCTTTGATTTCTGGTTGCTTATGACGGTTCTGGTAATGCTGTCTCTTGGACTTGTAATGGTCTTCAGTTCAAGTGCGTATACGGCTCAATATCAATATAATGATATCTACCGGATAATAAAACCTGAGGTTGTTTATGCCATTGCCGGCATAGGAGTTATGCTTGTAGCAGCTAATATTGATTATCATAAATATGGAAAGTTTTCATTCGTGTTTCTTGCAGGAAGCGTAATTGCCCTTGTATTAGTATTGGTTCCAGGCATTGGCAGGGAACTCAATGGATCATGGAGATGGATATATGTAGGGCCGGTTCATTTCCAACCGTCTGAGTTCACGAAGCTGGCCATCATACTGTTCCTTGCATGGAGCATTTCAAAGAGGAGGGAACCAATGAAACGGTTCCTGAGGGATTTCATCCCGTATATGGCGCTGCTGGGTGTGATTGCGGCGTTGCTTATGCTTGAATCTCATCTGAGTGCCACAATGATCATTTGCGCTGTTTTTTTCATCGTTCTATTCATCGGTGGAGCCAGGATATGGCATTTCTTTGTTGTTGCCATACCCGCAGTTGTCGGTTTGGGCGTTATCGTATTCTTTACGGATTACATGAACAAGAGGATCCAGTCGTTCATTGACCCATGGAGCGATTTGCAGGGATCGGGCTGGCAGACGGTACAGTCGCTTTATGCAATAGGTTCCGGAGGGATATTTGGCAGAGGGATCGGGCAAAGTGTGCAGAAATTCCTATATATACCTGAGCCCTTTAATGACTATATCTTCTCAATCCTGGCCGAAGAATTGGGCTTTGTCGGAACCTTGGCGGTAATGCTGCTGTTCACCATCTTTATATGGAGGGGAATCAAAATAGCCATGAATGCGCCTGACATAATGGGAAGCATTATAGCTGTCGGCATTACGGCATTGATAGGAATTCAGGCCTTTTTCAACATTGCAGTTGTCACAAATTCACTTCCGCCGACGGGTGTTTCATTGCCGTTCTTCAGTGCGGGAGGGACATCTCTTATTCTCTTCCTGCTGGAAGCCGGAATACTGCTTAACATATCCAGATATTCAAAATACGATAGGATTTAACCACAAGTCACATTTAACACGATATGATCTGATTTATCACAAATTAATCCCAAAGTTCTTTAAATTTTTATATAAAAGCATTATATGAATTAATGTATACTGGATTTAAGCACATGTATGTATAAGGGGGATGCAGAATTTTATGGACAACCTGTTTAAAAATTCATTGCTGGATCCGAACAAAATGTCCGTTACATGGGAAGTGGTTCCAGGCAGAGGAGCCCGGGAGAAATCCCAGGAGGCTGCATTGGAAGCTGCTGAACATGCGGCAAGGGGTGGAAAGGTCCATGCCCTGACTATTACAGACAATCCAGGTGGGAATCCGGCCATGATGGCTGATTATCTTGGTACAGAGATTATGAAAAAAGGTATTGAGCCCTTGGTGCACTTTACCTGTAAGGACAAGAACCGCAACCAGATGGAAAGCCAGCTTTATGCGCTGGACAGAGCCAATGTCAGGAATTTGCTTGTAATGACTGGTGATTATCCTGAATCCGGATATAAAGGAAGACCCAAGCCGGTTTTTGACCTTGATCCGACACATGGGCTTGAATTGATTCGGGATATGAACAATGGTTTGGAATACCAGGGGATAAAGGATATGGTGAAAAACAAACCCAGCGATTTTTTTGCCGGGGCAGCAATATCTCCTTTTAAGGCCAACGAAGCAGAGGTAATGGTTCAATATTTCAAAATGAAGAAGAAGGCTGCCTCCGGTGCCCGTTTCTTTATTTCACAGTTGGGTTACGACGCCCGAAAGATCCATGAAGTTATCCAATTCATGAAACTAAATGGAATAAATGTACCGATCATAGGCAACATATATATCCTTACTTATGCAGCCGGTAAACTAATGAACCAGAACAAGCTTCCCGGATGTGTGGTTACCGACAAGCTGCTGGCCGAGTTGGACCAGGAACGTACGGCTCCCGACAAGGGCCTGGGGGCACGGTTGCTTCGTGCTGCCAAAATGTATGCCTTCATGAAGGGTATGGGCTTTGCCGGTGTTCATATAGGCGGTAACAATGTCAAGTATGAACATGTGGAGTATATCATCGATAAAGGTGAAGAACTCGGCACAAACTGGCAGGACCTTGTCAGTGAGTTCGATTATCCTATGGCCAATGGATTTTACCTTTATCAAAAAGATGAAAAAACAGGTCTGAACAAGGAAACTCCAACAGAAACAAAGGGACGTCCCCTGGATACAAGGGTGGAATTTGCATAT
This sequence comes from uncultured Bacillota bacterium, assembly GCA_942493145.1. GTDB lineage: Bacteria > Bacillota > Clostridia > Acetivibrionales > DTU013 > ENR-C20. The sequence continues at coordinate 1,821,071 of OW818679.1, forward strand.
CGACTGTCACGGGTGGTACACAGCCTGATATTTGAACCGGACAGAAAATTCTTTGGATGTATGAAAAGCCTTTCCAGGGCTGTCCATGGCAAAAAAATCGAAAAGTTGTACCATGGTGTGGAACACCTGGGTAAAGTCATGATATATAACTGTAAGGACTGCGGAGATTGTGCCCTGATTGATACGGCTTATGTCTGCCCCATGTCCCAATGCCCCAAGAATCAGAGGAATGGAGCCTGTGGCGGCAGTCTTGACGGATGGTGCGAAGTATATCCGGGAAAGAAAAAATGTATATATGTAAGAGCATATTCGAGACTTAAGAATTATGGCAGGGAAAATGAGCTGGATTCATATGCTGTTGCTCCCTGCAACTGGGAATTGCACCAGACTTCAGCATGGATTAATTATTATACGGGAAGGGATCATTCGGCTGAACGCCTTGGACTCAAGAAAAAAGATTGAAAAGATTATTAACACTGTATCCGATTAAAAATTAATCCATTAAAACGACGAGAAGATTGCTTCAATTGCAGTCTTCTTTTTTTACATCCTAACTGTGATTATATTTTTACATCCGAACAATAATAATATTTTTAAAAAATCGGGATTTTCATATTGATTTATCAGAATATTAGTTATATACTCTTGGTATACCAAGTGAATTTAATCCAAAAATGCATCTTTTGTGAACTGCGAGGGGGAAAAGAAATGATTTTTGAAAGAGAATATCTAAAAACAGTTCTATTTGGTTTAGGTACGATATTTCAGCTGGTGTCAAAAGCTTATCCAGCTATTGCTGAAAGATTAAAGGAACATGATCTTATTGCACAAATAAAGCTCAGGGACAATTCTCTGGGCAGATATTACATAATAAAGGGCGGGAAGGTGCGTTCAAGGTCGGGCATACATAAGAATGCCGATGTTGTAATGTCTTTTGAATCAGCAGGACTGGCAGGAAGAATAATGTCACCGTTCAGAAGCCAGCTGGAGTTTGTCAGCGCGGCAAAAAGCTTCCAGATAGGGATGCAGGGAAAAGATGAGCTGTGTAACTGGTTTGCCGAAACACTGAACATGCTGCTTACCGCCGGTGTAAAGTATGGCACGGACATGGGTAAGGGCGTCATGCGATATACCAGCAACACCAACGGAGGACCGGTTTTCGTTTATGTGAAGGATGGAAAGATACTCCGAATCACACCAATTGAATTTGACAGCAAGGATGCAGACCCCTGGGTAATAAAAGCAAGGGGCAGGACATTTTCACCTCCGAAGAAGACAACCATTAGTTCACATACACTTTCATGGAGATCTATGATCTATTCACCGGATCGTCTTTTATATCCAATGAAGAGGGTGGATTTCGATCCAAATGGGGAAAGAAATCCACAGAACCGCGGAATATCGGGTTATGAAAGAATCAGCTGGGATGAAGCCCTTGATTTGGTTGCAAATGAAATAAAGCGTGTAAAAAAGGACCATGGGCCTGGTGCAATAATGAACGGAAGCGGATCCCACCATACATGGGGAGCCCTCGGATATTGGCTCAGTGGTAGGATGCGTTTCTTCAATACTATAGGATTTACACCCGTAGTCCATAACCCGGACAGCTGGGAAGGCTGGTTCTGGGGCGCTACCCACCACTGGGGCCAAAGCGCCCGGAACGGTGGTGGAGAGACATACAACACAGTAGAGGACTGCCTGAAGAATTGCGAAATGGTAGTGTTCTGGTCCAGTGATCCCGAAGCCACAAGCGGGGTATACGGAGCCCATGAAGGCACAGTAAGACGTCAGTGGCTCAATGAACTTGGAATAAAGCTTGTCCACATAGATCCATTTTACAACCATACCGCAGCGATGCTTGGAGGTAAGTGGATAGCGCCACGACCGGGCACGGACAACGCCATGATACTGGCAATTGCCTATGTCTGGATGACCGAAGGTCTGTATGACAAGAATTATGTGGCTGAACGTACCACTGGTTTCGACAAATGGAAGGAACATGTCCTGGGCATGGATGATGGAATTCCGAAAACACCGGAATGGCAGGAGGCCGAATCAGGCGTACCTGCAAAGGATATAAGGGCGTTAGCCAGAGAATGGGGCAGTAAGAAAACCTATCTGGCGGCCGGAGGAATAGTTGGATTTGGAGGAGCCTGCCGGACAGCCACAGGAACCGACTGGGCCCGCGGTATGGTATGCCTCATGGCCATGCAGGGTTTGGGCAAGCCCGGGGTCAACATGGGTGGTATGCAACAGGGTACTCCTGTCAGCACCAGGTTCTTCTTTCCCGGATATGCTGAAGGTGGATTTTCCGGAGACTATAATGGAACTGCTGCCGGTATAAGTATGTATCAGAGGATGCCCCAGCTTCCGACAATGAATACGGTTAACCAGTCTGTTCCGCGACTGAAGATACCCGAAGCCATAATGGAAGGTAAATGTGAAGGCTACTTCACCGACCCAAAGACCATTGAAGGACAGTTCTCGAAATTCCAATACCCGGCACCGGGTCATTCGCCGGTAAAAATGTACTATAAATACGGAGGCTCCCACTTCGGGACCATGGTGGACACAAACAGGTATGTCAAGATGTACAGGACCGACGACCTTGAGGTTGTTATCAACCAGTCAATATGGTTTGAAGGAGAAGCTAAATTCGCAGATGTCATACTTCCTGCCTGCACCAATTTTGAACGCTGGGATATAAGCGAATTCGCGAACTGCGGCGGATACGTCGAGCATTCTTACACCCAGGTGAACAGCAGGGTAGCGGTCATGCAGCACAAATGCATCGAGCCTCTTGGTGAGTCCAAATCCGATTTCCAGATATTCCTGGATATATCCCAAAGGCTGGGACTTGCAAATCCTTTTTCGGAGGGGCATACCGAGTTTGACTGGTGTAAGCGCTATTTCGATGCAACCGATCTGAAACGGGCAGTTTCCTGGAGCAAATTTCTTAAAAAAGGATACTATGTCATACCGCCTTATGATGAGGACAACAGGGATCCGGTATCCTTCAGGTGGTATGCGGAAGGCAGAGCCAAGGATACTCCCGAATTGACGCCATTACCCGGAGACTATACCGAGCAGTATGGCATGGGATTACAAACCCAGTCCGGTAAGCTTGAATTCGAGTCCTCGAGCCTTAAGAGGTTCGATCCCGATGATCCGGACAGGAATCCTATAATGAAGTATGTACCGTCGTGGGAAGGTCCGGCAACCACTGAGCTGTATGCGAAATATCCGCTTCAGCTGATATCCCCCCACCCGCGTTACACCTTCCATACCCAAAGCGACGGTAAGGACAGCACCATAAATGATGTCAAAGAACACAGGGTACTCGTAGATGGACACTATTACTGGATAGTCAGAATTAATCCCGGGGATGCAGCAGCCAGGGGAATAAAGGATAATGACCTTATAAAGATATATAATGACAGGGGAGCAGTAATCTGTGCAGCCAGACTTACCTCCAGGATAAGGCCCGGATCGGTTCATTCCTACGAATCATCGGCGGTTTACGATCCAATAGGAGAACCGGGCAAATCACCCGATCGCGGGGGTTGCATCAACCTGCTTACTCCGAGCAGGATGATAGTTAAAAAAGCACATGGTATGGCGGCGAATTCGTGTCTGGTAGAAGTTAAGACATGGAAAGGGGAGGAGATTACAGCATGAAAAAGTGGCATATGATTATAGATGTGGTAAAGTGCGAGGATTGCAACAATTGCTTCCTGGCCTGTAAAGACGAACATGTGGATAATGAATGGAAAGGTTATTCAAACCCCCAACCCCGTCACGGACATAAATGGATAAACATATCCCGCAAGGAAAGAGGAAGCTTCCCAATCATAGATGTGGCATACAGACCAGAACCATGCATGCACTGCGAGGAAGCCCCCTGTATCAAGGCTTCCGGAGGAGCTGCTTATAAAAGACAGGATGGCATTGTCATTATCGATTCAGTAAAGTCGAAAGGACGTAAGGACATCGTTGATAGCTGCCCTTACAAAGCGATATCCTGGAACGAAGAGCATAATGTACCACAAAAATGTACCATGTGTGCCCACCTGCTTGATGATGGCTGGAAGGAACCCCGCTGTGTACAGGCATGTCCCACCGGTGCGCTGAAGATGGTTTCTGTTGAAGATGCAGAATGGAAAAGGATGATTGAAAACGAAGGTCTGGAAGCTTTAAACCCTGGTTTTAAAACACTACCAGGAGTTTATTACAAAAACATGTACAGGTTTGAAAAATGCTTCATAGCAGGAAGTGTCGAGGTTTCCGGGAATGGCTTGACTGATTGCGCAGAGGGTGCAAAGGTTACTCTCCTTAAGAATGGGCAAAAAACGGATGAATCCGTGACGGACAATTATGGCGATTTTAAATTTGACAGGCTTGGTGAAAACAGCGGAATTTATACGCTCAGCATAGCACTCAAAGGCTATGAAACCAAAACTCTCGAAGTAGAACTCAAGGAAAGTATCAATATTGGTTCAATAAGGCTTTAGGGCATACTGGCTCCAGGGTATATTGGCTAAAGGGCACATCAGATTCGGAAGGATGCAGAGTGATAGATTATGGTAATGATTAATGTCGATGAGAGGGATAACTCAAAACAGGAACTCGCTTATGAAAAAATAAAGGAAGCAATAATAAGGAATGAACTTCTGCCTGATACCCTGCTGGTTGAGAGAAATTTGTGCAGTGCACTGGGCTTCAGCCGTACACCTGTAAGGGAGGCTTTGCGGAGACTGGCAGGTGAAGGGCTGGTGGAATCAATACCGGATAAAGGTATGTTCGTAACCAGGATAAGGTTTGAAGACCTCATTGAGATCTACGAAATGAAGGAAATCCTTGAAGGAATGGCTGTCAGGCTGTTTACACAAAGGAAGACCGATGAAAGTGTCAGGCTTCTTGAAGAAAACCTTGATATACAGGAAAAGGCCATACAGGAAATGAAGTATGAGCTTGTTATAGAAAAGGATCTTGAATTTCATCAATTATACACAAATGGATCCAAAAACTCCAGATTGATAAGCTTTACAAACACAATCAGGAATCAATACAGCAGAGCGGCGTATTATACCGTCCATGATATTGACAGGATAAAGCTTTCACTGACGCAGCACAGAAAGGTTTTAGATGCAATCAGGGAAGGGGATGCAAATCTTGCTGAAACACTGGTAAAGGAACATATCCTCAGTGTAAAGCGATACCATTTGAGAAGCCAGTATCTTACCAAATAACAATTTGCAATTGTAAAAACCGACATGAGTGTACCTAGAAAATTGTACTTTGAAAAGTGAACCTAGAAAATTGTACTTTGAAAATTGTGATTTTCACGCCTGATTATTAATACCGGGTTGTAGCATTACTTTTACTAATGCTACAATAATACATTTGAATTGGGAAAAAGAAAGTTCGGATGTTAAGATTACCGTATTGTAATAATTGGGGGTAATCAAAATGATTTTTGAAAGAGAGCAATTGAAAACTGTTTTATTTGGACTGGGCATAATTTTTCAGGTGGAAGCACAAGCGTTTCCATCAATGGCAGCAAGGCTCAAGGAGCATGACTTGATAGCACAGATCAAGCTCAGGGACAATTCACTCGGCAGATATTATATTATTAACAACGGGAAAGTTCGCACGAAATCAGGTATTCATAAAAAACCTGATATCACAATGTCTTATGAAAATGTTAAAGTAGCGCTTAAAACAATGTCTCCTTTTAGAAGTCAGCTTGACTTTGTAAACTCGGCAAAGAATTTTCTGATACAGATGGAAGGCCCCGATCAGCTGACCAATTGGTTTGCCGAAACCCTTTGCATGCTCCTTACAGTTACAGCTAAATATGGCATGGATATGGGCAATGGGGTTAAGAGATATACAAACAATACAAACGGTGGGCCTGTATTTGTGTATGTCAGGGATGGGAAGATAATCAGAATTACTCCTATAGAATTTGATAAGGACGATGCCGACCCATGGGTAATAAAAGCCCGGGGCAGGAGTTTCTCTCCTCCCAGGAAAACAACAGTAAATTCACATACACTTGCATGGAAGTCCTTAATATATTCACCGGACCGACTGCTTTATCCCATGAAAAGGATTGACTTTGATCCCAATGGGGAAAGAAATCCACAAAACCGAGGGGTTTCGGGTTATGAAAGGATAAGCTGGGATGAGGCTCTGGACATTGTTGCCGGAGAAATAAAACGGGTAAAGAGGGATCACGGCCCAGGTTCCATAATGAATGGAAGTGGTTCTCATCATACCTGGGGCGCAATCGGTTACTTTACCAGCAGCAAATCAAGGTTCTTTAATTCCATCGGATATACTCCAGTGGTCAGTAATCCGGACAGCTGGGAAGGCTGGCATTGGGGCGCTGAACATCACTGGGGACAGGCAGGACGCCGTGGAGGCGGGGAAACCTACGGAACGGTGGAAGACTGCCTTAAGAACTGTGAGATGATTGTATTCTGGTCCAGCGACCCTGAAGCAACCAGCGGAGTTTATGGAGCCCATGAAGGTACCGTACGCCGGCAATGGCTCAAGGAACTGGGCATAAAGGTTATTCATATAGATCCTTACTATAATCATACTGCCGCAATGCTCGGTGGCAAATGGATAGCGCCGCGTCCGGGTACGGACAACGCAATGGTACTTGCAATCGCCTATGTCTGGATGACCGAAGGTCTTTATGACAAGGAATATGTGGCTGAGCGCACCGTTGGATTCGAAAAATGGAAGGAACACGTTCTTGGTAACGATGACGGGATTCCTAAAACACCGGAATGGCAGGAGGCGGAATCGGGTGTCCCTGCAAAGGATATAAGGGCGCTGGCCAGAGAGTGGGGAAGCAAGAAAACATACCTGTCCTCTGGAGGGTGTGTTGGTTTCGGAGGGGCTTGTCGAACTGCAACCGGAACAGATTGGGCCAGAGGTATGGTTCTGCTTATGGCCATGCAGGGGTTGGGCAAGCCGGGTGTAAATATGGGCAGTTTGCAGCAGGGTACACCTGTAGATACACATTTTTATTTTCCCGGATATGCAGAAGGTGGATTTTCCGGTGACTATATAGGTACGGGAACGGCTATGGCGATGTACCAGCGGATGCCACATCTGCCGACAGTAAACACAGTTACCCAAAAGGTACCGCGTTTGAAATTGCCCGAAGCCATTATGGAGGGGAAATGTGAGGGCTACCTGTCTGATCCCATGTCGGTTGAAGGACAGTTTAAAAGTTTCAGGTACCCGGAGCCAGGGTATTCTCCAGTCAAAATGTACTATAAATACGGTGGCTCCCACTTCGGGACAATGATGGACACAAACAGGTATGTAAAGATGTACAGGACCGACAAGCTTGAGTTTGTTGTAAACCAGTCCATATGGTTTGAAGGGGAAGCCAAATTCGCAGACGTAATACTTCCTGCATGTACCAATTTTGAGCGCTGGGATATAAGTGAATTTGCAAATTGCGGCGGATATATCCAGCATTCATTTACACAGGTCAACAACCGTGTTGTTGTTATGCAGCATAAATGCATTGAACCGCTGGGAGAGTCAAAGTCAGATTTTCAAATCTTCCTTGAACTTTCCGAGAGGTTTGGAAATGCCAATCCGTTTTCAGAAGGTCATCCTGAATTTGACTGGTGTAGAAGGTATTTCAACGCCACAGATTTAAAAAGTGCAATTTCGTGGGGGAAATTCCTTAAAAAAGGTTATTACGTAGTTCCTCCGGATGATGAAGATAAAAGGGACCCGGTTTCTTACAGATGGTTTGCCGAGGGACGTGCAAAGGACACTCCGGAATTACTGCCGGTGCCTGGAGAATATACGGAGAATTACCGTATGGGCTTGCAGACTCAATCGGGAAAGCTCGAATTCGAGTCATCCAGCCTGAAGAGGTTCGATCCCGATGATCCGGACAGGAATCCTATAATGAAGTATGTACCGTCTTGGGAAGGCACAGCTTCCAGGGAGCTTTATGCCAAATATCCGCTTCAGCTGATATCCCCTCACCCGCGATATACCTTCCATACACAGAGCGATGGCAAGGACAGCATCATAAATGATGTAAAAGAACACAGGGTACTCATAGACGGACACTATTACTGGATTGTGAGGATAAACACAAGGGATGCGGCAGTAAGGGGAATAAGGGATAATGACCTGATAAATATATATAATGACAGAGGAGCCGTAATCTGTGCAGCCAGGCTGACAGACAGGATAAGACCGGGATCGGTGCATTCATATGAAGCTTCGGCGGTGTACGACCCAATAGGTGAACCCGGCAAATCGCCCGACCGCGGAGGATGCATCAACCTGCTTACTCCAAGCAGGATGATAATAAAAAAATCCCACGGTATGGCAGCAAATTCGTGTCTGGTCGAAGTTAAGTCATGGAAAGGGGAGGAAGGAATAGCATGAAAAAGTGGCATATGGTTATAGATGTGGCAAAGTGTGAGGATTGCAACAATTGCTTCCTTGCCTGTAAAGACGAGCATGTTGACAATGAATGGAACGGTTATTCAAAACCGCAGCCGCGTCACGGGCATCAATGGATAAACATATCACGCAGGGAAAGGGGAAGCTTCCCTATCATAGATGTGGCATACAGACCTGAACCATGTATGCACTGTGAGGAGGCACCCTGTATCAGGGCTTCCGGAGGAGCAGTATATAAAAGACAGGACGGCATAGTCATCATAGACCCGGTAAAGTCAAAAGGACGTAAGGACATCATTGATGCCTGCCCTTACAAAGCAATCTCCTGGAACGAAGAACATAATGTGCCACAAAAATGTACCATGTGTGCCCACCTGCTTGATGATGGCTGGAAGGAACCGCGCTGTGTACAGGCATGTCCTACCGGTGCGCTAACGATGGTTGCTGTTGAAGATACAGAATGGGAAAAGTTGATTGAGAAAGAAGGACTGGAAGCCTTAAACACCGGTTTCAACACACATCCCGGTGTTTATTACAAAAACATATACAGATTTGACAAGTGCTTCATAGCAGGAAGTGTCGAGATTTCCAGGAATGGCTTGACTGATTGCGCAGAAGGTGCGAAGGTTACACTCCTGCAGAACGGGCAAAAAGTGGAGGAAGCTGTGACGGACAATTATGGCGATTTCAAATTTGACAGGCTTGGTGAAAACAGTGGGGGTTATACCCTCAACATAGCCCTCGAAGGTTTTGAAACCAGAACCCTCGACATTGAGCTCAAGGAAAGTATCAATATTGGTTCCATAAAGCTTCAACTTTAGTATAAGTCTTATCCAATTTTGGCATTGTTAATTAATTCAATTTTAATATATGCTGTGAATAAAGACATGCTGTGGATAAGTATATGCTGTGGATAAAGAAAAAACAAAATCAAAATCAGTATCAGAAAAAGGGAATAAGCTATGGATGTTAAAACAAAAACCTTCTCCGGCGGGTACAGCTTTTGTAATTTTGAAGGGTCACCTCGAAAAGAGGTCGTGGAATTCCCAATCCCCTCAAAAATAACTATTCTTTTTAAAAAATTCAATAAAGATTTTGGACATGAGGTTACTCCGACTGTCAAACCGGGTGATTCGGTAAAAGCAGGCCAAATCATCGGGATCAGCGATGCTACTGTTTCCAATCCTGTCCATTCGTCTGTTAATGGAAAAGTTGAGGAAATATTAAAAATACACTATTTTAATGAAGCAGTAACTGCCGCTGTAATCAGCCCGGACGGAACCAGTGATTGGGAGCCGTTGGAGCAAGGTTCATCCGGTTGGAAAGAATTATCTGCCGAAAAAATTGAGCAATTGCTTTATTTGTCCGGAGCTGCTTCCCTGGGAAGGTATGGGATACCAACAAGACATAAAAGTTCACCGATAATGCCTGGTAAAGTCAATGACATTATCATCAGCGGTGTCAGTTCCGACCCATATACCGTTTTCCCTTCTGTCTTTTTAGAGGGAGGCAGGATATCAGCGTTTTATGAGGGTATTGAGATTCTACATGCAATCATGCCTGATGCAAAAATCCGGCTGGCGTATGATAAAGTGGAAAAATTTGCAGAGGAACCAATATCAGTGGAAATGGCGAAAAGAGGCTACCTCGGTTTTTATCCCTTGAAGCCCATATATCCGCAGGGGAACGATGAACTGCTTATCAGTTCGATACTTGGGAAAACGCTGCCTTATGGCACATCTGCGCCGGATGCAGGTATAATAATCCTGGATTTTCAGGCGGTGCTGCAGGTGCGGGATGCAATAGCAGAGGGCAAACCGGTCATTGAAAGGATCATTGCTCTAAGTGGTCCCGGATGGAAGGAAAATGTCTATTTGAAGGTGCGCATCGGAACGCCGGTTAAAGAACTGACTGACATCTATTTAAAGAGAACGGATAAGTTGAAGGGGAATGAAAAGTTAAAGGGAACGGACAAATACAGGCTTGTTTTTGACAATATTCTGACCAATAAAGCTTTATCAGATGAAGCAGTTTCGAATGAAGCAGTTTCGGATGAAGCGTTATCGGGCGAAGCTGATTCGGATTTTCCCATTCCTGTCGGGAGAGAAAACTCCCAGCTTTCCGCTATTCCTGAAAACACAAAACGGCAGCTTCTGGCCTTTGCAAGGCCAGGACTTCACAAGCACTCTTATTCGCGGTCGTTTCTGGCAAATTGCTTCCCATACGCCAAAAAGACCTCCGATACAAATATACATGGCGAAGAAAGGCCCTGCATATTTTGCGGCTTTTGCGATGAGGTTTGCCCGTCAGGAATAATCCCACATCTGATTGAAAAATATGCTGCAAGGGATATGCTGGATGAGCAGGTTGTCAAATTGGGACTTTTCAGCTGTATAGGCTGCAACCTGTGTAGTTTTGTATGTCCATCCAAAATTCCTGTTGCCGCACATATAAAAGAAGCACAGGAAAAAATGGCAGCTAAGGGAGGGGACGACTAAAGTGAGAATGACAAAAAAAGATATGGTAAAAATCCTGGAGCCTGTGATCAAGGCAGCTGATTTCTTTATGAAAGGTACGGACAGAGTAACCGCCGGAGCACCACACATAACTGACAACCTGGATATAAAAAGGTACATGTCCCTGGTCATAATAGCACTGCTGCCGGCTACGGCTGCTGCAATATATTCCTATGGGTGGCGTGTCCTTCTGGTCATAATGGTCTCTTACATATTCGGAGGTTTGACCGAAGTGCTTTTCGCCATTATCAGAAAACAAGACATCTATGAAGGGTTTCTTGTTACCGGTCTGATCTTTCCACTAGTGCTGCCACCCACGATTCCGTTATGGATTGTTGCGGTCGGAGCAGTTTTCGGAGTGTTTTTTGGCAAAGAGGTTTTTGGCGGCACAGGACGGAACATTTTCAATCCTGCCCTTGTAGGACGAATTTTTATCACCATCGCCTTTCCTGTGATAATGTCGACCATCTGGAGCCAGCCATTTACAGCCGGACTTGGCGGTTTTCTCCATTATCAGGCCGATGCTGTTACGTCAGCGACTCCACTGGTTCTTTACAAGTCAGGGGACCTCATGTTCTCATATTGGGATCTGCTCCTGGCCAGGGCGCCGGGTTCCTTAGGAGAAACCTTCAGACTGGGTATCATTGCCGGAGGTCTTTTTCTGATAGCGACAAAGGTTAGCAATTGGAGGATACCGCTATCATACATAGGTTCTGTCATTGTTATTTCAGGTATCGGGAACGCCTTGCTACCCGATCAGATAGCACCGCCGCTGGTGCAGGTATTGACCGGAGGTCTTCTTTTCGGAGCATTCTTTATGGCTACCGATCCGGTTTCCTCACCTTTCACCAAGCCGGGAAAATGGATATACGGACTATTCCTTGGACTTTTTACAGTTGTGATACGTAGCTTTTCAGGCTATGTTGAAGGTGTAATGTTCAGTATCATATTAATGAATGCGTTTTCTCATTTGATAGATACCCTGGTTCTAAAGGTAAAATTCAGGCAAATAGGAAAACCAAATACAAAACCAAATACAAAACCAAATACAAAACAAAGGGAATTGGTGGGTTGAATAATATGAAAAAGTCAATTCTTTTGGATAAGGTTCGAATGATTTTGTTCATAGCCGTTCTGGGTGCGATTTCTGCCGGGTTGCTTGTGGTTGTTGATTTTTACACCTCACAACGGGTGGAGAAAAACGAAGAATTGGATGCAAAGTCAAGTGTTATGTATGCTCTGGATATATCTCACGATAAAAGTGATATAGAAGCAGTTTTTGATCAAAATGTAGAGGTTGTCGATAAATCAGGAATAAAGTTCTATCAGTCAAAAGACGGAGAAATAGCCTTTATGTTCAGCGGTTCCGGCCTTTGGGGACCGATTACCGGAATTGTAGCGTTGGACTCCACCATGGAATCAATTAAAGGAGTCAGGATAATTGATCAGGAAGAAACTCCGGGGCTGGGCAGCAGGATAACGGAAAATGATTTTCTTGATACATTCAGAGAAAAGAAGGTAATACCTCAGCTGGTGATCCTTCCGGCTACGGACAAAGCAACGGAAAAAAACGAAGTGGACGGCATTGCCGGTGCAACCATGACAAGCAAGGCTCTGGAGGATATATTGAATCAGGAAATAACAAGACATAAGGAGGTGTGGGGCGGATAACATGAATAAAAAATTATTTAAGATGTTATATACCAAAACCTATATTGTTCTGAAAGACGGGCTATGGAAAAACAATCCGATTTTCTCGGCATCACTGGGAATATGCTCGGCGCTGGCCGTGACCAACAAGGTGGAAAATGCCCTGGCAATGGGAATGGGGGTAACCTTTGTAGTAATGGCCAGCTCGGCAGCAACCTCCATGCTGAGACGATTTATACCTTCAAGGGTCAGAATGATAACCTATATGATCATAATAGCTACTTTTGTCATAGTAGTTGAACAGTTCCTGAAGGCATTTCTGCCTGATATAAGCAAAGCCCTTGGACCATATGTATCGCTTATTATCACAAACTGTATCGTAATGGGGCGCGCAGAGGCTTTCGCAGTTAAAAACCCTGTCAAGTTTTCATTTCTGGATGCCCTGTCGAATGGCCTGGGATATACCTACGGCATGGTTATAATAGCAGTGATCAGGGAAATCCTGGCCTTTGGCACTGTCCTTGGCTTTAGTGTGGTACCTGCAGCATGGACCAACTGGGTCGTGATGGCGATGGCTCCCGGAGGCTTTTTCCTTCTGGCTTTGTATGTATGGATCATGAAATCATTAGCCGGAAGATATGGGGATTCTTTGGAGGGAGGCTGCCATTGAGTATGATAATGGAGTTTAGGAGGAATGAGGAATTATGGAAATAGCATTGGCGATATTCGCCGCTTCTATTCTTACACAAAATATTGCATTGACGTATATTCTTGGGATGTGCCCAATAATCGCACTCTCAAACAGGCTTAAAACAGCTTTTGGAATGGGTATGTCGGTAGTGTTTGTAGTTACTCTTACTGCAGTGATCAACTGGCCCGTATACAATCTTCTCCTGAAGCCCACGGGGAGTGAGATCATTTCGCTGCTGGTATTCATTATAGTAATAGCTGCAACCGTGCAGTTTCTGGAAATGGTACTGGAGAAATACTTTCAATTACTATATTCCGCCTTTGGCATATATTTGCCTTTGATAACCGTAAATTGCGTTGTACTGGCGGTTTCACTCTTTATGGTTATCAGGGAATACAGCTTTATACAAACTGTAATATTCGCGGCGGGTTCATCCCTGGGGTGGCTGCTGGCAATAGTAGCTGTAGCAGCTATCAGGGAAAAGCTTGCACTTGTCGGCGATATTCCAAAAGGGCTCAGGGGAACCGGAATCGTAATGGTCATTTTAGGAATTTTATCACTTGGTTTTATGGGCTTTGCGGGGGTGGTGTGAATCTATGAATATAATGCCATTAATAATAATGATAGCAGTACTGGTTGGAATTTCAATTCTATTGTCAGTTGCGGATCTGGTGCTTTCCGATAATAAGGAGAAAAAGATAGTCATAAACGGTGAACAGGAAATTGATGTGACGGGAGACGGGACACTGCTGGATCAACTGTCCATCAACAATATTTTCGTGCCGTCGGCATGTGGAGGAAAAGGCACCTGTGGTCATTGCAAGGTGAAGGTAGTAAACGGTGGAGGTGAAGTCCTTCCAACTGAGACGGCCTTTCTTTCAAAGCAGGAAATGGAAAAGGGTATTAGGTTGGCCTGCCAGGTTAAGGTTAAGGATGATATAAATATAACTCTCCCGGAAGAGCTTCTGAACGTTCAGGAATATACGGGCAAGGTTGTTGAGATGAGAGATCTGACTAAAGAAGTCAAATTTATACGGATTGATTTGATATCACCTGGATTTATGGATTTCAAACCAGGTCAGTATGCACAAATCAAAATACCCGGCTATGATTCCTACAGGGCTTACTCCATTGCATCTCCGCCAAGCCGTAACGACTCTCTTGATTTTATTATAAGATATGTTGAAAATGGCTTGTGCACGACATATATCCACAAGGCGCTTGAGGTGGGCGACAGCATTAAATTGACCGGCCCTTACGGTGAATTCTATCTTCGGGAAGATTCGGACAAGGATATCGTATGCATCGGGCGTAATACCGGGATGGCACCACTGCGCTCCATATTATATCATTTAAAGGAAAAAGACATGCCCAGGAAAGTGACATACCTGTTCGGAAACAGCTACATAGAAGACACCTTTATGCTGGAGGAATTCAAAGAAATGGCAAAGGAGTTCCCAAATTTCGATTTCGTAACCTCCCTTTCCAGGCCAAAAGCATGCGATTGTTGGGATGGAGAGACGGGGAGGGTTACTGACGTGGTAGGAAGATGCTTTGATTCACTGGAAAACTGCGAAGCTTACCTGTGCGGCCCGGCGGTGATGCTTGATGAGGCTACAAAGGTACTGGAAGAAAAGGGCATGAAAAAGGATTACATTTTCTACGATGAGTTTTAGTCCTTATTCTACGATGAGTTTTAGTCCTTATCTGCAAGGGGACATTAGTGTGACAAGGGGCGGATTTTACGATATTATTAATATAAAATCTTGTCAGTGGAAGAAGTAATTATGGATATAAATTTAAAACATCTGGAGTGTTTCATTGCACTTGCGGAAACCCTTAATTTCACACAGGCTGCGGCCTCCGTATTTATAACGCAACCGGCTTTAAGCAGGTATGTTTCCGCTATGGAAGACGAACTGGGTATCCTCCTGTTTGAGAGAGATAAGCGCTCGGTCAGGCTTACCAAGGCGGGTGAGGTTTTTCTGGAGGAAGCCCGGGTGCTGGCCGGCAATTATGAGACGGCGATGCACAGGATGCAGCAGCTGAAAAAGGATCAGCGGGGTACATTGAAGGTTGGCTATGTCTGGGATATTTCCAAACCAAACCTTCCTCCGATAATAAACAGCTTTGAAACCAGGTATCCCGATATTGAAATCATCCTGCAGGGAAGTGACTATGTCGAGCTGCTCACAGCATTTGAAGGTGGAAAATTGGATCTTATAGTGGCTTCGCCGGAAGGTACGGAATCGTTGAAAGATATAGATTGGGTTGAGATCGAGCGTTCGGACAACTGTGCGGTCATGCATGAAAGCCACCCAATGGCAGGCCGAAGCTCAATACATCCTATTGAGCTTGCTAATGAACCCTTCCTTGTATTGATGCACCATCCCACCTTCACAAATGAAATCAACGTTGTGGGGAAGATTTGCAGGCAACATGGTTTCCAGCCTCATGTTGTCGGGCGCTTCAAGTATGGCCCCGAGCTTTTACTTAATATTGCCTGCAACCGCGGTGTTACCATCCTTTCCGCTTCCAGCAGGGAAGGCGCGCCGGCACAGATCAGGCATGTCAGGCTGGAGGATTGTGAACCATATATACAGACGATTGTATGGAAGAAGGAAAACCACAATCCCTGTCTTCCAAATTTCATTGAAGAATGCCGTAGACATCCTGATTTGGCATTTTGAATTTTGGTATAACTCTTATAATGTTTTGGCATTTCGATTTTATACCATTTTGTTGTATGCTTGAATTGGTGGTTTTTCGCTTATATGGCTGGCCATCTATTTGATTGGAAGGGATGAATGAAATGGGTACAATAGACAAGTTGCAATTTTCTGCTACAGCTTTTGCGCTGGATAAGGTTCTAAACCTGGTCGCCTTAAGATATCCCGGGTTTAAAGAGCATCTTAAGGAACGGAATATATCCGTACAATTGAAGTTGAGGGATAACACAGCCGGCCGGCTGCTAATATTTAAAAATGGATGGGTTTCAGGCAAGCAGGGGGTTTTACCGGGCGCGGACATGTCCATGATAATGGAGGACGAGGCTACCGCAAAAAGAGTCATGGCTCTTAAACGGAACCAGCTGGATTTTGTCAATGCAGCCAAAGCGGGATCAATCATACTCCAGGGTAAAGACGAAGATACCATGTGGTTTTCAGGCCTTCTGCTGCTTGTGTTTTCTGCCGATGTCATATTCGGAAGGAAGTACGGCGTTAATATGGGCGACGGCCTCATGAGATATACGAGCGGTACAAATGGGGGGCCGGTATTTGTCTATGTGAAGGATGACAGGATCGTACGTATCACTCCGATGGAATTCGATCAGAAGGATCCGGAGCCCTGGATCATACATGCACAGGGAAAGACCTTCAGCCCACCAAAAAGAACAACCAATGCCGCACACGGAATGACTATAAAATCCATGATATATTCACCAGACCGCATACTTTATCCAATGAAACGTGTGGATTTCGACCCGAAGGGTGAGCGGAACCCGCAAAACCGCGGAACATCGGGATATGTAAGGATAAGCTGGGATGAAGCTCTGGATATCGTATCAGGTGAGATAAAGCGTGTCCGTACCCAGCATGGTCCGGGCGCCATTTTCAACAGTTGCGGCTCCCATCACATGTGGGGCAATGTAGGCTACTACCTGAGTGCGGCAAACCGCTTCTTCTCATGTATCGGCGCTACGAGGACACTTATGAACCCCGACAGCTGGGAACCCTGGTACTGGGGTGCCATGCACCACTGGGGCAACAGCTCCCGTTGCGGTGGAGCCGAACCGTATTCGACGGTAGAAGATGCCCTGCAGAATGCTGAGATGATGGTCTTCTGGTCAAGCGACCCTGAGTGTACATCCGGGGTATATGCGGCACACGAAGGCACAGTCAGACGCGAATGGATAAAGGAACTCGGAATCAAGGTCGTACACATCGACCCCTACTATAACCACACAGCAGCCTTCATGGGGGGCAAGTGGATGTCGCCGAGGCCGGGCACCGATGTTACAATGGCGCTGGCCATCGCTTATGTCTGGATCACACAGGGACTTTACGACAAGGAATATGTTGCCGACCGCAGCGTCGGTTTTGATAAATGGGAGTCATATATACTTGGCAAGGAAGATGGCATTCCCAAAACACCTGAATGGCAGGAGCTGGAATCCGGCATACCTGCAAGGGAGATAAGGGCCCTGGCCGAAGAATGGGGCAGTAAAAGGACCTATCTGTCGCCTGGAGGAATTCCCGCCTTTGGAAGTGCAGGAAGGGCGTCTTATGGAACTGAATGGGCCCGTGCCATGGTCTGTCTTATGGCCATGCAGGGCTTCGGCAAACCGGGAGTCAATTTCGGAGGCCTGCAGTACGGTACTCCCCTGGACACGCGCTTTTACTTCCCCGGCTATGCAGAAGGCGGATTCTCGGGAGATCTGAAAACGACAGCCGCTCCTGTGAACCTGTACTCACGCATGCCCCACACTCCGAGTGTAAACTCGGCCGGACAGGCGATACCAAGGCTTGAAATACCTGAGGCGCTTACACAACAAAGGGCAAAGGGATATATGACAGGCTTCAATTCCATGGAAGACCAGTTCATTCCCATGGGATATCCATCTCCGGGAATGTCGGCCGCAAGGATGTATTACAAATATGGAGGTTCGCATTTTGCAACTCAGCCCGAATCCAACAGATTCGTAAAGATGTATCAGACAGATAATCTGGAGATTGTCGTAAACCAGGCAATTTGGATGGAGGGCGAGACAAAGTTTGCAGATATCATTCTGCCGGCCTGCACCAACTTCGAGAGGTGGGATATAGGCGAGTTTGCAAACAGCGGCGGACTGCTTGACAAATCCTATCTCCAGAACAACCACCGTGTCATAAGCATCCAGCACAAGTGCATTGAACCCCTTGGGGAATCAAAGCCCGACTTCGAAATCTTCTTTGAGGTTTCCAAGCGGCTGGGGATGGCCTCGGTCTATTGTGAAGGAAACAGCGACTATGACTGGTGCAAGCGTGTATTTGAGGCTTCGGATCTGCCACGGGAGATATCATGGAAAAAGTTTTTGAAAAAGGGATACTATGTGCCAAAACCCATGCCAGAAAACAGGCGGGATCCGGTAGCTTACAGATGGTTTGCCGAGGATCGCATCAAGGACACGCCGGAGCTTACACCGCTGCCCTCGGAATACAAGGGCGAATATGGGAAGGGCCTTCAGACCCAATCGGGAAAATTCGAATTCGAATGTTCCTCCCTGAAACGCTTTGATCCCAATGATCCTGAGCGACCTGTAATATGCAAGTATATTCCATCGTGGGAAGGACACCACACAACAGAACTCACTGTGAAATATCCGCTCCAGCTGATATCCCCGCATCCCCGTTACAGCTTCCACACCATGGGTGACGGAAAGGGGAGCTTCGTGAATGATATTGAAAACCACAGGGTGCTCATCGACGGATATTATTACTGGATAGTCCGCCTGAACCCTGCCGAAGCAGAAAGAAGGAACCTTAAACATAACGAACTGGTAGAAGTGTACAATGACCGTGGATCGGTAATCTGCGCATTACATATCTCTGGCCGTATAGCCGCAGGTATGGCTCATTCCTACGAATCCTCAGCAAAGTATGACCCCGTCGGAAAACCCGGTGAATCACCGGACAGGGGTGGTACCATGAATCTTCTGACTCCATGCCGGACGTTGATTAAGAAGGCCCATGGGCTGGCAGGTAATTCCTGCCTTGTTGAGATTAGAAAATGGGAAGGGGGCAAATAATGATGAAAAGATGGCATATGATCATAGATCTTGAAAAATGCATAGGATGTTATAATTGCCTGATGGCCTGCAAGGACGAGCATGTAGGTAATGAATGGAAGCCATATACGCTTTCGCAAAAAAGGCATGATCAGAAGTGGATAAACCCCGAGCTCAGGGAAAGGGGACAACATCCGGTAATAGATGTCGCCTACCTACCCAGGCTGTGCCAGCACTGTGAAGATGCCCATTGCGCCAAAACCGCTCCGGATGCTGTAAAAACCAGACAGGACGGAATAGTACTCTTTGATATCGATAAATCCAGGAATAAGGAGTACCTGGTAAATGCCTGTCCTTATGGTGCGGTTTCATGGAACGAAGAACGTGGAGTACCTCAGAAGTGCACCTTCTGCGCACATTTGCTGGATAAGGGCTGGGAAAAGCCACGTTGTGTCCAGGCATGCCCTCTGGGAGCCCTTCGTGCTCTGAATATGGAAGAGAGCGAGTTTGACAGGATGGTAAAAGAGGAGAAACTCGAACAGTTAAAACCTCAGCTGGGTAAGAAAACCGGTGTGTGGTACAAGAACCTGTACCGTTATAACAAGTGCTTCCTGGCTGGAAGTATCGCATTCATGGATGGTGACATTGAAAGATGTGCCAAAGACTGCATGGTTACACTCATGAAGGATGGTGCTGTGCTGGGACTGCTAAGCGCGGACAGCTACGGGGAATTCAAGTTCGACAGGCTGGAACCCGACAGCGGATCATACACACTGGTGTTTCAACTTGAGGGATACGAGAAGCAGGCCATGGATGTGGTGCTGGCCGAAAGCAGGAGCATTGGAACTGTAAACCTGAAGAAGATATAAACATGAAGAAAACTTAAACCGGAGAAGGGTGGAGACCTTGGCAAATAATACGGCAAATAATACAGCAAATAATACGGTAAATGAATATTTACAATCTGGAATAAAAAAAGTAGATAATTTATTGGAAGAGGACTATTTACTGCTGGATAGCCTGAAGATGCCTGCTATGGGTGAGGAGGAAAAGCATTCCATTCCGTCAGTTGTCTTTGAGGCTTCACGCAGACATATGGGGGCTACTTCAGATTACCCGGAAAGGTATTCTGATTGCCCGGAAAGAGCTGCTTCAGATTTCCCGGCAAAGGTTGTTTGTCTTGCTGCCGCATGTCAATGTTTTTACCTGTTCAGAAGGTTTCACTATGACAGGGATTGGAATCCAGCTCTTTCAGTGTTGCTGGGAGATTACTTTTCAAGCCGGTTTTCATATTTCCTTGTTGAACTGGACATTACGGATTTAACCCAAAAATTCTCGGATTTTTTACAATGGGACTGTGAAAAAGCCATGACTGGTGTTATGAGCTTTCCGGATAAGGAATACGCACTTTTCTGCCGGACCCTGTGCGAGGTGGTGAACTGTGATGATTAACACTATTGTTACGAAACAACTGTTACACAGGTATGGGTTAAACGGTTTGGCAGATGAGCTTAAGCAGTTGCAGGATTATCTTGATACGCAGATAATACTAAACAACAAGGATGTGTCAGTTAAGCTTCACAAGCTGCTCTCATCAGGTGGAAAGAGGCTGCGTCCCTCGCTGGCATATATATCCGCCGGGATTGCGGATGAGCTGTTTGGAATAGAGACAGGTGCAGAAGTTCCCGATGTAGAAGGTCCAAGTGCAGAAATGGAAGCGAATGGGGAGAAAATTCTTACCCTGATGATAATGCTGGAACTGATGCATACCGCTTCCCTCATACACGATGATGTCATCGACGGTGCACCACTGCGCAGAGGTTTACCCACACTGCACATGACGAACGGCGAGCATACAGCCGTACATTGCGGCGATTTCATACTCGGAAAGACCATGGGGTTGCTGGATGCCTTTTCGGATACACCTATAAACCGTATGCTGGTGAATACCTCAAAAGAAATGTGCCTGGGCGAAATATGCCAGATGCAAAGCGCTTTCAGCTTTGAACTGCAAACCGAAGAAAGCTATTTTCAGCAGATAAAAAGGAAAACTGCATTGCTGCTGGCCGACAGCTGCCACACAGGTGCAATTGTAGGAGGGTTGCCGCTGGAGTTGCAGGATGCACTTCGGGATTTTGGCTATAACGTCGGCATGGCTTTCCAGCTTACGGACGACATTCTGGATTTTACAGGTGACAAGTCCTTTGGAAAGGCAATCGGACAGGATATGCGTCTGGGAATATTCACACTGCCGTTGTTGCATGCCTTCGGGCA
The DNA here is from genome assembly GCA_942493145.1 of uncultured Bacillota bacterium. Classification (GTDB taxonomy): domain Bacteria; phylum Bacillota; class Clostridia; order Acetivibrionales; family DTU013; genus ENR-C20. The sequence goes on from OW818679.1 coordinate 1,842,426, forward strand.
TCACCCTGAGAGGGAGAAGCTGATCAGGATTGCAGAGAAAAGAAACAAAAGTGAATCGGATATGTCGTTTTTATTAGAAGGGATTGAAATGACCGGGGGCCTGGCGTATACACAGGAAGTGGCAGACCGTTTCAAGCAAAAGGCAATGGACTCTCTGGTCAGCCTTCCGGAGGGAAGTTCGAAAAGAGCGCTGTTACAGATAGCGGAAAAGACAACCGACAGAAGACAGTGAAATCAAAAACATTCGAAGGATTATATAGGAGAATAATATTAAAATGGGAAACAATCAGTACAACAAACTCACATTCAAAGCAGCTCTTGAGCTAACGGCGCCGCATTCGTGGCCGGCCAGCATTGTGCCTGTGCTTCTGGGCGCAGTGTTGAGCTGTTCCTTTGAGCGGGCGTTTTCGCCACCCCTTTTTCTCGCTGTCCTTGCCATATCTGTTTTATTGCAGAGCTCAGTCAACACTATCAATGATTATGTCGATTTTATGAAGGGGACTGATACCGAAGAAAATTCGGATGATCCTTCTGACGCTTCAATTGTATACAACAAAATAAATCCCCGGGCGGCACTCATCCTTGGCATTCTGATGATTGCTGCTGCGGCTGTGATCGGCATTTATGTGATTCTTTCTGTGGGCTGGGTTCCGCTGGTTTTCGGCGGTATAGGCGTAGCAGTAATAGGCCTTTATTCCGGAGGAAACAAGTCAATTTCACATCTTCCCATAGGGGAACTGGTTTCAGGCGGCGTCATGGGCTGGCTTATTACAATTGCCGCTTATTATGTCCTGGGGAGCAGGCTCAATCCGGCACTGGTCTATTATGCTCTGCCGACGGTTATCACCATCGGGATGATCATGTTTACGAATAATATATGTGACATAGAACGGGATTCCAACTCCGGAAGAAAAACCTTTCCTGTTTTAATAGGAAGAAAGAAGGCAGCTTTACTTCTTAAGGTATGCGTTGTTGTGGTGACTCTACTGACAGCACACATCATCTTTTGGGGCTTCAGGGGAGGAGCCTTCCTGATCCCGGTAATGATAATCCATATGCTAAGCTCTTTCATCACCCTGATGCGGTCGGAAGCCACTTCAAATGTGCGGCTTGCAACACTGGGCGCCACCCTGAACATACATAAGCTGGTTAATACATATTATATAGCTGCCATAGCCATCAATCTCATATTGGAGCTGATGTAGGATGAATGATAATAGTGACAATAAGGATATTATGACTGGCGATAAGGAGCAAAAGGTCCATCAGGTTTTTCAAAACATATATGAGAAATATGACCGGATGAATGACATAATCAGTTTGGGACAGCACAGGATATGGAAGAACAACCTGGTCTGTGAGGTAACAAGGGAAGAGGTATCAGGGCAAGAGGCAACTGAGGGAATGGCAACAAAGGGAGAGACTACAGGGGAAGAGACTACAGGGGGAAAGGCAACAAAGGCCAGTGACAGGCGAATACTGGACCTGTGCTGCGGGACAGGAGATATGTCACTGATGCTCGCTGGAAGAAATCCTTATGCGACTGTATATGGTGTTGATTTCTCATCAAAAATGCTGGAGGTTGCAAAGCAGCGGCTGCAAAAGAAAGCTTTTGGAAACGTTCTATTTTTAGAAGGAAATGCAATGAGCCTTGAATTTGAGGACAATTTCTTTGACAATGCAGTAATATCCTTTGGCCTGCGTAATGTATCCGACTACGGGCAGGTGCTTGGTGAAATGCAGCGTGTGGTTAAACCGGGAGGAAAGGTATATTGCCTTGAATCATCCTACCCTGATCAACCGATAATACGGCCATTTTTCCGAATCTATTTCAAATTCTTCGTTCCGATGCTGGGGCGGATTCTTACCGGGCATCCTTTGGAATACAAATGGCTGAATGAGTCAACTGAGAAGTTCCTGGGAAAGAAAGAGCTGGCAGGCCTGTTCAGAGAGGTTGGGTTGACGGAAGTAACATATCGGACATATATGTTCGGCGCAAGTGCATGCCACCAGGGAAGGAAACCTATCTGAGATAAGTTGGAGAAAAACGCTAATACTGCAATCTGCAATGAGGTTGCAGTTTTTTTTATGGTGTTTTATTAACTGGATTCCAGTTTGTTATTAAGCATAGACATTTAAAAGAAATGAAGTTCTGTTTCATTTGCTTTCAGAAAATAAATAGCATAAATTCTACAGTAATACTATTGATAAAAAAATACTGTATTCTTTGGCATTTTTTATTCAATTTTGATATAATATGCCTATGTTTGGCTGATTAAGTCTAGAGAGACATTATGTCTATAATGGGCAGTTGGCTGAATCGGCTATAATGCGTCGTTAGGAATAAGATTGAAGTTGAGGTTAAAGAAAATGAGCTATGATCCTATTAAGTATTTAAAGAAGTTTTCTGAACTTAAAAGAGATATTAAAACTAAAAATCGGTTCTTTTTGAAAAGTCCAATTCTTAATGACATCAAAAAGTATTCCAGTATATCCACACTTATTTTAAATAAAAACGAAATATTGTGGCGTTCAAGAAAATTTAAGGCGAATGACAGCCGTAAATTATTAGAACCAACTTTGCCCGAATCAATTCGAACAAAGGTTATAGATGATTTTTGTTCTGATTTTAAAGGACCTTTTTGGGGATACAATGAAAAGGATAGTTTTACTCCTCCGAATTCATCTGCATTTGATGCCCGAGCTAATCCTAAATATATTTCTTATCTTTATACTGCACGAGATATTGAAACAGCTATTTCAGAAATAAGGCCACGAGTAAATACTCTTGTTAATATAGCCGAAATAGTAGTATTAGAAGATATGAAATTGTATGATTTTGCTTTTTGGGGATGTTCATCAGATCCTAAATTCGATAATTTGTACTCAAGTATAAGTCATGAATTTTCTACACCTGTTGATGGAGAACTTGAGGATTATATTTTGACGCAATATATTTCGGAATATATTAAAAGTATAGGATTCGATGGTATCCAATATTTTAGTTCTACAAGGGGGTATAAACCAAATACTTATTGCGGGATTGGAAAATGTGTGACAGTGTTTAACCCTGAAAAATGTAAAGTAACTGGTTCGAAGATATATAGAGTAAATAAGGTCGAAATATTTGCAGATTGTGTTTTACCAACCGTATGAAATAAACTTGGCATAAAGAAAAATTTACTAAAAATAAATCAAAATAAGAAAAGTTGGTTTTGATAGATTTCAGAGGTAGAAAGTCCGGCCTTGACTCCGCTGAGCAGCCTGAGTATGAGCGATACTTCACCTAACAAAGCAGTCAGTGCAAGGACGCACATGGTCTAGTTACCTGATTTAACTCCCGACATAAAGATCCTGAAAGTGTGCCACACCAATATGCTGGGTGACGAGCACCGCTAGGTGTAGGGCTCTGGGTGGGGGCCAGATCATCGGCGTCGTGAAAAGAAGTAACGAAAGCTTTAGTTTATTTCGATATCCTAAAAGGGCAATCTGACGTATATAATCCATTATTATGGTAATGCACTGAACTTCAGCTAAGGCTAATAATTGGAAGTTTGAATTTTGTAGTTATAGCAATGACAGGTAGATGAGTCTCTATTGATATTTTTAAATGCAATATTAAGAAGTGCATTCATTTATTCGTAGACGGTCAAAATACATAAATGGAGATAAAGTAATATGAAAAAGGAATTAATTTATATTTGGATCAATCGTGATAAAAATAATTGTTTTCATCAAATGGGTTTTAATTTTTCTCCTCAGTTTTTAGTAATCTTTAATGAAACAAATCGAAAACTAAGTATAGAAGCTAGCGATAAATTAAATATATTTCGAGAAGGTAATATAACAAATGTTACTGCCTTGATTGGGGAAAACGGAACAGGCAAAACAACGCTTTTAAAGTATTTAACTAGCCTGTCAAATACACAAATAACCCCTGGCGAGATCGAGTATGAGGAGTGGAGGGCTAAAGAGAATGAGTTCTACAAATTCATCGCGGTTTATTTTGACGAAGATAACGCTATCTTTAAAATAATCAATAATACAGATTTTACTATATATGATGACAATGGCGAAGAAATCCTGCCATATTCCGGCGATGATTACAGAAGGGATAACTATATAGGCAAATTCTCTCATCTGTATTTTTCAAATGGAGAATACACTGAGAATTTGAATATGCGTTCTTTGGGTACAATTGATTTCCTTACAATAACCAATAATGCGTTAAGCTCAATCATTATTGACTTTTATAAAAAACACTATAATGCCCCTGAAGGGGCAATACAAAACAATAAATATAATGCACTACAAACAATCTTTTCTTATAAAATGACATCACAGGATTTCCAAAGCATTTTGGATATTCAATATTATAATTATCTTATTTCCACGGGTAAAGAATTTCTTGGAATAACTATTAACAAGATCGATTTTTCCTTATTATCAATTGTTCATGTAATAAAACGGGAAACGCAAAAAGTAAATTACGCAACAGAATATGCATCAAAGGAATTTATTGAAGATTATCATAACCGAGTGAAACAGGAACATCAAAAAATTCAGTTTAGCAATGATTTCGGAATTGTACTTATTCTCAACTTCCTTGGCGAATTAGTATTTGCTTTTGATTTTTCGCTCTCAGGAATAGGGCTGGAAATTGAGAATGTGTATAAACAATGTAGGAGTTATGTTAAAACAATAGATAATGAAGAACAGAAAAAATACTTTATGTTGGCGGTCAAAGAAATTGATTCTTTTAGAGAACTGATTTATAACGGAGAAACCTACAACAATCAAATTCCAGTTAGAGATTTCGCAAGAGAAGAATATTGCAAAGTTGATTTACCTCAGTTATGGGAACTTATTGCGCATGATTTGGAACATGGTCGAAGCTTTGTTCTGAAATATATAAGGATTCTGAACCTCGAAAAGTCCTCTGGCGAACGGGCAATTTTAAACTTCTTGTCTAGAGTATATTTTGCATCTAAAATTCGACGGTTTATTCCTGAAAGTGGATTTGTGCTTCATAATAATGTTCTCATGCTCGTTGACGAAATCGATGTATACCAGCACCCTGAGTGGCAGCGGCAGCTATTGCAAGAGCTTTTAAGCGAGTTAAAAGAACATTTTCCTGATAATAATTTTCAAATTATTTTTTCTAGCCACTCACCAATTGTGTTATCAGATATACCCCGCGAAAATTCGATTTTTCTTAAGAAGACCGAAAACGGAATTATACAGGTAGATAGAAAAATACAAACCTTCGGCGCAAATATTTATACATTATATAAAGATGCATTCTTTATCAAAGACGGCTTAGGCATAGGCGAGTTTGCAAAGAATTATATTAATCAGCTCATTAAAGATATCAAGGGTCAACGAATATCACACGCAGAAGCTAAGAGAAAGCTCGATATCATTGGAGAACCAATATTGCGTAAAAAAATCAGTCAAATACTTGGGGAAACTCAATTACAGGCTGTGCCAGCAACGTGGTATGAAAAGCAGCAGATGATTGATTTCCTTAGAAAACAAAAGCAGGAAATTGAGCGGCAAATCGTTTTGCTAGGAGGATAAAGTGTGATAAAAGTACCTATTATAAGTGAAGAGCTAGTACACAAATATTTTAATAATCAATTTGCATCTTATAAGGCAGAGCTTGAAAATATTCGAGGTAATATAAAATACCGCAAAGTTGTTGATTATCTAAGCACGGGACTGACACTAGATGATAAAAAAATTGAAAAGCTCCTCATTGGTGGTATTGATGAGTTGAAATCCGCTATCAGCTTCATAGGGGAGGTTGATGAACACGAAGAAGAAGGGTTTCACAGACTATATAATAATTTCACACTAAGAAAACTTGGCAAAGAGTGGGCGGAATTGATAGCTGTGAATATATGTCCGTATTGTAATAGAAGCTACATTTTTACGCTAAAAAAATCCGGTGTTCGCCCACAATATGACCACTATTTTCCAAAATCCACATATCCGTATCTTGCTGTTTCTATGTATAATCTTATACCCTGCTGCGCAGTATGTAATAATACGAAGTCAAGCTTTAATACTTATGATAAAATTACTGAGAAAGAAATATTAATGTATCCCTATAAAGATGAATACGGATACGATATCAGTATTCAAACCTCATATGAGGGTGATTTCCGCTATTGGCTAGGGGCTTCCGATAAATTCAGTTTGACCTTCAAGTCTTCTACCACTGCGAGCGAAGACTTAAGACGCAAATCGGATGAGACAAGAAAAGTACTGCATTTGCATGAGCTATACGAAAAGCACAAGGACTATGTTAAAGATATCATCATTAGGACTTATATATACAATGATGAATATATCGAAAGTTTGTTAACCGGGTATCCGGAGCTCTTTCAAAGTGCAGGAGAGGCGAAAAACTTTGTGTATATGAATTATTTGGAAAAAGAAAATTGGGGCAGTCGAATATTAGCTAAATTGACATTTGATATTATGAGAGAGTTTACAGATTAGGATATTGGTGTTGTAATCGGGTTAGCCTAAGATTAAGCTCATAACTTCCCATTATCCATATAATAGGAATTATGCTCAACTTCTGATAAGGCTAATAATGTAAAGTTGTTGAAAATTAATACAATGGACATGTTATCAATTATCATCAATTTATAAGATATTAATATAATCTGCTGCTATGGTTTAATAAATTAAGCATAATGCCTATTTTGCTAATAAACAAAATGGCAATTTTGTAGATGTACAATATACATATTTGCTCGCTATTTGAAGAAAACAAAGTCATTCAAATCAATCCCAATATGTTTTTAAGTTTTAATGCCTGGCTGTCATAATATATGCAACTATGCCATGAATTTGCTCAAAAACACCCAAAACACCCAAAACACTGAAAAAATACGGTTCACTGAATAAAACATAGTTCTGAATGAATAATAAAATCAGTGGTAATGTGTAACCGGTTAAAGCATCAAAATCGTTAAATCGCTGTATCTGGTTTACATAATTATAGAAATATTAATTGAAGGGTGGAAACATATCATGTATACTATGCTTTGCAGTGTTTCAGGGTTTACCGACAGAGATTCCAAGGCTCGAATAAAAAACGAACTGAATAGAATAGAAGGCGTACACAATGTAGGTGTTAATATGGCAGAGGGTACAATACAAGTAAATTTTGAAGAGCCGGCATCCGAAGTGGAATTAAAAGATTGCATAGAAAAGTCCGGACTAAAAATTGATTATGAATAATGATGATTTTTAACTTCAGGTAAAAATTGGATTAATAATGAGTTGCAAAAAGACCATAATACTATCAGGTACGAAATACAGTAGTACCTGAGCAGGACCGTAGCAAGCACGTATTTGGTAATACGGGGGGATGATAAGGTTGAAAAATATCCTTGAACCCATTTTTATAAGGGCAGTATACTTTTAGAGCTGGGGGAGATGGTTAAATTGAACTTCTTATTTCCTTTAGTAACTGAATACAAGCTTGAAAACAGGGATTCTTTGTAGAATCCCTGTTTTTATTTAATTTTCTTTGTCGCCTGATCCGAATACTCCCCTTGAACTTTCTGCCTGCGGGTCATGCTTAATATTTTTTGAACGGAAAGTACCATCTTCTTTTTTGTTATTGTTGGTACTTTTCTTTTTGTTTGCCTTTCCCATAGCTTAGCTCCTTTATATTTGCTTATATTATTGTATTAAGCCTGCCTTTTTGTTTCCGGTTTTTGCTTTTCCTTGAATTTCCGGAACAGGCTCCACATCATTTTTTGGTATATGCGTTTTGTGATTGCTCTCTGTTCCGTGAGGGTCTTTTGGGTCAGGTCTTCTCATACCTGCCTTGGCCATTTCTATCACTCCTTCCTGTTTCATTAATAAATCTTCTTATACCCAATTTCAAAACATCCTATTTCCTTTTTTCCTTGGATTCGCTTTGATTATTAAAATCTGATCCCGCATTGCCCGGGTCTACATTTTTTTCAGATTTATTCCTTGACTTTGTTTTCGAAGATACCTTGTGCTCCTTGCTCCCCTTTTGGCTCATGTTAGATTCCTCCTATTCTTTTTAAGACATAATTTATTATTTGTAATACAATTATAAATATGTAGATGAGGCATTTGCTCAACCTGGATTTGCGGGTATAAAATTGTTTATGATTTAATAATAGATAAAACATGAGTTGCTGGTGTGTTAGTTATATAATCCTGCGTTGAGCTAAATCCCTATTAGTCAGGGAATACATAGAATACGAGGTCATGATGGCAACCTCTTATGAAAGATATCTGAAACTGAATATTGATGGCTCATGCGTTGGCTTGGAGCGTGGCGAGAGCGAAAGCAAGTACTTCTGCACGCCCAAGGGTACGAAAGTTATCGGCTGGATCGGTGTGGATGGTATCCACTATTGCTTCGTGCGTGGCTTTGGCGATATGGTGTTTGCCGTCAGCCCGATGAACACACCGGGAAACTATGTACGTCCGGTGGCAAGAAGTTTTATGGACTTCCTGCGGCTCCTGATGGCTTGCGGCGATGCTGCGGTACTGGAGCAGGTATACTGTTGGAATCAAGCGCAGTTTGACGCTTTCTTGCAGGACAATCCTCTCACCACTGAGCAGCGGGCTGTGCTGGATGCCATTCGAGGGAAGCTGTTGCTCGCGCCTATGGAGCAGCCCTTTGCTTATATCAAAGAGCTGCAGGCCGAGTTTGATTACAGTCGTATCAAATATACGGAAGATTACTATGAGTGCGTTCCTATCGAACCGAAGTTACCCGAATGGATGGTTTACTTTGAAGGCAATTTTTGGGGGCATCATGGACGTGAAAGAGTCGGAAGGGAAATTTCTCTCGATAAGCAGTTTGTCTGGGACGATGAAGTCTGGCATATCCCAGCGATTTACACCTGCAGTAAAGGCTTGGTTGTGGACTTTTGCGTACAGGTTCCAGCAGAGCGAATCCGTTCCTTTATGGATAAGTGGAATCTCTCTATTGAGAACGGTAGAACCGACTTTACCAATGAAGAGCAGCTGCAAATCGACGCAGAAAATCCGTTGGCCATAAATATAAATCCGAAAGTTATGTTGAATGGAACTGTCCTTTCAGGCTCTCATGGATGCGGCGTGTCATGGAATCCCTGCCTCCCGGAGGGCAACGGCCTTGAGGCCAGAAGCGTGACCCGGCATTATGGCCTTGATCCTACCTGTGGCTGGGCAATCTGGCGTGCTGCTTTTCCTTGGACGAAGAAACGAAAACCGCAGATTACGACGCTCAGTGTAACACTGATGCAGGAGCCTGTCGCTATGTCGGGACCGCACTTCCAAGTATCAGCGCCCGGTGAGCGCATCGAGTTTACACACCCGACCACAGGCGCACAGCATACGCTGACCGTGCAGGAATATGAGCGGCAGGAAATGTCACGTGAGCATTTTGGCAGCCAAAATCAGGAGTACCCGACGCACTATACTGTGATGAGCTATACGCTCTCGCCGGATATGCCCGATGGTGCAATCACCGTCGTTGATTGCGTTCGTTCCGACCGACCTCGGCAGAAGCGCACCAATCCCAATGAGCCGCAGGCATTCAACAGCGTTAGCGTCGGCATCGGCATCATTGGCGGCGCAGACGGTCCGATTGCCATCATTTTCGGCGGCGGCGGCCAGGGCAAGCTCCGTGTAGCCTGCTCTGCACTACACTTTGAGCCGGTGGACGATATAGAGTGGCGCATGGTGTTTTATGAAAAAAGACGCGAAGATGTTACGGTGGAGCTGATATAAACCTGATACTAAAAGATTATTAGCAAACTGGGACAGTAGAAAGAAAGTAACCTATTGAAAATAAACAAAGTGCGATTTATTGAGCCCGGCAATCTGCCTTATCGAAAGTCAATTAAAAACCTATATACATACGATAAGTACATAAGAACTCCGTCTATTGGTCTGCTCACTTTGGCAACAATCGTGAAAGAGGTTGTTGATGACACATTTATGTACAGCGAATCCATCTCAGGAATTAAATGGGATGATGTACTTGATGCAGATATAATTTTTATTGGGATTTTCACATTTGCCGCGACAAGAGGGTATGAGCTTGCTCACTTTATCAAAAAACACACCAACGCAATGGTTGTTATAGGAGGGCTGCATGCCTCTATGAATTATCCTGAAGCCGTCAAAAATTGTGACTATGTCCTCCTTGGCGAGGGCGATGAATCTATTCTTGAATTTATTAATTCAGTTCGGAATGACCGTCCTATTGATTTTCCAGGCATGGCTTATGTGAAAGATAATCAAATCATTTTTACAGGAGACCGGAAGCCGCCGGAAAATATAAACACAATTCCAAACCGCTATTTACTTTATAGATATCATAAAATGGCAGGACTCAATACACTATGGCTTCAGGTACATGCTTCAAGAGGATGTCCCCACAACTGCGATTACTGTGCGGTAGTGCGCCATTTTGGCAGAGTGGTTCGAACCAGAACACCTGACAATGTAGTAAAGGACATTAAAGAGTCAATCGAATTTCATGATAAGCGGCTAATTCCGCGTATAAACCAGATTCTTTGGCTGACTGACGATAACTTTTTTGCAGACAGGGAATGGGCAGTTTCAGTGTTAAATGCCATAATAGACAGTGGCATCAAGTATTCCTTTACTGTGCAGGCGAGATATGAGGTAGGTTTTGATGATGAAATGCTGGTTTTACTGAAAAAAGCTGGATTTTTTGAGCTTGCAATGGGGATTGAGTTTTTGGAAGATGAAGCCTTTACTAAATACCACAAAAAGAGCAGCCGTGATGATATCGTACGCTCAATTAAAAACATTCAAAAACATGGGCTAAATGTGAGGGGACTATTTATTGTAGGGGCGGATAACCATACCAAAGGCGTAGGTGACCGATTGGCTGATTTTGTTCTGAAACATGACATTCGCGGCGTATTGATCCAGTCAATGTATTTTGTACCTGGAACGCCTGTATATGAAGCTAACAAGGATCGATTAATCCACCAGGATTGGTCTAAATACAATGGTAATGTCGTACATTTCCCGAAAAACATTTCCCCTTATGACTTGCAACAGGAAATTATTCATGCAAGCGCAAAAATTTATTCGATTAGCAATCTGTTCCATGCGTTGCTCTACCGCAAATGGCGTGACAAAGTATTTTTTTTGGGAGAGTTCTTCTGGCAAAAAAGCGTGCGAGCTGATTTAAAGCGGGGACTGCCTGATCTTTTAAAACTTGATTTGCCAAACCAGACAAAATGAGTGTAATGGGAAACTTAAAGATATAAAATACAACTTCGCATTTATTTAAGCAAGCAGATGCCACTAGCCTATAGGCTTGAGTGGGTTTCATGTTAATAAAACTCTAGTTCCATTATCCACATACCCGTTTGGCTAAAAATACACAGATATTGTCTATATGTCGTATGGACATAATTCAATTGTGAACATAGGATAAACCTTCCGATAGTAGGATATTTTCCCAGTTGATATTTGAATACATGAAAAATTATTGATATAATTAATTCATAGTTGTTTTAAAAGGTGAAGTATGCATAAGGGGAGACCAATTTGCTTAATTCTGAAATGTTTATTGGTTGTTGGATAGATGAAGATGGGAAAAATATAGTTATCAAAAATGATAATGAAAACTTCTTGACAGATTTTTATAATTCTGACTCAACTTTAGTTGAAAGGGAATTACTTGGAAACTCAATAGTTGAATCAAAGGATATGAAATCATTTTTCGATGGAGAAAAACTAATAGTTGAGTTGGGTACTGAAGGGTTGGGTCCGACACTAAAGTTGAAATATAATAACGAAGATAGAGAGTACCTTATCCCAGCAGTTGAAATTGGTCTTTACGATGACTGGGAGGATGATTTTGGTGTTCCGTGGGTATTCCCTTTGGCTCTTTATTTTAAGATATAACATCGAAATCTTTATATATGGTGCAGAATGCTTTGATTATATGAACTAATGGTTATTGTCTTATCAAATATAAACAGTGATTTGTTGAACAGAACAACTTTCGGAATGAATACAGTCCTTACAGGATAAGATGCTGCCAGAGAATTAACTCCCAATTTGCCGATCACTCTTTTATTGGAATTTTTGCTCTATGTGTGCAAAATTTTAAGTAGTGCGTGAATTGTATCGAATATATCCCGAATATCTTTGTATTAATTAAAAATTTGCACAAATTTAGTTAAAATATCGGTTCTAACCCAAGAAAACTTGCGCACTACTTGAAAATTTGCACACCTCAGCGCCGAATAATTCCTTTATGAAAGAGTATTTGAGTTATTTTTCAGTTGCTGCCTTTTGAATATCCCATTTATTGAGGCCGTGCTCGGTTCTGAACTCGCGGAAACAGAGCGGGTCCATTTTATAATTTTGTTTACAGTTTGAATAAATTCCTAATTTATTGTTGAGTTCCTTCGCAATCTTTGTATAATCGAAACAGAGGTAACAGTATGATATTATGGATTAATGGTACTTTTGGTTCTGGAAAGACAAGTGTTGCTGAGGAATTAAGTAAGAAAGTAAGAAAATCATTTGTTTTTGATCCTGAGCAAGTTATGAAGACTTAACTGATGAAATAATAAGCGAACTTATAGAAATGAAAGTTTTATAGGATATAGGAATTGAAATCTTAAGCGAAGATGAACTTCTAATGCGAAGTAATTAGTTTTCGGAGGTTGAAAAATGAACATTACCATTAAAGGGAAAAATAATAATATCGCAGAAGTGCATAGCGAAGGACTTATTATCACAAATGTCCAATCCGCCTTGGACTTAATGGCAACAGTTAGTTATGAAGCAGGGTGTAATCGAATAATTATTAATAAAACCTCTGTTGCTGCAGATTTTTTCAAATTAAGTACTCGTCTTGCAGGCGATATATTGCAAAAATTTGTTAACTATCAGGTAAAGCTTGCTATTGTGGGTGATTATTCACAATATACAAGTAAACCATTGAAAGATTTCATCTATGAAAGCAATAACGGGAAGGATTTTTTCTTTGTTTCATCAATCGATGAAGCTATTGAAAAGTTGAGTTCCATGTGACAAACTATAAAGGACAATTTCTGTTCGCCCTCTTTATATATTTCGGGGTTGTTATATGATGTGAAGCAGTATGTTTTCAATTCAAATTCCAAGTATTTATCTTTTCAGAAGTAGGTGTATGAAAATGAAACTTAAATGTGCTTTGCCCGTAATCATTATTATATTGCTTTTAGCGGGATGTAACGCCGACCGTAATCATGCAGCATCCCCATCAGGGAAAGCCACACAAGAGGTACCTGTTGTCACCACTGAAATACCACTCCCTCAACCGGACCACGAGTTCATTGTAAATGACACACTTGATAAAGAAGCCGTCATGGATTCTTATCGGCAAAACCAGCTTGACACTGCGCAAAGCATGGCTCAACTATATATCGATGCAATCAGGAACGGGCTGGATTTGGCAAATGATGAAGATGCGATAGAGATGTTCGATCTTATCTTTAACAGACAATCTTTAGCTGTTACTAACCTGCGTCCGGACGATTACATGCCGGATGGTTATCAATGTGACATTGTGGGAAGAGGACCTGACGGGGATCGGATCGTGCCTTTATTCATTATATTTCAAGAAGATGACCCGCGATTTTTCTGCCCACTATCCCACTATGGGAAGCAAAGCCGCAGATCGGTCGAAACTTACTTGAATTATCTGTTGGAAGGAGAAGCTGCGAAACTTTCACAATGGCTTTCTATCGATGGCGGGAATGATAATTTTATAGATGAAGCTAACCGCCTCATTGAACATTACCGTCAATATGATCTCAGCAAAACAGAGATTATTAATTTTGATTACGACTACGAGAAAAACAGGTTTGTGTATCGCGTTCAAGATGGAAATGAAGAGAAATTTGAAGTTTTTATGAGCTATGGCGATGGGTTCTCAATGCCTGATATTTATTCTGTTCTTGATTAATTAGCAGATGATAGCGAATAAGCATAAACAAAACACAATCTCCTTTCCAGGAACACAGCAGAATGATATAATTAATTATTAAATGTAGGGGTACTTGTATGGAAGAAATACTTAAGCAGATACTAACAAAACTCGAAAAGCTTGATAAGATGGAGCTTGATATTACAGCAATAAAATATGATGTAAAACAAATTGATAAAAAGGTAGACAGCATAATATAAGTTGATGCAAAAACAATGGAAGGTGTAACCGGTCTTAAAGATAAAGTAGAAAAACAGGATGTTGAATTAAAGGTTCTAAAGGGCGGCAGGTAACCGTTTTATAACAATTATCATGTTGATTTACATTGAGGTGCTGCAACCACTGCAGTGCCTCAAAAAATATAGCTGCAACTATTGAAACAGGCGCTGAGAATAATAATCTATCCAGGTAACATTATGTCTTACTATTTTCGAGGATAAAATGCCAAAAATAAAGAACCCATCTTTAAAGAATATTTTGTTTCTATCCACCGGCGGGACAATAGCAGCCGGGCTTCGCGGCGACGGACTTGTACCTGTGCTTGATGCCGGCGATTTACTCACTTTTGTTCCGGAATTGAAATCTATCTGCAATATTAACCATTTGTCCATATTAAATCTTGACAGTTCCAATATGCAGCCGGAAGAGTGGAAGCACATAGCCCTTGAAGTGTTCAAAGGTTTGAAGAAATATGACGGGATTGTCATTTCACATGGTACCGACACCATGGCCTATACCTCATCAATGCTGTCATTCATGCTGGTGGGATTGGACAAGCCTGTCATACTGACCGGTTCCCAATTACCGATAACCGAAAAGGGTACTGATGCAAGGGATAACCTGCGACTCGCTTTTATGGCTGCAGTGCAGGATATCCAAGGTGTTTTCGTTGCATTCGGGGGCAGGATAATACGCGGAGTCAGGGCAGTAAAGGTCAGGACCACCAGTTTTGACGCATTTGAAAGTATAAATGCAGAGTATGTTGGGTATGCCATTAATGATTCCGTTGAAATAAACCGGATGGAAGCAGCAAAGACTGTAACCCCTGGAACATCGGGAACAAACCTCACAGACGCAGCGCCTTTGGTTCTGGACGACAGCTTTGATCCTGATGTTTTTTTGCTGAAACTGATTCCGGGAACACGTCCTGAGTTTTTTGACTGTTTCAGAATGATGGGCTTTAAAGGCCTCGTAATAGAAGCCTTCGGCCTTGGAGGAATCCATTACCTGAGGCGGAACCTTGTGGAAAAACTGAACGATTTATTAAAACAAGGGATATCAATTGTTGTTGTATCCCAGTGCCTGTATGAACCTTCCGACCTCACTGTATACGAAGTGGGACGAAAGGCTGCAAGGGAGGGCATAATACCAGGATATGATATGACAACGGAAGCTGCTGTTACAAAGCTTATGTGGGTGCTGGGCCATACCCGTGATCAGGGTGAAGTACGCAGGATGATGCTTGAAAATTATTGCGGAGAGCTGAACATACCGAAAAAGACATGATTATGACAGGAAGCAATTTGTACGACAGGAAGCAATCTGTATGAAAGGAATCAATCTATATGAAAGAAAAAATCGATGAATATTTCGAAAAGCACAAAGAAGAGATTCTGACGGATATCGTCAGGCTTATTGCTATAAAAAGCTACAAACAGCCTGCACAGCCGGGCATGCCATTTGGCAGCGGTTCTGCGGAGGCTCTCTTATTGGCACTATCAATGGCAAATAAAGCAGGTTTTAAGAACAGGAATTATGACAACTATGTAATAACAGCCGATTTGAATGACAATGAAACCGAACTGGGGATACTTGCACATCTGGACGTGGTTCCTGAAGGGGATGGATGGACACTGCCGCCTTATGAAGCTACAATAAAGGACGGCAGGATATATGGCAGAGGAGCTTCCGATGACAAGGGGCCGGCGGTAGCAGCTCTCTATGCGATGAAGGCAGCCCGCGAAATTGCTCCGGGGCTTTCGAAAAATGTCCGTCTCATACTTGGCGGGGATGAAGAAAGCGGCTCAGAGGATATAAAATATTATTTCTCAAAGGAGAAGGCTCCACCAAAAACATTTTCTCCCGATGCCGAGTTTCCCGTTATCAATATAGAAAAAGGCTCACTACGCTCCACTTTTGAAGCTTCGTGGGATGAAAGCTCCGAGTTGCCGCGTATTGTATCAATTAAAGGCGGCATCAGGATGAATGTTGTTCCCCCGACAGCTGAAGCCCTGGTAGAGGGCATCGATATGGAAGTAATAAAGGCTTTCTGCGGGGATGCGCAGGAGATTACAGGAGCTCAGTTTAACATCGAAAATGTTGCTGTGGAACATTTACCTGTAGAAAATGTTCATGTTAAGCATGTTACTCCTGCCAAAGGCAAGAGTAGCGGCATTATCAGAATATCCGTCAAGGGCCAGGGTGCCCATGCATCAACACCGGATGAAGGTAACAACGCCGTAACTGCCCTGATGACTCTGCTTGTATCCATGCCGTTTGCCAATTCTGAGGGCTTTGTAAAGCTTTGCTCTGTCAATGAAGTATTCCCGCACGGTGATTATAATGGAACTACTGCAGGTGTTGCCATGGAGGATGAGATTTCCGGCAGGCTGACGTTGAACCTTGGTATTTTCGAATATACCCTTAATGGCCTCAAAGGAAGCATCGACAGCCGTACACCAATTTGTGCCACTGAAGAAAATGTCGGTATCGTATTGAAAAACAAACTGGCCGGTTATGGAATAAATATTGATAACACCAGGCTTTCACCGCCGCATCACACTCCGGAGGATTCTGATTTTGTGCAGACCCTCCTGAAGGCATACGAGAGGTACAGTGGCCGTAAGGGGCATTGTGTAGCTATCGGAGGTGGAACCTATGTCCATGATATCGACGGCGGTGTGGCCTTCGGCAGCGCAATGCCCGGAACTAAAAACAATATCCATGGTGCAGATGAGTTCGCGGTAATTGATGAAATTATCATGAGTGCGAAGATATTCACCCAGGTTATTATTGATATATGCACATAGTAAGTCTGCGTTATTATTGATATTTGCACATAGGAACCTGTTTGATAAAAAGCCGACAAGCCACTGTAGCAGCTAGAAGTAACACAATTTTTCGCTACGCATAAAATATTAAGTGCGAGGTGTGTTTTATGAGCGAATTGATAGTTACCGGCGGCATCAAATTAAAGGGAGCGATCCCGGTGGAAGGTTCCAAAAACGCAGTATTGCCGATTCTTGCTGCAACAATTCTTAATGGCGGAATGAATATTATAAGGAATTGCCCAAGGCTAAGGGATGTAGAAGTAATGATTGAGATCCTTAATAAAATGGGCTGTAAATCATCTATGTCAGGGGATGTAATTACCGTTGATTCATCCGCTATATGCAGCACTGAAATTCCAGTTGATCTGGCGGCAGAAATGAGATCGTCAATAATTTTTATGGGGCCGGTACTTGCCCGATGCGGCAAAGTGACTATAAGCTACCCGGGTGCGTATGTTGGTTTATGGTTACTGTAACCACATTGTAATTATTTATATTATTTCAAAAATAACGGAAAAAGGTTATAATAATCTGGAGTTCTCCAACGGTAAAAAACGCAGGGGAGGAAGACGGTACATATGGATGAAAGCGAAAAGTTTCTTATCGACCGGTCGAAAGCCGGAGATATTGATGCCTTCGAGCAACTGGTATCCAAATATCAGAAGAAGGTATACAACATAGCGCTCAGGACAATAGAAAACCATGCTGATGCGTCTGATCTGGCGCAGGAAGTATTCATAAGGGTATATAAATCAATCGGCAACTTCAAGGAGCAGTCATCCTTTTCCACCTGGATATATAAAATCACAACCAACGTTTGTTTGGATGAGATAAGGAAGCGGAAGAATAAAAGGGTGGTATCGCTGGATGAGGAAGTCAGGTTCGACGACGGCGAAGCAAAGCGCCAGTACGAGAGTGACGATCCCCAACCGGATGAGACTGCTGAAAAAAATGAATTGAAAAGGATAGTCAAGGAGGCCATCGGAAAGCTTTCGGAAGAACATAGGATGGCGATAGTACTACGGGATCTGCAGGGCTTCAGTTATGAGGAGATGGCCAAAATACTGAACTGCCCGGAAGGCACCGTAAAATCGAGGATTAACAGGGCAAGGTTTGCCTTGAAAAACATATTGACTTTAAACAAGGAACTTTTGCTTGACGGCTACGTCAAACAAATATGAAAGGAGGGTTGGAGATGACGAAATGCGCAGATATCCATGAAATGGTTTCCCTTTATATCGATGGACAGCTTGATGAAAACGAAAGGAAACAGTTCGAAGAGCATATCAATAACTGCGAAAGCTGCAGCGTAGAATATGAAGATATTCTCAATATAATAAAGCTTTGTGCTGAAATTGAAGAAGAAGAGCTTCCCGATGGATTCGGAAGCGAACTTCACCAGAAGCTGCTGGAAGTCAGCGGCAAGCACCAGACAACAGCCGGTAAGCTCATTTTGCTGTTCCGCAGCAGTTATTTCCGTGTCGCCACATCGGTTGCGGCGGCGCTTCTCCTGATCTTCCTTGTAAAAGGTGTTTATAACACGGGGGTACTTAACAATACCAACGGAGACGTAAGTATGATAGCTTCACAGAAATCTATGGAATCAGCCCCTGAATCATTTTCTGTGGCTTCTGCAGCCGCTGAGCCTTCGGAAGAAAACAGTGTCATGGCTTATGACAGTGGAGCAGTAGTAACGGCAGGCGGCACTGAATTGTATGGTGGTACGGATGCCATAGCAGATGGGAATGCCGCCGATACAAGGTCCGGTGCAGAATCCGGTGCAGGCACCAGCAGTAAAGCAGCAGGTGAATCGGCCTATACGTATAGTACGCCTGTTACTCCATCATGCGACGGACAGGACCCAGTACAGCCGGTGGAGACAGACAGGGCTACTGAAGATGAAAGGGTGCAACAGCCCATGATGGCAATGATGGCGGCCCCGGAAACTGTTAATTCCAGACTTGCACAGTTTCAGTTAACTCTTGGGGACCCGGATGTGCAGATGGTCAGGATCAGGGAGCTGGTTGCAGCTTGTGACGGGATGGAAAATCCGGTGTTTGAAAACGTACCAGCTGTATCAATCCCTGCTGGTGCAAGCGTAACCTACTATTTGATACCCAATGAACGTTATGATGAGTTTAAAGATTCTGTCAGTGAATACATTGGAGCCGGGAATATTACTGTTGACCCTCCGGTGGTAACCGATCAGACTGCAGTGCTCGAAGAACTGATTTCTTCAAACAATGAACTTGACAACCGGATTCTCAAACTTGAGGAAGAGGATGCGGCAAAGAACAGTGCAGAAATTGTAATCCTGAAAGAACAAATCACTGCAAACAATAACATTATTGAAAGCTTAAGGCTGGGATCAGAATATACCAATGTCAGGATGATAATTATCCCAAAATAGAATATAATCGAATATAGGCGGAGAACATTATAATTATAATTCATACGGCAGCCATTTACGGCGGCCGTTTTTTTGTGTAGAATGATACTGGACAGGAGGGCATAAACTCATAATGGAAAAACTAATGGTCGTTGATGGCAACAGCATTTTAAACAGGGCTTTTTATGGCCTTCAAGGAGCCAAACTCCTGATGACCTCCAGTGGCCTTCATACAAATGCCATTTACGGGTTTCTGAATATATTGAACAAATACATCGAAGAAGAAAAACCCCAATATCTGTGTGTCGCCTTCGATTTGAAGGCTCCAACCTTCAGACATCTTGAATTCGAGGCCTACAAGGCCAACAGGAAAGGTATGCCTGAGGAGCTTGCGGAGCAGCTGCCGGTAATGAAGGAAGTCCTTGATGCAATGGGCATAGTACGCCTGGAACTTGAGGGCTTTGAAGCTGATGATATCCTGGGTACCGTATCGCTGTGCGCTGAGGAAAAAGGCATGGAGACAATCATCATAACAGGTGACAGGGATTCGCTCCAGCTCGCATCGGAGCTGACAAGGATCAAGCTGCCCATTACAAGAGCGGGAAGGACAGAGACAGAGGAATACGATGGCAAAGGTGTCAGCGACCATTATGGCGTTACACCACTGCAATTCATTGACGTGAAAGGTCTCATGGGCGATACGTCGGACAATATCCCGGGGGTTCCGGGAATAGGTGAAAAGACAGCACTTGAACTGATAAAAAGATTCGGAAGCATTGATGCAATATATGAAAATATAAACAGTATAGAAAAAAACGGAGTAAGGCAGAAGCTCGCAGACAACCGGGAATTGGCCTACATCAGCCGGAGGATCGCAACCATAGACCGTAAGGTACCGTTGCCTTGTGATGTGGATGGCTTCAAACGCGCCGGCTATGATGAGGCGGCTCTTTATGAACTTTTCAGAAAACTGGAATTTAAGAAACTGATTGATAAGATGGGTCTCAAACCGTCTGATCAGGTATCGTTGCCGACACGCGTATCAGCACCGGCAATGGCAACGGAAACGGCCTCAGCACCGACATCGGCCGCAGAAACAATATCAGCCCCGGCATCGGCCTCAGCGGAAGACCTGCCCACGTCGGGTGGAAAGCCTGAAAAGGTCACTCCGGTTCTGGTGCACATAAAAGATATTGAACAGCTCAGGGAATGCAAAAATGAAATTAAAAAAGCCGGCGCTGTTGAGCTTTTATATCTCATGGATAAAATCAGCGCTTTTGAAAACCGGCTATCTTTAATAGCATTTATGACGGGTAGCGGAGAAATATCATGCGTCCGGCTTTCCGCAAAAACCGCTGAAAAGCTCCAGACCGGAGTACAGAGTGGAATGTTCGACATTATGCCTGAAGCTATATCGGTATCGAGTAGTGCTTCACGCAGTACGATACTGGGAACAGGCAATGAGGCTGGTGGTAAATCGGCAGTAAGCGATACTGATACATCCGCATTATGTGATACCGGGACGATCAACGAAACTGAATTCCTTGCTGAGTTCGGTCCGGTATTTGCTGACGGCAGCATCAAAAAGACCGGACATGACCTGAAGCTCTTGATGACACATCTGAAATGGAAAGGTGTCGCTTTTAAAGGACTTGCTTTCGATACCATGCTTGCGGCATATATTTTGAACCCGTCAAGGAATTCCTACAACCTGTCGGAGATTTCAGGAGAATACCTGGAGGATTTGTTTGTTGATGTAAAGGAACTGATGGGAAAAGGAAAAAACTCCGTGACATATTGCGACGTAGACGAATCCAGACTCTTCCCGGCAGTTATCGGCCATTGCTCTGCAATATCGAGGCTGGCGCCTCTTTTCAAGGATATGATCGGTCAAAACGCGCAGGAAAACCTGTATTACGATATAGAACTCCCGTTGGTTGAAGTACTGGCAGATATGGAATACCGGGGCTTCAAGGTCAGGGTTGAGGAATTGAAGAGGTTTTCACATGAGCTCGATTCCAAAATCAGTGCTTTAACTGCAGAAATATACAAAGAGGCAGGAGAGGAGTTCAATATAAACTCTCCAAAGCAGTTGGGCGTGATCCTCTTTGATAAGCTGGGACTGCCTGTTCAGAAGAAGACAAAGACCGGATATTCAACAGATGTAGAAGTATTGGAACAGCTGGCTCCCTTACATGGAATTGTAGCAGGTATACTTGAGTACAGGCAACTGGTCAAGCTGAAAAGCACCTATGCCGAAGGCATGCTGAGTGTTGTCAATCCGGCGACGGGTCGCATCCACTCAAGTTTTAACCAGATGGTTACTGCTACGGGAAGGATCAGCAGCACCGAGCCCAATTTGCAGAATATACCTGTTAAGCTGGAGATGGGCAGGGAAATACGAAAGGTATTTGTTCCTGAAAATGATGATTATCTATTATCAGGCGCCGATTATTCCCAAATAGAACTCAGGATACTTGCCCACATAACCGGGGATGAAAACATGACGGCTGCTTTCAGGAACAATGAAGATATACACACTGCCACGGCAGCACTTGTGTTCAATGTCCCTGAGCAGGAGGTCACATCACTTATGAGGTCCAGGGCGAAAGCGGTCAATTTCGGCATCGTATATGGCATAGGTGAATTCAGCCTGGCAAAGGACCTCGGGATATCAAGATATGAGGCAAAGGAATACATCGATAACTACCTCAGCAAGTATTCCGGAGTCAGGACATATATGAAGGAAACCGTTGAGTACGGCAGGGAGAACGGCTACGTTTCAACCATGTTCAACAGGAGGAGGTATCTGCCCGAATTGAAATCCTCCAATTTCAACCTCAGGTCGTTCGGTGAAAGGGTTGCAATGAACATGCCCATACAGGGGAGTGCGGCCGATATAATAAAGATAGCCATGGTTAAGGTATACAGGGAGCTTGCCTCTCATAATATGAAATCAGGAATGATTCTACAGGTCCACGATGAATTGATCATAGAAACATTTAAGGATGAAAAGGATCAGGTCGAAAAAATCCTCAAGAATTCCATGGAAAATGCAGCCAAACTGGATGTGCCCCTTTTGGTTGAAGTGAAATCCGGCTACAGCTGGTACGAAACCAAATGACGACGACGCAACAATTATCAACAAAAAAGGATGATGGAATTGAGAATTGTAGGAATTACAGGCGGGATAGGAAGTGGTAAGACTTCGGTATCCAGGATACTCAGAGACCTAAACGCAGCAGTTGTTGACTATGATGCAGTGGCCAGGGTGATAACACTCAAAGGAGGAAGGGCTCTGGGAGAGCTTTCAGCATACTTCGGGGATTCGATAATGGATAGCAACGGGGAATTAGACAGAAAAAAGCTTGCCGGAATCGTTTTCAACGATAAGGTTAAACTCCATGCCCTTGATTCAATAACACACAAGTACATTACAAAGAAGGTCGTTGAAAACATCGAGAATATAAAGGCGGCAGGAAAGAACGACATCATCGTGCTTGATTCACCTATTCCGGTAGAAAACGGATTTCTTGACCTGGTTGATGAAGTTTGGGTCGTGACAGCCAACCGGGACATCAGGATCAAAAGGATCATGGATAGGAACGGAATGACGCAGGATGAAGCTGTAGCCAGGATGAATTCTCAGAAAAAGGATGAGGATTATATCCGAATTGCAGATAATGTGATACAAAACAATGGGAGCCTGGAAGAATTGGAAAAGGCAGTAGTAAAGCTCCTGTTTCAGAAAAAGAACGATAAACAGCAGGGGAAGGAATAAATGACGGGGATCAGAAGATATTTGACAATTATTGTAGCTTTTGCAGCTATTGCAGCTCTGCTTGGTGGCAGTGCAAAAGTATTGTTTCCAGTGAAATACAAGGAAATTGTAATAGAACGCTCCAGAGAAAATGGCCTCGACCCATCATTGGTGTTTGCGGTGATCAAGGTTGAAAGCAAATTCAGACCAAATGCCTTATCTTACAAAAACGCCAGAGGACTGATGCAAATCTCAGAAACAACGGCTTTATGGGGTTCAGAGGAATTGGGCATGGTAGATTTCCAACAGGAAGACCTGTATAACCCTGAAATAAATATAGCCATAGGTTGCTGGTACCTGGGCGTGCTTATGAGGGAATTCGGCAATGAAACCGACCTTGTGATTGCAGCATACAACGGTGGCAGCGGAAATGTCAACCAATGGCTGAATGACACCAATACAAGCACCTCAGGGCGCTCACTTGACAGGATTCCTTTTCCTGAGACAGCACTTTACCTAAAAAAGGTAAAAAACTATGTGGATATATATAAAAAGCTTTACGAAAATGAGTTTTAATGGTATTTTATTAGTGTACTAATTATTAATTATTCCAATATATGCTAAATTTTTTCCAGGAGGTTTTTATGAGCAGAGAAGTCCTTTTCGAAAGAGATTTGCTATATCCCACAGATAACCTGAATGAGCCTGGAAGCGTCCATCTCAAGGTCTTCAGCCCAAACAGCAATGCCACCATTCCGGTACTTCTCGAGAGTAAATCAGGACATTCACCTTTAAAATATATTGATGTAATAACCAATATAATGCAAAGTGATATATTTGACAGAATACTTATAAATGTGAAGAAATCCCTGATAATTTTTATCCCTGTTGAAAACGCAGCTGCAGGACAGGGAGATGCCAGGAGATATTCCAGGGTTCAATATATCAATGACAGTTACAACGTCAAAGAATCTGATGATATTGAAATCAAAGAATGAGGAATAACGGGTTATATCGTAATAGTAAAGCAGGGAGTTGGATATAATCGACAATATAGGTATCGACAAAAAGGCCGAAGGATCAAAGAAAGATAAAATAATCGTTCTCATATACCGTTGGGTATTTGCACTAATAATTTTGGCATTATCAACTCCTTTGGTCAGCATTCACAAATATGGTCTGATTTATATTTTGCTTGCAGCTATATTGATTTTTTACAATGCTGCATTAAGCTTTCATGTTATGCGCGTTTCAACAAGGATGGACGAAGAATCTTCTACGATAATGTATTTTGACTTGATTTTTGTATGCATATTTACTTTCTTTTCCGGTGGAGTCAATTCAGATAATTTCATGATAATATTCTTTCTATTGGGTTATTGCGCTATTCTCAGTGACAGCGTTGCAACAATCAAATTCGGTATATTTTCCAGTGTGATATACACACTGTCATGTGTGATTCTTATACTTACCACAAAAAGTGATCCGGAGATTTTGAGCTTGATTTCAAGAGTCATAATTATTTTATTGGCTTCATACGGTATTTCAAAGGTTAACCATGTAGTCAGAAAATATGAAGAGCAGAGAAAGGCTGAGTCCAAGCTTGCAAGGACAGACAAGCTGACAGGGCTTGCAAACCGGCATTATTATGAACAGCGGCTTATAGAGGAAGTCGAATACGCTGAGCGTAACAATTCGGTTCTGAATATAATGATATTGGACCTGGATAATTTTAAAGGCTTCAATGATACTTACGGACATGTTGCAGGCGACAAGCTTCTTGTACTTTTTTCGGACATTATAAACCAATGCATAAGAAAGTATGATATTCCGGTCCGGTATGGCGGAGAGGAATTCCTCATACTCATCAGGGAAATGGACATGGTCATTGTCAGGAGTATAGGGGAGAGGATACGTATGCAGTTGGAAAAGCAACGCATATATATGTTTGACGGCGAAGAAAAGAAAAAAGTGACCGTGAGCTGCGGAATAGCCCAATATCCTACCCATTCAAACAACATCAAAAAGGTTGTTGAGCTGGCGGATCAATCCCTTTATTATGCAAAGGGGTCCGGTAAAAACATTGTTGTCACATATGACGAATTAATAGAGCAGGCTGTAAACTAATATTCACATTATGACGTCACGTTGATATGTATTTCATTAATCTGGTAGGTGTTCATCCTTTATTTCAATTTCAGAAGTTTTTCTATCCGATTCAAACGATGTTCTATCCGACATTTTCTCGATTTGAAACTTCATTATTCCGATTTCCTGGGTCAGGGACTTGACTCTGTTTGCATTTCTTGATATTGCAACGGTCAGTGTGAATATTATCAGTAACATAAAGAAAATTATCGAGAGGAAGAGGGTATTCACAGGCTCAACAATGTGCAGTAGCTGTGAGATCCAGAAAAGAATGGATGGGAAGACAGAAAGCATGATAAATGCCACCCCTGCCAAAAGCCAGATGAGGATGTACTTCAGTTCGATTTTTTTATTCCTTACCATATGAATTACATAGACAAGAAATAGAATTGATGAAACAACCATTATCAATTGCAGTCTGATATTCATCAATCGTTATCCTCCCTTGCTGAATGATGCCATAATTATCGCCAGGCTAACCTTGATCATGTAATAAACTGATTTAAAGCTGGTGATAGATGAAATTCCTTCTTCTCTGCGGTTCATCACAACAGGAATTTCACAGATAACCAGCCTGTTTTTTTTGACATTTACAAGTGATTCAGGTTCGGGATAATCTCTGGGATAGTCTTTGGCAAAAAGCTCTATTGTTTTTCTGCCGCAAGCTCTGAAGCCTGAAGTAGGATCGGTGACCTTCTGACCACAGAAAAGCCTTATAAGCCGACTGAAATAGGCTATACCGAGCCTTCTGGCCTTTGTTGACTGGAAGCCTTCATGGTTGATGAAGCGTGATCCGATGCAAAGGTCACAGCCTTCTTCGATTTTTTCTACAAGTTGACCTATAAAAGCCGGATCATGCTGCCCATCGGCATCAAGCTGGACCGCTGCATCATACCCATTGTAAAGGGCGTATTTATAACCTGTCTGAACTGCGCCCCCAATGCCGAGGTTGACAGGGAGGTTGATCGTATTGAAGCCAAGGGTACTGGAGACTTCGCCGGTATTGTCCCTCGAACAGTCATTTATAACTATGATGTCGCTTGACGGACTAAGTGCAGAAATCCTGTCGAGCAGTCTGGGTAAGCTCCCTACTTCATTGTAAGCCGGAATTATTATCAGTACCTTCATCGGGATCTCCTTGAGAAGATTCATCTTTGGAACCAATACTATTTTAAACTAATGTTGATGCAGTTACAACAGTATCCTTCCGACTGCCTTGGCTACAGGATCGATCTCCTTCATAATTTGACCGAACTTCTCCGGCCTCAGGGATTGCGGTCCATCGCTCATTGCATTGGGAGGGTCAAGATGGACTTCAATTATAAGTCCGTCGGCGCCTGCTGCGATTGCACCCTTAGAAAGCGCACCGACATATTTCCATGTACCGGCTGCATGACTGGGATCGACTATGATAGGGAGGTGGGAGAGCTCCTTGACCACAGGAATCGCACTCAGATCCATGGTGTTCCTTGTGGCGGTCTCAAAGGTTCTGATGCCCCTTTCGCAAAGGATGACATCCTTATTGCCCTCAGCCATTATATATTCAGCTGCCATAAGCCATTCTTCAATGGTTGCGGCCAGGCCCCTCTTGAGAAGGATTGCTCTCCGGGTTTGTCCGACTTCCTTAAGAAGACGGAAATTCTGCATATTTCTTGCACCGATCTGGATTATATCCGCATAGGAAGCGACAAGCTCTACATCCCTAGTATCAACCACTTCAGTAACGATATTAAGTCCGGTGGCTTCACGCGCACTGGCCATTATCTTCAAGCCATCCTCTTCAAGACCCTGAAAGGAGTATGGCGAGGACCGCGGCTTGAAGGCGCCACCACGCAGGACTGTTGCACCTTGGGCTTTTACCTTCACAGCTGTTTCAATAAAGGATTCTTCACTTTCTATGGCACAGGGACCGGCCATTACGACAAGCTTATCTCCGCCGATTTTTACGTTACCCAGGTCTATGATGGAAGGAATCTGCTTTAATTCTTTGCTGGCGAGCTTGAAAGGTTTCATTATGGGAACAAGGTTTTCAACACCGGGCATCGATGTGATAGCTTGCGTATTCAGCATCCGCTTATCGCCTATGGCACCTATGACCGTCTTGATCTCACCAAATATGGGATGGGTCTTGAAACCGAGGGCGGTCAGCTTTTTTTCAACATTGTCGATATCCTGCCTTGTTGCGTTTTGGCTCATAATAATAATCATAAATAATACCTCCAGTAATATACTTGCTTATAAATCTTCCAAATCTTCCGGGAAAACCGGCACTAATCCCATAAACCCGGTACTAAAATAAAAAAACTCCGTCTCACTATATGAGACGAAGAGCTATTCTTCGCGGTACCACTCAAATTGGTTTAAAACCCACTCAATAACGTACATTTGGATATATACGTCCTCCCTGGTAACGGCGGGAGTTCCGGCACGGCCTACTTCAAATTCAACCGGCTGCTCAAAGGGGAACTTCAAAAGGGAAACATCACCGGGCTTTCACTGACCCCGATTCGCTTTGTATGTCCGATCCGTTTTACTTTTCCTTATCATTGCAGTTATTTATAAATTTAGTTTATAGTAGCACGCGGGCGCTTGTCTTGTCAAGGACGAAATGTTATCATGGGAATGTGGAAATAAACAGAAATTTGAATAAATCAACAGAAATATTGGTAAATAGGTATTATAAAAGTAGATTTATGGGGGAAAAAGTCAAGAAGGAAAAAAAATATTGTATATACATAGTTGGGAGGTAGCAAATGAGTATACTGAAGTTGGTGGTATTCGGATTGGACAATCAGCTTTTTGGAGCGGATAGTTCGCAGGTGTTTCAGATAATACGGTATCAGGAGCTTACCAAATTACCCAGGATGCCTAAATTCATGGAAGGTATAATGGATTTCAGGGGAAATGTCCTTCCTGTGGTCAGCTTAAGTAAAAGATTCGAACTGGGTGTCGCAAATGAAGTGACAGAAAAGTCCAAGATCCTGGTTGTCAGCATAGGGGACAAATTTGCAGGCTTCATTGTGGATGATGTCAATGAAATACTGACTGTAGCAGAAGAGGATATTGAACCGGCACCGTTGATGATGATGGAGGAGACCTACACATATCTCAAGAATATCGCCAAAAAAGGGGATAAGCTGATTTCTATCATTGATATGGAAAAGATCCTCAATGACAAGGAAGTTAAAAAGCTGGATGTAAAGGCTGTAGCAAAGGAATGAGACATTGACAGGCAATAATGCTGACGAGAATTAAGAAGCCTGAATCAGGTAGAATTTCAATACCGATTCAGGCTTTATGTTATAGTTTCAAGCTCATGTCAAATATCATGATTGTATAATTGTATCAAACATTGAAACGGAACAGAGTTACATCTCCGTCGTGCATGATGTATTCCTTTCCTTCTGAACGTACAAGCCCTTTTTCACGTGCGTTATTGTATGAACCGTTTTTCATAAGGTCGTCATAAGCAACGATTTCTGCTCTGATGAAACCTCTTTCAAAGTCACTGTGGATCTTACCGGCTGCCTGGGGAGCTTTTGTGCCCTTAATTATGGTCCATGCCCTGACCTCCTGAGGCCCGGCGGTAAGGAAGCTTATGAGTCCGAGAAGTTTATAGCTGGTTTTGATGAGCCTATCCAGACCTGATTCTTTAAGGCCTAGTTCCTGAAGGAAAACGAGTTTTTCGTCATCCTCAAGCTGGGCTATCTCTTCTTCAATTTTTGCACAAATGACCATTACCTCGGCATTTTCTGCCGCAGCGACGGATTTAAGCTCCTTAAGATAAGGATTGTCTGTCTCTGCAACAAGATCGTTTTCCGACACGTTGGCGGCATATAGGACAGGCTTTGAGGTCAATAAAAACAGCTGGTCAACCATAGCCTGCTGCTCATGGTCCAGGCTCATGGAGCGAACGGGGATGCCTTTTTCGAGGGTTTCCTTTATACTTTCGTAAAATTCCACCTCGGAAACGAATTTCTTATCGCCCGATTTTAAATTCTTGCGTGTTTTGTCTATTCTCTTTTCCAACATTTCCAGGTCTGCAAAAATCAACTCAAGGTTTATGGTCTCGACATCTCTTGCCGGTCCTATTGAACCATCGACATGAACGATGTTTCCGTCCTCGAAGCAGCGGACTACATGGACTATGGCATCTACCTCACGGATATGGGAGAGGAATTTGTTGCCCAGACCTTCTCCACGTCCGGCACCTTTGACGAGGCCGGCTATATCCAGAAATTCTACTGTCGTAGGTGTTGTTTTTTCCGGATTGTACATCGCTGTCAGCTTGTCCAGCCTTTCATCGGGTACGGCTACGATACCGACATTGGGCTCTATTGTGCAAAACGGGTAATTTCCGCAATCCGCTCCCGCTTTGGTAATCGCATTGAAAAGTGTGCTTTTTCCTACATTGGGGAGTCCTACAATACCAAGTTTCATTAATTGGTTTCCTTTCTGATATAAAGTGGTATTATGATTCGTATAATACCATGAGTACTATGACTGTCTGTTTTGATGATTAAGATTATATATTAACCGCATAGCCAATGCAATTATTTTTGCCTTTCAAATTTAGCTGTTGTATTATTGAAAGGTGCATGCTATAATACTTTTAATCATTTTATAGAAAATGATACTTAGTGCAACACATATAGATGAGATTAGAAGAGATGAGATTTGATGAGAAGAGACGAGCGCAAAGAGCATAAATACGTCTGAGTGCCAGGTTTCTTAGCCTGGTTTTTTTGCCGGTATTTTTATAAGCCGGCGATATCATTTCTCGTTTCTTCCGTAAATATTCGGAAGGAGGAGTCAACATTGTTTTATCCGGAGCTGGAGCAGGTAAGGAAGCTGTCAGAAGAATTCAATATAATACCGGTGTCGATGGAAGTATATGCAGACATGGAGACGCCTATAAGCATTTTCAAGAGGATGGAAGAGAGCAAATACTGTTTTTTGCTTGAAAGTGTTGAAGGCGGAGAAAAATGGGGCAGGTATTCTTTTATTGGCAGAAACCCATTCATGATAGTCAAAGCAAGTGATAATGTGACAAATATAGAATACAGGGATGGCAGGAAATCATCTGTCACTGGAAACCCCGTATATGCAATAAGAGAGCTTATGTCAGAATACAAGGGGGCTACTGTTGATGGTCTTCCAAGATTCAATGGAGGGGCTGTGGGCTTTTTTGGCTATGACACCGCCAGGTATTTTGAAGAACTTCCCAATGTACCGGAAGATGATGTCGGGCTACCAGAAATCCATTTCATGTTTGCAGATGAGATTATAGCTTTTGACCATTTCAGGCAGAAAATCCACATTATTGTCAACGTCCATACGGCTGGAAGTATCGAAAGGGCATACAACAGCGCATTGAACAGGATAAGGGAAATTTACCGTGAGATAACCGGCTCAAGATGGAAGCTGGCTGCCGGCAATATCCCTCCTGAAAACAAACAGGCAAATCCGCTTAAAATAACGAGCAACATAACTAAAGAAGAATACTGCAGAAACGTCGAAAAGGCCAAGGAATACATCAGGAACGGCGACATCTTCCAGGTGGTGCTTTCACAGAGACTTTGCGCCGAAACTGACAGCGATCCTTTAAGTGTCTACCGTGCACTGCGAATTATAAACCCTGGTCCTTATATGTACTATCTGAAGTTCGACAATTACACCATTGCAGGATCATCACCGGAAATGCTGGTGAGGGTTGAAGACAGGACGGTAGAGACCTGTCCCATAGCAGGAACACGGAAAAGGGGAATTAATGAAATTGAAGATGACCGACTGGAAAAAGAACTGATGGAGGACGAGAAGGAAAGGGCTGAACATGTCATGCTGGTTGACCTGGGGAGGAATGACATTGGTAAGATATCAGAATTTGGTTCAGTTGAAATCCTTAATTTCATGCATGTCGAAAAGTTTTCACATGTCATGCATATCGTAACAAGTGTCAAAGGACGTTTAAAAGAGGGGAAAACGGCATTTGACGCGCTCTCCGCCGTACTCCCGGCCGGCACACTCTCTGGAGCTCCCAAAATAAGGGCCATGGAGATAATCGATGAGCTGGAAAACGTCAAAAGGTGCCAATATGGCGGGGCAGTGGGTTATATGAGCTTCAACGGCAATTTGGACAGCTGCATCACCATAAGGACCATCGTATTCAAGGACGGAAAGGCATATATCCAGGCAGGCGGCGGAATAGTAGCCGATTCAGTTCCGGAGCTGGAGTTCGAGGAATCCATGAACAAGGCCGGTGCAACGCTAAAAGCACTGGAAGAAGCCAGAAACGTTGTATAGCGGTCAGGATTTAAAATGTTGTAAAGAAGATCAACTGAAATTGTTGTTCAAAGGAGGATAAGCTGATGATAATCATAATTGACAACTACGATTCGTTCACATACAACCTTTATCAGTATATAGGTGCATTGAACAGTGAAATAGAAGTACACAGGAATGACAGGATAACAATCGGGGAGATTGAGGCAAAAAAGCCTTCACACATTGTAATATCACCGGGGCCTGGTTTTCCTGCATCAGCCGGTATATCAATACAGGTCGTCCGGGAATTGGGTAAGGTAATACCCGTACTGGGCGTTTGCCTGGGACATCAGGCCATTGGCGAGGCATTTGGCGGTAAGGTGGTACATGCAGAAAAATTGATGCACGGAAAGACCTCGGAAATAGACATAGACAGCAGATGCAGGATATTTGAAGGGATGGAGGACAGGATTGCCGCCGCACGTTATCATTCATTGATAGTTGAGAGGAAATCCCTGCCCGATTCACTGGAAGTGACTGCGACATCAGACGAAGGCGAAATCATGGGCCTTAAGCATAAGGAATACCCAGTATACGGGATACAATTCCATCCGGAATCCATAATGACTCCCGATGGGATGACGATACTCAGGAACTTTCTTGCTGTAAAGGCATGATTAGAAGAGCTGACAAGAGCTGATAAGAGATGAGAAGTGATGAGAAGAGAGGAGAAGAGCTATGATAAAGAAATATTTGAACAAATTGATTAATGGAGAAAATCTAAGCGAGGACGAAATTATAGCAGCCATGACATTTATCATGGAAGGCGAGGCTACACAGGCACAGATTGGGAGCTTCCTCACAGCATTAAGGGTAAAGGGCGAAACTGTGGAAGAGATAACAGGATGCGCAAGGGTTATGCGGGAAAAAGCCGAGGGTATAAGGCCGAAGATGGATTACACAATTGATACCTGCGGAACAGGTGGAGATGGTGCGGGAACCATAAACGTTTCCACAGCAGCAGCAATAATTGCAGCCGCCGGTGGAGCGATCGTCGCAAAGCACGGAAACCGTGCGGCATCAAGCAAAAGCGGTAGCGCAGACGTGCTTGAAGAGCTTGGTGTGGATATCCAGCTGGATGCAGGCCAGGTTGAAGAATGTCTGGATAAAACGGGCATCGGTTTCATGTTCGCCCAGAACTTCCACAAATCTATGAAGCATGCAGCTGGCCCGAGAAGGGAGCTGGGCATCAGGACGGTTTTCAACATACTTGGTCCTCTGACAAACCCGGCATCAGCAAAAGGTCAGGTGCTTGGCGTTTATGATGAAAGACTTACGGAGGTATTAGCTGAAGTACTGAAAAAGCTAGGAACGGAAAGAGCTCTTGTAATACACGGGCATGACGGGCTGGACGAAATATCCACCACTGGTCCGACTAAAATTTCCGAGCTCAGGGATGGAAAAATCAGCAGCTATTATCTGGACTCTGAAAAACTAGGCCTTGCAAGGGTTGAGCTAAAGGACATCAAAGGCGGAGATGCAAAGGCCAATGCTGAAATCATGAGAGATGTCTTTGCAGGGAAAAAAGGACCTGCAAGGGATATAATACTGGTAAACGCCGCTGCCGCACTTTATGTGGCAAAGCTGACAGAGAGCTTTGAAGAAGGTGTAAAAAGGGCTGGCGAATTGATTGACTCAGGGAAGGCGGCCGAAAAGCTCGCCCAACTGGTTGAAACGTCAAGGCTGTTAAGGTCGGGGAAAGAGGTAGCCGTATGATACTTGAAAAGATTGTGGAGCGTAAGAAGCTGCAATTGAAGGAAGACATGTCCCATATAACAATAGAGAGCTGGAAAAACCGTGTCAAGGGACCGGGACTTCACAAACCGCTGGATTTCTTCGGGGCTGTTAAGAGAAATGGTGAAATATCCATTATTGCAGAAGTCAAAAAGGCATCTCCATCAAAAGGCGTGATCCGGGAGGAATTTGACCCGGTCGACATTGCACGACAATATAGCAAGGCTGGAGTCCAGGCTATATCGGTGCTTACCGAGAAGCATTTCTTCCAGGGCGATGACGAATACCTGAGGATGGTCAGACAGGTTGCGCCTGTACCGCTTTTGAGGAAAGACTTCATAATTGATCTGTGGCAGGTATATCAATCCAGGGTTCTGGGAGCAGATGCCCTTCTTCTGATCGCATCAATCCTCCCTGAAGACCAGCTTAAGAAGCTTATCATCGTGTCCGGTATCCTGGGTATGCAAAGCCTTGTAGAGGTACACGATGAGAAGGAGCTTGAAAAGTCCCTGGAGGCCGGTGCCAGGATAATAGGCATAAACAACAGGAATTTGTCCACCTTCGAAGTGGATCTGGAAACTACGGCAAAGCTCATTGATAAAATACCACATGACCGTGCGGTAGTGAGTGAAAGCGGTATATCGACGGCGGCTGATATGAAGCTGATGAAGGAATTGGGTGTGGATGCCGTCCTGATTGGAGAAACTCTGATGAGGGCTTCGTCAATAAATGACAAGCTGGAAGAACTGAGAAAGCTTGAGTAAATCGTCTTGAACGTTTTGATTGGGGTGGAGTGAATGGTTGGGGTAAAGATCTGTGGGATCAGAAGCATGAAGGACGTTGAGATCCTGAATGAATATCTTCCTGAATATGCCGGTTTTGTATTTGCTGAAAGCAGGAGGAGGGTCACTGCGGCTGAGGCAGCAGAGCTTTCATGCAGGCTTGATCCCTCGGTCAAAAAGGTCGGGGTTTTTGTCAACCATCCATTGGAGGGGATGTTGATGATCTATAAAAAAGCATCCCTTGATGTAATACAGCTGCATGGTGATGAAACCCCCATGCAAATTGCCAGGATCAGGACGCATCTGCCTCAAAATGTGGAGATATGGAAAGCTGTTCGGGTGAAGGATGCCGGTTCGTTGGCGGGACTGAGAGGATATGGCGCGGACAGGTATGTTGCAGATGCATATGTAGAAGGTGAGTACGGTGGATCGGGCAGGAGCTTCAACTGGGCTCTTGTAAGTGGGAGTAATATGATTTTGGCTGGTGGCCTGAACCCGGAAAATATAGAACAGGCACTTGACCTGGTCCGGCCATTTGCAGTGGATGTAAGCAGCGGAGTTGAAACAGACGGCAGCAAGGATAAGGAAAAAATCAGGGAGTTCATAAGAGTTGCAAGGGATTGGAGGCAAAAATAATGAGTACTGATAAAAAGATGATTACTGATAAAAAGATAATAACTGATAAAGTAACAGAGAATTATGCAGAAAAAAAGAAAGGCAGATTTGGGATGTTCGGGGGGCGATATGCACCGGAAACCCTTATGAATGCTTTGATTGAGCTGGACAGTAGCTATACCGAAGCAAAAAACGATCCTGCATTTATTAAGGAGTTGGCCTTTTATTTGAAGGAATATGCAGGTCGGCCGTCAATGCTGTATTTTGCTGAAAAGATGACTAAGGATCTGGGTGGTGCAAAGATATATCTAAAAAGGGAGGATCTCAACCATACAGGTTCCCACAAAATAAACAACGTATTGGGACAGGTTCTGCTGGCACGAAGGATGGGCAAGAAAAGAGTCATCGCAGAGACCGGTGCCGGACAGCATGGTGTTGCAACTGCTACGGCAGCCGCATTATTCGGGCTTGAATGTGAAGTGTTCATGGGCAGCGAAGACATGGAGAGACAGTCTCTTAACGTATTCAGGATGAATCTTCTGGGATCGAAGGTCCGAAAGGTTACTTCAGGCACCGGGACGTTAAAGGATGCGACCAGTGAAGCCATGAGGGAATGGACGGCAACTGTTGCAGACACGTTTTATGTTATAGGCTCTGTTATGGGGCCGCACCCTTACCCGACGATGGTTCGGGATTTTCAAAAAATTATCGGCGAAGAGGTCAAATCACAGATATTTGAAAAGGAAGGCCGGCTGCCCGACTATGCAATTGCCTGCGTCGGAGGCGGTAGCAATGCAATGGGATTGTTTTATCCGTTTATTGGAGACGATACTGTCAGGCTGGTCGGGGTTGAAGCCGGTGGAGACGGTATAGATACCGAAAGACATGCAGCTACCATATCAAAGGGGAGTATTGGCGTATTTCACGGTATGAAATCTTATTTCCTACAGGATAACGATGGTCAGATTATGCCGGTCTACTCAATATCTGCAGGGTTGGATTACCCTGGTATAGGTCCGGAGCATGCATATCTCCATGAATCAGGCCGGGCTTCATATGTTTCGGTTACTGATGATGAAGCAGTAAAGGCTTTTCAATATCTGACAAGGACAGAGGGAATATTACCGGCAATTGAAAGTTCACATGCCGTTGCATATGTAATGAAACTTGCTCCATCCATGCCCAAGAACCGTATCATTGTCATAAACCTTTCAGGCAGAGGGGACAAGGACGTATATTCCGTTGCAAAACACCTGGGTATTGAGATAGGCGGATAGCTTGAAAGACTTAAGGCTTTAATGACAAGGAGGATAGTATGGGAAGAATAGAAGATAGGTTCATTGAATTGAAAAAACAGGGCAGGAAAGCCCTTATAACATTTGTGACGGCCGGTGATCCCGATCTTGATACAACCATCCGGCTGGTTGAAGAAATGGAGAAGCAGGGGGCTGATATTATTGAGCTCGGTGTACCGTACTCCGACCCTATAGCTGAAGGCCCTGTTATACAGGCTGCAAATGAAAGAGCGCTATCAAAGGGCATAAAAATTACAGACATCATGAGGGCAGTGGGCAAAATGCGTGAAAGCGTCACCGTGCCGCTGGTTTACCTCCTTTATTACAACTGTATCCTACAATACGGGCCAGACAGGTTTTTCAAGGATTGCAGTATTGCAGGCATCGACGGTGTGATCATACCTGACCTGCCTTTTGAAGAACGGGAAGAGGCTGAAGAGTTCGCTGAAAAATATGGTATTGTAATTATAACTTTGGTCTCACCAGTTTCAGATGCACGAATTGCACGGATTGCTGCAAAAGCTAAAGGATTCCTGTATTGTGTTTCATCTATGGGTGTCACAGGAGTAAGAAACGATTTCCAGACTGATTTCAACAGGTTTTTCTCCTATATAAATAAAGCTACTGATATTCCAAAGGCACTTGGCTTCGGTATTTCAACAAAAGAACACATTGCACAGCTCAAGGGCTATTGTGACGGACTTATAATCGGCAGCGCAATAGTTAAAATCGTAGGCCAGGGGCCCGATCCGGAAGGGATAATCGGGAATGTCGCGGCTTACATAAAGGAATTAAGAGCTGCGATGGATGAATGATGAAATTCAGGGATATGTCTCCTCCACACATAAATTTACAAATAGCAGGAGACAAATCCCTGAAAAGATTTATTTAAGTGTAAAGAAGCTATAAAAGCCTTCCTTAACTGAGAGAAGTTCCGAAAGATTACCGGTCTCAGCAATATGTCCGTTCTCCATATAGATGATTTGGTCATACATTCCTAGAATATCCTCACTCATATTATGGGTAATGGTGATTAAAGTGAGGTCCTCAATTGCAAGCAGCTTCTTTTCGATATCGTATGCTGTCTGCATATCAATGGCTGATGTTCCTTCGTCAAGTATAAGTATAGGTGTCTTTTGAATCAGAGCTCTCGCAACTGCAATTCGCTGACGCTGTCCACCGGATAGGTTAGCGCCGTTCTCACCGACAGGTGTATTAAGCCCATTTGGCAATTGATCCAGAAAAAGCCTGATCCCACTCAAGTCCAGGACTTCATTCAACTCCTGTTCTGAATAATTCTGATACAGGCAGATATTCTCTCTTATGTCCGTGTCAAACATATATACATTCTGATGAATGACCGATATCATTTTATTAAGCTTTTCAATATCCAATTGGCGGATATCGTAATTATCAAAGGAAATTGATCCCGAATATTCTGAATCGTATGCTGTCATCAACCTGATCAATGTAGTTTTGCCACACCCACTTTGTCCAGTGATTGCATACTTTCTGCGTTTTTTAAATTCAATGTTGATATTCTGCAGAGCTTTATGGTTATCACTATAGGAAAACCCGACTTGATCCATCTGTAGGACGTTATTGAAAACAGGCGTAATTTTACCACTGAAAGCAGCATTATCGTAATAAACGAACTCATTCATCCTGTTTAATACAGGTTTTATGCTCTGCATTTTAGGTATATTCTGCATGATCATGAGAATTGGAGTCACAAATGTACTGCTTAACTGTACCAGTGCCAGCAAGGTCCCAACAGTAATATTCCCAATCAGCACCAGATAGGCAGATATGAATACTACAGCAATAACACTCAACGCAGACAGGATGCCTGAAATGCTTTCATTTACAGCAAACAATTTATCAGCTTTGAATTTGGCTTGTGTAACATCATTATTTACATCCTGATATTGCTGTTTGATCTTCTCCACTATATTAAAGGCGCGAATGATTTCATATCCCGACATGATATCCTTCAGCTTTACTGTGAAAGCAGAAAGCTGCCTTGAATAATCATCCTGTCTTTTCTGCAAGGATGTTCCGAACAGACTTGGGATAATATACATCAAAGCTATGCAAATAATAAGGAAAATCGTTACGATTGGACTGAATGTCAGCAGAATTACTAAAGTAGACAGGAACAATACAGAGTATTCAATAGTAGATAGCAGAGGTATTATATAATTCTCCTCCGTAAGCTTTACATCGTTGGTGAGCATGGAAATGTAATCGGCCGTATTTACTGAAGCATAATCCCTTGGCGATTTTTTCATTATTCCTTCGAAAACTTTTTTCCTCATTTTAAAAGTAATATTACGAACGAACAACTTGCTGAAATATGAGTAGAGATAGGCTGATACACCTAAGAAAAAAACATATAAAACCATTATCAGAAGTAAGTTGTAAAAGCCCGGTTTGTCACCGTTGACAGCAATATCAATCAATTTCTGTAATATGACAGCAAGTAAAGAAGATGCTATTGAACAGACAGCACTCAAAAATACAGTTATCAAAAGGAGCCCCTTGTTGTTTTTTAAATATTCTTTCATATTGACCTCCGAGAATTAGATGTTAATCAAATTAATAAGATAAATATATCAGAAAAAAATAAAACAGTCAACTAAATTAGATGAATATCTAATACACTAATAAAGAAAATGACATAAAAAAAGATACGGATGAATGTACTTCACCTGTATCCTGGATTTATTCTTAAAACAAATACGTATATGAGCCTATAATAACAATTTATCCAAATCTCGGATCAGTTTGTTGATATTTTCGTGTTCCAGATGATAGTACACCTTTCCGTCCTTTTTTTCTATTCCTACGAACCCGCAAGTAAGTAAAACACCCATGTGGTATGACATTGTGGCAGCTGTCAATCCCAAACTCTCAGCAATTTCAAGATTGTATTTTGGTGAAATTTTAAGAGACTTCAAAATTTCAAGTTTACTGCGGTCGCTTAACGCTTTAAGCCTGATAAGAAACTTGTCATCTAGATCACCTGAAATTTTTTGATTTTTGAATACAGCAGCAGATAAAAGCCCGTAATATCCATAGGAATTAAAAAGTAATTGCGAAATTGGAAAAACAAGAGTTGGTTGTATGGTCGATATATTTGACACGGATGAAACCATTTTTTCAAACTGCTCATCCTTGTTTTCAGAATATTTTTTCAAAAATTTATTCAGCGGCTTCTCAACAGATTCAACAGCTTTTTTATATGCTTCAGAGTTGCTGTTAATTGCCTTAATTAACTCCGACATCCATTTAATTGGCTGGCGTATGAAAGACATTGCTTTCCACTTGGTGGATTCCGGCAAATCACAGTTCCCCAGAAAATCGAAAATATCTTCAAGTCCATATTCGCCCTGATAAGGAGAAACGCTGAATTCTTCACTTAAATACTGAATTAATTGTTTATTTATAATTTCATCTGATATTTTATCCATTGATGAAAGCCAATCCCTGTTTTCCAGAAGTACAGCCATAAACATGACAAGTAAATCAGGATCCTCGTCTTCAAAGAAAAATGAATCTGTAGCTGGTTCTGTAACAGAGTTCCTTTTAAATACTTGAACATATTTTTCAAATACCATCATGTTATTCTGAAAAAACAGTTCTCCGTTCATTCCTAAATTATTGAGCTCCTTTATGGTTTCCTGCTTGTTCTTATCCAAATGTTTGCTGATATAGAGCAACCCTGCTGTTTCAAACAAAGGATCCAATTGATTGATAATAGTGGTAGACATCATACTCCTCCTTGCTCCAACCCCCGATTAATTATGAGAATAAATTAGATGCACATCTAACTGATAAGTATTATACATATAATTATCCTGTTTATCAAGTTACTGGTCATTAGGGTATTACTGCCGTTTGGGCTTTGTCTGTGAAACAACTCAACATTTGTTGTCGCATTTTTGTTTTCAAAATGTTTACATTTGTTCAGTTGTTGGAAAAACTCATACATGTTATTATAAATCGTAGGTAACAGGAGGAATTTGAAGATGCTGAACAAATCAAAAGTGCTTGTAGTAGACGATGATGTGAATATATGCGAATTGATCAGGCTATACCTTGAGAAGGACGGATATGAGGTCTTGACGGTATACAACGGGAAGAAGGGGATAGAGACATTCATCGAATCCGCACCGAACCTCGTTGTGCTCGACGTCATGCTCCCCGGGGCTGACGGCTGGCAGGTATGCAGAGAGATTCGCAAGATCAGCAATATCCCGATTATCATGCTTACTGCCAAGGGGGAGACTTTCGACAAGGTGTTGGGTCTTGAGCTTGGAGCGGATGACTATATAGTAAAGCCTTTCGACCCGAAGGAGCTTGTCGCAAGGGTGAAGGCGGTACTCAGGCGTTACGAGCACAAGGAATTCGATACGCAGGAGGTTGTATATCCCAATCTTGTTGTTAACCGTACCAATTATACTGTAAAGCTTAATGGCAAGGAAATTGATCTGCCGCCAAAGGAACTGGAGCTGCTGTTTTTCCTGTGCTCCAACTCAAACAAGGTATTTACGAGGGAACAATTGCTTGAACATGTATGGGGTTTTGATTTCTATGGCGATTCCAGGACTGTAGACGTACATGTAAAGCGTCTGCGCGAAAAGATCGACATACCCAACCAGAATTGGCAGCTGAAAACGGTTTGGGGCGTTGGATACAAATTTGAGGTGAAATGATGTTCAAAACAATTTTCAGCAGGCTTGTTGCAATATTCGTGCTGATTCTTCTTGTTGCATTCTTTGTAACCGGCTTCATGCTAAATATATTCCTGGGTGGGTATGTAACCGATGAAAAGGCGGTTACCCTTGAGCAAAGCTGCGATAATATCAATCTTGTATTAAACAATTATTTTCAACTGCAAAAAATTGATGACACCTTCGCACAGAAATATTTGACGGATTATCTGCATGCATATGGAGAGACTTACCGGTCAATGATATGGATAGTCGACCAATCGGGGCATATCGGCTACTCAAGCTCTGACATACCTGCCGCTATTACAGAAAAATATAAGGATGATTCCGGATACATCAAGCTTCCGGATGAAAGGCAATATAAAGAGGTAATGCAAAAGGCTGGGAAAGTAAGGGTAATTGGAGATTTCTACGGATTTTTCAAGGAGCCCTCCTTTAGTGACAAATTCGGTAACAATTCATGGCTTACAATAGAAAAATCATTTGAATATGAGGACAGCAATGGTAATGCAGTTCTTGTGGGTATTTTCATGCATACCTCGGTACCTGAGGCCAACAGAGCAAGGAATGAGGTCTTCAAGCTGTTTCTTATTTCTGTGGCCGGTGCTGTCATCATTTCAATAATCTTGATATATATTTTCTCATTGAGGCTGTCAAAACCCCTTAAGGAGATAAAAAACGCTGCCAAAGTCATTGCTGACGGTGAATTCACCAAACGCCTGGACATAAAATCAAATGATGAAATAGGCGAGTTGGCTAAAACCTTCAACCAGATGGTGGTTGCCCTGCAGAATCTGGAAGAAATGCGCAGAGGTTTTATTGCAAACGTGTCCCATGAGTTAAGGACACCTATGACCTCAATACGTGGTTTCATAGACGGGATACTTGACGGAACCATACCTCCGGAAAAACACAACTACTATCTGCAGGTAGTGAAGGACGAGACCCTCCGCCTGAACAGGCTGGTGAACAACCTGCTGGACCTTGCCAGGATGGAGGCCGGAGAGGTACAGATGAACATACGTCAGATTGATATAAACGAGCTTACAAGGAGATGCATAATCAAGCTGGAATCGCTGCTGTTGGAAAAGAAAATCATGGTCGAAGCCAGCTTTGAAGAGGAAAATGTCATTGTCAAAGCAGATGCTGATGCAATTGAAAGAGTATTATACAACCTTGTGCACAATGCAATAAAGTTTTCACCCGAAGAAAGTACAATCAACATTTCAATAACCAGGCAGAAAAACAAGGCATATATTTCTGTAAAGGATCATGGGATCGGCATCGATAGTAATGAAAAGGACATGATCTGGGACAGATTTTACAAATCCGACAAGTCAAGGAGCCGTGATAAAACAGGAACAGGACTTGGTTTGGCCATTGTCCACAACATCATACATGAACATGGGCAGGAAATTTGGGTCGAAAGCGAAACGGGGAAGGGTACGACTTTTACCTTTACTCTCGACATTATTGAAAACCGCAACGGCAGCAATGAATAATACAGGATATAATTGATGCTGTTAATCTGTAAAATTAACAGTTTGTTCATACAATTTTCAAATTAGCCAATTAGAATGATGATATGAATCCAACAGGAGAATTAGTTTTTATCTGAGAAAGGAGTGCGCACCATGGATGAAACAGGGAATGTGAACAACAATGGTAATGAGAATTCAAATACGGTAAATGAACCGTCTTTAGGAACGGTAAATGAATCTATGAATACAGGGGATGGAAATTCCAGCTATAACGCCGGCAACACCGACTACCAGCAGGGGAACAATAACTATCAGGCTGGAAACAACGGACAATATCCGAACTATTCCGGAAACTATAACACATACGGAGCAAACAACACATATGGAGCAAACAGCGCACCATATACTCCCCAGCGATATTACACTGAAACCTATAATAAACCCAAAACGAGAAAAATCGGTGTTCTGCAGCTTATTCTTGCCGCCCTGATAGGTTCCATCCTTGGCGGTGGGCTGGTATTTGGAGGTATTACACTGGTTGCTCCCGTAATAAATTCATCCCTTTCGGGATTTATTGGCGAAAAAGTCGAATCAGCTTCAGACGGGACCGCTACGGCTGCTACCGACAACGGAGCCTACAAGAAAATTGAGATAACCCAGTCAGACTCACCTGTCACTGCAATAGCGGAAAAAGTCAGTCCGTCAATAGTAGGAATAAAGGTTACTATGGAATCAACGGGACAGGGCTTCTTTTTCGATTTGGGAGAAGGCACCAGTGAAGGGTCGGGTATAATCATCAGGGAAGACGGATATATACTTACGAATAATCATGTTATTGAAAGTGCTTTGACTTCAAATACAAACAACATTTCACAGGGCTCAAAAATAGAAGTTATTCTGCCTAGTGACAAAGAAAAGACATATACGGCTACATTGGTCGGAAGGGATACAGACAGTGACCTTGCCGTGCTGAAGATAGAAGCTGCAGGATTGCCGGCAGCGGAACTTGGTGATTCAAGTGCCCTGAAAGCTGGTGAGCTTGCGGTTGCAATAGGAAATCCGGGTGGGCTGGATTATATGGGTTCAATAACTGCAGGAGTCATCAGCGGACTCAACAGGATCATAACCTCTGAGAATGGGACAGAGCTGACACTCATCCAGACTGATGCAGCGATAAATCCCGGTAACAGCGGCGGAGCTCTCTGCAACTCGGAAGGGAAGGTTATAGGTATCAACACAATAAAAATTGCTGCAACAGGGTATGAAGGCCTTGGTTTTGCAATACCATCCAACTATGCCAGGGAAATATCCAACAGCCTTATAGAGTACAAATATGTAAAAGGGAAGCCCTACCTTGGTATCCAGATCGACCAGAGGTTCAACGATGAAGTGGCGGCTCAGAACAATGTCCCGACAGGCCTGCTGGTATACGATGTAACTCCACTGAGTGCGGCTTACAAGGCCGGAATACAGGCGGGAGATATCATTACCAAATTTGACGGTGTGGCAGTTAAAACCTTCAAGGAGCTGGAGACACAAAAGAACAAGCA
Organism: uncultured Bacillota bacterium; assembly: GCA_942493145.1. Taxonomy (GTDB): domain Bacteria; phylum Bacillota; class Clostridia; order Acetivibrionales; family DTU013; genus ENR-C20. The sequence continues at coordinate 1,886,313 of OW818679.1, forward strand.
CAAACCTGGAGAACAGGTTGTCATAGAAATATACAGAGATGGTGGCACAAAGACTTATACAATAACCCTTGATGAAGAGAAGAACTAGAACTGATAACTGGGAAAAAGCAGTGGCTGAAATATGCTTACTGCTTTTTTCATTATAATGAAAAATTTAATAATATTTTAACCTGTCTGTAACCGTGGAGATTCAATTGAAAGTATATAATTTTATTTGTATAATGATTCTATAGGTTATAAAACTTTTTTTACAAAAGAATGTATTTCGGGAGGGCCTGTCATGAAATTTAGATTCCGCATATTCTCGGTTATGCTAGTTATTCTTTTATCTGTATCAGTCATTTTCAATGTAACATTGGTAATGTCTGCCGGAACCGCCGAACCTGGTTCTGCAGAGGATCCCATAATATCAAAGAGCTATGTTGATGCCAGGTTCACACAACTTGAGAGCCAGTTCAAGGCTCTTCAATCCAAATATGATGCGGCTTTGAAGGAGCTTCAGACGGGAGGTTCGTCGCAGGGCTTTGCGGTTGTTGAACTGCAAAAAGGGAAAACGATTATTTCAGGAGATGGTGCTGAAATCATCCTGAGATCAGGCACTGCAACGGCGATAAAGGGAACATACGGAAGCCTGGCGGACACTACATCTGCAAAGGATCTTGCTGCCGGAGCTGCGGTTACAAAAAATCACCTTCTCATATCATCAAGGAATGACGGTCGGGGTCTGAAAGCTACAGCAATGTGCTACCTGCTTGTCAGAGGCGGTTATACCATTCCCGGGTCAACCACCACCACTACCACTCCTATACCAACTGTCAGCCCAGCTGCCAACACGGCTACTCCAAGCCCGACTGCCAGCCCAACTGCCAGCCCAACCACTGATACGGGCACTGATACTCCCATCGATACCGGCACAGGTGACACTGAGGATATACCAAGTACTGCGGTAACCGGGACCGTTATTGCTTCAGCACTGAATGTCAGGGCAGAATCCAATACCAATTGTGCTATTCTGGGGAAAATATATAATGGGGAAGTAGTCACAATCCTATCGCAGGAGAACGAATGGTACAGGATAAAGACACAAGGCGGAATCACCGGCTGGGTCCTTGCAGAATTCCTGGATGTTGAGTAACAATAATCTGTTAAATTTGAAATAATAAGGTTGAATCATACATACCATTCATATATGCCCAATAATATAGTATAGGATTACTGAAGTAACATAAGGTAATTAACTATGCTGCTAAAAATTTTCTCTTTGGATAAGTTCTTTCGAAGTGTATTTTTGCTATTTCTAATGTCATTTTTAATAACGGTATCGGTTTTGGCTTTTTTGAACAGCCAATATATAAATGTATATGCTCCCGAACGAAAGCTGCCTGTCTATTCAGTTGATACGAATGACAAGGTTGTCGCCATTACCTTCGATTGTGCCTGGGGGGCGGATGATATACCGGAAATACTTGAAGTACTTGAAGGCAGGAATGTTAAGGCAAGTTTTTTTGTTGTAGGGCAATGGGCAGAAAAATACCCTGAAAAGATTAAAATGATATCACTTCATGGCCATGATCTGGCCAATCATTCCTATTCACACTTTAGAATGAGCACCCTGGATGCTGTAAGAAATGCTAAGGAGATCAGCAAATGCGGGGAAATACTTGACGAAGCCACAGGATCAAAAACAAATCTGTTCAGGGCACCATACGGTGATTACAGCAACAGTGTGCTGGAGACGGCGGAAAAGCTGGGCTATTACACTATCCAGTGGGATGTGGATTCTCTTGATTGGAAACCCGGTATCAGCAGGGATGAAATCATTGATAGAGTTTATAGAAAGGTGCGTCCGGGCTCAATCATCCTATTCCACAATGATACAAAGTATACAGCGGGTCTTCTGCCTGAGATAATTGATGGACTCAGGGACAAGGGATATGAATTCCTGCCTGTTTCCGGGCTTGTTATTCAGGATGATTATTATATTGATTTTGAAGGACGCCAAAAAAGGCAGGGAAATAATTAACATAATACTGTAATTGTTCAGTACATAAAATATCAAATCTGGACATATTATATAAGCATGTTCATTTGGTCTATAACATTACTTTTTGATGATAAAAACAACAGAACAGAGTGAAATGGGGTTTATGAAATGATTTTTGCAGGTATTGCAGGTAGTGAAGGCAAGATAGAAACAGCTGTTCATATAAATTCAATATTCAGTTCCTCGGGGAAAAAGATCAGTGTAGTGGATTCCAGAAATATTACTGCATTGGATTCTAAAAGGTTCAAAAACTTTATAGGTGAATTGGAAAAAAACAAGGTTGATATTCTGATACTAAAGCTTGGTATATCTGATATAGCTGGCTTTCTGAATAGGGATATTCATTTTGATATAATGATATTTACAGGTAAGCTTGAGAGCATGCCTGATTCAAGTGGTGATGAGTATTCGGCAATGGTGGAAAGGGCATATCAGCTGCTGGATGAAAAGGGAATCGCAATCGTAAATGTCGATGATAACGAACTGGTTGATATACTACGTGGTATGAAGCATCATATCCTTACTTATGGCTTCAACTCCAAAGCCAGTATTACAACATCAAGCATAGGGGATTCGGTTTTCAAGGATGGGCTGATTTGCTGCCTTCAGAGGACAATTTCAGCCAGTAACGGAATTGTATTCGAGCCACAGGAGTATAAACTTAAGCTTGAATCAGATGATCAGGAAATCCATAATATTCTCGCTGCTGCTTCGTTTGCATTGATCAATGGAATTGATTTAAATGCAGTTGATACGTTCTGAATACCATATTTTTCAACATGTTCTATTTCTTTAGTGCAATTTGGCCAATATTATTCTAAAATAATGATTATAGGGATTCTCAAGTCGCTAATAATGTAATATAATATAAAAAAATAGTTATTTGTAATTATTTAGAATTATTTATTTAAATTCTAAATTAGTCCATTCTCGAATAAACATACATTAGAAAAATAGCGAAAATACATATGAACCTTGAGAGGAGAGTGGGGGTCGGATGGTCGGTAACATCATAGAGAACAACATGGTAACCATTTCCGGTAAAGTAGTGTCTGGTGTCGAGTTTAGTCATGAGGTCTATGGAGAAGGGTTTTATTATTTCATGCTGGATGTACCAAGACTCAGTGATAGCAGCGACAAGATACCGGTTACAATTTCAGAACGACTTGCCAGCAAGGATAAACTGGAAATAGGAACCGTTATTGAGGTTGAGGGCCAGTTTCGATCATACAACAGTTATAATAGTGAAGGCAACAGGCTTTTACTGACAGTATTCGCCAGAGACATAATATTCCTCGAAGACGAGAAAAGGATAAAGAACCCTAACCAAATATATCTTAACGGTTATATATGCAAGAAACCCATATACCGTACGACTCCTTTCGGCAGGGAAATCACAGACATACTGCTTGCAGTAAACCGTCCATACAACAAATCAGATTACATACCCTGCATCGCTTGGGGCAGGAATGCCAGATTCTCAGAAAACCTTACCGTTGGGGATAATATAAAGGTATGGGGAAGGATCCAGAGCAGGACCTACCAGAAGAAATTTGACAGTGGAGAAGCCATAACTAAAATAGCATACGAAGTATCGATTTCTAAAATGGAAAATGCCCTTGAGACGACACACGAAGGACATCATGAAGGTGTAGAAGAAGAGGAAGGCGTAACAGGGGAATTCATCGAGACTGAGAAGTAGACTTGGGAATACATCACAACTGAAGAAGGAAGGTAGAAACCCATGATACGTATAATTTACGGTGAAAAGGGAATGGGCAAGACGAAAATCCTTATAAATACTGCCAATAATCTGGCTGGGCAAAGCAAGGGTGATGTGGTATTCATTGATGACAGTAATCAGTTGATTTACGATTTGAAGCATGATATCAGATTCATAAACGTTTCAGATTTTCCTTCCATGGGACAGGATGGCTTTATTGGCTTCATTTGTGGTATGGTTTCTCAGGATTATGATATTGAAGGCATATTCATTGATGGATTAAACTACATATTGAAACAGAATGCCTCCGAGTTCGGAAAGTTTTTTGGCATCCTGAAACCTTTTTCTGAAAAGCATGGTATTGACTTTTATATAACAATTAATGGGAAAAATGAGGACATACCTGAATTCATAAAAGAGTTCAACTGGATTCCTCTTTAAATGATTTTTCCAGTTCTTCAATATTTTTAAGGGCAACTCTTCCTTTAATGTCAGTCAAGACATTGTTTTTTTCTGCGACCACTTTTTCCAGTTCATATATGGAAAGGTCGAGCTTGCTGGAAGTCTGTTGTTGCTTTTCTTCAAGAGTATTTTTAAGGATTGACCACGAAGATTTCACTCCGGCTATGTCTTTTTGAACACTGTCCCAATCTGCAACTGAAGAATCCAGTATGATATTCCGGATGAAGTATCGTAATTTCTTGATTTCAGGAGACATTTTCGTATTGTATAGATTGAAGATATCTGCCAGGTGCGAATAAAGCTCATTTGCTGAGGTCATTGTCTTTGTCTTGTCTTTGGCCACAACGAATTTTGTAAGATTGTTCAATGAATTTCCGAATGAGTCAAGAATCTTCATATCCGCACCTTTTTTTACAATTACAGGCATAAATGAATTCCACTGGTAGTGTAGATTGTTGACAGTCGAATTCAGATCTTTCCAAGTCTGGTCCTGGGTAGATGTCTGCTGCTGGGCTCCTTGCTTGTTACCCTGCTGCTGATCCGACTGCTGTGTGCTTTGCTGCTTGCTATCCTGCTGTGCCCCTTGCTGTTGAGTACCTTGTTGTGTCCCTTGCTGCTGAGTGCCCTGCTGCTGAGTATCCTGCTGAGTGCCCTGCTGGCCTTCCTGTTGCCCGGATTCCTCCTTCTTATCAGAGGTTTTCACAGTAGGACCTTCCAATAATTCGAAGACCTTCTCAACATTTGCTTCAATTTCTATTATTTCATCAGGGATTTCTTCGTACTGCTTCGTATCCTGTGATGATTGCTGCTGTGCACCCGATTGTTCACCGGACTTGCTGCCGCATGCAACAACCATCAAGAGAAACGATAGAATACATACCAACGAAATGACCCTGCCCGCACAATTGAACATCCGACGATTCCTCAACGGTTTCCCTCCTGTCATATATCCTGAAAAACAATAGCACTACTTTGTGGCAATATAATCAATATGATTTAGTATAGGTAGAAAAAATGATTTTGATACTTTGATTGGTTCAACATTGTATGTTATACAAAAGGCTTCTGACTTCATGTTAATATTTACATAAAGGATTTCTTGCTTCTGTGTCAAATATTTATTTATACGAAGTACAAAAGAATTGTGAATCTGGAGGATGTTAAAATGTCAATTACAATAAACCTGTGGTCGGAAAAGAACGGTGAACTAAAGAGGTTTCTGGATTGTTATTATGAAAGGGAGGGTGTTATAGATAACGATGTGGAAAGATGGATATATGTATGTAGAAAGCCACTCGATGCAGTCGATATCATAAGTGCACTCATTGATAATAATGACAGGTATCAAATCGGTATGGGAATACAGGTTAATGAGGAATGCCTGCATCCGGTTACTGCAGAGAACCATAATGATGTTATAAGAGGAATGTTTCAATTGTTTTATGAGCAAAGTGCAGTAAATGTTTAAAAAATTACTCTGATCAGCTCCCCGAGATAAGTTTCAGCAAACCGCTGACACCGCCTCCTGAGGATCCGATTTCATCTTTAAAATAATCCAGGCTGTCGGCGACTATTTCATCAAGGACCTTCTGCCCGAGTACCTCAACGGGTGCAAGGTCATCAGTAAGTACCATATTTGTATCGGACGTCTCCACCAACCCATCAAGGACTTCTGAAGCAACGGACTGAAGCTGGCTGTCGCTATCCAGTTGTTCAACATTCCGGGCGTAGGATTCGAGACACTTTTCATCATCTGATGAAAAGACTATTGTATTGGTAGATCCGGGAATGTTGTATTTATAAACCTTGCCCATATTATTCCTGAGTGTCTGTGCAAGATAATCCTCTATTTCACGATTATCCTGTGACCTCATGTTTATGTTGATCATAATCACGCCGCCTGGATTGAGGTGTCCCTTTATTTCGGTGAAGAATTCGGTAGTGGACATATGAAATGGAATGGTTATGTCGTGGTATGCATCCACCATCACCACGTCATATTTGCCGGCGTCCTTGCTTGACAGGAATATCCGGCCGTCGTTCACAAAAACCGTTGCTTCTTCATCTTTGAGTTCGAAGTATTCCTTTGAAAGATTGACTATCTTCTGATCTATTTCCACTCCGGTTATATTGCTGCCAGGAAAGAAATACTTGCATTCCTTTGCGAATGTGCCTGTGCCCATACCAAGTACAAGTACATCAAAGCTTTTTTCAGCATCCATATCCTTTATAAAAAGTGGCGCCATAAGCGCATAGTCATAATAGAGCCCGGATAGCTGTCTGTCCTTTTGATATATAGATTGCACACCAAATGCAACATTTGTTGAAAGGATAACCGTGTCGCCCTCTTCGGATACCTGAAGATAATTATACAGGGATTCATCTTCAACCAGTGTATTCTTCCAGAAAGCATAAGAATTGCTCAACGGAGCCAGAAGCAGTGCCAGTACAATAACCGCCGAGATGACAGTACGAATCACCCTGGTTTTTATTGTTATGAAATAATACAGGCATATGAGGATCAGAACAAGTGAAAATACCAGGAAGGTTTTCTGTGTGCCTATATAAGGGATGGTGAAGAAGGTGGGCACAAAAGTACCTATGATGCTGCCGATTGTTGAAGAGGCATAGATTTCGCCGGCAGTTTTGCCACTGTTCTCCATGTCGGTGATGCCCAGCTTTACAAGATACGGAGTGGCCATCCCCAGAAGTACAAGGGGGAAAGAGAAGACTACAAGGCAGGAGAATGCTGAACCAGCTACCAGCAGGTTGTTGGGAAGTATCCACATCATCACGAATACAGAAAATGCGACTATATACTTTCCAACCAGGGGTATTACAGCTATCCATATGGCTGCTATCCAGACATATGAGAATAGCTTGCTGATGTTGCCGTGTTTGTCTGCGGACCTTCCGCCCAGAACATTACCGATGCTCAGTGAAATCATTATAAGCCCGATGATTATAGTCCAGATGATTGATGAAGTTCCGAAATAAGGAGCCAACAATCTGCTGGCGCTAAGCTCGACTGCCATTACAGACATTCCGCAAAAAAATGCAGTTGCATAAAGGAATAAGTTTTTTTTCATAATGCCCCCCAAAAATATGCTCTGAAAATATAAAAAAAGTAATAAACATTAAAAATTATGCAATAATCAAATAATAGTTTATATTAAATATTCGCAATTAACAATTGAATCTTACAGACTCTATGGTAGAATATTCTTACAAGAACAACTTTTCCACGATGGAGTGGGAAAGTTTTGTTATGCAATAAACCAAAATGTGACGAAACAAGCTACAATGAAGTTAATTGAAACGGAGATATAATCAATGAAGGTAACAAAGGAAACAATAGAATATGTCGCCGCATTGGCACGGCTGAACCTTACGGCGGAAGAAGAGCGGAAGCTGACCTCCGAAATGGGAAGCATCATCTCATATGTTGATAAACTGAATGAATTGGATACCGAAGGCGTGAAGCCGATGGAACATGTCATACCCATCAGTAATGTGCTGCGGGAAGACAGGATTGAAGAATCCTTAGACAGGGAAAAGATCCTTGCTAATGCACCAACGACTGAAAACGGATGTTTCAAGGTTCCCAAGGTCGTAGAATGACAGGAGGCTAACCAGGTGGAATTATATGATATGACAGCCCATGAGCTGAGTGGACTTATAAAAGACAGGAAGCTCGGCGTGGTTGAATTGACAAAGTCGATCCTTGAAAGGATCAATAAGGTAGAACCCAGGATAGAAAGCTATATTACCATTTCGGGAGAACAGGCTCTCAAAAGGGCTGAGGCTATACAGCAAAAACTGGACGGCGGTGCTGAAATGCCTCCTTTGGCAGGCATTCCTATGGCGCTTAAGGACAACATGTGCACAGAAGGCGTGCTTACAACATGCGGCTCCAGGATACTCAGCAATTTCACTCCGCCTTACAATGCGACAGTGGCAAAAAAGCTGGAATCGGAAAATGCCGTGCTCATCGGCAAGCTGAATATGGATGAGTTTGCAATGGGAGGATCAACAGAAAATTCCTATTATAAAAAGACAAAAAACCCATGGGATACTGAACGGGTCCCCGGGGGCTCCAGTGGTGGTTCTGCGGCTGCAGTCGCTGCAGGGGAGGCAGTATTCACCCTTGGTTCAGATACAGGCGGATCCATACGTCAGCCGGCTTCATTTTGCGGGGTGGTTGGAATGAAGCCCACTTATGGAGCAGTTTCACGTTTTGGTTTGGTTGCCTTCGCATCATCCCTGGACCAGATCGGGCCTGTTACAAAGGATGTAACCGACTGTGCCATTGTATTGAATGCCATAACCGGACATGATCCCCTGGATACGACATCCGCACCCATCATTCATCCTGACTATACAAAATCATTGAAAAATGATATTAAAGGATTAAAGATAGGTATTCCGGTGGAATATATAAGCGAAGGAATAAATCCTGAAGTGAAGGATGCCATACTTGCTGCCGTGAAGACCTTCGAATCACTTGGCGCAAGCTGTGAGGAATTCAAACTTCCGATAACGGAATACGCAATTCCGGCATATTATCTTATATCTTCAGCTGAAGCCAGCTCAAACCTGGCAAGGTATGACGGTATAAAATACGGCTACAGGGCCGAAAAATACACCGACCTGCTGGACCTTTACAAGCAGAGCAGGAGCGAAGGCTTTGGTACGGAAGTAAAGAGAAGGATAATGCTTGGAACTTATGCATTGAGTTCGGGTTATTATGATGCTTACTACAAAAAGGCGCTGCAGGTGCGTACGCTTATTCAGAAAGGATTCAACGAGGCCTTCACGAAATATGATTTCGTATTGGGGCCGACTGCTCCTTCAACTGCTTATAAAATAGGGGAAAAGGTAGACGATCCCCTTGCGATGTACCTCGGCGACATTTATACAGTTTCAGTCAACATAGCAGGATTGCCTGGTATCTCAATCCCATGCGGGTTTGATGGAAATGGACTTCCAATAGGCATGCAGCTTATAGGCAAGCCATATGATGAGAGTACACTTCTCAGAGCAGCTTATACTTTTGAGCAGAACACCGGATGCCAAAAGCGCAGACCGGTGATATAGATGTTTAGCGCCTATGGCGCGAATATCCTTTTAAAACATTACGGAAGATGTTTAGCGCCTATGGCGCGAATATCCTTTTAAAACATTACGGAAGGTGACGTTAATGGATTATGAATTAGTTATCGGACTTGAAATACATGTAGAATTGGGTACAAAATCGAAAATTTTCTGTTCCTGTACCACTGAATTCGGAGGAGAGCCCAATACCCACTGCTGCCCAATATGCACTGGCATGCCGGGGGTTTTGCCCGTACTAAACAAAAGTGTCGTTGAATATGCCGTAAAAGCAGGACTCGCTACAAACTGCTCCATATCGGAATTCAGCAAGCAGGACAGGAAGAATTATTTTTATCCGGACCTTCCAAAAGCATATCAGGTATCGCAATATGACCTTCCGATTTGTAAAAATGGCCATATCGATATTGAAACGGCCATGGGCAGGAAAAGAATCGGCATAACAAGGATACATATAGAAGAGGACGCGGGCAAGCTTATGCACGATGAGTGGGAAACCGGCACCCTTATAGATTACAACAGATGTGGTGTGCCGCTCATTGAGATAGTCACCGAGCCTGATATGAGGTCGCCTGAGGAGGCTAAAGCTCTGATTGAAAGTGTCAAGGCAATCCTGGAATACCTCGAGGTTTCGGACTGTAAGATGCAGGAGGGATCCATGAGGGCTGATGTCAACCTGTCGGTTCGACCCCGAGGTACCGATAGATTCGGAACCAGGACGGAAATGAAGAACCTTAATTCCCTGAGGGCAATAATGCGTGCGGCGGAGAACGAGGCACTGAGACAGATAAGGGAAATTGAGGCCGGCGGGGTCATAGTACAGGAGACAAGACGATGGGATGACAACAAAGGTGTAAGCTATTCCATGAGGAGCAAGGAAGAAGCTCACGACTACCGCTATTTTCCAGAGCCCGACCTGGTACCTGTCATTATGGACGGGGAATGGCTGGAGAAGATCAAAAGCACCTTGCCCGAGCTGCCGGAAGCACGGAAACAGAGATATATGACTGAATGCGGACTTCCGGAATATGATGCGGGTATAATAACCGGTTCAAAGCATCTGGCGGACTTCTTTGAGGATGCTGTCAAAGAATGCAGCAACATAAAGTCAGTCAGCAACTGGATAATGGGCGACCTGATGAGGATTATGAAAGAAAAGGGTCTGGAGGCTGATTCCATACCGTTTGATGGAGCGAAGCTTGCAAGGCTTGTAAACCTTATAGATAAAGGCACTATCAGTGGTACGATAGCTAAAAAGGTATTTGAAAAGGTATTTGAAACAGGCAAGAATCCTGAACTGATAGTAAAGGAGGAAGGTCTGGAAGTTGTAAGTGATGAAGGTGCGCTGACAGATGCAATAAGGAAGATACTCGAAGCAAATCCCCAATCGGTGGCGGATTTCAAGAGCGGCAAGGAAAAGGCATTCGGCTTTTTAGTCGGACAGGCTATGAAGGAGATGAAGGGCAAGGCTGATCCTCAGCTTATTAATAAGTATTTGCGGTATGAACTTGAAAAATAAACGTATCAGCCGATAATCTTTAAAAAATGGAGCATATTTTGAGTATTTTGAGTTGTCACCGATAACAAGCGTTTTTCGGAATAATTGTATCTTGTATACAATAATCGGATTGTATATAATGGTGTGTATTAGGTGATGATGCCAGTAGATAAGCTGGTTCAAGATTGTAAAGATTTTCAATAATGCAAACATATTAACAATTAAGACATATCAACACAAGTTAAAATAACAAACAAATTAAACCTAAAAACAAGTTATAAGGATTTATAACCGAAAGGGGCCAGGAAATGGATTTTCTTGAAAGAATAAGCGAAAGAGCTAAAATGGACATGAAAACTATAGTGCTACCGGAGAGTACCGATATAAGGGTGCTGGAGGCAGCAGCTATGGTACTTGAGAAAGGCATTGCCAATATAGTGATTATTGGTGACGAGAATGAAATAAAGAAACTGGGAGCCGGTTTGGATCTTTCAAAGGCTCAAATTGTAAATCCTCTTACATCGGGGAAGCTTGACGAATATACGGACACATTTTTTGAAATGAGGAAATCAAAAGGTGTCACCAGAGAACAGGCGCTGGAGACAATGAAGGATTATGTGTACTATGCAACCATGATGGTCAAGAAAGGCAATGCTGACGGCATGGTATCCGGCGCCGCCCATTCCACTGCAGAAACCGTACGTCCTGCACTCCAGATTATCAAAACCCGTCCGGGCATAAAAATGGCATCGGGCTTTTTTATGATGGTCATTCCGGATTGTGAATACGGAAACAACGGGATATTTCTTTTTGCAGACTGTGCCATCAACGAGAATCCTGACGCCAGTACATTGGCTGATATAGCCGTTGAATCGGCCAGGACCTTTAAGGTAATAGCAGAAGGCGAACCGAAGGTCGCAATGCTGTCCTATTCGACATATGGCAGCGCAAAAAGTGATATGACAGTCAAGGTTATTGAAGCAACCAAATTAGCAAAGGAAATGGCACCGGAGCTTGACATTGATGGGGAGCTTCAGGCTGATGCAGCAATAGTTCAATCGGTCGGAAAATTCAAGGCACCAGGAAGCAGCGTAGCCGGACAGGCAAATGTTCTTGTATTCCCTGACCTTAATGCCGGCAATATATCTTACAAACTGGTCCAGAGACTTGCAAAAGCAGAAGCATATGGTCCAGTACTACAGGGTATTGCAAAACCGGTTAATGACCTCTCAAGAGGATGCAGCGCAGAAGACATAGTGGGAGTAGTAGCAATTACAGCGGTTCAGGCACAGTCAATTTAGGTCCGGAGCATTTTGACGGATTTTGAATGATAGTTGCATGAAACCAAATAAAATAGATGCATTAAACAGAATTTAAAGGAGACGAATTTATGCTGGTATTAGTAATAAATACAGGAAGCTCATCATTGAAATACCAACTTATTGACATGACAAATGAATCCGTATTGGCAAAAGGCCTTTGCGACAGGATCGGTATCGACAATTCCTTCATCAAACATACAAAAATCGGTTGTAGTCCCGTTGTCATAGAGAAGGTGATGACGAACCACAAAACGGCTATAAAGGAAGTGCTCAGAGCACTTTCAGACGTAAAGGTGGGCGTAATAAAGGATACTTCTGAGATTTCTGCAGTAGGGCACCGTATAGTACATGGCGGGGAGAAATTCCACGACTCAGTCCTGATTGACGATGAAGTAATGGAAGCCATTAAGGAATGCATTGACCTGGCGCCACTTCACAACCCGCCCAATATCGTGGGTATAGATGCATGCCGGAACTTAATGCCAAAAACACCTATGGTGGCTGTTTTTGATACGGCTTTTCATCAGTCAATACCGGATTACGCTTATCTGTATGCCCTCCCATATGAACTTTACGAAAAGTACGCAATCAGGAAATACGGATTCCATGGTACTTCCCATAAATATGTGGCTCAAAGGGCATCAGAAATGCTCGGCAAACCACTTGACGAACTCAAGCTCATAACCTGCCATCTAGGAAATGGTGCCAGCATTTGCGCCGTCAACAAGGGGAAATCCGTTGATACTACCATGGGCCTGACACCTTTGCAGGGACTTGCCATGGGTACAAGGAGCGGTTCCATCGATCCCGGAATAGTCAAGTTCTTAATGGAAAAAGAGAGAATGTCCATTCAGGAAGTTGACAATTACCTGAACAAAAAGTCAGGGATGCTTGGTCTTTCAGGTGTCAGCAGCGATTTCAGGGATTTGCATACAGCTGCAGGTCAGGGTAATGAAAGAGCAAAAACTGCTATTGAATTATTCTGCTATATAGTCAAGAAATATATCGGAGAGTACATTGCAGTACTCAATGGTACCGATGCCATAATTTTCACGGCAGGAGTAGGTGAAAACGACGACATTGTCAGAAGTATAATTCTTAAGGATATGGACAACCTTGGTATTAAAATCGACCTTGAGAAGAATGGACAAAGAGGACAGGAAATAGATATCAGTACAGCGGATGCAAAGATACGCACTTTGGTAATTCCGACCAATGAAGAGCTTGTTATAGCACGTGAGACTGCACAGCTTATAGAGAAGTAAACTCTAAGTCTCCTGCAGCTTGTACAACCGCAAACTGATGTGTGCAAACTGGTTCAATTTGCCTTGACAATACCTGCATTAGTTAGTATAATATCATTTGTCGGTTTTAAGAGGGTGCATAATATGAAGGCTAATATATCTGATATTACAAGGTTTAACGGTTTAACACTGGATTTGGAATTTGAAGAGGTTCTGAAAAATGGTGCTGAACTGGCGGAAGGGTTCATAATTGATAAGCCGGTTTCATTCAAAGGTGTGTTGACAAATGTAAATGGTATTCTCCAGCTTACAGGGCATCTCAGCTTTGAATATAAGGTTTGCTGCTTCCGTTGCCTTAAAGATATTGAGGATAATATGGTTGTCAGAATCAGTGAAAGCTATGTAAACGACAGGGAAAAAGCTGAAGAGCTTGATGCCTATACATACGGCGGTAACCTTCTGGAACTGGACAAGGCTATGGAAGATAACGTAGTATTGAATCTTCCCTTGAAAACGCTATGCAACCAGGATTGCAAAGGACTGTGCCGGATATGTGGAGCCGACCTGAACGAAAAGCAGTGTGAATGCATTGAAGATTCAAGCCATCCTCAAATGGAGAAACTAAAGGGTTATTTAAACAATTAATGATATAAGCTATTTGTCAGGGAGGTGTTAAACATGGCAAACCCGAAACGTAAATGGTCTAAGGCAAGAACAGGAAAAAGAAGATCACAGTGGAAACTTTCATTGCCGGGCTTGGTCAGCTGTCCGCAGTGCCACGGATTTAAATTGCCGCATAAGGTCTGTAAAGATTGTGGATATTATGATGGTAAGGCAGTTGTTAAAGAGACTGTAACAAAATAAGAATATAAGATAAAAGCAGCTGGCGACGCCTGCTGCTTTTATTTTTGTTGCGGAGGCATATTTTGAAAGAAAATCACCGGATACTTGTAAAGGAAGTCCAGAGTGGCAGCATCGCTGAAGAAGCTGGGGTTGAACCCGGTGACATGCTGCTGTCCATCAATGGCCAGGCCATTGAGGATGTATTTGATTACAGGTTCCTTATTGCAGATGAAGAGTTGACGATAGAACTGGAAAAAAAAGACGGAGAAACCTGGGAAATCGAAGTGGACAAGGATGAGTATGAAGACCTGGGCCTTGATTTCGAGGATGCCCTGATGGATGATGCAAGGAGTTGCAGCAACAAATGTGTTTTCTGCTTCATAGACCAGTTGCCATCGGGCATGAGGGACACAATGTATTTCAAGGATGACGATTCCAGACTGTCTTTTCTGTCGGGCAATTATGTGACATTGACAAATATGAAGGATACAGATATAGACAGGATTATACGATACAGGATGTCACCCATAAATGTTTCTGTCCATACCACCAATCCTGAGCTGAGGGTGAAGATGCTGGGTAACAGGTTTGCGGGTGATGTTATGGAAAAGATAAGGAAGCTTTCGGAAGCCGGCATTACAGTGAATACCCAAATAGTGCTGTGCAATGGAATAAATGACGGTGAAGAACTGGAGAGTACCATTTCTGACCTCACTTCATTGTTTCCAGGAGTTCTCAGCACATCGGTGGTACCGGTGGGGATTACAAAATGGAGGGAAGGTCTGCCTTATCTTAAGCCTCATGATGCCTCTTCATCTTCAAGTGTGATCGGGCAGGTTGAAGCATGGCAAAAAAAACTTCTGAACGAAAAAGGTTCCAGGGCGGTTTACCTGGCTGATGAATTCTATATAATGGCTGGAAGGGAACTGCCTTCCTGCGAAGAATATGAAGACTTCCCACAGATTGAGAATGGTGTGGGCATGGTCGCATTATTCAGGGATGAGTTTTATCGAAAGCTTGAAGATCAGGCAGGACCTGAAATGGAGTATGAACGTCATGTATGTATAGCAACTGGCATATCGGTATACAAATACATAAAAGAAATGGTGGAAGTGCTCGAGAAAAGGTATAATAAACTAAAGGTGGATGTTTTCCCTGTCAGGAACGATTATTTCGGAGAGTATGTCACTGTGTCGGGACTGCTTACCGGAAGCGACATAGTAAAACAGCTTTCCGGCAGGATTGAAGCAAAGGAGCTGTTGATATCCAGATGCATGCTGAAAGCGGATGAAGACATTCTTTTGGATGATTTCACCGTTGGGAAGCTTGAAAGCAGCCTGGGGATAAAGGTAGCCATCGTAGAGAACGATGGAGCCGATTTTATTAACAAGATTTTGGGAATAGGGGTGGAATAATTGGCAAAACCAGTAGTAGCAATTGTTGGAAGGCCTAATGTCGGCAAATCGACATTTTTCAATTATATAGCAGGCAAAAGGATATCCATCGTGGAGGATACACCAGGAGTAACCAGAGACAGGATATATGCAGAAGCCGAGTGGAGGAACAGGAAATTCACGCTTATAGACACCGGAGGCATAGAGCCTTATACGGCAGATATAATATTGCAGCAGATGAAAAGGCAAGCCGAGCTGGCTATTGATATGGCAAATGTCATACTTTTCATGGTGGATGCAAAGGATGGAATGACAGCCAGCGACAGGGAAATCGCTACATTGCTCAGGAAGTCCAAAAAGCCTGTTATTCTCGTGGTAAACAAGGTGGACAGGGTAGGGGAACCACCCGCTGAGATATATGAGTTTTACAACCTTGCCATGGGCGATGTGATGACGGTATCTTCGGTTCATGGTCTTGGAATGGGCGACCTTCTCGATGAGGTGTTCAAGTATTTCCCTGAAAATGATCTTGAGGAATACGATGAGGAAATCATCAAGGTTGCAGTTATCGGAAAGCCGAATTCAGGCAAGTCATCTTTGATAAACCGGGTTCTTGGGGAAGAGAGAGTTATCGTCAGCGATGTTCCCGGAACGACAAGGGATGCCATAGACACTTACGTCGAGAACGGGGAAGATAAATTCATATTCATAGACACTGCGGGAATAAGGAGAAAAAGCAAGATAACCGAAAGTATCGAGAGATACAGTATCTTACGTTCCTGGACTGCAGTTGAGCGGGCGGATGTCTGTGTCATCATGATAGATGCACAGGACGGCATAACCGAGCAGGATACTAAAATTGCCGGGTATGCCCATGAAGAGGGTAAGGCATCGATTATCGTCGTTAACAAATGGGATCTGGTTGAGAAAGAAACCGGAACCCTCGAAGAATACCGCAAGGTGGTCATGGAAAAGCTTGGTTTCATGCAGTATGCGCCAATACTTTTCATATCAGCCAAGACGGGGCAGAGGGTGAACAAGCTGTACGAGCTCATAAAGTTTGTTTCCAACCAGGCCTCACTCAGGATTTCCACAGGAATGCTCAACGACCTTCTCAACGAAGCGACAGCCATGGTGCAGCCACCTTCCGACAAAGGAAAGAAGCTGAAACTATACTATGCGACTCAGGTATCAATAAGGCCGCCGACTTTCGTTATATTTGTGAACAATATGGAGCTTTTCCACTATTCTTATGAAAGGTATATCGAAAACCAGCTTCGAAAGAGCTTTGGCTTTGAAGGTACACCTGTCAGGTTCATTCATAGGGAAAAGAGCGATAACGATAATCAATAGGATATAAAACTAATACAAATTCAGAGGAGATGTACAAAGTGTTAATATTGATGATATTGGCCGGTATTTGCGGCTATCTGCTCGGGAGTTTGAACGGCTCCATCATTGTAGGACGATTTTATGGAATGGACATCCGCAGTCATGGCAGCGGAAATGCAGGGACAACAAACGCATTAAGGGTTCTGGGCAAAAAGGCTGCAGCCCTTGTACTGGTTGGAGACCTTCTGAAAGGCGTCTTGTCGTACCTGATAGGCTTTTATATTACGGGGAGCGCAACCGGAGGAATGATAGCCGGAACGGCAGCAATCCTGGGACATGTATGGCCTTTGTACTTTCAGTTCAAGGGCGGAAAAGGAGTGCTGACATCGCTTGCTGTACTGCTGATGATGGATTGGGTTACCGGCCTCATTTTGCTTGGGATTTTCGTAATAGTGGTTGCAATAACCAGATATGTGTCCCTTGGTTCGCTTATCGGTGCAGTCCTGCTTCCTGTTTTCACTGCCTTTCTGGGCAGGGATCCCGTACATATTATTTTTTCCTCGATTATTGCAGTGCTGCTTGTAATTATGCACCGCGCAAACATCAAACGGTTGATAAAAGGCAATGAATCAAAACTAGGCGCAAAGAAAAACTGATTCTTTTTGTGACAATTAACTTGGCACATTGGGACACGGAGGAAAAATAAAAATGAAGAGGAAGATTTCCATAATAGGCGCAGGCAGCATGGGTACCGCAATATCAATACTGCTGGCAGAGAACGGACATCCGGTTAAGATGTGGACGCCCTTTGAAGCTGAAGCCGATATGATAAACAATAGAAGAGAACAGGTTGAAAAGCTACCGGGTATAAAAATACCTGAAAAGGTGGCCTGTACGGTGGATATGGAAGAGGTTGCACATTTTTCAGATGTATTTGCTATGGTCATTCCATCTCAGACAATAAGGGAAAACGCAGCCAAACTATCCGGAATCGTAAAGAATAAAAAGACAATAGCCTGTTTTTCAAAAGGCCTTGAAAAGGATACAGGCCTCAGGATGTCTGAAGTCATCAGACAGGAAATGAAGAATGTAAGCGTTGTTGCAATGTCCGGGCCATGTCATGCGGAGGAACTGGCTAAAGGTATACCATCCCTGTACGTGGCGGCTTCTCAGGATAAGGACGCTGCAGAGCTTATTCAGGACTGCTTCATGTCTTCCAGGTTCAGAGTATATACAAATCCAGACATCATAGGTGTTGAGCTCGGTGGAGCAATTAAAAATGTAATAGCCTTATGTGCTGGAATCTCCGATGGACTTGGTTATGGTGACAACACAAAGGCTGCCCTTATGACCAGAGGAATTGCAGAAATGTCACGCCTTGGAAAGGCCATGGGTGCAAATGTTCAGACTTTCTCAGGGCTTGCGGGCATAGGTGACCTAATTGTAACCTGTACCAGCCAGCACAGCAGAAACAGAAGAGCTGGTATTCTGATAGGCCAGGGCCGAACACCGGATGAAGCAGTGAAAGAGGTAAAAATGGTCGTTGAAGGTTTTTATACGACAGAACCTGTATATATGCTATCCCAAAAGCACAATGTGAAAATGCCCATAACAACAGAGGCATACGAGGTGCTTTTCAATAACAAGAATGCCGGAAAAGCAGTGACAGAGCTTATGATGAGAAAGCGTACACACGAACTCGAAGACCTTGTTTCTGATGAAATGTGGTAATAATATCAGCATATAAATTAATGGACACCTTTCGACAAACTTTGCATTTTTGATAATATATAATAAAAAACATATATTATATATGCATTAAATGTTGCAGATTTACAAAGAGGTACAAAAAATGGATTTATCCATGAAGCATTGGTATCAACCGATATATCAATTGAAACAGGGGTGCATTGTTGGGTACGAAGCACTTCTGCGCGGAGATTCCGAGGATGGACGTTCCCCTGATATAATGTTCAGACAGGCACAGCAAAGCGGTAAAAGGCCTATTTTGGATAGATTATCGATTCTGCTTGCAATAAACTCTTTTAATAATACTTCTAAAAAACTTTTTGTAAATGTCTTTTCGGACACATTGTTGGAAACCAACTTCATCGACTGGTGGGATAAATATATCGGAAAAAGGGATTCACTTGTCCTTGAGATATCTGAATGCGAAAATGTTTATGATTGGGAAAAGCTTAAATATGTTGTAAAGCACCTTCGCAGGAATGGTATCAAAATAGCCATAGATGAGATGGGGACAGGTTTCGACTCTCTTCTGCACTGTCTGGAACTTGAACCGGATTATTTCAAACTCGAAAAAATGTATGTGACTGATCTCGTGGATAATCCAAACAAACAAAGGGTCATAACTCATCTTCTTAGAATTTACAGGAATGCCACGGAATTTGTTGGTGTCGGGGTTGAGAGGCAGGATGATCTGGAAATACTGACAAAACTTGGTGTGGCGTGTGTCCAGGGCCATGTGCTTTCCAGGCCGGTTCCATTGGAGTTGTTGGCTTCTGTTGAAGAGAACCTTGAGTCAATAATAAAATGCCTTAAAATTGATCCGCAAGAGAATAAGAACAATAATCGAAAATACTTCAGATTGTATTTGCCTGACCCATTTTGCTCTGAAATGACAATACTAATTATCAAGGGAAGAAAGGTGAATATCAAAAGCACTCATGTCTGTATTAAGAATATTAGTGCTGGCGGACTTATGTTCATGTCCAGTTTGAGGATACCGGTGAACAAAGACATAATAATTGGGTTCAAGCTTGAGATACTTGGCAGGCCTATAATACTCCAGGGCAATATCGTAAGAAACATGGAACAAAAGGGAGACATGTATGAATACGGAGTTCAGTTTATAATAGATGAAATTAAACGATCGGTAATTTTGAAGCTTTTGTACGATGTGCAGATCGTGATCAGTAGGAATTCAGTCTTTTCAGACACAACCATTTGTCAAAGTAACTGTAATATTAGGAGTGTGGCGACAAATTGAACGTTTTTGCATGATTCACATAATATAATAATATGAAATTATGCAGAAACAGGTGTGTTCATATGCTACATGACAATATCGCAATTCTGGAAGAAAATATTTTCATTCCTTACAGAAAACCCATACGTCAATGTCATTTTCTTACTTATTCCAATGCTATGGCAAGGATGGAGGGTGGTCCAGATTATCCTGACATAACCGGGCTTGTTTTTTTTCGGAATGTGGGTGGAGGAACCCACGTCAGCGCAACCATATACGGGTTGCCGGCCTTCAGAGCGGCTTCAGAAGGCGGTCAGCCCATAGGGCCCTTCGGATTCCACATACATGAACACGGTAACTGTACAGTTGGGGATCCGGAGAAACCTTTCGAAGATTGCGGCGGACATTGGAATCCCTACATACAGCCACATGGCAACCATGCCGGAGACTTTCCGGTATTGTTCTCAAACGGGGGCTATGCAGGTATGAGCTTTTTTACTGATAAATTCAGGGTTGAAAATGTGATAGGAAAATCTGTTATAATCCATGAAAATCCTGATGACTACAGGAGCCAGCCAGCGGGAAATTCAGGTAAGAGGATAGCCTGTGGCGTTATTGAATGGTTGCAATAACACCACAGCTGTTTTGAATACATTAATTACTTACCGAGGAATCTGTCCATAAGGCGATATCCTTCATCTACCTGAATACCGGTTTTCTGTGCCTGGAATTCATCGTATCCGCTGACCCCGGAATCTTTTTCAGCGCTTTTCCTGTAGATTACATAAGGAACTGGTTCAGAAGTATGGGTCCTGAGTGACAATGGTGTCGGATGGTCGGGAAGTATAAGTATACTATAGTCGTCATACCGTCTGAGACCTTCCAGAATGGGCTGCAGGACGTCCCGGTCTATAAGCTCGATGGATTTCACCTTGTTTTCTATTTCGAACCTGTGGCCGCATTCATCAGGTGCTTCAACATGTACATATACAAAATCCCTGCCTGATTCCAGTTCCTTTAAAGCTGCATCTGCCTTGCCTCTGAAATTGGTGTGTATGTTGCCGGTCGCACCTTCTACATCAACTGAATTTAATCCTGCACAAATACCGATGCCTTTTATAAGGTCAACGGCAGATACAACAGAACCAGTTATACCATATTTTTCACCGAAACTGGAAAGTGCGGGTTTTTTTCCTTCGCCCCAGAGCCAGATCGAATTGGCAGGTCTGAGCCCTCGTGCCATTCTTGCTTTGTTTACAGGATGATCCTTCAATATATCAAAGCTTTTTTTCATCATATCCAGAAGGATTTCGGAATTATCACCCGCTGGAAGATGGGCAGAGATGTTTTTCTCCAGAATATCGTGTGGAGGTGTCAGACGGAAGCTTCCTTCGCCATTTTGCCAGACCATGCAGTGACGATAGCTGATTCCAGGATGATAGTGTATGAAATCAGTGCTGAAAAGTCTGTCTATATCATGGATTATCTCAGCAGCTTCAGCTGTTGAGATTTCATCTGAACTGTAGTCGATCATTATTTTGTCTTCATAGTGTTCATGATCTGAAAGAGTGACAAGGTTGCATCTGAGGGCCAGATCGGTTTCTGAAAGCTCAACACCCATGCTGACGGCTTCCAGAGGAGAACGACCTGTATAATATATTTTGGGGTTGTAACCCATAACTGAAAGATTTGCTGCATCACTTCCGGGAGGAATTCCATCTGGAATGGTCTTCACCATACCTGTTTCACCAAGGCTTGCAAGCCGGTCCATATTGGGCTTTGAAGCGCATTGCAGGGGTGTTTTGTTTCCGAGCTGCTGCATTGGATAATCGGCCATACCATCGCCTAGAATGACAACATATTTCATGTGATTTCTCCTGTTTTGTTTGTTATTTAAATTCTCAAAATAGAGATAAAAATCGTTTTCTAATTCAATTCCAGTTTTTAATTATAACAGACTTCACAAAACATGGAAAGTGATATCTGTTTGATTTTTTGTGCTTCATTGTCTATAATTTAGACGTAGGAAATAACTCAGGCAGATAGGTTCCGGAGGATGCCATGATCGAAAAAAAAAGAGCTATAGCCATAATGGTGGCTATTTCGGTTGTAATATGCATTTTGATCTCTTTTTATTTTAACAATAAACGTGGGGATTCCAGTGAACAGCTTTTGAAGCAATCAGCAACAGCAGGTTTCGATATTGGTGCAGGAAATCCAGGTACGGTAACAGGAACAGGTACGCTAACAGGAACAGTTACGGTAACAGGAACGGAGCCTTTTGAAGATTCGGTAAAGGTTGAGGGAATGGATTTCGAAGTGCACGGCAATACGCCGGAGTATGACATGAACGCTGCTATGTATGTTAATGGATCCGGAAGCCCTTCGCTAAGGCTGGAGTATTATTTGGAAGGTTCAAGCAACATCAGGGAAATAGATAGTATGCAAATTCCGGAAATTGAAGGTATGGCTGGAAAGAACGCAACCGAAAGCCAAACGGCAATAAATGCAGCAAGCATCAGAATCCTTTTGAACACGATATATTCCAAAGTATACATATTTGTGATGAACTATAAGGCATCCAGCAATGCATTGTACTCCTTCACCCTAAAGGAAAACAAACTGGAATTGGTGTTCAGGGATGATGGGAGTTATTCCAGCTTTGCATTCAACAGTAACCAGCAGTATCTGGCATACAACTGTGACAATCCTCCATGGGACAATTCATTACCTGAGAGCAGGCTTTTTGAAGTCCTGGACTGTTCAAAAGACAGGTACGTAGTAAAGGGAAGCAGAACAAACATGAGCAAAATGATCGGAGCCCCTGAGGAACAGGATGTTATACGGAATTATATTTTTTATGGATGGCAGGGTCAGGATACTGCCATATTGCAGGCTGAACTGAAAAAGACCGATAAAACTGTTTTTGAGGGAAAGGTCCTGTATGATATTAAAAATGACCAAATTATGAATCTCGATGGTAGCAGCTTCAATATTGAAAATGATGATACAGATGGGGCGGCTGCTCCACCTGACGGTAACGGAGAACAGGCGGTATCAGCAGCAGAAACGCCCTCATCAATGAAGGATGCAGAAGTTGATTTATATGGGACTATTGCAGAAAGCTCTGCGTTGAAAGTCCTGAAGGATTTTTATTTGAAGCTCGCGTCCGAGGGAACATGGAAGGACGCAATGACACTTCTGGACGATAATTTTGTATTAAAGCTGGAACTGTTTAAACAATATGGAATTACTGAATTGAAAAAAAGCGACATTAATTCGGAGGATGCATCACTTTTCAGCAGTTTATTAATGACTGCGAAGTATGATATGCTTGAAAAAGAAGAAAATAACGGCAAAGTGGCCGTTATCAGCTACTATCATCTGTTGGGCGAAAATGGTGCAACACAGCTCAGGCAGCTGATGAAGGCAAGGATTGAGTACAAATCGGGTAAATGGATAATTGCTTATATTGAAGATATATCGACGGAGGTTAATTGATGCTGCATGCGTTTTCAAGGATGGAACTGCTTTTGGGACCAGAAGCTATGCAAAAGCTGGCTGAAAGTAAAATTGCTATTTTCGGTATCGGAGGGGTCGGAAGTTATGCAGCCGAAGGGCTGGCTAGGGCGGGGGTCGGGAAGTTCCTGCTTGTTGATGACGATTGTGTATGTCTTACCAATTTAAACAGGCAGATACATGCCACCACAAGAACCATAGGAAAGCCGAAGGTTGAGGTAATGAGGGACAGGATCGCAGAAATCAACCCGAAGGCGGAAGTTGATATACGCCAGATGTTTTATATGCCTGATAATGCTGAAAATGTTTTGAATTCACATTTTGACTATATAATCGACGCTATTGACACGGTTACAGCCAAAATAGACCTTGTTTTAAGGGCCAGAGAGAAGGGTATTCCAATAATCAGCAGCATGGGAACGGGAAACAAGCTTGATCCCACAAGGCTGGAAGTCTCTGATATCTCGAAGACCTCTGTAGATCCTTTGGCAAGGGTGATGCGCAAGGAATTAAGAGCCAGGGGCATAACATCCCTGAAGGTTGTATACTCGAAAGAGGAGCCGCTGAAGACCCTTGAAACGGAACAGAGCAGTTGCAGGGAAGATTGTGTATGTCCGGGTGGTACCACGAGGAAATGTACGGTAAGGCATCATATACCTGGCAGCGTATCTTTTGTGCCGCCGGTAGCAGGACTCATAATGGCAGGTGAAGTAGTAAAGGATCTTATTGGATATGGAGGATAACAATGTTTGAAAAGCGCATAAGCATTTTTACAGGACATTTCGGCAGCGGAAAGACAGAGGTTGCAGTCAACTACGCTCTTAAACTGGCTTCAATTTCGCCCAGGACGGCAATTGTCGATCTTGATATAGTAAACCCGTTTTTCAGGACGGCAGATGTATCAAAAATATTGGAAAGTCGGGGGATTAAGGTTATAACGCCTGTATACGCAAATACTAACATCGACATGCCGTCATTACCTCCTGACATCTATTCAATATTCAACCAGAAGGACTACAAGGTGGTGTTCGATGTAGGGGGAGACGATTTAGGCGCCAGGGTCCTTGGGAGATATCATGAAGAGATTGCTGCAGACGATTGGGAGATGTATTTTGTTATAAATACCAGGAGGCCGGATACCTTTTCGGACAAGGGAATCGAGCATATGATAGCTGAAATTGAATCGAGCTCAGGATTAAAGATTGACCGCCTTGTAAATAATACCAATATCCTGAACGAAACTACTGAACATGAGATTTTGGAAGGTGAAAGCAAAATCATGAGGGTATCTGAAAAACTCGGAATACCTGTTGGTTTTACAAGTGGATTGAAAAATGTAATGGAAGGAATACATAACAAAGGGATTGAAACAGCAGGAAAAGATATCCTTTATATGGACAAGATGATAAAGCTCCTATGGGAATAGTGTAAAAAATCACACGAATATTATCGGATTTGTGATAATATATACACGAATATTCCTGAAAAAAGGAAATGACAACCAATGTGTTGAAAATAGCCGCAGCTAGATTTATAATATATCGAAATGCTTTTAAGCATAATCAAAAGCACTATCTGGAGAAATTCAACAGACTGATCGGAATGTGAGGTTTTTATGGCAAAAGTTACCTTTGATGTGGAGAAATGCAAGGGCTGCAAGCTTTGTATAAGTGTATGCCCAAAGAAAATAGTAATAATCAACACAGAAAAACTTAACCAAAAGGGCTATTATCCAGCTGGAGTAATCGAAATGGAAAAATGCATTGGCTGCGCTTTCTGCGCGACTATTTGCCCTGACTGTGTAATAGAAGTGGAAAAATAGGAGGAAAGATAAATGGGAGAAAAACTGTTGATGAAAGGAAACGAAGTAATCGCAGAAGCAGCCTTAAGAGCTGGCTGCAGGCATTATTTCGGTTATCCCATAACACCACAGACTGAAATTGCTCATTATTTTGCAAAAAAGATGCCGGAATATAATGGCACATTCGTACAGGCTGAGAGCGAAGTTGCAGCGATAAATATGGTCTATGGAGCAGCCGGAGCAGGTGCCAGGGTCATGACATCTTCATCCAGCCCGGGAATAAGCCTGAAGCAGGAAGGTATTTCCTACTGCTCCTGTGCAGAACTTCCTGCAGTTGTTGTTAATATAGTAAGATGCGGTCCCGGACTTGGCGGTATCATGCCTGCTCAATGCGATTATTTCCAGGCAGTAAAGGGTGGTGGACACGGCGATTACAAAATGGTCGTACTTGCCCCTTACAGCATTCAGGAGCTTTATGAGTTGACCGTAGACGCTTTCAATATAGCAGATAAATACAGGATACTCTGCATGATAATGGGAGACGGAATGATGGGCCAGATGATGGAAGGCGTAGAGTTCAGGGATGTGGAAAAGATTGAAAAGGTAGAGAAGGACTGGGCTACAACAGGTACAGGCCTTAACAGGGAACACAATATCATCACTTCGATTCATATAAAGCCTGAGATATTGGAAGAGCATAACCTGAAGCTACAGAGAAAATACGCAAAAATCACGGAAAATGAAACCCGCGTTGAGGAATATAACTGTGAAGGCGCCGATGTTATCATCGCTGCCTATGGAATAGTAGGTAGAATTGTTAAAAACGTTATCAAGTCTGCCGAAAAGGAGGGCATTAAGGTTGGGCTTATAAGACCCATAACCTTGTGGCCTTTCCCGGAGAAGACATTTGAAAAATTCGCAGAGGTTCCAAAAGCCTTCCTCACCGTTGAAATGAGTGCGGGACAGATGCTAGAGGATGTCAAACTCTCCGTGAACGGAAAAAGGCCGGTACACTTCCTTGGAAGAATGGGCGGTATGGTTCCTGAACAGCAGGAGATACTGGAAAAAGTCAGGCAAATTATGAATAAGTAATGAAATTATGAGGTAAAGGGGAAACAAGATGGCAAAAGTATTTCAAAAACCACACGCCCTGAAGGATGTGTCCATGCTTTATTGTCCGGGCTGCACCCATGGGATCATTCACAGGCTCATTGCGGAAGTGCTTGATGAGCTTGATATAGAGGGGAAGACTATTGGTATCTCGCCGGTGGGTTGTTCATATGAGAATTACAATTATTTCAATTGCGACATGCAGCAGGCTGCTCACGGCAGGGCTCCGGCGGTAGCAACAGGTATAAAGAGGGTCAACCCTGAAAACTGTGTTTTCACATACCAGGGGGACGGAGATCTTGCAGCGATAGGTACAGCGGAAATAGTACATGTAGCTGCACGTTCTGAAAAAATCACTACAATTTTTGTAAACAACGCAATCTATGGTATGACTTCAGGACAGCTGGCACCTACAACTCTTGTCAATCAGGTGACAACTACCACTCCGTATGGAAGAAAGCCCGAGTTGCACGGCTACCCGTTGAAAGTCTGTGAAATGTTGTCGACAATCCAGGGGGCGGTATTCGTAGAACGCGTATCAGTACATGACATAAAGAACATAAACAACGCCAAAAAAGCTATAAAAAAGGCATTCCAGGTACAGATGGCAAATCTGGGCTTCTCGATAGTCGAAGTACTCTCGACCTGCCCGACCAATTGGGGTATGGGTCCGGAGGATGCCATGAAATGGGTTCAGGATAAGATGATACCTGAGTATCCGCTGGGCAACTTCAGGGGAAAGGATTTGGAGGTGTAGGCGCATGGCACAGGTGGACATAATAATTGCCGGATTCGGCGGACAAGGTATTCAGGCGGCCGGAATGCTGATTGCATACGCGGGGATGATTGAGAATAAGAACGTTTCATGGCTCCCGTCATACGGACCTGAAATGAGGGGCGGCACATCAAATTGTAATGTAATTGTCTCGGATGAGGCAGTTGGTTCGCCGATACTCAGCAGCACAACAGCTTTGCTGGTAATGAATGGACCATCATTGGAGAAATTTGAAGATATTGTCGTACCAGGCGGATTTATAATAACAGATAGTTCGATAATCACCCAAAAAGCAAAGAGGACTGACATTGAAGTGTTTGAGATACCAGCGACACAAATGGCAATTGAAATGGGCAATGTAGCTTTTTCAAACATCATAATGCTTGGAAAACTGATTGAGAAAACAGGAGTGGTTACCGTGTCGTCTTTTGAGAAGGCATTGAAGAAGGTTCTTCCGGAAAAGAAACATTATCTTATTCCCGAGGAAATGAAAGCTCTTGAAATGGGAATGAAGTTGTAATTGGTAAGGGTACACATCTCTGTCACGGAGCGAGGCTTCGGGAGTGGGAGATATGTCACTTCTAAAATTCGTTTTGCAAAAATTCGCTTTGTAATTAACAAGGCGGATTTTTTATATTTATTTGCAATCCAATATACAAGTATAATAAGTCTTTACTATATGATAGAATACTGAGAAGAATACTGATTTTATGGAGGAAATTATGGATAACAGAATATTATTGGCTGCGGTATTAATCCTATCAGTTGCATTTTTCATAAGAAATTATAAAATAAATAAGAACAAAAATGCGTATATAAAAAGAATCAGAGAAATATTCGCTATTCAGTTTGATCCGGCGAAAGCACTAACTGAGATTGATAAGGAAATATCCAAATCAGATAAAGCCCGTGTAAACACTTTGCTTTCAGATAAGGCTTTTGCGTTGATTTGGCTGGGGAAATGGCAGGAAGCAGAACAGGTTATTTCATCGATTAATCAAAAGAAAATTGAGGCTGTAGGGATTTATAGCCTTCGATATAATACGCTTCTTCTGAAATTCTTTTCACTTAACTTTTTTTCAATAGAAAAAACATATAATACATTCATTTCAGATGAAAATTATAAAAGGTTTTGGAAGGACTCCCTTGAACTTAAAATTTTATCTTGCATGAATGCTTTATATATTGAAAAGGATTATGAAAAGTACAATAGGCTTTTTAATGAATTGATTCAGAATAATAGAATCAGTATTCTTTATCTTGGAGCGTTATACTTCTATGCAGGTGTTTCCAATTTGAAATTGGGCAATACCGAGGAAGCAATAAAGTATTTTACCAGAGCTGTGATATTTGGAGAAAAAACTTTCTTAAAGCAATCAGCTCAGGAGTCGCTTGAAGGAATTGAAATGGATAATGCTTCACTATCAAGTGAAAGAAAAAAGACGATAGAAGAATATACCAGGCAGGCTTCTTCGGAATTTAAGGAATATTTGATAAAATGCTCCGTGCCAGAGAAGCCGGTACTAAAAAAATAAAAAAGTGCACCTCAGTAATGAAGTGCACCCCAGGAAGCTGGGACTAAATTTAATTAAAAAGGGACACTCCTCCGACCTCGAAGCGTTGGCTCCGTGCAAGAGAAGTGTCCCTTATCCTATCACACCCTGAAAAGAAGGTCTCCGTAAGTAGGCATCGGCCAGTAGTCCGACCCTACAATGGTTTCGAGTGCATCACCTGCAGCTCTCAGTTCACCCATCCTTAAAAAGACATCGTATCTGAAGGCATATGCATGCTTGTATGAATCACTGTGTAACTTTTCTGCTTTTGCAAGAGATGACTCAAGTGCTGCAATCTTCTTTTTGAAATTAGCTGCAGCTGATGAAACATCTTTAAGAAGATCTGATTGCAGTGATATGTCGGCATCCACACCAGTAGCTTTTATGGAGTTTATTGAGTCAGCCAGGTCGGTAGCATAATTAATGACTGCAGGTGTAATATCACGCTTCGACATATCGATCATTGTCTGGGCTTCTATGTTTATGACCTTGATATAATTCTCCAGCATGATTTCATATCTGGATTCCAATTCTGCCTTGGTCAGGACCTTGTGCTTTTCGAATACCTTGATGTTCTTCTTTGCGATAAGGGCTTTTGATGCTTCAACCATTGATCTGGTATTTGGAAGTCCTCTTCTTTCAGCTTCAGCCACCCATTCGTCTGAATAATTATTGCCGTTAAATATTACCTTGTCATGTTTTTCAACAATTTCCTTGAGTATAAGCTGTACATCCTTGTTGAAGTCTTTAGCCTTTTCCAGACGATCGGCGATTTCACACAGGGTCTCTGCTACTATTGTATTAAGTGTGTAATTAGGCCTTGCGACAGAGGCTGAAGATCCGACCATCCTAAATTCGAACTTGTTGCCGGTAAAAGCGAAGGGTGAAGTCCTGTTCCTGTCTGTTGTATCTTTGGGCAGGGAAGGAAGGGTGCTTACGCCTATCCTGAGCTCACTGCTCTGTATGGAACTCTTCAGACCACCATTTGTAATCTGTGCAAGAAGATCGGTCAACTGGTCTCCGAGGAATATTGAAATAATTGCCGGCGGAGCTTCGTTAGCACCAAGTCGATGGTCATTACCCGGATTTGCAGCGGAACATCTGAGCAGGTCGGAATATTCATCGACAGCTTTGATGATTGCGCAAAGGACGGTAAGGAATTGTGCGTTTTCATGCGGTGTCTTTCCCGGTTCCAGGAGGTTCTGCCCATCATCCGTGCTCATGGACCAGTTATTGTGCTTACCTGATCCATTTACACCGGCAAAGGGTTTCTCATGTAACAGGCAGACGAGATCATGCCTTAAAGCGACTTTTTTAAGGGTATCCATTACCAGTTGGTTATGATCGGTTGCGATATTTGTAGTAGTGAAGATTGGTGCGATTTCATGCTGAGCCGGCGCCACTTCATTATGTTGGGTCTTGGCTGTTATTCCCAGCTTCCATGATTCTTCATTGAATTCCTTCATGAAGATTGCGACTCTTTCTTTCAAGGAACCGAAGTATTGATCCTCCAATTCCTGACCCTTGGGTGCAGGTGCGCCAAACAGTGTCCTGCCAGTATAGAGGAGGTCCTTGCGCTGGTCATAAAGCTTTTTGTCAATCAGAAAGTATTCCTGTTCCGGTCCGACGGTTGTAATTACTTTTGAAGAGGTGGTATTACCGAAAAGCTTCAAAACCCTCATTGCCTGTAGCGAAATTGCTTCCATGGATCGGAGGAGGGGGGTTTTTTTGTCCAGTGCTTCTCCGGTGTAGGAACAGAAAGCAGTCGGTATATATAGGATGCCTTCCTTGATGAAAGCAGGAGAAGTGCAATCCCATGCTGTATAGCCCCTTGCTTCGAAGGTAGCCCTGAGCCCGCCTGACGGAAATGATGAAGCATCAGGCTCACCTTTTATAAGTTCTTTACCTGAGAATTCCATTATGATCCTGCCGTCATTTGTCGGAGAAATGAAGGCATCGTGTTTTTCCGCTGTTATTCCGGTCATAGGCTGGAACCAGTGGGTATAATGTGTAGCACCTTTTTCTATGGCCCAATCCTTCATTGCATTGGCAACCACCTCAGCAACTGATGACTCCAACCGGAGTCCAGCATCGATGGTCTTTTTCAAAGCTTTGTAGGTTGCTTTGGGAAGGCGTTCAGCCATTACTGAATCGTTAAATACATTCGAACCGAATAATTCTACTATATTGTTCATTTTTAATCCCCTTTCTGCATTTTAAAAAACAAAAAAGCGCATAAAATAAAGTTGAAACGTCATCGTCCGCATCAATTTATTCATGCACCTTATTAAACATCTTTGTTTAAATGCAATCCAAAACTATTTTTAATTATTAATATAATAAGCGATTTTAGTAAAAAGTGCAATAATATTTTAAAATAAAGCATTACAAAGTTTTCATTTGCCTATTTAATCAATGGGTATTAATATAGTACTATCAGAGAATCAGTCTGCATTGTCAAGGAGTTGGATATGCCCATTACTTTTACAGATATTAATTTTGTAACCATAATATTAGTTCTGTTACTTGCAGTACCTGTCATATCGGGAGCAATGGCTTCATTATCAGGGGAAACCGTGATGCGATCTATGAGCTCTCTGCTTGATAATATCGAATTTATTGCCGGACTGCTGCTATCGGTTTATATCACAAAGAGAATATTCTTTATACAGGACGGAAGCATATTCAACAGCATATATGATAAAATACCAGAGAATATCAAGAAAATGATTTTTCAGCAGGATGTACTTACATACCTGATCGCAGTCCCTGTAATCCTGATTTTGATGCTTCTGTTTATCCGACTTATCACAACGCCCTTTTATAAAAGGGTGATCGTACCACTCTCGGAGAAGATTCAAAGACAACTCAACAATTGCGGAATGGGCTTCAGAAGGTTCATGGGTGCATTGTGGCAGGTCCCGAAAAGCCTGGTTTATACATTGGTCTTTGTATTCATACTGAATTTCTCTTCATATTATCTATATTCTCCATATCTTTCTAAATGGACCAATGAATCGGTTGGATACCAGCTGATTTGCAAAAATGTCCTGTATCCTGTCCTGAATTCCAATATTGGAAAGAAAGTACCGGTACTGGTCAACGACTCATTCAGGGAAGCAATGGGAGCTATCATCCCGCAAGGCGTTCCGGCGGGGTCAGGCGATGCGGTCGCTACCATTGAAAAGCTGACCGGCGGAAATATAAAGGTTATAGAGTATTTCAACGGTATGACTCTTGATGATGCCGTTAAATCGAATGAAGCAATTGATAAAAAGGCAGTGGAGCTTGTCGGAAAAGAAACGGACGACAAGGAAAAAGCCAGGATCATATACAATTGGATAAGTAAAAATATTACATATGATTATGAAAAAGCCGAAAAAATAGTGACAGATCCCAAAGGTATAGTATCAGGTTCAATATCGGTTTTTGAGACCAGGAAGGGGATATGCTTCGATTATTCCTGCCTGTACGTATCGATGTGCAGAGCTGTAAACCTTAAGGTAAGACTGGTTACTGGGATTGCATATGGCGGTACATCCTGGGGTGACCATGCATGGAATCAGGTTTATATTTCAGGAGATGAAGTATGGGTAAACCTTGATGCCACATTTGGCGGTTCCGGAGTATACTATTTTGACAAAAAGGATTTTTTTGCCGATCATCGGGATGCTGATGTGCAGGGGGAATGGTGATAAGGGCGTATGGTGATCAGCAGGATAATCATCAAGTGTACAACTTCTCAAGTTCAACATATTTGTCATGTGTCATGAGCGCATCCTTTTCAGTTCCCTTAAGCTTTACTATATAAGTCCAACGTCCATATGGGTATATCTTGTTAACGGCCTTGAGGTTGATGATGTATGATTTGTGACTTCGGAAGAATAATGTCTTATCAAGTCTTTCTTCAAGGTCACTGAGACCTTCTGACGTTGTGAATCGTTCTTTCATGGTATATATAGCGGTACTGCGGTCTTCACGCTGAATAAGCATAATTTCTTCCGTATCTATGAGTGTGATACCGTCCTTATTTCTAATTATCAGTTTTTCCGTGCTTTTATGTGCAACGGGGTTCCTGATTTCAGGTTGTTCCGGTTTTATGTCCAGGGAATCCCTGATACGCTCAAGTGATTGGCTGATTCGTTCCAGCCTGAAAGGTTTGACGATATAATCGAAGGCATATACTTCGAAGGCGTCAGGCATGTACTCTCCATGGGCTGTTGCGAAAATGATCCTGGTTTCAGGTGCAATATCCGTTATCCTCCTGGCACATTCAACACCGTCTAACAAAGGCATTTCTACATCCAGAAATACCAGCTGTGGCCTGAAATCCTCAAAAAGGCGGAGGGCGGATTCTCCATCCGCCGCTTCGCCTATGAGGGTGAAACCATTTGCTTTTTGCAGCACTTTACTTAGTATCATACGCATTCCGGCATCATCATCAGCAATTAGAACCTTAACATCCATACTTTACCTCCTGGAATCTTGAGACTTATTTCTGAGACGGCATTTGGGCCGTCCAAGTACCTCCGACATTATGATTCCGTTGAGCAAGTCGTCAGATGTCAGGCTCAAATTGAAACCTATTTTTTTCGAGGCAGGGGAGTTGTTTTTTGTATCTCCAGCTGCCTGCCGGAGAACGCTGCCGTTATCTGAAAGCACAGGTGTTACGGGTGCTATCTGTTTATTTATTGCTTTCAGTTTATCTGCCGCTTTGGTCGTATCTGCATTAAGTTGGGCAGTGCGTCGTGCAGTCTCACTGTGCTCCTCATGATAAACAGAGCTTACAGTGCCATTTTCATAAGATACCTCATCTGTTCGATTATCATCGCGATATGAGGTGTCTGCGGATATCTTTCCCGTGATGAATTTCATGGCCTGTCTTGCGTCCGCCTCAAGCTTCTTTTGATAAACTGCCGCAGCAGTCACGCGTTGTGACATATTTATTCCAAAATTGCTATTAAAGCTACCTGCCATAATAATGATCCTCTCATTAAACATCTCAGCTGAACAACTAATGCCTATTTTTTCGAAGATATATCAGAATCCTCACTCTTGCTTAACTTTGCGATGGATTCGCGCATTTCGGTATCAGACATCAGGTTTTTAAGGTCAAAATACTCCTGAACACCAAGTTTGCCTTCGGATAATGCATATGCGATGGCTTTGGGCACCTGAGCCTCTGCCTCGACAACATGTGCTCTCATCTCTATTACAAGAGCTTTCATTTCCTGTTCCTTTGCGACTGCCATTGTACGTTTTTCCTCAGCTTTTGCCTGAGCTATGTTCTTGTCTGCCTCAGCCTGAAGGGTCTGGAGCTGTGCGCCGATGTTTCTGCCAATATCCACATCAGCAATATCTATAGAAAGGATTTCAAATGCCGTACCTGCATCGAGACCTTTGCTGAGAACCGTCTGCGAAATTTTATCAGGAAATTCCAGTACATCCTTATGCGACAGCGAACTGCCGACAGTTGTTACTATACCTTCACCGACTCTTGCTATAATGGTAGCTTCTCCAGCACCACCGATCAATCTGTCAAGATTTGTTCTGACGGTAACTCTGGCCTTGACCAGAAGCTCGATACCGTCCTTAGCAACACCTGATATATTGGGTGTTTCAATGACTTTTGGATTAACACTCATTTTAACTGCTTCAAGTACATCACGTCCAGCAAGGTCAATTGCAGCACCCCTGATGAAAACGAGATCCATATTTGCCCTGTGGGCTGCAATAAGTGCATTGATAACTCTATCTACATTACCACCTGCAAGGTAGTGAGCTTCAAGCTGATTGACGTTTACATCAAGGCCAGCCTTGGAGGCTTTTATTAATGGGAGAATTATTTTTGCAGGATTGACCCTTCTGAGGCGCATGCCTATCAGTGTGAATATACCGACGTGTACTCCGGCTGCCAGGGCGGATATCCACAAGCCGACCGGTATGAAGGTAAAAAACACCCCCAGAAATATGAAAACCAAAACGATTATTACTATTAACAAGAAAAGATCCATTTGTTTAAACCCCTTTCATTAAATATTCTATTTATGCACAGCGTGTGCTTGAATGACATTTTATTATACGTGGAGATCAAGTGATTTTCTTCACTACTATCCTGTGTCCTTCTATTTTAATGATACTGAGCGGTGTATCCTTTGGTATGAAATCGCCCTCGGAAACCACATCCAGCTTGACGCCATTGAAATCTGCAGTGCCCGATGGCCTGAGAACAGTCAGGGAAGTGCCTTCCCTGCCAATGAAGTATTCCAGGTCTTCAACTGCAGAGAATTTATCCTCATCCAGGGAATCATTCAAGACAAGATGTCTTGATAGATGACCTTTGGCAGCTGATTGAAGAACGATGGTCAATGCGATTCCGAGCAGGGCAAGTATGATTATAACAAGGATAAGAGCCTGCAATACTGTCTTTGCGTAAATAACCACACCTAATATCAGAAGCACGGCTCCAACAATTCCGGGTGCACCGATGCCTGGGTGGAACATTTCAAAAATAACAAAGCCCAGTCCAACGACCAGACAAATCAAAGATAACAAGCCCATTCCTGAAAATAAACCTGAAAAATCCATTTATTACACCTCCTTAAGCGCTTTGTTTCACTCATTCTTTGAGTACTCTCCACTTTTGACTTACAATTGTTATTATAGAGAATGATTAATGGTTACTGAACATGAAACGGGTAAAAACATCAATATGCATGCTGAAATGTCATTTCTGTGTATTTCAGTACTGCATGAAGTAATGTTCAGCGTGGTATGGAGCCTTCAAAAACAGTCATATCATTGGCGCTTTTGACAGATATTGTACCGCCGTGTTGCACCATGATCCCATTGCTGATTGCAAGTCCCATACCTTCGCCTTTCGAACCCTTTGTCGTAAAACCCGGTTCGAACAATCTCGGAAGGTGATCGTCCGGTATCTTCATGCCATTGTCGGATATCTTGAAATAATATTTCTTCAAATCTTCAAATAATTCTATTATAAGCTTCTTGTCCCCGCCTTTTTCAAGCAGGGCATATATTGCATTGTCTATCAGATTTCCAAGAACCCGGCATAACTCCCAGGAGGGAATTTTGAGTTCAGTTAACTGGGTTGTGGCCGTAAGCTCAACTGCTATACCTTCTTTTTCACAAGTAAGCACCTTTGCCTGAAGCAATGCGTTAATGGCGGGATTTGCCGTCTTCATTACACGATTTACCGATTGTATGTCATTATATACCTTCTCAATGTAATCCCTTGCTTCTTTGTATTCGTCCATTTCCATAAGGCTGTAAACGACCTGAAGGTTGTTCATGAAATCATGCCGCTGGGCACGCAGGGTTTTATTGAGATCCTCAAGACGGGAAAGGGTTTCCTTGAGTATTCCGAATTGTTCGCTGGATTTTTTAAGGCTGTACCGGTTTCTGACTGCCAAAATGGTATTAATAACTATTCCGGCCAGAACAACGGCCAGAAGTACCAGCAATCCGGGGTTTGTAAACATCTCGGCATTTCCGCTCTCTCCGGCAAAATACAAAAGTATGCCGGCTATTACGGCAACCTCGGTGAAATTCAGAATAATAATTGTTATCACAGTCTTATTGATATGAAGACCCTTTTTCATCTGGACATTCTCCTTATGAAAAACCTTATGAACTATGGTAAAAATGTTGCAGTATTTCAAAAATATTGCAACATTTATAGTATACCCTGCATGGAAGATACAATCAAGATGATAGAATCATGCAGTATAAGATGATAGAATCATGCAGTATAATATGTTAAATGAAGTCAAATTATTTATCGATGGGATGACAGTTATAAGTAAAAATGATATGATATTTGCATAAGAAGGATTATACAACAAGGGGTGATATGATGAAGACTGCCTTTTCAACATTGGGTTGCCCCCAATGGTCATGGGACGACATTTTGGTAACTGCTAAGGATTTGGGCTTTGACGGGATTGAAGTCAGAGGTATCGAAAGCGAATTATATGTGCCAAATGCAAAGCCATTTCTGGATAGCAACCTCTCAGCGACAAAGGAAAGACTGACAAGAATGAATCTTGAAATACCGATATTCACATCTGCCTGTTATCTTTATGATAAAGTTAACATCGAAAAATATTTAAAAGAAGGAAAAGAATACATTGATCTTGCTGCGAAAGCGGGAGTGCCATTTGTGAGGGTCCTGGGGGACATGAATCCAGAACCTGGTTCCGGCATTGATCTTGATTTCGTTGCCGGGAATCTTGTAAAGCTTTCCGATTACGCCAAGGATAAGAAGGTAATTCTACTTATCGAGACCAATGGAGTATTTGCAGATTCAATGAAAATGGCTGACCTGATGAAAAAAATAGGCAGGGAAAACGTTGGAGTATTATGGGACGTCCACCATCCATTCAGATATTTCGGTGAATCTGTCGAAACCACATATTCCATATTGAAACAGTATATAAAATATATACATATAAAAGACTCGATAGTTGAAGATGGAAAGATACGTTACAAAATGGTCGGCTATGGAGATATCCCGGTTGAGAAGACGCTGGGTCTGCTTAAACAGGGAGGATACACCGGATATGTGACACTTGAGTGGGTCAAGAGATGGTGTCTTGATCTGGAAGAACCGGGAGTCGTGTTTTCCCAATTTGTGAACTGGATAAAGGATAAGACAGCGTAACAACAGGAAATATTTGTCCCTTCGATAACGTAGTGTTAGAATTTACCATATAACGACTTTAATCGGGAGTTGATGGTATGGTTTACAACATACGCAGTCGTAAGGGATATATAGCTTTGACAGTGGTCACTGCAATACTGCTTCTAACTATGATTTTTATATTCAATCCTAATGGAGTTGCTGATACGGTTGACAGTGAAACTCAGCTGAACAGTATCAGCAGATACTCGTTTGATGAAATGGAAGCATCAAAACCAGCAACTTTGGAACTGGATTGCGATAAATCCTTTATTAGCATATTCTGCTGGAACAGGGCGGAAATAAGATTAGAAACAACTGAAACACTTATAGCGTATATGGACAAAGAAATACTTGAAAATAAGCTTGAGGGATTCAATACCGGCTTGACGACAGTAAACGGGAAAACGGTTCTGAATAGTGGATTCGAAGGAAAAACCGGTGAGTTCGATAATTGTTACACCAAAATCAGCATTTATGTACCGAGGGATATAAGATCAATAAAAGGTGTCATAGAAGAAGGCAGCATTTCCCTTATGGATGATTTAAACTGTGACCTTGATATTACAGGCGACAGTCTGGATATCATCATAAACTGCCTGCAGGGCATGGTGGAATGTCATACAGGCAATGGGGACATTTGGATAAATAACGGATTAATCAGAAAAAACATGGACATCATTACAGAGATTGGCAATATCAATGTAAAATCAGGGTTTGAAACACCTGGTACATATAATT
Organism: uncultured Bacillota bacterium; assembly: GCA_942493145.1. Lineage (GTDB taxonomy): Bacteria > Bacillota > Clostridia > Acetivibrionales > DTU013 > ENR-C20. The sequence continues at coordinate 1,924,476 of OW818679.1, forward strand.
TGAAAACTGGTGCAGGGATTATCGACATAATGGTACCTGAAGAATTGAATGCATCCTTCGGGGATGGAACCGGATATTTGGACGAAGCTGGTGTTGATGATGAAACCGATTCTGCAGTATTCAACCTGATAAGTATGACGGGAATGGTCAGGTTTGGTCGGTATTGATACAAAAGTTACGAATGAAGGTGGAATAACGGATGAACAAAAGTATCGGAATCGAAATCAAAAAAATGTCCCCGACAATTGAACCAAAAGAACTGAACCGATGGGTATAATTGAAACGGTATACCTTTCGGTTTTTTTAATTATTGAACGATTATAGAGGAGACGTTTGCATGAGGGCGTTTATTGCCATTGATTTCAGTAATGGCTTGAAATCAAGGATCGCAGAACTACAGAACAAACTTAGACCGGAAATTTTAGCAGGAAGGTGGAAGCATATTGATAATTTCCACCTTACACTCAAATTTCTGGATGAAATCAGCAGTGAACAGATGGAGAACATCAAACAGCAATTAAACGGACTTGTAAAAGAACATGAAGGCTTCAGCCTTAACATTTCAAAGTTAGGCAGGTTTGACGGCAGGGAAGGAATAAGGGTGCTATGGCTTGGCTTGGGCGGAGAACAGGAAAAGCTTCTGAAGCTTCAGAAGGATATTGATAAAGCTCTGTCTGAAACTGGATTTCCAAAGGAGAAGAGAGAATTCAGACCTCATGTCACTATCGGGCAGGAGATCATCCCTGGAGAAAACTTTGAGAAAACCTTAGCAGGGGTTGGCTTTGATTCTTACCCGGAAATAAAGGTTGACAGAGTTGAACTTTTTAAAAGCGAACAAATTGGAAAGAAACGAGTCTACACATCTATCGCGTCATTCGAGCTTGTTTCGGGAAGGAAGCAGTAATGAATAAAAAATTTGGTGTGGCAGTTATTATAATCGCAGTGGTAATAATCATATTTGGTACTGATATTGGAATCTCTCTGAGGGATAATATAACCACATATATATCAGCGAATGAGGTATCAGGAGGTTCCACAACTGTGTCACCATACCCTGATTCAACTTCGTTACCTGTAGTCACTTCCTCACCAACTCCGGCACCTACACTTGAACCTACTCCTGTACCGACGCAAGAACCACTAAAGATTGTTGCCGTAGGGGATATCATGTACGGCAGGAAAGTGGGCAAGTTGCTGGAACAGAAGGATGAAGGTTACACATATGCATTTTCAGATGTAAAGGGTATATTGAACAGTGGTGATATAGTATTCGGTAATCTCGAATCCCCTATGACAGACAGTACAATAAGCCTCAGCAAGGAAAAGAAGATAATCCTGAAATGCAATCCAAAGGCCATAGAGGGGATAAAAGATGCTGGTTTCAATATACTCAGCCTGGCAAACAATCATATGCTGGATTATTATGGACAAGGCATGCTTGACACGGTTGAAATTCTCGACAACAACGATATTCTGCATTCGGGGGCAGGTAAAGATATCACGGCTGCAAGAAAAGCAGCCATAATCACAAAGAACGGTGTAACATTCGGTTTGCTTTCATATTCCGACATGGTTACGTATACATATGCAGGGACTCCCAATATAAGCTACAATGCCGGTATTGAGAAGGCAGGAGCCATGCCGAGAGATTACGAGACCATAAGGGAGGATATTGCGGCACTCAGGAGTGAAGTCGATCTGGTTGCAGTTTCACTTCATTGGGGAATTGAGGAAAGCTTCCAGATACCTTCCGACCAGATTGAGTTTGCCAGGAAACTATTAGATGACGGTGCAGATATGATTCTTGGTCATCACCCGCATCAGTTCCAGGGGATGGAGATATACAAGGGAAAGCCCATAATTTACAGTATGGGTAACTTCCTGTTCGACCAGAACGATCCAGAGAACATGGAATCATTTATTATTGAAATGGAATACAGGGACAAAAAGTTGACAGGTCTGTCAGCCATACCAGTCAGGATTCTTGACAAATGCCATGTTGAGGTCCAGACAGGGGAAGATGCTAAAAACATACTTGAGAGGGAGAAGGAGCTCTGCGCAAAGTTAGGGACAGAATTCAACATTTCTAATGACATTCTGAGATTTAGCATAGATTCTAACTGAAGCGTAAAATCATCAGGCTCGAATTCGAATATAGTGCGAAAATCCGACTTGACAAATAAAAAATATATAGATATTGTATACTACATTGGTACTTTTGCGAATATTTTTGCAAAAATATCTGAAAGATGACTAAAGAATATATATGACAATAAAGGAGCCACCAGTGATGAAACTTATTAAATGCCTGTATTGCGGCAAAGTTACAACTCTTCATAATATCAATGTCCCAAAGAGGATCAGGGGAAAGATCATTACATTGACCGGCGCTCCTGTTTACTTTTGCCAGCCTTGCAACGAAACATTCCTTACAAAGGAGACTCAGGACGTTTTCAGGTATATTCAGGACAATAATCTCGATGAAAAGCTGATTATGTTCAGTTTTGAAACTATGAATAAAAAGATTGTGTAAGCAGTATTCCTGTTTTTTTAAGCAGAGGTATCAATGTGGATGCCATGAATGCAGTCAATATGCAGAGGGCAAAATCCTTCAAAAGATATGGTACATTCAATGTAAGCAGGTATATGAAGCCTGATTCCGGTTTTTTCATGTATAGATTCAATATGACATACATATAAGGGATTCCTATAGCATAAATGGCAGTCAGCCCGGCAGTAAGAGCCAGCAGATAATGCCTTCTTTTCAGTGTACTGAAGCAGCTTATAACCTTTCCTGTGACTAAAGCTCCTGCAACAAATCCCAACAAGAAACCAAAGCTTGGTTTCAAAAAGTATGTTATCCCGCCTCCCTGAGCAAAAACAGGCAGACCAAACAATCCCAGAAGAAGATAGATTACCTGTGAAAGTGCGCCGAGTCTGGCTCCTAGAATTAAAGCCGAAAATCCGCAAAAAAATGATTGTAATGTGATTGGGATGAGCGGGAAAGGTATTCGTATAAATGCACCGGCAACCATTAATGCCACAAAAAGCGATACAAGTGCCATATCTTTTACTTTAAATTTCATATTATTATGTTGTCCCCCTAAATAATCGAATGATATACAATATCTGATGAAATCATCGGGCAATTCATCAAAAATCACGGTAATAAAAGAATAATTCAAACTTGTTTAATTGTCAACTAAAAATACTAAATGGTGAACAATGAGTCCAAAATGAAGAAAAGTGCAGGAAATAAGTGGAAATGATGAATATTGACAATTTACGATATGGAAATTAAGAACATTAACGGGAAATATGTTGAAGTATTATAGTGTATAAAGTAATATATTAACAATTACTGTATTGTGAGGGCTCGAATATGAATATAGAAATACTAAAGCTGAAGGAAGAACTTAACAGATTGCTAACCGAATTGCCCATTTCTTCACCTGAGATACTCAATTTGAGCAGGAAAATCGATGTTCTGATTGCAGAATTTCAAAAGGATGTATAATCAAACAGTAAGATTCTTGGTCAGAAGAGAATATTTTGACAGTTGAATAGTTATCGCCAATTTTTTGCTATTAAGAACTTTTTTATCATATGCATATTTAAGTAAATATTCGATCTTTTTTTCAGAATTTTCGAAAAACACTTCAGGTGATATTTCCTTATTGATATATTTATCTATAAGCACATCCATTATCTTCAGTATGATTGTTATCATATCATTATCAGGCATTTACAATACCCCCTTGGAAAATATGGAAGTATTAACAAAATAACATAAAAGGTGAAAAAGGTCAATAATATTTCCCACAATATGTAATATTATGCCTGAAATTATTAACGAATAGGTGAACAACCATAATAACCAATCAAAGTAACTATTCATAAATGCATTATTTTGCAATATTATATATACGGTGGTAAACTATTATTGCAGATTCAGGTTTGTATAATTCTTAAATGATGTTAGGAGCGCGAAGTGGGTGAAAAGAAGATAGTTCTTACAGGCGGAGGAACTGCCGGTCATGTCACACCTAATTTGGCATTATTGCCTGGCCTTAAGAAAAAAGGATATTTGGTTCATTACATAGGTTCAGTAAATGGAATAGAGAAACAGCTCGCAGAAAGAGAAGGTTTAACCTATCATTCCGTTCAAACGGGAAAGCTGCGAAGATATCTGGACCTTAAGAATATGACAGATATATTCAGGGTTGCAGGAGGAGTATTCCAAGCTTTTTCGGTTTTGGGAAAGATAAAGCCGGATATTGTTTTCAGCAAGGGAGGATTTGTTTCCTGCCCTGTAGTCTGGGCTGCATGGCTGAGACATATTCCAGTGATAATTCATGAATCTGATATGACTCCGGGTTTGACCAACCGGTTGTCAATTCCATTTGCCAGAAAGGTATGCTATACTTTTCCCGAATCAGCTGGACACATCCCGGGTAACAAAGGCATATTGACCGGTCTTCCTGTAAGGGATGCCATATTGGCCGGAGACAGACTTAAAGGGTTGGAGTTGTGCGGATTCAAAGGTTCAAAACCGGTAATGGTGATTATGGGTGGAAGCCAGGGATCGGAGAAGATCAATACAGTCACCTGGAATTCACTAAAAGAGCTTTTGAAAGTTTTCGATATTTGCCATATTTGCGGCAGTGGAAATAAAAAAACCGATTATTCAAGCATAAACGGGTATGTGCAATTTGAATATATAAATGAAGAACTGGCTGACATATTTGCCATGTCTGATATATTCATCTCAAGGGCCGGCGCAACGGCATTGTTTGAAATACTTGCACTCAGGAAGCCTTCACTGCTTATACCACTTTCCAGAAAAGTCAGCAGGGGGGACCAGATACTGAATGCGCGGTCTTTTGAGAAATCAGGATATTGTGTTGTGATGGAGGAAGAAGAAATAAACGAAGAATCATTCATTGAGAATATTATGGACATAATGAAAAATAGAGATTTATATAAGGAAGCAATGCAAAAAAAGGATTCACTTGCAAGTAATGATTTGATATTAAAAGTCATCGAAGATAATATCAGATGTTAAATTTGCAGAAATGTTTACAATTTGAGGGTACATGTGATATAATTTTCTGCGTGTGTAGTACGGATGGTCCGCTAGGCAGATATGAAGGCCGCTTATGAACATCCAGGGAGGAAGGAGGAAAGAATTATGGACATAATCAAGGCAATTGAACAGGAACAGTTAAGAAGCGATTTGCCTGTTGTCAGCATAGGAGACTATGTAAAGGTACATCTTAAGGTTAAAGAAGGAACCAGAGAGAGAATTCAGATATTTGAAGGCACCGTAATAGCAAAAAAAGGCGCCGGACTCAAGGAAACCTTTACAGTAAGAAGAGTATCGTATGGTGTAGGTGTGGAGAGAATCCTGCCTGTGCATTCTCCCAAGATTGACAAGATAGAGATCGTAAGAAAAGGTAAGATCAGAAGGGCCAAGCTTTATTACCTGCGTGACAGGGTCGGCAAGGCTGCTAAAGTAAAGGAAAGACTTGAAATCAAAGTGGATAAAGTTTAGTATAAAAGGGACGGTAAAACGTCCCTTTTATATTGCGGAAATACATAACAGTAAATTATAGAGGTGTTATGGAAGAAACAAAAAAAACGTTTTATTTCATAGAAGTCTGGCAGTGGTTGCAAGCTATACTTCTGGCGGTTGTGATTGCCCTGCTTATAAGGGGATTTGTCTTTGAACCGGTATATGTGGACGGAGAGTCCATGGAAAACACATTGTCTACCTCCCAGAGACTCATCGTTTACAAACTGGGCTATTACTTCAATACTCCCCAAAAAGGTGATATTGTAGTTCTTCAATATCAGGAAGGTATAACTTCGCGGATTCCTGTAATAAAAGATTTTCCGATTTTTAAAAAAGCAATAACATCATTAAGCGAAGTGGATTATATAAAGAGGGTAATAGCGGTACCCGGCGATACACTTGATATTAACGACGATGGTTATGTATATATTAATGGTATTAAGATTGATGAGCCATATGTAAAGACACAGGGACAAACTTATGCTTCTTCTGCAGAATTACCCGAAACAGTTCCGCCGGGCTACGTTTTTGTCATGGGCGACAACAGGCAAAACAGCAGGGACAGCAGGCAGATTGGGCTGATTGGGTATGACAGGATAAAAGGAAAGGCAATAATAAGGGTATGGCCGATAAGTGAAATCGGCAGTATTTATAAATAACGAACAGGCGGGTTTATCATGAATATACAATGGTTTCCAGGACATATGGCTAAAACCAGGAGGCTTTTATCAGAAAATCTTAAAATGGTCGATGTGGTTATAGAGTTACTGGATGCAAGGATACCCCTTAGCAGTAGAAATCCCGAAATAGACAATATATTAGGTACAAAACCGCGTATCATCGCGATGAACAAAGCCGATCTTGCAGACGAAGCCATATCTGTTGAATGGGCTAAATGGTATGCAGAAAAAGGATTACCGGTCATATTCATCGACAGTATCAAAGGTACGGGCTACAATAAGCTTCGTGCGAATATGAAGAGCATGATGAAGGACAGAATTGAGCGTGATAAGCTCAAAGGGAGAATTTTCAGGCCAATCAGAACTATGGTGGTCGGTATACCAAATGTGGGGAAGTCTTCCTTCATCAACAAGATAACCGGAAGAGCAAACGCAGTTACCGGTGACAAACCTGGGGTTACCAGGGGAAAGCAATGGATCAGGGTAAATGAAGAGATTGAATTGCTGGATACTCCAGGAATTCTATGGCCTAAATTTGAAGATAAGCAGATAGCCTTCAATCTCGCATTTACAGGCGCCATAAAGGATGATATCCTCGATAAGGTTGAGCTTGCTGCTGCCCTTATGGAGAAGCTAAAAGAGACATATCCTGAAAGGCTGGCAGAAAGGTTCAAACTTCAGACACTTGAGGATAAGACCGGCTTGATTCTGCTTGAAACAGCCGGGAAAAACAGGGGATGCATCATATCCGGCGGCATGATTGATATGCAGAGAATAGCAGCCATCCTGCTGGATGAATTCCGGGGTGGCAAGATTGGAAAAATCAGTCTCGAAAGACCAATGTGAGGTTGTTGAAAATGTCAGAAAATGATCCCAGGTTATCAAAGCTTGAAAAAGAATTAAAGCGGTTAGAAGAAATGAGTCGTTATGAGACTGAAGCATTCGCTACAGGTATACGACTGATAGGCGGAATAGACGAGGCAGGCCGTGGACCACTTGCAGGGCCTGTTGTTGCAGCATGTGCAATCCTTCCAGAAAATGTTTTCATAAAGGGACTGAATGATTCCAAAAAGCTATCTGCCATTGTTCGGGACCGGCTTTACGATGAGATAATGGAGAAGGCCATTTCAATTGGTGTTGGGATAGTAGACGAAAAATGTATTGATGAGATAAATATACTTAATGCTACAAAGAAAGCTATGAGGATTGCCATTGAAAAGGTAAAGCCAGTTCCTGAGTTACTTTTGATCGATGCAGTCAGGCTTGAGGAAGTGGATATCCAACAGCTTCCTATAATAAAAGGGGATTCACTCAGCATTTCTATAGCAGCAGCTTCAATAATTGCAAAAGTGACCAGGGACAGGATGATTGAAGGGCTGGACGAACAATATCCTGAATATGGTTTTAAAAAACATAAGGGCTATGGCACCAAAGAACACATAGATGCTATTAAAAAATTCGGTTTATGTCCGATACATAGAATAAGCTTTACAAAAAATTTCGTTTGATCGAATGCAATATACACAGCATAAGGGGCTGGAATAATGCGTATAGATGGATTTATTAACGCACAGGCGTCTACGGGGAAAAATGTACCGGATATTCTGGAAAAACTGAACACGGGGGATGTACTTAAGGCAAGAGTAGTGGAAGCGTCTTCTGATGAAGTGCTGCTTAAACTTTCGGACGGCAGCCTGATGCGCGCGTCGTTGGCCTCGGACATAGGAGCAAAGGCGGGAGATGTACTGACTCTTGCCATGACAGGGAGGAACGATGGAAGCATCCTCCTTGAAACTGTAAAAACAAATGGGACTGATTCAGTTGCAAGTACTAAAGATCAACTGGGTAAGCTGCTTTTGAGCATCAATATAACACCGGATGAGAAGAATCTTGAAATAGCCGGAGAGTTCAAGCTGGCAGGTACCTCACCATCTAAAGAAATGTTCGAAACAGCAAAGTCATTGTTGGGAAAATTCAGTTCCATTTCAACTGATAAGGCTGTTTACATATCAATAAAAGGTATAGATTATATAAGCGGCAAAATGGACACAATCTCCCAGATGCTTGAAGGTCGTCTAAAACTGGGAAATCAACTCGATAATCTTCAGAATTCGATAAATAAAATCATAACTGCCACAAACCAAGCTGGGACGGCAACTCTGGCTTCAGTGAAGGATCAGGTTGGAACGACAGCACAAACATTAACGGACGGTAAAATGGCAACGGCATCACAACAAACGATTCCAGCACAACAGACAGCAACAGCGCAGCAAACAGCAACAGCGCAGCAAGCAGCAACAGCGCAGCAAACAGCATCGGCGCAGCAATCGTCTCCGGAACAAAAGCCATTATCTACAAAACAGCCAATAACAAATCAACAAACGACAACTACTCAGCAGGGCTTGGGGATGCAGCCAGGTAACGCCTCACAACAGTTGCAGGGTAACACCCAGGTCATTCAGGCACAAGGCCAGACGCAGGCACTAAGCCAGACTCTGGCTCAATCGCAAGCACATACGCAGGCCGAAGGCCTGACCCAAGGTCAAGCGCAAGCTCAAGGCCAAGCACAACTTCAAGCACAATCTCAAATTCAAATACAAGATCAAACTCAAGGACAGACTCAGATTCAGGGTCAGAATCAGGCTGTGCCTCAAACCCAGGCCCAGGTTCAATCCCAGGTTCAATCTCAGGTTCAATCCCAAATTCTTTCAAATGATCAAGCTCAGACTGACGATCAGAAACAAACTCAAACACAGGTGCAGAGCCAGGTACAGCCTTCTTCCCAAAGTGGGAAAAATAACCCGAATACTACAACAGCATTCACTTCCTCAACAGCAGCTATACCAGGCTCTGAAGGAAACATATTAATCGGAACAATTTCAGAACAACTGGAACAAGGCTCAAAAGAGCTGGAGAAATTCAAGGATTCATTCAATAATCTTTTCATACATACCGCTTCGACTGATGCTGAAAAACTCAAGACAGAGCTGGACGTAAAAAACCTCTATAAAAATATCATTGACAGGCTGGAAACCATAAAGGCAAATATTGAAACAGCTGCATCACCAATTGAAGGAAATATATCCAGGCAGATAGAAAGAATCGAAGACGGTTTCAGACTTATGAATCAGATAAACAACACGAGCATATACCTGCAGTTTCCAGTCAATATTTCCGGCTATAATTCTACGGCTGAACTTTATATTTTTAAAAGGGAAGGTAAAAAGAAAGCAATTGATCCAAACAACGCCGTAATGTTGATATCACTTGATACTGAAAATATCGGCCGTATTGATTCCATAGTTGATGTAAAAGGAAAGAATGTAAGCGTAAATTTCCGTGCTGCTGAACAGAACGTTGTCGAATTCATCAGAACTAATTTTAAAGAGCTTTATAACAGCCTCATGGATGCGGGATACAGGCTTGTTGATATGAAATGCAGACTTGCTGAAGAAGAGGTAACCCCGGTCAATGCTCAAAGGATTGCGTTGGATGGTATAGACATCAATAAAGGAACAATTGATTTTAAGATATAAGGAAGGTCCTTATGGATAACAAAAAACCTAAAAAAGTTAAAGAAGCAGCTGCGTTGCGATATTCACCTGAAAATAACAAGGCACCTATGCTAGTTGCCATGGGCAAGGGAGAGGTTGCCGAGAATATAATTGAAAAAGCACGAGAAAGTAATATTCCAGTTTATCAGGATGAAAACCTTGCTCATTCCCTTAATATGTTGAGGCTCGGAGATGAAATCCCGGCAGAGCTATATGGTGTTGTGGCTGAGATATTGGTCTTCGTTAGTAAAATGGACAGCAAATTTGAGGAAAAATATGGAAAAGCAGGAAAGCAAAAAGATTAATTACAAGCTGGTTATAGGAAAACAGGGTGAGGAAATTGCCGTTTCGTTCCTCGTGAAGAATGGCTACAGGTTACTTGACAGGAATTATAGGGCAGGCAGGCTTGGGGAAATAGATATTGTAGCATCAGAAGATGAATATATATGCTTTATTGAAGTCAAAACAAGGACTGGATCACACTTCGGCACACCTTCGGAATCCGTCGGCATAAAGAAGCAGATGAAGCTCAGGACGTTGGCATGGGCTTATCTTAAGCAACACGGGTTGAAAGACAGGTTTATGAGGTTTGATATTGTGGAAGTTATCGTTCAGCAGGAAAAAGATAAATTTGTAGCTACAGATATTAATTTGATCAAAAATGCATTTTGATAGGGGAATGAATGAAATGATAGTATTTGATGCCCATTGCGACACAGCGTTGAGGCTTTTTGAAGATAAAAAAGATTTATTGAATTCTGATTGCCATGTCGATTTAACGCGGATGAAAAAAGCAGGGAAGTTCGTTCAGACCTTTGCTTTATTCGTAGATCCATCTGCCAGCAAATCGGTAGAAATGCGCAAAGCATCAAACATATTGGATGAACTGTTGTGCCAGATTAATAGTTATGGCAATGATATAGCACTATGCAGGAATCATGGCGAGATAATTGATACAATTGAAGCCGGTAAAGTTGCTGCTCTTATATCTATTGAAAATGGTGGTGCATTGCAGGGCGATATGGCAGCCCTCAGGAATTTTTTCAGGCTGGGCGTCAGAAGTATATGCCTTACCTGGAATAACAGGAATGAGATTGCCGATGGCGTGAAGGAAGCTATATCCGGAGGAGGGTTGACACCATTCGGACGAGATGTTGTGGCTGAGATGAACAGGCTGGGGATGCTGGTGGATATTTCACACATATCAGAAAAGGGATTCTGGGATGTGATGGAGGTTTCAAAAGCACCGGTGATAGCTTCACATTCCAATGCATGGGTTGTTTGCGGACACAACAGGAATCTGAAGGATGATCAGATAAATGCATTGAAATCAAAAGGCGGAGTCATCGGGATAAACCTGTATCCCTCTTTTCTTAATAACACAGGAAATGCCTCGGTAGAAGATGTAATTAAGCATGTCGAATATATCTCAGCCTTGGCAGGCCCGGAATATATAGGATTGGGTGCTGATTTTGACGGAATTGAATCCACACCTGAAGATTTGAATGGTGTAGAAGACTTATACAGGATATTTGACAGACTTTCATCACTGAATTATTCGCAGAATTTCATAGAAGGTTTTGCAGGCGAAAACTTTTTAAGAGTTATCAAGGAAGTACTAAAGTAAAATATGTCTATTTTTAAATTCTAATTAAAATTCAAATTTGACATGCAAACTTTCACATCCTGCATTATGATGCAATTATTCATTGAAAATAAAATATTTTTGAATTATTTTCATAATCAAGTTGCATAATACAATTCATTATATTAAAATGTACTATAATTAAGAGAATTTAAGTTAATTGTTACAGGAGGCTTTTTTATGTCCGAATATACCCAAATGAGTCACGCTGAACTGCAGGAACGGTTGACTGCTTTAAATAAGAAGTACGATGAATTTGTTGCACAGAAGCTTAAGCTTGATATGTCCAGAGGAAGACCCTGCACTGAACAGCTGGACCTTTCGTCGGAAATGATGGATTTCCCAGGCAGCAAGGATAGCTTTAAAACGGCGGATGGTGGCCAGGATTGCAGGAATTATGGATTGGTGGACGGCATTCCCGAAGCAAAGGTACTGTTTGCAGCCATGCTGGAAGTTAGTCCTAAGGAAATCATCATTGGCGGAAATTCCAGCCTTAACATGATGTATGATACCATTGTAAGAGCAATAACCAATGGTGTATACGGAAGTGAAAAGCCATGGGGGAAGCTGTCTGCAATTAAGTTCCTCTGCCCAAGCCCGGGATATGACAGGCATTTTGCCATCTGCGAAATGTTGAACATAGAGATGATCACTGTAGAAATGAACCAGGACGGTCCTGACATGGATGCCGTTGAGGAACTGGTATCAAAGGACGAAGCTATAAAGGGGATATGGTGTACTCCCAAATACAGCAACCCCGATGGAATAACCTATTCGGACAGTGTTGTAGACAGGTTGGCTTCCATGAAGACTAAGGCAGGTGATTTCAGAATTTTCTGGGACAATGCCTATAACGTCCATCACCTTTCTGAAGATCAGGACAAACTTAAAGACATTATGAATGCATGCAGGGAAGCTGGAAATCCAGACCGGGTGTTCATTTTCAGCTCCACATCAAAGGTAACCTTCCCTGGTGCCGGTATTGCAATGATAGGAGCAAGTGAAAACAACATAAACTTTATAAGGAAACAGATATCAATCCAGACAATTGGGCCAGATAAGATAAATCAACTGAGACATGTAAATTTTCTTAAGGATATGCAGGGGATAGAGGCTCAGATGAAAAAGCATGCAATTATACTTAAGCCGAAATTTGATATGGTGCTTGATATATTGGAATCTGAGCTTGGAGGAAAAGGAATTGCAAACTGGAATAGCCCAAGAGGAGGTTATTTCATAAGCTTCAACACTATGGAGGGCTGTGCCGGGCCTTCTCTTGCCATGGCGGCAGCTGCAGGTGTAGTAATGACTCCCGCCGGGGCTACTTACCCATACGGTAAGGATCCCCATGACAGGAATATAAGGATAGCTCCTACACTTCCGCCAATTGCCGAACTTAAGAAGGCAATGGAACTGCTTTGTACCTGCGTTCAGATAGTTAGCATTAAAAATATACTAACTCTCTCTTGATTTGAAGAAGGACCAGTAATATAATTGATGAGGGTTGAACTCCTATAAGATTGCAGCCCTGATCGATCTCATATTCATAAATTTGGCGAGTGATATTAAAATATCCCTCGCACTTTTTTTGTTAGAAAGACAATGTTTTATATGGATATTTATTAAGTTGAACTGTATAATTGATATGTTAAAAGATTCCGGAGGTAAAGCGATTGAAGAATGTTTATGAAAGTCCTTTCAATGCCAGATATGCCAGTAATGAAATGCAGCAGATATTTTCACCTGATATGAAGTTTAAAACCTGGAGAAGGCTCTGGATCGCATTAGCAGAGGCTGAAAAGGAACTTGGGCTGAATATAACCGAAGAACAGATTAATGAATTAAAGGAAAATGCTGAAAACATAAACTATGAGGTAGCCGAGAAGAAAGAGAAGGAAGTACGTCATGACGTAATGTCGCATGTACATGCCTATGGAGAGCAGTGCCCTAATGCGAAAGGGATTATCCACCTTGGAGCCACATCCTGCTATGTTGGGGATAACACAGACCTGATAATAATGACAGAAGCACTGAAGCTTGTGAAGAGCAAACTTGTGACACTCATTTCAAAGCTTTCGGATTTTGCAATGGAATACAGGGATATGCCCACACTGGGCTTTACACATTACCAGCCGGCGCAGCTTGTAACGGTTGGTAAACGGGCATGCCTTTGGATACACGACCTTCTTATGGATATTGAGGATACAGAGTATTTATTATCCGGAATGAAGCTTCTGGGAAGTAAAGGTACGACTGGGACACAGGCCAGCTTTATGAGCCTTTTCAACGGAGACAATGAAAAAGTCCGCAAGCTTGATGTTTTGATAGCTGAAAAGATGGGATATGACAAGGTCTATCCTGTTTCTGGCCAGACATACTCCAGAAAACAGGACAGCAGGATACTGAACCTTCTTAGCAGCATAGCCCAGAGTGCTTACAAATTCAGCAATGATATACGGCTTCTGCAAAGTATGAAGGAAATAGAAGAACCCTTTGAAGACAAGCAGATTGGCTCTTCAGCAATGGCATACAAAAGGAACCCAATGAGATCCGAAAGGATATCCTCCCTAGCCCGGTATGTGATTGTGGATGCCCTGAATCCTGCTATCACCGCGTCGACACAGTGGTTCGAAAGGACACTGGATGATTCGGCCAACAAGAGGATATGCATACCGGAAGGTTTTTTGGCAGTAGACGCAATCCTTAACATTTATATAAACGTAGCAGACGGCCTTGTGGTATATCCCAAGGTTATAGAAAAGCACGTTATGGAGGAACTTCCATTCATGGCCACTGAGAATATTATGATGGAGGCAGTGAAAAAGGGAGGGGACAGGCAGGAGATACATGAAAGAATAAGGACTCATTCAATGGAAGCTGCCCGTCAGGTCAAGCAATTCGGAAATAAAAATGACCTTTTGGAGAGGATTGCAGAAGATGAGGCATTTGGGATGGACATTAAAGAGATACTTGCAGTAATGCAGCCCTCAAATTATACTGGAAGATCACTTCAGCAGGTCGAAGAATTCATTAGTGAAGATGTTACCCCTGTACTGAAAAGGTTGGGGGTCACGGATATAAAGGTTGAATTGAAGGTATAAATAAAATTAACACTACTGACTCAATAGGGTGGGGAAGTCGTGTAATTAAATTAACATTCACATAGTAAAATCTATATATTCAATAGTAACAAGTCATGATGACGTCATGACTTGTTACTATTATTAACACTTTTAGGAGTAAATAGCCAAGGATATACCGGAATAGAGTTACAAAGCGCATTTAATGTCGAAAAATGTAATATTATTATATGAGAAAAAGCACAGAAATATGTTGAAATCTATCGGATGTTAATATAGAATTAGTAAGGATGTAATAATGTTCTGCTATGCTTACTTTTCATAAAGGGAGAGATTATCTTGATAAACAAATACAGCAACGTTCCTTTATATTCTCAATTAAAAAACCTTATCCTTAACAGAATTGAAAATGGTGAATTCAAGGAAGAAACACAGATTCCATCGGAACAGGAGTTGTGTGAAAAGTATGATATCAGCAGACCGACAGTTCGACAGGCAATCAGTGAACTGACAAACAATGGATATTTGTACAAGGAAAAGGGCAAGGGGACATTTGTAGCAAAATCAAAAACAAAGGTCGACATTAAGAATTATAGTGGCTTCACAGCATCCATATTGGACAGTGAAGATCCAGGTCAATACAAAATAGTTTCGATGAAGAAAATTCAGGATTCCAGTTCCCAGATTCTTGATG
Organism: uncultured Bacillota bacterium; assembly: GCA_942493145.1. GTDB lineage: Bacteria > Bacillota > Clostridia > Acetivibrionales > DTU013 > ENR-C20. The sequence goes on from OW818679.1 coordinate 1,939,704, forward strand.
AGGTTTTCGGCTCTCTGGGAAACAATGTAAAGAATGAAGGTTTCGCAGAAATAAAATATGTAGTAAATCAGAAAAATGATGTTTTGTCATTAAATACATCATATATTCCTTTAGGACTTTTTCCGGATATCATAGAAGATATGACCGCTAAAAAACCTTCATACGATATATTGCGAGGGAAATACCCGCTGCTTCCGGTTAAAACAAAGAGCACCATAGAAATAATTTATACAAGCCAGGAAGAAGCACAGCATTTACATATCCAGACCGGTTGCCCACTGATGAAAATCGATAACGTACTGTTTTCCAAAAGCGGACAAGCCGTCGAACTCATAGTGGCGAAATACCGTGCAGACAAATGCAAGATACTTTTTGAAAACAACAAGTAATATTTGATGATAATTATTTGATTATTGAATGCTAATTATTTGATTTTTATACCCCAGATTTTGCTGCCTCTCGTGCCAATTACGATCATGTTGTCGTAAACGGCAGGGGAGGCTTCTATATTTGCACCGAGAGAAATACTGTCAAGAACTTTGCCTGTCGTTCCCTCCAATAGGTTGACCCTTCCGCCTGAATCACACACTATCAGGCATGATTTTCCGTTTTTGTCATATACAGCAACAGGTGAACTCCAGCAATAGTAATCCAAAGTTTGTGTCCATACCTCTTTGCCGGTTTTCTTGTCGATAGCCAGCAATTTGCCACCATATATCTTTGAATTGCCGGAACTATTTTCTTTTGGTGTCTTTGCAATGTTGAATATCACCAGCCCAGAAATATCATTTTTCCCGACAACAGGGGTCGCGAGGGCTCCACCGTTTGTTTTCTCATCATAAACGCATGGAACTTTCAGTTCCCATATCAATTCGCCGTTTGCTGCATCCAGCTTCCTTATGTAGGATGCTCCTTCAGTTGTATGATGATCCATTTCGCAGGCAGTATATATAAACACACCGTCCGTTTCTTCTTCAAGGACAGGCGTACTGTCGGTGTCATCGGTAACGTCCCTTGTCCAAACAGTCTTAAGTGTATTTAAGTTTACACACTGGAACAGACCATTATTATCAGCGAAGTATATAAAGTCCTTATAAATTACTGGAGAGTTCTCGATCCCGATTTTTGAGCTGATAGGGGAGGTATACCTGTATTTTACCAGCTCGGGGTTTATAGAAATGGTCTTTTTTGCCGGATTGAATACAGTATTTAATTTTCCTGAATATAAAATGCCGTTTTCACCACATTCTATAAATGTGTCAGAGGATGCATCAACCAAGGCACCAGAATCGAATGCACCCCAATATCGTTTGGCATCCTTGTCCATTCCATTTATAAAATAAAGCTTCTGTTGATTAATCAGGCTATAAATCCTATAGCCAATCGGAACTTTCTTACCTGCAACTTCGGGAATACCCTGGCCTGCGTAAAGTAGGGGATAGCCTCTTGGATCTATCATAACACTACCTTTATGTGGAACTCCGGTTTTTATGGGAGAACGTGTATTGGAACCGTCGTCCAGGTCAAGAAAGTAGATATTGCCGTCCAGTGTTGCGTATATAACCTCTTTAAGATCAGCTTTTTTCTTTTTGGCAGACGAAATGTTCGAAATATTCTTAACTTCATCAGACCATTTAACAATTGCTGGCTGGCCTGTCCAGCCAACACCTGTCCATATGTCGATATAACCGATTTTTTTACTCCAAACGGTCTCAAGCTTGTACTCCTTCATATCAACATATCCATAGCTGGCACTATCCCTGTAATTGTTGCCCCTGAAACATGTGACACCTTCGATTTGGGAATAACTGTATGCCGTAGGGAAGGAGAGGTCGTAATCTCTTTTAAAATCAACAATCGGTTTGCTGTCTACAAGCACTTCAGATGAAAAACCACTTAATGATGACATGGAACTTATATCTGATCTGTCCACACCGGAATTAATTGAACTGGCGGTTTTGGGTAAACCGATATATGCAGAATAAGTATCAGCAGTACTGGAGTTATCAGATATGATGTTTGAAGAAATGGTGTCAGATGAATCTTCATTGGAAGAATTCTTGTTGTTTTGAGATACAATATTGCTGAAATGATTTCCACCCAAAATTCCGATGGATGCGCCGATAGTAACGCAGATAAGGATTAAGAGCATATATAATCCAATAATGAGCGCTTTGTGCATTTTTCTTTTTACTTTATTGTTCATAGTATCATTTTGCATTTTTCTGTGACCTCACAAATGATATTATATCATTATCTAAAGAAATGTATATTTGCATAGGGAATAATATCTTTTAAAAACCCCCGATTAAACAAAATAATAATTTTGTTTAATCGGGGGGAGTGTTTGTATTGAAAAACCTATTTAATTAGTATATTATTATACAATAAATATGTTTTTGTTATATGTTATAGAAAGTAAATCTGTATGATAAATAATCCTGTAATAATAACTGATTGGAGTTTACTAATGAGAAAAAGTATTAGCCTTTCTGATTACGATATGCCTTTTGTTTTGCAGGATTTTTTAAGTTTTCTCCAAACTATCAAAGGAAAATCAAAAAATACTGTTAAAGAATATTACTATGATTTGAGACTTTTCTTTCGATTTCTAAAAATCCATAAAAAACTTGTTGATAAGTACACTGATTTTGATTCTATATCTATATGTGATATTGACATGGAATTGCTAAAAACAGTAAAACTAAGTGATTTATATGCGTTTATGTCTTATGTAAGCAATAATCGCAATAATTCTTACCATGCCCGTGCACGTAAGGTAGCAAGCATTAAATCCTTCTTTAATTATATAACAAACAAAGCCAAGCTGCTGGATTATAATCCAGCGTCTGAGCTTGAATCACCCAAAATTCTTAAAAGATTACCTAAATATCTGAACATTGAAGAAAGCAAACAATTACTAACCAACATAAATGGGAAATATCCAGAAAGAGACTTCGCTATTATTACTTTATTTCTCAATTGCGGAATGCGGTTGTCTGAGCTTGTAGGTATAAATCTAAATAGTATCAAGGATAGCAATCTGAATGTAATCGGTAAAGGCGATAAAGAACGTAATATTCCTCTTAATGGTGCTTGCTTGGATGCAATAGAAGCATATAAGAAAGTTCGCCCTATCGAAGGAGTCAAAGATAGAAATGCCCTTTTCATTAGCGAACGGAAACAAAGGATTAGCAAGCAAATGATCCAGAATCTGGTTAAAAAGTATATCCGGGAAGCAGGCCTTGATCCGGAACGCTATTCTACTCACAAACTAAGACATACTGCAGCTACATTGATGTACAAATATGGAAATGTTGATATCAGGACTCTCCAGGAGTTGCTTGGTCATGAGAGCATCTCTACAACTGAAATCTATACACATCTTGACAGTGCTCGGGTTAAGAATGCAGTTGACAGCAATCCCCTATCTGATTTTAAGCGAAATGTTGAAAACAGTACAGAATAGACAACTGGAAGCTTAGTTTACTGAATGACCGATTGTTATATATGTTGACTGAAAGCGTTCCTGTTCAATGCCTGCTTCAATGGCCGATTAATATTTTATATAAATAGTTTGAATAGAAGCGTTAAAACCGCACCTAAAGCTGCTGTTATGGGTATTGTAATCACCCACGCCCATACAATTTTTCTTGCAATCGCCCACTTCACTGCTGATAATCTTTTTGAAGCCCCTACTCCCATAATCGTTGTTGAGATTACATGAGTTGTACTAACTGGTGCACCAAGTATTGTTGCAACTTCTATTACGGCAGCTGCAGCAGTTTCGGCTGCGAACCCTCCTATTGGCTGCAGTTTTATCATGTTTACACCCATTGTTTTGATGATCTTCCATCCACCTATTGAAGTACCCATTGCCATTGCTATAGCACAGGAGATCTTTACCCAAATAGGAATTCCGGCGTCATTGTCCAAAAGGCCGCCGCTCACAAGGGCCAGTGTTATGATACCCATCGATTTCTGTGCATCGTTGTTGCCGTGGGAGTATGCCATAAGCGCTGCGGAGAGTATCTGCAGTTTTGAGAACCATTTATTAACAATCTTAAGCGTTAAGGGCCTCAATATCTCGTACAATAGTGACATGAAAAGATATCCCATCAGAAAACCGACTACAGGTGATGTTATAAGCGGCAGGACGACTTTTTGCCAGACGCCCGACCAAATTATCTTATCTAAGCTCGAAGCATAAGCAATTGATGCTCCAAGCAGACCACCGATAAGTGCATGTGAAGAACTACTGGGAATACCTATATACCAAGTGACCAGATTCCATATGATAGCAGCCAGCAGCGCTCCAATAATAACATATTGTTCCAATGAACCATTAACAAGACCTTTGGAAATTGTTTTGGCAACCTTTTCGCTCATCAATGCTCCCACAAAATTCAAAATGGCAGCCATTATTATAGCCTGTCTGGGAGATAGCACCCTTGTAGAAACAGAGGTTGCAATAGAATTTGCAGTATCATGAAAACCATTTATAAAATCAAAGACCAAAGCCAATATAACTACTAAAATCAGTGTAAAAGTCAAACCTGCAATCATTACTGTAAAATACCTCCTACAATCTACATCATCATATTACATCAACATAAACTTACCACTATTTTGCACAAATAATCTTTATAAAATCATTATATTAAATTTAAAGTTGCCCAACAATTGACTTAACAATGAATTAACAATTGAAGTACCTATTTAACAATGAATTAACAGTAATATTATATTTTCTTTAACCGATTTACTAAAAACATGGTGTATTATATCAGTGTGTATTATAATGATGATTATTGTAATGTCATCAAAACTTCATTATAATAAACAGGATATAATAAACAGGATATAATAAACAGGATATAATAAACACGAATATAGTAAACAGGGATAACAGCAATCGTTGTTTTAAATCAACAATAATAGGTCTTTATGGAGTAATATTTATGACTTTTATCAATATGAAGAAGTTCTACAAGATCACAACCGTCGTAATATCTGTAGCGTTGTTCATTGCAGGATTGATGTTGATCATATACATGAACACCACAGCAGCAACGGCCGGTTCTGAAAATGATGGAAACAAGATGAACGACATATTCAAGCCTTTCCTCCAAAGTAAGGAACCATTTAACATACTCGTACTCGGCGGCGACAAGGTTAATAGAAACTCGGACACTATGATGCTGGTGAATTTTGATCCTTCCACATATAAGATAAATGTTATGTCCATACCGAGAGATACAAAAGCTTTAATAAATAAAAAATATCATAAGATAAACTATGCCTTCCCAAATGGCGGAATCGATTTGACGGTAAAAACAGTATCAAACTTACTGGATGTCAATATTAAATATTATGTATTCGTTGATACAACGGCTTTCCGCAATATAATCGACATACTCGGAGGCGTAACTCTATATATACCGCCAGGAATGGATTATGACGATCCTACACAGGATCTCCATATTCATCTCAAGGAAGGAATGCAGACACTTAACGGAGAAGAATCCGAGCAGTTTGTAAGATTCAGGCACCCTAACTATTGGGCTAAGGCAACAAAAAAGGAATTGATGAAATATTATGACGGAAGTGACCTCAAGCGGGTTGAGGCCCAGCAGCGGTTCATCACGTCATTGATTGACCAGAAACTTAATATTCAATACCTCTCGAGACTCAACTCAATTGTAAATGTTGTGTTCGAAAATATTGAGACTAACTTTACTCTGAATGAGTTGCTCAAGCTATCAAGCAGTTTTGGAAAGCTGAGCACTGAAAATGTAACGTTTCTGTCGCTTCCGGGTGAACCACTCGATCAGACACCATGGTATTATATTTGTGATATTGAAAAAGCTCGTGAACTGACAGCTGCAAATTTCGTATGCAAAGATAGTTTTGTTGCTATTGAAGATAATACGGATGATGCCTATGGCAGTGGTTATAAGAAGGTAACCTCAACTAAAAGCAGTACTTCAACTGAGACAAAAAAAGATACTGCATCGGCTTCAAAAACCGACACTACACAGAACAATCCTTCCAATGCAGATTCCTCATTGACGGGTAGTCAGAGCCCTGCACCATGATATGGAAGGAATAGTTTTAAGCTAAATTCAATAATCTTGTTATATATTTGTCTTATACTGGCAGTAAAATTATAGATGTCAGTAAATAAATAAAGGAGCAAATGATGTACGAATTTATTGAAAGTATATTTTTCACAATCAAAGAAATTGTGAGTTCAATGGGATATTTAGGCATCGGTGGTGCTATGTTACTTGAGAGCATGTGTCTGCCGATTCCCAGCGAATTGATCTTACCACTGGCTGGATTTATGGTGGCTGATGGCAATATCAACCTCATTATGGCGAATGTTGCTGTTGCCGTAGGCAGCATGATCGGATCCGTAATAGCCTATGTCGTAGGATATTACGGTGGCCGGCCTTTCGTACAGAAATACGGCAAATACTTCTTTATTTCGGAAGAACACTTTGAAAAAGCTGATCATACTTTTAACAAATATGGTTCTGCAGCGGTATTTTTCGGTCGACTCCTCCCTGTTGTCAGGACTTTTATTTCACTGCCGGCCGGTATCGCAAGGATGAATTTTAAAAAATTCTTTGTTTTTTCACTTATAGGAATGATCCCGTGGAATTTTATACTTATTTTTCTTGGATACAAGCTTGGTCAACAGTATGAAGTAATTGTCAGACCGATATTTAAAAAGTTCGAATATGTAGTAATAGCTGCTATTCTTCTCGTTGTTGCATATTTCATAGTAAAAGCTCTGATTAAGTATATAAAAAAGAAAAAAGACCAGGTATGTTAGAAAATCCGGAAAATTAAACAATAAAATGAGCATATAGTCAAAAAGAGCCCATCAATACAGATGCGGCTCTTTTAGTTGCTTTGATAAATTACTCAGTTGTCGTTAGTTTACTCAGTTGTTGTTAATGCTCAGTTGTTGAAAAACACCATATATGCCTTATACATCATGTAAACGTCTATTTTGCTGGATATCTCAAAAGGAGAATGCATTGAGAGCAACGGAACTCCGCAGTCTATAACGTTCATTCCCAGGTTTGCGATGTATTTCGCTATGGTACCTCCCCCACCCTGGTCCACTTTACCCAGTTCACCTGTTTGCCAGATTATATCATTATCATTGAAAAGCTTTCTGATCTCACCTACAAATTCAGCACTTGCATCGCTGGAATCATACTTGCCCCTTGATCCCGTATATTTCTGCAGTATCACGCCTTTGCCCATATAAGTAGCATTTTTCTTGTCCATTACTCCATCATAATTAGGATCGCTGCCCGCATTGACATCGGCGGAAAGCATCCTGGAGTTCCTGATGCAGCTTCTGACTTTAGCCTCATTATATTTCCCGGGATCTGCAGCATACAGCAGATCGCCAATGAACGATTCAAGAAGGTTTGATTCTGCACCGGTATTGCCTGCACTACCTATCTCTTCTTTGTCAGTGAGGACCATTACGGAAGTCTTTTTAGGAGTTCCTATTGAAAGAATAGCCTTCAGCGCGGGATATGCACATACCCTGTCATCCTGCCCATAAGCACCTATAAGGCTGCGGTCGAGGCCGACATCCTTTGCCTTGTATGTCGGTACTATTTCAAGCTCGGCAGATTGGAAATCCTCTTCAACGATGCCATATTTGGCATTGAGCAGGTTAAGGATATTCAGCTTGACCTTTTCCTTGACCTTTTCATCCTTATAAGGGATTGTGCCCAGAAGAACGTTCAAGCCTTCTCCGGTAACTGCCTCGCTCATTTTTTTCTGCATTTGATCCTGTGCCAAATGCGGGAGAAGATCTGTAATAGTGAACACAGGATCTGATTCATCCTCACCGATGACTATGTTGATTATATCACCGTTACCTTTGACAACTATACCATGGAGGGCCAAAGGGATGGCAAGCCACTGGTATTTCTTAATTCCGCCATAGTAATGTGTTTTAAGAAGTACCATATCGGTATCTTCATACACGGGATTCTGTTTGAGATCAAGTCGTGGTGAATCTATATGGGCGCCAATGATATTCATGCCAGTTTCCATTGCTGTTTCGCCAACAAGGGCCATCACAAATGCCTTTTTGTGTACATTCCTGTATACTTTCATTCCGGGAGTGAGCTTTATGCCATCGCTTATTGCTTTATCCAAAGAAATATAGCCATTAGCAGTAGCAAGCTTTTCCGACTCAGTGGTGAATTCACGTTCAGTTTTGCCTGTATCTATGAATTTTTTATACTCTTCACAAAAACCAAATGCCGTTTTTATATCTTCATCAGAAGCTTTTTCCCAAATGTTCTTTGCTTTATAAAAAAGCTTTTCCTGGAGTTTTTGACCTTCGGTTTTGGTTTCTTCCGACTTGGTTTCTTCAATTTTGGCGTCTTCCATTTGAACTTCCTCCTGAAAATTTTACTAATTTCTTTTAATATTATATACTTAAAAAGTGATTAATACTATATCTCAAAGAGAAGGGATTTTTTTATGATTGATAATCATGTACATAGCAGTTTTTCAGCAGATAGCGATACAGATGCTGAGATAGTATGTAATAAAGCTGCTGCTTTCGGCCTTGATGGAGTTGTATTTACGGACCACCTTGATTATGATTATCCTGATGAAGACATATTTTATATAGATTTCGATAAATACTCTGAATACATGGATGAGCTCAAATCCCGTTACGAAGGAAAACTCAGGATATTCAAGGGAATTGAGGTGGGTATACAGCCCCATGTCTTGAATGAAAGCGCCAGGGTGGTCAGAAAGTATGACTTCGATTATGTTATCGGGTCTATTCATATAATCGATGGTATCGATCCATACCGAGGTGTCTATTATGAGGGCAAAAACGCAAGAGAGGCCTATGGTAGATATCTCAGGGAGATACTTTTTATGGTTGATAATTTCGCTGACTTTGATAATGCAGGGCATTTTGAATATATAACCAGGTACGCATGTTATGATGACAGGTCATTAAGATACTTCGATCATGCCGATTTGTTGGATGAAATACTCAAAAAGTTGATATACAAAGGTAAGGGCTTTGAAATAAACACGGGTTCATTCAGAGATAAACCGGGAATCACAACCATAGAGTTCGATTCACAGCTGCTGAAAAGATATTTGGAGCTTGGAGGCGAAATAATCAGTCTTGGCTCAGATGCCCACCAATTGGAATACCTGGGTTATAAATTCGGCTATTTTACTGAACTATTGAAACAGAATGGTTTCAAGTATCTAACGCATTTTGAGAAAAGAAAACCTGTTTTTGAGAAAATTTGAATACTTATATCGCCCTTTCGATGATACCTCCACCAAGTACATTTTCACCTTTATAAAACACCACCGACTGACCTGGAGTTACAGCTCTCTGTGGCGTTTCGAAAACGACCTTTATTCTTTCAGAGTCGATTGGTGAAATGACAGCCCTGGCTTCTCTGGCGGAATATCGGATTTTTGCCGTTACTTCAAGTGGAGCTTCGAGCCTTTCAATTGCTATCATGTTTATGTCGGAGGAAATCAGACCTTCTGAAAATACTTCCCTGTCATCGCCCAGCACCACTGTATTGGATTCAGCATCCAGTGCAACGACGTACATTGGTTTGCCGAAAGTAATGCCGAGGCCTTTTCTCTGTCCGACGGTATAATTCACAATACCTGAATGAGTTCCCAATATATTACCGCGGGTATCCTTGAATTTACCCGGGATGGACTTGTGATCGCTGTTTTCATGTATGAACCTGCTGTAGTTGTTATCCTCAACAAAGCAAATCTCCTGACTGTCGGGCTTTGATGCAACAGAAAGGTCAAGGGTTGAAGCGAGGCTTCTGATATGGTCTTTGGTATAGTCGCCAACAGGCATTAAAACCCTGGAAAGTTGGTCCTGAGTAAGTGTATAAAGTGCATATGTCTGATCCTTGGCATCAGTTGCGGATTTTTTCAAAAGGAATCTTTGGCGGTCAGCGTCATAAACAATCCGTGCGTAATGTCCGGTTGCAATATAATCCATTCCCATAGAAACAGCCTTCTGAAGCATGGCTTCAAATTTTACGAAACGGTTGCAGGCGATACACGGATTCGGGGTCCTGCCTTTCCTGTATTCATCGATAAAATAATCGATGACACTGGATTTGAAGATATCCTTGAAATTCAATACATAATATGGAATACCAAGGCTGTCTGCTACTCTTCTGGCGTCATCTACCGCTGAAAGAGAGCAGCACCCTCCCTCATTTTTCTGTCTTTCTTCATCCATATCGGGCCAGATCTGCAGGGTCACACCCACAACATCATAACCTTTTTCCAATAAAAGAGCGGCGGCTACTGAACTGTCAACCCCACCGCTCATTCCAAGCATCACTTTTTGTTTCATTTGATGAGTCTGTTCCTCTACTTCCTATACTTTATATGCCTGTTTCTCTTTTTCTTATGCTATATATTCCTGTTCCTCTTTTTCTTATGCTTTATATTCCTATTCCTCTTCTTCCTCTTCGATGTGGTGGATGTCATCACATCGTCTGCCGCAGCCCTTACAGTCGTCATTATCCTCTATGAGGCCATTCCTGATTTTGTAGTCTTCTATTGCAGACCTGATAGCCTCTTCAGCAAGATTTGAACAGTGCATCTTGGCTGGAGGCAGTCCGTCCAATGCCTCTGCGACAGCCTGGTTTGTGATTTCAAGGGCTTCCTCCACCGTCTTACCTTTAACAAGTTCTGTGGCCATACTGCTGGTTGCAACTGCCGCACCACAGCCGAAGGTCTTGAATTTTGCATCGATGATTATGTTATCCTCTATTTTAAGATACATTTTCATAATATCCCCACACTTGGGATTCCCGACCTGACCTACTCCGTTTGCTTCTTCTATCTCCCCTACATTTCTGGGATTCATGAAATGATCCATTACCTTTTCACTATACATTGATATACCTTCTTTCTATATGTTCATTTTTCGTGGTTTAACACATTGGCTTTTATATGTGCTTCATTCGTTTTTTATTAATTTCAGGAATTTTTGAGATGATCCTCATAAAGCGGTGACATCTCACGGAGCCTCTGTACGATAGGTGGCAATATTTCCATCAGTTTATCCACATCTGCCATGGTATTGTCATCACCGAAGGTCAACCTGAGCGACCCGTGCGCAATTTCGTGTGGAAGCCCGATTGCCAGCAGAACATGGGACGGATCGAGTGATCCTGATGTACAGGCTGATCCGCTTGAACCAGCAACACCTTTCATGTCGAGCATCAGCAGCAGTGATTCACCTTCTATGAACTGGAAGGAAAAGTTCACATTCCCGGGAAGTCTTTTATAACGGTCACCGTTAAGCTTAACAAATGGGATTTTATTCTGTATTTCAGCTATTGTTCTTTCTCTCATTTCAGTCAGCTTTGAGTTGTATTGATCCAAATTTTCATTGGCCAGCTCGATTGCCTTGCCCAGACCTACAATTGCAGGTACGTTTTCAGTACTTGCCCTCCGCCCTCTTTCCTGATGACCGCCATGCATTACAGATGTGATGCGGACACCTTTTTTGACGTAAAGGACTCCAATTCCTTTGGGACCATAAAATTTATGGCCGGAAAGGGACAGCAGATCTATATTCATTTCGTTGACATTTATACGGATGTTGCCTACAGCCTGGACTGCATCGGTGTGGAAGAAGACCTTGCTGTCACGTGCTACCTGTCCTATTTCTGAAATGGGTTGTATAGTCCCTATTTCGTTGTTGGCGAACATGACAGATATTAGTATGGTTGATTCCTTTATTGCATTCTTTACCTGTTCGGCGGTTATGAGGCCATTTTCGTCAACAGGAAGGTATGTCACTTCATAACCATCACTTTCAAGGTATTTGCAGGTTTGCATAACAGCTGGGTGTTCAATTGCTGTGGTAATTATGTGGTTACCTTTCTTGCGGTTGGCGTATGCCACACCCTTGATGGCCCAATTATCTGCTTCTGTTCCCGACCCGGTGAAATATATCTCCTTGGCTTGGGCGCCAAGAGCTATAGCAACCTGATCCCTGGCCTCTTCCACAGCACGTTTGCTATCACGTCCAAGTGAATATATTGAGGAAGCGTTTCCGAATTTTTGCCCGAAATATGGCAGCATGGCTTCCAGAACTTCCGGTTTTACATAAGTTGTAGCTGCATGATCAAGATACATAAGTTCGTCTGTCATAAGCTTTTGCTCCTTTATAGTTTCATTTGCTCTTTATTGTTTTCCCAATTATGTCCTTTTTAAACGTATCAAAATGCCGCTTTATTTAATGCTCAATTTAATGCTCAATTAAATACTCAATTAAATGCTCAATTAAATACTCAATTAAATACTGAACATTTGGTCGTCCTTTGTCTGATTCTTTTTATACTCATCCACGAGAAAGCCCAGAGATGTGGAGTCAACCACGTTGTTGATACTGTCCCTTATTCTTTCCCATAATGTCCTTGTTACGCAAAATTCATATCTGCTGCAGTTTGAATGTGAATCCGCGTCTACACAGTCAACAGGCGACAAAGAGCCTTCAAGCGCTCGAAGGATGTCCCCGACGGATATGTTATACATGTCGGTTGCAAGCATATAACCACCCTGTGCACCCCTTACGCTTGTAACAAGGTTAGCCTTCTTCAATGATGAAAAAAGCTGTTCAAGATAGTTTTCCGACAGTTCCTGTCGCTCTGCGATGCTTTTCAGCGCAACATGTCCATCGGAACTGTGTGTTGCAAGATCCAGCATTGCCATCAGACCATATCTGCCTTTTGTTGATAATTTCATAATGATTGCCTCCAAATAAACAACGATTAAATCCGAGTTAATCACTAGGATATAATAAGATTAACACCACAAGAATTAAATGTCAATAATTATTTCATAGTAATTTACACGGAATTAAAAAATTATTTCTGAGACTTTTTCATCGTTAAAAGAAATGCGACAACGATTACTATATATATACCTATGCTCAATTGCCACATCCACTGTATCACAAAAATATTCACAAGTAGTAGTACGAACATAACAATCAATATCCATGCGAAAACTCTTTTTTTCATTTTTATCCTCCAGATTCTATTATTTCTATTCCCTGCTGCGGTATTTCTCCAGCCAATCCTTTATCTTAAGCTCATAGCCGTTGGAAGACGGCTGATAATATTGGGTTCCCAACATCTCCTTGGGAAGGAAATCCTGTTTCACAATATTTCCAGGATAATCATGGGCATATTTATAACCTGCACCATACCCGAGTTCGGCCATACCTTTTGCGGGGGCATTCCTCAAATGCATGGGCACATCACCTGTCGGCCCTGATTCGATATCATGAAGGGCTTTGTTAAGAGCTGCATAGCATGAATTGGATTTTGGGCTGGTTGCCACCATAACTGCTGCATGTGCCAGCAAAATTCTGGCTTCGGGCATACCAATCATTTTTATTGCTTCTGCAGCCGCTACAGCGACCTGCAGTGCGGTTGGATTGGCCATACCAACATCTTCGGAAGCGCAGATTATAATTCTTCTGGAAAGGAACTCCGCGGTTTCACCGGCATAAAGGGCTCTGGCCAGATAAAATACGGCTGCATCCGGATCACTTCCACGCATGGACTTAATAAATGCGCTGATGTTATCATAATGAGCATCTCCGGACTTGTCATATGTGATGGACTTTTTTTGAATGCATTCCTCTATTACAGGCAAATCAATATGTATGTGGCCTTCCGCATCAAGCTCGGAAGTTATTGCGGCAAGTTCCAGTCCATTAAGTGCTATCCTTGCATCGCCATTGGAAACTGAAGCGAGGTATTTAATCGCATTTTCCTCAACTGAGATACTGTAATTTCCGAGGCCTCTGTCTTTGTCGGTCAGGGCGGATTTTAAAATTTCGATTATTTGCTCCGGAGTCAGTGGCTTGAGCATAAAGACGGAAGACCTCGAAATGAGGGCTTTGTTGACCTCGAAATAAGGATTCTCGGTTGTAGCACCAATCATGACAATGGTACCGTTCTCGACGAAAGGCAGTAGTGCATCCTGCTGGGCTTTGTTGAACCTATGTATTTCATCGATGAAAAGTACGGTTTTGCCTGCAGGATTCAGCATGGGGTTCTGCGTATCGGCGATTATCCTCTTAATATCGGCAACACCTGCAATTACAGCATTGAGCTTTTCAAAACTGGATTTCGTCGTTGCGGCGATAATTCGTGCAAGTGAAGTCTTACCTGTTCCAGGAGGTCCATAAAGAATAATTGAGCTTATCCTGTCGGCTTTGATCATCCTGTAAAGAAGCTTTCCCTTACCGGTGATATGCTCCTGACCCTGGAATTCTTCAATGGTCTGTGGACTCATCCTGTATGCAAGCGGTTCTTTTCTCAATATTACTGCTTCAGTTTTTAATGATACAGCTTCCTTGCGTTCAGCCATATATCCCATATCCTCCATGTCATTCGGTTGCTTCGACCAGCGTGAATGAATTCCAAATTTCATCAATCAACTTATCATTGGATGTTGTCGAAGTGAGATCTGGAATTGTTTTCATAAAGCAATACGAAAACTTTTGATTCTGAAGGATATAAAAAGTGAGATTGGAGTAATTCTCAGTCTCCTCATCCTCTATCCTGTATTCATATACTTTGATGGTAGTTCCTTTTTCATGTATATCATAAGTCTTAACAGGATCCAGATTCATATTGAGCATTATCCTCATTGAATAGAATTTTTCCATATCGCTCTCACCGAAGATTTCCGTACTCCTCTGGACGGCCTCTACCATAACGACAGAGCCGGTGGGAGAATCGTAAAAGGTTTCAGTGCTCTGGTCAAAGCTTGTGTTCCTGTGCCAGTTGCCAGGGCATTCCAAACTCCATCCCCAACTCTTGTTGGTGTATGATGATATGTATGTATCTTCGTCCAATATATTTTTATCAAGATTGAAAGAATATTTGTTCCAATCGGCAATAATGGTTTCTGTTTCGTTGGAGGTTGGCTTGAAAGTATCAAGCATCTCAGTGAAAGATCCTCTCTTTTCTTCAAAGTGATCACTTTCAGTTTTGTAGGTTATGTCATATACCAAACCATTATATATAATGATTCTTTCTTCGTAAGAATATTTATTTGTACCTTTGGTAATGTCATACCTCATAGTATAGGCATCATAATCCCCGACCTTTGATGTTCCTGATTCCAATAGCGAGAAAAGTTCCGGATCGAACTTGTTCAGATATTTTTCTTCCAGTTTTTCTCCATATGAAACCGCATCGGTCTCCTCCTCTGCCGAAGAGAATTCTATGGTGATATTTTCTTTAATGCCGGTTCCCAAGACAGTCTCATATGAACCGTTTGAAAGGTTCTGAAGCACATCCCAGTCGGGAAGGACATTCATTTTCCAGGTAAAATACTTTTTGCTCGTAGTGTCTGAATATATATAGTTGTCATATTCAGCAAGGCCGCCGGATACTTTCGATAAATCGGTGGTATCGTCACTGTTGCCCTTGAAATTACTTCTAAAGGAATCCATGATATCACTTATGATGGAATCATCCTTGAGCAATGATGGATCCGATTCGATATATGATGTAATAGTGACTTTTATGAAATATGTGCCCACGTCGAAAACCCTGCTGTATACAGCCTCATCATATGAGTCGGTATACAGAAACTCCATGAACGGGATTGATGCATTTTTGTATATGGAATTGGATATAAGTTCTCCGCTGAGTTCATTATATGGGTCACTGACGATTGCGGCGTAATACTCGTCAAAGGTTTGTTCATTTGGATTTACTGCAGTTATCTCTATCCCAATATTGTGATGTTCGTTTTCGAGATATACATATTTCGAATTATAGGTTTGGGAGAATATTCTGGAGCCCTTTGGAATTTCAATGCTCCAGCCGAACCAGCTGTTTCCCACCCTTGGCATTGTGACGCTTCCTGTAAGGAATGAAAGGTCTGAAAGGGCCCCGTCGTTATTCAAGGTTATTGAGACGCCGTCTTTGTCTGAAGCGACTTTTATATAGGCGGAAAAACATTTTTCCATCATGTCAAGAGGAACCATAACAATGCCGTTTTTGGAAACCGGAACAGCATTAAGCAGCTTTTCCTCCTGGTTGACATATATGGTGCTTTTGCCCATCTCAAGGTCAACTGATACATTCCGGAAATAAACGCTGATCTTTCCGGAACCCAACCAGTTTACTTCTGCGCCCATGGCTTCAAGAACAGTCCGGAGGGGCATATAAAGAAGGCCACCGGATATGTAAGGTTTCTCAGACAGGACAGGAACACCATTGACATGTATTGCACTGCTTCCAGAGGTTATCCGTATGACTGAACTGCTGTCCTCATCACTGGAATAAGCCAGTGCATTTATCGGAATCAGGCAGATGCAGAGTATGAAAGCTAAAATTACAGGCATATTAAAAAACTTCTTCATAATGTCCTCCTATTTGACCTCATCAAATGTAACTTTGACATATAAGGTCGTATTGTTGCGAAGGATTGAGAGTACTGTGCTGTCGCCAGGTAGATATTTTTTCATTTCTTCGTTGTAATCAATTATTGTGGTTATTTCTGTATCTCCGACTGCATTAAGCACATCATCGGTCTTCAGACCAGCTTTTTCAGCTGGCGACCCCTCTGTTATCTCTGAAATTGTAAGTCCCTCATTTGACGGCAAGCCGTACCTGGCTGCCACGCCTTCCATAAATACAGCACCAAGAAGGGGTCTCCTGACCTTCCCGTACTTTTCAAAGTGGCTTAAAACATATTTTACGGTATCGACAGGGATGGAAAAACTCAAGCCCTCGACACCGTAGCCGACGTACTTGACAGTGTTGATACCGATAACCTTTCCGTCCATATCGACAAGGGGGCCACCACTGTTTCCTCCGTTTATGGCTGCATCGGACTGGATAAACCTGTATTCCCCATCGGCGGATCGGTTAAGGCCGCTGATAATGCCTTCAGATGCAGAATTCCTAAGCGAGAAGGACAATGGTGTGCCAATTGCAACAACGCGTCTGCCAACTTCGATATCAGTGGAATCACCCAGTACTGCAGGGGTCAGCATGCCTTTATCAATTTTGATCAAAGCAAGGTCGGAAAGGATATCGATGGCTTTAAGCCTCGCATTGTAGCTCCTGCCTGTCGATAATACTACAACTATACTTTCCATGTCCTCAACGACATGGGCATTGGTCACGATGTAACCGTTTTGTTTATATATGACACCGCTGCCGAATATCAGGTTGTCACTGTATGTACTGTAATCATCACTGCTTTCCCTCAGCTTGCCTATTATTCCTACTACTGAAGGGCTGAGCCTGCTTATGACATCTGTAGTTTCGGAATTCATCGAAACGACATTTACCGAAGAGGTTTTAGTGACCCAATTGGTTTTGGCACCCAGGGACGTGGCGATGTCTTCCAGAGGTACGTATACCTTTCCGTTAATGACCCTGGCGTCGGTATCCAGAGCCTTATTGTCAATAAATATGCTGATCCCGCCGGCTGCAGCTGCGCCTGTACACCAGCCTGCAATCATAATTACCAGGACCAAGATGATAAGTGGCTTCCTGGACTTGAATCCAATCATACCGAATCCTCCAAAGGTCAATTATTGTTGTAATTATAACATATTATTCAATGTAAAGGGAAACAAAAAGGGGCACATCTGCGGATCAATAAACAGTATAAAATTTTTTACAATATTTATAAATATATTGATAAAAATAAACAAAATAGTTGAAATTGAATGTTAACATCTGTTAATATAATTAATAGATGTTAACTAATTATTACAATAATTAAGGGATGCATCAATAAAATCATACTTATTTCAGAAAGAGAGTGTCAGGAAATGAATAGCACGGCAATATTGTTCACAGCAACTGTAGTTCTTGCGTATGTAGCCTTTGGAGCAGTTTATGCAGCACAGTACAAAAAGCAGATGAGTAAATTCACTAATCAAGCACAAAAAAAAGATGAAACTAAATCATTGAATTTTCAACATATTCAAGTTGAAACCAACTAAAGCAGCATCCGATAGAGTGCATAAAAAAAACACCCTAAACAGGGTGTTTTTTTGGTTCTATAATAAATGTTGGGGTGGTTAGATTAATAATTTAACTGCTCCAGCATTTTTTTGCATAAAGAAAGAGCATAGAGTTGAATTATCAAGTAAAATGAAGTTGCGACACACCATTTGAAAGGAAATTCAATCTATGCTCTGCACTAATTATACGGAAGAATTGTTAGGTTTGAAAGATGTTTTTCTAAAATCTGTTGTTAGGCATGACAATAAGTTGTGTATTCATGTGGGTATGTATCAGCGAATTCACAAATGTCCCAGGTGTGGAGAAAGGACAAGCAAGGTTCACGACTATAGGACTCAGCCGATAAAGGACATATCGGCATTTGGTGATACCACAGTCATATATCTTACAAAGCGGCGTCATGTTTGCCCCTTATGCGGGAAACGGTTTTTTGAAGAAGTATCGTTCCTTCCAAGGTATCATCGAATGACAAGCCGCCTTGCAGCCCATGTAATCAGATCATTGAAAGAGGTTCGTTCAATGAAAAGTGTTGCAGCCGTTTCTAACATATCTCAACCTACAGCAGCTAGAATCTTTGATCATGTAGGATATTCAAACAAGGATTTGCCAAGGGTACTTTCACTGGATGAATTCCGGGGAAATGCCGGTGGAGAAAAGTTCCAATGTATCGTTACAGATCCGGAACACAAGAAGGTGTTGGATATCCTTCCCAACAGAAGAACAGAGGACTTGAGTGGATATTTTCTTAAGTACAAGGATCGGAAAAAGGTCCAGTATGTCGTCATCGATATGAGCGGACCTTTTCGGAGCCTTGCAAAAAGCCTGTTCCCACATGCAAAGATAATTGCGGACAGGTATCATGTTGTACGGCAGGTCATCTGGGCTTTTGAAAATGTCAGGAAAGATGAACAGTCGAGGTTCCATGATGCCCGAAGGAAGTATTTCAAACGCAGTAGGAAGCTGCTTTTGAAAAAACCAGAAAATCTCACTGAAGACGAAGTTGCCCAGGTTGAAGCCATGCTTAATGTCTCTGACCGATTAAGGCAGGCCTACCGTATGAAGAATGAATTCCATAAGCTTATGGAGTGTAAACGCCGAGATGATGCAAAGAAGCAATTAGGGGTTTGGAACATGATGGCCACTGGATACAATTTGCCTGAATTTCAAGCATGTACAAGAACTTTTATGAACTGGAGCGATGAAATCCTCAACTCATTTGAACACCCTTTCTCCAATGGTTACACTGAAGGGGTGAACAACAAGATCAAGGTAATTAAGCGAAATGCTTTTGGTGTAAGGAATTTCAAGAGATTCCGGAATCGCATACTGCATGTTATGTCTTGATAAAAAGCAGGTGGGTTAAGCAGTATATAGCAGAATGCGGAGGAACGGTTACAGGCTGTGAAGTATGGAGAAGCTGGAATGCGGCTCAAGGAACATAAAGGTGTGCCTCGATGGCACAGCCGCCGGTGCATAGGCATGGACGCCGTTTCACCGGCGCCCGCATTGCAGCGAGCCTTTTCTTCCTACAGCCTGTCTGTGACGGAGCCTGATGCTGGTACCTGCTTGACCCACCTGCATAACGCCTTTACAAACCAAAACCGGCAGATAACCAATATCATTTTGGTCATCCGCCGGGAAAATATTTCAATATTTTATTTTACTTGTGCCCCACCCCAACTATTGACGTAGAGCCGTTTTTTTTATTTAAGGATAATTCAAAAAGGGACACTCCTCCGACCAGCGAAGAAGTGCCCCAAACTAGAGGTGTTTCCCTTTACCTTAATACAAGGGATACTTGTCACAAAGGGTCTTGACCCTGTCACAAATCTTCTTTTGTGAGTTCTCAAAGTCGGTGATGGCAAGATGGATAAGGTCTGCAATCTCAACCATGTCCGCCTCCTTCATGCCCCTTGAGGTAACAGCAGGAGTACCCATCCTTATACCGCTTGTTACGAAAGGACTCTGTGTATCAAAGGGAATCCCATTCTTATTAACAGTGATGAAAACATCGTCAAGCAAATACTGGGCTTGCTTTCCAGTAACACCCTTATTCGAGAGATCTACAAGCATAAGGTGGTTGTCCGTGCCGTTTGAAACAAGGTTGAAACCCTTGGCCATCATTGCATCGGCAAGTGCTTTTGCATTCTTTAATATCTGTGCCTGATAAGTTTTGAATTCCTCGGTCATAACTTCGCCAAAGCTTACAGCCTTAGCAGCAATGATATGCATGAGCGGTCCACCCTGAATACCCGGGAAAATTGCTGAATCGATTGTCTTTGCAAATTCCTCTTTACACAGGATCATACCTCCCCTTGGACCTCTAAGTGTTTTATGGGTGGTAGTGGTTACAAAGTGTGCATAAGGTACGGGATTCGGATGCAATCCTGCTGCTACAAGTCCAGCGATATGTGCCATATCGACCATAAGGTAGGCGCCCACTTCATCTGCAATTTCCCTGAAAGCCTTGAAATCGATGATGCGTGAATATGCGCTTGCACCGGCGATAATAAGCTTGGGTTTATTATCCCTTGCCTTTTTAAGAACATCATCATAATCGATAAGGCAATTGTCTTTTCTAACTCCATAGGATGATACCTTGAAATATTTACCTGACATGTTTTTTGCCATACCATGGCTCAAATGTCCACCATGGTTGAGGTCCATTCCAAGTACGGCATCACCGGGGTTCAATACTGCGAAAAAGACTCCCATGTTTGCCTGTGCGCCTGAATGAGGCTGCACATTGGCATGATCCGCACCAAAAATTGCCTTTGCCCTGTCGATTGCCAATTGCTCAACTATATCGACATATTCACAGCCACCATAATATCTTTTGCCCGGATAGCCCTCGGCATATTTGTTTGTGAGCGGTGTGCCCGCTGCTTCCATTACGGCTTCACTGACGAAATTTTCAGAGGCGATAAGCTCTATTTTATTTCTTTGCCTTCCTACTTCCTGTTCTATTGCGTCTGCAACCGCGGGATCAATTTTCCTGATTTCTTTAACTGAATACATCTTACAACCTCCATGGTATTAATTTGGTTTGTTGCTAAAAGAGCAATATCAATAAAAAAAAGTCAAATCCAATGATTTGACCTCCGAATAAACCTTTACGTGCATAATAACATATGCTACCGATACTCTGTCCTTTTGCCTGAGAGATTATTCCCATATTTATTAAAAAATGCTGGGAATTTGCCCCTTCGGCGCCTTGACGGTCTCTCCAGAGGTGCGTCCTGTTACAGTCGATTTCTCTTCGATAACGATCATACGCTCAATTTTTAGTTTTCAATATAAAAACTGTTTTTTAAAACAATCTATAATAATAGAATTATAATAATTCCAGTATTATATGTCAACTGAATTTAATTACCTTATAAAGCTCATCCGAACCGGGCTCTTCAATGGGTATTGTCCCTGCCCCGGTGTAAAGAACCTTTTGTGGTCCTTCTTCAACTTTTCCAATAATAGCTGCGGGGATACCTTCAGATAATAGCTTCGCAACCAGTCCTTCCGCATCCCTGCAGCATATCAGCATGCAACCGCTTGATACCAGGCGGAGTGGATCTATGCCATAATAATCGCAGATTTTCCGTGTAGGCTCAGCCACAGGAACTTTGTCAAGGAATATGGATGCACCCTTGCCTGAAGCCTCACAAACCTCCCAGACTGCTCCCAAAAGGCCACCTTCGGTGACGTCGTGCATGGCAGATGCATCAAAACCAGCAGCTATAACACCTTCCCTGATAACACTCAGGTGATTGAGAAAGCCTTTGGCTTCTTCAATCATAGACATTCCCACATGTGCAGTCAGCTCATTTTCCTTTTCGGAGGCTATTATTGCAGTACCTTCAAGCCCTGCATATTTGGTTATTATGATATTGTCACCGACTTTTGCCCCATTTGTGCTGATCATACTGCTTTTTGCCACCTTGCCTATGGCGGTGCTGACAAGGACAAAACGTGTGACCGAGTCGGTGACTTCAGTATGCCCCCCCAGTATGTCAACATTGAGAGATGAGGCAGTTTCGTTTATCTGGTCGGTTATTGTTCCCAACTCCTGTTCTGTTGTGCCTGGAGGAGCCAGTATGGTTACAAGCAAGCCCAGCGGTTCGACTCCAAAAGAGGCAATATCGTTGCAGGCAACATGAACTGCCAGTCTTCCGGCATCTTTTGCGGCTCCGGTTATAGGATCGCTTGACATGACACAGGCATATTCACCGAAATCAATAGCACAGCAATCAACGCCTATCTGAGGTCGAACAAGTACTTCGCTTCTTTTATTTTTCAGCTTGTCCAGCACCAGTTCCCTGAGTATGCTGTTAGGCACCTTGCCTGTTTCCATTGCTGTCTCCTTAATAATCATCTTCCCGGTAATCATCCTGTATTAATTCCGTTACGTTATTACGTCACGTCAATCCATAGCATCATTCAATTATGTTATTCCGTAACGTCAATCCTTTACACCCATTGCTTCCTTTGCCAGCTGGAACTGGTCCCGGGCAACTTCGATAAGCTTTGCGTTCTTTCTTCCTTCCGGCGAGCTTATCAAACGACTGAACCATTTGACTGAGTCCTCATAGTTTCCGGCCCTTCGGTTCAACTCTCCGATCATATAAAGGCAAGTCAATTCGTCCAGCTTGTCGACCGGGAATTGCTCCTTCTCATATGTATCTGAATAATGTCTGGCAGCAAATTTTATATACTCCAGTTCTTTTTCTTCATTTCTGCCTCTATATAGCCATGCAAGCCTGAGACAAACCTTTGCATATTCGCTGGTTTTGGCTTTGCGCAGCTGAAGATTTAACAGTGCAAGCATGAATGCCTCTATTGCCGTATCAATTGTTCTTTCACCTGAAAAACTGCGTTTATTCCATCTTGGGGTTATTGTTTCAAGTATTATCCTGGAATCCCTGGCACTGATAGTTTCAAATTTATCCTGTTGAGAGGAATAGCCACAATTTGGACAAATCCAAACATCATAAAGAAGTGGGTTAATGCCTTCGTATGTGACACAATAATCAGAATCCCTCGATATCACTCTACTGGCTTTGGCTTTGACCTTTGTGACGGTTATCTTCTTTGAACAGACAGGACAAACGATTTCTTTGTTATATATACCTTCTACCAGGCCTTCCACAGGTTGGTCGTTCATAAGCTTGAACCCCCATTATTTTTTGTTACTATTAATTTATGCTTACTTAATTATAAAACTATAATCTCTTCGTTTTCAACTGCTTTATCAATAAGGTCACCAAGAGTATATGCGGCTTCAAGCCTTTCTACTTCATCCAGCCTTGGTCTTGTCTTTGGGTGTTTCGCTACAAATACTGTGCAGCAGTCTTCATATGGAAGTATGGATGTTTCAAAAGTATCTATCTTTCTTGCTATTTCTATAACTTCATTCTTATCCATCCCAATCAGGGGACGGAATACCGGCATTGTAACCACGGCATTTGTTACAGCAAGGCCTTGCATGGTCTGGCTGGCAACCTGTCCCATGCTTTCACCGGTGATAAGCGCCTCGGCGCCGTTTTTACGGGCTATGATTTCAGAAATTCTCATCATCGCTCTTCTCATTATGATGGTGATGTACTCGGACGGGCAGTTGTCGTTTATTTTGAGCTGTATATCGGTGAATGGGATGACATGCAGCCTGATTCTGTAACAATAACCGGCTAATATTTTTGCTAGTGTTATGACTTTTTCCTTCGCACGTTCACTTGTATAGGGATAACTATAGAAATGAACAGCTTCGATCTCCACTCCTCTTTTCGCCAGCATCCAACCGGCAACAGGGCTGTCAATGCCGCCCGAAAGCAGAAGCATGGCCTTGCCGTTCGTTCCTACGGGAAGTCCGCCGTTTGAGGGGAATATCTCAGAATAGATGTATGTGCTCTCCCTGACTTCTACGAAAACAGTAAAGTCCGGGTTGTGGACATCGACCCGAAGGCCGGGTATGTTGTCCAGAAGGTGCTCACCAAGAGTGGCGCAGATTTCTGGCGATTCCATTGGAAAACGCTTGTTTCCCCTTTTGGTCTCCACCTTGAAGCTTATTCCATCCTTGTTCTGAAGTTTATTGCAAAGTTGTTTTGCCATATCCAGACTATGTGACTTGATGGAATCAAAATCTGTTTCAATCTTCCAAACCGGGCTTACAGATACTATTCCGAAAACCTTCAACAGTTTGGCTATTGACATATCAAAATCAAAATCATCAAAAACCGGCTCGATGTATATTCTGGCCTGTGATCGGATTATATTCACCTTGCCCATGCCATAGAGCGTCTTTTTGATGTTGTTCATCAGTTTTTCTTCAAACACCGGCCTGTTCAGGCCTTTCAGTATTATTTCACCATACCTTACAAGTATGACCTTTTTCATATTACCTAGATACCTCCATAACTCCATGTCCCTGCTGTGCCATTTGAATTGTACTATTTGGCACCCAGTCTGCCTTTGCTTTTTATGGTTATTACCGGAATAATCGTTTCCAGTGCGTCTGTCATCTCATCAATTTCGGTCTCTGTGTTAAATCCTGAGAAGCTGAATCTGACCGCTCCGTCGGCGGTTCTGTTGTCAATGCCCATTGCAGTAAGTACATGGCTCTTTTTGTTCTTTCTGGATGAGCAAGCCGAGCCCGTAGAAACAAATATGCCCTTTTGCTCAAGGTGGTGCAGAAGTACTTCTGACTTTAACCCCGGAAAAGATATGTTCAGGATGTACGGAGAGGCTGAAGCCGGGGACAAAATACAGTAGTCAAAGCTGCAACCGGAAAGTTTTCTTCTTAAATAGGAATTCAATGATGTAACAATTCCATGATTCCCATCCAGACTTTTTAAACTCAATTCAGCAGACAGTCCAAAGCCACATATCCCAGGTACATTTTCAGTACCAGAACGCAGCAGACCTTCCTGTCCTCCTCCAAGTATCAACGGCTTGATTTTCAACCGTTTTGAAGAATATAAGGCGCCAACGCCTTTTGGGCCGTTAATTTTGTGACTGCTGAGCGACATCAGGTCTATGCCGGATTTTGCAGGATTAAGCATGAACTTTCCGAAAGCCTGTACGGCATCTGCATGGATTACAGTATTCCTGTTTTTCCTGTCTCTTATTACAGCAACTTCATTAACAGGCTGGATTGTCCCTGTCTCGTTATTGACAAGCATTATACTTATAAGTGCAGTATCATCGCATATTTTTTCTTCAAGCTGCTCCAGGATTATTTTACCGTCTTGTCCGACCTCAAGGTAATCCACCCTTAAGCCCTTTGTTTCAAGATATCTGAATACCTCAAGGACCGATGGGTGCTCGATAGCGGTTGTTATTATATGTCCGCCCTTCCTTGAATTAGCTTCAAGGTAACCCCTTATTGCAAGGTTATTGGACTCCGTGCCACCCGAAGTGAATATGATTTCCTTTGATTCGGCGCCCATACATCCGGCGACTGTATCCCTTGCCCCGTTTATGAGTCTTTCGGCCTCTATACCTCTGGAATGGAGTGAAGACGGATTACCGTAGCAATTCCCGCCCACTTCGCGCATTATGTCCAGGACCTTTTCATAGGGTTTTGTAGTAGCACTGTTGTCAAAATATATGTCGCGGTACATCATCCACCTCAAGAAAAATACTCAACTTCTCATTACCTGAATCTACTTTTTAATATCATCCATCAGATATTGTAACATAATATTACCTTTTTAACCAAACAATTATATGATAAACTTATGTAAATAGTTTTGTGGGGGTCGATTTACGTGATGACAGGTAGAAAAATAATTGCGGTATTGGTTGCCGTTTCAATATCCTTATTTATATTCACAGATGTATCTGCTGATACACCCGAAAGCGCAGTTATTCCGCCTTTCTCCGATGTGCCTGCCGACAGCTACGCTTACAAGGATATTTTGGATCTTAGGGAACTAGGCATAACAAACGGCACCGGAAACAACCTCTTTGGTTATAACCAGTCCATAAAAAGGGCTGAGTTCATTACCTTTCTTTATAGACTGATGAAATGGGAAGATGAAAAGCCTGCCATGGGAAGCTTTACTGATAATCAGGATAGTTCAAAATACTATTACATACCGGTTGAGACAGCATTGAAAAAAGGCGTGATCACAAACGAAACCGGACCCTTCAGGCCGATGGAGTCTGCAACGAGAGAGGAAATGGCAGTAATGCTGGTCAGATGTCTGGGATACGATACCCTTGCGAAAATGCTGGCATCTCAGGGCAGCCCTTTTACTGATGTTACTGAAAACCCAGGTTATATAACAATTGCAAAGGATTTCGGAATAATAACAGGGACCGGAAATGGTTTCAATCCGAATGGTACGGCAAAAAAGGAACAGGCTGCCGCCATGATGATGAGGATGTACAACAGGTTGAACATTCCAGTCAGCGAGCTGAACGTATTTTACGCAATAAGTTCAAATGATCAAGCTTCACTGATACCAAATATTGATACATTAAGCTGTGGTTGGAGCAGCTTGGAATATGATAAGGAAACCGATGAATTTTTAGTAAACACCTCCCGCATATTGAATGGTAATTTACAAGACTATTATCTCCCCCAGGGCTTTTCGGGAAGAATAGATACGACTCGTCAAAGTGGAGTCCCCGCCCTTCTCATGGTCTACGGAACCCAGGACAATAAAGTCCTGGTCGATGCCGAAGGAACAGCGGTTTCAACTGCAGATGTCACTACAGGAATATCTTCCGTTTCTGCGACAGGTATTCTTGAGTATGTTCTTACAAACAGCGACTTAACGGCAAAAGCAATCGATGAAATATGCGCCCTTGCAGCCAATGCTTCAAGGAGATCAAGTGATGGCACCATAACCGAATCGGCTACCTTTGACGGAGTTGTCATAGATTTTGAATCGATGAAGGGCGCTGAGTTGAAAGCCGCTTTCAGCAGCTTCCTTGAAAAGCTCAGGGAAAAGCTGCCTGCCGGCAGCAAGCTTTATGTCACTGTGCACCCGTTGGATTACTACGATGCTTACGATTACAAGCGCATGGGAGAAATTGCGGACAAAGTGATACTGATGGCTCATGACTATAATACTAAAGGTCCCATTTCCGAAGCAGATATGGCCAGGGGCTTTGACGGCAATCCCCCCGCACCCGCCAATGAGGTTTATAAAGCATTGCAGAAAATCACCGATCCCATGACTGGCGTTTCAGACAAGAGTAAGATTGAACTGCAGATTTCCTTCGGGTGGGTAGAATGGCTGACTAAAGATGGTATAACATTAAAAAACAAACCCGGAAATTACTCAATGGATAATTTTATGGAACTTTTCACCGAATATACCCCGTCTATAAAATATTCGGAATTATTTAAAAGCCCGTACATGGAATTCACAGATGAAGAAGGTATCGAACATACAGTATGGTATGAGGATTCCCGCAGTGTAGAGGAAAAGTTCAAAATGGCGCAGATGTTCGGCATCCATGGCATATCCCTCTGGAGACTTGGCAACATTCCCGAGTATACATATACTTTCGGCGTTGATATTTATCAGGAGGTTTGGGACAAAATAATGGACATAATGGGGAGATAATTATTAATGCATATGATTAATGCCTTCGGTAAGCTTGAATCAAGGCTCCGCAGGAACAGCTTCATTTACCTTATAATAATTGCAGCCGGACTTGCGGCATACGTCAACAGTATCGTGGTACCCTTTGTCCTCGATGATTTCGGTTCCATCTCCAATAATTATTCCATACACAAGCTATTTGACTTTCCTGCCATGTGGAAGTTTTATGCCAACAGGATAGTATTATACTTCACGTTTTCCATTAACTATTTCATTCATGACAACGGGGTTTTGGGCTATCATATCGCTAATCTGGCCATCCACATATTCAATGGTATTTTGATATATAAAATAATGCATCACCTGCTTGAGTTACCGTATTTCATGAATAGTATCATATCCAGATACAGCAGGACAGTATCGCTTATAATTGCCATACTTTTCATCGTCCACCCTATCCAGGTGAATGCTGTTACATACATAGTACAGAGGACGGCATCCCTTGCGGCAACATTCTATTTCCTTGCCATACTGTACTTCCTGAAATATCGTATCAATGACAAGGTGCTTAATTTTGTTCTAGTGATGGTATTTACTGTCCTTGCAATGTTTACGAAGGAAAACACCATCACCATCCCGTTCTTTCTCCTGTTCCTGGAGCTCATGTTCTTCATGAAGGATGGTAAGACAACATGGAAGAAGCGGTTGTTGATATTCTTCATCCTATTCCTGACTGTACCCATAATACCTGGTACCAACCTTCTTCTGAAGGGATACAGCCAGAGTGACCCAAATGTAAGCTTCAAGGCAAGCACATCTATGGACAGGATGCAGTACTTCTATACCGAATTGAATGTCATCATCCTATATATTAAACTTATGTTCATACCTGACAATCAGAATTTCGACTACAGTAATGATTTTCCCATCTCAAAGACCATATGGGAAAACTATTCATATGTATCACTGGGTATTTTGATTGTGATCGCCATCTTCTCCCTGTTTAGTCTTAAAAGGAACAGGTTGGTATCCCTCGGTATAATATGGTTTTTCACCGGTCTTGCTGTGGAATCGACATTCATATCAATAAAGGATGTATATTTTGAGCATCGCCTTTATTTCCCCTGCGCTGGGTTCATCATGTTCATGGTAGGAATGATATTCTATAAACGAAAACAGAGAAAGCCACGACCTATTGAATTTGAACCACATGAGCCACGTAACCGAAAATATCTGTTCGAACGGCCATTTCTTATGCTGCTCGTAATTTCTGTGGTTTGTTCTGTTACATATACCGGACTTACCATCAAGAGGAATTATGTGTACAGTGACAGCATAAGGCTGTGGACGGATGTCGTTGCCAAGGCCCCGAACAGCGACAGAGCGCATAGCGTGCTTGCCACCTCCTATCTGAATGCCTACAGTGACACGCTTAAGAACACCGAATACCTCGATATCGCCGAAAAAGAATTCAAGATATCTATAGATATGAATTACAACAACAGCACAGCCCATTGCAACCTTTCAAAGGTTTATTACCTGAAGGGTCAATATGACTTGTGTATCGAAGAAGCGAACCGCACTCTGAAAATGACAAAATCCACATATGCACATCATAATATTGCTTTAGCATATATAAAGCTTAATAAGCCAAGTATGGCAATAATATCTCTGCAGGAAGGCTATAAAATCGATAACAAGAGCCTTTTTATAATACGCACACTGGCAGATACCTATTATGAGCAAAAGGACTACACGAACGCCAAACGCTACTATGAGGAATATCTGTTATACAGCAGGAATTATGATAGAAAAGAAGTAGTGAAGAAAATCGACGAAATAAACGGTATTTTGGAACCTGTTACTTGATTAAGATAACAAATTTAAAGCAGAGCCAACGCTGATACCAGCTTATGCTCTGCTTTTTTTATTTATACTCTGCTTTTTTCATTTATGCTTTGCTGAATCAAATTTATCTATGGCTTTGAGAATTCCATAAATCAATGCCTGCGGTCTTGGAGGACAGCCAGGTATGTAAACATCCACCGGAACTATGGTGTCGATTCCATTCCTGGTAGCGTAACTGTCCCTGAAGATTCCTCCGCTGCATGCGCATGCACCTGCAGCTATTACGAGCTTTGGGTCGGGTGTGGCATTATATGTCTTGATCAGCGCGAGCTCCATGTTCCTTACCGCAGGTCCGGTAACGAGCAGCATGTCAGCATGCCTTGGAGATGCGACAAAATGGACGCCGAAACGTTCAATATCGTTATATGGACTACTCAATGAATTAATTTCAAGGTCACATCCATTACAGGAACCTGCATCCACTTCCCTTATCTGAAGACTGCGTCCGAACAGTCTGCCAACCTTCTCCTTAAGTTGTGATCCTATGAGTTCATAATCTTCCGATGGGATTTCCCTTTCATCGACAACAAGTGGTGTTGCACGAAGATCCTCTCTTTTTGAAGTTGCCAGTTCAAATTCATGGGTCATTGTTATTGCTTTTGAAGGGCAAATGTCTGCACAGAGAGAGCAGAAAATGCATTCATCCAGGTTGAACCCGATGGTGGTGCTGGAGTCACTGGACTGTGAAATCGCCGACACCGGACACCTTCTCACGCATTCCCCGCATTTCGTGCAGGAATTCATATCAACGACCGGTTTCCCGGTGATAATTTCCGTCCTTATTTCCGATTTTGGGTATTTTACAGTTACCACCCTGTGTTGCAGGACTTTCTTTAAAATATGCAGCAATTATGTTTCCTCCTAACCTGCTTCCTATAGGTCGTTACCAGAATATGACAGATTAAAGCTTTTGTTTATGAGCGGGAAATCAGGCACTACATTACCTTTAACTGCATGGCACAATACCGGCCAATTGTTGAAGGATGGTGTGCGCACCTTATATCTGAATACTGTATTGTTCTCTCCTGACATCAGCCAGTGGCAGTTCTCTCCCCTGGGTGACTCGGTGAGACTGTATGCATATTTGTAAGGCATGATGCGTCCGGGATCTTCAAACACAGGACCGGCAGCAGGCATCTTCTCTATACATTGCCTGATTATACCAATGGATTCAAGCAATTCGTCTATTTTTACCAGCATTCTGTGTCCGACATCGCCGTTGGTATTGGTCTGCACCTTGAAGTCAATGTGCTCATATGCAGCATAGGGGAAATCTCTGCGAACATCCCTGTCAATCCCGACAGCCCTTGCTGCCGGGCCTACCGCATTGAGGTCTATGGCTGTTTCGGGTTTGACAAGACCGGTATTCTCTATCCTGTCGACAAAAAGGCTGTTACATTTGAGCTGTAATATGGATTCCCTGAATTCCTTATCAAGTTTATCCATGTTTTCAAGCAGGACACTTTCCTTTCCTTTGATAAATTCCTTACGGATGCCTCCTGGCCTGATGGAGCTCCTCATGAACCTGCTTCCCGTCAATTCCTCGTTCAGCATAAGGCACCAGCGACGCATCATATTAAATTGTGCTGCTCCGAAGCCGTAAGCGACATCTGTGCAGATGCCTGCAATGTCTCCGAGATGGTTGTAAATCCTCTCAAGTTCGCTAAGTATGGTACGAGTATATAATGCCCTTTCCGGCAGGTTTTCAAGGCCGGCAAGCTTTTCAACGGCCTGTGAGTAAGCCAGGGAATTGTTGATTGTCTCATCACCTGATATCCGTTCAGAAAGGAAAAACACCTTTTCAAAGCTCTGGTTTTCAGCAAGCTTCTCAATTCCCTTGTGGACAAAATAAAGCTTGGCTTCGAGATTGATTATCGGTTCACCTGCAACGCTGAACCTGAAATGACCTGGTTCAATAACTCCGGCATGTACCGGGCCTACAGGAATTTCAAAAACTCCGGAGCCCTGTATCCTTAGGAATTCCTGTTCCCTGTCGACGAAAGGCGGCCTGTATCCGGTATCAAAATCCTTATTCAATGGATGGAGGTCCGAAGGCCAGTTTCCATGGAATACAAGCTCACGATTGTCGGGGTGATCATGAAAGCTGATGCCGAACATATCCTGCACTTCCCTTTCGTAAAGGCTGGCTGCAGGTATGGTACCACTTATGGACTGCATGACAAGGTCCTTTTCATGAAGGCTTGCCCTGTAAGTTATAATTATTCCCGCACTGGAAACAGAGAAGCCATAGCTGACCCTGAAGCAGCCATCTATCTTCCTCTCGTCCGACGCATACAGCATCATGAGGTTGCAATCGATGTTCCTGTATGTGTAAACACATGCGTCATATATGAATTCCCTTGGCATATCGGCATATATTTCATTACCTGATATTACCAGATGGGTTATCTTCCCTTCCAGGCTGAATTTCAACATATCAACGATTTTGTCAATTGTCTTGGTAACTTGCTTTGCCACTTTGTTCCCCCCTGTCATTTAACAGCAGTGATAATGTCCCTGGCGGCACAGATCAACTGATTGACCGGGCCTGGGATATATAAGCCTGTTATTGTGATTAAAATGAATAAAACCGACAATATGATGGTCGAAAGCTTGCCCGGTTCTCCTGTCGGATATTCCCTGTCAGGCTTTCCGAAAAAAATCTTTAGCATCCTGGTTGCAAATCCTACAAAAACCAAGACCAGAAATACAAGTGCCAGTGCGAGACATAAATACCTGGAATCACTGACAGCAGCGGATAGTATGCCAAATTCGCTTGTGAAGATGCTGAATGGAGGCATCCCAATTATTGCAAAAAGTCCTAGCAGGAAGATGGTGCCTGTAACCGGCATGGTCTTCAACAAACCTTTTATCTTCCTGATTTTCTTGGTACCATATTTCAGGTATATATTGCCCGAAGCTGCAAACAGCATTGATTTTGTCAGTGAATGGTTCAATGTGTGGTAAAGTGCAGCGAAAACAGCCAATGGCGATGCCAGACCGAATCCTAAAGCGATTATACCCATATGCTCTATACTGGAATATGCCAGCATCCTTTTGATATCCTGCTGAACAAGTACAAACACAGCCGCTGTGGCCATGGATAACAGTCCAAAGGCGATCAGCAGGTTACCTGTGTAGGTTGTATTGCCGAGATTGGCATTGACAATTGTCATTACGCGGATTATGCCATACATGGCGGTATTGAGCAGGACTCCGGAAAGAAGGGCGCTTATGGGAGCAGGTGCCTGGCTGTGTGCGTCGGGCAACCAGGTATGCATCGGAGCAAGTCCGACTTTAGTTCCAAATCCCAGAAGCACAAATATGAAGGCCAGCTTCAGGATGTTTCCCTGGAGGCTGTCGGCATTAACAAGCAGGAATTGCCAGTTCAAACCCTGAAAAGTTTGGCCCAGCGAATGTACTGATGAGTAATACAGCAGGATGACTCCCAACATGGCGAAGGCAATGCCGACCGAACAGATTATCACGTATTTCCACGCAGCTTCTATGGACTTCTCTTTATTGTAGAAGCCCACAAGAAAGGCTGAAGCAAGAGTCGTGGCCTCTATACCGATCCACATGATTCCAAGGTTCTGTGCAATGGTTGTCAGCACCATTGTGAATATGAATGAATGCAACAGGCAGTAAAAGAATCTTAGTCTCTTAAGGGTGACGACTTTCTTTTCATATTCCTCGTTCATATAACTTACACTGTAAAATGAAATCAGCATGCTGACAAGCGTTGTGACAAGCAGTATAAGACCGTTGAAGGCATCCAGGTAGAAGATCCCTCCGAGATAATCAGGCGTGATAACACCTGTATCCAACAATATACCCAGATTGAAAAGGGCTGCTGCAAAAAGAATGGTCGTTCCTGCGCAGTTAAGAATATTTATAATTTTGCGGCCCTTCCACGGAATCAGCAGAAGGAGGCTTGTCAACAATGGTATGGCAATTATCGGTAGCAGCATGTTACCCCCTCAGCTTTCTAAGCTTGTTAATATCTATATGATCAAAAGTTTCATTAATCTTAAATACAAAAACACCCATAATAAGCACTGCAGTAAGCAAATCGAAGAAAATACCGAATTCAACGATCATGGGCATGCCTGATGTAAGAAGCATTGCCGCCAGGAACATTCCATTTTCTATAACTAGGAATCCAATTATCTGACCAAGGGCCTTTTTTCTGCTTAACATGAAGAACAGCCCCATAAGTACAACTGAGGTGGCCTGGACCAGGAAACTTCCATTGTAGCCATAGCTGAGCTCAGGTATACGGGATACCACAAACCATGTGAATACGACTACACCGCAACATATAATCATTAATATGGGGATGTTCAGGAAAAAGTCCTTTTCGATTCGATACTCTACCTTTGCAAAAACCTTTTTGAGCATATAGGGAATATAAATCACCTTAAGCGCAACCGTTATAAGGAAGATGATCACAACTCCCTCAAACCTGCCCTCAGCTAAAATGTAATAGAGGCTAAAGACAGCGGCGACAGCAGCAAGCAGAATTGACTGGATGCGAAATACCGTTATGTAAGTCATTGGTCTTTTACTTGCAACCAACAGAAATGACGATATTAATATTGAAAAAGAAAATAAATTCAAAATTGGATTTATAGATTCCATTACTTACCCCCCAATATAAAAGCCGACATGAAGCCCAGTATCGCCAGGATGAAAGAAAGGGCTGCAAGATTCGGTACACTGAATATTCTAAGTTTCACTGTGTTTATTTCAATAAATCCTATCACAACGGTTATTATCAGTACCTTAAGAATATAAAGCAGGATTCCTGCTACTATGCTTTCCGCTCCCGCGACAGCTCCGAAGGGCATAAAGACATTCGCAATTATCGTGATGAAAAACAGCTGTTTCAGGGCAGATCCATATTCCATCAAGGCAAGATAGCGGCCTGAATATTCAAGTATCATGGCTTCATGCACCATTGTAAGCTCAAGGTGTGTAGCGGGATCGTCGACAGGTATCCTCGCAGTTTCTGCTATCGTGACAATGAAGATTGCTGCCAGCAGCAGAAAATAATGAGGTTTCAGGATTTCTAAACCAAGCCCCGAAGAGCCTGAGAAAATTGCTGTAAAGTTGGTTGATCCAACCAAAGGACTAAGTCCAAGTGTGAAAATAACTATGATCATCGAAGGCTCCATAAGAGAGGAAATCATCATCTCGCGGCTGGAACCCATGCCACCGAAAGTGCTGCCTGTATCTAAACCTGCCAGTGTCAGGAAAAGCCTTCCCATTGCAAGCAGGTATATGGCCAGAATTGCATCGCCTGCAAAGCTGAAAGAAAACAGCTGCGGTACTACAGGCAAAAACGAGAAGGCCGTAACCACGGAAATGAAATAAATGTATGGAGCGACATGGAATATCCACGATGCGTTTTCAGATATGACCATGTCTTTCCTGAAGAGCTTGAACAAATCATAATAGAGCTGGAGAACCGGGGCTCCCTGCCTGTGTTGTATAAAAGCCTTCATCTTCTTTATCAGTCCGCTGATGAAGGGCGCTATTATAAGTACTATGACAATTTGTAATAATAATTTCAAAAACGGGTCGAGCATCATGCACCTCTTTTTTATTCATTTCCCCGACTATTTCGGTTTCCCCGACAAATTTTTTTGTCCTGCAAATTCATTTATCAGCCCATATTCAGAGTAAAGTAAAGGAACATAAGCAAAATAGCAGCGAATATGTATAGCAGATAAGTATGGATGCTGCCTGTTTGTATAAGAAACCTCGCCTTTCTTGCAAAGCCGAAAATACTTCTGACGATGGGTGTATATATGTGCTTTTCAAATAACGGCCTGGTTGAAACAAAATATTTTGCTTCCTTGACGAAATAAGGATTATGCCCCTCCTCCACCCGGAGCTCGCGCTGAGGTCTGAAGATTCCCCTGAACACTATCATGACAGGTTTGGAGAAACCTGTGGACGTATATTGCATCTTTGAGTCCAACTTCCTGTATCCACAGTCCCATGTTCCATATTTCCTAGTTCTAACCTTGCCTGAAACTGAAACGACAATAAGAGCAAGCACGGCCACCAGAAGCAAACTGACAAGTAACATGCCATAAGGAAATATGAATGTTCCATTAATTACCAGAGGACAGGTTATGAAGCTGGAATAACCTGTAAGGCTGTCAGTAAGGCCTGTTCCGAACAGTTGAATATTAATTGGATCAAAAAGGTTTATCATATATACAGGAAAAATCCCGGTAACTATGCAAACAAGTGATAACAATGCCATGGCTGAAAGCATTGATGGGCTTACCTCGGTAGCCTTTTCCGAATGCTCCGATCTTGGAACGGCCAGGAATGAGATACCATATAGCTTGACAAAGCTGTAAGCAGCAAGAGCACCTGCGAGAGCAAGTATTACGACTGCAAGGAGTATGGCGAGTTTCATCAGTCCTTCGGATACGCTTATTCCCATGAACATCGCCTGGTATGCCAGCCATTCTCCGACAAATCCGTTGAATGGCGGCAACACTGAAATGGACATGGTACCAATTAGCATAAATACCGAAGTATAAGGCATCTTTTTGATAAGGCCACCAAGCTTCTCGATGTCTTTTGTACCGGTGGCAATATGTACTGCTCCAGCACCCATAAAAAGTAGTCCTTTAAAGGCCGAATGATTAAATGTATGAAGTAGTGCGGCAGTAAGGGACAATACAGAAAGCATCTGCTGCCCATTTGCTGAAGCGAAAACTGCAAGGCCCAGAGCCATGATTATTATACCAATATTTTCAATGCTGCTGTAGGCAAGCAAACGTTTCATATTGTTTTCC
Organism: uncultured Bacillota bacterium; assembly: GCA_942493145.1. Classification (GTDB taxonomy): domain Bacteria; phylum Bacillota; class Clostridia; order Acetivibrionales; family DTU013; genus ENR-C20. The sequence goes on from OW818679.1 coordinate 1,976,079, forward strand.
ATAAGAGCATTGGCTACACCGAGTATTGCTGATACGGCACCGACGATGAGCAATACAGTCCCCCACCAGGCATCGGTCGGCTGCATGATTCCAATAATGAATCTTATTATTCCGTAGATAGCCATCTTGATCATAACGCCGGACATCAAGGCGGATATATTGCTGGGAGCTGCCGGATGTGCGTGAGGCAGCCAAATATGAAGTGGTATAATTCCGGCTTTTGTGCCAAAGCCAATGAGCAGCAGGACAAAGATTACATTCTTTATGTAACCGGGTATTAAGGCTGCGTTCATGGCGTCAATAGTGCCTGTGCCTGTATATTTCATCATCAGGAGGAAGCCTGCTGTCATAAATGCTGTGCCTATATGGGTCATTATCAAGTAAAGAAGGCCTGCTTTTTGAACCTCCTGCTTTTCACTCTCATAAATAACAAGGAAATACGATACCAGGGACATGATCTCCCAAAAGATAAGAAACAGGAACAAATGGCCGGATGTTACAACAAGCAGCATCGAAGCCGCAAACAAATTGAACAGGGCTCCAAGTACAGATGTTCTCCTGCCATTCCCATCGTGTTCATGTTCATAGTGGCCAACATAACCGAAGGAATATATTGAAACACAAAATACAAGAAAAGATATTAGCAAAATAAAGAACGCAGATAGATTGTCCAGACGAAAGTTAATTGAAAGGTAAGTTATGTTTGATGGTAAGTCAATTGTTATTATGCTGCTGTCGTGTGAAACCAGTTTCGCCATTGAAAGGAATATACCCGACAACGCAGCCAATGAAGAACACGTGAACGCCGCATATCTGCCTGCTTTTTGATTCCTGAAAAAAAGCAGGCTAAGTACTGTGCCAAGCAGATATATAAGAATTGTAATCACAAATATGTATGCTACTGTCGGATATACCATTTTCCGACCCCCAATATCGTTTTTTCGTTTATTATGATACTCTTATCGATATTGGTTGTCAAATACGATTGATAGAGAAACGTACATAAAGTATTTTTGACACATTTATTTGAAAGTATAAAAGTATATTTAATCCTCAATTTGATTATGGAATGAGAAGTTCATCTCCAGGATGTATATTACATGACGTAAGATTATTGGCAAGCTGGATATCGTATATGTGTTTTCTTACATCACCGCTGGAATAGCATTCCTTTGCAATATTCCAAAGAGTGTCTCCTGCTTTTACTGTAACAGTTGTACTTGACGGTTCATCGTAACCATATGCGGCTGTGCCTGCAAATACACAGGCAGTCAATAAGGTGACCACCAAAACTATTGTGAAAAATCGCCTTCTGTTTTTAAGTACATATCTTTTATTCATTACAGCACCTCCAAATCGAGAACACTTGTTCTATGTGTCAATTATATAGAACAAGCGTTCTTGTGTCAATACATTTTACGAACATTTGTTTGACTTTCAAAAATGATTTGATATAATTGACATATATTACTGAGTGAGGTGTTTGATATGCAAAAGAAATCACTTTCAGATAAGCAACAGCAAATTCTCGACTTTGTGAATTCCGAGGTGGAATCAAAGGGCTATCCCCCTTCTGTCCGTGAGATTTGTAGTGCTGTTGGATTTAAATCCACATCGACAGTACATAGTTATCTCGAAAGGCTTGAAAAAAACGGAATGATCAATAAAGATCCTACGAAACCAAGGGCGTTGAGGGTAGTAGGGGGCAAAAAACCGGCTTCGTACGATAACAATAAAGATTATTATAATAGAAGGGAACTGGTCGATGTGCCGATAATAGGAAAAGTCACAGCCGGATCTCCCATTCTTGCAGTGGAAAACATTGAAGACACATTTCCTCTTCCTGTAGACTATGTACAGAACTCAACTGCCTTTATGCTTCGGATACAGGGTGACAGCATGATAGAAGCAGGCATACTTGATAAGGACCTTGTCCTCGTAAAACAACAATCAACAGCTTTGAATGGCGATATTATAGTTGCTTTACTCGGTGATGAAGCAACTGTAAAAACATTTTACAAGGAAAAGGACCATATCAGACTGCAGCCTCAAAATCAGTATCTTTCTCCAATCATCGTCAGGGATAATATGTCGATCCTCGGCAAGGTAATAGGTGTGTTCAGAAGGTTATAGGGATCACTAAATTAAATGATAGTTAAAATGAAAATGAAATAAAATTAAAAAGAAGAATCTGCTTTTAAAGCAAACTCTTCTTTTTTTGTGCATTTTTTGTACAAGTTTTATAATTCTTTTGTATTGTCATTGAATATGAAGTTCACTGTCTTCATAGGACTGATTGTCGAGATTGCATGCTTGTAAACCAGCTGCTGTTTCCCGTCAGTATCCAGTACTACTGTAAAATTGTCAAAACCCTTAACCATTCCTTTCAGCTGAAAACCATTGGTCAGGTATATTGTGACAGCAATATGTTCTTTTCTAACCTGATTTAAAAATACATCCTGCAAATTAATATTTGTCTTGTTCACCCAGACATCCTCCTTACCCGAATTTCTATCGATTTATCCCATTCCGTACTTCTATCTATATCAAACACTAGCATCATATATTCACTATTGATATTTTATAAGAATATTCCAGATGTTGCAATAGAGTCTTGCATTATTTTAGCGATTTCGGTATAATCACTAATTTCATCAATATCTATCCAATGGATGTTTTCTATCCTCTTAAACCATGTAATCTGTCGCTTGGCATACCTCCTCGTATCACGTTTCAGTATTTCCACCGCTTCTTCAAGTGTTGCCTCACCTCTGATAAATGCGAGAATCTCTTTGTAACCAAGACCCTGCATTGCTACGGCATTTTTGTCATAACCAAGTGCGACCAGCTTCTTTACTTCGTCTACAAGACCATTATCCATCATCCGGTCGATCCGGTTTTCAATTCGCCTGTATAGTTTTTGCCTGTCCATGTTAAGCCCATATACAATATAGTTATATGGTGGTGGCACTAGTCTGGAATTATCAATATGCTGCGAAATTGTCATTTTGGTCTGAGTAAAAACCTCTATTGCCCTTATTATCCTTTTTACATCATTTTCATGCAGCCGTGCGGCAGCTTCCGGGTCCATCTCCCTGAGCTTGTCATGAAGGTATTTGTTGCCTTTTTCAACGGCTTCTGATTTAAGGCTGTCTCTGAGTTCCCAATCAGCTTCAGTTTCTGAAAAATTGATATTGTATACTAATGAATTGACATATAGCCCGGTTCCTCCTGCTACAATGGGATGCCTGCCTTTTGCCGTTATTTCCATTATGGATTTCAAGGCTGATTCCTGAAAACGGGCAACACTGAAATCCTCATCCGGCGATAACTCGTCAATCATATAATGCTTAATTCCACGCATTTCTTCCTTGGCCGGCTTGGCAGTTCCGATATCCATATAACGATATATCTGCATCGAATCAGCAGAAATTATTTCTCCATTGATCCTTGATGCAAGTTCAACTGCAAGCGCTGACTTTCCTGAAGCCGTAGGCCCTACTATTACAATAACAGGCTCCATTGACCCTTTTTACCCCCTGATAAATTATGTATACGCTCTTATATATACCAATTGTTGCCGCTAATAATCCATTTATACAATTCTTTTAAATATTTTCTCCAACTCGTGCCTTGTAACCTTGAACATTGAAGGTCTGCCGTGAGGGCATGTGAACGGGTTTTCCATTTTCATAAGGTCAAGCAGCAATTGCCGTACCTCCTGTTCAGTAAGCTTTTTGTTAGCTTTGACTGCTGCCTTGCACGCAATCCTGAAAAGAACCTCGTCGGTGGTTTGTGCTTTATCCCGCCTGCTCCCTGATATCAACAAATCGAGTATCTCTCTGAAAAGGACTTTTGCATTATCTTGTGTATCTGAAGGAACGGATCTTAGCAGGACTGAATTGTTGCCAAAGACTTCATATTCGAATCCAAGTTCCACGAAAAAGCTCTTTTCAGCATCAAGCAGGAGCATCTCCTGAGGTGCAAGTTCGATGCTTATGCCGCTCAGAAGCATCTGTGAAGGTATCGTGTGGAGCAGATGATCATTCTTTATCTTTTCATACAATATTCGTTCATGGGCAGCATGCTGGTCGACAAGTATAAGGGACTCTGAGTCCTGCAGGACGAGGAACGTTGAAAAAGCCTGCCCTATATAACTAAATGAATCAGGATCGAATTTATCATTTTTGCGTGATATGCCGGAAGCTTTAGGTATGCTACTGGGCATAACCGATGGGTCTGAAGGTGTGTAGGCAGCTATGGTTTCTGCGAACATTTCATGTTGTATGACAGCTTCCGGATTTTTTACAGATCCAGATGGTTCCAGAGCTTCCGATTGTCTTAAATTTCCTGGTTGACTGTAGGATGGTGGTTGGTCGCAGGACGGTGGTAGGTTGCAGGCTGCCGGTTGTATTGATATAGGTTGTCTGGTAATCGGTTGTGTTGTGATCGGTTGTATTGAAATAGGTTGTGTAGTGATCGACTGCGTATTGATTGTCTGCGTAGTGATCGGCTTAATGACAATGGGCTGTATGGTTATCGGCTGTGTGGCAATCGGTTGCTGTATTGACGTTTGTGAATACTCAGATTCTGCGTCTTTTCTTCTTTCAGGATTAAATATAAATGTCGGGTTGTTTTGCTGAATTTCCGAGCCTATGGTCCTGATTCCCGAATTTTCAATCAGTGCTTTATATACGGCATTATATACAGCTTTGAAAATATCCTGCTCATTTGCAAATTTAACTTCGGTTTTCGCAGGATGTACGTTTATATCTACCAACATTGGATTCAATTCGATATTGAGTACTGCAAAAGCGTACTTGTTCTTCATGAGAAAAGTTCCATAGGCAGCATCTATAGCAGATGATACTGTTTTGTTCCTGACATATCTCCTGTTTACGAAAACAGATTGCTGGTTACGGTTTGAACGAGCGATTTCAGGCTTTCCAACAAACCCTGTCAACCTTGTTGTTCCTTCTGTGTAATCTACAGGATATACACCTTTTGCTGTATCACGTCCATAAATGCTGAATATTGTGCTCAGCTGGTCTGAATTTCCCGGGGTCTGAAGGACGGATGAGCCGTTGCTGGTTAAACTGAAGGATATATGCGGATTACCGAGTGCCAGTCTGCTGATGATGTCTGATATATAACCTGCTTCGGTGGAATCTTTCTTAAGGAACTTGAATCTTGCAGGTGTATTGTAAAAAAGATCTTTAACAGTTATTGTAGTGCCGACAGGACATCCTGCAGGCTTTACATCCTCAACTCTTCCTCCGCGGATGCTGACATTTATGCCCTGATTATTGCCCGAAACACGCGACACAAGCTGAACAGAAGAAACGGCTGCGATACTTGACAATGCCTCTCCCCTGAAACCCATGCTTGTAATTCCCTCAAGATCTGAAGCATTCCTTATCTTACTGGTTGCATGGCGTTCAAAGGCGATTTCTGCATCATCATCGTAAATGCCGCAACCGTTGTCACTGATTTTAATATATGTAATTCCGCCATTTCTGATTTCCACGGAAATAATACCTGCTCCGGAATCCATTGAGTTCTCAACCAACTCTTTGATTACAGATGCAGGTTTTTCAATGACTTCACCGGCGGCTATTTTATTCGTAGTTCCTTCATCCAGTATGATTATCCTGCCCATATCAACCCTTCCTTATTTTCTGCTGGAGTCCGTTAAGGATGTTCAATGCCTCGAGCGGCGTGATAGCTGTCAGATCGTGTTTTTTTAACTCATCAATAACTTCGTTCCTGTATTTCGTCTGTGAGCTGAAGGAGAAAATATCCATCTGACCTTCAATGGGAATTTTATTTTTTCTAAGTTTGTGTTCTTTTTTGCTTATATCAGCTTCCTCAAGTTCGGACAAAATTTCACTTGCCCTGTCCAAAACGACCGAAGGAAGTCCTGCCAGACGGGCAACCTGGATTCCATAACTGCCGTCTGCACCACCACGGATTATTTTACGCAGGAAGATTATATCTTCACCCTTCTCTTTTACAGAAACGCAATAGTTCTTTATACCGGTTATTTTACCTTCCAGTTCAGTGAGCTCATGGTAATGGGTTGCAAAAAGAGTCCTGCTGCCTATCCTGTCCCTGTCGCTTATGTATTCGATGACCGCCCAAGCAATGCTCAGGCCGTCGAAGGTGCTTGTACCGCGTCCTATCTCGTCCAGTATGAGAAGGCTTCTTGAGGTTGCGTTTGAGATTATGTTTGCGACTTCGGACATTTCGACCATGAAAGTGCTCTGCCCTGCCGCAAGGTCGTCTGATGCCCCAACTCTGGTGAATATCCTGTCGGCGACTCCTATCTTTGCAGAAGCAGCAGGAACAAAACTTCCCACCTGTGCCATGAGGACAATAAGGGCAACCTGCCTCATATAGGTTGATTTACCTGCCATATTTGGTCCTGTAATTATCGAAAGCCTGTTGTCGTCAAGATCAAGATGTGTATCATTTGGGACAAAGGCTGATTTCTCAAGCATTTTTTCCACCACCGGATGACGCCCGTCAACTATCTCGATTGGGCCCTTAAGAGATACCTCAGGCATTGAATAGCCTTCTCTGTCTGCAACCTCTGATAATGAGCAGAGTGCATCCAGTTCAGCCAGACAACGGGCTGTTTTCTTTATTCTTGTGATTTCGGCTGCAATTGATTCTTTGATATCGCAGAACAATGAATATTCAAGAGCCATCACCTTCTCCTCAGCTCCGAGGATGGTGTCTTCCATCTCTTTGAGTTCCTGTGTGATGAACCTCTCACAGTTGGCCAGAGTCTGCTTTCTTGTGTAATTCTGCGGAACCAGGTTGAAATATGACCTGGTGACCTCAAGGTAATAGCCGAAAACCTTGTTGAAACCTATCTTCAGATTCTTTATTCCGGTTTTTTCCCTTTCTGAGGCTTCCAGGGCTGCAAGCCAATCCTTGCCGTCAGTTGAAGCCTTTCGTAACCGGTCAACATCTTCGTTGTAACCGTCGCGGATTATTAAGCCCTCTTTGACAGAGACAGGCGGATCTTCAATTATTGATCTTTCAATCAATTGATATATGTCCCCAAGCGTGTCCATATCCGTTTCAATTTTTTCAAGAAGGCTTGATGAGCAGCTCACGAGGCTATTTTTTATATATGGTACCTGCCCGATGGAGTTTTTGAGGGCTATCAGGTCCCTGCAATTCACACTGCCAAGGATGACTTTGCCCATCAGGCGTTCAATGTCATATACACGCCTTAACAGCTCCCTCAATTCCATACGCATCATAAACTTGTCCTTGAGTTCCGCAACAGCAAGGAGCCGTTCCTCTATGTCATAGATATTTACCAGTGGCTGTTCTATCCATTTACGAAGGTATCGTCCGCCCATCGATGTCATAGTGCGGTCCAGTACCCAGATAAGGGTACCTTTTCTGGACTTGTCCCTTATTGTTTCGGTAAGTTCCAGATTGCGCCTGGTTGACATATCCAGAATCATGTACTCTTCGATTTCATATGGATTCAGGTTTTGTATGTGGTCCAGGCTGACTTTTTGAGTCTGTTCCAGATATTCCAGAAGTGCTCCGCAGGCATTTACAGAAAATACAGGTGATGCAGGAACCGATTCAGACAGTATTGCTGCACTGAACTTCCTTTCTACCTTGGCGTAGGCCGAATCCATATTAAAATAATCATCATCGAAATTGGTGATATAGGAATTGAAGCGTGCACGAAAAAGCTCCAATACTTCAACATCGCTATAGAATGTGCTGTTTACGACTATTTCAGAAGGAGCATACCTTGCCGTCTCATCCAGCAGCTTGTTGAGTGTATTTCCCTTTTCAATCCTTGTTGAGTAGAATTCTCCGGTAGAAAGATCCACTGCTGCAAGGCCGAAGGTTGAATTCCTGTTATATAAGCAAACAAGATAATTGTTCTTTTTTTCATCAAGCATGGATACATCGGTTACTGTACCGGGGGTAACTACCCGAATCACGTCACGTTTTACAAGGCCTTTTGCCAGAGCAGGGTCTTCGACCTGCTCACAAATAGCTACCTTGTAACCTTTGCTGATAAGTTTGGCTATGTATGAATCAGCAGCATGGAATGGAATGCCACACATAGGGGCCCGTTCCTCCTGGCCGCAATCCCTGCCGGTGAGAGTAATTTCAAGTTCTTTAGAAGCAGTTTCGGCATCCTTGAAGAACATTTCATAAAAATCGCCCAGCCGGAAAAAAAGGATGCAATCCTTATATTGCTCCTTGATATCGATGTACTGCTGCATCATCGGAGTTATTGCCGCCATTCGGAGGACCTCACATTGAAGTTATTTATATGTTTCCAAAAGCATATTGCCAATCATTTATTTCTGCTGTCTGATCAGCAGCCGCAGCCACATCCGCATCCGCCGCCGCCATCGCCGCTGCTGCCACAACCACCGCTGCCACAACTGTCGCAGCCTTCGCTTTCATCATAACCTTCAACACCACCGCTCATATGAAAGGAAATGACATTGTTGACCTGAGTAATGAGTTTGTCCAGTTCTTCTTTAGCCGTTGCATACTTGCTTATTGATTCATTTGTACCAAATACTTCCGATTTGACTTTCATTACTTCCCTGAGGTTGCCCATTGTTGCCTCATCTCTAAGTTGATATGCACTCTGGTAATTCTGCTGAAGTTCATTATACTCGTCCAACAGACCCTGTGCCACAGCATCAACTGCCAGTACTTCCTGGGTTGCTATCAGTTTCTTCACTTCAGCTGATTCAGCGATAAACTCTCCTAATTCCTTTGCCTTGCTAAGAATCTCTGCAGTTGTCATATGCTGCATCCTCCTGTTAATTTTATATTTTTCAAAGTACCCTTCCGGAAAGTGACCAGGTCTGTATCTCCTCAATCTTCACGGTTATAAGTTTCCCTATCATGTCCTTATGGCCTTTAAAATTCACTATTTTGTTGGTGCGCGTCCTTCCTGTATAAGTACTGACGCTGTTTTTACTGAGACCCTCTACCAAAACCTCCAGTTCCTGACCTTCAAGTTCCTCATTGATTTCCTTGCCGATCCTGTTCTGAAGGGCTATAAGCCTTCCAAAGCGGTTATTCTTGACTTCCTCGCTTACCTGGTCCTGAATTGCCGCGGCAGGTGTCCCGGTGCGTTTTGAATAAAGGAAGGTATATGCAGAGTCGAAACGTACCTCGTCCATCAGGCTGAGAGTTTCTTCAAAGTCTTCTTCAGTTTCCCCTGGAAAACCGACTATTATATCGGTGGTGAGCGCTATACCGGGGATGGTGTTCCTGATCCTGTCTATAAGTTCAATATAGTGTTCTCTCGAATATTTACGGTTCATAAGGCCAAGAATCCTGTTACTGCCTGATTGAATAGGCAAATGGAGGTATTCACACATCTTCCCGCCTTCCGACATGGCATTGATCAAATCATCGGAGAGATCCTTCGGGTGGGAGGTCATGAAGCGTACCCTCTCAATACCGTTATCAGCTTTATTCAAGTGGCGTAACAAATCCGGAAAGCCCTGATCATACGAATTGACATTCTGGCCCAACAGGGTGATTTCCCTGAAACCTGCATGTCCAAGTTCTGTTACCTCATTTGAAATATCAGTAACTGTCCGGCTTCTTTCCCTGCCTCTGACATAAGGTACGATGCAGTAGGAGCAGAAATTATCGCAACCATACATTATCGTTACCCATGCCTTGATGCCTTCTTTTCTCGAAATTGGCACACCTTCAGCTATGGAACCTGAAATCTCCTGTATTTCGAGAACTCTTTCATCAGTTTCAATGACATTGTGAAGCATCTCGGGAAACCTGTATTGATTGTGTGTGCCGAATACAAGTCCGACATGCCTGTATTTCTTTCTGATATGTTCCACAACATCGTTTTGCTGCATCATGCATCCACAAACGGCTATAATCAGACCGGGTTTTGTTTCCTTAAGCTTCTTTAGTGCACCCAGATGCCCATATACCTTAAGTTCGGCATTTTCCCTGACACAGCAGGTGTTATATATTATAAGATCGCATTCTTCCGTTTTGGATGATTCGGTATATCCCATATCTTCGAGCATACCTGCCAGCTTTTCCGAATCATTTTCATTCATCTGGCAACCAAAGGTGTTTATGCAGTATTTCATTGTTTTTCCGTGATGTTGTTTTTTGACGAGGGTTGAAAATTCCTTCTGCCTGTCCATTTCTTCACGGGAGATATGAACTGTTTCTCTTTTGCCCACTGGTTCCTCCATAGCACATCATACTTCCATAATTGCTGCTAAGAGCAATTATAGCATAATGTTTTCTTAAGGACTACAATGAAAACTACATATAAATGCCTTTATCAATGCACATCTTTGCTCTCTCCCTGGTTTTATCGTCAGAGTTAAGGGCATCCTCCAGAAAACCGGGATGCATTCCGAGGAATTCCTTCATGGATTGTCTAGGATTTTCAGAATACTTTAGTAGCATATTCAGCTGGCCTTTATTAATAAGACCCTTTTCGAAAGCTTTGCTGAAAAGATTGGCGTCTATTGAAACCATTGCATGGGATGCTATGCCGTATTTGTTGAGAAGCTCTTCCCCACCCTGTTTCCTGTCTACCACCACGACACTCCACAGCATGTTACCTTTGAGGTTCCGGATTGCAGGGATCCATGCCCTTTCGTAGCTTGAGGCTTCGGTGATAAGGTCTGCAATATGAAGCACACTGCCTCCCTTTATATTGTCGGCATCATTGGTCTCACCCTTGTATGATATAACTGCGGACATGTCCTTGTAAATTGTGATATGTGGTTTATCCAGCATTTCAGCGGCAAGGGCTGAGAAAAACCAGTCCCTGCGCTCCCCACCGGAGATATAATTAACTTTTTCGGTATCTATGTTGGATTTTATGAAGGAGATCATTTCATCCATAAGCCCTTTGAATACAGAGTCTTCCTCATAGTTGCGCCGTACCTTCCAAAGAACTTTAGAAGGGCATTCAAGCTTGTCCTCCTTGTAAATGTCTATGCTTTTCAGCAGTTCTTCGGCCTTGGTCTCACTCCCGTAAAGGAAGTGCGTATTTATGTAGTAGGGTCCGATTGTACCTGATGTGTACCAGAACGGTTTGTCCTCAGGGCATACTCTGACTGCGTCGGTTTCAAACAGCCAATTCAGAAGCTTGTCATCCATCATCATTCCTCCTGTTTTCCGATACTTTTTAAAAATTCCTGCCACCAATCCTGATTGATTATTGTACCAAGGTCTTCACCCAGATGTTCGGCGTCTCCCTCAAGGAGCAGATTGAATTTACCACTCTCGTAATCAGCTATGGTGAGGGCTGTATTGTCGCACCATTGCACATTCATCATCTCATCGAGAGTGCAGCCTTTGATGTAGCAAAGCAAGGCTCTTATAGCTGTTCCATGTGTGAAAATGCATACGTTTCTGCCTTTATTGTCCTCAAGGATGCTCTCCAGTTCGAGGACCAACCGATGATAAAACTCTGCCATCGATTCGCCGTTGGGCATTTTATGGATATGGGGTGTTTTCTCCCAACATTCATATTCTTCAGGCCATTTAGATGAAAGCAGATTCCATGGCTCGTTTTCCCAATCACCACCGTTTATTTCACGGAGCTTATCTGTGGCCTTTATGGTCAATCCCTTGATTTCAGAAGTATATGAAGCAGTGTCCATGGTCCTTTTAAGGCTGCTTGAATAAATGACGTCTATATCAATATCTTTAAGTCTTGAGGCAACTCTCTCTGCCTGAAGATGGCCTTTTTCGGTCAGTTCCCCGTCAGTCCAGCCCTGAAAAAGCCTTTTAAAGTTTCCTTCTGCTTCTGCATGCCTTACGAGTATTAATCTTGTTTTCATTTATTTACCCTTTATTCAATAAGATGTTTTTATATCAGTTGAATTTGTTTATTTTATTCGTCAATTCAACTGAACTTTTCCTATTATATCATAAATATTTGAATAGTTGTTTGCACTAAGATATCTGTCTATACCTTCAACAATGTTTCCGAAAACATCTGGTGTTACAAACCCAGCAGTGCCTACCATTACTGCACTTGCACCAGCAAGCATGAATTCTACGGCATCATTTCCACTCGATATGCCACCCATACCTATTACAGGTATATTAACCGCTTTGGCAGTTTCATATACCATTCTCACCGCAACTGGTTTTACAGCGGGGCCTGATAATCCGCCAAAGTTGTTGGCCAATAATGGCCGCCTGGTGTTGATATCGATTGCCATGCCGAGTATGGTATTGATAAGCGAAAGTGCATCAGCACCTGAAGCTTCGGCAGCTTTTGCGATTTCGGCTACGCTGGTTACATTTGGCGTCAGTTTTACAATAAGCGGTTTTCGGCAATATGGCTTAACAAGCTTGACCACTTCAGAAATTCCAGCAGTAGTATTACCGAATGCAATACCTCCTGCCTTGACATTGGGGCAGGATACATTAAGCTCTATTGCGTCGATATCAGCATCCGTCAATACTTCGGCCATACACCGGTAATCTTCGAGTGTACTGCCTGCGATATTGGCGATTATAGCAGTATCGAAGCGGCGAAGGAAAGGGATCTCATTTTTTATAAAGGACTGTACGCCAGGATTCTGTAAGCCTACACTGTTCAATATACCGGCGGGCGTTTCCGCAATCCGGGGAGGTTTATTACCGGCTCTGGGCTGTAATGTAAGACCCTTAACGGATATTCCGCCAAGCAGGTTCAAGTCCATGTAATCGGCAAACTCCCTGCCGAATCCAAAGGTACCTGATGCAGCTATCACGGGATTTTTCAGCTTTAAGCCCGCTATATTGACTGATAAATCGATTTGTTTCATTAATATCTTTCTCCTTATCAGGATAGTGTTAATCGAAAATTACATCCTTACTCCAAAATACAGGACCATCCTTGCATACATGACTATATTGCAGTTCATTATCGCCATCCGTACGCCTGGTTTTGCATGCACATACAAGGCATGCGCCAATACCGCAGCCCATTCGCTCTTCAAGAGATATCTGGCACGGAATTCCATGCTTTTCAGCTATGGATGCAATCTTTTTCAACATGCTCTGAGGACCACATGCGTATATCATATCAGGTCTTGAATTATTAATATCCTTTTCAAACAGGTCGGTAACAAATCCGGGTTGTCCATTACTTCCGTCGTCGGTAGATATGGCCAGGCTGTTAGAGGCTTCCCTGAATTCATTTTCGAGGCTTATACAGTCTGTACTCCTGAAACCGAGATAAGTCCTTTTGACGATAGCATCGCTTTCCTTAAGCAGGAACAGCAAAGGGAAGGTACCGATTCCACCTCCGACTACTGCTATCCTTGGGAATTTATAACCCATTTCGAAGGGTTTACCCAGCGGCCCCATAACATCGATGTTTTCGCCCACTTTCTTTCGTGAAATGAGCATTGTTCCCTCACCTTTGACCTGAAAAACAATATCCACTGTGCAGTTTTCTCTGTCGACATCACAAATGCTTAGTGGTCTTCTCAACAATGGTGTTAAACCTTCAGAGCATTTAATATTCAGAAACTGACCAGGTTTGGACTCGGCGGACAAAAAAGGAGAACTCACCGTCATCCTGAATATGTCGGCAGTCGGGTTTTCCATCCTGATAATTCTCTCATTTAAAACTTTGGGCATGTGAACACCTGCACTTTCAAAAAATAAAATAAATTATTTCAAGTGATTTGTGTCGTATCGGACTCAAATCATCCAAATACGCTCAGATCTATTACATCAAGCTCTCTTTCCATATTTTTCAACTTGATGCAGCTCAGCACGGCTTTGGCCGTATCCAGAGAGGTCAGGCATGGTATGGACATTTCAACTGCCTTCCTCCTGATTTTGAAGCCGTCGCGCTCGGGTTCCCGGCCTTTTGTTGCAGTGTTGATGACCATTTTTATCCTACCCGACTGAATGAAGTCGAGTATGTCGGGAGATCCCTCGCCCAGTTTTTTTACTGCATTTGTCGCTATACCATACCTGTTAAGCATGTTCGCGGTCTTTCCTGTTGCCCAGAGCTCAAAGCCCAGTTTTTCGAAATCCTCCGCCAGTGTCAGCAGTTCAGGTTTGTCACTGTCTCTGACCGTCATAAGTATGCCTCCGCCATTTTCCGGCAGCTTTATTCCAGAGGCCACGATCCCTTTGTAAAGTGCTTCATAGAAGGATTTTCCGATACCCAGAACTTCACCGGTAGATTTCATTTCCGGGCCCAGGCTGGTATCAACATTATGCAGTTTCTCAAAAGAGAAGACAGGAACCTTGATGGCAATGTAGTCGGATTCCTTGTAAAGACCTGTGCCAAATTTGAACTCCTTCAGCTTCCTGCCCATCATCAGCTTTGTTGCTATGTTGACCATGGGAATCCCCGTGACCTTGCTGATATAAGGTACAGTTCTGCTGGACCGGGGATTCACTTCTATAACATAAACGTCATCATTGTACAGGACATATTGTATGTTGATCATGCCGATGATTTTAAGTGCTTTAGCCAGCCTGTAGGTATAGTCTATAATGGTTTCTCTCGTCCGCTTGCTCAAGGTCTGCGGAGGATAAACCGATATGCTGTCACCCGAGTGGACACCAGCCCTCTCGAGATGCTCCATTATTCCAGGTATCAGAATATCTTCGCCATCGCATATGGCATCAACCTCAATCTCCTTGCCCATCATATATTTGTCCACCAGTATGGGATGCTCCTGCTTTGTCCTGTTAATAATCTCCATGAACTCGGTTATGTCATAGTCACTGTAAGCTATTTCCATACCTTGTCCACCAAGAACATAGGATGGCCTCACAAGAACCGGGTAAATAAGTTCGTTAGCAGCTTCGAGGGCCTGCTCCAGCGTGAAGACCATTTTCCCCTTTGGTCTCGGTATGCCCGTTTCTTCGAGGATCATGTCAAACTTCTCCCTGTCCTCTGCGGCGTCTACGTTTCTTGCATCGGTGCCGAATATCCTTACACCCATCTCGCTGAGCGCCTTGGTCAGCTTTATAGCTGTCTGCCCGCCAAATTGTACGATAGCACCTACAGGCTTTTCCGCTTCAACAATGTTCTCTACGTCTTCATCGGTAAGAGGCTCGAAATACAGCCTGTCTGAGGTGTCGAAGTCGGTGCTGACTGTTTCGGGGTTGTTGTTGGCAATGATGGTTTCATAGCCTTCCTCCCTGAGCGCCCAGACAGAGTGTACCGAACAGTAGTCAAACTCTATTCCCTGTCCAATCCTTATGGGGCCGGAGCCGATGACGAGAACCTTTTTTCTGTCCGATTCCCTGACCTCTGAATGGTTGTCCCATGTAGAATAGTAATATGGTGTTGCAGCCTCGAATTCAGCTGCACACGTATCAACCATCTTGTAAGTGGGCCTGATTCCGTTGACTTCCCGATGCTGCTTGACTGCCTTTTTATTGCTTCCAATATATTTAGCAATCACTGCATCCGTAAAGCCCATCTTTTTGGCCTTCTTAAGGATTGCAGGCGACAGGTCGTCGTATCTCGTGATTTTGAGCTTTTCCTCCATCAATACGAGTTCTCTTATCTTGCTTATGAAGAAATCGTCTATCTTGGTTATATCGTTGATTTCTTCTATGGAGACACCTCTTCGCAGAGCTTCTGCGATGACGAATATCCTTTCGTCATTTATGTCCGAAAGCTTTTTGATTATGGTTTCAGTATTGAAGTTCTTGTATATATCCTGTTCAAGGGTAAACAACCCAAGCTCCAGTGACCTGATGGCTTTCATCAGTGCGGCTTCAAAGGAGCTGCTGATTGCCATGACCTCGCCCGTTGCCTTCATCTGCGTTCCAAGGGTCCTTTTTGCCTTAACGAACTTGTCAAAGGGCCATTTCGGGATTTTTACGACTACGTAATCCAGGGTTGGCTCAAAACAGGCATAGGTCTTGCCGGTGACAGTGTTTAGTATCTCGTCGAGGCCATATCCTATTGCTATCTTTGTAGCAACCTTGGCTATTGGGTAACCGGTTGCTTTTGATGCCAGCGCAGATGAGCGGCTGACCCTCGGATTGACTTCTATGACTCCATACTCAAAGCTTGTAGGATGCAGTGCATACTGTACATTGCAGCCTCCTTCTATTCCAAGAGCGGATATTATTTTAAGGGAAGCCGTCCGAAGCATCTGGTACTCTTTATCTGAAAGTGTCTGCGAAGGAGCCACAACTATACTGTCGCCGGTGTGGACGCCGACAGGGTCAATGTTTTCCATGTTACATACCGTAATAACATTGCCTTTGCTGTCGCGCATCACTTCATATTCTATCTCTTTCCAGCCGGATATGCATTTTTCAATGAGTACCTGACCCACCCTGCTGAGTCTTAGTCCGTTGACTGTAATTTCTGCCAGCTTTGCTTCAGTGTCGGCTATTCCTCCACCTGTGCCACCAAGGGTATAAGCAGGACGTACGATTACAGGATATCCTATCTCCTCTGCAAAGGAGAGTGCATCCTCCAGGGTGGTTACTACCTTGCTGGCTATACACGGTTCCCCAATTCTTTCCATGGTATCTTTAAATGCCTGCCTGTCTTCAGCCATTTTTATGGTTTCGGTTTTAGTGCCCAGCATTTTTACACCTTGCTCCGTCAGGAAGCCTGATTCGGCAAGCTCCATGGCAAGGTTGAGGCCTGTTTGTCCACCCAGCGTTGGTAGCAGGCTGTCCGGTTTTTCCTTGATTATAATCTTTTTTATAGTTTCAACATTTAACGGTTCGATATAAACCTTGTCCGCAATGTTTGTGTCAGTCATTATCGTTGCCGGGTTGCTGTTGACAAGTACCACTTCCAGGCCTTCTTCCCTGAGGGCACGGCAAGCCTGAGTTCCGGCGTAGTCAAATTCTGCGGCCTGGCCGATTATAATGGGACCGGAACCTATGACCATTACCTTTCTTACATCATTACGTCTTGGCATCGCTACCTCCTTGATCCCCTTCGCTTGCAGATTTATTGCTTCCTATGGTGTTTTCACTGTATTTCTCCATCAAATTCATGAAGCGGTCAAAAAGATATGCAGTATCAGCTGGACCAGGCGAAGCTTCGGGGTGGAACTGCACTGTGAAAACTGGCATATCCTTGTACCTGATGCCCTCGATTGTTCCATCGTTCATGTTCCTGTGGCTGACTTCCATCCTCGATTTGTCGAGGCTTTCTTCTATAATCGTGTAACCATGGTTCTGAGATGTTATATAAGTCAGATCCCTGGAAACGTCCTTTACCGGATGGTTACAGCCCCGGTGACCGTATTTCAGCCTTTCGGTGTCTGCACCGTTGGCAAGGGCAGTGAGCTGGTGTCCAAGGCATATGCCGAAAATCGGCTTGATTCCAAGGAGTTTTTTGATTGTATCTATCTGGAATCTACAGTCTTTAGGATCGCCAGGCCCGTTTGACAGCATGATACCGTCCGGATTTATTGCCAATATCTCTGTAGGAGTAGCCGATGCAGGAAAAACATGTACATCACAACCCCTGTTTATGAGTGAGCGTATTATGTTTGTTTTTATTCCGTAATCAAGAAGTGCGACTCTCAGTCCCTTCCCATCATGATGCACCACATTTTTAGTCGTTACCTGTTCTACCGGATCGGTTATCCTGTAGGACATTATCCTGGGCAGCCATTCATCAGGTGAATAGCTTTCACCAGTGTATATCATACCCTTCATAGTCCCCTTGTCTCTGAGTATCCTTGTAAGCGCGCGGGTATCAATACCCTCGATTCCGATTATCGAATATCTTTTAAGATAATCATCCAGGGTCTCAATTGACCTCCAGTTACTTGGAGTCCTGCATATCTCTCTGACGACAAAGCCCTTAACCTGTGGCTTCGCCGATTCAATATCCTCAGGGTTGACTCCATAGTTTCCTATAAGGGGATAAGTCATCGTGACAATCTGTCCGCAATAGGAGGGATCGGTAAGGACCTCCTGATAACCTGTCATACCTGTATTGAAGACCACCTCTCCAACCATGGCACCTTCAGCCCCAAAACTTACGCCTTCAAAAACCGTTCCATCCTCCAAGGCTAAAAAAGCCTTCATTAAACCACTCCTTCTTTATATATCACTCAAAAGCGCTGATTTCGGTTTCCACAATTATTTTCTGCCAATTGCGCCATTTATATCATCTTTCATTCTTATGGCCTCAGCCCTTGCTGCCATTGCATAGTCACCTTCGCCATATTTGTCTTTCCAGCTTTCAGCCTGCCAGGCACACATAATACTCCTGGAAGCGTTTATGATCGCTCCCAGACCATCCCTGTTGAAGTTGTGGGACGCATCCATTGCGGAACCCCCTTGTGCGCCGTATCCCGGTACAAGGATATAAGCCTTTTTCATAATGCTCCTGAGTATCTTCGCCTGATTGGGGTAAGTGGCTCCAACTACTGCGCCTACACTGCTGTATCCATGTTCCCCGGTGATGTTCTTTCCCCAGTCCTCTACATACTGCGCCACAATTTCATAAATGCTTTTACTTTGACTTGTAAGGAGGTCCTGAAGCTGGCCGGAGGATTTATTTGAGGTCTTTACAAGTATGAATATTCCTTTGTCGTACTTTTTACAATCCTCTATGAAAGGCTTGATACCGTCGATGCCAAGGTATGGATTCACAGTCAGGGCATCAGCGTCGAAGGCAGCTTCTGTTTTACCGCCTGTAATGGAGGTGCGCCCGAGGAAAGCCGTAGAATAGGCCTCCGCTGTACTACCTATGTCATTCCTTTTACCATCTGCTATTACTATCAACCCTTTTGATTTTGCATATGAAACGGTTTCATAAAAAGCCTTTACACCTGCCACTCCATACATTTCATAATATGCAAGCTGGGGTTTCACTGCCGGTACAACATCTGCAAGGGTGTCAATCAATGCTTTGTTAAAGGTCAATATGGCAGATGCCGCACCTTCCAGACTCTCTCCGTATTGCTTGAAAGCCATGTCTATTAATGATGCCGGCACATAATCCAGTTTCGGGTCAAGCCCGACTACGGTCGGATTGTTCTTTTCGATGATTTTGGCGATTAATCTGTCTATAAACATTACAATGCTCCTTTTTCATGTGCGATGTATCGAAGTATCAGAGATCAGAGTAGAATCTTTTCTCTTACAACGATGGTACCTTCAACTATTGTGTAGCATACAGAGCCGTATAGCTCCCAACCGTCATATGGTGAATTTTTTCCTTTTGAAAGGAATTTCTGCACTTCAATCTTAACTAACTCATCAATATCCAATATAGTAATGTCTGCAGACCTTCCCTTTTCGATGGTGCCCTTGTTGATGCACAGTATTTCCGATGGAATGACGCACATCTTTTTAACCAGCTCAGCCATGGTCAGGACTCCTGATTTAACCAGATATGTCACTGCAAGTGGGATGGCTGTTTCAAAACCGGAAATTCCATTTGATGCAATTGCGAATTCCACGTTTTTCTCGTCGTTATGATGTGGTGCATGGTCGGTGGCAATTATATCTATGGTGCCATCTCTCAGACCTTCTATTATGGCATCTACATCTGCCTTTGTTCTTAGAGGCGGGTTCACCTTGGCCAATGTGTTATAACCGTTACAAGCCTCCTCTGTCAGCGTGAAGTAGTGAGGACAGGTTTCACAGGTGACCCTTACGCCTCTTTTCTTTGCACTCCGTATGAGATCTACCGAAAGGGCCGTGCTTACATGAGCTATGTGTATCGGTGCATTTAAATACTCGGCCAGGATTATATCACGTGCCACCACTATCTCCTCAGCTGCGGAAGGTATTCCTTTAAGGCCCAGGACTGTAGACTGGTAACCCTCATTCATGACTCCTTCATCGGAAAGCTCGGTATCCTCGCAGTGGGATATCACAGTCATATCGAACATTGAAGCATACTGCAAAGCCTTTTTCATCAGCGAAGAATTCTTTACAGGCTTTCCGTCATCGGAAATGGCAACAGCGCCTGCGAACTTGAGATCGCCGATCTCAGCCAGTTCTTCACCTTTCTGTCCCTTTGATATGGCACCGATGGGATAAACATTTACATACCCTTCCTGTGCCGCCTTGCTCAGGATATATTTTACCACCGCCTCATTGTCTATGATCGGAGTGGTGTTGGGCATGCACGCTATTGATGTGAAGCCGCCTTTTGCAGCGCTCATGGTACCCGACTCAATATCTTCCTTGTATTCCTGGCCTGGATCCCTAAGGTGGCAATGCGCATCCACAAAGCCCGGCAATACATATTTCCCCTTAGCATCTATTATGTCGCAATTACTTATATCATTATAATCGTTACCTATGTCTTCAATCTTTCCATTCTCTATGAGAATGTCGAATAATCCGTCCCTGCCTGATTTTGGATCAATAACATGGCCGTTTTTAATTAGTAGTCTCATTTCCGCCCCTCCTGGTCAAAAGGTATAACAAAGCCATTCTTACCGCTACGCCGTTCGTAACCTGTTCATCTATCACCGACTGTTCACAATCGGCAACCTGGCTCGATAATTCAATCCCCCTGTTCATTGGGCCTGGATGCATAACAAGGGCATCTTCCCTGGCCAGCAGCAGTCTCTTGTCATCGAGTCCGAAAAACTTAGAATATTCCCTTACTGTTGGGAACAAGCCGGCCTTCTGTCTTTCAAGCTGTATACGCAAGGCCATTACAACATCAGCGTCAATGAGGGCTTCCTGGATGGTGTTGAACACCTTCACTCCTGCTTTTTCAAGGCCGGGAGGCATCATAGTCGCTGGACCTGCAACACTGACCTCGGCTCCAAGTTTTGTGAGACCCCAGATATTGCTCCTTGCAACTCTGCTGTGGTAAACATCACCTATTATTGCTACCTTCAGGCCCTTTATGCTGCCCTTCTTTTCCATGATAGTCAGCATGTCCAGAAGTGCTTGAGTAGGATGCTCATTCATACCGTCTCCCGCGTTGATAACAGAGGCTTTTATATTTTTCGCGACAAGGTGTGGAGCTCCTGACATCGGATGCCTTATAACCAGGACATCTGTGCCCATCATGTCAATAGTTCGGGCTGTGTCGATGAGATTCTCCCCTTTGGACACACTGCTGCTTGAAGCGGATATATTGGCTGCACTGGCGCTCATGTATTTTGATGCGAGTTCGAAGGACAGCCGTGTTCTGGTACTATTTTCATAGAACAGGGTTATTATTGATTTTCCCTGTAGGTGGGGGGTTTTCTTGTTATTGGTGGTCAGGACATATTTCATTGTTTTAGCCGTTTCGAGAATGTATTCGATCTCTTCTGCGGACAAATCCCTGAGCCCTAGTAAATCCTTTGATTTAAGATTCATCTGTCCCTCCTGTTATACTTATACTGGAATGTTAGTGCACCTGGCCTCTTTCAATGTCGTTTATGGTAACGGCATTGACATTGTCGATACCCATTACACGGACGTTAATGATTTCATTTCTGGAAGTTGGGACATTCTTGCCGACGTAGTCAGCCCGAATGGGTAATTCGCGGTGACCTCTGTCGATGAGTATGGCCAGCTGGACCATTTTGGGCCTTCCGATGTCCATGATCGCGTCGATTGCCGCTCTGACGGTCCTGCCTGTGAAAAGGACATCATCCACAAGTACAATGAGCTTGTCATTGATGGAGAAGTTTATCTCTGTGCCGTTTACCACAGGATGTTCATTCATCAGGCTGAGATCGTCCCTGTAAAATGTTATGTCCAGTATCCCGACGGGAACCTGCTTGCCTTCGACCTCGAATATTTTTTGTGCAATCATCTTCGCAAGAGGTACTCCCCTTCTCTGGATTCCTATAAGGACCAGATTATCGATACCCTTGTTTTTTTCAATGATTTCGTGCGCTATCCTTGTAACAGCTCTGAAAATGCCACTTTCGTCCATTATTTCGGCCTTGTCCAAATTATATCGCCTCCTCAATATTTGCTAAAACAAAAATGCCTCCAGCCTTTTTGGCAGGAAGCATGTATATTCAAACATTAATATACTTCAACAGGAATTAATATACAATAACCCTTCCAGCCTCGCGGGACTAATTAAAAGGTCGGTATTCAATTAAGAATATGTTATCATATAAAAAAATGCGTGTCCAGTTTTATTTATTATCCATCTTGATTAAATATAACCGCTTATGCATAATAGATTATATGAAGGAGTGATAGATTGCGGGTATTAGAACCGGATATAATAATTAAAGCCTTTATTCTGCTCTCCATACTGTTTGCCTTGTTGGCTGTGAACATCTTTTTTTCCATCCGGAAGAAAATCAACAAGCCGGCCGGATTATTTCACGTTGCTTCATTTTTTGGTTTTGCAGGCATTTTCTGTTATTTGATGGATCTGGTCATATTGGATTTGCCTTTTGAGTCTTATTATAGAAAAACAGGCACCATATCAATTATAGCATGTCTTCTTTTAGCGACAATTCCAATTTTCGCCCTTCTCTTCATGAAAGATAAGGTGTCTCCACATTTTCACTGGTCCCATGACCTGAAGACTGTTTATTCATCCATAGATGATCTGGCTATCATAGTTGATTACATGGGTATTATAACTGAAATCAACCATCCGGATATACTTGAAGCCCTTCTTGGTGATAATTGCAAAACAATTGATGAGCTTATTGAAAAACTCCGTCAAAAAACACAGAATACCAGCCTTAAAAACCTTGAGCCTGGACTGTTTAAAATGGGTGGTAAAGAGAAGTTTGAAATCAATTTTTGTGAGAATAATAAAACCTATATTCTGACTGGTTCACCTGTTGTAAGCGGAAACAGTCGTCTCGGAACGACAATAGTCATGCATGACATTACTGAAAAGAAAAATTCCGAACAGCAGATCAAAAACCGCATCGAATATCTTGAGGAAGCTAACCTGAAGCTTTCAAAATATGTTAAAATTGCAAATATACTGGAGATGGAAAAAGAGAGACTCAAGCTCATGGAACAGGTTCAGATTGAGTTGATTAGTAATATTGAAAAGGCAATCGACCATGTACATAGTATTCAAAAAAAATCCTATGTTGAAATATTTGATTACCAGAATGATATCAGACATGTAGCTGATAAGCTTAGAGATGTATATAAAGATGTAAGAAATTCCATACGCAGGATTTCCAGCGAAGAAGGCAGGTAAAATATGATACGGATTATGGTTGCTGACGATCAGCTGTTATTTCGGGCAATGCTTGAGAGTATGCTAAAAAAAGATGATGAGCTGGAAATCGTTGCTTCCGCTTCAAGTGGTGATGAGGCCATAATGCTGGCTTTACAGCATAAGCCGGATGTCGTGCTGATGGATATCCAGATGCCTTGCAAAAACGGCATGGAAGCCTTAAAAGAAATCAAGGCAGCTCTTCCCCAAACCAAAGTGGCTATGCTTACTACCTTCGAAAATTTGGAAAACATTAAGGCAGCCTGTCAATCAGGAGCTGATGGATACCTTGTGAAGGACATGAAGCCTGATATCCTTTTAATGGCTGTTAAGTGCATTTATAACGATATTGTAATGTTCCACAGCAGCGTATATTCCATGATGCTTTCAACAAAAGGAATGATTACTAATTACTCATCTGAAAAGGTTGAGTTTGGCGATATTGTCTTTGATCCGGTTGATATAATAATAATGAAGCAAATTGCAGAGGGTAAAACAAATAAGGATATAGCCCACCTTATATGCTACAGCGAAGGCACTGTTAAAAACAGAGTATCAAAGATATTAAGCATGACAGGTCTTTCTGATCGTACTGAAATAACTGTTTTCGCTATAAAAAACCAGATTATTTAATTTTTATATACCGGCAGACTATATAATCAGGCTGGGATGCTCCGTGGTATCACTGCATGAATTGTAAATCCATTTTCCCCATCGGATATAAATCTGACTTTTCCAAAAAGCTCGGCAAATCTTGATTCAATTCCTGTAAGGCCATGATTCTTAACAATCTCATGGCAACCTGATCCGTTATCAATGGCAAAAACTTCTACCTTTTGTGGTTTGAAACGAAGGATTATGTGAATTGTCTTTGCTCTGCCATGCTTGATGGAATTTGTGACAGCCTCCTGGCAAAGCCGGAATATAGCCTCTGTTTGCGGGCTGTTTAGTTCATAGGTTTCACCCTGGAACACAAAATCCACCTCAATATTCTGATTACGAAGATGTGATATTGCTTTTGTCAGGGATGTTTGACCCCAGTCCATATCTTTACCAATAAAAGTATTCTTCAGGTCATTCAGACCGCTGGCAAGTAACTCACAAATCTGATTTAACTTTTGGTTTGCGGTTTTCATTTCGGTATCAACGGCAGCTAACTCAGCCGTGCCAATTACAACTGTGAGGCTGTGTCCAAGTATGTCGTGCATGTTTTGAGCTATACTTGCTTTTGTTTTTGCAATAGCAAGCTCTCTGGTTTTCTGAGCCATAGTATCGAGTCTATGATTTGTCTCCAACAGCTCAGAATTTTGATTGTTAAGAGCTCTCTCTGCCGCCGCAATTTCAGAAATATCATTAAAACAGAGTAGTATATGCTTTTTTTTAAGTGGTTTTTTTAATACTTTACAGGTAAGACCGTTTTTCAGAAACATTTCAAAGCCGTTTTTTCTGTCAATAGATTGAACATAGTCCATAAACCTTTGGATATCTTCGGTTTTTTCAAATGGAAGAGCGTTTGCAAAATCATGTAGTCTTTTTTCTTCACATGCATGATGAAACATTGAATGATATGCCACGTTACCATTATACAATTTGTTTTCTCCATCCAGGAACACAATACCCTGGGGTATCTGAGCGAAGAACTGCTCATAAGATATGAGAGATATATCAAAAAAACGAAACCTGAGCGCAGGAATCATAAAGAGAATCAGTGCTATCGATGCTGCAACAGGGGTGAAGTCAAATACCGGGAATGGGAATACCCATGGGAAAATACCAAACTTGAATAGAATGTAATAAGCATTGGTAAATAGCGTAATCAGTGTAATAGCGGCAAAGAAGTTCGCCCACGACTTTTTACCGTTGAAACCCGGTTGCCTGGTATATCCTTTCGAAAGCAGCACAATGCCAAATAGCATATACGTATACTGAATAATCTGCAAAGGAATAAACATAAAGCCGAAACGATCCTTATAAAAGTCATAATACGAGTAAAACCTCATATGTAAAGGGTTTGTAAGGACAATAATAAAGGAGATAAGCGGAAGTACACCCCAAAGAATAAGGGCTTTACGGGATGGAACCTTGCCTCTTGTGTAAATATAGGCAAAGAACACAAGACAATATCCTAAAAACTCCACACCGAAATACTGTGTAACAATAAAAATCCATCTTAATTCTTCATTTGGCGAAACTGTTTTCAATATCTTTGAAAGCATCCAAAGCATTATCATTGCTACTACTGCCAGATAGCTGTATAGAAGTGGTGTTTTTTTTGCCCGAATATATATTGAAAAGCTGAAACCGAACAGAATTACCAGTGCTATTGTATGGAATATGATTATTGTAAATATTTCAACAGCAAGCTTGTCGGATACAGGCATTTTTTACTCTCCCGCATATCAAAATTATCAGTATCATTTCATATCCTGGCAGCAACAATTATAGCATACAACCCTTCCTGATACCATATATCACCATACAGTTATTGTGAGCAACATAAAGTTATTGTGAGCAAATAGAGTCATTCTTAGTGACTATCAAAGTCACCTGGAATGACTTTTAACATTGAAAGATATGTCTTTTTTCAGGTCGGGTGGCACTGTATAAATGACCATCCAAAATAATACAATTATTCAGAAAATAGCTGGTTAAAAGCCCCAAAGGCAGGTGAATGAAATTAAAAGGACTATATTTGAAATCAAGCAAAATGCAGTTGGTCGGTATTATTTTGTTTTTAAAAGCCTTGAAGGAAAGCCGTATATTATTTCAAAAAGCTTTGCAGACCGTTCCAGCCTGGAAATATGCATTGCTCAAATAAGAGAAAAAGCCAAGGTGGCCGGGGTTACTGAAAATTATCCTGATGGAATAATTCAACCTCCCCTCTTTCATATCATTACTGACAAAGGAATGGGATATTACTTTGTATTGATTGGTTTTGAAGGAGAGGTTATCTTCAGTAGCGAGAGTTTTGCCAAAATGTATGATTGTATATGCGGCATAGAAGTTCTTAAGAATCAGTCTTTGGACGCCGGAATCGTTGACTCGGTTTAAGGGGCGATTATTTAATCTGATGGTTTATCTAATTATTAAAATAAAAAACAAGGAGTGTTATCATTTTGAAGAAAATTTTATTAATCGTTATGGCAGTAATGGTTTTAAGCCTGACTGCATGCGGAGGAAACCAAAGTGAAGAAATATCTGGTCAATCAAGTTCGGAAAAAACAAATGAAGAAATAGCGGTTCAAACAGGTACTGAATTAACTGCTGAAAAGGAAGCTGATCCAAAGCCCGGGCAAGCAGATGAAATCAAGGGTGTCTCATGGCCGTCTGAATTTTCTGATTGGGACATCCCGGCTTTAAAGAAAGGAACTGTTGTTTTATCCGATAATAGAAGCGTTTCCGGAGGAGTTCTCACACAGGGAATCAACGTTGTTGTGAATTTGAAGGATGTTTCAAAAGCTGATTTTGACGATTATTGCTCTGAACTGAAGAAAAACGGTTTTGAAAAGAGTGCGGATTCACTCGCCGATGTACTCCTTGGTTATGAAAAGACAGTTGAAGGCGGGATTATAAAGATGACCTTGACTTTTTCAGAAAATGGAGTGACCATCATAGCGAACAATTCTGCAGCAGAAGCTATCAAAAATGATGCATCTGTGTCATCAGGAGATGTTCAGTGGCCGGACACATTAAAAGGAATACCTGTATTCACAAAAGGAAATTACAAGGAAACCGTTGAAATGGGTGGGAACATGTATGCAATAACCTATACCGGCATCACAGAATCGGATTTGGAATGGTACAGAGGACTTCTGGAAAATGAAGGATTCATGAGCCAGGAAACCGACGATTATGAAGGCTATATGAAGATGGATGGGAGCAAGGCTTTTTCCGTAGGCTTTTCCAATACCGAAGGGACAATGCAGATTGTCGCAACCGTAGGTAATATTGTATGTAACTGGAGGATTTATTAGAAAGGGGTTTATATCTGGTATTTCGCGTTGTTGCTCCTGCCCCACTTCCCCTCCCAGGCACGGTTATATCGAGCGGTTGAAAAATAATAAGAATTCATGGAGCAGGAGAAATGTTGATTTGTTTTGGTATGGGTTTTAAACGCCCCTCTGGCTCATCATACAACTTCGGAAATGGAAACTCTACCATCTTTAGTACTGATATGTGAATCCCGTGTGCTGCTGTTAGCCCTTCTCCCCATGATGAATCAAGCTGGAGGAATATGATCCTGATGCTTCCGACAACAGCGCTGCTGGTGTTCCGGAATTCGTTTTCATACAAGGCGTATACTAAATATGACCGTCTTGGCAACCTTGATGAAGCTATCGGTAAAACCGTGACACATCTGGTCAGTGCCGATAAAACCGTAAAAAAATATGACAGTTCGGCAGCACAGGCCAGTGTGGATGTTGCAGGTGTTTATGCCTATTGGATACAAAGCCTTCCTGATGAAAACAAACAAAAGGTACGGTTTCAACAAGGAGCGACGACTGATGAGCCGGTTAAAAAGGGATCATAAGGGCCTCCCACGATGAACGAAGTCAGCAGCGATGGCCGGTATAATGCAAATGGTCTGCTGACTGCCGGACATTACGAGGTAAGCTTTGACCCAAAGGATGGGAAGGGTCAAAAAGGTGATCAATCCAAACTGGCTTTATATACCAGCGACACAAAGGATATGATGTGGACTGGTATGTCTGTAGAAAAACCACAGCATCGTTATGAACACAAAACAGTTACCAATATAACCTCAATACCTTCACATGGAATGCATGATATTCCCATAGACTGGCTTGTGGAGTGAAAGAGCTTTAGCGGTACTATTGTCTCACCTATGACTACAAAAATGCGAGAAACGTCACAGGAACTGATGAAAGGAAACGGAAATAACACCCGGTTATCATCCCAATGTTTTCAACGAAACGCCCGGGAGGGATGAAAGCACTACCATCAAGCTCCCATACACCCCTACCCTGTCTTTTTACAGAGGTGCTGAGGAAGGCGGCTATATTCCTGATAATTATTATATTTGTCTGCCGGTTGAAATTCATATGTTCATTGCTGACGGCACATTTCGGTACCGCAATAGTCCCCGGGTTTTTGATCCAATGTCCATTGAAATGGAAACTTCTTTCAGGGAAATGGGCTGGGAGGAATGGGCATTTCTGGGACAAATAGATTCAGGTAAAGCCGAGGCACTTATTGAAACAGAAACACCTCTTGAGATTTCATACACCCATTCAAACGGAGCTTCTGTAAAGGTTGTAATATCGGTTGAACAATAAGAATATTTGGAGGTATAACGTTATGAAAAAACTAATGTCTTTGGTTCGATTCTGGTATTCGTGTTTATTCTGATTCCCTTCTCCACTCTGCACAAGGAGAACCGGGACTATAGTCTCCGTTGACATAAAGCAATAAAAAAGGACGGCAGCCTGTGGGGCTGCGGCAATAATACCTTCGGGCAGATCGGTGTTGGAAATAAGGAAACCGTAGGCACCTTCACAAAAATACTGGATGATGTTTCATCAGTATCTGCAGCAGAATACCATACTGTTGCCCTGAAGCGCGACGGGACCCTCTGGGGCTTCGGCGACGGTGGCGGAAAACGTCTGCCTGACGCCAGGAAAATTCTTACTCCGGAAAAGATACTGGATGATGTCAAGGTTGCATCCGCCGGTACATATTATACTGCCGCTGTAAAAACAGACGGTTCCCTCTGGATCAGCGGCGATTTTGGTCTTGGAGACGGAAACATCAAAGACTCCCACAATTTCGAAAAAGCCATGGACGATGTAAAAAACGTTATTGCCGGCGTCAGAAACTGCCTGGTCATAAAGGAGGATGACAGCCTCTGGATCTGGGGTGACAACCAAAGCGGGCGTATCGGAAACGGTACAATAAGTCCATCCGAGCTGACAGCTGTAAAGGTCATGGATGATGTGGCCTTCGCTGCTGTTGGAACCTGTGTTATGGCGGTTAAAAAGGATTCCACCCTCTGGGTATGGGGAACCAGCCAAAAGACGTACACTGCCGAAGGTATTTTACAGGAAACAATAGCTACTCCCGTGAAAGTAATGGATAATGTGCTGCAATGCAGTATGTCAGCAACCAATCCTACATTTTTTGTATTGAAAAGGGACGGAGCTGTTTGGGGCTGGGGCTCGGGCCATGTAATGACCAGTCTTACAGGCAAGTCTGTTATCGATGAACCGGTCAAAATAACTGATAATGCTGTTGCAATATCTTCAGAGCACAGGCATCTTGCCGTTGTTAAAAAGGACCTCACCCTGTGGGTTGGAGGACAGAGCATCGGTGGAAGACTTGGCTATGGTGATGTTGAAAAATACACCCACAACAAGCTGACACAGATAATGTCGGATATAATGGATGTTCCCGCCGCCTGGGCACTGGCTGAGGTACGTGAAGCGGAATACAGAAAGCTTGTTCCTCCGGCCATGCAAAGTGATTATTCTAAAACCGTCAACCGCAGCGAGTTCTGTACACTTGCAATGATCTGTATAGAACAGGCAAAGCAAATGACAATCGATGAATACCTGACTCAAAAAGGCATTTCGATACCGACATCGTCACCCTTCACCGATATAGATAAACTTACTGGAACTGCTAAAAAAGATATCATGTTGGCCTATGCCCTGAAGGTTGTATCAGGAACTTCAGCTGTCACTTTTGATCCGGCCAAGCCCATTACAAGGGAGCAGGCTGCCAAGATGCTTACAGCCACGGCAGCTGCACTGGATCAGAAGACGGATGCCCTATCCCCCACATTTGTGGACAGCGACCTCATAGCGAGCTGGGCAAAGCCTTATATCGGTTATGTATTTGATGCAAAAATAATGGGCGGGGTTGGTGGAAACAAGTTCGATCCAAGAGGTGGTTATCAGCGTCAACAGGCCTATATGACCATGCTGCGGCTGTATAAAAATATAACCGGAATTTCTTGATATAATACAGGCGGGGCGTTTGCCCCGCCACTTTTCTTATTTCTTCTCTTTTAATAAAAATTCTGATTGGATTTTGGAATGATTCATTCTACACTTAAATTTTCGAGAAGTTGCCTGAAATAGCCAGGCAAATCGGAATTAAATTCTACATATTCTTTTGTAGAAGGGTGAACAAATCCAAGATGTCCTGCATGGAGCACCTGGCCGTTTGTGTCTGCTGACTGATTTTTCCTGCCGTATACGGTGTCGCCTGTGACCGGATGGCCGATATACGACATATGGACCCTAATCTGATGTGTCCTTCCGGTTTCAAGAGTGACCTGAACATAGGTTGCATTTTTAAATCTTTCAAGTACTTTGAAGTGAGTGACAGCCCTTCTGCCGTTTTTAAGATTTACGGACATTTTTTTTCTGTCGTTGGGATGACGTCCAATGGGTGCATCGATGGTTCCGGATTCCTCCCTGATGACACCATCGACCACGGACAGATAAATCCTGCTTATATCATGGCCTTTGAAAAGCCCTGACAGTTCCTCATGACTCTTATTGTTCTTGGCAATCACCAGGATACCGGTTGTATCCTTGTCGATCCTGTGCACAATTCCAGGCCTTATGACACCATTGATATCGGAAAGGGAATTGCCACAGTGTTCCATGAGAGCATTTACAAGGGTACCGGAATAATTGCCGGCAGCAGGATGCACCACCATTCCTTTGGGTTTATCTATGACGATGATATCATTGTCTTCATAAATAATATCAAGAGGTATCTTTTCTGGTGTTATATCGGGTATTACTGGGGGCGGAACTGAAATCGTGATTTTGTCGCCGGATTTTGGCCTGTAGTTTGTCTTCGGCTGCCTGTCATTGACAGTAATACAACCGGTTTCAATGAGTTTTTGAAGGTATGTGCGTGAATAGTCAGGTAGATTGGCGGAAATCCATGCATCCAACCGGATATTACCATCACCTTCGACAATAAGGATTATTTCCTTTTCAGTCCCTGACGTCTCATTCATCATTGCCCGGCTCCTCAACCTTTGCTTTGACCTTCTCCGGTTCCTTGTATATGAAAAGCATATAGATTGCGAGCAATATAGTACCAAACACCACGCCCATGTCGGCTGCGTTGAAGGTTGGGAAGTGGTATGAACCCAGATGGAAATCAAGAAAATCGGTAACACCGCCTCTGATTATCCTATCGATAAGATTTCCGACTGCACCGCCTATCAAAAAGGACAGCGATAGCTTCAGGAATCTGTTTGGAATCTTGATGAGAAAATAAGCCATAAATGCAATGGCTATAATGGTTAGTGCGACGAAGAACCAACGGCCGTTTTGTAATATGCCCCAGGCGGCTCCCTGGTTGTGATGGTATGTAAGCTGAAAGAAATCCCCAATAACAGGCATGATTTCTCCATAGCCTATCTTTATTGAAACAAGATATTTTGATCCCTGATCAATTGCTATTACCAGTAAAACGATTATTATCCAAAGCATATTCAGGCTCCTTGTAAAAAATATAAAATCATTATATACTACTTCCCTGTTACATACCATCCTGATATTCCGTGAAATAAATCCCATGTGTTGGGTGCCGGATCACCGCGCACTGTCTTCCTGAACAACACCGCGTCGTTTGTAAAATAAAGGCCTATATAGGGCATCTCTGCCCCGATTATTTGCTCTATTCTTTTATATATGGTCTTTTGCTTTTCATTATCCAATTCCGTATATATTTTTTCAATATTGCTGTTGATTTCAGGATTGACATATCCGGAGATGTTCCGTCCTGCATCCCAGCCTAAAACTGACAACGATGTTATATAGTTGTTGGAATAAAGGAATGAAAGATCCGGATACTGAGGTACCCTCACTCCCATGAAAGCCATATCGTATTTCCCTGTATTTACACTATTCAGCAGCTCATCCCATGAAACAAGCTTAACACTTGACTTAATACCGTTTGCAGTCAATTGCTCGGCAATCTTACGGCATACGGAAATCCTGAGGCTGTTATTGTTGTTTACAAGTATTTCAAACTGCAGGTATTTTCTGACTCCGGCAAAGGTTTTATAATAACCTGTATCATTTTGCTTCCAGCCACCATTTTTAAGTATTTCTGCAGGACCATCGGTTGAATCGCTGTTGACCATATTTTCGGCAATTTCTCCTTTTCTTAGCCAGGAGTCAGGTAATAAAGGCATTGAAGACCTTACTGCATTGCCATGCATTACATCTGTGATGATGCCTTTTATGTCAAGGGAGGCACTTATTGCTTTTCTTGCCGATAGATCCGAGAATATCCCCCTTGTCATATTGAAGGATAGGAATTCAAACTCCCTGGAGAGGAATTTCCTTACATTAAGATCTGTTCGTCCGGTATAGCTGCCGATATTGTTGCAGTCTATGGATATCATATCGGCATCGTAAGCCTGGAATGAACTTATGGACTCATCTGCAGATTTGTAGAGCTTGACTGAAATGTTTTCTATATACATGGAACCTTCAGTCTCTTTGGCCAGGTTTATAAGATTCCACCAATCTTTATTGGCTTTAAGTAGTATTTGCTCATTCTCAGTATATGAGTACAATTCATAAGGTCCCGTACCTACCGGTGTGTATGAAGGATTTGAGGAATCGATCCTTATCTCTTCGGCCTTGTGCCTCGGCAGTATCGGGAAGGTCATCATCTCCGCTGTGAATGAGTTGGGCTTGCGTAGAACCATCGTGAAATTGGACTCATCCAGGGCAGCAAAGGTTGCAATATTTTGTACAAGGTTTTTGTATATTGAGTCGGTGCTTGCTTCGAGTAGATATTGAACTGTATATTCGACATCAGAAGCTGTAAAAGCGGTACCATCCTGCCAGCTTACATCGTTACGTATGTGGAAGCTCCATGTCAGCCCGTCCCCGGATACTTTCCAGCTGTCTGAAAGGACCGGTACAGGGGATTGATCGATATCAAGCTTTACAAGTCCTTCATATATCAATGACAAAAAGCTTTGAACATATGAATTCTTTGATGACAATGGATCAAGAGTATCAGGTGTTGTAGAGAATATACCTAGGTTACCGCCGTTGACAGGACCACTGTCAATGACATCATCAATGCCTGAATTGATTACAACGGTATCACCGGAATTACCTTCTTCATAAATCCCGTTGTCAATTTCACTTAAATCATCTTCCAGACTGCAGGAGACAAGCGATATCGAGAGCAATGATGCCATCAGCAGATATGCAAATTTTTTTATCATTTTCCTCATCTATGTTTGCTCCTAATTATGTAATCATTTGCTTTCACGTAGTTGGATAAATGCCGCAAGGCTGCCTGTTTTGCCTGAATCGCCCCGATATGAGAAGAACAGGTCCTTATGGCATTTCGTACAAATGTGGCAGTCGTGTATATTATACCTTTTCAAGCCTGCTTTTAATAATACAGATACTATTATTCCCTTCAGGTCAATTGTCCATTTGTCTGGAGCAACTCTTTCATAATGCATCGAATCGGTATATTTGCAGGCAAATTCACCATATACTTCCTCTCCTGCTTCAAAACAGCATTTTCCAATTGAAGGCCCTATAGCTGCAATGATTGATTCAGGTTGACTGCCAAAATCAGTTATCATCCTTTCAACCAGCTTTCCTGAAATTTCAAGGAGAGTGCCCTTCCATCCTGAATGTGCGATCCCTATAGCCTTCGTGACAGGATCAAAGAAAAACACAGGAGCACAATCGGCATGAAAGGTTTCAAGGATAATACCTGGAATATCCGTTATAAGGCCGTCATATCCCTGCAAGCCATTTGAGCTGATAGCTGAGATATCCTCTTTGCGTATAGTCTTAATCCTGCCGCCATGAACCTGGTTGGAAAAAATCCTCCTATGTTCTTCAACGCCTGATTTATCAAAACCTGCTGATATTAAAAGTCTACGGTAATTTTCCTCAATATTGGCTAAATCGTCACTGCCTTTTATGCCGAGATTAAGTGATTTATATATACCTGTGCTTATACCACCATGTCTCGTAGAAAAAATGTGGTTAAGCTCATTTTCAAAGAGATTGAAGCAGTTGAACCTTATATATTTCAAATCTCCATCGGATATTACACGGTATTCTTCATTACTAAAATTCAGGGCATTCAATCGGTTTTCCTCCATAACTTGGATATAGGAAATATCTTATCACATCAAAGTGTTGATAACAACGTGTGTAGGACATGGCCAAGAAAAAGCCGGCAGTTTTTCAACTGTCGGCTTTCGTCTTTAAGCACTTAAGGATATGGCTTTCATCTCCTTGGTTCGACTATCAATTTGATGGCTGTTCTCTCCTCCCCATCAATCAATATGTCAGTGAAAGCAGGGATACAAATAAGTTCAAGACCTGATGGTGCAACAAATCCTCTTGCAATAGCAACAGCCTTTATTGCCTGATTTATTGCTCCTGCACCGATAGCCTGCATTTCTGCCATACCTCTTTCCCTGATGACACCTGCCAAAGCCCCTGCAACGGAATTTGGATTCGACTTTGCTGAGATTTTTAAAACATCCATAGTTGAAACCCCCTAATGCAATCAATAATAAAATAAAATAATATAAGTATAATTCTATAAGTAAATTGCAATTCCTTTATTTTTAGTAAAATTTTCTAAAATTAGTAACTCAATATGTAATTATCTATTTGTCAGGGAGTTCAAATACTTTTGATATCCTTATTATTTCTAGTGTTCTACCCGTTTTTTCATCGATTTCGAGTATTACTGCATTAAACTGGACACTTCCAGTTGCTACTTCAAACTTGACAGGCATCCTTTTAAGGAACTTTTCAATTATGATATCCCTATCGACACCGAGGATGCCCTCATATGGTCCTGTCATGCCCACATCCGTTATGAAGGAAGTCCCGAATGAAAGTATCTTTTCATCAGCTGTCTGTACATGGGTATGAGTGCCTAAGACGCTGCTGACCCGACCGTCAAGATACCATGCAAGGGCTGCTTTCTCTGATGTTGCCTCTGCATGCATGTCAATTATGATGACTTTAACATGCTTCTTAAGGTATTCCAATTCCTTTTCTGCAGCTCTGAAAGGGCAGTCAAGGTAATCCATATAAACTCTGCCCAGGAGGTTTATGACACCGACTTTACCATCGATTATGACAGAACCATTTCCAGGGATATCAGAAGGATAATTAGCCGGTCTTACAATTTTCCTGTCGGAATCGATGAAATTAAGCACTTCCCTTTTTGACCAGGCATGGTTTCCAAGTGTAATCGCATCAACACCATATTTATAAAGTTCCTGAGCGATGACACTGGTTATACCGGCTCCTGCAGCTGCATTTTCACCATTGGCAATACAATAGTCGAAGGCATAATCCTTTTTCATTGTCGCTATCATCTCTTTTGCTGCCCGTCTTCCAGGGCTTCCATATATGTCTCCGATAAACAGGATCTTCAAGGATTTCTGCCTCCCCAAGTATTCAAATTTAAAATTGAGATTATTAATACCCAAATAATAGTATAATAATAACACAAAAAGCGTGTATGGACACGCTTTTTGTGATTCAAACAAGTGATTATAGATTTCAAAATTATTATTTGGCGTATTCTATTGCTCTGCTTTCTCTAATGACATTAACCTTTATCTGCCCGGGATATTCGAGCTCTGTCTCTATCTTCTTTACAATATCCCTTGCTTTCAAAGCTATTTCATCATCAGCTACATCTTCGGGTTTGACGATGATCCTGATTTCCCTGCCTGCCTGTATGGCATAGCATTTTTCAACTCCCGGGAAGGAAATTGCAATTTCCTCCAGCTTCTGAATCCTCTTTATATATGTTTCAAGAGTCTCTCTCCTTGCGCCGGGTCTTGCTGCCGAAATTGAATCGGCTGCCTGGACAAGAACAGCTGTGATGGTTGTGGGTTCAGTATCACCGTGATGGGCAGCTATAGCATTGACTACATCATTGCCTTCCTTGTATCTCTTTGCAAGATCTACACCTATCGTGACATGGGAGCCTTCAACCTCGTGGTCAACTGCCTTGCCTATGTCATGCAGGAGACCGGCCCTTCGCGCAAGTACCACGTCGGTACCAAGTTCTGCCGCCATGAGACCTGCCAGCCTCGATACCTCAATGGAATGATTCAGTACGTTCTGGCCGTAGCTTGTTCTGAATTTGAGTCTTCCAAGAAGCTTTATGACTTCCGGATGTATTCCATGTACATTGGTTTCGAATGTAGCACGTTCGCCTTCCTGGCGTATAGTGTTCTCTACTTCCTTCTTTGCTTTTTCTACCATTTCCTCAATTCTAGCCGGATGAATTCTTCCATCAAGAATCAGCTTTTCAAGAGTTATCCTTGCTACTTCCCTTCTTATGGGGTCAAACCCTGAAAGTATTACAGCTTCGGGAGTATCGTCTATTATGAGGTCGATACCTGTCATGGTTTCAAGAGCACGTATGTTCCTGCCTTCACGTCCGATGATTCTGCCTTTCATCTCATCGTTCGGAAGCGGTACGACTGAAACGGTAGATTCAGACACATGATCTGCTGCGCATTTCTGTATGGCTATGGCGATTATGTCACGAGCCTTCATGTCTGCTTCTTCCTTGGCCTTGGCTTCAAGTTCCTTTACCAGAATTGCAAGTTCATGTTTTACATCATCTTCAACATTCTTGATTAGATATTGCTTGGCATCCTCTACAGACAAACCGGAAATCCTTTCAAGTTCTTCAAGCTGCTTTTTCTGAAGTTCTGCAACCTTTTCCTGAACCAGTTGAACATCCTTGTTTTTCTTATTAAGTGCCTCTTCTTTCTGCTCAAGGGTTTCTACCTTTTTATCGAGGGTCTCTTCTTTCTGGACGAGTCTTCTTTCCTGCCTTTGTATCTCATTACGGCGTTCTTTGATTTCCCTGTCCAGTTCGATCCTGCTTCTGTGAATTTCCTCTTTGGCTTCCAGAAGCGCTTCCCTCTTTTTACCTTCAGCCGTCTTTAGCGCCTCACTCAATATTCTCTTTGATTCCTGCTCTGCACTTCCAATCTCAGCCTCTGCGTGCACTTTTCTTCGTTTGTAACCTGCACGGAACGATATAAATGAAGCAAGTACTGCAATAACTAAGCCAACTAAAAACCCAATCAAATAATTAACTAATAATATAGCACACACCTCCTTATTCAGTTTTCAATGGTCATACCGGAATTAATTCCGGATATTGCTTGCATTATGTTGCGTTAAGAAGCTTGTAGCCTCAAACACAGATTAATTGTAAACTTTTTTAAAATTTATGTCAATGCTTCATCCCTTTTTTCCTGTCTCTGCCTTTTTTGAAGCTATCTTCTCCTTTGTTAATACCTTCGTAGCTTTTTTTCTTATAGCCGCCTTTGCTGTATTGTACTTCCGGCCGGATGAGGCATTTCCCTCCAAAGCCAATCAGATCGCTTCTTCCTGCTTCGATAAGGGCTTGTTTCACTATTGCATGGTTTTCTTTTTTACGGTACTGCAGCAAAGCCCGCTGCATGGCTTTTTCCTTCTGCGATTTAGGAACATAAACAGGTCTCATGTTTCTTGGGTCTATTCCGGTATAAAACATGCAGGTGGAAAGGGTTCCGGGTGTAGGATAGAAATCCTGCACCTGCTCTGGCGAATAATTGGTGTCACGCAGGTATTCCGCCAACTCGACTGCAGCATTCAGATCGCTTCCTGGGTGGCTTGAAACAAGGTATGGCACCAGATACTGTTCCTTTCCTATCTTCCTGTTTATATCATAAAATTTACTTACAAAACGGTCGTAAAGCTGCATTCCCGGCTTACCCATCTTTTCGAGAACCTTTTCGGAAACATGCTCCGGAGCAACCTTGAGCTGGCCACTGATATGATGCTCGCATAGTTCCCAAAAGAAAGCGTCGTCCTTGTCCAGCATAAGATAATCATATCTGATCCCAGATCTGACAAACACCTTTTTTACTTCAGGCAGCTCTCTGAGTTTCCGTAGAAGGCTGAGATATTCACTATGATCCACTTTAAGGTTTTTGCAGGGTGCCGGGTACAAACATTGTCTGTCTTTACAGACTCCGTGTTTCTTCTGCTTTTCACAGGCTATATTCCTGAAGTTCGCCGTAGGTCCGCCTACATCGTGTATATACCCCTTAAAATTGGGCATCCATGTAAGCTTCTTCGCTTCGTTTATTACAGATGACTGGCTCCTTTTCTGTATGGCTCTTCCCTGGTGAAAGTTGAGGGCGCAGAAGGAACAGCCGCCGTAACAGCCCCTGTGACTGGTAAGGCTGAATTCAACTTCATTGATGGCTGGAATGCCTCCATATTGGTCATATTGCGGATGCCATGAACGTTCAAATGGAAGTGAATATATCCTGTCCATATCTTTTTCTGTCAGTGGGTATACAGGTGGATTCTGTATCAGGTACCTGTCGCCGTGCTTTTGAATCAGAACCTTTCCGTTTAATGCGTCCTGCTCGTTATACTGGGCCATGAACGCTTTTGCATATTCAGTTTTATTTGAAGAAACCTCATCATAACCTTGAATCTCAAGAACTGCTGGATCTCCTTCAATTTCGTTTTCGTAGTTCCCGGGAAGTTGATCCAATGGAGCCATATAGCAGGTTCCGCGGACATTTCTTATTTCACCGGGTGGTATTCCTTTAGCCAAAAGCTTCGCTATCTCAGTCAGAGGCTTTTCACCCATCCCATATACGAGAAGGTCAGCTTTTGAATCAACAAGTATCGAACGTCTTACTTTGTCATCCCAGTAGTCGTAATGTGCAAACCTTCTAAGGCTGGCTTCGATTCCTCCGATTATAACGGGCACTCCCTTGAATATCTCCCTGATCTTGTTTGAATATACTATTACAGCCCTGTCGGGCCTGTATCCGGCTTTTCCGCCGGGCGAATAGCTGTCGTTGCTTCTTATCCTTTTGCTTGCGGTATAGTGGTTAACCATTGAATCAATAACACCTGACGAAATGAGAACTGCGTATTTAGGACATCCTAACGTCGTAAAGTCATTATTATTCTTCCAGTCGGGCTGTGCAATGATTCCTACCTTATATCCTTCGTTTTCCAGGACTCTTGTTATGATTGCATGGCCAAAGCTGGGATGATCTACATATGCATCACCGCTGATATATAAAAAATCGAGCTGTTCCCAGCCCCTATCATTCATATCTTGTCTGTTTACCGGTAAAAATGGCATTTGCTTTTTATTCTCCTTATTAATTACGTTACAGTTATTTTATCACGGACTATATGTATACTATTATTAAAATGTATCAGAACACAAGCTCTTTGAAGGCAGATTTATTTCTGATAGCTGCAAAGGCTTTATTCTGAGATGCTTCATTCTTTATTCCAGGCTCGGATTCAATTGCCAGCCTGAGCATTTCAACAGCTTCGTCATATTTTCCAAGCAGGCAATAAACTTCTGAACTGCCATATAGCAGACCACTGTCTGTGGGATTATGTTCAAGTCCCTTTATATATGCTTCCAGTGCGTCATTATAATACCTTATCTCTTTCAGAGCTGCCCCAAGATAGCCATAAACCTCCTGTTCATCAGGCTTGATCTCAACGGCCTTCCTGAACGCCTCAACTGCTTCGATTATATTGCCTGCATCTGACAAGGCAATTCCCATGTTTAAGTAAAGACCGGCGCTTGAAGGTATGTTTGAAACACCTTTTTCATAAACCACCAATGCCTCATCAAGCCTTCCCATTGTTGAAAGAAGTACCCCAAGGTTGTTATAGGCACCGGCAAAATCCGGTTTTAATTCAATGCATCGATTATAGGCTTCAATTGCTTCTTCTACACTATCAGTATCTTCAAGTGCAATTGCCATGTTATAACAGCTGTTGAAATGATCTGGATTTAGAACGAGAGCCTTTTGGAAGCACACAATGGAATCCTTTTTCAAACCCATCCTGTAAAACAGGCTTCCTTTATGGTAAAAACCTCTATGATCACCGGGTTTAAGCTCGGTGAACCTTTCGTATGCATCAGCGGCTTCGCTGTTTCTGCCCAGTTTTCCATATATTTTCCCCAGTTCCTCATAGGAGTCATATGAGGATGGATCAAGCTTAATTTGATCCAGTAAATGTTTTATGGCTTCATCTAATCTGCCCATACCCGAATATAGTTTACCAAGGAGCAAATGGGTATTACGGGTTTCATCACACTGTTCCAGTGACTCAAGGTATATGTCTGCAGCTTTTTCAATTTTGCCTGAAGCTATCAGGCTGGCCGCTATATTCTCACGAGCTTGATAATATAAGGGATTAAGCTCAAGAGCTTTTCTGAATTCTACCTGTGCCGCATCGTAATTCCCAAGCATATATTGTGCATTTCCGTTGTTATAATGCACGATATGATTGGAATATCCTATTTCCTCGGATTTTTTATAATATTTTGTTGCTTCTGCATAATTGCCTGCAGTATAGAGCAGGGTTCCATAATTCATACAAATCAAAGCGTTCCTGCTTATTAATCTGGCTAATATACTATAGATTTCAAGAGACTTTTGATAATCCTTCTTGCTGATTGAGGAATGGGCTGTACTCAAAACTCTTTTAAAACCCTTCACAAGTTCTGCATTATCTCCGGTCAAATCTTCAGAAGTTATTTCTGGAACCTGCATATCTCTAATTATGCTATTAAGGCCTTCTAAATTTCCTTCATATCCACTCACCTTGTTTACAATGGGAGGCTTTTTCTCGACAAGCCCGGAAAAGGAACCGGATTCTCTTATCCTGTCTCTCATTTTAGCATAGTCTTTGATGAGGAATATCACGGGAAGAAGCACTCCAAGCAAAACGTAGGTTGCTTCTATGACAGGAAGTACTGTAACATCATTGAAAAAAGAAAGTATGCCAATTGATGCCGCAAATAACTGTGCTGCCAGGCTGATGAGCGAAACCAGCGTTTTCTTCATAATAGCCCGGTAAGCCATATATACAATCAATACCAGCATCAAAACAACTGCAAAACCGCTTAATACAGACATTACGGCCTCCTTATTGTTTCTGGGACATCTGCAGTTCATGCCACTCCTGTTTCGATATCAGGATCTGTCTGGGTTTACTGCCTTCATAGCCCCCAATTATGCCCCTTGCTTCCATCTGGTCTACTATCCTTGCTGCTCTCGCATATCCGACCTTGAATTTCCTTTGTATGAGAGACACTGAGGCTTGTCCTGCCTCAACGACCAACTCTATGGCTCTTGGTAGCAGTTCATCATTATCACCGTCATCGTTTTTGGTTGAAGTATTTTCGCTGTTGATTTCCTCAATTATCGAATCATCATATTCGGCGCTGCCTTGTGTCTTAACGAACTCAACCACCTTCTCAACCTCAGCGTCTGTTATGTTGGCTCCCTGTATACGGACAGGCTTCTGTCTTCCAACCGGATGGAAAAGCATGTCTCCCCTTCCCAGGAGTTTTTCGGCTCCAGCCATGTCGAGTATTGTTCGTGAGTCGATATGGGAAGTTACTGCGAAGGATATCCTTGATGGTATATTCGCCTTGATTACTCCGGTTATTACGTTTACTGATGGTCTTTGTGTTGCGATGACAAGATGCATTCCAGCAGCCCTTGCCATCTGAGCCAGCCTGCATATTGCATCCTCGACATCGTTAGGTGCGACCATCATCAGATCCGCCAGCTCATCTATTATTATAACTATCTGGGGCAGCAATGTCTGTTCCCCGTTCTTTTTCATCAATTCATTGTATCCGTTGAGGTCTCTTACTGATTTTTCAGCAAAAAGCTTGTACCTGTTAACCATCTCCTGTACAGCCCAGTTTAGGGCGCCTGCAGCCTTTTTGGGTTCAGTAACAACAGGTATGAGCAGGTGCGGGATGCCATTATAAACACCCAGCTCAACCACCTTTGGATCGATCATCAACAATTTAACCTCTTCAGGTGATGCTTTGTAAAGTATGCTGGTGATAAGGCTGTTGATGCATACACTCTTTCCTGAACCTGTAGCTCCAGCGATAAGCAAATGAGGCATTTTTGCAATATCTGCAATTATGCATTCGCCTGAAATATCCTTCCCTATCGCAAATGATATTTTAGAAGGATGTTTTTCGAATTCGTTTGTTTCAAGTACTTCCCTCAAAGTCACCATATTGGTTTCTTTGTTAGGTACCTCAATTCCTATTGCGGCTTTTCCTGGAATAGGTGCTTCTATCCTTACACCTGAAGCTGCAAGATTGAGAGAAATATCATCGGAAAGGCTTACTATCCTGCTTACCTTGACACCGGCACTTGGCTGCAGTTCATATCTGGTGACTGTAGGCCCGCGTGTTACATTGACTACCTTTGCTGAAACACCGAAGTTGCCCAGAGTTTCCTCAAGCTTCTTGGCCCCTTCTATTACCTGGTTCCTGTAGGCTTTCGAATTGTTTCCGTTTTCGATGTTTGCCTTTAGCAGATCATATGGCGGTTTTCTGTATGGTGTTGGAGTGTGTACCTGATGATGCGTATCAATAGCGATCGGTTTGATTTTTTCCGTTTTAACAGCTTTTTCAAGCTTTTCCTGGCTATCCTGAATTACTGATTTGTCAAATTTGTCAGAATTTTTAATACGTTTCGATCTTATATCTTCAATTGTAAATCCTTCATTGAGTTCATTGTAATCAATTGAATCAATTGCATCACCTGAAAAATAACTTAAATTCTTAGCTGCTGCAATGGAGCTGGACGAAAGCGCATCCTTTTCCTTACTGTTTTTAACTATTTCAAAGTCTATGATTTTTGATTTGTTTCGTGC
The DNA here is from genome assembly GCA_942493145.1 of uncultured Bacillota bacterium. Classification (GTDB taxonomy): domain Bacteria; phylum Bacillota; class Clostridia; order Acetivibrionales; family DTU013; genus ENR-C20. The sequence goes on from OW818679.1 coordinate 2,018,988, forward strand.
TTTAGATATCGGTTCTTCCCCAAATGCCGATCCAATTTCAGATTCTTCAGAATCAGATACGAGCCTTCTCGTAAAAAGGCTTTTCAAATTCATAATAAAATTGGATATTGATGAGTTGGTTACAAGAATTATTTCAACCAGCGTAAGTGCGGTAAGTATTATGATTGCGCCTGTCTTTTGGAAAACCAAAAGAAACGGAAGGCTGAGAACACCGCCCAAAACTCCTCCACCCTTCATCTGTGCACCATCCACATAAAATTGTGTGATACAGGCGATCGGTTTAAGGTTATAATAAGCCTCCGGGGTGTAAATGAGTGATTGTACTATGGCCGATACAAGTATGAAAAGGAAGCACGAATGAAGTAAACGGCTTTTAAGATCATATTCTTTATGTTTTATTATCAGATAAGCGGCATAAGCAATGACCGCAAATGGAATTATCAGAGCAGGAAAACCCAGAAGGCCCAGTAGCACATCGCGTATGAAAACTCCGAACATTCCGGTGGTATTTTGTACATAAAAGCTTAGGAATAAAAGTAAACCAAAGGCCAGCAGGAGTATACCGCTTATTTCGTATCTGTGTCCGACCTTCATAATGTTTCCTGGATTCTTTAAAGTACTTGTATTATTGGTATTACTTTTTTTCTTTTGTATTTTTTTCCGTTTCAAGATTTCACCTCCGGCATTGCATCAAAACAAATATACCATAAATTCTCATGGTTTTCTATATATTTGTTTTAACAACCGGTTGCTCAATTTGTTTCATTAGAAACGGCTCATAATGGAAAAAGCGCCAGGCACAATTCCGGCGCTTCGTTTTATTTTTCAAATCGTTAATCATTACCGGGTTCATTTGACAGTTATTCCATTAAGAATGCTTCCCGGCTGTAACATGGGATTTAAAAAGGCTTTGGGGGAAGTAGAGATTATTCTGACAATCCTGTAACTGTCATTTCCCTGTCTGGCCACCTGCAGCTTCTCCCCCATGTATTCAGTTTCAAAATACTCAGCTTCTTCAGATTTATTGCTTAAATCTCTGAAAACATATTCAACAGGTATAATTGAATATAAAATCATTGCAGCTGACCGCCTTTCACATTTTGCGTGATGTTGAATTTCATTGCCTCTTCCTCTGCACATCTGTTTGAATCGTTTAATTCTTCCGTTCCGTAGTTTCCTTTTACCATTGCCCTTTTCAAGGAAATGAGCTCATACAATTTGTCAAGAGCACAGGACAATCCTCCAACACTTGATATAATCCCATTTCTTACGGCCTCTTCACCGAAAAGCACAGTACCTACATCATTGGCCAGTTCACCTATCTTCAACATGAGTTCCCTGAATCTTTCCCGTGTTATACTGGAATTCTTTGTTACAAACTGGACTACCCTTTCCTGCATTTTATCGAAATATTCATAAGTCTGCGGGACTCCAATCACCATACCATTAAGTCTGATAGGATGAATGGTCATTGTCGCAGATGGCGCTATAAACGAAAAGTCTGTAGAAACAGCCATCGGTACACCAATACTGTGTCCACCTCCCAATACAAGCGAAACTGTGGGCTTGGACATGCTGGATATCATTTCGGCAATTGCCAGACCAGCCTCTACATCTCCGCCGACTGTGTTCAGGATAAGCAAAAGGCCGTCAATTTCGATGTTTTCCTCAATTGCAACAAGTTGAGGTATAACATGTTCATACTTGGTAGTCTTGTTTTGAGGAGGCAATATGATATGTCCTTCGATCTGTCCTATGATTGTGAGACAGTGGATATTACCTCTGGGATTTGATATTACTGTCTTCCCGAATTCCTTAATTTCGTCTGTTTTAACTTTTTCTTCGCATTTTTCAGCTTCAATATTCTCGTTTGATTTCATTTTATCAAAAGTGACCTTGTTTTCATCGGAAACTTGCATACAACACCTCGCAAATAAAATACTCATTGATATATAAGATGAACTAAATTATCCATACATATGCAAAATCACAAAACCTGATTTTGCTCAAAAGCCAATGAATTTTGTCCATCTTATGAATCAAGGAAAATAAGTTGAATTAAGAAAACTTAATTCAACTTATTTAGTATGCAGCATAATCACGTATTTTATTTGCGGATCATTCTGTGTCGGTAAAGACTATTTCCACATGATTAAGTATAATACGCAAAAATCGCACGGGTTACGTGCGATTTTTGAAATATAAGATTGAGTAAGTCTGTAAGCCGGGTTCTGTATTTGATGATCATCTATCTAGGCCATGCATTTCTGTATGGCTCAAGCCACCTGCCCGGGACTGGCGGGCTACCAATATGTCCCTCTGCGGTGTTGCTCCGGATGGGGTTTACATAGTCCGGCAAGTTGCCATGCCGCTGGTGAGCTCTTACCTCACCTTTCCACCCTTACCCTGCGAACAGGGCGGTATATCTCTGTTGCACTTTCCTTGAAGTCGCCTCCACCGGGAGTTACCCGGCACCCTCGCCCTCTGGAGCCCGGACTTTCCTCATGTACGGCCTTTCGGCACTGCACATGCGATCATCTGGCTTACTCAAACTGGATTTTCATCATAAACCTTTTTTATAAAACAGTCAACAGGTATTTTTATGTAGAGTAGATTCTGAATGGGTCTTTACCCTTGCCGCTTATACTTATATCCAAGTCATTGAATTTTTCACTTAAAGTAGCTTGCAGCACAGGTAATACAACAATTTCGGTATTGTAATGTCCTGCATCAATTATGCAGATTCCCATCTGAAGGGCCTCCATCGCGTCATGGTATTTGAGGTCACCTGTAACGAGAACATCGGTTTTGCATGCCGCCAGTTGCTTCATATCAAGATCAAAGCTTCCGCAGAATACAGCCACTTTTTTAATTATTCCAGAAGGAGGTTCTCCGACAACTCTTATATTATCAATCATTAATGCCTTTTTAACATAATCCATAAAGTCTTTGAAACCCATTTCCTTCTTCAAACAGCCAACTCTGCCAAGACCGGATGTTTTACCTTCAATTTCAAGCTTGAAAACATCATAGGCAGGTTCTTCATATGGATGAGCAGCAAGCATGGCAGAAATTGCATTTTTAAGATGATTTTCCGGTACTATTGTTTCCAATCTGGTTTCATTGACTTTCTCCAGATTACCGACAGCACCCATGAAAGGTTTTGCCCCGTGCAATGGCCTGTATGTGCCTTTCCCCAAGGCTGAAAAGGTACAGTAGTCATAATTCCCTATTCCGCCTGCTCCGTTGGTGCAAAGGGCGTTTTTTACAGCCTCGGAATGGCTTTCCGGAACAAAGACAACTATTTTATATATTATCCCGGTTTTTAAGACATCGATAACAGTGCTGTCGATTATATCCAATTTTTGTGCAAGAGCTTCATTAACGCCGTTTTTTGCGATATCCAGATTTGTATGTGCCGAATATACACATATACCATTTTCTATAAGCCTGATAATGTTATTACCCGTCGGATCATTCGGGTTTATTCTTTTAAGGCCTTTGAAAATAACGGGATGGTGAGAAATGATCATATCAGTTTTGTTTTCAATAGCCTCATCAATTACTTCGGAGGTTATATCCAGACAAATCAGAACTCTGTTGACGACTTTTTCCGGACTGCCTACTAGCAATCCAACATTGTCCCATTCCTCAGCCATATTCTCAGGAGCTATTTTGTTCATATAAGATGCGATATCACTACATTTGATGCTCATTTACCTCTTCTCCATTCTTTAAGGCTATTATTTCTTCTATAAGCCTGTCCCTTATGTATACCCAATCAAGATTGGATTCAATGGCCGTTTTTGCATTTTGTCTTCCTATCACTATCTTTTCAACGTGTTTGAGCTTTTTTTCAAGATATTGGAGTAAAAGCGGGTGTCCACTTTTGATAAGCATATCTCCTATATAGCAGCTGAAATCGTCATACTTATATGATCTTCCGTTCCAGCGGCAACAAATAATATTATAAATCTTGTCATCTTCCTTTGCCAATGTTTCCTCGAGGGTTCCGAACCCGTTGTCAAAAAGCCATTTTCTTGACGATTCAATATCACTCATGGGCTGCAGTATTATCAGCTCAGCCGATTTAGCTTTTTCAAGACTTTCCTCCAATATTTCGCTGATTTGCATACCTCCCATGCCTGCTATGACAATTATCCTGCATTCCTGAATTTCTATATTTGCAAGGCCATATCCAAGTCTTACAGCTATTTTGTCTCCCATGCCATGGGAAAGCACATTGCGTAAAGCTGTCTCCACCGGGCCCTTTCTTAGGTCTGATGCGACAGCAAAGCCACATATCCTATGGGCTACAGCATATATCGGGATGTAAGCATGATCCGTTCCTACATCAACCAGTGTGCTGCATAATGGAATTTTATCTGAAATTGCTTTCAATCTTCCTGTTAGTTCAATCATTTTACACCGTGCTTTTATTTTTTATTATATTTTGTTATTGTTTTTAGTGCAACGCCAGAAATAAAAAGATCGGCTGTATAATGTTATACAGCCGATCTTCGTGGTGGGCCTTCAGGGACTCGAACCCCGGACCAACCGGTTATGAGCCGGTTGCTCTAACCAACTGAGCTAAAGGCCCATTGGCTCCTCAAGTAGGACTCGAACCTACGACCCTGCGGTTAACAGCCGCATGCTCTACCGACTGAGCTATTGAGGAATGAGACAAATATTATTATACTTGCGCCTCAATAACTGGTCAAGGCTTAATTTGAGCAATTTCGGCCATTATGCAACATTATTGCTCGATTGCGGAAATATGCTTCGCATTACTCCATACAGCTTCTTATTTCTTGATTTACACGTTACATTTCTTTTGGTTTGCAGGTTTTACTTCATATTCTTGTACTCAGGCAATAAATCACGCAATTTTGATGCATGCTTTCCTTCATCTTCGGCAAATCTACCGAAGACTTCCTTCAAATTATCATCATCAGTTCTTTTTTTATACATTTCAAAATCCCTGACCAGTTCCATGGAATTTTCCCAAGCCCTTAACAGCCTGTCATAATTGGTATATTCAATTTCAATTTCAATGTTGTCACTGATTCTTTTATCCATGTCTCCTCCTCATAAAACTACCTGGATTTGCTAATGAAACTACCTGGATCGTGCTGACGTTATTTTTTGCAGCTGTATTCTGTTTTTATTACGGTAAATAAAGCCACAAAAAAACCGCAGCATTTGCTGCGGCCTGTTTTGATTCTAATCAAGATAATCCTTCAATTTTTTACTTCTACTTGGATGCCTTAGTTTCCTTAGAGCTTTCGCTTCGATTTGTCTTATCCTTTCACGGGTAACGTTGAACTCCTTCCCTACTTCTTCCAGAGTTCTTGCTCTTCCATCATCAAGACCGAACCGAAGTCTGAGAACTTTTTCTTCTCTAGGTGTAAGAGTGTCAAGGACATCAATCAACTGCTCCTTAAGCAGAGTGAAAGCCGCTGCTTCTGCAGGAGCCGGAGCATCATCATCCGGGATAAAGTCTCCAAGATGGCTGTCTTCCTCTTCACCTATAGGAGTCTCGAGTGAAACAGGTTCCTGGGATATTTTCATTATTTCCCTTACTTTTTCGACGGTCATTCCCATTTCCTTGGCAACTTCTTCCGGCAGAGGTTCTCTTCCCAGTTCCTGAAGCAATTGGCGTGAAACCCTGATAAGCTTGTTAATGGTTTCAACCATGTGTACCGGTATCCTGATTGTCCTCGCCTGGTCAGCAATTGCCCTGGTTATAGCTTGTCTTATCCACCAGGTGGCATAAGTGCTGAATTTGTAGCCTTTTCTATAATCAAACTTCTCTACTGCCTTAATCAATCCAAGATTGCCTTCCTGTATCAGGTCGAGGAAAAGCATGCCTCTTCCGACATATCTTTTGGCAATACTTACAACAAGCCTCAAATTAGCTTCAGCCAGTCTTCTTTTCGATTCCGTATCACCTTTTTCCATCTTCTTTGCAAGTTCAATTTCTTCATCAGCGGACAGTAGGGGTACTTTTCCGATTTCTTTCAGGTACATTCTAACCGGATCGTCAATGCTGATACCTTCAGGCAGGGATATATCCAAATCATCTTCCGATGTCTGTAGCTCTTGTATTTCAGCTTCTATATCACCTACGACATCAATGCCCATGTTTTCAACTGTTTCGTATATCTTTTCAATTTGTTCAGGTTCCAGCTCAACTTCTTCAAAGGCATCCATAATTTCCTTATATGTCAGCATACCTTTGGATTTACCTTTTTCTACAAGTTCTTTAAGAATCGATTTCCTCGTACTTCCTGCTTCACTTGCTTCATTATTCATTGTTACCCCTCCTTTCCTCTTTGGTGATCAGGCTTTCTTTATCTCTTTTATCTTTAGCGCCAAGTCCTTGAATTCCAGCTTTAATTTTTCAACATCTCCTTTGGGCATATTGGCTTCATCTTTCAACTGCCCGATAATTTGCTTTTGTCTAATCTCTATCTGATATCTTTCAATACTTTTAATTTTGTCCAAAAAGGCTTTTACATTATCATCACAATGACATTCTTCATTCAATATCCTTGCGAATTCACCCGCACTGTCCTTGTCTGCAAAGTCAAGTAGTTCTGCAGGCACGATGCCTTTTTTACTCACAAGCCTTTCTGTTATTATTCCTGCAAGCTTTTTGTTTTCATCAAAAGAAAACATATTAATATCAAATATATCCTTTATTGCTTTAAATATACTGTTGTCAGTACATACTAACGACAGTATAAATCTTTCATTGTGCAGAAGTTTGTTTTCTTTTTCATCACCCTTCTCTGATTTACCTTGAAAATTCACCTCCGGAGCACCTTTTAAGCGCATTTCGGCGATATTTTTCGGCTTAGTCTTTTTAATCACTTCTGAGAACATTGCCTCCTCAGAAATCTCATATTCTTTTGCAATCTTTTTTATGTACATTTCCCGTTCAACACTGTTGTCAACCTTCGATAGAAGATCTGCAGCCTTATTGAGAAATAGTATCCTTCCTTCAGTCGAGCTTGTATCAATTTCTTTTTTTATTGTTTTAATTTTATATTCTAAAAGTGAAAAAGCTCCATTTGCAAGTTTTGAAAATTTATCGGCACCGTTTTTCCTTATGAATTCATCCGGGTCTTTTCCCTCTGGTATTGACAGTACCTTTACAGCACAACCCATGTCGTTCAAAATATCCAAACTCCTTAACGTAGCTGCCTGACCTGCGGTATCGGCATCATATGCAATTATGATTTCTTCTGCATACTTTTTTAATATCCTGCCCTGATTTTCCGTCATGGCAGTCCCTAACGAAGCGACTGCGTTGTTGATTCCACTCTGATGTAGAGAAATTACATCCATGTAACCTTCAACAATTATCAGCCTTTTTTCACCGGAATTCTTTGCAAAATTGAGTGCATACAGGTTCCGGCCCTTGTTGTAAACAATCGTTTCAGGTGAATTCATATATTTTGGAAGAGAATTGTCCATTATTCTTCCTCCAAAAGCAATTACATTTCCTCTTATATCGAATATTGGGAATATAATTCTTTCTCTGAAACGGTCATAAATATTGCCGTTTTTTCCCTTAATGGCCATGCCGCTTTTAACTATAGTGTCATCATCGAAATCCTTATCCCTTAAATGCTTGTACAATCCTTCCCATTCACTTGAAATAAACCCTAAACCGAATTTCTTGATGGTTTGTTCGCTTATTCCCCTCTTATCCAAATAATTTCTTGCTTGGTCACCCTGGCGGGAGTTAAGTATCTCGTGAAAGTATCTTGCTGCATGAAGATTAATATTCAAAATCTGCTGCTTTTGTCTGATGATTTCTTTCTGCGCTTCGTCCTCATTCTCCGGCAGCAGTATCTTGGCTCTTTCAGCCATAAGCCTCACAGCTTCGATATAATCGATCTTTTCAACATTCGAGACGAACTGAAAAACATTTCCACCCTTGCCACAGCCAAAACAATAAAATATCTGTTTGTTGGCTTCTACACTGAATGAAGGTGTTTTTTCCCTATGGAACGGACACAGTCCAAAATAGTTCTTCCCTTTTTTCTCCAGTTTCAGATACTCGGATACCACATCAACGATGTCATTTCCAATTCTTATCTCTTCAATTAGTTCATCCGAATACCTGTTATTCATTAATCATCCTTCAATTTATTCATTGCAGACCACAAAATAAAACTCATCTCAGTTAGAGACGAGATGAGAAAGCTGCAATTGTAGAATAAGTATTCTACATAAATAATGAAATTTCCTTCTTGAAGGATTAAAAAGATTTATATATTTATTTAGGAATAGTATGAATCAGACGCCAAGCATATCTTCAATTATGTATCCAAGGGATACAGGCGTAACTGAATTGACAGCAAGAATGTTTACGAGACCTTCTGCAGCTTCCCTGCTACAGAAAACATTTTCAATCTGATTTTTTTCACTGAGTTCTGACGTTAGCTTTTTGACTATTTCCAGACCGTAAACAATTACTTTGCCAAAATCATTACTTTCAGGCAATTCGCTTTCAATGATGTAATACTCAAGTACGAAAGAACCGGTTTTACTTTCAGGGGCTTCCGAAGTAACATTGTCAACTCTTCTGATGAGAAATTTATTATGCATTTGACTTTCCTCCTGGCTAGTAAAATATCCAATTACATATTGAGTATTATATATTATTGCTTGATTATGTAAAAGAAGAAAGTTTCTACAATTCTATACATTTTGCGACATATAAACTACCATAAATACAAACATATTACGTTAATAATGTAATATAATGTAAACATATGTTATTTAATGTTGTAATAAATCGAAAATTTCTTTAATCAAATTAGTTCCAGTATTTTTCTGCCTTTTTCTCGTGAAAGGTCGACAAATTTCTCGTTTACTCTGATTATTGGCTTGGAAATGATAGTCGGATTTATATATATTATTTCACCAATTTCGCCTGAATTCATACGCACGAAATCGCCGATATAATATGCACTCATATTCTTTAAAAATACAGATGTAAGTCTTTGGTCAAGCAAACCGTAGGATTCCTTTTCAAACATTTCAAAAACCTCGAAGGGCGATCCCTTCTTTCGGTAACTGCGGTTTGAAGTCATTGCATCATATATGTCACATATAGCTACGATTTTTGCAAATTCATTTATCTGATCGGCTTTTATGGCTAACGGATAACCTGAGCCATCCTCCCGTTCGTGGTGCATCAGTATGCCTTTAAGAATATTCTCATTCAAGCCGGACATTTCCTCAGCAAGCTGGTAGCCATAAAGAGGATGCTTCTTTATTTCTTCAAATTCTTCACCATTTAAAGAATCCCTTTTATCCAGGATTTCCGGAGCAATCTTTCCTTTGCCTATATCATGAAGCAGACCGGTATTTACCAGATCTCTGATTTTAAAGAAATCGTACCTCAACCACTTGCCGAACATCATACAAAGAAGTGAAACATTTACCGAATGAGTATATGTGTATTCATCGGTATTCTTTATTTGATTTATGGAATTGATGATATCCCTGTTTTCATTTATCCTGGAAATGATATTGCTTGTGGCAATCCTGACATTTTCGGCATTCACTTTTCCACCGGTTGAGATTTCATGGATAATGTCCTTCATTATATCGACACTATCGTTATACTGATCAGAGAATAGCTCAGTACTTTTTACAATGACTACGTCGTTTTCTGTTTCATAGACTTTTATTTTTACAATTCCAAGCTTGCTTATCTTGTTTATAATATGTTCATCCAAAATAGTATCTTCCGCTACTATAGCTGCACCGTAATCATTGAATATCGTTTCGGCCATTTTCATCCCGGCAACACATTCATTTACACTTACAAACACTTTTTTCATAAGCAGCTCCCACAATATTAGAATATTGTACGTATTAAACAATAATTATATTATATCAAATATTATAAAATGGGAGAGGGAGGGATTCGTGGTTGTGTGCGAGCACTCAACCCGCCGCCATGTTTTTGGTTTTAGGTCGGACGAATTGTGTGGTTTTCGGGATGTTGGGATTGGATTGTTTATGGTGTTAGTTTTGGCTTTTAGGAGAGAGTTTGTAGATGTTAGGTTTTAGTGAGTTTTAGGGGGGGAGGGGTTTTTTAGATTTGGAATAGGCTTGGTGTATAGAGTATGGATTTGATTTTGATTGGTGTGTGGGTCGGGTTTTTTGGGGTGTCCCTCGGTGATAGTCCGCGATTAGATTAGGTGCTTGGGGGATCAGGTGATAGGCGAGGTCGGGTTATTGGTCGCGTCAGGAGAGGATAGGGCATAGGAGGAAGAGTGGTATGTTTTGGGTAGGCAGATGGATGTATAGATGGGATGCGGGTATGGTAATGGACTTTTGTGGCAGGGGGAGGGTCGTAGAGGTGTTATGGTGTAGTATGTTGAGATTATGGGTGTCGCATTCGCAGGCGCTGACGATTGATCTTGCCAGTAGTAGTTGGTTTACCAGAATCGGCTTCGGGGATGGTCCCGGTGCGGGATGAGAATGGGGAGCGCGATTAGCGGCGCCACGCGGGATAGAGGAGATTTGGGGGTTAGTTGTATGGCGGTGGATCGTAGGAAAAGAGGATGGGATCGCGTCAGACTTGAGTGACGAGGGATTTTTTGTTGGAGGGATGGTGGTTAGGAGTAGTGATTGGATACGCGGTTGGGTTGACGTCAGAGTGCGGGCACACATGATGGGGGAAGGATGGAGCTGTCGGCGGCAGCGGCGGCGGCGGTCATGGATTGACGAAGTCACGTTGGCGGTGTCATGGGCGTGGGGAGTGGTATGGCGTGAGTGGCATACATTGTTGCGGGACGCCGGTCTTTCACGAGATTTCTTACGGATGATGACATCGGAGGAACGTTCACGGTTTATAGGAACATGCGACTTAGTCTGTGCTCAGACCAGACGCGGACGTAGGGGTTGATGTGGACTTCGTGTTGACCTTCACGGGGAATGTTTCAACGATTTCTGACCCTCCCCCTTCAGGGCGTATTATAAAATGGTAAAGTTTTTTCATTGAAGCTATTATTTCTTTATGTTAATATTAGTATTGATTGATAGCAATATATAAATTTGTGAGGTGAGGCTATGCTTATCAATTTATCCAAAAACATTGAGAAGATTTTTGATGCTTTCGGCAAGCTTGAAAAACTACCAAAAATCCTCTTGAAATATGGATCGATTGTATTTTTTACTTTGTTTTTAGTAGGTACTGTCTTGGTTCTGTTGAACAATACAGTAATGGTTTATGATAATTACATGGACCTGGTTTCGAAATCAATTGTAAAAGTCAGTTTCTCAATAGCGGCAGAAGTCATAATCGGATGTCTGATCATCGATTATGTCAGTAAAAAATAAGCACCCGGCCGGTGCTTTTTTTTTACTCAATATTGCCATGTTCCTCTTCCTTTTTAACAGAAGCTATCTTATTGTCTTCATCAAGTATTACAATTCGGGGGATATAGTCCTTTGCTTCGTTCTTTTCAGAGATACCATAGGATATTATTATTATGGTGTCTCCAGGGTGTACAAGCCTTGCAGCGGCTCCATTCAGGCATATCGTACCGCTTCCCCTGGCGCCTGGTATTACATATGTTTCAAACCTTTGGCCGTTATTGTTGTTGACGATCTGTACCTTTTCATTTTTCAGGATATCTGCCTGATCCATAAGATCCTCATCTATAGTTATGCTTCCTACATAATTTAGATTCGCCTCAGTTACCTTTGCCCTGTGGATTTTTGATTTCATAAGTGTCAGAAACATTATTCAAACCTCCAATATTATGTTGTCTATCAGTCTTGTATTCCCTATTTTTACAGCAAGAGCCAGCAACATACTGCCTCGCATTATTTCAACATCCCCCAGAGTGTCTGCCTCACATATTTCTATATAATCCAAAACTGCAAGGCTTTCCTTTCCAATGTCTTCTTCCATTTTCCTTTTTATTTCAACAACGGGTCTCCCCATCCCCTGTCAAATCCACTGCATGCTTCAAGGTTTTCGAAAGTACGAGTGCAGCTTTTCTCTCTTCCGGGCTCAGGTAAACGTTCCTTGAGCTTTTTGCCAGTCCGTCTGGTTCCCTGATAATTGGGCAGGTGATGATTGATATACCCATATTGAGCTCTTTTGTCATTTTCTTTATTACGCCACCTGCTGTGCATCCTTCTGCCCGAAATACGCTTTGTCAGGTTCAACTATATTAAAAAGTTTGGCGACTACAGTCACACGCCTCTGAAATGTCCTGGCCTTGATTTTCCGCACATTTTATCAGTAACGCCATAAACATCAATGAAAGTGTTGTAGCCGGAAGGATACATTCTCTGTAGCAGTCGGTGCAAATATAATATCGACACCTCCTTCTTGAGCTTTTTTCATATCACCCGACAAATCCCTCGGATAGTTGGCAAAGTCTTCATTCGGACCGAATTGGGTCGGATTTACGAATATGCTCATCACAGTTGTGTCGTTTTCTTTACGCGAAGCGGTAACAAGTGAGATGTGCCCTTCATGAAGATAGCCCATTGTCGGCACAAGACCTATTGTTTTCCCTTCTTTCCTGCAGGTTTTCAATTCTGCTTTCAGTTCATCAATCGTCTCTATCAATTTCATTTTTGCATACTCTCCTCTTTTACTCTGGCGAGAATTGCTTCGTCCATTATGAAAGAATTTTTGTTTGTAGGGAAAACACCACTGCCAACCTCGCTTATATAGCTCTTAACGGCATTTTCATAAGCATCACCCATATTTTGATATATCTTTGAATGCTTTGGCGTGAAATCTCTGAACAAGCCCATAATATCAGGTGTAACAAGGACCTGCCCATCGCAGTACGGCCCCGAACCTATGCCTATTACCGGAATATCCAGCTTGCTGATTATATACCCGGCTAACAGGTATGGTACGCATTCCAGCACCACTGAATATGCTCCGGCTTCCTGGAGTGCCAATGCATCATTAAGGATATTTTTCGAAGTATCATATGTTTTTCCTTGTGCCTTGTGACCTCCGAAAACATTGACCGATTGTGGAGTGTAGCCCAGATGGCCCATTACCGGTATCCCGGCCCTTATTATCGCTTTTACATCATCGATTATATCCAGGCCGCCTTCCAGCTTGACAGATTTGCAGCCTCCTTCGCTTACAAGCCTGCCGGCATTCCTGACGCTTTCATTCTTTCCCTGGTGATATGAAAGGAATGGCATGTCTCCAATTACCATAGCTCTCTTTACGCCTCGTATAACCGCCTTAATGTGGTGTATCATATCCTCCATTGTGACTCTTGTGGTATCTTCATACCCAAGGACGACCATTCCCAGGGAATCACCCACAAGGATTGAGTCAACACCAGACTCGTCCAGTATTTTTGCTGTTGGATAGTCATATGCGGTCAGCATTGTTATTTTGGAACCGTTCTTTTTTGCTTCCATGAAACTGCTTACTGTAAATTTATCCTGCATCTTAATTCCTCCATATCAATCCTTACTGACTGCCTTCATCTCTATTACCGCCATTTACTCATACTACAAGAGTAAATTTTCAACTATATAAGATGAATTAAGCTTTCTTATTTCATCTTATATAAAAAGCGGCCTGCCCTGAAAGGACAGACCGCCTGTTTTATCACAAATGCAATAAATCAACCGTATTGAATTTCTACTGTCCTGTCTCTGGCATAAAGCTCAAAGCAGTTTATATGTTCGGATTATATTAATATTCCTGTGCGGCTCATAAAAGATACCGCCAATCAATTTGTAAGATTAACCTTAGCACATATAAGTAAAATAAAAGCAACAGATTTTTAAGTCTGTTGCTGTTTTTGATTTTATGTCATGTACTTAATTCATTATTCCATCTTTATATAGACTATTTTGTAGCCTTTGCAACCTTTGCTGCCTTTGCAGCTACAAGTTTTTTCTGCTGGTGTTCCTTCCAGACAACATACAGTGAGCTTGCTATGAATATCGATGGAATACATACCGCTTATAATACCAACTGTCAATGGCAGTGTAAATTCTTCTATGGACTGTATGTTGTTTACGGATGCGAATATGAACACTGTTATGATACAGATCAAAACAGTAACAGATGTATTGATTGACCTGTTCAGCGTCTGTACAACACTTTTGTTTACAAGCTCCGCAATAGGAATCTTACGCAGAAGTCTTGCTGTTCTCCCTGATTCTGTCATATATTATCACCGTATCATTCATAGAATAACCAATGACGGTTAGTACCGCTGCGATAAATGAATCATTGAGCGGTATTTTGAAGAGGATATATACCGTAAACATTACCATAACGTCATGGAACAGTGCTACTACTGCAAAAACACCTGCTGAAAGTCCATGCATGACCTTGAATCTAAACCATACATAAAGAATGATTAATAGCGAAGCCCAGAAAATAGCATATAAAGATTTTGTCTTAATCTCATCCCCTATAAACGGATCAATACTGTTTACAGTTACCTTTGCATCTTCCTTTATATTGAATTCCTTCTTTTCAAGGCTCTACAGCACATTTGTACGTTCTTCTTCATTGAGCGTATTCTGGCTGGCAATGTTCAAAACCATAATCAAATGTTCTCGGCATTCTTCTGCATTATAAGTTTTTGATTTCTGTACGGTTGCCTTTTTGCCAATCGTGTCCATAACGATTTCTTCTGCCTTGGCAGTATCATAATGTATCATCAGGCATTTCAATCTGCATGATCGTACCACCCTGGAACTGTATGTCCAGCTGCACGCCATTTACGAATAAACCAACGACGCCTACTAGAATCAGCAATACAGATAATACAAAGCAATAATTTCTTTTTCCCATTAAGTCCATCATTACGTGCACCCCCTTATACGCCATACAGCCAAAGATGCTTGGCTATATCGAATTCTGCGACTGATTTCATCATTATTCTGGTAAGTGTTAAGGCTGTAAAGAAACTGATTATAACACCTAATGGATCAGTGTATATGCAAAGGAAACCATCGAGCCTGTACCAAAGATATAAAGCATTGCTGCAGCAATCAGTGTAGTCAGGTTACCATCAAGTATTGCCGCAAAGGCTCTTTCGAAGCCTAAATCAATAGATGCGCGCAAGGTTTTGCCGCTTCGCAGTTCTTCTTTAATTCTTTCAAATATAATGACGTTTGCGTCAACACCCATACCCACGGATAACACGATACCGGCAAGACCGGGAAGTGTAACACTAATCTCAAGCCATGAAATAAATAGCAGCTGGAGTACGGCGAGTGCAAACAAAGCAATACATGCAATTAATCCAGGCAATCTGTAATAGACTATTATGAAAATACAAATAAGTATGAATGCTACTATAAAAGCCTTTATTGTAACCTCAAGAGCACCTTTACCAAGCATCGGGCTGATAGCATTAACCGACTTTGCTTCAAGCTTGAATGGCAATGAACCTGCCCTTATTGTATCAGCCAGTTCTTTCGCTTCTGCTACTGCTGCATCGTCATGCTGAACCGAGAGTGATTCTTGCATCACCATTTGTGATATGTGCCTCAACAACCGGAGCTGAAATAAACTGATCATCCATGAAAATGGCTATTCGGTTTTCCAATCAGTCTTCCTGTAGCTTCAGCAAATTTTGTTTTCCCTTCAGCACTCAATGTAAGTGATACCTGCATTCCACCGCTTTTCCGTATTTTTTTGAGGTGTTGCGTCAACCACATCGGTACCCTGTAGAACTATATATCTTTTGCCAGTTGGCTTGTAGTTTCCCTTTTTCGTCCAGTCTTGGTCTCATCGACCTCCTGGAATGTCAGAAGAGCTGTTTCGCCAATTTTCGCAAGTGTCTTATCCGGATTGAAACTCTGTTTCACCTGCAGCCCAGGGAATTTGTAATATGATTCTTCCACTATTTACATCTGGAGAAATCTCCCTGTCAAGTATTCCTTCTTTGTCAAGCCTTTTGCCTATTATAACCTTGGCGGTATCCAGTTCATTCTGAGTCGGCTTTCCTCCGCCTTCCTTAACAGCATAAAGCATTGCATCTATTCCCCCGTTGATGTCGATGCCTGGAACAATGTTATACACTCCGGGAATCTTGATGCCAAAAAAATTGCCTGCGAAACGCTATATATGTCAGCGCGGCAATTAAGGCAATAACAAGGAAAAATTTTAGCCCGTTGTTCCCTTTCATCTGTAAAAATCCCCCTTTTTTTCTTAACCGCATGAAGTTATTATATATCTATCGTACAAGCGAGTCAATACTTATTCCCCCTTGTAAAATGGATGTTTTAAGCAATTATATGAGTTTGGAACCATTAATCAGCAATTGAAAATGTAAACCCAAAAAAGCTGCGGCCCGTCTATTCATTGTCATCCTGGTAAGGAATATTTCAAAATAATCCATTACAGGACAAATACTTGGTATCTATCTGAAGCATCAGATCCGCTGTTTTTGCCTCTTTATCTACTGTGATAACGGATTTTTCGACAGCATAATTTACTCTGTCATGTATATCAAATGTAGCAAAATCGGTATTTCTGACCCTGCTTCTGTGAACATCCGATTTATCCGCCAGTATCAAAGCTGCAGAAATATTGCTTACTGCTGTACCTGTCTTTTCATCATGATTTCCGATGGCATGCATTATTTCCGCTGCTTCATGTACAATCCATACCCATTCTTGAAAGCATATTGTAGGCCAGTATGGCTCCTGAGTGGGCATGATCGGTTCTGTTTACTGCATTGCCAATATCATGCAGATAACCTGCAATTCTGGTCAGTTCCACTTCCCTTTCGGAATGTCCGAGCTGCTCTAAGATCTTTCCTGCATTTTCAGACACCAGCGCTACATGCCTGAAGGAATGCTCCGTATAGCCCAGTACCTGCATCTGCTTCTCTGCAATAGATAAAAAAGTCTTTACTTCCTCACTTTTTTTAATATCCTGAACTGTTATCATATCGACCACCCTCTTTTTATATATTCTGTCAATTCTATCTGTCACCTTTGCCCACAGTGCACATTCCACTCTTTTTCTTTCAAGCTCACACCCAATTTCATAGGGCTTGTCCAAACAATTGTTAAACTGCCATGCATTGGCTGCACATCCGCCGCTGCAGAAGAATTTTGCCCAGCATCCTTTACAGTCAGGTTTTGAATAAATGGTCTGTTTGACAAACATGTCGCGAATCGTCATGTTAATATCAGTACTGTTATTAACATTTCCCATTTTAAATTCTTCCATACCAACAAATTGATGGCATGGATACAGATCCCCTTCAGGAGTCACAGCCAGGTATTCATGTCCCGAACCGCAGCCTTTGAGCCTTTTTACAACGCAGGGGCCATGATCAAGATCCAGCATGAAATGGAAAAAAGTTGAAGCCCTTTGAAGACTTGTATCTGTTCACATATTCCAAAACCAGACTTTCATATTCTTGAAACAGCTCGGGCAGATCCTCCTGCCTGATATCAAAGCCGGTATCCTTTGCGGCTACTACAGGTTCCACAGATATCTGTTTGAAGCCCAGATCCGCCAGATGCAGTACATCCTGGGAAAAATCCAGGATTCTCACGTGTAAAGGTACCTCTGACATAGTAGCCGTCCTGTCCCCTGGAATCCGCCATATCCTTTATTTTGGGCAATATGTCACTGTAGGTACCTCTTCCGTCAATACGGAAACGCATTCTGTCATTGACTTCCGGCCTTCCATCTATACTGAGTACAATGTTTCCAATATATTTATTAATAAACTGCTTGTGTTCTTCATTTAATAAAACTGCATTTGTTGTCAGTGTGAACCTGAAGTTTTTTCCCGTCTTCCTTCCGCCGTCTCCAATGCATATTCCACAATTTGCTTCACTGCATCAAAATTGAGCAGTGGTTCTCCTCCAAAGAAATCTACTTCCAGATTACGTCTGGAACCGGATTTTTCAATCAGAAAATCAATTGCTTTTTTACCTGTTTCTGCTGACATAAGTGTTCTGCTTTGTCCCAAAATCACCGGTGGATGCAAAGCAATATTTGCACCTGAGATTGCAATCATGGGCGATATGCAGGCACAATGCCTTTACAACCGGCTGTTTTTTATTAGCTGCATGTTTGAACTGTTAAATATTCTTCAAAGATCCTCTGAAAAAAGCTGTCCGTTTTCTTTCAATTCCTTTAGTTCAGCAAGTGCTTCCAGTACTTCTTCTCTGCTGTAGTTTTTAAAAAACGTTTTATCTGCATAGTCATCATCTTCACTTGAAATGTGCTCAGCATGCATCTCAAATGCCAGATCATCCAGCACATGTACTGCACCGCTGTTGACATCCAATACTATATTTTTATCATGCATCTTGAATTTATGAATCATTCTTTTCTCTCCTAAAAAAAGGATAAAAACTTTTGAACACATAAACAGCGAGAGGCCATTTTGCTTTGCAAATGCCCACTCATGGCTTTATGAGCTTCCGTAATAACATTATCTCTTTTCACATTTCTGGTTTGCCACTGTGCAGCTGGTCTTGCATGCTGACTGGCATGATGTCTGGCATTCTCCGCAGCCGGAATTTTTGAGATCCTTCTTTAATGCCGGGCTGTTGATTGTCTTTATATGCTTCATATGTATCCCTCCCAAGTACTTCTTTAATTATTTGATTCAAATCTATTGTTTGCGTTGATAATTATAACACAATATGTAATGTTGAAAAGGTCATTTCAATTTTATTATTTTTGATATGTTTGTATTTTTAGTCTTTTTTGATATTTAATGCCGACAATCCCGCCGATTGCACCTGTTAAGAATTCCTATCACAGTCATGGTAATCACATATTTGTCAATTGCAAAATTTTTAAATATCAGACTGCTGAACATATACAGTATCAGCATATATATAAAGCCTACAATACTTCCGTTTAGCCATCCTCTGTTCTTCAACCCCTTGTGGTTGACACCGATCCTGCTGTAAGTACACTTATAATAGTAGTAATCAACAACTGCCGGTGAAATCAACTTTTGCGGAAAATCCGTATTTGCCAGTAATCAATGCGAACAGCATAAATGCCGGAATTGTTATAATATATGCCGCCAATATCCCTTTAATACGGAAATAGGCTCATGTTTTTCATTCACAGCCTTTTTGCATTCTGATTCGATATTCTGGGCATACAGCATACCTCCTGTACTATTATGTTTATATAATATACATATTACAGTACAGGCAGGATTAGAACAAAAAAAGCGACATTAATCGCTAATTTTAATTAAAAAATCCGCTTCAATTGAATTTATTCCGAGCTGGGATTTTATAGCACTTCTCTTGATATGCTCATTAGTTTTCAGGATTCTACCGGTTTGATTACTTCTTTAACAGCCCATTTTTTAACATTGATCTTGGCTCTTTCAACACCTGTTTCAATAGTCACTTCATCATCCTTGATGTTGATTACCTTTCCGGAATACCGCCGATAGTAACAATGTTATTGCCTACCTGCAGTGCATCGAGCATTGCCTTTGCTTTTTTATCTCTTTTTCTTCTGGGGCAGGAATATCAGCAAATACATGATTCCTATGAAAAATACAAGGTAGCCGACTGTCAATAAAAGGCCACCGCTTTGTCCTTCTGCCATTGTCTTCCTCCATAAAATAATTTATTTTATTATAGGTCATTGGTATAACCCTAATAATCAACCTTTAAAGCTTATAACCATATTTGTTGAAGAATTCATCCCTGAATTCTCCAAGTCTATCTTCCATTATAGCCTGTCTTACCTTTTTCATCAAGTCCAAAAGGAATTTTAAGTTGTGCCAGGTGGTCAGCCTGATACCCAGTACCTCCTGAGCTTTCAGCAGATGCCTGATATACGCCCTTGTAAAGTTTCTGCAGGCATAACAGTCACATTCAGGATCCAGCGGGCTGAAATCTCTGGCATATTTTGCATCTCGTGCAATAATTTTGCCCCTGCTTGTCATTACTGTACCATTTCTGCCTATACGGGTAGGCAGTACACAGTCAAACATATCTATTCCCGCGGATGGCGCCTTCTATCAGATAATCCGGACTTCCTACACCCATCAGATATCTGGGTTTGTCTTCCGGCAGCAGCGGTACTGTACATTCGAGCATCTTGTACATATCCTCCGCCGGTTCACCAACACTGAGCCCACCGATGGAATAGCCCGGAAAATCCAGCTGCAACCAGCTCTTTTGCACTTTGTTCCCTTAAATCTGCATATACACCGCCCTGTACTATTCCAAACAGTGCCTGCTTATCAGTATTCTTATGAGCCTTCTTGCATCTTGCTGCCCATCTTGTAGTTCTTTCAAGCGACTTTTTTGCATAATCATATCTGCCGGATATGGAATGCATTCATCAAATGACATGATGATATCAGAGCCCAGGTCATTTTGTATCTTTCATTGCCAGTTCCGGTGTAAACATATGCTTTGAACCATCAATATGAGACTTGAAGGTAACACCTTCTTCTTTAATATTTCTCAGATCACTCAGGCTGAATACCTGGAAACCGCCGCTATCTGTAAGTATCGGCCTGTCCCAGTTCATAAACCTGTGCAGGCCTCCTGCTTCCTTGATCAGATCATTCCCCGGTCTCATATATAAATGATAGGTATTGCTGAGAATGATATCTGCACCCACTTCTTTCAGTTCATCAGGTGACATTCCTTTTACTGTTGCCTGTGTGCCAACAGGCATAAAAGCAGGTGTATCAAAGGAACCGTGCGGTGTATGCACCACACCCAGTCTTGCACCTGTCTGTTTGCATTTTTTTATAAATTCATACCTTAATGCTGTCATAATTCTCCCCTTATTTTATAAACATTGCATCTCCAAAGCTGAAGAAACGGTACTTCATATCCACTGCAGTATGGTAAGCCTGCAGGACATTGTCCTTCCCGGCAAATGCACTTACCAGCATGATTAATGTGGACTCAGGCAAGATGAAAATTTGTTACCAAAGCATCCACTATTTTGAATCTGATAACCTGGATAAATAAAAATATCCGTCCAGCCTTCTGCCGGCTTTATTGAACCCTTCATCCGAGCTGCAACAGTCTCAAGCACTCGGCAGCTTGTTGTTCCTACTGCAATAATTCTGCCTCCGTTTTCTCTTGTTCTGTTTATTGTTTTCAGCAGCAGCATTCAGCGTATAAAACTCCGAATGCATCATATGCTTTTCAACATTTCTCCACTTTAACCGGTCTGAATGTACCAAGGCCGACATGAAGTGTCAGATAAGCCATATTTATACCCTTTTGTCCCTTAGTTTCTTCCAGCAAGTTCCGGTGTAAAATGCAGTCCTGCAGTTGGTGCAGCAGCTGAGCCTCTATATTTTGAATATACCGTCTGATACCGTTCCGAATCTTCAAGTTTTTTTGTAATATATGGTGGCAGCGGCATTAATCCGACTCCTGTCCAGCACCTCCTGAAATATTCCTTCATATTCAAAGCGTACCAGTCTGTTTCCACCTTCTACTACTTCAATTATTTCAGCCTTGAAGCTCACCGTTGCCGAAAACAAACCTTGCTCCGGGCTTTGCTCTTTTCCCCGGCTTGAGTATGACTTCCCAAATATCGTCTTCAATATTTTTCAAAAGTACAAATTCTATTTTGCCGCCTGTATCAGCCCTTACACCAAGAAGTCTGGCCGGAATAACCCTTGTATTGTTTAAAACAAGGCAGTCCCCTTCTTGCAGATACTCCGTCAAATCGATTTAAATACTCTGTGCTCCATACTGCCAGCTTTCTGTCAAGTACAAGCAGTCTTGAACTGCTTCTTTCCTCAAGAGGCTCCTGTGCTATCAGTTCCTGCGGTAATTCATAAAAAAAATCACTGGATTTCATTTCACCTACCTATTAAAATTTTCAACATTTTATTATTTGCATTTTATCGATACATGATACCTTTTTACATAAACCTATACAATATCCTTAAATCAATGTTTTACCATCATAAAGAAATCATATATTTGATTCTTATTTTACAATGAAAAAGATCATTTTAGATCTATTGTTGTTGGAATAATGAGTAAGAATCTCATGGTATGTTATGCCGGTTTTGCCCATACCTATGGTCTTCCTGATCATACCAACGGCATGACCCCAGCCTTTTCCTGTGAATATATTCATCATATTTTATTCCTGCCTTGTTGACCCATAGCGCCGATGGCAGCCCTCCTGACTCATGCCAACAGCATGACCCCTTATTACCTTTTACCTCCAAGCTGAATGTATAAGTTTCCGGTACAGCAGTTGCTTTTTTTCATACCGTTGGCGCCAAGAATATGGTGTTGGAATTTTATTATTGAGGAGTCAATGAAGCTGACAGCTGTTTCATGTATGGGCAGCCAGAAGCTGTGTCTTTGCAGGAACTGAACTTTCATGGTAATACTCTGTGCGATCCCATGGCACCGATTGCTCAGGCACATCAGGTGCTTTTGTCAATCTGTTGCAAGGAAACATCCGATTTGCAGACGCAGCTGTGGAATTCGTGTGCATCTGCAGCGGTTCAGGCTGTATAAACATCTGCATCTGTAGTAATCGTATAAAGCTGACTGTCCAGGCTGAATAGTGTTCTGGTTTTTTCAAGTGCATAAAGCGCCGGATCGCTCCTTTTTCGCCTCTCACTGCCAGCTGTGTCACTCTGCCCGGATTCTGCGGTTTTTGTAATGGATATCCCCAGAATATTGCCAAGCTGCGGAAGCTTTGCCTTTACATCCGAAGCTCACGCAGTGTTTTGGTCCATGTATATATCTTCTCATATTTATCCTTCAACACTCACAAGATATGGATAGGAGGAACCCCAAACATTCCGTACATCTTCAGTCCGTCCGCCGCTGGATGCAAAATAGTATATTTGCCCTGCCAGTTTGCCGTTATATGTAATGACTTTATCCTTTACTTCATCAATGGCGCTATTGCATTGTAGCTACTTCGCTGCTGTATCCCTTGTAGACCTGGCAGCTGGTAGTCGGGCATACGTCAAAGCCTGTCTTCGCGTGTTTCCCCATATTGTTGATGGCATACATTTTTGAAGCCAGCCTGTGCTTTTATCGCTTCAGCCGGAGATCTTCCCGCCGATTTCCGCAGGAACATTTCCATAAAGATATTCCTGCATGGATACAACATTGATAACTGTCATATCACTGGCTGCCAGTCTTCTGACCTCTAGTGCGCCTCTGTAGAGCTTTCCTTTGATTTTGAATACAGGCGGATTATTTTCAGGCGCAGGCCTCATCTGAAAATACAGCTGTATTGCTGCCAAATATGCAAAGTGGCTTGGTATTGTGCATTTACAAGTGCAATTCTGTTATCAGACGGTTCCACTAATCATATGTATCCGCTCCCAGCAAGTCGGAAGATATGTATTGCTGCGCAGCTGCTTCATCGGTATACATACCTGTCCAGACCTGCCAGATATCTGTATATGCAATATAAGCCTGAACACCAGCTGACGGTATGCTGCAGACCTGTGCAGCAGCTGTTGCTGCATCGGGATAGTCATTTCCTATTTTAATATGATATGGTCCCGTATTTTATAAAGGAAGCAATGTATCGGACGTCGTAGCCGGATTGTACTCTTTTAATGCATCACCTGCATTATAATAATAGGTATCCTTTCTGACATAAAGCGTTGCGGAAGCTGGCTTCCCTATATATTTCAGTAAAGCTGTTGTTCTTTAAAAATCCTATCTGCAGCCCTGCCAGTGCTGCAGATACATTGAAAAATGACAAAGCCGTATTGACGGATGCATCTTTATAGTAAAGCCCTACTCTGACTGAAGCAGGTATCTGGTACGCACCCATAAGATATTGTTGATGTAGATAAAAGTATGGCTATGGCAAATATGCTGCTGCAGCCTTTTTTATAAAATATTTTCATCATATCAGCACCTTCTCATTGGTATGGAATCAAGTGAAATTAACATTGATCTGTATGTTTCATTATAAATAGCATTGCTTATACCAATATTTATTCGACATATATCGTCCTTCTTCCTTCTATATCGGCATTATAAATTTATTTTTTGATGAATTTTAATATTTTTGTAACATAAACATGCGAAACAAAACATTTGACAAGAAATACTGTCGGTGTTATTATTATTTAAAGCTTTAGGCAAGATAATCTTAATGCTTTATGAAAGGAATAAAACAAAATATGCAACGGTAGAGGTGCATTTCTCATCAGTAACGTCGCGAAGAACCACAGGGTTCGAGGATGCTGAGTGAAAGGGTGAAATGCCGAAGGAATCGTCTCCTGCAGGGTTGGTTCCTGGTTGCATTCTCAAAAAGCGTAGTAACTGTCATCAATTCATTTGATGGAGCGCTATCAGTTCTTAACAAAGTCCTTTTTAACGGAGACACAGAATTATAGGAACTGTTGGCACTTTGCCAGCAGTTAATTTATTATTAGGAGGTTTTTTATGTTGAACAGTAAATTGAAAGTTGGTGTACTTGGTGGAACCGGAATGGTTGGGCAGCGTTTTGTTACACTGCTTGAAAATCACCCTTGGTTTGAAGTAGTTGCCATTGGAGCAAGCCAAAGGTCGGCAGGCCTTCCCTATGAAAAAGCTGTAGAAGGCCGTTGGAAGCTGGATCTTCCGATACCTGAAAAAGTAAAGAGGTATCGTTGTAAAAAATGTCACAGAAATAAACAGTTTGGCAGATGAAGTCGATATGGTCTTCTGTGCTGTTGATATGAAAAAGGATGAAATACGGGAGCTGGAAGAAAAATATGCAAAGAGCTGAAATACCTGTGATTTCCAACAACTCTGCTCACAGATTCACTGATGATGTACCAATGATTATACCTGAGATCAATCCGGAGCACTCTGCAATCATTGAAAAACAAAGAAAACGTCTGGGTACCAAAAGAGGCTTTATTGCTGTGAAATCAAACTGTTCACTGCAGAGCTACGTTCCTCCGGTTCATGCACTTATGGGATTTGGTCCGGATAAAATACTCGCTTCAACCTATCAGGCAATTTCAGGCGCAGGCAAAGTATTCAGCGACTGGCCGGAAATACTGGACAATGTCATACCCTACATCGGCGGCGAAGAAGAAAAAGCGAAAAGGAACCATTGAAAATTTGGGGCAAAATAGAAGGAGATAAAATTGTGGCAGCAAAAGGTCCGGCCATATCTGCTCAGTGTTACAGAGTTCCTGTTTCTGACGGACATATGGCATCTGTTTATATTTCATTTAAAAACAAGCCCTCAAAAGAAGAAATACTGAACTGCTGGAAGGAATTCAGAAGCAAACCGCAGGAATTGAAGCTGCCAAGTGCACCAGTCCACTTCCTCACCTATTTCGACGAACCTGACAGGCCGCAGACAAAGCTTGACAGAAACCTGGAAAACGGAATGGGCATATCAGTTGGCAGACTGCGTGAGGACACACTGTTTGACTACAAGTTCACCTGCCTTTCCCACAATACGATCAGAGGAGCTGCCGGCGGTGGAGTACTAATGGCTGAACTGCTCAAAGCTGAAGGCTGGCTGTAAGAGGTCAGGGGAATACTCCTGACAAAGTCCGGAAACGCTAATGTCCTATTTGAAAGGATTTGAAAGGATGATTCAACATGAAAAAGTGTATTTTTACCGGATCCGGTGTTGCTATTGTAACACCTTTTACAGAAGACGGTAGTTGATTTTGAAAACTTGGAGAACTGATAGAATTTCAGATAAAAGAAAAAACAGATGCCATCGTCATCTGCGGTACAACAGGCGAAGCTTCCACAATGCCCGATGAAGAGCATATATCTGTTATTGAATATGCTGTAAAAAAGGTAAACGGCAGACTTCCTGTTATAGCAGGTACAGGCAGCAACGATACCAGGCATGCCATTCATCTGAGCAAACGTGCTCAGGAGGTTGGTGCCGACGCAATCCTCAGCGTAACCCCCTATTACAATAAAACTACTCAGAAGGGTCTATACGAGCATTTTAAAGTGATTGCACAAAATATTTCCATACCGATG
Source organism: uncultured Bacillota bacterium (assembly GCA_942493145.1). Classification (GTDB taxonomy): domain Bacteria; phylum Bacillota; class Clostridia; order Acetivibrionales; family DTU013; genus ENR-C20. The sequence continues at coordinate 2,044,965 of OW818679.1, forward strand.
ATCCTTTATAACGAACCTTCCAGAACCATTCTGAATATCAATCCGGAGACAGTCCAGCAGCTCTCCAAAATTGAAAATATTGTTGCCATCAAGGAATGCAACCTCAATCAGGTCGGTGAAATCATCAACCTCTGTGGTGAGGATTTCACCATATATTCCGGTGAGGATGGACTTGTTGTCCCTCTCATGTCACTTGGCGGCAAAGGTGTTATTTCTGTAATGGCAAACATCATTCCCCGCGATACCCATGAAATGGCTGCAAAGTTTCTTGCCGGCGACCTTGAAGGAAGCAGAAAGCTGCAGCTGAAGACACTTGACCTGATCAAAGCACTGTTCATCGAAGTCAGCCCCATTCCGGTAAAGGAAGCAATGAACCAAATGGGTATGAATGTAGGCAAATGCAGAATGCCGTTGGTGGATATCAGTGACAAAAACAGGGATATACTAATAGAAAGCAATGCAGAATTACGGAATTATTAAATCTAAAGATAGGATGTGTCATTTTTGATAAACATATTAATGAGTGGCTGTAATGGCAAAATGGGTCAGGTTATATCCAAGACTGGCAGAGCAATATGAGGATCTTCATATTGCTGCCGGTTATGATATCTCTGATAACGGCAAGAATCAATTATCCGGTATTTACAGATCTTAAAAGCTGCAATGTTAAAGTTGATGTAATTATTGATTTTTCCAATCCTGCAGCACTTGAAGGATTGATAGCCTTTGCATGTTGCAAAAAAGCTTCCTGTCATTGTAGCTACCACAGGAATATCCCCTGCTCAGAAAAAGCATCTCGAGCAGACGTCTAAGATAATCCCAGTGTTTTTTTCAGCAAATATGTCTCTTGGTGTCAATCTTTTGATCGATCTGGTAAAAAAAGCAGCAAAGCTGCTTGAGTCGAATTTTGATATTGAGATCATTGAAAAGCATCACAATCAGAAGCTTGATGCGCCCCAGCGGTACTGCCCTTGCCATTGCAGACTCCATTAATTCAGTCCTGGAGCAAAAGCAGGAGTATGTGTATGACAGGCATTCCCGCAGAAAAAAGAGGAGCAAACCGAAATCGGCATACATGCAGTACGCGGTGGTACGATTGTTGGCGAACATTCTGTCATCTTTGCAGGAAATGATGAAATTATTGAAATTAACCACTCCGCCATGTCCAAGGATATTTTCGGAACCGGTGCTCTCAGAGCTGCAGATTTATTTATGGTAAAAAACCTGGAATGTATGATATGAATGATCTTATCGCGAAGAAGATGATAGAAAAAAGAATATAATCGGAGTAAAATAATCATTAGAACGGAGGTGTGTAAAATGTCGGAAAATGCCGGTATCCAATATCAGTGTTACTTATAATGTAGCTCTTGTAACCATTGATAACCTTCCGAACAATACCAAACTCATATCCGAATTGTTCAATACGATTGCACAAAGGAAGATTAATATCGACATGATTAGCCAGGCTCCCCCCATTCCGCGGCAGTATCAGCATTTCCTTCAGTCTGCCTTCGGATGATCTGGTAAATGCTCTCAGCGCACTGAATGACTTCAAAAAGAATGCAAAAGACCTGCGAATAGAAATCGATGCAGATAATACAAAATTCAGGTTTTTGGAGAAGGCATGAGGAATATACCCGGTGTGGCTGCCAGGCTATTTACACTTCTTGCAAATGAAGGTATCGAAATCAAGCTTGTTACCACCTCGGAAATTGACATATCCTATCTTATATATGAAAAGGATGTAGATAAGGCTATTAACGCCATCAAGCTGAATACGGCATCTGAAACTTCTGTAATAGGTAGGAAGGGACAGACTTCTGCTCGCGGTATGGCTTCGAAGGGCTGAAATCGTCCCTTTTTGAATAGTCTAGTCCCTGAACCATTGGCATGAGGCGACCCATGATTGAGATGTGTCCCTTGTCCATAGTCCCTGAACCATAGGCTTCGGGGTTCTATTCTTCTTTTGGATTCTTCTACCTTATCCTCATCCTCTAATAATCTTCCTTATCGTCTTCCCCACTGTCATTATCGACTTCAGCATGTTTTAAATCTTTTATCATGTATTTATTAAGTACCGGATTCGCATAAAAATTTGTTATCAATCCTATGAAGCTGACAGTTATAAGAAAATATAGGACAATCCCCATCAATTGGTTGAAGGGTATAATCATACCAAAGCTAAATGCAAATACGCCCATACAAAGCACGATTATGCCCAGGTTGGGGAAAAGCCTTGAAAAAGGCAAACAAGAGAGAATTCTTGTATATTGGGCCTGTTTTAAGTTCGAACGTTATGAGCATGGGGTAAATGTAAAGATGCATCATCATGAATATGACTATCATTATTACAATCCATGTTATACCTATTGTAGCCAGTAATTCATTCTTCAGTTATTATATCCCTCTATGGCCAGTAACAATGCGGTTGTAACTAGTGAGATTATGCCGGATATGGCAAGACTCTGTTTGAAGTTCTTAAGGGCGCAATCTTTGAAATCATCCCATAGGAAAGCATGCTCTTCCCTTGCATAATTCCTCAGGACATATGTCAGTCCGGCTTGTGCCGGTCCTACTGTAATCAGAGGCAGAACTGATACGATCATGAATTTAAAAAGGAAATCGACAAAGAGGAGATCATCGTTGCTTGCAGTCCCTGAAAGCAAGTTGGGAAAGACAGCATCTGCAATCAAAATCGCAAGCAGAATACCTGGTATATTGAGAAAGCAGAATAAAAGATTTATTTTTATAAGATTCCAGAATTTCCTTTGCACTATTTCGAAAAACACCAGTATTGGAGCCTTGGGAGGTGCATCTTTAGGTACACCCGGTCCCGGATTGTTGTAATTGTTAAATCCAAATAAACCTGCCATTGTTATTCCCCTTTAAATTTTAAACAGTTTATTGGTTCATTATGAATACAATATACTCTAATTCTACTTGTTAAGCAATTCTCAATCTGTTCCTCTTCTCGGGTGAAGCACCGAACATAATAATTGAATGCAACGGCATAACCATCATTAAAACGACAAGGCCGCCATTAAGATAGAACCTAGCCCGGCACAAATGAGCGCTGTCCCCGACCCGGTACGGTGGATGCTTTGCAAAGGCTCCTACAATGGCAATGGTCCCCTTATTTCTGATGGGAAGGTTATTGTCCGGATTTTCTAATAAATACGGCGTATTCCCTCGCTGCCTTCTTTGCAAGTCGATGATGAGCGTTTTTGTCACAAACTGCATTTTTCTTTTTATTTTCACAGACTCTGAATTCCCTGTCCAATAAACATGCCAAACCGCCATCCATTGGGAAGCAGACCTTTATGTTATAAAAATTTCTTTATAGTTTTTGACTAATACTGTTTAATATTCCCGTTATGAATTTGCTAAAAAGTATTGACACATTACCGCTATGTTAGTATAATTGATTTTGCTGACTCGGCTAAACACAAGTCGGCAAACCCTTATACCATGCGGTCGTGGTGGAATTGGCATACACGTACGTTTGAGGGGCGTATGCGAGAGCATATGGGTTCAAGTCCCATCGACCGCACCAAACAAAAAAGAGAGAGTTTTAACTCTCTCTTTTTTGCTGATTTGTTTAATGTCAGGAAAATACAGGTTATTTCGGGATTATTCCATAATTTACTTTGACATTTTACATAATATAAATTAAAATATTTTAGAAAAACCAAGAAAGTACATTACGGAGGAAATAATGAACAGCACCCAGACACAACACGTAAGGATAACCAACGCCGATCCTTCAGCTATCGGCCTCTTCGGTCTTGCAATGGTCACGTTGGTTGCATCCACTCAAAAGCTTGGAATTACTGAAGGATATTCACTTGTAATCCCTTGGGCAATTTTCCTTGGAGCTTTCGCTCAGCTTTTTGCATGTATCAATGATTCAAAACGCAACAATGTATTTGGAACTACGGCCTTTGGCGCTTATGCCTTCTTCTGGTTCGCAACAGCATTCTCCTGGATGTTCAAGATGGGAGTTTTCGGCTCTGCGCTGGCTGAACAGGCTGATTCAAAACAACTTGGATATGCATTTGCAGGATACCTTATCTTCACATTGTTTATGACCATCGGCGCAATGGAAACCAACAAGGTTCTTCTTATTATATTCATTTTGATCGACTTCCTGTTCCTCGGATTGTCATTGAGTACGCTTGGAATAATGCCGGAATTTTTCCACGAGATGGCTGCTTATTCTGAATTGCTCATAGCCATTTTCTCATTATATGGAGCAGGTGCTTCTGTTTTGAATGCACATTTCGGCAGGGTATTCCTCCCGGTAGGCAAGCCGCTGGACATTTTCAAGGAGCGTCAGCAGACTTGTGCATGTTCTGAAAGTGTTCAGGAAGCGTAGTTCAGGAGTTGATGCTCTTTAGCATATCCAGCTTCGTATAGTCCTTCTCCAGCCGTTCTTTAAGATATCTCCGGCTGATTCGCCCCAGTTCCTCGAGAACCTGGGGCGATAGAGAGAAGCTGAAGAGCTCTTCCGGTTTACAATATATGATATGTCTCAGTGCCCTTACGGCACCAGGTGACAATTCCTTCGAGAAGACATCCTGAGCTTCACAGCTTGCTTTTGAACATATCAGACCACAATTTTTAAAGCTGAAGCCATATCTTTCTTCTGATTCGTTCCCGCAAACGCAACAGCCCGATAACGATGGCGCATAACCGGATATTGCAAGCAATCGCATTTCGAATATAACTGCTGCAAGTGCAGGATCCCTCTCTGTCTTAGCCAGTATGTGCAATGTGTTTAAGAGCAGTTGAAGTGCTTTGGGCGCAGGTTGGTTCTCCTGAAGGGTATCCGATATGATATCCAAAAAGTGGGCTGCATATGTCAGCTTCACTATATCGTTTCTTATCTCATAAAAAGACTCTATAACCTCGCTGCTGTTAATTGAATACATATCCTTACCGCTAAAAAGGACATAATCATTGTAGCTCAAGAGCTGCGTGCCAGCGGCATATTTGCTGCGCTGTCTCCTTGCGCCCCTTGCAGAGGCTGTTATCTTTCCGCGCTGCCTTGTGAATATTGTTAATATCTTGTCCGCTTCACCGGTATTGACCTCTTTTATAACCAACCCTTTGACTTTTACATAGCTCATTTTTATGCCTTTTCTCTTTGCAGCGAACTATTTGTACCCAAGTGTCTTAAGCATATTATCGCTGTTCCGCCAATCGGGCTTGACCTTGACCCATAACTGCAAATTTACTTTCGTGCCTAAAAGGCTTTCAATTTCTTGTCTTGCCATGGTTCCGATCCTTTTAAGCATAGCCCCACCCTTACCTATGATTATGCCCTTGTGAGTCTCTTTTTCGCAGTATATAGTGGCCTCAATATCGACCATATCCCTGTTTTCCCTTTCTTTGAAGGACAATACTTCAACTCCTATGCCGTGTGGTACTTCCTCATTAATGAGATTGAGTATCTTCTCCCTGATCAGCTCTGCAGCGATTGCCCTCTCAGGCTGGTCGGTTATGATATCGTCAGGAAAATACTTTGGCCCCTCAGGTAACAGCTTTTTAATCTCGCTGATTACTATGTCTGTACCATCGTTGTTTAAGGCTGAAATTGGTATGACCGATTTAAAATCCATTATGCTGCTGAATTTGGAAATTACTTTGAGCAGTTGTTCTTTTTTGATCAAATCTATCTTGTTTATTATAAGAAATACATTTGATTTTATTTTTTTAAGCTGTTCTGCAATATACATGTCACCAGCACCCGGTCCATCATCCGTGGCTTCCACAAGGAAAAGCACGACATCAACCTCGTTCAGTGTGCCTTCGGCAATGTTCACCATATATTCTCCAAGCTTTGTCTTGGGCTTGTGTATTCCTGGGGTATCTATGAATATTATCTGGCAGTCGTCCTGATTTATTATTATCTTTATTGTATTCCTTGTAGTCTGGGGTTTGCTGGATATTATTGATATCTTTTCACCAATCAGTTTGTTGGTTAGTGTTGACTTTCCAACATTGGGCCTTCCTACGATGGTCACAAAGCCTGATTTGAAGTTCTCTTTACTTCCCACTTATTATTCCTCCATAATATTTATATTTTATTTTGTATCACTTGATCTCTTTAAATGCAAAAGGCAGGATTTCTCCAAGAGTGTACGTCTTGAATTTTCCTTCTCCGTTACAGCATAAGACCTTCATGTTCTCTTTTCCAAACTCTGTAAGTACCTGTCTGCATATGCCACAGGGTAATAAATAATCACTGCTGTCACCGGCAATGGCTATCGTTTTAATCTCATGTTCTCCTTCGGATACCGCTTTGAATACTGCAGTCCTTTCGGCACAGTTAGTTGCTCCGAAGGAAGCATTTTCAATATTAACACCGGTATAAACCTTTCCGTTTGCAGTCAGCAATGCCGCACCTACCCTGAAATGCGAATAGGGTGCGTATGCCTTCTCTTTGATTTCAAAGGCCAAAGCGGCCAACTCATCGTCTTTCATAATTACCTCCTTTAGTGTTCTACCTGTATAGCAGCTGGAACAGCAATAGTGTGACCGAAAAGCCCAACAATGCACCTGCAGCCAATTCCATTATAGTATGGAATCTGGCCTCGAATCTGCTTTGTATTACCAGCAGTGAAACCGCCAGAACAAGGATTGTAATGACAGCGTTGTCCGTCCAAAGTGCTACTGCAGTTGCGAGTGAAATTGCAAGTGCGGAATGTCCACTGGGCATACCGCCTCTGAAGGGGGTACCTTTTTTTGTAAGCGCCTTGATTATTATTACAGCCAGCAGGGTTACAGCTACTGCAGTTACTGTGATATGTATCGGTGTGTGTCTTAACCTGAGTATGCCTGTTTCCATACTTACACTGACCCTGTTGAAGAAAATGAAATATGCAACTGCCAGTGACATCAATGCCGAAAGGAATACTGCAGCTGCAGCTGTATCCTTGACTATTTTCGCCTTCGGATGATATACACTGATCAAGGTATCTACCAGCACTTCGATTGCAGTATTAAACAGCTCACAAATCAGAACTAATGCAATCGTCATGCATATTATCATGAATTCTACCCTGGTTATATCATAGAACATACTCAGAATAAGTACAAGGACAGCTGCCGCAATATGTATCTTAATGTTCCGTTCTGTTTTGAAGGAATTTATCAGACCGTTGGCCGCATTGTTGAAGCTGTCAATAAGTCTTCTGTTTTTCATTTCCTCTTAAGCTCCAGTTTCTCAAGTACTTTCTCCTGTTTATCCATCATTCTGTTCTCAGTTGCATCGTCAATATGGTCATAGCCTAAAAGATGATATACGCCGTGAGCTGTAAGGAATGCAAGCTCTCTTTCAATACTGTGGCCATATTCCCCTGCCTGTTTCAAAGCCATTTCTACAGATATCACTATATCTCCAAGCATGAGAAGATCTTCGTCCAAGTCATAATCGCCCTCCGTGGATCCAATCACTCCGTCTTTCATATCAACCAGAGGAAAGGATAAAACATCGGTGGCTACATCCTTATCCCTGAATTGTCTGTTTATTTCCCTGATTCTTGAGTCATTTGTCAATGTAATATCAACTTCACAGGCCGATGTCAGGTTTTCCTGTAAAAGACAGGTAAGCACAACTTCTTCAAGCATAGTTAACATTTCCGCACTTAACTTCATGGTTTCCTGCTCATCTTCGATGAATATTCGCTGATTGGATTTCCGCTTTTTATTCATATTAAACCCATTCACCTCCCAACTATTACACTTACTGTACTGTGTCTGCCCCATCCGATCTGTTTTTTTCCGTTTCCGCCGTTTCTTCCGCAGTCAACGCTGATTCAGTGTTTTCGTCGTGTACTTTTATAGCCTCTGATTCGCTGGCCCTTGACTGTTTTATTTCCGGATACTCTTCCCGTTCATGGAAGTATCCACTGAATACCCTTGAAAAAGCCCTTGCCATCATTTCAAGGTCTTTTAGCGTCAGTTCGCACAAATCCAATTGTGAATCGTCCAGCTTTTCTTTTATTATCTTCCTTATAAGCCCTTCAATTTTGCCCTCAGTTTTATCATTCATAGACCTGACTGCTGCCTCTACTGAATCGGCCAGCATTACAACAGCAGATTCCTTTGTTGTGGGTCTCGGCCCCGGATATCGGAACTCCTCCTGTTTTATGCTGTCGCTCTTATCATTTTGCTGAGCTTTGTGATAAAAATATGTAGCCAGGGTGGTTCCATGATGCTGGCTTATGATATCGCGTATCTGAAGCGGTATCTTGTTGCTTTCTGCAATTTGCAGACCATCACCGGTATGCGATGTTATAACAAGAGTGCTTAGGCTTGCACTCATTTTATCATGAGGATTGTCCGAAAGCTGGTTCTCTTTGAAAAAATGCGGGCGGTTAAGTTTGCCTATATCATGGTAATAGGCTCCTACTCTTGCAAGTAGGGCATTCCCTCCGATGGCTTCCGTTGCAGACTCTGCAAGGTTTCCGACCATCAGGCTGTGATGATATGTGCCCGGTGCCTCCATAAGCAACCTTTTGAGAAGAGGCTGATTTGGATTTGATAGTTCAAGAAGCTTAAGTGGAGTTACAATATTGAATACGCTTTCAAAGAAAGGCAGTATTCCTATTGTAAAAATGGTTGACAGTATTCCATTTATAAGAACAAATCCACTGTTGATTGCAATAGTTGTCAGATTGTGTTTGTTCAGTATACCGATGAAAGCTGCTAACAATGCACCAACTGCTCCGATTGCGATGCCGGAAATGGACAGCTTGCTCCGTTGCGCAGTTTTGGACACCAGGAACGCTGCAAGACTGCCTGCTACGATGGTGACAAACAAAAGCTCGCTATTCCACCCCGTAATTATCGAAATCGCCAGCGCCAGTATTGTGTTTATCATTATAGCAAGCCTCATATCAAGAAGTATCGATATGAGCATTGGTACTGTAAATACGGGAATGAGAAGTACTGCGTAATTATTGATGACCCTGGCGAATAAAAGGTTAATCAGTATTACGACAGCTATGAGTATCAGCTCACTCCTGTCCTGCAGTATCTTCCTGTAGAAAAGCCTCATGTAAAGTATAAGTACTGCAGCAAGAGAAAGTATGATAGCCAGTATACCTGCAGCAAAAGAATAATCAATATTCCCGGTGTCAATGAGATTGAGTTCCTTCAGTACCTCCAGCTTATCTTCTGTCACTATGTCACCAACACTTAGTATCCTTGTATCCTCCTGGATGATCTGGCGGTTTTCTTTGGCAATTTCATAAACTTCCTGCCTTTTCTTGTCTGTCAGTTCATAATCGATGGAACTGTTTGGTTTTATAAGTGACTTAATAATAATGCTGCCAATATTTTTCAAATCCTGCGAAAGTGTGCTATCCTGAAAAACTTTCTGGGCTGAATCAACTTTTTCAGTGATATTTACATTTGTTATTTCTTCTCTCATAAGGTCGCTGGCTATACTTCTGGTTATTCTCTCCAAATCGCCAATGCTGTCATCATTTGCTTTTGCAATGAGATATTTTACTTGTTCATCTGATGCTGGTATTAAATATCCGGTCATTATTGACTTCAGTTTTTTTGCAGCTATTGCCTGTTCAAGTTCAAGTTTTTGCTTATAGCTGCTATTTTTGCTTGTAATCCCCTGTCCCTGCAAACTGATCGCGACACTTTCCCTGGTTTCTTCAATTTTTGTGAATAGCTCATCACAGTCATTTAAAACATCAATTGGAATATCCCCAAGTCTTGTCATTACAGATGGCATGGCTTCTGCCGCTGCTTTTGCAAGTTCTTCAGTCTTGAGTGTGTTTTCGATATCCCTGGGCGAGGTTATATCGTAATGGGATGCCTCGCCAAGGACAAGCTTGTAGCGTTTAGGCGCTGATCCGTTCTCGATGAGGAGGAACGCGAGGATAATGGTTATAAAACAGATAAAAAGCCTCTGATAGTGGTTGTTATGCATAATTGAATATATATGACCATGGCTGTCCGCCTTCTTTTTTTTATTCACTGTTGACCCTCCACATCATATCATTTGTAAATTTCTTTGTTATGGCGGCATGTTGTCATGTCTTTATATTGTCATATATCTCATACGCCTTGATGATACTCTGAACCAGTTCATGCCTGATAACATCTTTTTCTGTAAGGTTGATGAACTCTATGCCTTGAATATCCTTTAGTATTTTTACTACTTCTTTCAATCCTGATTTTTTATCGCCCGGCAGGTCTATCTGAGTAACATCTCCGGTTATTACAGCCTTTGATCCGAAGCCGATACGTGTCAGAAACATTTTCATCTGTTCCGGTGTGGTGTTCTGTGCTTCATCAAGTATTATGAATGAATCATCAAGTGAGCGACCCCTCATATATGCAAGCGGGGCAACTTCTATCATTCCCTTCTCAAGGTATTTCTGATAGGTCTCTACACCCATTATCTCGTAAAGGGAATCATAGAGCGGCCTGAGATATGGGTCTACCTTATTTTGAAGATCTCCTGGCAAAAACCCAAGCTTTTCTCCTGCTTCAACTGCCGGTCGGGTAAGAATGATCCTGTTCACCAGCTTGTCCCTGAATGCAGTCACAGCCATTGCCACTGCGAGGAAAGTCTTTCCTGTACCAGCAGGTCCTATTCCAAAAGTAATTGTGTTATTTTTAATTGATGTAACATAACTCTTCTGACCGTGAGTTTTGGACTTGATCTGCTTGCCCCTTGCTGTAAGGCATACGCAGTCAGCAGGATAATCCTTAACTTTATCCAGCTGATTGTCGATCGCCAGCTGCAGAAGATAACTGACGTTCTGTTTTGTGATTACATCACCCTGGACTGCAATGGACATAAGTCTTTGAATGATGATTGAAGCCTTTTCTACGCCTGCTTCGCTGCCTACTATCCTTATATTGTCATCCCGTGATAGTATATCTACTCCCAGTCCTTCTTGAATAAGTTTGATATTCTCGTCAAAATTCCCAAATAGATTTATAGCATGTTCAATTCTTTCAAATTCGATTGTTTTTTCAGTTATCCTGTCCAATCAGTCTCCTCCTATCCGTTGTTCAACACCGATCTCTTCGAGGCACTCAATTGTAACCCTGGCAATGGTACCTCCACTCTGATCGGTTTCAAATTCTGTTTTGTTCCGGACAATCGACGCATCTTCAGGAATCACTTCGAGTAATGAATTATATGCCTTATCTTCAGCATCACTCCTTGCGTCTTCTTCATCAATCTCCACAGTCATCGGAGTGATCTCAAAATATCTGTCGATTATCACTTCAAACGGGAAAACCAAGTCATTCCCGATAGTTAATATTTTTCTCAATTCATCCTTATCATAAAACTCATAATTGCTTTTTCGGTGAAATAAATTTATCCTGCTGGAGAAAAGTACCAGTGAATAATTTTTATAATTCCTTCCACTTCTTGATTCTTCAATGATTTCAGTTTCAACGGGGCATACTTCTTCATACCAGGTCCTGGCTTCCACTGTTCCTATCGCATGTACCAGTCTGAATACATCCTTTTCGTTTTTCACCGGAATCCTCCCGGAAATGACCTCCTGCCCCTTTTTTACCGTATCTCCAACATTGACGGTCTCAATACCTTCCTTCACAATGATACGGCTTACAAGGCCATCCTTGGATGCCAGTATGCTGCAAGGATCATTTTGTGGTATGACAGTCGGTACAGGATCCCTTTCCCGAATCTCAACCTTGAGCCTTGTTCCTTTCAGTTCCAGACTTATCCATGACAATTCCTTCATATCCAGCATGATATCTGAAACTGCTTTTCTGGTATCCAAACCGAATTTCAATGTTCCTGCAGCTATTCCATTCTCCTTTAGTGTATCCAATATCAACTGATTATCCAGGGTTTCATTTCCTGTTATATCTATGCTCCAAATGAATGAAGTCATGGTATATAGCAATGCCAGAAAAATCAATGCTCCGGCAATAAAAGTCTTTCTTTTCCTGTATTTGTTCAAAATGAAAGGTAAGCCCCTTTTAGCTACAATCCTGACCCTGCATTTGGTTTTTTTGGCTATCGGACGCAGGAGCTTGAAACCGTTTATGCTTACCCTGAAATTCATTTCCTTTTCAGATTTCCTTCTGATATCCCAAAGGAAAATCTGCCGGTGCAGGCAGATGTTTATGAACTTTTCAAGGAAGTAACCTTCAATTACAATAATAACATATCCACGGATATAATTCCACAATCTGAGTAATAACAAGTGCTTCACCCCAGTACTACTTATAGAATTCCAGAGATTTTATATCTCCGGAGATGATAATGTCTTCAGAAGTAATTTCTCTGATTTCTAGCTGTGACCCTTTTATGGCAATTGGTCCTGACCCGGTGTTAAGCCTGATCCTGTTGTTTTCATATTCAATGATCCCTTTATAGTTTTCAACTATCATATCGCTGCTACCTATCATGGTTATCCGTGGTATATTCAGTACTATCTCCTTAGGTAGTTCGAGAAGCTCGGTGATCTTCTCCCTCATCCTTTTTCGGTTTTCTGGCCCTTCGGTTTTCGTTTTCTTTGTATCTTCTTTCTTCAAACCTTAACCACCACCAATTTTACTATATATTCAAATGCTATTTTTTTCATGGCTCCGGATTGAATAGGAGCTCTTCAGGTTCTCCGAAAATATATCCCTTCTCCCTGGCATCTTTAATTATCCTGTCAAGTGCTTCGGTATTATCCCTGGATACTGCGTGTAAAAGTAATACAGCACCATTATGTAGATTCCTCATTATGATGTCATATGCATAATCCGCTCCTCTGTGTCTGTCAGTGTACCAATCTTCATACGCAAAACTCCAGAAAAGGTTCCTATACCCCAGTTTGCTTGTGATTGAGAGTGATCTTTCACTGTATTCACCTCTGGGGGGACGCAGAAATCTCATGCTTTTTCCGAATTTTTCACTGAAAACCCTGTCGAGCCCTAGTACCTCCTCTTCAATATCACTTTCTTCAAGCCCCGGAAGACTTGGATGATGTATGGTATGGTTTCCGACTTCATGGCCCTCCTCCACCATCCTCCGCACAAGCTCCTGACTGCTTTTCAGATATGGACCTGTTATAAAGAAAATCGCCTTTACATTATTGTCACGAAGGACATCCAGGATTGTTGCCGTATAACCATTTTCATATCCTTCATCAAATGTCAGATAAATCACATTCCGTTTTGTATCCCCGATGCATGAAGAATTGTATTTTTTCAACATTACCTCAGAACCCGGATTAAAATTGGGAGTCATATGATTCTGATTTTTCTTGGTGCCCCACCGCATCAGTTTGTCGAAAGATGACTTATCATCATTCCCGGATTGATTTTCACTGATTTCTGATAAGCTCTCAGTATCTTCAGACAATATGCCACTAATTTCAATAGTGAAATCAATATTATCAGCCGACGATGAATAAACACCCCCCAAATCACTCAATGCCATGTTGCTATAAACTGCTTTGGTTTCATAACCGCAGCTGCACAAGAGTATTGCTAAACCTAATACGGAAACCAAAAGCCGGTTTGCAGCATTCATGGTACAAGCACTCCTTAAAACTTAAAAGGCCTTCACACATGAATCCCGTTATAAAGGGATTCATGTCGGAGACCTTTATGTCCTAATATTATTCTTATTATTATAATCCTCGAAAAATAACCAGTGGCACAATTTTAAACGCGCATATCAATCAATTGGCGTCAGAAGGTTGGTTTTAATGCTGGTGCCGTCGTTTACAAACCTTGAAACGCTTAAGTCTTCCGAACGTTTTATATCTACCTTCAGCTGTATTTCCTCAAGTGTCTCCACAACGCCGCCAATAAGCAGCAAAGATCTTTCCAGCTTGTCGGGATCGGATATCGCTTTTATGACAAACGGCGAAACCATTTGTCTTCCATTGACCATTATATACCTGCCTGCCGTCCTGATCTCGCTCATTGCCACAATGCGCTCATCATTGACTGAAATGGCCTGAGCTCCCGAAGCCCTTAACTCATTTACAATGTTTAATATATCCGTATCCTGCACCTGAATATATTCATTATTTTCAAGTGTTACAATTATACCCTTACCCCTTACGTCGACCAGCCCTCCAAATATCCTGACATCCTGAAGTTCTTTCTGTATGGATGTGGAAGCAAGATTTTCGCCCGCCTTCTCATTCTCATACATCTGGTTTTCTTCTTCAAGTTCCTGCAGCTTTTCCTGGAGTTCTGTCTTCTGATTCTGAACCTTTATCAGATCCTCTCTGAGTTCATCCATCCTTTTATTCTGTACGCTCGAAGTGTTCTGGTAAAAATTTACGCTTTTATACTGCCATGCAAGCATAATGCCCAAAAGGATACACACCATGGTAAGCGCTATATTTCTGGCTATTTTCATTTGCTTTTTACCTCCAGTCCTGTTATGAACCTGTCCAATTTAATCCCACCACTGAATTTTGGTATGGTGATTTCTTTCGATTTTAAAATTTCCACCCTGATATCATATTCAACCATCTCGGCGATCCTGTCACTGCGGCTGATGCTTTCGTATAGAATATCAGGGTCTCCGATTACATTTATAACATATGGTACTGAATAGCGATTCCCATTGATGAGTATTGTTGGACCTGCACAGATCTGTTCACTCATAGCCACAACCCGCTCACCATTTATGGATATCGCCTGGGCACCCGCCTGCTTTAGATCGTTCAATATTATTTTTATATCCTGGTCATGTATTATAAGCCAGTTTAAAGGCGTATCATCTCTTCGGACGGCTGCATCGTCGAGCTTTATGATTATTCCCGGACCCTTGACTCCGACGAGCCCAGCCGTGAATTTGGCATCATTACGTTCTTCCAGAATGTTGCTGTCATAGTTTCTTTCCATATATGATTTGATATACTGCTCCTTTAACACCAAATTTTCATCTATGGACTTTTTGAGATTTTCTACCTCTTTCTGTTCTGATGCCAGCTGGTCAACAAGCTTTTCGGCACCAAGAGAATTTAATGCTGTTTGATTTTTGGCATAGAGAGTGCTCTTGAATTGTATTGCAATCACAATCCCAAAGAATATGAAAATAACCAGAAGTATGTATTTACCTTTGTTTACTGTAAACATAGAAAAATTAACCCCATTTCTGCTATATTCAATTCTACTTATAAAGTGCGATTATTTCAAGTAAATAACACAACTTTCCAGTGTTATTCATTAAGGGTTTATCAGCCGCGGCTGATTTCGATGATTTTGTTTACATATATCCCAGTAAGCTCTTCGGCAAATTCAGCTGAATCGCTTTCGCCGATCACCCTGCAGAAAGGCTGCTCGGAATCTGGCAGCACCATGACCCAACCGTTTTTCTTGTGAATTTTTACACCTTCAGTTGTTTCTATCTTTTCGTTTTCAGTTTCGTTTTCCTGTATTATTTTCCTTATTACCTTGCCTTTGGCATTCCATGGGCATTCAACTTGCTTTTTACTCATATGGATTTCCGGAATCATATCAATTAATTCTGCAAGTGAAGTATCGTTTATCTTCATGAAATCAAGTATCCTTATCAATCCGGCTATGGCATCAAAATGCATTGTGAACTGATCGAGCATTTCCTCCTTGATACCCTTTCCCATCATCCTGTTCATTATCTCACGCTGTGAAGTCCTGGTCCTTACAACCTTACCCTTATTCAGCTCTGCCAGCCTGTCTATGACATTGCTCGCTGATACAGGGACCACTACGGTACCGCCCTGTACAGTCCTGAACAAGATGAGCGAAATGAGTGCAATGAACATATCCTCCGTTACCAGTCGACCCTTGTCGTCAACCAACATCATTTTTTCTGAATTATCTTCAATAGATACCCCAAGATCAAACTTTCCCTTTCTGACATGCCCCGTAAAATAACTCACTCCATAATCAGCATGTATCTCTTCTGTTGTGCAATCCAATTCGTCCAGTAGCTTTTTAAAAACTTTTAATATATAAGGTGAACGCGACGTCAGAGCTATCCTGTAATCAAGGTTTTCAGACTTTACGTTGTTTATGATACCCTTCAGGTAGAACTCATCATACCCCCTTATTTCCTTGACCCTTGTGATGTATTCGCATTCACACCTGTTAAAATCATCTCTATTGAAAGCATTTTCAATTTTTCTTTCTGTTGCCCTGTCAATATTACTTCCTTTATGATCGATAAAATCCAGCACTATTTTGGAATTGAACTCCGATGAAGTGCTGACATGAACACCGCCATCCAACCTGTAAAACCTCACTGCAGATCGTGTCATAGGAAGCAGAAGTCTTCCCATATCATGAACCTCAATTCCTGCAGACATAAGGCCTGCCGTCAAAGATATACTTATCATTTCTGCAGTACTCGTATTATCGCAGCAGACACCTATTCGTGCATTGGGTTTTTTCACCGATCCGAAAGCAGCTCCCAGCCTGGTTGCGTATTCAGGGGTAATATCTACATTGATTTCTCCAGAAATACCTCTATTGCCAAAAATCGTTCGTTTCAGCTTGGAACCCCATACAATATTCGCGCTTACCTCTGTACCCTGTTCAATGAGCTTTCCTGGCCATATCCTGACATCAGGCTTTATTATTGCGTTATCTCTTACAACCGTGCCATCTCCTATTACAGAGCCTTCAAACGCCGATACGTTATCCCTTAAGTGTACTTTTTCACTTATAACACAGCCCCTAAGCTGTACGTTATTCTCCAATACTGAATTTCTCCAAATTATACTCCTTTTTATCCCGGAATTGCCTTCTATGATAGTGTTGTCCCCAATAACTGAATAGCCACCTATTACAGCATTCCCACGCAGCCTGCAATTCCTGCCTATGGTGCATGGAGGTACTATTGTAACTGAAGTATCGATCCGCGTACCTTCCTCGACCCAAACACCTTTCGAAATTTCCACACCCCTTATATTGACGTTAACATGACCATTGAGTATATCCTCATGTGCCTGGATATACGCATTTACATCTCCTACATCACACCAGTAGTCGTCAGTTATAAAGCCATACAAAGGCCTGTTTTCATTCATAAGCAATGGAAACAGATCCTTGCTGAAATCGAAAACTTCATTCTTTTTATAGTATTTAAAAATTTCCGGTGAAAGAATATAGATACCGGTATTTACAGTATCGCTGAAAACCTCACTCCAGCCGGGTTTTTCAATAAAATTCGTTATTCGTCCCTGCCTGTCAGTAACTACAACACCATATTCAAGAGGTACATCCACCCGTTTCAGAACAAGTGTTGCTATAGCCGCATTTTCTTCATGAAATTGAACAGCTTTGGTCAAATCAATATCTGTCAGTGCATCCCCACTAATAACAATGAAGGTGTCATCAAGAAAGTCTTCAGCATTTTTAACGCTGCCTGCCGTACCAAGAGGCGCCTTTTCAATATAATATCTCATTCTCATACCGAAATCAGAACCGTCGTTGAAATACTCACTTATCAGTTCAGGCATATACTGCAAAGTAACAGCTACATCAGCTATTCCATGTTTTTTTAAAAGCTCTATAATATGCTGCATAACCGGTCTGTTAGCGACAGGTACCATTGGTTTGGGTCTTCCACAGGTCAGCGGCCTCAGTCTTGTTCCTTCTCCTCCTGCCATGATGACAGCCTTCATTCAATCCATCCTTTCTTGTACCATATCATCTGTTTATGCGTCTAATACTATTGACTTACAGAGATTTAAGAAGATTTGCTGTTTATTAAGAGTTTCTGTAATTTTATGAATTTGATACATAAAAAAAACAGTATGAATTGAGTATATGCTGCTAATAATAAATTAGTACAAAGGAGGGGATAAAATGCCGAAAGCAGTTAAGACTGCGGTTTCAAACAATGCCGATTATATCAGGAATGGAGTGTCAATCAGTCCGGCAATTCCTACTGTCGGTGATAAGGTTAAAATAATGTACGACGGATTGCTTTCAAAGAGCGGAGCAACTCATGTTTACGCTCATTTGGGATATGGAGGCACATGGAACTATACACAGGATGTCCCAATGAATAAAACAACAACAGGATTTGAAACACCCGTACCTGTAACTATGGCAGACTCTATAAATGTTTGTTTCAAGGATTGTGCAAATAACTGGGACAATAACTCTGGCTTGAATTACACTTTTGATATAGTCGACTGATCATCAGTTATTCTGTTGTTAATCAGAAGTAGAATTTTGTTAATATTTCAAAATACCGGCCAGCAATTAAGTAAAATCATTAAAAGCAAAAGGGATATTTCCACGAGAGAAATATCCCTTTTGCTTGTCGTCTCCATGTTTCCTGCTATCTTATTCCATGCCTTATTATATTGTTCTCGATGTAGTTACCTGCATACCGTAACAAATAGTATATGATTGAGATTTGTACGGGAATCATTATGATACTTTTTACCAGTCTCGTAGGAAGAATAATCATAAATCCTTTTCCATAAAGAAATGTCATCCACCATGTATTCAAACCAAGGTCGATAAACACAGTAATGAATAATACTGCAAGGGTTATACGAATGAGAGACTTTGGCTGTTTATGCAAAAATATCGCATATATGACTCCTGTCAACATTGCGCTGAATGTTAACCCTGGAAAATATGCACCTTTTGGCGATAGCATCCAGGCAAGGATATCACCGGCACCACCTATTATAGCACCAGGTATGGGACCGAGTAATGCAGCGCCAAAGGATAGCGGAATGAAACCGAATCTGATCCTTGCAGATGGGGTAAGTTGAATATCGAAAAACGAAACAAGAACAACATACATTGCTACAAGTATTCCGATATATACCAATTCTCTTGTTTTCTTCATGAAGCACCTCCTTTCCTTCTAAACGACACTTGTGTCACAGAAGGAATTTGATGTCCTCATGTGACAGCGGAATGCAACGATTGTACCGCAAATCCAAAGGATTTTTCGTCCAGCGGCAACTTCCCGTCCTGCTGGCACTTTACGCACAATCATCTACTCTGTCATTTGATAATATTAGCTTATTACATAATTGATTATATACAAAGTATTTATATTTTCATATGAATATTTTGCTCAATTTTATTCTTTTTTGTTTATTTTCAACATGAAAGCTGTTTCAGATACTAACGACAGGTAATATAAAAGCCTTCAAGGATACCCTTGAAGGCTTTGGTGGGGGTGGTCGGAGTCGAACCGACACGATATCACTATCGCTGGATTTTGAGTCCAGTGCGTCTGCCAGTTTCACCACACCCCCGGTTATTAAAACCGCTTTTTTATATTAACATATAGCCTTTTATAAATCAAGCCTGAATAAAAAGAAAAAGACTGCTGTAAGTAATCTTTGGCTTTAATTCCTATTGATGTCGAGGATGAGCTGTATCTCCCCTTTTCCCATCTTCAATTTTCTTGCGATTTCAGATTCATTCAGACCGTCCCTGGAGAGCTTTAAAACCTCTGAATACTTGCTGTTCATGGGTATCACGTTATCCGGCCTTCTATTTACCGTATTTATATTCTCCATATTTACAACTGCCGGATTTTGAAATGCCATATTATCTATGACCATATCGCTGTTGAAGTTGAACAGTTGGTTTCCAGTTCCAAGATCCTTTGCATGCACTTCGAGATCCTGAGCTTTCTTTCCGATATTCCTGATTTGCTCATCGGCCTTTTTTAAATTGGATCGTAGCTCTTCATCCTTTAAGTCCATCTGAGTGACTATATAATCGGAAAACTTGTTGAGTTCTTCGATCATTTGTTCTGCGTCGTTTATGATTTCAACAAGTTCGCTTTTCTTTTTGTCAAAATCCCTGACAACCTTAAAAACCCTTTTCTTATCCAGAATAGTCCAGACTATCAAAAAAGCCATCAGTATTATACCACTGAATATAAGAATGATGTAAAACTGATTCATATTACCATTACCTCATATAATTTCAAAACATTGTTGATTGGTTACATGGCTTATATTTTAATATCAATTGTACTTGTTTTAATCGGTTCGTTCAAGTCATTTCCTTTAGTGATTTTTCCCTTATCGTTTTTGTTCTTGTCGTCTTCCTTTTCTTTCCGCTTCTCGTTCTCTTTTTGTTTCTCTCTGATTGCAGTATTATGTGTCTTATCATGCTGATATACCTTCGTAAGGGTACCTTCAGCCAGTTGTTGTGTCAATGTAGCCTGTTGCTGCTGAAATGTCAGGTTCTTTTGTGCATCATGACTGTTTGTCCTGGATATCTCAGTCGTTTTTGGAATCTGTACCTGAAAATCAATGGGCTTAATCGACATTCTGCTTCACATCCTTGTCATTTATCAATCGAACCGACCCTGACATCTGCTCCATCTCTGTACAACGTACAATATTGGAGATTTTCCCTTACAAACATCATACATGAGCCAATAGCCACTTTGGTTCCCGGATAAATAAAATTAAAGCATCTAACCTTACCATAGGCATCCTGCTGGAGTTTTCCTTCGATCTGTGTCATTTCGTCCTTGATCTCATTAAGTCTGTTTGTGAAAAACACCTTGGTACGTACGCTTTTTGCCAATATTTCCTGCTTGTCGGGCGTCAGGGCTCCTGCCATTTCCAGCTTCCTTAAAATCACAATTGCCTGATCTGCTTTTCTAAGATCGTTTTCCATATTATTCATTTCTTCTTTTAATGCCTTGTATTTTTCTCTGAGTGAAGGATCGACGCCTACCTCTATTTCAGTGACTGTCGCCATGTGTGATCCTATTACCTTTGCTATTACCTCCTTGCCTACCTTGCAGGTTCCGCCAACCAAAAGGCCTTTCCTGCCGGAAAGCTCAAGCTTGTTGCCACATTTGACGTTGCTGTGCATTATTGCTTCGGAGTTTATATTGTTTCTTGCTTCTATGTTACTATGCTCAATATATCGCGCGATAATATCCCCACCACTGATAAGGATACCCTTGTCCATTCCCTGCATTCCCCTTCTGAGAATGATGTCCCCACCAGCCTTGATTACTGCTCCTTCTACTACTCCCCACACTTCAACATTTCCGCCTGCTTCCACCACGAAACCAGATAATACATTGCCTCTGACAATGACATTACCAACAAAATTGATATTGCCTGTGGAGTTGTCTACATCGGCAGGCACTTCGTAATTGGCAAAAACATTGACCTTGCCCTCAATAAACATTACCTGTCCACTTATATTGGATACAATAGACATTCCATCTTCAGATACTACGACATTCCTTCCTCTGGGAAGATTTGCCGGTTTACCTTCCAATGGTACAAGGTCTGCTCCATAAACTGTCTTGCCACGTATTCCGGGTACCGGAGGAACTAGTGTACAGAGCACCTGATCCTTGCTGACGCTCTGTATAATATTCAATTCCCTGAAATCGACCCTGCCGTCTTCCATAATGGTCGGCTTTCCATCCCTTTTAATGTCGAAATGGAACTCCACTTTTCCGTTTTGTCCGTTAACTGGTGCAGCTCCTTCGGCTATGCAGACCAATTCATTATATACTGGATATTTGATTATCGTCTCAAGATTAGTTTTGTTTACGCCGAAAACAATTCCATTCTTACTCAGCGCATCAATTGTTTCTTCAATTGTGAGCATTCTTCCGTTTTCAGGAGGCGTAAAAGAAATGAAGGCTTTCATCTTATCTGGAGATACCATGACATTTGCTGTTGAGTTGATTTGATTTTCTTCCTGAGGTGCTGCTATCCTGACTGGTATTTTATCGGCCTTTCTTACAGCCATATCGATAACTTCCCTGCTGAAGTTGCGGATTTGTTTCTTTACTATTCTTTCAAGGATATCATTTATTTCAACAGATTTACCTCTGTCAATAGCTGGATTGACGGTAAGATACACTCCATCTTCAAGAAATTTAAGTTCAAAGAAACCATCGTTCATTTTTCTGTTGTCACCAACCGGTTCATTTATCATTGACTTCCTCCGACAATGTTTTCTCTTTTGGTTCTGCTGTTCTCATTCCCCAAGGAGTGACCTGTGCCTCGCCAGCTTGCCACGAAGGCGCATTATAGCCTTAGTATGCAGTTGTGAAATTCTGGATTCTGACACCTTCATTATCGCACTTATTTCTTTAAGTGTCAATTCTTCATAGTAATACAATGACAGAACTGTTTTTTCCTTTTCAGGCAGCTTGTTTATGGAGTCTCCGAGTATTTCCTTGATTTCATTCAGTTCAACCTGCTTATCAGGTCTGTCGCTGCTTGTCGAGTTTTGAATATCTATGCCGATTTCGTAATTCTGCTCAAGAAAGTCCTCAAGAGAAACCATTGACGTCAGATTGACTTCATTCAGAAGCTTGTAAAAATCTTCAACGGATATACCCAGCTTATCTGCGACTTCCTTGTCAGATGCTGAGTGTCCGAGTTCGTTTTCAATTTCCCAGTAAGCCTTCTCAAGTTCCTTGTTCTTTTGCCTGAGCGAACGTGGAACCCAATCCATTTCGCGGATGCTGTCTATAACTGAACCTCTGATTCTCAAAGAGGCATATGTCTCAAATTTAACGCCCTTGTTTATATCAAATTTGTCTATTGCATCGATCAGCCCAAAAACTCCATAACCTACCAGATCGTCATATTCAACATTGGAACCGAAATAAATATTCAGTCTTCCTGCTATAAACTTTATTAAATGAGAGTATTCAATTATCAGGGCTTCCCTGTCAACGGGGTCTTTTGTGGAGCTGTAACGCTTCCACAAATCAAGTTGTCTGTTACTGGTTTCTGCCATTGAAATCCCCCATTTTTCATTAGTTGGTCAGCTTATTCCTTCAGCTTGGAACTGATGACTTTGTTGAGTAACAGCGGCGTGAACTCATCATCGGATCCTCCTGCTGTAAGATTTATTCTGCTGTCGTTACGGCTGACATTTGTATTTCCATTATAATTTGCCATATTCGCACTTTCATTATCAGTTTCCTGGTCGTCTTCGTTTTCCGCCTTTTCCCTTTTCTCAACAAGCTCGTTGCTTATAGTACTTAGTGTATTTTTAAGAAATATTCCAACAATATAGGAAACAACCATAGCTATTGTCATCTTTATGTATATTGTTTTCCCGTCGGTATCAGTAATATAACTAGCCACGCCTATTATGAAAGCCATTAATGCACTCAGTAAAAATGGAATCCTGCGATAATGCCCCATGGCTCTATATCTCCTTCAATCCGTGACCGATTGTTTTTATCATCAGTTTACCATTATCAGAAAGCAATTCTATGGTCCTACCGTAGTTGCCGCCGGTATCCTCAGCAATAATCGGTATTTTGAGACTGATCAGCATTTCCTTCGAAGCCGCTGTATTCCTCAAGCCTATCCTCATAATATCGGAGGTATCGTTGAAAGCAAACATCTGTGCACCTCCGGCCAATTTTGCAACAATTGAGGATCTGCTGGCACCCAGTACAATCATATCTTCCAATAGCTTTAATATAGCTGTATCGGCAAATTTGGCTATGTTCGAATTATTCCTTGCCTGTATGCTTGATGGAAGCATTACGTGTGCAAGACCGGCCACCTTGCTTTTAGGGTCGTAAAGCGCGACCCCTACACAGGAGCCCAATCCGAGGGTTGTGAGATTGCAAGGATGTTTTGATGACCGCAGATCAGCCATCCCAACTTTAATCAGTGTATCCATCAATTATACAACTCCCAACGCTCTCATTAATACTTCGTACATTTCAGGATCAGGAATCAGGAAAAAGTCGCCGACAATTTTTTCTTCACCTTCAGAAAACTCTGTTTCAATATAAAGCACTGTGTCTCCGACCTTTCCGAATTCTATGGCTGGCACACTGAGTATGGCACCTGCCATATCAATTGCCAGATGAGGTACAGATGGATATATTTTAAGGCCTGTTAATGTTGACATCGATGAAAGGTACGAACCAGCCAGTATATTTCCAATTTCCTTTAAGGCTGATATTTCCATTTCATTGAATTGCGGTTCAGTACCCAAAGGAGATCCTACGATAAGATTTATGAGTGACCGTGCATTTCCCTCATTAAGGATGAACATGATACTCCCTGTCAGATCCCCTTCTACTTTTAGCAGAATCCCAACCACAGTTGATTCCGCATCACCGAGTATGTCTGTAACGCTCCTGAATTCAAGAATCTTGACCCTTGGAACACCCATGTCAACCTTTTTGTTGATCATTTTGGCCAATGCAGTAGCTGCATTACCCGCCCCGATATTTCCGATTTCCCTTAATACATCCAGCTGAATGTTGTTCAAATCGTCTATACCCTTACTCATAAATCAATTCTCCTGTTATTTATTCCTTAATGAATTCTTAATCCCAATGACTTACAATCAATTAAATATAAAGCATTTTTCCAGATTCAACAGTGTAACTATCCTTTGATCAATCTTGCCGACGCCCATAAGATAGTCCTGGGTAAGCGATGTGCTCAGTCCTGTAATGCTTTCGATGGACTCCTCGCCAAATTCAACCACTTCATTTACTGCATCAACGATAAAGCCAATGGTAGTCTCTTCGATCTTTACGATAATAACCCTGGTATCCTCGGTGTAATCAATCTGCGGAAGTGAAAACTTGGTCCTCATGTCTATGATGGGTATGATTTCACCCCTGAGATTAATAACACCTTTGATATATTTCTCAGTTTTGGGGACCCTGGTAATTTTGTTTTCCATTTCATTTATTGTCGAAATCTTCTGGATATCCACACCGTATTCTTCTTTTCCAAGCTTGAAAACAAGATATTTTTTTGTCTCTTCAATCCTTATTTCATCCATATCCATCGCCTCCCTATTGTACAATTGAGTTGATATCAAGTATCAATGCAACATTGCCATCACCGAGGATGGTTGCGCTGCTTATTATCTTTATACCGGACAGGAATTTGCCAAGTGACTTCTGAACAACTTCCTGCTGGCCGATTATACGATCGACAACAAGGCCTGACAATCTGTCTCCCTTTTTAACTATTACTATTTTCAGAGTCTTTTCAGAAACATCGTCAGGCGATGTTGGAACATCAAGCACATTCTTCAGCCTGATTATCGGTATGACACTGTTTCTGTACAGGATGACTTCCTGTTTTTGTACCATCTGGATATCTTCCGGTTTTATGCTTATGATCTGGTTGATTGAACTCAACTGTAACGCATATTTTTCATTACCTACTACAACCATGAGTGCCTGTATGATGGCCAGTGTAAGCGGCAGCCTGATGATGAACCTGCTTCCCTTGCCCTGCTCGGTTTCAACTTCTACAGCACCGCCAAGATTGGCAATCTTGGTTTTTACTACATCCAACCCTACGCCCCTGCCGGAAAGGCCTGTAATCTTGTCAGCCGTACTGAAGCTTGGCTTGAACAGGAAATCTATTATATCCTTTTTGGATAGGCCTTCAGCTTGTTGTTTGTCAATGAGTCCCTTTTCAATTGCCTTCTTTTTAACCTTTTCAATACTTATTCCCTGACCGTCTTCTTCAACTTCTATCACAACATTATTTCCATCCTGATATGCCCTCAGGTATATGTTTCCGGCCTCAGGCTTGCCCAGCTCCCTGCGTTTTTCGGTAGATTCAATTCCATGATCCACTGCATTCCTGAGAAGATGGATCAATGGATCGCCTATTTCATCTATAACCGTTCTATCAAGTTCAGTTTCTTCACCTGACATCGTAAGGACAACTTCTTTTCCGACTTCCTTTGATATATCCCTGATCATCCTTGGGAAACGGTTGAACACTGTTTCAACAGGAACCATTCTTACCTTCATGACTGCATCGTGAAGATTTGAAGTTATTCTTTCAAGGTACTCGACAGCTTCAACATAATTCGGTGTGCGCTCGATACCTTCAAGACCTTCCAGCCTGGTCTTCTGAATAATCAATTCGCTGACAAGGTTCATGAGGATATCCAGTCTCTCAATATCAACTCTCACTGTCTTGCCAGTCTTTGTTTTCTTGGCGGTGCTATCATCCCTGGATTGTATATTCTCAACCTCAACCTCTGTAACAGGTGTGATATCCATAGCATTTATTTCAGTAGCGTTGTTTTGAGGAGTCTGGTTCTTTTCTTCTCCTGCAGCTTTTATTTCATCTGCCGATTGAGGCATTATCTGGTTTATGATAACCTCATGGACTTCAGATATAGAATTTATTTCTTTATTAAAGAGCTCCGCGTCCAGTTTTGAGATTACAACAACTGTGAACTCATAATCGAATTTTTCATCTTCAATATCCTCGACTTTGGGTTCTGATTTGATGATTTCAGAATACTTTTCAAGTGTTTTGAATATTATGAACGACCTTGCCGCTTTCAGTACACAGGAACTGTTAAGTACGATAGTTATCTGGAATGCCTTGTTTCCTGATTCAGATGCCTTGTTTATTACATTTAAGTCGTATTGGTTCATGACAACCCTTCGCATGGAATTACTTTCTTCAGCAACTGCTGAAGATTTTTCCACTGCTTGTACTTCCTTCGGGGCTTCTTCCTGCATACCACTTTTATTTACATCAGAAAGTGCGGTTATTATGCTCTGATACTCTTCCACTCCTTCATTACTTGTTTCAATGATTTTGTTGGAATAATTCTCCAGGGCATCAAGGCACTTGAATAGCAGATCTATCAGTTTGGTTGTAACTTTTATTTCATTACTGCGCAGAGAATGCAAAACATTCTCCATTTCATGGGTAAGCTTGGACATCCGTGTGAACCCCATTGTACCGGACATACCTTTCAGAGTGTGGGCTACCCTGAATATCTCATTCAAACAGGCACTGTCGTCCGGCTTTTTTTCCAGCTGAAGCAGGGATTGATTGAGACCCTGTAAATGCTCTTTTGTTTCTTCGATGAAAATCTCTAGATATTGACTCATGTCCATATTAATACACCCCCAAGTTTTTCACTATTTCGTCAGCAATTTTTTTCAGTGGGACAACTGAGTCCACAATTCCTGTGAGCGCAGCAGCCCTGGGCATTCCGTATACAACACAGGATTTTTCATCCTGAGATATAATAAAACCTTTATTGCTCGTCTTTATATTTTTAATACCCTCAGAGCCATCAGAGCCCATTCCGGTCATTATTACCGCAATAACATTCGAGAATCCTGTTTTTGCTACAGCATTCATCATAACATTGACTGCAGGTCTGTGCCCCCCTGCCGGCGGATCCTTCGTGAGGATAATCTTTAATCCTGTTCCTTCAGTGCCGCCTACAGTCATATGATAATCACCTGGTGCCACATATGCCATCCCAGGTTTGATTGTATCCCCATCCTCAGCTTCCTTGACAGTAAGTTCGCTCAAAATGTTCAATCTTTCTGCGAGAGATTTCGTAAAGCCAGGAGGCATATGCTGGACTATGAGTATTGCTGCGGGTATATCTCCAGGTATTAATGGAATTACTTCCTGCAAGGCTTTGGGACCACCGGTCGATGTGCCTATGGCTATAACCGTTTTCAATGTGTTGCTTTTTACAGGAGATACTTTTTTATATTGCCTGATTTCCGTTTTCTCTAATGTCGTACTGCTTTTCTTAATGGCCTTGGCCATTTTTATTTTATCTATAATTTCCTGTTTTTTCTCATCTCCGGTTATATCAAACAAACCTGTCGGTTTTGTTACGAAGTCGATTGCTCCTGCAGCCAGAGAATCAAGTGTCATGTTTGCTCCGCTCTTTGTATGGCTGCTGAGCATCAGTACACGGGCTCCTGTTACTTTCTGAAGCTCCTTAAGGCATGTAAGTCCGTCCATCACAGGCATTTCTACATCAAGGGTGATGACATCAGGATTGAGGGTTTTAGCTTTTTCAAGTGCTTCTTTCCCATCCTTAGCGGTACCTACAATTTTGATTTCTCCGGACGACTCAAGTATGTCCGAAATCACCTTGCGCATAAAGGCTGAATCATCGACTACAAGTACTTTTATAGTATCTACCACGTTAAATCAATCCTTTTTTACGTAATTTGATTTGTTCTCTGAAAATAAACTTAACAACTGCCTCTCTGTCTGAATCATTAATTTTTACATATGATATTCCGGCTGTATACTTGAACCTGCTTTCCAGGTCGCAATGTTCATTCCGGATTACTCTGCCCATTAAAGTGACCTTTTTAGATTCATCGGTTGATATCTCACATTCGATGAGTTTACCGTATTCGATTTTTTCTTCAAGAAGGAGACATAAACCACCACCGCTAAGATTGCATGCTATCGTGTTTTTATATCTGATCTCCGTATTGAAAGCTTCATTCATTGTTTCAACAATCCTGTACTTCACAGGCAGGGAACAACCGAGTCTGTAAAATCTCCTTCTTTGAACCCTTTCAATCTCGCCTTTGAATTCAACCTTAAGCATCGCAATTCTTTCGACAGTTTCACGACCGATGACTTGAGCCTTAAAAGTATATAACTGGAATTCTTCTTCAACTTTCTTTATGAAATAGACATTCATCACGACACCCAGATGCAATGGATATATAACACCTTCCTTTATAGGTGCAGCAATCATGATGTATTTATCGTCAATGACCCATTCAAACTCACTGACTAAATACTTATCAAGGCTTATTCCATCCTCGTTGTAGGGTTCCAGTTCCAACTTTGTGCCTATTTCCAATTCGGTAATTTTCATTAATTACCCCCTGAAGAAATTTATGTGAAAACATATTACCTTAAGCCTTCATATACCCAACCAGTCTGTTAATAAACGCTTTGATACCGATATTTTGAGTGAAATTGACAGTTTCTGCGCTATCTATAAGCTTGGTGGATAATTCAAAGATATTCCTTGCTGCCTGGCTTTTGGGATAACTAATAGTAAATGGCGATTGCTGCTTTACTGCTTTGACAACAGCATCATCATTTAATATGTAACCTACTGGCTCAAGTTTAAGACTCAAAAACCTGTCTGCAACGAGTACAAGCTTATTGAGTATGTCATCCGCCTCGTTCACATTTTCCGCCCTGTTTACTACCACTTTTATTTTCTTGTCCCTGTCCCTGTTTGATACCATTTTTATCATTGCATAGGCATCAGTTATCGATGTCGGTTCAGGAGTCGTTACAAGGAGCACTTCATCCGCAGCCATTACCAGGCTCATTACATTTTCTGACAGGCCTGCTCCGGTATCGACGATTATTATATCCGCTATCCTGTCAAGAAGTGCCATGTTGTCAATGAATTTCATAACCTGAGGCAGGTCCATTTTTACCAATTCTTCAACACCTGAACCACCTGATATGAATTTAGTGTTTTGTGGTCCGTCCGTCAATATTTCCAGAATGTTTTTCTTGTTTTTTATGACATCAAGCAATGTGAACTTTGGAATCAACCCAAAAAGCACATCGATGTTTGCGAGTCCAAAATCGGCATCAAGTATGACAACCTTATAGCCTTGCTGACTTAAAGCAATTGCAAGGTTAATGGTTATATTGGTCTTACCGACGCCACCTTTACCGCTGGTTACAGTTATTACCTTGGATGACCGCCTGACCGGTTGGACGGTTTGCGATGCCTGGTAGACCGCCTGCTTCATTTTCAGATTGTCTATTACCTGTCTCAGCTTTTCCGCCTGATCGTTCATTAATTGATACTCCCTATCAGATTCTTTGATATTTTTTCTATATTTGCTACTTCGATATCATCAGGCACATTTTGTCCATTTGTTATATATGAAAGCTTTTTACCTGTAAGATAGCGTACATTCAACACGATACCCATCACAGGAGCCTCATCAGTCTTTGTAAAGATAAGCTTGTAATCCTTAATGAAATCATACGCTCCAAGAATCTCCCTGCAATTGCGGATGCTGGTAGTGGCACTCATAACCAGATATACCTCATCAGCACCTGATGCACTTACCATAGCCTTGAGTTCCTCAAACTGGGTCTTGTTGTTATGACTCCTTCCGGCTGTATCTATAAGTATCAGATCCTTATCGGAATGTTCTGCCACAGCGTCCCTGATATCAATAGGTGAATATGCTACAGATACTGGAATGCCCAGTATTTCTGCATAAGTCTTTAATTGTTCCACAGCTGCTATCCTGTATGTGTCTGCTGTAATGAGACCTACATTCTTCTTATGGTTGAGCAGAAAATTTGCGGCAATTTTGGCCAGAGTGGTTGTTTTGCCTACGCCTGTCGGCCCTACAAATATTATAATTGTGGGTCCGCCAGTCTTTTTTAATTCAATAGTCTCTGCCTTACCAAGCAGTCCGGTCAAAATGCTGTAAAGCACATTTGCAGTTTCATTTACTCCACAGTTTTCTCCTGTTTTTGCAATAGCGCTTTCAACGACCTTCTTTGCTATATCCACTTCTACTTCATTTCTTACGAGATTATGATAGAATATCTGTGCAATCCTGGGTGCATTATGGGTCCCTTCCTTTGGATGTACCTCAGCCGGTTTATCGCGGCTATCCAGCTTGTTGGATATTTTGATCAACATATCTTCCATGCTGTTGACTTTGTTTTCCAAAGAAGCAATTTTTCCGTCTTTTTCGCTATTAATTTCATTACTTTTTTCAATGGGATTTGGTTGAACTTCCTGTGCCTTTTTGAGACTGTATTCGTCGATTGCGGCAAGAACTTCCACCATGGGCTTTGCAAATATTTTGAAAAGACCTTTTTGTCTGACTTTCCTCGTATTCAGTATAAGTGCATCGTTTCCCAGGTCCATTTTAACCTTCAAAATAGCTTCCTGGTTGTTTTTCGCAAGATAACGGCGTATCTTCATGTTTTCCGTTACTCCTCCATTGCTTATGTCTTAATATTCGAGTATTTCCGTCATTCTTTATAATTATAATATCATAAACGCCAAACATATACAATTATATGCTAATGACTCCAATTGATTGAATTTCAAGGCTCGGGTCCAGTTCGTTGTAGGATAATACAACCAATCCGGGCAATATTTGGTCTGCCAGTTTCTTGAAATATAGCCTCACCACCGGAGAAGCCAGAACTATTGGCTGTTGCCCTAACTGCGTCAGCTTTTGAACCTGTTTTGACAGATTGTTCAGGATTGTGTTCGACACGCTTGGTTCAAGTGTTATGAACGATCCTGCCTCATTCTTCTGAACAGATTCCAATATGACCTGTTCAAGCTTGGGATCCAGTGTCAGTACATTAGATTTCGAATCGCTGAAGAACTTCTTGGATATTGCCCTTCCAAGAGCCTGCCTGACATATTCGGTCAGCATTTCCGTGTCATGGGTGATGGGCGCATAATCTGCAAGTGTTTCCAGAATGCTTACCATATCCCTTATTGAAACGGACTCCTTGAGAAGGTTTGCAAGTACCTTTTGAATCTCGCCCACACTCATGAGCTTGGGTATCAATTCATCCACTATGACTGGGTAATTCTGCCTTATATTGTCTATGAGCACCTGGACTTCCTGTCTTCCCGTGAGCTCATGAGCGTACTTTTTGATTATTTCAGTCAGATGCGTTGCAATTATGGAAGGTGGGTCAACAACGGTATAACCCAGCATTTCCGCCTTGTCCCTCTGGGCTTCATTGAGCCACAGTGCAGGAAGGCCGAATGCCGGTTCAGTAGTTTTTATTCCGTCCAATTCTTCTTCTATATGTCCGGGATTCATTGCAAGGAAGTGGTCCAGCACAAGCTCGCCATTTGCGACCTCTACGCCCTTTATCTTTATCTGGTATTCGTTTGGAGACAGTTGTATATTATCCCTTAGCCTGATTATAGGTACGATCATCCCTAGCTCAAGTGCAAGCTGCCTTCTTATCATAACCACCCTGTCAAGGAGGTCCCCACCCTGGTTGATATCAGCCAGCGGTATTACGCCGTAACCGAATTCCAGCTCTATAGGATCTACCTGCAGCAGTGTGACGACATTCTCCGGCCTGCGTATCTCTTCGACTTCATGCTCCTCGACTTTGACTTCAGCCTGCTTCTTTGCAGTCTTTTGCTGGTTGTTTATAGATATACCTATGAATATAAGAATTGCTGCCAGCAGTAAAAATGGTATGGGCGACAGAAATAATGCAAGTGCTACGCTCAGGCCTGCGGCAATGAACATGACGTTGGTGTTGCTGAAGATTTGTTTGACCATGTCCTGGCTGATATCTGAATCGGATGCGGCCCTGGTAACAATAAAGCTGGTAGCTGCAGAAATCATTAATGCCGGAATCTGGCTGACCAGTCCGTCACCAATCGTAAGGATGGTATAATTTTCGAGTGCTACCGAAAGCTCTTCTCCTCTCATCACCATACCAATTATCAAACCGCCGATGATGTTCAGGAAATTTATTATAATTCCGGCTATGGCGTCGTTTTTTACAAATTTACTGGCGCCGTCCATTGCGCCGTAGAAATCGGCTTCCCTCTGGATCTTCCTGCGTCGCTCCTTAGCCTCTGTTTCATTGATCAGGCCTGCATTCAGGTCGGCATCGATGGCTATCTGCTTTCCGGGCATTGCATCGAGTGTAAACCTTGCTGCTACCTCAGCGACCCTCTCGGAGCCCTTTGTGATAACTAGAAAGTTAACGATCATGATAATGAGGAATACTATAAAACCGACAACCAGGTTGTCACGGCCTACGAAACGACCGAAGCCCTCAATTACCTGTCCTGCTTCGCCTTCGCCAAGTATGAGCTTTGTTGCAGTAACGTTGAGGGATAGCCTGTACATTGTCGTTATGACAAGCAGTGAAGGAAATATGGACAGCTGCAATGGTTCCTTCAAATATATCGTATTAAGCAGGATGACTGCTGAAAACACTATGTTTATTGCAAGTAATACGTCTAGCAGAAAATCTGGAATCGGCAATATGAATGTCAGAATGATACCGACAAATATTATTGGTACTGAAATGTCCTTTATTTTCACTGGAATCCCTCCTTCCGTTGTTTTTCAGGTCTTAAACAGCTTTATTCTTACCTTTCAGGCTATATACGAATGCCAGCACCTCTGCAACTGCCTGATACATTTCGGGCGGTACAGCCTTTCCGATGTCAACCGTTTCAAAAAGTGTCCGTGCCAGCGGTTTGTTTTCAACTATTTGAACCTTGTTCTCCTTTGCTATTTCCCTGATTCTGAGTGCTATATAATCCTGGCCTTTTGCTGTAAGTATGGGGGCACTCGAAATATTAGCATCATACTTTATAACACAGGCATAGTGTGTAGGGTT
Organism: uncultured Bacillota bacterium; assembly: GCA_942493145.1. Classification (GTDB taxonomy): domain Bacteria; phylum Bacillota; class Clostridia; order Acetivibrionales; family DTU013; genus ENR-C20. The sequence goes on from OW818679.1 coordinate 2,078,114, forward strand.
TGTTATAACCACATCTGCCTTTGGGACTTCCGCCATCATCCTTCTCATTGATATCTGCCGTTGCTGCTGTTTGAGCTTCGATTTTATTTCAGGATTACCTTCTGTCTGCTTGTACTCCTCTTTTATCTCCTGCTTTGACATTTTCAGGTTCTTTTCATGTTGCCACCATTGATATGCATAATCCAGAACACCAAGCAGGATAAGGGATACACAAATCCTTATTGCTATATTCAGTGATGTCATTCCAATGTATGCAGCGATGGATATGACATCCATGTCCATCGTCCTCATCATATCATCCACCTGGCTGTTGAAATACGAATATGCAACAAATCCAATAACAGTTACCTTGAGTATGGACTTTACCATCTGTACCAGGCCCTGAATGGAAAACATCCTTTGGAAACCGGCAATGGGGTTGATCCTTTCAAACTTGAACTTCAGAGTTTCCAATGTAAACAGGACTCCGACCTGAGCGTATGAAACTGCCAACCCTGTCAAAAGTGCTACTGCCAGTATTGGTCCCACCGTCTTTAAAAACACGATGACTGAATCAATGAAAACCCTTACTATTATGTCAGGCATGAACAGGTCATCTATCTTGGGATACTCGGTGAGCACCATCTTTGTGAATTTGATGATCTCATCGTAAATATTCCCACCATATATCCTTAATGTAACAAAAACAACCATGAGCACCATAGCAGTGGTAATCTCCTGGCTTTGGTGAACCTGCCCCTTTTTTCTGGCGTCTTGTCTTTTTTTGGCTGTCGCTTTTTCAGTTTTATCACTTTTATCAGCAAACAGCTGCAGGTCAATTATTTCTATCATTTCGGCACCAGATCCTTTATAAAGTTCAGGGTACCGCTTTCGGCAATACTGAACAGGATATCCAGCAAGTATACAAACATTGGAATTGTTACCATCATAACGATAACACCCACAATTATCTTCAAAGGCATCCCTACTACAAAAACATTCAGCTGCGGTACCATCCTGGATATGGTACCAAGCGCTACATCGGTAATAAGTATTGCTGCGATTATTGGTGCGGCTATTTTAAATCCTATAAAGAAGATGCTTCCCATCATTGTCATGACGTTGTTCATAATTCCCGGCCCAAATACAGCAGTTCCAAGAGGTACTGTTGTATAGCTGTCAAAGAGCGCCTTAATCAGCCAGTGGTGACCGTTCACTCCAAGGAATATCAGCATGGCCATCATATAATACAGGTTTGATGTCAGCGGCACCTGTATATTGCTGATTGGGTCAATTACATTGGATATTCCGAAGCCTATCTGCATGTCCGTTATCTCACCGGCAACATATATTGCCGTAAATACCAGATATGGAATCATGCCTATGGTAATTCCGACTACAAACTCCTTTATTACAATCATTGCCACCTGATAAATGCTTTCATAATATTCCGGCGACGGCAAACTAATGGTATTGACCAATATAAGCGACATCAGGAGTGAAAATCCTACTTTGAAATAAACGGGAATGCTTGCCCTCCCGAAAATCGGTGCTATTACAAAGAGGCCCGTCATTCTTACAAAAATGAATAAAAAGGCATCAAAGCCTGCAAGAAATAAATCTGCCGGGAACATCAGGCTTCAACCTCCTTTTAAAGTCACTATCGCTATCGTATATACTGCAAAATACTTGTATACAAGCCTTCGGTATATTCAGTAAGCAATGTCAGCATCCAGGAGCCGAAAACTGCTACGGCTACTACAACCGCAAGTATTTTGGGGATAAATGACAGAGTTTGCTCCTGTATCTGGGTGGTCGCCTGGAATATACTGACTGCCAACCCCACAATAAGGCTTAATCCAAGCATAGGTGCAGAAAGATACAAAACTAGCATCAATGCTCTCTGGGCTATATTAACAACCGTGCCTTGATCCATGCCGCACCTCCTGAGAAATTATGTTATAAAACTGTTTACAAGTGTTTGAGATATTAGCGTCCAACCGTCTACCATTACAAAAAGCAATATCTTAAAAGGCAGTGATATCATTACTGGCGGAAGCATCATCATACCCATGGACATAAGGGTACTTGATACGACCATGTCTATTATCAGAAAGGGTATAAATATCAGAAACCCTATCTTAAAGGCAATGGTCAATTCATTTATTATAAATGCCGGTATAACCACAGTCAATGGAAGGGTTTTGGGGTCTACCGGGGTTTCAATTTTTGCCAGTTTGACGAAGAATTCAAGATCTTTTTCATTTTTACCAAATTGTTTTAACATAAAAGTTTTAATGACATCTGAGGATTTTTCTACTGCAGCCTCCTGGGTCATTTCTCCCTTACTGTAAGGCTGGAAGGCATCATTGTTGATGTCGGTCAAAACCGGGCTCATGATGAATAGCGATAAAAATAGAGCAAGCCCGATCAAAACTTGATTAGGCGGCATTTGTTGTGTTCCCAGAGCATTCCTGAGGAACGACAAAACGATTATTATTCTGGTGAAGGAGGTCATCATGATCAGTATTGAAGGAGCGAGAGATAATACTGTCAACAGAAGCATTATTTGAATACTTGAAGAAACTTCCTGCGGGTCGTTGGTAGTACCAACATCAAACCCGAATGAAAATGGTATTGCCGGTTCGGCAAATACATTTGAAGCGGATAGGAATATAATGAGCAAAACAACTGTTATTTGTAAGACCTTGAGTTTATTCCTCATTCGTATACTCAACCCCATTTTTATAGGCTTCTTTGTTCTTCTTCTGTGTAATGCTCCGGAGCTTATCAAGATTGCTGCGGAAAAATATATCATCAGGTTTTACTTCCAACTGCCCGCTTCTTGAGGGCTGCCCACCATCCGTGGCAGGATTTTCACCATCCACCTTTTTATTTCTGTAATTGTTTACATACTTGTCAAAAAGCTTTTTAAAATCGAAAACGTTATTTTCCAGAGGGTTTTCATAATCTGGTTCCGGGGATTCTTCCTGTATCTCCACCCGGTCCAGGAACTGAACCTGTTTTGATGTTGATGAAATCAGGAAATGTTGTCCTCCTGCCTTGATAAGGTGAATTCTTTTATCTGTACCAAGGCTCACGGTCTCGACCAAGCTTATGTGTTTCCCTTTCATGGCCTTGCTGGTCTTTCCGGCTACAAATCTGGTTGCTACATAAGTCAGGAAAAGTATCGCACCGAACACGACAATAAATAAAATGACCTCTAAAGTATTCATATCGCTACCCCCGACTTCCGGCCAAATTTAATATGTTGCGCTTAGCCAAGTACCTTTTTCACGGCTTCAACAACTCTCTCAGCCTGAAATGGTTTGACTATGAAATCCCTTGCGCCTGCCTGTATGGATTCAATAACCATAGATTGCTGCCCCATTGCCGAACACATGATAATCTGTGAGTCGGTATTGATTTTCCTGATTTCCTTTACAGCTTGGATGCCGTCTACTTCTGGCATCGTTATATCCATTATGACCAGATCGGGTACCAATTCCTTGTATTTCTCGATGGCACGACCGCCATGCTCGGCTTCGCCTACAATCTCATATCCGTTTTTAGTCAGAATGTCTTTTATCATCATTCTCATAAAAGCGGCATCATCTACAATAAGAATCCTCTTACCCATATTTACCTCTCCCTTATAATGTTAAGATTGGCTATAACGCTGAAGCTGTATTCCTACCCTCTATTTATCTGATTAAGAAGTTTTGGTCAAATATTCTACAAAAAACTTCTTTATCTTATATATGTTAACATTTCTTAGATTGAGATTCAAGTTTATGTTTACACATTTCGTTCCCTTTTTCTGTTATAACCTTTTTGACGGGTGTATTATGTCGGTTATCCTCACACCAAAGCTCTCGTCAATAACAACAACCTCCCCTTTGGCGATGGGTTTTCCATTTACCATTATATCAACGGGTTCACCGGCCAGCTTGTCCAATTCAATGATTGAACCAGGACCGAATTCCAGAATATCCTTGATCATCTTCTGGGTACGACCAAGTTCGACGGTCACCTGAAGAGGAACATCCATAATAAGGCTGATGTTTTTCCTCTCAAGTATTATCCTGCCTTCATCAAATGACTGGAACTGTGCAGGCTGGACATTGACAGGCTCACGGTGCTGTCTTGGATCCTGGGCATATCCCATCTGCGGCTGGTCATAATGAGAATCATAACCCATGTCAGGCTGCTGCTGGTATACAGGAGCACTCTGAGGTGGTGGTGGTGCATTCTGCCGGGTTGGTTGCTGGACCGGCTGCTGTTTCGCAGGCTCCGGGCTTTTCCTGACCATATCCGGAATGATATATTTGTCGCCGCCGGTATCCATATTAAGCAGGTTGCTGACAAGGCTTTTTGCAAATTCTATTGGCAGTATCTGCATGATTTCACTATCTATGAGATTACCTACTATCATTTTGAATGATATCTTCGCGATTTTCGCAGTCGGTTCCAGGCCCATATAGTTTTCACCATTGCTGAATTGCATCAGGAATGCTTTTGGCGGTGAAATGTCTATCCTTTTGTCGAACATTGACGACATAGAGGTGGATGATGATCCAACCATCTGGTTCATAGCCTCACTTATGGCACTCAGGTGCAGGTCGGAAAGGTCACCGCTGGTGTTGGTTCCATCCCCTCCCATCATAAGATCGGTTATTACCTTTACATCATGTTCTTTCATAATCAGGAGATTACTGCCGACCAACCCATGTGTATATTCAATCTTGACCGCAACAAAGGGAACCGGATAATGCTTGGACATCTCCTCCCAGGTAGTCACAGTCACCATCGGTGTTGTTATATTTACTTTCTGCCCCAGAAGTGTGAACAGAGTTGTTGCTGAGGTGCCCATACTTATGTTCCCTATTTCACCAAGGGCGTCCTTTTCCTGACTGTCCAGTTCATTATTGAGGTCTGATGACGGTTCAACCGTTGAACTTAAACCTGTGCCATTCAATAAAGCATCTATTTCAGCTTGAGAAAGCATATCACCCATATCATTCTCCCTCCTTTTTTACAACTTTAGTTACTTTAACTGCTACCTTGTTTTTCTTGACTCCGGGTTTTCCATAGAATTTAACCATTTCACCCACCATTATCTCCATATCATCATTGACGTTTGTGTCAAGCGGGATAACATCCCCTGGCTGAAGACCGATAAAATCTGCGACCGATATTGTTGTGTTACCCAATTTTGCCACTATTTGAACAGGAGTATTTTGAACTTTGCTCTCAATGGCATCCTTCATTTCAGGTGTAGCTTCCTTGGTTATATTGGAAAACCAGAATTTGGTGCTGAGCTTTGAAACAATTGGTTCTACAACCATATGTGGGATACAGATGTTTATCATTCCATCAACATCGCCCACCCTTGCACTGAGAGTTATTAGTGCGACCGTCTCATTCTGTGCAACAATTTGTGCAAACTGGGCATTAGTCTCTATCTTATCCAACCTTGGGCGGATGGAAATGACGTTTTCCCAGGGCTCCCTCATAAGGTTGAGTATCTGTATGATTATCCTTTCAATTATAGCAAGCTCTATTTCGGTGAACTCACGGATCTTCTCCATTACCCCTCCCTTGCCGCCCAATATCCTGTCTACCAGGGCGTATGCAATAGTAGGCTCTATTTCGAGAACTATGGAACCGGTGAGTGGCGCAAAGTCGATGACGGCCATTATAACAGGATTTGATACCGAATTGCTGAAGTCGCTGTATGGCAGAGCCTCAACAGTAACGACATCTACCTGGACCAAAGTCCTCAGATATCCTGTAAGAAAGTTTGTTATCAGCCTTGCGTAGTTGTCATATATGATGTTAAGTGTTTTTATATGATCCTTTGCGAACTTGCTGGCCCTTCTGAAATCATGGCTCTTGATCTTCCTTTCCTGGGTCGTCGTTTGCATCTCCTGAGCATCGATTTCTCCAGTACTTAGGGCTTTTAGCAGATCGTCTATTTCATTTTGGGAAAGTATATCGCCCACTTAAAAACCACCTCCTACTGGAACAGCCAATCGTCGAAAATTACCTTGTATACAAACTCATACTTCTCTTCTTCACCGGAATTAATGAGCTCGTTTATCCTTACCTTGAGTTCGTCCTTGATCTTCTGTATTTCTGCTGGGTCCTTGACCTGATCAAGAGTTACATTCAGGAAATATGTTCCGATTATTTCCTTTATTTCGGGAAGATAAGCTTCGATTTTTTCTGATACAATCAGTTTTTTATCTTCTTTTATTGCATTTAAATACTGAAGCGAAACCCCTACCTGGATTACTGATATTTTATTGGGGTCTTCGTTTTTGAGGTTGAAATACTTCTTGCTTTCATAGAGTGCAAGTGTTGAAAGCTCAGTATCCTTTGGAACCGATGTTTCAGTGTGGACGTTTTCAGAGGTAGTCTCCGTTCCATTTGAAGTACCCTGTACCAGAAATATGTATCCGGCCAGAGCGGCCAATGTAAGAGTCAATACCGCTACAACTATTATCAGAATAAAAAATGTTCCTTTTGACGACTCCAAATTTTCATGCCCCCTTTGTCATTAGTAACCCCGAGTTGTTGTTAATACTGCCTTTGTAATTGATTATTTCCTCAATAACCTTTTCGACAGATTCTGCACAGACGTATTTCTTGCCTTGTACGGTTGAAATGACCGTATCAGGTGTTGCCTCAACAGTTTCTATCAATTCGCAGTTAAGGACATAATTCGAGCCATTTAGCCTTGTTAATTTAATCATAATATTTTTACCTCAAAAACTCAATAGATAAATTTGCTTTTTTACCGTATATTGTATAGTTTTGTCGCAGTTCCCACAATATGACGTATTCTAATACAATATTCCATTGTCAATTTTAAATAATATACCTGTACCGCTCCCTCAGGCAGTTTGTATCAAACTATCTGAGGGAACGGATCATTGTTCATTACCTTTTAAGGTTTACCAGCTCCTGAAGCATCTCGTCGGAGGTTGTTATGATACGGCTGTTTGCCTGGAATCCCCTCTGTGTGATTATCATGTTAGTGAACTCCGCTGAAAGGTCAACATTTGACATTTCAAGGGTTCCGGGGCTGAGGGTACCTACTCCTTCCGAACCTGCCTTGACTGCTTTCTGGAATTCCCCAGAGTTTGTGGTCGGAATGTACATGTTGTCCCCTACCTTCTGTAAACCTGCCGGGTTTGCGAAGCTGGCCATTGCAATTAGTCCCAGTGGCTGCTGCTGACCATTGCTGTAAACTCCGGTCAGAATTCCATCCGAACCGATGTTGAAGGTCGTCAGTGTACCTGTTGTATAACCGTCGATACTTGTCGGCTTTGCTGAGCTGTCTGCAGCGTAGCTGGTCAGCTTTGTAAAGTCAAGTTTGGCTATAAATTGATCGGTACCTGTAGTTGCAACGGGAGTAAATGTAACATTTGCTGTCGGAGGACTTCCCGCATTGTTGGTAATCAGTTGTCCATCAGGATCAAACATTATTGTGCCTGCTGCCCCAGTTACTCCATAGCCGGTACCGGCAGCGATGCTCCAGTTCCAGGTAGAACCTGCAACTGTAGCTGCTTGTTTTGAATAGACAACATCAACCTCATAATCATTTCCAAGACTATCATAAATGGTCATTGGAACCGTAAACAATGAAGTGGGGTCAGTACCTACCAATTCCATCGAAGCATCCAGGTTTCCTGCGAATACAGCGCTGGACGTTGCTTTTGCTGCAATCATCTTTTTATTGTTATTGTAATTATCTGAATACAGGTTTATAGGCTCTATCTCAGCTTCTGTGTTGAAGGTGTATGAACCGTCATTATTTGCCGTATATTCCTGCCAGCCGTATACATTTAGGCCGCTTCCAGTAACCAGGTTGCCCAGCTTGTCAATACCGAAATTGCCGGCTCTTGTAAACTTGAATGTATCAGCAGTTCCGCCTTTGCAAACGAAGAAGCCTTCTCCCTCTATCGATATGTCCGTGGGGTTGTCGGTCCTTTGCAGACTGCCCCTGGTCATTATTGTATCGACTGCGCCTACTCCAAGTCCGAGACCTACCTGCATCGGGTTTGTACCGCCCCTGCCTGTTGCCTCATCTGGTGAACTTGCACCTTTCAGCGTCTGGCTGAATATTTCCTGGAAGGTTACCCTTCCCGATTTGAAACCTACTGTGTTTACATTGGCAACGTTATTGCCAATTACGTCCATCCTTGTCTGGTGTGCCCTCAAACCCGACACGCCAGAGAACATTGATCTCATCATATGATGTACAACCTCCTTCTTCTTGCTATCCCTTCTGTCAATCCAGGACAGTTAGCCTCCCGAAAGGGTCCGGCTATGTTTTAGTTGATTTTCTGTCTTTTACCTGCATTTTAGTTCAGTAGCATCTTTGGCGTTAAACTATCACTGCTCCATCGATGTTTGTAAAGACATTTTCCTTTAGTTCACTGCTGTTCACTGCTGTTATCACGGTCCTGCTCTGTACATTGACCACAAATGCCAATCCGTCCATCATCACCAATGTGTCCTTTACGCCTTTCTCATCGGCTTTTGTAACAGCCTCGCTGATCTTGTCCGTCTGTGCCTGCGTCAGTCTGATATTCCTTGACTGAAGTCTGAACTCAGCGTGTTTGGAAAATTTCAGACCTTCGTTCTTTTTGATGGTCTCCTGGAGTACCGCACCGAATCCCCCGGCACTGTTCAAAGTCGGCTTTTGTGTGACAGCTGTGCTTCCGCTGTTTATCCGGTTTATTCTGTTTGAATAGTTATTATTTATTACCATAATCCAGATACCCGCCTACTCTGTTGTTCTACTTGTTTAATCATCCGAATTTATTACTTTTGTTATTCCTTCAACCGGGACACTCATTTGGTTCAGAACAGCAGTAATTGTTCCATCATCGCCTACTACGAAAGATTTTACTACTACGCTGACTGGTACGCTCTTTCCTGTTGAACTGTCCTTTATTACGATATCAATGGATTCTCCACTCTCTAAAGCTTTCTGGAGTTGGTTCCTGGTATAATCGGGATCGGTTGAAGTACTGTTGTAAATTCCCGTTACCTGTGCCTTCACGCCGTCCAGTATTGCATAATCCTCGTAAATGCCCTTCTGTATCGCAGATACAAGTCCGCTGACCTTGATCATGCTTCCATTTGTTGCATCATACGCCAAACCTGTAACGTTACGCCCTATCAGTGCTGTGTATCCGGCAAGGCTGGATTGTTCTGATGCCGATCCCTCGGAAACCTCCGTTATATCTGCAATGTTAATATCCTGCTCATCTACTACAACATATACCACTCCTGAGCTTATTTTAACACTTGTCACATCTCCCGATATTTCAGTGCTCTGACCGGTGGTTTCGTCAGTGGTCACTGCCGTTATGTTTTTACCGATGAGACTGTATGCCCTGTTTGACGAGAAGCTGTCGTTGAGGTTCTGCATCTGCTCCAGTGCGCTGAATTGTGCCATTTGTCCTATGAACTCCTTGTCATCCGTCGGGTTCAGCGGATCCTGGTACTGAAGCTGTGTAACAAGAAGGTTCAAGAATTCGGTTTTACCCAGATCTCCGGTATTCCTCCCGCTGGCGGTCGATGATGCCGATTCATCGATTATCTGCTGTATTGTTTTCTGATTGCTGATTGCGCTGATTGTGCTCATTCGTTCACCTCCCTTCATTTACTCTCATGCCGTAAGATTTATTGTGCTGCTGCCTGTCAGGCTGTATGGGTTGTTGGTCTGCAACCGGTTCGTGTCGTCTGCGGATCCATAAATCCCCTTGACACTCATATTGAGTTTCATTCGTGATACCGAACCGATTCCGCCGCTGTTTTCCTTACCGTTCGAGTTGTTTTCACGGTTTCCACGATTGGAATCCTGCCTGACAGAAACACTGAAGCCCTGTACATTCAACCCTTGCCTTTCCAGAGATTCCTTGAGTGTTTGCATGTTGGATTCGAGCACCTGCTTGACCTGCTGGCTTTCAGCCACAAATTTCGCCATGACTATGCCCTGTTCAGTAACAATTTTCAGTGACAGTTTGCCAAGGCTTTCAGGTTTCAGCTCTAAAGCCATTTCTGTTTTATCACCGGTTATTACTACTTTAGCCTTTTCAATTACCTGTGAAATAATCTCGCTGTCAAGGACTTTGGGTGATGTCTGAACTTTCTGTATGTCTTCGGTTGCTACTGTAGCCTGTGTCTGGTTTACCGAAGCGATAGTATTGACCAGCAGCTGTTCATCGGCTGTGCTCGCGGTTGGAGTCGAAGCTGCAGCTGTAGTTGAAGCTGTTGCTGTTCCCGTGGTTCCTTCCGACGATTCCTCTTCAGAAGTACCGGTATTTGCCTGTGCTGCGGTAGCCACATCCATTTCATCAGCAGCATTGTCTGTAACACTTGTGTTTGAACCAGTCGCGCCGGCCTCCTCGGTATGTGATTCAATCGCCTTAACCATAATTTTAACACTCACTGAAATCTTTTCAGCCAATTTGCCGGTTTCTGAGTTTTCATCAGTAATGATCTCCTTGATTTTCAGCTTCAGCTTGATCACCAGCTTATCGATTTCTGAGAGTTCCGGCACATTGGCTGGAGTTTCGGTTGTTGTCGCAGTTTGTGCTTCAACCATACTCAGTACGAGTTTTTGCAGATTTTCTGCTATCTGGTCTGTTGCATCATCATCAGATCGTATGATTGTTACTGCAGTGCCCTTTCCATTAGCCGCTGCCGACTGTTGTCCGACTGCTTCCTCTACCAGTGACTGCATTTGTACAAGAATGTCCTTAAGAGCATCTCCTGGACCCTGTCCCAAACCGAGAGCCTCAGTAAGTTTGGAAGCAACCTCTTCCATGTCTGTAGAGGTTGTCATCTCCTCTGGATTAATTCCTGCGGCGTTCAGCAGCTTCATCAGTTCAGCCGGGTTAAGGCCCAGTAATTGCGCCAGTGAACCGAGCATGATATCCGATTCCTTGCTGTCTTTCTTTTTAAGAGGCTTAGTATCGGATTTGCTTTCATCTTCGCTTTTTCCGGTTACTTTGCGTTCCACATTACTATCGGACGTATTTTTATCTGCCGCTTCAGCTCCATCAGTTTTCCTGTTGTTAACCGAATTGTTTTGCGGCGGTGTCTTGTCTGATGAAACGCTGCTCTCCGGTTCTGTTTTTTCTTTGAACACCGGGGTGTCAGTTTTTGTGGATGCTATGGTACCCTTCAGGATATCCTTGAAATTCGCAGTCGCTGGAGCCGATTCCGCCGAAGCAGCCGGAGCAGCCGGAGCAGCCGGAGCAGACGATGAAAGAAGCATGTTATCAAGCATTGATGTATTTATTGTCATATTTTCACCTCCTTTCAAAGTTTAGTGATTGTTTTATTTCTTTTTCAATGTATATGAATATATATCATTGACTTTTATAAAGCTTGTCCAGTTCTTCTGAAACCTTCGAAGCAAAGTTTACATCCATGGCTGCCATGATTTCTGAAGAGTAATCCTTTCCCATGGCCTTGAGCGTCTGGGCTATCAGTTCAATCTTCGAATTGCCCATTGCTTCAAATATGGCTGCAGCAGCCGAAGCATCCATTGCAGCAAATATCTGTGCGTACTTCTTTGTATTTTCATCGGCTACCTGCTGTATCTTTACTTTTTCATAAATCTCTGCAGCTGTTTCTGCGTCAACACTTTCAAAATAAGCTGCAAGTCCTTCCTTATCGCCGGATGCAATGAGTTGGTCCAATGTCTTTTTCAATTCATCCAGCTGGGCAGTCCTCAAATCAAGCGCAGCTTGTCTTTCATCCAATTCCAGTGCCCTGTTTTCGTTTTCCGTCTTCAACTGATCATAATTATCCTTGTAAGTCTGCAGCTCCTTTTGTTTTGCAACCGCTTCCTCAAGCTGGAGCTGAAGATCCTCGTTCGCTTTTTTGAATTCAACGTACTTTTCTTCTATTTCCTTTACGGTCATATATTTGGGGTCAAGAGGATCGGGGGCTACCGGAAGAGCAAGCTTTGCGATGGGGATATTCTGTATCTGAGTTCTGTATCTGTCAGCGAGTCCGTTTATATTATTGTGTATTACAAGATAAAAAGCGCCTCCCAGTATGACGGCGATTATTAGAACTACTGACAGAAGGGTTATCACCATTCCGATGATACCCTTACCTACGCTTTTCTGTTTGGTTCCGTCATTCGGTTTGGCTTTTTTAATTCTGGCCATCAAAATCTCCCGTATCGTTATCGTAGTATTTGTAGCTCACTACTTCGTCATTGCTTTTGAGTTCCTCTCTGGATGATTCCAGCATATATTCCTCGTATTTCTTTTCTTTTAGTTTATCCAGTATTTTTCGTTCTTTTACGGCTTTTATCAACTCTTCCCTTACTTTATCGACATTCTGCGAAGCATAGTTTACATTTTCTTTTTGACGCTTTATTTTAGAGGTCAGTAAGGATATATATGCATTGTATTCCTTGAGCTTCTCAACGGTTGTCTTCCTGCTCTTTTCATTGAATTCCATAATATGACGGTCTTTGACAAAATTAAGGCGGTGAAGCTCGGACTTTTCCTTTTCGAGCTTTTGCACCGCCTTACCAAGTTCATTTTTCAGATTATCTTCCTGCTGGTTTTTAATATTCAATACGGTTTGAAGTTGAAACTTGAATTTCGCCATGTTTCCCTCCACCTCTCATATGTGCTGAAAATCCAGCCCATTTTTCACTTAAGTACCTTGTCCATTAATCCCAGAATTTCTTCAAAGGTGAATTTCTCACCAGTTTCCTGCTGAAGGAAGCCAAGGACATTGTCAATTACACTTATTGCAAAATCTATTTTATCATTGCTGCCCTTTACATAAGCACCGATATTGATCAGATCTTCAGCATCCTTGTATATTGCAAGGGCTTTCTTTATTTCTCCTGCCGTCTTTTTGTGGTCATTTGAAACTACATCAGTCATTACACGGCTTATGCTTGAAAGTACGTCAATGGCAGGATATTGGTTTCTGTTGGCCAGGGATCTTGAAAGCACTATATGTCCATCCAGTATTCCCCTAGCCGTATCCGTAACCGGTTCGGTCATGTCGTCTCCGTCAACAAGAACCGAATAAAGGCCGGTAATTGAGCCTTTCTCGGAATACCCCGATCTCTCAAGGAGTTTGGGCATTGTCCCGAATACAGATGGAGTATATCCGCGGGAAACAGGCGGTTCGCCGATTGCAAGCCCGATTTCCCTTTGTGCCATTGCAAACCTTGTAAGTGAGTCCATAAGGAGCAGAACATCCTTCCCCTCATCTCTGAAATACTCAGCTATCGCCGTAGCTATGAGGGCACCTTTTATTCTTATAAGTGCAGGCTGGTCGGATGTCGCTACCACAACTACTGAACGTGACAAGCCTTCCTCCTTTAAGTCCTTTTCTATGAATTCCCTGACTTCCCTGCCACGCTCTCCTATCAGCGCAATTACGTTTATGTCGGCTTTTGTATTCCTTGCTATCATACCGATAAGTGTGCTCTTCCCGACGCCACTTCCTGCGAAAATACCCACCCTCTGGCCTTTGCCAATTGTCAGAAGTCCATCGATAGCTTTGACTCCCAGCACTAGTGGCTCCTGTATTCGTTTTCTTTTCAGCGGATCTGGCGGCTGATTACTGACCGGATAGTACTTTTCCGGTTGAATGGGACCCTTATCGTCCATGGGATTTCCCATACCGTCAATTACCCTTCCGAGAAGGTTCCAGCCAACACCCACCTTTAAGGTTTTGTTTGTTGAAACGATTTGGTTTCCAGGTCCTATGCCGCTCATATCGCCCAAAGGCATGAGAAGCACCTTGTTATCCCTGAAGCCTACAACCTCTGCTTTAATGGATTTCATACCCTTTGATCCGTTAATCAGGCAAACATCGCCAATGTTGACCTCAGGGCCTTCAGATTCGATGGTGAGACCTACTACTTTGGATATCCTGCCGTAGTATTCTATGAATTCAGAACTGTCAAGGACATTACTGTACCTTTCCAAATTGATATGCAAAAGAAACCTGCCCCCATTCATCAATTATATGTTGCATGTTTATCCAGGTGCAACATATTACTTGCCCTCAAGGATTTCGTTGAATGCTTCCTCTATCATGCGGAGCTTGGTATTCACACCTGCATCCATATTACCGAATGGTGTCTCGATTATACAGGCTCCGGCCTTTAATGACAATTCCTGCCTGATTTCAATATCTCCGACTCCTTCAAGGGTTGCAAGGAGCTTATCCTTTTTTTCCATGAGACATTCATAATCATCAGGCGAAACTTTTACAGAAATGCTGCTCTTATTTGAACATTGGTCTATAGCCTGCTTAACAAGACTCAATATGCTTTCCTTATCCAACTCCAATTCCCTTGCAACAACCTTCCTGGAAACCGAGATCACCATTGAGATAATTTCATCTTCCATATCAGCAAGGAGCTTGTCGTGCTCTGTGGCTGCTTCCCTGCGTATCCCATCTGCTTCTTCCAGGGTCTCCTCGTATTGCTTTGCCGCGGCTTCGATTCCTTCTGCGTATCCCTTCTGCCATGCTTCTTCTTCAATTTGAACAGCCCTTACCGCCGCTTCACTCCTGGCTGCTTCGATGATTTTTGAAGCTTCTGTCTCAGCTTCGCTTAAAAGTGAGTCGGCTTCGGTCTGAGCAATTTCCAGAATTTGCTCCGGTGTCTTCTCGACAGGTTCGGTTTCTATTGGCTCATCGGCTTCAATGCCAAAATCGTCCATATTATCTGCCATGAAATTTTCATCAGGGTTGTTTTCCATATCATCTACTGCGTTTGTTTCATCTGTTATCGGGATTTTGACTTGAAACGGTACTCCATATGATATCTGTCCATTTTTGAAAACCCTGTTAAACAATTATTTCATCTCCTCCGCCCCTGGAAATGACTATTTCACCTGCATCTTCGAGCTTCCTTATAATATTCACTATCTTCTGCTGTGCTTCTTCAACATCCTTCAACCTTACAGGCCCCATGAATTCTATGTCTTCCCTGATCATCTCGGCAAGACGTTTGGACATGTTTGTAAATATGAGCTTCTGAACCTCTTCGGTAGCGCCCTTGAGTGCAATTGCAAGCTGGTTGTTTTCGACATCTCTGAGGAATCGCTGTATGGAACGGTTATCGAGATTGAGTATATCCTCGAATACGAACATCCTCTTTCTGATTTCCTCAGCAAGATCGGTATCCTCGATTTCCAATGTCTCCATGATATATTTCTCAGTTCCCCTGTCGACGCTGTTCAGGATATCGACAATGGACTGGACACCGCCGGCTGCTGTAAAGTCTTCAGTTACAAGCGATGACAGGTTCTTTTCAAGTATACGTTCCACTTCTTTTATTACTTCTGGAGAAGTCCGGTCCATGGTGGCGATCCTTCTTGCAACTTCGGCCTGTTTGTCCTGTGGTAATGCTGCCAGAACGACAGAGGCCTGGGTTGGCTTAAGGTATGCCAGAATCAGGGCGATTGTCTGAGGATGCTCTTTTTGTATGAAGTTCAAAAGCTGAGCGGGATCAGCCTTTCGTACAAATTCGAAAGGTCTCACCTGCAGCGATACTGTAAGTTTGTTTATGACATCCAGTGCTTTTTGGGTGCCAAGAGCTTTTTCAAGTATTTCCTTGGCGTATCCGATACCGCCCTCTGCTATATATTCCTGGGCGAGACATATCTGATAGAATTCCTCCATTACCCGTTCTTTCTCTTCGGGCGAAACGGTACGAATATTGGCTATTTCAAGAGTCAGTTGCTCAATCTCTTCTTCCTTCAGATGCTTAAAGATTTCGGCCGACCTTTCCGGTCCAATAGAAATAAGCAGCATAGCAGCCTTTTCCTTGCCTGTCCTATCCGTTTTGACTCCTGATCCTCTGGCCATTTACAATTCAACCCCTTCCAGCTGTCTATACATCCCATTCATCTGAAAGCCAGTTCCTTAACAATTGGGCAACGGCATCAGGTTTCTGTTTGACGAATTTATCAATTTGTTTCTTGATTTCAGAACGTTCTTCCATATCTATCTCAGGCAGAGGTTCACCTTGCTCAGGTAATATAAATCTTGGTCCTCCCGGACCCGCCGCTGCCAGAGCAGCATCTCCAACGCCCTCAATGATCTTCTGCCTTCTTGGAAGGGCTACAATAAGCATGCTTATGATAAGTATGAAGAGAAGTGCGAACAGTCCGTAATCATTAATCAACTGCCTGATGATATCTCCTATGGCCTGTTGTACGACTTCTTCAGGGGCAAGCTTGAGTTTGTTTACCGCAATATTTTTAACAGGAATACCGGTTGCAGTACTGGCTGCTTCCTTTATCCCCTGAATGAACTCCTCAGTGATATTGGTATCTTCCACAATTTTCTTTCCATACCAGAGTGATATCGCCAGCCCGGACTCTGTTGGTACGAGCTTGCCGGTGGCCTTTTCCTGGTCTGTCAGTTTTTCGTCGTATCCATAATTGTATGATTCTGATTTGTTGGTGTAATCGGATGAGCCTGTATCTCCAGTCTGATATGAAGTTGTTCCGGGGTTGGAATCGATTCCTGCAGCCCCGCTGGCTTCTCCATTTTTTACTGTCTCGCTGGATTTTTCACCGCTTATAAGTGCGCCGCCGTCAATTCCCTGCGGATTTGTAATTGATTTTGTTGTTGACTTAACCTTGTCGAAATCCAGAACAACACTGGCTGTGACAGTAAGTGAGTCAAAGCTGTCAGATGCCCCATATCCTAATTGTTCAAGAACTTTCCTACGTATCTCCTTTTCCCTGGCGATCCGTAAATCCTCCTGGGTACCTGCTGCGCTCAGGGAATCGTCCCCGGAGCTGTCATTCAGCGGCAGACCGGTATTGCCATCAACCACCGAGACATCCTTTGCATCCATATTCTCTACACTTCGTGATACAATAAGGACTATTCCTCTGACCTGCTCAGGAGATAGTTTTTCATTTGATTTGACTGTCACAATAGCCTGTGGGGTTGGAGCGTCCTCGCCTTCACTTATGAATATTGATTGTTCTGGAACAGCCAGATTTACAGATGCCTCATAAATATTATCAATCATCTTAATGTTCGATGCAATTTGTGAAATTTGCTGTTGCCTCCAGATTTGCTCCTTGTCGCTTTCCGTTGTGCTGATGCCGATCATCGAAATAGCATCGGCAAAGGTGGTCCCTTCTTTTGGAAGTCCACTGCTTGAAAGGGCAATACGTGCATTGTTCTTGTCCTTTGAATTGACTACGATTCCCGTGCCCGCATCATCAAGTTCATTCCAGATGCTGCTTTCGTTCAGTACGGTAACCATTTCGCTTATCTGTTTTGAATCATCGCTTTTGATAAGGGTGACCCTGTTAGGTTTTGCAAGCATAAAAATACTGACGCCTATTACCGCAGTAACAAGAGCAGTAGTTATGTACAGTCGCGTTTTTTGTGCTTTATCTAGGCTTTGCCAGAATTCCACCAGCTGCTGCCAATACTTCTTTAGTACATCAGGCATAATCTCACCACCCGGCTGAAAGGTATAATAGTTTATAGCTTACGGATATTGAACCTATATCTGCATTTTAATTATATCGTTGTATGCCTCGAGTATCTTTGTTCGTATCTGCATTGTAAACTGGAGCGCCATATCGGCCTTTTGCGCCGCTATGGTAACCTGTGCAATATTGTCGGTTCTCCCTGCAGCAAAATCATTTGCCAGCTTGTCAGATTCGAGGATTGTGTTGTTTGTGCTCTGCAGGGCACTCTTAAGATAATCCGCAAAGGGTATAGACGAATTACTTGATTTATCGGTTTCGATTGTCTCAAATAACGATTTTGTCGGTGAAAGCGAATTAATGCTGCCGATGCTGTTCAATGCCATTCTTCACCCTCCTACCTTCCAATTTCAAGTGCTTTCATAGCCAAACTCTTTGTTGTATTGATGGAAGTGACATTAGCTTCGTATGCCCTTGTGGCTGAAATCATATTTACCATTTCTGTGACGATATCAACATTGGGCATTTCTACATAGCCATCTGCGTCGGCTTCGGGGTTTCCAGGATCATATACCTTCTTGAATGGCGTGGTATCTTCAACAACTTTTGCAACTCTGACACCACTGCCGATAACCTGTTCTCTGCTGCTTGCAGACAGGTAATCTGAAAAAGAGTTACCTGTAGATTTTTCTTCGAAAATCGCAACTTTTCTTCTATATGGTGTGCCGCTGTCTGTCCTTGTCGTATTGGCATTTGCTATATTCTGAGATATGATGTCCATTCTCAGTCGCTGGGCTGTCAAAGCGGAAGCTCCGACATCAAGTGCGGAAAAGTAACCCATTTATTACTTCCTCCCTTCACTGATAACGTGGATCAACTTGCTGTAACCTGCATTCAGGCTTTGAACAAGAGCATTGTATTTGATGGAGTTCTGTGCCATGGAGGCCATTTCACTCTCAATATCAACATTGTTGCCGTCCAATCTGTAACTGAGGCTGGAATAATCCTGCTTGATTAATGTCTTGACAGAATCCAGATTGCCACCTCCGATTTGTATATGGCGGTCATCTGTTGTGTTTCCTTTGAAACTACTGCCGTCAAGCGCATCATTCAGGAATTCCTCGAACTTGACTGTTTTTCTTTTGTAATTGGGTGTGTCAACATTTGCTACGTTTTGTGCGATTGTCTCATTGCGGGCCCAGGATGCATCCAGTGCTTTTTCAAGTGCTTTGTATGAATTTGATATCTTCTCGAGCATAAATATGCACCTCCGCGTTATTTATCGACATAAAAACGTTTTTACATTTGCACAAATTTATGACAATTTAATATATTCCCTTGTTTCTATACATTAAATCCCATAAAGATATAAAAATTTTATCATAACGCAGAAGCGAATACAACATAAAATACATTCCAGCTCTGTGACATCAAGGGTTTTACCTCGTTATGTCATAAATTCCCGCTGATTTCAGTAATTTCTTCAATTGCTTTGTTTGAAATTTCGACATTTTTCTGAACTTTGTTTCTGATTTTAACTTTTGGTGTTTCCATAATTCCGTAATTAATATTCATTGGTTGAAAATCTTTAACTGAAGAGTTTGAAACATAACAAGCAAGTGCACCTGTTGCCGTTGAAGCCGGAAAAATGGCGTTTTCCTTCCCAAGAAGCTTTCTTGCAGCATTTATTCCCGCCACCATTCCTGATGATGCAGATTCGATATACCCTTCCACTCCGGTAATCTGTCCTGCAAAATATATTCTGGGTTCGGACATCATACAATAAGTTTTGTCCAATAATCCCGGTGATTTTATGAAGGTGTTCCTGTGCATAACACCATATCTGGCAAATTCGGCATTTTCAAGTCCGGGTATCAATCCGAACACTCTCTTTTGCTCGGGCCATTTCAAATGAGTCTGGAAACCGACAATATTAAACAATGTAGCATCAGAATTATCCTGTCTCAGCTGTACGACAGCCCAGGGTTCCCTGCCCGTCACCGGATCAATCAGACCCACAGGCTTGAGCGGTCCATACCTCATTGTGTCCTGACCTTTTCCTGCCATGCTTTCTATGGGCATGCACCCGCTGAAAAGAATCTCTTTTTCAAATTCTTTCATTTGTACAACTTCTGCATTCGTAATCTCCCTATAGAACAACTCATATTGTTCCTTATCCATGGGGCAATTTATGTAGTCATCTTCACCTTTACCATAACGTGAAGCCCTGAAAGCTTTTGACATATCAATTGATGCATAGGTTACTATGGGTGCGGCGGCATCATAAAAATACAGATAATCACCGCTAACAAGCCCTGATATATATTTTGAAAATCCATCTGAAGTGAGTGGGCCGGTTGCAATGATACATACACCATCATCCGGCAGTTTATCTACTTCCTCATGTATTATTTCAACCTTTGGTTCATTTACAAGATACTCTGTGACCAGGTTGGAGAAACGTGTCCTGTCTACTGCAAGTGCCCCACCGGCAGGCACACGTGTTTCATCTGCACATCTCATGATAAGGGAGTCCATCAGTCTCATTTCTGCCTTCAGGAGACCTACAGCATTTTCAAGTCGGTCTGATCGCAGCGAATTGCTGCAGACAAGCTCTGCGAAGGTATCAATACTATGAGCAGGCGAGAATTTATGAGGTTTCATTTCATAAAGCCTGACATCGATTCCCCGCCTGGAAACCTGCCATGCAGCTTCACATCCGGCAAGTCCGGCGCCTATTATGTTGACATATTGTTTTGACATCTTTACCTATTCCTTATTTTCTGCATTTGTGTTATCGCGTGTAGTTTCTTTTGTAAAGTCGCATTTTTCATTACTGCATTTTAGCAGTATCTTCCTGCCAGAGTATTTTTTTACAAGGAAATTTCCACAATTGGGGCAATTTTCACCGGAAGGCATATCCCATGACATATAACCACAACCAGGATTGTTTTCACAGCCTATATATCTTTTCCCTTTTCGCGTTTTTTTAAAGAGTACCTTGCCACCGCATAACGGGCAATTCACCCCAGCTTCTTCAAGAATCGGCCTTGCATTCCTGCATTCGGGGAAACCGGGACATGCGAGGAATTTCCCGAAACGGCCTGTCTTTATTACCATGAACCTGCCGCATTTTTCACATTTTATTTCAGTTACTTCGTCCGGTATGTCTATCTTTCCTATCTTTTCTTCCGCTGTCAATATTGTTTCATTGAAAGGCTTATAGAAATCGCGCATTATCTCGACCCATTTTTTTGTGCCTTCTTCTACATCGTCCAGCTTCTTTTCCATCTGTGCTGTAAACTGGACATCAACGATATCAGAAAAGTTATTTTTCATAAGATCGTTTACTATTCTGCCAAGCTCGGTCGGCGTAAGAAATTTCTTTTCCTTGATTACATAGCCCCTTGCAAGTATGGTTGTTATGGTTGGGGCATAAGTACTTGGCCGTCCGATACCCTTCTCTTCCATCACCCTTACCAGCATGGCTTCAGTATATCTTGATGGAGGTTGGGTGAAGTGCTGCTTTTCCTCATATTTCTTCAGTTCCAGCTTTTCGCCTTCATTGAGCTCCGGCAGGTTTTCATCATCCTCTTCGGAATCTTCGTCCTTACCTTCAGTATAGACAGCCATAAAGCCCTGAAATTTTACCTTTGAGCCATTGGCTTTGAAGATATAGTCGGAGATCAGTATATCTGCTGATACTGTATCATACACAGCTGATTCCATCTGGCTGGAAGTGAATCTTCCCCATATAAGTCTGTATAGCTTATATTGATCGGTGGTAAGCGATTCTTTTATCTCGTCAGGCTCGAGATTTACATATGTCGGCCTTATTGCTTCATGTGCATCCTGTGAGGTTGATTTGCTCTTATACTGTCTGGGTTCTTCCGGGAGATACCTTGTACCATACTTCTCCTGGATCAGCGTCCTTGCTTCCTGCTGTGCCTCGTCAGAAATCCTGGTGGAATCGGTACGGATATATGTCACAAGGCCTACAGCCCCGTGGCCTTTTACAGTGATACCTTCATAGAGCTGCTGTGCGATCATCATGGTTTTCTTCGTAGGATAGCCCAGCCTTCTTGAGGCTTCCTGCTGTAAAGTGCTTGTCGTAAATGGAGGTGCGGGCGATCTTTTCTTCTCCATTTTTCTTACCTTCTGAATCACCGGTTTTTTGCCTTTAAGCTCATCTAGTATTTTGTTGACCTGATCGCCATTTTTCAGTTCAAGCTTTTCCTCACCTTTTCCAAAGAGTTTTGCTCCGAAGGTAGGCCCCGTCTTGCTCTTTGAAAGCTTTGCAGCTAATGTCCAGTATTCTTCAGAATTGAAATTTTCAATTTCTTCCTCCCTGTCGCAAACAATTCGTGTTGCAACAGATTGAACCCTTCCGGCGCTCAAACCTTTTCTCACCTTTCTCCAAAGCAGCGGGCTTATCTTGTAACCTACTATCCTGTCGAGGATACGTCTTGCCTGCTGTGCATCCACAAGATCCATATCGATCTTCCTTGGTGCCTTTATTGCCGTTTTGACAGCATTTTTAGTTATTTCGTTAAATGAAATCCTGCATTTTTCTTTTTCATTTATATTGAGCAAATTTGCCAGATGCCATGATATTGCTTCGCCTTCGCGATCAGGGTCAGTCGCCAGAAAAACTCTTTCAGCAGATTTTGATTCCTTTTTCAGCTTGCTCAGTATCTCCCCTTTGCCACGAATCGTTATATATTTAGGTTCGAAATCATTATCGACATCAACGCCAATCTGACTTTTGGGTAAATCTCTTACATGTCCCAGGCAGGCTATTATCTTGTAGTCCTTCCCGAGAAATTTACCAATAGTACTGGCTTTTGTAGGTGATTCTACAATTACTAGATTGTTGGCCATTGTGATCCTCCAAAGAAATTATTTAGTATCTGATGTACCCTCTTGTAAAAACTTCTTTTATATTACCACATTTTATTAAAAAATCTATAGTTAATTTCTCACTTAAGCTTTTGGAGGAGTTTGTACCTCTTCCCAGGCAGTTGTTCAACCAGCCCTTTCAACTCCAGCAAGATTAGTATTGCGCTAATTTCATGTGGAACCATATTGCAGCTTTCAGCTATTTCATCAATGTACTTCGGCAGGCTCGATACTTTTCGCATTACATCCAGTTCATCCTTGTCCAGCCCGCTGTAAACCCTCCCGCATGCTTTTTTGTCCTTGAAGCTATTATTTGCGATGTCAGTCATTTTTAATTCATCAAGTATGTCATCTATTCCCATAATTATCCTTGCGCCGTCTCTTATGAGTTTGTTTGTACCCCTGCTGTTTGTGCAGTTGATGTTTCCCGGTACTGCAAATACATCACGTCCCTGTTCCAGTGCGTAATCAGCTGTAATGAGTGATCCGCTTCCCTCGCTGGCCTCAATTACTGCAACCGCCCTGGACATTCCGCTGATTATCCTGTTCCTTGCCGGAAAATTAAAAGGATGCGGTGGCATACCCGGTAGATATTCAGAAATTACAGCTCCGTTTTCCAAAATCCTTTCCATCAATTTTTTATTTTCTTCGGGATAAATTATATCAATACCACACCCAAGTACAGCTATAGTTCTTCCACCTGCTTTCAGAGCTCCGGAATGTGCTTTCGAATCGACGCCCCTCGCCATACCGCTGACAATGGTGAATCCACATTTTGATAATTGGTAAGACAGCAGCTCGGAGGTATCCAACCCATATGAAGTAGCCCTCCTGGAACCTACGACTGCAATACAGGGTTCTATTCCTTTGATCTCTCCCCTGGAATATAGCACCAATGGGGGATCATATATGTATCTGAGGTTTTCCGGGTATGCATCATCATCAATTGTAATAATATCAATACGGTCATCTGTTATTCTTTTAAGCAGTTCTTCGGTTTTAGCCCTCAATTTTTTATCCATAATATGTTCGACCATTTTCGGTGTCAGAAATTTCATATGTTTTAATGTCTCTTCCTCTACCATCCAGAGATTCCCGGGGCTACCATACCGGTCAAGCAGCAGTTTCCTTTTGACTGGTGGCAGATTTACAAGGGAACTAATCCAAACCCAGTATTTCATGTTGTCTTTCATAAGTTCCTCCTGTCCAGACTTCTGTATTGTATTGCCTCTGCAACGTGAAAAGGCCTGATATCACAGCTTCCTTCCATATCCGCAATTGTCCTGGATACCTTTAGTATCCTGCTGTATGCCCTTGCACTCATTCCCAGCCTTTCATAAGCCCTCTTCAGCAAATTGCGGCAACCATCATCCAACCTGCAGTATTTCTCCAATAATGATGTGGGAAGCTGTGAATTTGAATACAACTTCATACCCTCATACCTCCTGAGCTGCACCAGACGTGTTTTTTGCACCCTTTCCCTGATCTCACCCGAGGTTTCCTCCATCCTTACATTTTCCAGTTCCTCATATTTAACTGCATTCACTTCTATCTGTATGTCCATACGGTCAAGCAATGGGCCAGAAAATCTGCTCCTATAGTACTGAAGCTGTTTTGGGCTGCAGGTACACTCACCTTCGGCACCGAAATAATTGCCGCATTTGCATGGATTGGCAGTGCATATCAATGTGGAATCAGCCGGATACATAACACTGTAATTTAAACGTGCTACAGTTACAAAACCATCTTCAAGAGGCTGTCTGAGGACTTCGAGGGACCGACGTGCGAATTCAGGCAGCTCGTCAAGAAACAATACACCGTAATGTGCAAGGCTAATCTCTCCTGGCCTTGGTACCGTCCCTCCGCCAACGAGACCAATGTCCGTAATGGTGTGATGAGGACTCCTGAATGGTCTGCCTGTCACAAGGGAAAGACCTTTTGGCAGGGTTCCCGCAACGCTGTGTATTTTCGTTACTTCAATCGCTTCATCGAAGGTAAGTGAGGGCAGGATTGTCGGGAGTCGCTTTGCCAACATTGTTTTACCACAACCTGCAGCACCGAGCATCAGGCAATTATGCCCACCGGAGGCTGCAACCTCAAGCGCACGTTTAGCAGCTCTTTGTCCCCTGACATCACAAAAATCAACATCATATTCAGTTTTTTCCACATAAAAAGGATTTTCCATTCCAGTATGTATCTCAATTTGCCTTATGCCTGAAAGATGTTCCACCAACTCTACCAGACTGTTGACCGGGATGACACATATTCCCTTTACAATTGCAGCTTCGTCTGCATTGGCTGAGGGCACTGCAATGAGCTCGGCTCCCATTTGACGTGCGCATACCGTCATAGACAGAACGCCCCTTACAGGTTTCACAATTCCGTCTAGTGATAGCTCACCAATGAAGACATAATGGTCGGTCACATCACAAGAAATTTGACCTGTCGCTGTCAAAATCCCAACAGCTATGGCAAGATCAAATGCCGATCCTTCTTTTCTCTCATTTGCAGGCGATAGGTTCAAGGTGATTTTTCTAACGGGGAAA
Organism: uncultured Bacillota bacterium; assembly: GCA_942493145.1. GTDB lineage: Bacteria > Bacillota > Clostridia > Acetivibrionales > DTU013 > ENR-C20. The sequence continues at coordinate 2,103,021 of OW818679.1, forward strand.
TCAAGTCCGGAATTCCTGATAGCAGATTTTACCCGTTCCCTTGACTCCCTTATGGCAACATCACCCAGCCCGACAATATCAAATGAAGGGATTCCGTTTTTGATATCAGTTTCAACCTCTACAGGAAATCCATCGATTCCACAAAGTCTGCAACTAAATACTTTTGAAAACAAATATGTCTCACCTCACACAATGAATATTGGTATATATTGTAAATATATTTATTATTCTACATTAATTTACTTTATTTGTATATATATTCCAATAATTTTTGCGGGTTTTGGATAAAAAGAAAAAGCGGGGCATATTTCCTCCGCTTTCGAACAATCCGTTATTTAGTTGTATAACTTTAATGAATGCTTATAGTTTTTCATCTTTCAGGAGCTTTCTCAACTCATCCATGAAGGTGTTTATATCCTTAAACTGCCTGTATACGGATGCAAATCTTACGTAAGCAACCTCATCCAGGTCTTTAAGTCTATTCATGACCATTTCGCCAATTTCCTGTGTCGTAACCTCTCTACGCAGTGAATTGTATATCTGGCTTTCAATCTCTTCAACCATGATTTCAAGCTGTGTTATCGACACAGGCCTTTTTTCACATGCCCTCAGCAAGCCGTTAAGGAGCTTTTCCCGGTCGAAGGACTGTCTTGTCTTGTCCTTTTTAATGACCATAAGCGGGATGCTCTCAACCTTTTCATAAGTTGTGAACCGACGGGTGCATTTTGTACATTCCCTTCGCCTTCTGATGGCAGAACTTTCATCCGTTGGTCGGGAATCAATGACCTTGTCTTCAATAAATCCGCAGTAAGGACATTTCATGTCTTTCCTCCTGTAAGTATAATAGGGGAAAATGCAAAATGAGATTCAAACTGATTATATACCAGCTAAATCTCATTTTTCAATATTTTTATTTTATTGTCAAATTTTCTGCACTAGTCAAAATACTTCCTTATATATCTTTCATCAAGATCCACAAGTATAATATCTTCTCCGATTTTTTTAATCTTCTCCCATGGAATGGCAAATTCATTATCCTTGCCCAGAAGCCCGAAGAGTTTCCCTACCCCTGGCAGAATTATCGCTTCAACCTTTCCCGAATCCAGGTCGATTTCGACATCTGAGACAAACCCCAGCCTCTTTCCATCCGACATATTAATGACTTCCTTCTGCCTGAAATCCGAAGATCTGTTCATACTGCCTGCGCCTGCCTGCCATACACAAAATCTATAAATATTATATGCAAGTTCAGCAGTTCATTATGTTATGCCCTAAATATACTTGCGCATATGCATCAGCGCCGTTTTCTCAAGTCTGGAAACCTGCGCCTGTGATATCCCTATCTCCTCAGCCACCTCCATTTGTGTACGGCCTTCAAAGAACCTGAGATTTAGTATATGTTTTTCTCTGTCATTCAATCTTCGCATTGCTTCTTTCAGAGAAATCCCTTCCAACCAGTTTTCATCGATATTCTTATCATCGCTCACCTGGTCCATAACATAAATTGCATCTCCACCGTCATGATAAACTGATTCGAATAATGAGATCGGGTCCTGTATAGCATCAAGAGCAAATACCACTTCCTCTTTTTGCAGCTTTAATTCTTCGGCTATTTCGCTGATCGTAGGTTCCTTTGAATTTCTGCTTGTCAGTCTTTCCTTGGCCTGTAGCGCCTTGTATGCTATATCCCTTAATGATCTGCTTACCCTTATGGAATTATTGTCTCTAAGGTATCTTCTGATCTCTCCAATGATCATTGGAACTGCATAGGTTGAGAACTTTACATTCTGGGTGACGTCGAAGTTGTCTATTGCTTTTATCAATCCTATACATCCAACCTGAAAGAGGTCGTCAACGTATTCCCCTCTGTTATTGAAACGTTGGATAACGCTTAGAACCAGTCTCAGATTACCATTGATGAATTCCTCCCTGGCATGGGAGTCTCCTTTATGCATCCTTTCAAAAAGGACTTTTTTTTGTTCATTTGTCAATACCGGCAGTTTTGAAGTATTGACGCCGCATATCTCAACCTTGTTTATCAGCATGGAATTTCTCCTCCCGGCATCCATATACAGTAATGGTACTGACACTGTTATAATATGGAGTGTTTAATGTATGTCAGTATCATTATTGCCATGAAGGTAAGATTTATACTGCTGATAAATGTAAAATTGATACATCATGAACAGGAATTTCTACTTTTCAGATCATACGGTTGATCTCTTTTTTTAACCTGCCAATAATCCTTTTTTCCAGCCGGGATATGTATGATTGGGATATGCCGAGCATGTCGGCAACCTCCTTCTGGGTCTTTTCTATACCGTTTGAAAGGCCGAAACGAAGCTCCATTATCCTCTTCTCCCGCATTGAAAGCTTCTTCATCGCAGTGTTCAGAAGATCCCTGTCAACCTCGTCTTCCAGGCTTCTATGTATGATATCGTTCTCAGTGCCGAGAATATCGGACAGCAGCAGCTCATTTCCGTCCCAATCAATATTCAGTGGCTCATCAATGGATATCTCGGTCTTGATTTTATTGTTGCGTCTCAGATACATAAGTATTTCATTCTCAATGCATCTTGATGCATATGTAGCCAGTTTTATGTTTCGTGATGGATTGAAGGTATTGATAGCCTTTATCAGGCCGATAGTTCCTATTGAAACGAGGTCTTCAACACCGATACCGGTATTCTCGAACTTCCTGGCAATATAAACTACCAACCTCAGGTTGCGTTCTATCAGAACTGACTTCACCGAATTATCTTTGACTTCGAGCCTTGAAAGCAGATAATTCTCTTCCTCGTTACTAAGGGGAGGCGGTAAAGCTTCGCTGCCTCCAATATAATATACTGTTTCACCCTTAATAGAGGCTCCAATTTTCCAAAATAACTGCACCCACTTTATACGCAGGAACAGCCTCAACCGTTTAAAAATGTGCATTTCCTTCTCCTTTCAGCGCTCAAATCAGTTCCGGATTGAGCAGGGCTTTATATTTTTCATTTCTTGACAACGTTTTGTTATGTATTCCGACAATCACATCGTTTATGTCTTTTCTCCTGTTATCATTATCAATTTCAATATAATCCGGCCTGAAACCGACAAGCAGACCGTTTTCCCTGCCGAGTGAAGTGAAGGGTATGAGCCTGAACCTTGAAAACCAAAGAGTATCTGACACGGCTTTTGTAATACTATCCAGGTCGTTCTCCATATCACTGTCAAAAATATTTTTTATCTCTTCAGGTAAAATCTCCCTTATGGCATTGAATTCCGCAACTACGACAGGCATATTCGTAAGTGGATCTCTGAGTGAGTTTCCCGTATCAACCAATCCCCACATTGTAACAGCCTTTTTATTGAAAGCAATTACAATCTGTACCAGGAGTTTCTCCCTGCGAAGCCTGTCTATCACCTTTTCTTTAAATATCATCACCAATATGAAAGCTATTGCAAGCGCATAAAAAATCTCCGTCCATCTGGCACCCGCAAGGGGCAGAAAAGTCATAAATGCACTATTCCCCAAGACTTCTCCGCTTCTGTTCAGATAAAGCAATGCAAACCCTGCTCCTGCAAACATGAATGTTATCAGATAGAATACTGCCATTGTCCTTAAGAACATTCCAAAACCTTCTATGTGGAATGCAACAGCAATCATGACACAGGACAGGGCAAGCTTTGCAAGCACTGTCGAATAAATCTTCATATCAGGCATAATAAGCATCAAAATAAGGAACAATGCCCCTACCGCTGCTCCCAGCAGCAGCCGCAGGCTTGAAATACTGCATTTTGAAAACTTTGCGGTAACATAAAGAATCAGAAAGTTGATGACTATGTTTTCCATTATCAAGACATCAAGATAAATTTCCAATATATTACCCCACAGTCAGACAATCCCCTATTTTAGATATATTCGTATGTCTGTCATTTATGAATATCCAACGGAGATAATTATAATTGAAATGCACTGCTGTTTATGTCGCAAAGTAAATTTAAAAATGGAAAATTTTATGACAAAAAAGGACATATCTCAGACCCGCCGAGATGTGCCCCACTTGTGATACTGGACTATGATAATTCAAAAAGGGACATATCTCAGACCCGCCGAGATGTGCCCCCTGTTAGAGATGTGTCCCTTTACTACTTAAATCTGTTTTTTCTCAGGAATGTAGGGATTTCCAGTTCATCATCACTTACATCCGCTGCTGTATGCCTTTTCATCTGCATGGTTTCAGGCTTGGCAGTCAATTTCTCGGCTGCTTTTTCGATCTTTTTGATTATCGGGCCCTTTTCGAAGCCTGTCGCAATAACGGTTATGAGCATCTCATCCTTAAGATTCTCATCTATCACTGCGCCGACTATTATATTGGCATCCGGATCGGCTGATTTCTGAACGAGCTCTGCTGCGAGATTGACCTCAAACAATCCAAGGTCGGCACCGCCGGTTATATTGAGCAGCACTCCACGTGCTCCTTCAATGGATGTTTCGAGTAACGGGCTCTGGATTGCTTGTCTTGCTGCTTCTTCAGCCTTACCTTCTCCCGAAGCTCTTCCTATACCCATATGAGCAAGTCCGGTGTTAACCATTATTGTTTTGACATCTGCAAAATCCAGATTGATTAGTCCCGGTACTGCTATCAGATCGGAAATACCCTGTACACCCTGGCGAAGTACATCATCTGCTGTTCTGAACGCGTCTATGATTGATGTTTTTTTCTCGGAAATCTGCAATAATCTGTCATTTGGAATGGTGACGAGTGTGTCAACTACGCCTTTGAGGTTTTCAATACCTCTCTCTGCAAATTGCATCCTTTTCCTACCCTCAAATACAAAAGGTTTTGTCACTACTCCAACAGTCAATATTCCCAATTCCTTGGCAATCTGAGCAACAATCGGTGCTGCACCCGTTCCGGTACCGCCGCCCATTCCTGCTGTAACGAATACCATATCTGCGCCTTTAATGGCCTGGGCTATCTCATCTTTGCTTTCTTCAGCAGCCCTTTCACCGATATCGGGATTCGCACCTGCACCAAGACCTTTGGTAAGTTTATCTCCAATTTGAATTTTAGTATTTGCTTTTGACAAGAATAGTGCTTGTTTGTCTGTGTTTATTGCTATAAATTCAACGCCGCGCAATCCTGCCGCGATCATCCTGTTGACTGCATTGTTTCCTCCGCCTCCGACGCCTATTACCTTAATCTGGGCGAATTGTTCCATATCAATATCAAATTCCAGCAATTTGAATCCCCCTTTTTCATTGGTTCTGGCCTATAGTTGTATATTGAATTCTAACAATTCAATGCAACAAATATACGTAAATAATATCCTATTATTCAAATTAACGCAATATATGAATTCAAAACAACCTTTTTATGGCAGCAGCCATTTTCCCGAACGCGCTCTCGCCTTCCTTGCTGCGCCTGGCTTTCAGCAGTTTTGCTTCGTATGCCGAACTTCCACCCCTGCGAATATTTGAAACATATTTTATTATACCTGCAGCAGTTATGTATTCAGGTTTTGTCAAACCCATGTGGTTGAGCTTGGAAACCCTCACCGGAAGCTCAAATACTTCGGCGGCAAGTTGTTTGCAGCCGTCAACATAGGATATTCCGCCACCGGTCAGCACGATGCCTCCCGGAAGGTTTTTTATAACGCATTCCTTTTCCACTTGGTTCCTGCATAATGAGAATATTTCATATACCCTTGCTTCGATTATTTCAACTACTTCGGAAACTTTTACATTTTTCTTCTTATTTTCATTGATATCAAATACAGATATTTCCTGATCATTCTTTATCAGAGAAGTCAATGCCAGTTCAAACTGTCGTTTGATTTTTTCAGCTTCTGCATTAGATATACGAAGTCCAATAGCAATATCGTTAGTAATATGGTCACCACCAACCGGTATTGAATCATAGAAAATAAGCCTTTTGCCCTTAAATACAGATATATCGGTTACACCGCCGCCTACATCCAGAAGCACCACACCCATATCCTTCTCATCCGGTAGTAAGGCTGATTTCACCTGTCGCAAAAGCTTCGGCAACAATCCCGTCTATTCTTATACCTGCTCTTTCAATACTCTTTACAATATTCTGAACAGATGTGATTTTTCCTACGATGATATCTGCATCCACTTCCAGTTTCATGCCGACCATGCCAACCGGATCGAGTATTTCATCATATCCGTCGATGATATATTGTCTGGGTATGACATCTATCAATTGCCTGTCGTTTGGGATTTCAACATCCCGCGCAGAATACAGGACATTATCGACATCCTTTTGTGTGATTTCCCTGTTGCCGTTTGATATGTTAATCCAACCGTTATTATTTATAACGCTGACATGCATTCCATGTATATTGACGTATGCTGATCCTACTTTGAGATTTGACGACATTTCTGCTTCTTCTATAGACGTTTTAATTGAAGCTACAGTGCTTTCTATATCAACAATAACTCCTTTTTTCAGTCCGTTGCATGGAGTCATTCCCCTGCCGATTATTTCCAGCTGGGATTGTCCTTTATCAACCCTTCCAATCATAGTACACACCTTGGAAGTTCCGATGTCAATACTTACAATCATATCACCCACTTAAGAACCCCCCCTGACAAACTATATATTATCCTTTTTATCCGACTTATTCAATATATATCTGCGAATAACTGCGAAATTCAAGAATAATCTGTTACCAAATGCAAATATGGCAGCAAGATATATCTCAATGCCCAGCTGGTCACCAATGTAAGCAAGTGCCGCTGCAAGAAGTGCATTTCCGAAAAAACCGGATACGAATATCTTCATATTGAACTTACCCTGGACAGAAGCTGCAATTCCTCCGAAAACGGAATCAAGCGCTGCCAATATGGCTACCGCTACATAATTTGAATACTGCTGTGGTATGTTAATCGGGATGAAAACTACACCGATTATTATACCAATGATCAGACCCAAAATAGGCATCATATCAATTACCTCCGCCCGGCGAAAATACCGGATCTTCACCTGTTGTAAAATCCAGCAAACCCGATTCGTTTTCTTTTATATTATTGAAGTATATCGTTTTCAAACTGCTGATTTTGTAATTCAGGTCATTGATACCGCCAATCTTTACGGTCACCCTCGAATCCAGGTAAAGGACTGTGGCATCAGGATCTGTAACATCAATATAGTCAACGTAGTCCAGCAGTTTTTTCTCATCCTTCATGTCGTACTGACTTATAGTATTTATTATATTCTCTGCTGTTTTCACCAAATCATGATTTTCCGTCTCAAGCCTTCTGCCTAGAATATAATCCGTAAACATCAGTCCGCGTATTTCAGGAAGTTCAATTTTCCTGAGCTTTGTACTTACCGTATCAATGACATATGTATCCTCATCAACAATAAGGCATGTTCCCATGTAATCCACAAATGCCATTGGCGTTCTTTCAACGATTTCCACACTTGCGGTAGATGGAATAACAAACTTTACCTTTACAACTTTTACATATGGACACTTGTTGATGATTGATTCTTCTGCATCAATAAATCGCAGAGTAAAAATGCTTTTAGGATTAGGTCCCATTCTTATAAAGCCATTTTCGCCTGGCGTAATTCCCGCAATATCAGTCATCATCTCTTTATTGTAATGTACTGTACCGGTTACTTCAACTGTTTTTATATTAAATAAAGGTGAGAGGGCTGCATAAACCAATGCAAACAGAACCAATCCTACTATCAGGACAGTTTTCAACCAAAAGAAGAATGTGTTAAATTTTGTTTTTTCATTTGTATTACTCTCTTTCACCATTCGCCTCCGTGTCTAAATCCTTTTTATCACTGCGCCCGCACCCATGAGCTTGTCTTCGATTCGTTCATATCCCCTGTCAATGTGCTTTATATCAGAAATGACAGTCTCACCTTCAGCAGCAAGTCCCGCAAGCACCATTGCCGCGCCGCCCCTGAGATCCCTTGCATGGACCCTTGCACCTGTGAGTTTACTTACGCCTTTTATAATAGCTGTCCTGCCTTCCAGATTGATGGATGCCCCCATTCGCAGCAGCTCTTCAACATGCTTGTATCTGTTTTCAAAAACCGTCTCAATCATTATGCTTGTGCCATTCGCAATTGTCAGCATTGCAACCAGCTGTGCCTGCATATCCGTAGGAAAACCGGGATAAGGCAGCGTCCGGACAACGTCTATGCAGCCGGGCTTTTCCGGACCTTTTATCAAAAGCTCCCTTTCAGTGGTATCTATTCTGCAGCCACATTCCCTCATGATAGATATGATGGATCTGAGATGTTCGGGAATCACATTCTCCAAAAGGAGTTCACCACCTGTTATGGCTGCTGCTATCATATATGTACCGGCAACTATCCTGTCTGTAATTATCGAATGCTCAACTTCATGTAATCTTCCAGAGGAGCCCTTAATGCACACCATTCCAGTTCCAGCTCCTGCGACTTGCACTCCCATGCCATTCAAATAATCCTGGAGATCTGTAATTTCAGGTTCCTTTGCGGCATTTCTTATTAAGGTTTCACCTTCTGCAAACACAGAAGCCAGCATTATGTTCTCTGTCGCTCCAACGCTTGGGTAATCAAGCTGGATATCACATCCATGGAGTTTATCTGCTTCGCAGTAAATAAATCCACCCTGGGCGTCGTTTATTTTAGCACCCATGCTCCTAAGCGCCTTCAGATGAAGGTCGATTGGTCTGGGACCTATTTCACAACCACCCGCGCATGTTGGTATATTGACTCGTTTATTCTATCATTTCAAAAATTAGGTATCAACAATAGTATGGAAATTTGTTTAAAAATTGTTAATCAAATAATTTTGAGGGTTGAAATTGACATAAATTTAATTTAAAATAAATTAGCATTATTAAAATAAGCAATTAATGGTACTGATTATGTTATTGAATAATCATGCCAGCATAGGTAATACGACGTAAATCAACTGTATATTAGCCGTATCCGGAAAGGTAGAAAATTGAAGATCCCATTACTTTACAATAATATTCCCCCATTGGAGAAACGCACCTCAAACAAAACCGTTAGTAAAATAGAAATTTCCCTCTGGCTATTATTTATCGTCGCAATAATATATAAAACAGCGCATTTCCAGTTTTCAGTAAATCTTAATGAAAGAACGCCCTCGAGCGACAGCACACTGTGTATGCTGGCCGGATCACTGGCCTCGGCTTTACTGATAGCCGCTGCCGTTTTGTTGCTTTCCAATAAAAAAAGGCTTACCGTACTTATTACTGTAGACATATTTATGTCTGTGTTATTATTGGCAGACAGCCTTTATTTCAAATATTATTATAATGTAATTAGTGTTCCTGTACTGGCATATATTGGACTTATACCATCTGTCAGCAGCAGTGTCAAAAGCCTGTTCAACCCATCAGATCTGTTATATTTTATCGACATACCAATAATGCTCGCTGGTATATTTTTTATGAAGCACAGGAACAAGCCGGAAAAGAATGCGATTTCAAAGCTTTCACTGTCAACGCGTCTGATTACCGCCGTTCTTATTATTGCTGCAAGCTCCGGCATATTCTTTACAGCATACTCCAAAGTTCCGGCAAGCAATTTCATTTATGATAACAACTATGTGGTCAACTCCCTTGGTGTATTCTATTTCCACTATTATGACTGTAAAAGATTCATCAATGAACGAATTTTTGCTGATGATGACATAACAACGGAAGAAAAAGCCAGGGTTGAACAGTTCTTTGTTGAAAAAAATTCTTCGCAACCAGAAGTCATCAAATATGCCGGTGCTGCGGAGGGTAAAAACCTTATTGTCATACAGCTCGAAGCGATACAGAATTTACTCATCAACAGGAAACTTGACGGGAGGGAGATTACCCCTAACCTTAATAGTTTTATTAACGACAGCGCCTATTTCGATAACTTCTTCTATCAAATCGGCGGTGGAAATACTTCGGATGCTGAATTTCTCACAAACAATTCTCTTCACCCCCTCTTTCAGGGTGCGGTATATTTCAGGTACCCTACCAATAAATACGAATCCACCGCCAAACTTTTAAAGGAAAAGGGTTATGGTACTTATGTATTTCATGCAAATACGCCAAGTTTCTGGAATAGGACTGAAATGTACAAAGCTGAAGGCTTTGACCGGTTTTTCAATTGTAATGACTATGATATTGATGAGACTCTTGGCTGGGGGTTAAGCGACAGATCCTTTTTCAGGCAGTCACTTGACAAGTTTGATACTTCAAAACCCTTTTACAGCTTTTTCATAACACTTTCAAGCCATCATCCGTTTACATATTTCAAGGATTACAAAAGCTTTGACACAGGAAAATATGAAAACACCTATCTTGGAAATTACCTGAAAGGCGCCAGCTATGTCGATACAGTCATAGGAGAATTCCTCGAAGAAATTAAGGAACGTGGATTGTATGATAATTCGGTAATTGTCATTTATGGTGACCATAATGGTTTTACCCATACCCAAACTGACATTCTCAAAGAGTTCATTGGTTATGAAGACAGCGAATTCAACTGGATAATGTTGCAGAAGACCCCCTGCTTCATTCGCTTTCCAGGCATGGACAACAAAGGCGTACAGCAGATAACCGCCGGTGAGATAGATATCCTTCCCACAATTGCAAACCTCATGGGCATCGAAGCGCCCCATACAATTGGTAATGATCTGTTCAATACCGAAGAGGGCTCTGTTGTCCTGCGAAATTCTACAGTCATAACCGACAAGTTGGTATATCTTTATAAAGATGGAATTGTCCTGGATAGAGAAGGTAATACACTTGTCAAAGACGAATATATTGATGAAATAGAAAAACTGCAGGAACAATTGAATATTTCGGATATAATAGTTAAAAAGAACGGGTTAAAAGCGATTGAAAGGTGATAGCATGGCAAAGGCATTTCTGGTAAAGAACAAAGAAAGTAATGTAGAATACGGACATCCGTGGATATACAGAAGCGATATCCAAAATATAGACGGCACATACGAGCCCGGTGACGTAATAGAGGTATACAGCAGTAGAAACAGATTCCTTGGACAGGGGTACATAAATCTGAAATCCCAGATATCCATAAGGATGCTCACCTCCGGCCATGAACAAATCGACTATGGCTTTTTATATGAAAGGATCAAAACTGCATGGGAATATCGACTTAAAGTAGCCGATCCCTTAAGCTGCAGGGTGGTATTTTCTGAATCCGATTTCCTTCCCGGCCTGATTGTAGATAAATTTGCCGGAATACTTGTACTTCAAACCTCCTCCCTTGGAATTGAACGTTACAAACCTCAAATCGTGGACATATTAAAGGATTTAATTAAACCCGACGGAATTTTTGAAAGGAACGACATAACAGTTCGTGAACTTGAAGGCCTCGAACAGAAGAAAGGCTTTCTTTCTGAGCCCTTCGGCACATTGGTTGAAATGCGTGAAAACGGCATTAAATTTATAGTTGATGTGGAAAATGGCCAGAAGACCGGATTCTTCCTTGATCAGAAGGAAAACCGGGCGGCACTCAGGCCATTCGTCAACGGAGCAAGGGTTTTGGATTGTTTCTGCCATACAGGTTCTTTTTCACTGCATGCCGGGCATTATGGAGCTTCAGAGGTTACAGGCATTGATGTATCGGCCCATGCTGTACAGTCTGCTGCACGTAATGCTGCGCTGAATGGTCTTGAGTCAGTATGCCGTTTCGAAGAGGCTAATGCCTTCGAAAAACTCCGTGAGTATAATGAAGCGGGAGAAAGATTTGATGTTGTCGTTCTCGATCCTCCCGCTTTTACAAAAACCCGCAGTGCAGTCGAAGGTGCCATGCGTGGATACAAGGAAATCAACCTCCGGGCTATGAAGATACTTAAAAGCGGAGGTTTCCTCGTTACCTGTTCCTGTTCCCATCATGTTGATTCTGATCTGTTTATGGACTTGATCTATAATGCAGCCTTTGATGCAAAAAAGAAGGTCCGGCTCGTGGAATACCGTTCACAAGCCAAGGACCATCCTGTTCTTCTCGCATCCTCCGAAACTGAATATCTGAAGTGCGCAATTCTACAAATATTTTAAGGGGAGCCTTTCAGCTCCCCTTAAAATATTTATATTTACCCGGGACATCTCTCGGGACATTTCTCGAAGAGATGTGTCCCCTATCCCGATGTGTCCCCTCACCCGTTATGTCCCCTATCCCGTCATGCAGTCTCTATGTTGGCGGCTTCGCGGAGCCCAAGCTCCTCTATCGCCTCTTCCCTCATCTTGTACTTCTGTATTTTTCCGCTACCTGTCATAGGAAAAGCATCTGTAAATTTGATATAGCTTGGCGTCTTGTGCCTTGCCATATGCCCTTTAACATAATCCTTTACTTCAGCTTCGGTCAGGTTCATGCCATCCCTTAATATGATGCAGGCCATTACTTCCTCGCCATACTGCTTGCTGGGAACACCGATTACCTGGACGTCCCTGATAGCAGGATGTGTGTACAAAAATTCCTCTATCTCCTTGGGGTATATGTTTTCTCCACCCCTGATTATCATATCCTTTATTCTTCCCGTTATCTTGAAGTAGCCGTTGTCATCCATTGTGGCAAGGTCGCCTGTATGCAGCCATCCATCCATGTCTATGGCCTGTGCTGTTGCTTCAGGCATCTTGTAATAGCCTTTCATTACATTATAGCCCCTTACCACAAACTCACCGGGAACCCCATTCGGAGAATCAAGATTCGTTTCGGGATCAACAACCTTGCACTCCATGAACGGGAATGACCTTCCGACAGTTGAAACCCTGATCTCCAGATCATCATCCGTTGTTGTCATTGTGCAACCGGGTGAAGACTCTGTCTGTCCAAAAACAATTGTTATATCGGACATTCCCATTTCATCCACTACCTGCTTCATAACCTTGATGGGACATGGTGAACCGGCCATTATACCAGTTCTGAGTTTCGTAAATTTAAATTTTTTGAATTCAGGATGCTCCAGCATCGCAATGAACATGGTTGGTACTCCATGGACAGCCGTACATCCCTCATTCTGGATGGCCTCCATGACCTTCAGCGGCTGGTAGTAGTCAACGGGAACCATTGTCGTTCCATGGGTTACAGATGCCAAAATAGCCAGCACCATACCAAAGCAATGGAAAAACGGAACGGGGATACAGAGCTTGTCTTCATAAGTGAATTTCATTCCATCACCTATGCTCATACCATTGTTTACAAGATTGAAATGGGTCAGCATAACGCCCTTGGGGAATCCTGTAGTCCCCGATGTGTACTGCATGTTTATAACTTCATTGACATCGAGTGTAGCCTGCTGTTTTTTTAGTTCATCCGGGGAAACTTTTTCGGACAACTCATACAGGTCCTCCCATTTGAACATTCCGGGATGACTGTCCTCTCCTACATATATGACGTTCTTAAGGCACGGAAGTGATTTACATTCGAGCTTACCGGGAGTACCGTTCTTTATTTCCGGGCACAGTTCATTGAGAATCTGCACATAATTGCTGTCCTTGAAGCTATCAATCAGTATAAGGGTACTGGAATCAGACTGCCTCAAAAGATACTCCAGCTCAAACACCTTATAATTGGTGTTGACTGTAACCATGATAGCGCCAATCTTTGCTGTGGCAAACATCGTTGTGATCCATTCCGGATAATTGGTAGCCCATATCGCGACATGGTCGCCCTTCTTTATGCCCATTGCCAGCATACCCCTGGCCACCTTGTCACAGTGATCCCTGAACTGGGAATATGTCTTTCTGAAAGGTCTGTCGGTATATAAAACTGCATCATGATCCGGATGTTTTTCTGCAACACTGTCGAGCAAATCGCCAATTGTAATCTTCAAAAGTTCATTCATTTTTAACACCCCACTAATTAAATTTTCCATAAATAAAAGCCTTGCATCTCTAATATAAATAAGAGACGAAAGGCTTGCTTCCGCGGTACCACTCCAATTGATACAGTGTTACCTGTATCCAACTTGTTTTTAACCGGTATAACGGCCGGTGCCGTCCGTGCATACTCTCATACATTGCCTGCCAGTTATTCCAAGCCAGCCGGTGAAAGTTTAATCACCAATGAATGATTTCCGACGGATACTTACAGGTGAGTTTCTCCGTATACTCATATGCCTCGCACCAGCCGGCAATTCTCTTGGATGGTATTAACGGATACTTATTCCTGGTCATTGTATCTGAAATTATTGTTCTCTTCCAGATATTGTACTTCTGGAAAAAGGTTATTATTATATTACTATGCCACTCACTAAAGTGTCAATACAATTTTCTTGCTAGCAGTTTCCTATATATTTTCAGTAACATTCATGTGGTTTTTTACCTGATTTTTATCGATATGCCACCCAGCCCGATCTTATTTTGCAAAGGCCCCCATAAGCTGGATTACTACAGGCCCAAGCAAAACACCAAACAATGTTGGGAATATGAATACAACCATAGGTATGATCATCTTTATAGGCGCCTTCATGGCCTTTTCCTGTGCCCTCTGCCTTCTTTTCTGCCTGATCTGCTCCGACTGGATCCTCAGTACGTTTGCGATACTCACGCCGAATTGATCCGCTTGTATGATAGAGCTGACAAAGGTGCTGAAATCCTGTATGCAGATCCTGTCTGCCATATCCCTCAATGCATCTCTTTTCAGCCGTCCTACCCTGATTTCCTGTAATACTGTATCAAATTCATCGGCAAGGGGACCCGGCATCTTGTCAATTACTTTTGCAAGGGCTCCGTCAAAGCCCAAACCTGCTTCAACGCTAACGGTAAGAAGGTCCAGAACATCAGCCAGAGAATTCTGTATCTTTTTCTGTCTTTCAGTGATTTTCCTGCTTAAGCCAAAATTCGGCATCACAAGCCCAATTGCTATCTCTATTATTATCAGGTAGACCAATGCTTGCGATGACAAGCTTAAATAGAAACCCAAAAAGCCAGTTATAACAGGGAGACCGACGACAAGCGCTACCTGGATATTGATCATGTCCTTGACATTCAGCTTGGTTGAGCTACCAGCCATGCTAAGCTTCTTCTCCATTGACGATATGATTCCGGAAGGAGTAACTTTCATGACATTTTTACTGACATTGTCAAGCAGCGGCCTCAATATCCTGACGCCCAGTGACTGGTTCAATTCATTGTCTTCAGAATTCCTTGACCCCATCCTGCCCACATTATCCAGCCTGGACTGCAATGAAATCTTATCTCGTAAAAGTCTCACCAGTATAAGTCTAACAATCAGGAACACAGATATGAATGAAAGGATCAAAATGGCATATAGCATGGCAACTCACCTCAATAATCAATTTGAACGATTTTGTTTATAAAGAATATCCCTATCAGTTCCATAACCACACAAACACATAATATAAGGATTCCGAGCGGGTTTTTGAAAAGCAGGCTCATATGTTCTGGATTTATCATATTTATTACAAGTCCTATACCCACAGGCAACAAAGAAATAACCAGTCCGGAAATTCTTCCCTGTGCGGTTGCAGTCTTGATTTCTCCCTTGATTTTAACCCTGTCCCTGATTGTAGTAGAAATATTATCCAATACCTCTGCAAGGTTGCCTCCAACCTGTCTCTGTATGAGTACAGCAGTCACTATCAGTTCAAGGTCATCGCTCATGACCCTGTTGGTCATATTCTCAAGTGCCTTTTCAGTATTCAATCCGAGGTTGATCTCCTTCTGTAATGTGGCAAATTCCTCTGCAATAGGCCCAGTCATCTCCTTTGCTACTATATCAATTGCCTGAAAAAAACTGTAGCCAGCTTTTAATGAATTAGAAATTAATGTGATGGCATCACCCAGCTGTTCATTGAGATCCTTTAGCCTCTTTTTAATTTTGAAATTAACGACAATAGAAGGGATAAAGCTCATTACTACGCCAATAACAACAGCTGCAGGAATTGAACCTGCCCCCTTTACCATTACCACCAGTAGAGCAGGGAAAGCAAAAAGCATAATGCTGAATGTCATATATTCCTCTGCCTTAAGAAGCAAATGTGCCCTGGTCAGCTTGAACTGGATCTTCTTTTTATACCTGTCAAGAAATTTTATATTACCAATCCCTTTTGAGACAAAGTTCATGGAATTCTTTGATTCCTTTTTTGATTCCTTCCTTGTATTCTCTGCAGCCTCTTCAACATTTATATATTTTCTGAGTCTTGAAATGCCGCTCTGCTTGATGAATATAACCTTTAGTATGGAGTAGGACAACAGCATCACCGACAGAAATGCAAGGGGTATGATTAATCTCAACATTTACATTACCTCCTTATGTAAAAAGGTCGCTTGGAAGCGTTATTCCTGAGCTTTCCAGCTTCTCGATGAAATGAGGCTTGATTCCGGTAGGCACAATTTCCCCACGTATCCTCCCCTTTTCATCCCTGCCCTGCTGCTTGAAAACAAATATGTCCTGCATGGTAATAATATCGCCTTCCATGCCTATTATCTCAGTTATATGGGTTATCCTCCTGCTGCCGTCCTTAAGCCTCGATTGCTGTACAATCAGGTCAACAGCAGAGGCGATCTGCTCCCTTATTGCTTTAACCGGCAAATCCATTCCTGCCATCAAAACCATTGTTTCAAGTCTGGATATCATATCCCTGGGTGAATTAGCATGGCCAGTAGTCAATGAGCCATCATGTCCGGTATTCATAGCCTGCAGCATATCCAGCGCCTCACCGCTCCTGACCTCGCCTACGACTATCCTGTCGGGCCTCATTCTGAGGGAGTTCCTTACAAGATCCCTTATGGTTATGGCGCCCTTTCCTTCAATGTTCGGCATCCTGGTCTCAAGCCTTATTACATGCTCCTGTCCCAGTTGAATCTCTGCTGCATCCTCTATGGTCACTATTCTTTCGTCATCTGGAATGAAGGATGAAATTACATTCAGGGTAGTCGTTTTACCGCTACCGGTACCCCCTGATACAACTATATTGAGTCTGGCTTCAACGCATGCCTTCAACAGCATCGCAACATTAGGCGTTATCGTTCCGAAATTGATAAGGTCTTTGACTGTAAAAGGCTTCTCCGAAAATTTTCTTATTGTAATTGTTGGACCGTTAAGAGAAAGTGGCGGGATAATGACATTTACACGCGAGCCGTTCGGCAGACGTGCGTCAACCATCGGCGAACTTTCATCTATCCTTCTTCCGAGGGGTGCCACTATTTTTTCTATGACCTTCATAACATGCTGATCGTCCTTGAAGGTAACATCACTTAAGGTAAGCCGACCGTTTTTTTCAACATAGACCAGATCCGGACCATTTACCATTATCTCTGATATTGATGGATCCTGAATAAGCGGATTGATGGGACCGAAACCTATGGTTTCGTCAATTATCTCCGAGACCAGCTTCTGCCTTTCAAGCTTTGTAAAATATGAGTTCTCTTCGTCCAGGAAGCTCTCCACTATGTCGGAGATTTCCTTTTCAAGATTCTCATCATTGTTTTCTGTTTCAAGGTCTTTTAATGCGCCTGTTTTGATCTCTTCAATTATTTTGCTGTGGATCCTTGACTTCATTTCCTCAAATGGATCATCTTTAGGCGGAGATGCGGCCTTTTTTGTTTTTAAAGTTTTGCTTTCCTGTTGTTCTGTAGTTTTTTCTTTTTGAAGCCGTTCCAATAGTGACATCAGCATTACCCCCAAACTCTGTTACCCTTTTTTTCTACCCTTGCTTTTCTACGTGGCTTTCTAGCTGGCTTTTCTATCCAAACAATTTTTTCTTTGGACTCTTGTTTGTTTCTATAGTCTCTTTTCATTGGAAAGCTCGCTGCACATTCCCATAATGGCCTTGGCAACCTTTGTCTCCATCCTGGTCATAATAAATGGAAATCCTTTGTTTGCTGAGGTGATGACCGTCTGGCTGTCCTCCGGGACATATGACCACACCGGATGCTTCAGTGTGCTTTCAAAATCCTTGTATTTAATTCCAAACTGCTCGGAAGCTTTATTGAGGATTATCTTAATCTTCTCCTTTGGATAACGGAGAGACTCCATTACATCCAGCCCCGACTTGACATTTTTAATCGTAGGCAGGTCAAGAGTAGACAAGAATAGTATCACGTCCGACATATCCAATGCCGTCAATACCGTTTCATGAAAGCTTGCAGATGTGTCTATGATGATATAGTGATATCTTTCCCTGAGGGTATTCAGTATACGCTCGATGTGGCTTGACGTTATATACTCGGCATATTCCGGCTTTATTGGAGCAGGAAGCACCTTAACTCCTGAAAAGTGCGAAACCATGTATTCATCGATCAGATCCCCATCCAGCTGATTGATTTCCTTAATCAAATCGCTGATAGTGTTCTTCACTGAAACATTCAACATTATTGAAACGTCACCGAACTGGAGGTCGAGGTCCACAAGGGCAACCTTCTTCTTTGTCAGTCTTGCAAGCCCGACTGCCAGATTTGAGGATATTGTGGTCTTGCCTACTCCTCCTTTAGTACTGAAGACAGTGACGATTTTGGACCTGATTTCTTCCTGGCTCTTGGAGTTGGTATTCTTTTCCCGTCTCCTTGATTCATTATCATATGTTTTAATTATAGTCCGGATCATATCCTCACCATTGAAGGGTTTGTTGAGGAAATCCCTGGCTCCGGCCGACATTGCCTTCCTGATGTACTCCTGTTCACCTTGCACAGACATTATGATGACGGTGCTTTCAGGTACTTCTATGGAAATTTCCTCTGTAGCCCTGATTCCATCCATCACCGGCATGTTGATATCCATCAGGATTATGTCCGGACGTGCCTCTTTTGCAACGAATATGGCTTCTTCTCCATTTTCTGCTTCTCCTATGACATCGATTCTTTTATCAAAAGAAAGGAGAACCTTGATATTGTTTCTTGTTTCTACTGAATCATCTACTACTACTACTTTAATTCTTTCCATTTAGTATTTCCCCTTCCGCTTTCTATCCCAAACGATTATTGTGCTGCTTCCTTGGGTACGGTGTATATTCCTTTCTTTGAAGAGATGTCTTCTCTTACGGCGCCTTCCGCTTTGTAAACGGATGTGTCCTCAGCAGGCCTCAATACCAGTCTTAACACCGAGTATTCAGATGCAAACACCAGTTTCTCAACATCAGCTGAATTTATAGATAGAGTGACTGTTTTTTGTCCTTCTTTAATCTTCTCATCCTTTATTTCCTGGTCCTGGCCCATTGCCAGCACTTCGACATCCTGTAGTATGGTCCTTGTTATCCTTGGATAAATAGTATTGGTAGTAGCACCTTCAACAGTCTCTGTTTCAAAAGTTGCAACTACGTCTACAGAATCCCCGGGTCTCATAAGGTAGGATACTGCAGACTGTTCTGCGATGTTTATGCTGACAGCCCTCATACCTTCAGGTATTTTAAAGGCCAGTGATGCCTTGTCTTCATCCAAAAGCCTTTCAGGAACTATTGCTTCTCCCTCAAGGACGCTTTCTTTGAGTTTTTTCCCGACGATTTCGGATTTAGTTGTAATAGCCCTGGTGTTAAGTACATCTTTTTCCACCTTAACCAGCTTCAGATCAGCATCAGCGATTACACGCCTGGGCTCAAGATTTGTAGCCGCGACATACACATTCACATATTCCACTGTTTCGTTTTTCTGTGTTGCACCTGTTATATATACATATATCAGTGCTGAAGTTACAAGTGATAACAGCACCGCTATTATTATGACCTTTTTATTGACTGATTCCATAATTACCTCCGTCTGCCGCTTATTCGAGGCGCATAACCGTTGTACTGCTCAAATCCAGAGGGCTTGAAACTATGCTGGAAATCACCGGGGTTATAAGCGAATATTGATAATTTACCGTTACTGAAACCTCATCCCCTGTGACTCTTGTCGATTCACCAGGCGTGATGCTTATTGTCAGCTTTGTTGGGTCAAGAGTTCCTGCCGCAGTGGTGACAACTGTTATGATTTCTGCGTCGGAATATCCTACTGCTGCATTACGTGCGCCTTCCCTTGCAGCGTTTCCAACAACGAGGTAGTTATTGAACAATAAACCGAAATCAACAATGCCCATCAGAAGAAGGATTATTATTGGTAGTATGAGAGCCGTCTCAACCAATGTCTGGCCTTTGGGCATCCTCTTTTTTTCAGTAATCATGTTTTACACCTCCCTGTCAGCTATTTCTGAAAAAATTGCCCTATCTGCTGTCAGATAGGGCAATTGATTTATCATGTGTGTTTTATGTCTGTCATCAAGTTGTTGTAGGTGTATTGCCGGTTATTAATGCTGCTATATTACTGAACAAACCTGTAAGAGGAGCTCTGAGAAATGTCAGTGCTGCGATCAGTATAACTGCGATTATTCCAATTATCAATCCGTATTCAACCATGCCCTGTCCCTTTTTGCTTGCAAATCTTGCCCTTAAATAATCCATATACATTTTCATCATTTTAAAAACCCACCTTTCATAATAAAAAACTTTTTGGTTTCTATTCATTTATCAAGTTTCGATTAAGCTTGCCGGCCTGTTACTTATCATGGTTTTATTATAATGGCATCAGGTTTTCTTTTCTATCCGTCACAAGACCTTATTTTATAATGATATAAGCCTATATTAAGGCAGGGACCATAAGGGACTATCATCAAAGATGGCTGGGACTACAGTACTATGGAAGGGGACAAAAGATACCCAATGCCATTTATCTATAACAACGAAAATGCCGCATCACGTGGCCTTTTTAGGGCTTTGTGCATGCGGCTTCTTTTGATCGGTCGTAACAGTATGTTATTTCATACCCGGGTGCGCTCAACTATCACAATCAGACCTTGATATTATGTTTGAAAGCATAGATGGCAGCCTGGGTGCGATCGGATACCTCAAGCTTCCTGAAGATGTTGGACACATGGTTTTTTACCGTTTTCTCACTTATGAAAAGCTTCTTTGCTATTTCCTTGTTTATCATTCCTTCTGCAATGAGTTCCAGCACTTCAATTTCACGGGTTGTGAGGCTGTTTTCCTCACCCTTTTCCTTTTCGTTGAGAGTTACCCGGTTGAACTCCCTGACCAGCTCTTTGGTCATGTTCTGCTGTATGTAGGACTGACCATTGTTGACACTGCGTATGGCTTCTATAAGTACGGATGGTTCTGCGTCCTTAAGGACATATCCTTCGGCACCCATCTGGAGAGTTTTGAACAGATATTCCCTATCCTCATGTATAGTCAACACAATAATCCTGCTGATCATCTTCTCCTGCTTGATTTCACCGATAGCCTGCAATCCATTTTTCCCAGGCATGTTGATATCCATGAGTATCACATCAGGTTTGAGTGACCTTGCAAGGTTTATCGCTTCATCGCCATTGGATGCCTGTGCAACCACTACGATGTCCTTTTCCAGTTCAAGAATCTGCTTAAGCCCTTGCCTGACCATCGCATGGTCATCTGCAATAAGAACATTAATTTTGCTGCTCATTGGTTCCCCCCTCTTCCTTTATATAAGGAATCGTAATATTCAATCTGGTACCCTTTCCCAGTGCAGAACCGATGGAAAAATTTCCTCCGAGTAGTTCTACTCTTTCCTTCATGCTGTAAAGTCCAAAGCCGCTGCTGACATCATCGTTCCTGACCTTTAGCTTTTCAACATCGAAACCTTTTCCATCATCATATATATATAGTTTAAGTTCTTCATCTTCAAATTCAAGATTGATTGTGACATTTTGTGCGCTTGAATGCTTTATAATATTGTTTGTTGCTTCCTGTACCAACCGAAAAACAGTTAGAGATAGAACCGGCCTTATATCATCATATACCCCTTTTGTCTTGAGGGATACTGCAAGTCCTGTTTCATCCCGGAAGGTGGTTACAAACCTCTGAAGGGTCGGTATAAGTCCCAGATCATCAAGTGACATCGGTCTCAGATTGTATATGATCCTTCTGACATCCTGCAAGCTTTCCCTGACAATCCTCTTCAGGTTGCGGAGTTCCTCCCTTGCCTTCAGCATGTCTACATCAAGCATCCTCTCGCATATTTCTGCTTTGAGGACCACATTTGACATGGATTGTGCAGGTCCGTCGTGTATATCCCTGGCAACCCTCTGCCTTTCATCCTCCTGGGCTTTGATAATCCGAATACCCATGGCTTGTCTCTGTTGAAGGTCTTCAAGCTGGGCTGTTATCTCAAGCAGGTCTCCAGTAAGGTACCCCATTGCAGCTCCGACTTGAGTAATCAGGTTGTCAGCACGCTGAATGGTCTTCAGTGAATCCTTAATCCTTATTTCGAGTTCATTCCTGCGCCTGATGCAGAACTGTTCCTGCTCACGCTTTATGGCAAGCTGCACACGAAGATTATCGGCTTTTTCATAAGTATCCCTTAGCTCTTCTTCGGTATACCTGGTGGAATTCTTGTTGACAAGCATCAGTTTCCTTTTGCTTTCCTTGAGCTCCTCTTCCAAAAACTCCACGCTTTCAATGAGTTCTCTCGCCTGATTCCTGAGCTGCTTCAATTCCTCTTCCAATTTGCGGCATTCTCGCCTTGCGCTGTCGGCAATGTCATATATCTCATTTTTACTGTCCGTTATGGCTTCTATTGTCTTTTTAATTATTTTATCAAGCTTAGCAATATCAATTTTAATTGTCAATTCTCTCACCCACATCCAATGTTCAGGCTTTAGCAGCCTTAGACTCTTTAGTATTCTACACTGTTTACCCGAAATCCTCTGTCATATTATCCCATTCTTGTGTTTTGGGGGGATAAATTGACAACAAAATACTGCCTGAAACAAATAAAAAAAGTGCCATATTAATGTTGACATCGTCTCCTGTAGCTATTATAATATGTAAGTGCCCTAAAGAACGCGCCATTAGCTCAGTTGGTAGAGCACCTGACTCTTAATCAGGGTGTCCCCGGTTCGAGCCCGTGATGGCGCACCAGAACACAGCGAGAAGGCTTTCAAGTTTCAATACTTGGAAGCCTTTTTTCTGTTTACACCAACTTATCATTCTCTATATTTTTTTCCTGGTTCAGTTCCTCCTGTACCTCCCTCAGCAGCTTCCCATCCTCTTTGGACATTTCAAGTTTATCGAGCATATCCTGTCTTCTGAGATAGGTTCTTCTTAGCGATTGCTTCCTGCGCCATCTGTTTATGTTGGCATGATGACCGGATATAAGGACGTCAGGTACTTTTCGGCCATTGAATTCATATGGCCTGGTATACTGAGGGTACTCAAGAAGCCCACCATTATGAGATTCGTCGCCATATGATCCTTCGTTGGATAGTACGCCTGGTATTGTCCTGCAGACGGCATCTATCAGTACCATTGCCGGCAATTCTCCCCCAGTGAGTACATAATCCCCAATGGAGATCTCCTCATCTACGATCTCTTCCAGTATCCTCTCGTCTATCCCCTCATAATGCCCACAAAGAAGTACCAGGTGTTTGTACGCCGATAATTCCTCCACTATCTTCTGATCCAGCTTTCTGCCCTGTGGACTCATATATATGACCCTCGGCTTGTAATCCAGGCCTTCTGTTATGGAGGAATATGCGTCAAATATGGGCTGTGCGAGCATTACCATACCATTGCCGCCGCCATACGGATAATCGTCTGTCTTTTTATGCTTATCCTTTGAAAAATCACGGATATTGGTTGCCCTTACCTCAATCAGGTTGTTTTCCTGTGCTCTTCCTATGATACTTTCGCCAAGGATATTCCCGAATAGTTCGGGGAAAATGGTCAGAATATCAAACTTCATCATCAAGCAGTCCTTTGGGTAATTGTACCTTCATTGTTCCTGCCTCTGTAGAAACCTCCGTAACCACGGATTTAAGGGCAGGTATCAGAATGTCTTTTCTTTTTGCGCCATTACAATTTACACTTTTTTCATCCCGTATGATATAGACATCGTTGCTGCCTGTGCTAAGGACTTCAACTAAATTTCCGAGGAAATCTCCCTTTTCGTCAATGACCTTGAGTCCAATGAGGTCGCATATGAAAAAACTGTTTTTGGGTAGCTTGACAGCATCCTTCCTGTCAACAATAAGATATGACTCCCTCATTGCTTCTGCTGCATTTATTTCATCAATTCCCGATAACTTTAGAACTACAAGGTTCTTAAGGAATTTGACACTTTCAAGATTATATTTTGTGATTACACCCTTGTTCTCAACGTTGACTTCTTTCATACCAACAAACCTGTCCGGATTGTCGGTCAGCGGTACAACTCTTACTTCGCCTTTTAAGCCATGAGTGCCGACTATTTTTCCGATTTGCAAATAATCCATTATTACATCTCCATCAATATTAATGATTTGTTTTTTTATACAATAAAAAGGTGACAAGTCACCTTTTTATTGTACGATTTCCACCACAACCCTTATGTTTTCCTTAATGGCTGCAGCCTTAACGACTGTCCTGATGGCTTTAGCTATTTTTCCCTGTTTGCCTATGACCTTTCCCATATCCTCTTTGGATACTTTCAGTTCAAGTATAAGGGTATCGTCACCTTCAACCTCATTCACCATGACTTCGTCAGGGTAATCCACAAGGGAACGTGCGATGGCTTCGAGAAGTTCTTTCATTGTTGCACCTCCCGTGGTTTTACTGAATTATTCCTGCTTTTTTCAATAAAGATTTGACTGTGTCTGTAGGTTGTGCACCATCTTTTATCCATTTAGTGGCCTTTTCTCCGTCAATATTGACCGTAGCAGGATCTGTAAGCGGATTGTAAGTACCAATCTCCTCGATGAACCTGCCGTCGCGGGGATACCTTGAATCAGCTACAACTACCCTGTAGAAAGGAGTCTTCTTTGCGCCCATTCTTTTCAATCTGATCTTGACTGCCATCATTGTCACCTCCTCTCACTTAAAAAACAATCTTTTAATTCTTCTTATATATTTACACGGTTCAAACCTTCAACTTAATTTTCAATTTTCTCCGTGCTTCATATCGCTTTAACCAAAATCCTTCGCCTGATACAGCATCATTTTACTAAAACGGCATTTTGAACTTGCCCATTCCTTTTCCCATTCCCTTGCCGCCACGTCTTGCCCCTTCGGTCATCATCTTCATCATTTTCTTCATCTCTTCGAAATCCTTCAGGAGCTTGTTGATTTCCTGGATTGTTGTACCACTGCCTGCTGCAATCCTCTTTCTCCTGCTGAAGTTGATGATTGACGGTTCATTTCTCTCTTTAAAGGTCATGGACTTAATTATTGCTTCTACATGTCCCATTTTCTTTTCATCCACTTCGACATTCTGAAGTGCCTTGCTGTTCATTCCCGGTAGCATACCGAGCACCTGATCCAGAGGGCCCATCTTTTTCAGCTGTTGCATCTGGTCAAGGAAGTCTTCAAGTGTGAACTGCTGAGACCTTATTTTCCTCTCCATCTCCATGGCTTTTTTCTCATCGAAGTTTTCCTGCGCCTTTTCGATAAGACTCAGCACGTCACCCATACCGAGAATCCTGGATGCCATACGATCCGGGAAGAAAGGTTCAATATCGCTTAATTTTTCACCTGTTGCAGCAAATTTGATCGGCTTTCCCGTGACAGCCTTTACCGATAACGCCGCACCACCCCTTGTATCGCCATCGAGCTTTGTCAGGATTATTCCATCGATGCCCAGCTTGTTGTTGAAGCCCTCGGCAACATTTACTGCGTCCTGACCTGTCATGGAATCTACTACAAGCAGTATTTCGTGTGGACGTACAGCTTTTTTCATGTTTTCAAGCTCGTCCATCAATTCTTCATTTATGTGAAGTCGTCCTGCAGTATCTACAATGACCACATCATACAATTTTGATTTTGCATGGTCTATTGCCGATGCAGCAATTGATACTGGTTTTGTACTTCCTTCAACCGTATATACCGGTATATTGAGCTGGTTCCCCACTACCTGCAGCTGCTTTATTGCTGCCGGTCTGTAAACGTCACATGCCACCAGAAGAGGGTTCTTACCCTGCTTTCTAAGGATCCCGGCCAGTTTTCCAGAGGTTGTCGTTTTACCTGCGCCGTTCAAGCCCACCATCATATATACTGTCGGTCCGTTGGATGCAAATGTGAGCTTTGAGTTGGTAGTACCCATAAGATTTATGAGTTCCTCATTGACTATCTTTATTACCTGCTGGCCTGGAGTCAGGCTATCCAATACATCCTGTCCCACTGCCCGTTCCGATATCTTTGCAATGAAGTCCTTGACCACTTTGAAATTGACATCGGCTTCAAGGAGGGCGAGCTTTATCTCGCGCATCATGTCTTTGACGTCTTTTTCTGTGACCCTGCCTTTTCCGCGTAATTTATTTATTGTATCCTGAAGTTTTCCTGATAAACCTTCAAAAACTGACATCCGTCAATCCTCCATAATACTGATGACTGCTATCTGAGCCGCATCCAGCTTATCTGCATTTAACTTATCCAGAGATGTTCTGTCTATGCCAGCAATAAGCTCCTGCACCTTCCGTGCCTTTTCCTTTTGTACCCGGAAGCGTCCCAACAAACCAAGTTTCTGCTCTGTTTCATTCAAAGACATTTTTCCGCGTTTTATATTGTCATATACGCCCTGTCTGCTGATATCCAGCAATTCTGCAATCTCTCCCAGTGAATAATCGCTGTTGTAATGCATATCGAGGATTTCATATTGGCGCTTTGTCAGAAGCTGCCCGTAAAAATCTAGCAGCAGGCCTATCTCAAACAATTCTTCCATATGATCCTTCCATGCCGGACGTATTAATTGCGGCGGTAAATCGTTAATGCATCAAATAAGGTGTAAAGTAATTTTACTTTACACCTTATTGTAATTAATGTTAATGCGAATGTCAAGGCTTTTTAGTTGTTTCGCTGCTTAATCAAGCTGTTCTATAAGTGTGCTTAGCTCGTTAATCTGATTTTTCAATTCTTCCAGTTTCTGTTTAACCTGATCAAGCTCGGTATTATCTGTCTGGCCGCCGCCACCTGGCTGTACCGTAGTTCCGGGCTGTACTACATTGCCTGATGTATCTGGATCTGCCGGCTGTACTGGAGTGTCAGGCCCGGTACCTGTTCCGCCACCTGACGTACCTCCACCGCCTGCATTGTTACCCGCTCCTGCTTCAGTATCTGTGCTTTGTCCTTTGAACAGATCGGCCAGTGCATTATCCAGATTAGTTCCTATACCAAACCTGAAATCTTCAGCAGTCTGATAGCCTACGACTATCTCGCGCACCTCCGGTATTGAGGATGTTCCCTGGGACTGAATGTATATGGGCTCCACATATAATACCGAATTTTCAATCGGTATTACGAGCAGGTTGCCTTTGTATACCTTTGATCCACCCTGTCCCCACAGTGTCATATCTGTAGATATCTTATCTATTTGGTTTATCTTGACTTCAATCTGGTTGGGTCCGTAAATATTCGTGTTCTTGGGGAAGTTGAACAGTATCATTTCTCCATAATTCGCCGACGAATTCCTGACGGCCAGCCACGATACCATGTTATGCTTCAACTCACCGGCAGGTGTGAAGGGGCGCATAAGTATAAGCTCCTCCTTTTCACCCAATCCTCCAGGCAGCTTGATCATATTGTAGTAAGGATCTATTTTGTTGTTAGCTGCGGCTTCATTGGTTGAAGCATATTTTGCAATATCCCACTTGTCCTGCTGCGAATAAAATGCATTGAAGTTTTCGGGCAGAATATGGTATTTGTTCAGCATTTCCGTCTGGATCTTGAACAGCAATTCAGGATACCTGAGATGATTGCTGATTTCCTCCGGCAGCGGATCACGTATAAATAAGCCAGGATAGATTTTGTCATAGGTATTGATTATTGGATCTGTATCGTCGATGATATAAAATTGGGCTTTCCCATCATATGCATCAATTACTATCTTAACTGAATTCCTTATATAGTTTACATCGCCATAGCTTTGTGCATAAGGGAAGGCTTCGGTTGTCGTATAGGCATCCAGCACCCATTTCAACCTGCCTTCATCAGTCAGGAGTATACAGGCATCTTCATCCACAGTCAGGAAGGGAACTACCTTCTGCGCTCTGCCGACGATCTCCCTGTTCAGCAGAAGTGTAGCATCATTTGTATATCCCGATATGAGCATATTAAAATCGGCATACTTTATGGAGAAAAGGAGCTTGTTCAGTAAATTGAGCTGTATTCCTCCCTCCCCTTCGTATATTGTAGTACGGGTACCGTCATAATCTATTTCTTCAAGGCCTTTCGCTTTAACAATAACGTGGTCATTGGTCATTTCACCATAGTATATTTCCGGACGATTGATAACCAGGTTTTCGTCCACAGTTTCCTGTTTTGTTCCGCTGAGGATGAAATCAACCTGACCCTGATTCGTAAACTGGTTGATGGGGTTCATGACGATACCGTAGCCATGGGTGTATCTGTACGTTGTATTAAGGTATGTCTTGTCAGGGAGCCTTGACTTGTCTATTTCACGTGCGGAAATGAATATTGGTATCTCTTTTCCGTTGACCGTGTAGTTGATGATATCACCATCGGTAAAGGTATAGAATGCTGTATTGCTCTGGAGTTGCACGTTTGAAACGAGTGTGGAGGCAATATCTACAACCCTGATGTTGTTCTTCGTCTCAATATTCCTTTGGATTATCTCAGGCGTAAGCTCCTCCATCTCCGGGAAGTCATAGGTCTTTATCTTATCAAGGCTGTATGCCTCACGGGTTTTTTCGATGTTGTAAGAGATATACTGTTTTTCATAGTCCATTTCATTGGGTGAAACGATAAGTGATTGGGTAAATGCAGATACTGCTATAGTGATTACCCAGACAGCCGGAAATACTGCAATAGCAATTCCCGCAGCCTTGAGCCTATTCCTCCATACAAGGAAAAGTGCCACTGCTACTACCACCAGAATAAGATATGGTGCAATTTTGTAATAGAGCATCCAGATATTAACGTCGACATAACCGGCCCCTTCGTTATCAAGAACAGAAAACGAATCATACAGTATGTTCTGACTGGTATATCTGTATGAAACAGCCTTTAGTATGAAGAATATTGCCACGTTGACCAGGTTATGCGAAATAATACCCTTGTCCTTTATGTTCTGAAAAGAGAAACCCGTCTCAAAGGACGACATGTTGAACAGATAGTAAACAAAAGTATATGCAATAATAAGACCTGAAACAGTTGATAGGAACCCGTATGCGGTTATGAAAAACGGCCTGTTGAAGATGTAATACCCTATATCCTTAAGGAAGACCGGGTCAGTACTGCCAAAGGGGGAGCCGTTAAGTGCAGTCAAAAACTTCATGTAGAACATTTCCTTTGTAAGGAAGGCCAGTACAAACGCCGCTACAAGCGATATCAAGAGGCTGGGTAGTTTTGCCGGTGGCATTCCATTCTTCTTTCGGAAGTTGTTCAGATTCTTTTTTAGAAAAATATTGGTTATGAAAGTAACGACAAAGACCAGTACAAAACAGATTGCGAAGGAAATCAGCTTGTAGATCAGGTTTTTCATGTAAACGTCTGAATATCCCCCTATCTCATCGAGTTGCAGTATCTCCAGATAAATATCATTGGCAGTAAGTGCTGCTATAATCACAAGGACTATTATTACTCCAATAGTTATTTTCTTTTTTGTACCTTTTTTATTATTTTCCTGAAAAAAATCGTAGATAACCTTATCGTCCATGCTTTCATCTCCTCTCTAAGTAAACAAAGCTTCAATAAACTCCGATGAATCAAAAGGCTGCAGGTCGTCGATGCTTTCACCAACCCCTATCAGTTTGACAGGAATGTCCAGCCCGTGCCTGATGGCTATCACTATGCCACCTTTTGCAGTCCCGTCCAGTTTGGTCAGTACTATGCCCGTAATATCAGTTATCTCGCTGAAAGTCTTTGCCTGTGAAACAGCATTCTGTCCTGTCGTCGCGTCCAGCACCAGCAGGTTTTCCCTGCTCGCACCAGGCATTTCCCTGTCAATTACCCTGGATACCTTTTTTAATTCCTCCATAAGGTTCTTTTTGGTATGAAGCCTCCCTGCGGTGTCGCAGATAAGGACATCGACCTTTCTCGCCTTGGCTGCCTGAAGTGCATCATATATGACAGCTGCGGGGTCTGAACCCTCCGAATGCTTGATTAAGTCTACGCCTACCCTTTCAGCCCATATTTCAAGCTGGTCTATCGCCGCAGCTCTGAAGGTGTCACCTGCTGCCAGCAGGACATTCTTCCCCTGACCTTTAAGATAAGCGGCGATTTTTCCTATGGACGTGGTCTTTCCTACACCATTGACCCCGATGACCATTATAACTGCAGGTGATGGCTCGATAGCAAGCTCGTTCCTGTCATCACCCAGCAGCTTCTTCAATTCGCTCTTTAATACGTCCTTAACTGCACCAGTGTCTGTGATTTTTTCTTCCTTCACCCTTTTTCGCAGTCCCTGCATGATCGCCATAGCTGAATCAATCCCGATGTCCGAGGTTATCAATATTTCTTCCAGTTCCTCGAAAAGATCCTCATCTACCTTACCCAGGGAAGTGAGCACCTGGTCTATCCTTTCGGTAATACCTTTTCTTGTCTTTTGAAGGCCATCCTTCAATTTATCGAAGAAACCCACGTTATCCCACCTTTTCTCCCATTTTCATTGATACTATCCTGGAAATTCCATGTTCCTGCATAGTAACTCCGTAAAGCATGTCGGAACCCTCCATGGTTCCCTTCCTATGTGTAACCATTATAAATTGCGTTTCTTCGGAATACTTCCTCAAGTATTCCGCAAATCTGTAAACATTGGCGTCATCCAGCGCAGCTTCGATTTCATCAAGGATGCAGAAAGGCGCAGGCTTCAGCTTCAAGATTGAGAAAAGCAGTGCTATGGCTGTAAATGCACGCTCTCCTCCCGATAGCAGCATCATGTTCTGCAGCTTTTTGCCAGGTGGCTGCACCTCGATTTCTATTCCGCTTTCCAGAACATTGTCCGGATCAGCAAGTATGAGTTGCGCCCTTCCACCGTTGAACAGCTCCTTGAACACCAGATTGAAATTTTCGTTTATAAGCTTCAGTTGTTCGAGGAATTGCTTTTTCATGACCGAGGTCATCTCATAAATCACTCTCTGCAGCTTTTCAGCAGCCTGTTCCATGTCATTACGCTGCAAGGACATGAATTCGAAGCGTTCCTTTGTCTTGATGTATTCATCTATTGCTGCCACATTTACAGGTCCAAGCTCCTTTATCCTGTTCTTCAGTTCATTGATGCGTTTCTGTGCCTGCGTTAAACTGCCTATATCCTTTTTCAGTTCAAGGGCACTCGAATATGTCAGCTCATACTCATCCCACATACGATTCTGTATTGCCTCGGTCTCAGTTTCCAGCTTGGCCTTCTTAACCTCAAGCCTGTTTTGATCCTCCTGCAGCATAAGTATGTTCTTGTTGATGTCATTTATTTTGTTTATGATATCAGATAGATCTTCCTCCAACACCTTGCGTTCTTCTGTTATTCTATCCATTTCCAGGGTTTTCCCTGTCTTTTCCTCTTCATATTTCCTTATGACCGTCTTCATACCCTCATTGGCTTCAAACAATCCCTTGATTTCATTTTGATGCTTTTCCTTTTCAGCCACACGTCGGCTTATATTCTTAAGGAGGGCATCCTTCTCGGAGTTTATTCTCCCCGTGGTCTCCATAACACTGTCCATACTCTCTTTTATGGAATTGACCGAGATTTTGAAATCGGTAATATCCTGATGCAGTGCATCCCTGATGCCCTGATCCTCCTTGTGCCTGTCCTGGAATGCTGCAACTGTCTTCTTTGATTCATTTATTTCCTCTTCTGCGGCTGTCAGCTCTGATGAATATTTCTGTAATTCCTTGTCGGTCTCAGTCTGCTGCCTTTCCAGCTGGACCTTTTCCTGCTTCAGCATATCCATCCTGGCCCCGAGTCTGGACATATTCTCCTCAACTTGGGCCAGATGGCTCTCATCCCTTATTTTTACCAATTCATTGTTTTTAATGTCACCTTCGAGTGATGATAATTCCTTTTTTACATCATTTATACATGAGGTCATCTCTTCGATGTCCCTGGTTATAAGCTTTTCATCCGCCTTGAGCTTTTCCATCTCCTGACTGAGCTCGGAAATCTCCCTGCCTCTGCCAAGAATTCCTGTCCCTCTGTTTTCAAGGCTTCCTCCGGACATCGAGCCACCTGTACTTACAATATCGCCATCCAGGGTGACTATTCTGAAACCGAAGCTGAATTTTCTCGCCATAGCTATGGCATTATCCAGATTGTCTACTACTACAACCCTTCCCAAAAGGCTGGTCATTATTCTCTCATATGACGGATCATAGGTTACCAGGCTTGATGCTACGCCGCAGAACCCAGGCTGTTTGGATACATTGCCCGCCATATTTGCTTCAAAGCCCTTTCCTGTTACAGAGCTTATCGGAAGGAAGGTCGCCCTTCCCATTTTATTCTTTTTCAGAAACTCAATGGCCTTCTTTGCGTCATCTTCTGTTGTAGTTACGATGTTTTGAAGGGCGCTTCCCAGTGTCATCTCAATTGCAGCTTCATATTTCCGGTCGACGTTTACAAGTTGGGCAAGAGCTCCATGAATGCCGCTTCCAAATTCACGGGATTCACGGCATGCCTGCAAAACGTTACGAACACTCCTGTTATAGCCTTCCAGGTTTTGCTCCATCTCAACCAGTGTTCTGTACCGCGATGTCTTATACTGGAGGTCCGACTTAAGCTTGCCCTCCCTTACCCTGATTTCAGCAAGGGCTTTTTCAGACTTGTCCATTTCGGCATTAAGCTCGGCCCGTTTTTCCTTCTGCTTCTTTATCTGTCCGGAAGCAAGCTGAATACTGGTTGTAAGATCTTCTTTCTTCATCAGCTCCCTGTCGTTCTCCACGACATGCTGGTAAACTTCCTGATCGATGGTCTTCTTCCTTTTTTCAATCCCTTCAAGATGTACCCTGACATTGTGCAACTGCATCTTTCTGTCGGACTGCAGATCCTGCTTTTCCTCTATTGCCGATTTAAGGTTCTCTATATTGCGTTCGCTATCGTCGAGGGTCTTCATCAGGTCTGCCATCTGCTTTTCATATTCAAGAAGACTTTCCGTATAATTCTTTAGCTGCTTTTCCAGGTATTTCAGTTTGGTTTGCTTGGTTTCTTCTTCTTTATCCAGGTTTGCGATCCTGGAATTGAATTCGGCAGATTCAGCTTCAATTCTATGTACGTTTGCCTCAAGATTCCTGATTTTTTCATTGTTTAAGTTTATTTCAGACGATGACCGCTCCAGATTGCCTTCAAGGCCGTAAAACTCTTGTCTTGCCTTATCCATTCGTTCATCCAGGTTTTTCATCAAATCGGTCTTGCTTCGGTTGGCCACAGTTATTTCTTCAAGCTTTGAATTCTCTTCAATGATATTGTCCCTAATGGTGTTGAACTGGTCTTCCATCTCCTTCAGTCTGTCCTTGAATTTCACAAGGCTATCGAGATAGACATTAACCTCAAGCCCCTTGAGTTCCTCCCTGAGGTTGAGAAATTCCCTGGCGGTCTCCGATTGAATCCTCAGTGGCTCCAACTGTGTTTCCAGTTCAATTATTATATCGTTTATCCTGCTGAGATTCTGTCTGGTCAGCTCCAGCTTCTTTTCAGCCTCATGTTTTCTGACCTTGTATTTCATTATGCCGGAAGCTTCTTCAAAAATCAGCCTTCTGTCCTCCGACCTGTTGCTCAATATTTCATCGACCCTTCCCTGGCCGATAACCGAATATCCATCCTTACCGATGCCTGTATCAAGAAATAACTCGGTTATATCCTTGAGTCTGCATGAGGTCTTGTTCAGAAGATATTCGCTCTCACCTGACCGGAATATCCTTCTGGTTACTGTGACCTCATTGAAATCAATGGGCAGTCTGTGATTTGTATCTGAATTGTCTATCGTGAGGGACACTTCGGCAAAGCCCAACGGCTTCCTGTTTTCCGTGCCAGCAAAAATAACATCCTCCATTTTGCTGCCCCTAAGGGTTTTGATGCTCTGCTCCCCGAGAACCCATCTGATAGCATCTGCTATATTGCTTTTGCCACTGCCGTTCGGCCCTACTACTGATGTTATTCCCGAATTGAATTCGAGACTGATTTTTTCGGCAAAAGATTTGAAACCCTGTATGTCAATTCTTTTAAGGTACAATCCAATCCCTCCGGTTAGGAATTAATGTTATTTCATAGTTGTACTACTCAATAATTCTAACATAAATATTGGTTTAATCAAGTTCAATCAATTTCAATAGAAATTTCACTGCTGTTTGCGCTGTAATTATCGCTTTCTTCAGCATGGCTGACTACCTTGATTTCCCTGAATCCGTATTTTTCTTTGAGGAAATTGATATTTGACCTGTTCTGACCAGTTACGTTTGATATGTTTCGGAAATGTGTGCTTATTATGAGTTTCTTTCCATTAGTGTCATTACAGTCTTTTGTATATACCGTTTCGTTGAGCTTGCGTTCAATAGCCCCAAGGGCCAGCCTCGTCTCGACAAGCTGTCGGAATGCAGGATGGAACGGACCGGCAACAACATCCGAATCTTTGTTGATGCTGTCATTGCCCTGAAGGCCGATTCTTATGACATTTATCCCTGCGGCTTCATACATGTGTAGAAGCCTCGCACATAACGAGACCGCCTCGTTAAGCTCCTGAGGCCTGTAGCAGCCATCCTTATACAGCTTCTCCATATATGTGCCCTTGATCACCAGCGCAGGATAAATCCTCACCTGTGAAGGTCCAAGGCTGATTACCGTTCCTGCTGTTTCAATATCCTTTTCATCCGTATCGCCTGGAAGTCCGGTCATTGTCTGTATTCCAAGTTCAAAACCATATTCTTTGATCAATCGTACAGCTTTGAATACATCCCCGACGCTGTGTCCTCTGTTGCTTGATTTCAGTACATCCTCATCGAGGCTCTGTACTCCCAGTTCAATCGTTCCTACATGATTTTTTTCAAGGTAGCTCAGGATATCCGGGTTGATATAATCCGGCCTTGTTGAAAGCCTGATGGAAGACACCTTTCCCTTAGTGATAAAAAAACCGGCCGTTTCGAGAAACTCCAGTTGCTTTTCTTTTTCAATCCCTGTGAAGCTGCCGCCATAGAAGCCAACTTCGATATATGTACCTGGTTGGATCGTTTCGAGGCCTTCTTCAATTATTTTATATACACCTTCAGCGGTTACTTCAGTTGAACTGCCGCTTATTTTCTTCTGATTGCAAAAGATGCAGTCATGTGGGCAACCCCTGTGAGGGATGAATACCGGTATGACTGCATGCTTTTTAATGATTTGCTTGTTTTTTATTATCATATCAACTTTCCTGCTTTTTTTCCCCGGAGCTTTTCGAGTGCCAGCCTGGCTGACATCTGTTCAGCTTCCTTTTTGCTTTTTCCTTCACCCATACCTAATACCGTATCTCCGGCTTTAACCTGCACCATGAATTTTTTGTCATGATCCGGGCCTTTTTCTTTCAGCACTTCATAGGATATCTTTTTGTCATTCTTTTTTTGAATTATTTCCTGAAGTTGGGTCTTGTAATCAACAAAGGATTCAACTCCATGTCCAATTATCTGCTCCATCATCATCATACTGATGAAACTGCGGGCAGTTTCGAGGCCGCCATCAAGATATAGCGAACCGATCACCGCTTCAAAGGCATCGGACAATACTGAAGCCCTCTGTCTTCCCCCTGTCAGTTCCTCGCCTTTCCCAAGCAGGAGGAATTCCCCGAGATGTATCCTGTCAGCACATATTGCAAGGGAAGCTTCGCATACGATGCTTGCACGTACCTTTGTCATTTCGCCTTCAGGAAGGTTAGGATGCAGCTTGTATATATACTCGCTGACCACTATATTCAACACGGCATCCCCTAAAAATTCAAGCCTTTCGTTGCTTGGCAGCTTACTGGCCTTGTTTTCATTGGCGTAGGAACTATGGGTCAGGGCAAGGAGAAAATTCCCCTTGTCCCTGTATGTGTGTCCGATATTTCTTTCAAATCCTTCAACAGTCTGCAACAGCAATTCCTTGCTGTTGCTTCCCTTATTATTCTTCATACTTCTTCAAAACCAAAACGGCGTTGTGTCCGCCAAACCCAAGAGCATTGGAAATGGCGTATTTGACATCAGCCTTCCTTCCCTTGTTTGGAATATAGTCCAGATCGCATTCAGGATCTGGAGTATTGTAGTTGGCCGTAGGCGGCAAAAAGCCTTCTTTTAACGCCATAGCAGTGATGATAGCTTCAATGGCACCTGCAGCACCGAGAAGATGACCAGTCATTGATTTGGTGGAACTGACTGCAAGCTTCGCAGTATGTTGGCCAAATACACTTTTAATAACACGTGTTTCACCAGCATCGTTAAGAGGCGTAGATGTACCATGGGCATTCACATAACCTACATCCCCGGGTTTGATACCTGCATCCTCAAGAGCAAGCTGCATACACCTTATGCCTCCTGTGCCTTCAGGGTCCGGAGCCGTGATGTGGTAGGCATCACAAGTACAGCCATACCCGACGATCTCGGCTAATATATTTGCATTTCTTTTTTTTGCATGTTCATATTCTTCAAGTATGAGTATTCCAGCGCCTTCACCCATTACAAAGCCGTCGCGTGCGGCATCGAATGGTCTGCAGGCTGTTGTCGGGTCAGGATTTGTAGTCATCGCCTTGTTGGAGCAAAAGCCCGCAAAGGACAATGGGGTAATTGCTGCTTCCGAGCCTCCTGTAAACATCACTTCAGCGTCTCCGCGCTGTATTACCTTGAAGGCATCACCTATCGCATTGTTGCCTGTTGCACATGCTGTTACAACACATTCGTTGAAGCCCTTGAGTCCATAATTGATTGCAATCCTCGCAGATGCCATGTTCGCAATTAAGTTCGTTATGAAGAATGGGCTCACTCTTCCCGGTCCTCTGTTCATAAGTACACCGTGCTGATCCTCAAGCGTCTCTATTCCGCCAATACCAGAACCTACGATAACACCCATCCTGTAAGGATCCTCGTTCTCAGGCTTTAAGCCGGATGACTCCATAGCCTGCTTTGCGGCAGCCATGGCATAATGTGTGAATCTGTCCATCCTCTTTGCTTCTTTTCTATCCATATAATTAGTTGGGTCAAAGCCCGTTATCTCAGCTGCAACCTTTGTATCATGGTTGATGGTATCGAACCTTGTCACAAGGCTGATGCCATTTTTCCCATCCTTAATATTATTCCAAAAGGTTTCTACATCAAAACCCAATGATTGAATTACACCTGCTCCAGTTATGACAACCCTTCTTTTCATGGATAACCTCCCAATACTCATAAAAAAAGTCCCTTTGTCGGGACTTTTTTTATGTGTTATTTTTAATGTAGTCAACGGCATCTCCGACGGTCGCTATCTTTTCCGCTTCGCTATCCGGAATCTCCAGATCGAACTCTTCTTCAAGAGCCATGATCAGTTCAACGATGTCCAGGGAATCGGCGCCCAAATCGTCTATGAAAGAAGACTCCATCGCTATTTCATCTTCTTCAACACCCAATTGCTCAACTATAATTTTCTTTACCTTTTCGAAAACCATACATTCACCTCCTCCCACAGGGGGGTATTTTATAATAATCCCCTGAAAAGCATTCCTGCTTTTCATAAAGATATTATTACATAACTAGCCCGCCGTCAATATCTATTACCTGACCGGTTACATATCCTGATTCTTCAGAAGAAAGAAAAGCGACAACGTTGGCTACATCTTCAGGTGTCCCGAACCTTCCGAGAGGTATGTTGTCAAGATACTTCCTTCTGATATCCTCCGGCAGAGCGTCGGTCATATCACTGATAATGATACCCGGCGTCACCGCATTGCAGGTTATTCCCCGTGAGGCAAATTCCTTTGCAACCGTTTTGGTCAGTCCGATAAGTCCAGCTTTTGAAGCTGAATAATTCGCCTGCCCCGGATTGCCATACCTTCCTGCAACGGAAGATATGTTGATAATACGCCCATACCTGTTTTTCATCATCTGCTTTGCAGTCAGCTTTGTACACAGGAAGGCTCCTTTGAGATTTATATCAATAACAGCATCCCAGTCCTCTTCGGACATCAGAGCCATGGGTTTGTCTTTTGTTATACCTGCATTGTTTACAAGTATATCGATCTTTCCGAAGGTTTCAGTTGCTTTGCCTACCAGGGCTTTGACATCATCTACATTCCTGATATCACCCTTTACTGCGGCAACACTAAAGCCAGCGCTTTTCATCTCTTCTGCCACAGAATACACCAGGTCGGTAGTTGCACTTAAAACTACATTCGCACCCAATTGAGCCAGTTTCAGAGCAATGGCCTTCCCAAGCCCCCTGCTTGACCCTGTTACAATTGCAGTTTTACCATCAAGTTGAAGCAAATTTTCTCCTCCTTTATACAAGTGCGCTTATTACCTTGTCGAGTGATTCAATATCCTCGACATTAAAAAGGCGAGCTTCTTTTGATATCTTTTTAATGAATCCGCACAAGGCTTTACCCGGTCCAATTTCAATGAATGTATCAACACCATTGTCGAGCATGGTTTTGACGGAATCCTCCCATAGTACCGGACTGCTGACCTGTCTTACAAGCAGGTCTTTTACAGCCCTGTGATCGGATATATATTCTGCCGTGACATTTGTCACAACAGGAATTCCCATTTGATTGAGTTTAACCTTTTCCAATTCCAATGACAATTGTTCACCTGCAGGCTTCAGAAGGCTGCAATGAAAGGGCGCGCTTACCGGGAGTACCATTGATCTTTTTGCCCCTTTTTCTCTGCATAGCTCTACCGCTTTTTCAACCGCTCTGATTTCACCTGCTATGACAATCTGGCCAGGACAATTGAAATTTGCCGGCGTTACGACTCCAATATCCGACGCCCTGTTACAGCATTCTATAACGTATTCATTATCAAGCCCCATTATTGCAGCCATTGTACCTACGCCCAACGGAACCGCTTCCTGCATGTATTTCCCTCTTTTTCTTACAAGAGAAACGGCATCAGCGAAATCCAGAGTACCTGCAAGCACATGTGCGGTATATTCCCCAAGACTTAATCCCGCCGTTACATCCGGCTTTATGCCATTTTCCAGCAATGGCTGCAGGCATGCTATACTTGTGGTCAAAATTGCCGGTTGGGTATTTTCTGTTATTTTTAATGTATCATTATCACTTTCAAAGACCATCGCAGACATATTGAAGCCTAATGCTTCCGACGCCCTCAAAAAGACGTCGTTTGCAGATTTATATTCCTGTGCAATCTGCTTGCCCATACCGACAGTCTGAGCACCCTGTCCTGGAAAAATAAAAGCCAGTTTACTCATATGCCACCTCCTGCAAAGATATTCATCATTTACTCCATCTGACAAGGGCAGCGCCCCAGGTGAGGCCTCCTCCGAAGCCGACGAAAACCAGATAATCACCTTTTGTCAGTTTGTTGCAGGCATATGCGTCCGCCAGAGCGACCGGTATTGATGCCGAAGATATGTTACCGTATTTTTCTATGGTAGTATATACTCGTTCCGGCGGAATATCCAGTCTCTTTACGGCACCGTCAATGATCCTGCTGTTTGCCTGATGGGGTATCAGATATCTGATGTCCTCCATTTTCATACCGGCATCAGTGACAACCTTCTCTGCTGCCTGGGGCATGATCCTGACAGCAAATTTGAAAACCTCTGAGCCATCCTGCCAAATAGCCTTTTTATTGGCATATTTTTCGCGCCTTATAACATCCTCTTCAGGTGTATAAAGGTTTGGAATGGTTATTGATGTTCCATTTGTCCCATCAGAAGCAATATATGTAGAAATGATTCCAAAGTTGTCATCTGTTTTGCCCAATACAACTGCTCCTGCTGCATCTCCGAACAGTATACAAGTGTTTCTGTCCGTATAGTCAGTTACACGGCTCATGCCTTCACAGCTTACAACCATGACATAATCGTAATATCCTGTCTGAATGAACTGCTGAGCTGTCGTTATGCCATATATGAATCCTGTACACGCTGCAATCATGTCAAAAGTAGCTGCGTTTACAGCTCCTATTCCTTTTTGAATCTGGCTTGAAGCTGTTGGTGTAAGATAATCCGGTGTCGAAGATGTCACAATAATAAGTCCTATATCTTCAGCTTTGACTCCAGAATCCTTCAAAGCATTTTCCGCCGCTTTCAATCCAAGGGAATATACCGGCTGGCCTTCCTCCAACAATCTCCTTTCAGAGATACCTGTGCGTTTTACGATCCATTCATCGTTGGTCTCGACCATGTTTTCGAGATCTTTATTACTGAGTACTCTTGTGGGGACGTAACTTCCTATTCCTAAAATACCAACGTTTACCTTCTTTTTTAGGGACATCCTTAACCTCCACCGTGAACAAGTTTTCCTTAATCTTTTCGAACACCCCGCTGCAAGCGAGGTTATAAGCTTTGATAATAACATTTTTCATTGTTTTACTGTCTGAATTCCCATGACTTTTGAGAACAATGCCATCTACTCCAAGAATGGGTGCACCTCCATCCTCAGATGGGTCCATCATCTTTTTAAATGCCAGCATATCCTTCATTACAAACAGCATTGATATTTTTGAGAATATTGTCCTTTTGAACATACCCTTCATAAAAGCACCAAAGAAAGACCCTGTTCCCTCCAGGAATTTAAGCATTACATTTCCAACATATCCGTCGCATACAACAACATCGACCTTACCAAGCGGAACATCCTTGCCTTCAATGTTGCCGACAAAATTCATCTTCGATTCCGTCAGGAGCGCATGAGCCTGTCTAAGGACTTCCGTGCCTTTTTTTGCTTCCGTGCCCATATTTATTAAGCCCACAGTTGGATTGCTCCTGTTGAAAAGGCCCTGCATATAATATGAACCGAACATGGCAAACTGGATATAATTAATCGGTTTGCAGGAAGAATTAAGCCCTGCATCGATAATGAGGCACTTTCCGTTCTTTGTCGGTACTACGGCGCCAAGTGCAGGGCGGTCAACTCCCTTTAGCCTGCCTAAAATCAGTAGGGCTCCGGTAAGAAGTGCGCCGGTATTACCTGCCGATATGAAAACATCGCCCTGTTTTGCCTTCAACATGTTAAAAGCAATAACCATTGATGAATTCTTCTTGCTCTTAATCGCCTTTGTAGGTACATCTTCATTTGTAATGACTTCATTGGCATGCACCACCTGAAGCCTTGGACTGCTGAATTTTCTAACACTCAGTATTTTATTTATCTTTTCTTCATCACCGACAAGCAGGACTTCGAACCCTTCCTGGCTTTTAACTGCGTCGATGCTGCCGTTTACTATAGCTTCGGGTGCATAATCTCCACCCATGGCATCCACTATTATTCGCAAAGCAGTCACTCCCAATTATATTATTCTCATTGATTTACTCACATGAATTGTTCTCATTGTGTATAAATTGTATTCAAAAGTTTATTTGCCTGCATCATCCCCAACCAATGTATTCTCAATTGATACAAGGATGAATTTCCCTCTGAAAATTTCCTTCTGTTTCTCATTGATCCTGACCCAAACCAGATAGTTTGTACCCCTGATTCTTCTAACTTCTGCTCTCGCAGTCAATTTACAACCCGCGTAAACCGGCGTCATGTACTTGATGTTTGCTACTCCGACAAGTGCAACTGCGGCATCTATCACTGCAATTGCCAGTGATTCAGCAAGAGAGTATATGAAATGTCCCCTTATGATCCGTGTCTTTTCAAAAGCCATGTTGTCATCTGTTTCAAGCACCGAAACACCACTTTTGCCAAGATTTATGTCTATAAGCTCACCGACGATTTCCTTGCTGTGCAGAGATTTGACCTTGCTGTAGTTGTTTTCTGCAACATTCTTTATTCTTTCCCTGAGCTCCGGTATACCTAGTTCAAGTCTGTCAAGCCTGATTGTCGGTATGCTTACGGCCAACAACTCCGAAAGATCCTCATCGGTGAAAAACGGTTCATTCTTAATCTTTTCCTGAAGTATCTGTTGCCTTTCCTTCTTCATAAAGGAAGACCTGCTCATCATAACACCCCATAAAGAGTTTTCGAGAGATCGCGAATTATAATTATTACCTGCTACTAATCTCTCATACCAAGAAGTATATTATATCTTTTAAGTAAGTGCAACATTTTCCTTATAAATTTTATCAATCCTTTTTGTTAATACCTATGTCAAGCACCTTGAGATTCTTGACAAAATAGTCATAGCCTGAATAAATGGTCACTATCACAGCTATAGCCATGGCATATACATCGAGCCGGAAATCGCTGAACAGGCTTATGGGGAAATTTTTCAGCAATATTGCGGCAACGGCTACGATCTGGGTGACCGTCTTCACTTTTCCCAATTTACTTGCTGCAATAACAATACCCTCTTGCACAGCTATAAGTCTTAATCCGGTAACTGCAAACTCCCTGAAGAGGATTATCACCGCAAACCAACTGTTGAGGTCACCCCTTTGAACCAGGGCTACAACAGCCGATGCTATCAAGAGCTTGTCAGCAATCGGATCAAGAAATATCCCGAGATTTGTTACCAGTTTCCTTTTGCGGGCGATATAACCATCCACCCCGTCGGTGCTTGCTGCCAGTATGAATATTACTGCTGCAATATAGTTGCCGTAATTGATGATGAAATTGTTAAGCGAAGTCAGCTGTGGTTTTATGAATTCAAGAAGGCCAAAGTTGATGATTACATCAGGTATTGGAATTACAAAAATCATAAACAGAGGTATGGTCAGTATCCTTGATATGGTTATTTTATTTGGAAGATTCATTCTTTAACCTCTCCTGTCAAATCATAATCACTGCTGTTAAGTATCTCCACCTCGACAAAACTTCCGGTATCGACAGGCGCAATTGATGTGAAATAAATCACTCCGTCAATGTCCGGCGCTTCTGCATAGCTTCTTCCGTAATAGAATATGCCGTCATCTGCGACTCCCTCGCAAAGCACCTTATAGGTTTTACCCAGTTTGTCCTCATTGGTTTTAGCAGATATGCCCTGTTGAACAGTCATGATCCGTCCGTGTCTTTGCTTCTTGATGGCTTTGGGTACCTGTTCCTTCATTCTTGCGGCTGGTGTCCCATCTTCTTTAGAATACATAAATACCCCAAGCCTGTCAAACCTGTATTTCCTCACGAATTCCAAAAGAATGGCGAAATCTTCCTCATTCTCTCCGGGAAATCCAACTATCAGTGATGTCCTTATCACAGCATCGGGTATCCTCTCCCTGATTCTTTCAAGCAGCCTGACCGTGTCCTCTGCAGTCCCCCTCCTGCCCATCAGCTTAAGAATCCTTGGGCTTGCATGCTGTATGGGGATATCGAAATACCTGCAAACCTTTTTATTGGTTGCAATCTCTTCAATCAGCGCGTCATCGGTTTCCTCAGGATAACAGTACAGCAACCTTATCCATTCCACATCTTCTATACTGCTTAATTCTTTAAGCAGTGGAACAAGCTTCTTTTCTTTATATATATCTATTCCGTATCGAGTGGTATCCTGAGCCACCAGGATTATTTCCCTGACCCCGTCTGCCGCCAGCTTTTTTGCTTCCTTGACAATATCCCCGATAAGTCTGCTCCTGAAACGTCCTCTGAGAGATGGTATTACGCAATAAGTGCAGCAATTGTCACAGCCTTCGGATATTTTGAGATATGCTGAAGTCCTTCCGGTTGATACAACACGCTCTGTGTTGAGGTAATCCGTTCCGGTCAGTTCGCCATATTTCTCGGGCTTTTCGACAACAGAGCTGATTTGGTCGGTATCAGCAATTTGGATTGCTCCGACTTCCTCCGCCTTCCTGATAATATCTGCGATTTCTCCGTAACTGCCTGTACCTACTACCGCATCAACCTCCGGGATCTCGGTGATTATATCATGTCTGTAACGCTCTGCGAGACATCCTGTCACGACCAGCAGCCTGCATTTTTCCTTCTTGCACTGCCCCATTTCTATAATTGTGTTTATTGATTCCTGTCGCGCGGACTCAATGAATCCACAAGTATTAACAATGATTATGTCTGCCTCGTCCTTGTCGGCTACTATCTCATAATCCTTATTTTTCAGATGTCCAAGCATTATTTCACTGTCCACCAGATTTTTGGGGCATCCCAGTGAAACCATGCCTATTTTTTTCTTTTTATTTTGCTCCAAATTCTCCTTCAAATCCTGCTCCAAATCCAATGCTCACTCTCCCGTCCTTTTTCCTGTCCTTTTTCTTGTTCTTTTTACTGCTCTTTTTCCTGTTCTTTTTCGAGTTTCCTTTTCCTGCTCTTTTTCCTGTTTCCTTTTCCGAGTTTTTTTCTTGTTTTTTTCTTGTTTCCACTAATAAATACGAGTTCTTAAATATGTTTTTTCTTTAATATACATCTAAATTCATATACATCTCAATACAAACCTTAATATACACCAATATAGGTCTTTTCTCAATGATAATAACAAAAATCTGAGAAATGATTGAATTGTTATTGATTTTATAATATAATTTTCAAAGATATAATTATTACCAGCTTATAATAGTATATAATATAAAGGAGTGTTTATATGAATTACTTTCTGACCGAAGAGCAGGAGATGATTAAAGAGCTTGCTGCCAGAATAGCAGATGAAAAGATTGCTCCAGTTGCAATCCAGTATGATGAAGAAGGCAAATTCCCCCACGATATCGTAAAGGTTCTTGCAGAATCAGACCTCTGCGGCGTTTATATCCCAGAGGAATACGGCGGCCTTGGTGGCGGCATATTTGAGATGGCCATTGTCGTTGAGCAGCTGAGCCGTGCCTGCGGCGGTATATCTCTTGCTTTTGCCGGCACAGGACTGGGAACCTTCCCCATCATCCTTTTCGGAAATGACGAGCAAAAAAAGAAATTCCTTCCTGATATAGCTTCAGGCAAAAAGCTTGCAGCATTCGGACTGACCGAGGCTAATGCCGGTAGCGACGCAGCGGGTATTCAGACCACAGCCACCCTTGATGGAGATGAGTATGTTCTCAACGGTACAAAGCAATGGATC
Source organism: uncultured Bacillota bacterium (assembly GCA_942493145.1). Lineage (GTDB taxonomy): Bacteria > Bacillota > Clostridia > Acetivibrionales > DTU013 > ENR-C20. The sequence goes on from OW818679.1 coordinate 2,148,009, forward strand.
ACAAACGGCGGAGAAGCTGATATATATACTGTCGTTGCCTGTACAAACAGGGCTAAGGGCGCCAGGGGCTTCTCGGCATTTATCGTCGAAAAAGGAACCCCGGGCTTTTCTTTCGGCAAGAAGGAAAATAAGATGGGAATCAGGGCTTCATGTACAAGTGAACTTGTATTCGAAAACTGCAGGATACCGAAGCAAAACCTTCTTTCGCGTGAAGGCATGGGCTTCATCGTTGCAATGAAGACACTCGACAGGACAAGGCCGGGTGTTGCATCTCAAGCCCTCGGAATTGCACAGGGCGCCTTCGACGCAGCTGTAAAGTATTCCAGGGAAAGGGTACAGTTCAACCAGCCTATCTCCTCATTCCAGGCTGTCCAACACATGCTGGCCGATATGGCCATACAGATCGAAGCTGCGAGGGCACTCGTATATAGTACCTGCCGGTTTATCGACAGCGGTGCCAAGGAGTTCTCCAAGGAATCGGCAATGTGCAAGGTATTTGCATCTGATACAGCCATGAAGGTAACAATTGACGCAGTCCAGGTAATGGGCGGTTATGGTTACATGAAGGAATATCCCGTTGAAAAAATGATGAGAGATGCCAAGATAACCCAGATATATGAGGGCACAAACCAGATTCAAAGAAATGTAATAGCCCTTGAATTGATAAAAGAAGCAGGCAGGAAATAATCGATCAATAATTTATATCGATTCATAACGTAAAAAAAGAAGCAAAAATAAAAAACAAAATGATCCCGGGAAGGATGGTCCAATGAATATCGTTGTATGTATTAAACAGGTACCCGGTACCATGGAAGTAAAAATGAACAAAGAAACAAACACCATCATACGTGAAGGTGTGGAAGCCATAATCAATCCCTTTGACACTTATGCGGTCGAGGAAGGATTGAGGATCAGGGATAAGACAGGCGGCAAGGTCACAGTCATGAGTATGGGCATTCCATCAGTCACCGAACAACTCAAGGAGACAATATCACTGGGGGTGGATGATGCTGTTTTACTCAGCGACAGGGCTTTTGCCGGCGCAGATACCCTTGCAACCTCCTATGCCCTTTCAATGGGTATTAAGAAAATGGGTAACGTAGATCTGATAATCTGCGGGAAACAGGCCACCGACGGTGACACCGCTCAGGTTGGTCCAAGCCTGGCTGAAAAGCTTGGGTGTCCGCATACTACCTATGTGAAAAAAATTGAAGAAATCAGGGACGGATACATCAGATGCCAGCGCATGACTGAAGACGGTTATGAAGTGATTGAAATGCCCCTCCCTGCCGTGATCACAGTAGTTAAGGAAATCAATGAACCACGGTTGCCTTCTCTTAAAGGCATGATGAGAGCAAAAAAAGCTGAGATAACTGTCTGGACCACCGATGATGTAAACGCCGACAAGGCTCTTTGTGGTTTGAAGGGCTCACCTACACAGGTTATCAAGACATTTGTACCGGTACACGACGTAATCAGTGAAATGCTCCAGGGTACTCCCCAGGAACAGGCGGAGAAACTTGCAGACAAGCTGCTGACAATGTCCTTCCCCGTCTGCCATTAGTGCCGGCATTATCAGCATTTCCTGCCGGTAAAATAGCAGCCGGTAACAAATAATTTTACTTACTAACCATGGAGGTAAACCAATGGCAGAAATCAAAGTTTTAAATGATAAATGCGTAGGCTGTAAACTGTGCATAGGGAGCTGTCCCTTCAATGCAATCAAGGTTGTTGAAAAAAAAGCGATCATTCTCGATAACTGCACTTTTTGCGGTTCCTGCGTTTCATCCTGCAAATTCAAGGCAATTGAGCTGACAAGGGACGAAGAAGGTCCTGCCGTAGACATTTCGTCATATAAAGGCGTGTGGGTCTTCGGTGAGCAAAAGCATGGAACACCTGCCAGTGTTGCCCTTGAGCTACTGGGCGAAGGAAGGAAGTTGGCCGATCAGCTTCAAACAAAGCTCTCTGCCGTACTTTTAGGCAATGATGTTAAAGATATGGCTAAGCTTCTTATCTCTCACGGCGCCGATGCAGTATATCTTATAGACCATCCTTCCCTTAAGGATTTTAACGATGAATCCTATGCTGATATTTTCGTACAGCTGATAGGGCGTTATAAGCCTGAAATCGTATTAATGGGTGCGACAACCTACGGCAGGTCACTGGCCCCGAGGATCTCTTCAAGGCTGAATACAGGGCTTACAGCCGACTGTACTTCTCTTGATATCGACCTTGAAAAAAGGATTATCATGCAGACACGTCCAGCCTTTGGCGGCAATCTGATGGCAACCATCATCTGCCCCAACCATAGGCCCCAGATGTCAACAGTAAGACCCAAGGTCATGAAAGCTCTTCCTGAAGATGCTTCAAGGACAGGAGAAATCATAAAGCCGGAAGTTATAATTCCTGAGGACGTCAAGACTAAGGTAACTGAAACTGTCACCACTCTCTGCGAAATGGTCAATCTCACCGAAGCCGATATTATTGTATCCGGTGGAAGAGGTATGGGCGACCCCAAGAACTTCGCCCTGATTGAAGAACTTGCAAGGGTTCTCGGAGGCGCAGTAGGTGCATCCCGTGCCACCGTAGACGCAGGCTGGATCGACTACAGCCACCAGGTAGGCCAGACAGGAAAGACAGTAGGGCCTAAAGTATACTTTGCATGTGGTATATCAGGTGCAGTCCAGCATCTTGCCGGTATGTCCTCATCCGATACAATAATTGCAATAAACAAGAATCCTGACGCTCCTATTTTCAGGATAGCCAATATAGGTATCGTCGGAGATGTCATGGAAGTACTCCCGGCAATAATAAGCGAATTTAAGAAAAAACTGGGATAATTAAAAATTGTAATTACTAATAAATAATCAGAACGGTATTTTAGTTTTCGCTAAAATACCGTTCTGAATTTTTCCATCCTTATGCCTATATCTACCCATTCAACTTGCCCTCTTAGTCCCCATTCGCCAGGCGCCTGAATACCTCTTCGGTTATTGACCGGCCATAGCCTCTGTGTTTCAGGAACATATAGACCTTGTTGGCCACAGACTCGTCACCCAGGTTGTATTTGCCGAATTTCTTCCTTACTAGGTTTTCTGCTACTGTAACCTCGTCAGTAATGAGCTCTTCGAGGGCTTCATCAATTTCGTCAACAGGAAGTCCCCTGCCTTGCAAATCATACCGCAGCAGTTTTTTTGACTGGGGCTTGAGTTTATTCCTGTCATATATGTATTTTTGAATGTACAGCCTGCTGTTTATGTAGCCTATCGCCTTAAGCTCTTCGACTACCTTTTCTATGGTTATGTTGTCATAACGCTCTTCTCTCAGCTTGGCTTTTACTTCTTTTTCTGTCCTAAGTCTTAATGAAAGGTATCTGACTGCAGAAGCTTTTGCAGCATTGAAAACAACTGTATCCAGTATATTCTTCAATTCTTCAGCATCAAGTTCTTTTTCCTCATAAAGATTGAGTCTGAGGTATTCCTCCTCAGGAATGGAAAATGCGAATGCCTCATCGATATACACTGAATACTGTCTTTTATTCATGCTATTCTTTTCAACAGAAGTTATCCTCATCAATTCACCTTTTCATAAATACTCAATACTATTTGATATTAACCAAGATTAAGCGTTGCGCTTAATCAAGAATAATCGTCGAGATTATTCATCAAGTTCCAGATCGCCATCGTCTTCAGCCACTGCTGAAGTCATGCTTTTGACAAAAGCCTGTGCGTAATTTTCCCTGATTTTAGCTTCAATTTCTTTGGCCATATCCTTGTTTTCTCTAAGGAATTGCTTGACGTTATCCCTGCCCTGGCCTATCCTCTGCCCGCTGTATGAGAACCATGACCCGCTCTTGTTTATGATGTCGAGGTTTACTCCTACATCGAGAAGGCTTCCTTCCTTGGATATACCCAACCCGTACATTATATCCACTTCCGCTTCCTTGAACGGTGGTGCTACTTTGTTCTTAACCACTTTTATTTTGGTCCTGTTGCCAATAAATTCGGTACCCTGTTTGAGAGTCTCTATCCTTCTGACATCAAGTCTTACTGACGAATAAAACTTCAATGCTCTTCCGCCCGGAGTCGTTTCGGGGTTTCCAAACATGACACCCACTTTTTCCCTGAGCTGATTTATAAATATTGCTGTAGTATTTGATTTGCTGATGACGCCTGCCAGTTTTCTCAGAGCCTGTGACATGAGCCTTGCCTGAAGGCCCATATGTGAATCACCCATTTCACCGTCTATTTCAGCTTTTGGTACAAGTGCGGCAACCGAGTCAACTACTATTACATCAATAGCTCCGCTCCTGACAAGGGCTTCGGCAATTTCAAGGGCCTGCTCCCCTGTATCAGGCTGTGATACTATGAGATTCTCTATATCTACACCAAGCTTCTTTGCATATGCAGGGTCAAGCGCATGTTCTGCATCTATGAAAGCGGCATCGCCACCGGCTTTTTGCGCCTCAGCTATTATATGTAGGGCAACTGTGGTCTTTCCTGAGGATTCAGGGCCAAATATTTCAACTATCCTGCCTCTGGGTACACCACCCACACCAAGTGCGATATCCAGCCCAATAGCTCCTGTCGGTATGGTTTCTACATTCAAATGCGTACTTTCGCCAAGCTTCATGACGGCACCCTTGCCAAACTGCTTTTCTATCTGTCCCATTGCCATCTCAAGCGCTTTTTTCTTTTCAATCATAATTCCGGTAGCCTCCTTAAAATGTATCGAACATCTGTTCTTATCCGATTATATAATATAAAATCAAATCCGTCAACAATTTATTTGCATATTTTTACATTTTTCTCAGAAGCCCCATTTTTCCAAGCTTTGCCTTTACTATACTCATAGAATATACCGCTTCCTCCGATTTGACAAGCAGCATAACTGTGAAATACAAAGCTGCACCTACGCATATCTCAAGTGCCAGCCAGGCCAGCTGCCAGATCTTCATTTCCGGGTTTACAGGCAACATTTCCATAAGCCATAGCGCAGCGCCCATCGTCAATGCTGCTGGTACTGCCTTTAAAACAAACAGCAAGAGCTTGTCCAGCAGGATTCCGCCTTCCACCCTCCTGTTTAGTAGCATTATGAGTAATACGGAATTTATAAGACTTATTATAGAGTAGGAAAGCGCCATACCCGATGCACCCAGATCAGTCGTCCTGTAGAACAGGTAACCAAAGCCGTAATTCAGTATGATTGCCAACACTCCTGCAAATAACGGTGTTTTTGTGTTATGCATCGCGTAAAAGGCCCTGTTCATGGATGTAACCACCGATTGTGTGATCATCGAAGTAGCAAACAGTAAAAGAATGCTCGCTACAATTGGCACATGCTCTTCTGTAAACCTGCCGCCCCACTGGAATATGGCTCTGATTATGGGCTCCCTGAGGATTATGAATCCCACGGCCGATGGCAGAGTCAGGAAGATAGTTGAATTCAGCGATTTTATGAGGATGTGCTTAAAGTCGCCCAATTCTCCTGATGCAAACTTCCTTGAAAGCGTCGGTAATATGGCAGTTCCTATACCCATGGCGAATATTCCGTAAGGAAGCTGCCAAATGGAGTTTGCGTTCCTGAAAGCAGATACGGAACCTTCCAGTGCAACAAAGCTTACGAATGAAAGTGATATTATCACATTCACCTGCGATATTGATGAAGAGAGCAATGACGGGACAGCCTGCCTGAACAGCTTTATGAATCTTGCATCCTTCAGGTCAAATGCAGGTTTGTAATTCTTTAAATCCTTTAATGCAAAACAAAGCTGGAACAGGAAATAAACAGCCGCACTTACAGCAACACCAACTGCAACCTTTTCCATGCTTTCGGGGTTTTCATCCGCAAAAATCAGAATGCTTATAGAACAGCCTATATTATAAATAGTAGGTCCATATGCAGCCGCTGCGAATTTTCTGTACGTATTCAGAACTCCGTTACATATTCCTGCCAGCATAAGAAATGAAACTGACGGAAATAATATCCTCGATAGTGAAATTGCCAGTTCCAGTGTTCTGGGGCTTTCTGTTTCGAATCCGGGTGTCACAATCGGTATTATTTCAGGTGCGAAAATCATACCAAGAGTACATAAAATGATCATACCTGCAAATATAACGCTTATGAAGGTGCTGACCGCCTTCCAGCCCTCCTTTTCCTCACCTTTTTCTATGGATCCGGAAAGGAAGGGTATAAGCGCAGCCCCTATTGTTCCTCCCACAAGTAGGGTGTACATAAGGTCGGGAACTGAAAATGCAGCGTTGTAGGCATCCTGAACCCAACTAAGGCCTACCTTCCATGATAAAGTCGTCTCTCTGATGAATCCGGTAAGCCTGCTCAGTATAATGGATGACATGACGATCAGCGCTGCAGTCGCAAGTCTTTTGTCCTGTGTTTCCTTCAATTCATTGTCCTCCCGGGGCAAATTGTGATATATGAATACTACAGCATTGATTACGCATATGTTTCAGTGCGGAATCAGCTGTTTTTATTGAGCAGTTTTTGTCTGACAAGGTTGAATGCATACAAGCATGTCACATTACGTATCCGGTTCCTGCTTCCCCAAAGCTTCAGCTCCTTGTGTTCCACGCCATTGGCATCGGCAAGGGCTATGTGTACAAGACCTACAGGTTTTTCATCAGTGCCTCCGTCCGGACCGGCAACACCAGTAACAGAAAGCCCGAGATCGGTTCCCGAGGCTTTTCTGATTCCTTCGGCCATTTCAATGGCAGTTTCCCTGCTCACTGCACCGAACTTGTCAAGGGTATGCTGCCTGACCTTCAGATTATCAATCTTTGATTGATTACTGTAAGATACAATCCCTCTGTTAAATACCTTCGAAATTCCGGGGATTTCGGTAAGCTTGGCTGAAAGTAATCCGCCGGTGCAGGATTCTGCTATGGCGATTGTGGTGTTTGTATTTATCAGAAGTTCAGCCACCACCTCTTCCATATTCCTGTTGTCGGAGCTGTATACCATCTCATCGAGCCTGTTCCTTATTTCAGCTTCTACAGGGGCTATTATGTCAGAAGATGTGTCCCCTTTTTTATATCTTGCCGTTATTCTGAGAGTGACTTCCCCCTCTTTTGCATAAGGTGCAATAGTCGGATTGGTTTGATTATCTACAAGATCAAGTATCCTGTCTTCCATTGCTGATTCCCCAATACCGAATATCCTGAGGAATTTGGACACCAGCGTGAATTCCGACTTGTCTGCGAAATATGGAAGAACGGTCTCATCAAACATCGGCTTCATTTCGGACGGCGGTCCCGGAAGCATAACGACGGTCTTGCCGTTTTCCTCCATGATGCAGCCAGGTGCGGTTCCATTCCTGTTTCTCACTATTACCGAGTTTTCAGGCAGGTAAGCCTGCTTGATATTGTTATCGGTCATTGGTCTATTGAGCCTTTCGAAAAATGCTTTCATCTTATCTAGGCTTTCCTGGTCCAGTACCAATTTACGGTTCATCGCTCCGGCGATGGTCTCCTTGGTGAGGTCATCCTGGGTAGGTCCCAACCCGCCAGTGGTTATGACAATATCAGATCGGGAAAGTGCGAGCTGGAGACATTCCCTGAGACGTTCCGGATTATCTCCCACCACGCTGTGAAAGAACACTCCAATTCCGACGTCAGGCAATCTCGAGGAAATATATTGGGCGTTTGTATTTGCAATCTGGCCCATCAAAAGTTCCGTTCCGACAGCCAGTATTTCTGCATTCATCGATAATCATCTCTCTTTCATGCCCCGTGTCTGCATTACAGGAAACAGGGTCATTCATATTATATCAGTTTAAATCATTATTAATCAATGCTCTTCGAGAAACGCACCCAATAAAAGTATCCAGGAATGATAGATGGAATATAAAAGAAAATGAAAAACAGGCAGTACTTGATTTCCTGCCTGTTTTAAATGCCGTTGCCTGTGAAAGGCTGGGCAGTTTTAAATTTTTTATACTCAGATATTTACATGGTAAAGCATAATCACGCAATACCGATTTTGTTCACAGCCTGTAAATAGTGCTTGAAGGCAATACGTTGATTCCTTTATCATTCAGAGTCTGTATGGCCAGATCGGTTTTATCCACCTTCATTATCACAAGCGCCTCATGTTCGGCCTTGCCGACAAAAGCATATATATATTCCACACCAACTCCTGCATTACCAAGCACTTCTAGCACTGCCGCCAATCCGCCGGGTTCGTCCTGGACGCCTACTCCGATAACATTGGTACAGCTGACTGTAAAACCATTTTCCTTAAGGATTTTCTCGGCATCTTCGGGTTTGTTGACAATAAGCCTAAGGATTCCAAAATCGGTGGTGTCAGCAATCGAAAGAGCACTGATGTCTATACTGTTGTCTCCCAATGTTTTAAGAACCTCTGCCAGTCTTCCCGTTTTGTTTTCAAGAAAAATAGATATCTGTTTTACCAGCATTGTATCCCCTCCTTATATATGATCTTGCAGTTTATATCTTCCTCTTGTCGATGACTCTTTTGGCTTTTCCTTCACTACGTTCGATGGTCTTGGGTTCTACGAGCCTTACTTTTGCATTAATGCCGAGGGTGCTGTCAAGTTCCTTCCTTATCTTTCTTTCAAGGTCTTCAACATGCTTTACCTCATCCGAGAACATCGACTGTGTCATTTCAACCCATACCTCAAGATGGTCAAGATTGTCCTTCCTGTCTACTATGAGCTGATAGTGCGGAGCAGTCTCACCTACTTCCAGAAGTACGCTTTCAACTTGTGACGGGAACACATTCACGCCACGTATTATCAGCATGTCATCCGAACGTCCTGACACTTTAGCCATTCTGGTAGTAGTTCTGCCGCATACACATTTTTCATTGTTCAGCGCAGAAATATCTCGCGTCCTGTATCTTATAAGGGGTAAGCCTTCCTTTGTTATTGTAGTGAATACCAATTCGCCCTTGGATCCCGGAGGAAGAACCTCCTCTGTCTCAGGGTTGATGATCTCAGGTATGAAATGATCCTCCTGAACATGAATACCGCCTTTTTCGAAACATTCCATCGAAACACCCGGTCCCATAACTTCGCTCAATCCATAAATATCAAGGGCTGTTATTCCGAGTTTCTCTTCCAATTCCTTCCTCATGCTGTAGGACCATGGTTCAGCACCGAAAACCCCAGCCTTCAGCTTCAGGTCTTCCTTTGTGAAACCCATTTCCACCAGCTCTTCCGCCATAAACAGAGCATATGAGGGGGTACAGCAAAGGATCGTGGTTCCAAAATCCTTCATAAGCTGTATCTGCCTTTTCGTATTTCCGCCCGATGCCGGTATGACTGATGCTCCCACTCTTTCAACACCATAGTGCACTCCAAGTCCTCCGGTGAACAGTCCATATCCGTATGCAACCTGTATTACCGACTCTTTTGAGGCACCTGCCATGACCAGCGATCTTGCCATTACTTCAGACCAGGTATCGATGTCTTTTCGTGTATATCCAACTACAGTCTGTTTGCCTGTAGTTCCTGAGGAAGCGTGTATTCTGATTATTTCGCTGAGTGGTACTGCAAACATCCCATACGGGTATGTATCTCTCAAGTCCTGTTTGTAGGTGAAGGGCAGCTTTTTCAGATCTTCAACCGATTTGATATCGCCTGGATCTACTCCCTTTTCCTGCATCTTTTTTCTGTAGAAGGGTACGTTGTGATACACCCTCTTCACAGCATTGACCAGACGTTCATTCTGAACCCTGGTCATCTCGTCTCTGGACATACATTCGTATGTCTCATTCCAGTACTTCATAATTGCAACCTCCCAAAACTTGTTAAATGATTATGAGCAGTACTTGCTCAAGCCCATTATCCTCACTTGAAGATAGCTTTCAGGGATTACGGGAACCTTCCCGCCCCACACAAAAGCAAACAGGCTGCAATAACTGTTTAATAAACATTGTAATAAAAAATGCGGTATTTGTAAACAAATACCGCATCTTTAGTACAATTAAGTTGTGTTCTTAAAGTTTATCAAGCCAGTGGTATATCACCAAGGTTGACATCCTTTTCTGTACTGATGTTTTCAATTGTCTTAACTTTACCGGCATTTTCGATCTTCAGTGTGTAGGAAGCATTATCAGCCAGTTGCTTGAACCAGAAATCACCAAATGCATCAGTGGCAAGTTCATACTTTTTGCCTGTCTTGTTGCAAGTCAGGGTAAGTTTGGCTCCGATAATAACTTCTTTCGCCTTTGGATCGTAAACAGTACCAGCCACAAAGCGGTGCATCATATTGAAGTAGTATACCCTCGGGCCGTTTCCGGTTTCAGGTAAAAGTACTTCTTCAGTACCGTCAAGATATTTCTTTAATTCTTCATCATCGACCATCTTTATTGCTTCTGTCGGGCAGTTATCAGCGCAACGTGGCTGATTCCAACCATCATCAATAAGATGGGCGCAACCGGTACATTTCTGAGCTATTGTAAGGTTGTCATTGAAGTATATTGCACCATAAGGGCAAGCGCTGTAGGAATCTACGCAGAGCTTGCAGCCTGTGCACTTATCAGGGTCAATGATAACAAGCCCGTCTGGACGTTTGTAGATTGCGCCATTGGGACAAGCCTTTATACAGCTGGGGTTGTCACAGTGCATACAGATATGCGGTCTGTAGGCAACTTTAACCTTAGGCATTGTTCCTCTGACCTCTTCATCAAGCTTGAGCCAGAACTGACCGGCATCGGGCTGAGGTTTGGCGTATGGTGACCAGTCGTTGGCTACATGTTCATCTTTACAAGCTATCTGGCATCCATAGCATCCATTACAAACTGCTAAATCAATTACAAACGATTTCATTAATTCATACCTCCTTCGATCCAAGCCTCAAAGCGAAGACCGGCGCCTTTATCGTAATCTCTTGCAAAACATTCAGGATGATCAGCGCGCCACTTTTCCCATTCTTCAGGTCTGATCTTCTGAACGTCAAGAAGGTAACCGGAAGTTGCCTGACCAGCGCAGTTCTTGGACGTCAGTCCCAGCGGGGCGATTGTGTTGATACATCCGCCGCGGTCGATATACTCAGGATCGATGGGATCGAAACGAGCTCCGTGGTCAATATATGCTGTGCCTACATTAATTCTTTCAGTTACATAAGCTCCGCAGATTACGATACCTCTTTCGTTGACTACCTTTACGATTTCACCGTTCTTGATTCCGCGCTTTTCAGCTTCTGCAGGGTTGATCCAGACGGGCTCGTACTTGTATCCATCAGGTCCTGTAATCTTACAGGTTAAAGCTTCACGAATCCATGTGCTATCGTCGTTCTGGGAATGCACCCTCCAGCGTCCGTGGTTGGTTATAGAAAGCAGCGGATACTGGGCAGCCCTGTCACTGGATCTTCTTTCGTCATGGGTGATACCTTTTTCAACCCAGCCTGGAAGTGGTTTTCTTTCCATATCAGCCGGGAAGTTTTCAGCCAGTCTCTCTGAGTAGATCTCAAGCAAGCCAGATGGTGTAGCTAATGGGTTGTCATCTGGATTCTCAAAGAAAGGACGGACTCCAGGTGTATCATCTTCCCAATCTTCTGCGGTCGGGAATGCATAGTACTTTTTCTCCTTGAATTCTTCATAGGAGATATCAGTAATTTTCATGTTATTGAAGACTTCCTCATACAATTCCTCATATGATTTGCCGTTTTCTGTGAACTCGGCTTCCAGGCCAACCTTCTTGGCAATTTCAAGAACTACCTCGTAGTCGGACATGGATTCTCCGACAGGCGGGATGGCCTGTTCACACAATTCTACGCTGTTGAACTGCGGTCCCTGTCTGACAGTTGTTATGATATCTTCATATTCCATAACTGTACTGACAGGAAGGATGATATCGGCAAGCAGGCAGTCATTTTCCAGCCACGGATGCTGAGCGACAACACATTCGATAGTCGGATGACGGAACGCTTCGACGGTCTTGAAGCCGTAGTTCCAGCAGGCGATACGGCAGGGAGTATCTGTCCATATCATGTGGAGCAGACTTCCGCCATCTTCCTTCGGAATCGGGAATACATATTTTACAAACTGATCTTCAGTCGGTGATTCCTGACCCGAGCTACCAAAGAAAGTGATTGGTGGGTTCAGGATGGCATCCTGGATCATGGTCTTCGGGATAACAGCTTTGCCCCATGCATCGATGGTTGTACGGCAAGGCCTTGTCAACCTCAGGCTGAGCTGCGGGTTGAAGTAACGGAAGTTACGGAGTCCCTTTGGCCTTGGCATACCAAAGTATGACATCTGCCACTGATGGACACCAGGTCCGCCAAGACCCTGGCATGCGAGCAGGACGCATTCCAGACGGCCGGGCTCATGGGAGAACGGTCCTCTGATAAAGCTTCCGCCGAAATAGTGGGCGATTGAGGTTGTCTTTGTTGCGAACTCTCTTGCAAGAGCCTTGATCGTCCATTCCGGAACACCGCATTTTTCGGATGCCCATGCAGGAGTCTTCTCTGTATCATCATCGCCTTTGCCCATTACGTAATCTTCCATCTTGTCCATACCAACACAATGGGTAGCTACATATTCCTTGTTGTAAGTTCCTTCGGTGAACCAGACATGAAGGATGGCAAGCTGGAGGGCTGCGTCGGTATTCGGGTAAACAGGGATCCACTTGTCAGCATGAACAGCTGCGCCGTAATTCAGGTCAGGGCAGATATATACCTGCTTGATGCCTGCATCTGTCCAGAAATAGCTGATTCTTGTAGCATTCTGGCCGGTGAAGCCCCATGGAGTTGTTTCAGGATCACAACCCCAGAATAAAACCATATCTGAGTATTCGGATATGTCCTTCAACAGGTTGTGTGCAGGAGCAAGCATTCCCTGGAAGCCATGGCCCCATACGTGCTTGGATCCCCAATACCAGCCTTCCCAGCTGTCAGGATTTCTAACCTGCTGAGTAAAGCCGCCCATCATTTCCAGCAATCTTCCGTTATGTCCATGAGAGCAATGAATGGTTCCGCATTCTCCATGTCCGTCACCCTGAACGAGAATGGAGGTTTCGCCATATTGTTTTTGACATCTCTTGATCTCGGAAGCGATAATATCGGTAGCTTCATCCCATGAAATCCTTCTATATTTGCTCAATGCACGGTTCTGAGGATTTCTTTCACCGTTGGGATCCCAGTCAACACGGATCATTGGGTACTTGATACGGTTTGGAGAATAAGTACGTTTCTTGTATGCCAGGTTGTGCGGAGAAAGCAAAGACCTAAGGCGCGGTGATAATTTTGCACCGTTCCTCTTCACTGTCCATGGATTCAATGTCTTTGCATCGTACTTCCAGTCATACTGGAACGGACGGATACGCATTAATTTTCCATTCTTTACATCTACCAGATGTTCATTTCCTCCTCCAAGTATACCACCCAGAGAATTTGCCCTTATGACTGTTTTGTCGCCCATCGTCTTTGAAGTTCCATAATTTTTTGATGGTAAAGTCCATTTATTTGCCAACAGTCTCTCCCCTTTCTTAATTATCATTTATGTTAATATGTAGGGTCCAGGTTAATAAATCAGTACTGTTTATTTGTAATTGTTTCATCGGTAATTTTAGCAGTATCTATGAACCGTTTTAAAGCAAATGATATAGTCGCCAAGTAATTTGTATGACCAATATTTATGAGACAAATAATTAAGAATCTTATATGTACTATATTATAGAAAACATAATAGAAGTTCAACAACATTTAATACTTTTTTATTTAGATATCTAAATAATAATTAGTATTTGTCACATTATTTTATTATTCAGCTGGAATAATTTTATAATATCATATATAAAAGTCACGAATCCTGTAGATTTGGAATAGCTAAGTTGTTTCATAACTTTTATAAGTTGTTTTGATATCTAAAATAAAGAACCATAAAACAAATGGCACTCCTACTAATGTAAGAATGCCACTTGTTATGTAAGTTAGTTCACTTTTATCATTTTATTCAGTCCTTCTTTAATTCGGTCTTTTTTTTAAAGGTGAAGGAAATTGCCAATGCCAGAACTGTTAGTACGCATGCAACAATATAGGCCGAATTGTAGCCTCCAGTTGCATCCATAATCTTTGCAGCAGTCATCGGCCCGATTATACCGCCAATTCCCCAGGCTAAAAAGATGCTGCCGTAATTTGCTCCAAAATTCTTCAATCCGTAGAAATCTGCTGTTATTGATGGGAATACTGAAAAAATTGTACCATAGCAAAAGCCTGCGACCATTATGCCTATAATGAGCGTGGGGATAGTAGTATATAACCCGAAGCACAACATATTGACGGCTTGGACCAGGAATATCAATTTCATCGTATTAATTCGTCCAATTATATCAGAAATACTTCCTCCCAAAAATCGTCCCATGGTATTGAAAAGTGAGAGAATAATGACCAGTAAAAATCCGCCTTGCCAGCTAGCCTGTGTTTGTGCAATTTTTGCAGCGTGGCCAATAATCATAAGGCCTGATGATGAAGAAAGTGCAAGCAATATAAAGAGTTTATAGAAGTCAATAGTCTTAACCATCTCTTTGGTCGAAAAATCTCTGGTTGTTTTAACTGAATTTGATACCGATTCCTTTGATTTTATTGTTTCATTCGTTTGTTCTGCTACTAAACCAGTCTCCGGATCATACCCTTTGGGAGGATTAACCATAAACCTGGAAAGCAAATACATCAGAACCAGAGAAATCACACCATAAATCAGAAAGGTCTTGGAAGTTCCAATGGCACCTATGAGGACATTGGATAGTGGTGCATAAATAACCGCAGATAATCCGATTCCAGCGAGAACGGTCCCGGAAACCATGCCCTTCTTTTTCGCGGGAAACCATTTCAGAGCCGGCGCCAGAGAGGATACATTCCCGGTACCTACGCCTACACCACAGACAACACCAAAACCTATTGCTACAAGCCATGGGGTTGTAAAGAGTCCGCTTATGATCAGACCTGCTCCCATAAGAATCGACGTTGCTACTATGCATATCCTGGGACCCGTTTTGTCCTGAATCCTGCCGGCTGTAAAAAATCCCAATGCCATAAAAACGGTAAAGATTGAATACGGCAGAGAAGCTTGAGTGCTTGACCAATGGAACTCGTTCATCAATCCCTTGCTGATAACGCTCCATACATACAATATCCCTAAAATAATGCTTACTCCGACGGCAGCCAATAGAACGGACCACTTATTTGGATTTCTCATTTTTTTAATTTTTTCCAAAATATCCTCCTGATAATTACGAGGGAAATAGCATTTGCCATTTCCCTTTTATTAATTTTTAAATCTGATATTGGTTGTCATCATTGTATCATCTTTATAACAAATTTCCACATTTATTAACATAAAATACTTTTATATCAAATGAAATCATTTAATGATATCCACAATAGATGCTTCGAACTTCTTCAATTTGGCTTTAAGATCCTCAATCTCCTGCTCATTTTTCTCCTGTTTCAGATCATTTCTTACTATATTAGCCACTTCAGCCAACTCATCCTTTATGTTGTCAAGACTTTCAAGGATTTCAAGCCGGCTATACCTGTATGTATCGGCCTTGGTGGTTTCATGTTTTGCCATTTCGGCCTTTTCTGTTCCATTTACCCTCGAAGGTGACACAACGAATGTCTCACCTCTGGATGGAATTATGGTTTCTATGTGGAACTTCTCCCTGATTGAGGCAGAAAACACGCTCATGACATTTTCTTCACCATGAACAATGAATACCTTTTTGGGCTTTTGATTGAAACTACCCAACCATTCCAGAAGTCCATCCCTGTCGGCATGGCCGGAAAAGCCTTCTATCATCTCAATCCGCGCATTAACCATAATCTCTTCCCCGAAGATTCTGACCCTCTTCGCACCATCTACAAGCTTCCGGCCAAGTGTGCCTTCAGCCTGATACCCCACAAACACAATGGAACTATCATTCCTCCAAAGGTTATGTTTCAGGTGATGTTTGATTCTGCCTGCTTCACACATACCGCTTGCCGATATGATTATCGCACTTTCTTTTCGTTCATTCAATGCCTTTGATTCATCGGCGCTCTGTGTGAACTGGAGCCCGGGAAAATCAAGGGGATTATCCCCATTCTCAATATATTTCCTGGCTTCTTCATCAAAGTATTCGAGGTTTTTTCTAAAAACCTTTGTTGCCGAAACCGCAAGCGGACTGTCAACAAACACCGGAATGTTCATTAATATGTCAAGCTTTCCATTCTTGTACTCATAGTAATTGTTCAGTTCATAAAGTATTTCCTGTGTCCTGCCCACTGCAAAAGAGGGTATGATTACATTGCCCCCTTTTTTGATGGTTTCATTTATTATGTTAACAAACCTGTCGACTTTCTTTTCGATATCGTTGTGCAGCCTGTCTCCATAGGTTGATTCCATGAAAAGGTAATCTGCGCTTTCAATGATTGACGGATCCCTTAGCAATGGTATCCCCTTGTTACCGAGATCACCTGAAAAAACAAGCTTGGTTTCCTCTCCGTTTTCCAGCACCCATATTTCTATTATAGATGAACCCAGGATGTGTCCTGCATCATTGAATCTTACTCTGATACTGTCGTTTATTATTATTATTTCGTTGTAATTTGTACTTTTAAAAAGGTTTATGCTGTCTACAGCATCCTGAAAGGTATAAAGAGGTGGAATTGGCTTTTGGCCAGCTCTTTTCCGCTTTTTATTGGTCCATTCGTTTTCAAATTCCTGTATATGACCGCTGTCTGGCAGCATGATGGCACAAAGCTCACAAGTTGCCTTTGTAGCGAAAATATCGTTCCTGAAGCCTTCGACAAATATTTTTGGAATTCTTCCGCTATGATCGATATGTGCATGTGTCAACAACATGAAATCCAGGTTGGCCGGATTGAACGGGAAAGGCTCTTCATTCATATCCTCTTCTTTTGCGTGTCCCTGGAACATACCACAGTCCACGAGAAAATTACAGCTTTTTGTTTCAACCCAATAACAAGACCCGGTTACAGTCTTTGCCGCACCCAGAAATGATATATTCATAACCCCACTCCATTCTCTGTATTCTATTCTGTGTTCTATAATGTTATGTTTTCCTACAGTTCTTCGATGTTATCCCTGCTCAGGCCAAGCATTGCTGCTCCTATGATAATAGCAGCGCTTCCCATCTCAGCGATTTTAAATTCAGGAAGTTCAACCTCCCTTGTATATACTTCTGCAAATACCCTTTCTCTAAGTGGCTTAAGCAAATATTCTCCCATCTTTCCAATCTCGCCACCAATTATGACCGCCTGAGGCATAAGTATATTGACAATATTTGTTACGCCGGTTGCAAAGATATCGAGATAGCTGTTGAAAACCACCTTTGCAACGGCATCACCGCTTTTAAAGGCTTCAAAGAATGTTGTGAATGTTATCTTTGAGAGATCGTTTTCAATGTTTTTATTAATCAACGAATCTGGATTCTCTTTTGCAGCCTTTGCAACATTTTTCATCAGGGCGCTTTCTGAGCAGTAAGCTTCCCAGCAGCCTTTTCTTCCACAGGTGCACTGTTCGCCATCCATAATTATTACCATATGGCCGATTTCCGGTCCGGCATTATTGAAACCACTATAAATGGCATTGCTTATTATGATCCCACCGCCTATGCCGTTTCCTATCCTTATCAGGATTGAGTGGTCTATATCCTCGGCAGCTCCGGAAACACTTTCGGCAAGAGCAGCACAATTTGCATCATTCTCAACATATACATGCAGATTGAAATGCTTCTGTAGCTCTTCCCTTATAGGCAGATTGCTGAATCCTGCAGTATAGCTTTTCAAAACGACACCTGTCTTAACATCTGATATTCCTGGGCAGCCTACTCCTATATACTTTACGCTCCTTGCTTCAACGCCTTCTTCATCAAGTACCCGTTTAATGAGTCCTGCAATATCATCCATGATCTCCTTATAAGGTCTGTCCTTCATGGTAGGTGCGGTAGCCCTTTTTATCAATTTTCCATTTTTATCTACAAGTCCGGCGGATATATTGTTTACTCCAAGTTCAACACCAATGAAATATTTCATTCCTTTACATCTCCATTTTCAGTTATCTCAATATCTGTATTTTCTGTATCTGCATTATCTGTATCTGCATTATCTGTATCTGTATTTTCTGAATTCACGAGTTGATTTTCATCTGCTTCAGCTTGTTGTTTATCTTTTTTCCCTTTTCCGAACGAAAGCGTAATTCTATCTCTTTTTTCCTTTATGTTGAATTCCAATAGATCAAGAATGAAGATAAATATCGGAATACCTATTATCAAACCCCATATTCCAATGAAATGCTCTGAAAAGATCAGGAGCAGGAAGGTCATGAATACAGGAAGTTCCGTCTTCATCGACATTAGCTTCGGATTGAGGAGATATGCTTCGATGGCATGCAATATAAGGATAAGGATAACTACATAAATTATCTGCATGTATCCGCCTATCTGATATGCAATTATCGATAGAGGTACAAACGATATGACTACACCAGCAACAGGAATCAGGCTCAATACGAAGATCATTACCCCAAGACCCATCAGCTGGCCGAAACCAAGAAATTTCAGGCCTATAACGGACAAAACACTATTGCAAAGTGCAATAAGTATCTGCGCCTGAATGACCTTACCGAAGGAATTTAACAACCTGTTGCAGTAAAATTTTAATTCTCTGTAAAGTGGAGCAATCTTACTGGTTTCAAAGCCGGATACGAATCGTGCCACCCTGTCCTTTTCCAATATGAAAAACAAGCTCAAGATAATCGCCAGGAACAGGTTAAGCCCCCATTGACCGATATCTCCGACCAATTGGAATATATATCCTGTCTTGCCCTCGATATAGGCTGATATGTCCATATCGTGAAGCTGTGTCATTATAAAGCTCATGACAGGATTGTCATATACCTTGTCCGTCTGATTGATCATTGCAGCTATATCGCTGAATATGTCCATTATCTGCTGGAAAGCAAGAGGGAGGTATCTGTATATGGCAAACACCATAAAGGTGATAACTATTACATATAACAAGAGTGTCAGTATGACCCTCTCGATTTTAACCCTTACAAGCTTGTGAATCAAACTGGAAAGAAATTTTTGTGCACTGTACATAAGGTAGGCAAACAGAAATGTCAACAGACACAAATTAAGCATATCCCTCATCAGGTAGATTAGTAACGCTACCACTGAAAGTGTTATTATCCTTATTGTTATAGGTTTCTGTATAATTGATTTTATGGATTCCATACTCGCCTTTCTCTGTAATAAGATTTACAGCTGTGTATTAATATTCAAACTGTGAACTACTGCTTTGAATCTTTCACCGCGCTCTTCGAAGTTCCTGAACATATCAAAGCTTGCACTTGCCGGTGATAATAGTATTATATCATCTTTTTCTGCATTGCAATATGCCGTTTGCACTGCTTCTTCAAGCGATTCGCACCTTGTTACGCTAACATCTCCGCCTTTTCCAGTCTTCCCCGCCTCATCCTTCAGTGCCTTTTCAATCAAAGGGGCTGTCTGGCCTATCAGTACCAGCCTTTTCACCCTTTCTGTCATGACCTTCCCCATCTCATCATAGGGAATGTTTTTGTCATAGCCTCCGGCGATAAGTATAACAGGCTTTTTGAAGGATTTGATGCTGGCTTCTGTCCTGGTCGGGCTGGATCCTATGGAGTCATTATAAAACGAAACTCCACCGATTTCCGCAACGAATTCAATCCTATGCTCTACACCCCTGAATGTAGTAGCAACCTTACGTATTGAAGCGGCATCAACATATTTATGGACAGCAGTAATTGCTGCCAGATAGTTTTCAAGGTTGTGGACGCCTGGTAATATGATGTCGTCCACATTCATTACTGATGTAGCTGTTCCTTCCTTATGGACAATCACCTTCCCGTCTTCCGAAAACACCCCTTCCAAGGCAGATGGAGCATCAAGCGATTCCACACCCTTGCCGAACCAGGACACCTTGCCTTTAGCCTCAGCAGCGAACAGGCGGGTCGTCTCATTATCTCTGTTGAGAACCAGAAGGTCTTCTGGTTGCTGATATTTGAAGATATTTTTTTTAGCCTCTGCATATTCATCCAAAGAAAGGTGGACGTCAAGGTGGTTGGGGGAAAGGTTTGTAACCACTGCAGTATGTAGCCTGTTTTTCATGGTATGAAGCTGGAAACTGCTCAACTCCAGGACAACCATATCGGTTTCGGTTATTTCATCAATACGGTCGAGCAGGGGCATCCCTATATTGCCTCCCAGCCAGCATTTATAGCCCTGTTCCTTCAACATGAGATGTATGAGGGTTGTTGTGGTAGTTTTACCGTCACTGCCTGTTACAGCAAACATCCTGGCAGGGCAGAGATCGCAAAAGATCTCCATCTCCGAAGTAACGACCGCGCCTCTTGCGCGTTCGGCCAAAAGTTCCGGCACATCGAACCTTACTTTGGGCGTTTTAAAAATGACATCATATCCCTTAAGTCTTGAAAGGTAATCTTCTCCCAGACTATATGCGACATCCATTCCTTCAAAGGCTTTTAGTGTCGATGCCAATTCCGTTTCATTCGACCTGTCGAAGGCCGTTATATCTACACCAAGATTCGCCAGATATTTGATTAGAGGTGTATTGCTGATTCCTATACCCAGTACGGCAACCTTTTTGTCCTTGATCTCATTTTTAAAAGACGACAGTTTATTATTCAAGTGATAAAGCCTCCTGATATCGTTGTTTTATTATAATACTCTAAAATAAAAAAAACTGTATTTCAATTATACAAATTAAATTTTCCACTTGCAAAACTATTTTTTTCATAGTAGAATAGTTATTGCGCTCGACATGCGGGAATGGCGGAATTGGCAGACGCGCTAGATTCAGGTTCTAGAGCTCGCAAGGGTGTGCAGGTTCAAGTCCTGTTTCCCGCACCAAAGGCTTTCAGTGAAAACTGAAAGCCTTTTTATTTATGGCGGATTGGATTGGCGTATTGGGTCCCCAATCTGCCGGGTACCTCCCCCATACTTCTTCTAGCCTTTTACATAAAAGAACGTCTTTGTCGAACTCAGATTATATTTACCGGACATTATTATCTGCTCAGTACTTCCTATGAAAAGCACTCCCTCAGTTTTAAGTGACTTACTGAAGCCGCTGTATACGTGGGTTTTCGCCTCTTCAGTAAAATATATCAGGACATTCCTGCATACTATTAGATCGCAGTTGGCCGGATACTCATCCTTTAGCAGATTGTGCTGAACAAATTCCACCCTGCTCTTGATGTCATTATTAACGATATAGGCTTCACCATTTTTTGTAAAGTGTTTGGTCAGGTATTCCTTTGGTAGCTTCTCCAGGCTCTTTTCTGTGTACAATCCGTTTTGGGCCTTTCTCAAAGCCTCCTTATCAATATCTGTTGCATATATGTTAATCTCATTCAATGGCAGGAATTTGTTCAGAACCATTACAAGTGTATAAGGTTCATCACCGGTTGAACATGCAGCGCTCCATATTTTGAGCTTTCTGTTCTTATTCAGCAGCATGGGAAATATGTCATTCTTAAGGACTTCCCATTGTTCTGGATTTCTGTAGAATTCAGAGACATTGATAGTCAGATAATTTATGAACTCATTGTAAAGTGTGGTATTTGATTTTAAAGCCTTTACATAATCCTCATATAGATCAAAGCCATTCTTCTTAATAAGCGAATCGATCCTCCGCTTCATCTGCTTTTCTTTGTAATAGCTCAGATTAATGGAGGTCATGCTGTAAATGTCCTTCTTGAAGCCTTCATAATCCATACTTTCTCTGTCTCCTCTTGAAAACTTTATGTATGATATTCCAAGTCCATAATATCATTCAAGTCATACTCGCCAAGGCAGGTATGACTTGAAAATAATCATCGAACTTTTCAGTCATGAAATTGCAAGCTTCCCAAATCAATCTATGTATCTTCTTGACGTCATGTAGCTTTTTGCATAGAACTTATCCGATAGGCTGCTGATAGTAACACATTTGGTGGAGCTTCCGGAGGATGCATGTATAAACTTTCCGTCTCCGATGTATATCCCTACGTGTTCAATAGCATTAAGTCCGCCATTTGTATCGAAGAATACCAGGTCGCCTGGCAGAAGTTCATCCTTGCTTATCTTCGTACCATGTGACCCCTGGCTGGAGGATGTTCTCTCCAGAGTTATGCCGTTTTTCTTGAATACATATTGTACGAACCCTGAACAGTCAAAGCCTTTTGTTGTTGTTCCGCCATATCTGTATTTAATCCCCTTGAGGGTCTTCGCATACTCTGTTATTTTTTCTCTGATTGTTACATTAACTGTATCTGCCGTATTGTCAGATGAATCAACTTCTGTACCATCTGTATCAACCGGTGTTCTTATTTCACTATCTGCACTTCTGGACGTCGTTGTGCCCCTGAGTGTTATGAAATCCTTCTTAACCCATCCGAACCTGTCTTCTGCCACCTTTATCTTTGCCCAGTCATCAGACCATGCATATATGCTGACTGCCTTCCCATTATCAAGCCTGGTTACGATTTCCTTATCCGTGCCGGGTCCGCTTCTGACATTTACATCATTGCCTTTTATCGTTCCAGCGTCTATGGCTATATCCTGTACCGTCACATATTTGCCGAAAACCCATCCGGTCGAATCATTGCTGCTGACCTTGTACCAGTCTCCGTCCTTAGTTATGATATCAACTTTTAAATCCCTGGATAATTGCATGACAACTTTTGAAGAAGTATCGGGTGAAGAACGCATGTTAACAGTTTCTGAATTGATGATGCCTGTCCCTTCTGCATATGCAAAGCCTGCAGCCAGAAACAAAAAAATGAAAAGGGATGTGATTGTTATTAATGTCCTCTTAGCACGTAGCATAATAGCCTCCTATGTGGTTTGCTTCCGAAGTTAGCTGTCGGGTTCGGGTGATAGGTCCCCTACCTTACGGGTGCATGCAAAGCAATTACCCTTCAGGATTAACCCCTCGTATTGGTTCCTCCGTACCCCTTTTGGGGGATTCAGCAGATCACCGGATTACTCCGGTATGTTTAGAATATTATACCGCTTTGTTAATGATATGTCAAAAACATTATGTGAACATTCTATAAACATTATATTAACACTTTTTGATATGGGAACACTTTTTGATATTCAATTAATTTCTGGTTCAGTCAAGCCACATGCCCATTATGTAAATGGTTTGTCCGCTTTCGTTGAATATCACCCTGTCCCCGATACGTTTGACTTCGCCGAAGCCATTCTTTCTCCAGAAATTCCTCCCGGCGGTGTTCTTTCCGGCAACTGAAAGATATACCTCGGATATTCCGCATTCATCCCTCAGATGCTCCAAAAGCAATTTGATTGCAATACTACCGTAGCCCTTGTTTCTATGCTCTCCCGATACTGCCATGATAGTTATCCATAAAAGGTTGTCCCTTCTTTTCCCGCTGATTATACCAATCAGCCTCTTATCGCATAATTCCGATATGCCAAGATAAAATTCACGGCTGCTTTCTTCAATCCCGAAAAAGGACCTTTCCAGAAGAACATAAGGTATTGCTCCATCCAATCCGGTGGCATACCTGTATTCTTCCGAATCATTAAACCAGCTTTGTATTTCAGCCAGCTGCTGTCTCTGGATATTACTGATACCAATAATATCATTGCAAATATTAATGGAATACATCGTTGATTACCCCAAGCTTTTTTAATATAAGAATAATTCAACAGCAGATGCTCTTTCCCCTTCTGTCCTTGAAAATTCTTGCTTTGTATGAGAAAATAGGATTTGTTGATTTAATAAAAGACCGGTAACATATTACTTTATCAAGCGAGGCATATATGAAAGTAATCCATCTGATAGGCGGCGGGGATGTTGGTGGTGCCAAAACCCATGTACTGTATCTTCTGAATGAACTCGGCAAACATATTGAAGTCAAGCTCATAAGCCTTCGTCCCGGCAAATTTGCCGATGATGCAATTGCACTCGGGATAGATGTTGAAGTCGTAAAATCGGGTAACATCTTTGCAGACATAAGAAAGGTTACCCGGATTATTCACGATGGTCATTATGATGTCATTCATTCTCACGGCGCCAAAGCAAACATGTTCCTTCTTGCCGCCAAAAAGTCCACCGGACTTCCGGGCGTGACCACCGTACACAGTGATTACAAGCTGGATTACATGCACAGTGTATACAAGAGGCTCTCAATAGGAGTGATAAATTCCATTGCCCTGAGGTTTATCGGTAACTACATAACTATATCACGTAATTTTCAGAACATGTTGGTCAGCAGGAATTTCAACCCTTCGGACATCTTCATATTATATAACGGCATGGACTTCTCCACTCCAAAGTTTGAATACTCCAGAAATGAGCTTCTGAAGAAATATGGCCTTCAATTGGATGACGGGGATGTTATTGTCGGTATAGCATCAAGGCTATACCCTGTTAAAAGCATAGACACCATTATCCGTGCTATGCGTCTGGTGAAGGATTCCAACCCGGCGGTCAGGTTCCTGATCGGTGGTGATGGTGAGGACAGAAAACAGTTGGAGGCTCTTGTCGATAGCCTTGACCTCCGTGATTCAGTATACTTCCTTGGTTGGCTTGACGACCCCAATGAATTGATGAGCAGTGTCGATATAAGTGTACTGTCATCAATCAGCGAAAGCTTCCCATATTCGATCCTTGAAGGGGCAAGGTTCCAGAAATCAACAATCAGTACTGATGTCGGCGGCATACCAGACCTTATCACAGATAATGAAAATGGCCGCCTGTTCAAGCCCGGCGATCACAAAAGGCTGTCGGAACTCATTCTGGAGTTATCCAGAGATGAAGAAAAAAGAACCATCATGGGCGAAAAACTATATCAGAAGGCTGTTTCCGAATTTTCCATCGGGCACATGTGTAAAAGGCAACTTGAGATATATTCGGATATACTTTCAAAGACTGCTCTTGAAGCTGGCAAATCAAAAACTTATGACGCAATAATCTCCGGCTATTATGGTTTCCGGAATATCGGTGACGACGCCCTGCTGACTGCAATAATAAGCGATTTGAAAGCCTTCAAGCCCGATATACGAATCCTCATCCTGTCGAGGCACCCTTCTGAAACTGCCATGGATCATAGTGTAGATTCCATAAGCAGGAGCAATATTTTTATGATATACAGGGTTATGAAAAGGGCACGTGTTTTCATATATGGCGGCGGCAACCTCCTGCAGGACAATACCAGCACCCGTTCTCTGCTTTTTTATCTTGGTACCGTCTGGCTTGCGAAAAAGCAGAAGCTGAAGGTCATGTTCTATGCCAATGGTATCGGACCACTGAAGGAAAAGGTCAACCGCCTTCTTACCAAAAAAATCATGAACAAGGTGGATGTAATAACCCTTCGTGAAAAGCTGTCCTACGAGGAGTTAAAGCATATGGAAATAAGCATGCCCAGGATCCTTCTTACAGCGGACGCTGCTCTTACAGTCACACACAAGCCAGGCAGCCCTTCATACGATATACCCGGCTCTGCCGGTGATAACGGCAATACCCCCATGATCGGCATATCATTGAGAAAATACCCCGGTCATGAAAAAGTGGAGCATGAGAAATACGAGAACATAATTTCAAGACTCGCCGACCATATGGCACAAAAATATGGAATACTTCCTGTTTTCATACCCATGCAGTATCCGGACGATGTCCCTATACTCGACAATGTAGCTGCAAAAATGACTTCCAGGAACCATGTGATTCATAAAAAGCTTTCGGTTAATGAAACATACGAATTGATAAGCAGGATGGACATGATCATTGGCATGAGGCTTCACGCCCTTGTCTTCGCAGCCGGTGCAGGGGTTCCGATGATCGGCCTGGTATATGATCCTAAAATCCAGGGATTCC
This sequence comes from uncultured Bacillota bacterium, assembly GCA_942493145.1. Classification (GTDB taxonomy): domain Bacteria; phylum Bacillota; class Clostridia; order Acetivibrionales; family DTU013; genus ENR-C20. Next base: position 2,173,880 of record OW818679.1, read on the forward strand.
TTGACTATATAAACCAGCCTTCCGCTGGAGATGTCAGGAATCTTGATTTTGACGTATTGAAAGAAATGGTTGAGGATGTATGGAACAGAAAGCAGGAAATAAGCAGCCAGCTAATAGTTGATTCCATACCTCTCAAGGAGAAGGCAAAGGATAATGCCAGAGTCGCCGTGGAGCTCATTACAGGACGCTCCTGACCTGGCGTTGCACCACCTGATGCTCCTGGTTTTGATCCTCCTGGTTTTATGATTTCCTTAGCGAAGCGGTCTGGATTCCCATCTCTTCCCGGTATTTTGCAATTGTTCGTCTTGCAATTTTTATACCTCTTGAATCCAGCTGTAATCTGATCTGTTCGTCACTAAGCGGTTTTAACTTGTTTTCATTTGAAATGATTTTCTTTATCATATCCATAGCACCGACACCGGAGATATTTTTTTCATCTTCCTCCCCCAGCCTGGATGAGAAAAACGACTTCAACTCAAGTGCACCCCTCGGAGTCTGTATATACTTTCCGTTAACAGCCCTGCTGACTGTAGACTCACTTATACCGATTCCTTCCGCAACAACCCTCATTGTAAGTGGTCTGAGGTTTTCATTTCCTGTTTTCAGGAATTCCTTCTGGTAGTCTACTATAAAACAGGCAGTATCAAGTATGGTCTGTTTCCTTTGCTCTATTGCCTTTAAGAAACTTGCGGCCCTGGAAAAGCTTTTTTTAATGTATTCTTTTGTTTCCGGAGTTGAATTCGGATCTTTCAGCAAATTTCGGTAATAATTGTTTATCCGTACAGGAGGCGCTACCTCATCATTGTATTGTACTGTGTATCCATCATCTGTTTCGATGAGTATCAGATCCGGTACAACGTAGGTTTCCCATCCGTTATCCATAAAAGAAGAACCGGGTTTGGGATTCAGCTTTTTAATCATATCATGGAAACTACTTATAATTTTGACACTGATACCCGTCTTTTTTGATATCTCAGAATAGTTTTTCCTGACAAGCTGTTCAAAATAAAATACTATTATATTTCTGTTATCAACATTCAGCAACCTTTTCCGCGCAAGCTGAATAATCAGACATTCTTTAAGATTCCTGGCTCCTACTCCTGAAGGCTCCATGCTGTGAAGTATTTTGAGCGAACTTCTGACATCTTTTCTGTCCACTCTCAAAATCGATTCAATATCCCTGGTACTCTCTCTCAGGTATCCATCCTCATTAAGGCTTTCAATCATAAAGCTTGTTATCTTCCTGTGAATTTGGTCTATATCCATTTCAGAAAGCTGCCTTAGAAGGTATTCCTTTAATGAGGTTTTTTTTCTGATGAATTGCAGGGCCTTTTCAGCAGCACCCTTTTCGTCGGAACTAAGCTGTGAACTGCCTGAACCTCCTGTTATTTTGAAACCCTTTGAATATATAAAATCAAGCTCGGAATTTGCGTGTGCAGAGGAAGAATCCAAAGGCACAGATGACTCGGGAACATCCCTTTCAAGCATGGGGTTCTCCCTCATCTCTTCTTCAATGTACTTTTCCAGGTCAATGCCCGGAATTTGAAGAACCTTAAGGTATTCCACCATATTGGGTGTTATTGCAAGTCTTTGATTTTGAATCAGATATTTACCGAGAGAATTTTCCAATGCTACACCTCAAAAGTATAATAGAAACTACAAAACGACTGAAAATTTATCTATATGCTCTATTATACTATAGAACCAAGTGCTTTAACAGCAAAAAAGCTTTAGCAAGTTTTTACATGATGAAGTCTTTAAACATTTACTGACATCTAAAAAAGGAGCCTCCCGGGATTGATTGGGAAGCTCCTTTGATTAATTTGTTATGATTTAGTTCTGTTCAACCAGCTACTGCATCCATTCCGGCTTTGAATGCCTTTATGTTGATATCTACGGTATTGGCCTTCACATTTTCACGGATGGCTTTTTCCCAGTCGATGTCGGTCAGATTCATGCCTTTGACAAGGGCTCCGAAAAGCACCATGTTCATGGAACGCGCGTTGCCGAGGTCCTTGGCGATTTCGCCAGCCTTGATTGCTGTAGTAGGAACCTTGCTCTTGATTATTTCAAGAACGTCCTGGGGATAATCGCTCTTACCCATGAGGATCGGTGCGGAAGGAATCTGGTGTTCATTTACAACGACTTTCCCATTAGGGTTGAGGTGATCAAGCCAGCGGAGGGCTTCCATTGTTTCGAAGGAAACCAGTATATCTGCCTGTCCCAGACCGATAACGGGAGAATAAACCTTTTTGCCGAACCTTACCTGGCTGCTTACGCTACCGCCCCTCTGTGCCATACCGTGTACTTCGGACATTTTTACATCATAACCTGCGTCTATAAGGCCGGTTGTCATGATCTTACTTACGAGTATGGTACCCTGACCACCAACGCCAACCAACAATACATTTTTTATATCAGTTGCCATTATTTCGCACCTACCCTCTCTATTGCTTTGAATTTACAAGTCTGCAGACATACTTCACAGCCTACGCACTGAGTATCGTCAATAACAACCTTTTTGATTTCCTTGTTGAATCTCAATGCCGGACAGCCGGTCCTGATACACATCTTGCAGCCTGTGCACTTTTCAGCGTCAACCTTGCACTTGTGTACATAGTCTCCGAATTCCTGCTTGTCTGCCTGGGAAAGCTTCTTCAGGATACATGGCCATCTGGTTATGATGACTGAAGGCTCGTCAAGTGCGATTGCCCAATCGAAAGCTTCCTTCATTTCCTGGAGGTTGATAGGATTGACAGTCTTGATGTTTTCTATTCCGAGAGCTCTTACGAGAGGCTCGATTTCAACAATCCTGGTAGGCATTCCCTGAAGGGTGAAGCCTGATCCAGGGTTTTCCTGATGACCAGTCATACCTGTAATACGGTTGTCGAGTATGCAGGTGATGCTGTTGCTGCGGTTATATGCGATGTGCAGCAAGCTGGTCATACCGCTGTGGAAGAAGGTTGAGTCGCCTATTACGGAAATAGTGCGTTTGTTCTCTCCGAACTTGTCAAATGCCCTCTGTGCACCGTGGCCCATGCTTATACCGCCGCCCATGCAAAGGGTGGTATCTTTAGCGTTTAATGGATCGGAGCCGCCCAGTGAGTAGCAGCCGATATCGCCTGTGATCATGACATCCTTCCTTTTTGCAAGCTCAAAGAAGAAGCCGCGGTGCGGGCATCCTGCGCAGAGCGTTGGAGGACGTGCAACCACTGTGTTTGCATCATACTCAATTACAGCAGGCTTCTCTTCAAGGAAAGCACCAGCAATGATGTCAGGTGAGAGCTCGCCGCATTTGGGGAGCTTTTCCCTTCCAATGCAGGCAACGCCATTGGCTTTGAGCTGTTCTTCAATATATGGCTCGTTCTCTTCAATTACATAAACAGTTCCTACTTCCTTTGCAAAGGCTTTTATCTTGTCCATTGGCAACGGATAGGTGAAACCAAGCTTCAGGTAGGAAACGGTGTCGCCGAAAACTTCCTGTGCATACTGATAGGATATACCGGATGTAATGACACCGATTTTTTTGTCATTCCATTCAATAAAGTTGAGGGGCGTATTGTTTGAATACTCCTCAAGCTTCAGGAGTTTGTCTTCAAGCACATAGTGGAGCTTGCGTGAATTTGCAGGTACGAGGTCGTACTTTGCGAGATTCTTTACATAAGGCTTTTTCTTGCCTTCGAAAGCAACTTCTTCAACATTTACAAGGCTTTTGCTGTGGCAGACCCTTGTAGTCATCCTGAAAAGGACGCAAGTGTCGAATTCCTCGCTGACTTCCATTGCAACCCTGACCATGTCCTTTGATTCCTGGCTGCTGCTGGGCTCAAGCATTGCAACCTTTGCAAATTTGGCATACCAGCGGTTATCCTGTTCATTCTGTGAGGAATGAAGTCCAGGATCGTCTGCCGAAACAAGCATCAAACCACCGTTGATTCCTGAGTAAGCCAGGCTGAATAGTGGATCTGCAGCAACGTTGACGCCAACCATCTTCATTGAAGCAAGTGCCCTTGCTCCTGCAACAGCTGCACCATAGGCGGATTCAAGTGCCACCTTTTCATTAGGGGCCCATTCTGCTGTTATTTCTTTTAAATCTGCCATGTTTTCCAGAATCTCAGTACTTGGAGTTCCTGGATATGCACATGCGTAGGTAATGCCAGCTTCCAGTGCACCATACACTACGGCTTCATTACCGGTTAATAATTTGATCATCACTTATCCCCCTGTCAAAATTTATAACATGCCACCTATTAAGTTTGTCAGATCTTAATCGTCATTTATTACCGCGTCCGATGGCAAGGCAACCCAATGCTATTGAGTGCAATTTTGCTTCGGACGTATCAGCCCTTGATACCATAAGCACAGGGTGTGTTGCACCCAGGATTATTCCAGCTATTCTAAAACCGGCAAAATGTATAAGGCTTTTGCTTGCAATGTTTGCTGCTTCCAGGAAAGGGAACAGGAACAAATCGACATCTCCGGCTATCCTGCTGGTAATACCTTTGTGTTTTGCAGCTTCAGCGCTGAGGGCTACATCCATTGATATGGGACCTTCAACAATACCGGTGAAGCTGCTATCGGCAGCATACATGTCGGCAAGAGCCTTTGCATCTACTGTAGACGGCATTTTGAGGCTGACCTGCTCATTGGCTGTAAGTGCAGCAACCTTCGGGCTGTCAATTCCCATAGTTTTTAGTACTTCAAGAGCATTATCAAGAATGTCCTTCTTTTCTTCAAGTGTCGGGGAGATATTAATTCCTCCGTCGGTGAAGAAAATCAATTTGTCGGCTCCCGGTACTTCATAGCAGGTTATGTGGCTGAGTACCCTGCCGGTCCGGAGTCCAACCTCTGCGTTAAGAATTGCTCTCATATAGTCGGCAGTATTGAGAAGTCCTTTAAGCAAAAGCTGTGCTTCGCCTTTGCGTATCAGTGATACTGCCGTCAGTGCTGCCTGCTTGACATCCGGTTCGTTGATGATCCTGATGTCCTTTGGTAACCCGACTTCAGCAGCCAAATGGCGAATGACAGCCTCATCCCCCACCAGGATTGCATCGGCTATACCTTCATCATATGCAGCCTTTACAGCCTGGAGCACATCCTTGTCCTGTGCGGCTGCAACACTGATTGTTGCCTTGCCGTACTTTTTGACCTCGGTGATAATTTCATTAAAATTTTTAAACACCTTAATCCCCCATTTTCTATCTCTAATTCTATTTCTTATTCTTCATCTTTTCTATCTGTAAATATTGGGGGCCTCTTCACCCCTTAGTACACGGAGTGCTCCATCTACCAGTGAAGGAAGTTCTTCCTCCCCGGGAATGACAACAATAGGAGCTATGTACTTAACATGTTTTGATATGTCTTCAATGATCCTCTGTGAACGCGCGATTCCACCTGTTATTATTATCCTGTCTACTTCTCCGCAAAGCACTGCAGCCATTGCACCTGCTTCCTTTGCAGTCTGGTAGGCCATTGCATTGAGTACATTGTTTGAAAGCTCGTCACCTTTGGCAGCCTTGTCCAGGACTTCACGCACATCCTTTGTACCAAGGTACGCATATATACCTCCGGAGCCCATTATTTTAGTTATCATTTCCTTTTCGGTATATTTGCCGGAATAGCAAAGCTTGATAAGAGACCTTGCAGGTAGTCCGCCACAGCGGTCGGGAGAAAAGGGCCCTTCCTCCTGTGAATTATTGACATCGATCATTTTGCCTTTTCTGTGTGCAGATACTGATACGCCTGTGCCGAGGTGGATGACTACAAGATTGACTTCATCATATCTCTTACCCATCTCCTTGGCCACGCTGCGTGCTACAGCTTTGCTGTTGAGCGCATGTGACATGCTGATCCTGGGAAGCTCCGGATGTCCTGAGAGCCTTGCTTCCGGTTCATATTCGTCAACTGCTACAGGATCTACAATATAAGCAGGTATTCCGAGTCTTTTGGCGAGGCTGTTTGCGATTACAGCTCCCAGATTGGAAGCATGTTCTCCGCGGGGCGCTTCCTTGAGGTATTCAACCATCAGATCGTTGACTTCAAAAGTGCCGCCTGGTACCGATTTGAGCAGACCTCCTCTTGCCACCACCGCATTAAGTGATTCGAGCGTGATACCCTTCTTGTCCAAGGCTTTGAGGATAAGGTCGAGACGATACTGGTTTTGGTCATACACCCTTGCAAATCCCTTGAGTTCATCTCCATGATGCTCCAGCGACTCGTTGAAGATCTCTTTCTCAGCATCAAAGACAGCATATTTGGTTGTCGTGGCGCCTGGGTTTATCGCTAAAATTCTTTCCATATTAATATCTCTTTCCTTGTTTTAATATGTATTTCCGACCTTTATTATAAACCAACAAAAAGTCAAGGAAACATAATCGTTTCCAAGACTTTTGTTGAAGGCCTTGCTGTTTATGCATCCGCCTTAAAAAAAGGTTCATTAGTTACTAATTCTAAACCATTACTATCTCTTTGTCAAACCAAGGATAGCACGTGCTTCAGCAGGAGTAGCGATCTCCTTACCCATTTCAGCAGCTGTCCTCTTGGTCCTCTCGACAAATTCAGCATTTGAAGTTGCGAGTCTGCCCTTGGAGTAAAGGATGTTGTCTTCCATACCAACCCTGACATGCCCACCAAGAGCGAGAGCTGTGTAAAGGATTGGCAGATGGCCTTTTCCGATACCCAGTGCGCCCCATGTAGCATCCGCAGGGATAAGGCTCTTAAGGAATACAAGGTTTTCTACTGTTGCAGTCATTCCGCCTGCTGCTCCGAGTACGAACTGGAAGTGCAGAGGAGCCTTGAGTATGCCTTTTTTAAGATAGTAAAGTGCATTATAAACCATACCTGCATCGAATATTTCAATTTCAGGCTTAACACCGTTTTCCTGCATTACTTTTCCCAGTTTTTCGAGGAATGTTGGAGAGTTCTCAAAAACCGAGGTGTGCAGCCAATTCATTGAACCGCAATCGTAGGATGCGAGATCAGGCTTTAGGTCAATTACATGCTGAAATCTTTCTTCATCAGGAAGATACAGTTTTCCGGAGGTTGTCAGATTGAGAACGATATCGCAATCCGATGCCCTTATCAATTCAACTGTTTTTTTGAACTTGTTATAGTCCATTGATGATTTGCCTTCATCATCCCTTACATGGATATGAGCGATTGAAGCGCCAGCCTTCCAGCAATCATAAACGTCTTTGAATATTTCTTCAGGCTGCAGTGGTATATAAGGGGTATCCTGCTTGGACGGCCATGCGCCTGTAGGTGCTACCGTCAATATTACCTTGTTGTCCAAATCTGCCATAAATACACTTCCTTTCGAATCATAATTATTTCTGTTATCTGAGAAACGCAGCTATTATATTTAATACTTTATACTAGTTCATACCTTCTACAATAATAGCAGTTCCCATACCACCACCTATGCAAAGTGTGGCCAATCCATATTTGGATTTCCTTCTCTTCATTTCATAGAGCAGGGTTGTAAGTATTCTTGCACCCGATGCACCGATAGGATGTCCAATAGCGACAGCACCACCGTTTACATTGGTCTTTGACATATCGAGTCCGAGATCCTTGCAGACTGCAAGAGATTGTGCCGCAAAAGCTTCATTTGCTTCGACGAGATCCAGGTCAGAAACCTTCAAGCCTGCTTTATCAAGAGCCTTCGTTGACGAAGGTACTGGGCCGTATCCCATTATTGCAGGGTCAAGACCTGCAGAACCGTAAGATACGATCTTCGCAAGAGGCTTGAGTCCAAGCTGGTCAGCCTTTTCCCTGGACATGACAACCATCATGGCAGCACCGTCATTTATACCGGAAGCATTACCTGCAGTTACTGTTCCATCCTTCTTAAAGGCGGGTTTAAGCTTTGCAAGTCCTTCTGCTGTAGTTCCTTCTCTTACAAACTCGTCAGTATCAAAGACAATCGGATCGCCCTTTTTCTGAGGAATCATTACAGGTACGATCTCTTCCTTGAACTTTCCTTCTTTGATGGCTGCAGAAGCCCTTTTCTGGCTCTCGGCAGAAAAAGCATCCTGCATTTCCCTTGTAATTCCAAATTTTTCAGCAACGTTTTCAGCTGTGATACCCATGTGATAGTTGTTGAAAGCATCCCACAAACCGTCGGTGATCATTTCATCAACCAACTTGTCATCGCCCATTCTGTATCCATATCTGGCTTTTTTAAGCAGGAAGGGTGCATTTGTCATGCTTTCAGCTCCACCAGCGAGCACAACATCAGCATCGCCGGCCTTTATAACCTGTGCTGCAAGGCTGATAGCCCTGAGTCCGGATCCGCACACCTTGCCTATTGTCATTGCAGATACAGTTTCAGGTATTCCGGCAGCTATTGCGATCTGTCTTGCGGGATTCTGTCCGAGACCTGCGGTCAGGACATTGCCTATTATTACTTCATCAATTATTCCCTTGTCAATTCCTGCTCTTTTTATTGCTTCCTCTGTGGCGATTTTACCGAGCTCAATAGCTGAAAATCCTACCAGCGATCCGCCAAAGCTTCCTACTGCAGTCCTTGCTGCACTTACTATTACAACTTCCCTCATAATCTTATTCTCCTTAATTAGCTATCATTATTCTGAGGGGCATAAAGTCCCATCTAAAAAGACTTGGGGGCCATTTCAACCCCCGCGTCTATCGCGTGCTGTTTTCCAAGCAACGCTGTTTTCTTTATATCGTTAATACAAAACAGCCTCGATTATAACGTACTTCCACCTTAGATGTTGCCGCCGTAGGTGTAGGTCCTGGTGGGTACATTATTCAGGTCATCTTCATCAATTTCTGCAACGCAGCGAGCCATTGAGCCATCGCCCAGGTACCAGCGGAGCGGGAAGCAGTAGAATCTGAAGCGCTTACCGGAAACTTTATCCAAATCTCCGCCAAGGTTTTCAACACCTACTATGCCGTTACCCAGCAGGAGCTTGTGGCAGGGCTCCCAGGTGCCCCAGCAGCCAATCGCTTCGAGTTCACCGAATTTCTTGTCGTATGCTTCCTGACCATGAAGCTTGATATAGGCAAACTTATCAAATTCGGCATATGCTTCAGCACCGAACTTTTCAGTGTACTCTTCGGTGATAGGCCTGCCGGAATATCCGAGCAGATTCATACGGGTCATGCCGTTGTTGCCCATAGCGGTGTGGAGAGGATGGTCCAGAGCCTGACTGTCCATAGCGACACACTTGACCTTGTGTTCCACAAACCACTTTCCGGCATCAAAGCCAGTACCGCAGGAATAGTGATAGTACTCCTTGGAGTCATCAAACTTGCGATGCATACCGGTGTTCAGGCAGACAACCATGCCTTCCAGTTCGCTTGGTTTAATGTTTGCGCGCTTGCAAGCATCTTCAAGATGCTTGGGCAGGATCAGTTCCCAAGGCTCAGCTTTGATTTCAAGGCATACTGCATCGCCGGTGTATGCATCAATAGGCATCTCGTGAGTGTAACGAGCTCTTTTGCCGTCAAACTCTTTTTCCATAACGTGACGGGGAGCATCGCAATGCGTACCAGTGTGCATAGTGCAGGTGATCTTCTGCGTCAGGACGCCACCCTTTGCCATGGTATGAGCATTATCGATTATCGGTTTGTCAAAATAAGGCCAACGTGGAATTTCTGCACTGAAAGGATGTGCAAGATCAACAAATACTTTCTTACCCATAATTAAATTACCTCCATTTTTTTTATTATTGTTAAATACCAATTATTTTAGTATTATTTGTTACCTTTACTTATTGTAAAGAACCTTTATCAAGTACTCCGAAAGGCTTCTCTTTGAAGCAGCAGCCTTTTCAGGGGTCCATTCCTGGAAGCCCTTTCCACTCTTGAAGCCCAAATCACCTTTTGCCACCTTTTCTTTCAACAGTGGTGAAGCCTCATGACTGTCTTCAAGATGTGGCAGAATATAGTTGTGAATATTAAGCGTGAGGTCAAGGCCTACCATATCGGCATTTTCAATAGGTGCCAGATGTGGCAGTCTCAGTCCAGGTCCGAATTTCAGGGCTTCATCAACAGTCTGGGCGTCTGCAATACCTCTCTCAACGATAGATATAGCTTCCCTCCAAAGTGCATGCTGGAGCCTGTTTGCAACAAAACCCGGAACATCCTTGTTAACCCATATAGGATGCTTGCCTACCCTTTTCAGAAGCTCCATGGTGCTGTTCATAACTTCGTCGGAAGTTTCAGCAGCCTTAACAACTTCTACCAGAGGGATCAGATATGGCGGATTCCAGAAATGTGCGCAAATGACCCTGTCCTTCTTTTTTGTCTTCAAAGCAATTTCGGTCGGGCTCATAACTGAAGTGTTTGTTGCGAATATGCAATCGGGTGAAGCATAGTTTTCAAGTTCTGCAAACAGATCTTGTTTTATAGCCATAACTTCGGGAACACATTCGATTATGAAATCCGCATCCTTCGCAGCTTCAGCCCTGTTATCAGTCAGCTTAACCCTGGAAACAAGCTTGTCTGCATACTCCTGAGTATAAATACCTTTTTCTACGAAAGGTTTCAGGTTTGTCCTGATACCTTCATATGCATTTGAGTTTGCGACACTTCTGGTGCACAATGTCACTGTAAGGCTTTCATCTGAAGCAAAAACCTGGCAAAGTCCATTGCCCATCATACCGGAACCGCATATCACAACATTTTTAATTTCCTTCATACTACACCTCCGTTAAATTAGCATGCCCAGTATCCGCCGGTTGCGTCAAAATTACCGCCGGTGAGGAAGTTTGAAGCGTCTGAAGCAAGGAATGTAGCAAGGCCGACGAAATCTTCCGGTTCACCCAAACGACCGATAGGCAGGCGTTTCAGGAAATTCTGGTATACATTTTCATCGTGGAACATCCACTCGGTAAGTTCGCTGCGGAACACTGTCGGGTTAATGCTGTTGATATTGATTTTGTATTTTGTACTAAGGTCGCAAGCCAGGGACTGTACCATCAGGTCAACACCGCCCTTGGAAGTGCAGTATCCGGTATAGCCTGCCATACCCATCTTCGAACGAGCGGATGAAGTGATGACCATCTTGCCGCCCTTTCCTTGCTTAACCATCTGTTCTGCTGAATATTTGGTGAGTACGTACATGCTCTTCGTGTTGGCATCCATGATCTTCTGCCAGTCCTCTACGCTCTGATCAAGGATGTTCGCAGCTTTGTTGTAACCATGGCAGGCTGCAAGAATATTGAGCTCACCGTATTTCTCAACTGTTGCTGCAATCATGTGCTTAACATCATCCTCTTTTGCGGGATCTCCTACGACAAATGCACAATCAATACCATCAGCAGTAAATTCCTCAACTGCTGCCTGCAGTTTTTTCTCGTCCCTGCCGGTAAGCATGACCTTTGCTCCCTGGTATCCATATCCCTTGGCTACAGCTCCTCCCAGAGCTCCTGTTGCTCCTGTTACCAGAGCTACCTTTCCTTCAAGCGAAAACAGATTTGCAACAAAGTCTTTTCTAACATTAACCATTTCTATACCTCCATTACTATTTTAATATAGAATATATGTTATCCATGCCTTGCTTCTGTTTGAGAGAAACAGGATCATAGACCAAACATACAAAAACTTATTTCTTCAAATTCTCACTTATGATAAGGTCTGCTTCAGTACTTGCCAATATGTCTTCAATTGATGAACCTTCCAATATCTCAGTAAGCACGAGGCCTTCAGGTGTTACTTCAATAACAGCTTTTTCAGTTACGATCATGTTTACCTTGCCCACTGCTGTTAAAGGCAGGTTGCAATTTTTAAGTATTTTTGGCTCACCCTTTGCAGTGTGTACCATAGCAACAATAACTTTTTTTGCTCCTGCGATCAGGTCCATGGCTCCACCCATTCCGGGGACCATTTTGCCGGGTACCATATGGCTTGCTATATTTCCTTTTTCATCTACCTGGAGTGCTCCAAGTACAGTCATGTTAACATGTCCGCCCCTGATCATTGCAAAGGAATCCGCACTGTTGAAGAAGCAGTGTCCGGGATTTACATTGACACGCTGATTACCGGCATTGATGACATCCTTGTCCTCTTCGCCTGCAGCGCATGTGGTGCCCATACCGAGGATTCCATTTTCTGATTGCATGGTGATATGGATGTCATCGGGTACATAATTAACAACCATTGTCGGAAGTCCTATTCCGAGGTTTACAAAATATCCGTCTTTAAGCTCTTTCGCAATCCTGCTAGCGATGATTTCCTTTTCTCCCATTATATTTCACCTCCGACGATGTAATTTACATATATAGCTGGTGTATGAATATATTGCGGTTCCAGTTCGCCGACTTCAACTATCTTTTCAGCAGCTACGATTACAACGTCTGCTGCAGTTGCCATCAAGGAATTGAAGTTGTTTGTCGTACCTCTGTAGTAAACATTGCCCAGCTTGTCAACGATAGAGCCTCTGATGATTGCAACATCTGCTTTCAATGGGAGCTCAAGCAGATAATCCTTGCCGTTTACCGTCATTTTCTGCTTTCCATCCTCTATAAGGGTACCAATTCCTGTAGGAGTAAGAAATCCGCCCAAACCTGCACCGGCGCTCCTGATCCTCTCTGCCAGGGTTCCCTGCGGAACCAGGTCGATTTCACCTTCTCCAGAATTCATAAACTTAGCTGCATCAGGATTCAATCCTATATGAGATGCGATGAGCTTCTTTATCTGTTTGTTTGAGAGCAGCTTGCCGGTACCACTACCCGGAGTTCCTGCGTCGTTACAGATAATTGTAAGGTCCTTGACTCCCTTTTCTGCAATAGCGTCAATTAGAATCATTGGTGTACCATTCGTCATGAATCCGCCGACCATTACAGTGGAGCCGTCTTTAATAAATTCTACTGCTTTTTCTGCGCTGATTATTTTGTTCATAAAACAGCCTCCTGTTTCCTTCTTTAATTCATATTTATTTTATAGTGCAATTTTCATGCCAAGATTGCGCAAGAACTCCGCAATTACCCTAAAACCTTGAAACGTGCACATAAAACCGCTTATAGAGAATTTCACCATTTGTTGTTATATATTCAGTTTGTCCACACTGATACATTTATGTATTGCTTCTTACTTTGTTTGTGTAACATTATCACACATGCCTACTCTTTACTGCGATTGAGACACGATGCATTTACGCATCATATAATGCATGTCCGCATCGTTTATTTTCAATCATATGTATCGTTTATATTTATTCCTCTTAATTCTTAATATTTATCTTAATTGTTTATATTTAATTATCTGTATTGTTTAATTTTATGCCCAGTGCTTTTGCCTTCCTTGATACTGTCGGCTGTGTCACTCCCAGTTTTTTTGCCGCCTTGTGTGTACTGCCATACTTGCGAATGGACGCCTCTATCATTTCCCTTTCCAGGGTGTCAACTGCTTCCTTCAATGTCATGGTTTCATAAGTCAACCCGGTGACAAGCTTATTCTTTCCGATTATATTGATAATATTATCATACGTAATAAGTCTTTCGTCATTCGTCACCACAAGTCTTTCAACAACATTCTCAAGCTCACGGATATTTCCAGGCCAGTCGTACTGGGCCAGTGCCTGAACAGCCATGCTGTCAAAGCTTTTTTCCTTGTTATATTTATAATTGAATTTCTCAAGGAATGCGTTGGACAATATCGGAATATCGTCTTTCCGATCCCTTAATGGCGGAATCTTTATCGGTACAACATTCAGGCGGTAAAAGAGATCCTCTCTGAATTTACCCTTGTGGATCAATTCCTGAAGATCCTGATTGGTAGCCGCTATTATCCTGACATCCAGCTTGATGCTTTTTGTTCCACCCACACGGATAATTTCCTTCTCCTGAAGCACTCTCAGAAGCTTTGACTGTAGATTCAATGGCATCTCACTGATTTCATCCAGCAGTAAGGTACCTTTGTTGGCCAACTCGAACATGCCGAGCTTCTCCTTGTTGAGGGCTCCGGTGAAAGCACCTTTTTCATACCCGAAAAGCTCCGATTCGATGAGCGTCTCAGGTATTGCCGAACAATTCACCTTTATATAAGGCATATCGCTCCTGTTGCTTCTGCTGTGAATCTCTCGCGAGACCACCTCCTTACCGCTGCCTGTCTCTCCTGTTATAAGTATGGTTGTGTCGGTTTTTGCGACAAAGCCTATAAGTTCCTTAAGCTTCTGCATTTCACGGTTCTCACCGATCATGTTTGAGTTTTCCCTGTGGATATTGCGAAGATAATTCAGCTCATTGAGGTATTTTTCACTTTCCTTCTCAGCCTTTTCAAGCTTGTCCCTTATATGTATAAGCTCGGTCAAATCTCTCATGACTGTGATTGAATGTGTGAACTCGCCTTGCTCATTAAAGAACGGTTTGCCTGTAATCAATACTTTTTTATTGTTTTGATTTATTGTAGAAAGAGATGATACTTTTTTCTTTTGCTGCATTACCATAAGCGAAACAGCGCGGTTGAAGTATCCCTTGTCCATAAGTGTCTGGATGTGTTCCCCGATAATGTCTTTTTCAGCTAATCCGGTTATCTCCGTATAGCCTTTGTTTATCGCAGTGACTATACCTTTGTCGTCCACCATGCATATGCCGTCCGATATGGCATCGCCAAGGGCAAATGCGTCAAGTTCACGCTCTTTGAATTTCTCAAGTTCCTTTATTTGATCCTTTTGTATATTGAGAAACTCCTTATATCTGGTTAATACCGCAAATAAAGTATCATCAACTTCAACTGCCTCTATCGATTCAATCTTCCGGTTTCCATGTCTGATTTCACTGTCTATTTCAAACCGCTTACAGTTCATTCTTAACTCCATTATGGTATTAGTTATATCTCATTATTATCTAATTTATATATATCTTGCTAAACTACCGACATATAATATCATATAACTATTGTCAAAATTAATCAATGCGTAGTTTCAGTATCCACCCTACATTTCAGTATCACCCATTGCGTTTTTTCATCCGTATAGGTATAATTACATTGTTTATCAGTTTGATACAAATTCTTACATAATCCAATTCAACAATTTTAAATTTATAATGATAGAGGAATTAATATGAATAATGTAAAAGATAAGATTTTAATTATTGATGACACTCTTCTAAACATTACTATATTAAACGACATACTCTGTCCCGATTATGAGGTGCTATACTCACAATCAGGTAAAAGGGGATTGGAAATCGCACTCTCTGAAAAGCCGAGCCTTATTCTCCTTGACATCATTATGCCTGAGATCGATGGATATGAAATTTGCAGGAAAATAAAAAAGAATCCGGTCACCAGTGAAATCCCTGTCATTTTTGTAACTTCACTTGATGAAGAGAGCGACGAAGAAAGAGGTCTTGAAGCCGGTGCGATAGATTATGTTTCCAAGCCATTCAGTTCAATGGTAGTTAAATTGCGAATAAAGAATCATATTGAATTGAAAAAGCATAGAGACATGCTTGAAAAGCTGTCAACACTGGATGGCCTGACAGGAATACCCAACAGACGCCAGTTCAACCTGTTTTTGGAGCATGAATGGCGTAGTGCGATACGAACGAGATTACCAATATCTATTGTCATGGCAGATATTGATTATTTCAAATCTTTTAATGATAATTATGGGCATCTGGCAGGAGATGAATGTCTGAAAAAGGTAGCCAAAGCTTTATTCAGGGTAATGAAAAGAGGGACTGATCTGGTAGCAAGATACGGTGGAGAGGAATTTGCCATTGTTCTGCCCGGAACAGATATTAATGGCGCATTATTACTTGCAGAAGAACTTAGAGAAAGTGTAGAAAAACTAAAAATTGTTCACGAGTACTCAAAATCATCAAATCATATTACTGTTAGTGTTGGTGTAAGTTCAATAGTTCCCTCACCGAGAGACCTTCCGGAAATGCTGATTAATATGTCTGACAAAATGCTGTACACAGCAAAAGAGAATGGACGAAACCAGGTAAAATGTTAGTCCTGGGGCATGATGATGCTGACATTGAATTTTTGCAATTATGATGATACACTATAACTACTAATTTACCATACGAGGTGTTTAAATGTTCCGGACAATTCTTTGGCACACAGTCGGATGGATTTACCTGGTTTTCACCAGTCCAATGCTTATTAAAGTTAAATACCTTGATTCAAAGAAAAGATCAGAAGATAAGGCTTCCTTCGTAAATAAGTATACGCAAAGATTTACCCGGTTTCTTTTTTATTTAACAGGCTCAAAATTAGACATAAAAGGTCTTGATAATATTCCTGCCGAAGGCCCTGTTCTTTTTGTGTGCAACCACCAGAGTCATCTCGACAGCGCAATCGTTCATGGTTTTATCCCAAAAAGCATGGCCTTCATATCCATCGTCGAGGTTCTTAAATTCCCCATCCTTAGAAACTGGATGAAGCATTTGGATTGTGTCTTTATGGACAGGGGGAACATAAGGCAGTCACTTGCGTGCATCAACCAGGGCATCGATATTTTGAAGGGTGGCCGTTCCATGGTGCTGTTTCCCGAAGGAAAGCTCG
This sequence comes from uncultured Bacillota bacterium, assembly GCA_942493145.1. Lineage (GTDB taxonomy): Bacteria > Bacillota > Clostridia > Acetivibrionales > DTU013 > ENR-C20. The sequence continues at coordinate 2,190,362 of OW818679.1, forward strand.
GTGATGGTATAACAATCGGTGAATTTAAAAGGGGTTCAATCAGACTGGCAACCAAATCCGGAGTTCCGATAATCCCTATAACAATAAAAAACTCCGGTCTGGTAATGAACAAAAATGCGACAAAAATCAAGCCGGCTAATGTGGAATGCATCATATCCAGCCCCGTTAACCCTGAAGACTATAAGAACGATGATGAGAAGCTGCTTATGGAAAAGATAAGGGGCATTATCGTCAGTAATATATAAAAAGCCTCAGCTTTTTAATAAAAAACCGCAGTTTTTTAATAAAAGCTTCAGCTTTTAATAACAGCCTCAGCAATCAAAGATTTCGCCCCTGCTTAATTTCTTTATCGTAAAGTTGATTTTTAACGAGCTTTCAATCTTTTTGACAGTCCTGTACTCCGATTCGGTTATTATCGATACCGCCAGGCCTGTTTTACCCGAACGTCCCGTGCGTCCCACCCTGTGGAGATAATCTCCAGGTTCTTCCGGCATGTTGAGATTGAATATGTGCGAAACCCCCTGGATATCGAGGCCTCTCGCAGCAAGGTCGGATGCTATCAGGCAACTTATCTTGCCACTTCTGAAATCATCCATCACCTTTTTCCTGTCTGATTTCATTCCCAGTCCCTGAAGGCTTCCAGCTGCGATACCATGGTAATTCAGCTTTTCATTGTAAATCTCTGCATCTTCACGTCTGTGGACAAATATTATGGCTTTTTCAGGCTTGAGTATCCTTACCAGCTTTTTAAGCACCTCAAACTTTTCCCTGTGCTCTGCGAAAAAACAAATATGCTCTATCCCCTCAGGTATGGCGGCAGCCTTAGCCTTGATAACAACCGCATCCTTCATGAGTGTCCGGGCAAATTTTTCCGTATCGGCACTGATGGTAGCAGAAAAGAGCATTAGCTGTCTATCCTTCAAAGTGCTTTTTATGATTGCTTGTACACTGACCCTGTTGTTTTCATCAAGCAGCCTGTCACCCTCATCAATGATTATTGTCTTGGCAGTATGGGCAGAAAGCTTCTTTTTCCCTATCAGTTCTACAATGCGCCCCGCTGTTCCAACTATAATATGCGGCTTTTCCTTAAGTTTATCTATCTGCCTTTCGATGTTTACATTTCCGATTATCACTGCAGAGGTGGCTTTAATTTCAGAATTCGCAGCCAGCTTCTCTATCTGTCTTTGCACCTGGACAGCAAGCTCATGAGAAGGAACCAGTATGATAGCCTGTGTTTCTCTTTTTGTTGTATCAAGCTTTTGAAATATCGGCAGAAGATAAGCAAGAGTTTTTCCTGTACCCGTTTCCGATTGTGCTATCAAATCCTTGTTAAGGACCGCTTCCGGCAGGACTCTCCCCTGTATGTCGGTCGGTGTTGTTATACCTTCTGCTTTCAAGGCAACCGCCAGGGAGGGATTCATATTTAATTTACTGATTAATTCAATCATTCATTATCCTTTTCATAAAATTGTTTGTTATTTTCTGCGGATGCTTTCTAAATATTGTATCCCCGCTTTTGTTATCGATACTTCAAACTTGGTCTTGTTTATGCTGATCAATCCCATGTTAAGCAAGGACATCAGCACATCCATTGGTTCACTAATTTTGAGCACCTCGCCAAAATGCTGTATGGAGCCTTTGTAGGAAGCCAGCTCACCATTTTTATGGCAGTTGAAAAACCAGTTTAGTACCGTTATTTGAGTTGAATTTAACGAAGCCATTTATATTCCTCCCGATCCATTTGTTCCAATAAAGGCACTTCATTTGCAAAAAATCCTGTTTTTTTCTGATATCGTTATATTTTAACCTAATTATATACTGTTTACAAGAAATTGCTACGTTTTATTAGTGGCTATTATCGTGATATAATAATCTCTAAGAAATTACATAATTAAGATTTATATATTATTGGCATAACAAAGGAGAAGACCTGTGTTTGATGACCTTTACAAGCCCCTGCCTGATGTTGCGGGATATCTGAAAAGGATAGGCTTTACAGATGATATCCAAAACATTAATGTTAATACTTTGGAAGCCCTTACGAGAGCCCATTTACTCGCTGTTCCATTTGAAAACCTTGATGTTTACGACTTCGGCCGTGATATCCAGCTGGGTATTCCTGATTTATTTGATAAAATCGTAATCAAGAACCGGGGAGGATATTGTTTTGAATTAAACGGCCTGTTTATGAGCCTGCTCCAAGGTTTGGGATTTGAGTGCTCTGCCATAGCCGCCAGAGTACTGTGGATGAGTGACTATTTACATCCCATTTCCCATCGGGCAACAATCGTAACGATTGGAGGCCTTCGCTATTTTTGCGATGTAGGATTTGGCGGTCCAAGCCCCGGAGTAATGTGTCTGGATGAACCCGGTTATCAGGAAATTGGCGGCAAGTCCTTCCTGTTTGAGCGAATGGAACATTCCACCATTATGTTTTCACTTAGCGAAGGTGTAAAAGTACCTTTACTCATGTTCTATGAGATACCCTTCGAGCCGGTGGATTTTATAGTGATGAACGAATATACTTCAAAAAACGCCGGCTCATTTTTTAAAAGCAAGCGCGTTGTGAATCTTCGTACTGCAGACGGAAGCCTGTCAATTGACAGCAATATCCTCAGACGCCACCGCGGAGAGTATTGTGAGGAAACCTTGCTGAATAGCCATGATGAAATCATTGGCGCACTTGAAAAGCATTTCGGAATTCATGCCGATGGCCCTCTCAAATTATAAAGGCTTATTGAACGATTATAAAAGCTTCATAAACTAAGATACGGGCGAATGGCAACAGCCAAACACCCGTATCTTTTTATGCCCTCATAAATATTTAGTAGTCAGTTTATTTACTGAAATATTCATATGCCCTGGTGCATACTATAACAGCCATTTCACGGGTTGCATCACCCTTTGGGCTGAACATGTTGTTTCCAACCCCGGTTACGATTTTTGCCTTTGCGCAATAATAGACGCCATCACGCGCATATGATTCCAGTTGCTTGTCATCGGCAAAAGCTGCAGTTCCTGCAATAGAGTAGTCTTCAGCAGGGTTAAGGACCTTTAGCGCACGAAGCAGGATTGTAGCCATCTGCTCCCTGGTAACCAACCTGTCAGGTGCATACTGGTTGTTGCCCACTCCCTGTACAAGTCCAAGGTTGGCAGCTTTAAGAATTTCCGGATTTGTAGTATCAGTAAAACTGGACGTTCCTGCAGTTGCCTTTGTCCCTGTATAAGCTTCATACAATTTAACGGCGATTTCAGCAAATTCCTCCCTGGTAACTTTCCCTGACATGTTATTCTTGATACGATCTGTTATAAGTCCATATTCCTGTGCCTTGTCAAGTTCCGTCACAGCCCATGAAGAAGCTCCTGAATAAAAAGCGGTGGATTTGCTGGCAAGTTCATTTGACCATGAAGAAGATAAATCATCAAATTCCCCCGGCCCGTCTCCCCAGATATAGGTGTATGAAAAGCGCACCCTGTAAGTATATACCCTTGAATTTATGACTGTCTCTGTCATTGTACCTTCGTCTTCCAGATCAAGAGTCATATAATATGTATTAGCTTTGCCCGGTACAGCCGTTTCTTCTGTTGCGAAAGAGTCCAGATGGCCTCCACCGCCACCGGTGGCACCCCATTCCGAATTGTCAATTTTCCCGTCGATTTCGATATTGGTCCATCCATCGGTAGGCCTTTCGATGTCAAGGTCCAGAATACTCTGTGGAACTGTGAATTCCAGACGAAAATATGGAGTCCCATCGTCAGTTTTCTGTAGCTCAAGATTTGATATGGCAGGCGCCTCCAACGAAGACGGAACTCCTTCCGGCAGATCTGCAGCGAAAACATTCATCGAAAATACCATTACAGAAATAAGTACTGCTGTAAACAACCTCTTTAACATGATTAGCCTCCTGTTTTGATTTATTATAAGATTTTCTTTACTATCTGATCGCTGGGACTTTCCATCATACGAATGCTTTTATTTGTTGTTTTCCTTATTTATACTTATTATATATTTGACTAACTTTTTTGGCAATACATAACTACTTATACATACATCACTGGATTTAATGAAATTTATGAAACGCTGCCTTTATTCTGTACAAAATCAAATGAGGAATTCTGCATAAAATACGTAATAAGCGTGAAATATCATATAAGTAAAGCTTTACAAGCATAAGCCTGAGCTTGAGAACGGTTTTATCTTCAATTTTGTTTGAACCAGCTGCAAGGCTACTCTCATAATACCTATATTCAACATAAGAAGACGTAATTTTCTCCATTATCACGCTTACTTCCGGGAAGGACACCGCCAGCCTTTCACAATAGTCGTAAGGTGTTTCCTGTATCTTCCTTGGCCGTCTTTTCAATGCACCCCAACGCAGTAACTGCCTGTAAACAAGCTGTATTGTCATCCTATGGGGCAGGAAAATGACAGCCAGTGATTCCATCCACTTTGGTAACCCAAGTTTTCCGAACCTGTCTTTAATCCATGCAAGCAACCTTTTCCAGTAAGCGAAAGGGTCATAGGAAGCTTGTACGGCATCTCCCCCTGTACGTTTCAGCAGCCTGGATATCATCCATCTTATCAAGCTGTAAAGAAGGGCAAGTATTAATATCGCAAATATGACCACTACGATTCCGATGACTATCTGTAATACTATATTAAGCCACGCCGGCCCTTCCTCAGCAGGTACAAATCCACCCGCTGCAGCATTTTCAGACCCACCTTCTTCTGCAGCTTTCGGGGACCTCATTCTCTGTGTCAGCTTTACCATTGTTGAAATCAAATACGCAAAAATACCTATTATAAACATGAAGGATTTTTCGAAAATATCATACAGGAAGCCTGCAGTTCCTGAAATGTGCGGGAACAACGAATCACTTCCTTTTGAAAGGTAAATGATCAAAACAACTACTGCCGCAAGTACCCACCCAGCCAGCGGGTTGTTGTCCTCACCGGCATTGCTGTATATATACAACGAAAATATATTTAGAAACAGTGCAATAATTACCCATACAGTCCCACCGGGTATGGCTCCCTTCAAAAGGTGTGATATCAGGAATGAAAGGAAGGTAAGGCAGATGAACAGGTCAAAATGACCAAATACATTGAAGGATTTCTTTTTAAAAGCTATGTATACCGATCTGAAAATGAGCCATACCATTGTCAGCTGGAAGAGGACTGCGTTCACTATAGAACCGGCATCCCCGGAGAATGTGAACAGGAAAACCCCCGACTGCAGGGAGGCAAGCCAGAACAGAAATACGAGCACTGCAGAATTGATGAGGCCTATTGTAATAAACATCATTTTTTTCATTGAAAGAAACATGTTCATTATGGTCAGGACGCCAGTAAGTATGAAAAGAAACACAGGATTTATATAAGCTTCACATTTTAAAAGCCCGGTTATTATGGAATAATAGAAAACTATATGAAAACAGGTTTCAGAAAATATCAGTGAAAGTTTAAGTAATATGCTGTTATTCTGCATTTTGCGCCCCCCCGTAATAAACGACCTGCCTCACAGTGGACGGTATCAGGATGGGCCGTTCCACTCCCAGGATTATCAGGGTGGTTCCCCATGGTATATGCAGTGCTTCCGCCTTCAGAATAGCCTCCAGGCTGCCATAAGTATTGAATTCTACTCTCGCAAGAGCTTCAAGCACCTGCCTGCCCTGGTCGTCGCTGCGGTTTACCGGTACGATCGCATTGCCATGTTTTCCTGTCATGGATGCATTGCTGACCAGACCAAAGGGTATCCTGCAGTTATCCGCCCAGACAGCCAGTGAAGCTGCTATGGAAAGTGCCCTTTCAAATTCTTCCTCCCTTGGCTCGGGCAGCATGAATGCTTCCACGTCAATTGCAATGCAAATGCGGAGGCTTGATGAGGATTCTACGATTTTGGAAAGCAGTCGGTCCTTGTGGGCACTTGCTTTCCAGCTTATGAAGCGTGCCGGCATGTCGGGAGTATAATCACGCAACCCGACAAACATTATCGGATCAAAAAGGTATGGTCTGCTGTCCCTTTTCAGGCCGCTGAAATCTGAAGCCTTGAATTCAATGCTGTCCAAGGGCAAAAGTCGCGGATAAACAGCCAGGTGCTGCTTGCTTTCTACATATGAATCTCTGTTGAAAAGCCCCAGCACATCACGGGACTGCAGTTGAAGAGCTGGTATTTTATAGTAACCACGTTTCTGTGCTGTAAAGTACAATTCTCGTGATATTTCTGCAAAGGGCCCGAGATAAGCCTTACCCGTCACGATTTCTCCATTTGAAACTGCTCCTGCCTCCCCTTCCTTTATAACCTGCTTTAGTATTTTAGACAAAGGTTGAGTCCATTTCAGAAGGGTTGGAAGCCTTTTCCCGTTTTTAATCTCTATGGAAAGCTCTGCTTTATCTCCAGGAAACATCCTGCAGGGGTGCAGTATTGATTGGGTATGCAGCTTGTGCAGCCCCAGCTTTGACCAAAGTCCGGCAACTTCAAATATCAGGATCAGGATGAGCAGGTAAAAGGCAGGCAGATAGCTGCCTGTCTTGAGAAGATAAAGGAAAGATATAATGAAAATAATCCTGAAGAAAACCATAGTGTATATTGAGGTTACATTAGTTATTCCTCTTTCATTATCCATGGGCTCATTCACCGCCAATTTCAACGGGAACGGGAACAGAATTCAGAACTTCTGCAAGGACACTTCCCGCATCCGATCCCCTCAGCCGGTCTTCCCTTTTTAATGAAAGACGGTGGGCAAGTACATGACCGGCCAGGTATTTGACATCATCAGGTATGACATATTTGCGGTCACGCAAAAGCGCCAGTGCCCTGACTGCACGGTAAAGGGCAAGGCTTGCTCTTGGACTGGCTCCGAAGGCAACCGAAGGATGATTACGAGTTGCCCTGACGAGCTCAACTATGTAGCTGCTTATTGAGGGATGTACAAAAACATTGTTTGCAAGTGACTGCCATTCTGTAACATCCTTTTCATCTGCTACTGATTGAAGCTTTAACAGTGGATTTTCCCTGCCATGAGTCAGCAGTATGAGTTCTTCATTTTTTGCGTCAGGATAACCCATGGATATTTTTAATAGAAACCGGTCAAGCTGCGCTTCAGGTAACGGGAATGTACCTTCATGCTCTATGGGGTTTTGCGTAGCTATGACCAGGAACGGATGCGGAAGCTTCATTGTCTGGCCATCAACAGTAACCTGCCTTTCCTCCATGGCTTCAAGCAGGCTGGATTGAGTTCTGGGTACGGCACGGTTTATCTCATCCACCAGCAGGATGTTGGTCACAACCGGACCTGCACGGAATGAGAAGCTGTTACTCTGGCGATCGAACACATAAAACCCAGTGACATCGGTCGGAGTAAGATCAGGTGTGCACTGAAGCCTGTGGAAACCGGCATTGATGGATGCTGCGAGGGCTTTTGCAATCATTGTCTTACCTACGCCAGGTACATCCTCTATGAGAATATGTCCTTCAGCAATGAGGCCGACCAGCATGAGCTCCAGCTGATCCTCCTTGCCAAGTACGATGGATGAAATGCTTTCTTTGAGTCTCTTAAGTGATTCGGGCAGCATGACAGATTCCTCTCTTTTGCGTTATATCTGTTTTTACTTATTATATTTTAATTCTATTTGGTATTCAAGCTTTAGCACCGTCCATTAAGACGTGCATAGTTATTCTTATTATCCCCGTACAGATCCTTGAAAACCTTGAAATATTCATCATGAACAGACTTATTCCCCATATCCGGACTGTACCTGTCTCTGACTTTAATCATATTTTTGACTTCATCAAAGCTCTTCAATATTCCCAGTCCCATTGCTGCAACAATTGCAGCTCCAACAGATCCGACATTCTGCGGATTATCCGTGGTCTCAACTACCCTTCCCAGAATATCGGCAAGCATCTGGCACGTAACCGGCGCCAGTGCACCTCCACCTGCAAATCTTACAGGTCCTGTTGTTCTGACCTTTTTCTGCTGTGATTCCAGCTGCCATCTCAAGTGATAGCATATTCCTTCCAGGACGGAATGAATAAGTTCGGTCTTCCCCGTATCCAGACTTATGTTGAAAAACATACCTCTTACATTGGGATCTTCAAACGGGCAACGGTTTCCGTGGAGCCAGGGTGTGAATATGACCCCTCCGCTGCCCGCCGGTACGTCTTTGATCGATTCCATCATATAATCGTAAAGGCTTTTATAAATTCCTTCCTGTGAATCTGATACCTCTTTCTTTTCGAGATATACACCAATCTCATCAAGTGCAAGATGATCCTTTACCCATTCAAGGCACTTTCCCGCTGTTTCCAGCTCAGCAAAATAATTGTAGTATCTGCTGTCTGCACCAACTATTGAGGCTATCATCGCCTTTGTATCCACAATCTGTTTTCCGACTACTGTAGATACCCATCCGGATGTACCTGAATAAATATGTGTGCTTCCCAGTTCAACTGCCCCTGCGCCTATTCCAATGAGAGAGGCGTCGCCACCTCCCCCGAAAACAGGAGTTCCTTCCGGCAGATGGAGCATCCCGGCCGCTTCCTTTGTCAGGCCTCCAGCAATATCGGTGCTTTTTATGATTTGCGGCAGGTGTCCCATATTTATTCCGAACATCCTGCACAACTCGCTGCTGAAGCCTTTCCTGCCATTCCGGGTATCATAGAGCAGTGTCGCATAAGCGCTATCCTCAGTCATGACGAACCTGCCGGTACATCTGGATATGAGGTACTCTTTTACATCCAGCCATTTGTAGACCCTGTTGAATGCCTCCGGTTCATTCCCCTCAACCCATTTGTATTTCCAGACAGGATCCTTGACACTTGCCGCTACCGCCCTGGTTATCACAAGAGACCGAAACAGCTTCCATACATTTGCCCCAGCAACCTGCAATCCGTTGGCAATTCCTGCTTTCAATTCCTTTACCGCCCGCTGGTCCATATAACTCATCGCTCTCCTGACAGGTATGCCATCACTGTCAACCAGCACCAGTCCCTGCATTTGTGAGCAAAATGAAATTCCTTTGATACTTGGTGCAGATATACCGTTTTCATCCAGCACCCTTCGGGTTGTGCTGCACATGGCATTCCACCAGTCACAGGGATCCTGCTCCACGCCCCCGTTTCCAGTGACAAAAAGCCCATAGCCTTCCATTGCTGAGGCTACAAGCTTGATTGTATCAGAAATCTCAAATACACAGGTTTTTATACCTGTAGTTCCAACATCATAAGCAATAATATGAACAGGCATGATCATTCTCCACCGGCCAAAAAAGCGCCTTTTATGAATTTCATCAATTGCTCCGCCAACAGATCATCTTTTTCGAATACATCGTCACCGACAAATAACATCATCCGCTGTTTGTAATACTCACAGCAGTATGAGAACTGCAACATTATGAAAAGGTTATCCAGGAAAAAGGCAAACATCCCTGCATCAAGATCCTTCCTCACCAGTCCCTTTTCCTTTGCGTCACTTATTAATGAAGCATACAAACCCGCCGTGGCACTTTCCATATCCGATACCATCTTCCAGACAAGTTCTGAACGGTTTTCTGTGGTCATTTCATTATATAGCCTTGTCAGATGCACGTTATTGCGTGAATGTGACTGTATCGCCCTGAGGATCCGTTCAACCCTCTCCAGCAAGCCTTCCTCGGAGTGTATTATTTCTTCAAGGACATTCTTAAGAGTTATAACGCCGATATGGACTATAGTAAGGAATAATTCCTCTTTATTGCCGAAATATTTGTAAAGCGAGCCGACGCTGACACCGGCTTTTTGGGCGATGCTGTTGATGTTCGCACTGTCAAAGCCATGTTCAGCAAACTCTATTGTTGCTGAGTCTATTATTGTCTTCTGTTTATCCTGTGAAATTTTATTGAAGGAATCTTTATATGATATCAATGGGTTTCACCTCTCATTTTAGTGAGTGAACGTTCACTCATATTCTATCATATTGAAATTTTTTTGCAATTATATAAGTTGAATTTAGCTTTCTTAATTCAACTTATTTTCCTTAATTCATAAGATGGACAAAATTTATTGATACGATATCATAACAAATCTGTTTTCTTGAGTTCACGCAGGACTGCAGTTTCCCTTTTTACCCAACGGCTGATGTCACTTTTCCCTTTTTCAAGAAGGCTGTCGTTATTGCATATCGCAAAATCTATATCCGTCCATTGCGGAACAAATCCCAATTCTGCTTCATAAGCGTCCAATTCCTGTTTTCCCTGGTTTACGGCTACTTCGCAAAGATAATAGTATGAATGCATTTCAAATATGTAATTTTCATGATATGCATCGATATTTCTCTCTGTCACTAACCCGATTTTATTTATTATCCTTTTGATTACATATCCGGTCTCTTCCCTTACTTCCCTTGCCAGAGCATCTTCGTGGGATTCATTTATCTTTATCCCACCGCCTGGGAATTTATAATCCCCTTTGACGGAATGGATCATTAATATTTTACCATTCTTAATTATGACCGCTCGAACAGCTTGTCTTACATTAATTTTTACTGAAGCAAAATCTATCTTTTGCATACCTATAGTAAATTCAAAAAGCATCCTCTGGTATTCCTTCCTGAAGTCATCTACAAACTTTTAAATATTTTACCATCTTTTTTCATAAGCTTCAATTGTACTCTGTTGACTTTTAAGCTTGAAGTGATATACTCAAATTAATGAGTGAACGTTCACTCACTGTATTTATATAAAAAGTCGATAATAATTATCGTGGAGGTCGTTGTCATGGAAAGCAATTATTCTATTTCTGAGTATCCAAATGCCACTTCGGTAACAAAGAAACTGGATGAACTAATAAAAAAACCAATTTACACTATCAACCCCATCGCATTAAAAAACTATGAAGAAGAATACTACGGAAAAAAATGCACCGGCTCGAGGGATATGATAAATGAGGCAAAAAACATCATTCCCGGGGGCGTTCAGCACAATCTTGCATTCAATCATCCCTTCCCCCTCGTATTTACAAAAGCAGAAGGTGCATACCTTTATGATATTGACGGAAACAGGTACTATGATTTTTTGCAAGCCGGTGGGCCCACCGTCCTTGGGAGCAATCCGCCCGAAGTGCGCAGCAAAGTCATCGAACTGCTCAATGATTGTGGACCTTCTACAGGTCTTTTCCATGAATTCGAATATAAGCTCGCAAAAAAAATATCTGACAGCATTAAAACCGTAGAGATGTTCAGGATGCTGGGATCGGGCACTGAAGCCTGCATGGCGGCTATAAGGGTTGCACGCCTTGCTACGGATAAGAAGTATATCATAAAGATGGGAGGAGCTTACCATGGTTGGAGTGACCAGCTGGCATACGGCATACGTATCCCCGGTTCCAAGTGGACCCAGGCCCATGGCGTTCCTCGTTTTTGTTTCAGAAATACCCAGGAGTTTTTCCCAAATGATCTTAATGACCTGGAGAAAAAGCTCCGGATAAATACGCTGCGGGGCGGTACAGCTGCAGTCATAATTGAACCTCTCGGTCCTGAAAGCGGCACCCGGCCTGTAGATATTAATTTCAACAAGGGAGTTGAATCACTTTGCCGTAAATACGGTGCACTTCTCATATTCGACGAAGTAGTAACAGCCTTCAGGGTAGGCATGGCCGGAGCACAGGGATTTTTCGGAGTAACACCAGATCTTACGGTATTCGGCAAGGTCGTTGCTGGAGGCTACCCCGGAGCAGGCGGTCTTGGAGGGAAAAAGGAATACATGAAATACCTTGCCGCCGGAATACAGTCGGGTGACAAGCATAAAAAAGCTCTTATAGGCGGTACTATGGCAGCCAATCCATTAAGCTGCGTAGCAGGATATTATACACTCTGTGAAATCGAGAAGACAAATGCTGCACAGAAAGCAGGTCAGATGGGTGACAAACTGATTAATGGCCTTCAGAAATTGATTGAAAAGCATGACCTTCCGTTTGTTGCCTTCAATCAGGGATCCATTTGTCATCTGGAGACTGTCGGAACAGTACATTTTTCAATAAACTGGTCACGTCCGTGGAAAATACCCTCTGTACTTAAGGAAACCTCTCTCAGGAAAAAGGAGATGGAGCACATGGGTGCCGCATATATGGCGGAAGGCATTGTTACACTTGCCGGAAGCAGGCTTTATACCAGCGCGGCATATACGGATGAGATGATCGGAGATGTTCTTGAGAGGTTTGATAAAGTGTTCGACAATGTATCGATAAAGGCGTAACGGAGGCTTAAATGACTGAAACTGATGCAAAGAAAAGCGTAATACAGGCAGGGATAAGGCTGGTCGGGTCGGGACTGATCGCTCGGACCTGGGGTAATGTAAGCTGCCGGATAAATGAAAACAGATTTGCAATCACACCCAGTGGAAGAGATTACCTGACATTGACGCCCGATGATATCGTTGAGGTGAATATCTCTGATTTGAGCTACAACGGCAACATCAAGCCCTCGTCGGAAAAAGGGGTGCATGCAGAGGTTTACAGGCTTCACCCCGGTATCAATTTTGTTATTCACACGCACCAGGATAATGCTTCGGCAATGAGCACCTTTGGACTGGATGTGATACAGCTGCCGGGTGCTTCCCAGCTTCTCGGCGGTGAGGTGGTTTGCACCGGCTATGGGCTACCCGGGACAAAGAAACTTCGGCGTAAGGTTGCTGAAGCCTTATTGATTTCCAAAGGTCAGGCTGTGATAATGAAGAATCATGGAGCCCTTTGCTTTGGTAAGGATGCAGATGAAGCTTTTCAGGCTGCAAAGGAGCTTGAGGATTCATATGAAGGCTTTATCTCAAATCGATATTTGAAAATCAGTGGTCAGAAAAGTTTCGACTGGGATAGCATGCGACTGTCAGCACTGTCAAGGCTATTGGGGGAAAACACCGGCAGTTGCTCAAGCACCGGCAATAATGAAGATCCTGCGGTAAATAAAAGTATAAATGAATTATCCGAAAAGATTATTAATGATCACAAAAATCACAAGGATATCAATTACATAATACATAACTCCACCCCCGATATCAAAGCCGTTTCCAATTCAGGTATCAAAAAGCTGAAGCCTTTACTGGACGACTTCGCACAGATTGCAGGCATCTCAGTCGATATCGTTGACAATGATGTTGTAAAAATCTCTGCTGCCCTGAAAAAATCATCAGCCGTAATGATAAAGGATATGGGAGCTTTGTGCTGCGGCAGCTCCAAATGGGACGCAGAGGCCGTTGGCATGATCGTTGATAAAAACTGCAGAGCTTTAATTGGAGCGTCGCTGTTTAAAGGGGCAAAACCTATAAACCCCATCGAATGCAGGCTGATGCGTCATATTTATTTAAGCAGGTATTCAAAACAGGCAAAATGAAATAACCATATAAAAGAATTGAATGGGGGATCATAATGACTAAGATCAAAATTGACGGAACCGGAGCTGTATCCGCGTACAGATGGGTAATCCTGCTGGCGATCCTACCCTCCATCATCTCAACGGAAATGATGTGGCTGTCCCTGGCACCTGTTTCCAGCCTTGCCGAAGGTTTCTTCGGCGTAAGCGGTATGAGTATCGCTTTATTCTCTATGAGCTATATGATTATGTTTATACTGTTTACCTTTCCCGCCTCATGGGTGATTGACAAATTCGGTTTCAAACTGTCACTGATTATTGGATCTGGCATAACAGCAGTTTTTGGTTTTGCAAGATTCTTCTTTGCAGACAACTTCACCATGGTACTTATCACTCAATTCATAATTGCCGCAGGTCAACCCTTCCTGCTTAATATATCCACTAAAGTACCTGCAAACTGGTTTCCCGTTTCCGAACGTTCTACAGCCGCGGGTATACTGACAATGGCCCAGTATGTAGGCTTTGCAGTTCCAATGCTCCTGGCACCTGCTCTTGCTGAAAGCTCCGGTATACCTGCGTTGTTCCTGGTTTTTGCCATCATTGCCACTGTTTCGGCTTTGATTTCTATCATTTTTACACGGGAACGCCCGACCGTTCCGCCGCCAGGTCCGACAGCCATAAAAGAAGACCTGAGTCTTGCTGCTGTCAGGAAGCTTTTCACCAACAGGTCATTTGTACTGGTTCTTATAGTATGTTTCATATCCATTGGTGTATTCAATACGATATTGACCGTAATTGAATCCATACTTGCTCCAAGGGGAATATCCGCTGTAGAATCCGGAATAGTAGGCGCTGTATTTGTTGTCGCAGGAGTGTTCGGAGCAGTCATACTTCCCATAATTTCTGACAAAGCCGGAAGAAGGACCCCTTTCTTCATTGGAGCAATAGCGCTTCTGATACCCGTCTATCTGGGTTTTACCTTTATCGAAAGCTTCATACCGGTAGCGATAATAGCAGGTATAGCAGGTTTTTCAATAATGGGTGTCGCCCCCATCCTGTTCCAGCATGGTGCTGAAGTCGCATATCCGGCTCAGGAGGGAACGTCCCTGGGATTAATATTATTGATGGGTCAGATATCCGGAGCTCTGTTTGTTTATCTGTTTGAAGCCCTTAACAGCGCAACCGGTTCAATCGTATTGCCAATGCTTCTGATTGTGGTTATAACAGCCGTTGAGCTGCCGGTAACCATGCGGATGAAGGAATCCGATGTTATATCTTCTCAACCTTCCCCATAAACTTACAGCTTAACTTGTGAGAAACGCACATATGGATATGGGTAAAGAAAAGACCTATCGCTTTGGATAGGTCTTTTCTTTATAATGTTTGGTTTTTTTAGTTATTGTTTTTCGGTTATTAATTGACTTTGTTTTAATACCCGAATTCAACCTCAACTTCTGTAAGGGTTTCATCGAGCAGCTTGATGATCTTGTCCATAGTCTCATAGGAGGTTATGCCCGGAAGCTCTATCCTGCCTGTCTTTGAATTGTTAAGGGTTCCTCCGGTCATGACACCGCGTGAGAACCAGCCCTTCGATACCGCCCAGCCGATTTCCGGCGAAGGATATTCAATACCAATAAGGAAACCTCTGCCTCTGATGTCGACCATGATCTTGTGCTTCGCCTGGAGTTCCTTAAGTTTGCCGATAAGGTATTCACCTTTTTTCAGGACCTGTGCAGGAAGGTCGGTCTCAAGCATGAATTTCATGTTTGCAATTGCTGCCGAGCATGCCAGTGGATTGCCGCCGAAAGTAGGTGATCCGAGTATCCATGGATTGTCCTGAAGTTCCTCGGTCCAGAGGTGCGGGCGAGCGATTATGCCGGTAATAGGCATTATGCCGCCTCCGAAAGCCTTACCGAATACAAGGATGTCCGGTACAACACCTTCAGCTTCGCAAGCCCAGAAATAGCCCGTTCTGCCGAGGCCGGTCTGTATTTCATCAAATATGAGAAGAACATCATATTTGTCGCAAACTGCGCGCAACTCTTTGAGATAACCTTCAGGTGGAAGTATGATACCTGCTTCGCCCTGTATAGGCTCAACTATCATAGCCGCTACGGATTCACCGGTAGCTATGAGGTTTTTGATTGCTGTTTCTGCTGCAGCAGCGTTTCCGAATTCTACGTGCTGAACGCCCTGTATGATTGGCAAATATGGCATTCTGTAAGTATATTTTCCTGAGACGGAGAGTGCTCCATATGATTTACCATGGAATCCGTTTACAGTGGATATATAGTATTTTTTACCTGTCGCGAGTCTTGCCAGTTTGAGTGCCATTTCATTCGCTTCAGCACCGCCGTTGCAGAAGAAGGAGTACTTAAGATCTCCGGGTGTAATCAATGCCATTATCTTGGAAAGATATCCGCGGAGGGGGTCAACCAGCTCCTGGCTATGTAATGCATATCTGTTTAGCTGTGCCTGAACGACCTTTACAATGTCAGGATTCCTGTGTCCGGACATATAGATGCCGAATCCGCCAAGACAGTCAATGAACTCTGTTCCGTATACATCCTTGAACGTTTCTGCACTATCTTCCCATTCAACGAATGCTTCGTTGGTTGACACGGATTTCCTATATTTCAGCCAACCTGGATTGACATGCTCATTAAAATTAGCAATTGATTCCTTCACCATAGTATCTTTATCATCTTTGGTGAGGCTGTCTTTCAATATCCAGTCACAAACCTTCTGGGCTTCCTGTAATGCTTTTTTTCTATCGGGCTGCATTATAACATCTCCTTAAATGTAAAATAAATCAATACTCAAAAATAAAACAGATTAATAATCGGGATAAATAGATTAGTACCAAAAATGTCATAATTGGTCCTAAGAGCCCCTTTGCTTGTCTTTTAAGTTTTCAATTCCTCCGTCATCAATAAAATTCAGAAACATCGGTTTCCCGATAAATCTGCAGCTGATTCTTGTAAAAGCTCAACAAAAACAAGTTTATACTGTAACTGCTGCAATTGATTACGCCGTTGTAACCAAATCAAGCCTTCATTGATAGCAGTACGATCTGCTTCAAGCTTGCTGCGTATTTTGATAAAAGACTATCCTAATTAAAACCAATAGTCATTGCTGGTTTGATATGATAGAATACACGAATTCTATTATATATAATCTGTCATATTTTTATTACTCTGTATATGTGCAGAAAGACTAATTTATTTGTCACTTTAACACAAAGCTCCTAAAACAGGGCTTTTGGGCTGTTTTCGATCAGCAACTCCATAAAAAATAACAACGGAGACCGGCTGATGGTCCCCGCTGTTAACATTATCAAACAGATCTATTTTATGTATCCAGCTCTTTATCCGACTTTGCCGGAGCAACAGGAACTGCAGACTTCAGCTTAGCAGGGAACAGCTCGTCAAATGTTTTCTCACCATCTTCCAATTTAGTGGAAAGTTTTACCTTACCCGCTGATTTGGCAATTACAAACACTATCATGGGTATGACCAGTGCCGCGATCGAGAATAGGAAAGCTTTCTGCATAACAGGATCGGCTGCTGCAAGATATTCGGAGAAACCACCTCCCTGGAAGAATACCCGGGGATCGCCGAGCATGAGCAAAAGTCCTACAGCCTCAAGGCCGACACCGATAATAAGTGGTAGCCAGGGTGCAAAAGGAGCCGGTGATTTGATATCCTTCACGGTATAACCCCTCGCAAGAACTCTTTTTCTGAAAATAACCTGCGAAAGACATATGGATATCCAGCATATCGCTCCAGTAAATGCTGAGATTGAAAGTAATGTAAGATATGCATCTTCGGTACCGAATACATTTATTATAAGCGCTATCCAGCAGCATATAAGAGTAAATATGGTTGCAGTTTTCGGCACACCGTTTTTATTGAGCTTTGAGAAGAATTTTGGGGCAAGCCCTTCAAGAGAAAGAGCGTACATCGAACGAACCGTACCGAACATTCCAGAGTTCGCACATGAGAAAGCTGCTGTCAGGACAACTACTGCGAAGGCAGCCGCAATCCAGTGAAGCCATGGAAGCCCAAGGCTTGTTGCATAATTATCGAGAGCCGCAGCAAACATTGACCCATCTAAACCAGAATCAGTACGGGCCAGAATAAGTACAAGGAAAATTATCGGAATAACAAATATACCCAGGATACGGTAAGTAACCTGTCTGCATGCCTTGGGAACTGTTTTTTCGGGGTCACGGGTCTCAGCAGCAGCGAGTCCGACGATTTCAGAGCCCTGAAAATTAACAAGAATTATTGCAAGGTATCCAAACAGAGGATAAACACCCGATGGGAAGAGTTCGCCAAAATTTGCCTTACCGCTGGGGAAAAGGATGCTCGTGCCTACCGGAGAGCCTCCAAATGCTCCCAATACGAGTAACAATGCTATTACTGAAAAAACTATTACTGCTGTGATTTTCAGTAATGCAAGAATGGATTCGATAAACCCGAAATTTTCTACATGAGAGAGGTTAATTATGGTAATTATCGTCAGGAATATGAATGCCCACACTGCACCGGTATATGCACCAAGAAATGGTATTTCTCCAAACAGCGCTGTCATGATGATACCACCTGCGACGGCCTCTGACGGCACATACGCAACCCAGTTGAACCAATAACTCCAACCTGTCCCTACCGACCATATCGGGCTGATAAATTCCCTTGAGTAACTGACAAAACTTCCGCGTCGTGGAACATTAACCAGCAATTCTGCAAAGGACTGCATTACCACCCAGATAATCAGGCCACCAATCATAAAAGCAAAGGCAGCACTTACACCAAGCTCGGCTATTAAGTATCCTGAGCCAATGAAATAGCAGGAACCAATGATACCTCCGAGTGCGATAAGGTTTGCCATCCAGGGATGTATACCACGTTGAAGCTGGGTTTTTTGAGATCCTGATTTGATTTCCGACATTATCTTTCCCCCTTTACGTTTTTTGAATTAGAAAAAACAGAACAAAGCAATATAGTATAGTGCAGATATGCACTATATACGCTCAGGAGACAGATATTAGACTTTTTTATGACATTTGAGTTTATTATATGTACGCTGGTGAACCTTGTCAATGGGATTTTGCATGATGGAAATATTTATTTTGCAAAAACAATTATGCAAATGTACAATTTGCATAATTTCCTTCATATTTTACTTTAATTCATTATTTGAATGCAATATCACGAAGGATAGCTTGCAGTTTATTTCCACTATATTCTAATTAGTTTCATTTAATAATAAACAAGAATGAAGTGTTACAAAACACATGTGGCCTTTAACAGTTAAAACTTTAGTATATGCAGGCCACAACATCAAGGAAGTGTATTTGTAACACTACAAATAATAAACAAGAATGAAGTGTTACAAAACACCAGGTTTCAATATTACTCCGTTATTGGTACGGCCATCGATTTTAACAGTTAACGGCATATCGAAACGCAGATGCCTGACATGCCTGGTATCCCTTAACACCGGGATGCTTTTGAGCCAGTCCCAATTAATAAATTCGGAGGTTTTACGGTTTTCTATATGCATATATCCCATTCGCAGGGAAACAAGGTTATGTTGGAAATGGCTCCCCAAAGACGGGTCCGCCTGCAGCTTATCCGTATCCACCTCAAGTACCACCTTCGCCTGTGACATCTGCGACCAGTCAAGCGGAATCCCCAGGCATGGATCAGATGTTCCAAGCCTTCCTATACTTATCAATATACACCTTCTGCCTTCCTCAAACAGCATCCGGTTCAGTTCACCGATTTCACCCGCAATCTCCCTTGTATCCATTGTTCCAAAAGCAGCAGGATCTACAAAAATCACATCCCTGAGATCACTGAATACACCATTTCCTATTGTATGGCTGCTGCTGCACAAAACATCTTCCTGTTGCGCTCCTTCCATCCCCACCTGCATAAATTCCCGGTCTGATACCATAGGCCTTACCTGCAGGAAATAGAATTCCACATCCTTATCTTTGACTTCAGGAATATTAACTGCAAACTCTATCTCTATATCTGAACCTAATGCATCCTTAAGTACTGTAAAAAGCTCCTTCAATATCTCATGCAATGGAAACAGCCCATATTTCAGTATCTGTGCAAATGTCACCAGCCTCGGTCCCGGAATCGCCAGAGAGTCCAGAATCATATCATTTTCCCTTGAATAGGTGCTTCCGACATACCTTAGAACGCCATCACTCTCAGCCCTTTCCAGGTCTGAAATACGGTAAGTGCAAGACTGGTCTGCACAGATTCTGACAGATGGATTTTTCATATCGAGTGCATAAAATTGGTTTTGCGATTTCTTAAGGAATTCCGACGGAGATGAATAAGGCGGGTTTCTGTTTGGACTGGCAGGGGAAAAACGATAAACCTGTTCGCCCTCTACTACAGCCTTTCCCAGTCCAAGCGCAATCCCTGCCATACCATCTTCAGGCTTGAGATAAGCCATCGGATAAAAGTTATATGACTGTGCCACTCCGGAAACTGACGGATAAAACACATCATCATGTCTCTGTCCGACAAGCTCCTGTATCAGGATTGCCATCTTCTCATCCTCTATCCTCATATCCGAATTACTGATGTATCTTTTTGCAGGTGGGAAAAACACTGATGCATATACCAGTCGTACAGCGTCTGACAGCTGTTCCAGCCGTATTGCCGGGTCGGGATGGCTGTTAGGCAGCAGATATGTGCTGTATATCCCTGCAAAGGGCAACGCGTGTGAATCTTCAAGTATGCTTGAGGAACGGACTGCAAGAGGATAATCCACTTCCTCAACAAGGGTTTTAAGTGCATCCTTGATTTTATTCGGTAGATCTACAGCAAGAAAGTGCCTGCTTATCTCATCCACGTCATCGGTTTTCAAAACCATTTCCTGCAGGTCATTTTGCTCCATGAATTCCTCGAATACTTCACTGCATATCACAAAGCTGTGGGGCGTTTTAATTCTTACGCCCTTGAACTTCTGCAGGCTGCTGTTGTTATGCAGGATCGAGTTGAAAAAAGCTATGCCCCTTCCCTTCCCACCGATGGATCCGCTCCCGAGTTTGATGAAGGAGTTCTCCATGGTCATCTTGGATAACCCGAAATCTGTGATATTTCCTTCAAGTATGCTTATGAAATATTTATTGATTCTGTCCAGTATAGACATTCTGAGCCAGTCGGCATCAGTGCTCCCGGAATCTTCAATAGCTTCGAGCTCTTCGGCTATCTTTACCTCGGTCCTTGCATAAAACCAGGTGGAAAAATGATGACCCATCGTATGAAAGATCAGGCTTTCTTCCGGGAGACTCCTGATTACTGCTTCAAATTCACTTACTTTGGAAGTCCTGCAAATCTCCCTGCCATCCGGATACCTGAAAATAAAATCACCAAAGCCATAGTATTCGGAAATATACCTGCTCAATTCAAGATTCAGGTTGGGCGAGGTCTTGTCCAGAAAGCTCAGCCCCAATTCCTGGGCTTTTTGTCTGTTGCCATTCTCATTCGAATATGTTACGAAGGGAAGTGATGGGTACACTTCCCTGACCTTCAGGGCAAGTTTCAGTCCTGCCTCCTGATCATGTACGCCATCCTTTGGATAGGCCACATCGGAAATCACACCCAACAGATTCTTTCTGTAACGCTCAAGTATGTCCACTGCTTCTTCATAAGTCTCAGCCATAAGTATCTTCGGGCGTGCTCTCATCCTAAGGAGACGGTGAAGACTGTTTACTCCCTGTGATATCAGATAGCTTGTCTGCTTCATCAATTCTATGTAGATCAGGGGCAGTATGTGAGAATACATGACCGGCGAATCTTCGACCATCAAAATCGCCTGGACGCCCTGACGACTATCCGATTCTATGTTCCCGAGGTCTTCGACATACTTGATTATGGCAAGCAGAATCTTGTTGTTACCCGACCAGTAGAAGATTTTATCAATGGCTCCATTTTCCTTAACCCTGGCCGTAATCTCTTCGCTGATGGTTTCATATGTCAGCATTACTATGTATATACGCGGATACTTTTCCTTTATTCTTCTTACGAATTCCAGAGGATCCATGTCCTTGATTCTGAACATGACAATGACCAGATCGTAAGTCTTTGTCTGCATTTCAGAAAATGCCTCTTCTGCTGTAGAAGCCCTCTGAATCCTGGGTACAAATTGAAGCTGCATGTCAAGGTACTCACTGAAGATTTTCTCAGACAAACGCCCGTCCTCTTCAAGCACAAAAGCATCGTACGTATTTGAAACAAGAAGTATTTCACGTACACGAAAACCCATCAGGTCATGAAAGCCAGAAAAATGTGACTTATTATTTTCCATATAAACCTCTCTGCAATTACTGCATCAGACCTTATCAACAACCACAGGCATCAAACTCTCTCAACAACCTCAGGTATCAAACTCTCTCAATAACTACCTGCATCGTCCCGCCACAAACCATTCCCTCATCCTCCGCCACATCGCCGGTCATGTCTATTTCCTCCTGAATGCAGCCTCCATTTCTGATTATATCGATGGCTGTCCGGATGATCGCACCCTCGCTGCACCCTCCACCAATGGTCCCTTTTGTCCTGCCATCCGGCCATACAAGCATTTTTGCGCCAGCCTCCCGTGGAACCGAGCCTTTTGTTGATATAATAGTAATTAACGCTTTCGGGTCATCTTTGTCATTTCCCAACTCTTCAAGTACCTCAGGGTCATAATCAGCCCAATTTACTTTTATGGCCGTATTATCCTCCTGACTGGTCCTGACAAGTCTCTTGAAGCTGATCACCTGTGCAATTATTGATATGGCGATTTCTTCAGGTGTAACCGCTCCTATATCCAAACCTATCGGAGCATTAACACTGGCTACTTTCTGAGGATCGTACCCCTCCGCCAGCAAATGTTCCCGCACTCCCCTGACGCGGCGTTTTGATCCGATCATTCCTGTATATGCAGTGTTGTATTTCAGGACCTGTCTGAGACAGTCGATATCATGCCTGTGCCCTCTTGTAACGATTACAGCAAAAGCCGACATATTAAGCTTTATCTGGTCAAAACACTTATCAAAGCTTTCACAGATGACGTTTTCAGCTTCTGGAAAACGGCCGATGTTGGCAAATGACGGCCTGTCATCAATTACAGTGACTAAAAAACCTGTTTTTGCACCGAATTCGGCCAGTGGCTTTGCAATATGGCCTGCGCCGAAGACAATCAGCCTGGGAGATGGAAAGTATGGCTCCATAAGATATTTACACCCTTCTGCATCTTCCATATATCTGAGATTGCCTGTTATCAGTGCTTCCCTTACCAAAGCGAATATTTCACTATTTACAAAAGCGGCAGCTTCCCCTTTTTCAAACTCACCCGAAAGGAGCGTTTCTCCATCAATGACGATTTTGACACCGCTCTTCAACTCAGATACGACAACCGCCTTGCCGCCTTGCTTCAATATACTGTTCAACTTCCTGTAAACCATGCAGAAATTGCTATTCATACTTGTATCATTCCTTTCATGCGTTACTGTCATAAGGGGTCTCTGCCAATTATTCCTTCAACGGTTTGACTTATGGATATGGCCGTATATAGTCTTCTTATCGAATTTTCCATTGCGTCTGTATCTTGTTCGTATTTAATGCAGCATCCTGACATCCTCTCACTGAGATCCACAATTTCCGTTCCCCTTACCATTTTGTCCGCAAGATAGACAATACAAGCCTCGTCAAGGGTGTTGCCCCTTTCCCATATAATATCAGTATGTTGTGCAATTATTGACGCAACCCTTGGATATCCAAGTCTCGCAACCTTTTCAGCTCCGACCTGTGCATGGCTGATGCATCCTTTTGCAATATCATGCAGCAGCGCTGCAGCCCTTATTACATCGATGTCAAGTACCTGGCCTTTGATGGTCAGGCGCTCAGTGATTCTCAGCGCAATCGATTCTACAACTTCCATGTGCGAAACTATCTTGTCGGGAACATTTAACTTTTCCAGAATATACAGGCATTCCTGCCTGTCAGGTATTATACCTTCAACAAATCTGGCATTAGCCTTCCTGTAGTCATCGGGTATGTCCATATCAAAAATTATCCCCGGATCATTCAATTCAAGCTTTACTGAGCTATCATCATACTCCTTAAGCAATTCCCTCAGCCCACCATCACCTTTCCACTCAAGTATCCTGTCGGCACACCGCATATCTATGAGAGGTGGATGTCCTGTATCACCATTGAATACAGGATATATGACAGGCATAATGAATTTATCATATGTATCCATAAGCCTTAGTATCGTATAAGGTCTTACAAGCGGGCAATCAACAGGTAAAAGGAAAAAGGCCCTCGATTTTGAATCTTTTTCACTTATACTTTTGACACCTTTTTTTATAGATGAAAACATACCGTCTTCAAAATTCTCATTGATTATATATCTGATTCCCGACTTATCGAGCACAACTGCTGTTTCATCACTTCTGCAGCCCAGCACAACAAGGATGTCCGTCAGACCGGCCTGTCTGAATATATCAGCAGTTCTTTCTACCGCCGTTGTATTACCTAGAGGCAGTAAGGGCTTTGGCGTCCCCATTCTTGAAGAATGTCCACCCGCTATTATAACTGCAGAATATTCCTTAGGATCAGCCATCACAACCGCACCTCCTTGTGTCACTTATACTCCTTGTGTCACTAATACTCCTTGTGTCACTTATACTCCTTGTATCACTTATACTCCTTGTATCAGTTATCCGCCTTTTTCCCGTACCATTAGAGACCGTCCAAGCTTCACCGGGATCCTGCAACTCAATGTGGAGCTTACCTTTACTCACTGCTGACGTGATAGCAGGAATCGAATCCAAGGCTTTCATTATGCCCTGCTGGTCTGTTTTTACAATATTGATACTTCCCCTTATGTTTAAAGTCAAAACGCCTTTGTCGCACGTTCCTGATAATCCTGCAGTAAAATCCAGCACGCCGGGGAGTGTGAAGAGTGCTTCATCCAGATCTGATATGGCAAGCTGCTTTCCATCAAGTTCAATCAGGTCTGAAATCCTTTTCCTTATCTTATCCAGTCGTTTCAGCCTGCTTCCGCAAGGACACGGTTCATTGATGAAACGGCTCATATCGCCTGTCCGGTAACGGATGAGCGGCATACCCGTGCGAGTCAGAGTTGTAATGACTACCTCTCCTTCTTCACCTTCATCCAGCAATTCACCTGTTACCGGGTCAACTATTTCGAAATAAAAATCGCCCTCCTGGAGATGGCAGCCGGACAAGTCATCACACTGCACTCCACCTCCCAATCCCATTTCTGTCATCCCGTAATGGTTGTATACTCTGCATCCCCATGCTTCGGTCAATGCACTGCATATTGCATCCGGAACATGATCTGTGCTAAGGAGAACTGTTTTTATACGATTTCTGAGAAGTCCGCCATTTTTGTGACGTGCCATACCCAACACCTGAACCGGTATCCCGACCAGGATATCAGCATTTTCCCTTACAACCGCATCAATTGCAGCACCGGTATCCTTGACTGGACCGAACTGAATGCCATACGCCCCGATGTTTTCGAGAGCCTCCGCCAGAAGATCGCCGACACTTCCCGGTCTTTCACCGGGCAAAAGGATCAGCACCCTGTCGCAAGGACCGGTAAAGGTACGCATGCCACATTCAAAATAAGCCACTGTGAGTTGTTGATCCTCCAATGTAAAATAGAACCTTTTTGGCTCACCGGTTGTTCCCGAGGTGGAAAGCGTAACCACCCTGTGTATCTCATCCTGACTTGTACAGATAAACTTTTGCGGCCGTTCCCGTATATCCTCCGGATAAGTGAAAGGCAACCTGCAAAAGCTGTTTAATTCATTTATTTCGTCCAGTTCCATGTTGCTCAGTATTTCACGGTAAAAAGAACTGTTCTTTTTAACAAAAGACAATGTAGTGCGCAGCTTTCTCAGCTGATATTCCCTTAATGCTTCAATTGAAAGGTCTGCGGGTTCAATTCCAGCTTTATGGGCAATCCATGCGTCCAAGGGGGTAGTTTTCATAAAGCAAGCCTCCCTGCTGCGCGGTGCAGCGATTTGCCGTCAGCATCAGTAAGATTGTATGAACAAAATGGTATGACTCTTTCCTTCCCTGCCACATGTACGTTGCATTCCTTCAATCGCTCAATATCCAGATTCCATGCATCCTGGAAAGCCATGCATGTTATACTGAACCGGTTGCTGCGCAATTGTTCCAGAATTCTGTCCCATCCCGAAGGATTCTGGTCTGATGTATCGTCGGTTTTATTCAGCATAGCCCATCTCCTGACTACGAAATTCCTGGCCTGTATCACTGTCTGCACAGCATCTTTTCTATCTGCAGTCCCGCAGCAGCCCGCTGACAGCTTCCTGTTTGCGCTCAGCGGAACTGGCTTTGCACCCTCCGATATCAAAAAGTCGCCATGGAAGGAACACAGTGTGTTTTCGCAGCCGGATGGCACCAGGTTTTCGGCTTTTATTAGTCCAGCCGTCTGTTTTTCAATGGCAGTCATAACCTCGGGCATAGTGATTCTTTCACTGTCATCCGGTATGGATGGATACCTTCCGAAATAGCTCACAGGTTGGAAATGTATCCCTCTGACAGTTGGCTGCCTTTCTGCTGCAAACCATATCATATCTCCGATATTTTCAACATTAATACCAGGTATGAGAGTAGGAACAAGTACAACCCCAAGGCCATTGGACCCACAGTTATCAATTGCCCTTATCTTATCAGTCAACAGGCTCCTGCCCCGGATCTTCTCATTTATTTCATCACTTGTTCCATCAAACTGCAGGAATACCGTCGAAAGTCCTGCCTCCCTGAGCTTGCCTGCGTATTCCGCGTCACTTGCAAGTCTCAATCCGTTGGTATTCAGCTGTATGAACGAGAAACCAATTGAGCGGGCCATTCTGATAATTTCATGCAGATCGTCCCTAACAGTCGGCTCACCTCCAGAAAGCTGTATATTGCAGGCTCCTGCGGTGTCCCACAGGTTTTGGAGTATTTCCTTGATTTCCGTTAACGATGGGTCACCTTCAACTTTACCTGCATCTGCAAAGCAAAAAGGACATTTAAGGTTGCATCTCTCAGTTACCTCTATAAGTACACAGCAGCTTTGCTGTCTGTGTGACGGACAAAGCCCGCAGTCCGAAGGGCATCCCCTGTCGGTCTCAGTATGTGTCACCCCTGGATATTCGGGCGGTTTTACTACATGCCATTCTTCATAATCAGGCTTTCCGCGCCACAGTATAGTCCTGAAGCTCCCATGCTTTTTACATGTCTTTATCATGTATATATCATTGTCATATCTCGTCTTCTTTGCAGAAATCCTTTCAAGGCAGACCGGGCAAACACTTTCTGTAACCCCAATCAGAATACCCTCATGAGTCATAGCCATATTCCTCCAGGAGCGTCTTAACCTTTATGTAAACAGCAACAATTATATCCGGACAGACGAGGTTACTTTTCGATATGTCCCCCGACAGGATGTCACTGCAATTCACACCTCCATATACCTCACCGTATTCTTCCCGGAACCATTCCACCAAATCGTTTATAAGGAATGCGGCTGCTCCTTCCGGCTTCAGCAGTGAAACAAGGCAGGCTCCGCCAGTCAGCGCACCGCACACCATACCGCTCTGCATCCCTCTGCACAAACCTGATACAGCCCTTATCAGTTCAGGGTTTTCACTATTCTTAGATTCCAGTCCCATCTGAACCAGAACCTGACTGCAGCACATGCCTTTCTGCATCAATTCATACAGGCGTTCAACGTCCTTCATTATCAAGTCCCTCCAAGTCCTTTTTCAGCAATGAGCAGGAAATAACCCGGCTTGAGTCGTTTGATCCGCTCCCGGGCATCACACCGGCCTTCGGTCTTCGGGAGCAGGTATCTCCACATCATGTCCATGGAGCCATATTGCATTATATGTTCAAAAATCATTTTCTTTATAAGGTCGGATTTGTCCTGCCAGAGGATGTTTTGAAAGCCCTGTTCCTGTAGCTTTTCAATGATAGCATCAGTCGCACCGGCACTTGCAAGGCATCTGCACGGAATGAGCGGTTCCGTCTCTTCTGCTTCACCGTTACGAAAATATACATCGCTCACAACAAGCCTGCCTCCTGGTCTCAATGTCCGAAATGCTTCGGAAAGGGCTGCTTCTGTATCCTCAACCAGTGAGAGGACGCATTCCATAAATATGCCATCCATACTGCTGTCGGCTGTCGGCAGGTTTTCCGCCCTTCCGGAAGTGATTGGCAACAGCGGATGTTGTAATTCTAACTTTTCAATCGTGACCTCAGATACATCAATTCCAGTCGCATCAAATCCGCAAACTTCATTGAAAAAGCAGATGGAAGCTCCAGAGCCGCACCCCACATCCAGTATTTTCGATCCGATCGTGAAACGGCAGATTTCTACCGCTTCCTTAGTGAGTTCAATGCCTCCCGGCCTACAAACTTCAATGGTCGTATCGGCCAATCATTTGTCCTCCAGATTCTTTTCTACTTCGGCCATCTTACCTGTGGCCAGATCTTCAGAAACATAAATAAGCCCGCATTTCGGGCATTTGAGAAGCTCGGCAGGGAATGTGCTGATCAGGTATGTCACATGTACCTTCCCAATTTCAAGCAGGACGTTGCATCTGGAACACATCAGGCCATCATTGTTTTCTGTTTTCACATCCATATTCCCGTCCCTCCTTGTTATTCGTTTATCTCCAGCCTGTGGCTGTATGCATTATAGATAATATATCTGTCGTTTTCAATGCCATATTCCACCCAATATGTTATGATTCCTGGCTTCAAGCCAGCAGTATACCTGCCTGTCCTGGGGTTGAATACCTTGCAGCCCGACTGCTCCGCGTATTCGATTACCCTGTGGATATCAGAAGCCAGTATGAGCCTGTCATCCATCCTTCTCATAACATCATCCGGTATAACCAGCTCCAGCCTGCCGGATTCATTTTCACCATCAACCATATCTTCCTTCCACTCTTCCTTCAAAAACTTGTTTTTTAGTTTTATCCTGTTTTCATGCCGTTGGCTGAATGAGAGCCTGATGTCGCAGCCAGAATTGTCCTTTGCATTATCTGCTGTCTTATTCCTCTTTTGGGCCTGCTTTTCGTAAAGAAGGTCAAAAAGATGCATTGCAGTTCTGCCTTCACTGACAAAATGATCCTGGCAAATGGCGCAGTAAGCAACAAAATCCCTATCGCTTTCTCTCAGCCTTGACCTGACCATCTCATTTGCAAGCGGCCGGTTTGCAAATGAAACCAAGCCTCCGTATCCGCAACACTTTGTAATATCCTTACCAAACTTCAATTCCTCTATTTCATAACCTAGTTTTCGAATTATATTTCTGACGCTTTCATGAACCTGCGGCTGGTACCTTGATGTGCACGGGTCGTGAAGAGCAATCGTTTTGCGGCAATCAGACCGGTTAATCTCAAATCCGCGACTATCGTACAGCTCCCATATTGAAATAAATTCAATTTCGGGGAATCTGCTCTTAAGCATCTGATGGCAGGTAGTACAGGCATAAATAATGACAGGCTTCCCATTCCCGGCCCAGATCTTGTAAAAGCCATCCAGAGCCTCTTCGAAGAGGCTGCTCCGTCCAGACCATTGTGCCGGGGCGCCGCAGCATCCGAGGAAAAGTCCCACTCCGTCTTCAAGCTTTTCTGTCAGTTCACGGTAAGCTGTTGCAACATGTCCGGGTTTCAGGGCTGAAAGCTGGCATCCCGGATAAAAGGCATATTTCCCATCGGTTCTCCCTGGTTGGTATCTGAACATTGCAAAGCTTTCACTGTTGCTGAAAAGCATGTCGTTGACCGGAAAATCATGGATGGCAGGGGGCATCAGCTCCTTATCCACCATCTCGGTTTTTGCATCATGGCACACATCGCCCATATCCAGCCTGTTCGGGCAAACCTCTTCACACAGGCCGCAGCTGGTGCAGGAATTGACCATCATCTTGTGCTTCCTTACACCGTATATCTGGTTTACTGC
Organism: uncultured Bacillota bacterium; assembly: GCA_942493145.1. Classification (GTDB taxonomy): domain Bacteria; phylum Bacillota; class Clostridia; order Acetivibrionales; family DTU013; genus ENR-C20. Next base: position 2,219,734 of record OW818679.1, read on the forward strand.
ATTAGCTATTTCCCGTATATATATCTTTGGATAACCCTCATATTTTTTTAAAAAGTTACAGGCTTTCACACACTCCATACATTCACATTTGATGCACCTGCCCGCCTCTTTAGTCGCTTCCTGCCTGTTAAACCCTTCAGACGCATCTTTTGGATCAACCGGCTCCACATGAGATATGCCAGACAAGCTGGTATATAAATCGCTGGAGTATTGGGCTTCATTCTCCCGCCCTTCCGTCAGCGAAACCTTTTTCAAATACCTGTCCATTGATATGGCAGCCCTTTTTCCATCCGAAATGGACATTATCGGCGAATACCTGGTACCGGGTGACTTAATATTGCGCATCATGGTTCCACCTGCGAATACTCCCTGAATGGAGGTTTTGAAGCTACCCGGGTCCCATCCGTCAGCAACGGTACAACCGATGTCATTTTCACCATTGCTGGTCATCAAGCCGGTACTGCTCATATCCCCTGTACCAATATACACTACATCATAAATGCTGAAAATCTCTTCAAATGATATGTCTTTTCCCGCTTCAACACCTGTATGGATTTGTATTGCGGTGTTTTTGACCAGGGCGAAATCCTTTTCAACAAGATCCCCTGGCAGTTCTTCACTGCTGAAGCTGAGGATCCTCCCGCCAATCTTGGACTCCTTTTCATATATATGAACCTCGTGGCCTTTTTGATAAAGTTGAAAAGCCACTGTCAGCCCGCTCAACCCACTTCCGACAACTGCCGCCTTTTTCCCGCTTTTAATGAAAGGCTTGATGGTTTTTTCCGACAGCACTCCGAAATCGATGCAGGCCTTCTCCAGCATTGATATGAGGATTGATCCACCAACCTCCCGGCGTTTGCAGTATTGCTGGCAGGGATGGTCACATATCCTGCTTATAATCCTGGGAAACGGTATGTTTTTTTGAAAGAGTCCAGCGGCAGCATTGAAATCGTTATTACTAATATGTTCATTAAGCTTTTTGACATCGACATGGACAGGGCACATGGTTGTGCAACCGGGTGGAGAACTCTGAATGCATTTGTCTTCCAATGCTCTGATGATTGCTCTCTGCATGTGAAATGCCAACTCCTTCCGGAAAAAGTTACTTGTTATGACAGTAGGTTGTGTAATTACACAACCTACTGTCATTATAATATATTTTTCAGTTATCTTTGCAACTATCTTTTCTTTAATCCGGCCAGCACCTTTTCAGGACGTGCGGGCAATTCCTTTATCCTCACGCCGCATGCGTTGTTGATTGCATTGATGATGGATGCATGGGGAGATGACAACGGCAGCTCGCCAACGCCGGATGCCCCATATGGGCCCTGATTCCTGTCGGTCTCAATATAATGGACCTCCATTTCATCAGGTGCATCCTTGATGTATGGAATACCACATTTGAGGAGGCTGTTGTCTTTTTGTGGATCGAGGAAATCTTCAGACAGTGCAAGGCCGATTCCCTGTACCATTCCGCCCATCATCTGGCCATCGACGGATAATTTGTTGATTATCTTCCCGCAGTCGCCCACCAGGGTCATCTTTTTGACGCTGGTTTTGCCGGTGGTTATATCAACTTCAACCTCTGACATTATCATTCCGTACATGTACATCAATATTGGATTACACTGCGAGGTGTCCTCGTCGATCATGGTACAGAATTGCCCTGAAGCGTAGTTGCCGGTATACTTCAAATCCAGGTTGGCAGCTACCATTTCATCATATGTCCTGTATGTGCCATCTTCCTTTTTCATCGCAGCAATCATTTTATCGCAGGCATCCTTCATTGCGTTGCCGAAGAAAACCTGCCCTCTGCTACCTGCCGAAACGCCGCCGTCCGGAGCTTTGGCCATATCGTTCATGACAAGCTTGATCTTGTTGACGGGAACATTCAGCGGTCTCAACGATTCATGCATTATCGTCAGTGTACCCATATCCGAGCCCTGTCCATGGTCCTGCCAGCAATTGTAAACTGCAACGCCACCATCCGGCAAAAGCTCAACCCATGCCTCGGAGAAATCAGCGAAATCGCCTCCTACGCAATAATGGGCGACGGAAACACCGACTCCGCATTTCTTTGTATCAGTAGAATTCTCCTTCGCCTTCTTCAGAGCTGCCTGATATTTGGGCCGCAGCCAGTCAATCATCTCGGGAAGGGAGTATGCTTCCGGTTTTGATCCCGTCGGGGATGTCGATCCCGGTCTGTATACGTTTTTGTATCTGAACTCCAATGGATCCATACCGATCTTTTCAGCCAGTTCATCAACAAGGCTTTCGCTTGCAAACAGCGCCTGAGGAGAACCATATGCCCTGAAAGCAGTACCATATGCGTGGTTGGTGCATACCAGCTTTCCATAGCCGCGGATGTTGTCAATATTGTAGCCGCTGCCGATGAACTGGTTGCCCTTCCATAACACCAGATCACCCCATTCGGAGTATGCTCCGTGGTCAAAAATATGTTCATATTCCAGTCCGATTATCATTCCGTCCCTGTCTGCGGCCATTTTTGCCGAGATATTGGCCGGTGCGCGTTTACCTGTATAGGTTATGGTCTGCTCCATGTCGAATTCAAGGTAAACCGGTCTTCCCGTCGCCATGCAGGCAACACCAAGAAGGGCTTCGCAGGTAGGGCTCAATTTGTAACCAAAGGTTGACCCCATGTTGTTCTGTACTATCCTCAATTTTTCCTTCTCGATTCCAAGCCCTTCGAAGATCATGTCCCTGTGTATATACAGGCAGATGCTCTTGGAGTGTATTGTAAGCCTTCCTTCTTCATCTATATAGGCAAAGCCTACATCAGGTTCAAGCACCAGATGGGGCTGCCTGGTGGTATAATAGCTGCCTTCAGCCACATAAGGCGCTGTATCGAAGATAGGTTTTGTATCCTTGCCTTTTACTGTCGGCAGTTCATAATAAACATTGGGAGTGCCCGGATGTATCTCTATTGCGTCCTCGTCCATCGCCTCGAATGCATTCATATAGGACGGAAGCTCTTCAATCTGTACCTTAACCTTGGCTGCAGCAGCTTTTGCGTTGTGGGGAGAATCTGCACATACGATTGCAATAGCATCCCCATACATGAATATTTTCTCGTCGCAGAGGATCGGCCGGTCGAAGCCGTCGCACTTGTTTTTCGGCATTGTCGCCATACCGTTGATCCTGTTTGTTCCCTTTACATCCCTGTAAGTCAGGATTCGTTCGACTCCAGACATACACTCGGCTTCGGAGGTATCGATTGAAATTATCCTTGCATGGGATACCTTGGCCTGTACAAGCGCCAGATGAAGTGTGCCTTCTGGCATTTTCAGCCCCAGATCGGCACCATAGTCGTATGTTCCTGTAGCTTTTGCCGCTGCTGAAGGGCGGGGCGCATAAGAACCCAGTATGCTTTCTCCGTCCTTGAATTCATATATCAGATTATCTGCCTTGATTTCGCCACGAATTACCTTTGCAGCTGCCATGACTGCATCCACAAAAGGCTTATAACCGCTACAGCGGCAAACATTCCTGTTCTTTTGGAACCAGTTGCGGACATCCTCCCGGGTCGGATTTGGATTTACATCCAGCAACCCCTTTGCTGAAACAATGAAACCCGGTGCGCAGAAGCCGCACTGTGCAGCACCGTATTTTATACATGCCAGTTGCAGCGGATGCAGGTTGTTTGGAGTGCCGATACCTTCAATGGTTACAATTTGTGACCCTTCTGGAACCTTAACCATTTTGACTACACACGACCTTACTACCTTTCCGTCCATGAGAACCGAGCAAATGCCGCATTGTCCGGCGTTACACCCTACCTTGGTTCCTGTCAGCCCCAGCTGCGTGCGTATTACTTTTGCGAGTGTATCTTCAGGGTTTACTACGATGCTGACCGGTTGTCCATTCACTATGAAAGATTTCCTCTGCATTCTTACAGCAATATTGCTGCTCTCTGATTTTGCCTCACACTTGCAACTGTTCTCCTGACACATCCTCAGTACCTCCTATAATAAAATATTTAATAGTCTACAATTAATGTCTCTACAAAAAAATCAATGTCTCAAAATGGCTTTTAGCATTTCCCGAAGCTGCAATCGGGATAAATGCACTTTTCACATTTATTGCACAATCCACCGTAGCCCAGCTTTACCAGTTCCATTTTTGTGATCCTCTCCCCTGTCAGCAGCCTTGGAAGTACCAAATCAAAAATACTGGTCCTCTCAAACATGACACATCCCGGCAAGCCCATAACAGGTACCTCACCGCAATAAGCCAACATGAACATCGAACCTGGCAGCGTCGGTACTCCGTATGTTACTGAGCAATTGCTTACTTTCCTTATTGCGGCCGGAGTGAGATCGTCCGGGTCCACAGACATTCCCCCCGTTACAGTTATGGCATCGGCACCTTCTTTAATAAGTGTCCCGATTGCCTCAACAATTTTATCCGTAGAATCCGGCACCAATATCTGCCTTATAACAATACTTCCGAATTTAGCCAGTTTACTGCGTACAACCGGTCCAAAGCCATCTTTGATGCGATTGTGATATACTTCGTTTCCTGTGGTTACAATTCCAAACTTCATCTGCGTAAAAGGCTTTACTTCCAGCAGTGGATGTCCGTCACTGCATATTCTCTCAATTTCTTCGATCTTTTCCCGGTCCGTTACCAGTGGAATAATCCTGGTACCTGCAACCGCCTTTCCGGCAGTCACATATTGATTGGAATGTAATGTAGCAACAACTATTTCATCTATCTCATTGATTTTGGAGAGTAGTTCAGAATCTACTTTCAGAAGGCCGTCAAAGGCAGCGACAAGGTCCACTTTTCCTTCACAGGGTTCTTTAATTGATACCCCACCGCCCGCGGCAGCCTTTGCGAGCCTCAATGCCGCATCGTTTTCATGGAGTTTGCCGTCATCCATTTCCCATACAAAAATGTTATCCTTGCCTATCGCAAGTAATTCGGGAATATCCTCCCGACTTATGATATGCCCTTTTTTAAATGCCCTCCCTTTAAATTCTCCGGGTATTATCCGGGTAATATCATGGCAGAGCACCATTCCTTCCGCTTCCAAAACTGATACCGTCTTCATGGCGGCCTCCTGTATATCTATCTGTATCCATTATCCTGCTATAAGTCTTATAACCATAAAAGAGGCTGACCTCAGGCATAACACCTTATGTAACAGCCCCTTTGCAGTTTACATGGTTTAGTATTTATTTCAGCTTTCGAGCGAATCCTCGAGTTTTTTTATATCGCTTTCCACATCACAGTCAGAACACATCTGGGCAATTCTGTTCTGCTGCTCTTCAGACAAATTACTCTTATCTTGTTTATCCAATTATGAATCCTCCCTCCAGGTGTTATACAGAAGTAAAAAGTTTAGAATTTGGACTGGAACCTCCTCTCCCATTCTTCAGCAAGTGAAGGCCTGAAATCAGGATGTGCTATGTTTATCAATGCCCTGGCCCTGTCTCTAAGCGATTTACCTTTCATATATGCAGCACCATACTCGGTCACAATGTAACCCACATCATTCCTGTTGGTGGTAACTGCCGCACCGGTATCCAGCAGTGGCACTATTTTTGATATCCTTCCGCCATCAGCAGTCGAGGGCATCGCTATGATGGATTTCCCGCCGGTTGCCATGTTTGCCCCTCTGACGAAATCCACCTGTCCTCCAACAGCACTGATCTGTTTCAGCCCGATGCTTTCAGAGGCAACCTGTCCCATGAGGTCTACCTGTACACATGAATTTATGGATACCATTTTATTGTTTTGAGCGATTACAACCGGATTATTGACATAATCGACTGGTGCCATGTAGAACAGCGGATTATCATTGACATACTCATATAACCTGCTTGTTCCCATCAGAAATGAAACGACTATTTTATCTTTGTGAAGTGTCTTCAGCTTATTGGTAACTACTCCTGAATCAATCAATTCAAGAACACCGTCAGATATCATCTCGGAATGAATGCCGAGGTCCTTTTTGTCCTTCAGGAAAAGGAGAACAGCATCAGGCAGTGAGCCTATGCCGAGTTGGAGGGTTGATCCATCTTCAACAAGCTCTGCACAGTGTTTTCCTATCTCCCGCTCAATTTCTGTTATCCTGGGCGGTTGAAGTTCAATTATGGGTGCTGATATTTCAACAAAACAATCAATATCTGTAACATGTACAAAGGTGTCGCCAAGGGTCCTGGGCATCCTGTCATTCACCTGGACGATAACGGTCTTCGCACTTTGCAGTGCAGCCTTGCCGTAATCCACAGATACCCCGAGACTTACATATCCGTGTATGTCGGGAGGGCTTACCTGAAGCAGCGCAACATCCACAGGCAGTATGCCGTTTTTAAAAAGACCCGGTATTTCTGAAAAATAGCATGGGGTATAGTCACCCCTTCCTTCAGATACCGCACTTCTGGCCAATCCGCCGACGAAGAGGGAATTATGTCTGAAATAAGGGGCCATATCAGGCTTGCAATACTCGCCCTTTCCCATGCATACCATATGTACTATTTCAACGTTCCTGTAGTTTTCCCTGTTCTCCACCAGAGCGTCAATAAGGGCGCTGGGCTCACCGACTGCATGGCCGAATACCACCCGGTCTCCCGATTTAATCTTTTTGACTGCTTCGACCGCAGTCGTGCATCTTTCCCTGTAATATTCCTGCCAGCCCATATCAAGCACCTCTATACAAATCTTTAGTTATCCTTGTTATCCTTGTGATCTTTACCTATTCCTTGATTCCGGCAATTCTCTTTGCCAGTTCCTTTTTGCCGGCGATGTCACCCTGCCTGGCTATCATTACCCTTTGTGCCTGTGGAGATCCAGCCCCATGCATCGATTCGGTACGGTAGCCCACGGCCGCCGTTCCCAAAGTGATGTTTTCGATCAGCCTGAGTACCCTCATGCGGCTTTCGGTGGAAACACCTGCAACGCCTTTGAGGTATTTTTCTACATACGGGCCTATCTTTTCATCCCTGAAGTCCTTCTCCGAAGGCATGGTGACCATTATTCCGCCTGCTATGTCCTCGGCCAGCCTTGCGATCTCATAAGGCATACGGGTGACATTCTGCTTGCAGACATTTGCGAGCAGCAGGTCTATTTGGAAGTTTCCTGCTTTTGTCGGATACCCTTCGCAGGAGCATGCTATTCCGCAGCTGTAAAGGGTCTCATTCAGATGTGTCATCTCAATCAACTTATCTTTAATGTGAGAAGCCTTTGCTGCGCCGTTGTAGTCCGCAACAAGCGCTGCAGCGCCAATAAGTACGTCGCCCACTCCAACCTTGCAGCCTCCGTAGCTCTGGCGATGGTATCCCGCAAAACGTTCCACCATCATACCTGCGAATTCCGTCTCACCATTGAGGAATATCCTGTCATTGGGCACGAACACATCGTCAAAAATAACCAGAGTTTCGTGACCGCCATAATTCCTGTTTCCTATGTCAATGTCGGCACCTTCCTCAAGCTTCCTGGTATCGCAGGATTGGCGTCCGTAAATCATGAAGACGCCTTCAGCATCGGTGGGTACGGCAAAGGATATGGCCCAATCCCTGTCCTCCGGTTTCATTGCCACCGTAGGCATTACAACAACTTCGTGGGAATTGATCATACCAGTCTGATGGGCTTTGCATCCCCTGACAACCACGCCATCCGGCCTTCTTTCTACGACCCGCAGGTACATGTCAGGGTCGGGCTGCTGGCTGGGTGACAGGCTTCTGTCTCCTTTTGGATCGGTCATGGCGCCGTCCACTGTCAGGTCATTGTCCTGTACATATGTCCAATACTTTTTAAAATTCTCGAAATAATCGGTGCCGCATGCCTTGTCGGTTTCATACGTGGTACTGTAGATGGCATTAGCAGCATCCATTCCAACGCAACGCTGGAAGCAGGAAGCTGTTTTCTGCCCGAGTAGTCTCTGCATCTTGACCTTTTTTACCAGGTCATCGGTGCTCTGGTGCAGGTGTGCGAATCTGTTGACCTTCCTGCCTGTCATTGAGGAGGTTGCGGTCATAAGGTCTTCATGCTCCGGCAGCTGTGCGTATTCATAGGTGGCGGCCACCGAATTCATGGATGGCCTTATCATCGGATGGTCTACTGGGTTCTCAATAAGCTCTCCGAACATGTATACCTTTAGTTTCAACTTTCTCAGGCTTTCTATGTATTGTTCCCTTGTCATCAATGGCATAACGATCCTTCCTTTCAAAGCAGGTACCTAAAAGTGATTCTTGTACCGGTATATATATTCGTCGGATGAATTCTTTTTACCTGCTGTTTTATGTATTTGGCTGCTGCTTTTATATCAAACATATAGTATTAATAAAGACTCAAAAATATGTTGTATATCACTTCTCTGGAAAAAGGCGTATAGTTGTTGACCAACAGCCTCTGCTGCTTTTCAATCACACTGTCGGTGAAAAGTGCTATTTCCTCTTCCTTCATCCCATACTCCCTTAGCTGCTTTTTGGGAAGCAGTTTGTTGAGCATCTCCTCCAGTGCTGCAAATACATTGGCGCCGGCTTCGGTACCAAGGCCTTTTGCAATTATACCTTTCAGTTGTACCAGCTTCCCTTCAGGCTTCAGACTTTCATAGTTGACCAGCACCTCAGTAAAGAACTGATAGTTAGCCAGGCCATGAGGTACATGATAAGTGCCGCCAAGAGGATATGAAAGTGCGTGTACAGCACCAACGCCGGTATTCCCGAAGGCAATGCCCGCATAATTGCTGGCGACAAGGAAATCTTCGATTATCTCCAGCCTGTAATCCTCTCCATTTTCAATAAGCTTGTTGTATCCATCCAATATCATGTTGATTGCGCTGACGCTGAAAAGTTCGGTATAGCTGTTGGACTTGGGTGAAATATATGATTCCACCGCATGTATCAGGGCATCAACGGAGCTGTATATGAAGAATTTATATGGCAGTCCTTTTACTAGCTCGGGAATGAGGACGGTATGCTCGGCATAGAGTTCATCAGTGCTGAGTCCCATCTTCGTGTGTTTTTCCTTTATTTCCGCTATGGAAATATTGGTCACTTCACTGCCGGTGCCACAGGTCGTAGGGGCAATAATCAGCTGACTGACCTTGTTGAAGGGTATCTTTTTTTCGAACATGTCAATGACCCTGAAAGGTCTCTTGAATATCATCAGCTTGGCAATATCTATAACAGTGCCGCCGCCTACGGCTATAACCCTGTTATATGGCTTGTCGCCCAGATCTCCGAGGATGCTGTCCATCATTGTATCTGAAGGCTCCCCGTTTCCGTATTTCTCCTGGAACAGGAAATCGCATTCAAGCTTCAGATTTTCCATAAACGGCTGGTATATGAATTCGTGGGTAAAAACCAGATCTCCCTTACCGATGGCAAATTCTTTTGCGAACTCTTCAAAACCGGAAAACTTATGTATTTGGGGTTTAATCATCAGCTGTCTCATGAAGATCACCTCTCCTTTTTCAAAATTAAATGTCAGATGCGGTTCCTGATAGCTTCATCAAGCACATTCATGGCAAACTGAGCCTGTTCTTCCGTCATGACCAGCGGGGGCAGGAACCTCAATACATTGCTGAATATTCCAGCCGAGAGGAAAATAACACCCTTGTTGTATGAGTAGTTCATTATTTTCTTTACAATGTCAGCATTTGGTTCTTTTGTCTTCCTGTCTTTTACGAATTCAAGGCCGATCATTGAACCCAAACCCCTGACTTCACCGATGACGTCGTATTTTGCAGCCATCTGATTCGCCCTTGAAGTTAGGACGTTGCCGAGTTCATTGGATTTTTTGCAGAGATCGTCCTTTTTGATCTTTTCAATTACCTTAAGGGCAGCTACACAACCCAGAGGGCTGCCTCCGTATGTACCACCGATTTCGCCGGAACTTACCGAATCCATTATTTCAGCCTTGCCTACTACTGCGCTTATAGGAACTCCGGCTGCAAGGGATTTTGACATCGTAACCATATCCGGTTCAACGCCGAATTGCTCAAGTGCAAGCATAGTACCAGTCCTTGCAAATCCGGATTGTATCTCGTCAACAATGAATAGTATTCCATTTTCCCTGCATATATCCTGCAACGCTTTCAGATAATCCCTGGGGGGTACTATAAAACCGCCTTCTCCCTGTACAGGCTCTGCTATGAGGGCTGCAATATAGTCACTGGACATTTCGCCCTTCAGGTAGGTTCTGAGTTTTTCTGCGCAGGCCAGACCGCACTCCGGATACGTGCTGCCCATAGGACATCTGTAACAGTATGCTGAAGGTATCTTGTACGTATCGTTGCAGAAGGGTCCGAAACCGTTCTTGTATGGTTTGACCTTGCTTGTGAGGGTCATGGCCATATATGTCCTTCCATGGAAAGCCTGTTCAAGTGAAATAATTCCGGTTTTTTTTGTATACTTCCTTGCTATCTTTACTGCATTCTCCACTGCCTCAGCTCCACTGTTGGCAAGCATGCCCTTTTTGGGGAAATTCCCCGCCAGCAGTCCGGTGAGCTTCTCGCACAGCTCGGCATAGGACTCATACATAGCAACGTTATAGCATGTATGAATGTACTTGCCTGCCTGCTCCTTTATTGCTTCCACGACTCCATCATCACAATGTCCGACATTCTGGACCCCAATTGCTGCTGCAAAATCCAGAAAGATATTTCCATCCACATCCTTCATTAAAGCGCCTTTTGCTTCATCTATGAAAATCTCAGTTCCATTACTTACGCCTTTTGATACGTACTGTTTCCTTTTCTCAAGGATTTTTACCGATTTCGGGCCAGGCAGGCTCTCCGTTACAATTTTTGGTAAACTTGCTTCAATCATTTTTATAGCACCTCGCATTATTTATTTTACATTTCCTGATGACATTGAAAGGTCAACAATTAGCGTTGGATTTCTGCTTAATCAAATTGCTTTTAATGAATTGCTGCATGATCAGCATATTATAAATACGATATCACATTGGTATATTAAAGTGAATGTACCAGGTATATAAATGAATTTGTACAAAAGTAACAACTCCGGGCGTTCTGTCGGTTGACTGTAATGTATTCCTGGCATATTATTAGTATATATACTAAATACTAAATACTCAGAAAGTGTAAACACATATGGCCATGACATGCAGGGAGCTTTTGAAGCTGTCGTCACTCAAGGATGCCAGGCTGGTTGCCGGTACTGACGGTCTTGACAGGAATATCAGGTGGATTTATGTGGCTGAAGGGTTTGAAGATCCAAGGCAGTTTTCCAACTGGCTTTATGGCAACGAGCTGGTATTCATAACTGGTTTAGGAATCAAAAACAATCCTGGCCTTCTTATGGAGTTCATTGAGATCATAAGTACAAAAAGGGTCTCCGGCCTTGTTATAAATATAGGTCCATATATACCATCCATTCCTTCTGAAGTAATCGAGTTGGCGGACAGGCTTGCTCTGCCTGTCTTTGAATTACCCTGGGAGAGCAAGCTTATTGATGTTACCCATGAGGTCTGCTTATCCATCATCCAAAAGGAACAAGAGGAAAAATCGATCAGCAACCTCATAGAAACAATACTTTTCAGCGATATCACCCTTGATGAGAATATTATCACCAGGGCATCCTTTTATGGCTATGATCTCAAAGGCCCTTGCAGGGTTTTGATTTTGAACTTCAATAATCTGGCCGCTTTTTTAGCCAAAAAGAATGTATTTGATGATAAAAAGATACTTGAAATGAAAGCCAGCATGAAAAAAAACATCCAGGAGACGGTGTTTAAATTCAACAAAAAGACCCTGATCATGCTCAGGAGTGACACTGTAATCCTGCTTATGAATGTCCTTGGTACCAACAGGAATGAGCTTGAATCAATGATTGACGGTATAAGGGAGATGGTGTCCAGGAAGTTTGCAGGGCTGACATTCATTGTCGGGGTGGGCAATTCATATCAGGAACTGGCCTACATGAAAAAGAGCTTCAGTGAAGCTGAGTACTCCCTGAAAGTGGCAAAACTAGGGACTCCAGGAAATTTAATCTTTTATTACAGTGAACTGGGGATTTATTCGCTGCTTTATAGTATAAAGGATCAGCAGCTTTTGAAGAATTTCATGACCGAAACACTCGGACCATTGATTGAACATGATAAATTAAGCTCCAACCAGCTCATCAATACCCTGGAAGTATTTTTAAGCGAAAGCACCAATATCGCCATCACATCTGAGAAATTATTTATTCACAAGAACACTTTGAAGTACAGGATTCAAAAAATCGAGGAAATAACCGGTTATAATCTTAAGGATATGCAGGATTGCTTCAAACTGCAACTGGCACTTATGATATCCGGCATCATCAAAAACAGCCCCGGTATATAAATACCGGAGCTGCGTTTAAGGATTGATGCGTGCGTTCTCTGAGACTTGACAAACCCGCACATACATTGCTAATATCAACATATATAAGATTTTGAAGGGATAACCTGAATGAAAAGACAGCTTTACCTTTTTACTCTGGTGATTATCCTGGTGTCCTCCGTCGGTTGTACGTCATTGAATTTCTCCTCCGGTTCAGCATCAGGATCCTCTGCCAGCTCCGCTACCAGTGAAATATTCGCCATGGATACCATTATGGATTTATCGGCTTATGGTGCCAAAGCTGAAGATGCTTTACGAGCTTCAGAAAAGGAAATCATGCGTCTGGAGAAATTGCTGTCGGTCACTGTTGAAGGCAGTGAAATATCAGCTATAAATCAATCTGCAGGAAATTTGGAAGCTGATGTTTCTGAAGAAACTGCCAGCCTGATTTCCTTTTCCAAACAAATGAGTGAGCGTACAGGCGGTGCCTTTGACATTAGTGTGGCTCCTTTGGTTAATGCCTGGGGCTTTGTCAGCGGATACTTTACAGTACCATCAAAGCAAACAATAGACGAATTGGTTCAATTGGCAGGAAGCGATAGAATTAACATTTCAGGAACAAAAATATTTCTGGAGCAGTCCGGGATGTCCATAGATTTGGGCGGTATAGGCAAAGGCTACGCCTCTCAACGGGTAATTGATGTCATGAAGGGTTACGGAATCAACTCTGCCTTGATATCCCTCGGAGGTAATATAGCTGCAATCGGCAACAAGACAGATGGCAGCCAGTGGCGGATACTGATACAGGATCCCAGGGACCCTGAGCTATATGCAGGTAAGGTTTCCATAACAGATAAGTCGGTGATAAGCTCTGGCGGCTATGAGCGATATTTCGAAGAAAACGGCGTGAAATACCACCATATACTCGATCCGAAAACCGGATATCCTGCCCATTCAGGGCTGCTTATGTCAACAATAATATGCAGCGATGGTGCCACCGGCGATGCACTTTCAACCGCAACCTTCGTAATGGGTGAAGAAAAGGCCATTCAGCTATGGCGTTCTTCTGACGATTTCGAGATGGTTCTGGTGACAGAAGATGCCCGTGTTCTTGCAACTGTGGGGGTAGCTGACTCTTTCGAATTCATGGGGGATACGGGTGGGTACACATATGAAACCATTGAAAGATAACTGGACAGAGCCCCGTTACAAGCTTACAATCGCAGACTTGATCGTAGTTGTTGCAGTTATCCTGCTTGCAGCAGTTTTGAGTATATATCTTTTCAAATCCGTTGACAGTTCAGCTGCAAGGACTGCAATAATAGAGCAGGATGGGAAAGTTATCCGGAAAATAGACCTTGATTCACTTAAAGGAAAAACTGAAATTGACCTTTCAGGGGAATATTCTACGGTTGTCATTGCGGAAAATGGCAGGGTATCTATTTCATCATCAACCTGTCGCGACAAGGTTTGCGTCAAAACGGGCTGGCTCACTAAAATCGGCCAATCATCGGTTTGTCTGCCAAACCGGGTTGTTGTTCGTATTGCAGGGGAAAACAGCGAATTCGATGGTATCAGCAGATAGATATGGATTGTTATCATTATAATAGATATGAATTGCCATAATAAAAGTGTGAGGATATAATGACAAATTCGGTGAAAACAGTAACGCTTAGCGGCATTTTATGCGCACTTGCCCTTGGTCTGTCCCTTGTCGACAGGCTTATTCCTGTTGCTGCGTTCATCCCTCTGCCTGGTATAAAACTTGGTCTTGCCAACATAGTAACACTTTTTGCGTTATACTTTTTTGGGGCGCCGGTGGCTTTTACCATCCTAACCATCCGTTGCATACTTGGAGCAGTTTTTGCAGGGAGCATTTCAAGTCTTGCATTTTCTCTGTTCGGAGGATTCCTCGCTTTGGCTGTCATGGCCGTACTCAGAAAATCACGCAGGCTCTCATTGTTTGGAGTAAGCATAGCAGGAGCTGCCGCGCATAATATAGGTCAAATAATCGCAGGTTCCATATTGCTTGGGAGCACAGCAGTATTCGCATACCTTCCCGTTCTGCTTATCGTAGCAATATTCACAGGAACAGCAATAGCAATAGCCAACATACCGCTTTTCAAGGCGCTCCGAAGCACTGTAAGTTCATTTGTATAGCAACTGCCAGCTCTCTGTCAAGCTAACGCCTGCCTGCTGCGCCGCATCATCTCTTGTTCCTGGTCGTTACATCGAATATTACTGCAGCAGCAAGTACTGCACCCCTGATGATATATTGGAACGATATGTCGATACCCATGAGGTTCATGCCATTTGAAAGGGAAGCCATGACCAAAGCTCCGATTATGGAACCCGTAACCTTGCCGACACCACCATCTGACGAAACTCCCCCAACATAGGCTGCGGCAATGGCATCAAGTTCAAACAGGGTGCCTGCCGTAGTTGTCGCCGACTGCAGGCGTGATGTGAACAATATTCCCGCCAACGCCGCCATTAATCCCATTGAGCCGAAAACTATATAAGTGATTTTTTTTACATTGATTCCACTGAATTTGGCCGACTCGATATTTCCACCCACAGCATATATACGTCTGCCCAGGACTGTCTTGGTAGTTATGAAATGGTATATGGCAACGACCACGAGAACAACGATGACCGTCCATGACAAGCCGTTGTAGTTGGCCAGTATCCATACGATGTACGATATCACTGCGGATATGAAGATAAGTTTCAAGGTGAACATGGCTGGAGAAAGCACTTCAAAGTTATATCTCTTTTTATTGTTCCTGTTCCTGAATTCAGTCATTATAAACAAAGCGATAGCAGCAAGTCCGGCGATCAATGTCAGTATATGGAGTCCCTCAACATTGAATATATCCGGTATGTAGCCGTTTCCTATGGCGTTGAAATTCTTGTCCTTGATTATTATGGTTCCGGTTTTCATAGTAGCTTTAAGAAGCGCTCCCCTGAATACAAAATAGGTTGCAAGGGTAGCCACAAAAGCAGGAATGCCAAACTGCGCCACAAGAAAACCGTTAAACAGGCCTACAATAATACCAAGAATGAGTATTATCAAAACGGTCAAAGGAAGCGACACATTCATCTGTGTCAGTAGTATGGCACACACTGCGCCTAAAAAACCCGCCATATAACCAACAGAAAGATCTATGTGCTTTATGACTATCACAAGGGTCATGCCTACAGCCAGAACAGCGATATAGCCCATCTGGTTTATGAGGTTGCTGATATTCCTTGATGAGATGAATAATCCGTTGGTAAGCACTGTAAAAACCAGCATGATAAATACAAGAGCAATATACATACCATATTCACGGATATTCTTTTTAAAAAGTACTTTGCCCTCAGTAATAAATCCCATACATCTGCCTCCTAGTTTGTAGCCATTGTCATGATTTTTTCCTGTGTCGCTTCTGCAGCCTCAAGCTCACCGGAAATCCTGCCCTGGCTCATAATATATATTCTGTCACTCATTCCCAATATCTCAGGCAATTCGGAGGAAATCATAATAATGCTCATCCCGTGTTCGACCAACCTGTTCATGATGGTATAAATCTCAAACTTTGCGCCGACATCGATACCTCTTGTAGGCTCATCCAGGATCAGTATATCCGGCTCTGAAAAGAGCCATTTCCCGACAGACACCTTCTGCTGGTTACCGCCACTCAAATTGTTGACTTTCTGCTCCACAGAGGTTGCTTTAATATTCAGGCTTTCCTTGTATTCATTAGCTACCTTGACCTCTTCATTCTGGTTAATGATACCGTTTTCCGAAACAGACTCAAGATTAACCAGAGAAATATTTTCCTTTATATCCTTGATGAGGATCAGCCCGTTGCCTTTCCTATCCTCGGTCACATAGGCAAGGCCGGAAGCTATTGCGTCATTGCAGCTTTTAAAATGTCTTCTTTCTCCGTTTATAAAAATATCGCCTTTTAATCTGTAATTGCCGGGATTTCCGAATACACTCCATGCGAATTCAGTACGTCCCGCACCCATCAAGCCTGCTATACCTACGATCTCTCCTTTTTTTACGTTAATATTGACGTTTTTTAATACATCTCTGTCGACAGCGGGGTTGAAAGCGCTCCAGTCCCTGACTTCGAAGGTTGTCTCCCCTATGTTCCTTGACATCCTCTTTGGAAAGATATTGTCGATCTCCCTGCCAACCATATGCTTGATTATGGTATTTTCATTGATTTCTCCCTTTTCTGCACTTAATGTGCATACGGTCAGCCCGTCTCTCAACACTGTTATGGTATCTGCAATGGATATGACTTCCCTGAGCTTGTGTGAAATCATTATGGAAGTCACGCCATGGGTTTTCAGTTCCTTTATCAGGTTCAAAAGGTTTTCACAATCATTGTCATTTAGTGCAGCTGTAGGCTCATCCAAAATCAGTAGCTTTACATTCTTACTGAGTGCCTTTGCGATTTCAACCAGCTGCTGCTTACCTACGCCAAGGTCCTTGACATATGTCGATGGATTAATGTTAAGCCTTACCTTTTCAAGCATTTCGGTTGCTTTAGATATAGTCTCATTCCAGTCAATTACAGCGCCCTTCTTTATTTCATGACCAAGAAAAATATTTTCATAGACCGTCATATACGGAACAAGGGCCAACTCTTGATATATGATTGCTATTCCGGCTTTCTGACTATCGCTGATGCATGTATATTTTTGTATTTCATTATTAAGGATTATATCGCCCTGGTAATCGCCATGAGGATAAACACCGCTAAGCACCTTCATCAGCGTTGATTTTCCGGCTCCATTCTCTCCGACGAGGCAATGTATCTCCCCTTCTTTTACTTTAAAATTGACGTCATTAAGAGCAACTACACCTGGGAATTTCTTTGTTATGCCTCTCATTTCAAGTATATGCATGTCCAAATACATTCCTTCCTTTCACAGTACAATTATGTGCCGGACTGGGTAAAAACAACTCTTGTACAATGTATGCCGCTATTACCAAAGAATGATAAAAATCCAAGCAGTAAGTTGACAATGTTGACAAAGGGACGGGGGGAGTGTCAACCGACCAGTAGGTTGACACTCCCCCCCGTCCCTTTGTCAACCTACTTAAACATTCATATCATTTTAGATTTTGGAAATCAGCCGCCTGGTAGTAACCGGAATCAACAAGTTTGGCTTTCACGTTGTCCTTGTCCACTACTATAACCTCTGTCTGTTTTGCTTTTACATCTATGGAACCATTGTTATACGAGCCTGTAGTCTGCGGATTTGATCCCTTTACGATGGTTATCGCCATGTCCATAGCGTCTTTTACAAGTGTCCTTACATCCTTGAATACCGTCATGGACTGCTTGCCATCTATGATATACTGAACGGATGCTTTTTCGGCGTCCTGTCCGGTTACCATGTAGCTCTTGACGTCCTTATCCACCGAGAATGCATCTGCGATAGCTCTTGCTGTACCATCATTGGGGGCAAGTATGAATACGTTTCCCTTGTCCGCAGCTTTGGCTGATGTCAGGTGGGCTTCAGCCTTGTTCTTCGCTTCATTGAAGTCCCAGTTGGTTGTTACCTGACCTATGATCTTGCTCATTTCTTCACGTGTAAGTGTAGCTTTGTCCTTAAGGGCAATGGCTTCACTGGAATTTTTTATTACAAATGTACCATCAGCAATTTTAGGTTGGAGCTGTGTCCATGCTCCTTCAAAGAATAGGAACGCATTGTTGTCTGATGCAGCACCGGCATAAAGATACAACGGGTTACCTGTTCCGGTAGCCTTGCTGATCAGGAAATCGGCCTGAGCCTTACCGACAGAGATACTGTCGAAGGTTACATAATAATCAACTGCGTTGGTGTTGGTTATGAGCCTGTCATATGAGATGACTTTCACGCCTGCAGCCCTTGCGGCATCTGCAGATGCAGCAGCGGCATTACCGTCTTGCGGGCATATGATGAGCACTTTGATGCCCTTTGCCAGTAATGCATCAACATTTTCCTTTTCCTTGGCAGATGTGCCCTGGCTGAAAAGAATATCAACAGAATATGGAGTGTTTGTGAGTGCATCCCTGAACCGTGTTTCGTCCTGGATCCACCTTGGTTCATCCTTTGTCGGCAGTACTACGCCTATATCCAGAGTTCCTGCGGGTTTATCCTCCACAGTGGCAGTGGGTGGAGCAGCAGGTGCAGCTTCCGGTGCGGCAGCAGCCTGGGTCGCTTCGGGCGTACTTCCGCCTGTAGTACTTTGCGCTCCGCAACCTGCAAATGCCATGCAAAGCATAACCATTACGGTTAGGATTGAAAACAGCCTGTTAGATTTTTTCACTGTATCTCCTCCTTCAAAATTAGGTATTAACTACCTCTTTGAGTTAATGATAATACAATGAACTCTGTACTTTTTTTGCCAATGTCTATATTTTTTTAATAATTCTATTATGTAAATATCAAACACAGGAAATAATTAATGTCAAAAAAGGTATGATAGTTTCTACCGGTGGTAGAAACAGGCTTCTACTGGGTGTAGAAGCAAGCATTTATGGGATAAATGATGGCTTCTACGGGGCGCAGAAGCAGGCATCAATGGGCGTAGAAGCAGGCTTCTACTGGCCATATACTGGCCTCTGGCTCTGCGGTATATTCAGGTATACCTCTTCGAACCTGTGGAAATTGTCCTTGATTATTGTTTCCAGCATATTCTCTTTTGTAACGAGTATCGGTTCGATTTTATAATATGGGACGGTATATCTGCCATCAAATATCTTATCATCGGCAGCTTCCATATCACCGTCAAACATCTGAACGACGAGCTCAGCCGCCGTTTTTGCAATCTTGTCAATTGGCTTGTAAACGGTTGCTTCCTGTGTCCCTTCGACCACCCTCTGGCATCCATCCAGATCGGCGTCATGCCCTATTACAGTGACTTTCCCGGCGAGCCTTCTTTCAGCAAGTGCTTCGACAGCAGCTCCTGCCAGGGTATCATTCCCTGCAATGACAGCATCAATATTTTCTCCTCTTGCGAGTGCATTCTCGACACAGTTGAAGGCCTCTTCATATTTCCAGTCGCTTGCCCAGATCTCATCTATGATTTTTATGCTGCCATCTTCTATCTTTTCCTTCAGGACATTCTTATAGCCTTCATTGAACATATAGGCATTGTTATCAGACCTGGATCCATTTATGATGATATAATTTCCTGCCGGAGCCTTTCTGATTGCAGCTTTACCCATGAGCTCGCCTACTTTGATGTTGTCAAAGGATATGTAAAAATCACAATTGGACTGTTGTATCAGCCTGTCATATGCCACCACCTTTATACCCCGGCTTCGTGCAATATTTACTATCTCCCCCGCCTCCCCGGCATCATGGGGCACAATTACCAGAACATCCACGTTCCGATTGACAAGATACTGAGCTTGCTTCAGTTGCTCGGCACTGTCGTTGTTGGCTGTCTGCACAATAACCTCCGCGCCGAGTTCCGTCGCTCTGGCTACAAAAATATCCCTGTCCCTCAGCCATCGTTCCTGTACAAGTGTGTCCATCATCAGACCGATCTTCAGCTTATATCCCTTTTCACTTTCTTCCTGCGCGATTTCAGTCTTTTCCTGGCACGCGGAAAAGCTCGTCATGAGCAGTGATATGAAAATTGCGATAACGGACAGTCTTCTTAACTTTTCCATATGTCGCCTCCATCAAACTATATTAAAACCTGTCTGCTTGCGGAGAATTTATCCTTATATTCCGTAGGCGTCAATCCTGTCGCCTTTTTAAATATCCGGCTGAAATAATTGGGGTCGCCATATCCGGTTCTGAAGCAAATTTCCTTAACATTGTACTCAGTCCCTTCAAGGAGACTTTTTGCGACCTTTATCCTTAACCTGGTCAGATAATCTATAAAATTTTCTCCCGCCTCTTCCTTGAAAAGCCTGCTGAAATATTGGGGACTGATATTCACCTTGTAAGCCACATCTTCAAGTGTAATCGGATGTGAATAATTTTCTTCGATGTATCTTTGTGCCGTCTTTGTCAGATTACTTATTTTGCTGCTGTTCATCTGGCTGAATCTCGAAACCAGCGTTCCGACCTTCTTGTTGAACCAGAGTCCCAGCTCGGTCAGATCCTCCATTGCCAGCAGCTCTTCCAGCAGGAACATATCTCCGGGATTTTCATCTTCACTGTCATTCCATACTGTCCTGCTGATAAGGGTTATGATTTCAATAAGTTTGTTTTTTATTTTCAGGGGCTGCGCAGGATATGTCACTGTAAGCCAGCCGTAGATATCCTTTAATAGCGTGAGACAGCCTTCTGCATCGCCTTTTGAAGCCCTTGAAATCAGGAGCTTCTCTTTCTGCACAGGGTAACCGTAGCATTTCCGGCTGTATGATGGCAGGTCGGATATGTGCATGGCTCCGGTCCCATTCAGATACTGCAGAGCTGTCAGGGATTCATTGTACGACGTTGGTATAAGCTCATAGTTATCATATGCCCTTCCAATTCCGATTTTTATGCCATCCCCGATTTTACCGGAGAATGTATTTATAATATATCCAGCCAGATTAACACCGTCTATCCTCAGTTCATATTCATCCTTTTCCAGGTTTTCCGGGAAGAAGACAACAATCCTGTTAAGCATGACAGGCCCCACTATACATTTTCTTTTATGCCTTATGGTCTCCCTGAACATTGGGTAAAAATTCTGGCTGCGCACACTGTAACCGATTTTATTCCCCAGTTCCCCTCCGCCTTCATGCTCCCCGAATTCAACCGTCATGACGTATCCGCCCTTTTCGTTCCATTCGAATATCTGTCGGTAGTTCAGCAGATCTTTAATGCTGTCTTCCATAAAAACCAGGGAATATATGAAACCCGGTTCCAGTATGGGCAATACATTTTCCAGTCTTTCCTTGAGCTTCAGCTCCGCATGATACTTTTCATTCTGGCCGAATACATGCTCCTTGGCCATTTTCATGGTTTCAATAACCTTGACCCTGTTAACTGGCTTGAGGAGATACTCAATTGCACCCAGATGGAGCGCTTCCTTTACAAAATCAAACTGGTCATAGGCTGTCAGGATTATAAACAGTATCTGGTTGAATCTGCTTTTAATCTCACTCATGGCGTCAAGGCCATTGATACCTGGTATGCCTATATCCATGAACACGATGTCCGGCATGCAGGTTTCAGCTTTTTCTATGGATTCCCGGCCAGACCGGGCTGTTGCGACTATCTCCACGTCGTTGAAGTTGTTTTCGATTATGTACTTCAATGAATCGATCATGATCTGTTCATCATCCACAAGCATCACTTTATACATTTGAATTCACCGCCTTTTTGCCTTCAGGCAGGCGAAGGATGAAATCCGTCCCCTGCAATGGTTCACTCTCTATTTCCACCGTTGCCTCATAATCATAGAATAAATTCAATCTATTAATTATATTATTCAAACCGATCCCATTGGTATGTCCCTTCCCCGGTTCCCTTGCATTGTCTGAATTCATCCTTCTTATATATCTGCCGTCCAGAATATCATGGATCAGCTGGGGCGCCATGCCCTTTCCATTATCCCTGATTGATATGACAGCCTGATCATCCTCTTCTAATGCAGTGATCCATACCTTTCCACCCGTCTCCATCTCATTCAGTCCATGAACGAATGCATTTTCCACGATCGGCTGAAGTATGAGGCATGGGATCTGCACTTCTGAAATATTTTCATCCATATCGATTATAAATTCGACCTTGTCGGCAAATCTCACCTGTAACAGGTAGATATAATTCTTCACATTCGACATTTCATCACTTATCGTAACCGGATTGTCCAGGTTCCTCAGATTATACCGGAACAGCTCGGCGGCACGTTCAATGAATGTACAGGCGCGATCGGCATTTTCAAGCATTGCAAGCTGCGCACCCGTGCTCAGTGTGTTAAAAAGGAAATGAGGGTTGATTTGCGTCTGAAGCGCGTGGAGCTCTGCCTCCTTCAGATCGCTTTTCATCTTAAGGTTTTCCATCTCCCGTTGCTTCAGCTTGCCTTCCAGTTCGGCCTTTTCCCTGATCTCATTGATATATTGCCTTATACTGCTGGTCATCCTGTTGAAGGCCAGTGCCATAGTCTTTATCTCATCATCCGTTTCCACCTGGACATCCGGAACGTCAAAGTTCCCATGGGTGATTTCGTTTGCGATTCCCGACAGGTTGGAAATGGGCTTGGTAAGTTTATATGAGAATACAACAATCAGCAACAGATTAAAAATAACTACAGCGATCAGTATCCCGATATCCAATAATTCAATGAGAAGGAAATTATTCTGCAAAATGAGGTATCTGTCTGAATTCTGTAAAAACAATGTGTTGTTGAGTTTGTTTATGTATTCGTTTATATAACCATAAACCTCCTTGCTCTCCTCATAATGTACAAGGTATTGCTGGGTGAGCCGTCCACGTTTGGCATTTACAGCTCCCTCGGTTACTTCAAGGTAGGTGGCTATCATATTCTTTATGTCCATGGCTATCAACGCACTGTCAATATCCGTATAACCCGTATCCAGCTGTTCGGAATCCATATATAGCTCGTTCTGATACTTGTAATAATCGTCAAGGGCTTCAGAAGATTTTGAGGACAGATAGACCTCCAAAAGCGGCTGTACCTTGTTGAGCTTGTTTTGAAGCTCCTTCAGCTGCATATTGCCCTCAAAGGTAACGGTTACCTGGTCCAGAAGCATGTTAATGGTATAGAAGGAGAATATGTTTGCAGCACACATAAACAACATAGTCACTGCGAAATACATCAACAACCTTTTACGTATCCTGTTTTTCATCAGGGAAACCTTCAACCACTTAATAAACCCGGTTTTCATCAATATACCTCAACATGCATCAGTATGACCTATACCGTAATCAGCCCGGTTAAACTAATCTGTATCTGCCTTGTCTGTGTTCTTATTAAGGAATTGTGTAACGTTATCCTGGGTTATGCTCCTTATTTCAGTCGGGTAATAAGCGGATATCCTTCCATACCTCTTTAATTCTACAAGTGCGCTTATGGAATCGTATCCCATCTTCTCAGCGTTCTTTGCAATCGTACCGTAAATAACTCCTTTGGATATATAATTAAGCAGCGTATCGGAATCACCTATACCAATGACGTCATAGCCTACCTTGTTAAGGTCAATGAGGCGCTGTGCCACGCTTTCGGTATCACTTGATGTGGTGCATACTATAAAATCCAGGTCCGGTCTGGAGGTAAGGACCTCCCCTGCTGCATCCTCAATGCCTGAATAATCCTTTCCAATTGTATCAATAATTGTGATTTTTATACCGATGTCTGCCAACCCGTCATTGATGCCTGAGATAATCAGATTCTGTATTGTGGAATCCTCAGCCTCGCTGTTGACAAGAACCGCTGCAGAGGCTTTTCCATTACTGGCCTGCATCAGCATCCTTCCCAGTTTAAGCCCGGAATCGTATGCATTTGCGCCAATGAAGGAGGAACGCTTACTTTTGCCGGCGTCGGTATCGATTGTAACTACTGGTATGCCCTTGCCTGCTGCCTGGTCTATAAGCTCCTGCGCTTCTTCTTCGTCCCAGACATGGGTCGCAATTCCATCAACCTTTGATGCCACTGCTATCTTAAAGCATTTCTTTTCTTCGTCACGATCCAGAAAGCTTGGACCTACGAATTCAACTGCCACATCAAATTCATTGGATGCCCTTTCGACCCCTTTCTTCAATGAACTCCAGAAAGGATCGCTTATATTTTCAGATATTAGAATGAAATGGAATTCAGGCTCACTGTCATGGGTAATGATTTCAGTGTTCTTTCCGATACCTGACAAAGAGCTCCTGAAATTGAAGAATATTAGTATCCCGGCTCCTATTATAAAAAAAGCCATAAATGCAAGAAGAACATGATATTTGTGAATTTTAATCATGTCTGGTACCTCTTTGCTGCATTATTCGTATGTTTATATTTTACATAAAATCCGGAAATAAGTAAAGTTAATTGGTAGGAGGTGAATTCCCCTGATTGCAGCATGGCTTGTATCCGCAGGAACATGAGTCCGTCTCCAGTACATTGAGTTTCTTGCTATATTTCCACGCCATCGGCTTCACTGACAGATTTTTCAGCTGGCAACAATGCCCGGAGGAGCGAATGCATCTCGTTGAACTTCTTTGCACGGATTTGTATGCGCTTCCCAAGACGAGACGCGAGATTGAAAGCAAAATCCATGCAAGCGTCCTTATCGTACAATTGAATGGTGCTCAAACGCATTACTTCAACTCCCTGCCTGTCGAGAATCGCAGATCGCATCACATCTTTACCTTGCTCCGATGGACTGTTGTGAAAAGCAAAGCTTTCATATTCGACAGCCAACTTTGCCGGTTTATAATACAAATCCACAAAGCAGCGCTTCTGGCCAAGACGTTTGCCGGCTTCTTCCCTGAGCCTGATCTCATGGTTGAAAACGGCACCGTCAAGCCCGTAACCTCCCAGGGCATGCGGCAGAGTCAGAATCATATAGGCCATCGATTCCATGACGGACGCAGAACCGTCTTCTATGTATTTTACCGCCCGTGAGGCTTTGAGATATCCACGGTGACCCGGGGTTTTCGCGAGAAAAGTCTTGAGTTTTTGCTTTGTCGTGATTGCCCCGGAAGGGTTGCCCGGCGGATACGAACAAAGTTGCAAGCCAAGCAATATAAGCCGGTGGATATCCAATTTACACGCAAGCTCGAGAAACATCAATTCCGGCGACGCAACCATTTTGCCGTTTCTTGAAACCACTGCACCGGCAGGCAGAGCAAGTTCGCACAAGTGGATTATTCGTCCTTTTTTTGAGATCTCGTGCTGCGTTCGGAAACTGTAAAATGGGCCGGCTCTGTTTCCGCGATTTCAGAACCGAGCACGGCTTCAATATATGGGATATTCCAAAAGGCAGCAACTGAAAAATAACTCAAATACTCATTCATATAGGAATTATACAGTTAGGTGTTCAAATTTTCAAGTAGTGTGCAAGTTTTTTTGGGTTAGAACCAATATTTTAACTAAATTTGTGCAAATTTTTAATTAATACAAAGATATTCGGGATATATTCGCTACAATTCACGCAGTACTTAAAATTTTGCACACACAGACGCAAAAATTCCGATAAAAGAGTGATCGGCAAATTGGGATTTAATTCTCTGGCAGCATCTTATCCTGTAAGGTCCTGTATTCATTCGGAAGGTTGTTCTGTTCAACAAATCACTGTTTATATTTGATAAGATAATAACCATTAGTTCATATAATGAAACGAATGAGCATTTAATATTTCAATGTTATAATTGTGGAAAATGATAAGTCAAGTAGCTGAATAACATAAAAAATCCATAATTTCAGGACATTGCTCCTTTAATATGGGTTTGTTCAAGTTGCCTATTAGAAATGAATTTAATATGATTTTATAACTAAATCAATCTTAGGCACATTTCCTTATCCAAATAACAAAAATTAAATTTTTCATAAATTCCTTTCCCATCATCCGTAGTACTCAGATATAGTTCACCAACGCCAAGATGCCTTGCTTCTTGAACCACAATTTCCATTAACTTAGTAGCTATGCCCTTTCCACGAAATTCCTTTAGCATATATACATTAAACACGTAACCAATTTTACCTGTAATGTTTGATGGCTTTGGAATAACATTATAAATGCAAATGATTACACATGAGATAATTAGGTCATTATATGTAGCAATATGACATACAAAAGTATTACTACTAATCTGTTTATATAAATATTCCTTCGTAGCTATTTTGAATTCTTCTGATGGTTCTTTTCCTATTGCCTGATATAGAAAATCCATTCTGTTTTTAAAAATGTTTTCAACATCCTCAATAGTCGCTTTCCTTATATTGATTTCCATTTAATTCACATCCTCACAAAAATATAATTTTCAAAATGAAACACGTGTGCAATATGGGTTTGTTGCAGTTGCGTTTTCTGAAATTGTATATTTACTTACGTCGCAATCTTTTATTTCGGTTTTCATCATGCTGGCCATTTCTACTAATTCTAGTTCATTTGGCTTCTTTGATTCATCCCACATCTCTTCTTTTGGCATCCACCATACAGGGTCCTTTTCGAAGAGTATCTCCTGTTACTCTAGGAAACAAGTGCCAATGAACATGAGATATACCATTACCAAGCAATTCATAATTCAACTTTTCAGGCTTAAAAACTTTATAAACTGCCTCGGCTACAAGAGACATCTCTTCAAGAAATTTTATTTTTATTTCATGTCGCAACTGTTAACCCGATAAACTCAAAGGCTCATTTATTAAGGGTTTGTTGTGGTTCACTTTTTTTGAAATACTTAACTAGCCACTCTTAGTAAAAATTATGTTTTGTTTCTAAATGAACTGGCATTTTTGTGCAAGTAATATATACGATAATGGATAGCCTTTGTTATCGTATGCATTTGTCAATCCCACATCATAATTATATTCATTCAGTTTTTTTATTGTCATTCCAGTTGTAATTACCGAATTAACAATATCAGATAAAGTATGTGAAAAGCTTGTAAATGTTTTTGATTCGTACTGTGGCGTCATATACCCCATACCATTGTTTTCAATCCAGGGGGCTTTTCTAAAATATGAATATGTGATTTTGTTTATGTTTTTCTCATCAAAACCATCTTCATCTGGCAACGAGAGCATATTCATGAATGGATGAAAATCATTAATAAGCATTAGGCCATTTGACTTCAAGCATTTTGATACTTTTTCAAATAATATGTTTAAATTGTTAAACCAAGTAATAGCACCTATTGTAAAGAAAATAAAGTCAAACTTGTTATAGTAGCTTTCATCAATATCAATAATGTTAGTCACCACAAATTCACAGTTAACAATGTTCGCTTTTCTCGCCGTCTCCTTTGCTTGCTCAATAATATTCCCAGCGATATCAAAACCAACTCCACAGCTTGGATTTAACTGCATCATAGACAATAATTCCCGACCATTGTTGCAACAGAATTGAGCAATTGTTTTTCCTTTTAAATCAGTTTTTTCAATTTCACAAACAACATCAACATTAAAAAAGGGAAGTTTCTCAGTCATTAGGATTTTGTAATTGTTATCTCCCCAATTAGGTCTTCTGTGCTCAAACGCTTCTTCCCATGCAGCCTTATTAATTTTTATATATTCCATTTCATTTTCTCCATTAATCAT
This sequence comes from uncultured Bacillota bacterium, assembly GCA_942493145.1. GTDB lineage: Bacteria > Bacillota > Clostridia > Acetivibrionales > DTU013 > ENR-C20. The sequence continues at coordinate 2,247,237 of OW818679.1, forward strand.
TTAATTAAAATCATTTTTTACTTTAATAATTAATCTTCTTTATTGCGCAATATGAAACACGTGTGCTATATGGGTTTGTTACGGTTCACTTTTTATAAAGATGGCGAATTAACTTAATATTTATAGTTGTTTTTAAATTCATTATTTACTTTCCTGAATTTAATTAAGCAATAAATTGAACTTATTCCTCGCATCCAAAAAAGACAAGATATCGGAATAACTAGCCATAAGGATATTTTTGCATTGATTCCTTTTTTGTAGGCACTCCAGGATAAGATTGCTGAAAAAACTATCCAGTAAATATTTGATGAAATTTTCTTTTCTGATAAAAATACTTTTATAATATATTCTTTCATTATCACTCCAAGTGGAAATCATATTATCATTCATATGTAAGGAATTCCTCAATCATCCCATTTGTGACCTCGTTTTCAGCGCATATCCTGCTGAAGAATTCGCCGCTTTTCCTTATTGTTCTCACCTGTGTTTCGAAGTCCACAGCTATAAGACCGAATGGAGCAGATTCGCCCTCCACCCACTCGAAATTATCCATCAGTGTCCAGTGGTAGTACCTTTCAACAGGTATCCCTTCGTCACAGACCTTGGAAATCTCACGGAGATGGTCATATATATACTTTGCCCTGAAGGCATCTGCCTTGTCACAAGTCCCATTTTCCGTTATCCATATCGGTGACCTGTATTTTTTATAGTATTTCCTGCAAAGCCTTGAAAGTCCTTCGGGATAAATCTCCCAACCGAGATCGTTTCTGAGCGTTCCAGGCATGGAGTCATCCCTGAACCCTTTAAAGAATACAATACTTCTGGTGTAGTAGTTAATTCCGAGAAAATCACAATACCGTCTGTTTGGTTTCCTGCCCGTTCGTTTACCTTCGCCGCTCCCTATTGACTGGTCATTTCCCCTTACTCGAGCGCCTTCCTTAACATGGCCGAATCCTATGGGCGGCCTCATGAACCCGCTGGTCATTGATCTCATTATTACATCCTGGAAAAGGTATTGCATGACTTTTGAAGCAATGAAATCAAGAGGATTCCAGGATTTTGCGGGGTCGAACACGCGAAGATGGTTTGCCACCCCAACCATTGTCTTTCCTTCAAACCCCAATCTCTCCCTGGTTTCATGAATTATTCCATAAGCTGCGACATGGCACCTCGTCATGTTTTTGAAAACCTTGAAACCCAGACCCATGTCCTTTTTTCCCGGAGGCCAGGTTCCGAACACATAGCCGTTGGCCATATATACATTGGGCTCATTTATGGTTATGTACTCCTCCGCAAGGTCTCCCAGGTTTTCAACCGCATATTTCACATATCTTTCAAAATACTTTACCGAAGCTTCTTTTTCGAAACCTCCCTCATCTACGAACCATATAGGGTGTGAAAAATGGTGCAGCGTCACAAGGGGTTTGATCCCCTTGCTTCTGAGCAGTAGTAGTTCATCTCGGTAATGCTTTATCGCGCTCTCGTCAAAATTCCCGTTTCGAGGCTCGATTCTGCTCCATTCCAGCCCCATGCGATAGACCTTGTGGTTCATCCTGCCCATAATATCTATATCCTCGGCGTACCTGTTCCAATGGTCATTCGCCCGCGTACAAGATGTACCATCTGTTATATGGCCTTTTCGGTACCAATCGTACCAGTTGTTGTTTTCGTCCCCTCCTTCAATCTGGGTAGCTGCCGTTGCGCTTCCCATGAGGAACCCTTCAGGCAGTCTGAAGGCTGCCGCAGTACTGTCCTTCATCTTGAATCCCGCCTTTCATCTGCAATCCTGCCTTTCATCTGCAATCCCGCCTTTCATCTGCAATCCCGCCTTTCATCTGCAATCCTGGCTTTCATGTGCAATCCGCCTTTCAGGCATCTGCTGCCTTCTCCATCTTCTTTGCAGCCGTGACCAGTTTATCGCGCATCTTTTTAATGTCAGCTTCGAATATCAGCGAAATGATGAACAGTAGTATTGCGCATGGAATCCACATTGCTGCTGATATGGTAAGTGCTGCAGTCATTCCGATGGACACCGACAACAGTCCGCCTACAAATTTTCCAAATCCAGTGCCTACCGAATCTGTAAGGTTGAATACAGAGAAAATGGCGCCCCTGTTTTCCGGTATATTAACATCGAGCAGCATCGATTTTACGTTTGCATTGGTTATTGTGGTAATAAATGACGCTATCAGCCCCAGCACGATCATTATCGCAATACTGTTCCACCAGGAGAAAACAAATATGGCAATTGCCACAAATGTCCCGATAAATGTTGATATGGAACACAGCATCGGCATATATGAGGCTTTCTTCTTGTAAAGAGCTGCTCCCCATATCCCTCCTGCGATTGTGCCTGCTGTGGTTCCAACGCCGAATGCCAGAAAGACGGTTGTAGCTTCTTCTATGGTGAACCCCCGATTCTCATTGAGGAACTTAACCAGGAACAGCGGGATTGCGCCCCAGGGTATTGTTCCAATAAGGCCCTGGAGGAACAGGTATACATTGGTTTTTACTCTGACTAACCCAATATAGTCCTTAAGCTTGACGCTTGCTGAATATACATATCCGTCATTGATAAGATCCTTGAGTGATTCTTCAGATGCCCCACGTTTCGGTTCTGGTACGAATATGTAAAAGAACGGTAGCGCTAAAAGTCCGGGTATAGCTGTCAGCATGAACGGGAGCCTCCATCCGAAGGTCGGGCCAAGGTATCCGCCGAGAACCTGGCCAGCTATCTGGCCTATGCCAATTACCGAAACCATCCAGGTCACAGCCATACCCCTTTTTTTGTCATCATACATGTCTCCCAATAGCGAGAATATGGTCGGGAATGAAACACCCACTCCTATACCTGTAAGAATCCTTAGTATGAAGAACTGGGTGTAGTCTGCACAGAACGCTGTCAAAAAGCATGGTATCTGTGCGATCAATATGGACCATGTAAAGAGGACCTTTCTATTTTTCTTATCGGTAAGATAACCCCATACAATGCTTATCACTGCCCCAAGGATTGTAAATAGCCCGCTCATCAGTCCGATGTCGGCGTCATTTACCTTGAACTCGTCTTCAATTAGTACCAGTGTTGAATTCATGACATTCTGATCGGCATTTAAAAAGCCTACGATAATTATCATCAGTACCAATGCCAGTGCCCTTCTGTCCTTCATAAGAAACAATCAGCTCCTCACAGTTAGTAATTTATGTTAATTTACATTAACAGACAATATTAACACCTCATATGAACCTACAGCAGAACTTTTGCCAATATCGAAAGGATCGCCCGGTTTTTTGTCCGAGCCAAAAAGCACTTCTGCATTATGACCTTGGCTTGGGAAGGGACCATTGTTCAGATCATGAGCCTGGGTTTGAGCCTGGGTTTGAGTTTGGGTTTGAGTTTGGGTCAGATCCAACGCCAGTTGCTTCCTGGTGAAGTTTAGTATGACGAGTATCTTTTCAGCTTCATCCTCCCGAATATAAACAAGGGCTTCAGGCAGGTGCCCATCGATGAAGCTTATACTGCCGGAGTGAAGCGCCGCATGTCTTTTCCTCAGCCAGACGAGTTGCTTGTAAAAGTTGAGAAGCGAATCATCGTCTGCAGTTTGATCTTCAACATTGTTCTCAATATGTTTATTATCCACCGGCAGCCATGGCTTGGCAGCGGAAAACCCAGAATTTGCGGAAGAATCCCATTGCATGGGTGTCCTGGCCATATCGCGACAGAATTTTTTCAGAGGCCAGGTTTTTGCACTAAGCGGGTCAACCATGTCCTTTTTAGCCAATTTCCCCCCTGTCATGCCGATTTCTTCGCCATAATATATGAAGGGTGTGCCCCTAAGGGTCATAAGGAGGGCTGCAGCTATTTTTGAACGGGCAGTTGTCCATTTGCCCGAACGGTATCTGTAGCAGTGTCGCAGGTTGTCATGATTGCTGAAGGTGAAGTTCGGCCATGCGCCGGATGGAAGGCTCCCATACCATTCAATAACCGATTTGTATATTTTAGCTGCGTTCCAGGGTTGGAAGAGAAAATTGAAATTAAAGGTCATATGAAGTGCGTCATTGCCATTGCCATAATAACTTGATGCAATTGCAGCATCATCAGTATAGACTTCCCCAACCATCATCCTCTCATCGTACCCATCTGTAATCGTCCTGAGTTCCCGGCATATTTCCACAGCTTCAGGCTGGTTACGGTCATAAATGTGCTTTTGAAAATCAACACTTTTGATAGTAAACGGATTACTTCTGAATTCCGGGTCCTTTATGAACCAGTTGATCACATCCAGTCTGAATCCGTCCACGCCCATATCAAGCCAGTATTTTGCAAGATCGTACATTTCCTTCCTGAGTTCGGGATTTCTCCAGTTCAATTCAGGTTGATTCCTTGTAAATGTACCCAGATAAAATTCGCCACGGGTGGAATCATACCACCAGGCATTTTTAAGCTCGAATTGGCAAAACCAGTTGTTCGGACGTTTACCATCCTTTCCCTTGTGCCACAAGTACCAGTCGGCTTTAGGGTTGGAGCTGTCCCGTCTTGATTCCTTGAACCATGGATGCTGATTGGATGTGTGGTTGAGCACCATGTCTATTATGATATGTATATTCCTTTTATGTGCTTCCGACAGAAGAAGCCTGAAATCATCAAGTGTTCCAAAAATCGGGTCTATATCCCTGTAGTCGGAAATGTCATACCCAAAATCCTTCATCGGAGAACGAAAAAACGGGGATATCCATATTGCATCGATACCCAGTGATTCACTGGTTCCATTATTAAGATAATCAAGTTTTGAAATGATGCCCTTCAGATCGCCTATGCCGTCATTGTTGGTGTCCTTGTAGCTTCTGGGATATATCTGGTAGATGACCCCTTCTTTCCACCACATGGCAATCCCTCCAGTCAACATGATTGTTTAAAACTGCTGTTAAAGGCCGACACGTTCCTAACCATTATATAACAAATTTAATAGAAAATATATTGAAATCATTTTTGACACTCGTCCACCCAAATTCTTGAATCAGTCCGATTTATATAGTATTATTTAAATAGTTTGAATGATAACCTACATTATACAAAATAGTTTTCTGGGGGGAATTGATATGGGTAATATAACAGCACTTGACTTCGGGCTTTCTAAAATCCACATAATAAAGGACAAAGGGGTCATTATTGTTGATACCGGTTGTTACAAAGAAAAGGCCGATTATATTGAAGCACTCTCCAAAATTGGAATACAGCCAACTGATGTTGGACTGATCATACTGTCTCACGGACACTGGGATCATATTGCCAGGGCAGCTGAACTAAAGGAAATAACAGGAGCTCCGATATTATGCCACAAGAATGCCGTCAGAGCCCTTAAAGAAGGTGACACCAAGAATTATAAGCCCAGGGGCGTTGATGGGAGGAATTTCCTTAAGCTCATCGAGGGTGATGTTCCTGATACAATACAGCCCATTGAACCGGATATTGTGATTGACTTCGAATCAGGCAATCCAGCTTCTACGGATCCTCAATCTATCGACCTGAATCCCTATGGTGTTGCCGGCAGGATCATTTATACCCCAGGCCATTCATACTGCTCCATCTCTGTTGTTCTGGATTCAGGAGAGGCTATCGTCGGCGACATGCTTCTGACCTCTCCTTTTACTGGCAAGACTTGCCTTGCACTAATTGCAGAAGATGAGGAAATGCTGATCAATAGTATCCGGACACTTCTTGAAACCGTACATACATTTTATGGAGGTCACGGTGGACCATATACCAGAGACGAGGTTTTAGCCTTGCTATGATGCATAAAGGGTGCGTGAGAACCGTTCCCATTGGATTTAGGGACGGTTCTCACGCCGTTTCTATTTCTTCTCCATATTACGCTTGTCGTTTATTTCCTTCATATGAGCTGAGGTTATGTATGTGATGCTGTTTTCCTTTGCATAATCAATGCAGCCCTGTAACACTACCTTGAGAAAGATACGCGGTACCCTTGTCAATGTAGCGCAGGCCTCATCTGCAAACTTGATGTCAGGATCCATCCTGTTGGCAGCAAAAATAACGGTGTTGATATCAGCTTCCTTCCCTGCCGGGATTTTCTGTGCAACAGGTCTGCGGAACCTTGTGTACCAAAAATTCGTGGAATCACGATAGCCATAGTCAACAGGTACATGTGGAAACGTTGACGGCTTTACCCCATTGATGATCGCATTGTAATACTTCTCCTTCATAAGTATCTTCTCTACTTTAAGGATGAAGTGTGCTCCAAATTTGCTGGTGATTCCGTTGAAATCATGATATGGAGGATCATAACCCTCCAATTGACCGGAAATGTCATTGCCGGCTCCATCCAGAGAACTGTCCCATGAGCATTCGAACACCTGGAATGCTTCGGCTACAACCTTCGGACGATTTATATCCGAACATTGTCCATCTTCAAGCGTGAATATACAATCTTTCATCTTGTCCTTAGAATCCTCTCCCGGAAAACCCAGCCTGACAGCTTCAGCAAAATATCTTTTGTCATCCGGAATGAAATTAAGGCTGCATATTCCGGTTCTGAGTATGTTCTGCGCTGTGTTGGAGCTGTTCCGGCATTCAAGCAGCATTGCGTAATAGTCCTTACCCGCAATATAGTACGGGAAGCATAGAGAATAGGAACCGAGGTTCGTCTCACCATTTTCCGACAGAGTGCCGACAAGCAGCGTTGGCATTGGAAAAAATGCCGAGGTCTGATAGAAGTTATCAACAATACGAAGATTCTTGAAGCTAGACATTAACACATCTCCCTGTCCAATATTTGACTTTAGTATATATCAAATGATTAAAGGCGGCAACAGCCACTCTTTACTAATTAAAACAAAGCATTCTTACGTTTATTTTATTTTAATCGTGACATACTAAATCAGTATGATTTGACACGTATCCGTAAAATTTCTTACAGGAGGGCATATGGCAGATAATAAATACAAGGAAAAGAGCATGTCTATACCCATTGAAAGGCATGACACCGCGGCATGGGCAAATATCGAAAGTATGAAGCCTGTTTCAAACGTCACCATCCCCAGTGATATACAGGTGACTAATGCCAAGGAACATGTGGATAACAACGAAAAATGAGAGTCAATTTTCTATTTGATACAAATACGGAGAAAATGATCCTGACGTTACTTCTGCTGAAACGGCTGGTTAAAATACAGGCAACTGTAAGAAACTCAAGACCATTACTAGCGTTTTACCTTTTTGATAAAAAGCTGATGGTTAAGATAATCAAACCAAAATCAGGCGGGAGGAAACTCAAGGGTATGGAGCTTGTAAAGTTGGCTGAGCCACATGATATAAGCATTAATACCAATTATGGATTCAGGGATCCATTCACCACGGGCATTGTTTGTGGTGCTATCGGTTTGGCGGCGCCACTTGCAAATGTGGATTCCGTAAATAATGTTCCAGATTTTCATACGGATACCGATTATATACATCTGGATGCCTCTGCAAAGATAGATACCGGATCAACTCTCATGAGAATTTTACGGGCACGGATCAGTAATTGACAAAACCCAGGATAACTTAGGAGGTAGGCTTATGGATCAGAATTTATCACAGAATGTTGAGACCCTTTTTGCCAATCTGGAGGATTTCACACAAAATGAAGGTCTTATTGGAAAACCTGTAGTTCACGGAGACAAAACCTTCATCCCTGTAGTATCGCTGACTATGGGATATGGCAGCGGTAATTCAGCCAGTAAGCTGCAACAGGGGAATAATCAGTCGGGCTCGACAACAGCGATGGGGACTTCCGGAGGAGCAGGCAATATGGCCGGAGGTGCGCTTGGACTTGGCGCCAAACTCAGTACGGAAGCTATAATAGTAATTGACAAGGACAATGTATCGATGATGCAATTGAGTTCTGCTGCTTCAAGTACCAGCCAGCTTATGGACAAGATTCCCCAGATTTTAAGTGGTATGACCCAGAACAAACAGCAAGGTCAACAACAAGGTCAACAGCAGGGCCAACAACAGGGCCAACAATAAACCAGCAGCAAAGCCAGCAATGAAGCCGGGTATTTGGATGTCAGGTACCCGGTAGATATTGACAAAAGAAATTATACCGGATCAATGAAAACCGGTTGCCAGACTTCTTTGGCATCCGGTTTTCTATAGTCCTATTGAAGCCGCTTGTAAGTATCATATCTTTCCTTCGCATGCTTTTCAGCTACCTCGAACAATTCTCCTGCAATATCCGGGAATACATTCATAAGCTGCATGTAGCGCGTTTCACCTTTTATGAAATCCCCATAAGGTATAGTTGGCTCCTTGGAATCCAGCAGGAATGGCGATTTCCCTTCCTCCTTCAACATTGGGTTATATCTGTACAAGTGCCAGTAGCCAGACTCAACAGCCCGTTTTTCTTCAAGGATACTCGTGCCCATGCCTGTTTTAATTCCATGACTGACACAGGGAGAGTATGCAATTATCAGTGACGGACCTTTATAGCTTTCGGCCTCCGATATGGCCTTAAGCGTATGAAGCATGTTTGCGCCCATAGATATCTGGGCAACGTATACATAACCATAGCTCATTGCCATCATGCCCAGATCCTTTTTGCGTATTTTTTTGCCGGCAGCAGCAAATTTGGCCACTGCAGCTGTCGGAGTTGATTTTGAAGCCTGCCCGCCTGTATTTGAATAAATCTCCGTATCCATGACAAACAGGTTCACATCGTCACCTGACGCCAGGACATGGTCAACGCCGCCGTAACCGATATCATATGCCCAACCGTCACCACCTATTATCCAATATGAACGTTTGACAAGGTAGTCTTTCAGTAGAAGGATTTTCCCTGTTAAATCATTTGCTGCAACATTTTCTGCATTAATTCCATTGCCTTTTCCTTTAATCGCCCCGCTCACTGCCATGCCCTGATAATCTTTCAATACTTCCAAAACACGTTTGGCTGAGGATCTTGACCCTTCAGCATCATTTTTCTTGTCCAACCATTCCCTGAAGGCTTCCTTCACTGTATCGCCGATGTCTGTTTCCAGCGCCTGCAGCATTAGGTTTGAAAGCCTTTCCCTTAATTGCTTCACCCCAAGATACATTCCGTATCCATATTCGGCATTATCCTCAAACAAAGAGTTTGCCCATGCAGGTCCTTTTCCCTCTGCATTGGTTGTATATGCTATGGATGGCGCACTTGCACCCCAAATAGATGAACAGCCTGTAGCGTTGGCTATCATCATCCTGTCGCCGAACAGTTGGGTAATAAGCCTTATATATGGTGTTTCACCACATCCTGGGCATGCACCATTGAATTCAAGAAGGGGCTTTGCGAATTGGCTTCCCTTAATAGTCTTTTTATCAGTCACTTCGCTCTTTTCACTTATACTCAAGGCATATTCCCAATTTTCACATTGAGCCTCGATTTCCTGCTCTGCCGGCTTCATGATAAGTGCCTTGCCTTTTGCAGGGCATATATCGGCACAGTTGTTGCAGCCCGTACAGTCCAAAGGTGCGATCTGCACCCTGAATTGAAGATGCTCCAGGCCTTTTCCAATAGCCTTCTTTGTTTTGAAGCCTGGCGGCGCGGTTTTAACTTCTTCTTCATCAAGCAACAGCGTCCTTACTGTAGCATGGGGACATATGAAGGAGCACTGCCCGCACTGGATACATTTCTCAATATCCCATTCCGGAAGCATGGGAGCGATCCCTCGTTTCTCATACGCTGTAGACCCCAACGGGTAAGAGCCGTCCTCCATTCCTGCAAAGGCACTCAGTGGAAGCTCATCTCCTTCAAGCCTGGCCATTTTACGCTGAATCCTTTTTATGAAATCCGGCTCATCCTTTATTGGCATTGGCAAATCAGTTACATCCCGCCATGATTCGGGTACATCAACCTTGATAAGTGCATCCATTCCCCTGTCTACCGCAGCCCGGTTCATCTCCACTATCTTTCCACCCTTTTTACCATATGACTTCTCAATAGATGTTTTAAGGTATCCTGCGGCATCCTCAGGCGGAATGATATTTGCCAGCTTGAAAAAAGCAGACTGCATAACCATGTTTATCCTGTTTCCCAATCCGATCTCCGAAGCTATTGTCATGGCGTCTATTATATAAAATTTTATATTATTTGTTGCAATATACCTTTTTATAGCCGGAGGAAGCTGCTCATCCAAGTCACCCACACTCCAGGGGCAATTCAGCACAAAGGTCCCTTTATCTTTCAACCCCTTCAGTATGTCGTAGCTATACAGGAAGGATTTATTGTGGCAGGCTGTATAATCTGATTTATATACCAGGTAAGGCGACCTGAGCGGCTCCGGTCCGAACCTGAGATGTGAAATGGTTGAACCACCTGATTTTTTACTGTCATAGGAGAAGTAGCCCTGCACATACATGTCTGTATTGTCTCCGATTATCTGTATCGCCGATTTATTGGCACCTACCGTACCATCAGAACCCAGACCCCAGAACTTGCAGCTTACCGTACCCTGTGGGGTGGTCTCGACCATATCCCCTTCAGGAAGTGATAGATTCGTTACATCGTCAACGATACCGATGGTGAAGTTGTTTTTTGGCTCAGCCTGTTTAAGATTGTTATAAACAGAGATGATCTGGGACGGTCTTGTATCTTTAGAACCTAATCCGTACCTGCCGCCTATTATCAAAGGTGGTCCTTCATGCCCGGTTGATATTCCTGCGCTTCTGTCCTGATAAATCCTGGATACATCAAGAAACAGCGGTTCCCCGGTTGAACCCGGCTCCTTTGTTCTGTCAAGCACAGCTATCTTTTTTACTGTTTTCGGAATAACCTCGAAGAAATGTTTCTTCGAAAAGGGTCTGTACAAATGTACCCTTACAGCACCGACCTTCTCTCCCCTGTTCATCAGGTAATCTATAGTCTCATCAATGGTGTCGCAGACCGATCCCATGGCTATTATCACATACTCAGCGTCAACGGCTCCATAATAGTCAAACAGCCGGTATTCGCGGCCAGTGATCTTTTTTATCTCCTGCATGTACTTTTCTGTTATCGCAGGTATATTATCAAAAAATCTGTTCTGTACTTCCCTTCCCTGAAAGTATATGTCAGGATTCTGTGCAGTACCTCTGGCAACAGGGTGCTCAGGGCTTAATGACCTGTCCCTGAATTCCTTGAGAGCTTTTGCATCAATCAGGCCGGCGAGCTCATCATATCCAATGAGTTCAACCTTCTGATATTCATGGGATGTCCGGAAGCCATCAAAGAAATGTATAAATGGCATCCTCGACCCGATTGCCGCCAGATGAGCTATACAGGCCATATCTGCTGCTTCCTGCACATTCGACGAGGCCAGAAGGGCTGCACCGGTCTGCCGGCATGCCATTACATCCTGATGATCACCGAATATTGATAATGCATGGGTTGCTATTGCCCTTGCCGATACATGAAGTACACCCGGCAGCAATTCACCCGACATCTTGTAAAGATTGGGTATCATGAGCAGCAAACCCTGTGATGCGGTGTATGTCGTCGTCAAAGCACCTGCTGCCAGTGATCCGTGCATTGCACCTGCTGCTCCGGCTTCAGACTGCATTTCCGCAACCTTGACCGGTTGTCCGAATATGTTTTTCTTACCATGAGATGACCATTCATCAGCCAATTCAGCCATTGGAGAGGACGGGGTTATCGGGAATATGGCTGCAACATCCGTGAAGGCATAAGAGGCATATGCGGCAGCATGATTCCCATCTATTGTTTCTGTTTTTCGCATGCAAGCAACTCCTTTTTGAATTCGAGAAATTCAAAAATATTATTCGCATAACAGGGGAAATTATACTTTGTCGAAAATCCGGACAAGCATCAAGCACATTATATAGATATCGGAGGCCAATAATGAACCAGACACTTGCAGTCCTGACCAGATCAGGTTTTATAGAGAGCATGCATGCGGGCTTCATTTGTGTAACTGATAGCAATAGGAAGGTTATTTTCAGCATAGGTGATCCAGAAACAAAGGTATTCATGCGTTCAGCGGCTAAGCCGCTTCAAGCTTTGCCGCTGGTACAATCGGGGGCCTTGGAAAAGTTCAAAATAACTCAAATGGAGCTTGCTGCCATATGTGCCTCACATAGCGGGCAGGAATTCCACCTTCAGGCTGTAAGCTCGATACTCGATAAGATCGGATTGTCTGAAGAAAATCTGGGCTGCGGTGTTGCCAACCCTTACAACGATGAAACACTAAACAACCTTATCCGCAATGGCGTAAAACCATCACAGTTATACAACACCTGCTCGGGAACCCATGCGGGAATGCTTGCCCTCTGCAGGTTTTATGGATATCCTGTTGAAGACTATGTTAAACCCGAACATCCTGTTCAAAAACTTATCCACGATGTAATTTCCGAGCTGTTGGAATGTGAACCGTGTAATTTAGAAACCGGTATGGATGGCTGTGATATTCCTACCTTTATCTTGACTATGAAGCAGGGTGCATACCTTTATTCACTTCTCTCCCAGGGTTCCGCAGGAAATAGCAGGTATATGGACAGTCTTGAAATCATTAAGGATGCAATGACATCCTATCCCAGTATAATCAGCGGGCATGCTGAATTCTGCACAGACCTTATTTTAAAGTCAGGAGGTAAAGCTATCGGGAAAATAGGCGCTGAGGGAATGTACTGCATTGCAGCACCTGAAAAGAAAATTGGAATATGTATAAAAATATCCGATGGCAGGGAGCGTGCGACATATCCGGTGACTTTGCACATCCTGAGGCAGTTTGATATCCTGGACGATGAAGCCTTCAATAGTTTGAGTATCTGGGCATATCCGCCCCTTAAAAACCATAAAGGCCACCTTGTTGGCTACACGATACCTGTATTTGATATCAATGATGCCTCCAAGGCGGACCTTTACAGTATAGGAGACAAGCTGGAACCTGAATCACTGATGCTTACATCTTCATTATAAATAAAGCGGGATTGAGCATTCCGAATATCATGGCAATGTGTGCTACGACCAGGAATATTCCAACAAATATTGCATGAAGTTTCAACTTGCCTTCTTCATTCCGCTTCCTACCTATGGCGCCCACGTCAAGCAGCAGCATACCAAGGAACGGGATTATTCCTGCCAGGTAAAAGCCTACAGCAATTACATCTGCAGGACCTCTCCACCCACCAGTATAGGTCAGGGGAATTACTGCATTTATCATAATATAGATGAATATCCCAAGGAAATAGATACCTGCAAAAATTCCTGTGGCTCTACTTATTCTCTTGGCTGTACCTGCAAGATTTCTGGTAAAAAGAACGATAAGCTCGGTTATTGCAAGCGTCTCTGCACATATGACCGGTATGGCCATAAAAATCAATAGGTTCCAGGGTTGATTCGTTGCCAGCAGCTCCATGTAATGTGTCATCATAGTTTCCATCTTCAATACCTCCGTGAATTGTTTTTAGTAATCTTACTGAGTGATAACAATTTCTATATTTCAAATTATAATTTAATAATGTGTAGAAAATATGAAGACAAATGCCAGTTTGCATAACAGCATTAGAATAAAAAACCCACCCGTTTAAGGTGAGCCTAATTCTCTCCTGCTATGTGCAAGCCCTAAAGTAGTAAGTATTATTGATTTTTATTACATCATATAGAATGATAATGGTCCTTATGGAAAAATTGCGAATCAACTTAGCTTTATGCTATGTCAACTATACAAATTGGAAATTATTACTGCATGTTTCTTCTAACAAACTGATGCAATGTATGTGGTTCCCGTCCCAGAATCTGCGATAACAAAACACTGTTTCCACGGAAACTGTGTTCATTGTAATGCTGGAACATAGTCAGTAGCGTCTGTGCCTGATAGCTAGATGCATCGATTTTCATCTGCCCGATGAAAGCTTCATCTGTGATATACACAGATTTAACTTCTCTGCCTGCCACCTTAGAAAAAACTACTTCCATATCCTGTAATGAATAACTACCTTTTCCGCAAAGTTCAAAAGTTCCATTTGCATAGTCTTTGCTACTTAAAATCACAGCAGCTGCTTCCGCAAAATCCTCCATATCCACAAGACTCATCTGCGTATCATCCGAGGTAAAAAACTTCTGAAGCATTGGACCGCCACTCTGAACGGATTTCACAGCTGGCATCAGCATCTGCATAAAGACAGCTGGTTGAATAATTGCAAAGTCCAGACCAGAATCCACCACCAACTGTTCTGTATGCAACTTTCTTTTATGATGCGGCATATCCTGAAGCACTGAATGTAGCACTGAATGGTAAACAAAATATATGTTTCCCATTTTCTTGGCGATTTGTATCATCTGTCCGCCAATTTCATCTTCTTTAGGATTAGCGGCAGAGCAAATATAGTACACGGTGTCCACTCCATGAAGAGCTTCTCTCAAATCTTTTTCTTCCGACATATCACCGATGAATACTTCCGTTGCACCAGCTTCTTTTACCTTTTCCATATTGGAGGCTCTGTGAATAAACGCCTTTGTCTCCATTCCTGCTTTACTTAATGCTCGAATGACTGCACATCCGACCTGTCCGCTTGCACCTGTTATCAATATCATAATATTCCTCTCTTTCTATCTTACGAATAAATTCCTATTTATCAGATATTAAACAAATAACTTTTATTTCGCAATTTAAAACTACTACGAACATCCTGTAATATGGGTTTGGCGTAGTTGCGTTTTCTATTTAAACTAACTTCTTCATGTACCTAATTTGGTCTCTATTATCAATAAATACTCTATCTAGCATTTCAAATCCAATACCTTCATATAAATTTCGAAGTCTTTGTCTTTTAGTACCACAATTCAATCTTAACCATCCAACACCTTGTTCCTTACATAACAGTTCAGCCGATTGTATGAGTCTTTTTCCAAAACCTTTGTTTCTGTATTCATTACATATTGCCAATTTATGCAAAAATCCAGATTCATTTTCTTTAAGTTCCGGCCAAAAAAGCGGGTCATACCATTGAATAACATATACTCCAATTAAGTTATTATTTTCATAGCAAAGTTTCATTTCATCTAATTTATAGCTTTCCAACAACTTTTGAACTGACAAGTCCCTGGTATTCCACATTGTTTGGTTTATTGAACTTAACCATTCAGCGGCTTCAACTAAAACTTTAGAAAACATTTCAACATTATATATATTTGCTGTCATTACATTCATTAATGTCGCTCCATTATAATTATATTTCTCAAGTAGGTATTATGGGTTTTATACGCAGTACTGCAGAACTGGCTAATTTCTGATGCCAATTCATATTTACCTTATTCCATAATTTCAGAATATAAATGGCCAGCGAATTTCTTAATATCCTGTGTTCTTAAAATTTATATGTGATCACTCTCATAATAAGTAGTCCTAATAATACAATGCATATTGTTCCAATCAAGGCTAATATATTAAGAATTTTGTTTGTTTTCTCTTTCAATATTTTTGAAAACACAATATAAAATTCTATTCCTACAACACCTCCAAGTGTATTGCTAATAAAATCTGTTATATCAGTTCCTCCAATTGCAAATAGGAATTGTAATAGTTCAAATAATAGACTGACACCTGCTATTGAGATGATTTTTTTCCAAAACGACCACTTTAGCTTTATCATGCTCAAATACAATCCAAAAGGTATAAACACAATCATATTCAGAATTATCTCACTATAATCCAGTTGATTATTTTTAATAACAGAACCAGCAAAAGGTATCAAATTCAATCCTCTAAAATGTGGTAAATCATTAAAGGAGAATTGCATTTTAAATAAAATAATCCAGATTAAACCTAATAAATACACTATAAATAATCCGAATGTTAGTTTAACTTGATTGTTTTTGTTTTTTCCCATGTCTGGTCCTTCCATAACAAAAGAATACTATATAAATAATCTCTAGTTCACACTTTGAATAACGGAGTTTCTGCTGTTTGGCGCAAAAAACAGCTGAAGTACATTATATGCACAAATGCCATTTATTTCAATAACACCGCCAATTTGCATATACTCCTTATTCTGCCTGTTTAGGTAATGTTATAACAAATTCCGATCCCTTTCCGGGATCACTCTTTACACGAACACTCCCCTTATGAGCTTCAATTATGGCTTTCACAATTGCCAGACCTATGCCCGACCCACCTGTCATCCGGTTGCGTGACTTATCCGCCCTGTAGAATCTTTCAAAAATATGAGGAAGGTCTTCCGGAGATATACCCACACCTGTATCTTTAATACTTATTTCAGCTTCACCTGAAAAGCATCTTGCTGCAACTTCCACCACTCCCCCTTCAGGCGTATATTTAAGCGCATTTGAAAATATATTTATGAATACTTGGCTGATTTTATCCTTGTCTGCTGCTATATTCCCGATCGATCCCCGTAGAAAAGTAACTTTGACCCCTTTGTTAGCAAAATCCAATTCCATATTCCTGATTATACTCTGTATAAGCTCCGAAATATCAAACTCCGACTTGTTCAATATCAGATTCTCGCTCTCATATTTCGCAAGTTTTTCAAGGTCTCCTATCATCCTGTTAATACGGATTATCTCGTCATGGCAGCTCTTCAGCCTTACCGTATTCGGCTCCCATATCCCATCTATCATTGCTTCCATATGGCTTTGCAAAGTGGCCAGGGGTGTCCTGAGTTCGTGTGCAACATCTGCAGTAAGCTGTTTCCTGAGGATGTCCTGTTTTTCGAGAGTTTCTGCAAGATCATTTATGGTGGTTGTCAACTGGCCGATTTCTCTGGTGGTTGTCTCCTGTCTGATCCTGTCTCCGAAATATCCCCTGGATATCTGACTTGCAGAAGCTATTACCCGGGATATGGGAGTAGTCAATCTTTTTGCCATATAAGCTCCGAGGAGGAGGGCAAAAAGCAGCGCAAAAACTCCTGTTCCTATCAGCAACCTGTTCAACGTGTTTATAAATGCAAGGTCATTGTCAGTAAAATAATATGGTCCGTAGTAACCGATATCCACCGATCCAACCTGGGTAGCACCAAGGGTGACCGGATAGCTGGTTTCAACATATCCGCCTTCAAAATCCGGATAACGGCTTGTCATATTCATGGCCATATGCTCCAGCATGGCACTGCACATCCCGTAATTATGCTCGTTGGCATCCCAGACAACATTACCTGAAGCATCTTTTACTTTTACGATAACTCCCTGTGCAAGGGCAGAAACGCCTATGTTTTCAATGGCTGGTTCATCCCATTTGTTTTCGTTTTCAACAAACTGTTTGCTTATCATTTCAACCGTTTCGGTGTTTCTCTGCTCCTGCTGCTGCATGACATATTCCTTGAACTGCTTTTCAAGCAGTGTATTGGTAATGTAACTTATTACAGCTACCAGCAACAATGCAACCAGTATATATGACAAGGACAGCTTGGTTCTCAGACTAAATATCATGCTGATACTGATCGCCTCCGAATCTGTAGCCAATACCATGCACGGTCAAAATGAACCGTGGATTCCTGGGATCCTGCTCCAACTTTTGCCTTATGTTTTTTATATGTGTATCGATGGTCCTGTCAAAACCTTCAAAATCATTTCCAAGAACAAGTGAAATCAATTCATCGCGTGTAAAAGCCTTTTTAGGATACTTCGACATCATTGTCAGTATTTTATACTCATTAGGGGTAAGGTTTACTTCCATTCCACGCTTATTAACAACATGATTATCCAGATCAATTGTAAGGCTGCCTCCATTATAGGAAAAGACATTGGCTGCACGTGGATTATCCTCACCCGCACGCCTAAGTAGTGCAGAAACCCTTGCAACAAGCTGCCTTGGACTGAAAGGCTTGGTCATATAATCATCAGCACCGATATCCAGTCCCTTCAAAATATGTTCCTCTTCAATTTTAGCTGTGAGCATGATAATAGGCACATGGGATATTTTTCGAAGCGCTCTGCATATATCTTCTCCAGTAATATCAGGAAGCATCAGGTCCAATACTACCAGTGACGGAGCAACGTTTTCAAAAATCTCCAGGGCTTGCCTGCCGTTGTTGGCTTCATAAACCTGATATCCGCTGTTTTCCAGGTATGACTTGACCACCTCGACAATTTTGATTTCATCATCGACAACAAGTATCTTTTTTACATTAACAGCCATCCAATCCTCCAAATTGCATATCCTATGGCACTTTATCGGCAGCATTCCTCTTATCGCAAAATTTTAGTCGGATTAAAGCTCTTTAAGCTCAGTGAGTTCGTTACAACCGACACTGAACTGAATGCCATGGCACCCCCGGCAATGATGGGACTCAACAAACCGAAAGCAGCAAATGGGATACCAATTATATTATAGAAAAATGCCCAGAATAAATTCTGCTTGATTTTGTTCATTGTCTTTTTGGAAAGCCTTATAGCGGCTGGAATGGTTCTAAGATCCCCGCGCATAAGGGTGATGTCGGCGGCTTCAATAGCGACATCAGTTCCCGTACCGATGGCCATACCTATGTCAGCCGTTGCAAGTGCCGGTGCGTCGTTGATTCCATCGCCTACCATTGCAACAATCTTTCCACCAGCCTTCAGTCTTTCAACTTCTTCAGCTTTATTCTCAGGAAGCACTTCTGCCAGGACATTAGTTATACCTGCCTGCCTTGCAATGGCACCTGCCGTCCTTTTATTGTCTCCTGTAATCATATATACTTCAATGCCCATATCCCTTAATTCGTTTATTGCCTCAATGGAATTCTCCTTCAAAGTATCTGCCACAGCCAGAACCGCTTCCAACACATCATCTACAGCCATCAGCATTGCAGTCTTGCCATCGTCCTCCAGTTGTGTAAGTATATTTTCAACACTCCCCATCCCAATGCCTTTTTCAAGCATGAGCTTTCTTGTACCCATATATATTACCCGATCATCAACTATCGCCTTGACTCCTCTTCCCGGGATGGCTTCAAAACGTACAGGGTCACTAATGCTGCCAAAGATCTGTTTGCTGTTCTCATAAATCGCTACGCCCAGGGGATGCTCCGATTTTTTCTCAACTATACCGGCTATCCTTAACACTTCCTGCTTTTCCATGTTATTCAGGGATATTACATCAGTCACCTCCGGCAAGCCTTTGGTGATGGTCCCCGTTTTATCAAGGACGACTACATTAATTTTGTAGGCCATTTCAAGATGTTCCCCACCCTTGATGAGTATGCCGTTTTCAGCTCCCTTTCCAGTCCCTACCATGATTGCTGTCGGAGTTGCAAGTCCCAACGCACAGGGGCAGGCTATTACAAGGACTGCCACAGCACTTGTTATGGCTTTTGTGAGATCCCCGCCTGCAATATACCATATTAGAAATGTCACCAGGGCAATACCTATGACTACCGGTACAAATATACCCGAAACCTGATCTGCTATTTTTTGAATCGGAGCTTTTGATCCCTGTGCATCTTCAACCATTTTTACTATCTGAGACAGTGCCGTGTCCTTCCCGACCCTTGTCGCTTCGAATTTAAAAGTCCCAAACTTGTTGATGGTGGCGCCAATGACATTATCCCCCGATTTCTTTTCCACAGGCAGGCTCTCTCCTGTAAGCATGGACTCATCAATGGACGAATCACCTTCCAGTATCCTTCCATCGACCGGCACCTTTTCTCCAGGCCTTACAACAACTATATCACCAGCTTCGACCTCTTCGATCGGTATATCTGTTTCAGCTCCGGCTCTTATCACCCTGGCTGTTTTAGCCTGCAAGCCCATGAGTTTCTTGATGGCTTCCGAGGTCTTTCCCTTCGCACCAGCCTCCAGGTACTTTCCAAGCAATATGAGGGTGATAATAATTGCAGAAGCTTCAAAATACAAGTCCTTCATGCCACCCATCGTTGCAGGCTGGAAGAAGACATTATAAAGGCTGTAGAAATATGCAGCAGAAGTACCCATGGACACCAGCACATCCATATTTGCGCTTTTTGATCTCAATGCATAAAACGCATGCTTGTAAAACCTGAAACCGATGACGAACTGTACAGGAGTTGCAATTATCAATTGGAAATAAGCATCGTGCAGGAAAGGTACATCCACTCCCAACAAAGACAGAATCATTGCCAGCAAAAGCGGTGAACTCAGGATTATCGAAACAATAAGAGTGATTCTAAGTTTTTTTATCTCTTTTTCCCGCTGCTCCTTTTCCCTGTCCTTTGTAGCTTCTTCAATTTTCTCAGCTTCATATCCAATATCCTTTACTGCTTTTATAATTTCAGAAACCTTTATCTGCGCCGAATCATATTGAACCGAAGCCTTTTCAGTAGCCAGATTCACAGCCGCCTTACTGACGCCGCCAAGCTTACCGAGCTTCTTTTCAATTCTTGCGGAGCATGAAGCGCATGTCATTCCAGTTATTTTTAATTCAACCTTGTTTTCATCAGGCGCTTTTTCATCTATTACATCATAGCCCAGTTTTTTTATTAAACCTTCAATTTTCTGTATGTCCACTAACCCGTCATCAAACTCAACGGCAGCTTTCTCAACAGCCAGATTTACATTTGCGGTGCTGACACCTTCCAGCCTGCTTAAGCCCTTTTCTATCCTTGCAGCGCAAGCTGCGCAGGTCATACCCGATATTTTTATTTGTTTTTTTTGTATCACTTTATCTATTCCTCCCTTTAACCTCCGCAACAGCCTCCGGCCCCTATGGAACGGCCTGCACCGGTTGTGCTGTTCAGGTCACTTTCTGATACTTTCTGATACTTTCGGATACTTTCGGTCACTCTCGGTCACTTTCGGATACTTTGGAAACATCGTCCACAACCTCGATATTGCTCCTTATCATTCCCATCCAACAGCTATACGGAATGTTACCAGATTCATCCGGTGTAAATTCTATTATATTATCTCCTTCTTGAAGAGTTATTTCCACCTCATATTTGGGTATTATCAATGTCCTGTTGCAACCGTTGATGTCACCGGCATCAGCCTGTATATTCCATCTGACAGGCATGCCCTTCTGGACTGTTATAGGTTCATACTTACCCGAATCAAGACTGGTAGTAACAATCTGTACATTTCCCTGGACTGTTGCTATGCTGCCTGCAGCAGTAGCAGCAGAAGAAGAAGTTGCAGAAGAAGAAGTTGCACCGGATGCATAGGCTGAATTGATACCTGAAAGACCCAGGCCCCTGTTTAACATTATCACGCCCAATATGATAACCAGTATTGCACTTGCTTTCAACATCTTATGTGTAAACTTGCCGCTCAGGAAAGAGCTTACAGCTCCGAACCCAAACATCAGGGGTACGGTACCTAGGCTGAATAAAAACATGGAAATTGCACCTGCTGCAAAGCTTCCTGTACCCAGGGCGTAAATCTGCATGGCCTGAAGCGGTCCACATGGCATCAGCCCGTTCAGCAGTCCTATGTAAAAAGGACCATGCTTCCCGTTGCTGTTATGGATTTTGTTGCCGAATATCTTCGGCATCCTGGGGTTCAGCTTCCTCAGCCATGGAAATATGTTGAGCATATTCAAGCCCATGATTACCATGAAAACGCCCGACACAACTGCGACAACACCCTTTGCCGCACCTGAAAATGTTATTGCCGACCCGATTGCGCCAACAATACCACCAATAACTGAATAGGAAATTACCCTGCCGGCGTTATACATGAGGCTGGGTTTTAGTTTTGTCATCCTGCTTCCTGCATTATCATCACTTATTTTGTAAGACACACACTGTGAAAGGTTAATACCCCCGCACATGGCTATACAGTGCAGTGAAGTCATAAGTCCTATTAAAAACAACAATCCATAACCCATGTTCTGGGTAACCTGAGGTATGAAATTGAATCCGACGGTATTATTGATAATAATGTAAAGCGCAAATAATATGATTCCTGATCCCAATAACTGATTTATGGACATTTTATCGTCTGAAGCTTTTTTAGTATTTGAATTTATCGTCTTAAAATTTGCCATCTTTGAATTTGCCGTCTTTGAATTTGCGGGTTTTGAATCAACGGTCTTATTCCTGACCTTATAATCAAGCAACTCTATAGTTTCAATAATCCTGTCCAGTCCGGTCATATTTGCATCATAAGTAACATAGACATTGGAACTGCTGAAAATAGCCTTGACTTCAATTACACCTTCAAGCTGCCTTATGGCATTCTCTATTCTCATTTCACAGCTTGTACATGTCATGCCATCTATTTGAATGACTTTACGAATTAATTTCTGTTCCATTGTATCATACCGCCTTTACAGTAATTTAACTGTATAGTAGCATTTGTTTGTGAAGATTTGATGAAGATAAATAAAAAGCAGGCATGCGTCTGACAAAATGCATACCCGCCAAAAACTATATACTATTTCAACATTAGTCATGCTTCCTGGAAAAGGGCTGTCGACAGATACCTCTCCCCCGTATCGGGAAGAATGGCAATAATTGTCTTACCTTTGTTTTCAGGCCTTTTTGCCAGTTCGGCAGCAGCATAAACAGCAGCACCCGACGATATGCCCACCATTAGTCCCTCTGTTTTGGCCAGTTTCCTGGAGGTTTCAATGGCATCGTCGCCCTTTACCAGAAAAATCTCGTCAATTATGCTTCTGTTAAAATTAGCGGGCACAAACCCTCCACCTATTCCCTGTATTTTATGTGGTCCTTTGGTTCCTCCGGATAAAACCGGTGATTCAAAAGGCTCGATTGCAATGACCTGTACTCCGGGCTTTCTTTTTTTCAATACTTCACCAACGCCTGTAATTGTTCCGCCTGTCCCGACTCCCCCGACAATTATGTCCACCTCACCATCTGTATCCCGCCATATTTCTTCAGCTGTCGTCCTTCTGTGCATTTCCGGATTTGCAGGGTTTTCGAACTGCTGGGGCACAAATGAGTTGGGAATCTGCGCTGCAAGTTCTTCTGCCTTCCTTATTGCGCCAGGCATTCCTTCGGCACCAGGTGTCAGTACAAGTTCAGCCCCCAGGAATTTTAAAAGGCTCCTTCTTTCAATACTGAATGTATCCGGAAGTGTAATTATCAACCTGTAACCTTTTGCTGCTGCCACAAATGCCAGTGCAATACCTGTGTTCCCGCTGGTTGGTTCAATTATCACTGTGTCTTTGTTTATAAGTCCTTTTTCCTCGGCATCCTTTATCATTGCATATCCAATCCTGTCCTTTATGCTTCCCGCAGGATTGAAATACTCCAGCTTCGCTATAACCCTTGCCTGAAGGTCATTTGCTTTGCTGAAATTTGACAACTCCAGCAGCGGGGTGTTTCCAATTAAATCTGTTAGGTTCTTTGCAATTTTAGACATTATTTCTCCTCCATAATCAGCACTTTTAGTATTGCCGGCTTCATTGTTCAGCCTATAGCTTTGTTAAGCGCCTGGTTCAGGTCGTAGATCAGATCCTCGGCATCTTCTATCCCGATTGATAGCCTTATCTGATCCGGTGTTACACCTGCAGCCTTCAATTCCTTCTCTGGCAATTGGGCATGTGTTGTTGATGCCGGATGTATGACAAGGGATTTCGCATCAGCTACATTTGCAAGCAGTGAGAATATCTCCAGATTGTCTATGAATTTCGTTGCAGCCTCTATCCCTCCCTTTATTCCAAAGGTGAATATGGATCCTGTGCCTTTTGGCAGATACTTTTGTGCAAGTTCATAATATTTATTTTCCTTTATGCCTGGATAGTTTACCCATGCAACTGCAGGATGGTTTAACAGAAACTCAACAATCTTTTTTGTATTGGATACATGCCTTTCAACCCTCAGGGAGAGTGTTTCAAGCCCCTGCAGAAACAAGAACGAGTTTAGAGGCGCCATTGATGCCCCGGTATCCCTCAGTAGTTGAACCCTTGCTTTTACTACAAATGCCGCAGCCCCTACATCCTTAGCATAGACGATTCCATGATAACTTGAATCGGGTTCAGTCAGGCCTGGAAATTTTCCGCTGCCCAGCCAGTCAAATTTGCCCGAATCTACGATTACTCCTCCTATTGAAGTCCCATGTCCCCCTATGAATTTGGATGCTGAATGTACTATGATATCAGCTCCGAAATCAATTGGCCTTATGAGGTAGGGAGTTCCGAAGGTGTTATCGACGATTAGCGGTATTTTGTTTTCATGTGCAATTTGGGCAACCACTTCGATATCAACTAAATTTATTCCTGGGTTTCCTATGGTTTCGATATAAACTGCTTTTGTCCTGCCTGTTATTGCTTTCCTGAAATTCTCCGGATCATCCGAATCGACGAATGTAGTTTTAATGCCTAACTTGGGGAGAGTGGTCAGGAACAGATTGTATGTACCTCCATATAGAGTACTTGCAGCAACGATTTCATCGCCTGCACCGGCTATATTCAGGATAGCGTAAGTGATGGCTGCAGATCCGGATGCAACAGCCAGAGCTGCAACGCCTCCTTCTAATGCTGCTATTCTCTGCTCAAATACATCGTTCGTTGGATTCATAATCCTGGAATAAATATTACCAGATTCTTTTAAAGCAAAAAGGTTTGCTGCGTGCTCAGCATTGTTGAAAACATAGGATGTTGTCTGATAAATCGGAACCGCTCTTGAACCTGTTGCAGGGTCCACCTTTTGTCCTGCATGTACCTGTAGGGTGTCAAATTTCAATTGTCTTTCACTCATGTTAATAGTCCTCCTTTAGATATAATACATAACCGAATCGCTGTTACTCATTTTTCTGTAATCATTGACCAAATCATCCAATGTCAGTGAATCGACCACCTGATTGAGACATTCGTTCATTTTGCCCCATACATTAATGTTAATACAATGCTGGATACTACCAGGGGCTGCAGCATTGTCTTCCTGTATCTCAACTACCGACAGCTCCCCCTCCAGGACTCTTAATATTCTCCCAACCTTTAGATTAACAGGAATATCGGTCAGAATATATCCTCCCTGTGAGCCTTTAACACTTTTCACAATACCTGCTTTCTTTAGTATTGAAAAAACCTGTTCCAGATAGTTAACAGATATGTTTTGCCTTTCTGCAATACTATTTAGCGCCACATGTTCACCATTGGAGTTTAATGCCAGATCAACCATTGCACGCAATCCATATCGTCCTTTTGTAGAAAGCTTCATACTTTAGCCTCATTTCAATTCCTAGTATTCCTATTTGTTTTATATGTTACAATCAATTTTAATAAATGTCAATAATTTTATATGCGATTTTTCTGATTTTTTTCAAATGTCTCGCTAGCCACTATACACACCACATTGAAAAAGCCATATAGAATCTATTGATCCTATATGGCTTTGCTATTATTCATATTATTTACAATTTTCTATTAAAATACAATTTTATAACAGTGAAGTATCATTTGATCTTGTACAGAACCTACTGTTTACTAGAACAGAATCATCGCAAATATACCTGCAAATATTATTGAAAGAACCATCCTCTCAAGCCAAATGATTACCATATGCGAGAATTTCGCCGGTATTTCCGTTCCCATTATGCAAGGTATGAAGCTTGCAAGGAATATGATTGAGGAAACAGGCAGCACAGCAAGCATGTATTTGATCCTCATTGAATATTCTGAGCCTGTAACCAGCAGCGACGGCAGCGTAACCTCAAGGAACGACAGTGCAGCTCCGGTTGACGCGACACCCAGTTCTGCGGCAGGTATACCGATCAGCCAGAATAAAGGATAGAATATTAACCCAATCCATGAGAAAAATGGAGTAAAGAGGTTTACGACAATACCGATACTTCCAAAGAACATTGTGCCGGTTGGTATTGTAGCGACTATCAGAAACGATTCCCACAATATATAGCCTATGCGCTTGTAAGGGGGCTCTGCCGTATCTGCGACATTCATTGCGGATATCCACGCATTTTTCATAAGTGAATCTTTGAAAACCGGTTCAGGATTTGGTGTAACTTCAGGGTAATAGGTCTCAGGTAACTTCCTGAGTGGATATAGACGGATTCCGACAAGAGCGACCAGCAATGTGATCAGGAAAGCCGACCAGAAAAATATATTCCAGTATTCTATTATTCCGGTGTTGTTGGCCAGAACAATAAGGAAGCCGACAGAAACAGTCGACAGGCTGGTACCGATTATGACTGACTCTTTTTCAGTCATTCTCCCCTGCTTGTACTGATCGTTAACTGCGATGTGACCGATGGAAAAGTTGCCAAGGAAGGCACTTACCATTATAACGGCAGCACGTCCGGGCAACTTGAATACCGGACGCATTATGGGGCGTACCATAACACCTATAAAGTCAACCAGTCCGTAGTCCAGAAGGAATGGTAGAAACATTGCTGATATCGGAACACTGATTGCTACAGGTATCAGAATTTTTTTCAAAATAAATGGTCCGACATTATCCTGTAACAGTATAGCTGGTCCAAAATTAAACACAACAAAAGTCAACAATACCAGACCTATCATCTTAAATATTGAGAAAGATGTCTGAAGAGAAGACTTGAAGTGCTTTTTCCTGCGGATGAAAAGATCCGCAACACCTACAGCTCCCAATGCATATACGATATAAGGCATGATGGGCAACAGAGATATCTTGATGAAATTGGCAACATGGTTAACCATGAAGGTTTTACTGGCTGCATAAGTGAAGCTGTAACTTCCTATGTTAAATGTATGCTCCGGCAGTTTAAATTCCACAAAAAAAGCGAAAATTCCGAACGCGCTGTAAATGATAAATTTCATGTACGTTGAAAGTGAGTACTTTCTCAACCCTGTTATAAGTGCGTTAGTTGCTACGTTTTCCATTATTGATTGCCTTTCTGCAAATATTGTTATGCGTATTGATATAGGTACAAAAAACACCATTGTTCAATAATCTATCTTAATTTGGCTATGGTGTCAAGTAAGTTGATAGCATCAATATAATACGTTATAAAATATACATCATTGGTTTTTCCTTTATTTTTTCAAAGGTCAGGGGTATAATCAATTTATTGGAATTTGCATAAAACAACGGGGGATAACGTATGAAAAAGCTTACATATATTATGGAAAACTACCTTGAGGCAATTTACAGGCTTGCTTCCGATGGGAAGGGTGCAAGGGTCACTGATATCGCCCAAAGCCTCGGTGTTACAAAGGCAAGCACCAATAGCGCAATGGCTGCCCTTGCAGAAAAGGGACTCATTAATTACGAAAAATACAAGGAAATATTCCTTACGACCGAAGGGTTGAGATTGGCCGAAATGACTTCGAAAAAGCATACGATAATCCAGCAGTTTTTCACCGATATCCTAAACGTCGATGCTGGTATTGCAGACACCGATGCTTGTGCCATTGAGCATGTCATAAGCAATGATTCGGTTTACGCCATGCATTATTACCTTCATAACGCAAAGGAAGGCAAGACTGATATTTGACTTCATACCTGAATATCTCACAAGGATTATTATCCGAGTGCTACATCCATAAGCATCATTAAAGCAAACCCAAGCATTGTTCCAATCGTTGCAAAGTCTGAATTGCCGCTGGTCTGAGCTTCAGGTATCAATTCCTCAACTACGACATAGATCATCGCTCCTGCTGCAAAAGCCAGTGCATACGGAAGAATTGGTTTCATGACAATTACGGCCGCAGCACCTATAACTCCTGCAATCGGCTCTACCATACCCGACAACTGACCGTAAAAGAAGCTTCTGCCTCTGGACAATCCTTCTCTTCTCAATGGTATGGATACTGCGGCGCCTTCCGGGAAATTCTGCAATCCAATACCAACAGCAAGAACAACGGCTCCTGCAATTGCTGCTGGAGCGCTTCCTGACGCCGCTGCCCCGAATGCAACTCCTACTGCTAGACCTTCGGGTATGTTATGTAGGGTTATGGCAGTCACAAGAAGAATGCTCCTTTGCCATGTCGTCTTAACTCCTTCTGCTTTTTCAACCGGTGCTCCGATATGTAAATGTGGAAGCAGAGAGTCCGCCAGTTTCAGGAATGCGCCTCCTGCAAGAAATCCTATGAAAGGCGCCAGCCAGGGCAATTTTCCGGCTTCCTCCGACATTTCTATAGCCGGGGCAAGCAGTGACCAAAAGCTGGCCGCAATCATAACGCCGGCTGCAAAGCCCAGCATAGTGTCAAGTATCTTTCTGTTGATGGTTTTGAAAAAGAATACCATACCAGCGCCAAGAGCGGTTACAAGCCAGGTGAACATTGTAGCTGCAAGGGCTAGCAATACCGGACTTAATCCTGTAGGAATATTCATATATTCGTCCCCCATGATTTTCTTCCCTTAATATACCACTATTATATCAAGAGAATCAAATGCAGGGATTTTTTATTCCATAAGAATATCTTATTAATATCCCTTCTCCATTATTTCCGCCGCAATTTCCGCAAAAACCGGCGCAGCTGATCTGCCTCCATATTGACCGTTTTCAACCAGTACCGCTATAGAGTATTTGGGCTGCTTTAATGGAAAATACCCTGCAAACCAGGCATGCACCACATCACTCTTCCCCGTCTCTGCACTTCCGGTCTTTCCTGCCGCTCCTCCAAATGCTGACAATGCTGCAGCGGTTCCGGTGCCCCGGTCTGTGACTGCTTCCATCATGTATTTTATTCTATCCGCAGTATCCTTTGAGATTATCCTGTATCCCTCATCATCCCTTATTGATCTGACCTTGTTTCCATCACTGTCGACGATGGAATCAACGATATTGATCTTGTTTTTTATACCACCAT
Organism: uncultured Bacillota bacterium; assembly: GCA_942493145.1. Classification (GTDB taxonomy): domain Bacteria; phylum Bacillota; class Clostridia; order Acetivibrionales; family DTU013; genus ENR-C20. The sequence goes on from OW818679.1 coordinate 2,275,890, forward strand.
TTGCTATGGTTGCTGTAATATCTGCCACCTGGAGAGGTGTTGCCATTATTACTCCCTGCCCAATGGCGAGGTTTGCTATATCCCCGCTGCTGTAATATCCGTTCTTGTCAGGCAGATTCCCCTTTTCTTCAGATACCCCCTGACGGCTGATGCCTGTTTCGCTTCCAAGTCCGAATTTCTCGGCCATTGTGATGATTTCCTTATAGCCGGTCTTCATTGCCATGTTTATAAACCAGGTATTACAGGAATATGCAAAAGCTTCAGTCATATTATATATCCCATGACCTCCTTTTTCATAAGAGGAGCATTTGAATATGTTTCCGCCTGCTTGTATCCAGCCGATACAATCATAATACCCATCAGTGATTTTCTCATCAGCATCGTCAGCATTGTCAGCATTGTCAGCATTGTCAGCATTGTCAGCATTGTCATCCCCGTCCTTCTCCAGCATTGCAGCCGCATCAATGATCTTGAATACCGAGCCCAGGTTGTAAGCAGCTGTAGCCCTGTTATAAAGTTCATCAGCTTCACTGTCAAGATAGTCCTCGACCTTCGTCTGATCAAAATCAGGGCAGCTCGCAATAGCTTTTATATCACCTGTGTTTATATCCTCAACAACAACAGCGCCGGAAACGCCACTTTCCTTCAGAACATCCTCCACTATCCGTTGTATGTGGTAATCGAGGGTCAGCTTCACATTTAGCGCGTCATAATCTGAAGAAGATGATATCACTCTGTAGCCTTTTCCTTTTACAGGGTTATTCCCCGCATCCCTTATCACACCGATTGATTTTGATGCATTTTCGGCAAGCTCACTTTCAAAAAGCTTCTCAATCCCAGCCTGTCCTATCTGGTCCTTTTTACTGATATATCCCAGGACATGCCTTGCTACAGACTCCTGTCCATATCTTAAATATGAATTCACTATGGATATGCCATCTGTTTGCAGTGATAAAAGTGCATCTTTCTGAGACTCATCTGCTTCAATCAACATAGGCTGACCCATTTTGGCCATCTCTTCGGCAACCTTATCTGCATCCAAACCCAGGATCGTGCATATCTCTCTGATGATCCGCAAGTCCCCGTTAATGTATACCGGTTTGAGCACTGCAGTATACCGGGTTTCTCTGTTTGTTAATCGAATTCCGTTACTGTCAAGAATGTCACCTCTCGGGATCTCTATGCTTGAAACGGTTAGTCGTTGGGAATAGGCAGCTTTTGAAAGACTGTCCGCCAATGGCACCTGAAGGTAAAATAATTTTAGTGCAAGTAATAGATTAATGCACAAAAACAGGATTAAAATAGCCTTGAGCCTTTTTTGACTAATAAGATGCATTGAAAAACCCTCCGTCAGTTACTGGCATTTTTGCCCTGAAGGAGGGTTTTTATACAGGTTGTAAGACTTTTACCATGATATTGACGTGTTTATAAAGAAGCTCAGCCTTTTCTGCGTAGCATCGTGAATGGTCCGACTTCCCGATCAAAAGGCATGTATACAGTCATTTGCGGATGAGGAGCAACTTCGATGGCCTCTCCATCAATATTTTTCATATCCCTTATGGTATGAATAAAATATGGGCCAACAGGTGAAACCACTTCTACCGTCTCTCCGTTAAACATCCTGTTTCGCTGCTCGATTGTAGCGATACCCGTATAGCTGTCATATGCAGTTACCATTCCAACAAAATCATAATCTCTTATATATGAACTCGTTTCATATATCTGTTCGTTTCCGGTAGGCTTACCTGTATAAAAGCCTGTGGTATATTCCCTGTGGCTGGCCTTCGACATCTCTTCCAGCCATGTTTCATCAAAGTTGTATGAATCCGGATCCTCAGCATATTTATCAAGGGCTTCCCTATATGCTTTTACAACCGTGGCTACATAATAGGAGCTTTTCATCCTGCCTTCGATCTTCAGGCTGTCTATACCCAAATTGACCAACTGCGGGATATACCCAATCATGCATAGATCTTTCGAATTGAAGATAAATGCTCCCCTGTCATTTTCATAAACCGGGTAGTACTCTCCAGGCCTTTTTTCTTCCATAAGATAATACTTCCACCTGCACGGATGTGCACACATACCTCTGTTGGAATCCCTGCCGGCCATGTAATTGCTCAGCAGGCACCTGCCCGAATAGGAAATGCACATAGACCCGTGGACGAAAAGCTCAAACTGAAGACCATCAGGCGTCTTCGCCCTTATATCTCCTATTTCGTCCAGGGACAGCTCCCTTGCAAGAACAATCCTCTTAACACCCTGCTTATACCAGAATGAAGCGCTCCTCCAATTTGTGTTGTTAGCCTGGGTGCTCAGATGCAACTCCATTTCCGGTGCGTTTTCCCTGATAATATCCAATACACCCGGATCAGATACGATAACTGCATCCACCTTTAGCGCCTGCAGCTGCTTTATATACTCAGGCATACCTGCCAAATCTTCGTTATGTGGGATTATATTCATGGTCACATAGACCTTTTTACCCATCGAATGTGCGAATTCAATGCCTTCTTCCAGGTCTTCCTGCGAAAAATTATCCGCATAAGCCCTGAGTCCGAATTCCTCACCTCCGAGATATACTGCATCCGCTCCGTATGCTATGGCCATTTTAAGTTTTTCAAGATTACCCGCCGGTGCGAGCAGTTCCATTTTCTTTTTAACCAATGTACTTCTCCTTCATATATGACACTGCGACGCCGTCGCCTATGGGGATTATGCTGGTATCGAGGTCCGGGTTTTCACAGATATCCTCAAGATAGCTTCTTAACCTTGTGACTATGGTTTTCTTCCTTCTGGCAACATTCTCTTCTCCTGAAACCATCCCTTTATACAGGACGTTGTCGGATACCAGAAGACCCCCCTTTGCAAGCAGTCTCAGACAATCGGGCAGGAATTCCGGGTATTGGCCTTTTGCAGCATCAAGAAATATCATGTCATACTGTCTGTCCAGACATTGGAGCACATCAATAGCCTCACCTCTGATCAGATTGATGGATTTATCCAGACCAGCGTTTTTGATGTTGAGTTTCGCCAGCTCAGCCACACGCTCATAACGTTCTATGGTGTCAATCCTGCCGCCTTGTTCAAGGAATTGTGACATCAGTATGGCCGAGTAGCCAATTGCAGTACCGATTTCCAGGATGCGGGAAGGGTTTTTCAGCCTTCCGAGTACAAGCAGCAAAGATGCTGTTTCAGGCTGGATTATCGGAACGTGGTGCACCCGGGCATATTCTTCAAGCTCTTTCAGCAGGCCTTCACTACGCTTTATGGTGTTCCTGATATACAGTGTCGTACCATCTGTTTCGCAAGTACTGTCCGCTTCGCTGGTGATATCTTCATCATATTCAGATTTTATTAGTTCCTGATCAGTCATGAACGTCTGCGTCCCCTTCACATTGAAAATCGTGAGGGAAAAACCCTCACGATCATTTTTTATCTCAATCCGTACTTCGTAATTGCAGCCTGGTGTTCCTTGTATGTCGCTGAGAATTGATGCGTTCCATCGCCTTTTGCCACGAAGTAAAGATATTTGTTGGTTTCCGGATACAAAGCCGCTTTTATTGCATCTTCTCCAGGGCAGCATATGGGTCCCGGTGGTAGTCCTTCATATAAATATGTATTATAGGGATCATCTAACTGCAAATCCTTATCATATAATCTTTCCTTGACGCTTCCGGTGGTTTTCAGCAATATGTACTGTATGGTGGCACATGACTGCAGCTTCCTCAAAGTCTTATCTTTGCTGTTCATCCTGTTATAGAAGACTCCAGAAATAATATCCCTGTCTGAAGAAGTTTTTGCCTCCCTTTCGATTATCGACGCAAGGGTAATAATTTTATCCCTGGTCATTCCATCAATTTGGGCAATCCTCTCATTGTATACGTCCTTGAATTTATTATTAAAATTGTCAAGCATCATTGCAATTATTTCCTCTTCTGGAGCGTTCATCTCAAATTGATATGTATCCGGGAAGAGGTATCCTTCAAGCTTATTGTCCCTTGCAGGCAAATCCTTGAGGAATGCATAGTCAAAAGTCTTTGTGTTTGCGATCTTGATGAAATTTTCCTTGCTGCTTATTACCTTATTGTTATACAGGATATCGACGATTTGGAGGAAGGTCTTCCCTTCAGGAATCGTCACTTTCTTGCTTTCGGGTTTTGTAGTCAATACCCTCATCAGTTCATCATAATCAAGTGCCTCGCTGATCAGATGTATGCCGGACTGATATCTGCCATCATATCCATTGATTTTGGAAAGCAGTTTGTATAAATTGATATTGGATATGAATCCTTTTTCCTTAAGCAGTTCTGCTATTTCTGATGTATTGGCACCTTTGGGTATCTGGAATTCCACAGACTCGGCAGGGTTTACCGCTACTTCTTCGCTTCCCGGTTCATTGTAGCTGTCCATGACATAGTCATATGAAAAGGCTGCGCTTGCTGCAGCAATGGCACACAAGAATACAAAGACCACAAATATGAACAGGCCCCGCCTCTTCCTGTGGGTTTTACGTTGTTTAGGTTGTTTAGGTTTTTTTGTCGTTTCAGTCATAATTAAATAATCACCGCCTCAAAGATGGTGCCGGAACTCACGCTTTGCTTCTAGCCTTCGCCCTCAGCTCGTTATCGAGGATCCTTTTTCTTAGTCTGATGGACTTTGGCGTAATTTCAACAAGCTCATCATCAGCTATAAATTCCAGCGCCTGTTCCAGACTCATCAACTTAACCGGGGTCAGTCTCAACGCCTCATCCGTTCCTGATGCCCGCATGTTGGTAATTTGTTTCTTCTTACAGACGTTAACAGTGATGTCTTCGTTCCGTGCATTTTCGCCGACAACCATTCCTTCATATACTTTTGTACCGGGACTAATGAAAAGAGAACCTCTCTCCTGAGCATTGAACAAACCATAAGTTATGGCTTCTCCGTCCTCCCAGGCTACAAGTGAGCCCCTTTGTCTTCCATAAATCTCGCCCTTAAATGGTTCATGACCATGGAACACATGATTCATTATGCCATTTCCCTTGGTGTCGGTCAAAAACTCGTTACGGTATCCGATAAGGCTTCTGGCCGGTATCGTGAACTCCAGGCGCATATAACCCTCTGTTGCGGAATGCATGTTTTTCAGTTCCGCTTTCCTGGATCCCAGCTTCTCCATTACAGCACCCATAAAGGCCTCAGGCACATCAATCATTAGCATCTCAATTGGTTCGAATTCCACACCATCTACCATCTTGAATATGACCTTGGGCTTTGAAACCTGAAATTCAAAACCCTGTCGCCTCATTGTTTCAATAAGTATGGATAGATGCAGCTCTCCCCTGCCGGATACAATAAACGCATCCGGTGACTCGGTCTCTTCCACCCTCATACTGACATTTGTTTCGACCTCTTTGATCAACCTGTCCCTTAAATGGCGGGATGTCACATAGGTTCCTTCCCTGCCTGCCAGAGGACTGTTGTTGACGCTGAATGTCATGTTGATCGTAGGTTCATCAATGTTTATGAAGGGCAGTGGTTCGGGGCATTCGACATCACAGATTGTATCTCCTATAGTGATTTCGCCTACACCTGCTACTACTATTATATCTCCCAGTGTTGCTGTATCGGTTTCCACCTTTTTAAGGCCATCGAATTTATACACCCTGCTGATCTTTACATTGCGTGGTACTCCATCCATTTTGCAGATAGCAGCCTGTTGTCCGGTTTTTATCGATCCACGGTCGATTCTCCCGATAGCAATCCTTCCAACATATTCATCATAGTCGATATTTGATACAAGCATCTGCAAAGGCTTGTCAAAATCGCCTTCAGGTGCGGGTACCCTTTCTATTATGGTCTTGAATAAAGGTTCAAGGTTATCGTTTTCTTCACCCATATTGTAAATTGCATAACCTTCCCTGGAAGATGCATATATGACAGGAAACTCAAGCTGATCGTCGTCAGCTCCCAATTCGATGAACAGGTCAAGGACTTCATCTACTACCTCGGTCGGCCTCGCCTCCGGTCTGTCTATCTTATTAACGACTACTATAGGTTTCAAATTAAGCTGCAGTGCTTTTCTAAGTACGAAACGCGTCTGTGGCATAGGCCCTTCAAATGCATCCACCAGTAGTACTACACCATCAACCATCTTCAGCACACGTTCCACTTCTCCGCCAAAATCAGCATGTCCGGGAGTATCCACTATATTTATATGTGTTCCCTTATAATTGACTGCAGTGTTTTTTGCCAATATTGTTATTCCACGCTCCCTTTCGAGGTCGTTGGAATCCATAACTCTTTCCTGTACCATTTCATTTACCCTGAAAATACCACTCTGACGAAGCATGCCATCAACAAGTGTCGTTTTCCCATGATCGACATGTGCTATTATTGCTATATTCCTGATATCGTTTCTGCTCTGTCCCACAATTATACCTTCTATCCTTTTTATTTAGAAAACTTGTTTAATATTGATTAAATGATTCTTTACAAAAAAAAACCATGTGCTGTTTTTTTGCAGCACACTCAATTGTAAATCAACCCACTGATAATGTCAATGAGTATTGTTCGACGTCCATACAACCCATCAGCAGTTCAATTTGATAATATAATCTGCATTTTGGTTATTATTCATTCATAGGTTGCAACGGTATCACTGACCATAATCCCATATCCTTCACCTTCAAGAAGCTTGATGAACATATTTACGATATTTTCATCAAATTGTGACCCGGCGCCGTTCTTTAGCTGCTGCACTGCATCATTAAGTTCAAGTTTGGATCTGTATTGCCTGTCTGACATCATTGCATCAAAAGCATCCGCCACCGAGATAATTCTGGCCATAAAAGGAATACTATCCTTTTTCAGTCCTTCGGGGTATCCGGTACCGTCAACACGCTCATGATGGCACTTTACTATAGGAACTACTTCCCTGAACATGGATACGGCAGATAGTATTCGTGCACCCTTCAACGGATGTTTCCTTATTTCCAGGACCTCTTCATCTTCAAGCCTGTCTGTCTTCAGGAGTATATCGTCTGCAGTGCCAATCTTACCTACATCATGGAATAGACCGCTGATTCTCAGTGTCTCCTGTTCCTGCGCTGACAGCCCGAGCTCGGCTCCCAGCCTGGTTGAATAATATGCCACCCTGTCCGAATGCCCCCTTGTGTATATATCCTTGGCATCAACCGCCTGGCGCAGAGCTTCGATTGTATCCATATACCTTACCTTGAGAAGATCGTAGGTCTTGTTCAATTCTTCGTTTTTCATGTTTACCATGGAATGGAGAAATGCATTATTTATTGATGAAGCAGCCTGGCTTGTATATATCTCCAGCAACTTATGGCCTTCTCCTATATTTCCGCCTTCAACATAAATAACCCCTATCGATTGGTTGAATTCATTTATCAAAGGCAGGATAACGCTGTCTTCAAGCTTCAGTACCTGTTTCATAATCCTGGCATTACCTATTTGCTCCATAAGGCTGGGACTCAAAGTATCCATGAAGTTACTTAATCCTGTACCATACTTGCCTATGCCATTGAATATGCTTTTATTTCCTGTGGTGATTTCTGTTGTGTTGTCCACAAGAATGAATGCATTTTCACTTTCAACAATAGGCATGATTTCTGTCAGGATGTCATGCAGTATCATATCTATAGGCTGAAGCTGGTATATTTTTGGTACTGCTTCCAATATCCTGTTGAGGCCGTCCCTGAATTTCTTGATGGTACGCATCTGGGATATTGATTTTATCCCTGACTCCACAAGCAACAGCAACTGATCGAAACGGTCGCTTTTTTCACAGTATCCCTGTATTTCGAGAGCCCTTATTGTCTCCAGAGGCGGAGCCAGATCCTTATGGCCTGTAAGCAGTAATATGTACAGCTCATTATTGAATTCCCTGATTCTCTCAACGACTTTATCCCCATGTATAGGGAACATAAGGTAGTCAAGGATCATAAGATCAAAATGCTCATTTTTGACTCTCTCAATTGCTTCCAGAGGATCGGTTACACCTGCGATATCATATCCATTCTTGCTTAAGACCACTGATAATGAATCGATAATTCCAGCCTCATCATCAACCATCAGTATCTTGTAGTTTAAAGCGGCGGTATGGTTCTTTTTTCTCATTCAACTACCTCCCTTGCTGCGTAGGTGATACATGGAATTGTTATATAAAATGAGGTTCCTTCCCCTTCATGGGAAGTAAATGACATATTTCCACCAAAACGGCCTTTTATTGTTGAATATGACATGTACATTCCAAGTCCTGTACCTTTTTTACCTTTAGTCGTTACCATTTCTTTAAAAAGCTTGTCCGCTACTGCTTTAGGAATGCCTTTCCCATAGTCGCGGAACAGGAATTCAACATTATCCCCTACCCGTAATATCCTCAGGTCGATATTGCCCGAATTCCCTTCATAGGAATGTATTGCGTTTATTATTATATTATCAAAAACCTGTACAAGGTTGTTGACCTCACCTTTTAATTCAGTATAAACATCCAGTCGTGCATCAATATTCATTACGCAATGGTATTTGTTCAATTCGTGCTTCATGAGCAGATTGACTCTTTTAATGAGCTCATCAACAGTGAACTTATCACTTGTGGATGCGCTCATCTGAACTGCCTGTCCCTTTACTGCTGAAATGACATCAGACATATATGCGCAATAGGGCTTCATTTTATCCAACCAGTTGATCATTTCACTTACGATTTCCATATGATCCTGGTCGGTCACGCTGTTGTCTCCGATTGAATCTCTGTATTCAAGTGACAGGTCTTTCAAAGCTTCAATTCCTCCGGCCAGAGACATGATAGGAGTTTTCAGGTTATGGGCTATGCCGCCGATAAGCTGGCCGAGGGAAGCAAGTCGTTCCTGCTCCAGAATGATTTCCTGGTTTTCTTTTATCGCATTTATGCTGTCTTTTTCAAGTTTCTGAATTTTGTTAAATGCGATAACAAGATCACCGATTTCATCATTTGATGTTATTGGCAATTTACTATCCAGATCAACTTCAGCACTCTCAGAAATTTCAGAAAGGTTCTGTGCAACTCTGGATATATCATCTGATAAATCTCTTGCTATGTATATGATAACTATACAATTTAAAATAAACAGGATCACAAAACTGACAATAAAGAAAATAAGCGTTTTAATTTCTCCAACATTATATCTGATACCGATTATCCATTTTTGACCATCAACTGTTATTTCCGATACAACACCTTCAGAATCAGCTCCATAATAATCAAAGACATGTCCATCTCCCTTTATGGCAAATTCTTTCATATATTTTATAAAAAAACTACTCAAGTGTATTTCTTCACTGTTTTCATTGTAGAATCCGCTATTTTGATTTGAATAAAACCTGGTATCATTTTTGTTCTCCGTTATAATAAGTGATAATGCTCTCTTGACTTCATCCTCGCTAGATATATTACCTGAATTATTAAATGCATCTTCTAAACGTTCCTTATAAATTTTATATATCAATGAACCTCTTTCATTTGTTATCCTTGAGTATCCAATCAAAGAAGTAAATAGCAGAGCAACAATAAATATCGGAACCAACTGGATGAAAATCTTCCATTTTATTGATACTCTGCTACCTTCATTTTTGTTATTCTCAGAATAAGTATTCAGAAGTATTTTGGTGAATATCTTTTTTGTCAATATGTAATTTACAGTAGAAACAAAGGTGCCAAAAGCAAAAAATATAATTGCAAGTTTTAAGGTTACAGTAGAGATTTGTCTTGTAGTCAATGGAATGCTAAGTATAAGTACAAGACATGGAGTAATACTCTGGGCCATAAAGAACAGATTGGGAAGATTAATGCATTCTTTTCTTATTTCACGGAGTCTACGGTTGTGTTGTTCATTCGAATCGCTGTCAATTTTATCCCAGTTTCTGAATTTTAATAACTTAATCGTAATCCATATTGAAACCAACAAAAAAATTAGTAAAGAGCTAAGTAAAAATTGTTGAGTATAATTTGCTTTTTCCAATTCCCATTGGAATTGGTTATTATATGTTCCTTTGGGGTAATTCAATATCAAAGGGATTAACGGATAAAAAATTACTGTTGCAGCAGCAACACACAATCCATATATTCCAGAAATAATGAAAGAAGTTTTATATGATTTGAAAATCCCAAATATTTTTTTCATTCAAGACCTCTCATTTTTCCTGTTACTAGTTTTGAAGAAACCGTACCTTTTTAATATGATCAACAATCTTCTCAAGATATGCTGAGTCTATTGAAGGCCATTTAAAATCCATCTTGCTTAATGTATTAATTGTTTTTTCACAGTCCACTTCAATCATTGTTTCATAGGCAAAGCCGCTTTTGCCATCCAGCTCATTAATGATACCGTTTAGGACTATTTGTTTGTTTTTGTCCCGGGATGTTTTAATTATGTATTGTTTGAATTCTTCTTCCTCAAAAGTTTTTATCTTTAGCTCTGTTTTCTCCTGAAGCAAGCTGATTAACGTCTTCATTTTGATGCTGTTATTGTATAAATGATATACCCTGTTAAGTTCATCAGCTTTTAAGAGCAGCACAATAGCTTTACTGCAATAGTCAACTGGCGTCATTTCTATCTGCACATCGGACAGGTTTTTTGAAACTGCTTTCAATAGAATAATGGATTTCAGTCTGTTATAGAATGCATTATCATTGATATTGTTCTGGAATTGTCCATCACTATATCTTCCTGTTATATTCCCGATTCTGTATATTGAGGCCTTAAGTCCTGCGTTGCTGGCATTCAATATGATTTCTTCTGCATGGAATTTGCTTTTAATATATACGTTATCGTTAATGTTCTGTCCAATATAAAAATTATCTTCATTGAATGTGCACTTGGTGTTTTTATCTTTTGCCAGGTAATTACCCGACACACTTATGGTTGAAATATGATGCAATACTCTATTATATTCCTGGCAGAATTCTACTATATGTTTTGTTCCAAACACATTAACCTTTTCGAAATCTTCATAATTACCATAATGCTTTACATTAGCTGCTGTATGAATTACGATATCGCAGTTTTTAGCCAGCCATTCATAGCTATTTTTATCCATGCCCAATAACGGTTTAGCGATGTCGCCATTTATAACAGTAATTCTTTTTTCATCGAAATGTTCATACTTTCCGAAGTAATATTTGAAGATATTTTTCAACCTTGTGTACTCATCATCTTGTTTTCCTCTTAACAAACAAATGATCTTTATGTGCTTCATGTTAAGAAGTTCTTTAAGGATGTGAATTCCCAGGAAGCCTGTGGCACCTGTCAGAAAAACATTATTAAATTCGATGTTATTTATCTTTGCTTTAAAATCTAATGCTTTAATTTGGTCATCATATTCATCTTCCAGAGAATTATTGATATTATTGACGATGAATTCCGATAATTGTGCAATCGTTGGATACTGATAAAAATCCTGTGTGTTAATTTTCCATCCGCACTCAAGAATTTTTACCTGGACCTTAATTATACTTAACGAATCACCGCCAAGTTCAAAGAAATTGTCGTTTATACCTACCTTATCAATTTTAAACAATTCCTTCCACGCTTCAGCCAGTTTTATTTCAACATCGTTGCGTGGTTCAACAAATACCGGCCGGACAACCTCTTCCCCGGAATATGTCAGCAAAACTTTTTTATCAACTTTCCCACTTGCAGTCAAAGGCATCTTCTGTAATTGCAGATAATACGCCGGTATCATATATAACGGTAGTTTTTCTGCCAAATAATTCTTCAATTCAGCAATGTCGACTTTTAAATCGCTTTCAAAATATGCATATAAATGCTCGTTCCCGGTTTTGTCTTTTTTCAACGTTACTACTGCATCCTTGATATCTTTAAATGAGATAATCCTGCTTTCGATTTCTCCAAGCTCGACCCTGAAACCTCTCAACTTTATTTGCGTATCAAGTCTGCCCAAATATTCAATTTCGCCATTGGCGTACCACCGGGCTGTGTCTCCTGACCTATATATTGTTTCTCCTTTAACATAAGGATTTTCAATAAACTTTTGATTGGTCAGCTCGGGATTGTTTAGATATCCACGTGATACCCCGTCTCCGGCAACCATTAGCTCTCCCTTTGTTGATATTGGCACAAGGCGCATGTTTTTATCAAATATATATGTTTTTAAAGTCGGAATGGGTACCCCTATGTTACATGTATTTTTTCTGATTTCCTCATCTGTTATTTCTTTATATGTAACATGGACTGTTGTCTCAGTAATTCCGTACATGTTTATAAGTTTGCAATTTGGATAACGGATTTTCCATTTCTTCATCTTGGCAGGTTTTAATGCTTCTCCTCCAAAAATAACATATCTGATTTTTAAATCATTGAGATTAAATTTTTCAACTTCATTTGAAAGATTATAAAACGCTGTTGGTATCTGATTGAGAACAGTAACACGTTCTCTTTTCAGCAATATAAGAAATCTTTCAGGATCCTGTGAAATGTACTTGGGAACAATTACCAATCTGCCTCCATAAAGTAAAGCACCATACATCTCCCAAACTGAAAAGTCAAAACAGAATGAATGGAAAACAGACCATACATCCCTGTTATTAAAATCAAAGTGCATTTTATCATTTTTCATCAAACTGACCAGGTTCCTGTGCTCGAGCATAGCTCCCTTAGGTTTTCCTGTTGATCCTGAAGTGTATATGATATATATCAGATCGTCTGGCGTATTTATATTGCATAGGTTTTCATCACTATATATGTCAATTTTTTCTGAGTGCAAATCCAGTATATATCCTTCATAATTCTCAATTTTATTGATGCCATTTAAAATAAGAATTTTTGCTTTACTATCTTCCAGCATATATTCAGTTCTTTCCCTTGGATAATCAGGGTCCAAAGGGAGGTATGCACCACCAGCTTTGATTACTGCAAGTATTGAAACAATCATCTCTACAGAACGGTTCATCAGAATACCGACGATGTCCTCTCTGCCAATACCTTTTTTCCTCAGTAAATTTGCAAGTTTATTTGCCCATTTATTTATTTCATCATAATTAAATCGTTTCTCGCCATCGGTTACTGCTATATTATTGGCATTCTGGCAAATCTGGTCTTCAAATAGCTGATGTATGGTTTTGTCCTTTGGATAATTCGCTACTGTATTATTAAACTCAAAAAGTATCTTTTGTTTTTCCCTTTCAGAGACCATCTCAAGCTCTGAAATGAGTTTTTGAGGGTTATCCAGAGCATGCCAAAGTACTCTTATTATATGGTCATGCATGAACTCAATTTCCTTTAGATAAAAGAGTTCAGTCAAATAATCATAATCAAGAACTAACTTACCATCATCTTCTCTTTCATTTATATGAATATTTAAGGATTCTGCCTGATTACCGCAGAAATGCCATCTTCCTTCTTGTTTCCCCGAATTTCCTGCCTTCATGAATTTGGAATTCTGATATGAGAGGGTAATATCAAATAGTTTATCAATCTCCCGATGTTTTTCTTTCAAATCGACAATAATCAAATCGGTAGAGTACCTTTGATGCCTGAGAAGTGAAATCAATTCTTTTGCAACGTATTTGACATAGCTTGCGAAATCAAGATTCTGATCAACCTGTAATCTCACTGGAGCCATACTAATGTACATTCCAATTGTCTCTTTCTCAATATGATTCAATCGATTAAGTACAGGAGTTCCAAATACTATATCACCTTTTTCAGTAATCCTGTTGATATATATTGACAGGGCACTTGAAAACAAATTTAATATTGAAACATTGTTTTGAGTACAGAAACCCTGTATCTTTGTGCACAATTTCAGAGGTAGGACAAAAGTTTTTCTTTTCGCTACGGTAGTTATTTCGTTACTCTTTTTAGTTTTTAAAGTGATAGCTTCAGGAACCTCATTAAATTTTTCATTCCAAAATGCTTTGTCTTTTATGCATCTGTCAGATTCCATGTATTTCTTTTCGCTCAAAACATAGTCGATATATGACGGGTAGGTAGAATGGTCGATTTCTTTTCCACATTTTAATTCACGATAGAATTCCATAACTTCATTCCCAAAAAGTATAATTGACCATGCATCGGCAATAGTATGATGAATTTTAATGAAAAATCCGCTTGTGTCTTCATTGATTTTGATAAGAGCAAAATAGCACAAATCCGACTTAATCAGTTCAAATGGTGTGTGGGCTTGCTTTTCGTCCCATTCATAGAGTTTTTCTATGGATTGATTACTAAAATCCAAAAAATCTATTTTTTTGTATATATATTCAGTTATATATTGTTTAGGTTCATTATTGATTTCATCAATACGAGTCCTGAAAGCATCATTCTTCTCAATTACCAGATTGATAGCTTTGTCCATTAAATCAAAATCAATATCTTCTTTAATTCTAAGAGTTGCAGCTATATTTCCGATGCTCGTACCAGGATGCAATTTTTCAGTGAACCATATTCCCTTTTGTGGATGAGTTAAAGGAAAATACTCAAAAGCCTTATCCATTGTATTCACCTCTCGTATCTTTAGTAAAAAAATAGTAACAAATAGCATTAAATAGCAATTTATAGTAAAATCAAAAAATTATAAGTTTACAAGTATTGCATAATATCATCCAATTATTGTTATTATATTAATTTTTCAACGGTAATTCAAGAGTTTTTTAGTCGTAATATGGACAAAAAGCCTTAAATATAAGGCTTTTTGAGTAAATTTAATATTTCTGTAACATAAATCTTTATGGTAAATATTTCCCAGAACGGGAATATTGTTATGTAACCATATATTCACTTCAGTTCAACGATTGTGACACCTTCTTCACCCTCGCCATATTTCCCGGACCTGTATGCCTTGACATGCCCATTGCTCTTAAGGAAATGCTGCACCCCGCTGCGCAATGCGCCGGTTCCCTTGCCGTGAATGACAGTAATTTCACCAAGACCTGCCATAGACGCATCATCAAGGAATTTATCAAGAATCTCCGTGGCTTCATCCACATTGACACCTCTAATGTCAATCCTGTTGGAGATGTTCTGGACTTTTGACATTCCTATTTTTCCCACTCCCGACTTCCTGATCTCTGAAGCCTGTTGATCAACAAGCTTGAGATTTGTGACATGAGCATTGATTTTCATTATGCCCGCCTGCACCAGGGCGTCTCCGTCCTTGTCAGGTGCGTTCAAAATTGTGCCCTTCTGGTTCAGATTCACAATTAGGACGGTATCACCTGGTTTAAGATTTTCAAGTGGCTTTACAAATCCCTTCCTTGGAAGCATACTCTCGGACATAGCATCTTCAATCTTACCGAGCTTGCTCCGTATCCTCATCCGGACTTCTTCCACGGCCTTGTTTCGATCGGCTGATTCCTGCTCTTCCTGAGCCCTTCGCATGTCCTTGAGCATTTCATCTATGTCCTCGCGCGCTTCGAGGTAAAGACGCCTGGATTCCTCACGGGCTTCACGAAGGATCTTCTCCTTCTGGTTTTCAAACTTAAGCTTCTGATCCTCGAGTTCCTTTTTGAGCCCTTCTATCTCCCGCCTGTAGCTTTCCGCCTTTATCCTTTCCTTTTCGGTGTCGCTCCTGTTTTTTTCAATTGTCAGCAGGACATCTTCAAACTTAATCTCCTCCTGTGACAGGAATTCTTTTGCTCTGGTAAGTATATCATCCTTCAAACCGAGCCTTCTGGATATGGCGAAGGCATTGCTCTTTCCCGGTACACCTATAAGCAGGTTATATGTCGGCCTGAGTGTTTCCACATTGAACTCGCAGCATGCGTTTTCTACACCCTTGGTGGTTAGAGCATAGACCTTCAACTCACTGTAATGAGTGGTAGCGACTGTAAGCGCACCTCTTTGATGAAGCATTTCCAGAATTGACATGGCCAGTGCAGCTCCTTCAGTCGGATCGGTCCCTGCACCCAGTTCGTCAAAGAGCACAAGGGAATTGCCGTCTGCTTCAGCCATGATCCTCACAATGTTGGTCATATGGGAGGAAAATGTGCTGAGGCTCTGCTCTATACTCTGTTCATCTCCTATGTCTGCAAATACTCTGGATGACATCGTCAGCTCGGTACCGTCGTTAGCAGGTACGTGAAGACCGGCCTGAGCCATAAGGACAAAAAGTCCTACGGTTTTAAGTGTCACCGTCTTTCCTCCGGTGTTTGGCCCGGTTATTACAAGGGTGTTGAAACCCTCCCCTATCCAGAAATCAATGGGAACTACAGTTTTCTTGTCTATCAGTGGGTGTCTGCCCTTTTTAATCGTAATGGTCCTTTTGTTGTTCAGTTTTGGGCATATACAATTATAGTCGAGACTAAGTTTTGCTTTCGCGAATATAAAATCCAGTCTCGCAATTATCGACATGTTTGAACTTAGCTGTGGGAGAATACCCTCCACATCAGCCGTAAGCTCAGCCAATATCCTCTCTATCTCCAATTGTTCCTTGATTTTCAACTGTTTGATGTCATTATTCGCTTCAACTACAGCCATCGGTTCGATGAATATGGTCGCCCCACTGCCCGAAGAATCATGTACAAGCCCCTGAACCTCGCTCCTGAACTCAGATTTGACAGGGATTACATAACGATCGCCACGCATTGTAACTATGGCATCCTGCATGAACTTCTGGTATTTTGACGACCTAAGCATTTCATTCAGCCTGTCTTTGATGGAATTCTGGCGATCCTTTATCTGTCTTCTCAGATTTGCAAGTGTATTGCTTGCAGAATCTGAAATCTCTTCCTCGCTTAGAATTGAAAGGCTGATTTTATCTTCGATCCTTTTATTTGTCTCAAGAGAATTAATGAGTGCTGCAGCAGTGTTTTCGGTTTCAGAATCCCTTGTCTCGGAACTTCCCGAGTAACTCTTGAGATTCCTTGCTACGCGCAGTGTATCGCCAATCCTCATAAGTTCTCCCGGCATGAGGATAGATCCCATGTCCACCCTTTTCAGGCTTCCCCGTACATCGTGTATGCCTCCCAGCGGCGGGCTTCCCCT
Organism: uncultured Bacillota bacterium; assembly: GCA_942493145.1. Lineage (GTDB taxonomy): Bacteria > Bacillota > Clostridia > Acetivibrionales > DTU013 > ENR-C20. The sequence continues at coordinate 2,292,878 of OW818679.1, forward strand.
TCGGATTATGAAGCTTTCTGCATCGCTTGTCTCCTTGAGCATAAGCTGCACTTCCTGCATACCCGTTTTCGGCATAAGGGAACGCGCCAGCTCTTTTCCAAGCTCCGAAGAAGCGTGTGAGGCCAGTTTGGTTATTATTTTGTCAAACTCAAGTATCCTGATAGTTCTCTCATCCATAATGCTTTTATCCTTAATTCAAACCCATCTTCGGCTTGATCTTTTTTCTGAAATAGTCAATAAAAAGCGTATATACATAATCGTAAACCAGGAAAATGACCTCAAACAGCAGAATGACCACCCACCATGGAAGTTCCACTTTTATATCCGCCATGAAAAAGCTCTTGATTGCATAAATGGCTGCAAAAAGGCAGGCGTTGAAATATACAAATTTCAAAATATATTCCAAAATGAGCCTGTCAAGCTTCTCGATATAATACTTTATTATCCCGTAGATACCGAAAAAGATTACGTAAGGAATTACCCCAGTCTTGTCAGGCAGCAACAGCAAGGATAAAAGAGAGGTTGAAGCATAGAATATACACCCTGCACTTATTCCGGTTTCGATTATCATTACAGAAACAAAAAATGAGCTGAGGGCATATAACGACAACCTGCTTGTCGGCAATGTCACTGCAAAGAAAAGGCATATTACGGCGAGAGCACCCAATATGCCACCCAAGGCGATTTTTTTAGCTGTAAACCTATTGTTGCCCATTAAAACCTCCAAAGCTGTTACATATCAAAGCTGCCGGCAATACCTTCGGCCGCTTGATATCAAGCGTAATCAACAACAGTCGATGAAGTCTCCTCCACCCATCTCACAACAGCAGTCGGAGCACCAAAGGCACTGGCATATCGTGCACAAATCGGGGTTGCCCCTGTTGTAGCCCCTTCCAGCGGCAGTTCCCCTGTATGTGTTGTTTGACATGTTCATTTTGTTTAAGGCATTCCTGTATTCATAATTGGATGGATCCATATTTACTGCAGTCTGGATGTGGTTGTATGCTTCGTCATACCAACCCTTTCTGGAGAAAATAATGCCCTTTAGGAAGTACCAGGGTGCCGTTCTGTTGGCATATCCGTCCAGCATGCTCTCAGCCTGGTTCAGGTTTCCTGAGTTGATGTTGTTTTTGACCTGATTGAAAAAGTCATTATCCGGCTGGCTGTTCCACCCTTTGTTGTACTTATTGCCACTGCTTCCACTTCCGCCACTGTTGGCACTGGTGCTGCTGCGCGCATTATTGCTGCGAGTGCCTGCATTTTTCATCAGGTAATCATACGCTTCATTCAGTTCTTTCAGCTTTTCTTCTGCAAGGTCTGATAGCGGGTTATCCTGATACTGGTCAGGATGATACTTTTTGACCTGCTCCCTGTACGCCTTTTTGATTTGTTCCTCACTGGCGCCTTCTTTAATTCCGAGAATCTCATATGGATTATTCAACTCTGTTACAACTCCCTGTTCCAATAATATTTTCTGTTTTCCTGAGCATGCCCATATATATTATATTTTCGAGTATACCTGAATTTCCTTTAATTTTCATTAATTCATAAGCTTTTGATATTTGGTTCAGGGAATATGTCAGATTGAATTCCACCCTATCCCTTATCCTCTTTTTAAAAAAGTCCGGTTCCTCACCCTCTTCAAAGCGAAATTGCAGTATCAGAGGATTATAATTCCCGCTTTCCAAGTCCTTCACTATATCATCATATGCATCAAGTATGTATATCCATTTGCCTAAATTATAGCCTATCCATCTTAGGATCTTTTCATTATTTTCATTCCTGCACAAAGGTTCATATGCAGTGACTTCCTCCATAAGTTTTGCGAAGGGTTCTGCCGCCCTGTCCATTGATGGGCATTTTTCTTCTTCAAGTCTATGCAGTTCCCGCAATCTGGACTCAATTATATCACATTTCTGTGGATATTTTTTCTTTAATTTACGGAATGCATTTGACATTAAAAACATTCCGCCACATGATAAAACAGAACCATCGTCCAGCATCTTGTCTTCAAGATTATAATACGCCAGCAGTATATTTATGTCTGAGGCATAATCAACAATACTATTATTTCTTACAACATATCTTTTGTTGATTTGGTGGGCTATGCAACGCTCCTTCCTCACATCCAGCCTTTCACCTGATACGGATGAAAGTAAAATTGCAAGGAATGTCGAGTCATAATTGAGCACAAGCCTTTTAAGCTGCCCATGGCTTTTTCCAATGGATTTGCAGACTCCGCAGTAATATGCCCTGAACAGCTCATATTCCTTAATCTTCATTTCAGGTTTTTCCGGAAGGATATAACCGAACATAAAAACCCTTTCAATTAGAAATAACAACACAAAATAAATAATAGCACAGTGTGTTTTAAAATTAAAGTACAGGTTTGATTTTAAATGATTTTCGGATATAATCGGATATAATAGAAAACAACCAATAAACGGGAGACAATTATGCTGATAAATAATGAAAATGAAAATAAAACGTTTGGGAATGAGGCAGGCAAAGCTGTATTGCTGCTCGATTCGCTGGTAATTTACAGGGGTCTTTTATCGGATCCTGTTATAAATAGTTTATACACACTATTAAAATATACAACCGAATGCATATATGGGTTACAGTTACCCGCAAAGTTCATTGGGCTATACGCAGGTTTTATGAATACATTGACAGATATGGCCGGTTCCCTGGAAATCAAACAAAAACAACCTGATCTCAGCCAGTATGTAGTAAAGAAAATAATATCCTGTGACAATGCGTTTTCCCGTTTATACGCCTCACCGGGCAGCTGCATATCTGCTTTCGATTCAGCAGCAGGCATTGATTTGGATGCACTTCAGTTTGTTTCCACCATATCATCCGATACGATAAAAAATGTTATATATGAGGTAATCAACAGCTGCACGGTAAAAGGAATATGCAACGATAGCGATGCCGCATTGCTGAAATCGATCATATTCAGACTCCCTTCATGGGACACAGGAGATGTCACTGAAACTGCAACTGGATCTGAAACTGCAACTGAAACTGGCTATGCATACTCAACCTTGTTTTCAGGGATGGACGGCAGTGAAAGCTGGAGTTCTCAAATTCCCCTGCTGGCCGATTATCACAGAATCAACGGGTGCGGCATCTTCGCATGCTATCGCGCTTTCATCTGGAACCATTCAAATGGTGACGGAAGGTTTGAACCTGTTAAGAACCCTGATCCTGTGAAATTTTCCGACTTGATTGACTATGAAAATGAAAGATTTGAATTGGTCCGCAATACCGAGCAGTTCCTGATGGGATTTCAGGCAAACAATGTCCTGCTTTATGGAGACAGGGGTACCGGCAAGTCGTCCAGCGTCAAGGCATTGTTAAATGAATACCATGGGAGAGGTCTCAGGATGATTGAGGTACCCAAAAACCGCTTGTCCGATTTCCCGCAAATAACAAGCCGGTTAACAGGAATGAACAACAAATTCATTATTTTTGTAGATGACCTGGCATTCGAAGATAACGAAGAAAACTATACCGCTCTTAAAGCCGCCCTGGAAGGCGGGTTGGAGACAAAACCTGCAAACGTTCTAATCTACGCGACATCCAACCGCAGACATCTTATTAAGGAATATTTCAGTGAAAGAGCTGGCTTGCAGTATGGCACAAATGAAGATGAGATCCGTGCTTCAGATACCATCCAGGAAAAGCTCTCGCTTTCAGACAGGTTCGGCCTTACTATTGTATTCTCGTCACCAGATAAGGACAGATATATAAAAATCGTTGAGGAACTGGCACAAAGAAAAGGCATTTCGATTGGTCATGACGAGCTTGTCAAAGAAGCTATGAAATGGGAGCTTTGGTACAACGGACGTTCTCCGAGGACGGCACAGCAGTTTACAAACTGGCTGAAGGGCTTATAAAGTTGACAAAGAGATGGGGGAAGTGTAAACCCTTTTAGAGTTGACACTTCCCCCATCCCTTTGTCAAACTTTCCCTGAATCTTTTTTTATCTTTTTAAATGATTTTACATACATAAAGAAGGCAAAAAGCGTGGCAATGACCGCAATTATTATAAAAATGCTGTTGTTGGGCAGGTATGGAGCCGGTACGTCAAGTATTATCATGATAATGGCAAAATAGAAAATTACTGTAGCCATCTTTCCGTACCAGTTGGCAGAAACCACAAAATTCTCCTGTTTGTAAAGCAGGATACCGCCTATCACCATAAAAGCTTCCTTTAAAACAACTATTAGCAGCAGGGGAAAAGGTATCATCTTATTAACAAATGTCAGAATGACAAGGGCAGTAATGGTCATAAGCTTGTCAGCGAGCGGATCGGCTACTTTGCCCCAGTCAGTTATCATGTCGTATTTTCTGGCAATATATCCATCAAGGAAATCCGTTAACCCGCCCAGTATAAAAAAAGCTGCAGCGGCAGTAAACTGCTCAATATAAAGATAATAAGCAAATACGGGTATCATTATGAATCGCAACATCGTCAGTATATTTGGTAAGTTCAACAGTTCACCGCCTATGTTTTTTGATATTACTTTTCAATTGCCTTTACCAGAATTTCATGCAGATCGGGCCTGTATTTCCTAAGGTTTACAGGTTTGAGCGAGCAGGTAGTCCATGCATGCTCGGTTTCACCTGTGGTGATTACGCTCGAATCGTCCTCCCTGACAATCTCATAATAAAATGTAAGTCTGATGCCGTTATACTCTTTGATTTTTGTTCTTACAATTACACGGTCCTCATATCCCACATGGCTCTTGAAAGTACATTTCAGGCCAATAAGGGGCAACATTGCGCCGCTCTTTTCAATTTCTGAATATGGCATGCCCATTTCACGAATAAAATCAGTCCTGCCAACTTCAAACCAAATCGGATAATTTGAATGGTGCACTATCCCCATTTGGTCGGTTTCTGCATATCTTGCCGTAAGTTTTGATTCGGATATGTACATATGTCCTCTCCCGCTGTATTTTCAAAAAGACAGTTCCCCGTGGGCATTAAACGGTAATTACGCTTCCCTCAATGTCCTTCATGGACATTAAACGGTAATTACGCTTCGCTCAATGTCCTTTCATGGACATTCAATGGTAATTACGCTTCGCTCAATGTCCTTCATGGACATTCAATGGTAATTACGCTTCGCTCAATGTCCTTCATGGACATTCAATGGTAATTACGCTTCGCTCAATGTCCTTTCATGCAAAAACATTAAGCCCGTGTATCGAAATCTGAACACGGGTTTAAAGCCTTATGATTAATATCCTTTTTCGATAATAACGCTGTGAGCTTCTTCTATTTCCGCTTCCGGTACCAATACCTCGAAGTAATTATCGTTGTTATCGTGGTTTTTACTGGTAGGTCTCAATTTAACCAATATACCTTCGTCTGATAGTAATTCCTGCAGTTTGACTGCGATCTCCCTGCTTTGTGCCATATATACTACTGTCCACATAGATTCACGCCCCTTTGCAGATTATTCACCCGAAACGATTTCTCCATGACGACTCAGGATCTTGGCTTTTCCCCTGACCTTTATCGCTGAAGTATTCTCGGTGAACTGGGCTAACAGTACTTCACCCTTGTCAAGTTTTTCGGTATGATGGAACTTGGTGTCCCTTCCCCTTGTAAGGCCAATTACGTTAACGCCATTCTCTTCTGCCCTGATGACTATATATTCTCCTAAAATTTTGTCCAATTCCCAATCCAATATGACCACCTCGACATTACTATATATTATTTCATTCTAAAAATCAACATCAATTAACTGTTGTATTAGCTCAAAGCCTTGTATATCATAGCTTTAGTGGGATATGAGCTTCACATTTCCTTCTCCAAAACGCCTTGTCAGTTCCCTAATAAGAGCATCCTCCGGATTTACCCAGAATTCCCGATCCAGCTGCTTCCCTGGCCCATCTGACATGTTATAAATGTACACAGGCACCGATCCTCTGAAAAAGGCAAGCAGCGAATAAAGTGATTGCATATGGGCCACGTCTTTAGGTCCATCCGCCCTGATATGAAGCCTCTTCTGGGGTCCACCTGTTTTTCCGTTTACGATGCCATTTAAACTGCTGTCGGCTCCAGTCTCCTGACCACCTTCATAATCGGCCTTTCCCGGGTTTTTGACCAGTTGTCTGACTTCCTCGCATATTATCTTACCCTGTTCTTCCTCTTTGATGCTTAACTTACCTTTGATCGTCACTATATTTTCTTCATTAAGAAACGCGCCATATTTCTTCAAGGTAGTTGGGAATACTATCACTTCCATAGTGCCAAACAAGTCTTCGATTGTGATAAACGCCATAAGGTTGTTACTCTTCGTGGTTTTTGACTTCTTTTCAGTTATTATTCCTGCAACAGTTACTGTTTGACCATCCCTGAGCTGCCTTCCTGTTGCGTTGCCGTTCCCTGTGGTTCCTTCAGTCCCCGGCGCCATACCTTCGGTTCCTTCCTGTGGGTTGTCGGCCAGGTCGGAACTGAACAGAGTCACCTGATCCCTTATCTCATCTTCATATTCTGTTAAAGGATGGCCGGAAATATATAGCCCCAGCATCTCCTTTTCCATTGCGAGCAACATCTTGCCAGGATACTCCGGAATCTCAGGGTACACATCCATGGCTTCTTTCAGTGGCTTTTCGCTGCCACCCATCTCAAAAAGTGAAAGTTGTCCTTCTACATTACGTTTTTTACTCTGCTGTATACCATCAAGCATTTTTTCATAAACGGCAGCCAGTCTTGATCTGAATACTCCAAGGGAGTCAAATGCCCCGCTTTTTATCATGCTTTCAATGCATCTCTTGTTTATATCCTTACCATCGATCCTCTCACAAAAATCTACGAAACTCCGGTACCGTCCGTTTTCTTCCTTCTCCCTGAGAAGTGAATATACAGCATTCTGACCAACATTTTTAACAGCTGCCAACCCGAACCTTATTCGGCCTCCTACGACCGAGAAGCTCACTTCGCTCTCGTTCACATCCGGAGGCAGCACATCTATCCCCATTGATCTGCATTCCATGACATACTGAGATATCTTGTCGCTGCTGCCCATGAAACTGTTCAGTGATGCTGCCATGAATTCGACAGGATAATAGTACTTCAGATAAGCAGTCTGATAAGCGATGACGGCATAAGCGGCAGCATGTGACTTGTTGAAGGCATAGCTTGCGAAATCCATCATTTCGTCGAATATTTTATCTGCAGTTTTTGGATCCACGCCCCGCCTTACAGCACCCTCCACAGTAACGTTTCCGTTCTCGTCGACGATTCCGTTTATGAAGTTTTCCCTTTCCTTCTGCATTACATCATACTTTTTCTTTGACATGGCTCTTCTGACAAGGTCCGACCTTCCATAGGAGTAGCCACCAAGCTCGCGCACTATCTGCATGACCTGCTCCTGATAGACCATACAGCCATATGTGACATCCAATATGTTTTCCAGCAGGGGATGTGCGTATCTGATCTCAGCATGGTTATTCTTGTTCCTGATGTATCTTGGTATCTGGTCCATGGGACCCGGTCTGTAAAGTGATATGCCAGCGATGATATCTTCAAGGGAAGTCGGCTGAAGTTCCTTCATAAACTGTGTCATCCCGGCGCTTTCCAGCTGGAACACGCCAGCTGTCCTGCCTTCGCCTATGAGCTTGAAGACCTCGGGGTCGTCCATTCCGAGAGTATCGGGATTTATAGTGACACCGTGGTTTTTCTGAATTAGTGCAACAGCATCCCTAATAACTGTAAGAGTCCTCAATCCGAGGAAATCCATCTTGAGAAGGCCCAGTTCCTCCAAAAGACCCATTGTGAACTGGGTCGTAACACTGTCCTCATTTTTCTGAAGCGGCACATACTCTGTTATAGGTTCCTTTGAGATGACAACACCTGCAGCATGGGTGGATGCGTGCCTCGGCATCCCTTCAAGCAGCCTTGCTGTATTTATCAGCTCGGCCGTATGTTCATCATCCTCAAAACGTAATTTTAAATCGGGATTCAATTCAAGAGCTTTATCAATATTCATACCTATCTGGAAGGGTATCATCTTGGCGATGGAATCCACCTCGGAATAGGCTATGTCAAGGGCCCTTCCGACATCCCGAATGGCTGCTCTGGCAGCCATGGTCCCGAAGGTTATTATCTGGGCCACCCTGTCCTTACCGTATTTCCTGACCACGTAGTCTATTACCTCCTGCCTCCGTTCGAAGCAGAAATCTATATCGATATCAGGCATACTGATCCTCTCGGGGTTTAAAAACCTCTCAAAGAGAAGGTTGTATTTCATTGGATCGATATTTGTTATTCCGAGGCAATAAGCAACAAGGCTGCCAGCAGCCGATCCCCTTCCCGGCCCCACCATTATGCCGTTCTCTTTCGCATATCTTATAAAATCCCAGACTATGAGGAAATAATCTACATAACCCATCTGCTTTATCACGTTCAGTTCATACTGCAGCCTTTCTTCAAACACCGCCCGGCCCAAAGACTCCTCCCGGGCTGCATCAATAATTGCCATGCGGCTTTCCAGGCCTTTAAAGCATTGTTCCCTGAGATATTCAAAGGGGTCTGCATTTTCAGGCACGTCAAATTCAGGAAGGTGGAGCTTGTTGAACTCAAGCTCCAAATTGCAGCTGTCGGCTATCCTGACGGTATTCTCAATGGCTTCAGGAATGTTTCGGAAAAGCTGTGACATCTCATCGGGAGATTTAATGTAGAAGTCGTCGGAACTAAATTTCATCCTGTCTTCATCAGTGATCTTCTTGCCTGTCTGAATGCAGAGAAGGACCTCATGGGCTTTGGCATCCTCCCGCCTGAGGTAGTGGGCGTCATTGGTGGCTACCAGCGGTATTCCCGTCTCCTTTGAAAGCCTGATAAGGTTCTGGTTGACCAGGTTTTGCTCCTCCAGTCCGTTATTCTGCAATTCAAGAAAGAAATTACCGGTTCCCATTATATCGCTGTATTTGAGAGTAAGGCTTTTTGCCTTATTGTAATCGTTTTTCAGTATTGCTTTGGGTATGTCTCCGGACAGGCATGCGCTAAGGGCTATCAAACCCTCGGAATGCCGGGAGAGAATGTCCATGTCGATTCTGGGTTTATAATAGTAACCTTCCGTAAAGCCGCTTGACACCAGTTTCATAAGGTTTTTGTAACCTGTCTGGTTTTTGGCAAGAAGTATCAAATGACCATTATCGGCGTCAATACCTGCCTGTTTGTCAAGCCTCGACCGGTTTGCCATGTAGACCTCACAGCCTAGAATCGGCTTGATTCCGAATTTCTTTGCCTCTTTGTAAAAATCTATGACACCATACATGACGCCGTGGTCGGTTATGGCCAGGCTCTTCATCCCAAGCTCCGTTGCACGCCTGATAAGATCTTTGATCCTGTTTGCGCCGTCGAGCAGGCTGTATTCGGTATGGACGTGGAGATGAACGAAGTCCTGCAATATTCTACACCTCGCAGCAATCTACAATATAGCTTCCTGTCGATGCAGACAGATCAACCTCATGATATTTTATCATTTCCCTGTGCTTTTCATCATTCAGGATCCTTACAATGGGACGGGTCGGATATTTATCATTGGATCTTACCACAATCCCACGCTCTCTTGAGTTCAGCAGAACGCCGCTGCCTACGGGATAAAGTGCTATATGTTTTACAAAATTTTCGATTATGACCGGATCGAAATGATACACGCCATGGGTAGTCATATAGTCAAACACCTCATTGGTTTTCAGCTTCTTCCTGTAAACCCTGTCCGATGTCAATGCATCATAGACATCGGCCACTGCGACGATCCTGGCACATTGATGGATATTCTCACCTTTCAGCTGGAATGGATATCCTGTTCCATCATATCGTTCATGATGCCCAAAAGCAATGAATGCGGAAACAAGGGTGATTTTCCCACTTTTTTTCAATATTTCATAACCAAGAATGGTATGCTTCTTGATTTCTTCAAATTCTTTAACAGTAAGTTGTGTCGGCTTGTTCAGTATTTCCCTGGGTATGACCATCTTGCCTATATCATGGAGCATGGCACCGATTCCCAATTCACGGAGTTTATCCAAATCATAATTGAGGCTGATTCCTGTTATCAGCGAAAGGACACAGACATTGACGCAGTGTTCGAAGGTGTAATCATCAACAGATTTTATATCCGAAAGGTTGGTTATAATATCATCCTTGGAAAGCAGCTCATTTATGAGGTTGTCTACAATAACCTTGATATCCTCAACCTCAATTGTGTAATACCCGAGATAGTTTTCCATTGTTTTTTTGACAAGGACCCTTGCTTCATTCCTTGTTTCTTCACATATGGGATCTGTGATTTCGATATCAGCGGAAAGCTCATCATCCAGATATACTTCCTGAATTCCATAGCTCCGCAGTCGTTCCAGATAGACTTCCCTGATTTCCATACCTTCGGAAAGGAGTATCCCTCCATCGGGGCTATAAATGCATCTAGCAAGCTTGGACCCCAGACTAACTTTGTTAATATTTACCCTTCGCATTTTATCCTCCGTGATTCTTACTTTTTAATCCGTCAGCTTTCTCTTTGGTGAAGTATCAATGGTAATGATTCAACATTTATGATAAAAATCCTCTTTTTTTATGTAAATTAGTTGATAACTATAAAAACATAGTCGCTGGAGTAAATATACATTATTTTACATTTATAGGGAAATATATTATCATGTGCTTATCAATCGGCTTTTGCGAGGTACGGATTATGCTTATGATAAAACTACCCACTGCATTAAAACTCCCCTATGTTTTAAAGCTGCCCGATATGACAAAGCTGTCAAGGTTGAAGCCATACACCGATGATATGGCATTTATATTCCGGTTCAGAAAAAAATACATATCAGAAAACTATAATCGTCATATACTTGTAAATCACATCAACTGCGCATTCTGCAGCAACCTTAAAAGATCACTGCAGCACATGGAGTTGCTTTACTGTTCCTCTGGAAAGTATGAGTTACCTGGTCCCCTGCTGCCTGATATCCTGAATGACGATTGCGAGGACACGGGGAATTGCAGCAAAGAACATTCCGCACCGTGGATTTACAGAAAACCCTGCCTGGATTTCAAAAGGCTGAAGGAATCTGATTACCTGAGGAATTTCTGGTGTCCGATCAATAGCGGGACCATAAGGAACTTTGAAATACTCGAGGGTTTGTCCTACGGATTTTCCTTCAATCAAAAGCCATGCTACATCTGCGCTTCCATTGAGTATTCAATCTACCGGGATTGTATGGCAACAGAAGGCTACGTCATTGATGTTCCATGTTTATTGATTTCTGAAAAAATAGCTTCGGTATATAGGCCTCAACGGTGCTCTAATCATATAAAAGCCCTTTTATAACTGAAATCACGGCTTCTTTCAATCCCTGAAGCTTTATCTCCGCTTCAGTACGGGCTGTACCCGATATGCCGAAATAAATTTTGATTTTAGGTTCAGTTCCTGATGGTCTTACAGCAAACCAATCCTTGTCACCCATTTCATAATAGAGTACATTTGACTGAGGAAGTTCCAGCTTTTCTGATGTTCCATCAGCAAAAGCATACCTTTCACCCAGCTGGTAGTCCCTGACCGCTTTGACCTCACAACCGCAGAATTCTCCGGGTCTCGAAGCCCTCAAAGCCTGCATTGTATTATTGATTTTTTCCAATCCGACTTTGCCTTCCAGTGTGAATGAGGCTACATCTTCAATGAAATAACCGTATTTATTATATAACTCTTCCAAACCATCAAACAGGGACAGACCCTTTGCCTTGTAGTATGCCGTCATTTCCGCAACCAGCAAGCATGCCAGAACTGCATCCTTGTCCCTGGCAAAGGTACCGGACAGATAACCATAACTCTCTTCAAAGCCAAATTGGAACTTTTTATCTCCGAATTCATCCAATTCCTTTATCTTCTCACCTATGAACTTGAAGCCGGTAAGCACCTCAATAAGTTCAGTATTATAGTGTTCTGCTATTGTACGTGCCATTTCACTGGTTACGATAGTCTTAACGACAAACCCGTTAACCGGAAGATTTCCGCTTTCATATTTGCGTGAAAGTACATAATCCATCAGCAGGCACCCCGTCTGGTTACCTGTAAGCAACATATATTCATTACCTGAACCCTTGACGATCACTCCCAGCCTGTCGCAATCCGGGTCTGTTCCAAGTACCAGGTCGGCATGAACTTTTTTCGCCAGTTCAATAGCCAGTCTGAAGGCATCCTTATCCTCCGGGTTGGGGTATTTGACAGTTGAAAAGTCCGGATCGGGCAGCTCCTGTTCTCTCACAACCATAAGGTCTTTATACCCTGTTTCATTAAGGATCCTCCTTACAGGTATGTTGCCGGCCCCATGAAGCGGTGTGTACACTATCTTTAATCGGCTGTATTGCCCGGCGTTTTTGTCATCCTTAAGTGAAAGTGATTTAAGGCATTCCATGTATACATCATCAATTTCTTTGCCAAAGTATTCAATAAGTCCCTGTTGCAGGGCTTCTTCCCTATCTGCTACCTTCACCCCGGTAATATCATCAATGGCTTCGATTCTTCTCAGAATAGCCTCCGAAACTTTCAGTGAAACCTGGGCGCCATCCTCGCCATAAACCTTGTAACCGTTATAATTACTTGGATTGTGGCTTGCTGTGACAACAACTCCTGCTGCAGCCTTGAATTGTCTGACTGCAAATGATAGCTCGGGGGTCGATCGGAGCTCGTCCGACAAATATGCCTTAACTCCATTTCCTGCGAATGTTTTGGCCGCTTCAAGTGCAAATTCAGCCGATTTGTGTCTGGAATCGTAGGCTATCACGATACCCTTCTTTTTATATTCGTCCCCTTTTTCCGATATATAATCGGCCAGTCCCCTGGAAGCCTTTCGTATCGTATAAATATTAATCCTGTTGGTGCCAGCCCCAATAATTCCCCTTAATCCACCTGTACCAAACTCAAGGTCCTTATAAAACCTCTCCTCTATTTCATCATTGTTTTCCCGTATGTTATAAAGTTCAGCACGTGTGTCTTCATCGAAATACCCATTTCCGCACCAGAATTCATATTTTGCGATACTATCCATATCCATCCTCCGCATTTATCTTTTTTATACCCGGCAAGCCTTCCATATCAAAGCTTTTAATGTATTATAGTATATCAAAAGGAAATGGAACATACAATGATCCATTTCCTCTATATTCCAAAACAGATATAAATCTGTTCAATGATGTATTCAGATTTCCCTGTCTCATCCTCTCTGCTTTAATTGCCGCCATTATGTGTTTTTTCAACTCCGCAGAGGCTTTTATTCCTATAGTACTACCTTTTTCGAGTAGTTTCGGATATTTCATATTCCGTCACTCTATCATAGATCATTTTTGAAGCAGCCACTCAACCAAATTGATTTGTCTGATTCCATCAAAATTTGCTCCTGTTCCGATTTCATCGAGGGTCAACACGATTTTGGGATGATGGTCAGGAATCCGCTTTAGCGGCTCCAGTTCGCGTTTCAGAGTAGCCTCATCCAGAACAGATGCCGCAACCTGGTAATAGGTAACACCCTCATTGTCCGTTGCCACAAAGTCAATCTCTTTTTCAGCAAGCTTACCAATGCTGACCTTGTCGCCACGTCGCAGCAGTTCCAGAAAGACGACATTTTCTATCAGGTGCCCAAGGTCGGCACTCGAACCGGATAACAGGATATTTCGTATTCCGGTATCAACCAAATAGTATTTACCAAGTGTCTTCAAATATTGACGTCCTTTGATTTCATACCGGTCCACCTTGTAGAAAATATAGCTGTCGGTAAGGGCGCGAAGATATTGGGCAACAGTATTCACCGAAATTTTGCGACCGCTTGAGCCCAGAGTGTCACTGATCTTTTTGGCAGAAACGGGGCTCCCTATACAACTGGCCAGCATTTTTATGATATTGTCCAGCAGCATAATGTCTGTTATTCCTTCCCTCTGCGCAACATCCTTGATCAGAATCGTATTGTAAATACCGTCGATATAGACCTTGATTATCGCTTCATTCTGCTCCAGCTGCGTAATATAGGGGAATGAACCAAAACGCAGATAGGCATTGAAGGCATCTCTCATTCCGATGCCTTTGTCTGCAACAGCTTGCCAATACTCACGAAATGACAGCGGAAGCATATCGACGGTAATATAGCGCCCGGACAGCAAAGTTGCCAACTCTCCTGACAACATGTGCGCATTGGACCCGGTAATACAAATATCTACATTCGGCTTGACAAAAAGGCTGTCTACGGCCTTTTCAAAACTCTTACAATTCTGCACCTCATCAATAAAGACATAGGTTGTCCGGTCCGTACAAAGACGTTCCTTTATATAGGCATAGAGAGACTTGTAATCCAAGAGCGATTCATAATCCAGGTCCTCCAGATTGATGGATATGATCTGGTTATCTGTTACCCCGGTGGATTTTAAATAGTCAATATACAGTGCAAATAAAGTGGACTTCCCGCACCGACGAACGCCAGTTACCACTTTGATAATCTGCTTTTCCCGCCAGGCAATCAATTGATCCAGATATTCCTTCCTATTGATCATGCGGCACACCCTCCCTTTGAGTTCAGTATATCGCAAGACGCCATGAAAGTCAAAGTTATTTCTCTGTACAGAAACAACTTTGACTTTCGACATGTTTTTTATTCTTCAGGTTGATATATTTGATTAAGCGAGGTTTTTAGGGTGCAAACCCCGCTGAATATTTTATCACATACCTTGAGGTGGGGTTCCACGGCCACCACCGCCAGGGCCGCCGCCATGGCCGCCACCCATTTGTTGCTGGGTGATTTCAGTAATTTTTTCTCCATTGACCGTAACATTTCCGCCGTTTAATACTGCTGTGCCATTGGAATCAAACGCTGATTGGGCTTCTATTGTAATAGTGCCATTATTTATTGTTATATTCCCATTTGAATCAAAGGCGTCAGTATCGCCACTACCCATACTTACATTAATGATGCCGCCATTTACTTCAATCAAAACATCGTATTTATCGCTTTTTGCTGTAGCATTTATTCCATCGTCCTTGGCATATATCGTAATTTCACCGCCGTTTATCTGGATATAGGTTCCTTCGATGCCCTCCGTACATGTATCAACGTTGATTGTACCACCATCTATCTGAACAACGCTTGTTCCTCGTATTGCATCATCAGCCGCTGTAATATTTAATGTGCCGTTTTGAATATAGATATGCCCCAGTGAAGCATCCTCTTCGTTTTCGCTGTGCAGGGCATCCTTATCCGAAACTATGGTAATCGTTCCGGCATAAACAAGGATTGAATCGTTTGCCTCCAAACCATCTGCAGATGACTTGATATCATAAACCCCACCGGTAATTTTGAGATCATCCTTTGAGGATATGCCATTTCCTGCGCTCGATACAATTTTCAACGTTCCGCTTCCATTGAGTGTCAAATCAGCTTTTGAAAAAATAACAGCATCAAGATTGGTATCTCCGTCTGCCACGAAGCTGCCCGAAACTTCCATATAATTCTCACTGTCAGTGGATGTAACAAATACCTTATCTGCAGACTTTACGTAAATCGCAGGTGAATCTTCATTTTTTATGCTGACACCATCCAGGACTATCTGAACCTTTGCTTCTTCTGCTGCTTCTACAATAACCGTCACGTTTTCTGCCTCACCACTTAATACATAGACACCTTCTGTACGCAACGTCACGTCCTTGTTACTTTCCAATTGGATAGTGGTCGCATTAGTAATATCCGCCGACTGTTCCAAATCCCGATCACTGAATAACTCCGATGTATCAAGAACCGTCTTTGATGTCACAGCCGTTGCTGACTGCTGAACCGTTGTTGTCTGTTGATCCGTTGCTGACTGTTGAGTCGTTACAGTCCCATCAACGCTGCTTTGTACGTTAGTGCATCCTGCAATGGATATTACAAGTAACAAGGCCAAAATAACAGTGTATAATTTTTTAATCATTTTCATTTTCATGAGCTTTCAACCCTTCTTTTTGTATTTTTAAAATTAAATTAAACAGTGATATTTTCATCAATAAGCATTATTGATTTATATCATATTCAAATAATAAATCATAAACCTTAAAACAACCTGAAAGCTTTTTTCAAATTTTAATTTGAACTATAAAGAAACGCCCCTGATCCATTTTTTTGATCAGAGGCGTTTTAAAATGCCCTATGCAATTTTGAGATGTATTTCAGTATTGTACACGGAGCTGAAGTTTTGAAGGCTTTTGGTTTATTATTTTATATACATAACCTTATAATATTATGCAGATAAGCCCCCCGCTTCCCTCATTGATTATTCGCTGCAGTGTTTCCTGAAGCTTGCTCTGCGCTTCCTCCGGCATCCTCCCGAGCTTGTTGTGAAGTCCTTCGCTTACCAATTCATGCAAGGATTTGCCGAAAATATTGGACTGCCATATTTTTGCCGGCTCATTTTCGAACTCCCTTAGCAGATAATTCACCAGTTCCTCAGACTGTTTCTCCGTTCCTACCAGAGGAGCTATTTCAGTTTCTATATCCGCCCTTATCATATGTATGCTGGGTGCACTGGCGCGGAGCTTGACACCGAACCTGTTGCCCTGCTTGATTATCTCCGGCTCATTAAGTGTCATTTCCTCCATATTTGGAGTTACAACACCATACCCCTTAAGCTTTACCTCATGAAGGGCATATTCGACCCGGTCATATTCCTTCTTAATTGCAGAAAGTTTCTTCATCATGTCAATAAGAACATGCTCACCGCTTATTTCCAGGCCGGATGCATCACTGAGAATCCTATAGAAAAGTCCATCAGGTGTAGTCAGTTCAATGAGTATATTTCCTTTGCCCGCATCGATTTCATTTATGACAGCCCTGCGCACGAAGTCATATGACGCCAGTCTGCCCGCAGAATCCTTTGCCTCCCTTATCTTGCCCACATTCCGGAAACAATCTCTGGCTGCTTTCAACATTTCTTTCTTGAGCCAATGCTGTTCTTCCAGGTTTTCCACCCATTTTGGCATGTTTATTCCGATTTCACATACCGGGAATTCAAACAGGACCCTTTCCAAAATATCGCTTATGTCCTCCAGCCTCATCTGCGCACAATTGACAGCGATGACAGGGACCGCATAAGTCTCCTCAAGCTCTTCTCTAAGCTGCAGGGTATCGTTGTCATATGGTCTTGTGGAATTCAACAGTATTATGAACGGCTTTTTGATCTCTTTCAATTCACTTATGACGCGCTTTTCAGCCTCGATATATTCCTCTCTTGGAATCTCAGTGATGCTTCCATCGGTTGTTACAACCAGACCGATTGTCGAATGGTCGTTTATAACTTTCCTGGTGCCAAGTTCGGCAGCCTGCTCAAAAGGTATCTGGTGATCGAACCAGGGTGTCGAGACCATCCTTGGTGCAAAATTCTCAAGATATCCAAGCGCGCCCTTTACAAGATAACCTACACAATCCACCAATCTGACCCTTATTTTCAGTGCTTCATCAAGGGTTATTTCAAAAGCTTCATTAGGCACAAATTTGGGCTCAGTGGTCATTATTGTCCTGCCGGAAGCGCTTTGAGGCAGCTCATCTTTTGCTCTCTCCCTGATATAGGCGTTTTCCATATTCGGTATCACTAGAAGATCCATAAACCTTTTAATGAAGGTCGATTTGCCCGTCCTGACAGGTCCGACAACGCCTATATAAATATCCCCTTGCGTCCTCTCGGCTATCTGCTGGTAAATATCGTATTTTTCCACCCGCTAACCCCCCTTAATTTAAGCATGGACAGCACCTTCGATTAAGGTGTTCCCTACCCGTATATGTTGCATCCGGCATTTTAGATGCAACATATTTTCCTTGATACATAAGACGAAGAAGCATCAATTTATAGAAATTAAAAGCTTGCTTCATCTTATATATCAATAATATATGTCCGGGGTAGACAATTATTCCTGCAATATATGTTGTACAGGAGAACTCAATTCTTCGGGAATTTACTTATTCACAAATACTTTGAGGATTTTATTCAGAAAAGTTACAGAAATGGGAAGGGTTCCTTGCTTTTCGCCGTCAAGGCTGAGAGAAAAATCAGAATTTCCTTCAATTGTACATTTGCGGGTCCTGAGCCAGGTTACATTCTTATCATTCATAAAATCATTTGCCATTACTTTCAGGAATAAACCGGCCAGCTCTATGGGTGGACAGTTATCGAGCAAAAGGATGTCCATATAACCGTCAGAAAGATCGGCACTCCTGATCAGATTGCTGAAGCCTGCCGCGTGCCTCCCGTTCAAGATGAGGAAGAAAAGAAAATCGTGATGCAGCACTTCGTCATCAGTTGTTATGCGGAGATTCACCGGCTTCATCTGGGTCACTTCACCCAATGCTTTCAGATAATACGCAAGTGGCCCGAAATTCTTTTTCAGTTCATTGCTTGTATTATGGGAAGCATCAACAAAATTACCTCCTGCACAGGTATTGAGGAAATAGAGGTTATCATTTATCATACCAGCATCGATATCTTCAGTCGTGCCTTTAAGAATCACATCGATGCTCTTCTTGATTTCGGCAGGAATTCCAAGGCTTCGGGCAAAATCATTGCATGTTCCTGAAGGGATAATGCCAAGGGGCTTGTTTATACCGTGATTCAGCATGGTGTTAACGACTCCGGCGACAGTACCGTCTCCTCCTGATACCACCACAGATGAATACTGATCGTCAGTAATCAGCTCTGTGAGTATCCCATGTTCACTGCTGCTGGTGCGGTAAGGAACGGCAAGGATGTCTTTCTCCAAAAACCTCTGGATTATGTAGTCCAGCTTCCGGGGTAAATTCCTGTTGCCTGAATATGGGTTGTATATGAGCAATGACTTGTCCAATAAATCCCCTCCTGGCTATGGATAATTTTATGTTCAGATGATTTTATGTACATATACTTTCATTTTAGTCCTTTTTCATTTTGAAATCAACAACCACCGATTGATCATAAACTGTTACACGGCTGATGCATGTCCTTATAGCTTCATTTGAAGCTGTTCCGTCCTTGAGCCATTCAAGGGCTGTTGTTATCAATTTCTCCTCTCCACCTGCCCCGATGCATTTTGCCTCCCGACCTTCTGTACTTTGCCCAGGCGCCAGACAACTCAGCTTATGTATCTCCTGCTTCAGCTCGTTGATCCTTTTCTCCATCAGCCTGTTTGTGCTGTCAAAAAACTCTGTACTTATCCTTCCTTCCAATCTGTCTCCATATACCATCTGCTGGTGCCTTAATTTCAACTCAAGCTGGTGTCTGAGCCTTTTCAACTGCAAATTCGCACCAGCAGAAGTCAAGCCTGCCTCTTCCAAATGTGATTTTAAAGCATTGATACAATCAGCCTCATTGAATGCTTTACACAGTTCTTCGTTTATATGTTCCAATATCTCGTATTCATAAATCAAGTGGCTACTGCACGCTTCCGCCCCGTTTCTGAAATAATTGCCGCATACATATGCGACTCTGCCCTTTTTTCGCAGCCTTGCGTACATGATGCTGCCGCAGTCACCACAATAAATTA
This sequence comes from uncultured Bacillota bacterium, assembly GCA_942493145.1. Lineage (GTDB taxonomy): Bacteria > Bacillota > Clostridia > Acetivibrionales > DTU013 > ENR-C20. The sequence goes on from OW818679.1 coordinate 2,312,430, forward strand.
GTCCGCGCAGTGCGTACAGCTTATCCTTGTGCGGCAGGTGCCACTGTTTTTTATCCATTCTGATCTGCTGTACCTCATCAAATAAAGCATCTGATATTATAGCTTCATGGGTTTTTTCAGTAATGACCCAGTTTGTTTTCGGTTGCAGCTTTATTTTTTTGCTTTTAAAACTTATCCTCTCACTGATCCCCTGTACAGTATCACCCACATAAGCCCTGTTCCTTATGATCCTGCCAACCGTGACAGCATTCCAGTTTGGGCCTTTCGGCGCATCCAGATGCTTTTCGTTCAGCATGCCCGCTATGGACTCATACCCGTAGCCTTTTCGGTATAGCATGAAAATAAGCCGGACAGTCTCTGCTGTATCCTCATTTACAATCAGCCTGTTTTTTTCAGTAGTGGATTTCTTATATCCAAATGGTGCGTGCCCTATATACAAATTGGTAAGTTTCGAGCTTGTCCCAAAGACGCTGATACCAGGGCTACAATTTCATATAGACTAACTGTCTTTAATTTGGTCTTTATTTGATCATTAATTTGGTCTCTAATTTGGTCCTTAATTTGGTCTTTTGAATCTGTAATTGATTTTAATGTTGCGGTCTTCAAAAACCTCAATCTTATTGATTAGCCTTACTAATGTCGTCTTGTCGACCTTTTTAAATCCGGCGAATTCCTCTACCAGTTTAATATACTTTTCTGTTTCATCCAGAGCCTTTCCCTGGCGGCTTTTATCATCAACAAGTTTTTCCAGCCTACTCTTTAGCCGTTCCCGTTCCATATTGTAATCCTTACAGAGATAAATAAAATCGCATTCCTGTAAAACTCCTTTTAATTTATCCTCATACAGATTTTTTATTATTACTTTAATCTCCTCAAGCCTTTTTTCTTTATTTTTAATCTCATTTTGGTTTTCACTTATGTTTTGGTTTTCACTTACATTTTGATTTACCTTTCGGTAATACATTCCCAACTTGTATTGTGCGATTTTAAGTAACTTTGCCCTATCGCAGGATGATTCTGATATTTCTTTCATATTATCCAGCACACAGGCTTCAAGCTCAGATTCCAAAACAGAATGTCTTGAGCAGTCATTAAACCTCTTGTGGTTCATGCAGATACAGTACATTCTGTCCTCACAGGTCTTTGAAAAGGTCATCCGGCCGCCGCAGTCTCCGCAGTATATAAGCCCTGCCAGCAGATGTTCAGCTTTTTTTGAAGTATAATCCGTGCTTGTTTTCCTGCTCATCAGTTTTTGCGCAAGGTCATAAGTATCTTTGCTTATGATGGCCTCATGGGTATCATCAACTGTTATCCACTCGCTTCTGGGCATGTTTATCAGCTTTTTACTCTTGTAGTTCAGTTTTTCACACCTGTTTTGCGTGAGGTTACCTGCGTATGTCGGATTTATAAGGATGCTTTTTATTGTCTCAGGTGTCCATTCATTATGCTTTGCCCGGACGTTCCGGTAATTTGTGCTTAGAGACTTATAAGCACTTGGTGACATGACGTTGTCCTTTTGCAAGGTGCTTGCTATATGATTATACCCAAAACCGCCGATGTACAAATCAAAAATCCTTCTGATAACAGGAGCCGTTTCATTATCAATAATAAGTTTGTTCTTATCCCCCGGGCATTTAAAGTAACCATAGGGAGCAAATGCTCCGATAAACTTCCCGGTCTTTTTTTTGATGTCTAAAGATGATTTTATTTTCTTAGATATGTCCCTGGAATACATGTCGTTCATTACAGCCTTGAAGGGACTCATGTCATTGTTGCTATTTTTTGAGAATGTGTCGATACCGTCATTCAAGGCTATATACCGGACATTATGTTCCGGAAAGTATCTTTCAAGATAATAACCGGTTTCGATATAATCCCTTCCCAGCCTTGAAAGGTCTTTTGTGATCACGGCATTAATACGCTTCCGCTCAATATCATTAAGTAATCTTTGAAAGTCCGGACGGTTGAAATTTGTACCGGTATAACCGTCATCACAGTAAATGTCAGTGAGATTCCACTCATTCTGTGTTACAAAACCGGTTAACAGCTCTTTTTGGTTTGTGATGCTTTGAGAAGATTGGCTGTTCCCTCTCTCGTCATCCTCCTCTGAAAGCCTTAAATATATTCCAACATTAAACACCCTGTTATATTTTTTATTGTTATCAATAACGGCGTACATGCATTATACCTCCGCCATATAGCAACCTATTTCGAAGGAAGCTGTTTTAAGGCTTCCACCATCAATTCCTCAAAAGTCTTTCCTTCTTCATCAAATGAGGTTTGAATATTAGATATTTTCACATTAGATGCATTCGCATTGCACACAACATCTTTGCTATTTACCGGAGCAGCAGGCTTCATACTAATCACCCCAGTAAAATATATGTGACAGGATATTTGTCCAATGTAAAATTGTTTACAATAGGATTCCTTGTCTGATAAAGTGGATAGATAGAAGATAATACACCGAAAAGAGATATGGCAAATGAATGATGAAAAATGGATCTCCAGGGATTACATAGTCGCTTGGACGGCAAGCTTTCTCATCTCTACGAATTTCCTCCTGTTTATGGTGACCACCTCAGGCTATGCCATGAGCACATTTGGCGTTTCCTCCGCTCTGGCGGGGCTATCCACCAGCATCCTGGTTTTCTCTGCCATCATTACACGGGTGATCATGGGAAGGGTAATCTTCCGCGTAGGTTGTATCCGCTCACTTATAATTGGATTCGTGTCTTGTTTGGCGCTCTCCCTTTGCTACTTCCTTGCAAACAGCATGGGGATATTCATTGTTATCCGGTTCGTTCATGGGCTCTGCCTCGGCGTTGCCAGCACAGCCATTTATACTGTAGCATCCGTGCTCATCCCAAAGAACAAGAGTGGCGTTGGCATGGGCTATTTTAGTCTGAGTGCCACCCTGGCGACTGCGGTGGGTCCGCTCCTTGCCGTTGCGCTGACCCGTTCGGGGAGTTACAGCTCCCTCTTCACCCTGGCGGCCGTAATCGCCGTGCTGAACTTGTGTCTCATTCCCTTCATTAAGTTAAAAAACGCATATCTTCCAGAGTTGGGGGCAATCAAAAAAACTCAGAAGGGCCTCGCTGGCATCTTCGATACCAAATCATTGCCTGTCGCCCTGATATGCGGTATGGCCTATTCCACTTACGGCTGCATCATTTCCTTCCTGTCTGTATCGTCAAAGGGCTCGGACCTGAAAAATGCCGCTGCATACTTTTTCATTCTCTACGCTGCCGGGATACTATCCACCCGCCCCATTACCGGACGCACCTTTGACCGACGCGGAGAAAATCCCGTGATGTATACCGGCCTTGCCATATTCTCCGTCGGCATGCTGCTTGTGGGAATTGCAGCAAACGGGACGATGCTTCTCATCGCCGCCTTCCTGGTCGGTGCAGGCATGGGGTCCGTCCAGTCCGTCACGCTCTCAATTGGCGTTAAGTACTCGTCGCAGGAGCGTCTCGGTATGGCAAACTCAACGTATTATATCTTTCTCGACGCTGGGCTCACCGTTGGGCCAATCGTCGGTGGGCTCCTTGTCCCTTTCATCGGCTACTCCGGCATCTACATGCTCGGAATGCCCATGGCGCTGTTCGGATTGGTCCTCTATTATTTTATCCACGGGCGCAGTCACAAGCAAGTTTCCTTGTCACAAATGGAATAATCTCTTTTTTAAAAAAAGAACCTGCGATAAAATTAAAATAATAATCTAATTTGACTATATCCCGAAGTGCACAAAACAAAAAAGCTCTGACATTTGTATATTGTCAAAGCTTTATGTGGGAAAAGGACTCCCCTTTAATAGAATTACTCCAGATTCAGGCGCTTGCTCAGTATATAATTGGTTACAATAAAGTAGCATGCCGCCAGGATCGCGAAGAAAACAATGCCATACCACATAATCAAATGAAAAGACGCTTCCATGGCATGAAAATCACTCGTTGAGGAAAGATGTTCTGGAAGGAATTTGGTGCCGGGAATAATGCTCACTATGGTAAAGATAATCTGTGAAACAGTATTCAGCACTAAAAAAGCGCCCAATGAAGCCAGAACTCTGTGCCGGTTGAACAAATGCCCTAAAGCAATTGATGCATATATAATTAACACGCTTGATGCCAGTCCGATGATAATTGCCAGCAGTATCTCAACAATGAAAAGTATGCTGGTTGCGCCGAAATATTCAAAGAATTTTCCAATGGCTCCCACTACTTCCTGTACAAAATCTCCTTTAAAAATCTCATCACAAGCAATAATAATTATGGAAATAATCGCCACAACTCCGCTTGCTGCCGTCCACATCATTGAAACGAGGAGTTTACTCGTAATATGCTTCCACGGCTTGGTAGGCAAGGTAAACATCAGATAGCCTTCATCGGAAAGCAGATTCTTATATAAGCGCTGGATCATAACAACTAATGTCATAACGAAAATTCCAACCATAATAGTCATATAAAGAGCCATGCTGATTATCTGAGGCGCATCCCAGTTGTTGGCGTTTAATAATGAAATTACTTTTTGTATTACTGCAAATGCAAGCAGTACAACATAAAGCGGTAAAAACGCCCTTGCCGTAGCCTTGATTTCATATTTCAAAAGTTTGCTCAGCATCTGAATACCTCCCTGAATAAAGCATCAACCGACTTACCTTTCTCGTCCCTTATCTCATCTACAGAGGATGTCAGAACAACCTGACCGTCTTTGATGAAAACGACATGATCCAGAATCTTCTCAATATCGGATATGAGGTGCGTAGATATTATTATTGTCGCATTTTCATTGTAATTGTTAATTATGGTCTCCAGTATATAATCCCTCGCAGCCGGATCCACACCACCTATAGGTTCATCCAACAGGTAAAGCTCTGCTTCACGGCTCATGACAAGAATAAGCTGGACCTTTTCCTTTGTTCCTTTTGACATTGTTTTCAACCTGTCTTTTGGGTTGATATTCAGCCTTTTCAGCATATCATATGCCTTTTCAGCTTTGAAATCTGTATAGAAGTCCGAGAAAAGCTCAATGATTTGACTGACGTTCATCCAATCATTCAGATATGTTTTTTCAGGTAGGTAGGAGACGATCTTTTTAGTTTCAACTCCTGGTTTCATTCCTGAAATACGGATTTCTCCACTGGTTGGTGTCAATAAATTGTTGGCCAGTTTTATCAAGGTAGTCTTTCCACTCCCATTGGGGCCCAAAAGTCCAATTATCCGGCCATGCTCAATTTTCAGGTTGATATCAGACAACGCATTTTTAGCGCCGAAGTTCTTCGTAAGGCCGTTGCATTCCAAAATTGCGCTCACTGTTTCACCTCCTCTAACATATTGGTTATGACTGACAATACATCCTTTTGATCAAACCCCAATTTCTGCATTTTTTCAAGAAATTCTGCTACCTGTTCCTCAGCCAATTTGGTTTTTGCCATTTTAATCATATCTCCATCCTCCGTAATTGAACGTCCACTTGTACGATGAGTGACGATCAGACCATCTTCCTCAAGTTTAACCAAGGCCCTTTGCATAGTGTTCGGGTTCACTGCGGCTACTTGTGCCATATCACGAACCGATGGCAACTTTGAACCTGGAGGATAGATACCGGAAAAAATCATCAATTCTATCTGCTCAACCAATTGTGTGTATATAGGCCTATCAGATTTTAAATCCCATGGCATGTTATCACCTCTCTTGTGTTATTGTATTAAGCGCTTAATACAACTATACAGCTTTGAACAAATTCTGTCAATGCTTTTTTCAAATTTGATTTATACAGACTTTTAGCCAAAATGTATATACCATGCCCTATATATTCACCCCTGCTTATTTTGAACCTGAGCGAAGCCCTGATTTTCTTCGACAAATCCCGGATATATCTCTCATTGACCCATGTCTCAATGCCTACTGTATCATTGTCTTTAAGGCTGTCATACTTTCCGTCAAAGGTTAAGACCCTTACTCCCAATTCTTCGAGATAATCCAGAAACATCAAGGTTTTTGCATTATTCCTGCCCAATCTTGACAGGTCCTTCAGCAGCAGCATTTCCACCCTTCCGGCTGCTGCATCCTTTTTAAGCTGTTCCAGCCCCGGCCGCGCGAAACCCGAACCCGAGACATTGTCATCCATATAAATGCCCGTAACAATACCAAGGCAACTCCGCACTGCAAAATCCAGCAGAAGATCCCTCTGGGTTTCGATGGTCTCAAGTTTCTCACCATTCTCATCCCTGCTCTCCCTGACATAAATGCCTATTCTATAATTACCGTCATGCTTTCCGGCTTCTGCCCCCATACTTACATGCAACCTCTGCTAAACCGCTGCATTAATAATATATGAACTCTATATTTGTCCAATATGAAATTATTTTCTACTTTTGAGCTCTCTTTCATAATACTAGCCGTCAAAGCGGTTGATAAAAGACCTTATTCCAATGGGAATTCCCAAACTTTTCAGTAGAGACAAATTTGGAAAACCTTTGTGAATGTCAAAAAGAAATCGAAGAAAAAGGTGTCATCCAAGGAATAGAACAAACATGGTTTTATAATCGTTGCAAGAAAATTACAATTAGTGGGAGTTCATATTACACCTTCTTTATGATACATGAAAATGAAAAGATTCAAGACATTAAGCTAATAATTAGCAATTCAACAGAAATGGATCTTGTATGAAAAATGTCTATTATATTCGTTGCTATAAGTTTCAGATATAGATAAATTTCATGGCAATACACGGATAATATACCATATACTGTTTGACCATCGATAGATTTATTGGTATCATAATACAATCAAGATTTTGAGGGCCCGAGAACACGAACTTATTGATACCAGCATAAAAGGAGTTATTTTTATGAACTCTTTTATAGAATCATTGTTATTTGCAAATGGAGCCTCTATGGTAGGGTTTGCACGGATTGATGGTCTATATGGCACTGCGGATTTAACTGAATCAAGAAGTTTTGATTCAGTTACAGAACCATTTGATTTACCTAATTATCAATATGGTATATCAATTATCCTTGCTTACCCTAAGGTTGTAATAAAAAGTATTAGCAATTCCCCAACAATGGATTATTATAATGCATATCAGAGCCTTAATAATAAATTGGACCAATTGGCAATATTATGCGCTGAGTACATAAAAGAGAACGGCTATAACACATATCCACAGACTGTATCGTCAACCAAGGAATATGGCATATATCAGACCAAAATGCCACACAAGACTGTAGCAATTAATGCGGGGTTGGGATGGATAGGTAAAAGTGCATTATTTGTAACGGAAAAGTATGGTTCAGCAGTTCGTTTAACATCAGTGTTAACGGATGCTCCTCTGGACTATAACAAATCCATTATGCAACCTAAATGTGGACGTTGTATGATATGTACTGACTCATGCCCTGGAAAGGCTATTATTGGTCGCACTTGGGATCCTGAACTTGTCAGAGATGATTTACTTAATGCAATAGTATGTAGAAAAAAAGCAAGGGAGCTTTCTTTAAAATATCTAGATAAGCAAATAACTTTATGCGGTAAATGCGTTGAAGTTTGTCCATATACAAGACAGTATACAGAAGTTAATGAACATAGCGATAAAATAGAGCGTTAGTTATATTCTTACGAAAAAGAACTGCAACAAATCCATCAGCCCATGTGAAAACGCAAGCACTGGAATCATCAGAAAAGGTAAATAGAACAAACCCATATTGCATACTTGTTGGATCTTACGAAGTGAAGATTATAAATATTATCTATGAAAGAGCGACGGAAATGAAATATCCGAAACTACTCGAAAAAGGCAACACTATAGGAATCTGTGCTCCATCTAGTGGGGTAACAGAGCCCCTTTTTAATAGGCTCGACAAGGCGATACAGAATGTTGAATTACTTGGTTACAAATGTTCCGAAGCTACATCGGTCAGGCAAAATATTAAGTGCGTTAGTGCAAAAAACACGATCAGGGTAAAAGAATTTATGAATTTATATGAAAATCCAGATGTAGCTGTAATTCTACCTCCCTGGGGCGGAGAATTTCTTATGGAGCTGCTTCCACTCTTAGACTTTGAGTATATTTCCCAAATTCCTCCTAAATGGATTTGTGGTTATTTTGCGAAACCGAGGATATTGAATAAACAATGATTTTTCATTGGAGGTTGATACAGTGAAACAAACAGATAACCTCATATGCATGTTTGTAAGAAATTGTGAAGTAAGGTTATGAATGTGTAACAATGATAAATAGAAATTTGTCGATCAATCCATAGGAATATCCTGCCAATCGGAATATTTACAACCCAGTGTGCAAATTTCGCAGTAATGTTTAAGGATATATTCTGCCAATCGGAATATTTACAGCCCAGTGAGCAAATTTCGCAGTAATGTTTAAAATATAGTAAATTTATTTAGAATATCTGCGCATTAATTAAGAATTTGAACAGTTTTCGCTGAAAGATTGCTTTTATCCCAAGATATTTGTGCACTACTTGAAATATTGCACACCTGCCATTCTTATATGAAAGAATATTTGAGTTACTTTTCGGCTGCCGCTCTATGGAATATCCCATATTTTGAAGCTATACCCAGTCCTGAAATCACTGAGACAGTCACCGTGGATTTTACAGTTTCCGAACACAGTATGAGATCTCTTAAAAAAGGCCGAATAATCCACTTGTGCAAACTTGCTCTGCAAGTCCATGGGAGCAGGGTAAAGATGTCATGCGATCTGCCATACTCGACAGACAGGGCGTTGAAGTAATGCATTTGAGCACTATTCAGCTGTACGATAAGGACGCCTGTATGGATTTTGCTTCCAATCTTTCGTCTCGCCTTGGGAAGCGCATACAAATACGTGCAAAGAAGTTCGACGAGATGCATACGCTCCTCCGGACATTATTGCCAGCCGGAAAACCTGACGCCGAAGCCGATGGCGGGTAACCATAGCAAGAAAACTCCATGCATCAGGGATAGGACCATGATATGCAGTTTCGTTTACAGCTTGAATAAATCCAATTTATTAATATGATGTGAAGTATACAGGGTTATTCGTTATCTTTCCACTTGTTGAATTAAGGTGTGATTGTTTAATACACTTTGCGCTTCAGCTAATACTGAGCAATAAGCAGCGTAACAGGCAGGTACTAGTTTGAATGCGAAGTAACAGTTACAGGCTGTTTGTGCAACGGCGATGCTGTAATGCGGCATCAGGATCCATAAGTTGCGCAACGGCGCAACCGCTGGTGATCAGCGCGGATGCTGATTCACCTGCCAGGATGCTTGGCGAGCAGCAAGCAATGCTTGCGACCAGTCGCCCGCATTACAGCGAGGCTATGCACTACAGCTTGTCTGTGACTGAGCCCGAAAACCTGCTACCTACCTGCCTGCCACATCATCCTACCTGCCTGCCGAGCCCTTTGAAGTTGCCTTGGCAATGAATTTATCAAGATTGATGATGAATCTGACGTGGGTTCCTTCACCTATCTTTTCAGCTTCATCAAAGGCTTCAACCCTGAAGGTCAATTTTTTGCCTTCAATTTCCAAAAGCTCAGCCTTTGCTGTGACCTTCATTCCCACAGGGGTCGCTGCCATATGTGATACATTCACATTAAGCCCAACTGTGGCAAAACCCTCGGGCAAATATGGATCGACAGACGACAGGGCTGCGTTTTCCATAAGCCCGATCATCAGAGGAGTCGCATAAACTTTGACTTCGCCGCTGCCAAAGCTTGCTGCCGTGTCCTTCTCCCCTACGATATGATTTATCTCAGCTTTCATGCCTGTTTTCAAATCAAATTCCATGAGTAATTACCGGAGCTTTAACAGCCCCTTTTCCTTTCTGTAATGTGTGCTCATATTTTATCAAATTCTTCCTGGTTAATTCAAATTAAATTTTCCCATATTAAATTTTCCCATATGCATTTTATTTCACATCTTCCTTTTTTTCGGTTCTATAATAAATGTTGGGGTGGTTAGATTAATAATTTAACTGCTCCAGCATTTTTTTGCATAAAGAAAGAGCATAGAGTTGAATTATCAAGTAAAATGAAGTTGCGACACACCATTTGAAAGGAAATTCAATCTATGCTCTGCACTAATTATACGGAAGAATTGTTAGGTTTGAAAGATGTTTTTCTAAAATCTGTTGTTAGGCATGACAATAAGTTGTGTATTCATGTGGGTATGTATCAGCGAATTCACAAATGTCCCAGGTGTGGAGAAAGGACAAGCAAGGTTCACGACTATAGGACTCAGCCGATAAAGGACATATCGGCATTTGGTGATACCACAGTCATATATCTTACAAAGCGGCGTCATGTTTGCCCCTTATGCGGGAAACGGTTTTTTGAAGAAGTATCGTTCCTTCCAAGGTATCATCGAATGACAAGCCGCCTTGCAGCCCATGTAATCAGATCATTGAAAGAGGTTCGTTCAATGAAAAGTGTTGCAGCCGTTTCTAACATATCTCAACCTACAGCAGCTAGAATCTTTGATCATGTAGGATATTCAAACAAGGATTTGCCAAGGGTACTTTCACTGGATGAATTCCGGGGAAATGCCGGTGGAGAAAAGTTCCAATGTATCGTTACAGATCCGGAACACAAGAAGGTGTTGGATATCCTTCCCAACAGAAGAACAGAGGACTTGAGTGGATATTTTCTTAAGTACAAGGATCGGAAAAAGGTCCAGTATGTCGTCATCGATATGAGCGGACCTTTTCGGAGCCTTGCAAAAAGCCTGTTCCCACATGCAAAGATAATTGCGGACAGGTATCATGTTGTACGGCAGGTCATCTGGGCTTTTGAAAATGTCAGGAAAGATGAACAGTCGAGGTTCCATGATGCCCGAAGGAAGTATTTCAAACGCAGTAGGAAGCTGCTTTTGAAAAAACCAGAAAATCTCACTGAAGACGAAGTTGCCCAGGTTGAAGCCATGCTTAATGTCTCTGACCGATTAAGGCAGGCCTACCGTATGAAGAATGAATTCCATAAGCTTATGGAGTGTAAACGCCGAGATGATGCAAAGAAGCAATTAGGGGTTTGGAACATGATGGCCACTGGATACAATTTGCCTGAATTTCAAGCATGTACAAGAACTTTTATGAACTGGAGCGATGAAATCCTCAACTCATTTGAACACCCTTTCTCCAATGGTTACACTGAAGGGGTGAACAACAAGATCAAGGTAATTAAGCGAAATGCTTTTGGTGTAAGGAATTTCAAGAGATTCCGGAATCGCATACTGCATGTTATGTCTTGATAAAAAGCAGGTGGGTTAAGCAGTATATAGCAGAATGCGGAGGAACGGTTACAGGCTGTGAAGTATGGAGAAGCTGGAATGCGGCTCAAGGAACATAAAGGTGTGCCTCGATGGCACAGCCGCCGGTGCATAGGCATGGACGCCGTTTCACCGGCGCCCGCATTGCAGCGAGCCTTTTCTTCCTACAGCCTGTCTGTGACGGAGCCTGATGCTGGTACCTGCTTGACCCACCTGCATAACGCCTTTACAAACCAAAACCGGCAGATAACCAATATCATTTTGGTCATCCGCCGGGAAAATATTTCAATATTTTATTTTACTTGTGCCCCACCCCAACTATTGACGTAGAGCCTTTTTTTCTGCCTTCGCGGCTTCCTTTTTTTCTCCCTTCGCATCTTCCTTTATCTCTTCCTTCATATATAACCCATTCATATTTCCCCCGAGCAATGATATCTCCTGCATTTGCTTTTCCCGTATGTACACATCGATCAGCGCCTTCAGCACTTCAGTACTATTCAGGCCTCCCGAAAAGCAGCTTTTAAATGTCCGCATCAACGTTCTTTTGCCCATGAATTTTCTCCATAACATAATAGACTGTATTATATATATTTCGATGATTTTGTCCATCATGTGTTTATTGCAGGAATATAAAGTTGTATAATATGAGGTGGGTTGTGTAATAATTTCAAACATGGAGGTGGGTTGATGTGTCTCGTGAGATACCGGAAAACTTGAAATACTTCATAAAGAATGCGTTAAAGGATTCAGATGATGGATATGAGTATGCTTCGGAGCTATGCAGGATACTCAATTCAGACGATTGCCAACTGGTGCTGTCAGGCAAGGAGATCGAAGCGCTGAGGGAATACGCCGAGGAAGTTAAAAAAGTAGGCGAAATCAATCATTACACTGAAGATAAGATAAGGGAAATTGAGAGCAGTCATTTCGGGACAAGAGGTATTACAGGCTACCTAAGCGCAGACCACGGTTCTCCCCAAAAACCACTTTGGCCTTTTTAAAAGCCTGGCATTATTTTTGCAATTATTATTGCTAACAGAAACAGCAGGGACATTAAGAAATAGAGCAACATAAATCCAATTACAGGCCAGTGTGAAGATATCGATGCAATATCCCTCTTAACACTGCTGATAGGCGGATTTAACCGGACAGTCTGCGCAGTAAGGTTTTTAAAGACACTGATAAGAGCTAAAGTGACAATGATTCCGGCACATCCCAATAGGATTACTTGTCCAAGCTCACCGGCAGAAATGACGATTTTCTCGGGGTTGGTTCTGTCACCCCATAAATATTGAATGGTTTCTGCAATCGCATTGTTCATAAAATGCGCCAGCATACCTGCAAATATCGAATTTGTCCTTATTACATAATATCCTATTAGTACTCCAAGAAATATCGGTCCCAGCAGATTAGTCAAATCAAAATGGAAAAGTCCAAAGAATATAGCAGTTATAATGATTGCTTTCATGCTGCCTCTTCTTTCGTATGCTTTAAGCAGCAAGCCCCTATGCATCATCTCTTCACAAATTCCGGGCAATACTGCCACAGCAAGCAAGCCGACCAGATACTCTGCAGGACTATCGGGAACAGGTATTGGCTGTACAGGCATATCACCTATGAACTGAAATAAGAAATATACGATATTGTTTATCATGGATGCCACAAAATATGCAGGTACTGAAAGCGCAACTATCAGGATCGCCTGTATTGGCTTGAATCGTCTGAATCTGAAGGTCTCTCTGAAATCAACTTTTTTTATCAGGGCATATATTAAAACCGGAATGAGTATAAGTACCACTTCATTAATAACAATAGATAAATATATGTTTTCTGTAAAAAAATCTTCGCCGAAAATTAACGTAAATATTATCTGATATATGATAAATACACCGGAAAATATAAATAGGACTATGTTTGCTCCGGTTACCGTAACTTTGCCGTCAGATCCCCTCTTCCGCCCTTCAAATGCTGTTCTGTCCATTTAATATCCTTTCTGCATCCTTTATCTTATTATTCTGCTTTCGGTTATGATCATATCCATAGCTACATCAAATTCACAGGCAGGTATTGATTCGGTCAACTGGAACTCAAAAGCAAGACCTATTTTAGGCACTTCAGGAGCCAGACCTGACAGGAACCTGTCATAGTACCCTGCACCATATCCTATCCTGTGCCTGTTCATTCCGAATGAAACCCCAGGTACAAGTACGAGCCCTATCCTTCCGGCATCCACCTGTTCAGCCCTTGTTGTATCAGGTTCCAATATCCCATATCCACATTTTACGAGATCCTTTTCCGGATCATTCACAAGAAATATTCTCAACTCTCTTTTGCCTTCACTGTTATCAATTACGGGCAATGCTACTTTTTTACCTCTCGCAAGGGCTTCGGCAATTATCCTGTCTGTTTTAACTTCGTTCCTGAAATCCATATACATCATGATTATATCTGCAGCCTCGAATTCCTTGAGGCCGAGCAGCTTATCGCTTATGGCACCGCTCATTCCGGATACTTCTTCAGGAGTTGCCGTCCTTCTTGCTTCCAGTACCCTTCTTCTTATTGAATTCTTTATATCTTGGTTTATATCTTTGTTTATATCTCTATTTATATATTTTTGTATATCCATATCTACATCCATATCTAAATATTTACCCATACCTTCATCCACATCAATGTTGGTCAATAAATAAAATTCTGCTGACTTATTGCTAAAGCCAATATTAAAATTAAAAAGAATAATCCTGATAAAACGAACATTACCAGTGATACTACCAAAAGCGCCACCCCAAAGGATTTCGTGTCAGCATTCTCATCGTTATTCATCATAATGATGGCAGTTATAATTCCGGCCAATTGCCCGATTCCGGGAATAATTATGAAAAGTGTCGTCAGGAGCACTTTCATCCCATTGCTGAGTCTGCCGGCCGGGATGCTTCCCTGTCCCGGATTATAAGCCGTGTGATATCCATTATACCCGTTTACTGGTTGTTGGTTATAGCCCTGTTGGCTGCCTGGTTGCGGATAACCGGGCTGTTGGCCATAGCCATAGTATGGGAGGTACCCGGCTTGCGGCCCGTTGTTATTCCGATTGTTGGATTGTGGTCCATTGTCAGGCTGGTTGCCATCCTGCGGGTTATAATTCGGTTGATTGCTCTCCTGTATACTGTCGGCAGGCATATTAATTACAGGCGTATTGTCTCCAGGCATATTATTTAGCGTTGTATTGATTGCCGATGGATCACCTGACACAATACTGTCTGTCTCTTCTATCGCAATGTTCAACAGACTGCCACAGAATTTGCACCTGCTGTCATTGGCTGGAATCTGTTCCCCACAGAATGCGCATGCTTTGTATGCTTTATCGTATTGTTCCAATTCCATTCCTCCATTCAAAATTAAATTATACCAAAGGTACGTACTGCTCTATCTCGGCATCATCAAAAGTACCCATACCATTGTATGCGGCAAATGCAGCATCAAAAACAAGAAAGCCCATTACTGCACCTGTGCCTTCTCCAAGACGCATTTCAAGGTTCAGATAAGGTACCATCCCCAAAGCATCAAGAACATGCCTGCTGCCAGGCTCAGCCGAACCATGGGAAGGGAAAATGAAATCCTTCACCTCCGGCTTTATGCGGATGGCAACCAATGCGGCAGCCGCAGCTATAAAACCGTCGATAACTATGGGTATCCTGTATACGGCAGCCCCTATATAACATCCAACCAAACCTGCAATATCAAATCCACCGAGCTTTGCAAGGACATCCAGTGCATCGGAGGAATCAGGTCTGTTCACTTCAATGGCTTTTCTCACAACCTGGATTTTGTTCGCAAGAGCCTCACTTGTCAGTCCAGATCCCCTTCCCACCACATTTTCCGGCGGTTCTCCGGTAAGTACGGAAGTCACTGCACTGCTGGTAGTTGTATTGGCTATACCCATTTCTCCGGTACCAAGTAGGTTGACGCCCTTTGCCTTGAGCTCACCGGTTATCTCTATGCCCGTCTCGATTGCTCTGATAGCCTCTTCGCGGGTCATGGCAGGTCCCTTTGCAATATTCCACGTACCCTTCCTGATTTTTCTGTTTATAATACCATCGTCATCAAAGTCATCGTCAACACCAATATCCACAACTGTAAGTGAAGCTCCGGCCTGACGTGCAAATATGCATACCCCTGTTATCCCCTTGATAAAATTCCGGGTTACAGTTGATGTCACCGCCCGGGGACAGGAGCTCACTCCCTCATCAAACACTCCATTATCGGCGCACATTATTATCACCGATTTTTTATCTGCCTTTGGGGTTACCTCCCCGGTTATCCCTGCGACCCTTACAACCATATCCTCGAGTCTGCCAAGGCTTCCAAGCGGTTTTGTAAGGCCATCGAGTCTGGCTTGTGCAGCGGACATTGCATCGTAGTTCAGCCCATTTATCATATCAAGCGCACGCTTCAATTCCATTTATACATACCTTTCTAAATCAGCTTTCTTTCTAATATACTCTTATAAGCTATATACTATCTATCAAAAGTTATCTTGTTTTTTGTTATATTTTGTTACAATTATTATACCTTATGAAATTGAAACATGCATTCAAAAATGAAAAAACCCCGAGAAATCATAACTATCTCTTTTTCTGTATCTTCCAGCATGAAAGCACGATCAGCGCTGCCATAAGTATCTGCACCAAAGATATCCGGGAGTCGAACATCACATATGAACAGACAAGGGGATATACCATGGAAAAGGAGGTTTGAAGGGGCGTTATGAGAATGACATCACCCAGCCTGTATGCAACCTGTTTTGCTGCAACCGAAACAATTCCTGAAATGAAGTAGACATACAATACAGGTGAACTTAAAATTCCACCGATAGAATTACCGGATTCCTTCATCAATATGTTCATGAATACTATTGTCAATCCTCCCAGTAAGCCTGAAAAGACTGAGAGCAGTAAGGTTTTGGTTTTCCTGCCGGTCCTGCTGAAAAATACGGGTACTAACAGTATGAATGGTATTGTTAACAACCAATAAAGATAATCAATCCCCCTTATTAATGTCATACTCTCATTCTGAAACCTGCTCATAATGAAAATACAGAAAACTATGACTGCAGAATAAACTATATCCGTCCTGTAAAGTTTTTCTTTCAGAAACATAAAGGAAAGAAATATTATCACCACGATATTCCACCCGGTTATTGCCGAGATCAACTCAGGAGCCAGTTTTTTTGAAGCGATACCTACAAAGGCCGCCGACACAACATAGGACAGGACCATACCCGTCAGCCATATTGCGATTTTGCCGGCAAACTCACAATTTAACCTCTGCTTCCGGTTCATCCATACAGAGCCTTTCTTTTGAAGTATTACTCCTGCAGAAAAAACAGTAGTCCCAAACAAAGCCAATATGACACTTTCCATTTAATGCACCATTCTTTCCGACTCAATTAAATTTCTTATTGTAAATTCATTCACCTGCTTTATACTATACATTGTATAATATTATACTTCAAGTATTATGCGCGCTTAACATCTTCGGTTATTCTCCTAAACCTCGCTATTGCTGCGCATCCCTTTCCTTGACTATTAAATCCATAAATAATATAATCAAAAGAAAAAATGCGTGGAGAAATACTATGAATAGTGAAATTAGAACCAGATTCGCTCCCAGCCCCACGGGCTATATGCATATCGGAAATCTGAGGACAGCCTTGTTTGAATACCTTATTGCCAGGAAAAGCAAAGGCAGGTTCATCCTAAGGATCGAGGACACAGATCAGGAACGGTATGTGGACGGAGCAGTTGAAATCATATATAAAACATTAAAAACCGCAGGACTCGGACATGACGAGGGCCCGGACATAGGCGGGGATTATGGCCCTTATATACAGAGCGAGAGGAAGCAGTTATACATCGACTATGCCAAAAAACTGGTCGAGCTGGGTGGAGCCTATTATTGCTTCTGTACCAAGGAAAGGCTTGCTGCCGATAAGGAGGCTCATGAAGCCGCCGGAAAGCCCTACAGATATGACAGGCATTGTCTGCACCTGAGTAAAGAGGAAGTTGACAGGAGGCTGACTGCGGGCGAGTCTTGTGTCATCCGCCAGAAAATGCCCGATTCAGGATCCACCAGCTTCGACGATGTGGTTTACGGGACAATAACCGTAGATAACAGCGAGCTGGAAGACCAGGTGCTGATTAAGTCAGACGGCCTACCGACATATAATTTCGCCAATGTCATAGACGACCACCTGATGGAGATCACACATGTGGTAAGAGGCAACGAATATTTGTCCTCGACCCCGAAATACAACCTCCTTTATGAGGCTTTCGGCTGGGACATACCCCAATATGTACATGTCGCCATGATTGTTAAAGCCGGCGGCGGCAAGCTCTCCAAGCGGCATGGCGATCCCTCCTTTGAGGATCTTATTGCCATGGGCTACCTTGTGGATGCTGTAGTCAACTTTGTCGTTCTCCTCGGCTGGAGCCCCGGATCAACACAGGAGATATTCTCACTCAAAGAGCTTGAGGATGTATTCGAAATAAGCGGTATCAGCAAGTCTCCGGCAGTGTTCGACATAAACAAGCTGAATTGGATGAACGGTGAATATATAAGGAAGATGTCTGCCGATGAGTTCCATGAAGCAGCATTGCCCTATTACAGCGAAGCTATCAGGAACAGCGGTATTGATGTCAAAAAGGTCAGTCGCCTGCTGCAGCCCAGGACGGAAGTGCTTACTGCCATACCTGGTGTCATAGATTTCTTTGCTGAACTGCCCGAATATAACAAAGTACTGTATATAAATAAGAAATCAAAGACTGATGAAGCAAACTCCCTCGAAAGTCTCAAGGCATCCGTTCCTTTCCTGGAAAGCCTGACGGATTGGAACAACCAGGCAGTATATGACAAGCTTCTTGAGCTTGCAACACAGATGGGGATAAAAAACAGCCAATTATTGTGGCCCATAAGGACTGCAATTTCCGGCAAGGAAGTCACTCCAGGCGGAGCAACGGAAATCGCCGAAATCCTTGGCCGGCAAGAAACCCTGAAAAGGATTAAGACC
This sequence comes from uncultured Bacillota bacterium, assembly GCA_942493145.1. Taxonomy (GTDB): domain Bacteria; phylum Bacillota; class Clostridia; order Acetivibrionales; family DTU013; genus ENR-C20. Next base: position 2,330,772 of record OW818679.1, read on the forward strand.
GGTATTGAAAAGCTGTCAGTATGAGATTGCCAGCATATGGATAGCTTAAATAAATAATGTAATACGGAGGTACTTTTATGGGAACAACTGAAACACCAGATAATATAAATATCTCATCAAACTTCATACATGACTTTATCGTAGAAGATATAAACAACGGCACATATGCAGCCGATGCAATCAAAACACGTTTTCCGCCCGAGCCGAACGGCTACCTGCATATTGGACATGCAAAAGCAATCTGCATAGATTTCACCACTGCAGAGAAATTCAAAGGAAAGTGCAACCTCCGCTATGACGATACCAACCCCATAAAGGAAAGTGAAGAATATGCGGAATCGATGAAGGTCGATATTAACTGGCTCGGCTTCAAATGGGACAATATCTACTATGCATCCGACTATTTCGAAACCATATATGGCTGCGCTGAAAAGCTTATCAAAGAAGGTAAAGCCTACGTTTGTGACCTTAGCGCCGATGAGACCCGGGAATACAGGGGCACACTCACTGAGCCCGGCAAGGACAGCCCCTACCGCAGCAGATCGGTTGAGGAAAACCTTGACCTGTTCAGGAGGATGCGAAGCGGTGAATTCACCGAAGGCACAAGGGTTTTGAGGGCAAAAATTGATATGGCGTCACCCAATATAAATATGCGTGACCCAGTAATATACAGGATTATGCGTGTTCCCCACTACAGAGCCGGTGACAGCTGGTGCATCTATCCGATGTATGACTTTGCACATCCCATTGAAGATGCTATCGAAAACATAACCCACTCCCTCTGTTCACTGGAATATGAGGACCACAGGCCTCTGTACGACTGGGTTGTCAACAATGTGGAGCTGGGCAGCAAGCCGAGGCAGATAGAGTTCGCAAGACTGAACCTCACCTATACAATCATGAGCAAACGAAACCTGCTCCAGCTGGTTAACGAAGGTGTGGTAACCGGATGGGACGATCCACGGATGCCTACTCTTTCCGGCCTCAGGCGACGAGGCTATACGCCTGCATCCGTCAGGGACTTCTGTGACAGAATTGGCGTAGCAAAGACCAACAGCCTGGTTGACCATGCACTTCTGGAACACTGTATCCGTGAAGACATGAATGCAACTGCACCCAGGTTCATGGCTGTTCTTCGCCCGCTAAAGGTAGTTCTGGAAAATTATCCAGAAGGACAGGTTGAGTGGTTCGATACAGAAAACAATCCTGAAAACCCTGATATGGGAACAAGGAAAATACCTTTCACCCGGGAGCTTTACATTGAGCAGGAGGATTTCATGGAGAACCCGCCAGGCAAGTTCTTCCGTCTGGCCCCCGGTCGTGAAGTAAGGCTGAAAAACACATATTTCATCAAATGTACCGATATGATAAAAGATGCTGCGGGCAACATCTCCGAGCTGCGCTGCACCTACGATCCTGAGACAAGGGGTGGCAATGCTCCCGACGGTCGCAAGGTAAAAGGCACCCTTCACTGGGTTTCAGCTTCGCATTCTCTGCCGGCTGAGGTTCGTATGTATAACTATCTGTTTACAATACCCAACCCCTTTGATGCAGAGGATTTCAAATCTGTGGTCAATCCCGATTCTGTTGAAATATTAACTGACTGCCTGTTGGAGACAAACCTTGCATCCGCGAAACCGGGCGACCGCTTCCAGTTCCTCCGGATGGGCTATTTCTGTGTTGACAACGATTCAAAGGAAGGCGCGCTGGTCATCAACCGCACAGTAGCATTAAAGGATTCCTGGGCCAAGGAAGTTGCAAAAGGCTAAGGCAGGCATGGCAGGCAGGTAGATAGTTATTTAATACTGTTAATAAAATTTTGATATTTTTCCATAATTAAAGGAGGATTGTTATCCTCCTTTAATAGCATTTTAAAATCCTTGATTAATAAAGTGTTTTAATGTTTATATTTTAGGCTTTTCCGCCTTTTATGACCTTGATTTCTACTTCCTGCTTGTCTACCTTAACTGAAATATCATCGACTTTTCTTTCAATGGTTTGAAGCTTCTCATAAGTTTGGTTGTAACCGTCAAATAAAGCTTTTGAGTTGTTATCCTGCTTGTTTTCCAGCCGAATGACATCATTCTTCAAGCCATTTATGTCCTTACCGATATCGTTAAATCGTTCTGAGAATTCACCATACATTTTAGTCAATAATTCAAATGTTTTGTCTTCCATTGTCTATGCACTCCCCGGCTTTATCCACTTCAGGGGAAGGTGCCATGCCATTAGGTTCCCGCTGACCGACTCACGCCCTCAGACATTGCCCCCAGCTTGGACGGCTCGCACCACATATCGACATTTTATCAAAAGGAGGAAGACGGCGTTGAAGTTGTCAGCGACTTCTGGGCTCGTTAGTTCTCAGCGCTGCATCACTCTCTGTTTCGAGCGGATGAGATTCTGTATCTCCACCCTAATACAGCAGGGCCTCGCCTTGTCGACATCGGCGTATTGAGGAGATTGTTCTTTCCACGGGCCTCCGGCCTTTGCTTAATAACAGCTTTACGGTAATATGCAGTTTCTGCCGGGGTATGTGGAACCGTCCGCGAGTAAGGACGGCGGAGGCGGTAAACCTCGGTGAGGACGCCGGGATTGTCAACACCACCACGCCTGGATCGAGTTCTCTGAAACTGGCGGACTAATCGATCTTCTCTACCTCCCTCAGGAGGACATGGGGCAGGAGGGACACCTGTGCCGGCTGTCCGACATATATGGCGTCTTTACAGGCGTAACTGAAAAATAGCGTGAGTTTAAGTCGTGTGTCATCCACAAGCGTGGCCACTTTGGTGCTTTTGGACACCGTGTCACCCACTTCAAATTCGCTCACATCCTGCAGTGGGGGCGACGGTAAGTCGTGTCTCTTTTTAGCCATCCAGCTCCTTCCCGCGGTTGGTGATGCTTCGGCGGTATAGACAGCCTCCTCGGCTGCGGTGCTGTTGATGCGGTAGAGCTTCTGCCCTTCGGTGACAAACTGCCCCTCGGTGAATATGCAATTATGGCGGCGGATCTGGCCTGTGGTGCCGCTTCCCACGTCCGCGCTGGCGTTATCAGTCAGATATTCCCTTTTCTTCTTTTCGGTGAAGATAACTCACAGAAAAACCGCCCACAGCAGACGGCCCTTAATCCCGCTCCTTTTTTTTCTTTTTCTCGGCGCCTAAGGACTGAGGGTTCACTTTTTTTTCCTCCCAGTCATATCTGTTCTTATTTATCAAACATATGAATATTTTACAGGGAAACGTTACTACCTTCTACTCTTTCATCCTTTTAAATATTCCTCTTCATCTATAACCTTAACGCCCAGCTGTAAAGCCTTGTCGAGCTTGCTGCCCGCCTCTTCACCAGCCAGCACATAATCCGTCTTCTTTGAAACGCTCCCTGAGGTCTTGCCGCCGTAGTTTTCAATTATCTCACTGGCCTCCGGCCTGCTGTATGTCGGCAGAGTACCTGTCAGAACAAAGGTCTTGCCCTCAAATCTGTTGTCCTTGAGCTTTTTCCTGCCGGCTCCTGTCATGTTGACGCCTGCAGCCCTCAATTTTTCTATAGTATCTGTAGTCTGCTCCTGCCGGAAAAATACTGCAACACTTTCTGCCGTTATTCCGCCAAACTCGCTTATTCTTGTTAGTTCCTCCACTGTCGCCTGCTTTAAGGTATCAATGGACTCAAAGTTCTCTGCCAGCAACTGGGCAGCTCTTTGGCCGATATGCCTGATGCCGAAGCCGTATATCAGCCTGTCTATGTTGTTGCTTTTGGATGCTTCAATGGAATTCAGAAGATTGTCGACCGACTTTTTACCCATTCTTTGCATGTTTTCAAGCACTTCCCTCTTTTCATGGAGGTAGTAGAGGTCTGATATCTCCTTTATCATTCCTTCATCCAGAAGTGCTTGTATTATGGCTGGGCCGATCCCGTCGATGTTCATGGCGTCACGTGATACAAAATGCTCGATGCTGCGTGACAGCTGGGCGGGGCATTCAATTCCGGTACATCGGTAGGCTGCCTCCCCTTCCTCCCTGATGACTTCTGAGCCGCAGACAGGGCATTTGTCGGGCATTATAAACTGCCTCTCCTCCCCTGTCCTATTCTCCGTCACTACACTGAGTACTTCGGGGATTATGTCTCCCGCCTTTTGAACCCATACGGTGTCGCCTATCCTTATATCCTTCTCTGTGATATAGTCCATATTATGCAAGGTGGCTTTCCCCACTGTTGTACCAGCCAGTCTCACCGGTTCAAGGACGGCATTGGGCGTCAGCACCCCGGTCCGGCCTACGTTGACCCAGATATCCCGCACCAGCGTCTTCTTCTGCTCTGCAGGATATTTATACGCAGCTGCCCATTTCGGTGTTTTTGCAGTACTGCCGAGGTTATCCCTCAATGCAATTGAATCGACCTTCACAACTGCCCCATCCGTTTCAAACGTGTAGGTGCCTCTCTCTTCTCCTATCCTCAGGATCTCGGCCATAACATCTTCAATATTGCCACATATCCTGAAATCCGGGCTCACCTTGAAGCCCTGTTCCTTAAGGTAATTCAAAGCTTCAGAGTGAGTAGAGAAGTTCTTCCCTTCCACCCTCTGTATGTTGAAAACATATATATTAAGTTTTCTTTTAGCGGTGATGGCTGGATCAAGCTGTCTCAGAGAGCCTGCAGCCGCATTCCTGGGGTTTGCAAAGACAGGCTGGCCCAGTTCCTCCTGTTCCTCATTTATTGCCGCAAAATCGCTTTTAGATATGAAAACCTCGCCTCTTACTTCAAGGGTGGGGAGCTTTTCTTTCAAAACAAGTGGAATGGATTTAATCGTTCTCAGATTCTGTGTCACGTCCTCACCCACAAAACCGTCACCTCGTGTTGAGCCCCTTACAAACACACCATTTTCATATTCCAGGGATACCGAGAGTCCATCGATTTTCTTTTCAACGACATAAGCAGGCTGATAACCTATTGCGTCAACCACCCGCTGTCCGAATGCAAACAATTCCTCACGGCTGAATACATCCTGAAGGCGTTGCATCTGAATGGAATGTGGAACCTTTTCAAAGCCTTCCAGCGGCTTGCCGCCCACCCTCTGAGTCGGAGACATTGGTGTAACCATATCTGGTCGTTCCACTTCAAGTTCTTCCAGTTCTCTGTAGAGCATGTCATATTCGTAATCGGTAATTTCCGGATCGTCAAGCACATAGTATTTATGGCTGTGATATTCGATTATTTCCCTGAGTTCGGCGATCCTCTTTTCCATATCCACAATGATTCCAACCTTTCGCTAATCTGTTCTTATTCTGTCCACGCGATGTTCTTATTCTGTCCATGCGCTGTTCTTATTCTGTCCCAGCTCTTTTTTCATTACAAGCTGTTATAACCAGCATACTCCAAGATTATACTATCAGATTCCGTTGCTTTCAAGAAAATCCCGCAGCAGGTTCATACATACAGCCTTTCTGTATTCGGCCGATACTCTGCCTTTTATTGGCACGATCTCCTTGTCGTATGCTGCCAGATAAGCATCTTTAATGCCCCTGGCCTCTTCAACTGTCTTGCCCGCAAACATGGAATCAATGTCTTTACGTCTTATAATGGTATCGCCTATCCCGCCAAATGCCGTCATGCAGTTGAGAATCCTGCAGTCCTCCATCTCAAGCACAGCTGCAAAGGCAACTCTGGAAATCGCCAGGGCATTTCTCGCACCCACCTTTTTATAGTAATAGTTTTCAAGCCCGCTTTTTTTCATAAGGATCTCAACAAGCAGCTCATCCTTGCGGAGGGCAGTCCTGTTTCTTCCTGTAAGGAATTCCGCAATATCAATTATTCGTTCGCCACTGCTGCTTGCAAGTCGAAGCTTGGAGTCCGTGGCGAAAAAGATCAGTGTACTGTCCCCTTTGGGCGAACCATTGCAAATGTTGCCGCCTACAGTTCCAAGGTTGCGTATCGCAGGCGCGGCGACCTCCTTTGCAGACTCCTTGAGGATCATTGGGATAAACCCGTTTTCAATAACTTCCGTGAAGGTGCATGCCGCGCCGATTCGGATATATTCCTCGTCCACAACTATGTTCTTCAGTTCGTGGAGTTTATTTATAAAGAGATATTTGGAGTCTTCCTCCGGTTTAACCATCAGATCCGTCCCCCCCGCATAAGGAACCACCGGTTCCCTGGCTCGGATTTCCAGAGCCGCTTTCAGTGATGACGGTCTATAACCGTTTACCATAAGCCTTTCCCCTCCTTCGCCGCTATGGCTATCGCTTCGGCAATGGCAGTATACCCGGTGCATCTGCATAGATTGCCTGAAATGCCGTCACGTATTTCTGCGTCAGTGGGGTTCGGGTTACTGGCAAGAATGCATTCGGATGCCATTACCATACCAGGGATGCAAAAACCGCATTGCACTGCACCCACAGAAGCGTACGCCCTGTCAATCACCGCAAAGCGCTCCGTTTCGCTATAACCCTCTATGGTCATTACGCTGCTTCCCTCAATGCTGCCCATGGCTACCAGGCATGAGTTGGCCAGTTTTCCGTCAAGGATGACCGAGCAGGCCCCGCATTCGCCTTCCCTGCAGCCACACTTGACACCTGTCAGCCGGAATTCATCCCTGAGCACGTCCAGCAGGCGTTCATTTGCCTTTGCAGCCGACGTGACCTCTTTTCCGTTAAGCACAAATTTAATCATTTAGCAGGCACCTCCTGTAAAATCTTCAATGCTTCTTCCGGCGTGACCGGGGCCTTGTTGAGGCTTGTTCCGAGTGCATTTTCCATTGCCTCGACATAAGCCGGGGCCACGCCTACAAGGGGAAGCTCACCTGCACCCTTTGCACCATATGGACCATGGCTGTACGGGTTGTTTATGATTTCCGTCACGAGGACTGGTACGTCCACAGCCGTAGGAATAATGTAATCAGTGAAGCTGTTGTTGCGGATCATTCCCTTCTCGTTGCAATCCATCTGTTCCATGGAAGCATAGCCGATGCCCTGGAGCAAACCGCCCTGCATCTGGCCCTGCACGACGTTCATATCCATAGGGACGCCCACATCATATACACCCCAGGCGCCAAGGACCTTTGCACTGCCGGTCAGAGTATCCAGTTCCACTTCAATGGCATTCACAGCCCATGAATAGGTAGGGTATGCATCTCCCTTAAAATCCTCCAGTGAGAAGGGAATTACAAAGTCAGGCTCAACAAACCGGTCTTCAATAACCTGTTCTTCACCATTCCTCCATTCTTTCTTCAGCCTCTCCGCAGCACGTTTGAGGAGTCCCCCGACTGTCATGACCGAACGGCTCGCCACCGTTGGACCGGAATCCGGTACACGGTCGGTATCGGGATTTTCGATATGCACCCGATCATAAGAAATGCCGAGGGTTTCAGCAACGATTTTGCTGAAGGTGGTCTTCAGACCCTGCCCCATATCAGTATTGCTTGCAAGTATCTCAACCGTCTCATTGGCATTCTTCCTCAGCCTGACGACAGCCTTAATATGGTCCCGTTCGCCGCTGCCGGTGAAGCCGCAGCCATGGAAGCACATCGCAAGACCTATTCCTTTTCGGAAACGTCCTGTCTGATTCTTGTAAAGCTTCCGCTTCCCACGGTAGCCGGACAACTCATCAACCCTTCCGATCAACTCCTTAAGCGGTACATGGAAATGATACCTGCCGCTTGTGGAGGTTGAATCCCCCTGCGTTACAATATATTCTTCCTTGAGTTCAAGCGAATCAACACCAATTTCCTTTGCAAGGTGATCCATCATCATTTCTATTGCAAAAAAGGTCTGTGGAGCGCCAAAGCCACGGAACGCACTGCAGGGTATGGTGTTTGTTTTGACCGCACGGCCATTTACGCGCAGATTGTCCACGCGGTATACACCGCTGGCACAAATTATACCGCGCTGCAGTACAACCGGTGAAAGCGTGGTGTACGCGCCGCTGTTGTAAAGGACATCGATATCCATTCCGGTGATCTTACCATCCTTAACGGCCACCTTATATGTACAGATTGATGGATGGCGCTTCGATGTATACTCCATATCCTCGCGCCTCTCAAATATGACCTTGACAGGCCTGTTGGCCTTTTTTGCCGCCACTGCTGCCTGGCAGGCGAGTATTGAAGGAAATGCCTCCTTGCCGCCAAAGCCACCGCCGGTGACATCCTGGATCACCCGGACGTCCTTCTTTTCACAGCCTAATGCTTTTATGACCGCGACATGTACATAGTACGGGCATTGAAATGAACCACGTATGATTATGCGCCCGTCCTGGGGATAAGCTATGATTCCCTGTGTTTCAAGATAAGCATGCTCCTGATATCCGGTCTCAAAAGTCTCAATATAAATATGATCCGCTTCTTCAACAGCTTTGTCGATATCACCCTTTTCATAATTATAATTGAAAAAGACATCGTCAGATTTACGCATATCAAGAATCGGAACCAGTTCTTCATAAACAACAATGATCTCATTCAGTATCCGCTCAATTTCTTTCAGCTCCGGACCTGTAACCATCAGAACCGAATCTCCGACATATTCAACATACTGGGCTGCATACACCGGCGTATCATCAAGAACTATATGTACCTGGTTTACACCTGTTATGTCGCTGCTGTCCACAATAAAATAACCATCAGGCAGTTCAGGTCGGATAATACCTTTAATGCGGGCCTTTGCCTTTGTGGAACGCAGCAGTCTGCCGTATATCATACCCTCCATTTCAATGTCATCAACATAGAGGGCCCGGCCGTTGGTTTTTTCGCTATGGTCCTTTTTAGTTACGGAACAGCTTATTTTTTCCATAGAGCATCTCCCCCTCAAATCCATTTTCCAGCTGTCGATGATGTAGTCATTTATGCTTGTAAAAGGTATCCTTAAGTGGAAGCTGTGCGCGGAATTTGCCGTCCAGCCTTTGATATGCGTGTGAACAGGCCGGTGCTGTCGGTATCAGGCATAATTCCCCACAACCTTTTGCTCCGTATGCTTCAGGGATTTTTCCACTGCCCTTCACAAGGATAACCTCCATCTCAGGTACTTCTACCGCCCGCATAAGTCCTAATGTACCTAGTTTTGTCCTTGGATAACCGCCTTCCGTTATGAACTCCTCCGTCAGGGCATAACCCAGCCCCATAATGATCCCGCCCTCAATCTGTGCTTCAACGGCCTGTATATTTACCGGCGTCCCGACGTCATAGGCAGCAACCACTTTTTTCACTTTTCCTTCTTCATTGAGGATGACGACCTGTGCCCCATAGCTGTAGCTCACATGACTGATAGGATTTTCCTTTATTGCCCCCAGTGGATCTGTTATTCCTGAATACTCCCCATAAAATTCCCTACCCTCAAGATCAGAGAGTTTCAGGCCTTTGTCCAGCTCTGCTTTAATCTTGTCGGATGCCAGCCTGACAGCCTCACCCGTGAATACAGTCTGTCTGGATGCCGTACTGGTGCCTGAATCAGGGGTGCGGACGGTATCGGGAGTTTCGTGGATAATAAGGGCTGGATCAAGTCCGGTTGTCCCGCACAACAATGCGGCACACACTGTTGCTATCCCCTGACCCATGCAAGCTGCAGAAGTCCGTACACGGATCTTTCCATTTTCAATGGACAGGGTGCAGCGTCCGACATCCTTTTTCCCCATACCGGTGCCGCTGTTTTTAAAGCCTATGGCAATACCTGCATAGGGGCTCGAATCGTAAGCCTCCTTAATAGCTTCCAGACATTCGGCCATCGCTACGCTTTCGTCCGCAACCTGGCCGTTTGGCAGCACCTGTCCGGGCCGGATCGCATTACGATATCGCATTTCCCAGGGTGATAAGCCAACCATTTCCGCAAGCAAATTAATGTTATTTTCGGTGGCAAAGCAGCTCTGCGTCACACCGAAGCCACGGAACGCACCCGCCACGACATTGTTGGTGTATACCGAAATGCCTAAAATATCAATGCTCTGATAATTATACGGCCCTGCTGCATGGGTACATGCCCGGTGCAGGACAGGCCCCCCAAGGGACGCATAAGCACCGGTGTCGGCAATTATGACACCTTTCATCGCAGTCAGATAGCCATTTTCATCACAGGCAGTAGTGAATTCCATTTCCATGGGATGGCGTTTTGTATGGCAATTGATGCTTTCCTGCCTTGAAAGCTTTACTTTTACAGGCTTCCTTGTATACCACGCCATCAATGCCGCATGGTGCTGGACACTCATGTCCTCCTTGCCACCGAAGCCGCCTCCCACAAGCATGGACCGGCAATGAACCTTTTCCTTCGGTATTTTGAGCATCATGGAGATTTCACGCTGCTCGTCATACACCGACTGTGACCCTGAATAAAGAAGAATACCGTCCTCTCCCTCAGGCATGGCAATTGCACATTCCGGCTCCATGAAGGCATGCTCCTGGAATGGAGTTTTATATTTTCTTGTCACTACATATTTGGAATTCCTTATCGCTTCATCGGCGTTTCCCCTCTGCAGGATTGCGCGGCTCATGATATTTCCGTCGGTGTGTATCATGGGCGCATCGGCCTTCAAAGCGTCAGTCGGCGAGGTAACAGGCTCAAGCTCGGTATATTCAACCTCCACCAGCCCGCATACTTCGTCAAGCGTTTCTTTATGCGCGGTCGCCACCAATGCCAAAGCATCACCTACATACCTTGTTATGGCGCCTTCCGGTATCAGCACATCCCAATCCTGCTTTGCATGGCCGATCATATTATGCGGAACATCCTTTTCCAGCAGTATTTTCACACAGTCGGGATGTGCTTCCGATCTGCTGATGTCTATCTTATTCACAACCGCTCTCGGATATCTTGAACGGACAGCTTTTGCATAAACCATACCCGGGATTGTTATATCATCAACATAGACACCTGTACCGTTTACCTTCTCCGCTGCATCCGGACGGATGAACTTCTGATTCAATCCCAATTCAGCGGTCGGTTCAGGTATTTCAAGCTTGTTTCTAAAAAAAACACCCGCCAGCAAAATTGCATCTTCGATTTTCTTATATCCGGTGCAGCGGCACAGATTGCCATTAATCGATTTCTTCACATCAAGCCGTGAAGGGTCGGGATTGACATCCAGCAACGCCTTTGCACAAAGCACCATTCCCGGTGTGCAAAAGCCGCACTGGACTGCACCCGCCATTCCGAAGCAATATTCATAGACCGCAATTTCCCTTTGGCTCAAGCCTTCCACGGTTAATATCTTTTTATCGGCAAACCTGGATACTTTTTGAACGCAGGCCTTCACCGCCCTGCCGTCAATCAGTACCGTACAGGTTCCACAGGCCCCTTCACTGCAGCCGTCCTTCGCTGAGATGATACCCAAATCATCCCGTAAAAAGGACAGCAGGGATTTGTCAATCCTGGATACTTCATCTTTACCGTTTATGTTCAAGGTAAACATAAGTAACCTCCTCTTTGCTGATTATTAAACCTTCCTGTCAACCCAAAGCTTTCTGCCCTGTACAAACCTGGCTGTGATATTTCTGTCGTCACCAACATAAACAAATCTCTTCAAACGCTCGATAACGGATAAATTTTGACATCCGAGTCCGGTATCATCAATGACAAGTGCATCAAACATATAACCGTTTTCAAAGCTGCCTGCATTACCGAAAAAGCTTCCCCCGCCCTTTGTAGCCATGTGGAATGTCTCCTCGAAAGTCAACTGTTCCTGTTCCGGTCCAAATACCTTTGCCACCTTCGACAACTGTATTGCACGTACCATGGTATTGGCCATCGAAAGGTCATGCCCTGCTCCGACGTCACTTCCAAGTCCGATTGAAACCCCTTTTTTCAGCATTTTTCTTACGGGCATTATGCCGCTCCCCAGATTCAGATTCGATTCCGGACAGTGGACCGCAATAACGTCATTTTTGCTGATCAACTCTATTTCTTCTTCGTTGAGGTGGATGCAATGTGCCATTAACGTAGGTGTATGCCCTAAAAGGCCTTTTTCATAATAGACACTGGTATAATTACCTTCATGGTGCAGCTCCTTAACCCATTTAACCTCATTCCAGTTTTCAGAAAGATGAGATTGAACAGGAATATTAAATTTTATTGCCAGTTCTCCCAGTCCTTCTAGTAAATCATCCGAACAGGTCGGAACAAACCTGGGGGTCAGGATAGGCTTTACCAGAGTATTATTCATATACTTTTCAATGAGGTCCTCAGTTTCCCGCAGTGAATCCTTTGTATCCTCCTTCAAGCCGTCCGGACAATTTCTATCCATATTGACCTTTCCAACAAAAGCACGAATGCCCTTATTGGACAATATTTCAAACAACAGCTCTGTTGCAGGCTTGTGTATAGTCGCATAGATACTTGCACATAAGGTGCCCCGTCTTATTAGTTCTTCTGCAAAATGGCTGTATACCTCCCTTGCATATTCAAGGTCGGAAAATTGCGCCTCCTGGTGAAAGGTATATTTCTCCAGCCATTCAAACAGTTCCATATCCATCCCTAAACCACGCTGATAATACTGGGGTGCATGTACGTGGAGATCGACAAAGCCCGGAATAATCAAGCTGTCACCGTAGTCAAATATCTCATTCCCTCTGTACTCTTCAGGAAGATGCTTGTATATACCTTCTACAATTCCATTTTCCACAACAATATAACTTTGCGGGAATGTTTTAATTTCCCCCGGTGATATGGAAAATGCCATATTTCCTTTCAGCACCTTTACATTTTTCATCCCTTCATCAACCTCCTTCCCTGCAATTATTCTATCAGCACATATGGGTATTCCTCATACACAGTACGGATTATGTCTACCAGCCTCACCGGAACATCTCCGTTGCCGCTTCCATCCGTGCTGCCGCTTCCATCCGTGCTGCCGCTTCCGGGACTATCGAATGATATTTCGGCAGTACGTTCGCCGGCAAGGTCACCCCATCTGACCAAAAACCTTCCAGCATCCCTGTCTGTCATAATAAAGCCTGCATTCCTGGAATCCGTGAAATCCTTCATACTCCAGTAAAGTATAAATTTATCCTTGTAAGGAGAGCTGTCATAGGGGCAAAAAACGGTACAATTGCCGCACTCGTTACACATCCCGTCTATATGCACCACCTGGTTTTTGCATTCAACCCCCCCTGTATTTACAGTTACAGCAAGGTTAGCCCTGTTGGGACATACTTCTACACAGATATTGCAGATTTGGTTGCACTCAAGACAGCGCTTGTGCTCCTCGAAAGAGCGCTTGTGACCGTCGCCGGGACTGCAGGTTCTGCTGATATTACCGAGCAGACCCCGTTTACTCGTGATTTCTTCCATCTGCTTCTCCAAATCAAAGTCAACAGCTTTTTCAAGCTTTAAAACTGAATTTTCAAGCTTCAAAACTGAATTTTCAAGCTTCAAATCAGAATTTTTTTCCCTGGCGAGAACCAGTCCGGCGAATTTCGTCCCGTCTGCAATAGCTTCTACAATAGTAGCGGGGCCCCTGATAGCATCTCCTCCGATAAATACGTTTTCAAGGTTGGTTTCGTTGGTTTCAGGATTTACTTTTATACCGCCCTTTTCATCCAGTTCTACACCGTTTTCAGCTAAAAGTTCAGTTTCAACCCTTTCACCGACTGCGGCTATTATACTGTCTGCTTCTATTTCGGTGAACTCTACGGGTGTTGCGACCGGGCTTCTTCTTCCCGATGAATCGGGAGCTCCAAGTTCCATTTTGCGGCATCTTAGTATACCTTTTGTAAATGAAACAGGCGACAAAAGCTCCCTGAATTCAACTCCATCCTCAAGAGCCAGAAGAAGTTCCTCCCTGTCTGCCGGCATGTATTTTGCCGTCCTCCTGTATACTATATAAACGTTTTCTACGCCTGCCAACCTTTTTGCTGCCCTTGCGGCATCCATTGCCGAATTGCCGGCGCCGATCACCACGACATTTTTCCCGGGCTTAAGTGCATCAGGTTTCTTCTTGAAGGTCTCAAGAAACTCCAGCACTCCGTATGCTTCCCTGTCACAGGCCTCAAGCTTCAATTCTCCCGGCTTCCAGGCCCCTATTGCGATGAAGATATATTTAAAGCCTTCTTTTTTCAGTGCATTGATAGAAAAAGCGTCCACACCAAGGCGAAGCTTTATGTCATTTTTCATGATAAGCGCCATATCGTTATCGATGGCTTCCTTTGAAATCCTGAAGCCAGGCCCGACATGCCGCATAACTCCGCCGATATCATCCTTCTTATCTAATACCGTTACATCAACACCATTCTGAGCAAGAAAATATGCTGCCGACAAACCGGCAGGGCCACCACCTATTACCGCCACCCTGTAGCTGCTATTGATTATGGGCGTATCCAGCCTGCACATCAGTTCATTCCAGGCTTTCTGTGCAGCAACCAGCTTGACTCCGCGTATATCTACGGCTTCATCGTAATCAAGTCTTGTACATTTGGTCATGCAGCGGTGGTTGCAGAGCGTTCCCGTGATGAAGGGAAGCGGATTCTTTGCTGTAATGACCTCAAGGGCTTCCAGATACCTGCCCTCTCCAACAAGGCGAATATACTCCGGTATGTCCTGACCAATAGGGCAGCCGTCAGTACAGGGTGCAATGAAGCAATCGGTCAGTGGTACGTTCTTTTCCAGCTTGCGGCTCTCAACTGTCCTTCTCTCCTTCAAGTGGTTCGTATCTGCAACTGCTCCATTTGCAAGGGCTTTCAGCTTTTCAAGATCCACCCCTGCCCGCTCCGTGGCATCATCCGCAGTAACCAGCAGGTCGGCCATCTGCTTTAGCCTCATATATCCTCCCGGTTTCAGTATGGTTGTGGCAAGGGTTATTGGCCAAATCCCCGTGCCATATATCCTGTCGATGTTGAAATAATCGGCGCCTCCTGAGTATGATATCCTGAGGTCTCCATCAAATTCGCAGGCCAGCTTGTATGCAAGATTGATCGTCAGTGGATACAGGGCCCTCCCCGACATGTACATCTCTTCACCCGGAAGCTCATTGTTTCTGATTTCAACCGGCAAGGTATTGCTCAGCTTTACTCCAAAGGTCAGTCCGAGGTCTTTCGCAACGGCCTTTAGCCTTCTGATCATGGGAACCGCATCCTCGAACTGCAGGTCATCTTTGAAATGGTGGTCGTCAAAGTATAAATAATCATAACCCATTTTGTCCAGCATGTTTCTTGCAAATTCATAGCCCAGCAGGGTAGGATTGCATTTGACATATGTGTGGAGCTTTTTGACCTCCATCAGATATTTAGCGATCCTCTCTATTTCAGCGGTCGGACATCCATGAAGGGTTGAAAGTGTTATGGAACTGCAGATGTGCGGGGAAATACCATCTATGAATCCCTTGTCGATATTTTTGAACATGACCATATTCTTCAGAAGGAACTCCATGCATTCTTTCCACATTGAAGTCCGCGAGGCGTCCTTTAACCCCTCGATGAATGCATCAATTTTGGGAGACTTTATTCCCTCCAGGTCATAGCCTACACTCATGTTAAATATAAATCCATGGTCAGAGCCAAGCTTCAGCTCCCTGGACAGTATGTTCAAGGCAAACCAGGCCTTAATATATTCATTCATTGCATCCTGAACAGTAAGCTCAGTCGACCATTCAACGTTATAGCACTCGTCCTTTGACAAAATACAAGGTTTGGACACAGGCAAGTCTTCTCCATCAAGTGTCTGCACAGTTTTCAGTTCAAAAAACCTGCCCCCTGCGATATATGAGGCTATTATATTCTGGGCAAGCTGAGTGTTCGGGCCGGCAGCCGGTCCCAGAGGGTTTTCAAGGCTTCCGCCGAACAGCTTTAAATTCATGCCATCGTGCTTCCTGAAAAACTTGATATCTGGAATGCCAAAAATAGAACCCTCTTTTCTGTTTTCAGCCAATACCCACTGCATAAGCTTGTCAAATGGTATTGTCCTCATCCTGTCACTCATAGTCTGCCCCCTATTTTCAGTCTGTCCTCTTTATTTCGAACTAGTGTTTTGTAACACTTTGCCATTAAAAGCGCTCCCAGAGCTTGTTTGCCAATTCCCTGCTCTTCGCACAGATTTCTACCTCATCCAGCATGGTGAGCTTTCTGTTCTCCATCAGAACACGCCCGTTTATAATTGTAGTCTCAACTGCCCTGCCGCTTACGCCAAACAGTAAATGACTGTTTACATTTCCGGAATAAAGCCTTGTAGGCGGATTGTAGTCCACTACAATAATATCGGCACAGGCGCCTTCAACCAGCCTTCCTACCTGTTTGTCAAAATACTTGCCGGCTATGGCTGTATTGTTCTCGAAAAGCATGTACGGCGGCTCGCCCCAGGCTGCGCTTGGGTTTTTGCCGGCATGCTTGTGCAGGCAGTTAGCTGCCTTCAACGATTCAAACATATCGCTGGTGTAGCCATCCGTTCCAAGCCCAAGCATAACACCCCTGCCGAACATATCCAGAACAGGCGAGACACCAACCGCATTGCCCATATTGGATTCGGGGTTGTGAACTACAATCGTTCCCGTTTCCCTGAGTATTTCAATTTCCTGTTCATTAACGTGTACACAGTGCACAGCAATGCTCTTTTCACCGAGTATCCCTCTCTCCTTAAGCCTTTCGACAACCCCTGTTCCATATTTTGCCCTTGAGTCATTAAGATCTTCAATCCCTTCGGCAGCATGGACATGAAAGCCAACCCCTGTTCCTGCATTCAGGCCGGTACATTTCTCCAGGGTTTTATCTGACAGGGTGATGGATGCATGGAGGCCGAACATGGCTTTAAGCATAGGGTTTTTTTCTCTTTTGCAGTAGTTTATGAAATCAATGTTCTCCCTGATTCCATCATCGGCTATTTTCTCACCATCCCTGTCCGACACCTCGTAGCAAAGGCAGGAACGCAGTCCGGCCTTCCCTGTCGCTTCGGCTATTTTGAAAAGGCTGCCCGTGGCGCAATTGGCGCTGGCATGATGGTCAAAAACAGTTGTTACGCCATTTTTAATGCAGTCAATTATGGGAACCATGGCACTGTAGTATACGTCATCAAGGGTCAACGCTCTGTCCAGCCTCCACCACAACCTCTCGAGAATCTCGGAGAAGTTTGACGGGGGTGAATCCTTCAGGAACATTCCCCTTGCGAAGGTGCTGTAAAAGTGCATGTGGGTATTTATCAAGCCGGGCATGATCAGTTTTCCGGCAGCATCAATGAATTTTGCCTCCTTGTATTTTTTTCTCAAATCACCGGTAAGACCTGTTTCAACTATCAGATCATCCCTGACTGCGACGCAGCCGTCCGAAATAACGGTATTATCGGCATCCCGGGTGATGAGCAGTCCGTTTCCTATAAGCAGCATGGCTTGTTCCCTCCCGCCAGATTCTCGGTTTTTTCAGGCATTTTGTCAGCGTATTTTTCTGTATATATTATGGGAATCGCCGCATACATGGCAGCTGCCCTGACAAGCTCTCTCTTCCATGTCTTTTCGTTCGGCGCGTGGGCCTGGTCTTCATGTCCGGGTCCGAAGCCGATGCAGGGAATTCCATACATGCCCATGATTGAAACCCCATTGGTTGAAAATGTCCATTTATCGAGAAGGGCATCACTTTTGAAAAGACCCTTGTAGGTTTCAAGCAGTGAGTTGCAGACCGGGTGGTCCTCCTCGATGAACCAGGTCGGGAAATAGCAATCCGTAGGATAAGTGAGGCCTGTATAGGAAGGCCTGCTGTAGTCGTACATGGTCACCTCGGCTCCGACGGCCTTGACCGATGGCAACTCCCTTATCTGGTTCAGGGCATATTCCTTGTCTTCTCCGGCGGTAAGCCTTCTGTCTATTGAAATGGTGCAGCTGTCGGCAACGGCGCATCTTGACGGAGAGGTGTGGAATATTTCCGAAACCGTCAGTGTCCCTTTTCCGAGGAACTTATGGGATATGAGCCTGTTGTTCAGTTCCTGGAGATCGAGAAGGATCGGCGCCATTTTATATATTGCATTGTCACCTCTTTCGGGTGCGGAGCCGTGGCAGCTGATACCCTGCGTGCTTACCCTGATTTCCATCCTTCCCCTCTGTCCTCTATAGATGTTGCAGGAGGTAGGTTCGGTTATGACAACGAACTCCGGCCTTATTCCCATCTCCTTGATGATGTATTGCCAGCACAGGCCGTCACAATCCTCTTCCTGCACCGAGCCGACCACCAGAAGCGTATAATCATCCTCCAGCTTCAGATCCTTTATGAGTTTACCCGCATAGACCATGGAGGCCATACCACCGGTCTGGTCACTGGCACCCCTTCCCAATATGATTTCGTCATCCTCGTATCCTACATACGGATCGTACTGCCAATTCCTGATGTTGCCCACGCCAACCGTATCTATGTGTGCGTCCATGGCAACCAGACGCCTGCCATGTCCTATATAGCCCATGATATTACCCATCGGGTCGATTTCAACCCTGTCAAAGCCTACGTCCTCCATCTCCTTTTTGATTCTCTGGATTACGGCCTTTTCCCCGGCGCTTTCGCTGGGTATTGCTATCATATCCCTTAAAAACTTTGACATCTGCGTTTTATAACCCTCAGCAGCCTTGAGTATTTGGTCGAAGTTAATCATTATGTAACCTCCGATAAATTTATTTCCTGTTATTTAGTTTGGATTTATCCAATTTCCTATCATCCTGTTGCTCTTTATACTGTTACAATACTTTTAATTGCTTCTATGTCGGGTTCGACGACAAAAGCCTTTCCAGCCGCCAGGGCCGCGCTTTTTATGTCCTTAAGCCCGCTTCCGCTGACTATGCAGGCAACTCTCTCATTTCCTTTCAGCATTCCAAGTTCCTTCATTTTCATGATTCCGGCGAAACCTGTAACGCCTGCCGGTTCCCCGAATATCCCCGTCCTCCTGGCCAATATCCTCATGGCCTCAAGTATTTCGTCGTCAGTAACATCAAGCATTAAGCCCCTGGATTCTATAACAGCATTGAGAGCTTTTATCCCATTCCTGGGAATACCCACCGATATGCTGTCAGCTATGGTTTGAGGCTTTTCATAATCAAAGCTTGAGGTTCCTTTTATAAAGGCTCTGGTAACGGGATTTGATTTTGCCGCCTGTACTCCCACGATCCTTGGAAGGCTGTCAGTCAGGCCGAGCTTGAAGCACTCAAGAAATCCCTTCCATACCCCTGCTATCGTGCAGCCGTCTCCCACCGCCACTACAGCAATATCCGGTGCTTTCCATCCCAACTGTTCACATATTTCATAGGCTACCGTCTTCTTCCCCTCCACCAGGTATGGATTTATCGCACAGCTCCTGTTATACCACCCGAAAATGTCCGCTGCCCGGAAGCATAGTTCGACGGCAACATCATATGTCCCTCTGACCAGGTAAACGTTCGAACCGTAGATCAGCAGCTGTGTAACCTTTGCCTCGGGCGCTGTCTCGGGTACGAAAATATGTGTTTCCACCCCGGCGCTTGCCGCAAATCCTGACAGGGATGATGCAGCATTACCCGTAGACGCAGCGCACATTACTTTTCGACCCTTTTCAATGGCCTTTGCAACACCGATGGCGCTCGCCCTGTCTTTTAACGAAGCAGTCGGATTCCTGGAATCATCCTTTATGAATAGATTTTTTAATCCTGTTTCCTTTGATAATTTATCCGTATTGTAAAGGGGAGTCCATCCGACCTGCAGAGGCTGGATTCCGGCAGTGTCATCAACAGGTATGGCAGGCAGATAACGCCACAATGAATATTCTGTATTTCTTTTGAAGTATTGGGGTGTCATCTCCTTCCTGATTGCGTCATAATCCAGTATTACATCCAATATCCCGTCTATTCCGCAATCCCTGCATGTATATTCTATTTCAGCCGTTTCGTATTCTCTGCCGCACTTGACACATTTTAGCCCTAAAGTCTTGCTCAAACTTTTCACCTTCCTTTTACAAAGTAATAACCGTACCCGAGTTGCCTCTCAACGCTTCAACTGCATTGAACAGGGAAGCTATTATTGCCTTTTTTCCTGGGTCGAGCCTTGCAAATTCCATTGCCGCCTGCACCTTCGGCAGCATGCTGCCCGGCGCGAAATGGCCTTCTTCGATATATTTCTCACATTCGGCAACTGTCATATGATCAAGTTCCCTCTGATCGGGCTTATTATAATTGAGTGAGACCCTGTCCACCTCGGTAAGTATCATAAGTATGTCGGCACCTACTTCCTCCGCCAGCTTCTCAGCCGCAAGATCCTTGTCAATGACCGCTGCAACACCAACCAGTGTACCGTCTTCCCTTTCAATCACAGGTATCCCTCCGCCCCCCGCAGCAATTACGATGGTTGAATCCCACAATTCTCTGATGGAGTGTATTTCGACGATCCTTTTCGGTCTGGGTGAAGCAACGACCCTTCTCCAGCCCCTGCCGGCATCTTCCCTGACAATATAATTCTTTTCGGCAGCCAGCCTTTTTGCCTCCTCTTCGGTGTAAAAGGGCCCGATTGGTTTTGTGGGATTCTGGAATGCCGGATCATCCTCATCGACGACGACCTGGGTGATCAGTGTTACAACGGGCAGGATCCTGTCCCTGTTTTCAAGGGCATGGCTCAATCCCTGCTGGATATGGTAACCAATATAGCCCTGACTCATGGCAGAACAAACATCCAGTGGTAATGAAGGTGTAACGGCAGAGGCGGTCTCCGAGGCAAGGAGTATCCTGCCCACCTGGGGTCCGTTGCCATGTACTATTGCCAGTTCATAACCGAACAGGCATTTTATGTCCGTGATTATCTCTGCAGTCCTTTTGACAACCTCAAACTGTGCTTCAGATGTCGGAGGCATATCTGCCTCCTGGAGGGCGTTACCGCCGAGGGCTATTACTACTTTTCTATGTGAGCCCATACTCATACCTCCAATATTTAATGAGGGCGCAGGAAAAACTTCGCAATACAAGGAAGATGAAGCTGCAAATGAAGGCTCATATTTGTTATATGTAACTGAATTTGCAGTTTCATCTGACGCAGTTAGTGCGGAGTTTTCACAAGCCCTCCCGCAGAGATTTTATTTTTTCATCATAATACTTCACCTTGTTGTATTCATTATCCCAAAACTCATGGGACCGCATGGAATCCAGATATTCCCTGGAATAGCCAAAGGGCAGCCAATCCCTTTCCTTCTGCTGGAAAAGCTGCTCCTTCCTGTCCTCTCTTCTGAAATCATATATGTCTTCATCATTCATACCGATAAAAATATCCTTTAACCAACGTTCCAGTACATAATCAGAGGTTTCGAGGCTGCGTGCTTCAAGATCCTCCAGTACTGAGCTATACCTGTCGATGCTGTCGGTAGCAATGGTCACGACATTGTCATCCGGTCCAAGCCTAAGATATTTGGCCATTTTGATAGCTCCAAGTATGTTGCACATACCCGAAACGCCAAAGAGATCCCTCATGCCATAGGCTGTTGTCCGTTCGACCCCATGCCTGACCAGCAGTTCCGGAGCATCATGTATTATTTTTAAAGCTTTCACGCAGTCGTCATCATGAATGAGAGCGACAAAGTCGGTAGTCAATACATTATGTATCAAAGTGCACATTTTGTCGCCGATGCCCTCGATCCTGTGCTGACCACGTCCGCCGTTTGCCAGGGTGGAGCATTCGTAGGGTTCAAGAGCTGCTATTTTGCATTCCGGGAATGCTTTCTTTATTGTATCCCCGGCGGCTATAGTCCCGGCAGAACCGGGTGCTGAGCAGAATGCTGCAACCCTTCCGTTACCTATGCCTCTTACTGCTTCGACGGCCGAATTTCCTGTTACATAGCTGTGGAAACGGTAATTGGGCATAAGCTCGAACTGAGCCAAAGGCTTGTTTTTAGGGT
Organism: uncultured Bacillota bacterium; assembly: GCA_942493145.1. Taxonomy (GTDB): domain Bacteria; phylum Bacillota; class Clostridia; order Acetivibrionales; family DTU013; genus ENR-C20. The sequence continues at coordinate 2,352,545 of OW818679.1, forward strand.
TCTTCTTTAGCTCATAGGTTCTTTGCAGGGTCAGAATGACGTCCGATTCGGTTCCGGGTGTCAGATCCAGTTCGGCACCATATTTTTTAATCCGTTCATATCTTTCCTTGCTCATGTTGTCCGGCATTATGACAATAGCCTTATATCCCATCAGATTGCAGATGTATGAAACACCGATACCGAAATTTCCGGTAGACGGGCCAAGGATGGTATGCTCTCCCGGTATGATTTCACCATCCACACAGCCCTCCATCAGAGTTGCATAAGCAGGGCCCACCTTGTGCGACCCCGAAGGGAAGTCCCTGCCCAGCATTACTACTATATTTGCATCGACGCCGGTCAATTCCTTTGGCAGTACGATTTTCCTTACATTATTGACCGCATCCTTCCATGTGATGCTAAACAGGTTTATGGGGTCCAGTTCATTTTCCCTTATCGCTTTAAGTGAGCCTTCCCTAACCTTGGCATCCATTGTTTCAGGGTGAAGCATTTCATCATAGGTTGGTCCGAAAGGTATTTTCGATCTCATAAGTTTTTCCCTCCTATAAACCTTTTTCTATCTGACTTCATTATTGTTTCCAGGGTTTTCACCGGATCCTTCACCTTGCTGAGAAACATCATGGCAGCAATGATGTATGGCTTATGACCGGCTTGTTTGTACAGCGGAACACGGTAGCGGTCAAACACAGAGGCCGCGACCTCCCCTTGTTTGCAGCTCACGTCGGTGATGTCCGCAGGCAGGCAGTGCAGATATAATGCCTTTCCTCCTTTTGTAAGACTCATCATTTCCTCGGTGCATTCCCATTCCTTATGATTGGCATTCTGCGCCAACAGTTCCTTTTCAAGGGCTTTGATTCCGTCAAAGTCGCCTTCCCCGTACATTGCTGTCCTTTTCTCCATGGCCGCGTAAGGCGCCCAGCTCTTCGGATAAACAATATCCGCGTTTTCAAAAGCCTGCTTCATTGAATTTGTTTTAACAAAACTGCCTCCGCTGGCTGCGGCATTTATCCTTGCAACCTCTTCAACACCAGGAAGCAGGTCATAGCCTTCCGGATGTGCAAGGGCAACCTCCATGCCCATTCTTGTCATAAGCCCGATTATGCCCTGGGGTACTGATAACGGTTTTCCGTAGCTGGGTGAATAAGCCCAGGTCATTGCGATTTTTTTACCCTTAAGGTTTTCGATGCCTCCATAACGGTGTATCAGGTGGTTCAAATCAGCCATTGCCTGAGTGGGATGGTCTATATCGCACTGGAGGTTTACAAGAGTAGGCCTTTGCTCCAGAACGCCGTCTTTATAGCCCTCCTGCACATAAGCTGCAACCTCTTTCATATATGTATTGCCTTTTCCTATATACATGTCATCCCGTATACCAATTACATCCGCCATAAAGGAGATCATGTTGGAGGTTTCCCTTATGGTCTCTCCATGTGCAATCTGGGATTTCCCCTCGTCGAGGTCCTGCACATTCAGGCCAAGCATGTTGCTGGCACTGGCAAAGCTGAAGCGAGTCCTTGTTGAATTGTCCCTGAATATTGAAATAGCCAGCCCGCTGTCAAATATGCGCGGTGATATGTTGTTCTCCCTCATCCCGCGAAGGATATCCGAAACAACAAACACAGACCGAAGCTCATCGTCTGTCTTATCCCATGTAAGCAGGAAATCACTGTTAAACATGTTTTGATGGTTATGCTTCTCAAGTTTTTTTATCAGGCCTTCGATTTCTTTCATTTCATCTGCTCCTTCTAATTAAAATATTATACAAAATATCATTCCAGAATCATTTCTTACGTCTTTACCGGCTGATCCTGCACCTGACGAATTTCCCCCAGCCTGGTTCCCCGGTAAATTCGCCATCCTTGTACACAATTTTGCCCCTCGAAAGTGTTGCAACCGGATATCCCTTCATTTTAAAGCCTTCCCAGATTGTATGATCTATATCTGAATGCATGTTGTCCTTTGAAACAATGAACTCCTTCTGGGGATCGTAAATGACAATGTCTGCATCAGTGCCCACCGCAATGCTGCCCTTTTGAGGCGCACAGCCGAATATCCTCGCCACATTTGTGCTGCAGACTTCTACCACTTTGTTGAATGAGATACGCCCCTTGTTTGCTTCACCCAGCATATACGGGTATAGGTTTTCCACGCCCATACAGCCATTGGGTATCTTTGTAAAATCCTCCCTGCCCCATTCCTTTTCAAATGACTGAAACGGGCAGTGGTCAGTGGCCACCGTTGATATATCGCCTCGTCTGATACCATCCCATAGGGCTGTACGGCTTTCTTCCCCCTTGATAGAGGGCGAGCAGACGAATCTCATGCCGTCCTCCTGCTTGTACACTTCGTTATTAAAGTTCAAATAGTGGGGACAGGTCTCTGCATACACCTCATACCCCTCGTCCCTCGCCTTTGTAACTTCATCAAGTCCTTCACGGCATGCCAGGTGTACTATGTACAATGGCGCGTTTAATGCTTTGGCCAGGTGTATCACCCTTTTTACCGCTTCCGCCTCAACAAATTCAGGTCGGCTTTCATAGTGATGCCATGCTGATGTTTTTCCTTCGGACAAAAGCCTGCTAATCCTTTTTTCTATAAGAAATGGGTTTTCAGCATGAACTGCAACAAGTGTTCCCGTGTCCCTTGATTTTTCAAGGACCTCCGCCAGAACACCGTCGTCAACCATAAGGTCTTTATATACCATATATAATTTGAAGCTTGAAATTCCGAATTCTACTGACTTTTCAAACTCCTGCAATATTGCAGGCGTCAGATGGGTAATTACTGTATGAAATGAAAAATCAACACATGCCTGGGGCTGGAAAGTCTTTAACTTTGCATCAACATCCTCTGTAAGGCCCTGCCATCTTTTCTGGACTGCGAAATCAAAAACAGTAGTAACCCCTCCGCATGCGGCTGCACGTGTACCAGACAAATAGCTGTCTGCTGAAACAGTTGCACCGACAGGCGTTTGAAGGTGCACATGCGCATCGATGGCACCCGGCAGTACAAAATTGCCGGTGGCATCGATGATATCGCAGTCGCTGTATCCCAACCCGGTACCGATAACTGCAATTTTGCCGGCTTCAATAGCTATGTCAGCTTTAAAGGATTCTTTTGCTGTAAAAATGGTCCCGTTTTTTATAATAAGGTCCATCAAGCCTGCCCTCCTTCAATATTAACCTGAAAATACCACCCGGTATCTGATAGTCATTCTACAAAATAAAAGCCCCAGACTGCAAAAGATACAAACTGGAACTGCCTGTCATACTGCATATTTCAGCATCGTATAAAAGTGATCCAATGTGTATCTCTTGTAGCCTGAGGCAATTTCCGGTTGCCCGGTCGAGACGCTCAAACCGTATCATTGAGCTTATACAAGAGCTAACCAAATATTATAATATATACATTATAATATTTCTGTCAGAGCTTCTCAATAGTTTTTGATATTAATTTTGCGAAATTATCACTGAATTTATCACTGACACATTTATCCCTGACCATTCTGAATGCAGTATCCCTATCTCTTCCCGCCCTTTGATGCAGAAGGCTTGCCTCCACCTCTGGCTCCGCCCTTCAAAAGGACTGCATTAACTGCCACGACCGCAATAATCAACCAGAACGCCCCCCAAACGATCGCAGGGATGTGTGTCAGGTTTTGCAATTGGACAGCGTCGGTCATGGGCTGTGTTGTATTCCAGCCCTGTATAAGCCCGAATCTTAGATTTATCTGCATTAGTATGGTATCAACAAAGGTGTCATATATTGCATATGCTACGCTTGCGATACCGATAATGTCAATGACCCAGTCATTCAGCTTTTCATTGTGCAGCATGTAAAGAACCAGTACAAAGGCTGCAAATGCAGCAGAATAGATGATTGTAAAAAGCGAATCACCATATTTTATAGAAACGGCAAGAAGCAGGATAGCAGCAGTCCCGAGAATAAATTTCTTGAAAGGCGTCCTCTTTAGAAGCAGGATGAGGAGGGCAAAAAACAAACTGCCAAGATAGCCGCCATTTGCAATCATAAAAGCAGAAAACCCGTTCTTCGGAAGTGTAAGTGCATAACCGCTCTCATTAAGATTTATTCTTAGTCCCGTTATCCCGTTGCCGAATATGATCGACATCAGTGAGTGCCCCAATTCATGTAAGAAAACAGCAAAAAGCTTTAAAGGTTTTATCACAATAGTATCCCACAAGGCAACCACTATAACCATGATAGCCAGATACTTGCCTGTCTGTTTCATACGTTCAGCCTCCAGAATGGTTTTGACTTTGTATACACACGTCAAAATTATACTGTTTTTGGGACAAAAAATAAAGCCCATCTTAACAGGGCAATTATTATTACCCGAAGACAGGCATTCATATCATAAAGCAGGAAGCGCCACCAGCTCTGCCTGCCTAGTGGACATATCTGTTTACATCGTTCAGGGTGATACCCTGGTGCAAGGCAATGTTCAGTCCATTCGCAATTATTTTGGAGATCTTCTCGATTGCTTCATCTATTTCCTTGGGTGTTACGATGAGATTGCCTACATATGGTATCAATAACTCCTGTATCATCTGATATTTCTCATTCCTGTCGATATTCTTCATCATATTGTAGAACTCGGTACCTTTTGGAGCCTGCTCTATCATGCTGTCCAACACGAGGTCAATGGTGTCGTTGGCCATTGTCGCCGCATCGACGACCGTTGGCACTCCTATTGCAATCACAGGGATCCCCATTGTTTCCCTTGAGAGCTCCATCCTTTTGTTCCCCACACCAGAGCCTGGTGCTATGCCTGTATCCGCCAGCTGTATTGTGGTGTTTACCCTTTCCAGCTTCCTTGAAGCAAGGGCGTCTATTGCTATAATATAATCAGGCCTGATCTTCTCAACTATCCCGCGAATTATCTCCCCGGTTTCTATGCCGGTTATCCCAAGAACTCCGGGCGATATGGCGCAGACCGGCCGTACACCTTTGTCGACCTGTTCAGGCACATATTCAAGGAGGTGTCTGGTTACCATCAAACTGGATACTACTTTCGGTCCGAGGGCATCAGGAGTTACATTCCAGTTTCCCAGCCCTACTACAAGGACCACCGACTTCTCCTTAAGCTTAAGTATCCCTACCAGCTCTAAAGCCAATGCCTTACATGCATTTTCATAGAGGTTCTGATCGTTTTCTCTCAACCTTGGTATTTCAAGGGTAATGTAGCTACCCATAGGTTTACCTATGGATTTTTCACCTGCAGGTGATGTTACCCTTACCCTGGTGATTCGTATATCATCATCACCTTCATTATCCATATCAACCCCGGGAATTGTCCCAACCCGGCTATTGCCTCCGGCATCTGTTTCCCGCAGCAATTCTTGTGCTTCCAGTGTTAAATCAGTCCTGACATTGCGCATGTTTCTCATCTTATCAATCCTTTCTGTTCATCTCTATCCGGTTATATTATTGGTATTCAATCTGTTGATATTCACCTTTGATGTATTATTTTGCGAATTCTATGCTTGTATCATTCTTTTCCCTTGCTTTTTGACAGGTGGCATGGTAAAATATTCGTTGTTGATTTAATGACAGCGCATCGAAAAAAAGCCGTGCGCAATATTCATTCGCAGGAGGTGAAAGGTTTGCCAAATATAAAGTCTGCAATCAAAAGAGTTGAGGTAACAAAGTCAAAAACTCTTAAAAATACCATGAGGAAGTCGGCATTAAAGACTGCTATTAAAAAATGCAGTGAGACTATTGAAAAGAATGTTGATACCGCAGCAGCAGCTCTGAACAATACAGCAAAGATCATTGACAAGGCTGCAGCAAAGCATGTGCTTCATAAAAACACCGCTGCGAGAAGGAAATCCAAGCTTGCAAAAGCTATGAACGCTGCAGCGAAATAATCACCGGCGTCAATTGAACGATAAAAAGTGATAATGAAGAATGGCTTAGCCATAAATGCAAAAAACGTACTTCAAACTGGTACGTTTTTTTATTTATATTTTATTGCATTTTAGGTTATTTACAATTTTTACAAATACAATAACGAATTTATCGTGTATACTATAATTACGTATATAAATGGGATTAACAAACCACCTATTAAAAGTGTTAAAAGCACATATAAGGAGTATGAATCAATGGCGTCAAAAAAGCTGTACCAAGTTAGGAAAATCAGGGATCTGAAGGACATGCTTGAACAGAGTTGTTCCCTGTTTGGGGATAAAAGCGCCTTTTTGATCAGGGAAAAAGAAAACCAGTTTAGAGAAATTAGTTACCGCCAGTTAGGTAATGATGTCGACGCCATAGGTACCGCACTCCTTGATTTGGGACTTGAAAATAAAATGATAGCCGTTTTTGGTGAAAACAGGTATGAATGGGCTGTAACCTATCTATCCGTAGTAAACGGAGTTGGAACAATTGTTCCGTTGGACAAGGAGCTTCCGGCCGATGAAATCGTCAACCTCCTGAACAGATGCGGAGCTAGTGCAATTGTCTTTTCAGGCAAATACCGTAATCAAATGAAAAAACTCGCAGGTACCATTCCTTCTATACAGTACTATATTGATATGGATCTCGTCGGGGATGAGGATGGGTTAAAATCCTTCAATGGCTTGCTTAATAAGGGCAAAGAGCTGAAAATTGCCGGTGATGACCGTTTCAGCAAGGCTGTTATCGATCCGGATGCCATGCGCATGCTGATATTCACATCCGGCACCACCGATCTGGCCAAAGGTGTCATGCTTTCACACAAGAATATATGTGCAAATCTTACCTCGGTATTTGCGACTGTCTATGTTGACACCAAGGATGTTTCCCTGTCCATTCTGCCCATGCATCATACCTATGAGTGTTCACTGGGCTTCCTGGGCTTTATATACAGCGGAGGCGCCATAGCATTCAATGAAGGTCTCAAATATATCCAGCGGAATTTGCAGGAGGTAAGGCCAACCATGCTGGTTACCGTCCCGCTGTTACTGGAGAACGTGCACAGGAAGATTATAGACAAGATTGGAAAAAGCAGGTTGGGCATGTTTAAATTCGAAGCAGCCCTTATCATAACCAACTTACTGAATGATGCTTTCAGAATAGATATCCGCAAGAAAGTCTTCAAAGCAGTCCATGATACACTGGGCGGAAGGATGCGCCTTGTCATAACCGGCGCAGCTGCAATAAAGCCCGAAGTTTCCAGGTGCTTCAGAAGGATGGGTATATCTGTATTGCAAGGTTACGGTCTGACTGAATGCGCACCACTGGTGACAGGAAACCGGGACAAAAGCTTTGTAGACAAATCCGCCGGTTTGCCGATTCCAGGCGTCACGGTAAGGATAATCGATCCCGATGCCAATGGCATTGGTGAAATAGTCACAAAAGGCGACAATGTTATGCTTGGGTACTATAATAACAAGGAAGCCACGGATAAATGCCTGCATGACGGCTGGTTCCACACCGGCGATCTGGGTTATCTGGACAAGAGGGGTTTCCTTTATATAACCGGGCGTATTAAAAATGTTATAGTGACCAAAAATGGCAAAAAGATATTCCCTGAAGAGGTGGAGGCCTATATCAACCGCAGTCCCTTTGTTCAGGATTCACTGGTCTGGGGCAAATATGACGAATCCTCCGGAGAAACAATTGTATGTGCTCAGGTTCTACCCAATCTCGATGCTATCAGTGAAAAAATAAAGGAAATGGCAAGCAACAAGGACGAACTTTTGAAAGCTATAAATGATGCAATAAATGAGGCTGTCAGGAACGCAAACAAGGATATGCCTCTTTACAAACGCATAAGGGAGTTCACTATACGCGAAAAGGAATTTGTCAAAACCACTACGCAAAAGATAAAGAGATATATCGAAACCCCGAGTGTAAAGGCATTGATGTAATAATGGTTAATAATTGGGACGGTTCTTAGCTATCGCGAGAACCGTCCCAATTTACTATCTATTTGCATAACAACCGTACCCTGAGTCACTAATACTTGTATACGCCCTCTCCTGTTTTCCTTCCCAGTCTACCCGCTTCTACAAGTTCCTTCAGAAGCCTTGGTGTTTCCCATTGCGGTCCAAGCTTTTCCTTATAATACTCAAGTGAGCTTTTGAGGGTGTCCAGTCCAATGATGTCTGCAAGCTCAAAAGGACCTACCGGAAGATAAGTACCCTTCATCGCAGAATCTATATCCTCCGGCGTTGCCACACCCTCCTCACAAACCCTGAAAGCCTCAAGAAGCAAAGGAGTATATATCCTGTTGGCAATAAAGCCCGGGCTGTCTTTTTTGACCTCGACCGGATCCTTGCCCAACTTCAGCGATGCTTCTTTCAATGAAGCAATGGTTTCATCAGTGGTTTTATCTCCGCGTGTCAGCTCGACAACCCTGGATGGCTGCAGGAAGAAGTGCATTCCAGAAAACCTTCCGGGATTTTTAAGCGCTTCTGCCAGCAACGTTATTGAAAAGGTGGATGTGTTTGTCACTATAATGGCATCCTCGCGGCAATTCGCTTCAAGGGCTGCAAGTGTGCTGTTCTTTATTTCGATTTTTTCAGGAACAGCTTCAATGACAAGGTCTGCATTTTTTACTGCGGAGTAATCAGTAGCTGTGGAAAGTTTGCCGAGCATCTTAACACAATCTGCATCAGCAATGCCTTTCTTCAGGCACAGCTTCTCAACCAGTGCTTTGATATGATTTCTGGAAGCATCCAATATGTCAATGTTCATATCGAGTAAAACAACTTCAAACCCTGTCATCAGAGCCGATACTGTAATTCCCTGGCCCATTTTTCCGGCACCGATCATTCCTATTTTTGTAATTTTCATCATTATTCCTCCATTTATATACTGATATTATCAGAATTCCGACATGGATATTATCAGCAACTCTACAGCTGCTTCGTCTTTAAGCTTTCCTGTCTTTACTGCCACATCCATTTCAAGTGCACTTTCCATGAGCTTTTTGAGCTTCACAACAGTGAAGCCTCCCGCTTGTTTAAGCACTTTGGAGGCTATGTATGGGGTAAGTCCCATCCCCTTTGCTATCTCATCATTATTGCATCCCTTGCTTTTCATTAGTTTAGCCTGAAGCAACTGCCGCAACTGTCTCGTTATCATGAAGAATATTTTCTGAACAGGCTCCTTAAGGATTAACATATCGTTGTACAATTTTAGTGCAGTTTTTGTATCTTTACTCACAATTGAATCAGTGATATCAAAAATTTTTGATTTTATTGATTTAATAGTAATTTTCAACAAATCTTCTTGTGTGACATCTTTTTTATCGCCTGTATATGCTTTTAATTTTTCTATTTCATTCATGATTTCTGTCATTCCTGGTTCACAGTCATTAATAAATATTGCAGCAGTTTCGGTGCTGATTTCTTTTCCAGCTGCCCTGAATATCCTTATAACCCACCTTACCAGTTCATCGGGCTTCTGCCAGGGGAATTCCACCACCAAACCGGCTTTTTTTATGGCATCAACGATCTTAAGCCTTTTATCAATTTCATTTTCAACAAAGATCAGGCAGACATGCCCGGGCAGATCCTCCAGATATTCAAGAAATGAATTGTCAACTTTTTTGTTACTGCCGGATTTTTTTTCACCGGCGATTTTTTTACCACTGTCGGCTTTCATGCCACTTCCTTCATTGTTGTTACTATCGTCAGCTGGATTATTCTCTGTTTCAGCTTGTTTTTTTTGTGCTTTGAACAAGCCTGAATTCTTAACCAGCACAATTTTTTTATCGGAAAATGCCGGCATTGTCTCACAATTGCTGATTATAGACGACTGCTCCAGTTTTCCTTCCAGCACCACTTTATTGAACAATTTCAGTTCCTCTGTCAGGAGTGCTTTTTCGATGATACCGGTATAATGTTTCGACATGTATTGCTCCGGGCCATAAAACAGATAAACCTTCCGAATCCTGTTGTTTTTTATATCATCCTTGAGTATATCAAGACTTTTATCTTCTTTCTGTTTATCAAAACTCATTCTTACCTCCGCTTAAAATTCATAAGCTTTTATTTTTCATCAGTCGCTACCGGCGCTATTAACCATCCTGCTTATCCGGAGCATAGCCCGTTGTGCCCGGTGTCTGAAAAATTTTCCGCCCATCCGTATTACGACAGCACCGTCAGTATCTGTCCTGAATATCATAATACCGGCATCAGTTAATCCGGATATCACTTTTTGCGACGGATGGCCGAAATTGTTGCTGCCGACACAGATCACAGCAGCAATAGGGTTGACGCTATTAAGAAAAGGAATACCGGTTGATGTCCTGGAACCATGATGTGCTATCTTAATGACATCAGCCTTTATATCAGCGCCTTCTTCAAGGAGCCTGTCTTCAACCTCTGACCCTGCATCCCCGGTAAATAATATTTTTACGTCATCACAAACTAATTTTACCACCAAAGAAGTATTATTGAAAGCATCAGAGGAAGTAATGGCGACATTGGAGATGTAGTTACCGGCTTCAGAAGGATTGGGAGGATTCATGACATTAAGACAGGTATCTTCATCGAGATGTATGATATCGCCTTTAGAACACAATGCTACATTGATATCCTTGCGCATTGCAATATCAAGCAGATCTTCAAAGCCTGAATTCCACGATTGCAGCAGTTGGTCTGATTGCTCAATTTGCTCTGATAATCCGGGTACTTCGGGCAAAATGAGGTTCTTCACCTCCAGCTTATCCATGACAGGAATAAGCCCCTGCACATGGTCTGTATGCCCGTGGGTAGCTATAATCGTATCCAGGGATGTCACCCCATTATCCAGCAGGAATGGCAGGACAACTGTTTCCCCGACCCTTGAAGTCCTTTCGGGATTGGCACTCCCCCCTCCGTCTATAAGTACTGTTCTGCCTGTGCGTGTCCTGACGAAAATACAATCGCCCTCTCCTACATCAAGGAAAACCACTTCAAGTCCTTTTGGAACTAAACCCGGAAGGACGAATAACGCTGAGATGATAACAGCCGTGGCAGCTCCAAGCGCAATACCGTTCTTCATGGATACCTTTGCCTTGTATATGGGGCCATACCTCAATAATAGGAAGATTACCGGGTAATATGCAATGATGAGTATGGCAGGAGGTGTTACCGTTGTTAGTACGGCAAAAGGCACTCTGGAGGAAAGCTTTACGACGTACAGTATAAAGCTGAGCAGTGTGCAGTTAAAAAAGCCCAGAAGCTGTGAGAACCCGATATATATCAGTCCCAGTACTGCCATAGCCATACCGATGATGGTCACTGCCTCAAGAAGCGGGACCACAAGAAGATTCGTTAAAACCGATATGACCGATACCCTGTTGAAATATACCAGAGTAAGCGGCAGTACGCCCAACTGGGCTGTTATTGTAGCTGCAAGTACATCTGCAATTTTTCCAGGTATGTATTTGCGATGAATTAATTTCTTCACATCATTAAATAACAGTACAAGTGATATTGTAGCTGAAAATGACAGTTGAAATCCTATGTTGAAGAGCATATACGGGCTGTAAAGCAATAATACAACAGCCGAAGCTGCTATTATGGTCAATATGTCGGAATCCCTCATAAGTATCTGTCCGACCAGAATAAAGGAAGCCATAATGACCGCCCTCAATACCGAGGGTTCCGAGCCTGTTATAAAGACGAAAACAATCAAAAAACATATGATTGAGATATTGGCAGCAGCTTTAGGGATCCTCAACTTTTTCAGCAGAAAGGCAAGTGGTAATACTATAAAAGCGATATTCGCACCTGAAACTGCCATGATATGTGTGAGCCCTGCATCGCTGAATGCATCTTCCACTTCAGTTGTCAGTCCATCCCGGCTGCCGATCAGGATTCCACCCAAAAGTCCCGCCTGCTGTTTCGGCAGGCTGTCCTCTATAACACTGATTATCCTCTCTTTCAGCCTCAGCCCCTGTTCTGTCGGCCATGATGTTTTCATGTCGCCGCACAGTTTGACATTCAATGAAAATATCCTTGCCGCCACTCCTTTTCGGGCAAGATAAGCTCTGTAGTCAAACCCTCCCGGATTCCTTATCCCGGAAGGCTTGACGAGTTTCCCTTCAAAAGTTACCCTACTTCCATACTCAAGAATGTTTTGACCATCTTCAAGCATTGTGGCAAGCATCAAATTCCAATATCCCTCAGATTTTGATGTCCCATTATCCGTTTCCCCCTCATTTTTTGCATCATTTATTGCCGATACTTGCAAAGGCCTTATTATATAAGATACTTTGGAATCCTTTATCTCCGGCCCGGAGGCCACATACCCCATCACAAATACGGTCTGTCCGTCATATGGTGAATATCCTGAACGATTGGAGTCTTCAAGCAGCATGAACCGGAATGCTCCAATTGAGAAAAATATTATCATCCCAATGACGAGGCTCTTCTCAAAATCAAAAAGTATTTTTGTCGCACATGTAAGTGCAAAAAACAATATTACTGAAAATACAGTTGCCAACAGTGTCTTTTTGAGAGAACCAGCTGTTTGAGCAGCAAGTATTCCTAAAGTAAGGGCCATCGCAAACATTACAAGCGGTCGTTTTTTAATGCAGTCAAGCTGAAAGTTGTTCATATGTAATATTTTTACATATTTTTCGACTAATTTCAAGTATTTTCCATTGTTAAAATAAAGAAAAGATTGTCTTCTGACTGACTGAAGACAATCTTTCTATATTAATCATAAAAGTTGTTTATCTCGTTTTACTTCTCTTCGGAAGAATCCTCAATCTTTATCAATGCATCTGCGATGGTGTTTGTCAGTTCTTCCTTATGTTCTGTGGGTTCCGAAGCAGTTTCAGCTACCGCATCGGCTGAAGATCCCTCTTCCGCTCCTGCTTCCCTGACCGGCTGCACAGGATCGATGGGGTTTACATCCTTGATACTGAGGCTGATCTTCTTTGTATCAGTATTGAACTCAATGATCTTCGCTTCCACATCGCGGCCTATATCAAGCACATCTCCGGGTTTGGCAATCCTGAAATTCGAAATCTGTGATATATGGACAAGGCCGTCAATACCTTTCTCAAGTTCTACGAAAGCGCCAAAAGGCACCAGACGGACGACTTTACCTGTAACTATGTCACCAACGGCATATTTCGCTGATGCTTTAACCCATGGATTGTCCTCATTCTTCCTGTAGCCGAGCGAAATCCTCTTCTTTTCCTTGTCAAAATCGAGTACCGTCACTTCAATCTTGTCACCAACATTGAGCACTTCGGAAGGATGTTTGATTTTGTTCCATGAAAGCTCTGATACATGTACGAGGCCATCTATACCACCGATATCAACAAATGCGCCGAAATCCATAAGACTTTTTACAACGCCTTCATATATCTTGCCGACTTCGACTGTTCCCCAGAACTCACTTCCTGCCTTTTCCCTCTCCTCAGCAAGGATGATCCTCTGTGATCCTACTATTTTCCTCTTTTGCTTGTTGAATTCAACAATTCTCAGAGTGAGTGTCTGTTTAAGATAATCTGCAAGGTTTTTGACATATCTGTCGCCTATCTGTGAGGCTGGGATGAATACCCTGACGCCTTTTGCGCTGGCAATAAGGCCGCCGTTGGTAACCTCAACAACCTTTGCCGTTATCGGAGTCTTGTTTTCGAATGCTTCCTCAATAGAATCGATACCTTTGACGGAATCCACCTTCTTTTTGGATAGGAGCACATTTCCATCACCATCATTAACCCTTATGATGAAAACTTCAATCTCATCGCCGATCTTAAGGCTTGTTTCAGGCTTAAATTCCGGGTCGTCGGTATACTCGCTGATAGAAACGATTCCATCGGACTTGTATCCCAGATCCACGAATATCTCCGCGTTGTTATACCCGATAATCCTTCCTTTGACGATGTCACCGCTCCTCAGCGTTACCAGCGAGCTTTCAAAAGCTTCACTGAAACTCATCTCGTTCTCCTGTTTATTTAATTCATCCATTCTTCCTATTACCTCCTTGATTATCCGGTTCGGTGTAGATGCTCCGGCTGTAATTCCCAAAGTTTTTATGCTTGATATATCAATCGGCGGCAAGTCACCGAACTTTTCAATTATAAATGTGTTCTTGCAATACTTTCTGCTTATGTCTGCCAGTTTTTGCGTATTAGAGCTGTTTCTGCTCCCTATGACAAGCATCATGTCGGAAATCTGTGCTATTCTTTGAGCCTCTTCCTGCCTGCTTGCCGTTGCACTACATATTGTATCAAATCTCGTGACGTTTTTGCATTTTTCTTTTAATTTTTCATTGATTTTTTCCCATTTATCCTTGGTTATAGTTGTTTGTGCCACTATACAGTAGTTATCCAAATCGTCCGGCAACCCATCCAGAGTGTCGGGCTCGTCCACGATAAAGGCCGAATTACCGCACCAACCATTTATCCCAATGACTTCGGGATGCCTGGCATCCCCCGCAATTATTATCCTGTGTCCTTCATCAAACTCCTGCTTGACCAGTCTGTGTATTTTCTTCACATATGGACAAGTTGCATCAATTATCTCAATGTTTTTAGATTTCATTCTTTCGTAGTAATCAGGCGCAACTCCATGTGTCCTTATTACTACCTTTGCGGAATCTTCAGCTTCATTGACATCCTCAATAACCGTGACTCCTTTTTCCTTAAGATCATCCACAACCTGCTCATTATGGATGATTGGGCCCAGTGTATATATTTTACTGCTGGTATCCTCTAATAAATTATATACCATATCTACGGCCTTGTTAACACCAAAACAAAACCCGGCCGATTCTGCAAGTAAAATCTTCACTACTGACCTCCCTTAATGGACACTCCCTCAAGGGAATTGACCCTGTCCATTATGTCATTGCTTATTTGTGTAAGCTCTTCAGCCGTATATTTACTACCATCTTCCTTTACGGGGATTGTGAATGGTTTTCCATATACCACCCGTATCCTGCTGAAAATCCTGTGGCTTCCTACAACCAAAGCCGGGATGATCTGAGCCCCCGAATTAACAGCAAGCATTGCGGCTCCTGACTTTACCCTCACCTTGGCTGTCTTCACTTTTGCTACCCTGGTCCCTTGTGGGAATATACCCACTATCCTGCCTTCCTGCAGATGCTTGTATGCAACTTTTATGGAGCCTACATCACCCCTACCCCTTTTTACAGGGAATGCCCCAAGACTTGTGTAAATAATTCGGGAGATCGGGTTTCTGAAAAGCTCTTCTTTGGCCATCCAGTGTATCCATCTGTCAATCTTATATCCCAGAAAAAACATATCAAGGATTGTCGTATGGGTTGAGCAGAAGATAGCCGCGCCTTCTTTTGGAATATACTCTTTGTTTATCACTTCAACCCTGTAAAACAAGTTGAAGAATATGGTTGTAATTATTATAGCAAATTTTCTCATCTATTATATTAAAACCTTTATACCTTTTCTAAATGTTAGGGGCTTTATGTCTCTATACTTCTATGGTAGTTATTATTTTTTCTATGACCTGTTCAATATCCATATCAGTGGTGTCAATTTCAATTGCATCCGGTGCCTTGGATAAAGGTGCGAACTCCCTTGTGCTGTCATTTCTGTCCCTGTATTCCATGTCCCTTTTGACTTCTTCAAATGAAATATCCTGCGATCCCTTACCCAGTAGTTCCTGATAGCGCCTTTTTGCTCTTTCATCAGATGAAGCTGTCAAAAAGAACTTGAATCGTGCATTGGGTAGCACATATGTTCCAATATCCCTTCCATCCATTACAACATCCATCTCTTCAGCTATTTCACGCTGCAGCTTGACCATTGCCAGCCTGACAGCAGGTATGACTGCTATATTGGATGCTCCCAGTGAAACCTCCGGTGTCCTTATATCTTTTGACACATCGGCTCCGTCCAGGAAAATCCTCTGTTCCCCGTTACCATGCTCTATCCTGATATCAAGACCGGGAAGCATCGGCTCTACAACTGCCGCATCCCTGGGATCAATTCCTTCCTTAATTGCTTTCAATGCCACAGCACGGTACATCGCTCCAGTATCCAAATAGATAATCCCAAGTTTTTTAGATATGAACTTGGCTATTGTACTTTTTCCTGCTCCTGCCGGTCCGTCTATGGCTATATTTATCCTGGACATATCCATCCCCTCGTGATTTTAATAAATTCTTATGATATTTCTAAATTCAAATCCGGTCTGAGGGATTTTGCTTCCCTAAGGTATATATACTTCAGTTCATTGTTCTTTTTATCGGTGTTAAATGTCAGCAAAACCCTTATACACATCGCCAGACTTCCGGGAACATACATTTCGTTGGTACAGGATAGTGCGATATCGGTCCATCCGAGCTGTCTTGCTGCAACTGCAGGGAATACCGCATCCAGGTCATTGGTGGTGGTGAATGAGACACTTATGATGTCTTCTTTGCCAATGTTGTTTTCTCCCACCATCCTCGCAAGCAGTTCGGAAGTTGATTCCAAAATATCTTCCCGCTTATTTGCATGAACCGTAGTAGCCCCTCTTACTGCGCGAACCATACTAACCGCCATTTATACGCATTTCCATTCTTTTCATTTTGTGAAGACTCACTTTCATATTATATAGGAATAATTCATTTTGCACAATAATGACATTATATCAGGTATCATCAACTGAATGATATATTACGATCCTCCCCAGACTCTTAACACATTTTTCCGTTTGAAAGGCATAGTCAAGGGCACCTGCTTCCAAATTCCCGGATATAACCTTGACGGTTCCTGAGAATTCACCCGAACTGCTGCTTCCATCCACTTCTATAATGTCTCCCTCCGTTACCTCCAGTTGAGCGCTTCCATTTTTGAAATCCGCTTTGGTATCTCCATTGACCAACACTTCAATTTCACTATCGGCTTCTTTTCCATCAAGAGTAAGAACTAAAACAGCCCGTTTGAAAAGATACTCCTCTTTTCCAAGTGGAGTCCCCTCCATGTCGTCCTGCCAGGCGACCACCTCTCTTAATACAGGGCTCAATAGTGCCATTTGGCTTACAATCATGATGAAAAAGACAATAAAAAATGAGATATATAATAGAAATTCAAATTTTCCTGATTTTGTAGTCAAATTTCGCATGGCAGCCACATCCTCCATTCCTGTCCGGAAGCGACCTTGCTACATTCTGACCGTATGCTGGAAGATCAGCAGTTCATACCCGCAAGGCAGCCTGTCGAAAATGCAATGGTCAGGTTGAACCCTCCCGTATATGCATCCACATCTATGACCTCCCCTGCAAAATACAACCCCTTAATAAGTTTTGATTCCATCGTAGATGGATTGATTTCATCCGTTTCAACTCCACCTGCCGTTACGATTGCTTCTTTTAATGACCTGGCGCCGGTAATACTTATCTCAAGGTTTTTAAGCACTTTTGCCAGAGCCTTTCTTTCCTCCCTTGTTATCTGGTTTACCTGCTTTTCAGACGATATGCCCGACAGCATTATCACCGCAGGTATGAGTTTCTGAGGGAGGAGGTCGTCCAGACAGTTTTTAAACTGTTTTCTGGAATACTTCGCAAGATCCCGTACTATCCTGTTATCCAGCATTTCCTCATCCAATGCAGGTTTGAGGTCTATAACAAGCTTGATATCCTTGTACCCGTAACCCATGATATGCCTGCTGGCACTCAGGATGACAGGACCCGATACACCGAAATGCGTAAAAAGCATTTCACCGAAATCACTGAATACCTTTTTGTTTCGTTTATCATACATAGTTATTGCCACATTTTTCAAAGATAAACCCTGCATTTCCATTACCCACTGTTCTTCAGCCAGCAGTGGTATCAGTGAGGGCTTTAGTGCAGTTACAGTGTGTCCCAGCTTTCTTGCCATAGAATACCCGTCCCCGGTAGATCCTGTCCCCGGATACGAAGCCCCTCCAGTGGCAATTATAACAGAATCAAATGGCAGTTCACTGCCGTCCTTTAGAGTAACTCCCGTCACTTTCCCTTCCTTAACAGAAATATCGGAAACTACGCTCCCCAACATCAACCTGGCTCCATTACCAGTTGCATACCTGGAAAACACGTCAACCACGTCTTTGGCAGAATCTGAAACCGGAAAGACCCTGCCTCCCCTTTCCACCTTTGTTTCCAGGCCTCTTTCATTCAGTAGGCTTATAAGGTCATAATTGGAAAAGTTATAAAATGCAGAGTATAAAAAATTCCCGTTGCCGGGAATATTTTCGATCAGCCCATTCAAATCTGTGTCATTGGTTATATTGCACCGGCCTTTGCCTGAGATCAAAAGCTTTTTCCCAACCATACCGTTCTTTTCGATAAGGGTAACATCCAGCCCGCGCTCCGCAGCCTTTGCGGCTGCCATCATTCCAGCTGCGCCGGCGCCTATGACCGCAACTCTTTTCTTCATCAATAATCAACCTTCCTGAAGGTTTCTATATTATCATACTTCTCATATACCTGGTATTCATCCCAGATTGATTCCAGCTTTTCAAAGGTCGCCGACAGTGATTCCTTCTTTCTCAGTCCGATTGCCACTATGAGGGCGTTCAAGACACTCAGCGGTGCAACCAGCGAGTCAACGAATGACGCCATATCACTTCTTGCGATGATTGAATGATCGGCAAAAGCGGATATCGGCGATTCAATGCTGTCTGTTATGGCTATGACCGTTGCGCCCTGTGTCTTAACAAACTGCATGGCTTTAATCGTCCTTTTGGAATATCTCGGAAAACTTATGCCTATAACTGCATCGCCTTCCGTCGCCCTCAGTATCTGTTCGAACATTTCACTGACGCTGGTGGTATGCACAAGACGCACATTGTCGAATATCAGATTGAAGTAAAACCCGAGGAAGCCTGCCAGGGGTGCTGAGCTTCTTACTCCAAGGATGTATATGTTTTTTGCATTTAAAATGCACTCAACTATATCGTTGAAGCTGTTCTGATCGATATCCTCAAGTGTAAGCTTAATTTTCTCCATATCCGATTGAAGCACGCTTTTCAATATGTTTCCTTCATTTATCCTGTTTGAAGACACCTCAATCCTCTGTACCGCAGTGAGTTTGTTTTTAATAAGCTCCTGTAACACCTTCTGCAGTTTAGGGTAGCCTTCATAGCCTAATTCTATGGCAAACCTGACAACAGTTGATTCACTGACCCCGACCACCTCGCCCAGTTTTGCTGCAGTCATGAATGCAGCTTTGTCATAATGGCCCAGTATATAGTTTGCAATCAATTTCTGCCCTTTACTCATTCCCGGAAGATTTTCCTGTATACGCTTGATCATATCCTGTGTTTTTGCTTCCATATTGAAATTCCTCCTTCGTCAGGTTTCATTTTAAATCTCCTGCATTAACCTTCATTTGATGCGTGATGATTGGAAAAATCCACAATTCTGTAGAGTTCCATTCGAATTATATATTACAAGAATTGCCTGGGTACCATTTCATTCTACATTTTTGCAAGAAAAAAATCAAGTAGCTGCATAATGGGTAAACCTCTAATACTCCATCGTCGACTTTGACAAGGAGAACTTATTATAGGGTAATATTTATAAAATCAGGTAATTATTTAGGGGGTATAATAGTGGAAAAGGAAAAAATCATGTCCTATA
This sequence comes from uncultured Bacillota bacterium, assembly GCA_942493145.1. Taxonomy (GTDB): domain Bacteria; phylum Bacillota; class Clostridia; order Acetivibrionales; family DTU013; genus ENR-C20. Next base: position 2,372,087 of record OW818679.1, read on the forward strand.
TATTGAAAATAAATTTTGTTTTTGACATCTTATAATAAGATATATGATACAGAAAAACATTGTTATTATACAGAAAGAGGATATAGGATTTATTGGAAATTCATTTTGAATGTCATTTTTGCAGGATAAAAATCTAAGTTAAGAATCATGGAAATGATGTTTAAGCAGTTACATCTTAATAATCAACGAGTATATATAAATTCCCTGTTCATTTGAAAATGGCTGAATTGAGGAGCTTTGAGACGCTTTGTAAAAGTTAATATTTTACAAAAAAATTCAAGAAGGGACACTTCCTCAGACCGTGAAGCCTTACTCCCAGCCAGAGAAGTGTCCCTCGTCCTTTTTGTTACACCGGATACGTCCTGTCCTTGTAATCCACCAAACTGCTGTCTATCTTGTATTTCTCAGCCTGGCGTTATTTGAAGAAGGTTTCAGCAACCTGCGGGAATAGTGCATATGACAGTACATCCTCATCCTGCTCCATATATTCCGACATTTGTTCCTTGATCTTTTCAAGTTCAGGTGGAATAAGATCTGCTGGTCTGCAGGTGATCTGTTCCTCATCGCCGAGAATCTTTTTCTTTTATTTCTTCGGAGATTGGAGCCGGTGTCTTGCCATATTCGCCTTTTACAAGCGCTTTGGTTTCCTTTGGTACCATTTTATATCTTTCACCCGTAATCACATTCATAACAGCCTGTGTACCTACTATCTGGCTTGTAGGAGTAACAAGTGGCGGATAACCCAAATTCTTCTCTCACTCTTGGTACTTCCTTCAGAACTTCATCGTACTTATCGGACTTTCCTGCCTGCTTGAGCTGTGAAACGAGATTGGAAAGCATTCCGCCCGGTACCTGATAAATAAGAGCGTTTACATCTACACCCATCATCTTGACATCAAGTAGTCCCGGATGCTACATATTTTTCCTTTATTGGTCTGAAATAGTCAGCTATTTCACTTGAGCAGTTCAAGATCATATCCGGTATCATATGGTGTACCTTTAAGGTTGCAACCAGTGGTTCTGTAGGAGGCTGTGAAGTTCCCATAGCCATTGGAGAAATTGCACAGTCAACTATATCAACACCAGCTTCAATTGCCTTTAGATAAGTCATTGAAGCCACACCACGCTGGTATAATGGGTATGAATCTGAATCGGAACCTTTATATATTCCTTTATGGCTTTGACAAGCTCATAAGCGGCATATGGCAAGAAGAAGCCTGCCATATCCTTAATACATATTGAATCTGCGCCCATTTCAACAAGCTTCTTGGCATCTTTCAAAAAATGCTCAAGGCTGTGCACAGGGCTTATTGTATAGGAAACAGTACCCTGAGCATGGCCGCCTTCCTTTTTACATGCTTTTATGGCTGTTTCAATGTTTCTGAGATCATTCAGTGCATCAAATATCCTGATAATGTCCATACCATTTGCTATTGATTTCTGAACAAAATATTCAACAACATCATCTGCATAATGCTTATAGCCAAGAATATTCTGGCCTCTCAACAGCATCTGCAGCTTTGTGTTCTTAATTTTGCTTTTGATTTTTCTGAGTCTTTCCCAAGGATCTTCATTGAAAAATCTCAGGCACGAATCAAATGTAGCACCACCCCAGCATTCCAGTGAATTATATCCTACCTTATCCAGTTTTTCAAGAATCGGGAGCATATCATCAGTCTTTCATCCTTGTTGCAATCAAAGACTGATGAGCATCCCTGAGAACGGTTTCGGTTATTTTAAATTTACCCATATTATATAAACCTCCGCATAATTTATGTTACGACAATGAAACAAGAACATCTCCGGCATTAACAGATGCGCCGTTTTCTACATTAACACTGACAACTGTTCCATCTGCTGTCGCAACAATTTCATTTTCCATTTTCATTGCTTCAAGTATGAGAAGAACCTGTCCTTTTTTACAGCATCTCCCGCATTTACATTTGCTTTTAAAATTGTTCCAGGCATTGGAGCAGGTTATTTTAGTTGCTCCTGTCGCTCCTGTCACAGGTGCTTTTGAGCTTGCCGGAGCAGGTGCTGCACCGGGGGCTGCCGGTGGTGCAGCTGCAGGTGCTGCTGCAGCTGCTGTTCTGCAACAGGTGCTGGCTGGCTAAAGGTCTGTCCCATCAACTTCTTCAACTTCAACTTCATACTGATTTCCATTTACTTTTATTAAAAATTTTTTCATGATTATATCCTCCTGATTCATTACTATGTTATTCATTAAATTGTACTGCAATGTTGATTTTAATCATCACTACATCGCATGAGTTTCTGAGTCATTCTGTCAATCCTTCCGTTGCAATATTCCAGGGGCAGGCGAAGTCTGCGGCAGCCGCTTGATGTTGCTTATGTTTAGCCTTATGCCTCCGGTTTCTTGTATCCATTGCAGCAATTGCCGCAGATATTACAGCAAGAATTTCATTGTCTATGTTTTCCTATTTTGTTTTAGTTTCCATGTGAACCTCCATACTTTCGCACCTTATTGAGAAATGCCACTTTTTTTAAAGCGGGAAGTTCCCATTATAGCGGGATATTCCTTTTTTGGCAGGTCTGTTCTCCCTCTTTGCTGGCAAGCATTTCCAGTGCATTTATCAGTCTTATCCTTGTTGTTGCAGGCTCGATAACATCATCAACATAGCCCCTTGCTGCTGCAACATAAGGATTGGAGAATTTATTTCTGTATTCATCTATTTTCTCATTTCTTGCTTCTACAGGATCTGCTGCTTCTGCAATTTCCTTGCGGAAAATAATATTTGCAGCACCATCCGGTCCCATTACTGCAATTTCTGCGCTGGGCCATGCAAATACCATGTCAGCACCCAGATGCTTGCTGTTCATTGCAATATATGCTCCACCATAGGCTTTTCTCACAATTATATTGATCTTTGGGAACTGTTGCTTCAGAGAAAGCATAAAGAAGCTTTGCGCCATGCCTAATTATACCGTTGTATTCCTGTCCGACTCCTGGTAAGTAATCCGGAACATCGGTAAATGTAATAATTGGAATGTTAAAGGCATCACAGAACCTGATAAACCTTGCACCTTTATCGGAAGAATTGACATCCAAGTACACCTGCCATAATCTTCGGTTGGTTTGCCTAAAATACCAACGGTACTGCCATTCAGCCTGCCGAAACCAATCACTATGTTCTGTGCAAAATGCTTCTGAATTTCCAGAAAATCGCCATTATCAACCATCTTTTCGATAATATCTAACATATCATATGGTTTGTTTGCATTGTCCGGAATGATATCGTTAAGTTCATCTGCCAGCCTGTTCAAATCATCTTCTGATTGATAGGTAGGCACATCTGTAAGGTTGTTATCCGGCAGGAAGCTTACAAGCTTTTTGATTTCTTGTATACATTCTTCTTCATTGCTACTTTTGAAATGTGCTACACCGCACTTGGTTATTGTGTGTATTTGCGCCTCCCAGCATCTCAAATGTAACATCCTCCCCTGTTACAGCCTTTATGACCTGAGGACCTGTGATAAACATGTGACTGGTTTTTTCAACCATGAATATAAAATCGGTTATTGCAGGAGAATAAACTGCACCACCTGCGCAAGGCCCCATAATAACCGATATCTGCGGGATTACACCTGAAGCGAGTGTGTTTCTGAAGAAGATATTGCCATACCCGCTGAGTGCATCTATGCCTTCTTCAATCCTGGCTCCGCCAGAATCGTTAATACTTATAAAGGGTGCCTGCCCATTTTCATTGCCATATCCATGACTTTTGTGATTTTCTTGGCGTGCGCTTCACCCAGTGATCCACCAATTACCGTGAAATCCTGTGAGGATACACGAAAACAAGTCTTCCATTAATATTTCCATAACCTGTAACAACGCCGTCTCCTGGCGCTTTCTTTTTTTGCATGTCGAAATCGATTGCACGTGTTTCTACGAATGCATCAATTTCAACAAAAGTATGCGGGTCAAAAAGCTTATCAAGCCTTTCGACGAGCCGACATTTTGCCGGAATCATGCTGCTTGGCTATTTTGTCCGCGCCGCCACCCATCTCCAGTTTTTCCTTTGTGGAATGGAGCAGTGATATTTTCTGATTAGTTAGTCATGCGTCAGACACCTCATATCCATTTTTTTCGGTCGGTAATTATAAGATTCATACAATACATGATTTTTCTCTATCTATGCTCTTTCTATGCCTTTGCCATCTGGATTCATATACTGGTAATGTTATATGATGATAAGCTAACGCAAATACAACAGTTATTCTGAAGTACTAATAAAAAATTATATAGTATTATCCATATAAATGCAAGAATTGAGTAGTATTACGTCGCGGATTATCTTGGCCGCCAGAATGGCAGTCCTGTCCGAACTGTCATATGGCGGAGAAACCTCAACAATGTCAAAGCCAACAAGATTAACTCCCTTGAACGCATGAACAGCTTCAAGAAGCTCTCTTGAACTGATGCCCCCAGGTTCAGGTGTTCCTGTTCCATTTGCATATGATGGATCGGCCACATCTATATCAAGAGTCAGATATACAGGTCTGTCGCCAAACGACGGCAGCACCTTTGAAAGTGGCTCCAGTACATTAAATTTGTACATATTCGTTTTTTCACCGGCAAGGATGAACTCTTCCTGTGTACCTGACCTTATACCGAATTGGTATATGTTCCCGCCAGGCATGAAATCCATCAGCCTCCTTACTGCAGATGCATGTGAATTGGGACACCCGAGGTATCCCTCACGCAAGTCGGCATGTGCGTCGAACTGCACCACTATAAGATCATCCCCGTATTTTTCATATACCTTTCGAATTACAGGTACACTGATAAGGTGCTCGCCACCGATAAAAACAGGGAATTTGCCGTCCCTTACTATCTCAGCTGCAGAAGCCTCAATCAAATCAAGGCTCTTCTCCACATTCCCAATTGGAAGGTCAAGGTCCCCGCAATCATAAAATGATGCGTCCTCAAGGCTTGCATCCATATATACGCTGTATTCTTCGATACCGATGGAAACCTCGCGTATCTTCTGTGGGCCAAACCTGGCGCCCGGCCTGAAGCTACAGGTGAAATCCATCGGAACCCCGACAAGGACAGACCTTGCTTCTTCGTAGCTGTCACAGCTTGCCATGAATTTTGTGGAAAGGGTCCACAAACCATCCTTCAAACTCATTCCATCCTCCAAAATCAATAGTTATATATTTGCTATCTCATCGGGGGTATATTCCTTACAGATGCTTGATCTCTTCAGGTGTAAGATACCTCCAGCTGCCCTCTTCAAGGCCTTCCAGCTTCAAAGGTCCCAGCGACACGAGCTTGAGCTTCAACACATCGTGGTTCAAAGCCTCAAGCATCCTCCTGACCTGCCGGTTTCTGCCTTCATGCACCGTGACCTCAACCATTGAATTCTTTTCATATATATCAAGCGTCTTGATCTTCGCAGGCGAAGTCACACCGTCATCAAGCCTGACGCCTCTTTTAAATGCCTGGATATCTTCTTCGTCTATCCTGCCCTCTATCTTAACATGATACACCTTGTCCGTCTCGTGCTTTGGGTGCATAAGCCTGTTTGCAAGTTCTCCGTCATTGGTGAGCAGGAGCAGCCCTGAAGTGTCGTAATCCAGCCTGCCTATAGGATATATTCTCTCCTCCACACCTTCTATAAGGTCAAGAACAGTCTTTCTGTCAAACTGGTCCTTTGCGGTCGTAACATACCCGGCAGGCTTATTAAGCATTATATATACTTTCCTCGCTTCAGGCTTCACAGTCTTACCGTCAACTTTAACCGAATCCGATTCTGTCACTTTGGTTCCTAATTCTGTCACTATCCGTCCGTTGACTGCGACCCGACCCTTCAGTATGAGTTCCTCGCTCTTCCTTCTGGAGGCCACCCCTGCTTCGGCAAGGTATTTCTGCAGTCTCATTTCGGGCTTTGAACCATCCCGCCTGGAATTTTCCTGCTTTGTATTTTCCTGCTTTGTATTTTCCTGCTTTGTATTTTCCTGCTTTGATTTATCTGGCATTAAACTATAAAACCATCCTTACATTTGATTTCCGTTCCGACAACCAACCACGGCATATACCATATGGCAATCGTTCCCGGTATAGATTATTATACCACCCGTGCATGGATAAATATATCCATGCATATATAAATACTTTCACCTGCTTGTGCAAGAAAAATGCTATGTAAGGAGTTGAGAAGCCAAGCCCTAATATTGTCTAATTTTGCCAAGCTTTGACGGATAATGTTGAAAAATGTCAATTTCATAGTATAATAGATTATAACGAGTGTTAAAATTTTTGATTCAAGTTAAGAGTTGGTAGGTAACTATGGCATATAACAGAAGAGAGTCAAAGAACCAACCAAAATTTGTCTTATCAAATCTGATTGGAGATGGGTTATATATGATATATGTCTGTGAAAATTGTCATTTCACTTTTGAGAGGGTTGGTAATGTCGAGCATTGCCCTGACTGTGGGAAAATAAACATTCGTCATGCTAAGGAAGAAGAAACCAAAAAGTACCTTCAAATAAAAGAAGATTCTCTCAAAGCGAACCTTAATTTTCGGCTCAGAACAATCAACATACTTAAACTTTAGAATAATTTATATTGGTTTGGGTACCTTGTTGATTTGAAATCAGCTTTGTTGCTCCAGACAGATAGCTTTATTAATAAATTATGAAAGGGGTAAGAGTTATGTCAAAGCTTAGTGTTATCGAGGGAATCGGAGAAGCCTATGAGGCCAGGCTGGAGGAGGCCGGTGTGAAATCAATCGAGGTATTACTGGAAACTTGTGCGACTAAAAAAGGCAGATCAGATATTGCAGAAAAAACTGGTATAACCGAGAAACTGATTCTCAAGTGGGCTAATAATGCCGATCTTGCAAGGATAAAGGGTATCGGCGGAGAGTATGCCGAGCTGCTGGAAGCTGCCGGCGTTGATACTGTTCCGGAACTCGCCACCCGGAAGGCAGATAATCTTTTCAAAAGATGCAGGAAATAAATGACGCCAAGTCTCTTGTCAGGAAACTTCCCACAGAAGCACAGGTTGAAGATTGGGTAAAGCAGGCAGGCACGCTGCCCCGTATTCTGCAGTATTAAAAAAGCAGCGAGAGGTTCGTATTACTCCCACGTTATCGCGTAGTTCTTCTGTGGATAATCAGGGATTTATAGAAATTAAAATAGTAAAGGAGAAACATCATGGACATAAAGGCAAAAATTGAGGAGATCATTGATAAAGTAAAATCGGACAAGGAATTTGCATCTAAATTTTCCCAGGATCCGGTGAAAGCAGTAGAATCAGTAATTGGAATCGATCTTCCGGATGATCAGATTAACGCTTTGATTGACGGCGTAAAAGCCAAACTATCTCTGGACAAGGCAGACGATTTGTTTGGGAAGGTAAAAAAACTGTTTTGATGTATTGATGTTTGTAGAGATATAAAAGGCACGAATGGCAAACATGATAAAACTTGTTTGCCATTTGTGCATTGGTTTCACCGGGATATGTGTGAACCTCAGTCTGTAATTGCCGGCGTCCAATACCTGTTGCCATAAATATCGGTTAACCGGTAGGTCATCCGGTAGCTGTCGTTTTTGACGGACAGATTTTCTATTTTCCATTCACCTGAGGTGGTGTACTGCTCGCCGAGATAATACGTATCGCTGTACTGACCGTCATAAGTGTAATAGTCGCAGAGAAAGTCGATTTTATCACCTGCTTCAATGTCAATAAGCCCTTTTGCAACGGTTTCAGTCTGCAGCGCAGCATCATATTGCACCTGTGCGCCAATTACCATTCCATCCGGATTCTCATTGTCAAACACGATAATAATATCAACACGCTTCTGGTTCAACAAGGCAGGCACACGTCCCCTGATGGAATAGGAATCGCCATTATGGTCGTCGCTTAACATGTAGTAGCTGACGATCCGTCCGTTGATTGCGAGCCAGGTTCCGTCGTATTCCATTATGAGGTCGCCTTCATCGTTATATTCATAGACGTTGTCAAGACCCAGGTCAATAAAACCTTCGCCATCATCCAGAAAAACATTCAGCTCCATATGGTGGATCATATCCCACTGATCTTCTGTGAGCGCCAGAACACGTCTTCCGTCCTTTCTTGATAATCTTAATAGCCGAGGCATCAATCCGGTGTTCTTTATAATAGTCTTCCGAAGCCTTCATCCGATCTGCGTCAAGCCAGCTGCTCAGAGCATTGCCTGATATATCCGTAAGAGTATCGCCCCCGATACCCAGGAGGCCACTGCCGGAACCAGAACTACCACCAGATAAAAACGAATTCAGCAACGCCCCGACGATATCGGAACCGGCGGACTGCGAAGAGCCTGCAGAAGACGATGTTCCAGTGTTGCCGGCAAGGTTTCCGAGAAGCGACGAAAGCAGATTGTCGCTGCCGGTTGAAGTGATTTGTCCGCCAGCTGTCAGGCTCGCGAAGCTTTTTATGCAATTGCTGTACTCTTCATCTAAACCTATCCTGTCATAAGTGGATAATGCGGTATTCAGTTTGGAGGTCGTTCCATAAGGAAAAAATATCGATACACCGTTTGCGTTTGTTATATTCGTTGACGTGCGGTTATATTTTATGCATCCTCGCAGTGCCTTGGCGAAGGATTTTGCCTCTGTGTTTCCGATTTTTTCGGCAAAGTGGATGAGGTCGATCTGGTTTAACCTGCTCGAGGCCGCAAATTCTTTAGTGCTGGCACGGGCGTCGGAAATCGTCTTGTATTCATCCTTGTCAATGAGCGCGCCAGTAGATTTAGAAAATGTCATAAACGTAGGGGGCACCGTACCCTTAAGCTCTGCCAGATCAATCATCGAAAGTGTAGCCTGACTACTTGGTGTTTTCTCCCCAACATCCTTAACATAATCATCAATCAGCTTTTTCCCAAGATCAATTGTCTGAATGGAAGTATTCTTTGACAGAGCCGTTATCCAGCCGGTATAATACCAGCCTATACCCGGTTCAACTTCCTCGGATGCAATCATATAGTCAGCGCAGGGTTCCAGAACTATAGCTGTTTCAAGCGTTGCCATCAGGCAGGCATCAAACCCTACCAGATCGAAGGAGCAGCCGCTGTTTTTGAGTGCAGTGGCTATTTCATCCAGCGTCATGCTGTTATTCGGATAATGCTGGTCATAGCCGTAGGCCGTCAGTGAACCGCCGCCATGGTCCCACATAATAAGCATATATCGGTCTGCAGGATAGTTTTCCCTGCTGTATTTTATGAAGTCAGTAAGTGTATTCGGATCAACCATTGATTTTTTCCCCAGATTGTCCTCAAGCAGCTGCAAGCCCTCGGATGTTACGCGGTAACGCTGGTTTGTCCTGCTGCTTATTACGTTGTTCTGCCATTTGGACGTACCACCGGTTTCTACGATAATATTGACTTTATCCGAAATCTCGGCGTATAGCATCTCCTGTAAATCAGAGGTTGCCATTCCGCCATTTGCCTCAAGGTCTGTTCCGCACAAATAAACCATTACCGTCGCCGTACCGCTGCCATTGCTCTTCAGCACCGTGCGCTTGTCTCGGGCAAGCTTGGAAACCGATGTTGAGACCGGATATGCACCATTTTCTTTATAGGAAGAACCGGTATCGGAGGATTGTGAAACACCGGCAGGTAATGCTGATTGCTGTGAAGTTTGGAAACCCGATGGCTCTAAACCGTCTGAGTCTGTTAAATCGGTGTTTGTGCCGCTGAATTTATTGTAAATGAAATAGATGGCAATAATTACTATTATTATAATTAATTTGGATGTGCCGCCGGAACGTTTACCGCTCTTGCCGGAAAAACCGCCAATACCGGGTAAAAAGCTCCCTGTTCTCCGTGGTGAAGTGTTTTTACTGTTTGAGCCATTTATATTTTCATCGAAAGGATTCTCAGTCCTGTCCGAATATCCGCCTGAATCCCCGACCGGGCCTCCGGTTATACCACCGATACCGCTTCCACGCTTATGCACATTATCGCTGCCTGCGCCTATCCGTTTCTTCCGCCCCTCAGGCCTGTCATTTTTATCCATATAAACCTGCTAACAAAAGTCAACACTTTTATTGCAGGTTCTTCATTTTCTTAAATATATAGTTTTTTACATGACAATAAGACCAGCTGCAAACTCTGGTCTGTTTTTTTATTGATTACTTTTACTGATAAACTTCTTTTACTCTTGCATAATATATACGCAAAAATTTATTCAAACCAGCCATCTTGGCAACTTTCTTGGGCTTACCTTCGCTTTCTTTCTTAATTATAAATTGATAAACCGAATCGTCTTCATTCTTTGTTGTCTTTAAACACCTCATTGTCTCATACCCTATTTTTCTCAACAAAGATGATCCTCTCTTTGATATGTGTCGGTTAGTTCCTATGAATTGCCCAGATTGATAAGGAGGAGCATCTATACCTGCATATGCAATTAAAGCTTTACCACTGTGAAATCTTCGCACATCTCCAATTTCTGCTATCAGTTTTGGCGCAAGGACATCACCAACTCCACCCATAGCTCTTACAATTGGATATTCTTTCAAGCTCTTTGCTAATTCTTTCATCTGTGTTAAAATCGTCTTTAGAGTATTATCTACTTCGCGTAGAACTCGAACAGCTTCCAATACTAACATTTTGGTTGATGGGGTACTGGAAGATAAAGTAGGGATACCATCCTTGGCTATAGCATATATCTTCACAGCTTTTAGTTCATTAGGATGGTATCCTTTCTTTTCTGCCCATTTTAGATAACTGTTTATAAATTGCTTTTCACTTTTCTTTGTAATGTTGTCATAATGCCAATATTCTTCTACGAAGTCAGACAATTTATCTTTTCCAGAGCTTTCATTCCAGCCATTTAGTAATGTCTTAATACCTGGCATTGTATAATCTAACATATTTGTCAGTACAAGAACGCTTTCTATCCTCATTTTCATATAGTGGGCATACTGTCTACCTAATAATTTTAATTCTTGATACGTGCTTTCTGTAAACTCATAGTTATCAAGATGGTACCAGTTATCAATTCCATAATTCGCTATTTTCTTAGCGTCAAGTCTATCAGTCTTGGCTCTGCGAAGTCCCCTGCATCTATATTCCTTCATGACAAAAGGATTAATTACAGATACATAAAGTTCTTTTTCTTTTAGATAACAAAGTACAGGTAGGTGATAAGCTCCTGTGGCTTCCATAACTACTCTACTTCTTCATCAAACCGTTTTAACATAGTTACTAATTCAGATAATTCTTTTTCTGTATGAAGAATCTCAAAGGGTGAACTTAAAATTTCTCCATAAGGCTTTAAGATACATACAGTACTTTTCTCTTTTGAAATATCAATACCTACACTTATCAAACATGTACCCTCCATAAAATTATTGTAATTGTTACCCACCTACACTTATTACGATTCATTTTAGTTCGTTACACGAAAGCCTTTACGGTTTCAACCTGCTTAATCGAATCTTTATAATAAGGGATGGCTGACAGTTTTTATGTCGGATGTGGCTAATCCAAAAAGCACCGGGCCAGACCAATTACTCCCTTATTATAAAAAAATAAGTGCAAATGTTTAAGCCATTATTAATGGTTTAACACTTACACTTTTATGGTACTAAAAATTTTCATTGAATTAGTACAATGATATCATAAACTATTAAATTATGGAGTAATTTGCCTGAAATTATTAGGATATCGTCGTCCTCGGCCCATTTGCAGAAGAAGCAGAGAAATTAGACGGATAACAGCAAAGGCAGACAGCCAAATCCGCTGTCTGCCTCACCAAATTACCCACAATTCATAATATGTCCCTATGGGAATGCGCCTGAGCAGCTTCTTTTATTCCGTTCCTACATCATCTGCAGGCCTTTTATCGTCCTTTAATATAATGTTCGGATCCCTGGCCGTTTTTACATTGCTTACTTCCGGCGCCTTCTCCCGGTTACCGTTTTCAGCATATTTGACATCCTTTCTTACAGTCACATTTCTCTTCATGGTTTCTTCAACCTTTCTGAGAAAATCCGGCACCATGTCGAGTACTTTATCAAGGGATGAGTTGATGTTTACCGGGAGTAGCTTTATCTGCCCGTTACCCACAACCATGAAGGCAACCGGGTTTATACTCACACCAGCTCCGCTTCCACCTGCAAAGGGGAATTTGGAGCCATACTCCGAATCAGAATCTTCATCCCTTTCGTTCCCGGCATCCTTCGTACATGCTTTGCTGTATTCACCACCACCGGCAGCGAACCCGAATGCAACCCTTGAAATCGGTATTATTACAGATCCATCGGGAGATTCGACCGCATCACCTACTATTGTGTTGACATCCACCATCTCCTTGATGCTCTCCATGGCTGTTGTCATTAATCCTTCTATTGGATGCTCCGCCAATTGAACCACCACCGCCTTTCTCAAAACTGCTGCGATTTTCCTTTTTCTTTTCATTCTTTCGTAAGTGTTCTTCTTTATATCCATTCAGGTAAATTTTCGCCAACAATACAATAATATGAGCAATTCTCATACGGAATATGCATTTTAGATCAACATTGAAAACGCTTTTATTGAAATTCGGTTTGATAGATACGAATTTCTCATAATTCTTAAAGTTATTTGAAAGAAAAGATGTGATGATACCTGAAACAGACCAGAGCAGACCGCATATAATACCGGTGTGGCTTGCGTTTCCAGTTCCTTCTTCTACTTTAAGACTGAATTGATACATAATAAGCCTTTTCCCCAGATAATTCCTCAGGTCGCATATGAAATCGTTGTTTTCCTGACAGTATTTCCTTATCATTGCGTATTTCTCAAATATCCCGGTAGGCTTCATCTTTTCCCTGCGCACACCGATAGGCTCGCCATTGCCACCCTGTTCCTTGACCAGCCTGAACTTAAGGCCACTTATCCCGATATCCACCATAGGGACTTCATATTTATAGCGGAAAATCCCCTTCATAGTATAAAAGGAAATGGAAAGGTTATCGTCATTCTCATTGCGCAAATATTCCACGGATGCCTTGATCCTGAGCCTGAGCAGTACGATGTTGGATGTGATTAATAATAGCAGAGGCAATAGATACAAATATTCCATTTTGCTATTATTACCCATTTATGCAATTTTATTTTACCGTTTTTGATTGATGATGAAAGGAATTATGGCTGGAGTTCATTCAACTCCAGTATTGGAAGGTCTGCAAGCGACTTGAAGCCGAAGCTCCTCAGGAATTCTTCGGTAACTTCATACAGTATGGGTTTCCCCGGGGTATCCATCCTTCCAGCTTCTCTTACCAGGTTGCGTTCCAGCAATCTTGATATCGCGCTGTCAGAGCTGACTCCCCTTATCTGTTCGATCCTGCCCCTTGTCGCAGGTTGGTTATATGCTATTATTGCAAGGGTTTCGAAGGCAGCCTGAGATAATGCCTGCTTCTGCCTCGGCTCCATCAGCTTCCTGATGTACTCGAAATGCTCGAATCTGGTGCAGAGCTGATAACAGCCATCAATCTCCCTCATCGTTATCCCTCTTTTGGAAGTCTGGTAATTCATGATCATATTGCCCAGTAAGAGCCTCATTGACTTCCTGTCTATCTCAAGAATCTCTGAAAGCTTTTCAAGGGATACCGGATCACCTGCAGCAAAAAGCAGGCCTTCTACTACAGCTTCTATTTCCTTGATCTCCATTTCCCCATCTCCTTCAGTTTTTTCAAATGCTTATCTATGATACATCACTTATATAGTGCTAAACATCAGCAGCCTGGGACGATTCCGAGAATTCTTCATCCGTAACCATACCCAAATTGTTCCTGTAAACCAATATGTCAGAAAACTGCTTTTTCTGCTCCAGTCTGACTTTTTTAAGCTTTGCAAGCTCAAGGATAGCCATAAACCCTGTCACAACATCCAACTTGGATCTGCGCCCGAATGAAAAAAACTCCGAGAACTTGAAAAATGCCCTGTTTATAAGTTCGGATGTGATTTCCCTCATCTTGCTTCTCAGGGATACCTTTTCGTGTTGGATTATCTGGTTCATACCGCTCACATTGGGATTCACCTTTTTACGATTCCTCTCCAGAAGCGCCATATATACTGTCTTGAGCTGGTCAATCGACAATTCGATGGTTTCATCCGCCCTGGTGAACTGGATAGCCTCGGGCAGCTTGTAAATAAGTTTTGCCCATTCGGCCTCCCTGTCTTTCAGTGAAAACGAAAACTCCTTAAATTTCCTGTACTCAAGCAGCCTCATGACCAGCTCTTCCCTTGGGTCAGTCTCGTCCTGCTGGGCCTCCTTCTTTTGAGGCAGCAGCATCCTGGACTTGATATGAAGGAGTGTGGACGCCATAACGAGAAATTCGCTGGCAACCTCCATGTCAAGCTCCTGCATATCGAAGAGGTATTCCATGTACTGATCGGTTATGATATTTATAGGGATGTCATAAATATTGACCTTGTTCTCCTCGATAAGGTGGAACAGAAGGTCGAAAGGGCCTTCGAAATTCTGTATTCTGATGGTACAGGCCTTTGTCAAGACGCTTTCCAATTACATGTGCCCCCCGTTTTTCATTATTGCTTATCAGTCGCTTCTTAATATTGCTTACCAGTCGATCTTCATAGCCTTGCGTACTTCAACCATCGTCGCTGCGGCAGCTATACGCGCATTGGCATTGCCCTGCTCCACGACTTCCCTGATATAGCCTGGGCGCTGCAATATCCCTTGTCTTTTCTCATACATCGGTGAAAGATACTCGTTCACCTTTGCCGCCAGGTTCTTTTTACACTGTACGCATCCGATTTTCCCTGCTTTACAGTCACTCTCTATGGATGGCACTTCAATTTCGTTGAATACCTTGTGGAAGGCATAAACTGCACATATATCGGGATGACCGGGATCATCCTTCCTGATCCTTGCCGGATCTGTTATCATTGACATAACCTTTTTCCTGACTGTCTCAGGATCGTCGGCAAGTGCAATGGTATTTCCATAGCTCTTGCTCATCTTTCTTCCATCGGTTCCGGGAAGCACCTTTGCCTTGGTCAGCAGTGATTTCGGCTCGGGGAACACCTCTCCGAACAGGCTGTTGAAACGTCTGGCTATTTCCCTGGTCAATTCAACGTGTGGTATCTGGTCTTCCCCTACTGGAACTGCATCCGCCCTGTAAATAAGGATATCTGCTGCCTGGAGGTTCGGGTATCCGAGGAAGCCATAGGTCATAATATTCTTATCCTTCATCTGAGCTATCTGGTCCTTGTAGGTAGGACAACGGAAAAGCCACGAAAGAGGAGTTGTCATGGAAAACAGCAAATGCAGCTCTGCATGTTCCTTCACCGCAGACTGCAGGAAAATGTCACATTTATCGGGATCAAGCCCGGCACTCAAGTAATCCACTACCAGGCTGTCAATATTTGATTTTATTTCCGAGGTGTCTTCATAACCCGTTGTAAGGGCATGCCAGTCTGCAATGAAAAATAAGCATTTATATTCATTCTGAAGCTTTACAAAATTCTCAAGTGCACCGAAATAATTCCCAAGATGCAATGCCCCGGTGGGCCTCATTCCGCTTAGTATCGTACCTTTAACAGCCATCTGCGTGTTCACTCTCCTGTTTCTTTCGTTTTATCAATACCGACCTGCAGTTTATCTATACCATCCTGCGGTTTTGTCCTGAATCTATATCTATATAATTCTAATTTCGATTATTGCCATTGTCAACAGAATGTCATATGAAAAGTCTGACCACCGGCTCGGCAATAATAAGCATGAGGTCCCTTAATGGGCTTGTTACAGCATTGAGAACTGACGAAAACTGAGAGGGGAATACAAACAGTATTATCAGGAAAACAATTCCTGCATACCTTTCATACTGCATCATTTTAAAATAAAGTTTTGTGGGTAGTATGCCCGTCAGTATTTTGGATCCATCCAGCGGCGGCATGGGGAAAAGGTTGAAAACAGCCAGGTTCACGTTAGCATAGAGGAATAAAATGCTAAGATTGAATATGATCATCCTGTAGTCCAATTCACCCAGAGATACACCGTAATATTTCAAACCGATGTATGCAACCGGAAAGGCAGCCAGAAAAGCAAGAAGGAGGTTGGACAGCGGTCCGGCTATGCTCACAAGCATTGTACCTGCTTTGTGCTTCTTATAATACATTGGGTTTATTGGAACAGGCTTAGCCCATCCGAAGCCTGCTCCGAATAAGCTCGAAGCCACCATCATAATGGTGCCAATGGGATCAAGATGCTTCAAAGGGTTCAGTGTAAGCCTGCCCATCTGTTTAGCTGTAGGGTCTCCAAGTCGATAGGACACATATCCATGAGAAACCTCATGTATTGTCAGAGAAACGAGCACAACCACCGCTATATAAACATAGTGCATGATATCCGACATTATTTAATCTCCTTTAGTAAAAGCAAGAACATTTTATTATGTTGCATATTTTAATCGTCCATTATTTAATTATTACATCATATAGTACAAAAATGTCTGCAGTGCAATTATTATATCAGAAGCCCATGGAAATGTCTCCAGTTAACATCAGGTTTCACTCTTATGGATTTTTCAAAAGAAGCATGCACTGCGTAATAAAAATACAGGCCCAAAGCGCCGGATAAATTCATTCCGACAGCTTAATGCCTGTATGTGAGTAACCAGATTTATCGTATATTACAGAGCTTCATTTTTACAACTGTTTCCATCGGATAAAGCAATCGCACTCCTTAAGAATTTCGTCTAACGGTCTTTCACCTTTATCTGAAGTCGAAGCCGCTACGGGCTTGGATCCAGTTTCCGACCTGCTTTCTATTTTAGGGTCAGTGGACTGATTCGCTTTAATCTCGTGAAGTGCTCTAAGAAGGTGACCACGGCAGTTGTAGTCAAGCAGAACAGTATCCTCGCGCATGGTGATTTCTCCACGCAGGTAGGTGGGGATATGCAGTATATCTCGCTCGTTTGCCACAAATGGTTCCATTTTGTCTATTTGCACCTCAACGGAGCCGGAATAAACCACAAACAGGTTGTCATGCGGGTTGGTCTCGTCCCATGAGAGGCTTAAGCCTTTCTTCATCCGCAGCTGCCATACTTCTATGTTGCCATAGGTCTCATGTTTTGCAAGCTTCTGCAGAAACGAAATACCGTCCAAATCGAAGCGGTTGATAGCAAAGTCGTAGGTGCGGATATAAGGGGAATCATTCTTGTCGAGATCAATCAATACGGGTTTATAATTATACCACACCGATCCGGTGCGCTTGTTGATACTTTCCATAAATTGGGGATCGTTGAATCTTTCGGGATAATAGTAACGTAAACGGTGTGCCTGAAGTATTCCCTCGTTCATTCGGATCCCCTGGAAAAGCTCGCGCCAGATGGTACCCTCCTCAAGATAACGGAAGCCATGTGATACATATGGTGGAACAAATACCATGTCACCCTTTACTGTGTGAATACGCTTACCATCGAGCCAGCATTCAACACTCCCCTTATCTATAAGGAACAGTTCTACTCCGCGGTCGTGCTCATGGTAGGGTACCTCATCGTTCGTATGATATACGGTGTCGCTAATTTCCTGGCTTTCGAACGGGCCGGAGGCTTCAACATAATAATTTATGTAGCTGGGGCTCTTTTCATCGTACTCTTCAAATTTGCCAAGATAGTCTTCAGGTTTGATATGGACGCGCTTAGTAACATACTTCATAGGATAATACCCCCAGCTTTTTATTTTAATCCATCCCAAAACAAAATCAGACAACAGTGATAATTTACAATTGTTTATATTATACTGCCTGCAATTATATTTTAATTGTACGAATCGGAAATGTATTTAGAAGCTGCCGAACAAATTGTGCAACAAAATGATGGCCCATTTTTACAATGCTTTGATAAAACTATCTGCTATACTTTACTTTGGAGGAATATAAATGAGTGTTGAATATCCACAGTCGTCACAAGTGTATGTCAATCACACTATCTGGAACAGAGGCTTTATTATTCTGACATTATCCAATATGTTGTTTTTTATGTTGTTTGAGATGTTTCTGCCGGTCTTGCCATTATATGTGGTTAGTTTAGGTGCAAATTCCACTCAAATGGGATTGGTAATGGGAATTTTCATGTTTTCTGCAATATTTGTCCGCATGTTTACAAGCCTTATGGCCCAGAAAATTAACAAGAAATATCTTCTTATTATAGGAGTTTCACTCTGCATGATTATGAGCGGAAGTTATTTTTGGGCTTCTGGTATTTTTATGATTTTACTTGTACGCCTTATTCACGGATTCGGATTTGGCATCGCATCGACATTCTATAACACAATTGCCGCCGACCAGATCCCTCCCGATCGTATAGGGGAAGGTATGAGTTATTTCGGGGTTGGGGAAATGATTGCGATTTCCATCGCACCTCTATTGGGAGTTTTGCTCCTGAATATTTCCGGCTTCAAAAACTTTTTCAATACCAGTGCTTTTATAATGCTGCTTGTATTGATTATGGTTTTGTTTATTCCCAAAAAACCGCTATCATCTGTTCTGGTTCAACAATTGCCAAATAACGATAACGGAAATCAAAATCGATTTAAGTTCCAATTATTTGAGAAACAAGTATTGTTCCAATCATTATTAGGCTTACTGTCGGGGATAGTTGCCGGTGGAATTATGTCTTTCTCGGCTTTATATGCCATAGAACAAGGTTTTTCAAACATTGCATGGTTTTTTTTCACAATTGCTATCGCCAATGTTTTGGTTCGTCTGGTAACAGGTAAGTTGTTTGATAAGAAAGGTCCGGGTTTTGTTCTCATACCCGCATCTGTATCCTGTATAATTGCCTTAATCATTTTAACCTGTGCCCGAACGGAGGTGCATTTTATCTTTGCAGCATTTTTTTACGGGATAGGCTATGGATGTATCTTTCCCAATCTAATGGCTTGGTGTGTTACCCTTGTGGGTGCTGAAAGATCTGAGAGTGCCATTGCATCCTTCTTAAACTCCTTTGACATGGGAGTCGCCTCAGGTTCCCTGATATTAGGGATTATCGCCGGAGCAATGCTTTATAAAACAATGTATCTGATTTCAATTCTTGCCTATGTCTTATTCATTTCCTTATACTTTGGGCGTAAGGTCTTCAATACAACAAAAGATACTATGGGCAGAGAACATCCAGATCTTTCCTGATATCTGCCTCTTCCCGATTATATGCCCCTTACCGGCCTATCGAAAACCAATCCCCCATCATCCTGAAGAAAAGCTTCACAAAGGTCGCCTTGGGCACATCTATGGCGGCAACCAATTCAGCTTTGCCAACTTCCCTGCCCTCAATTGTAAATGTGACTATTCCAATTATCTCTCCGGCTTTGACCGGGGACGTCAAATCAGGTACCATTGAAACCGTCCGATCCAGTTTATCCTTTTGGCCCTTCTTTAAAAGCAGCTTCACATCATCCTTGTAAATGGCCATAACAGTTCTTGAAAAGCCTTTTTTGACCTCGACGTCCTGCACTTCTTCTCCCTTGCTGTTTACGACCACAGACTCGTAATTGGCAAAGCCATAGTCAAGAAGCTTTCTGGCTTCGGCAAACCTGGTGTTGGAATCCGTCTCACCAAGGACAATGGAAATCATTATCAGGTTGCTTCTTTCGGCAGATGCCGCCAGACAGTGTCCTGCTTTTTGAGTAAAACCGGTTTTTAATCCGGTGGAGCCATTGTAAAAACGTATGAGTTTGTTGGTATTATCAAGAGATACGGCTTTTTTCCCGGCTACGTTTTCCCTGAAAGAGGAATGCCAGGTCTTTGTGTATTCGGTTATGGTGGGATGCTTTGTCAGAAGCTCACGTGACATGACTGCAATATCGTATGCAGTGCTGTAATGTCCTTCATCAGTCAATCCCGTGCAATCAAGAAAAGCAGTGTCAACCATACCGAGTTCAGCGGCCTTTTCATTCATAAGATTAACAAAGGTCTCTTCGCTTCCGGCAACCGTTTCTGCAAGGGCAACCGTGGCATCGTTGGCTGAATGAATGGCGACTGCCTTCATAAGCTCATCCACCGAGAAAACCTCACCAGGCTCCAGCCAGACCTGTGAGCCCCCCATACTCCATGAATGCTCGCTGATGGTAACCTGAGTATCGAAAGCTATTTTACCAGAATCTATAGCCTCCATTATCAAAAGCATTGACATGACTTTTGTGACACTTGCTATCGGAAGCTTGGTATGACTATCTTTTTCCAGCAGCACATTCCCGGAAGTACCGTCAACCAGAATGGCTCCCTTTGCCTTAAGGTTCATCACATTGGTATTGTCCGCAATTTTATTAACAGCTGCTTCCACAGCTGCATCATCGGCTGCAGCTGAAGCCGGCATGGCAATAATAGAAGACGATACAATAAAAACTGCAAGGCAAATGACAAACGCCTTTTTGAACATAAAGAAAACACCCCTCGCCATCACTTACTTGAAAGCCCTAATTATTGTTATGCCGTATAATGGTTTCATATTCAGTGATGGCGAAATTTTGTCCAATGGAATAGTAGGTGCGTGGGGATTGAAATATTACCTAGTATTTGATTATCTTGTCATAGCTGACATAGGCCAGTATAAGAGGTCTTGGCATTGGCGGCTCTTTATCGAGTGAAACTGCATCCAGGATAACTTCCCTGGCTTCATCCAGCTTTCCCTTGCGGTTGGTGTATAGCCTGGCAATGGGATCACCCTTGCAAACCCACATCCCTGGTTTCTTTAATAGAATAATACCTGCAGAATGATCGATATCGCTCTCTTTGGTTTCCCTTCCCGCGCCAAGGATCAGCGAGGCTGTTCCAAGGGAATCCGTCCTGACGGATTTGACATAACCATCAGAGAGTGACAATACATCAAAAGTGATACCCGCCGGTGGACCGAACATTTCCGAAGCATCATCGCTGAAAACCCCGCCCTGGGCTTCAACCATTTCTGCAAATTTGCGCAGTGCACTGCCGTCCTTTATTTTGCTTGCCGCAAGCTCCCTGCAATAATCCCGGTCTCCGATCCCCGCCAGTTCAAGCATACCCGCCGCAAGTTCGAGGGCTACGGTTTCAAAGTCGGAAGGTCCATTTCCCTTCATGGTATCCATCGCCTCTATCACCTCAAGAGAATTGCCTATTGCATTTCCCAGTGGGATATCCATGTCGGTTATCAGTGCTGCCGTGTTCCTTCCGACACGATGGCCGATGGACACCATTTCTGACGCCAGCTCTATCGATTCGTCCAGTGTCTTCATGAAAGCCCCGCTGCCGGTTTTGACATCCAGCAGGATACGGTCGGCACCCGAAGCGATTTTTTTACTCATTATACTACTGGCTATGAGCGGTATGCAGTTTATAGTTGCTGTAACGTCCCTCAAGGCATATAATTTCTTGTCGGCAGGCGCCAGATTCCCAGTCTGCCCGGCAACTGCAATACCTATCCGCGTTACGTTGGAAACGAACTCCTCGTTGGTCAGCGAAGTCCTGAGCCCTTTTATTGATTCCAGCTTGTCGATGGTACCCCCGGTATGTCCCAGACCCCTGCCAGACATCTTGGCAACGGGTATCCCACAGGCCGCAACTACAGGTGCGGTCACGAGGGTGGTCTTGTCACCTACCCCTCCAGTGCTGTGTTTGTCTACCTTAATTCCTTTTATAGGGCTCAGGTCGATATTGTCGCCCGAACCCGCCATAAGCCCGGTCAGATCTGCGGTTTCCCTGCGGTTCATCCCCCGTATGAAGATTGCCATGAGCAATGCAGCCGCCTGGTAATCCGGTATGCTTCCCTTGGAGTAGCCGGATATGAAGAATTCCAGCTCATCATAGGTCAGTTCCCTACCATCCCTCTTGGCTTCAATGATCTCATACATCCTCATAGAATCACATCCTTATAAAAGCTTTTACCTTTAAAATCATGGGTAACACCAAACATCTCCGCCGCTGTCTGGGCCAGGTCGGTGAAAGATGCCCTTGTACCCAGGTTCACTCCTTTTTTTAGCTTTTTCCCATAAACAAGTATTGGAACGTACTCCCTTGAGTGGTCTGTGCTTTCGGTGGTTGGGTCGCATCCGTGATCGGCGGTAATGATGAGGATGTCATCCTCCCTGAGGCAGCCGATGATTTCCGGCAACCTGTCGTCGAACTCCTTAAGGGCTTGCGCGTATCCCTCAATGTTGTTCCTGTGACCGAATACCATGTCAAAATCTACAAGATTGGTGAATAGCAATCCTTCGAATTCTTCTTTCAAATATTCGATGGTACGGTTTACCCCGTCCATATTATTGTGGATATGTACGGAATCAGTTATGCCACGGCCACAGAAGATATCGAAAATCTTGCCCACCCCTTTGACCTTCAGCCCCTTTTTGCTTAATTCATCGAGAATGGTAGTATTTACTGGTTCAAGAGAATAATCATGCCGGCGATCGGTACGCGCAAAACTGCCTTCGCTTCCTGTGAAAGGCCGTGCTATGACTCTTCCTACCGCATGCTCCCCTGTTAGTATCTCGCGGGCTATACTGCAAATTTCATAAAGCCTCTCAATAGGAATTATATCTTCATGGGCAGCTATCTGAAACACGCTGTCCGCAGATGTGTATACTATTGGAAAGCCTGTTCTTACATGCTCGGCACCCAGATCCTTAATGATTTCTGTACCCGACGCCGCATAATTTCCAAGACTTTTAGTGCCAATTGCTCTTTCGAAGCTTTCAATGACTGCTGGAGGAAATCCATCCGGATATACCGGGAATGGCTTTTCAAGGATTATTCCTGTCATCTCCCAATGCCCTGTGGTAGTATCCTTGCCTGCGGATTTCTCAGCCATTTTGCCATAACTGGCCAACGGCAATGATTCCTTTCTATATGCTCCAAGGCTGTCTATAAGGCCCAGGCCCAGCCCTTCAAGGTTCGGCAGACTGAAGCCCTTCAAGCTGGCTGCGATATTCCCCAATGTGTTGCTTCCAACATCCCCGTAACTTGCCGCATCCGGCAGTTCACCCGCACCCGCGCTATCCAGAACGATAATTATCATTCGCTTCATCCGATCATCTCCTATGTTGATTAATGTACTGGTACTACAGTTTTCCTGCAGTATTGATTCAAAGTATATATTACCTTATTTTTCATTTTCATACCATATTATTTGGCTCTGGCATATCCGTCCTCAAAGAAGCCTTCCTGCCTCAAAACCTGCAATAAAGCCAATGACGCCTATTAACAAAGATCCTGCAATATATGCGGCTGCATTCATTTTTCTATTGCCCTTGAACATATCAAAACCCTCATACATGAAAGTTGAAAAGGTAGTGTATGCCCCGAGAAAACCGTCGGCTAAAAGCAGGTAAAGCTTCCCGCCTGTATCAAAGCTGCATACCAGTCCAAGGAGTATGGCTCCGGTTATGTTTATAATGAAAGTACCTACAGGGAACGTTGTCTTTGTTTTCCCGGAAATCACCCTGCCCAGCTGAAACCTTGCGAGGCTTCCCAAAGCACCTCCAATACCTACGAAAACAATATCCACCTAATCCGCCTCCCCCTCTGCTGCCGTTCCGTTTACTTCCAATCTTGCTTTAACCGCCCCCGTTCTGCTTGTTCCAGCAATACGTCCTGATACTATTCCAGCGGTTATCATGCCAACCCATGCTGCAGAAATCCCAAAGACTGCAGAAATCCCTATATACGAAATTGCTGTGAACCAATCGCCTGAATATATTAGAAAGGCAGTTTCCCTGCTGACAGTGGAAAATGTCGTGAATGCCCCTAACAAGCCTGCTGTGATGCCCAGTTTTATTCCCGGATCGATACTCTTTATTTCCAAAGTTATCGTTATAACCAGAGCAAGCAGAAATGTGCCGACAATATTGACAAGCAATGTGTTTATAGGCAGATTACCCTGGTAATGTTGTATTTGCATCCCTTTAACCAGATATCTGGCTATCGCACCCAAAAATCCTCCACACCCTATCAATACATACTTTACTGCGGATTTTCCAAAGTATGCCCCCATGTTCTCTCACTGTCTCCTTCCAAGTTACTTCCATCAACGTATAAAAAAATCCTACAAATAACAAAAAACCGTTATCTGTAGGAGTCATCAGCATTTACGCAGTTTAGGCGAACTCCATCACCTTTATTCGAGATTATAACACAAAAGCTCATATTTGTCTTGTGTATATATAAAAATTGACATAAAATTATAAAATTGTACATTACATTAATCAAAATTATCTTTTGTCCATTGAAAGGAAGCATATTCCAATGAAAAGGAAATCAGATATACTACTGATTATTACCCTTATGATCCTTGCGGGAAACCTGAGAGCACCTATTACCGGTATAGGAACCCTGGTTACCATAATTCAGGATGATCTGGGATTGTCCAGCACATTGGCAGGTCTTATTACTACCCTTCCAATTATTGTCTTTGCAGTGGTTTCACCGTTTGCATCATCCGTAAGCAGAAGGATTGGACTCTGGAAAACCATAATGGCTGGACTGCTATTCATCTTTGCCGGCCAGATTATTCGTGCATCTACAAATACTCTGGGTATGTTTCTTGGCACCGCGATCATGGGAGTTGGCATTGCTATTGGAAACGTCCTTCTTGTATCCCTGATAAAACTCTACTTTCCTGATAAATTAGGTCCTGTCACCAGTATGTACTCCACCTCTATGGCGTTGATTGCAAGTGTGTCAATCGGTATTAGCGCTCCTATTGCAGTAGGAACGGGTAATAGTTGGCGTATCGCGCTGGCAGTCTGGATAATTCTTGCCCTGTGTAGCATTGTATTGTGGGTTTTTCAGAAAAATGGCGCTAAAAAAGTTCCTGATGAAGCGCTCAAAGCAGTTCCTGATGTACTCACTGCTGAATGCAACAGCAGGCGGCAGCCTGGAAAGCTCTCCATATACCGCTCGGTTCTTGCCTGGCAGTTCGCAGTCTTTATGGGGCTTCAATCACTGTTGTTCTTTTCTATTACCGCATGGATCCCTGCAATTCTGCAAAGCCGCGGCTACACTATTGAGCAGGCCGGTTTTATGGCTCTGTTCCTGCAGCTTGTCAGCATTCCAGCCACCTTTATCGTACCATTTTTAATCACCAGGCAGAAAACCCAGTGTAAGTTGGTCTTTCTCTTTTGTTCCGTTTTTTTAGTTGGCTTTGTGCTTTTCTTCTTTGCAAAAAATACCACTGTCCACTACATAAGTATCATATGCATTGCAATAGGCATGGGACCAGGGATAAGCTTCGGCAACATGTTTATTTCATTACGTACGCGCAGTGCAGAACAGGCTGCAGCCCTTTCGGGAATGGGCCAGTCGTTGGGATACACGTTGGCTGCTGTGGGGCCTGTTTTTATAGGCTTTATCTTTGATTTGACGCAATCATGGACAATTCCAATAATATTCCTTATGGTCAGTGTCGTAATCCTTATGATTACAGGCATGCTGGCCGGCCGGGACAGGTATGTGTTCGATGTATGATATGCAAACCTCGAATGGCCTTTAGGCGCGTGGGTGGGTCTTCTTATATATCTCCTTGATCTTGTTCCTTGCAATCTGTGCATATATCTGTGTCGAAGAAATATCGGAGTGGCCCAGCATTTCCTGGATTGATCTGAGATCTGCACCATTCTCCAGCAAATGTGCTGCAAATGAATGTCTAAGAGTGTGCGGTGTTATATCCTTGCTTATCTTCGCTTGATTTTTATACTGCTTCACAATTTTCCAGAAGCCCTGTCGGGTTAGTCTGGCACCATTGATATTGACAAAGAGTGATTTCTCATCTTTCTTCTGGATGAGCAATGGTCTTGATTTGATCAGATACTCCTTCATTGCATTTATAGCTATTGAACCGACGGGTATCATCCGCTCCCGCGAACCTTTATTACATTTCAGGTAGGCCATATCCATATTCAGGTCGGGAACATTAAGCTGTATCAGTTCTGAAACCCTTATGCCGGTAGCATATAGAAGTTCCAGCATTGCTTTATCCCTGAACCCCTTCAGATCTACACATTGCGGTTGTTCCAACAAAAGCTCGACCTCTTCGGTAGACAAAATCTGTGGTAGTTTCTTTTCCACCTTGGGTGATTCGAGCTCTATTGTAGGATCGCTCTCTATCATCTTGTTCTTAACCATGTATTGATAAAATGATCTTATGGATGCAAGATTCCTCGATATTGTCGAAGTCGCTCTGCCCTTCTTCTGAAGATACATGAGATATGTAATCACTGTCGTTTTGTTTGTATTGGATATATTCTGCAGGTTTATCTCCTGCAGGTAATTCATATATTGTTCAATATCTCTTTTATAGGATTGTAGAGTATTTAAAGATAATCTCTTATCCATTTCCAAAAAATTTACATATTTCTCAACTAAAGCTTCCATAAAGTTTTCCTTTCTCAGTTCTCTTTTGAGTTATTGTCAGGCAATAACTATCAAATAAGTACTCTTGTTAACAATTCTAATATATTTCATATGATATTAAAAGAAATATTTACTAAATATACAAACATACATATTCTTTAAACATGGATATATCCTTATATTCCATATTTAACCTTTATACTTATGTAAATATTATATACTATATAATTACATTTATACTATCTAATTGCAATATTTATTAATATTCTCAAATTATCTATCACCCAATGACTACAGGTGTGATTATTCTTATAAACACAGGAGTTACATATGCTTCAATTAATACTCCCACAAGAGCAATTCCAATCAAAAGCGCCGTCATCAGGCAATAGCGCAAAAAATCTGTCTTGAGTCCTCCTTTGAGAACATTTCTTACAGACCTGCTCCTGATCATCTTCAATGAGAAGTTTATACCGCTGACACCCAATGTTATGACGCAAGGCACAATAATGATTTCTTTGGGGAGTATTCCGAACAATGTGAACAAAACACCTTTCAGCCCGATTGCATTTATTATGAAGCCCGAACTGAAGCCGGTCACAAAGCCTTTTATCCCCATTAACAAAATTATAAAAGGTATACCGATTATGGTCATTCCCAGCACCCATAGGGCGCCGATAATTTTCAGGGTTTCTAAAAAGGATATTGTCAACAGCTCGCCGCCATCAACCTTTTGATTATCCATCAGCTGAAGGAAACCCTGGAAATAGTTGGCCAATTCTTCATTCTGTATCGCGCTCAGCCCGTTTACCGTAAAGGCGCCCGCTGCAACACCAGCCGCAAAGGCCATCAGAAGGATAAAATATATTTTTTGGTTCTCATTGAAATATTTAATAAATAGTTTGCGAAATTTGGCCAGCAATGACTTTTCCTCCTCGAATCGGGTTGAATGTACTAGTATCAATTGTATGTCCTAAAAATAAAAAAATTACAATATCAAATGATATTGTAATTATGTAATTGACCACCCAATTTGTAATTCAGCCGATTCCCGCCATAAAAATCATTTTTGTATTATCACGGTCATTGCCCTCTGGCAATTCTGTCTGCAAGCAAAACACCGATTATCGTTTTTGCATCTGTGATCTCGCCATTAAGTATCATATCCACCAATTTTACCACAGGGATCTTCTCCGTAGTTATGAATTCATCTTCATCTGCTGCTGCCGGGCCTTCCTTCAAGCCGGTTGCAAGGTACATGTGAAGCACCTCGTCGCAAAAACCCGGCGTACTGTGGATACTGATGACATGTTCCACCTTTTCTGCAACAAGGCCAGTCTCTTCTCTGAGTTCTCTGACGGCACATTCCATAGGGTCCTCTCCGGCGTCCAGCTTTCCTGCCGGTATTTCGAGAGTGACCTTTTCAATAGGTTTCCTGAACTGCCTTACCATATAAAGTTCATTCTCCGAACCCATTGGGATGACCACCGATGCGCCAGGATGAGATATCTTGTCTCTGGTGGCTGTCCTGCCGTCTGGCAAAGTAACCGTCAGTGATTCCACATTAATGATATTGCCCTTGTATATCTGCCTGGTCTCTATTGTTTCTTCACGATAATTCATGATTGATCCGTCTCCGATCCGTTAACTGTCTGATTTGAATTATTGTTATTATTGTTTGTTATTATTGTTATTTTTCTTGATTTCTCCTGTCGCCAACTTGTCGCAGCGGTTATTTGACTCATTGTCACTATGTCCCTTTACCTTGATCCAGTTGACGCGGTGCCTTGAACACAAGTTGTCCAGCTCTTTCCACAGATCAACGTTCTTAACCTCATCCTTGCTTTTATTCCTCCACCCGTTTGATTTCCAGTTCTCCAGCCAGCCCATTTCAAAACCGTTTACAAGATAGGCGCTGTCGCTGTATATCTCTACCTCACAGGTTTCCTTCAGTGCCTTTAATCCCTCTATTGCTGCTGTCAGCTCCATCCGGTTGTTGGTGGTTTCGGGTTCATATCCCGATATTTCCTTCTCTTTGCCTCCATGGCTGAGGATCGCAGCCCATCCGCCTTTGCCGGGATTCCCCGAACACGCGCCATCGGTGTATATGAGCACTTTTTTCATCTGAGTCTCCCTGTTTTAACTAGAGTCTACCTGTTTAATCCTGGTCTACCTGTTTAATCCTGGTCTACCTGTTTCACATGATTACTTAGCCTTACCAATTTCCCTTGCACGCTTGGTGCATTCATTCATCGCATCCATGACGGCAAACCTGAATCCATTCCTTTCAAGAGCCTGAACCGCTTCAATCGTAGTTCCGGCAGGCGAACACACCTGATCCTTGAGCGTGGCAGGTGTTACTCCTGTATCCAGTATCATCCTGGCTGATCCGAGTACGGCCTGTGCTGCAAACTTGTATGAAAGATCCCTTGGAATCCCCGACAGGACCGCTGCATCTGCCATTGCCTCGATAAAAATGGCCACATACGCCGGGCTGCTGCTTGTCAAAGCTGTAACCTCGCTCATCAGCCTTTCCTCAAGCTCATCAACTTTACCACTGCATTCAAACAGCTGCTTAACCGCTTTCTTATTTTCTATACTTATTATGTTGTCAAAGCAGACAAGAGTCATCCCTTCACCGACAAGGACGGGTAAATTTGGCATGGTACGTACTACAACTATCTTTTCTCCTACAATGTCTTTCAGGGTTTTGATTGAAATACCCACCGCAATCGACACCAGTACTTTCGATTCGTCTAAGCAGGCATTGCACTCTTCAAGGACAGCTGCAATGTAGTTTGGCTTCACAGCCAGAATGACGATGTCCGATTTGCTTACCAATTCGCAATTGTCATTCATCAGATTGGCACCCGTCTCGCTGCACAGGGCAGCCGCCTTTTCCCTGCTCACGTCAAATATGTTGATCATTGAGGGTTTGTGCAACCCCGAAGCGATTATACCTTTTATTATGGGCGTGCCCATATTGCCTGCACCTATAAGTCCAACTCTCATGTCAATTACCTCCATCGGATTGAACAGAATTGTTAATTCTGGTTTTTTGTTAATATGATACCATATTGTAAAAGCATTTAGAAGTATTTAGAAGTATTTAGGAGTGACGTAAAATAATTAGAACTGGCATTGACATAAGCAGCAAGCGTATTGTAAAATAGTAAAGTCACTTAGGGGAGTAGCGCAATTGGTAGAGTAGCGGTCTCCAAAACCGTCGGTTGCAGGTTCGAGCCCTGTCTCCCCTGCCAGAAGTACCAGGTCTTTCGGGACTTGGTACTTTTCTTTTATAAGCCAAATACCGACATTCTACCGACAGGACGACTTTTCTCTGATTTTCACCGACAAATAACCGACAATAAAAAAGGATACCGTGTTTATTGGTACCCTTCCATATTGGAGAAAGCGGCATTAAGCCGCCCCCTTGTCATTTTTTACAATACCAAGTATGAAGTTAATGCCATCCTTGTATCCCTGTTCATAGCTAATGTCAATTTCTTGCGCTGATAGATAGGTATGAGTACTTTCCAACTCCATTAAAAGATCAATCAGCTCCTTATCTGCAAGAATTTTCTTTATTTCTTTAAATTGCTACGTATGTAATTCTGAGGTCTTCACATATTCCTCGTTTTTGTTGAATAGCCCACAAAGCATTTCATCACGTTCATCACAAGATTGAATAAATAACATATTAACATCCTCCTTTTAATGATTCTTTTGCTAATTGTGATAAGGGCATACTAATAATTTCTGCATCAGAATATGCGTATCCGGTGTTAATAATAGTCAATTCCTTGTCCGTGATAGCTTGTACGTAGTTAAGTTCTTCTGGGAATTTTACATATTCAATTCGATTCATACAAAAGCCTCCTTCTCTTTCTTCATCCATATTGCATCAATATTTACAACTGGCTTCATCGTTTGCTGCTTTTCCTTGTCGGAGGCCCCAGGCTGTGCTATAATAATAGCAAAGCTGAGCCTGTCAAAGGGCTTTGTCTTGGGTAAGGAATCCGAAACATCTTGGCGGGTGAGGCGGGTTCCTTTATTTCTTTTCTTTTAGCCATTTCTCAACTTCTTCCTTGTTGTACCTTATACTCTTTTTTGCCCCCATATATGGCATACCTTCTTTTCGCCATCTCCATGCTGTTGTTGTACTAATTTTCAACCACTCACATAATTCTTTTTCTGTGACCCAATCAGCCATTTTTCACCTCAACTTTCTTTCAATACATTTCATTACATTTCAATTATCCGCTTAATTACAATATATGTCAAGCATATTTTTACACAATTATCGAAAATATGTTGTATTCATTTTTCCTTTGGAATATAATTACATTGATGAAAATTTAATATGTATTTTGTTTACTTGCCTCGGATTTTTTCTGGGGCCTTTTTCTTGACTATATTCCATGATCGGGCATATAATGAAACAAACATATGTTCGGAGTTGATAACATGAATAACAAGCCGTTTGGCTTTGATCCTAATACCGCATATGATGAACTTGATGAAATGCCAAATCCACGGATATATTTGACGGTTGATGTATCCTGGAAGAAGGACGGGAGTATGATCCCCCTGTCCTTCACGTTGAACAATAGAAAAAATATAATGATCGACAAGGTTCTGGAATGCAGAAAAGCCAGGAGCCTTAAATCCTGCCAAAACGGTTATAGGTATAAATGTATAGTTTAAAGGAGGTAATCTATAATAGACTTAATTTTGTATCCCAAAATAGGGAGATTTATCAGGCTCCCAACCATTTTTAATTCTTATTTTCCTGATTTTGAAGTAATGCAACAACATTAATAGGGGCTAATAGAATAGGACCAACTCCAGCTTTTTGAGTTATGGTCGCAATATGTTCTCTAATAAACGGAAACATAATAGCTGGAGAATTGTTCTTAGCAAAATCATCCATGTCAAGATTTTCCGCTCCATCAATATAACTAAAAACACCGACAAATGTTGATTCCAGAGTTAAAAGTTTAATACCATCTTTTACCCCATTTAGATTCGTACATAATTCCATATTAAAATCCTTGGTTCCTTCAATTTTAATAAAATTCATCTTAAAATTTACATCTATTTGCATATCTTCTTGTATATCTTTTTCTCTCGAAAAGCTCTCTTTTGTAAGTATGATTGTCTTAAAATCTATTCCAGGTTGTTTTGCTATATCCATGTTTTTTCCCTCTATACTTTTTTGTTTATGCGACCAATAATATTTTTTCATCTTTAAAATATGATGAATCCATATCAATAATATTTATATCTACTCTTTTTACATTCTGAAAAAGTTTGGGATCCATCTTATAATGATTAATATTCATATTTATGTTTTTATTCAAATACACATTAATCATTGACTCTGTAATACATGCATCAAGTTTATTAATGCTATAAATTGGATTTGATACAACTATTGGTTGTTTCTGTTCAATTAACATTGATTTAAATCCATCATATCCAAATGAAAAATTAAAGCAATTATTCTGATAAAACAACTGTTGAATTAGTTTTCCAATAAAAATTTGAAATTCCTTATTGTTAAATTGAAGATCTGCTCCATTATGCCATATATCAAATTCACCATTCTTTTCATTTATTTCATAATCAATATACAAATGAGCATATTCCTCTTTTACGATTTCAATAAATCTCTTAACCAATAATTCGATTTTATCCATGTACAATTTACTCCTTTACCCAACATATTTATCTAATATTTCGTTTATACTATTAAATGGAGACTTAATAACTAAATTATATTCATTAGTATTTTCCAATCTATCCGGAAAATAATCTGCTGTAACTCTGTTTTCTTTTATTTTTTTTATATATTCAATCCATGTAATCTCTTCCGGAGCTAATTTTGTGTGCATATTTTTTCGGAAATTATTTAGCGTATAGTTATGTGTATCCTCTCCCTTAGGAGGTGCTTGATAAAAATCATATTTCAGAGATAAAAAGATTATCTTTTGAAAAATGCAATAATAATATCTGCTTATTGCAACATCATAATATTTTCTATTTTCTGCCCAATCTGCAACTTCTTTATTCCTTTGAGATTTTGCAAGCATAATATTATACATCCTATTTGATTAGTATATGCAATAGGTGAAAAATTCTGCACCTAATTGCATCCAATATTATCATAATTATCAATTAATATAAACACGGCTTTTTTATTATTTCCAAAGAAATCGGCTATCTTTTATTTTTAGTATAACAATGCTATATAGATATCGACATAATAATACATTTATTATAACATGATTTCAATGAAAACCTGTTTATTTGTAAAATAATTTAATATTTTTACTACAAAAGCAATAGTTTTACATTCCATACTGGTACTGTAACCTGCAATTATCTTGGATTTGCAAATGGGAAATAAACTTATATTATCTTTACTTAAAAGCGGAATTTACCCCATTTCACCCACATTTCATCCAATAATTTTACTATCAGCTCGTATCTTTCTCATTCTCTTCGATAATTCCATCCTTCTTTCATGCCTTTTAATAAATTGGGGAAACCATTTTGTTGGTGTATATGGATGCATTGCTTTGCCGTTCCATTGAGTAAACAACATATTATGATCTTCCCATAATTCTCCGCATTTTAGCCTT
This sequence comes from uncultured Bacillota bacterium, assembly GCA_942493145.1. Taxonomy (GTDB): domain Bacteria; phylum Bacillota; class Clostridia; order Acetivibrionales; family DTU013; genus ENR-C20. Next base: position 2,405,076 of record OW818679.1, read on the forward strand.
TCTCCATTCTGCAACAATTTGTATTGCTTTAAAAGTATAATAACTTGTCCAGATATAGATACCAGTCGTTTGGATGATTCATTCTTAGGAGATTTTGTAAAAGTTCCTTTACCTGGAATATATTGAGATGCTTTATTTATTTCAAGTATCCCTTTCTCGAAATTTATATTATCCCACGTAAGCCCCATTAGTTCGCCTTCACGCAATCCGACATATAATGCTAATGAAATCATAACTTTATACTTTAATTCTTCACATTCAAGCGATTCAAGCATGATAATAGCCTGAACCTCATCGTAATGCTTTGCTTCCCTTTTTTCTACCTTTGGCGGTTTTATGCGTTCACAAGGGTTAGTAAGAATTAATTGCCATTGGACTGCTGTAGTTAAGATAATGGATATTAACCTATGGTGATGTAAAATTGTTCTGTCTGATAGACCACCTTCTCTATTGTCTTTTCTGATCCCGTTCTCTTTCAAATTGTTGTAAAACTCCAGTAAGTGCATTGGTTGAACTTTATTTAGTTTAAGATGTCCCAAACATGGAATGATTCTGGAATTTAGCATTTCCCTATAACGGTAAAGCGTTTTTGGTTGTAACTGTTTTTCTGCATAATCAGAAAGCCATTTATCAACAAACTTCTCAAATGTAACTTTCCCTGCATCTAAATAAGTTTCAGTATTAACTTCTTCCTGAAACAGTACCCACTGCCTTTGTGCTTCCTCCAGCTGCTTTTTGGGAGACATATCTGAAAGTTCAATAGTTTTTCTTTTTACTATCTTTTTCCCTTGTTTGTCATAGCCACAGGATACTGTAAGACGATAACTGCTCTCCCCACGTTTTTCAATAGCTTGGCAATATTCATAAGAAACAATAAATTGGCGAGTATGGTGAAATAGCTGATATCAGTGCTTTCTATCATACTCGCCAAAACACTGTAGTATATATGGTTGGCGAGTATGTATTTATATTATTCATGAATTTACTTTGTTGTAAATACTTTCAATTATACAATTCATATAATATACTGATATTTGTAAAGACACATTAGCGAGATTTAATGCAACAATGTTTTATATTGTGAAGAATTTCTATTTATAGAGCAATATAATAGGAGTTGAACAATGAATATCGATATTGGAGATTTATATTTAAAATGTATTAAAACTGCAATTGAACATGGTATTGCACTTTTTGAAGTAACCATTAATTCCAGAAAATCTAATAGGCTTCATGATTTATGTTTTAAATACTTTAAAAAGCTCAAATCGCAAGGAAGTCAAGGTATAGACTTACTTCTGAACTTATTATCACACGATAGCGATTATGTTCGTTACAATGCAGCTGTTCATTTACTATCAGTAGAACCAGAAAAGGCTAAAGGAGTATTAACTGATTTGGCAACCCGTCCAGGCATTTTTGGTTTTACGGTTGAAATGGTACTAAAAGAATGGGATAAAGGGAAATTAAGAGATTATCTAGCATAAGTCTATACTTCACAGATTTTATATGTTTCATCAACGTTAGATTTGGCAAAGCAATTTTGATTATAGGAGCATATATATGGAGAAGTATACTTGCCCATGCTGTGGATATAAAACATTAAGTGAAGAACCTCCAGGAACATATGAAATATGTCATATATGCTTCTGGGAGGACGATAATGTTCAGTTTAACGCCCCTTCATTTGAAGGTGGTGCAAATAACGTATCTTTAAAACAAGGACAATTGAATTTTATTGAATTTGGTGCATGTGAAAAAGAAATGCTTTCTCATGTAAGAAACCCTACTGTAAATGACGTAAAAGATAGTAATTGGAAACCAGTATGGGAAAATAAATAACTATAGTGTTTTTATGATTCTTCGCCTTCTTTCTATTTTATGCATCATCTTTTCATGTTTCGTATTATTTAAATAATCAAAACCAAGTAAAGACAATCATTTAATGTATGTGTATTTTCTAATAAAAGATTTTCTTTTATTGAGTCCACCACTTTACTACCCTTCAATTTCAGTTAATAAATGAAAAAGTCCTAGTTTTCTTGAATTAAGTACTTTATCATAGACTTGATAATTATGAAAAGGGTACTTATTGGGTACTAATTGGGTACTAAAGATATAAAAAAGTACCCAAAAGTACATTAAGATAAGTCAGTTTACATTTGTAAAAGTGTTATATACCAAGACTTATAAGGGTTTATGGTACTTTGCAAAAAGTACTTTTGCATACTCCAAAACCGTCGGTTGCAGGTTCGAGCCCTGTCTCCCCTGCCAGAAGTACCAGGTCTTTCAGGACTTGGTACTTTTTTATTTTTGAAGCAATGACGTGCCTGGGGTTTCCTAGGCAAACAATTGCTTCGCCTTAAACATCAGACAGCCGCCACTGCACTCGCCGCATTCGCGATCGTAGCATTCCTTGCACTCATCCGACGTTGACAGGCTGATCGCAGGCCTGTCGACAGTAGTAATATAATAATCTCTTAGCTCTCCGATGTTGCGAAAATCGCGGATATCCCGCTTTGTGTATTCGGACATGCCGAAGCAACGTATTACATGCAGATCTGGCAGTATGTCTATGACCGGCGAGCAGTTGTGCATCTCGCAGACTATGGAGCGCGCCCAGAACGCCTCTGAGTATCTCTTGGATAAAGCGGAGTAAAAGACCTCTTTTGCGCCCATCACGCTGTCACGCTCATTCTTTGTAAGCACGCACCCGGGCAAAAAGTTACAGTCAAATCCCGTTATCACGCCGCAGCGTATCATATCGCAGGTAAACCTCATTGCGACGAGTTTCATTTCATGAAAATAATCCAGCGGACTCTTTCCATTCAGTTCACCCTTCTGCGGCACTGATATGGACAGCCGGATAACGTCAAATCCCATCTCACGCACAAGCGGGATCACATATGAATAGTCAAAATCCGGCTTGTAAATATTCACGCTGAGCCTGAATCTGCCATCGCCGGAATGGTCATTCTGAAAACGCAGAAGGTTTTCATGCATCTTCTGAAAAGCTTTCGCGCCCATATCCTCAGGAGAGTTGCAATTGACGAGCATACGAAACTTTGAGGACTCAAGTATCTCAGGCATCAGGCGGTCCAGTTCCACCCCGTTTGTGTAAATCATGACGTGTTCGGTCCGAGGATCGTTGAGTGCGATGCGCATGGCCTTGTCTATATGCGAGTAAAGCAAAGGCTCCCCGCCGATAATGCCCACCTGCCGATCACCCTTGTCGCTCAGGGCAAAGTCCAAAGCTACCCGGAAATCCTCGAGCGTCATCTCCTTTGGAGCCTTATTTACAAATTCTTCGGCAAAGCAATAGGGACAGCGGAGGTTGCAGGCTTCGTTGACCATGATATTAGCCATTTAGTTTTTCTCCTTTTAATACAAGAAGCCGCCCAAAAGGGCGGCTTCCCCCTAATAAAGACGAATTACTGAACATCGGGTTTAAAGAGCAATATCACCAAGATTTACATCGAGCTTTGTGGCATCAATATTATCGATGACTTTTGTCTTGTCGCCCGCTTTGATCTCCAGCTTGAACTTGCCGTCCGGCAGGTCTTCGAACCAGAAATCGCCGAAATGGTTGGTGGAAGTGGTGCATGTTTTGCCGTCCACTCCGGTGAGCGTGCAGTTACAGCCGATGATGACTTCATCCTCAACCGGATTGAAAACCGTGCCCGCGATGAACTTCTTGGGCAAGCCTTTATAGTAGACGCGAGGCTTCATCTTGTCCGCAATTTCCGGCTTATAGAACTCGGAGTTTGCGATGAATTCCTTCGCCTCCTCAGAGTCCTCATCCAGAACACGAATGCATATCGTCGGGCAGTTATCCGAACATCTGGTCTCTTTCCAGCCGCCATCGAGCAGATGCGCACAGCCTGTGCACTTCTGAGCGATGTTCAGATCCTCGTTGAAGTAGATCACGTCTTCATATGGGCAGGAATCCACGCAATTGCGGCAGCCGGTACATTTTACCGGGTCGATGATGACCAGGCCGTCATCACGCTTGTAGATAGCGCCTTGGAGGCAAGCCTCCGCGCAGGTGGGGTTATCGCAGTGCATGCACAGACCCGGTCTGTAGGCGACCTTGACCTTGGGTACGGTGCCGCGTATTTTTTCGTGCAGCTTCAGCCAGAACTGTCCGATCTCAGGCATCGGCTTGGCAACAGGCGTCCAGTCGTTAACCACATGCTCGTCCTTGCAGCCGATATGGCAGCTGTAGCAGCCGTTGCACATCGTAGTATCAACGGTAAATACTTTTTTCCCCATCATTTTGCACCCCTTTCAACCCAGGCTGTCGCTTTCAATCCTGAAGCTCTGTCATACAGGCGATTCCATGCCTCGGGATATTCTCTTCTCCACTGGTCCAGCTCCTCCATTCGGGCCAGTTGTACATCGACCAGGAACGAAGTAGTCGCCTGGCCTCCTGCATGCCTGGACGTAAGTCCTTTCGGCGTGATGAGGTTTATCGCGCCGCCGCGGTCCAGCTTACCCGGGATGATGATGTCTGTCCGGGCACCGTGGTCGACGGAGATGGCTCCCGGCATGATGCGTTCAATGACCAGAGCTCCGCACAGTACTATGCCGCGCTCGTTGAACACCTTGACAATGTCGCCGGTCTTTATGCCTCTGGCTTCTGCATCTTTAGGATTGATCCAGCACGGCTCGTAGAGATATCCGTCGTAGCCTCTGACCTTGCCGGTCATTGCTTCCTTTGTCCATGGAATATCGTCAGCCTGCGCATGAACGCGCCATCTCGGATGGTTGGTGATAATCAGCAGCGGGTATGTCCGAGCCCTGGAGCTGGAGCGACGTTCGTCGTGGGTAATGCCCTTCTCGATCCACTGCGGATACGGCGGACGCTCCTCGTCGTTGGGGAAATACTTCAAAAGATTCGTTGAACAGAACTCCAATTTTCCTGTCGGCGTCGGCAGCGGATGGGCTACGGGATCCTTGTAGAACTCGTATAGACCGGCAGGGAGCTTTTTCCAGTTCTCAGAAACCGGGATTACCATGTAATCCTTCTCCTGGAACTCATCCCAGGATACGATCTTATCAAAGTTCATTCCTTTGTAGACGCCCTCTACATACTGGTCAACCGTTCTGCCTATAGTGACTTCTTTTTCCATACCGAGCTTCTTGGCGATCTCGACAACGGCCTCAAAATCGCTCTTCGAATCACCGACCGGCGGGATAGCCTGCCGCATGTTGAGCATGGACTGGAAGTGTTCGCCGTCGCGGACGCAGGGCATGACGTCGCTCACTTCGAGGGTGGTATTTGTCGGCAGGACGATATCCGCGTAGATACAGTCATTTTCCAGCCACGGGTGCTGGGCCAGGACAAACTCGATCTGCGGGTTGCGGATCGTCATCCCGATATCGAAGCCGTCGCCCCAACAGGTCTGACGGCAGGGGGTGTCCGTCCACACCATATGGATCGGGGTGCCGTCATAGTCGATCTTTTCGTAAGTCGTTTCGAGGTCCCTGCCGTCGTGCTTGAGGTTGGGATTGTTTTTAGTAGAGCCTTGTATCATGCGAAGGTCGCCTTTTTTACACGGGTAGGTGTACTTTACCATCTGGTCGACGGGCTCTTCCTCATGTCCGCCTGTGCCCCAGAATTCAAGGTACTTGTCTGTGCCTTTCTTGATCGCTTCTTCGATGAGGGTCTTCGGGATCAATTGCTTGCCCCATGCCTGCGGCGTGCCGCGGTGCGGATTGAATATCCTTTCATGGAGCTCAGGATCCTTCTGCTTGATTGTTTCAAAGGTTCCCGAATACTCCTGGAAGCCTTTAGAGGTGTCGGAATTCGCGATGTCGTAGTTCAGCTGATCCCAGGTTATGTTCTTCGGCATGCCCATGTAGGCGATCTGAGCATGGTGCTGACCTGGCTTGCCCAGACCCTGCATGCCCAGAAGGATTACCTCAAGGCGGGCAGGCTCAGTGGAGTACGGGCCGCGGATATAGCCGCCACCGAAGTAGTGGCCGACTGATGTGGCCTTCGTCGCCCAGCGCCTTGCCAGGGCCTTGATCGTGTAGGAGGGTATTCCGGTCTTCTCGGCAGCCCACTTCGGAGTCTTCGGGACACCGTCCACCTTGCCAAGAACATAATCCTCCATCTTATCCATACCGACTGCATGAGTGGCGACATACTCTTTGTCGTATGTGCCTTCGGTTACCCAGGTATAGATGATTGCCAGTTGGAGGGCCGCGTCGGTATTCGGGAGGACCGGTATCCACTTGCTGCCATGGATGGCCGCCGAATAGTTAAGGTCAGGGCATATGTATACCTGCTCCATGCCGGCCTTCTGCCAGAAGAACATCAGACGGCTCGCAAACTGTCCGCGGAAGCCCCAGGGGGTGGTTTCGAGGTCGCCGCCCTGGACAACGAGTAATTCGGTATTTTCTGTCATGTCATTCACGAGATTTTCTGCGGGGGCCATATTGCCGATAAAGCCCTTGCCCCATACATGCTTGGCGCCCCAGTACCAGCCTTCCCAGCTATCCGGGTTTCTCACCTGTTGGGTGAAGCCGCCCATCTTGTCCAGGAGCAGCGTGCTGCAGCCATGCGGCGCGTGGATCAGCTTGCTTTCGGAGTGACCGTCGCACTGCAGAAGGATCGACAGGGGACCGTATTCCTTGTGAACACGTCTAATTTCTGACGCGATGAGGTCCGTCGCCTCGTCCCAGGAAATACGCACGAACTTGCTGGAGCCGCGGTTCTGAGGGTTGCGTTCGCCGTTTGGATCCCAGTCGACGCGCTTCATCGGGTAAGGCACACGGTTCGGGGAGTATGCCCTTTTCTTGTATGCCAGACCCCATGGGGGCGGCACCGACTTACTCAACGGCCTGAATTTTACGCCGTTGCGCTCCATCTCCCAAGCGTTGAAGCTGTCGTAATCGTATTTCGAATCATAATGGAGTGGCCTGATACGGACGACTTTCCCGTCCTTGACATCGACGTGAGCGGGACAAGCTCCGAAGATACCGCCGCTCAGGTTGATAGCCTTTACAACGGTCTTATCGGCTCCTACAGAAGGTGGGGCGGTTCCGGGGGATGCCTTTGGTTTCTGGTTTTCTGACATGAAATTACCTCCATTCGTAAATTTTGCTCTGCGCAAGCATCCTACATATAATTCAGAGATAGGCACGCATTCAAGTGTCGATGCCAACATCTCCTTGTAGTAAATTTGTTTCCGAATGAGAAATTCATAAAGCGTCATTAGTACTATCTATATATTGTATTACGTTATGCATTTTTTTGTTTTTTGATTTGCATTATTGTTATTTTATATAATATCACTATACATATACGATATCAACTAGATTATAAAAAGTTAATGGAAGAAGTCAATTTTCCTCGAAGTCTATTTTATCTGATGCAGAACCGCCGTATTCCAGACAATTATACCCATTTACCTGGGCTTGCCAGCACATACTTGACCGTATTAGTAACAGATGTTATAATCCTCCATATAAACCGGAAACTCAGTTTTACAGCGATCTTAGGATATTTTATTGGGGGGATAACATTGGACATTGAGAATCTGCGATATTTCATATCCGTAGCGCAGCTTCTGAACTTTTCCGAAGCAGCAAGACAAAACAATGTGCCCCAGCCGAAAATCAGCCGGAGCATACTTGAACTGGAAACGCAGTTGAATGCAAAACTTTTCTTTCGAACAAACAGAGACGTTTCTCTAACACATGAGGGCGAGATATTTTTACCATACGCGATTGATATCGTAGATATGGCAGCTAAGGCTTCCGATATGGTTGACCAAGTCCATAGCGGACGGACGGGCTATCTCTCCATAGCTGCTGTATCCACCACCAGCCGCATTTTGGCATCGTTTTTGTCCGTATTCTCCACGCAATATCCCGATATCATGATTGATATCACCCAAAATACCGGCAAATCACAAACGCTGGCAATGATGGAAAACAGATTCGATTTTCATTTTGCTCCTCTCTCACTGCTTCCTTTGAATGGGAGCCTTGATTATATTGTTACTCATAGCGACAAGCTTGTGCTCGTCGTGCCTAAAGGCCACAGACTGGCACAGGGGAAGCTGGATTTCAACAAGCTGTTTCAGGAGAAATTCATTATGATTTCTCAGCCTGAAAGCCCCCATCTTTACAACGAAGTCATGGCAGTCTGCGCTGCACACCACACAATTCCGAAGATAATACATCGATATGATAAGGCTGAATCGGTTCTGCTCTCGGTCGGTTCCGGGCTCGGCGTTGCCATACTTCCAAAGGGTCTGACAAAAGCTTTCCTGACGGATGCGGTCGACGTCGTACCCCTTGATCCAGAAGGCCACGAAATGGATTATGTCTGCGCATGGCCCAAGCAAAGCAAAAATCCGTGCTCAAAATTTTTCCTGGATGTTATAAAAGAATATTTCCCACGTCCACCGGAATAACGGATATCCTATGGGCACTACTGCAATGGCTTTTTTCAAAAATAAAGAAGCACTGAAAAATAATGCTTCAGTGATCCTTTGGTCAGACTGTCCGAAAACTCTGCAAACTCAGCAAAATCAGCATATTGCGCAATACATCATACCGGTTTTATGGTATAATGTATATAGAACACATCAATTCGGAGGTTTGCCATTTTTGTTAACTCATTTCATTGTTAACATAATTTTGGGATATGCATATATTGTACTGGGAGCAAAGAATAAGTGAATATTATAGAAAGATAAAAGACAAAAAAACTCGGCAATAGCCGGTTTTTTTTGTCTTGACTTATTTCAAAATAATAAGGATACAAATATCCATCCATCACTTATTAATAACTCACAATAATCATTATCCAATTGATACATAGTCTTAAGTTTTTCTCCATGATAGAATCATTATAATACTGTTTCAAGCAACAAAAAATGCAACTATTTCAGGGCAATGGAGGGATGATATGATCAGCAGGGACAAGCTGAAAGCACAATACCAAAAAGAAATTCAAATGTTCGAGGCTAACAACCCGAAATCCAGGGAGCTTTTTATCAAGGCTCAAAAAAGCCTGCTTCAAGGTGTTCCTATGAATTGGATGGTCAAATGGGCAGGTAGTTACCCCCTATCGGTTGTTAATGCTAAAGGCTCACATTTTACGGATGCGGATGGTCATGATATCATCGATTTCTGCCTGGGCGATACCGGCGCCATGACCGGCCATGCTCCGGACGCTGCAGTCGACGCGATAATCGAAAGGGTCAGGAAGGGTATAACTTTCATGCTTCCTACCGAAGATGCAATATATGTTGGCGAAGAGCTCCAGAGGAGATTTGGGCTTCCCTACTGGCAGTTTACAGTCTCCGCAACCGACGCAAACAGATTCTCCCTCAGATTGGCACGCATGATAACCGGCAGGTCCAAGGTACTGGTTTACAACTGGTGCTACCATGGAAGTGTGGATGAATCCTTTGCCACAATAAAGCCTGACGGAAGTGTCGGTCCCAGGGATGGAAACATCGGGCCTCAGGTGGACCCCGGCATCACTACGAAAGTGATTGAGTGGAATGACATCCCCGCACTTGAAGCCGCTCTTAAGGACCGTGATGTTGCGGCAGTACTCGCAGAGCCGGTAATGACAAACATCGGCATAGTCCATCCCGATCCCGGCTATCATGATGCTTTAAGGGAATTAACCAAAAAATACGGCACACTGCTTATAATTGATGAGACACATACCATGTGTACCGGACCCGGAGGCTATACAGCAGCATATTCGTTAAAACCCGATATGCTGACTGTAGGCAAGGCAATTGCCAGCGGAATCCCATCCGCCGTTTACGGCATGACCGAAGAGGTTGCTGCAAAGGTTACCAGTATGATTGAATTGGAGTTGTGCGATACCGGCGGCATAGGTGGTACTCTAGCCGGAAACGCGCTTACAATGGCAGCCATGAGAGCTACCCTTGATAATATTCTTACACCGGAAGCTTATGCAAAAACAATCCCACTGGCAACACGATTCAATCAGGGCGTACAAAGTGTTATATATGAATTCAACCTCCCCTGGAATACTACACAGCTTGGCTGCAGGACAGAGTACTGGTTCAGGAAAAACCCAACAAGAAATGGCTCTGAAGCCGCCGCCACCGCTGATTTTGAGCTTGATCAATATATGCACCTTGCAACCCTGAACAGAGGCATATTGATGACACCTTTCCACAACATGGCCCTAATAGCCGTACAAACTACAGAAGCCGACATCGACAGACATACGGAAATATTCAGAGAGATTACCAGGAATATTCTTACCGACTAGTATTCAGAGAGATGAATATTCTTACCGACTAGATTAGTCTTATATTAAAATGACTGTCACAAGGTGGTTTTGATACCTGTGACAGTCATTTAATAATTCCTTTGGTTTAATTGTAGCCCTTTATATCGTTGGTAAAATTATTGAGTTAACAATTTGACAGCGCCGATTTTCGAAATGCCACCCTTGTCAAAATCCATGATTTCCGCCCGCTTCATTACTGGCTTGAAGTTCTCATCAACTATGTAATATATATCAACCTCTCCGATCATATCCACCGTTGCAAGCCCGAAAACAGGCAATGGAACCTTTATCTCTGCTGATCCGTCAGCTGCCCTGACCAGTGCAAGTGTTGAATCCGCACTGATCTCAACCGGTACAGGCTCAATATATGCAGTTCCGTATGCGCTGTTTGCTGTATCGTCTGTTTCATAGAGAAGGCTGTCCGATATGTCAAAATCAGCGGTGAAACCATAAAGGGTGCTTTTCATCTCCAGTGCTCCCCCACCCTTGTATTTGAAGTAGAAACTGCCGGCAAAGCTGAAAAGGTCTTCATCGCTGCTGAAGGAATGCGATTTCCCTGTTTTGTAGTTATACATGAAAAAATAGTTATATGCAAATGAAGCGCCTTCGCCCGGAATGATTATAAAAACATCCTTTGCTCCATCCCTGTCAAGGTCTTCAAATTCCATACCCGACATCAAGCCTGAAAAACCTTTGGCTTTTCTCATAAAAGGAATTTGCACCTTTTTATCCTGTCCAGTTATGATGAGAAGCCCCTCAATCTCGTCCGTGGGTTGACCGTCACTGCTCAATATATCAATCTGGTATGCCTCAATCTGTTCATTGTGGCCATCATTGTCAAGGTCAACACTGGCGCTATTGAGCAGTTCATGGTTGGCTGTGCCACCGATATCTGATACCGTTGTGTCTCCACCCGCAGAAGAACCGTCGGCACTGTTTGATGCAGTATTTTCATCAGCCCCCTCAGAGCTGTTGCCATCCGCAGAATCAACATTATCCGTCTCAGTACCAGCAGTATTTGTTGCAATTGTTGCTGTATCTGATGTATATGATTGCCCTGCTTCTGATGAATTTTTCCCACAGGATGACATGGCCATCATCAACATAAAAGCCAGTGTTATCAGGATGGTTTTGCGAACCGTTTTGATAGTAAATATCAAGAATCCCCCCCCTTTTGCTCTATAATAACATACTTTTCACAAAAGAACATTCCCGGTAATAATATGATAACAAAGACAGTTATTTAAAGACGCAAGGGAGAATCCAAAAATATGCTGGAAAAACTGTCCCCCGAAGAATCCACACTGCTGGTTTCGGTGATTGCCATAATCATATCTTCAGGACTTGAAACAGAAGATATATTAACACTCGCAACCTTTATATCAACTATATCCGGCAACCTTTTTCTTATAGCGCAACAAAGATCAACAGCAGAGGAATCATCCTCAGCTTCAGTATCATCAGCAATTGCAGCGAGCAGGGTTTCCAATTAACTTCCATATAATGTTTTTTGCGCAATCGTTACTTTTTTAGCTTTACATATAAAATCATGTATGCTATAATTCTAATGCGTTACGGGGTGTAGCTCAGTTTGGCTAGAGTGCTTGCTTGGGGTGCAAGAGGTCGCAAGTTCAAGTCTTGTCACTCCGACCACGTAAAAGTCTTTGGAATCGTTGGTAACAGCGGTTTCGGAGACTTTTTCATTTTGCTTTTGTGCATTATCACCTGTTTTTCAGAACTTTTATGCCTGTAAAATGAACATGGGGTGATATTTTATCACCCCACAAATTGATTAGCCTCTACTTGTATTTACATCTCTCCGCAACAGCTCATTTTTTGCTCTTTATGCACCCTTAATCCTTAGCCCTGCGCGCTGCAATGATGCCGGCCAGGGCTATGCAGGTCAGCCGCTCCATTGCCGGTGCCGCACGTGATGTCAGCACGATCGGTATTTTCGCTCCGGCCACGTAGCTGGCCATGGTTACACCCGGCAGTATCTCAAGGCACTTGCCAAGTATGTTCCCCGCATGGATGTTCGGGGCCACCAGCATGTCGAAATCTCCGGAATATGGGCAGTCGTATTTCTTAAGCTTCGCTCTTTCCTTGCTCATTGCAAGATCATAGGATATCGGGCCCTCCACAATGCAGCTTCCCAATTCGCCGCGTTCGCTCATTTCCTTAAGCGCATATGCATCCTGTGTCTCTATCATGTTCTTGTCAACAGTTTCCTTGCAGCACAGCACTGCTACCTTCGGCTTTTCATAGCCCAGCAGATGCAACGCTTCCAGAGCATTCATGATAATGTCCTTTTTCATGGCAAGGTCAGGGTATGCGCATACACCTCCGTCTGTTGTTACTATCAGCTTATGGTAAAAAGGCAAATGATAGAAAGCAACATGGGATATGGCTCTTCCGGTTCTCAGCCCGTTTTCTCTTTTCACTACAGGCCTTAGAAGATCAGATGTCTCCACCGCTCCCTTCATCAGGAAGTTCGCGCTGCCTTCCTTTATTAACTCTACAGCTGTTTCAGCAGGCGTCTGCCCTTCTGCAGTTTTTACTATATTAAAATCCGATGGTTTTTTCCCGCGTTCCTCAAGCAGCTCACGTATGTCCTTTGGCTCACCGACAAGTATCGGATCAACAACGCCTCTCTCCACTGCATCCATTATTGCGTCAATTACAGCCGCCTTGCCTGCGCCCGCTACCGCCATTACGCTTTTCCTGCCCGTGCCGGACGACATGTTCAATATTTCTTCAAAGCTATGTAGTTCCATTTTCCTTATCCCTTCCTATCCTTCATATTCATTAACGATTTCTTCGCCGCGCATAATGCGGTATGCACCCTCTGCCAGAGACTGCATCTCATTTTCTCCAGGCTTGATATAAATAGGAACCTTCAGGTAGGCCAGCCTCTTCTTTACTTCGTCAACCATACCTTCCCAATATGCTCCTCCACCTGTGATAATAATTCCGTCCACTTCGCCGCATGTAACGGGAAACATTGATGCTATCGATTTGGAGAGCTGATAGGCCATAGCCTGCATGTATCTCAACGCATCCTCGTTTCCGTCCTTAATCATGCTTATAACCTCTCTGAGGTCATTGGTACCCAGAAGCGATACCATGCCGCCCTTGCCGTGATACCATCCCATAATTGTCTTTTCATCGTATTCCTTACTAAGGGCAAGAAGCCTCTCAGATCTTATAAAACCGCAACGCTCGGATGAAAATGTACCTGCGTCACCGGGTATCGTATCTGTCGGATGCCCCTTCGACCAGAAGCAGACTGAGTTACCTCCGCCTATATGTGCCACTATCAGGTTCATTTCCTCAAAGGGACGTCCCAGCTCCTTCGCTACAGCTATGCCCATTGCATGGCTGTTCAGTATATGGCACATACTGTCATGCTCTATTCCCTTTACTCCAAATACTTTAGCCAGGGGGTTGAGCTCGTCGGAGGTAATCGGGTCATATATATACGCTGGTTTTCCTGCATTAGCTGCAATCTTTGCAGCAATTATCGGCCCAAGTGAAGCGGGATGCGGCTCCTTCGGCCTTTCCTGCAGCGCCTTTATCAGACGTTCTCCTATTACAGTAGCTCCCGAGCTGACATTTGGCGGTGAACCACCCCTTGAAATTACGCAATCAAGCACTCCGGGCTCATAGCCTGATTCTTTCAGAAAGTCCATAACGAGATTGTACCTGAAGTCCATCTGATCGAGCCATGTCGGAAATGCCGACAACTCCTCCCTGGAATGTGAAAGGGACTTACTCATTATTTCCTTTGAGTCTTCAAAGATCGCTACCTTAGTAGATGTTGATCCAGGATTTAAGGCCAGTATTTTCATGTTGACTCCTTTCTCCTTCTCATGTTATTCTTTTTAACCAGTGTGAAGAATATAATAAATGCCATCAGTGCATATATTTCACAGAAAATATAGAGGACCGTATATCCGAAATACTGCGAAATAACCCCGGCAATGGCAGCACCTAATGCGACCCCCAAATCCATTGCATTGTAAAATGTAGAGTTTGCAGCCCCGCGGCGATCCTTCGGACATCTTTGTATAACAAGCACATTAAGCATAGGCTGTACTGTGCCGAAGCCAAATCCAAACAAAACGCCTCCAACCAGAAGTATCGGCAGACTGTTCGCCGCCGCAAACGCTATGAAGGCCAAAAATATGCAAATTATACCGGGAACGATAACGACTTCCGGTCCTTTCCTGTCGCTCACCTTACCTATTGTTACTCTTGTAAGCGTAAGCGCTGCCGCGTAAACAAGGAAGTAAAGCTTATAATTGGCAATTCCCCGATCGATGGAAAGCAGTGGAATAAAACCCGCAATCGAACCTACCCCTAATGCAACAAACAAAAGTACAAAGGATACATGTACTGAACCTTTTTCATAAAGCACCAGCTTCTTTTTTCCCTCGTCGGGTTTCCTGGCAGGTAACTTTTTTTCATATCTTACCAGGCTGGCAATAACGATACATATAACACCTACTACGCTGCAGATTTTGAAAAAAGCATCAAAGCCGAAATCCTCCATCACAAACACAGCAACAGGTGGTCCAATTGCTGTTGCAAGCACGCTTGACATGCCATAATAGCCTATTCCTTCGGATAAGCGGCTCGGGGGTATAATATCAGCCGCCATGGTCGCTGTAGTATTTGTGTTTGCCGAGAATCCCAATCCCTGTATAAAGCGTAAAACCAACAGTACTGTTACCGTTTTTGCAAAACTGTATCCGGATAACGACAGCGCCACCAGAACAGCTCCTATAATGACTACCATACGCCGGCTTTTTATATCGCTCAGATATCCCCAGAATGGGCGGACAATTATCGCGGCAACCATAAAAACCGTTACCATCAAGCCGGCAATAACATTGTTTGCTCCAAGTTTTTTTGTAAATAGCGGTAGTATGGTTGTAAACGAGTGAACAATTGTACTGTTAATTATCGCCAGCAGCAGTATTAATATAAAATCTGGCGTGAGCAATTTTTCTTTGTATGTAATTGCTTTGTTAGAGTCCATTAATTCACCTCCTTAAAATGTAATCTAAAATAAACTCCGCAGGGCCACATTTTAATGGTCCGCGGAGTAAATCAAAAATATTTACCTAATGTTCGTCTAACTCCTGTATAGGCGTGCAGAAACCGGCGTAAAATCATTTCCGAAATGCTCGTCCTTGCAAGCCAGGGAACAAGCATAGCATTGATTACATTTTTCAACATCTACAATCATTACATATTTTTTCATTTTAACCCCTCCCATTTTTTTATGTCGATTAGGGTTGAGTTAGGTGCAAACCCAGGAACATATTTTGATTGTGTTCTCTTGCTGGTGAGTATGTTTACGCATCCGCCCTTATCCGCACTGGGCTCGCCCGGAATAATCGGAAAATATCTGCCCGATGAACAATATGCATGTATGGTAGCTGGTTTTACACGCTCAGTCAGCTTTGCAACACCAAGCACATCTCCGCGGTCATTATACATATCTACTATATCCCCATCCTTAATGCCCTTGGCTTTAGCTGTTTCAGGATGAATCCTTACCGTCAGGTAGTAATTACCGTCCTCTTTAAGCACACGGTGTTCCGGTATCTCCGAAAGCCAATCGCTGTGCGCATCATAATGAGTATGGTAGCCGTAACGGGGATGAGGGCTTATAAGGTGCAGCGAGTATTTTTTAAACAGCGGCGACTTGTGGCCCTCCCAGCTGTGCTGGTATCTGGCGACAGGAGCACGTTCGTTATCATATGGCGTATTAGCTTTAAGGCTCTCTGCCTCAAATTCCAACTTACCTGTAGGCGTATCCAGCAAATGCGCTTTATCCGTTCCTTTCAGCGGATTCAGCGTATCAGGCGTATCGCAGGCCCTGTCCTCATAAAACCAGCGGAAGGCAGGCGTAGACTTTTTATCCTCAGGAACAGGTACAATATAATACCCACGCT
Organism: uncultured Bacillota bacterium; assembly: GCA_942493145.1. GTDB lineage: Bacteria > Bacillota > Clostridia > Acetivibrionales > DTU013 > ENR-C20. The sequence goes on from OW818679.1 coordinate 2,421,339, forward strand.
CCTTGAATTCTTCAAATGCCATTACCTTGGTCATATCTGATATATCGTAGAAACGCCTTATCCAATCCTCTACGCTTTTACCTTCGGTATAATCCTCACCACGGCCTAATCTTTCTGCAAGATCAGCAAAAATATCATAGTCTGATCTGGATTCTCCCACCGGTTCAATGCACTTGTGCTGATATAATACTATGCGGTAGTTACCGCCCGTAAAGCCATGATTTGAATATCCCCCAGGATTGCTTGCCTCGCTGATGTCCTCCCTTTCAAAGCTGGTACATGCAGGAAGGATAACATCCGCATATTTTGTCTCTGGATCCCACCAGACACTCTGGCTGACAACGCACTCCAGCTTTGGGCTCTTGTACATGCGTATCCAGTCGTTTGTTTCACTCATGGTCCCCATAAAGGAGCCTCCATAGCGGTAAAGCAAATGAACCTCCGAATGACTCTCCATCGGATATTCATATTTATTGAACTGCTGCATTACTGACTTTCCGCAGAAGCCGTCACCCATCCAGTTGATGGTGCCGTTGAGTATTGCGCTCGGAACCAATGTACGGAAAAGCTTTTGCCGTACCGGGTTTACAAACTCGATATTGCATATCGGAGCACGGGCTATGCTTCCTGCCGGATCTTGCATATGCAGGGAAATAGAAATTGCTGTCAACCGGAGACCCCATCTGAGCTCCCCATAGATTGTTTCCCGGCTTTCCGAGACCTTGCATTGCGGCGGAAAATCATTAGTCTCGCCCATTCATGCTCCATATGCGGTACGATGTGCGCACCGCCCCAGCGCCACGCGCTCCGCGAACCGGAATCGGTATTTTTTCTTTGCCCATTCTCTTGCCAGAGCCCAAATAAGTGCTTCCTCTATTCCTGTCAATTCCGCTGCCCAGGCAGGAGTACGGGGTATTTCATCCTCGTCACCGAGAATATGCGTCTTCCAGGCATCAAATCCATGCGTTTTAAGTTCTATGAAGTTCTTTTCATAGGTTCCTTCAGTCATCCATACATACGCAATTGCCTCTGCAAGCTGCAGCATCCGTACCCGGACGGGGTGCGATCCACTTTGAGAGCATCCTTCATGGCTGTGAAATTGCAGAATGGATCAATGTAAACCATTTTATTCCAAGCTCTTTCATCCATTCACTTCAGATTGCTGTTTCCTGTCCGTTATAGCCTCCCTGATGGTATCCGGTCGTTTGCCCAATGAACTATCATGTCTGTATTCTTGAGGCAGTCTTCAAGCATATCATAGGGCTCAGGACAGCCCAGGCGCCATGAATAACCGTATACATGAGGCGCACCCCAGTGGAAGCCTTCCCATGAATCAGGGTTGTCGAATATCTGCGTATAACCGATCATATTGAAAAAGCGAACAGAATGCGCTCATTTATAGCCCATCAGACCCCAATTATGATGGGAGCCGGTACATGGCTGTAAGCGATTCCTTTTTTACCATATGTATCCTGTACCCTTTTGATTTCTCCGATACTATGTTCAATGCTTCTTCCCAGGTGGCCCGGCGATAGCCCGATTTCCCCCTGTTTTGCGGATTGCGTTCGCCATTCGGATCACTAAAATCCACCCGGATTTGCGGATATGATACTCGGTTTTCATAAACGCGTTGCTTTTCCGTATATACCATTGGGCCGAGTGTTGATTTTCTCGGAGGCGTGAAAACCTGCCCCCTTGCCGTAATACTCCAAGCTTCCGCATCATTTTTATTAAGTACAATGGGACGCACCCGCTTTATACGTCCGTCTTCAACATAAACCTTAACCGCGCCTCCAACAGTGCAGTTCGTAAAGATTTTTTCTTCCATTATTGATCCCCTATGATTTGTTATCCGCAAACGTTGTGATACGTACCACAACAGCTGAATTCATATTCTGCTTGCGTGCCTTAGCTGCAATATTGATCTTACTCTTTAGTAGATTGAATTATATAACAGCCGTTTTTAAATGTATAATACGCGTTTTCTATGATTTATTAGGCAAAATTTATGTGACAAAGTACCTGCTTCTCGAAGGTGAGCTGTAACTCATAATTTTTTTGGATTATCTTTTTGGTTATCTCTTTGGTTATCTCTTTGGTTATCTCTTTGGTTATCTCTTTGCACTGGTTTAGTGGGGTTGAAAATCCGTTTCCATCTGCTTGATCTTTCCACGGAAAAGCAGCACAATTGCAATTGCCACAAAAATGGGAAGTGTCATGACTCTCCACATAAGAACATAGCCTCCGGCGGTAACTACAAGACCGGCGATAGTGGGGCCAATCAGGTTGCCCAGGTCAAAGCCAATATAGCTGGTGCTGCTGGCGGCTCCCCTGCGTTCCGGTGGAACGCTTTTCATGCACAGAGCACTGATCACCGGGGAGGATGCGCCAAAACCAAACGCGGCCACAAATGCTGCAAGCAAAAACATTGGCAGGCTGGTAGCGATACTGATGAGGAAAAACGACGCCGCAAAGCAAAGCAGTGCGGGAATAATAACCCGCTGGAAGCCAAACCGGTCTGACAGGCCGCCTAACAGCGGTCGCGTAATGGAGCATGGTACAGGCGTACCTAGTGAAGTAATAGCCAATATTCCCACACGTTCTGCTCGGCTGCATAAATGACCATATAGGAATTGATCAGGCAGAAGCAGCTCACTAGAAGCGTCATTAAAACACTGGGGAGAATGGCCTCCTTGGCGATAATATTGTGCGGTGAGATTCGTAACTTTTTCTTTACAGTAGATGGCTCGCTTTTAACCGTGAATGTCATTACAATGGCGCAAAGCACCATGATCGCAGCGAACAGAAAGGTGGTGTTATAGCCGAAGTTGTTCGCGATCCACAGGCCAATGGCAGGCGAAACTGCCTGACTGGCGGCTTGCGCCAGTGTAAACGTACCAATCCCCGCGCCTATTTTTTCTGGAGGCAACGCGCCGGTGGCGAGCGCCAGCGAATAGCAGGTAGCCGTGAATGCCATGCCCAACGCCCTGCAACAATCGGAACGCAATTATGAGCGGCAAAGATTCGGCAAGACCATATCCAGAGAGAAAGAAAGCATCATGATTAACAGTGCAAACCGACAGTACGCGCTCCTTACGAAATGTGTCGATGATGGGACCGGAAATCATCTTAAACATCAGTGAAGTTATGGCATAAGCGCTGGCCACAAACCCCACGACTGTATAAGGCGCGCCAAGGGTATAGACATATTTCGTGATCAGCGACTGGATCATATACTGTCCGAGAAATAACAGTGCGTTGGCGATAAAGATGCAGAGAAACCGCCGGTTCCAGATTTTGGTGACCGGGGACAGCTCCATCACGAGTTTCTCGCGGCCTGACTGCAGATGCAGGCTGCGAAAAGATTAGTTTCCATATATTTTTTCTCCTATTCCTTACGGATCAGTCTTTCTTCAACATGATTAATGGCCTGTCTGACGGCTGAAGCAACTCCTCCGCTGACGGAAAATCCCCTCCCCGCCGCGCTGGCTTCTTTAAATGGTTCGCCATCCGGTACCTGCTTGAGATTAATACCCTTTGCCTCAAAAACCCGACACCGCCCATGTAAGGGCAGCAGGATGTCGCCATGAAGGGCTTTTTCCTCCGGAACATCGCACTGAATTCCTGAGCTTCCTGTAAACGCAAAGGTCAGCTACCGACGCATTGACCGCGCTTCCCTCTATACCGTGAGGAACGTTCTATCAAAAACCTCGCCAACCTCAAATATGCGGGAAGTAAGGCCCTGTTCAAAGGAATACTGCATGGAAAGCTCAACGGCACTCCATACGTCCTCAATGCCGCAACGCAGTGCAAACGGCTCTTTCCGGTCTGCCGGAGGGTACGCCAGCTCAAGCCCCTTGCACAACAGGCCATAAACCTCCTTAACAACGACGGGGTCCACATTATCGCGGACGACGACCATGTGGTTGACCGGCACTGCCTGGTGCTTTTTATACCACTGCGCAATTGAGCCGTCCACATCCGGGATGAGTTTCTCAAGCCCCTTAGGACCACCCTGCTTAGTTCCCATGATAACAGCTGCCAGTTCGCCGGAACGAACCATTTCGGCAAGATCTGCGCCCTCCATAAGCTCAACATTGGTCGGGCATTTGTATTCGGCAACGTGCGGGGCTTCTGTCGTAACCCATGTAACCTCGTTTGACGGCACTCCAAACTGCTCCTGAAGGATTCCGCGCACCCACAGGCCGGTGGTCTGGGTGTAGGCCCGCACTCCAACGCGCTTGCCTTTAAGATCCGACGGACTTAAAGGGCCGAGTTCAGGATTGTACCACAGACTGCCGTGATGGAACTCGCCGCCCATGACTACCGGCAGAAGCTTAATCGGTATTCCGGCATCAAGAGCCTGCAAAAATGTCCCAAGGGCCATTTCGCACACATCGAAAGGCTGATCCTCAAGCATAACATCAAAGGCCTTGCTGATGGGCTTATATTCGGTAAAATTCAGCTTGACTAAAGGGCTTGAAAGTTCGCCCTCCTTAATCGCGCGGGTATTCGGATATGTATCGAGCACTATCGAAACTTCATGTACCTGAGACATCAAAAATTCCTCCTTTTATTCTTGGTGTAACTGGTTGGCGGAGCCGTTCGACTCCCACGGTGATGCCATTCATAGCCGACTGCGGGATTTCTGTCAATGGCTATTGGCCAATTAGAGTTTTGCCCAGCTCAAAAGCTTTAATATTCAATTCAATAAAGGCGGGCTTTACATTTTCTCGTATGATTTTGTGCCAGTCTATATTCTCAAGTCCCATATATTTCACAATCGCACCGAGAAGTATAACATTTGTAACCCTGCTATTACCGATTTTTGCTGCTTCGGCGGGAGCGTCGATGGCAAAAACAGTCTTTACAGCTTTCTCAAGCTCGCCTACAATATCCTCCGGATATTCCATGCGCCCGGTTATTACCGGAAGACCGGCAATACGCTCCGTACTAACAACAATAGCGCCGTCAGGCTTTACATGGTCACACCAGCGCAGCGCCTCCATCTCCTCAAAGGACACCATAATATCGGCGTCTCCACGGCTAATCACTGGAGAGTCAACCTTCCCTGTTTCATTGTAGCGTACGTCTGATGAGACCGACCCGCCGCGTTGGCTCATTCCGTGGATTTCATTCATCTTCACATCGCAGCCTGCCTCCAGAAGGCCGAGTGTCAGCAGCTTACTGGCAGTTATAGTGCCTTGTCCGCCAACTCCAACAAGTAAAATGCTCTTTGTCATTACACTCGTACCTCCTTTTTAACGATTGCCTTTTCGGGGGCAACCTGACGCAAACTGAGCAACCCAAGCAATCCCCGCCGATTTTAGCCTTCTTCGTGCCTGCGTTGAATGTAATCGCCGGACAGCCTACCTTCAAGCACATCTTGCAGCCTATGCATTTTTCTTCATCAACGTAATACTTATCTCTAAAAAGATTCGGAAATTCTGCTTTATCGGCTTGCGAGAATTTCTTCAGGGCACATGGCCAGCGGGTAATAATGACCGAAGGTCCTTCTCCGTGACGCGCCAGCGCTTCCTTCAATGCGTTTTTCACCGCGCTGAGGTCGTTGGGGTCTATTGTCACAATATTCTTTACTCCCAATGCCCTACAGAGAGCCGGAATGTCTACCTCCACAGCTGCATCACCCTGCGCTGTAAAACCTGTGGAAGGGTTCTCCTGATGCCCGGTCATCGCAGTGATCCGGTTGTCCAAAATCACGTTAACGGTGCTGCTGTTGTTATACACAGCATCCATCAATGACTGTACGCCTGTATGTAGGAAGGTCGAGTCGCCGAGAACGGAAACCACTTTTGTATCTCCGCCCTTTTTATCCATGGCTTGCTGAAAACCGTGACCAAGACTAAGGCTTGAGCCCATGCATATACCGGAATCCCCAGTGTGGAAAGGCTCACCCCATGTAAGCGTATAACAGCCTATATCGGAGGAAACCATAGTATTTTTTATTTTCCCCAGTTCATAGAAAAAGCCGCGATGCGGACATCCTGCACACAGCATCGGCGGGCGGGGAACGATCTTGCCGCGGTTAAAATCTGCTTTGGGCAAAGCTTTGCCTAATAGCTTTTCGCGTAGAACATCAGGCAGCAATTCACCATGGTTTGGCAGAAGATCCTTGCCGTGGCACTTGATCCCAGCCAGACGCACCTCATCCTCGATAATCGGGTCAGTTTCCTCAATTATATATAGTTCATCTACCTTCTCTGCAAATGCCCTGATCTTATCCATTGGTATCGGGTTCAAGAAGCCGAGCTTTAGGTATGATGCGGTTTCCCCGAAAACCTCTTTTTGCGTAGCAGTAGCTTATGCCGGTGCAGATGATACCAAGCTTTGTATCATACATTTCCTCGCGGTTGAATGGCGTGTTCTCAGAATATTCTCTGAGTCTGTCTGCCTTGCTGAGCACCTTTGCGAGAAGTGCGGGAGAATGTCCCGGTACGGGAACATATTTTGCAGGGTTACGCTCGTAATCACGCGGCGCAACCTCCTGCCTGTCCTCAAGCTCAACGATAGTCTTTGAATGGCATACACGCGTTGTTATACGAATAGCGACTGCCGTGTCCGCTGCTTCGCTGACACGGTATGCTTCCTTGACCATATCCTTTGCTTCCTGACTGTCGGCCGGCTCGAAGAACGGGTATTTCGCAAACTTAAAAAACGAACGATTGTCCTGCGCTGTTTGTCCACTCGACTGCTGTCCCGGCTCATCCGCCACAGCAACAACCATGCCTGCGTTACAGCCTGTGTAGGACATGCACATCCACGGGTCTGCCGAAGCGTTCACGCCCACGCACTTCATGGACACAAAGCTGCGAAGTCCTGCCATTGAAGCACCTAAGCCACTTTCAAGCGCGACCTTTTCGTTGGGTGCCCATTCGGCTATAATGTCCTTCTTGTCATATTGGGATAGATTCTCCAGAATCTCGGTGCTTGGCGTGCCAGGATAGGCGGCCGCGAATCCGGCGCCAGCCTCCCAAACACCACGGGCAACCGCTTCGTTACCTGTCATAAGGGCTCTCATTAATACTCACTCCTTTGAAAATAAAATGTAAAAAATGGCTGCAACAAAAAGCTCGGAGAGCCGTCTGCTACAGCCCACTATTGAAGCACACGAAGCTCACCAGCTTTCTTAATGAAAACTGGTATCAGTCCATAATTTCGCAGCCCTTTTCAGCCAGAAGGGCAGCAAAGCTGCTTCTGTCCCATGTTCCGGCTGCGATACTTTCAAGCAGCTTGCGCTCTCCCTCATTTTGCTTGACCGCTTTGGCCGCAACCTCGATCGCGTCCCGGGGTCTGACAACAACTATGCCGTCGGCATCCCCTACCAGGATGTCACCGGGTAAAATTGCCATACCTCCGGCAACGACAGGAACATTGATCTCCCCTGGTCCGTCTTTTAGCGGTCCGTTGGGATTTTGTCCCAACGCGTACACGGGAAAATCTATCGCCGCAATTGCATCAACATCCCTGATGCAGCCGTTAATCACAAATCCGGCAAGCCCACGCTGCCTGGCATGACTGATCATGATCTCACCGCAAAGAGCACGCTCCATTGACGCACCGCCATCTACAACAAGCACATCACCTGGAAGCGCCAGATCTATAGCCCGATTAAACATCAGGTTATTACCCGCAGGAACCTTAACTGTAAAGGCAGTACCCAGCAGAGGAACTCTGTTGAACGGTTTAAGCCCTATAAGTGCGTAAATCCTGTTCATATTGTCATCTACATTGGCCGAGGGGATCCCCGCAAACAGCTCTACTACAGATCTGTGCGGACGATTTATATTGGTAAATTGTCGAAATCCGACATTAGACATTGCGTTCTCCTTTATTTTTGTGCCTTCTTTGCTTCCTGCAGGAAATAATATCCAGTCTCCTCGCGTGCCTTATCAAGACGCATTCCCTGCTCAATGAATTTCATAATAACCTTTTCTCTATCGTGAATTTCCTGAGCCGCGGCAAGCACCTTTTCCGCGAGTTCAAACGGAACACTGAGAACGCCGGTGTCGTCGCCGATGATGAGATCGCCGGGATTGACGATGACGCCGCAGATGCGAACGGGAACCTGTGTGGCTTCCAGGTAAGTATGCATCTTGCCTGTCCACATATGTGTTGCCCGGGAGAAGGTGGGGTATTTCATCTCACGGATGTCAGGAACGTCTCTGATGATACCGTCGGCAATCGTGCCTTCTACGCCGTTGCGCAGAGCAACGCGGCTCATCAGGTCACCCCAGCAGGAGTAGTCCAGCCGGCCGTTGTTGTCAAGGACAATAACATTTCCGGCAGGAACGTCGTCGAGGTAATCCATCTTGCCTTCAAAACCGCCCTGGCAAACGCCAAACAGGCAGGTAAACGCCTGGCCGCAGATTCGCGTGCCGGGCACGATGGAATTCAGCCCAAACATACCTGTGTTATAACCAAAGCGATTGATCGCATCAGCGACTTCAGTAGTGTCAAGCTCTTTGTAAGCTTCAATTATCTCGGGTGCTAAAATCTTATCTTTTAATTCCATTGCGTATCTCCTTTAGTTTGCAATTAATTTTTGAGCATGTTCTCGTAGTTAGCCTTGTTGTCTACCTCGCCGAGAGCCGCTCCTGCCTTGATGCTGCGGATCATCTCTGCTTCCTTGGCGGCGATTACCTCCGCCTTGGCAGTAACCTCCTCAAGTCTTTCTGAGGGATAATCACAACCCGCTTTTGTCGCCGACTACGATATCTCCGAAGCGGCACAGCGCGCCGCCGCAGCAGACGGGTTCATTGATTGCGGCTTCCATAAAGCGTCCGCGGGCAGTAAGAACAGTCCTTCCCTTGCAGTACATGGGAAAGTTAAGTTCAACGATCTCGTCCACGTCACGTACAAGACCGTCTGATACCCAGCCTGCAAGATTGTTCATACAGGCCGCTGTGGCGGCGATTCCTCCGCAGGTGTTCATGTCGGGGCGGACGCTGCCTTCAACAACTACAACACTTCCCGGAGCGGCATTCTGGATGGTCTCCATGCCGCCGTGCTTCTGCTTGGGAAGGTTATCTGTGGGAATGAAGCGCTGTGTTATCGCCTCACCCACAATTTTTTTGCAGCTCTCATATAGCGGCTCAATGCCTTGGCAGACATTTGAAAATCCCAGGGCATCCATTGCGTCAGAAATATTGGTGGTGCCCAGCTTGTAAAGACGTTCTCTAAGTTCCGGAGTTAAAGCTCCCATTTCGCAAGTCTCCTTCCAATCCAACTAAAAAGTTTGAAGATTCCGCACTGGCAATTCCGATACAACAAGCGGGTCGCTCATCGTGAAAGCCTCAGCGAATTTGATATTTTTGTCTCCGATAGTTCGCGATGCCTGCCATCCTCTGTGCGTGTTAAGCCTCGTGTGAATGAACGGTCCCTCTGTTTGTGTTTCGATGCACTTCATGGCTTCCAGCTTTTTCTCGAAGAAATCAGTAATGTCGATATATATGGCGGGGACAAAACCGCTGCGCTCAGGCTCTGATGCCTCGAACCCATAAACCGGGCAAGGCTTCGTTTGTTTCAGACCGCCACTTTCAATTCCAGCCTCTTTGGCCATGATTGTGGCACGGTAGACAATTTCGCTGGCAAACCCATGATCCGGGTTGGTTACATCACACTTGTCGTGGGTAACAATCAGCGTGGGCTTTACTTCGCGGATCTTCTCATTCAGCTTCTGCAGAATTTTTGGTTCCACCTCAAGCATGCAATCGTCAAAATCCCACATTTCAAAATTGGTTACACCCAAAACACTGGCAGCATTCATAGATTCCTGATACCGTATTTTTTTTACGTTATCAATCACCTGCTTCGGATCCGTCCATAACGGTGCCGACTCTCCGCGAGCTCCATATGTAAGACATACCACATATACCTCAGCTCCGCCCGCCAAATACTTGGCGATGGTTCCACTACTGCGCCACACCCAATCGGCGGAATGCGCCGAAACGACCAATAAACGCTGCTCACTAAACATTGTTTCATCTCCTTAATAATTAGTCTTATTTTTGTCTATCCTAACAGAAGCTGACGTGGGTTGTCCCGAATGGTCTTCCTTATATCCGTTTCGGAAATTCCGTTTTCCAGCATCCAGTTCGCGAAGTCCAGCAACCCCTCGTCCGGGTACTTATGCTTTAGCTGACCCAAATCTGTGCTGATGATAATATGCTCACATCCAACAGCCTTGATCTGTGCAAGACATACTTCCGGTGTAACCTTCCCTGTTGTTAAGCTGTTGGTGCAATGTTCCATGTATGCGCCGTACTTCTTTATTACCTCAAGCTGCTCTTCAATTTCGTAAAAGCAGAGCTCGGAGTCAACGTGAGTACAGACAATTCTCTCAACCTTGCGTTCGCGGGCGACCTTCACGAGTTCCTTCGCTTCACGCACTGAGATATGGCCGGTGCAGAGAAGCATGTCATACCTCGCTATAACATCAAGAACCTCGATTACCTCCGGCAGAAGCTTGCCGTTATCATCAAGAAGTCTTACTGGCTTCAGCGTAATTCCATCGGCTTGTAGAGAAGAACATCAAGCCAGTGAGGACGTCGTTCTTGTTTATTGGGGGTTTCGGTCTTCCTAATTGCCGCCACGGTGTCAACCGTAGGGAACCAGACAACCTTCCCACCGTCACGCGCAACCGCATCAACAGCAAAAGGATTCATTCCGCCTACGGAGTTGTTCAGAACAATGCTTCCAAAGGTTTGACATTCCGGAATTCTTTCGTTTGCCACCTTTGCCCAGGATGAACTGGTAAAATAGTGGCTTTTGATTACAAATCCAGCCATTCCTGCCTTCGCCACACGTTCCGCCTGAACGAGATAGTCCATCTTTCTTTCCATGATATCCGGACCCGTGTGTATGTGCATATCATAAGCACCAGTGATAATTGTATCGCTCATTTGAAAATCACCTCGAATCTTTACTCTAGGCCGATGTTTTGCCTACGTTTAAATCGTATTAATCGTAGCACCATAATGTTGAAATGTAAAATATGAAAACCATCATTTAAATTAAATAAATTTTATATTTAAACAGATACTCCTTATGTGATATAATTGATTTTCATAAACTGTTGAAAACAACGACCAAATCAGTGCCAAGAGGAGGGCTTGATATGACCATTATACAAATGCAATATTTCGCCGCCGTATGTGAGTATAAAAGTATATCGAAATCCGCCGAAATGTTGCATATATCGCAGCCGTCCATTTCCATGGCAATTAAAGATCTGGAGAAGGAATTTGGTATAAAATTGTTTCACCGCGAGAATAAACAGTTCAGAATATCACAAGAAGGAATGTATATCTATGAGCACATTAAAGACATTCTCAGTCGAATTGATGCTCTGGAGGTACAGATGGCTGACATTGGAAGCCATCTGAGCCGACTTTGTCTTGGTATTCCAAATTTCACCGGAATGTACCTGTTTTCCAACCTAATGGATGACTTTCATCATGAATATCCTGACATTAACCTTGAAGTCAAACAATGCAGTTCGGCTATGATGTTTAAAATGCTTGATAACGGCTCCTGTGTCACTGCGATAATCGTTGAACCGGACACGATTCCCGATAATCTGGAGAAGCACCGGGTTCTATCATCAGAATTTGTTTACTGCGTCAATTCCGGTCACCCTCTTGCAGGAGTTAAAGCAGTGTCTCTATCGGAAATTCAACACGAACCTCTCATCCTTAATCAGGAGGAGTCGTTTATGACTAAGCAGATTAAAAAGCGTTTTTATGACGAAGGTCTGGTTCCAAATACTCTTCTATACGCGGCTCAGCTACCGCTTATAAAGGAGTTCGTGTATTCTGGCAAAGCTGGAACTTTCCTTTCTAAAGAACTTGCTGAAACGTTCCCGGAGATGGCTATCATCCCATTGAAGGAAAAAATACCTGTTAACTTTTCTCTCGTATGGAATAAGGATAGGTCCAGGAGCAAGGATGCACGGATTTTAATCGATTACATTGTCGCAAGAAGCCCTATTATTACTTGATCCAAGAGTGCTATGTGGAAACATGGAAACAACGCATAAACCTGTAGGGCATATGCGATGTTTCCTTATCTTACGGAGGATTTTTATGAACTCCTCATTTCGCCTGAGTCTCAATTGATCTTAAATCTTGAAATTGATTCTGATAACTGTTTTGATACCTCACCAAGCTTTTCAGCAAAGGAAGCCAGCTCCTCAATGCTGGAAAGCTGTTCCTCGGTAGATGCTGTTACTTCCTCGGAGGATGCTGCTGTTTGCTCTGAGACAGCAGATATGCTCTGTATTGCATTTATGGCGTACTCCTTGTTTTTATCCATTTCTATGATTTCAACGGTTATCTGCTCAACCTGGCCTTCCAGCTTCTCCATGGACGCTGAAATATTTTTGAAAACAGTCATAGTCTGCAAAACGGCCTGGTTCTGGGACTTGATTATCTGCTCGGTTGAGACTGCCTTATTGACAGCTTTTGATGTCTGATTGAGCGTTTGATTGATTATTCCCGAAATTTCCTGTGTAGCATTCATTGACTGCTCTGCAAGCTTTCTGACTTCGTCAGCGACAACCGCAAATCCTCTTCCGGCCTCACCGGCGCGTGCAGCTTCAATCGCTGCATTCAATGCAAGCAAATTTGTTTGATCCGCGATACCGCTTATTACTTTTACGATCTTTCCAATATATTTTGAATGCTCATCAAGCGCTTGTATATCAACAACTATCTCATGTGTTGTTTCGTTGGTTTCCCTGGCTTTTTTATCAAGATCTTCAATTGAAGTCATGCCTTGTTGTGTAAGGCTCATTGTATCGCGGGTAAGGTTTTCGATAGATTCGACATTCTCCGCAACTGTATTTATTTTCTCGGCGAGTATGCTCATCTTCTGGACGCTTTGCTCAGCATCGGAAGCCTGGACAGCAGCGCCCCTGCGAGATTTCCTGTATTGCACGTGAAATCTCATGGGAAACGGAGGATACTTGCTGAGAAGTATTAGAAACAGTTGTTGCAGAGGACGAAACTTTTTTGCAATATCCACACTATGCTGAATAAGCTCGCGCATGCTTGATATCATTGCTTTAACACTCTTTGTCAATGCTCCAAGCTCGTCCGTCCTATTTGAGTTAAGCTCAACTGTGAGATCGCCATTGGCTGCTTTTCCGATGCTTTTATAATACTGTTTATTGTCGTTCCCATTCCGTTTGCCATGAAGAAACCAATGCCAATGGCAATAGCAGCAGCAAAAATTACAAGTATCACTGTAATAGTTTTAATTCTGTTGGATGAAGCGTTAAGATCGCTTTCCGGAATCAGACCGACGAGCGTATAGCCAGAATCTGCGACTCTGGAGTATGCCATCAGGTAATCCTTGTTTTTATACTTTACGAGTAAGGAATCGGATGGTAGTGCATTTGATGATATTGCTTTTATGAAATCAAGCTCGGTTATTCCGCCTGTTGTCTTAATATCAACAGGTTTTTTATCTTCCGGGCTCTGAGTCTTGGGCGTTATGTCAATTCCATCAGGTGAAATCAGGTGGACTTCGTAAGCATCACCTGTACCTAAAGAAATATCATTGAGTGTATCGTTCAGACTGTTGCTCTTAATATCGATTACAATAATTCCAACGGGCTCGTTCAAGACATTCTTAAGCAGGCGCACAAGTGACATTCCATAATTTACAGATGATTTGTCATCTTTCATGTTATCAAGCTCGGAATGCATGGATACCCAGACAGGCTTCCCATCAGCTTCTACTATTTTTTTATAAAGATCGGAATCCTTGCATTTATCAATGGAATAAAAAGAAGCAGGAACCATGAAACTTGTAGAGATTGTTGCCTTTTCCCTTCCTATGATCATGAGATTGTGTATCATGTCGTTGCTCAGTGCAAGTTTTGAAACACGGTCCTTTGTATCATTGAACTTTGCATCGTACTCAATATTATTCGGATCTTCAGAAGTGTAATTTAAAGAAATGGTTCGATTCAGGTCTTTATCCGTATTGAGCTGCTCAGACAAATATTCGATGTTTTTTATAACCGTTTCAAAATATTTGCTTGTCCCTCCAAGGGAAGATATTGTGGACTTCTGGGCAAGATCATTCACAGCTCCTGAAGAAGTAGTATATGAAGCTATACCAAGCACAACAACTGGAATGATAGTGACCATGAATGCCAATATCAGCTTTGCGCGGATGCTTGATAGAAAATTTAGTTTTGATAAAAAACTAAAAACCGACCCGGTTGCACCAGGCAGCTTTTTAAATAATTGAGGTATGCCTTTCAGAATTCTCATTGAATTACCCTCTTTCGTTAAAATTTAACAGCATAAAATTTAAAAAAACGTGTAAATTCATTGATAGAATTTACACGTTTTTACTTCATTCACTCTAATCACTCATTGATCTCCCTTACGCGGCAACACGATACAAAATGGTTGGGGAGTATCTCCTCCAGTTTTTGGGGTTCCCTGCAGGCATCAGTACTGTACGGGCATCTTGGCATAAAGCGGCAGCCCGGTTTTGGGTTGATCGGGGAGGACAGCTCACCTTTCAGCATTATGCGGGTTGCTTTTTTGTAGATGTCAAGCGATGGCACAGCAGACAGAAGCGCTTTCGTATAGGGGTGGAGCGTCCTTTGGAACAGCTCCTTGGACGGGCTTGTTTCCACCAGCTGACCCAGATACATAACGCAGATATCGTCGGAAATATGACGTACAACAGATAAGTCGTGAGTTATAAACATATAGGTAATACCAAACTCGCTCTGAAGATCCTGCAAAAGGTTGAGAACCTGAGCCTGAATGGAAACGTCAAGAGCGGAAACAGGCTCATCGCAGACGATAAACCTCGGATTTGGCGCCAGTGCACGACCGATACCTACACGCTGACGACGACCGCCGTCAAGCTCGTGAGGGAAGGAAAGGCGCAGACGGCTGTCAATACCGACCATGCTCATCAGTTCCTCTGTGCGTGCAACAATCTCTTCACCGGGACTTCCGGAAATACGCAGAGGCTCCTGAATAGATCTTTGAATCGTCATTCTGGGATTCAACGATGAAAAAGGATCCTGAAAGATTATACGCATATCATGACGAAGGTCTCTCAACTCATTACCCTTAGCATGAGTAACATCCTTCCCGTCGAAGTATATCTTACCGTCGGTGCTCTCCTCCAAATGAACCATCAAACGACCAAGAGTTGTTTTCCGCAGCCGGACTCGCCCACGACACCCATGGTTTTACCCTTCTCGATTTTAAAGGAAACATCATCAACAGCGTGAAGCATGCCACGGGGAGTGTTAAAATATTTTTTCAGGCCCTTTACCTCAACTAATGTGCTCATAATTTAACCCTCCTCTTGAATGTGGATGCAACGGCAGAAATGACCCGGTGAGATCTCTGTCATTGGTATGGCTTGATCCCTGCACTCGTCCGTAGCCTTTGGACATCTGGGAGAAAAATGGCATCCCTTGGGCAAATCAGAAGGGTTGGGGTGGAGTCCCGATAATGGGATTAAGCCGCCTGACATCTGAATCAATATGAGGAATAGAATCAAAAAGGCCCTTGGTGTAAGGATGCGCCGTATGAATGAATACATCCTCCTTATTGCCGGATTCAATAATCTCACCGGCATAAACAACAGCAACATCATCACACACCTCGGCAACAATACCGAAGTCATGTGTAATAAGAATCATCGCCATGTTAAACTTCTCTCTCAAATCGCGAATCATCTCCAGAATCTGCATCTGGATGGTAACATCGAGAGCCGTTGTGGGCTCATCGGCCAAGAGCAGTTCAGGACGGCAGGCCAAAGCCATAGCAATAACAACTCGCTGCTTCATACCACCGGAAAACTGGTGAGGATAGTTGGAATAACGCTCGCCGGTAATACCAACCATCTCCAGCATCTCAACAGCCTGTTTTTCAGCTTCTTTTGAGCTGACCTTGTAGTGGAGCTTAATAGCCTCCGAAATCTGCTTACCCACGGTAATAACCGGATTCAAAGCGGTCATGGGGTCCTGGAATATCATAGCAATCTTGTTGCCTCTGATTTTCTGCATTTCTTTTTCGGAAATTTTAAGCAAATCCTGTCCCTCTACAATGATCTCGCCGCTTTTAACAGTGGCAGCAAAAGAGGATAGAATTCTAAGGATAGATTTTGCAATAGTAGTTTTACCGGCGCCGGTTTCTCCCACAAGACCGAGGGTTCTGCCACGCTGCAATTCAATTGACACACCGTTGACGGCGTAAATGATTTCCCCGCCCGACGAATATTCAACTACGAGGTCATTAACCTTGATAAAGGGTTCGTTCATATTTATATTATTATTAGACATAATACGCATTCCTCATCTCTTCTGTTTGGGGTCTAGAGCGTCTCGCAGTCCATCACCCAATAGATTTAAAGACAAAACTGTCATCATGATGGTAATACCCGGGAACAATGTCATATGGGGGTAGTCACGAATATAATTACGTCCTGCAGACAACATTGCACCCCATTCGGGATCGGGCGGCTGCACACCAAGTCCGATAAAGCTCAAGCTCGCCGCAACCAGAATAACGTGGGCACAGCCCATTGTTATCTGAACAATCAGAGGAGATATCGAGTTGGGCAAAATATGCTTCCAGATTATACGCAAGTTGCTTGAGTTATCTCCGGCAGCAGCGTCAATATATTCTGCCTTGCGAACAGTAAGAATAGAGCCTCGCAAGACTCGACTCATGGTCGAGACGTTTCCTATGGCAAGTGCTATAATTGTCTCATACAATCCGTTACCAAGCACTGCAGATATTGCGATAGACAAAAGCATACCTGGAATAGCCTGAATAACGTCCAGAATACGCATCAGGAAATTATCAACCTTGCCGCCAAAAAATCCGGCAGTTGACCCAATAATGACACCCAAAATGGCAGCAGCACCGGAAGCAATAAATCCTATCTGAAGGGAGAATTTTCCACCGTAAAGAATACGGGTCAAGATATCACGTCCCATCGCATCGCAACCAAACCAATGGTCTTTAGAGGGGCCGGCAAATCTGTTGGCAATATCAATTTCCGCATAGCCGTAGGGTGCAATAAGAGACGCAAAAACAGAAAGAAAAACGATGATGACAAGAACAATCAGGCCAATAAATGCACCTTTATTGGCAAAAAGCCTTTTCATGGTCTGCTTAAACAGACTGTTTTTCTTTTTGTTTGATTTCGGATTCCATATTGGTCTGATTAACACATATAGCCATTAGCTCCTGCCTCTCTTTCCTGCGTACTGTGCCTTAATTCTAGGGTCGATAGCAGCATACATCAAGTCAACGAGCAGCATAATAAGGCTGAACATGATGGCAAGGAAGATAACACAAGCCTGAACAACAGGATAGTCACGAGTGTTGATGCCATGGATCATATAGCTGCCTATTCCGGGAATTGAGAAAACCGACTCAATAACAACTGTGCTGCCGAGCATCTTTCCGAATGTTGTTCCGGCAATAGTAATAACCGGAATTAATGCGTTGGGGAGTGCGTGGCCAAAAATGACCTTGCGTTCTGACAGTCCTTTAGCTCTTGCTGTGGTAATATAGTCAGAGTGTATAACCTCCAGCATACCTGAACGCGTCTGTCTTGCCTGCATCGCAAGTCCATTAAAAGCATTCGCTACACAGGGCAATATATAGTGAGAAATACTTGTATACCCGACTGCAGGTAACCACCCCAGATTAAGAGCAAACAACATAACAAGCAACTGGGCCACCCAGAACGTGGGCATGGAAACGCCCGCCAGTGCCAAAAACACGGATCCGGTGTCCCATATGCTGCCTTGTCGAACAGCAGCATTTACACCCAGTGGTATACCGATTAACATTGCAAGCAACATGGATGCCATGCACAGCACCAATGTACGGGGGAACCGTTCTGTAATTTCGCCTGAAATGCTCTGATTACTAATGTATGATGTGCCAAAGTCAAAGTGAAAATAAACATCTTCAAGATAATTACCCAAACGAACTATATACGAGTCGTTCAGGCCCAACTCTTCACGCTTTTCGTTTAATTCCTCTTGCGTGGCATCGCTTCCCAGTATTGTCTGAGCCGGGTCACCCGGGACAAAATACAATATGGTGAAGATCAGAACGGTAACGCCTATAACGACAGGAATCATCCAAAACAACCTTTTAATTATATATCGCCACATAATAAAGCCTCTTGAATTCACTGTATTTTTGTTACTAGTGTTTTGTAACACTTCATTCTTTTATATAATTCGAAGTGTTACAAATACACCTCCTTGATGTTGTGGCCTGTAACATATTAAAAAGTTTAGTTGTTACAGCCCACTAGTGTTTTGTAACACTTCATTCTAATGTTTTGTAAAACTTCATATTAAAGTTTTAGTTGTTACAGCCCACTAACTAGTCCACATATAATGTCGGTAATTCGAAATTGCCCTATGAATCAGGGTGTAGCACCCTGATTCATAGGGCATACTACAATTCATACTAAACCAATATCTAATTATGTGACAAAGGCTCTACTTAGCACCGAAGTTATATTTCCATGCGCCAACATTGGGATAAAGCTTGGAAGTTCCTACATACTCCTCAACATACTTGGATTTGAAACATGGAAGTTCATCTTGGAGTAGAGGCTATATGCAAAAGCGTTGTCCTTAATATACTCGTGAGCAGACTTAATATTTGCTGCAGTGTACGTGTCAGCCTTAGTCAGGTTATCAAGAAGACCCTGAAGTGTCGCGTCGTTGATGTAAGCATAGCTCTTGCCATCCTTGTGTCCTGTGGTTGACAGGAACTGGTTCCAAAGGTCTGCAAGACACTCGAAGGAGTTGGTATCGATTCTGATATCGTAGCTGGGCTCATCATACTTGTTTGCCGCAAAGGTTGCGCTGTCGTATTGGTCGATTTCAGCTTTGATACCTACATCAAGCAGGAAAGCCTGAACGACCTCGGCAACTGTTGTACGCATTGAGTCAGCATTGGAAACCATGATTCTGATGGGTTCGCCTTTGTAGCCCGAATTTGCAACCAGCTTGATAGCAGCATCTTTGTTATAATCATAGTATCCGTCTTTTGCCCAGGTGGGATCGTTATCGGAGAACACGCTGCTGCCAGAGGTGCACAGAGAGCCGTATCCGCCGTTTGCCTGTCTAACGGCCTCAGCATCGATTGCGTAGCAGATAGCCTGACGGAGCTCTTTGCTGGAAAGAAGGCTGTTTTCGCCGCAGTTGAAAAAGAGATTATAAGCAAGGCTGTCCTGAACTTCATGGACGATATAATCGTCTTTGTTCATGAAACGCTCTGCCTCGTTCTGAGTAGCGAAGAGTGCTGTGTCAGCTGTGTCGGTCTCGAGAGCAATAGACATCTGGGAAGATTCACTGATCTTGGTGAACTCAGCAATATCGATACCCTGTGCAAACCAATGCCATGCAGACTTTACAGAAGGATCGGCAAGCTTTGCTCCCCAGTAGTCTTTCTTAGCGGTCAACGTGGCGCTGCTGCCGGGAGTCCATGCAGTGAGTTCATAAGGCGCAGTGGAAACGGGAGTGGTAGTCATTTTGTCAGGGCTTGCCTCATAAGCTGCCTTAGTAACTATGTTAACCATACCAACGGAGGAAGCAAACTGGTAATCCAACTCAGATTTCATAACGATATCAACAACATAGGTGTCAACCTTCTTTACACTGCTGATAAACTTCAGGCCGGAGATGTTACCGGATGCAATCGCACCCTCAAAGGAGAAAACAACGTCATCAGCTGTTACGTGGTTATTTGCACCGTCGTAGATATTGTCGTGAATGGTGACCCTGTAAGTGGTGGCATCGGGCTTCTCGAATTTATCCATAAGGATACCCTTGGTTTCGCCCGTGGGCTTATCTCTCTCGAGAAGAGGCTGATACAGGTTGTAGACGATCATGTGTCGTCCCGTTGCTGTGCCTGCCCATGGAGAAATGTCAGAAGCGACATCTGATACGGCTATTCTAACAGTAGTGGGACCCGTAGGAGTAGTGGGAACATCTGTGGCATTGCTGCCGCCGGATGTTGCAGGAGCCTCGGTTGGGGTTGTGCCTCCACCGCAGGCTGCGAATGCCAGGATCATTACAAGGGCCAAAAAAATCGCTGAAAGTCTTTTCAATTTTTTCACTTTTCATTCTCCTATCTTATTTGTTTTGTAACTTCTTGGGACTGTTGCATTGAACCTTATTGGGTTCGAAGATTATCTGCCGGGTAAGCCGGGGCGGTCAGGGTACTTGGCTGCAACCTGCAGCACTTCCGGATCGTCCAGACAGCAAAGGTAGCCGTCGTCATAGACGAGAGTCTCACCGACTTTGAGTGTGGGTCTGCGAATATCGCCGGTGATGTGTGGATAGTAGCCATATTTCTCATTGGCAGGTGCGGAACCGATATGTACATGAAGGTTTGATGTGTGTGCATGTTCTATCAGGCGCCTATGAAGCAG
The DNA here is from genome assembly GCA_942493145.1 of uncultured Bacillota bacterium. Taxonomy (GTDB): domain Bacteria; phylum Bacillota; class Clostridia; order Acetivibrionales; family DTU013; genus ENR-C20. The sequence goes on from OW818679.1 coordinate 2,441,820, forward strand.
GTTCGGGCACTGGTATTCCTGAATCTTCGCATTTGGATGAACTCCAAAGTGGAAGGTGTCGAACCTCCATATGCCATCTCCGACCTTATCTGCCATTCCTTCCAAAAAGTGCTTTAGCGCGTCGGCTTCGAAACCGCCGGAAATTTTTTCAATGCGGCTGTCTTTGACGTCTATGCGAATCGGTTCATTCCATTCCGGCTGGATACCGATAAAGCGCGACCACCAGCTGAGCATGCAATTAAAGGAATATACTCCGTTTACGTCTTTGCAGTTTATTGGCGGGTGCACCCATTCCGGCCAAAACGCTACGCGCCTTACATCCTTTCGGTATGAGTTATAAGGCAAACCCGGGATTCCGGGACGCATTACCGGATCAAGCGTGTAACCTTCAAGGTGCGTGCCGTTTGGGTCGGTCATAATGAACTTGGACATATGGTTCATAAAGGCTTCGAACTTACATGGCGAATTGTGCAAATAAGTTCATATGGTGTTTGAGCCCACTCACTCATCAAAAGTGGTGCGGTTACAGGGAACATGCGCACCATCCAGGTACCCGCGTCTTCAACATGCTTCCGAAACTCACCAAGCTCTGTAGTTGATATATCGAATGAAGTGCTGATCAGCAGATCGGCTCCTGCAACGGCGCCTTTGACAATCGGCGGATAGCGCCACTCATGGACCTTTTGCGGGTCGTCGATCCATAGTATGGAGCAGTGAGCCCCGCGCGATTGGACGACTGAAGCAGTCCATGCGACAGCCTCCTCGTCGACCAGATTATCGCCGCCGTAAAGACCGTCTTTGTGGGCCAGGATCAATACTTCCATACCAGGTTTGATTTCTGCACATTTGTCCACCATGTCGACAAGCGAAATCATTGCCGCCTGTGGAATACCAACTTGAATAGCCATAATCTCCTCTCTCCTTTCGCTAATTTTTGACATGCGGTGCAGTGGATGAGCCTTTTGCTTCCATTGCGTTCCTTTTTTTGACCAATCCGCCTTTATATCTACTTTGCAATTGCTAAAAATGGATCGAGGTAATACCCACTGTTATGAGGATATCATAACCGTTTATTTTCTTAAAGCATTACATTTTTAATTCTTCTTAAATAAATTTTATGCAATATGCTAGCTACTTCATTGGTATTCTATCGGGCAAGCCGGGACGATCGGGGTATTTGGCGGCGACCGCCAGCACTTCCGGATCTTCCAGACAGCATAGGTACCCCTTATCATAGACAAGCGTATCGCCGGCTGTGAGTGTAGCATTGCGAATGTCGCCGGTGATATGCGGCCAAAAGGGATATTTCTCATTGGAAGGCGCCGAGCCGATATGCCAATGCAGATTTGAGCTGTGCGAATGATTGATAAGGCGTCTATGCAGAATATGCGGACACTGATACTCTTGTACCTTCGCGTTTGGGTGGACACCGAAGTGGAAGGTATCGAAGTTCCAGATGCCATCACCGACTTTTCCTTCCAGTTCTTCCAGGAAGCGCTTGAGCTTTTCGGCCTCGAGCCCGCCGGAAACCTTGACCATGCGGCTATCCTTGACCTCAATGCTGATCTGCTCTTCCCATTCCGGTTGGATACCGATATGATTCGCCCACCAACTGAGCATACAGTTAAAGTTGAATACGCCGTTGACTCCCTGACATCTTACCTGCGTATGCAGCCACTCCGGCCACGGCACGTAGCGGCCCGTCTCCTTGCGCGGCTTGCCGTATGGCACTCCGGGTATCCCCTCACGCTTTACCGGGTTGATAAGATAACCCTCGAGGTGCGTGCCGTTCGGGTCTGTCATCACAAACTCGGACATATGTTTCATAAAGGGCTTTGAACTCACCTGGCGGATCTTGCTGACAAGCTCATATGGCGTTTGAGCCCACTCGCTCATCAAAAGCGGGGCGGTCAGGGCGAATATACGAATCGCCCATGTATTCGCCTCGTGCATATGCTTCCGAAACTCCGCCAGTTCCTCATTTGTCAAGTCGGACGAGAAGTTGAGAAGTATATCGGCACCGGCAATAGCGCCTTTTACAATCGGCGGCAAGCGCCACTGATGTACCGGTTGCGGGTCGTCGATCCAAAGGATTGAACAGTGGGCTCCCCGCGACTGGACAACGGAAGCGGTCCATGCTACAGCCTCCTCGTCGACCAGATTGACGCCGCCGTACAGACCGTCCTTGTAGGCCAGTAGTGTCGGCACTTCCATACCAGGGTTTGATTTCTGCACATTTGTCCACCATGTCGGCAAGCGAAACCATTGCCGCCTGTGGGATACCAACTTGAATAGCCACAATCTCCCCTCCTTCATTAGCTGATTTTTGACATGTGATGCAGTGGATTAGCCTTTTGCTTCCATTGCGTTCCATTTTTTAACCAATCCGCCTTTTTAATCTACTTTGCATTCGGCCGCCAATGAATCGGAGTATACCATATTTGTTTTTTTTCTTAAAGTATTTCATTTTTAATACTTATTAAATAAATTTTATGCAATATGCACACCTTTTGGCCTTTGAAAGTCGGTGTGCAATATTTAGCGAGTTTTTCATTTGCTACTATAAAGGTAAACTGATAAAATTGTTAATGGCACATTCCATAAGATACTAAGGAGGTAACAAATGTCCAAATATATACTCGCCCTAAACTGTGGGAGTTCATCCCTGAAATTCAATGTTTTCAGCCTTGAAGCAGAAAATCGACTGAGCCCTTATACAGGGTCTTGTTGAGGAAATAGGCAATCTTGACAGAAGTCTACTTAAATATGCTGTATTGGGTGAAAAAAACGAAAAGCAACAGCCAATTAATAACCACAGTGATGCACTGACAATTATATTCAGGGGGAGTTTGAAAAGTTTGGAGTAAGTGCTTTAAATATAGGTGCAGTAGGCCACAGGGTGGTACATGGCGGAGATAAATATAGTAAAAGCGTCCTTGTAGACGACAATGTTATCAATGCCATACGCGAGCTGATTCCGATAGCGCCGCTTCACAATCCTCCGAATCTCACAGGTATTGAAGAAGCTATGCGGCTTTTACCGGGCGTGCCCCAGATTGCTGTTTTTGATACCGCTTTTCATGCCTCCATGCCGGATTATGTCTATAAATATGCTGTTCCGGAAGAGTGGTATTCGGTTTATGGCGTAAGACGATATGGCTTCCACGGGACCTCCCATTTGTATGTATCTAAAAGAGCAGCTAAATTCATGGGCGTTCCCTATGAAAAATTCAATGGTATAACTGTACATCTTGGGAACGGCTGCAGTATAACAAAGATAAAAAACGGCAGGTCCGTGGATACAAGCATGGGCTTCACCCCGCTTGAAGGACTTGTTATGGGTACCCGCTCCGGGGGATATTGATCCGGCTCTTATATCACATGTGGCAAATTCCCTTGTAAAGGAAAAGGGCATGTCTGAACTTGATGCATATAAGCATGTACTTAAAGCACTGAACAAGGATAGCGGCCTTATAGCTCTTGCCGGTACCAGCATAATGCAGGATTTGCGTCAGAGGGCTTTGGATGGCGACACTGTTGCAGAAACTGCAATATCCATATACGCTTACAGGGTGGCGGAATATTTGGGTTCTTACTGGGCTACACTGCCCGGAGTCCATGCAATAGTATTTACAGCAGGAATCGGTGAGAATGAAGGCTATGTCAGAAAGAAAATACTATCTTTCCTTGAGAACCTTAATATAGTAATTGATGATGAAAACAATAAAATCAGGAAACAGGAAATAGTAATAGCAACAGGCAAAGTAAACAACTCACTCCCTGTAAAGGTTATGGTAATACCAACGGATGAGGAGATCGTTATAGGGTATGATACGCTCTACCTGGGCTGCCTGAACCAGGATGTTCCTGAGAAGTACCCCTTTGAAATGGACTAATAACGAAGGCCTTCAGGTTTGGTTTCCTGAAGGCCTTTAATCTGCGCCAGGTATTAATATCACTTCAGTATGTCATAGGTTCTTACCGACATGAGGATGGCCGCTTCCCTTGTAGCCTTTCCGTAGGTTGTCGCCTGTAAGGCTGTGGGATTGGCTTTCGGCATGAACCTACCCTCTGCATCTCCTTTTATAATACTCATCTTATACATATATTTCGTAGCGTCTACCGCCCAGCCTGAAATATCCAGTTGGTCCTTGAAATCCTTAACACCCGTTATGCTGTATTCACCATCCGGCGCGATGGCCTTGATGGTACGGTATAGCATGGCGGCGCATTCTTCACGGTTTATGAGCTTGCTCGGGGTAAATGTCGTATCCGAGGTTCCCTTCGTCGTACCAATATTCAGAGCCTTCAGGACCTGTGGATTGTCGCAGTCGGTGAACGGATTCGGACTGGTTGGTGTGCTCAAGGTTGCCGCTGTCTTGTCATACAGGAGCACTGCCAGCTCGGCGAATTCCTCCCTGGTTATGGGCTTGGTCATATCCGCACCTTGCAATATGTCGGGAATCAGCCCAATATCTTCAGCCTTTGTCAGCTCGGCAGTGGCCCAGGTGGAAGCACCGCTCCATGCCGGCATTTTTTGAGAATATACGTTGGAGAATGGGCTGTAAATGATATCGGAGCGTTCCACTTGCGGGTATTTGTCCAGGTTGTTCAAAACATACCGGATCTTTATTTCATAAGCCTCTGCGTCGTAACTTGCCTTATTCTTGTCGAAGTAATCGTCAACACCGATCAGGATATATTCATTTGTGAAGAAGGAGCCATTATTGATTATTTTGAAATCCGTTTCACCGGCTTTCCTCATCCACACTTCCGTCCTCATACCACCACCTGTCATGGCATTCAGGTCCTGACACTCTCCCGGCAGTCTTCCTGTCAACACCTTGAGGAATGGCATTCCGCCGGAATTTTTTATTACAGTAGCTGAAGTCAGCGTCGGTGCGTGGTTGATCAAAGCATCCGGATCTTCCACTGCATCTTTTGAATAGACATATGTATCCGACCAGTCTGAATAGATATAGGTTTTGTTATCCAGGGATGTGACAAAACGAACCCTGAAGGACAGGGCTACAGGAGGCATGTTCCAGCCGGAGTCAATGACTGACTTCAGCGCCGCTGTATCGTCCGGGAACATGGTGCTCAGCTTTTCCCTGCCGCCGGTTATGTACCATTCGCCTTTTTTATACGAGAAACCGAGTGTATTTTTCAAAGTGTATTTCGCCGTGTCCCATGCGCTGGTATAATGCCAGTCCCCGTTCCCGGGCTTGTAATCCAATTGAGCCTTTACAACAAGGTTAGTGGCTGAATTATCGAGAATTGTCCTCAAATCATCCGGTGCACTGAAGGTGTAATAAAAAGAGTCAATCATATAGTGTGAGACTCCGAAATGCTCAGGTGCACTGATGGTGGGTTCAGCGGACACCATTACCGGCACCAGGGATAACATCATAACCAAACTTAAGATAAGACATAAAAATTTTCTTTTCATTTTTTGGCCTCCTGAATTAATATTTTAAAATGAAACATTATGAAACCGATTCTGAATACTTGCATTTACACATGTACTTTGTCAATGCTATAATGAATTCATCTGGAAAATACATAATATGTTATATTCTGTGAAATTATAATTGACTACCCCGAAAGTATACCTTCGATACTCATACCGCAGAACCGGCACTTACCGTCCGGGGGAATGAGTTGTTGCTTCCGGCAGCCTGGATGTGAACATTCGACATACAATGATGCGCGACAATATCTACAGTTGTTTTGGATGAATGAGCTCTTCCCGCATGCTGGACAGACAACCTGGAGTTCTGGAACCGCAACTGCTGCAAACAACGGCAGTCAAATTGGCTGGTTGTCCACACACCGGACACTTACTGGAAAGCTTGTTCAATTATTGTCACCTCCCTGTGCGCATCCTTTATGTAATATGCTAATGATATAACCCGTAGCGTTAAATGAGCGTTAAATACCTTAATCTTTTTCAAGGGGTATAAAGATGAATAACTTGATAAATAATGTCCCATTGTTAAAAGCCAAGCTTATTGTGCCCGAAATACCAACCCGTGCGTTATTCACAAGCAGGATAAGGAATATGCATATTACCGATTACCGTATTGTAACGGTTACAGCTCCTGCGGGATTCGGCAAAACGACAGCAGTGCTGCTCTCACTGAAAAAGGAACGCAAAAATATGCATTGGTACAGGCTGGAGAAGGAAGACTCCTTTTTACCGGTCTTTTATATCCATCTTATAGAAACGCTGCTCGGCACCGCTGAAAACGGGTATTCCGATGCATTCCGGAGTCTTTCGAGTATTGATAATATCGCTGAAGAATATCCCTTCTCAATGCGGTAATTGCCCAGGAAACATGGGCCCGATATTCAGATGAAAAAACGCCTTTTTATCTTATATTTGATGATTTCCAGCATGTTGCAGGCAATTCTGCGATTATTGAGACAATGGATTACCTTATGGTCAACCTGCCTCAAAACTCTCATTTTATTATCATGTCCAGAATCGATGCCGGAATTGGATCCAGAAAACCAGCACTGCAAGGTGAATACCTCCATATAGGTGAACAGGCGCTGCGTTTTTCGGAGGAAGAAGTGTATAAACTTCTGGTTGAAAACTATAAGGTCAGGATGGATTCCTCAGAGATCCATTCGATATATGAATATGCCGAAGGCTGGATAGCCGGAGTAAATATGCTGGCACATGCGGCTGCCGGCAGGTATGTAGATCTTGATGACATGCCGGTCGGTGAAAATATCCATCATATATTTGATTATTTGCTAGGCGAGGCTCTTAAGGGTCTGAACACAACCTTGAAGAAAAATCTGACGCAGATATCACTGTTATCCGACTTTACCTGCGAAGCATTACACGAAGTCTTCAATATTGAGAATGCAGCCGGTTTAATAGATCATTTGGAGAATAATAACATATTCACACACAAGGTAAAGGCTGAAGTTCCCACTTATCGGTACCACCCTCTATTCAGAAGTGCTCTTCAGACAATCCTCACAGACCTTTTTACCAAAGATGAAATCGAAAATATGCGGCTTCGTGCTGCACAATATTTTCAGAAAACCGGTGATTTCGCTTCGGCTTCAGCTTTCCTGCTGAATGCCGGCCATATTTGTGATGCTGTCAATCTAGCCGTAACAGAAGGTATAAAGTATGTTGATGCGGGCAATGTAGAATCAAGGTGCGTCAATAATCCGCAATTTTACAGTGGAAACGATCCACGCCACCCCCGGCCTGTTGTTTTTATATGGTGCATCACTGATGAACGCTGATATGGATCAAAGCTTCTCGGTCTTGCACAATGCACTGCTTCTGGCCATAAATGCCGGGGATTACTCACTTATGATCAAAACCTCCGGCCTTATGTTTAATATTTGTTCGCAGCGCAGCGACAACAAAGAAATCGAGAGCATATTTGCACAAATGCCAAAATTCAGACCGCTCATACAAAGTAGTTATATCCGCAAAACACTCCTCCTCAGTCTTTTTATAAAATCAGCCTGGTTGGACAAACTGTCCCTTGGAAAAATCTTATTGAAAATAATCGACCACATGGGCTTGAACGAACCAGTCTGGGACTATAGCTACAAGCTGGCAAAAGGGATGATCTTTTACCGTTCCGGAGACCTTGACACTGCCGGGATCGTAATGAACCAGATTCTTACCCATCCCACAGGCATGGTCAATGACCGCTGGCGTGCGATTGGCCTTGCGTTATGTCAGAGTATCTCTTCCCATATGGGAGACATGAAAACCACACAGCGTCTTACCGATGAAATAGCCGTCATTGCAGAAAAATATTCCTCTGACTACGCCCTTGCACATGCAATCCGTTATACAGCCTGCACAAACTATCTCAATTTCGATTTTAAAGGTGCCGTGTCAGGAATGGAAGAATCCGCAAACGTCTTTGCCCGGCTTCAAAATCATTCAATGATAAGCGTTTCACGAATTACCGGCTGGTTATGGGAATCAGAATTCAATTCTTCCGATGACCTCTTGCAGAAGGCTTCCGCCGAGTTGAAAATTGCAGAAGAGATCAGTGACAGCCTCGGATATCGTGAGCTTTGCATCGTTTCCATCGGGATGATATGCAAAGCGAGAGAAGATTATGATCGTGCTGAAGCACTTGCTTCTCAAAGCATACAAGCTATCAAAAAACAAAAAAGCGCTGCAAAGTGCTTGTGGTACCGTGATGCAACTGGCAGACCTTTATTACCTTAAAGGTAATGATGCTTTGGAGGAAAAGTTTCTCCGGCTATGGGCAGAAACCTCCTCCAAAAGTGGATACGTCTATTTCCGTGAAATGAATTTTGTAACACTTGCAAGAGTTACAGCCCGTTGTATGGAAAAAAACATCAGCTGCCGTTATATATTAATCATGATAAACAGATATTTCGGCACAGAAGGGCTCAAAAGCCTTAGCGCAAACCCCTCTTCTGTGAGCAGCGATCCCAGGGCCTTCGTTCTGGGATGTTCACATCCTGTTAGAAAATCAAAATTCATTGATGTAAAACTGTTCGGGAACTTCAGGATGATTGTTGATGACGTTGAAATAGGCGATAAGGAATGGAAAACACGCAAAATCTGTGGAATCCTCAAATTCCTGCTGTCAAATCCAGGCAAGCCTGTATCAAGGGAGGTTTTGTCCTCGGTTTTCTGGCCGGATTCAGATACGAAATCTGCTTTCACCTCACTGCGCGTAGCTTTATTTGAACTAAAAAAAATATTGTCCCGGTGTGGAATGCCTTTTGACAGCGGGGATGCTTTGTTTTTTGAAGGTAAAAACGGATTCATTGTCAATAGCAGGCATATGATACACACTGATACAGAACGGTTCACCGAGCTTTTCAGGGAATATAAGAAAAGCCATCAAACCATATCCACTGAGCGACAGCTGTTTGAGGAAATGATCGGGCTGTATGCCGGAGATTTTCTTGCCGAAGATACATATGATGAGTGGGTTGCTTCCTCACGGGAGCACTTTAAATCAATCTTCATCGAAGTCTCTCACAGGCTGGCATGTATTTATCTGGAGTCCGGTGAAAGTGAAAAGGCTGAAGAGCTTCTGCTGCGTCAGATGAAAGCCGACCCATTCGACGAGCAGGCCTGCAGCACGCTTATATATCTATATATCAGGTCCGGAAGGGATAACCAGGCCGACTCATTGAAAAGGCAATTTACAGACGTTTTGAAGCTGAAATGGGAATCAAGCCGGATTTGAAATACACCGGACAGCTTCATGCCACGGCAAAGTGAGCTTCATGCCACGGCAAAGCCCATCTCCCCTGCACCATATGGCACCAGCAGGCCCTGAAGCTCTGACAAATCCTTATTGGTATCATCCAGCCATGTATCAATTACTTTATCCTGCAGGATAGCCGGCATACGGTCGTGTATAAATGATATGTCAGGGTTGGCCTCCGTAGTTGCTATGGTTATTGCAACATAAGAATCACCGCTTTTATCTGTGAACATGTTATAAAGTCCGGCCATAAAGAACAGACGCTTTTCTTTCACCCTTATCATATATTTGGTTTTTTTCTTATCTTCGTGCGTCAGCCATTCAAAGTATCCATTAGCCGGCTCCAGACAGCGCTTTGCCGCAAATGAGTTCCTGAACATGGGCTTCTCTGCTATCGTTTCCGCCCTTGCATTTATGATCACATTGCTGTTGCGGAAGCTGGGAAAACCCCATTTTGCCGAACTCAGAATGCTTCTGCCATTATGTGAATAAACCACCGGTATGGTATTGGCAGGAAAGATTTCTCCCTTTGCAACAGTGGGCCCTTCGTGCTTTTCTGAAATCTCAGTGATAATTTTTTTAATTTCTTCGTAATATTCCTCGTCCTCAACGACTATATACCTTCCACACATTCTTTTACTCCTCCTATCTGAAATATGATACCGGGAATATTATATTCTCTTCAATCGGGTTGCTGTTCAGCTTGCTGTCGGTTAAAAGCACCGCTCTTTGGACGGAATAATGTCCGAACCGTTTCCTTATATTGTCAATATTATACTCTAGCTTCTCCTGTTTAAGCCTTTTGCTTTCATCATCAAACAACGAAAGCTGTGTAAACGTATCGGCTGTAACAAGGTCTGTAGCCCTTACGCCAATGCTTCGTATAGGTTTTTCCCACTTCCAGTTCCGAATGAATATATCATATGCTTTTTGTGCAATTTCACCGGATATGAAGCTGTTATTATTGAGTTTTGCCTGTCTCTCAATGCTCAGAAGCCCGTTGTCCCTGATGTGGACCTGAATGGTCCTGCTTCTGAAGTTATGCCTTCTCAGCCTTTCAGCCACAGATTCCGACAATACATAGAACATGATTTTTACGTCCTCATTTGTCTCCAGATCCCTGGGCGTTGTCATACTATTGCCGATACCCTTAATTATCCCCGTATAATCCAGTTTCGTAACAGGTGAAGTATCATAACCGTTGGCGAACATCCAGAGGTATTCGCCCCATTTACCCAGCATTTTTTTGAGAAAAGGCAATGAGCAGTTGGCCAGATCGCCTATAGTCAGTATTCCGATGTTGGTGAGCTTTTTAAAGGTTGACCTGCCGACATATAATAATTCACTTACAGCTAGCGGCCAAACGACGCTCTTGAAATTATCCCGTGATATAATTGTCGTTGCATCAGGTTTTTTTATATCAGACCCCAACTTGGCAAATATCTTGTTGTAAGATACTCCTACGCTGACGGTAATGCCCAGTTCCTCTTTTATCCTCTTCCTTATTTCGTCTGCTATTTTCTCTCCCGTGCCAAACAGCTTTGTCGATTCAGTCACATCCAGCCACGCTTCATCAATGCCAAAGCTTTCTATTACGTCTGTGTAATTCTTGTATATTTCCCTTACCTCTCTGCTGAAGCGGAGGTAAAGGCCATAATTAGGGGGTACGACTACCAGGTCGGGGCATTTTTGCTTTGCCTGCCAGATTGCCTCTCCTGTTTTTAAACCATAACCCTTTTTAGCTATGCCATTTGCAGTAAGAATGATCCCATGCCTTTTCTCAACAGAACCACCTACCGCGACGGGCTTATCCCTGATAGCAGGGTTATACAGGCATTCTACGGAGGCGTAAAATGAATTCAAATCCGAGTGAAGAATAACCCTTTCCATTTAATCATCCTTTACATAACCGAACATTTGTTCTTTTAGTTGATTTTATTATAAATCGGAACGCCAGGTTTGTAAAGGGCAGGATTTGCCATGATGTATGATTTGTCAGGATCATTTTATTTCGTCAGGTTGAATTTGGTTGCAAAATTCTTCAGCATTACGCCCAAAGTACCCATGTCAATTGTCTCCAAAGGATCATGGTCGCTGCTGATAATACCCTCGGTTTTCAACCATGAGACTGCATCAATCTTCCACTGCGGGGCTGTTTCCATATCCATTCCCTCCTTTTCATCCTTTAATGCCTGTACTCTCTGTTTGAATAACGTCCATTCGGCTGGGTAATTGACAAACCATAACGGGCAAAGCTTTCGAGTAATATCGTAGTGCCTTATCAGATCCTCCGTTGGTGTAAGCTTATACCTCATACATAGAAGGGTGCACAATTCCACCAGCGACATATATGTAACATCGTTGAATTTCCCCGTGCTGTCGGGATGGCATACCTCTATTGAAAGGCTGTAAACATTTGCGGAATTGGTAGTATAGGCTATTTCCATATCCGGCACACATTGTATAACTTCTCCGTCCAACCCTATGACATAATGCGAGCTGGCGTAGGTAAAGATCGTACCCTTATCTGTAGTACGGGCTTTGACTGATTTAAGCGATTCGAAATAATCTCTTATATTTTGTGCAGTTGCTCCCGGATCTGCGGTATAATGCACAGCTGTTTTCTCGTGGCGTGTCAGTACCGTCCCCGGTCTGCTGTATTTGTTCGGAGTCAACAGGTCCTGCTTTATCGTCATAATGAAACTCCTTTCTTTAAACTCTTTAAGATTTAGAGTATGCTGGGTATAATTTCTATAGTGCTTATGAATGATGAACTCTCCGGGATTATAGTCAGGGCTATGGATGTGGCACTGGTACTGAGTCTGGTTTTGCCAGTATGTGGCAGACTGTTTTTGCGCAGATGCTGGGAGTGGCAGTCATAGTGCTTCTCAACTCTCTGAGCATTATGAAGAAAAAGGTTCTTAAAAGCTTCTGTGCACTTGTGGCTTATTGTGATACTTAACTTTATATTTAATCAATACCAATCAACCAAAACCCTCGGATTTTGTTTTTAGCTGTTCGGTTTAAAATTTAACGAAAAGGTTGAACAATGAACAATAAATTCGGCAAAGATCTTACAACAGGGAATATTTTCAGACACCTTCTTGCATTCTCCACCCCCATGCTTCTGACAAATCTGCTGCAGACCGGTTATAGTATAGTCAATACCATCTGGGTCGGCAATACGGTCGGCGCAAATGCTGTCGGTGCAACAGCTGTAAGTTTTCCTATAATATTCATCATGATTGCATTGGCATCAGGGTTTACGATGGCGACCACCATACTTGTGTCACAATATTACGGTGCCAAAGACTATGAAACGGTTGAAAAAATTGTAAACAACTCCTTCAGCGTATGTTTGATAGCAGGTATTTCCTTTACAGCTTTATTGCTATTTTTTAGCGATCCTCTTCTGAGGCTTATGGGTACACCATCAGAAATATTCCCCATGGCATCAAGTTACCTTAAAATATCCCTCGTGGCCTTTACGCTCATGTTCCTGTCATTCCTCATCTCATCAATACTACGAGGCGTTGGGGATACAATGACCCCCCTTGTTTTCAGCATAATCGGCCTGGTAATAAACGCTATCCTTGATCCATTTATGATAATTGGTATATGGCCTTTCCCAAAGATGGGGCTGGATGGCGCAGCGTATGCCTCGCTGATTGCACAGGGTATCGCACTTATTCTGTCCATAATTTATCTGAACAGAAAAAAACATGTAGTGGCATTCAATCCACGAAAGCTTACCCTTGATGGCAAACTGACCATGAGGCTGCTTAAGCTGGGCTTCCCCACCATGATCCAGCAATCACTTGTATCCATTGGTTCATTCATTATAACCGGTTTTGTCAATTCTTTCGGTGCTGCCGCCACCTCAGCTTTTGGCGCCGCACAGAGGATAGAAAATATCGCTGTCATGCCCGCCATCTCTCTGGGTGCGGCAGCTTCAGCACTGACCGGGCAGAATATAGGAGCGGGCAAACCCGAAAGAGTTAAAGAAATCTTTAAAGCGGGCGTGCTTTTGACCTCTTTGATTACATTTGCCCTGTCCGGATTGATGGTCGTGATCCCCAGGATAATGCTTTCCATGTTCGTACACGATGAAGAGGTCCTACGCATAGGTATAGAGTACCTGGTTATTATAGGCGCAGCATATATACCTTTTTCGATCATGTTCCTTACCAACGGCGTTATCAACGGCACAGGAAATACCATAGTTACAATGATTTTCTCACTTATCACCCTTTGGGTGGTCAGGCTTCCCCTGGCAGCAGTCCTTTCAAAGACAAGTCTTGGGACAAAGGGATTGTGGCTTGGTGTTTCAATAAGTTTTATCGTCGCAATGTGTCTCAGCTTAGGTTACTACCTTTCAGGACGATGGAAAAGGGATTCCATGGTCCCCAAACAAAAGCAGGAGTAGCACGTTAGTATTCAAAATCCTCGCTTTGAAAATCTACTTCAATAGTAACATGATCAATGCCTTTTTCCCTCATCAGGTCTCTGATATTATTTTTTATTGCAATTATATCCTTGCGCTCAGTCTCATCACTTACAATTATATTGGTGCTTAATAGATTTCTTTCGCCTTCCAAAGACCAAATATGTGTATGATATGCAGATTTCACACCTGTCTTTTCTATAATCTCCTGCTCAATTTCACTAATTGACAGGTTCTTTGGAACGCCTTGTAAAAAAATATTTAATACCTCTTTTAAGTTTTTCACCACATTATACAGAACATAGATCGTAATCAAAACCGAGAGTATCGGATCAATTACTGGAATATCAATAAAAATCAGCACTATGCTGGCAGCAAGAACCACTACCCATCCCAGTACGTCCTCCGCCAAATGCCAGAAAACCATTCTCTCATTAAATGAAGTTCCTTTTTTTAACCTTATCACTGCCAATCCGTTCATTATTATACCCACAATGGCAAATATAAGCATTCCCTTGGGGTTTATATCTTCAGGTTTAAATATTCTGGGAATGGATTGTGTCAGAATAAAAACAGAACCACCTACTAATATCAGGCTGTTCAATAAAGCTCCCAGCAACGAGAATCGGGCATACCCAAATGAAAACTTTTGATCCGGTCCTTTTTGCGAAAACTTTTCCAGATACCAGGCAAGGCCCAGCGCAAAAGAATCCCCAAGGTCATGCAGGGCATCTGATAAAATAGCCATACTATTTGTCCATATTCCGCCTGCAATTTCCAAAATCGCAAATGAAAGATTCAACAAAAGTGCAATGCCTATATTACTTTGTCCTTTATGATTATTATTATGGTTGTGCTGACTACCTGTCTGCATCATCTGCGCCTGCCCTCATCACCTAACCCGCCCTGCCTTACTTCCATCTTTCCGTCGTTAACACACACAACTACTTCTGAGTTGTCTCCCAACCCGCCTTTTATTATCAGCTTTGCAGTTTCTGTTTCAATATGCTTCTGAAGGTATCTCTTAACCGGTCTTGCGCCATAAACCGGCGTGTATGTGTTCGTTGCGATGAAATTCACCGCTTCATCAGTTACAGTCAGCCGGATATGCCTTTCAATCAACCGCTTGCGGATATCCTCCAAAGACAGCCCGATTATCTTTATGATCTCATCAATATGAAGAGGCTTGAACATTACGATTTCGTCAATTCGATTGAGGAACTCCGGCTTGAAACTCCTCCTCATCTCCTCCAGAACCGCTTCCCTTGCGGATTCCTTAAGGTCCCCATCGTCGTTTATCCCATCCAGAAGATACTGACTTCCCATGTTGGAGGTCATAATGACGACAGTATTCTTGAAATTGACCGTTCTTCCCTGGCTGTCCGTGAGTCTTCCATCGTCAAGCAGCTGCAGCAGTACGTTGAATACCTCGGAATGAGCTTTCTCAATTTCATCAAAGAGTATAACGCTGTATGGTTTCCTCCTGACTGCTTCGGTAAGCTGTCCGCCCTCCTCATATCCGACATAGCCCGGAGGCGCCCCAATGAGGCGTGCAACAGTGTGCTTCTCCTGATACTCGCTCATGTCTATCCTGACTATATTGTCCTCGCTGTCGAATAAAGCTTCGGAGAGAGCTTTGGCCAGCTCTGTCTTCCCCACACCCGTGGGGCCCAGGAATATGAACGACCCTATCGGCCTCCCGGGGTTCCCGAGTCCGGAACGTGCGCGCAGCACAGCATCTGCAACTGCAGTGACCGCTTCATCCTGTCCTATGACCCTTTTGTGGAGGATATCTTCCAGGTTGAGCAGCTTTTCCCGTTCGTTTTCAATCAGGCGCGTCACAGGGATACCAGTCCATTTTGATACTATCTCGGCGATTTCCTCTTCAGTGACCTCCTCCTTGAGCAGCTGCTTTCCGCTTCCGACCTTTTGCCTCTGCTTTTCCTCCTCAAGGCTTCGTTCCAGTTCCGGAAGCTTTCCGTGCTTGAGTATAGCCAGCTCGTTCAGGTCATACCGCCTCTCAGCCTCTTCAATTTTTCGTTTCACGTCATCTATCTCAAGCTTTATTTCTTTTGACTTTTCAATATTCTTTTTTTCATTCTCCCACTGGGCTTTCATGACATCCATCTGCGCCTTGAGGGTTGACAATTCCTTCTCCAGATTTTCCAGCCGTTCTAAGGAATTCCTGTCGGTCTCCTTCAGCAAAGCCTGCTGTTCTATCTCCAGCTGCATTATCCTTCTGCCCGCTTCATCAAGCTCCGCAGGCAGACTGTCTATCTCCGTCCTGATCATGGACGCGGCTTCATCCATAAGGTCAATGGCCTTGTCAGGCAGGAACCTGTCGCTGATATACCTGTTTGAAAGTACGGCACATGCTATTATCGCATTGTCTGTTATCCTGACACCGTGATGTATCTCAAATTTCTCCTTCAAGCCCCTTAATATGGAAATGGTATCCTCGACAGTCGGCTGATCGACCATGACAGGCTGGAACCTTCGCTCCAGGGCTGCATCCTTTTCGATGTACCTGCGGTATTCATCGAGTGTGGTCGCACCGATGCAGTGCAGCTCTCCCCTTGCCAGCATGGGCTTCAGTATGTTACCGGCGTCCATGGCACCTTCTGCTTTTCCTGCGCCTACAATATTGTGGAGCTCATCTATGAAAAGGATTATCCTGCCCTGCGACTTTTCGACTTCCTTGAGCACAGCTTTGAGCCGCTCCTCGAATTCACCCCTGTATTTGGCACCTGCTATAAGCGATCCCAAATCGAGGGCAAACAGTGTCTTTTCCTTCAAGCCCTCAGGTACATCCCCTTTGAGTATCCTTTGTGCCAAGCCCTCTACCACCGCCGTCTTTCCGACTCCCGGCTCTCCTATCAGGACAGGGTTGTTTTTGGTCCTTCTGGAAAGTATCCTTATGACCCTCCTGATTTCAGCATCCCTTCCGATGACGGGATCCAGCTTCCCTTTTCGCGCAAGGTCTACCAGATCCCTTCCGAACCTGGTCAATGCCTCATATGTTCCCTCTGGATTCTTTGAAGTGATCCTTTGGTTACTGCGGACTTTGCTCAATGCTGTCAGGAATTTTTCCCGGTTTATGTTATACCGTCTGAAGATAGCTTCTGAAGGAGTATTGCGCTCCCGCAGCAGCGAAAGGTATATATGCTCCACACTTACGAAATCATCCTTGAATTTCTTTGCCTCATCCTCTGCATGCAGCAGGATTTCGTTAAAGCGTCTTGTCGCATAAACCCCTGATACTCCCGCTCCTGTTACCGCCGGCAGCTTCACCAGTTCCTTGCCTATATCGTCGGCGAACATTTCACTGTCAACTTCCATCAATGTCAGCAGCTTTGGGATTAATCCGTCATCCTGGCTTAGCAGAGACATATGGAGATGTTCTCCGTCAAGCTGCTGGTGGTTCATCCTCAGTGCCAGTTCATGTGCTCCGGAAACCGCTTGCTGCGCTTTTTCCGTAAATCTCTCTATATCCTCTCTATATCCATTACATCAGCGACCTCTTCCGTTATGCTTCAATGCCCGAAGTTTCTCGTAGATTTCCTTTTGTTCCTTTGTGAGTACCCTGGGGTTCATTATCCTTGCCCTCAAATATAGGTCTCCCCGGCTACCGGATTTGTCCTTGTAGCCTTTTCCTGCTATCCGTATTTTGTTGTCGGTTTGGATGCCCGCCGGCACCTTTACCAGTATCCTTCCGTCTATCGCCTCAAAGGGCTGCTCGATTCCTAAAGCCGCATCCCATGGATTCAGGTTGATTGTTGCCTGAAGGTTCATACCATCCAGTTCAAAAGCGCCGCTCTGCTTGATGTTCACAACCAGATACAGGTCGCCATTCCGTCCACCGTTCATCCCCGGATTGCCCTGGCCCGAGAGTCTAATTTTTTCACCATTCTTCACTCCTGAAGGTAATTTGAAGGATATTGTCCTGTCGCCTTTTTCTGTATGCAGGGAGATCTTCATTTCCGCTCCGGCAAACCCCTCTTCAGGTGTGATTTCTATTACAGCTTCCGAATCCTCGCCATTCATTGCATAACTTCCTGCATAATTCCCACTGGCTGGATTACTGCTGCCTTCCCCTGATTGCTCAAAAAAATCAATCAGACTGAATTTCCGTCCTTTTCCACCGCTACTGCCGCCACTTTACGCTTGAACTGCTTGCCGCTGCTTCTGAAGCCACTCGCGCCGCCTGCATTTCCTCCGAATGCGCTGCCTCCGAAAAACGTTTTGAAGAAGTCACTGAAATCGTCACCGTTGCCTGTTGTATATTCATATCTGACATTCTTACCAAATCCATATTGTGATGGATCAAAGTCAGAGCCATTTGAGAATTGCTGACCTTGACCCAATTGGTCGTAGGTTTTGCGTTTTTCAGCATCACCCAAAACTTCATAAGCCTCGTTTGCTTCCTTGAACTTATCTTCTGACTTCTTGTCTCCCGGGCAGGTATCCGGATGGCATTTTTTCGCCAGTTTCCTGTATGCCTTTTTTATTTCATCCTGGCTTGCATTTCTTCCCACACCCAGGATTTCGTAATAATCTTTGTATTTCACACCCATCCCTCCTTTCAAACCATAATTTTGGTTTGCAGAAGACTTTGACTTTGACTTTCTCTGACCTTAACTTAAATTATACTCTTTTTCCATAAAAAATCAAGAGGCAATCTACATGCCTCTTGATTTTTTATATCTGCGTCTTGACCGACATTTCGTCTTTTTTTATCTTCATTGTGCAGTCGGTATTTTCAGAACCTGGCCTGCGAATATCTTGTCCGGATTATCAAGTCCATTGGCCTGCATTATCAACTTGTACAGGCTCTCTTTTCCGTAGAACTTTCTGCTTATGGACATCAGGCTATCTCCTGGTTTGACCGTATATGTCTGAGCTCCGTCCAGGTTTACATTCGTTCCGCCGGTTACTGTCCCAGGTGCAGTACTGCCTGAGGTGCTGCCCGAGGTACTGCCCGAGGTGCTGTCCGGATTTTCAACAGACGTATCGGGCCCCGTATCCCCCGATGGGCTTCCCGGTGTAGCATCTGCCGGCTGTCCGATGTTTCCGTTTTTTGGAACAACAGATTCATTGCCCGAATCCACATCCACCTGGGATGTAGAACCTGAAGCATTGTCACCATAGACTGTCTTATCCCTGTCACCTATGTCCCTAAGGTTCATCCATAATGTGAACCCGCCGAACAGCACGGCAGCAGCTATGATAATGAATACTGCCGAAGATATGAGCCTTGAGTAGTCAAGCTTGTATTTCGGCTCTTTTACAGCTATCCTTTCAGCCCTGCGAGGTATCTGCCTGCGTGGAATTGCATCCAATGCAGCATCGGACTTTACAAACACTTCATCGGTTTCCTCTATACGAAGGATTATAGCCGTCATATTGTCACTGCCGAAATTCTCAACCGCCTCCTTAACAAGAAGAGCAGCAGCCTCATCGATTAGGTTGTTTGAGGACACTATATCGAATATTGCATCTTCACTGACAGCATCCGTCAAACCTTTGCTGCATATAAGGAAGGTATCACCTTCACGCAGTGCGTGAATATCCGATTTTTTCAGGCGTCCTTTCCCCTCTGAATTCGAATTGACCTGCTGACCGAATATCATTTCTGCCTGTTCGTCATTTATTATGCCCATTTTCAAAAGTCTCTCAGTTCTCTTCTGATCACTTGCAAGAGGCTTCATCATATCGTTTTCCAGTTTGAATATGCTGTAATCACCCAGTCTGATAGCAGCGAACTTTCCATTTTCCATAATCAATCCGGCAAAGGACGTGCCGCTTTCGGATTCATCGTCAGGATATAGGCTACCGAAAAGATTACCGGTCTGCTGCACATAATCAGCTAGTTCTGTAAGTCTTACCTGAAAATCTTTCAGATTGTTTTTGAATTTATGCTGGAATTTTCTCAAGTCATCTGAAATTGAAATACTGGACGCCGTTTTAGGCCCTTCCGATTCCATACCATCGGATAGTGCAAATAAAAACTGGCTGTCACTTGACTCCAAAGAGATGCGGATATTATCATTTTCAAAAGAATTGTTGAATTTACCGTTAGCGTAAATCCTGTTTGTGTTTATTTCTCTTGCAGCGCCTGTACGGGAAACCGCTGAGAAACTTATCTTCATAGTGTTTTCCATAAATATCCTCCTAATCTTTAGTAAAAAAGGCTCTTCGGAAAATACAAAGCAGAAATACTTATAGTTATATTAATACTACCATATATTTCATGTATGTTCAACAGACGTATTAAGAAATGGTTATGTTCCGTCATAAATCGGTTATGTACCGTGATAAATCAGTTATGTCGCAATTATGGAAATGTTCTTCTTGCAGTATATGGCAAGTGATAATAGAATAATATAAATATACATGAATTCATCAAGGAGGGAAACATATGAGCATACTTGGAATAATAGCTGAATATAATCCCTTCCACAATGGCCACCTGTATCACCTGAAGAAATCAAAAGCCCTCACCGGGGCTGATTTCACCATATGTGTCATGAGCGGTAATTTTGTACAACGTGGAAGCCCTGCCCTGTCGGATAAGTGGTCCCGTACTGAAATAGCGCTGAAGTGCGGTGTTGACCTTGTAATTGAACTTCCCGCAGTGTTTGCCATGTCCAGTGCCGAGTATTTTGCCGGTGGTGGAGTCAAGCTGTTGGATTCCCTGGGCATTGTTGATTTCCTAAGTTTCGGAAGTGAATGCGGCAGGCTGGATGAACTCAAAACAATTGCAGGTATCCTCAATGATGAACCTGCCGAATATAAAAGCTATCTGAAAAAGGCACTTGATACGGGAATTTCCTACCCTGCTGCAAGGGAAAACGCCCTTAACCGGTATTTATTGAAGAATGCTGAGAACAATCAAGGCAACAGCGATAGTAACGTCAACCCAGGCGGTAGTATTGAGGGTGTCATAAAAAGTCCCAATAACATACTGGGAATTGAATACCTCAAAGCGCTTATGAGGATTGGCAGCAAAATCAAACCTGTCACTATAGGACGTACCGGCGGCGCTTACAATTCCGATGAACTGCAGGGCTCAATTTCGAGCGCCACAGCTATAAGGAATCATATACAAAAATACAAGTCACTATCATCGCTTGACGATGCCCTTCCGCACGAAAGCATGGAAATCCTGACCAGAGAATTTAAAAACGGCAGAGGTCCTGTATTCCCAGAGGATTTCGGTGGTTTTATAATATCTGCTTTAAGGCGAATGAAAACGGATGAGATCTCCAGGCTGCCCTATATAGCAGAAGGACTGGAAAACAGAATCAAATCTGCAGCCGAGGCATCGGGTACACTTGAAGAGCTCGTTGAAAGCATCAGTACAAGACGGTATACCGAAACCCGCGTCCTCAGATGCCTTTTCCATATTCTTACCGGTTTGGACAGCAAAACCTTCAATAGCTTCATTGATGCCGGCGGTCCGCAGTATATCCGAATCCTTGGCTTCACCGGTAAAGGGCGCCAGCTGCTTCCCCGGATTAGTTCTTCCGCCACTCTGCCGTTAATAGTGAAGGCGGCAGATTACAAACATACATACGATACCACCAGCAGCAGTGCCGGCAAGTCGGAGAATCCGCTATTGTCTGCAATGCTTGGATATGAAGCCGCTTCAACCGATCAGTACGTGCTTGCCTTTGGAAATGCATCAAGCAGGGCATCAGGCCGCGAATTCACACAGCAGGTCGTCATCACAGATTGAAATTGCGACTTGGTTGTTTTGCTCTAAAACATTTATAAGAATCAGGAGATGGCACCTTTATGGATATCAACCAGCTGAAGTATTTTATTTCACTGACTCAAACCCTCAGCTTCACCGAGGCAGCGAACAGACACTTTATCACCCAGCCCGCAATCAGCCATCAAATCACCAATCTTGAAAATGAGCTTGGTGTTAAGCTTTTTATACGGACAAGTCACAACGTAGCGCTGACCAACGCAGGCAAAGAATTTTTCCCGTATGCGCTTGAAACACTGGAGACCTTGCAGTCTGCCGGGATTCGCATGAGGAGGCTGGCAGAAGGGCATGTGGGCTATGTCAGGGTATCGGGGATCATCTCCTCTTCGATAGTTCTTTCAAAATGTGTTGCAGCTTTTTCCAGACGATATCCTGACGTTCAGTTTGATATTACGTTAACATCCCCGTATGAAGAAAAAAAATCCATCTATGAAGAGTTTGACTTCAATTTTGTACCAAAGGAAATGATTCCTGCCGGGAACGACTATGATTGCACTTTTACCGACAAGGACCGTCTTTCACTGGTCGTTCCCAAAGAACATCCGTTGCTTGATCGAAAGCTAGACTTTTCAACCCTTTCAAATGAACCATTTATAACAGTCAGCGAATTAAGCGCTCCCGTTTTATATAATCAGGTTATATCTGTGTGCAAGGCCAGAAATTACATACCTAGAATCGTAAATCTGTATAACCGGGCTGAAGCAGTCCTGCTGTCTGTTGCTGCCGGAATCGGAATATCTATCCTTCCAGACACGATTACTTCAATATTTCTTTCTGATAAGGTATCAATCATTCCTATAGAAGGAGATGATACTATCAGGTCTTCAGCGGTCTTTTGGAACAAAGGCATGACCAACACGGCGGCGATAAAGTTTTTGGATGTTATTTTGGAAATGTACCCACAAACTTGAAAAGCGCGCTGCAGTGTGGTAAAATACACAAAAACACCGAGAGGAAGTAGTTTGAATGGCAAGTGTATTTGAAACCCTTAAGGAAAGAGGCTTCATAGCCCAGCTGACACATGAAAATGAGATCAGGGAGCTTCTGGAAAAACAGAAGGTTACTTTTTATATAGGCTTCGATCCTACAGCTGACAGTCTCCACGTAGGGCATTTTTTACAGATGATGGTAATGGCACATATGCAGCGTGCCGGACACAGGCCAATAGCAGTCATAGGCGGCGGCACCACCATGGTCGGCGACCCCTCCGGACGGTCGGACATGCGAAAAATGCTGACCCAGGAAGAAATTCAGCAAAATGCTGTAAAGTTCAAGACTCAACTTTCTAATTTCATAGATTTCAGTGAAGGTAAAGCCCTGATGGTGGATAACGCCGAGTGGCTGCTAAAGTTAAATTATGTTGATTTTCTGCGGGATATCGGCGTTCATTTTTCCGTCAACAGGATGCTGACAGCCGAGTGCTTCAAATCAAGGCTTGAAAAAGGTCTAACCTTTATAGAATTCAACTACATGCTGATGCAGAGCTATGATTTCCTGGTACTCAACCAGAGATACGGTTGTACCATGCAATTAGGCGGAGACGATCAGTGGTCGAACATATTGTATGGAGCCGACCTCATCAGAAGGGTCGAAGGCAAGGGAGCCTATGGGATGACCTTCACACTCCTCACAACAAGTGAAGGCAGGAAGATGGGCAAGACTGAAAAGGGCGCCCTCTGGCTGGATCCCGAAAAGACTTCACCTTTCGATTTTTACCAATATTGGAGGAACACCGACGACAAGGATGTGGTCAAATGCCTCAAACTCCTGACATTCCTGCCGATGGAGGATATAGCCGTATTGGCCGGGCTTAAGGATGAAAAGATAAATGAAGCCAAAAAAGTCCTGGCATTTGAGGTAACCAAGCTTCTACATGGTGAGGAAGAAGCCTCAAAAGCTGCGCAGCTTGCCGAAGCCCTGTTTGGAAAGGGTGGAGACACAGCCAATCTGCCAACTACAGAAATTACGAAGAATGAATTGGACAGCGGTATCGCCATACTCGACCTGCTTGTGAAAACGTCTCTGGTACCTTCAAAGGGTGAAGGCCGCAGACTCATTCAACAAGGTGGCATATTCATCGGAGAAACAAAGGTAGAAGTACCTGATCTTGTAATTAAAGCAGATGCTTTTGAGAACGGTGAAATAATAATAAAGAAGGGCAAGAAAACCTACCACAAGGTTGTAATAGCATAGAATGGGGACGGCTCTCCTGCTTCTCCATTCTTCTAATAAGATTATGAATATTGCGCAATAGAAACTTACAAGACAAAGGGATGCGCTCGCATCCCTTTGTCTTTCGTTCATCTCCTATTTGAAAGTGTCCTTCATCCAATCAACAGCCAGTCCGACCCATGCACCGCAATGTGGATTTATCTCAATCTCACTTGATGCGGTCGTTTCATCGCAAAGTGACAAGCCATGCGGCCCGCTATTGAAAATATGAAGCTCAAAAGGTATTTTGTTATAAGTCAATTCCATGGAAAATCTCACAGTATTCAGAACATAAACAAGTGGATCATCTGCCGTATGCCATATAAAGGTAGGAGGCATCTGAGGGGTGACATGATATAACGGGCTTACCGTTTTCATTTTTTCCAAAGTAGGCTTAACATCAGCAAATACCGCCTTGTTGGATAATTCCCAAAACCCGCGTTTCATCTCGTCGTTATCCTTTGCCAATTCTTCCTTCATTATTACATAGTCAAGTAAAGGGTATCCGAGGATAAGAGCATTCGGTTTTATCGCAGTGTTTTCAACACCAAGCTTTTCTTTGAGAAATCCATCCTGCCAATGTACGCCAAGGTTTGCCGCAAGGTGCGCTCCTGCTGAAAATCCGCAAACTGTGATTCTATTGGTATCTACACACCAATCTTCCGCTCTTCTCCTGATCATTGTCATAGCCTTTGCCAAATCAAAAAGTGGCTGGGGGTATGCGGCTTTTGGATTTAATTTAAGGTAATCAAATATATTTGCTCCTTTGTTCATTTCCTCGAAAGCACTACTGATTTTTTCATCTGGATTCTGATTGAAATAAGTAGTATACTTGAGTACGAATGCATGATAACCAAGGGCTGCAAACCTTAATGCCACTGGCTCTGCTTCCCTGTCGGACGTGTTCAGGTATGCACCACCCGGACAAATAACTATAGCCGGTCGTTTCTCGTTCTTTTTGTATTCCTTGGAATTTTTCAGTACATATGCATTAAGTGTTACCTCTCTGCAGTCCGGCCAAATCTGGATTTTTTCAAATATCATAGTTTGCTATCCCCCCCTTGTAATTCCAAACCGATAATACTTATTATATCAGCCTGTTATTTTAGAAACCAGCCTTAATTAATCCCAACCTGATAATTTTTGTTAGCAAAAAACCTGCCTGCCCTTATTAAAGACAAACAGGTTTTGTGCGCTGTTTATATTTCCATAACGATAGGCAGTATCATGGGCTTTCTCTTGGTCTTCTCATAGAGGTAATCCCTGAGTTCATCCTTTATGAGGCTCTTTTTGGAAGACCAGTCACTCCTCTTCCTGTCCTCGCATTTAATAAGTGTTTTCTTTATAATATCCTTTACTTTGTCCATCAGATCGTCTGATTCCTTGACATAGACAAAACCCCTTGAAATGATGTCCGGACCAGCGATGACCATACCCGATTCCTTTTCCACAGTTATGACCACAACAATCAGACCATCCTGCGAAAGGTGTTTCCTGTCCCTTAGCACAACGCTGCCTACATCTCCCACTCCGAGGCCATCCACAAGTACCCTGCCGGCCGGAACCGTTCCGTTGATCTTTGCGGTGTTCGCAGTGAGCTCCAGCACCTTGCCTGTTTCCATCATGAATATATTATCCGAGGTCATCCCCAATTTCTGAGCCAGGTTGGCATGCTGCTTCAAATGTCTGTATTCACCATGTACGGGCATAAAAAACCTTGGTTTAACCAGATTGTGGATCAGTTTGAGCTCTTCCTGGCAGGCATGCCCCGAAACATGAATTTCGGCGAGGGATTCATAAATCACCTCGGCCCCCTTCTTGAAAAGTTCATTAATAACCTTGAATACAGGCTTCTCATTTCCCGGGATTGGAGATGCTGAAATGACAACCAGATCCCCTGGCATGATTTCAACCTTCCTGTGCTCGGACGCTGCCATCCTTGATAACGCTGACATTGGTTCGCCCTGGCTTCCAGTGGTTATTATCACTATCTTCTCGGGTGGATATTTGTCAATCATATCAATATCGATCAGCATACCTTCGGGAATCGTAAGATATCCCAGTTCCGTTGCTACATTTACAGTATTTATCATGCTTCTTCCTACGACAGCAACTTTCCTGCAGAATTTCTGCGAAGCATTGACTATCTGCTGAACCCTGTGTACATGGGACGCAAAGCACGCTACAAGTATCCTGCTCTTTGCATTCATGAAAATCTCTTCAAAGCTGTCGCCCACGGTCCTCTCGGACATGGAGTAGCCCTCATGCTCAACATTGGTACTGTCGGCCATGAGCAGAAGGACTCCCCGCCTTCCGAGATCGGCCAGTCTTGCCAGATCCATTGGTTTGCCTTCGATAGGCGTATAATCGATCTTAAAATCCGAAGTATGGACTATGATTCCTATGGGAGTATGAATTGCCAGAGCGACGGAATCGGCTATGCTGTGAGTGGATCTTACAAATTCCACCTTGAATGCACCCAATTCAATGGTCTCCCCCGGTTCGGTATTAATCAGCTGTGCAGTCTGCAACAGCCCATGCTCCTCCAGCTTGTTCTTAAGAAGCCCCAGCGTCAGGCGTGTTGAATATACCGGGACGTTGAACTCCCTTAATAAATATGGAACTCCGCCAATATGGTCCTCATGTCCGTGAGTCAGCACTACGCCCCTAACCTTTTCTTTGTTTTTCACAAGATAGGAAAAATCGGGAATCACCAGGTCGATGCCCAGCATGTCATCTTCCGGAAAGGCGAGTCCACAGTCTACAACTATGATGTCATCTCCATATTCAAATGCCGTAATGTTTTTTCCAATCTCCTGAAGTCCGCCCAGCGGGATAACTTTCAGCTTTTTTTTACTTTTTGCCACGTTTAAACCTCCAAAACCTTTCATGTAATATTGTATTTTATTTATTATTTACTATAAAAAGCCGAATCATTTGGAAGTCATCCAACAGGATCGGCTTTAAAAAGTTCATTATGTATTTCAGCAAAACGCTGTAGGGTATTTCAATAAATAATTATAGCACATTTGCCATTATTTAAACAGCTAATTTTTACCTGTGTGCTCCTATCAACCTTGTTTATCGGTATTTTGATGCATTTTCTTTAGAAATCAGTCGTATTTCTCCTTACAAATGTGTGGAAATTTGATATTATAGGTAATAATAACTAACTAATATCCCTCAATCAATATGTTATTTCAGTAAAGGGGGTTTGTGCATATGAATCTTACACTGTTGCCCAAGGATCCAAAATGTCTTTATGTATTTTGGGATTCTCCATATAACGATATATCGCAGAATTCGGCCTCATTGCCACCGGTTCCGTATCTGCGGATTACAAATATGACACTTGAAAGCTCCTTCCTCGTGAGGGTCAACGGTTTTTCCGACAACTGGTATATCAATGTGCCCGATGCAGCCTGTGTATATAAGGCTGAGTATGGCACAAAGCTTCCCGGTGATGCTTTTGAACCCATTGCCGCCTCCAATCCCGTGAGTACTGCAGGTGATTGCATCGGAAGCAGTCTGGGTATAGAATTTGCTGATTACAACGATATACGGGATGGCAATTACGGTCCTGGAATGTATCCGATTCCACATAATGAAGGAATTCCAACGGATGATCAGCATAGCATAAGTGAAGATGCCGGTTCCAGCCGGAAGGGTTACAACGAATGAAAGGATGATCCCTTTGAATAACGGCTATGTAAGCTTGATTCTGCACGCACATCTGCCCTTTATCCGCCATCCCGAATACGATAGTTTTTTTGAAGAAAGATGGCTATTTGAAGCCATTTCAGAAGTATACATACCTTTACTTGATGTATTTGACACTTTGATCTCTGAAAATACCAGTTTCAGATTGACCATGTCAATCACTCCTACCCTGCTCTCCATGCTTTCCGATCAACTGTTGCAGGACAGATATATCGTATATGTTGAAAAGCAGCTGGAGCTTTGTCGTAACGAAAAGCAGCGCGCAGCACAGCAGCCGGCAATCGTAAAGCTTGCCCGGATGTATGAAAAGAACTGCAAAAATGCGCTGACCAAGTTCAAAACAAAATACTCCCGCGACCTTGTCGGCGCATTCAGACGGCTGCAGGATTCCGGGCATCTGGAAATATTGGCAAGCGCTGCAACGCATGGATTCCTTCCACTGATCGGCATCCATGAAGAGAGTATTCAGGCACAAATTTCAACAGGCGTCAGATGTTATGAAAGATATTTCGGCAGAAAGCCTAAGGGATTATGGCTGCCGGAATGCGGCTATTTTCCCGGAGTTGAAGCATCTTTAATGGAAAATGGAATAGAATATTTTATCCTGGAAACCCACGGCATCCGATTTGCCGAACCCCGTCCTGTTTTCGGTGTTTACGCACCCATAGTAACACCAAACGGTCTTGCGGCCTTCGGCAGGGATCCTGAATCTTCAAGGCAGGTGTGGAGCTCCCATGAAGGTTATCCGGGGGATTACGATTACAGGGATTACTACAGGGATATTGGGTTCGACCTTGACTACAGTTATATAAAGGATTACATTTCACCCGACGGGCAGAGATCGGCCACAGGGATCAAATACCACAGAATAACGGGCAAATCTGAAGAAAAGCTGATCTATGACCATGCGAAAGCAAAAAAGAAAGCTGAGCGGCATGCTGCTGATTTCATTATGAAAAAGGAGCAACAGCTGGAGCAGTTGAATAAATATATGTCCAGGCAGCCAATAATAGTATGTCCGTATGATGCGGAGCTTTTCGGCCACTGGTGGTACGAAGGTCCTCACTGGCTGTATTCTCTGATAAAGGGAGCATGCGGTAACCAGGATGATTCATACAGCAAACAAGCTGGGGCATGCAGCGAACAGGCTGATTCTCCCAGTAAACCAGCCACCTTTACACTCACAACACCCGGTGATTATCTCGCATCACACCCCGTAATGCAGCTGTCATCGCCATGCACCTCCTCCTGGGGCCATGCAGGTTATAATGATATCTGGCTTAACAAGAGCAATGACTGGATTTACAAGCATCTTCACAAAGCCTCGTTTCTTATGACCGAACTGGCGGAACGATATCCTGCTGCCGGCGGGCTGCTTAAAGAGGCCCTGAACCAGGCCGCCAGGGAATTGCTGCTGGCTCAGAGCAGCGATTGGGCATTTATTATGAAAGCCGCTACACTGTCCGAATATGCCGGGAAACGCACCCGTGGGCATATCTACAACTTCAACAGGCTCTATACATGCATCGTTGAGGATAATATCGACGAAGGATGGCTGCAGAAGCTTATGCAGCAGGACAACATATTCCCGGACATTGATTATTCAGTGTATTCAAAAAGAACCGTGAATGCTGAAAATCAAGATTATACAATTCCCAAGATTTTAAAATAACAGGTTCTTAAAATAATCATTGACATGGAACAATTATCCTAGTATACTAATTATACTTGTCATTGTAAATGATGACTCTCTTTTGTTTACCCGGATGAAAATAAAAGAAAGCACCAGCAGGGTTCCCTCAGGAATCCTGTTTTGCTGTGCTCCCATATCTTAATCAACCACCCTGTTTCATCTCTTACCATCTGCATTAAGTGTCATTGTTCCCATATAAAGATGGGACAAAAAGACTATACCAATCGGGAACAACCGCCTACATAAGTTCCTACTCAGGAATGTTATTATGGATATATGAAAATGCCCAAGGAGTCGGTATGGATGAATAATTTAACAGATGTTAAATCGAATCTTCCTGAATGGTATACGGCTGAACGCGAAACCGAAAAAACCATCGGAAGGCTGGACACATTAAAAGAACTTAATTATTACCTTAATAATCCGGATGAATATATCAGGCGTCTGGCTATCATGAGGATGTCAAAACTCAAGCTAAAGGATGTTGAAGTATCCCTGAAAGCAATACTTGATAATCCGCTTGAAAGTGACAGCAATAAGGAGCTCGCAGCTTGGACCATCAAGGCGTCTGCTTTGAAATGGAACAAGGATGTGCTGCTTAGCAGCCGATATCTCAGCAGATTCACCGGTCATGAAAAATATGATGATATATTTGGCGTGTCGTATTCCAATCAGAACAAGTGGAATGGTCCTGCATTTGATGCCACAATCCTGTTCCGTGGCCTTCCTGCTGAATCCGGAGATGTATTCGCCATGCACAACCTGGATATAGATACTGTCTTCGACGTTAAATCCTGGATTTCATCAGCAGCAAAAAATCTGCTAAGTTCACCTGCAGAGCTTGCTAAAAAATCCAAAGAAGCCCGGGTTAAAAAGGCGGAAGCTAAAACAAAAGCTGCCATAGAAGCAGCAGCAGCCAAAGCGGCAGCTAAAGCAGCCGCAGAAGAGGCTGCAGCTAAGGCAGCTCTGGAGGAAGCAGCAGTGAAAGCAGCGGCTGAGGCAGCTATTAAAGAAGAAGTGGCCATGAGGGCCGAAGCACCAATGAGAACTGTGGCGGCAATGAGATCCGAGACATCGAGCTCAGTAGTTGCAGAAAGAATACCTGCGGTTGCCGGTATGTCAATTACACCCGGCAGGATTGGCCGTGCTCAGGCACGCAGTATGATCATAGGAGTAGAGGAAAGCAACATGTCGGTCTCCACCTATGCCAGCGATACATCCGTCATGAGTAACTCCAATGATAATAACAGCCACAATGACAGAAGTGGCACTCAGGTCAGAACCAGCCACACAAGCAAAAGGTCCTCACATGGAAGAAGCGGTTACTATGGTAAAAACTCACATGACATATACAGTAATATGTATAGAAATCCAGGAATCGGTGCCGCGTTTAAAAAAGCCATCTTCAATTTCCTGTATGTCCTGCTTTTCCCCGTCAGATTGCTGAACAGGTATAAGATTGCGATCCTTTTGATAATAGTAATCCTATATGCTTTTATAAATGTAACGCCATTTGGCAAAAACCTCACTGTATACTATATTGGGAGCAATTTCTGGACAGCTCAGAACAGTATATTAGGGAAAGTTGAAGATAAGGCTTCATCTATCTGGATTGAATTCAAAAATGCTGCCGGCATAGGCACCTCCACCCCAGAACTTCAGGCTTCAGGATTGTTTGGTCCAGCGGCTAAGAAAGCAATAGATATAACCGGTAAGGCTACATTTACAGTTACAGCCACTAAGGGACTAAACATGAGGAGTAAACCCGATGCTTCCTCTGATAAGGTCTCCGATGAGCCCCTTAAGTACGGCAGTATGGTCATATACCTCGAAAAGTCCCAGAACGACAGTAACGGAAAGCTCTGGCACTATATAATGACCACCGATGGTATCAGAGGTTGGGCATCAGCAAGCTATCTCAAGGATGGGAAGGCAGGATGAAAATGACGCAGGATATGAACCTTACAAAAAGAATACAACTTATTAAAGAATTGCTTGAGCTGTTCACCCAGACTGAAGAAAGTATTGCCACGTCAGAAAATCGACTTGTAAAAATCTCCGAAAAGCTTCACACTCAATCATTGGATGAATCATCAAATGAAATTGTGAATGAAGCTGATCAATATACAAAAAATATTGAAGAAGCAAATTCGCAGAATGTCAGGGTCACTTCTGAAATCAATGACTGGTATGGGTTTGTGAAGGATAGGAAATCAGCAGGGAGCCTTTTCTTCCCCATCAAGTTCTATTTCTTCAAGAGAAGACTGAAAAAATCCATTAAAAATGCCAATGACAAGATTCAGAACATATCCATAAGCAACAGGTTTGTGAAGGAACGTCTTGTAATTCTTGGCCAAAAGCTTGAAATCAACACAACATTAGCTCTGAAAAGCAGCCAGGAATACCTTGAATATGAAAAGCTTCTCGAAAAGAAGGAATCAATACTCAGCGAACTCCAATACCTGTTGCCTTCAATTCCTGATGTATGTCCGGTTGATTTAGGCGACAACGGTGCGTATGATTTGCTTGGTAAACTGTCAGAATTCAAGGCAAATTAAGTGCAGATTTTTCTATTGACATTATCATAAAATCAATGCTATAATAACCTCTGTTACTGCGTAGCGGGATTGTGTAATGGTAGCACTACTGATTCTGGTTCAGTCTGTCTGGGTTCGAGCCCTAGTCCCGCTGCCAACAACAAAAGCAAAAAATGACCTTTGTGCAACAGGCACGGAGGTCATTTTTTCATTTTGCTTCTGAAGGTTTTCCCTATTGTACTCTCTGATTAACTTCCTTCACTCTTACTGCAAGATTTCTTCCCGCAAGACATACCCTGCTGCAATTACAGCACTGGATGCACGTTTCCGGCTTATATTTTTTAGCTTCCTTCCAGTTGCCTTCATCCACCAGATCGAATATCCTGTCAGCTCTTATTCCTGCAGGGCAATTATCTTTACAGAGACCGCACCTGGAACATTGCGGAGATTCCTTGTAATTCGGGTAGTCACCAACGGCTATAAAATTCAATGAGCTGCCGATCACATCATCGTCGGAAACAGTACTGCACTGCATGGCTCCTCCCCCCCAAAATACATTCCCGGGCCTTAAACCCAATGTTTCAACCACATTTTGAATATTTGTTCCAAGTCTTACCTTTGCTATGTGCCAGGCCTTACTTTTCAAATCCGCAACAGTAATAAACTTCGTATCTGCCTTTTTGTTTTTGCTTACAGCTTCATATAAAGAATAAACCGTTTGAAGATTAAGTACCAGAATACCCTTTTCGGCAGGGATATCTAATGGAGACAGCTCATTACCCAGTACCTGCCTTATGAGAATTTTCTCTGCACCTGACGGGTAATAATCCGGGACCTTGTACAAAAGGACATTATCCGGGCATTTCAGGTCTGAAGTGTCTTTTGCCGCAAATATGATTTTTTCAAATTTGATACAGCTTTGAAGGATATCAATACCTATGCAGATTTCGTTCAGATGGTTTTGCATGAGCCACTTATCGTGAATCAGCCCGGGATCGCATTCAACGCCATTAATAATCAGCTTTTTCTGCGGTTCCCCTGATTTCATGACTGATTTTATTTTTCTTATAGTTGGAAAAGCTGCCCCACCAAAGCCATAAACTTCATTAGCTTCAATCCTTCGAAATATTTCTTCACAGCTGGCTACATCTCCATCTTCAGCCGTGTTTTCAACCTCTTCCTCTCCCTCTTCCTCTTCCTCTTTCTCTTCCTTCCCTGTCAAATCGGTAAAAGCTGCTCTATCGATGTTACTGATTTGACAGGGCCTGAACATCTTAACTTTGATACGTCTGATACGTGAAAGTGATATTGAAGCTTCAGTCTTATAAAACCTCTCAGAAGCGGCGGAAATAAAGTTTAGTAATAAAATGCCTATTGCTGTAACAACTACGGATGGCGAAAACAGTAAAGTCAGGAAACCTGCAAGCAGCCCCCCAATTATTCCTGTTACAGGCTTCGCAGTAATAGTTACAGGATCGGTTATAACAAGGCAACCCCAGAAAAACACTCCATAAACGATGAGGTTCGTGAAATTTAAATCCTGGCTGAACAACATGGCTGCAACCATTCCTGCCATAAAGCCCAGGGCTGCGAATGGGCGAAAGCTGATAAACGGCAGCGATAGGATAATTGCAGGTAAAAGAAGTAATGTGGCGTTAAAGGCAGGTTCTGTCATTGCGAAGAAAAGACTTATAAACAGGACCCCGACCAAGGCGGGATTAACAATATTTTTCCCCGTGCCGCCCCATATGTGTTTGCCTATAGTAAGCGCAGCAACAATTCCCAAAAGCTGTCCCCACAGAGGGACACCAGTTGTCAGTATGTATAGGATAGCTGCCGTTACTGCAGCTGAAACTGCGCATACCGGTCTTTTAAACCTTAATATGTTGATGGTTGTATCTATTATCAGAGAAACCGCCACAACAGCTGTAAACTCAAGAACCCCTGACGGCTCATACAGCCAATTTGGCAGCATATAAAGAATCAACACTCCAAAAACCGCTGACATTATATGTTCATTAGTCAGTTTTACCCTCATTACAGGAAATGTGTTCATACCTCTGCTCCTGTTATACTAAACTAAGCTTATGAACTGTATTATATAATAATAATTTTATAATGACGATTATTCTCAGAAAATATCTGAAAACTCGATTTCAATTTTTTCAAAGATGTTATATTTCTGCAGAATTTTTTCATCATTTATTAAGCTGATATTCTCGTTTTGAATAAAGGTCACCGGTATTTCAACAGTAAATTCACTGCCTTGTCCTAATTCACTTTTTACGTCAATTCTACCTCCCTGCATCTCAATAAGTAATTTTGTCAGAAACAGCCCTATACCTATTCCTTCATTTTTTCGTGTAAACAGGTTATCTTCCTGACTAAATCGATCGAATACATTTTTAAGCAGATATTGGGGAATACCAAGGCCATTATCTTTAACTGATATAAGTACGCTGTCAGAACTATTAACGACATTAACCTGAACCAACCCACCCGGTTCAGAGAATTTGACTGCATTAGAAAGAAGATTCAGCATGATTCTTTGCATCATGTCGATATCACATGCAAGTATTCTTTCATTGGAATCAGATAAAAATAAAATTCTTATATCCTTTGGTTTTACATATTCCATTACAGGCATAATTATATCTTCAATGATACTCACTATATTGTTATTCTTGATATGCATCTGTGAAAAGCCAAAATCCAGAGAAGTTGAATCGATAAGATTGTTAACAAGTCTTAGTAGCCTGTAGCAGTTATGTCTCATGGAATTAACCTGTTTGTTTATTTTTATGCTGTTTGAATTTAGATCATTTTTATTATATGAATCGATTAATTGGGATGCTCCAAGAATTACATTGATAGGTGTCCGAAGCTCATGGGACATTCTTGCGATAAATTCATAATTTATCTTGTTTGCTTCTGCTAATCGAACCTGAGCGCCCTCTAATTCTTCACTTTTTTCATTGTATAACTGTCTGTATTTAGCTTCACTTTCCAATTGTCTTTTTGCAATATTATAATACATTTAGTTACCCCCCAATATTACTTTGAGAGAATAAACCTTCTATCAGTTCTCTTGCTTTGTCTCTTTTTTCATATCCAAATCCCACAAATCCTGCACTTCATTTTTAGTTATAGCATCAGTATCCTCAACATATTTTTTTAAGATTCTGTTAATCAGATTGCTTGAGCTTCGATCTTCAATCCTGGCGATTTCGTCAATCAATTCTTTTACCTGTTTTTCCAATATTATATTGTAAATTTTCTTATCCTTACCTAATGACAATTTCATCACTCACAATTCGCAAAAAATGGTGTTATAAGCAAATTATCTATAATTTTCAATAATGCTTAATACAATTATATAAATATTTTGTCCTTTTGTAAGTTGTTTAACTCATGTATAATAGTTGTATAATGGTTGTTTAAATTACAACATATTTTAATAAACCCGAAAATTAATACCTGCAATGTGTTATTATGTATTTAGGGAAGTGGTGATTTATATGTTTATCAACGAAATTGAATTACTATATCTGCTATTTAAGTGTTGCCCCACCGATGAAACAATAACAACTGACAACATAAAAAAATATATATTTGATTTTGAAGAGATTGCCAAAAAATTGAGTATTTTGTCGAAAAGAGGGCTTATTGACTCAAGTTCAGATGGATGGGTCATAAGCTCCCAGGGAATTGAAGAAGCATTGGATTTTGACAGAGAATTAAATTGTGAATGGCGCAATTAAGAACCGAAAGGTTCTTTTTTTTAGCCCTACATAAGAACTCCTTTTTCTGACTCTGGATTAATCGCTTGAGGCGGTTGCTCCATCCATCCTTTTTCTATCATAATGTTAATAGAGTCCATACCATATTTGGCAACCTCACCCATCACGCGAAGATAATCTGCCTGAAGGTCATGTCGCATGCTGGTCGCCAAAGAAGTTGCATAATTATCAAATCCAATAGCAATCAATGTATTTGCATGGGACTGCATCATTTTATCTGAAAAGGGTGGCAGTATAGAATCAGTGACATAGGTTTCACTGGTTGTAAGAGCTGGAATATCTTCTACTTCAAGCTTATTGCTGAATGTTTCTATATGCTTTTGTGCAATATATGCACCCTTATTCATAAATTCACTGATCTGTACAGATTGTGCAACTTGACTGAATCCTTTCAGCATTGCCTTTCCTATTATATTACTTTGGATATTGGCATATAGAAGTGTTATTTCTATTGCAGTCAGCCGTCGATGCTCCCCTAAAAAACCTGTCAGGAAACTATTCTTTTTTACAAAATCAATTTCACCAGGTATTGTAATAATGGGGGGTGCAATCAATAAACCCTTTGCTTTAATTGTGTTTACGGCCTTTCTCGCCAATTCAATTGAGGTATACAAAGCATCTGTGAAAAAATCTATAATATCCTGACGTGACATTAGCGTAAGAGCGATCCCATAAGAATCCAATGTAAGTCTGGCGATGTTACGGAGGTAAAACAGGTAAAAATGCTCCGAATATAATGGAGGCGCATTTATATTAACATCTTCTTCATTAAAGCCCTTAGGCACAGGATACCTTTCCACCATGAAAATTTTCGATATCTGTTTAATATGTTGCTGAGTGATACCTGATGCATATTCCAGATTGGCCTTTATATCTGTATCTTCGACGTTCTGTAAAAAATATCGCACGACGTTCATTACCAGGCTATCATTCATATAAGTAGTCCATAATGCACCGATTTCCGCTGAAGTCAGGTTAGTAATGTTTTTTGATTCCATGCATCAATTCCTCCAGGTTATAATCCCTTTAAATTAGTATTTCCGTTTATTCTTTTTATTACCAGCCTGTAATAGAACTGAACACAAATAAGGACAAATATATAGCCAATTGGAGACCATGGTGTGATTCTCCAAATAGGGTATTGAACAATCTGCAATGGCTTCAAAATGAATAGTTCCAGCAATGTAAGAAGCAGTGTGAACAACAGGGTATAAATGATACTCCGTCCTATGCGTACAGGCAAAAGTTTGAGATATAAAAATGCCGTTGATGGATATATTAACAGGCAAGCCCACATACTGTAAAACAATTGATGTTCAATACTGACCCAATAAAATAGACCCAACAAATTACTTAATACCATGTCCAGAATAAATCCTGCTGCAATGACCAGAATCATGGCTTGAATATCAATAAAACCCACTTTATAAATAAAAGCAGCTGTAATTGCTAAAATTACCAGCAATCCTGTAAAAACCCAAAAAGGAATGTAACCCATCATCTCACCACACAATTATAACCAGTTATTTATTAATCATCCTGCCTGTAGCTAAAGCAAAGTTATTATTAAGGATGTTTTCTACTTCGTTAGCCCAATTTGTATCACACTCTACAATGATAACAACGTCAGCAAAGGTTCCTTTAGTTTTATTTGTGATACTTTGTCTTTTCTTCTTTGGGATTATATCAATGATAAAACCCAGAGCAACACCAAATGCCAAACCAATCAACCCCCATAGTATCGGTCCCCACCTTAAGACAAATCCATAGATAACCCCAAAAAGCATAAATATCGAGCCAAGGATCATTGCTGTGTCAATAAAGCTTATGCCATCAGATTGATTGATCGTGTCAAATAGCTTTCTCTTCTTATGCCGTTTTTCAAGCGGTATTGCGAGTATTTTTTCTCTTGCTATGCCTTTTAACTCCATCTCACTGATAGCTATTTCCAAATATGCTGAATACTCAAAAGTCGATATTACATACATATTTTCACCATCCCATAATAGTCATTCTGCTCTGAAAAGATATTTTAAATCCATAGCCTGATATTGATCCTTTAAAAATTGAGACTGCTCGGTTTCAAACAATTTGTTATACTCAACAGTATTTACATAAGAATCATATATATTAAAACAATAAAGAGTGGGCATAAAAAGTAACCATATAGGATCAGAAATGGGTATTATCTCATTGAAGGCCCCAATCATTGTAAAATAAGCCACTTCATAGAGGCGAGAAAAGTATGATACCACAATCCACCATATCAGTATAATAAAACCTGTTGGCAGCCTGTGGGTATATAAATGCCCCGTTCCAGGCATAATGGCGGACCAGGCTGCTGCCACCCATGGATTCCTTTTATCAAAATAATTTATCTCCAATGAGCTGATTTTAAAAGGAATCATGGGAGAATGTTCTCTGTCTGCAATCGTTGAAAATTTATTCAAATCTGTTGTAGAGCGATAACTATCCCATATGGCATATACAAATACGCCTACATAGAGAAAGGCCAGCCTTTTATCCAATATGCTTCTGGCCTCATCAAAACGGCCTGTGAATGAATATAAAATGGCAATGTTTATTTTTGCATTAATATTTATAAAAAGTTCCCATCCAACTAATAAGAAACCTTTTATATAACTCCCGATTATGATTTGACCAAAGCCCGGGAAAGCTGCAGACCACCATGCTGTTACCCAAGGATTTCTCTTGTGAATGAAATTGGTAGCTATAGATGAAACGTACCCTTTAGGACGGCGTTGGTTTCTTATGGATTGTGTCATTTCGCTCATTACTATCCACCTGTTAATGATACATTGGAATACATCTTAATGCTTTGAGTAGTCTATTGCTAATATTGACATATCAATGAATGAATATACGTAAGCGACATAGTGTTAAAAAACCACCCCCAAAGGTATCGTCTTTGGAGGTGGCTCATTAAACTTTCTTTATTATGCTGTTACTTTTTATTGATGCATTTTATACTACTGCAGCAATCACTTCTGCCCCATTGCGCCACCACCGATTGCGGCCTGTGCGGCTGCAAGACGTGCTATCGGAACGCGGAAGGGTGAGCAGGATACATAATTCAAGCCTATCTTGTGGCAGAATTCAACGGAAGATGGATCTCCGCCGTGCTCGCCGCATATTCCCAGCTTGATGTCCGGTCTGGTTTTCTTTCCCAGTGAGCAAGCCATTTCCATGAGCTTGCCAACGCCAACCTGGTCTACCCTTGCAAACGGATCGGATTCATATATCTTCTTGCTGTAATATGCATCCAGGAATTTACCTGCGTCATCACGGCTGAAACCGAAGGTCATCTGCGTGAGATCGTTGGTTCCGAAGGAGAAGAACTCGGCTTCCTTTGCTATCTCATCTGCAGTGATACATGCCCTGGGTATCTCTATCATGGTACCGACTTTGTAATCCAGCTTTACGCCTGATTTTGCGATAATCTCATCGGCGACCTTGACGACTATATCCTTAACATACTTGAGTTCCTTGACTTCGCCAACCAATGGGATCATAATCTCCGGAACCACGCTCATGCCTTTTTTATTTACATTGATTGCAGCCTCTATGACGGCCCTGGTCTGCATTTCAGCGATTTCTGGATATGTGACTGCAAGACGGCAGCCCCTGTGGCCCATCATTGGATTGAATTCATGGAGATCGGCCACTATATGCTTGAGTTCAGCAAAGGTGAGGCCCATCTCATTTGCAAGTGACTGTATGTCTTCATCTTCCTGTGGAAGGAACTCATGAAGTGGTGGATCCAGGAACCTTATGGTTACAGGATAACCCTTCATTTCAGTGAAGAGGCCTTCGAAGTCACTTCTCTGCATGGGAAGCAGCTTGTCAAGTGCCTTTCTCCTCTGCTCCTCAGTCCTGGCGACTATCATCTCCCTGACCGATGAAATCCTGTCTGCATCAAAGAACATATGCTCTGTACGGCACAGGCCTATGCCCTCTGCGCCGAAACTGATTGCAGCTTTGGCATCTGCAGGTGTATCTGCATTAGTCCTTACCTTGAGTACCCTGATTTCATCTGCCCAGCTCATAAACACGCCAAAATCTCCGGTCATCTCCGGATCGATGGTTGGCAGCTTTTCGCCGTATACGTAACCGGTTGAGCCGTCAAGGGATATCCAATCGCCTTCATTGTATCTCTTTCCATTTTTATCAGTAAAATATTTCTCTGTTTCATAAATTCTGATTTCGCTGCAGCCGGATACGCAGCAGGTTCCCATACCGCGGGCTACAACTGCGGCGTGGGAGGTCATTCCGCCTCTGCCTGTGAGTATTCCCTGTGAAACATGCATGCCTTCGATATCTTCCGGGGAAGTTTCGAGCCTGACGAGTATTATCTTCTTAACACCACTCTTTGCAGCTTCAACTGCATGCTCGGCTTCAAAGTATATCTGGCCTGTCGCCGCACCCGGTGAAGCCGGAAGGCCTTTCGCAACGATAGTTGCAGCCTTGAGTGCCTTGGGTTCGAAGTTGGGGTGAAGCAATGCATCCAGCTGCTTAGGGTCGACCTTCATAATGGCCTCGGCCTTTGTCACCATACCCTCATTAACAAGGTCCACTGCTACCTTTATTGCCGCTGCGGCCGTCCTCTTGCCGTTCCTGGTCTGGAGCATGAACAGCTTGCCCTTTTCAATGGTGAACTCCATGTCCTGCATATCCTTGTAATGCTTTTCGAGTGTATCAGCTATCTTTTCAAACTGATCATATGCTTCGGGGTTGATTTGCTTCATCTGGTCTATGGTCTGAGGAGTCCTGATACCAGCGACGACATCCTCGCCCTGGGCATTCATGAGGAATTCTCCATAAAGCTTCTTCTCACCTGTTGCCGGGTTTCTGGTGAAGGCGACGCCTGTACCGGAATCATTACCCATGTTACCGTAAACCATTTCCTGAACATTTACGGCTGTACCCCAGTCTCCCGGTATGTCATTCAGCCTTCTGTAAATATTTGCCCGAGGATTATCCCATGAACGGAAAACAGCCTTTATCGCTTCCATCAGTTGGATCTTGGGATCCTGCGGGAACTCGAAGCCCTTTTCCTGTTTGAATAGCGCCTTGTATCTTTTGACTATTTCTTTAAGGTTTTCTGCATTAAGGTCTGTGTCAAACTTGGCATGGTTCTCTTCCTTGACGGCTTCAAGGATCTTTTCAAACTTGGGCTTATCGACCTCCATGACGACATCACTGAACATCTGTATGAAACGCCTGTAGCTGTCATAAGCAAAACGATCGTTGTCTGTAAGCTTTGCGAGCCCTTCCACAACCTTGTCGTTAAGGCCCAGGTTCAAAATGGTGTCCATCATTCCAGGCATGGAAGCCCTTGCTCCGGAGCGGACTGAAACAAGGAAAGGGTTTTGGGGATCGCCGAATTTCTTGCCTACAACCTTCTCAGTTGTTTCAAGGGCAGTATAAATCTGATCTTCGACTTCTTTGGAAATTGTCATGCCCTCTTTAATATACTTGATGCAAGCATCGGTTGTAACGGTAAACCCTCTCGGTACCGGCAGTCCAAGTCCGGTCATTTCGGCCAGATTGGCACCTTTGCCGCCAAGCAGGTTTTTCATAGATGCATTGCCCTCTTTGAAAAGATATACATATTTAGCCATCAAAAAACCTCCAACATAATATTATATTTTTCTATCGTGATATCATCACAGGAACAAATAACCATATTATTATACCATAATTTATAACTTTTCCATTGTATTTTCGGTAAATATGATGTGAAATTATACATTATTATAACTATATTATTAAGTACTGCTATAGTTTAGCGGAAAGTTCTTTATTATCATTATTTTTGATATAATGTAATAAAATTGTTTCGCAACAAAAACTGAAAGCGGTGAGAATGCAATTGGAGTATAGAGAGATTCAAACAATTGATATTGTTGAAGTTGCAAAACTACATAATGAACTGGCATATCATGTCCAAAAAGAAACAAATGATGCATATTGGGATTTTGACGTATTATCAGAAGAGGATGTCAGTAAGCATTTAGCGACTTTTATTGATCTACCGGACCGGAAAATCTATATTGCACGAAACAATGAGAAAATTGCAGGATTTATTGCAGGTGAGATAATGCAATGCCACCTCCCTATCTCAAATGTAAAGAAAATCGGATACATTTCAGGTGCTTATGTTTTACCTGAATATAGAGGCAGAGGGATAATGAGGTTTTTGGAAGTACTTGTTATCGATTATTTCAAGCAATATGGAATCAAATATGTAGAACTGAATTTTGTCTCTAAAAATAAAATCGCAAAGAATAACTGGGAGAACCTGGGCTACAGGACTTTCCGGGAACAAGCAAGAAAAGAGATATAGCGGTGTAATAGAGGTAAGAAATAGTAAACTTATTAAAAAGCATCAGGGAGGTTTTATTATGTCTCCGACAGGACATCTCGCAATTGGTTTTGCTGCAAAAAAATATGCACCTGATATACCTTTAATTATTTTTTTGATTGCCGCTTATGCAATAGATCTGATTTATTTTATATTCCTTGCTTTGGGTATGGATAAGCAGGACTATAATCCTTGGTCTCACAGTTTATTTATGGCAATCATTTGGTCTGTTACTGTTGGCTTGATTTCCTTGCTTTTTAGCAGAAAGTTACGAAATGGCTTAGTCATCGGACTTGTTGTTTTTAGCCATTGGATTCTTGATTTTATTGTATGGGGTAATTTGCCCATTTTCTTCGATAGAACGAAAGTAATCGGCCTTGGTTTGTATGACAAAATCGGTTTCTCCTTAACTGATTTGAAGATTAGTTCGGGATCAGTAATTGCGACATCCATAGAGTTAGGTCTGCTGATTATAGGTTTAGCAATTTATATTTTGTATTTGAGAAAATTGCAGAAAGAAAAAAAGAGGCGGGGCGGGCAGGTACAAGGCTGAATTCCGAGGAACTACAGCCTGTTTGTGACGGAGCCTGAGCCGGCCTACCTGCGCGCCCAGCCTCCTTAAAATTCGAACTTATCGTGGAAATACCCATTCAATTCATCAATTGGAATCCTGACCTGCTGCATGCTGTCTCTTTCCCTGATAGTCACAGCCTTGTCATTCAACGACTCGAAATCGAAGGTTATACAGAAGGGAGTACCTATCTCGTCCTGTCTTCTGTAGCGTTTGCCTATACTTCCTGTTTCGTCGTATTCACAGACGTAGTTCTTGCGGAGCTCATCGTATACCTTTTCTGCATCTTCACCAAGCTTTTTGGAAAGTGGCAATACAGCTATTTTAACAGGAGCAATGGCTGGATGGAATCTGAACACAGTCCTGACATCTCCCTCTGCTACCACTTCCTCATCATATGCATTGCACAGGAATGCCAGCGTTACCCTGTCTGCGCCCAGTGAAGGCTCAATGCAGTAAGGCACGTATTTCTCGTTGGTTGCCGGATCGAAATATGAAAGGTCATCCTTGCTATGAAGCATATGCTGTTTGAGGTCGAAGTCAGTCCTGTCGGCTATGCCCCAAAGCTCTCCCCAGCCGAATGGGAATTTGAATTCTATATCGGTAGTTGCATTACTGTAATGCGAAAGCTCCTCTTTTGCGTGATCGCGGAGTTTCAGGCTTTCGTCCTTTATTCCCAGCTTCAGCAGCCAGTTATGGCAGTAATCCTTCCAGTATTTGAACCATTCAAGGTCAGTTCCCGGTTCGCAGAAGAACTCAAGCTCCATCTGCTCGAATTCACGGATCCTGAAGATAAAGTTGCCAGGCGTTATTTCATTTCTGAAGGACTT
The DNA here is from genome assembly GCA_942493145.1 of uncultured Bacillota bacterium. Taxonomy (GTDB): domain Bacteria; phylum Bacillota; class Clostridia; order Acetivibrionales; family DTU013; genus ENR-C20. Next base: position 2,485,027 of record OW818679.1, read on the forward strand.
GCCTACCTGTCCGATACCGAAGGGAATCTTCTTCCTTGTAGTCCTCTGAACGTTTTTAAAGTTTACGAATATCCCCTGTGCTGTTTCAGGTCTCAGGAATATTTCAGTCTTTGAATCCTCTGTGACGCCCTGGAAGGTTTTGAACATCAGGTTGAATTTCCTGATCTCTGTAAAATCGGCCTTACCGCAATCCGGACACTTTACGTCCTTCTCCTTTATGTATTCCATAAGTTGCTCGTTTTTCCATCCATCGATAACCAGGGATATGCCATTTGCAGCATTCCAGTCCTCAATCATCTTGTCGGCCCTGTGCCTTGTTTTGCAGCTTTTACAGTCGATCAGCGGATCACTGAAGCCGCCCACATGGCCTGAAGCCACCCACACCTGTGGATTCATGAGTATGGCGCAATCTACGCCGACATTGTAAGGGCTTTCCTGGATGAATTTCTTCCACCATGCCTTCTTTACATTGTTTTTCAGTTCAACGCCCAGGGGACCGTAATCCCAAGAGTTTGCCAGCCCTCCATATATATCTGAGCCGGGATATACGAATCCGCGGTTTTTAGCAAGGGCGACTAATTTCTCCATTGTTAGTTCTGCAGCCATTGGTTGTTCCTCCCATTAATCACATAAACATTATTATTTCTTCATTGTGTTTTTCTTAAATTATACAGCTCTATGATATCGTCCAGTATTTCATCGGCAGCGGCTTTCTTACTCATAAGTGGCAATTCCCTTATGGTACCGTCCCTCTTGATGATCTTTATTATATTGGTATCCACTTCAAAGCCTGCGCCTTCCATGGTCACATCATTTGCGATTATCATATCCAGGTTTTTCGAACGGATTTTACCCAGCGCGTTTTCCACCAGGTCGTTTGTCTCGGCGCATGAGCCCACAAGCAGCTTGTCCCCTTTTAATCCACCAAGTTCCTTAAGTATGTCAGGGTTCTTTTCCAGCTTGATGACCATCTCATCGTCTTTCTTTTTGATTTTTATGTCCGAAATATCAGCGCACTTGTAATCAGCTACGGCAGCCACCATAATTATGATGTCATAGCCTTCATAACTGTCTATTACAGCCCTTCGCATCTCCTCTGCAGTGAGCACTTTTACCAGCTCTACATCCTTCGGGCAGTCAATGGATACCGGCCCTGATACAAGCCTGACATTGGCTCCGCGATTCGCAGCCGCACCGGCCACTGCATAACCCATCTTTCCCGATGATCTGTTTGATATATATCTTACCGGATCTATCGGCTCCCTTGTCGGCCCTGCTGTTACAAGCACGCTCAGGCCTTCCAGATCGTTATCGCAAGGGCCTTCCTCAAGCAGTCTGCATATTTCCTCAACTATCTTTGCAGGTTCCGGTAATCTGCCCTTTCCGGAGCTGCCTTCTGCCATCCTGCCTTCTTCAGGCTCCATAAACATATATCCCAGGCTTTTCAGCTTTGAAATATTCTGCTGGACTACAGGATTGGCATACATGTTGAAATTCATTGCCGGCACTAACAGGACAGGAGCCTTTGATGCCATAACCGTCGTCGAAAGCATATCATCCGCGATTCCTCCGGCTATCTTTCCTATTATATTGGCGGTCGCTGGAGCTATCACGATGAGGTCGGCTTTGTTGGCCAGCGATATATGCTGGATATCCCATTGGTCCGGTTCTTCAAACATGTCTGTTATAACAGGCCTATGGGTAATTGACCTGAATGTCAGCGGTGATACGAATCTGGCGGCATTCTCAGTCATGATTACGTCCGTTTCTACGCCAAGCTTCTTAAGCCTGCTTGCAACCTCAACTACCTTATATACGGCAATACCGCCGCTTACTCCCAGTACTACGTTTTTTGCCTCAATCAATTTTCTCACCTGCCAATACAAAACATATACCTACATATAGATAAAAGAAGCCATGGGATAAACGTTTACCCCACACGGCTCCTGATTGCTGCACGATTTGCGCAACATCATAAAAAAGCAAGCGGCTGTTACTTTATGCCGCTTTTTGTCCTTGTATATGAAATCTTGTCATCGTTTATTTCGTTCAGTGCAATGGTAACCGGCTTTTCTGAATTACATTTTGTGAGTTTATGTGCACCGTCCTGAAGCTGCCTTGCACGCTTGGCGGTGGCAACTACAAGTGTATATCTGCTGTTGTCCACCTTGGAAAGCAGCGAAGCCATTGATGGATATATCATTATAAATCCTCCTTATTAAACCGATTGTCTTGATCAATAAATATGATCAATTGTCATTAACATCCTCAGAATCATCTTCTTCAACTTCGGCATCTTTGACATTAAGCCTGTGTGCTACAGTTTCAGGCTGAACTGCTGAGAGTATTATGTGGTCGCTGTCCGTTATTATGACCGCTCTCGTCCTTCTGCCATATGTTGCATCTATCAGCATTCCCCGTTCTCTGGCTTCTTGTATGATCCTTTTAATGGGAGCCGATTCAGGGCTTACTATGGCTACAAGTCTATTAGCAGATACAATATTCCCGAAGCCGATGTTAATCAATTTCATTTTGTTGCCTCCAGTCCTTATTCTATATTTTGAATCTGTTCTCTCAATTTTTCAATTTCACTCTTTATATCAACGACATTTCTCGTTATGGTTAAATCATTTGCCTTGGAGCCAATAGTGTTTATCTCCCTGTTCATCTCCTGTATAAGGAAATCGAGTTTCCTTCCTACCGGCTGCTGAATCTTCAGAGTGTCCCTCAACTGGCCTATGTGGCTTCCCAACCGTACTATCTCTTCATCTATGCTGCATCTGTCGGCAAAGATGGCAATCTCTGTGGCTAATCTTGCTTCATCTATGGTGGGTTGCTCAAGCAGATCCCTGATCCTGTTTTCCAGCTTCGCCTTGTACTCCTTTACTACCTCCGGAGCCCTTACAGAAATATCCTTAAGCAGGCTTTCGATGAACCGCGCCTTTTCATATAAATCGGTGCTGAGACCTTCTCCCTCGTGCAATCTCATGGAAATCAGGGATTCCAGGGCATTTTCAACTGCTCCTTTAAGGAGCTTCCAAAGCTTTTCCTCATCCTGTTCGGCCTGTTCAATCCTGAAAACATCAGGGAATCTGGACACTAATGTTAATGTTACATCATCCCTTAAAGCGAATTTATCCTTCATCAGTTTTACAGAATCAATATATGCTTTTGCCAGGCCTTCATCAAAAACCACATTTTTTGAGTCTTCAGCCGTGTTGCTGAAAGTGATGAACACATCGATCTTGCCTCTTGAGACAGCTTTGCCAACAAGATCACGTACCTTCTCTTCCAAAAAACCAATCTGTCTCGGCATCTTTATAAAAACATCGGTGTAGCGGTGGTTGACAGTCTTTATCTCAACCATGAACTCTCTTCCGTCTTCACGCGCTTCGCCTCGGCCAAATCCGGTCATACTCTTGATCATATGCTGAATTCTCCTGTTTTACAGCAAAAAGCAGACTCCTTGCCGTAAATATTTTTTAGTCAATACAGTATTATAACATAATTATAAACAATTTAAAGCTTGTTTTAATAGTTTTTCTTCAATTTTGTTCAATTTGCTCACTTTGACATCACATTCTGAACAGCTTCCATGACCCTCGAGGTTTCAAAAGGCTTTACGACAAAATCCATCGCACCCTTTATGATTGCTTCCATTACCATGGACTTCTGCCCCATGGCAGATACCATAATGATCCTGGTATTCGGGCTTTCTTTCTGGATATGCTCAATCGCATTTATCCCCGTCATGTTTGGCATGGTTATATCAAGCGTAATGATATCCGGTTTTTTGAGTTTCACCTGCTCTATTGCCTGCAGTCCGTCTGCTGCCTCACCTATCACCGTATACCCCTCTCGCGACTCAATCATTTTTTTAAGAACAGTGCGCATAAACATCGCGTCATCTGCTATTACAAATGTAATCTCCCTCATCAACCAATATCTCCTATCAGATGCATTAAGATTGCCAGGACGGCCACTCCTGCCGTTTCAGTCCTCATTATCCTGGGTCCGAGGGTAACCGGCTTTATGCCATTCTTTACGGCAAAATCGATTTCACCTTCCGAAAAACCACCTTCCGGGCCTATGAAAATTGCCGCCTTCTTAATATCCTTTGCCTGTGCTACGGCTTCCTTTATGGATCCTGAGGTTTCCTTTTCATAAGGTATGATATTCAAAGATGAAAACGCATCTCCCATGGACTTAACAGCATTTGCAAACAAAACCGGCTCTTCAACCGTTGGAAGTATGCCCCTGTTGCACTGCTTTGCTGCCTCAAGGGATATTTTACGCCATCTGGCAGCTTTAGCCGCCTTGTCCTTTGCACCATCAAAGCGAACAACAGTCCTCTCTGTAATTACGGGAACAATCCTGCTGACTCCCAGTTCTACGGTTTTTTGAATTATCAGCTCCATTTTGTCTGACTTTGGGACACCCTGGTATAGTGTAATTTCTACCGGTGGTTCTGTTTTACACAGAACAGTTCCGGTAATTGAGACAATTATTTTATCCTTTTCCATCTTTTCTATACAGGATAGATAATCAGTCCCTTTGCCATCACACACTACTAAGTTACCACCAGGCACTTCTCTTAACACATTTTTTATGTGATTAACATCATCGCCTGTGATACATATGCTTTTAGAAGGAATATCCACTGCAGAAATGTCTACAAAGAATTTTGACATTTGAATACCATCGCCACCCATTCACCTGCTTCATTGAACTCCTCAAGGGATAAACCGTTCTCTTTGCAGGCTTTGACGACATCATCCTTCCTCTCCCTGATTATACCGGAAGTGATGAAAAGGCCGTCTCTTTTAAGATATTTCCCGACCTTCTCCGTCATGTTAACAATGACATCCGCTATGATATTGGCTACTACTATGTCAACCTTGTCGGTTTCGATTGCTTTTAATGCTCCTGACAGCCTTACGGCACTATCTGGAGATGATGCCATCTCAGTCTCATCAACTGCTGTAACCCTGCCTCCTGTTGCGCCTCCAGCCGTGACAACGCCTGTGGAAATACCCTCCAGCGTCCCGCTGAAGGCGGTGATGCATTGCTGCACGCCATTTATCTCACAATTTTCCTTTGTCACCCTCACTGCAATCTCATCGATATCGAATGCTGTGACCGATGCCGCTCCAAGCTTTGCAGCGACAATCGACAGTATACCCGTACCGCAGCCTGCATCTAGAACTGTATCATCAGGTTTCAGATGTTTTTCAAGTAATTGTGAGCACAGCATGGTTGTTTCATGTGTCCCTGTTCCGAATGCCATACCCGGATCCAGCTCTATGATAATTTCACCTGCTTTGGGAAAATACTCCTCCCAGCTTGGTTTAATAACTATATGTTCGGTTATGTTGAAGGGTTTGTAGAATTTTTTCCATGACGTCGACCAATCTTCATCATCCACACTGCTGCTGCCGGAATAACCCTCACCGACATCAAGGAAATTGGAAATAAAAGCTAGTTTTTCTTTTACGAGAGCCACCAGCTCCCCTTCGCCTGAAGTGACTGCTGCGATGCCCTCGCCTGAAATGTCGGCCGCGAGGCATTCACCTTCGTCACAGCTGAAATAAGCCTTTATCAGCACATCCTCTCCGAGGGAGTTCATGAATTCATCATCTGCATAATCAAGTGATCCGGGGGCTTCGATGAGTTTCCTTATATCGTTCGGATCTTCTATGACAACGCCTGCCGCACCAATTGAGGTGAGCATCTCAGAAACCGCGTCACTTGCTTCTTCGGTTGTCTTGATCCTTATTTCCGTCCAGTTCATATTTTCTTCCTCCGGGTCAGGGGACACACCTCTTCGAGGAATGTCCCTAATCTATTCCTAGGGCATCCTTCATCTTGTCGAAAAAGCCCTTGCCTTGATCCTGTGCTTCGCCACCGCTGGCTTCGGCGAATTCTTTCAAAATCGCTTTCTGCTTCTCGTTGAGCTTTTTGGGTACTTCCAGCTCTACCTTTATATATTGGTCGCCCCTCCCGTTGCCCCTCAGGAATGGTATTCCCTTGTTTTTAAGCCGGAATACAGAACCTGTCTGTGTTCCCTCAGGTATGGAATACCTGACTTTTCCGTCAAGGGTGGGAACCTCGATCTCTGCACCAAGTGCCGCTTGTACGAAGGTTATGGGGAAATCAAGGATAACGTCCGTTCCCTGTCTTTTGAATATGGCATGTGGCTTAACCCTTATAGTTACATAAAGATCACCGGACGGTCCGCCTTTTGCTCCAGGTTCGCCTTCTCCCCTTAGAGATATTGTCTGGCCGTCATCAATGCCTGCAGGAATGTTAAGTTTTATTTTAACCTGTTTTTTGATTTTACCTTTACCATTGCATGTGGTGCATGGGTTGGATATTATCTTTCCTTCACCATGACAAGCGTCACAGGTCTTTACATTGACAAATTGACCAAAAGGAGTGTTCTGCTTGTACTGTATCTGGCCGGAGCCTTTGCACTGCTTGCAGGTCTCGGGGCTCGTTCCGGGTTTTGATCCTGTGCCTTCACAGGTTTTGCAGTTTTCAGTCCGGGATATGGCTATCTCCTTTTCCAGACCGAAAGCAGCATCTTCAAAATTTATTTCAATAGCATACTTCAGGTCAGCACCCTTCTGTGGTCCGCTCCTGGTCTTGCCTGATCTCCCGAAGCCTGATGAGCCACCAAAAAAGGATTCAAAAATGTCACCGAACCCGCCAAAATCCCCGAAGCCGGCACCACCGCCTCCAAACCCGTTGGGATCTACACCGGCATGACCAAACTGGTCATATCGCGACTTCTTCTCTGTATCGCTCAGAACCTCGTATGCTTCATTTACTTCTTTGAATTTGGATTCAAGACCCTTATCCCCCGAATTGACATCGGGATGGTATTGCTTCGCCAGCTTCCTGTATGCCTTTTTTATCTCTTCTGCAGAAGCATTTCTGTCCACTCCAAGAACTTCATAGAAATCCCTCTTGGATGTTGCCAACTCCAACCACTCCATTCATTAAAGCCAAAAACAAGCCAAAGCCGGCTAGCCCGGCTTCGGCCTGTTTTCTCTATTTTATTATATTATAATACTCTTATTTCTTGTCGTCGTCCACTACCTTGTAATCGGCGTCATATACATTGTCCTGTCCTGCCTGTCCCTGCCCTGCGTCTGCACCGCCACCGAATCCTTCTCCGCCTCCGAAATCACCGGGGTTTGGTCCACCCTGGGCGCCGGGATTCTGCTGGTATATCTTGGAGGATATATCGTAGAAAGCCTGGGTCAAAGTTTCTGAAGCAGTTTTGATCCTGTCGAAGTCAGTCCCCTTCAGCGCTTCCTTGACATTGTTGATATCAGCTTCGATCTTCGATTTGTCCTCGCTGCTGAGCTTGTCGCCAAGATCCTTCAGTGTCTTCTCAGATTGATAGACCATTGAGTCAGCATTATTCCTGATTTCAATCTCTTCCTTTTTCTTTTTGTCATCAGCTGCGAATTTCTCCGCTTCCTTGACAGCTTTATCAATATCCGCATCACTGAGATTTGTGGAAGCGGTGATAGTCACCTTCTGCTCGTTGCCTGTTCCGAGGTCCTTTGCAGAAACATGGACTATACCATTTGCATCAATATCGAAGGATACTTCGATCTGCGGTACTCCCCTGGGTGCTGGTGGAATGCCTGTAAGCTGGAATCTTCCGAGTGTCTTGTTATACTGGGCCATTTCCCTTTCGCCCTGGAGCACATGTACTTCAACGCTGGTCTGTCCATCGGCTGCAGTTGAGAATGTCTGACTTTTCTTTGTAGGGATAGTCGTATTCCTGTCAATCAGCTTTGTAAATACACCGCCCAGTGTTTCAATACCAAGTGAAAGCGGCGTTACGTCAAGAAGCAAAAGTCCTGTTACCTCTCCAGTCAGTACACCGGCCTGAATAGCTGCACCTACAGCAACACATTCATCAGGGTTGATGCCCTTGAAGGGGTCCTTGCCAAGATACTTTCTGACAGCTTCCTGTACGGCCGGTGTCCTGGTGGATCCGCCGACAAGCAGTACCTTGTCTATTTTGTCAGGTGTGAGTCCGGCGTCCTGCATAGCTTGCCTTGTGGGTCCCATGGTCTTCTCAACAAGATCGGCTGTCAATTCGTCAAACTTTGCCTTGGTCAGTGTTATGTCAAGATGCTTGGGTCCGCTTGCATCTGCTGTTATGAACGGCAAATTGATGTTGGTAGTGGTTACGCCGGAAAGCTCGATCTTCGCCTTCTCCGCTGCTTCCTTCAGTCTTTGCATCGCCATTTTATCATTTCTCAGGTCTATTCCTGCATCCTTTTTAAAAGCATCGGCAAGATAATCCATGACCCTTTGGTCAAAATCATCGCCACCCAGTCTGTTGTTTCCGTTTGTAGCAAGAACCTCGAAAACTCCGTCGCCAATTTCGAGGACGGAAACGTCAAAGGTGCCGCCGCCAAGGTCGAATACCATGATCTTCTGGTCATGTTCCTTGTCCAAACCATATGCAAGAGCTGCTGCCGTAGGCTCGTTGATTATCCTGAGCACTTCAAGGCCTGCAATTTTTCCTGCATCCTTGGTTGCCTGCCTTTGGGCATCACTGAAATATGCCGGTACGGTTATAACGGCCTGTGACACTGTCTCGCCCAGATATGCCTCTGCATCCGCTTTGAGCTTTTGAAGTACCATCGCGGAAATTTCTGTCGGGGTATAAAACTTGTCATCAATTTTGATTTTTCTGTCCGTACCCATGTCCCTCTTTATTGAAATCACTGTTCTTTCCGGGTTTGTGATAGCCTGTCTCTTTGCAACCTGGCCAACCAGCCTCTCCGCTGTTTTTGAGAAAGCTACAACCGAAGGTGTCGTCCTGTTACCCTCAGCATTTGCTATAACTACCGGCTCACCGCCTTCCATAACGGCTACGCATGAGTTTGTTGTCCCTAAATCTATTCCTATTACCTTTGCCATAATGTCTACCTCCTGATATTAATTTCTATTGTTTAAAATTTGTATTGTATTCATTCTTTGACCTTGAAGCCATAAAAAAATCAGTTTGCGACCTTAACCATACTGTGTCTGATGACCTTTTCCTTATAGATATAACCCTTCTGGAATTCCTCAACCACCTTGTTCTGTCCCAGAGTCTCATCATCTATATGCATCACTGCATTATGATACTGAGGATTGAAATCCCCCTCAAGGCTTTTAATTTCCTCAACTCCTATTTTTTTAAGAGCTTCGTTGAATAGCCTCAGGACCATGTCCACCCCATCCTTCAGGCTCTTTTGGTCAGCTTCCTGTGCACAGGCCTGCAAAGCTCTCTCAAGACTGTCAACTGCCGGCAGGAACGCTGTAACCACATCGCTCACCGCATCATAATACAGGACTTCCTTCTCCTTTTGTGTGCGCTTCTTGAAATTGTCAAATTCCGCTGCTGTTCTCTGTAACATATTTAAATATTCGCTGCATTGCTTTGTCTTTTCATCGATTGCAGCTTTCATAGCTTCGGACTCACTTACATCCGTACCGGTACATTCAGCATCGCATTCCTTAATGTTGTCCCGGGCATTTTCCGATGCCTCTTTTGTAGCCTTAATATTTTCGTTTGATTCCACGTCTGCTTTTTTACCTTTCATCGTCGTCCGACGTACCTCCTGTCTATTCTGTGTTTTTAGGCCTTGCGCCCATCAACCTCACTATCTCCTCATTTATCATCTGTTTGATATAGCTCATTGAGGATATGACCCTGGGATACTCCATCCTGGTCGGTCCGATGATCCCAATTGAACCGATCAGGGTGCCGCCAAGCGTGTAGTTTGTGGTTATGAGGCTGCAATCCTTGATTCCGTTGATATTATTCTCTGAACCGATTTTTATATTTATCCCCATTGTATCGATGCAACCGGTCAAAAGTCTGAAAAGGTTGTCCTTTTCATCCATAATGTCCATAAACTCCTTCGCCTTCAATATATCCTTGAATTCAGGATAGTTGAAGATGTTTGTTGCGCCGTCGAGGTAAACCTCCGAATGGTCTATATGGTTTATGCATTCGGCAGCCGCTTCGAGTACGGGGATCAGAATATCTTTTGGTATGCCTGTCTGTTCTTCTATTTCCTTTATTACGGCGGTATTGAAATTCTCAATCGCCAGTCCTGAAAGCCTGTCATTCAGGATGTTCGAAATACTTATAAGTATATCCGGTTTCACGTCCACATTGAGATTTACAAGAGTGTTTCTCACGATTCCGGCGTTTGTAACAACAATCACCAGCGCTTTACCGGTATCCACCGGCACCACCTGCAATGCCTTGAGATAACTCTTTTTCATCTGAGGCGTTACGGCCATCGAGGTATATCGTGTAAATCGTGACAGTACTGCCGAAGCCTGCCTTATCAGCTGGCTCAGCTCATTGATGCGCACTTCCATTGCAACCTTTATTGCATCTGCTTCCTCACGGCTTATCTCTATAACGGGCATAAGCTGGTCGACGTACAATCTGTAGCCTTTGTCCGATGGCACCCTCCCCGCTGATGTGTGTGGCTGTGCCAGATAACCCATGTCTTCGAGATCAGCCATCTCATTCCGTATTGTTGCAGAACTAAGGCCAAGTTCGTGCTTTCTCGCAATGGTACGTGATCCTATCGGCTCGGCTGTATTGATGTAATCGTCGATAATGGCTTGAAGTATTTTTCTTTTTCTTTCGTCCAAAATCATCTCAGACACCCCTATCGTTTATTAGCACTCTCACTAATTGAGTGCTAACATATTCTAAAAATACCATCTTGAAAACTCTTTGTCAATAGTTTTTGGTGACTTTTTCGGAAATATTTTTGACCTTCTCTGACCTTACTGTATGAACTCGATAAACACTTCATTTGCCAGATCCAAACCGATATCCGTCAGCTTGACGCCTCTGACATCGGCCGATAGCAGGCCTTTCCCCACAAGCTTTTTGATTTGTTCCCCATAGAATACAAAAAGGTCTTCGTCATAACGTTCCTTGAACTCCATGGCGCTGACCCCTTCTGTAAGTCGCAGTCCAAGTATCATGAATTCGGATATGGATTCGTTTTTGTCTATGGTCTGAAGGTTCTCGCAGAGGCCGGTTTTGTTAATATACGTTTCGATATCATAAACATTGTTGTACCTGACACCGTCCATATATGAGTGGGCACCTGCCCCCAACCCCAGGTATTCCTGCGCCTTCCAGTATACAAGGTTATGTCTGCACTCATACCCTGGTTTAGCGAAGTTTGAAATCTCATACTGGCCGAATCCTGCAGCCACCAGCTTATCTATCGTCAACCGGTACATAGCCCTGTCGAGCTCGTCGTCGGCCTGCCTGAGCGACCCGGCTTGCAGCCTGTCGCCGAAAACTGTGCCTCCCTCGATCTTCAGGCTATAACATGAAAGGTGGGTGACATCAACCAGCACATTATCAAGGGTTTCTTCCCAGTCTTCCAGAGACTGTCCTGGCAGTCCGAAGATAAGGTCAGTATTTATGTTTGTGAAACCTGCCTTTATGGCGTTTCGAATATTTTCGACATAATCGTCTGCAGTATGTATCCTTCCCAAATCCTTTAGAAGCCTATCCTGCCAGGCTTGCAGCCCGATACTCAGCCTGTTTATGCCACACGCTCTGTAGGCTTGAAGCTTCTCCATGGTAAGTGTGCCAGGATTGGATTCGATTGATACTTCCAGCCCCTCCTGCAGGTTGAAGCTGCCGCAGACCCTTTCCATAAGCCTTTTTATGAACGCCGGCTCTATAAGTGATGGAGTGCCGCCTCCAATGAATATGGAGGTGATGATGGAATCCTTCAGTTTTTCCGAATTCAAATCAATTTCATTTATTAACGCATCAATATATGAAGCTATCATTGCTTCTTTTCCAGCAAAGGAATTGAAATCACAATAGTGGCATTTAGCCTTGCAGAACGGTATATGTATGTAGAGACCTACGTATTTGTTCATTATAAGCAATCCATACCTTTCAGATAACGCAAATTGACAAGAACCTGTCCGGCTTTCCACCAGAGCCGGCTTACAGGCCATTCATCAGGATAGCTGTTCCAGTTCCATGATATATCCCAGGCTCCTTCTTTATTGATCGTACTGATTATGAATTCTGTTTCATATTCAGCAATTTCCATATTATCACCATAAAAAATGCTCTCTTTGGTGTGGAAGAATTGAGACGGCTTGCAGATATAGTCCGTTTTCCAACTTGCTCTATCCTGTGTTATTGTTCCCTTAACCTGCATCCTTAATTTATGCTCGAATTGATCCATATCAAACAAGTCGGTTTTTCCTGCCCGTTTGCAATATTGCCAGAGCCTTATAAAGCAAAGACTTTCATGCATGCTTTCCAGCAAGGGCTCAGACATATACCATTTCACTGTTTCTCGTGCTATCTGCTCCGCCCTTTGATACAAGGAACTTTGTCCATCTGCAAATAAAAGGATGAATCCCGCCAGACAGGCTGTGGGATTATACCTCCAGTGCGCAAGCATCTCGTCATTATAGCTCCACCAGGGTGCGTGAGGAAAATGATTATTCGTCGGGATTGTTCCCATCCAGATGCCATCCTTATAATGAGGGCAATTATCCAGATAACTCAAAATCCCTTTTACAATTGGAGAATCTGGGTTGGTTTCGCCTATTGAATATATAACCTCGGTAGCAGACCATGTTTGCATAGGCGAGGAGTTCGGGTTCCAGCTATCCGCCTCAAGTCCATGCGCAAAGCCTCCATCTTCATTTTGATATGCCGCTAAGGCAGCCAAAATACTTTGTTTGTTCCCCTCTTCAAAATAGAATTGAAAAAGAGCAAGTTCCAATGGCCTTGCATTTCTATACATCCATTTTCGAATGCCAGCGTACGCACTTTCCCATAATTTCATGTTTCTCGCACCACCCTTATTACAGAATATCAAATTCCCCAAAAACTGTTTACATCAATATAAATTATGCATCCTGTTTTCGCCTGGCTTCGAATTCCTCATTAGCCTCAATCACTGCTTTGGCTGCTTTGGCTGCTTCGACACTCGAATACCCTGTTTCGGCAAACTCAGCTTTCTTTTCTAAAAAGACTTTGTATACTTTAATCGCCAGAATAGCCAACTGTGATAGGTTTTTCGGCACTGCACCCCCAGGAAAGCTATAAGCATGCTCTTGCAGGAAAGCTGCGGCAGCTTGTACCGCTGCATGCTTATCGAGATCGCTTTTTGCCGCATAATCAAACTTCCAGCGCTTTATTTGTTTATTTATCAGAGCTTTATCATCGTCACCTGCAGCAATCCCGGCTGCTGTGAATATGCGGCAATCGTAGCTGCGACAGGTTATGGGGCGATCCTCATATATCGAACACCTGTCATCTATAAGCATTGGACATTTGCCATCCTTATCGTAGCCCAGAAGTACATTGCCCTTGGGCATACCAGGTGCTGCAAACAGGAGTTTTCTGTTTATCCGTGCGAGGGTCCGGGTTTCTTCCGGCCTGATATGAATGAAGTAGGAGGACTTGCAACAGACATTACACGCACCACAGTCCACCTCAGCCCCATTTTCAATTATCAGTGCACTTCTTGTGTCATGGAGCCAGGAGGAGAAGCAGCCGGCTGACAGATCCTGTGTAGCGTTTGCATCCCGGTCGCAGGGCGGTATTTGTTTTATATCGTTTTCCATTTTTAATGTCTCCATTCTCCCAGGCTATGGTAAAAGGTCCAGGGATTTTTATACAGGTATATGAAAACTGCCGGCAATATTGATATCTGTCGGCAGTGTTTTTGCTCATATATTCTTATCACATAACTGTTCATGCGAAGCCTATAGCTGCTTGATTCATGCGATGCTTACAGCACGCCTTAGCCTAATCCAGCTTCAGCACGCTCATGAAGGCCTCCTGAGGCACCTCGACGGAGCCGACCTGACGCATTCGTTTCTTGCCTTCCTTCTGTTTTTCAAGCAGCTTCTTCTTCCTAGTAATGTCGCCGCCGTAACACTTTGCAATAACGTCCTTGCGGTATGCCTTGACCGTCTCTCTCGCAATTATCTTACCGCCGATGCATGCCTGGATGGGAATCTCGAACTGCTGCCTGTGTATGTTGTCCTTCAGCTTCTCGGCGATTCTCCGGCCCCTTGCATAAGCCTTTTCAGTGTGCACGATGAACGAAAGGGCATCGACGATTTCATTGTTAAGAAATATGTCCAGCTTGACAAGGTCGGATTCCTTGTAGCCCATAAGTTCATAATCGAAGGAGGCATATCCCTTTGTCCTGGATTTGAGTGCATCGAAGAAATCATAAATGATCTCGTTCAACGGGAGTTCATAACTGAGGGTGACTCTACCTTCGTCAAGATAGGACATATCCTTGTATACTCCACGCCTCTCCTGAGCTAGCTCCATTATGCTGCCCACATACTCGGTGGGCGTCATGATGCTTGCCTTTACAATAGGTTCCTCCATCTTATCTATCAGAGTAGTCGGAGGCAGATTCGTCGGGTTGTCTATGTTGATGACCTCACCGTCTGTCTTGGTAACCCTGTATATAACACTTGGCGCTGTTGTAACCAGGTCAAAGTCGTACTCACGTTCAAGCCTCTCCTGGATAATCTCCATATGGAGCAGGCCAAGGAAGCCGCACCTGAAACCAAAGCCCAGTGCAACGGAGCTTTCAGGCTCAAAGAGCAGGGCTGCATCATTCAGCTGCAGTTTTTCCAATGCATCACGCAAATCACCGAATTTTGATCCATCAGCCGGATATATGCCGCAAAAGACCATCGGATTGACCTTCTTGTAGCCCGGCAGTGGTTCTTTTGCAGGCCTGTCCGCAAGTGTTACGGTGTCACCGACACGTGTATCCTTTACACTTTTGATGCTTGCCGCGATATATCCCACATCTCCGGCCAGCAGCCCATCGCAGGGAATAAACTGTCCCGGGCCGAAGTAGCCTACGTCAACCACCTGGAATTCCTTCTTTGTATACATCAGCCTTATCGAGTCGCCTACTTTTACTTTGCCTTCCATGATCCTGGTATAGATTATTACGCCTTTGTACTGATCATAGAAGGAGTCGAAGATTAGTGCCCTCAAGGGATCGTCTTCATTAGCGTTCGGTGGTGGAATTTTTTTGACGATTCCTTCCAGCACCTCTTCTATGTTTACCCCGTTTTTCGCTGAAATTAGCGGGGCATCCCCGGCATAAAGCCCTATGACGTCCTCGATTTCCTTTTTGACATGCTCCGGTTGGGCACTTGGAAGATCGATTTTGTTGATCACAGGCATGATTTCAAGGTTATGGTCAAGGGCAAGGTATACGTTGGCCAGCGTCTGGGCCTCAATCCCCTGCGCCGCATCAACGACAAGGACCGCTCCTTCGCAGGCAGCTATACTCCTTGAAACCTCATAATTGAAGTCGACATGGCCAGGGGTGTCGATAAGGTTGAAAATATACTCCTCGCCATCCTTAGCCTTGTAAACCATCCTGACAGCCTGTGCTTTTATCGTGATCCCTCGCTCGCGTTCAATGTCCATATTGTCCAGAACCTGTTCCTGCATCTCCCTTTCGGTCAGAACCCCGGTCATCTGGATTATCCTGTCTGCGAGGGTGGACTTGCCATGATCTATATGTGCAATAATGCAAAAATTCCTGATTTTTTCCTGTCTCTTGCTTCCCATCAATTACTATCCTTCCGGCAAATATTATGTGACACCACTATCCCGCCTATTATAACATTGCTGGATGATAAAATAAAGATGTTTCAAATCCCTTGTGATGTACTCGGTATTTATATATATCTTCTGGTTCATTACCCCTATTTCAATATAATTCTGATAATTTTCCACCGAAACCAGTGCGGGTACGCTATCATCTCCTATCATGGCCTTTACCGAGTTGTCCACAATATAAATTCCGGGAGCCAGTATTGTAAAAAAAATGACTGCCGAAAGCAGGTATCTGTTACGTATCTGCCTTGCCTGTCTGAATCGATCCACCCTGTTCATCCAACCTCCGAAGCTTGTCCGTCTTTTTAGAAAACAATAAACATTCATATATTTGATATAGTCGTTATAGTCTAATTGTTCCCGTTCATTTGCCATTTATTACTTCGTTTACGGCCTCAGCAACATATTTGGTTGATTCAAGGCATTCCGAGAGGACATTTCCGTCGCCCCCTATCTCAATAAGGAGGTTCCCCGTTGTAACCTGCTGGTTATACCTGTTCTTACTGATCCAAACAGGCCGCGCCAGGCCAGGATACTTTTCATTCATAACCTTCTGGAGCTTAAGGGCGAATTTCAGATTCTCTTTCCATTTGGCGTGGGGCAGACCGTTCCCGTTTGTCCCCACTACTATCATCACCTGGGCAACATTTTTTCCATTTATTTTTGTAACAAGCCTGAGCTTGTTGTCATCCACCCCATCCCTGTGGATATCGAACATGATTTTAATTGAAGGATAGCTCTTTGCGTACTCCAGCAGCGTTTTCAGCGATGCACCGTATGAAGCGGTAAACTTTTTATCATGAACCGTACCGTTATGCAATACATTAATACCATATTTTTTAAGGTTCTTTGCCAGTTCGTCGCCAACCTTGACAACATTGTAACGCGGGTCGCTGTTATAAGCTGGGATTCCATTCTTGCCTATCTCCTGTGTCTTTTTTAGATAGCTTTCCGTGGTGTGCGTATGATAAATCAGTACCTTTGGCCCTTTCTTTTCGAACTTGAAGTTGAGCTTATCATCAAGCAGGTCCTGAATATCAAATTTAAGGGAAGTGTAATTATGGACGGTGATTGTGCTATGGGTTATTATGTCGCTGTTATCCTTATTCTGAATGTCGATTTTCTCATCTTCAGCATCATACTCTATACTGCTGGCAAGCTGTAACGGATTACCCTCAACATTATTGGCGCCGTTGCTGTTATCTGAACTGTTGCCATTATTGGTGCTGTTGCCGTCACCCGCAGCCGTACCGCCGTTTTCGTCATCCAAAGCTGCTCCACCGTTTTCGTTCCCGTTAGCTTCCCCATCGTTCAGAGATAAGTCATCACCGTTTTGGGTATTGTCATCGGGGCCAGTGACCGCCCCTCCACTTCCATTGCCTCCGGTGCCATCATAAACAATGCCTGTCCCTGTCCCTGAGGCAGAACCATCACCGGGAGCTACACCGGAAGCATTACCGGAATTATCACCTGATGCAACCGAGCCATCACCCTGGGCCGAACCATCCCCCGTGTCTGCATAATTGTCACCCTTCCTCTGCAGATAGTTGTAATAGCTGTAGAACATGGGCGATTCGACATTCAGAATAGTTTCAGGATAGTCGATATCAAAGCTGAATACCGCCTTGACAACCTTTTTCAGTTCGCCTGTTATTGAAAGGTTTATATCTCCGCTGTTATATACCATGTCAATAATCGGCAGCGAAACATTGATGGTGCGCTTGAAATTCTCGGCATCAACTGCACCGATAATTGCCTCATCCTTCTCATACAGGTAATTTCCTATGCCGATGCCGACCCTCAGTGCCATATATGATACGACTATGACAATAGGGATCATCATCAGCCTTAAAGCTGTCCTTTTTAATTCTCTTCGCGTGTATTTGTCACTCATTTATCCTCCCCCGGCGCCTTATTCATTTCTATTCATTTCCTGGAGACAATATGACAAGCAGGACTTGATTTGCTGTACCTTAGCCTGTATAATTGATTGGTGGTTTTATTGACGATAGTTCAAAAAAGGAGAGAAAATTCATGCAGATATATATGATGATTGGAATACTTTTAGCCTTTGCTGCCCTTGGCATTGGTCTTTATTTTTCAACCAAGAAACATGAGGCAAAGATGGCCGCATCAAAAAAGAAAAAAGGCCGTAACAAATATATGCCCGAAATCAAGAATCCGGGCAGACGCTGATAATGGTTAACACTTGGGCAGACCGGAAGGTCTGCTTTTTTGTTACGAATTTTCAGAAATTATTATCGTTTTGTATTGCATAATATATACTTGTGTTGTATTATTAAGTTGTAATGATTACTACTTAATAATTATTACAACTTAACCGGTACAGGAAGGTTTGTATTATGAATCTTACTTATGAGGATTTATTGAATGATTTGAAAAAAAAGAAAATACGGCTGTCTCATCAAAGATTCAAGGTGTTGGAGTACCTGTCAAAAAACAGGATACACCCTAATGTAGATCAGATATACAGCAAACTGCATGCAGAAGTTCCAACCCTTTCGAAAACAACGATATACAATACTCTGAATACATTGATTAAAGCAAACCTGGTGAGAGTAATAACTTCAGAAGAAAACGAAGCCAGGTATGATATCAACACAGAAAACCATGGACATTTCAAATGTGAAGCATGCGGAACCATTTATGACTTCGAGATCAATATTGACTGCCTTGCAGCAGGTGATCTGGAAAATTTCAAAATCACCGAAAAGAATGTATATTTCAAAGGCATCTGTCCGGGATGCCTTTCAGAATATAAATCATAATTTAGAATTTTAAGGAGGAAATATAACATGGCAGAACAGAAAACACTTCAAAATCTCATGGAAGCTTTTGCCGGTGAGTCACAGGCAAAC
This sequence comes from uncultured Bacillota bacterium, assembly GCA_942493145.1. Classification (GTDB taxonomy): domain Bacteria; phylum Bacillota; class Clostridia; order Acetivibrionales; family DTU013; genus ENR-C20. Next base: position 2,503,615 of record OW818679.1, read on the forward strand.
AGAAAGTACCTTTCATATTCAAAAAAAGCTGCAGCCGACGGGAAAGTAAACGCAGCAAAGCTATTCAAGGCAGCATCCGATGCTGAAACATTACATGCACTGAAACATTTTGAAGTTGCAGGCAAGATCGCATCTACGGCTGATAACCTGCAAGACGCAGTTTATGGCGAAACACATGAATACCAGGAAATGTATCCTGACTTTTTGAAAGTTGCTGAAGCTGAGGGAAATAAGGCGGCGATAAACAGCTTCACTTTAGCAATGAAAGCAGAGGAAGTCCACGCCAGACTATATAAGGAAGCCCTTGAGAATCTCGATCAGACCGAAGAGGTATTCTATTATCTTTGTCCTGTCTGCGGAAACATAGAGAAGTTTGTTCCGGAAAAATGCAGCATCTGCGGAGTTCCTGGTACCAAATTCATTAAATACTAAAAACAAAAACGGGGAAGGTACTACTTCTGCCTAGATAAAATGGTTCTATAATAAATGTTGGGGTGGTTAGATTAATAATTTAACTGCTCCAGCATTTTTTTGCATAAAGAAAGAGCATAGAGTTGAATTATCAAGTAAAATGAAGTTGCGACACACCATTTGAAAGGAAATTCAATCTATGCTCTGCACTAATTATACGGAAGAATTGTTAGGTTTGAAAGATGTTTTTCTAAAATCTGTTGTTAGGCATGACAATAAGTTGTGTATTCATGTGGGTATGTATCAGCGAATTCACAAATGTCCCAGGTGTGGAGAAAGGACAAGCAAGGTTCACGACTATAGGACTCAGCCGATAAAGGACATATCGGCATTTGGTGATACCACAGTCATATATCTTACAAAGCGGCGTCATGTTTGCCCCTTATGCGGGAAACGGTTTTTTGAAGAAGTATCGTTCCTTCCAAGGTATCATCGAATGACAAGCCGCCTTGCAGCCCATGTAATCAGATCATTGAAAGAGGTTCGTTCAATGAAAAGTGTTGCAGCCGTTTCTAACATATCTCAACCTACAGCAGCTAGAATCTTTGATCATGTAGGATATTCAAACAAGGATTTGCCAAGGGTACTTTCACTGGATGAATTCCGGGAAATGCCGGTGGAGAAAAGTTCCAATGTATCGTTACAGATCCGGAACACAAGAAGGTGTTGGATATCCTTCCCAACAGAAGAACAGAGGACTTGAGTGGATATTTTCTTAAGTACAAGGATCGGAAAAAGGTCCAGTATGTCGTCATCGATATGAGCGGACCTTTTCGGAGCCTTGCAAAAAGCCTGTTCCCACATGCAAAGATAATTGCGGACAGGTATCATGTTGTACGGCAGGTCATCTGGGCTTTTGAAAATGTCAGGAAAGATGAACAGTCGAGGTTCCATGATGCCCGAAGGAAGTATTTCAAACGCAGTAGGAAGCTGCTTTTGAAAAAACCAGAAAATCTCACTGAAGACGAAGTTGCCCAGGTTGAAGCCATGCTTAATGTCTCTGACCGATTAAGGCAGGCCTACCGTATGAAGAATGAATTCCATAAGCTTATGGAGTGTAAACGCCGAGATGATGCAAAGAAGCAATTAGGGGTTTGGAACATGATGGCCACTGGATACAATTTGCCTGAATTTCAAGCATGTACAAGAACTTTTATGAACTGGAGCGATGAAATCCTCAACTCATTTGAACACCCTTTCTCCAATGGTTACACTGAAGGGGTGAACAACAAGATCAAGGTAATTAAGCGAAATGCTTTTGGTGTAAGGAATTTCAAGAGATTCCGGAATCGCATACTGCATGTTATGTCTTGATAAAAAGCAGGTGGGTTAAGCAGTATATAGCAGAATGCGGAGGAACGGTTACAGGCTGTGAAGTATGGAGAAGCTGGAATGCGGCTCAAGGAACATAAAGGTGTGCCTCGATGGCACAGCCGCCGGTGCATAGGCATGGACGCCGTTTCACCGGCGCCCGCATTGCAGCGAGCCTTTTCTTCCTACAGCCTGTCTGTGACGGAGCCTGATGCTGGTACCTGCTTGACCCACCTGCATAACGCCTTTACAAACCAAAACCGGCAGATAACCAATATCATTTTGGTCATCCGCCGGGAAAATATTTCAATATTTTATTTTACTTGTGCCCCACCCCAACTATTGACGTAGAGCCGATAAAATGGCAGAAGTAGTACCGTCCCCGGCTTATCAAGGCAGAAGTAGAACCTTCCCCCCCTTACAATTGTCCGGCTGCTTTTTTTGACTCATCGTGATCTTCGGAACCATGGACACCTGCTTTTCCTGAATGGCTGTCTCCTGTTCCCTGGTTCATCTTATCCAGGTTTTTAAAGGCCGTTGACAGCATAAGCTTAATCCTGTTCAGCTGGTTTACTTCACTTGCTCCCGGGTCATAATCCACAGGTACGATATTTGACGTCGGGTACCTCCTCTTAAGCTCCTTGATCATTCCTTTACCGGTTATATGATTGGGCAGACATGCAAAAGGCTGCATGCACACAATATTGGCCGCTCCGCCATGTATCAGCTCGATCATTTCGGCTGTAAGGAACCATCCCTCACCTGTCTGGTTGCCCAGTGAAAGTATCTTCGCCGCTTCATCGGCAAGCCAGTATATGCTCGGCGGGGCTTCAAACCTCCGGCTCTTTTTGAGGGCCTTCTTCATCGTTGACCTGTATAACTCCATCCCTGCAATTGCAAGATCATTAATCAGCTTCTTTTTCAATGTACCGTCAAGATACCTTTTTTTGAAGGTGGCACCGTATGCGCAATAGAACAGGAAGCCCATGAGGTCGGGCATGACCGCTTCAGCGCCCTCTCGCTCCACAACATCCACTATGCTGTTGTTTGCGGTAGGGTGGAACTTTACCAGTATCTCTCCTACAAGACCTACCTTGGGCTTCTTCACATCCATAATCTCCAGCTTGTCAAAATCACTGACGATTTCTTTTATATTCCGTCTGTAGTCCTTGTGTTTCCCTGTCCTTACTGATGCCTTGCATTTTTCCACCCAGCCCTCATAAAGCATATTGGCCGAGCCTTTTATGCGTTCATACGGGCGTACTCTGTACAGAACACGCATCAGCAGGTCGCCGTAAACAATGGCCATCATGGCTTTGTTTATGAGCCCGGGGGATATCTTGAAGCCCGGGTTCTTCTCAAGACCGACAGCATTGAGTGATATTACCGGGATATGGTCCATCCCTGAATCCTTAAGTGCTTTCCTGATGAAGCCTATATAGTTGGTCGCCCTGCACCCGCCGCCTGTCTGCGATATGATGACTGATGTGTTCTGCAGGTCGTATTTGCCTGATTTCAAAGCTTCCACCAGCTGTCCTGTCACAAGGATGGAAGGGCAGCAGGCGTCATTGTTTACATGCTTCAAGCCCTCGTTCACAGCTCCCATATCAACCGATGGCAATATTTCCAGATTATAGCCTGCAGCGGCGAATGCATCCTCCAGGAACTGGAAATGTATTGGTGACATCTGTGGAGACAGGATTGTGTGCCTGGCCTTCATTTCTTCGGTGAACAATGTCTTCTTGAAAGAGTAAGGCTTATCTATCAGCTTGAACCCAACCTTGCGCCTCTCATCCATAGCGGCCTTAAGCGACCTGATCCTTATCCTTGCAGCGCCAAGATTGTTTATTTCATCTATTTTTAACAGCGTAAAAATCTTTCCGTGGTTGTGCAGTATCTCCTGCACCTGGTCGGTGGTGACGGCATCCAGTCCGCAGCCGAAGGAGTTGAGCTGCACCAGTTCAAGGTTTTCCCTTGTTCCGACCAGCGTGGCCGCTGAATAAAGCCTGGAATGGTACATCCACTGATCCACTATACGGAGGGGCCTGCCCGCCTTTTTGATATGTGAAACGGAATCTTCCGTGAACACAGCCATTCCATAGCCTGTAATTATATTCGGTATGCCGTGGTTGATTTCCGGATCTATATGGTAAGGCCTGCCTGCAAGGACGATTCCGGGTTTTCCCGTTTCATCCAGATGGCGCAGCACTTCATCTCCCTTATCCCTGACAGCCTGTTTGAATTTTTCTTCCTCATTCCAGGCCTTTTCTACTGCAGCAGCGATTTCAGCCTTTCCTATGGCAAAGCCTGCAGCCTTTAATTCTTCACGAAGTCGTATTATCAGTCTCTTTTTGTTGTTATAAGGCAAGAACGGGTTCATAAACTTGATTTCCCTGTCCTTCAACTGGTCGACATTGTGCCTGATGACCTCAGAGTATGAAGTGACAACCGGGCAGTTGTAGTTGTTGTCCGCGTTTGGATCCTCATTCTTTTCATATGGGATGCAAGGGTAGAATATTGTATTCACCCCTCTGTCCAGCAAGCTCATGATATGTCCATGGACCAGCTTGGCCGGATAACATACCGATTCGGAAGGCATTGTCTCCATGCCCAACTCATATATCTTCCTTGATGAACGGGGTGAAAGCTCCACCCTGAATTTCAGCGCAGTAAAGAAGGTATGCCAGAACGGGTAGTTCTCATAAAAGTTGAGCACTCTCGGAATACCTATGGACCCCCTTGCAGCATCCTTTTTCTCAAGAGGCTTGTAGCTGAAAAGCAGCTTGTATTTGAAATCGAAAAGATTGGGCACACTGCTGTCCTTCTCATCTGCACCCGAGCCTCTTTCGCACCTGTTACCAGAAATGAACCTGTCACTGTTTGGAAAAATGTTGATGGTAAGCAGACAATTGTTGCTGCACTTCCCGCATCTCTCCAATTGGGTATCAGATTTAAAGCCTTCAAGGCTTTCAGCCGGCAGCAGAGTACTGCCAATGCCCTCTACGTACCTCTCAGCCGCTATAAGCGAAGCGCCATAAGCCCCCATGATACCAGCTATGTCTGGCCGCACAGTCTCCCTTTCCGATATCAGCTCGAAGCTCCTTAATACTGCGTCGTTGTAGAAGGTGCCGCCCTGGACGATTATCTTGCTGCCCAGTTCCTTGGGGTCCCTTATCTTTATAACCTTAAAAAGTGCATTTTTAATGACTGAATAGGACAAGCCCGCAGAAATGTCCCCAACTGTGGCGCCTTCCTTTTGTGCCTGCTTGACCCTGGAATTCATGAAAACAGTGCACCTGGAACCAAGATCGACAGGCTTTTCAGCCATCAGCGCCTCTTTTGCAAAATCCTCGACACCCATGTTAAGTGATTGCGCGAAGGTTTCTATGAAGGATCCGCAGCCCGAAGAACAAGCCTCATTCAGCATGATGCTGTCTATGACGCCGTTTTTGACCTGCATGCACTTCATGTCCTGACCACCGATGTCCAATATGAATTCAACACCCGGGAGGAATTTCCCGGCCGCCTTGTAATGTGCAATTGTTTCTATCTCTCCAGAATCCACCTGAAGAGCGCTCTTTATAAGTCCTTCTCCATATCCGGTAACAGTTGAACCCGCAATAAAAGTGCCTTCCGGCATGTGTGAGTATAGCTTCTTCAGCTCTTTCACCACTGAGTTCAATGGGCTTCCGCCATTGCTCCCATAATATGAATACAGAAGGCTTCCCTCGCTGTCTGTCAGCGCCAGCTTTGTAGTCGTAGAACCAGCGTCGATACCCAGAAAGCAATTACCCCTGTGCTCTTCAAGCTTGCTTCTTTTAACGGAGCTTGCTCCATGACGCGCCTTGAAGGCCTCCAACTCCGATTGGTCTGCAAAAAGCGGCCTTAGCCTTTCAACCTCGTGGACTGCAACCTCGTTCAATACGGGCAGCTTATCTTTTAAGGCTTTAAAGGATATTGGCTGCTGGTTCACCGACGTAACCGCTGCACCGATTGCCACAAAAAGCTGGGAATCGTCGGGAAATATAACCTGGTGCGGTTTAAGGGCCAGAGTCTCTATGAAACGCTGTCTGAGCTCTGAAAGAAAAAACAGGGGGCCACCGAGAAAAGCTATATTGCCCCTGATTGGCTTGCCGCATGCAAGTCCGCTTATAGTCTGATTGACCACCGACTGGAAAACGGACGCGGCAATATCCTCCCTTGCAGCGCCCTCATTCAGCAATGGCTGGATGTCTGTCTTTGCAAAAACTCCGCAGCGAGCGGCTATTGAATATATGACCTTGTGATTTTTTGCGAGTTCATTGAGCCCAGTCGCATCGGTATGCATAAGCGAGGCCATCTGGTCTATGAAAGCGCCGGTTCCGCCTGCGCAGGTTCCATTCATCCTCTGCTCTGCGCCACCATCAAAATATGTGATCTTGGCGTCTTCCCCTCCAAGCTCGATTGCTACATCCGTATCGGGAATCAACACTTCCACAGCTCCCGTGGAGGCTACGACCTCCTGTACGAATGGTAAGCCAAGCCACTTGGATACGGAAATACCGCCGGATCCTGTAACCATTATTGATGCTTCTTCATCCAGGAACTCATCACAGAGGTTCCCGACCAGTTCGAAAATGGTTTTCCTTATATCTGAAAAATGCCTTTGATATTTGCTGCTGATGATGTTTCTTTTATTGTCAAGCACCACCAGCTTGACTGTAGTTGAACCTACATCCAACCCCAGATGCAGTAATTTTTTCATCCCTATATTGACCTCGCCCCAATAATATTTCTATCGAAAATTATCTTTAATAAACATAAAATTATCTAAAACGTACCGAATTTGTTAAAGGGATAGAACCGCAATATAGCCTTACCACTCACAGCACTTATAGGTATTGGCCCCAGCATCCTGCTGTCCTTGCTGTGCTGGCGGTTGTCTCCCAGTGCGTATATGGTCCCTTCAGGCACAACAAGACTGCTGTATTCAGCCATTGAGCCGGGCAACGTTGTAACGCCCTCCCCCAGGTAACTGTCGTCGGCAGCTTCATCGTTGACATATATCTTTCCATCCTTTATTTCAACTTTATCGCCTTCGAGGGCTATCAGCCTTTTTATAAGCTGGCGGTTATCCTCTTCAAGCTTGAATACTATGACATCGCCACGTTTGAGCCATCCGAACCTGTGGCTTACCTTCTCAACAATAAGGTTGTCTCCTTCAACAAGATTCGGCTGCATTGATATATCGTGGACTATAGTCCTCTGTCCTATGAAGGTAACAATCAGGACGCCCAGAATAATGGCTATACCGATATGGAGAATCCAATCAACGGCTTCTCTCGCCGCACTTACTTTTGTCGTAACAACCCCTCCTTAAAACAACCTGACTAAGTATATCACAAAACGGCACAAAACAGCATTTAAAATTTTCCCAGCTTCAGCATTTCAATGCCAAATCCTATCAAACTTATTTACTGTAAACTGTGCCGTTTTGTCTGATTTATAGATATGGGGAAGGTTCTGGTTCTGGCATTTTTGACTTTGGCAGAATCAGATCCGTCCCCATTCATCATTTACTATTCAACCGTTCTTACGTGCAGTTCCTTCAGCTGTTTGGGTTCAACCACATCGGGTGCGTTGGACATCGGGTCGGATGCGTTCTGCACCTTCGGGAATGCTATGACATCCCTGATGCTGTTTCGTCCGGCCATGAGCATGATAAGCCTGTCAAGACCGTATGCCAGTCCACCGTGCGGAGGTACGCCATACCTGAATGCTTCAAGCAGGAAGCCGAACCTGTCCCATGCCTGTTCCTCGGTGAAGCCGAGGAGCTTGAACATCTTCTGCTGTAAATCCTGCATATGGATCCTGATGCTGCCGCCGCCTACCTCGGTACCGTTCAGTACGATGTCGTAAGCCTTTGCACGGACCTTACCCGGATCGCTATCAATAAATTCCATATCCTCATCCATTGGAGATGTGAAGGGATGGTGTTTTGCCACCCATCTTTTCTCTTCGTCGTCATATTCAAGCAGCGGGAATTCCGTCACCCACAGGAACTTGAACACGTTTTTATCCAGGAGCTCCAGCCTTCTTGCAAGCTCAAGCCTGAGGGCTCCCAACGAATCGTAAACCACCTGGTCCTTGTCTGCAATGAAGCAGATCAGATCCCCAGTCTCAGCACTGGTCCGCTCAAGGATGGCCTTGATCTCACCCTCGGTCAGGAACTTGGTTATGGCTGATTTGAGCTCGTTCTCCTCAACCGCTATCCATGCCATACCTTTTGCTTTATATGTCTTGACAAACTCCCCGAGGCTGTCTATTTCCCTTCTGCTGAACTTCGCTCCGCAGCCTTTGGCATTGACAGCTCTGACGCTGCCGCCATTCTTAACGGCATCGGCAAATACTTTGAAGCCGCTGTCCGCCACGAGGTCTGAAATGTTTACCAACTCCAGCCCGAACCTTATATCAGGCTTATCAGAACCATACCGGTCCATTGCTTCCTGATAGGAAAGCCTTAGGAACGGAGTCTCAAGATCAAGTCCGAGGGTTTCCTTGAAGGTTTTCTTAATAAAGCCTTCATTGATTGTAATAACATCATCTACGTCGACAAATGACATTTCAAGGTCGATCTGTGTGAATTCCGGCTGCCTGTCAGCCCTGAGGTCCTCGTCCCTGAAGCATTTGGTTATCTGCATGTACCTGTCGTATCCCGAAACCATCAACAGCTGCTTGAAGAGCTGCGGCGACTGGGGCAGTGCATAGAACTTGCCCGGATGCACCCTGCTCGGCACGAGGTAATCCCTGGCTCCTTCAGGTGTGCTCTTTGTGAGCATGGGAGTCTCTATCTCTAAAAATCCGTTTGCATCGTAGTAATCCCTGGCGATTTTAGCAACCCTGTGCCTCAGCATCAGGTTTTTCTGCATGTCTGGTCTTCTCAGGTCAATATACCTGTATTTCAGCCTGACCATCTCATTGACGTCTGAATCCTCTTCAATCTGCAGCGGCGGTGTTTCTGAGCTGCTCAATATCCTGAGCTCGTCGACCATTAACTCAATAGTGCCAGTTGCCAGGTTCGGGTTCACTGTCTCCTGAGCCCTTTTTACCACCTGCCCCTTTACTGCAAGGACATATTCACTTCTTATGCCCTCTGCCTTGTTGAACATCTCCATACCGTGACTGCTGTTGAAAACTACCTGCAGCAAGCCGCTCCTGTCACGAAGGTCAACAAATATGACTCCTCCCAGGTCTCTCCTTCTGTGCGCCCATCCCATTACGACAACTGATTCTCCAACATTGTCCAGACCCAACTCTGTACATCTGTGGGTTCTTTTCATACCATAAATCGTTTCTCCCATATCTGTTAGCTCTCCTTCTTCATTCTGTCTATAATGGAATCAAGGCTTATATCCTTAGTTTCCCCATTTATCATGTTCTTGAGCACTGCCTTGTTGCTTTCTATCTCCTGGTCACCAATAACTACGATATATTTGAAGCCCATCTTGTCGGCGTACTTCATCTGTGCCTTCAGACTCCTGCCCATATGGTCGAAATCGACCGTAACGCAGTTCTTTCTAAGTGAATAGGTGAGCTGTTGTGCAAATTTCAAAGCCTGTTCTCCCATGACCGCAATATACAGATCCATCGCGGACGGTTCAGGTATTACAATACCCTGGCTGTCCATCTCCAGCAGCAATCTTTCAATCCCGAGTGCAAATCCAATACCTGGAACAGAAGGTCCGCCACAGGTCTCCATTAGTCCGTCATAACGGCCTCCGCCGCAGATGGTCCCCTGGGTACCAACATTTTCGGTTACGAATTCGAAAACCGACTTTGTATAATAGTCCAGCCCTCTGACTATTCCCTTGTCTATCTTGTAGCTGATACCTATGTTGTCCAGCCCGGCCTTCAGCCCTTCAAAGTGGTCGACGCATTCACCACAAAGATTGTCCAGCAGCGCAGGTGCATTCTGTGTATGCTTTTTACAGCGTTCCTCCTTACAGTCTATTATCCTGAGAGGATTCCTTTCGAACCTGTTCCTGCAGTTTTCACAAAGCTCGCCCAATACCGGCCTGAAGTAATCCTTCAGCTTTTCATTGTATTCACTCCTGCATTTTGGGCATCCGATGCTGTTTATTTTCAGTCCGATCTTGCTGATTCCGAGCCTTTCGAAAAACATATCGAGGATGCTTATAACTTCGACATCTATAGACGGCCCCCTGGATCCGAAGGCTTCGACCCCCAGTTGGTGGAACTCCCTGTAACGTCCTTTCTGCATCTTCTCATATCTGTATGCGGATATGTCGTAATAGAGCTTCACAGGCTGCGGTGTGGATGACATACCGTTTTCGATATAGCTCCTGACCACCCCGGCGGTTCCTTCAGGTCTGAGTGTGATGCTCCTTCCTCCCTTGTCATCGAAGGTATACATCTCCTTCTGGACAATATCGGTGGTATCACCTACTCCCCGCTGGAAAAGCTCGGTATGTTCAAATACCGGTATCCTTATTTCACTATATCCAAACCATTTGCATATGCCGTCGAATATCTTTTCGACGTGCTGCCATTTGTAGACTTCCGAAGGGAGTATGTCCCTGGTGCCTTTTGGTGCTTGTATCAGCATTTCATTCCTCCTAACCGGGTTAGGGGACACATCTCTTTGAGTTATGTCCCAATGGAAGCACGGGAACCGTCCCCACTCTTCCAATACAAAAAACTCCCGCCCGACATCAAATACACTGTCAGGGACGAGAGTACGTTTACTTCCCGCGGTACCACCCTAGTAGGCTCAATGAGCCCTCTCTTGTCTTTAACGCAGACATACGGATCAACCTACCTGCAGTTTACAATTTAACTTGCTCCTGCGCTCAGCCAACCGGCTCCGGGGTGTTCCATCTCCGCTCTTTCACCAAGGACGCTTTCAGTCTTCGACGTCCTCTCCCTAAGGTAAGTATCGGATATCTTTCCCTTTCACAGCCGATAATCATGCCGGCAAGATTAGAATAAATGATTATTATTCCATCTTGCGTTATATATATTGTAATTATACACCCTTCAATTGTCAATAATATTGTTTCGGCATATAATCCTTATTTTCTTTGTTCTTTCCCAACCGTTTCAAGCGTGTATCCGGCAGCCTGGTATAAATTACTTTGGCTTTCCAGGTTTACGTTCTGTTGCTTTCTTGGTAGTTTTCCTTTTTAAAGCCGCCAATTCTAATTTTTCCACTTTTTTGCTTTCAATTTCTTCTTCGTATTCCTGCTTTTTTTTAGCTTTCACAGCTTCAATCCGTTCCTTCCTCAGGCGCATTTCTAACTGTACTTCTTCCTCCAATCGTTTGTTAATTAGTTTCAGGTATCCTTCAAATGCATCGGGATAGACAAACCGCTTTGTCCCAAATTGTTCAGAAAATTGAATTACAACATAACCAGACTCCTGCTCAATAATGTTTCCTACTCCGAACACGGCGTGTTCTGTCTGTTCATTAACCAGGTTCATTTGTGTATCCTCCCTCATAATTTTTATTTGTAAATATAACTAAGGATCGAATTCTTCCATCATCCAGCCTTATTGTATTTTATCAAATAGGAAGTTGTTGATGTAAGTAAAATTTTTTGTACGTGTTATTAATGCAAAGAGGCAGCCAATAGTGTCGGCCACCCCCTTATAATTATGAAATCCATCTTTCATTAAATCTTTCCCAGTTTGGCTGATTATCTCCATACCCCCATGGTCAGCCTGGCATGATTCGGCCAATAGAATGGAAGGTAATAGGTCCTTATAGTTTGTAAATAATCAAATTCATGCGGCCTGGTTTCATCCAGTCCCCCAGGCTTATCCACAATGATAGTAGCCAAATGTCCATAATTCCAATAATACGCCTGAACCGTGGCCATCTCGTCAAACCTGAAAACCTCCCCTTCAATCTCAAACCTGATCTTGTCGGTTCCAAAATTCTCCCCGTCTACTGAGACATTGCAGTCATCTATGAGGCAAAGAGGTACTCCCCGATAATAGAAGGAACGGGCGTAGATTTCAAAGCCAACGCAATTGCCGGCATCATCAAAACGGTTTCTGTATCCTTTATTGCATAGTGCCTGTGTATCCGTACTTTTCTCACCCAATGCCGGCATTGGATATCCCGGATATGTCCCGATATACCTGTCCAGCATCTTCTGATAACGGCGTAAAGGCTCAAAGGGATCGCCCTCTACTTCCGGGCCTTCATATTCGGAAGAGATATATCCGCTGTAGCCTCCCTCTGCCAGAACAGGCAGAATATTAGGATAATCAATACTGGTTTCTTCACAGTTCTCATCCATTTCCCAAAATTTCCCATGTATGTGTATGATATATGGCATATGCTCCAGCAATAATCTGGGATCATGATATTCAGTCCTTCTGCACTGGGCAATGAAAGAAGCTTCTTTTGAATCCGATTTGTATTTCAGCATTTCATCACAGCGCGCACGATATGAATCATTGGATTCATTTTCATACGCCTGTTTCATAAACTCAATTAAATCAGGGTCAACACCGCTCTGTCTTGCACCCCTCACAAAATAAGTACTTTCTCTTATATGTTTGACGAACATGCTCATATCCGGAATGATTCCAAGATATGGCGTATCTATCTGACGAATTATATCAATCGTTTTTTGAATGCCTGGAAGAATCCATGATGACGATCCATTATGAATCTCCACCCCCATTTTTACTCCATATTCCTCACATATTGGTGCTGCCTCTCTGAAAAGTTCCGGATCAAAGGTTCCTCCGATACGAATAATAGGACAGTTGATCGCTGACGCAAATTGTATATGGCGTTTGACAATATCAACTGCTTCCCGTCTTGTTAAACTGCGGTTTTTGAACATTGTTTTATCTACAAAAAAGTCATGTGCCACCGTTTTGGTCCCATACTTCCACATTAACTCATTCCATTTTGCAGTATCTTCTTTATTTACATCCGGACAATTTCTGAAAAAAAGCTGCCCTAATAATTCAATTCCGGCAACCCCCATATTGCTCATAGCACCAATGCATTGGTCCCAAGTCATTTCTCCTCTTGTCACCAATTCTTTAAAGCTATAAATCGTTACGCCTCTCTTGATATAATTCTCCATAACATCAAACCTCCTCCGTCAGTTTTGCAACCCGGCGATAGCAGTACCAACCAGGGTTGCATTCTCAGCCCTGACAAAATCGCAGTATCTTCCCATATCATCAATAATGTATTGCCTGACATAGCAATCCAGCTTGCTCTTGAAAAGCTTTGTTTTGTAGAAAGTCGTTCCTTCGGCAGTAATACATACCGGCAGACAGGGATTCCTGCCCTTGCCTGTTTTAAGGATCACTGCCGCCAGATTAATTGTAACAAACCTCGCAGCCCTTTCATAAAAGGCATCCAGCAAATAGTAAAGTGTAATGGAGTCTCTTTCCAGCTCTTCCGGACTTCCCTTTCCAATGCATATAGAAAGTGGGTTGTCACAGTTATACGGGTATTCGCAGTAATCATTTATGTCCTTTGCGGCAAGATCTGTCAATGAAGCAATGGCTTGAGCGGTTTTTTGCGAAAACAACCCTTCTTTTGCAGCTGCCTTGAGGATGACAAACATGGCTCCTCCCTGATAAGCTCCGGATATCATCTTTTCAAACTTATGGTCACCCGGATTGGAGGTGCTGTTGTCAAATTCAATATCGAACCGGCCTCTTGGCGCAAGAGCATATCCACCGGACTCAATGTTGATAAGAGTTGAACCTTTTTGTGATGCCAGTTCAGGCGATTTCAATATTTTCAAATTATCTTCGGCATAACAGGTATTGGTTCCGGTTCCAAGTATGAATCCAATAAAGCTGTCGAACTTCCTGCCGGGGCATGCAGCCTTTCCGCCAAGCAGCGTGGCTACAGTGTCATTGAGCATGACGATCTTTTTCTCACCGGGGATACCTGCATCCCTGATTGCTTTCAGCAAGCCCGACCCGACCAGTTCGCCCGTCATATCCCTGACCCTGACTTCCTTGTTGAAGCCTGACAGCCTGCCATCCTTGTTTGGAAGTATTTCCGTTGGAAATGAGAAACAGAAACCTATCCTGTCGCTCTTGTTTATGACAGGTTCAAGATAGTCCACGATGGTACTGTAAAATTCCGCCTTGCTTATCTCTCCCTTGGTGCCTGGCATCGGATAGGTATTAAAATGATCTATGACAGGATGCCCTTCCCTGTTGAAGGTAACGAGTGCAACCCTGAAATTGGTGCCGCCTGCATCAATGACGATGACAGGCTTCTCCAGCGGTATATCCTCCCCAAGACTGATGTATGTATTTATCATGTCAAGGGAGCTCCCCTCATTTCCAAGGCCCTTTTCCATCTCAGTTATGAACTTGTTGCATTCTGTCAGAATATCAATGCTTTCATAATGCATATCATATTTTTTGAGGAAATCATTTGCCTGCTTTTTTAAACTGCAAGCTTGTTCACTAAGTTTACCCATGCGCAACACCCGCTTTTCATTGAATTAATCAATACTGTCTCAAATAATTAATCACTATTATATCAAAAAACGAGCTGTCTGAGATAATTCCTGCTCAAAATGATGGATTTTTTCCTATATTCGAGTGAGTCCTCAAATGCCTTATCCTCCACCTCAATGCAGGCAGGACCTCGGTAACCGATATCCGTGAGTGCAGAAACGAACTTGGCCCAATTGACATCGCCCAATCCTGGAAGCTTTGGTGTCATGTATTCCAACGGAGTGGCCATTATACCGACCGCGTCAAGTTTATCTTTATATATCTTTATATCCTTGAAGTGGATGTGGAAGATTTTGTCCTTGAACTCATAAATTGGTTTGATATAGTCCATTTGCTGCCATACCATGTGAGACGGATCATAGTTGAGGCCGAAATTGTCGCTTGGTAATTCTGCAAACATCCTTCTCCAGTTTGCCGGGGTTGTACCAAGATTCAAGCCTCCCGGCCATTCATCACTGGTGAAGAACATTGGACAGTTTTCTATTGCAATCCTAACGTTATACTCCTCAGCACACCTTATGATAGGCGTCCATACTTCCTTGAACATCTTGAAGTTCTCTTCGATGTTCTTTGTTTTGTCCCTGCCGATGAAGGTGTTGACAACCTTAACGCCAAGAAGGTTGGCTGCTTTGATGATGGCCATTATGTGATTTGCATAAAAAGCTCTCTTCTCCGGATCGGGATCCAGTGGATTCGGGTAATATCCCAAACCTGAAATGGCAACTCCCTTGCTCTTTGTATAATCATTGACATATTTTACTTTAGCTTCATCCATTTCACCAACATCGATATGGGTGACTCCGGCATATCTTCTTTCCGCCTTTCCCAGTGGCCAGCACATGAGCTCCACGCATGAAAAGCCGTTTTCCGAAGCATAATCCATGACTTCCTCAAAGCTCAGTTCGCCAAGTATGGCACTGACAAATCCCAGTTTCATAAAGATGCACTCCTTTACAATATTATCCTTTTAGCACTCCAACCTTACTGCTATTCCCTTTTCGGCCGACTCAAAACATGCGTCCATCACCTGGATTACACGCCTCACCTGTGAGGGCTTCACAATAAGCTCAGACTTACCCTCAACGACATCCCTCAGGTTATCATAAAATTCACTCCATTGGGCATCCACCTCAGGTAGAGGCAGTTCAAGCAACCGGTCTTCAGGCAGCGGAGCAAAGGTTCTTGTAGGCCCGGCATATGTCTCAACTATCTTTGATTCCCATTTGTCGCTGAAGCCCTTTACTTTCGTAATTCCTCCATTAATGCCGGTGAAACCGACCTGTATAGTCAATCCCCCGCCGTTACCGCAGACATGCCATGTACGGAACTGTCCTCTAAGGCAGAAGGTCCCAACCTCTATCTGGGCTACCGAACCGCCTTCAAAACTGATCAACAGCTTGAAGAAATCATCCACGCCCGGGTTGACTACACTCAAGGTCTGACAGTATACCGTGCTGATCCTGTCGGGTACCATATCCAGTATCTGGTCAATCATATGCACACCCCAGTCAAGTATCATGCCCCCGCCTTGTTCCTTTTTGGCCCTCCATCCATGAATGGTCCCGCCCCCGCCATGAAGCTTCGAATCGATATCGAACACCTTGCCCAGTGTCCCTTCGGAAATACTCTTTTTTACCATGAGGTATTCCTTATCCCAGCGTCTGTTCTGGTGTACGGTGAACAGCAGTTTTTTCACCTCTGCCACTCTTATTATCGCATCCAATTCGCCGACGTTCATAGTCGCCGGTTTTTCACACAGTACGTTTTTCCCTGCATTAAGTGCGGTGATGCACATGTCCTTGTGCAAATCGTTAGGCGTCGATACAAGGATCAAGTTCAGCCTGTCATCTGTAAGCATATCATCCAGCGATTCATAGCCTTTAAATTCAGTCTCATTATATAGTTCACGTGCATTTTCAACGGCCAGCTTAACCCTGTTCGCGTCTATGTCACAAGCTGCCAGTATTTTTAAATCCTTGATTGCGGAGGTGTTCCTGTGATGCCATTCACCCATTCCGCCATAACCTGCTATTCCAATTCTCAGCGGCATTTTGTCCGCTCCTTCCTTAAGTTATTCATATATCACAAGTGTCTTTGCATTGGTGCTGGCACATGGGAAAGGATAATATGCCACTCTTATAACCTGCGTCAAGGTGACCTCATGTGGTCCTTTGCCCAGCCCGCCCTCTTTCTCAATGAAAATCACTGCCTTCTCATCGAATTCCCACTTGATGGTGCCAACGGTTTCCATATCCCTGAGGGTAAAGAAATCCTCGCCCACCGACAAGCTGATTTTGTCCTTTTCAACCTCTTCACCGTCTATCCTGACAGCGATGTCGTCAATCATTGAAAGTGGAATTCCACGGTAATAGTTTACCAAAGACTTCATTTGAAAACCCACTTTTTTATTATCTTTCACCACATTTTCAAACCCATCATCGCACAATACCCATTTATCAAACATTTATATCACCTTTCCTTTACTCTCCGATAATTCCTTTAATACTGGTTTTGGGGCAACAACACCTCGGTTTTATGCTTCGAGGGTTTTTGCTTCGAGCAATTTTTTCATCATTACATGGTGACGTCTTACCTGCTCGATACTGTCAACGGGGAAGGCGTCATGTATGAACCTGTTACCCTCGTATTCACTGCATAGATAGCCATTGTAGCCCTCATCGATAAGAAATGGAATTATTTCATCATAAGGAATCGAGTATTCAACATAGTCTTCGGACATTTCATAGAACTTGGCATGTATATTTTTAATGTAAGGCATATATTCCCTTAATACAGAGATGTCATAATTTTCAAAGGCCCCTGACATGCCGATGACTTCCATGTCGATTTCCTTTATGACAAATTTTGCCAGTTCCGGAGGCAGTGCGCCCAGATTGACCCTCATGTCTTTTCCGTTGTTATACCTGTCTATGATATAAGCGACCAAATCTGGATTCGCTCCTCTTCTCAGGAACTGGTCGGTTATGATTCTCGGGAATCTCCTGCAGAATATGCCCATATCAGGAAGCAAACCCAGATAAGGCGATTTTTCCTTAAGCATCATTTCGACAAAGCCCATGAAAACATCATTTTTAAAGGCATAACCCGCATGGATTTCTGATATTATTGCCACATCATATTTTTCAGCATATGGCAGGGCTCTCAGGATGGCATCGCTTGCGGTCAGGGATACAGGCCTTATCATCTTCGCCCCCATCCTGGCAGCCAGCTTTATTTCGTTGATCAGGGCTTCAGCGCATTCACGCTGTGATAGTCTCCTGTTTTTATACATTGTGGTGTTTACGAAAACATCGTTGCACACAGGCTTGACATTGTATTTCTTCATCATCCCATGCCATTTGTCATAAAAGTCTTCTGTAGGGAAAGGGCTATTGTGGATCATCTGGTCAGGTATGATCTCTATCCCTTCTATCCCCATCTGACTGGATACAGCTATGCAGTCCTCCAGATTCAACTTGTTGTAATGGTATTCCTCCTGATAACTGTATAGGCTCACGCCCCTTTTTACATTATGCTTTATGTCCATGTAACGATCTCCCTTCATTAAACTTACCAGAAACTTAGCAGAAACTTAGCAGACAAACTAATCCAATACTATCTCCCTTTTATATGAAGCAGAAGCATATAGTGCATCTATCACCTTCATCAGTTCATATGCTTGCTCAGGTGATGCCATGGGTTCCATGCCCTTTCGTACACAATCCGCAAAGTGCATGAATTCCGAATGCGCCACAGGTATTTTATTGATATCCGTTACTGTTGTAATGCATTCCCCATCCTGATGAGTAAAAAGCTTCACTTCACCATTCGCCAGTATGGCTCCTCCTTTGGTCCCCATAAGTTGCAAATACTTTTCATCTTTTTCAATGTTGCCGGCCCAGCTGAACTCAAAATCAACCGTCGCATTATTCCTGAGCCTTACAATACCCACTGCAGTATCTTCAACATCAAAGATGCCACCTTCTCTGCTTTTATAACCTTTCCTTGTCCTTGTCATATCTTCTTTAAAGTTTGAATAGGTATACCCTGTTACAGAGAAAGGCTTGGGATAACCCATAAAATAAAGTGCCATATCCAGTAAATGAACGCCAAGGTCGATTAAAGGTCCTCCGCCCGAAAGCTTCTTTTCCGTAAACCATGACCCCACACCCGGAATGCCGCTGTTTCTTCTCCAGCCGCATCTGGCATGGTATATTTCGCCAAAAAAACCTGAGTCGACCAAGTAACCGATCATCGCAGCTTCACCGGTAAACCTGTTGTTAAGAGCCACCATAAGCTTTTTTCCACTTCTGTCTTTTTCGGTTATTATTGCGTGGATTTCCTCAGCGTTAACGGCAAGTGGCTTTTCACAATGGACGTTAGCCCCTGACCTCAAAGAATCGATACACATCCGGGCATGCAGGAAGTTTGGCGTGCAGATACTCACTATGTCGGGTTTCTGGGAGAAGAGCATCTCTTTGTAATCGCTGTAAACATTTGCAATCCCGTACTTGGCTGCAAGCCTTTCAGCCGACTCGGTTCCGGTTCCGCATATGGCAACCATTTCTACTTCCGGCAGTTCTGAATATCCCTTCAGGTGCTTCTTGTCAGCAACACCACCTGCGCCGATACAGGCATACCTAAGACGCTCTGACATAAATCCGCCTCCTGCTCATTTCACATCCTGACAGCTTTTCCTTTAATTCCGGGTGTTAAAGCTCAATCATTTTACCGGACTTGTTGGAATCATATATGGCCTCCAGTATTTGTGTCACTACAAAGGCCTGCTCCGGCTTTACCAGAGGCTCTTTATCATGGAGTACCGCCTCAAGCCACTGTCTTGCCTCAAGATCTCCTGGATTGGTGCCGTTTGCGTCAAAATATGCAACACCTGTAGCAGCAGTTGGCCTCTCGGTAAAAAGCTTGCCGTATTTTGAGCCGTTGAATACAAGGTCATTCACGCCGAGCATGCCCTGGAAGCACTCTACACCGCCTTCGGTGCCGCAAAGGGTCATTGATGCTTCTTTTGCATCCGTGGTGTTGAGTATCCAGGAAGCTTCAAGGAATATTGTTGCGCCATTTTCCATTTTAATGAAACCAAAGGCCGAGTCCTCAACATCATAGGTCTTTGGATCCCACGGTCCGAAAACATTTCCTTCCGTTTTATCCGCCATCTTGTAGAACACTGAACCGGTAACGGACTTTGGCCTGTAGTTGTTCATGCACCAGAGGGTCAAGTCGAGTGCATGGGTTCCAATATCTATCAATGGGCCTCCGCCCTGTTTTTCCTTATCCATGAACACGCCCCAGGTAGGCACTGCTTTTCTGCGGACCGCATGGGCCTTCGCCATATAAATTTCACCGAGAGCTCCCTGGCTGGAGGCCTTGTACACTGTCTGCACATCATCCCTGAACCTGTTCTGATAGCCTATTGTGAATTTCTTGCCGGAGCGCTTTGCCGCTTCGATCATCTTCAGTGCATCTGCTGAAGTATGTGCCATCGGTTTTTCGCACATTACATGCTTTCCTGCATCAAAGGCATCTACTGTAATCTTGCTGTGGGCTACGTTGGGTGTCAGAACATGGACAACATCGATTGAAGTATCATTCAAAAGTTCCTTGTAGTTGGTATAGACTTTTGCATTTGCAGTTCCAAACCCCTTCGCAGCCTTGATAGCTCTTTCCTCGACGATATCGCAGAAAGCCACCATCTCTGCCAGTTCAGTCAATTTGGACAAAGCCGGCAGGTGCTTCTGGTTGGCAATTCCGCCACAACCTATGATACCAATTTTCAATTTCTTTTTGCTCATAACGGCACACTCCTTGTTAGAAATAGTAGTTTTGTGGTTGTTTCTTTGATTCAATAAAAAACTTTATATTTTGCAGGTATATGCTGGTTTTTGTTTTAAGGTTGGCTGACAGTTGAGCCCCTTATAACCAATTTATGCTCCAAAAAAATGTGTCTCGGTGTCTTGATCTCGCCTCTGATCTGCGCTATAAGCATCTTCATGGTTTCAGTCCCAATGTCATACAAAGGCTGGGAAACAGTCGTAAGCTGTGGATCGCATATCTGGGCCATCTCAATATCATCAAATCCTGCAACCGCAATCTCCCCTGGTACGGACACACCGGCTTTAACCAATGTGTTGATACACCCAATTGCCATGTTGTCCTGGATACAGAATATTGCATCAGGTCTGTTTTCCATCGCCAGAATTTTTTTTGCAGCCTCGACGCCGCTATGGCCTCCATGGAAGGCCAAATCCCCTTCCAGGTGCAGGTTGGAATCATAGATCAGCCCATGCTCGGCAAGAGCCCTTTTATAACCCTTTTCCCTGTCAAATACAAAATTGGGACTGTATTTTGAAGTTGAGTATCCAAGGAATGCAATCCTCTTCCTCCCCTGCGCTATAAGGTGGCAGGTCATTTCATAGGCCGCTTTTTCATCATTTACCGAAACCAGGTAGGAGTTTGGGATATTGAGGTATTCACAGCTCTGGACAATAGGATACTGGCTTATAAGATCAATGAGTTCCTTGTGTTCATATATCATATTCAGGAATATGACTCCGTCCACCATACCATTTTTAATGAATTTAACGGCATCCAGACCCCTCTTTTTCATTCCTGTACTGACAAGTATCACATCATAGCCCAAATCGTCCGCCGTATCCTGTATCCCGGCCAGGACCTCGTTTATGACAAACGTGCACACAACAAGCACCATCCTTGTTTCAGAGCGGCGAAGGTTGCGCCCCAACGCATTCGGCTGGTAATTCAAATCCTTTACAGCCTTCATGACCTTATCCTTTTTATCACGGCTGACCTTGTTACTGTCGTTCAGGACTCTTGATACAGTGGCCACAGAAACCCCGGCCTTTACTGCAACATCCTCTATCGTAGCCATTTTAAGCACCCCACTGCGTATTATTTTACACTTCTCCCAGCATGCGTTTGAACATCATATGCTGCCTTGAAACCTGTTCTACACTGTCAACGGGAAATGCGTCCTCAATCGTACGGTTGCCTTCATATTCGCTTGATAGATATCCTTCATATCCTGTATCCTGAAGTACCGTGACAACATTTTCATAGTCAAGGCAGTCATCGGTAAAGTTCTCCGACATGTCATAAAACTTTGCGTGAATGTGGAAGATGTAATCCTTATGCTTCCTAAGCTCCTGAGGATCGGTATAAAGTGTGCGGTAAACCTTGCCGAGCCACGCATAATCAAGAGGTTTGGCTCCCATTTTTGCAATATCAGCCGTTGTCTTATCCATGGTTTCTTTCGCCATGTAGGCTTCTGTTATATAATTGACTATCCTGCTGTCGGCACCATCCCGAATTGCCCTTTCAGCATGAATTCTACTGGGTTTCTTTTCAAAAACACCCATATCGGGAATAATTCCAAACCATTTTCCGCCGCATTTATCAATCAACCTTTGATATGGATCGAACCAGGGTGAAGCCATGTCAAGGGGCGCATGTATTTCAAGGCCTATTTTCACATTGTATTTTTCTGCGAGCGGCAGACTTTTCTCAATTATTCTCACAGGTGTTGTGCATAACGTCCTTATTACAAAGCAACCGAGCTGGTTTGCCACTTTCAGGTCTCTTTCCATCAAATCAACAAGTTCCCCATCTGACAAAATTCTATTTTTAAACAATAGTGCCTCGGAAAATGCATCTGCACAGGTCGGTACTACATCATACTTCTCCATCCATCCAAACCACTGCTCCAGGAATTCCTCCGAAAGATTCGGGTACTCATTCACCATTTGCTCGGGTATGATTTCTATACCTTTCGCCCCCATATCAGAAACGGCCTTGATGCAGTCCTCAAGATTCATTTTTCTTAAAAAATACTCATGCTGGTAACTATAAAGGGATACTCCCCGTTTAATTTTATTCATGTAAAGCTGCCTCCTTCAATATATTTGCTTCAATGTCCGCACTGTGCCGGGATATCACTTCCCTGCTACAGCCAGATATTTGTCGGCTTCCATCGTAAGTAGCTTTTTATCGTTACCTGTAAACTTGCCATACGGTGCACGGATTGTAATCCAGAGCTCAACCAGATGGTCAATATAAACCAGTCCACCCGGCTTGTATATTTTCAAGGTGGCATCCTCGTCAAAATTCCACCTTCTTGTGGCTACAGTATCCATTTCAGAAAGCATGAAGCTTCCGCCCGCGACTGTAAACCTTATGTCTTCATTTGAAAATACCTGGGGATTTCCCCCTATTCCACCTGAAATGCTAACTTTGATTTCATCAACCACCGAAAGGGGTACCCCGCGATAGTATGGAATCCTGATTTTCATTTCAAAGCCTTCGATATTACCGGTTTCAGTAATCACATTTTTAAAACCGTAGGGGCAGATAAGATACTTGTCAAACATTATTAATTTCTCCTTTCCGCAAATTGTTCCCTTTAATGATTAGGTGCCAATTCATTTTCATTTCGTAATGTAATCGTTTTCATCATTATATCACATGTTACCATTCACCTTCAACTATTTTTTCTGTCGAATCAGTGCTGAAATATTTCCATGTACATCTTGGGTATAAAGGCCACGTTAAAGGTTAAGTGCACAATTGGCCGCCGTAATACCATTCGATATTTATTTTAAAATACTCAATAAAAATATTAAATTTCAAATGTAAACGTTTGCACAAATAGTATTATGTGATAAAATATGAATAAGGAATATAAGGAATATAAGGAGGTATTGCCATGTTTGAGGCATGGAACAGGTTGCTGGTCAATGAAAAGGATATACGGAACATAGTCGCCGGTGATAAGACCGTGGGTTATGAATTCAATCTTCAGTATCCTTCCTATCGTGGTACATTTTTAAGCTGCATCGAAGCGCTGGAGGTAACTGTTGACGGCAAACGGTTGGATAACTCCGAAATGGGGTTTGCCGTAAACGGTAAGGAAGTATTAATAGAGGAATTCCCGGAGCTTTTCAGAGAATATTGGTTTACACTCGACCTGGCAACAATCCGGGTATACAGTATGGGTGGTCTGGATTCCGGTTCACGACACAGGATTTCCGTGGATTTGAAGCACCGTATTCCATACACGGGCTATTTCGGAAACTATATGGTTCTGGATTCCCACTGCGAGAAGGAACTAATGGTAGCATGAGACTGATCTGGTCTATGAAACTATAAACCGATTTAAACTATTGACCGGATTGAACACTGGATCAGATTGATAATAAATGAAAGGAAGTGCGCAGTATGACTGCTGATGATATTAAGCTCGGAGTGTCACTATTCAGTTTTTCCAGTATTTATTGTACTCACACACTGGATCTGGAGGGAATACTCAAAAAAGCAAGTGAGATGGGATATGAGGGTATTGAGATTGTAGCGGCACAGTCGGTGCCCGGTTATCCGAATCCCTCCGATGAATGGCTTGAAGAATTCAGAGGACTATTGAAAAAATATAACCTGCACCTGGTTTGCTGGAGTGCCTATATTGATATGGGCATCCGCTCGGACAGAGATCTCAGCGAAGCTGAAATCATACAATACACCAGGAATGATCTTATATATGCAAAAAAAGCAGGCGCAGACCTTGTCAGGACCCAGCATGCCATCTCCCCTGCAATTTTCAGAAAAATGCTGCCCTATTGCAAGGAGTTGGGTATGAAGCTGGCGATAGAGATGCATTCCCCCCATCACCCTGATGTACCTGTATGGAAGGAATATCTTGATATAATGGCTGAACCCGGTTGTCTCGGATGGTTGGGGATTGTGCCTGACTGCGGAATATTCCAGCATACGCCACACAAGTTAGCTATAGATATGTTTCTCGAAGGCGGCTTCGATAAAGCCAAACTGGATAATGTGATCCGTCTCCACAATGAGAAAAAAACGGAAGAAGAAATTTTGGCATCGGACAGCTTTACAGAATATGAAAAGACCTGCATAGAAGATATAAAACACCGTTTCTCCGCACCGGCAAAGGTGAAGGATCTGGAAAGACTTATCCCATATACCTTCTACATCCACGGCAAGTATCACTACCTGCCCGAAGAATGCAACGATCCGACCATACCTTATGCGGAAATCATTCAGGAGTTAAAAAAGCTGAATTACAAGGGCTATATAGCAAGTGAATTTGAAGGACATGAAATGAGCGGCGATGACAACACAATTGAGCAGCTTGAAAGATATATCACCATGTTCAATCGGCTGTTGTAAGGGACGGTTTTCTTTTCTGCCGTTATGCATATTCGGATAAGGAGGGATTTTATGAAACTATCGGGCAATACTGTTTTGGTAACCGGTGGTGCTTCAGGCATAGGCTTCGCAATTGCCGAAGCATTCATTCGGGAAGGAAATACGGTTATCATCTGCGGGCGGAGAGAAGACAAGCTGCTTGAAGCCCAAAGGAAGCTGCCGGGGTTAACCATTAAAACCTGTGACGTCTCTGTTGAATCAGAGCGTATGGCACTGGTGAAATGGGCAACGGAAAACTTCAGGGATTTGAATGTATTGGTGAATAATGCCGGAATCCAGTGCGATATTGATTTCACAAAAGGCGCAGAGGACTTGATAAATGGAGGAAATGAGCTCAAGATCAACCTGGAGGCACCGATTTACCTGTCTGCACTCTTAATCCCTCATCTTTCCACCCGCAACGAGGCTGCAATCATCAATGTATCGTCAGGCCTGGTTTTCGTGCCGTCTGTGAAGAACCCTGTCTATTCAGCTACCAAGGCAGCTTTGCATACTTTTTCAATTTTGCTCAGACAGCAATTGAAAAAAACCGGTATAAAGGTTTTTGAGGTTGTACCTCCACTTATTCTGGATACAGAATTGAATGCCGAAGGAAGAGCAAAGGCAAAGGCTGCCTCTGGAGTAGATGACAGTGTCAGGTTCGCACATATGAACATTCCGACTTCGGCGGAATTTGCAGCTGCCGTATTGGAAAAGCTGAAGACTGATGTGTTTGATATCGGCTACGGGACCTCAGAGGACTCCATGAAGGCGTCAAAGGAAGAGTTGGAAAAAAGGTTTTCTCAAATGAATGGGATAGTGAACCCATAAAGGACGGTAAGTGATATGAAAATATCTAACCGGTAACAGAAATGAAAGTATCATAACGGTAACAGATATGAAAATTTCTTAAGGAGGTAGTACGTATGGCCAATATGATAAGCAATGAAACAATAAAGAACATGTTAGATAGAAGGAGCATCCGGGATTTCAAAACACAACAGATTTCCGAAGAACAACTGGAGACGATACTGAACTGCGGATTCAATGCTCCCAGCGGTATGAACTGCCAACCCTGGTTCCTCACAGTCCTACAGGACAAGGATTTGTTGAACGAGTGGCATAAGATGTTCGTCAAATCCCTCCCTCCCGCGGAGGAGCTGCCCCCTATCATGCAACAGCGGCTGAAAGACCCAAACTACAATGTATTTTACCATTCACCGACCTTGATTCTGGTTTCCTGTGAAACAGAAAAAGACCCCCTAAACTGCGGTATTCTGGGACAAAACATGGTATTGGCAGCACAGTCCCTTGGGCTTGGAACCTGTTATATCGGCGGCGCTGTCCGTTTTCTGGAATCCCCCGAAGGGAGTCCCCTTCTTGAAAAGATGAAATTGCCAGAAGGCTACAAGCCTTGCTTTGCAGTAGCTGTCGGCTATCCGAATGAAAAACCGGAAGCCCGGCCGCGGGACTTTACAAAGCTGGTCAGAATATAATTATCTTCAATTACTGGCCTATATGCTCTCTCTATAACGAAGGGGATGTAACAATACTCAAAAAAAATTGTTACATCTCCCTTTACATTTTTCAAAGTTATTTCCTTGCCGTACACAATGTTGAGTTTAAGCAGCATTTTAGGGATTGGTAAACCTCAGGATAAACAGAAATTGTCAACCAGTCCCTGCGAATATTCCTGCTGTTGGGAATATTTACAGACAAGTGTGCAAATTTTGAGGAAATGCTTAAGTTTTAGTAAAATCTTACCATATTTCTACGAATTAATCAATTTTTTGCACAGTTTTCTCTGAAAAATTGCTTTTATCCCAGAATAACTGCTCATTACTCGATATTTTGCACACCTCGCCTGGAATTCTCATAGGAAGGAGTGTTTGAGTTGCTTTTCGGCTGCTGTCCTGTGGAATACTAATAGAAAATACTTATTTTTAGCATGTTTCAGCGGTTTTCAGTTGTATCGTTAATATTTTATTTACATTAATTGTCTTCATGCGTTAGCCCTGGCAATAAAAACGACCCAAAGAGCAGGCTGGATGAGCAGGTCTACGGCATTATGCGGAGGAATTTACAGGGCTGGTCGCTGCCTCCGGCAGCTGCTCGCCTATGCAACCTAGCTGTTAGGAAAGACTAAGCCGGAATGCGGAAACAGGAACTTAGAGGTGCGACACGGATGGCGCAGCCGCTGGTGCATAGGCATGGAGGCCGGTTCACCAGCCAGGATGCTTGGGCGAGTAGCAAGCAATGCTTGCGACCAGCCGCCCGCATTGCAGCGAGTCTTATCTTACTACAGCCTGTTAAAGACGGAGCCTTATGCCATGCATCTGCTTGTCTTGACTGCTCTTTCGGCCTTTTAATCAAAAGAACGTGTAAACTAATAGTGATATGCTCCCCTCTAGGTAGACAGTGGAAATAAAAACCACTGAAAACTGAGAGGGGAGCATATCATAGTTCAGAATTTACACGTTCTTACATTTTGATTGGGGACTAATGTTACAGCCCCTTCGTTGATTAAGTCTCTTAACCGGGGGATATGGAAATGACTACTTATTTTTCTTTGTTTCAGCATAGCTTTCATACTTTTTCAAATTGCTCTTTAACGTTTCACCGGCCGCCATCATCTTGGGGCCTGCTACCGCACCAAAACCCTTGATTTCTGTCCAGTGCTCCAGTTTTCCGTCATAGTTCAGCCTGGAACGCTTTTGTTCCGCTTCACTGAAGGTGATCTTCACTTTGTCTCCATCCACGGACAGCTTTCCATATATGCCGCATAAAGGACATTCTACCGTTGTAGTCCCATTGACAGTAATCATATTGTTGTGGCAGACCGGGCAGTTTCCCTCTTCCTCACCCATCCATCCGATCTCGGAATGAGGCCTGCCTACCGCAGACACGATGTTCCTGCCCATTCTGCGTGCCTTTTCCATAAGCTCGTCATCCAGCAGGCATATTCCGCGGTTTCCCATACCATAGGCATCGATCTGGTCAATGACTTTTATCTGTGAAGGGAAGCAAAGCAGGTGCATGGTCACAAGGCCGAAGGAAACCCAGTTTTGTGTGGCGGCACCGCCGACGGAAATCAATCCGGCATACCTCTGTTTAAATATTCTGGGGTCCAATAGCTGATCGCCTGTCTTTCCTTCCGCAATCCTCTTTTCATTCTCTTTTGAGAGGAATACGAAGTCATGTGAAGGGCCGAACCTGTCCACCATCTGTTTTAGCTGTCCACTGGGTCCCAGTGCATAAACGGGAGCGGCTACTATAATAGCGTCTGCATTAAGGAATTCTTCATCTACGAAAGGCAGATCGTCCTTAATGATGCATTTGCCCTGGCCGCCCTTGTCCAGGTTGTTGCCACAACCGCCGCAGCCGTTACAGGTTTTGATGTCCAGGTCTATCATGCGTATGAACGATACCTCATGACCCGCTTTTTCCGCTTCCATGAGTGCTTCCTTGACCATCAGTTCGCAATTCTTCATCTTTCTCCCGAAAGAAATTCCCAATACTCTCATTTTTCTGACCTCCTGTAATTATATTAACTTGTTTGATTACCTGCTGAACTACCTTTTTTAATGTTCATATTATAAAAGTTTATTTTATAAATGATATCCTAACTGGTCCGAACAACCCGGTGGGTTCGATCAGCATGTTAATGGACATTGGGTCCTGCACTTCCCGTATCAGCGTGTTGGTGACATCAATCCGAAGGGTATTAATCCCCGGCTTGAGCATGTCCGTTATATTGAACCGGTAGGGCGGGCAGATCCTTACCCCGCCTGGCTTTCCATTGACCCATACCTCTGCTGCCTCATAAACTTCACCCAGGTCCATTACAGCCGCATTTCCGCTTTCTTCAACCGGCAAACCAAAGCCTGCTTTGCTATCCAATATAAACTCCGTTTCATAGCGGAAGGTCCCGGAAAATTTGGGGAAATGACCTGGTGTTGACAGGTCGCCCAGCTTATCCAGCTCCATTTCATACGTAAAGTCAGGGTATTCAGAGGCTGTAGCCATGGACAGCTGCCATTTCCCGTTCACTTCAGGAATAATATACTCCAGTGATTGCTCCTCATGGTTTTGCGAAAACCGGGACGCATATCCGGTCGCAACAGGATGAAGTTCATTACACAATCCGGTGTCGATCACTCCGAAGACAACAACAGCGGATTCGTAGGCCGATAACTTCAACGGCAGCTTTGTCAGTAAATCTCCATTGGTTCTTCCGTCTGTAGCTGCGGTCAATGGAGCGAGCCTGTTTTCAAAGGCATCATACAGATAAGCCGTCCCTCCAATTGGAATGCTGACGACCGTATCCAACGAGTCATACGGGTGCTCGTTGAAGAACATGTAGATGTCCGCTTTTTCCCGCCTGTAATGATAATACCGCAGGTATGGCTCATCCGACGACAGCTCTATTTCAAATACTCCCCTGGCTCTCAAAATCCCAGGAAGGTCTTCCAGCGTCGAAACCGTACTACTCTCAAGACCTTTCAAGAGTTCTTCCACTCTGTTCTGATCCTGGATACCACAGATTCCGGTTGGTAATCCGTCAACGAATATAGCCATAAATCCGGACTTTGCAGCACTGCCGATAAATTCAGCTACAGCCTCAGTTATATGCTCGCTGAAGGGCACGACCAGACATCGGTAGGACTCTCCGTTGACGACCAGCTTATCTTCTTGAAGCCTCGCATTGTAAGCAGCCATATTGGAAAAGACATCGGACGGCAGTATATCATGGTCAATCTGGCTGCGGGTCAGCCAATGGGCGGGCTTCTGGAAATAC
This sequence comes from uncultured Bacillota bacterium, assembly GCA_942493145.1. Taxonomy (GTDB): domain Bacteria; phylum Bacillota; class Clostridia; order Acetivibrionales; family DTU013; genus ENR-C20. Next base: position 2,532,947 of record OW818679.1, read on the forward strand.
ATATATCTACCGCTCCATTCGGCCTCAGCATGATAGAGCACAGCTGCAGGGGCGATATGCAAGCCGCCGTTCAAAAGATTGCACAGCCTGTTGGTATATCTCATCAAATGCCCAAAGTACCTGAATTGCGGATTCCTTCCCCTTGCATAAAAATGAGGGGGACAGTCGGGGTCAGGAAACTCCTTTGCTGAAAATGCATGGGGTACGAAATAATTGATCCCTCTGACAAGGGAGTGGTCAATGAGCCATTTCATCAGTTTTACTCCGGTGGCCCAGCCTGAGGCACCGAAGATCTCACACAGGGTTCTTCCCTTTTTCTTTGGGTCTATGTGGCCCAGAGAGGATCCCATCTTTGCCAGCCCGAATTGGGAAAATTCATCATCGGGGAGCGGTCCGGCCGGCAAAGGGTCCCGGTTGAGGCATTCATAACGGGGCAACACCTGCTGCCCGATTATATCGATCCCTGACATGTGCTGTCCGTTCAAGGCCCTGAAATAGTGCCCCGAGCCGCATCCCAAGCGGGCATGCACATTCTGGTCCTCAATCACATGGCCAATATATTCCACATTGTGACTGCTGCACCATTCACCGATCTGCGAGGCAAAATTGCGGTCGTAAAGCTGCGTAACCAGGTCCATATATTTGAATCGGACCGAAGAAGACTGCTTCTCATTGTCGTACCACAAACAGGGCAGAAATCGTTCAAACCCTTCCCCCAGTTCCATCTCAAGCGATCGACCGAGTTCTTCGCACCAGGGAAGGACCATCTTCTTCCTGCCAATGCTCTCATCGAAATTGAAGCCTCTGGTATTCCCAAAGGAGGGCTCGTCAGAGAAAAAGCCCGCGAAGGTGCCTCCGAAATCCTTTCCGTACCTGGCGAAATGGGGTTCATATACGGCATCAAGCAACACCCTTACCGAGTCACGGTCAATGATGTTGATATAGTCGGGGTCCCCGCCCCAGTTTTCAGTCAATATCAATATGAAAACCCTCCACGGGCCTTCCGGTACATCCCAGTATAAAACTCCGTCCCTTACCTTCGAAGTCAGGTCCAGAAGCGAATCGTCAATCTCTTCAGCCTTATCCCCTCTACGCACGGCTACCACTGCCAGAAGGCTGTCCTTCATCTTCAGCTTTTCCTGTGCGAACATCCAGTCAAATTTATTCAACCAGGCATTGACAATGACCGATCCGTTTTTCATAGGCCCAGCTATGTCAACATGCTTTTCCATCAGGTATTTTCTGCACTTTTCAGGAACCCTGTCCCGGATCCAGCCATTGGCAAAGCCAGTGGGAAAATGGGCGTCGTCCAGCAGCCAGACCTTCATGTCGCGGTGCCTGGCTTCATCCATGATGATATCCATGTCGCGCCACCACAGCGGTCCGCCGAAATCGGGGTGGGGACGCGCTTCAATACACACGGAGCCTACCCCACACTCGTGGATCCTGGCCATCTCTTCCCTGAGCAACGCCTCTTCCTCGCCATGCTGCCAGAAAAAAGGCAATATATAATTATCGCCTTTATCTGCAAGAACCTGTCGTAATCTATCATCCATATGGATATTCTCCTGTTATCCGTCTTCCTTTCCTGAATCCGCTTCTCCTCCAGTAGATGCTTTCCTTCTTCTCCGGCTTAATCCAGCCACTGAAGCATGAGGCGGGGTTCCTCCCGGATTATTTCCTGCAATGGTGCCTCAGGATATCCGAGAATGCAAGCGTCAAAGCTGAATTCCCCTCTGGGGAGTTCCAGCAGGACGCTCAAAGCTCCCGTATCCTCCAGATCACTTATAGCAGAAAAGAGCTGCATGCCCAACCCTGCCGCGCTGGCCTTGAGCCACATGTTTTGCAGACAGTAGGCCAGCGCCTTGTCCTCCCTTGAAGGAAAACCCCGTCTTTCTGCAACGATGATCAAATATGGAGCCTTCCACGGAGGCAGGCCTTTCTGCGCCAGCATCCTTAGGACATTCAGCATGGCCTGGGCCCTGGGATCGGTTTCCCTTTCAATTTCCGGCAGTAATGCCTTCACAGATTCCAAAACCAAGGTTCTTATGGCAGCAGCCTTCTCAGAACCGGTTGGAATAACGAAGAACCTTCTGAAATCGTACGTTCCTTTATTCGCAAGGCCTGCATAGGGTGCCAGCCTGCCTGCTTCGATCACCTGTTCCACCAGTTCCTTCGGCGGAATGTCTTCTTTGAAGCCACGAACCGAATGCCGTGTCCTGATGATCCTGTCCAGTACTTCATTGTTTATATCCGTAAAACCCATCATTCCAATCCTCCTGTTTTCCATTCCTATCCCTTGACTGCACCCAGTGAGATACCCTTGATGAAGTACTTCTGGAAGAAGGGATATGTGATCAGTATAGGTATGACACCAATTGCAGCCATAGCCATCCTGACGGTCTCTGTCGGCAGGTTGGCTGTTGACAGACCTGATACGCTGCCCATATTTGTAGACGACAGGAACTGGATGTCCACCATGATGCGGTTAAGTATATTCTGCAGGCTGTAAAGCCTTTGATCCGTCAGGTAAATCAGTCCGTTAAACCAGTCGTTCCAGTACATCAGAGCCGATAGAAGGCCAACTGTGGCCAGTATTGGCATGGACATCGGCAGGACGATGACGAGGAAGGTCTTCACTTCACCAGCCCCATCTATTTTCGCGGACTCGATCAGGGCTTGAGGAATGTTCGCGGAAAAGAAGGTCCTCATCAGCATGACCGTAAACCCGTTTAAAAGCAGAGTTGGTATGATGAGAGCAAAAATGGTATTCTTGATATGGAAAATCTGGGTGTATACCAGGTAGGTCGGCACCAACCCCCCATTGAAAAGCATGGTGAAGATGACATAGAAATTCCATTTGTTACGGTGCGGAAGGTCAGGCCTCGACAACGGATAGGACAGCATGGATGTGATGGCCAGTGAGGCCGCCGTGCCAACAACCGTGATGAACATCGATATCAGGTATGCCCGCCCGATCTCATCCGATTTGAGCCACAGGTACTCAAACGCCTTGGTACTTGTATGTTCCGGGAAAAAGGAATACCCGTTTGCAACAATTGTAAGTTCATTTGTAAAGGATGCTATTATAAGTAAAACAAACGGTAAAACACAAGCAAGGGAGAACAAGCCAAGGATTATATGTGCTGCTATCCGTATTCCCCTGTCTTCAATTACTTTCATAAACTGATCCTCCGTATTCCATCAGATTGTATCGTCCTCATGCCCTTTAAAATAATGCACTTTCCCTGTCCACTCTGCGGACCAGCAGGTTGGATGCCAGCACCAGGAGGAAGCCTACCAGTGACTGATAGAAACCGGCAGCGGATGACATTCCTACATCGCCAAGTTGCATCAGGCCACGGTATACGTAGGTATCGATTGTGTTCGTCACATCGTAGAGCTGGCCGGAATCCATCGGCACCTGGTAGAACAGGCCGAAGTCAGAATAAAAAATCTTACCTATGGCCAGGATTGTCAGCATGACGATGACAGGCCTCAGGAAGGGCAGGGTGATGTGCCTGATCTGCTGCCACTTGTTAGCACCGTCCAGCCTGGCTGCCTCAAAATACTCAAGGCTTATGCCGACTATAGTCGCGAGATAGATGATACAGCCGAAGCCTGTCGTTTTCCAGACATTGACCAAAGGCAATATGAATGGCCAGTACTTCGGCTCGGAATACCAGCCGATAGCATCTATGCCGAATAACGGCAGTATGGATTTGTTGAGCATTCCGGTATCTACGCTGAGCCCGGCATACATAAGGTAGGCCACAATAACCATCGATATCAGGGATGGGAGGATGATCAGGCTCTGGTATGCACGCAGGAAGAATTTCTGTTTTATCTCATTAAGCAGGATGGCAAAGGTCACCTGCACGAATATTCCGATTATAATAAATCCGATGTTGTATAATATGGTGTTCCTGGTTATGATCCATGCGTCTGATGTCGCAAATAAATATTTGAAATTGGTGAATCCGGCCCATTCGCTATGGAATATCCCATAGAGCAGACCTTTTTGGTAGTTTAAATTCTCAAAGGCGATGACCAGCCCAAACATGGGCAGGTAGTTGTTGATGAAAAAGTAGACCAATCCCGGCAGCATAAGCAGGAAAAGCGGGAGGTATCTCCTGAAGTTCTTATTTTTCTTAAGCTTCAGCTGTGTCTTTACGGCTGTATTTTTCTGCATTGCCACAATCTCTTCCATATTCAGCCCTCCCTTTTGCTTTATTTAAAAGGATGGGAGCCATCCGGCCGGTAGCTTGTGCCAGTCGGATGGTCCACCTGCCATGTTATTATTTTATATTGTTTTCTGCTGCCCAGGCGTCAAGCTGCTTCTGTTTCTCAGCAATTACCTTGTCGATGCCAGCATCCTTCATCTTCTTCTGCATCTGCGGGAGTACCTTTGCCGGGTCGACTGAACCGGATTCGAGGCCCAGCTTGTACTGGTTGTATATATTGGTCAGTGCAGCAACCTCGGTCTTTACAGGGGTTTGATCATAGGTGAAGCCCATGGCTTTTGAGATGATACAGCTGTCGTTGAATTCCTTGGTATCCTTCCAGAGACTTGGCGGATTTCCTTCCCATACATAAGTCAGGAATTCGTTGCCCATCATCCATGGTGTGTTCGGGAACCAGCCGGAATTGTTATTATCCATACCTGCAGGGAAACCGATGACCCCATCCGCTTTCTTCTCGTAATGCTTGCCTTCGATACCCCAGGCCAGAATGTTCATTACATCGGCATCGGAGTACATCAGGTTTAGCATCTGGACTGCTTTGTCCGGAGCTGTGCTTCCATTCGGCACGACCCACTGGAACAGAGTTATGTTGGAAGTATTACTCTGTGGCTGGGAATATTGCGGAACAATCATTTCAGTTCCGTTTTTTGCAGATTCCTGGATTGAAATGCCTGGTTTGGTTGGTGTCAGATAGGCTATTGCCTTTCCAGCCTTGATCAGGGAATACTGGTCTTCCTTGGCGGTGGCTACGTTCTTCATGATATAGCCCTTCTGGTACCAGTCCCTCATCAGGTTGACTGCGTCGACATACATCTGGGAGGTATACAGGTCAACAACCTTGAGTTCCTTGCCACTGTCCAGCAATACACCAAAATTGTCGCTTAGCTTGTCTGTATGGAACTGCATATCGAATTCCACCATTCCTATATTCTGTCCGCTGTATGTAAGGATGGAAGTATTCGGTTCATTGTCCTTTATTGTCTTGAATATGGGGGTGAGAGACTGCAATCCGTTGAGGTTGCTGACATCGATCTTATATTTGTCGATGACGTCCTTGCGGATGCAAAGTCCGCCACCACCGCCGAGGTCACTTATGGGCCTTGTGCCGTATATCTTTCCGTTCAATATGCTTCCCTGGAGGAATCCGCCAAGAGCGTCCTTGACACCCTGTCCGTATTGATCGAGCAGCGGTCCTATCTCCTGGATCTTGCCCTGGGCTGCATACATCTGGTAGGTGTACGGGAAGGTCATCATAAGGTCAACTTTTTCGTTGCTTGAAAGCATGAGATTCTGCTGCTGCATGGCTGCGCCGAAATTTACGGGCATGAGTTTCACTGTAGCATTGATCTTGGGAGTAACTACCTTGTTGAGGGCTTCCTCAACCAGAGCCTGATCCGCGGGGTTGGCACCCGTTACCAGCCAGGCGATGACAAGTTCAGTCGGTGGTCCTTTGGGTTCCTCTGTTGCTGCCGGAGCTGCCGCGGTGGATTCAGCCGGGGCTGCCGTGGATGCCGCTGCCGCTGTTGTCGTCGGTGTTGTTGCAGCTCCGCCGCCGCATGCAGCGAATACCATCAGTAAAGCCATCAGTAAAGCCAGAATACCAAAACTTCTTTTCATACTTTTCCTCCTTTAAATAGTAGTTGCTGTCGCCGCACCTGAAGATTCGTACGGCATACTATTCATTAACTACATTGTAACGTCTGTACCAATATGCTCTCTGCCCTTCAGTAAACTTATGATTATCACTTTTCAAACTAATCGGGATATGGGACCTATCGCATCCCATCCTTTATACTCAAACCAGTCAAATTCAGCACTGTTGTTACTCTTAAAACCATTTGAACTGGCATACATGCCCAGCAGGGTCCCAACCATTCCGCCGACCGACTCGGGATTGATAAGCCCTCCATCCGCATTTTCATACAGCGGTATGAAGTGATCAGTGGAGTTGCCGTAATAAAAGCTGTGTGCCTGTCCGACCGCAGTGATTTTCAGATATATGTCCCTATGACCAACTTCTGTTTTCGCCAGCTCCAGTTGGGTCGTCTTGCTTGTAAAATCCGGCATGAACTGGAACCCTTTGAACTCGCAGGTGCACAGGATCAGCCTGATGACCTGCTTTCCGGCCTCCCAGGTTCTCTCCAGTCTGAACTGGTGGTTGGTGGCCTGAACGACTGCGAGCCCTGCAGTTTCATGTTCCGACATTGCATCAAAGCCCATCCTGGCCGTAACACTGAAGTTTTCATGAAGCTGCCTTCGTCCGATGAAGCCCAGGCTGGGGAAATATTTTTCAATATCCTTTTGAGATGTGCGGTCTGCCTTTTCGAGTTCGGGGGTCATCTTGAAGCTCAGCTTCCTGAGTTCGGGACTCATAGCTCTTGGTAAAAGCTTCAAGGTTAGCATGCTGTCTTTCAAAGAGAAGAAATCCTGGTAAGGTGTGCCAATAAAAACCCATTGCGTGGCGAGCTTGTCACCGTCAAAATCATCCCGTTCGGGTATGGGCTTTGGTTTGAATTCTGGAAGCACGGGTGCCGGATAGCTCAATTCGACCTTACCTGAACCGGGACTGATCACAGGCCAGCCCTCTTCCCAGACGACAGGTGCTATATATGTCTCCCTGCCGAGGTTTTTGTGGTACCCTCCAATTAATCTTGAGGCCAGCATCACAGCATGCCATTCCCTGTTTTCAAGCTCTACGAAATCCGCATGTCCCACATTGCATATGGTGTACTGCTTCCCAAGATGTCGGTGTGTCATTATTGGATTACCCGCATAACCTTCATAATAATCAAAAATATTCCTGCTTCTGGCGATGGTAACTGCATGGAAATGCTCGGTACCTCCCTCTGCAATCACAAGGTAATAGTACCCGTCCTTCTTATATATGTGTGGTGCTTCGGGAGATGCTGCTTTTCTCAGGGCGCCTCTCCAAATCGCTGTCCTCGGACCGGTGAGACACATCTTTTCAACATCTATCTCGCTGACCCAGATTTCCTGTTCGGCAGGAAATCCGTTTGAATTTGATGCCCGTCTGGTGCCTGTAAAATAAGCCTTTCCATCGTCATCAAAAAACATTGATGGATCTATGCCCACAGCATCGGTTAACCAGTGTGGTTCCGACCACGGTCCTCGCGGATCGGTCGCAGTCACGATGAAATTTTCCCTGTCACTGAAGTTGGTATTTATTATATAAAACGTACCATTGTGATGGCGCAGCGTCGGCGCCATGATTCCTGAAATGATTGAATCCGCCGTCACATGGAGCTGCGATTTCCGGTCCAGCACATGACCGATCTGCTCCCAATGGGCAAGGTCGGTGCTGTGGAATATTGGTAATCCGGGAAACAGCGAGAAGCTTGATGTTACCAAATAGAAGTCTTTGTCCACCCGGCATATCGACGGATCTGGATAAAAGCCTGGCAAAATGGGGTTTTTCAACATTTTTTGTTCGTTCATATACTCCTCCGAATTACAAGTTATATTCTCAACTTAACTTAACTACTTTAAATGTGCCTTCCAGGCCTTCCCGGGAGTTTGGTCCCACATAGACCTTGAAGTCGCCGGGTTCAACGATATAATCCAGGTTTTCGTCATGATACCCCAGATCTTTTACCTTCAAGTCAAAGTGCACCTTCCGGGTTTCACCCGGCTTCAGGGCAATCTTCCTGAAGCCCTTCAGTTCCCTGACCGGCCTAACCCTCGCTCCAACCAGGTCTGTTACATAAAGCTGCACGACCTCTTCCCCGAAGACCTTGCCGGTATTCGTGACATCGGCCTCCACAGAAACGGTTCCGTCCGGCGACGTAACCTCCAGCAAGGTACCGTCCGGCAGGGAACCTGTTATTTTGACTCCTCCGGCCAGGATTTCAACAGGCTCTACCTTGAGGTTTTCATATCTGAAGCTGGTGTAGCTGAGGCCAAACCCGAAAGGATACAACGGTTCCGCCGGTCCATCTATATACTTGGATGAGAACCTGATCATCCCTGACGGCCTTCCCGTCATGGGATGGTTGTAATAGACAGGCACCTGCCCGACTGAATATGGGAATGTGGCAGTGAGCTTTCCGCTTGGGTTATAGTCACCGAATAATATATCAGCGATGGCATTCCCACCTTGTATACCCAGCTGCCATGCTTCCACAATGGCGGAAGCATTTTCGGCAGTCCAGGGTATGGAAAGCGGCCTGCCGTTTATCAGCACCACGATCAATGGTTTTCCTGTTTCCTTCAGGATCTTCAGCAGCTCCTCCTGCCTGCCCGGAAGGGACAGGTCCATGCGGCTGCCCGCTTCCCCGCTCATGTCGGAACTCTCACCGACGACAGCCACGATTACATCCGATTGTTCCGCAACCTCTTTGGCCTTGACGAAACCATCTGTATCAGTGCCAAGTATTTCACACCCTTTGGCATACAAAACCTCAGTCTTGTCGCTTAAAGCGGAATGGATTCCCTCAAGCACCGTAACCACATCCCCTGCATTTGCCGATATCGCCCAGCAGCCCAGCAGCCCATCCCTGTTGTCAGCCAGCGGTCCTATGACTGCGATTTTCCTAATTTCCTTTTTAAGAGGAAGGGTCCCGTTTTCATTCCTAAGCAGCACAATAGAGCGTTTCGCAGCTTCTCGCGCCATTTCCACATGCTTTGTAGCCAGGATTGTCTGAGCTTCCTTTTCGGTATCGGTACGGTAAGGGTTATAGAACAGACCAAGTTTGAATTTGATTCTTAATACCCTTCTGACCGCTTCGTCCAATTCTTCCTGAGAAATTTCACCTTCAGAAACGAGAGCCGGCAGATTCTCCCGGTAGGTGCCGTGGCTCATATCCATTTCCACCCCGGCCAGAAGGGCGTTCCTGACTGCTTCCCTGTTGTCCGCGGAGTGTCCGTGCACGACACATTCCGCAATGGAATTAGCATCACTGACGACAAAGCCTTCAAAACCGAACCGGTCCCTGAGTACTGTCTTTAAAAGGTATTCGTTAGATGAGCAGGGGACGCCGTTCAAGTCGTTGAAGGAGCACATGAAGGTGGCGGCTCCGGCCTTTGCCGCGGCCTCAAAGGGAGGCAGGTAAATATCGTGAAGCATCTGCAGCGACATGTCTACCGTATTGTAATCCCTTCCGCCGATTGCAGCCCCATAAGCTGCATAATGTTTCGGGCATGAAAGGATGTTTTCAGGGTCTGAAAGCTCCTTGCCCTGAAAGCCCTCTACCCTTGCAGCCGCCATAAAACTACCCAGGTAAGTATCCTCCCCGGACCCTTCTGCGATTCTGCCCCATCGGGGGTCTCTGGCTATATCCACCATGGGGGCGAAGGTCCAGTGAATACCGGCTGCTGCAGCCTCTTTGGCCGCTATGGCTGCTGTCTTTCGAGCAAGCTCAGGTTCCCAGCTGCATGACTCTGCCAGAGGAATGGGGAATATGGTCCTGAAGCCGTGTATGACATCCAGACCGAAAAGCACCGGAATCCCCAGTCTCGACTCTTCAACGGCAATCCTTTGCAGCTCATTTGCCTTTTCCGCGTTGCTGATGCCTCCAAGGGAGCCGATTATGCCCTGGCGAATCTCTTCCTCATGATAATCGCGGGGCAGCTTTTCAAACTCCTGCACGGACATTTCTCCATCGACCAGCTTTTGTATGATTTCATCCACGGTCATGTCAAAAGTTCCGAATATGGAGGGTGATATCTGTGTGAGCTGGCCCACCTTTTCCTCCAGTGTCATTTTCCCAAGGAGATCGTCTATCCTTTTTTCTGTATCATAGTTTATAAGTTTCATTGAATAATCTCTCCTAAATCTGAATATAAAAATGCCTATCCTCATTTTACTTTTTATGGTTGTACCCGTTCTGCCCCGTTTTGAACTTAAGACTGTCACTTTTCAAACCATTAAAACGATGATGACATAGTGGGGACGGTTCTCAATCAGCCCTTTTTAGTGTTGGCTAATTGAGAACCACCCCCGCTCTTCCGAAATGCAGAAATAAGAAGCATCCCTTTTCCTGCCCTATTCTGCCAGATAGACGGGTGTTTATTGCTGCTATCGTAGTCTTATTCAGGCTTAACCGATTCATTTCCCGGTTTCATATAACCGCTTGCGTCATTATCCAGCACAAGGATCCAATCGTTTTTTGCACCACATGTCGGAGTTGTAACAGAAATAGTATCTTTCCGGTCATAAACAGCAAAAGGTTCTATTGTGGTTTTTCCAATGCTGTCATAGCACCTGCCGTCACGTGGATTGAACCACCATGCATTGATCCTGTCTCCATTAAGCCTCAACAAATCTACATCCTCAGTTCCACCGCACGTAAGATAAACTAAAGCAAAGCTGCCCTCGCTATCGAGGCAAGCCTGTCTATGGTTTTCTAAACACCCTTCAGGACAGTTATGATTGTGGTTAATGATCTCCTGGCAGGGACGGACCCGGTAAAACGGGCGTGAGTCGATGATATCCCTCAATATCTTCATTTGCCTTGCTCCTGGCCTGTCAAGTGCTTCACGCCATGTGTACGGAAGGGGCGGAAATGGAAGATGCGGGATGCTCCTCTCCTCATTCAGCATGCACCATACACAGGAATGTCCATAGGTATGACCGAAGGAACCGGCAAACAGGGACCAGTATGCCCTGCGTCTTACTGCCCAGTCATCATGTAACGGTGAATCCGGTGCGAAGCCGTTTGGCATATCCTCATAGTTCGGCTCCCCGTCAAAAACAGGCTTCGCAGGGATCCTCCCATAATCAGCAGCCACCTGAAGGTAGCTGCATACCGAACCATTATGTCCGGACTGCAGCATGTTGAAGGCTATCCATGCATCCTCATCCGTCCAGTATGAGGTGGAGGAATAGTAGTTTTTCTCCTGAAAATAGGAAGTATGGTAGGTGATGAGGATATCATTCCATTCCTTATTCAGTTCATTCCATTTTAAATCCAGGCCCAGGACTCCCTTTGCCAGACCTTCCGCCATTTTGCGCCATACTGGACGATAATCCACGCCATTATGGACTGGGTGACGGTCTCCGCCCAATGCCCAGACTATGTTGGTCCTGCAATTGTACCTCTCCCCAAGCCATTTGGCATATTCGTAGGCATTGCCGGCATTGATGGTTTTATCAAATTTACCTCCGAACCAGTCGTCTCCAGTGACCAACTGACCCCAGGCAGGCAGCAGAAGGACGTAAAGGCCGCAGTCCTCAGCCATGTCCAGTATTTTATCCAGATATTCAAAGTAGCGCTCGTTCGGTGTAAGTGGATTGTCATCAATCAATGCCTTTTCGCCAGCCGGTGTCCTCATTTGGAAATCGACCTCCGGATCAAGTGCGACGACCTGCACTACAGAAAAGCCCTTATCCCTGCGATTTTCCATATAATAGCGGGCATCCTTCCAGTGAAGCTCGGTCGCAATCGTCCAGGCAGTATCGGCAAGCCAGAAGAACGGTTTTCCACTTTCCTTCACCAGCCTTCTTCCGTCACTTGAAACCTTCAGTCTTTCCATTCCATCACTACCCATAATATCCTCCAATAGAAGCAGGCGCACCCATGTTAAATGTCGACCACGGGCATATCTATCTGCTTTTAAACCTTTTGCTGTTTATTTTTTCTGTAGTCAAGGGGTGAAAGGTTTGTCTGTTTCCTGAACATTTTCGAGAAATGGGAAAAGTTTGTATATCCCACGCGGGATGCTACTGTGCTTACTGGCAGATTTGTATCCGTCAGGAGTTCCTTTGCCTTTTTGAAACGCTTATGCAGCAGGTATTCGGAAAGCGGCATGCCCGTTTCCTTTTTAAATATCCTTGTCAGGTAGATCGGATTCAGGTAAACATGACTGGCGATATCCTCACAGGTTAGTTCCTTGTCGATATTCAGGTCAATATAGCTCTTCACCTTACCGACTACGGTCTTTGACTTCTCGTTTTCCGAAGCACAGACCACGACTGTATTGATCCCATGGGACAGCCACAGGACGAGGTTGTGGATGGACCGTGTAGCCTGGTCGTTTAATTCCACCGAATCATCATCACTGAACATATTGTGCATCTGCATACCTTTGCTTCTGACAAAGGTTTCGACTATACTCATGAAATAATGCTTCAGCTGATGCATCATATAGTAATTCAATTCTGTTGTCCTTGAAAGCTCGGTCAGATAGGCAGTCATATCCTCAATTACTTTGGCTGCGTCGAATTTATCGAGCATATCCAGCCATTTTGTTGAATCAGGCAGAATAAGGTCTGTTATTGCCTCCGATTTCCTGTTCAGGAAAAACACCCCGTTGTTGTGGGTCACATTGTTCCTTTCAAGCAGGGAAAGCTGCCTGACCATGTTCACAAGTTCGAAGCAGTATATATCCATCCCGGCATACAGGCACAGGTCACATTTCAGATACTTGTTACAGGCTTCAATATATCTTTGGGCATCCCTCTTCAATACTTCGGAATGAATCATACCGAAATCCTCCATGTAAAAAAGGATGAGCAGACTGCCAACGCCATTTTCCACAATTATACCGTTGCCATCCTCCTTCAGGATCACTTCCTGAGCAATGTTCTTCAGGGCAAACTCCATGATCTTTTCATCCCGCAGACTCAGCTGCTCCTCCCACCTCTGAACGCTGATCAATACAGGAAGGAGCTTAATATCTTCAATTCCGGGCAGATTGATGTCCGAGGCCGCCTGTCTGATGTCCTTCAGTTCGGAGGGCGTCTTCTCATTCAGGATATCCAGCCAGAATCGTTCCACCAGGAGGGGCTGGTGTTCCAGCCATAGCTTGCTGAGCTTTCTGGATTCCAGTTGTTCACTTTCCCTTTTTATCTTTTCTATGGCCTTTTCCAATACCCTCACCAATTCCTCAGGCTGGGCAGGCTTCAGGAGGTAATCCAGGCTTCCGAGGTGCATGGCCTGCCGGGCATATTTAAAATCCGCATGGCAGGTGATGAAGATGCATTCCGTCTTTGGGTGATGCTCCCGGACCCAGGCCAGAAGTTCAAGGCCGCTCCCCTGTGGCATTTCAATATCACACAGCATGATGTCTGCAGGATTCTCCTCAAAGATATCCCTGGCTTGGCGTATGTTGTATGCTTCAAAGACCTCATCAATCCCGAGTTTTTTAAAATCGACAGAAGCTTTTACCCCTTCGACTTCGAAAAGCTCGTCATCAACTATGATCAACCTCATCCCGCCGACCTCCCTTCCTGTTCCCCCGGCTGAAGGGGCATGACGATCCGGATCTCCGCCCCCGACGGCTGACCGTTTGAAATGTGTATTTCGGCCTTGCCGTCATACAGCAGCTTGAGCCTTCTTTGCACATTATAGATACCTGTATGCTCACCCTTATCATCAAAATACCGTATTCCCTTCCTGAGCTTCGCCAGTGTGTCCTCAGGGAAACCGTCGCCGTTGTCCTTTATTATGATTTCAATTGCCGGCCGCTCTCCGTTGTCAAGGATATCGGCATGTATCGAGACATGTGCGGGCTTATCCAGCGTCATGGCATATTTTATTGAATTTTCCACAAAATTCTGTACCACCAGTGGCGGAACAGGGCTATTCAAAAGGAATTCGGGGACTGCGACCTCACTGGTCAGGCTTCCCGGGAATCTCAGCTCCTGTATCCTTATATAGTTTCTTACATGCTGCAGTTCATCTTTAAGGGTAACAAAATCCATGTCCTTTCTGAACATGTATCTGAAATACTGCATCAGGCACAGTGACATTTCCTGAACAAGCTCATTTTTGCCGGATTGTGCCATCCGGTAGATGATATTCAGCGAGTTCATGAAGAAATGCGGATTGACCTGCAGCTGGAGATGACGCAGCTCCTCCTTCTGCTTGCTGATCTGCTCTTCATACACACTGATCCGCAGGTCATGGATCTGGTCGAGCATATTGTTGAACGTATCCCTGAATATTATAAATTCGTCAGAGGTCTTTTTTTGCGGAAGCCGGATTTCTATATCCCCGTCCCTGATCTTTTTCATGGCGGATAAAATTCTGTTAATCGGCATCAGCAGGACCTTTCTAAGAAAGAAGAAGCTTATGGGAATCAACAGAATAGAGGCGAATGCTATGACCTGAATGATCCGTTTCAGATAAGGCAGGTTCTCCAGAATATCCCTGTCCGGTACGACCGCGATAAGGTTGAATTTTCCCTTTGTGGACCTTTCCCCTACTACAAGGTAGCTGGTTTTATCCCCCGTCAGGTAGTAATTGCCGAAATCCCCATTCAGGTCAACTTCATTGAGATCAATGGATTTTGAAGTTGCCAGCAGCATCCCGTCGGAGCCGGTCAGCATGGAAGCTCCCGAAGGGCCCAGGTCGATAAGGGTCAACGGCATGAGTATCCTTTGAGCACTGACCCAGGAGCCGATGTAGTTGTTGCCGGCCTGAATTATCCGTATAAGATAATATTGTCCATCGACATTGACAGGAAACCAACCACGTCCATATAGTTCCATAGCTCCCGGTAAAATTTCCACATCACTTTTTACGATTTCGAAGATGCTTTCCCTTTCGCTAAGGCTTCTTGCCTCATCAAAGACGTAAATAAAATCGTTATCTTCTACAGAATAAAAGAACAAGCCATTGATGTTCCGGTAAGAGCCGAGATCATCCTGCATCTTGTTGGATATACCGATCTTGGTCATCATCCGGTCCGATTCATCACTGATGGTATCAATCGACTGGATATCCATATTGGAGCTTGCCATGGTCGTCAGATAGACGTCTACATATCCCAGGTTCACGTCGATCTGCTGCATATAGAGGGACAGCATGTTTTTATTTGACTCGGCGACCTGGTTATGGATTACATTGATGGCGTAGAAATTATCATAGATAAGGAAGCCGATCAGGGGAAGAAGTATTGCCAGTACTCCGATGACCAGCTTTGAACGTATGGAATTCAATGAAATTTTCGGCAGATGGTTTTTCATTTGTTCTCCATTCAACCGGTTTAGCGTATTTGATGCATTCAGGCCTAATCAGATGCACCCTTTTCGGATACTTTTATTATAGATACCCATAAAATGAATGTCACTAATTAAATTATGTAAAACTTCTTGTATCAGATTATACCCTCTGCGCAGTTACCACGAGCATGGCGATGTTACCCACGATCTCATCCACCGGCGCGCTGCGTGAAAAATCGGTGACGGGCTTTGCAAAGCCTTGGAGTAAAGGCCCAGGCGCAGAGGCTTTCGCAAAAAGCTGGACCAGTTTGACACCGATATTACCTGCAGCCAGATCCGGAAAAATGATGATATTGGCTTTTCCTGCAACCGGACTTCCGCCGGGAACCTTCTTCGCAGCTGCAACGGGAATAAGAGCAGCATCCAGCTGGAGCTCACCGTCTACCAGCAGGCCGGGACGTCGCTCACGAACCAGCTCGACGGCCTTTGCCACCTTTTCGACCTCTTCATGTTGGGAACTCCCCTTTGTGGAAAAGGAAAGCATGGCGACCCTCGGCTCCCAGCCCAGCAGGCAGCTGACAGTATCCGCAGAGGATATGGCGATGTCCGCCAGCTCGCTGCTGTCAGGCCGTGGGCAGACAGCACAATCGGAAATGGCTACAAGGTTCCCCTCCGAGCCTGCAAAGCCTGGTACCTCTAGTATGCCCAAGCTCGAAACGGTTGAGATTCCTTCCTTCAGCCCAATGATCATCTTGCTGGCCAGGATCACTTCACCAGTGGTGTGGCTGATCCCTGCAGCAAGGCAGTCAGCCTCCCCCTGCTTCACGAGCATAGCCCCGAAATACAGGGGGTTCCTCATTTTGCGCTTCAGCGTTGACACAGTGAACTCCTGATTGGATTCCAGAAACCCGTTTATAAGCTGCTCACATTTCGCCTCGTCAGTATGATCCATAAATGTGAAGCCATCTACCGGGATACCTTTTTCAACTGCGAGGGCGGTAATCGATTCCCTGTTCCCTATAAGCACCGGAAAGGCTATGCCCAAATCCAGAACTTTTCGGGCAGCCAGCAGCACCTTCTCCTCTTCTGGTTCCGGCAGCACCACCCTCTTCGGCGATTTCTTCGCTTTCTCAAGCAATAATTGCATAACTTCAGCGCTCATGTCTGTATCTCCACATCATTCTTAATTTATTGCTGTCATGCACCTTGCATTTAAGCAGCCTGTCAGAAAGTACATGTCCTATCGATAAACACGCCCCGCTGCCACATATTTGGGCGGGATCACTGGTACCTGCAGCCATGAGTCATATCTTCCACCGGTATGGATGAGGTTGTTGCCCTTGTTGTCCAGCTGCCAGCCGAGGGGCTCGAACCAGCCTTCCCGCTTATAGAATCCGGATATGTTGATGCGCAGCTTCTCTCCCTTGTACCAGATCCTGCTGTGAGGCCAGATTTCAATCTCAAGGGGCACAATTTCACCGGGCTTGAGCTTCAGGTCCCTCTGGTTGGCCAGTACCGGCTGGTAATCGGTAGAGAGCTTCTCATCCAGCTCGCGGCGGGAAGCCCTGATCTTGCCCCATGCGCCCGGGTGCGGTTCGCCCAGTACGGAGGTCGGCAGGAATTTGCCGTCCTTGTCCAGCTTCTGGATGTTGATGAACAGGTCGAGGTTATCATGGGTCTCTGCCTGAACCCAGAGATGGAGCTTCATAAAACCGGTCAATTCGGTATCTTCCTCAAATGTATAAACAAAATTGGCGTGCCCGGTGTTGCCGTCAAAGCTGACCTTATCTTCTGCTGCTACCGGCCCGGAGGAAATGGAATCCTTCACGCCTTCCTTCTCATTGGCGTTAAAGGGTGCATGAGATGTATCGGTTACATTCGCAGCATCCAGATACAGCTTCCTGTAATCGGTCCGTGCAAGCGGGAATTCGGTTTCGGCGCGGTTGGTCTGGAAGTCGAAATCATAGGCGTCCATGACCTCTATGCGCACCTTCGGCGTCAACTCCCAGCCGTTGTGGATTTCCTTGAGATAACGGTCGAAAAAGCGCCTCAGGTCTTCAATCCCCTCATAGCAGAATGCATCCGGCCACTCGAATTCACGATGGGCGCGCATCCATTTCTTGCCTGAACGAATCTTCATGAAGCCCATGAAGGAACCCCTTAGGTGCATGTGGCTCCAGCTTGCTGTCACGTAGGCGGGGACTTTGATCTTTTCAAACTTGACGGCCTTATCCTGCCAGTATTCGTTCAGGTAGGGATACTTGTCCATCATGGCCACCATATCGTCAATATAGCCGTCACCCGTCATGAAAGCTACGATGTTTTCAACAAAATCTTTTCCGGGTATGCCGCCTTCAAAGGCAGATTCCCTGTATATATCAGAGGTTCCTTCCCATGGTGCGATGCAAGCCAGGTGCGGCGGCTGTTCTGCTGCGACCCTCCACTGGCTCATGGCAACTCCTGAGTTGCCTGACATGCCTACCTTGCCGCTGCACCAGTGCTGCCGGGCCAGCCACTCTATCACATCATAGCCGTCCTTGCCGTCACTTGTGCCGAATATCTGTGAATCACCCTGTGAATGGCCACAGCCACGCGGGTCCACATTGACGACGGCATAACCATTGAGACACCAGTAGCCGGGGTCCGGGGATTCGAATTTTGACATCTCCGATACCGTTCCTGCCGGAACACCCATCATGCGCCATTCGTCATTGGGGCGCTTCCCGAAAAAGCTCCAGGATATGAGTGCCGGTATGCTTTTTGCCCCATCAGGCCTGTAAATATCAACATATAGGATCGTACCATCACGAAGAGGGATCGGGACGTCCTGTTCGCACAGGATCCCATCCGCCGCCAAGTAGGTACGCTGGTTGATCTTCGGGCAGTATCCGAAATTCGTTTCGGTGGTGTTTGCAGCGATCTCTTCGGGGGTCAGCGGCTTCCTGGCCTTCCTGTATATGGTCTCCAGCTCGATGTTTCCGAACTTCTCTATTTTCATGATCCTATCCGACTCAGCCATATTCATCCTCCTAAATGTTCTTAATTCATTAGCAAACCTATTTGTAATCCTGCTCACGATGGGTCCGGCATGTACCTCAGAACAGCGACGCTACATAGATTGCTGCATCCAAAAGCGTCTGACGCCTTTTAAATTCCATGAAGTTGATTTCTATGTCAAACTCGTCCTCGATGGTTGCAATGATTTTAACCAGATCTAAGGAATCAACTTTTAAATCCTCAACGAATTTTGTGTCCCCAGTTATGGACCCTTCATCCTTTTTCAGCAATGCAGTGGTTTTACCGATCATAAGCTCCAGAATTTCATCCCTTAATCCCATATTCATTACTCCTTTTATCATTTATCACTTATATGTTTTGATCGTCCAGGACAGTATTTTTAATTCATCGAATCATCATTCGTCAAATCAATCGAAGTTTTTAATGATATAGTCCGCAGCATGCTCGCCGGCCATCCGCCCGCTGTTGATGGCAAAGCCCATGGTGTTGCCAGGCAGTATGAATACATAGGAGTCGCCGTAGATGGTGCAGGCATCGGTCCCGGCAGCGTACAGCCCTGAAATCACTTCGAACTCCTTTGTTAAAACTTCCGTTTTATAATTGATCTTGATACCGCCCAGGCTCCCGTAGCCGCTGGGGAAGAACCTGGCCGCATAATACCTGGGTCCGGTGATAGGCTTAAGATACCTGTAGTTTTTGTTGAAAAGGAAATCCCTTTCCTTGCAGCACGCATTATATTCTCCGACGGTCTTCAGAAGGCCTTCCTTGTTGATACCTGTCTTTTCGGCCAGTTCCTCCAGGGAATCTGCCGCGAAAATATGTGGGTCATTGTTCTCAAGGGCAAACTTCATCTGTTTGTCATAGTCTTCAGCATTCTTCACGTGGGATACGAGGTTCACATCCTCCACCCCGTATTTCTTATAGTACTTCTTTATGGAATCGTCTATGATGGAGAAGCCCATACTGTTCTTTTGAGTCGCGAGAGCGTTTGATGTAAAGGTGGAGTTGGCCATCACCTCTTCGTTCATAAAACGCTCACCGTCAAGGTTTACAAAAAGGTTGGGCTGACTGTGTACGGACAATACTGTCGGGATCTCATTAGGGCTGGGGCATGCATATGCAACCTCCATATTATACCCGGTCTCCCCCGCTCCCACTTCATGGGCCATCCTGATGCCATCCCCGGTCATTCCCGGTATTCTGAAGGAAAACATATCCTTTCCCCATTCATACCCTGTATATTTTTTGATCATCTCCGGGTTGTCACCAAAACCACCGGTCGCTACGATGACGGCAGAGCTGTCCACCCTGATCTCCTCACCATTCATGTCCTGTCCGATCACACCCTTTATGATGCCATCTTCCCGAATGATTTTTTTAGCCGGGGTCTCCAGCAGGAATTTCACGCCCAGTTCCTCAGCCCTTTCAGTCATGAGCTTGTACATGCGGGAAGCTGCACGCGGTCCGGGAACTCCCGATTCAGGCTTCACGATGTGCCAGGTGGCCTCTGAACTCGGGAAGTACTTGAAGGCGCCTGCAAATTCAACGCCCATGTCTTCAAGCCACTCTATGGTATCTGCGGATTTCCAGATATATTCCCTGACCAGTCGTGCATCCACCCTCCAATGGGTATAGTCCATGAATTTGGTGAAGGCCTCCTCTTTTGTCAGTTTGATCATCTGTTCCTTCTGGTGCCTGGTTTCAACCCCCAGCGGACCCATGCCCATATTTCCGGCACCGCCTGTGGTGGTAGCCTTTTCAAGTACAATTACACTCATATCCTTTTCAGCTGCAGCTATAGCTGCTGCAAGTCCTGCAGGCCCTGCCGCGATGACTGCTACGTCGCATTCGAATGTTCTCATATACCGGATTCCTTTCCAAAAAATATATTGAATGAAAAATGTTAAATTAAAATAAATGTCCTCAGTTTAATTTTATAAAAACAAAAACTAAAGCACTGCCCCAATTCAAACTTTTCATTTGTATTTTTGCAACCAATTCCTGTACCCATTTATCATGCGCCTATTCCGGTAATAATTCGAAACATATGGTAAGAATAATAAAGGGAACATACCTCCATTTGACAGTACAAAAACTTCAAGCTGGAAGGCATGTCCCCAATCATTATATCCTGGTGTTGCAAAGTTCTTAATTAAGCTTCAGGATAAATATCCCTTATCACATTATCCAGACCGTCGATTTTTTCCAGGGTCTCTTTCTTCGGTACTGAATCCTGCTCATATCCCATCAACCGGTAAAAATTGTTCCCGAAGCGCTCCACATCAACCGTGACATCTGCCAGCGGACCATCCTTGAGAGGTGGTATACCGATGATACGGTCCGAAATGGTCGCATCCTTCCGCCGGAAACCTTCTCTCAGGTTGAATGCATGGCGTATGGTGAACAGGCGCCTGCCCAGTGCCGTCCATTCCTCTTCGCTGTAGTTGAAGCCCGTGGCCGCGTTTATAAGCCCCAAATGGGTTCCGGGAGCCAGACCGAACTCCGTAAACATGCAGTAGCCTGCGGAGTTCATAATTTCATATAGTATGGTTCCTGAAACATCCTCCCCGGCAAGTGCATCATAGTTGAACTTGACTTCAGGCGGCTGGTTGCCGCAATTGGCGCCCAGCCCTCCCTTGACATGACGGCCCGGGGTTGGGTCATATTTGTAAGTGCGTGCAAGGCCGGGACCGAAACGTGGATCATGCTGGGGAATCTCGATTTTACCGGCTACCACCAGACACTCATGGCCGCGTCCAAAATAATCTGCAGCGAAAGCAGAGCCGTTGCCAAGCACCGACCCAACGCCCTCTCCATTGCAGATCTTTTCTGTCATTGCCACAATAGCCTCTCCATTCCCCCATTCAAGTGCAATACCGTCGAGATCATCAATGGAAAGGATTCCGGAAGTATGGCATTCCATTGCCCAGGCAATGGTCCCGCCAACTGTTATCGTATCAAGCCCGTATTCATTGCATAAAAAATTGCATCTGTTTAATACCACAGGGTCACCATTCAACATCATGCTTCCGAACATTCCGGCGGTTTCATATTCAGGCCGGCCGGTTTCTTTTATATGTACATCTCCCTCATGGATTTCATAGAGGCTGCCGCAACCGATGGGGCAGGCAGAGCATGCATATTTTTTCCGAAAGAAGCGTTTGTCCATCTCACGGGGGATGATCGGAGTGATAAGCTTTTCATCCATGTCGACTACTCCGGCGCCGGTCCAATTCTTTACGCTGGCATCTCCCAGAAGGACGTGACTGTCATAATCGGCGCTGGTGCCTCCACTTTTAAATGCGTTCACAACCGGCTGGACAGGTCCGTTTTTTTGCCAGTCCATGATGACTTTGTTCAATGAAAGCAGTTCAGCCTTGTCGGCAACCTCTACAGTCTGGTCACCGCAAACAACCAACGCCTTTAATTTTTTCGAACCCATTACAGCGCCGCTGCCTCCCCTGCCTGCGATACGGTGGGATTCGTTTACGATACCGGCGCTCAATTGCATACGCTCACCACCTGGGGCAATAAGTGCAGCGTTGAATTTCCTGTTGCCCAGTTTTTCCTTAAGGGTTTCCTCCGCAGCAATAGTCGTCATCCCCCAAAGATCAGCTGCATCCCGTATTTCCACCTTGCCGTCATCAATCAGGATATAGACAGGGCTGGGTGCGATACCGCTGATAAAAACGGCATCAAATCCTGCTTTCCGCAACATGGGTCCGAAGGTTCCACCTGAATTAGAGTCATTCCAGCCGCCTGTAACAGGGGATTTACTGACCACGGTATAGCGCCCGCCCATCACAGCACCAGTCCCGTTGAGTGTACCGCTTACAAAGCCCAGCATGCTCTCAGGTGCAAAGGGATCAGTGTGTGCCGGCATCTCGTCATAGAGGATCCTGGCTCCAAGCCCTGCACCACCGATGAAATCCCGTGCGAGCCTCTCATCCAAAGGTCTCACTTCCAGCTTTCCCGTATCCAATTCTACAAAAAGAAGTTTTCCCACATAAGAATACATGCCTATTCCTCCATTCTCCGTATCAATCTACATGTCTTTGGCAAGATAGTATGCTGTAGACACCGCCTGTGCCACCTGCCTCGGTTTTACACAATCGCCGATGAAGTAAAATTCATCCACAAAGCCCCTGAGAGAATCCACAACATCTTTACGTGAACGCAGCCCGACAGAGCAAATGACTTTATCCGCTTTGAAAAAAATCTCCCTGCCATCGGCGCCTTCACAGACAATTCCATCCTTCGTGATGCTTCGCCCGGTTGTATTTGTGACTACATTCACATATTTCTTAAGTTCAATACCGAGTGCCATTTTGTGGATCACATTCGCTTCAGGGGCAACTTCATCCCTCATTTCAATGATTGTGACCTTTTTCCCGGCCATACCCAGATTAATTGCCGATTCACACCCGACAAGGCCTCCTCCGAGTATCACTATCTCATTCCCCAGGTTTTCAATATCTTTTTCGGCATCAGCTGCCATAATGACCTTTTCGGAATCAATTCCCGGAATATCGGGAATAATTGCTGACGCTCCTGCTGCAACGATCAGTACATCAAAATTCGACGACTCCACATATTGAGATGTTACCACGGTATTAAGGAATACTTTTGCTCCCGACCTGAATAGCCTTCTTTCCAGGCATTTGCTGAATTTATACAAGTCATTTTTAAACGGTACATATGCCGCAAATTGGAGGGCTCCTCCCAAAGATCCGGTTTTTTCACACAAGGTCACATCATGACCACGTTCAGCCGCAGTGATTGCTGCCTGCATCCCACCAGGACCGCCGCCGACAACCAGGATTCTTTTCAGTCCCGCTGGTGGTACGGCATGGACTTTTTCATCCAATTCGTTTCCAATAACGGGATTTACGGTACACATGATCGAATGTCTTGTTATGGCATCACCAAAACATTCAAAACAACGCAGGCATGGTGTAATATCATCCGCCTTGCCTGTCTGTGCTTTTCTTGGCAAGTACGGGTCCGCCAGCAAGGCACGGGCCATTTCCACAATGTCGGCTTTTCCTGATGCTATTATTTCTTCACATTGAGCAGGGTCATTGAGTCCACCCACACAGGAAACCGGTTTTTTAACAGCTTTTTTGATCGCTGCAGCCAGATACACGTTGCATCCGTGTTCCAGAAACATGGAAGGATGGGTCCTTACAAATAAATTATTTTCGTCATGAGATCCGCAGGAGATATTATACAGGTCAACCTTATCCTCAACCAGTTTCGCAACTTCGATGCAATCTTCAAGAGTCAATCCGCCTTCAGAGAAATCGTCACCATTTATTCGAATTTGAATGGGAAACCCTTTCCCAACTGCTTCCCGCACCTTGTCCAAAGACATAAGAAGGAATCTGGCTCTGTTCTCCAGGCTTCCTCCGAACTCATCCGTCCTCCTGTTCTGAGCTGGAGAAAGGAATTGTGAAAACAGCCATCCGTGCGCTGCATGTATCATAAGCATTTCAAACCCGGCTTTTTTTACCATTGCCGCAGCCCTGCCATAAGAATCGATTATTTCACAGATTATTTCCCTGGGCATCTCTAGAATCTGTTCTCCGTTTTCAGTGACTTCCGCACTCGGTCCGTAGGAAGCCCTACCTGATGTTTGCTCTCCTCCAATGCTCACAAGTCCGGCGTATTTACCACCGTGGGACAATTCAACATTGGGTATTGCACCGTGCCGTGCAATTGCTTTAGCTGTATTCGTCAAAGAAGACAGAGTATTCGGGTCATCCAACAGAACCTGACTGTCATGGGATTTTCCCGTAACCGCATGCACAATACTTTCACCAAGTGTTACAACGGCGCAGCCGCCTTTCGCTTTCAGCTCGTAATATGCAATATTCTCCGCTGTCAGATGCCCTGCGGGTGTTAAGGTCATAAGGCTTGTCGGTGCGGCAATGATCCTGTTCTTCAATATTATGTTTCCGATCTGGATCGGACTGAAAAGATTCGGATAATTGTTTTTCATATGATTTCCCCTTATTTTATGATATGGATTAAAAATTTTCTATTAAATTCATTATATAATATACAAATTCAATTATATCAAAAATGCTCCTCAAAAGGTTATTGAGGAGCAGGTATTATTCTTTTCGATGACAGACCCGCAAACAGTACAAACGATACCGCACATAATACCGCCCCTGCGCCAAAGGCCTGTGAAATACCTATATGATCAATGATCCTGACAACGATATAGTTGCCAAAAATTGCTCCTGAACCGGAAAATATCGCAGTACTGAGGGATAATGCAGTAGCCTTGTGGGTTGCCGGAGTCATGGAATCTATATAATAGATGCTGCTTACGAGGAAAAGGCTAAAGGTTATGGACTGAAGAGTCTGTATTATTATTATAATAGCTGCTGATGGCGCCAGGGAAAGTAGCAGCTGCCTGATGGCAAAAAACGCCATTGCCATACCAAGCATTTTCCTTGGCTTGAATCTTTGCAGCAGCCTGTCTGAATAAAAAAACACAGGAACCTCACTTAAAGCGCCTACTGCCATTGCCACCCCATAGAGGGCGTTGCTGCCGCCCCTGTCGGATATCAAAAGTGGAAGGTATGAGAATACAGGTGTTATTGATACATAAAACAAGGCTCCGATTATCAGGAAGATTACATATTGACTATTCCGGAAAAGGATGCCCACCTCTCTGACACTGGCCAGCTTCGGATGGCTGCTTCCATCTTCTCCGGAAACCGGATTGGGTGTAAACCATGCTGCTATTGCAGTGATACCAGCCAAAACGCAGAATGCAACCATCAGTGCATTCAAGGAAGTCATAGCCACCAGTTTGCCCATCACCAACACAGTGACCGTGAAACCAATGGAGCTCCAAAGCCTGGCCGAGCCATAGGATTGGCCGGCGATATGCTTTACATGCCTGATGGTCCAGCTGTCGAGAAGCGGCATCAGAGGGGATATAAAAAAGGTTATAAATACTATCATGATTGAAAATGTCACGAGATTTCCACAACGCATCAGCAACAGCATACCAACTATTGAAAGGCAGGTGCAGAAGACGGAAACCTTTTTGACTGAGCCGATCCGGTCGCTTATGATACCCCAAAGGATTTGTGAAAATATCATTATTACGGCATTCATGGTCAATACCAGACCGATTGTTGTATTATCAGCCTTCCGGTCCATCAGGAATACGACAATGAATGGGAACAGGCAACCAGTCGTAGCCCCGAAAAAAAACAGCAGGACGAATAAGCTGCCGGCTTTATGAATACTTCCTGCTTTATTAATGCTTCCCGCTTTATTTGTCATGTGCGTTCCACCCATCCAGAGAATTTACAGCTCCACGCCAGACATTATTTTCATCTCTTCCAGATATACTGCCGTTCTTTGCCTTTCAGCCAGGCAAGGATATCCTGAGCTATGATTTCTCCCGACCAATTATCCACATCCGTAGTGAGACCTGCCAGATGCGGTGTCAACACGACGTTCCTCATTTTCAACAGCGGGTGGTTTGCCGGTATGGGTTCCTCCCAGAAAACATCCAACGCCGCACCGCCAATTTTTTTCTGCTCCAACGCATCTACAAGAGCTTTTTGATTTATAACCGCCGCTCTTGCTGTATTCACGAAAAATGCCGTGGGCTTCATGCGTCCAAACCAGCTTTCGTCAACTATCCCAGTCGTGCCTGGGTTGACCGGCAGATGGATACTGACAACATCGCTGCTAGTCAGCAAGCAGTCCAGAGTTACTGGTTCCACTCCGTCTTTCAGCATTTTTTCCTCCGGGCAATAGGGGTCATATGAAACCACTTTCATTCCAAACGCCTGTGCCAGCTTGGCAGTTTTTATTCCAATCGCGCCATATCCTACTATTCCAAGCGTATGGCCATGCATTTCAAATCCTATTCCATAATCAATTATAGGATGTGTTTCATCCAAAGGGCCCCATATAACATTTTTCTTATCATCCACATCATATACATTTTCTTTTTCAGCTCCGAGATGTTCCCCGGTCTTAAGACCCGCATGGCCTACAGCAATTTTGCGTGTAGCGGCAAGAATCAACCCGATGGTGAACTCAGATACCGCAACTGCATTACGGCCAGGCGTATAGGACAGCTTCACCCCAGTTTTGGAGAGTGCTTCATGGTCTACTGTTACCGGTGTGCCTTTTGCACAGCCTATGAATTTCATTCCGGCAGCAGCCCAGGCCTCAATGCATTTTGCTGTAGCCTTTTCATCACCCAGTACGATTAGTTCTGCACCTTCACATTCTGCAAGCAATTCTTCCTCTGTTACATTTCCTTTACCATGCTTTAACTCACCGCAAAGCTTTATATCACAATATTCTGCAATTTCTTTCAATCGTTTTTCCGGTATTGCGGTACATAGCGCCATTTTTTTCATTTTGCCACCCCTTTTACTATACTGCTTTATCCGCAGCAATCATTGCCTTGATTTTTGCAATGGTATCGTCTGTCAGCGGCTGGTAAGTGCCCAGCAGCTTGGAATAACATGCGACCTGTGCCGCTTCCTCCGTGTATACTGCCGCGCTCATAGCCTCTTTGATGCTTTTTCCTGCACAGAACATACCATGATTTTTAAGAAGGACAACATTCCCACGATCAAGGGTTTCGGCCACAGCATCTGCCAGTTCCTTGCTTCCGGGCATTATAAAAGGTACTGCTGGTGCAGGCAGGAACTCTGCCTGGGGTGGGGTTGACGGAAGCAGGTCCTCACCTGACATGGCCATGGCAGTTACATACATTCCATGTGTATGAACAGTAGCTTTAATGTCAGGACGTGCACGCAGGACTGCTGTATGCATCGGTGTTTCGGAAGAGGGCTTGAACGGTCCATCCAGCCATTTGCCATCCAGGGAAATGATTGCAATATCTTCTGCTTTCATAGTTTTGTAAGGAATTCCGCTTGGTGTAATAGCGGCTACTTCTTCTACATCGTCTCTGACTGCAATATTCCCTGAAGTACCATTTATCAATCCTAATTCTGTAGCTTCTATTATTGCTGTCAGCACTTGCTGGCGTATCTTCTCGTATTTCATGTCTTTACACTTCCTTTTTATAAATTATTTTTTACTGCTGAATTGTGTCCTCATTATTGAAGTTGATTTTCAAAACCTGAATGGTTCCCCTGATAATATGTTAATACACCCATATTTGCATTTCAAACAGAGTCATTCCGGAGTATACCGGAAATAACCCTTTATTTTACTTCGGTTATTAAAGAAGATGGTCGCAAATAACACACCCATCAGCAAAACACCCTGAATTGTTGCAGAAAGGGTGCCGTTAATCTGACACAGGATCAGGCCATTTTCAATAATTACAATTGTAAAGGCTCCAATAATCATCTTGTAGATTTTTGCGCTGAAGCCTCCGGTAACCAGTACGCCACCCAGGAATATCGCCATCATGATCCTCATTTCCATGAAGTTACACAGGGTGGTACTGGACCCACCCAGTTTGGTAAACTGTACGATGCCAAAGATGGAAGCCAGTATACCGGAAATGATGAAAGCCGTCATTCTTGTTTTCTTTACATGAATTCCAATTGCATTTACTGTTCTTTCATTCTCCCCTATGCTTTTACAAAAATAGCCAATTTTTGTGTATTCGAATATATATCCCACAATAATGATAAGAATAATCAGAAGAGAGATTTTAACATAATAATTGTTCATTGAAACCAATGCATCAGGTGCGTAAACCAGTGTTTTTGAACTTACGTAATTCAATACGCCCCTTAGGCATATCAGCATGGCCAGGGTCGTCATAAAGGAGGATACCTTGAATTTTGTTACAATATACCCGTTAAGAACTCCGATGAGTACCCCTATCAGCAATGTCGCCGGGAACAATGTCCAAAAACCCATTTTTTCCGCTAACATTGCTCCGAATGTTGAAGCAATTGCAGCTGTAGCGCCTACTGAAAGATCAGAACTTCCCATAGCGATTACGAATATTACACCGAGGCCTCCAATAATAGTCGGTATGGCTTGATCCAGCAGTGACATAAGATTGTATGAGGAAAGAAATTTATTTCCGGCTAAGATAGTCATGAGCACGAATAAAAACACAAATGCCAGCAAGGGGATTATATCATTGATCTTGATGCCCTTTTTCATATCATCACCTCTATTATGGATTCTTCACTAAATGTGGAACTGCGTTTTATTGTTTTGACAATCTGTCCGTTTTTCATTACTGCTATGTTATCAGCCATACCAATTGCTTCAGAAAGCTCATCCGTGATCATGACAACCGCAATCCCGTTTTTCTTCGCCTCCTTCAGACATTGGTAAATATACGCCTTTACTCCGACATCAACACCCCTTGTCGGACAATCTACAATCAGAATTTTCAGATCCTTTATAAGCCAACGACCTAAATTCACCTTTTGTTTGTTTCCCCCACTGAGACTGCTCATAAATTGATCTATACCGAAACATTTCACATTGAATCTGTCTTTTGCATCGTTCGCTACTTTTCTATTTTTTTCGTTTCCTAGAAAGCCCAAATGGCCTTGTAATTCAACGATTGATGGCAAACAAAAATTATCCTTGATAGATGCCTGTATCATAAGGGCTTCTCCATCCCTGTCCTTCGGTACATACCCCATTCCATTCGCCAGAGCCTGACTCGGACTTGTAATACGTACACCTTCAGAGTCTACTTTGACCTGTCCTGTATGCAATTTGCTCAGTCCAAAAACAGCTTTACCGATTTCATGTATTCCGGAGTCGCTCAAACCGCAAAAGCTGAGAATTTCACCCTTATGTACATCAAAAGTGATATTCCTCAATCCTTCTTCTGTCGTAACATCATGGACTTTCAATATAACTTCATCTTCGTATGATTCTTCCGAATCGCTGCGGTAATATTCCCCTTTGATTTCTCTGCCCACCATTTTGGCTTTAATGACTTCAACCGTGATCTCACTGCTTTGTTCCGTTGAAATCAATTCTCCATCCCTGAGGATTGATATGCTGTCGGTTATTTTAACCATTTCCTCAAGGTCATGGGTTATCAAAATTATAGCTCGTCCCATTTCTTTGAACTTTTTTATCAATTCATACAGTATCTGTCTGTTATCATGTGATAACGCCTGGGTCACTTCATCCAGGATAAGTATGTCAGGGTCCACAGATAGTGCTCTTGCAAGCTCCACCATTTTTCTTGTCTCTACATTCATATCACCTGCCAGTTTGTGAAACGGAAGGGTAGGCAAACCCCACTTCTGCAATTCATCATTGGCAAATTTATATACCTTCTTTAAATCAACAATACCAAACCTGGTAAACTGTTTCGTCCTTCCAAGGAATACATTGATACCGGAGGGTAATGAGTTGACCAGCCCCAGTTCCTGAACAACGGTTGAAACCCTTCTTGCATTGGCTTCCAGGGGATTCCTTGGATTATATAACTCTCCCTCCTTGATCATAGTCCCCGAATCGCTCTGCAAAATTCCTGCAATCTGAGATATCAGAGTGGATTTACCTGATCCGTTTTCACCCGCAAGTCCTCTTACCTCTCCCTTTTTTAAAGTGAGATCGATATCCTTATTGGCATGGGTTGTCGGAAATCTTTTATTCAATCCTTTGATCTGTAAAGCATATCCAGTGTCATTCATTATTTTACAACCCCCTTTGCATTTTTCTGCGCCAATATTCCAAACAGGATAACGATAACGCCAAGGAATACTTCCTGCCAGGTGCCTGATGGAACTCCAACCAATGTGAGCATGTTGAATAAGGCAGTGATGGCAATGGTACTGATAGGAACTGCAATTACGATGTTTATATTCTTTTGAAGGACCTGTGAAAGCAATACCGCAGCCAAAGGCTGAAAAATCGAGCTTATGCTGGAAAGGCCTGTCGCCGCAATTACGAGACCTGCATAGCTTTCCTTGACAAAGCCTGCTATTCCGAAGAACACACCTGCAATAATTCCTCCAAGCAAAAGTGTCTTTTTTGCTTTGATTCCCATCATCCTGGCTACTTCCTCATTGGTACCTACAGCCCTGAGGTTCAGACCGATTGTTGTCCTGTTATACAGGATATAAGCCAGTATAAGCCCTATAATTAATACCAGAAAAACCATTGGGTACATTCCAAGAGCTTTATACTCAGACTCCAGCATTACTACCCTCATGCCCTTTTCCAGCCTGGCATTGGAATAAAAAGCCGAAACTGATTCATAAATCATTGTCATTCCCAATCCGGCAATCCAGGAGGGGATTCTTGTCCAATTGTATATCTGAAAATTCAAAAACAATAAAATGGCGCCGGTAGCTACTCCACCGATAATTAATCCGGCATATCCAAACTGATTGCCCAGGGTACCTGCCATGGTAGCCGCGAGTATGACTACAGCTCCAACAGAAAAATCAGTTATCCCACTGGCAAATATGAAAGTCAGCCCCAATGCCACAAACGTTGGAACTGTCGCGGCTGTTACCATAAGGCTGAAATTGGATAAAGTCAGAAATTTTCCTCCTACAAAGGAATTAAAGATAAATAATGCACCAATAAAAACCACCAAAGCAATTGTGATTACTATATATCGGTTTTTTTTAACTTCACCCGTCATACTGTTATTCAAGGTCATTACCTCCGATAATATTTCAATGGTTCAGCCAGTGGTTCCGGACAAGGTGGAGCAGATACCGCGAACAGCATCTGCTCCATCTGCCGGGAGTCTCTTTGAATAGATTATTTCTTTGCCAGGTTATCTCTGAAAATCTGTGGGAAATTGCTGATGAAATCATTGTAGGTCTGATAATTTACATCCTTATTGTACCTGTAGCAGAAGTTCTTGTATTGTTCATCCGTAATAGGGCTTCCACCGGTTTTCATCATGTCGATGTACCCTTGTGCAATATCCTTTGTCAGAACGACCATGGGGAGGTTGTCGAATACTGGTGCCTTTCCGTCCGTGTCCAGGATCGGATGTCCGTCCAGGTAATTGACAAGCAATGTTGAAGCTATAGCCGCCTGGACCCATTCACCGGCCAATGCGTTGATTTTGCCGTCAAGCAGATTTTGAGCCAGTTCAGGAGAAAGGTCTGTTCCGTATATTTTATAGGTTTTCTTAAGGTCTGTTCTGCTGTCAATAGCATTCAGAACGCCACTTACGAAATCTCCTCCTGAGGCATAGATCGCGTCTGTGTCAGGATATGTTGTAATCAGGTCATTTGCTTTCTGTACCGCTTCAGACGGGTCAGCACAGTGAGCTTCGCCGAGAACTTTTCCGCCGGCAGCCTCAAAAGCTTTTCTGAAAGCAGCGATCCTCTGGTCGTGTGAAGCATCTCCGATTGCTGCAGCTACGAATATAACCGTTTTGCAACCATCGTCCAATGCAGCTTTAACCAGACTTTCGGTACTGAGGGTGTTATTTGCAATAACAGCTCCAGCAAAATAGGGACTTCCCTTCACTTTATCAAAAATCGCCGTTTCAGGAAGGTTTGCCCAATATACAAAGGGAATTTTTGCATCTGAGCATAATTGGGATTGTGAGGTGAACATGGTCTTTGATATGCCAAAGAAGTTGAGTCCGTTGATACCTGATGCAATCTGACTTTGTATGTCCGAAATAACCTTATCAGCCTTGAATTCGTTATTTGCAACAGTGTATTTATTTCCAATGACAGTTTGCGCATGTACTGATTCTTTTTCATGGATATCGAGAGGGAAAGCGCCTTTACCCCAGTTGTTATGTCCCAGGGTCAATGTTTTGAAACTGGTCGTATCACCGGATGTTGATGATTCCGTTGCCTGAGTAGCCGTGCTGACTGTTGCAGCTCCGCTATCGTTTGCCTGTGTTCCACAGCCGCCAAATATTCCAACTGCAATTACAACCATTAGTATAAACAAGCCAATTCTTTTAGACATTTCATTACCTCCACAATTTTTATTATTCTTGTTTGGGTTGATCTGTATTAATTGATGCCTTTCCAGCTTTGCACGTATCACCTCCCATTTACTTGCACTTTTCTTCTTTACAGCCGGCGATGGGTGCTGCTGCCGGGAAGGCAACAGCATAAATTCAGACTTTTTCTCTAATACCATATTAGTATTTACACTTTTTTATTTCAAACAGAGTCGTTCCGGAGTACAACGGAAATTCTCAGTCTATTTTGATCACAATTTGAAAAATATACCGGAGTATATTATAATGAACCATGGAATAAATTATTGTAAACTTCAATTCTTATGATAAGGAAAATTGATAAATGGGTTGGATAAGTTTACATTCAAGGCAAAGAAAACTCCTTAATATTCTGAAGTCCGAACAGCGAATCATTACAAGCTTCGAGCTTGCCAGGAAAATCGAAGTCTCTGACCGGACCGTGAGGGATGATATCCTGCAGCTTAACAAGGTGCTGGCAGGATACGGAGTATCCATAGTATCCGTTCGCGGAAAGGGCTATATCCTTCATACCGTGCACGACAATTCCCTTCATGATTTGATTTATGCAAGTGACGCCCTTCAAACAAAAGAAGATCGTGTCAGATATCTGACCATGGATCTTATATACTCGGATAAACCAAGGAAGCTTGCGGATTTGGAAGATGAAATGTTCATCAGCAGGACGACACTTGAAAACGATATCCGGTTGATGAAATTGCAATATTCAGACAAGCGTCCGTTTTTACAGTTTTTAAGACAAAAAAACGGCATAAGGGCTGAAAACGACGAACGAAAAAAGAGGCTTGTATTAAGTAAGCTGTTTATAGAGAACTGGGATTATAATTCCAAGGAAGGAATGTATTTTCAGGACAGCATCTTTAATCCGGATGATATCCACACCATCATGGACTGTGTAAAAGTTACATTGAAAAAGTACTCCATTCTTTTGGATGATTATGAGATGCTCAATATCGTTTTTATAATCGCAATTGCCAATTTGAGGATCGTGGCAGGACATGAGCTGCAGGAATCCGTGTCTGCCTATAGTGATGAGGGAGTAAAGTGCGCAGTCGACGAACTGTTGGATGAATTGGAATTAAAAATAAAAACGAAGTTCAGCGGTACAGAGCGCGATAACATCGGCTTTGCCTTATTCCAGCGACGAACCTTTGATAAGCAGCAATTGTCAAAGGCCAATCTGAAGGATTTCGTAGATTCACAATACATCGGCGTAGTAGAAGCCTTTTTGAACGACATCAAAAACCAGCTGACTTTGGATTTTACCCAGGACGAACGCTTATTCATGGATTTGGTTATTCATGTTAAAATTCTGGTCGTACGGCTAAAGTATGCTTATGAACGAAAAAGCCCGGTTCTCGAAATGGTTAAGAAAAAGTATCCCTATTTTTTAGAAATGTCCATCTTTTTCCGGCAGAAACTTTTAGAGACCTTCCAACTCGACATCGATGAACATGAATTAAGCTATATTGCAGTTTATCTGATTTTGTCCATGGAGCGTTTCGAACACTCCCTGTATGCGAACGGGATTCCTGTTGCGTTTGTCAGTCATCTGAACTTCAGCAGCAACAGCCTGATGATGATGGAGCTGAAGTCTGCTTTAGGTTCATCCATAGATTTTAAGGGACCTTTCTCCATTTACGAAAAGGAGAAGATCGTGAACTCAAACGCCTCTTTGTTGATTACAACAGTTCAAATGAACATGATACGCAAGCTGGATACCCCTGTTGTTATTATCTCTCCGCAATTGAGGGAAATTGATATCTTTGAAGTCAATAAACAGCTGTCAATTATTAAAAACAATAATATATATCCTGCGCTGCCTGTAAAAATCAGTCAGTTTTTTCAAAAGGAGTTGTACTTCAGAGATCTGAAAACAACCACCAAAGAGGAAATCATCATGTTTATGGCTGATGAATTACAAAAAAAGGCCTATGTCGGCAATGGTTATTCCGAACATGTACTGGTCAGGGAAAGTATTGCATCTACAGCGTTTGACAGCGGTATAGCAATACCACATACAATAACCGGCTGCTGCAACAGGACGGTGATTTCGGTAGCAACCCTGGACAAGCCTGTCACCTGGGATGCTCAAAAAGTGTCATGTGTTTTCCTGATTGCTGTCAGGGAACAGGATAGAAAGTACATGTGGAAATTCCTGAATCTGTTCGCAGATACGCCGAATAATAAAAACAAGGTAAAAAGAATTTTAAATTGCGGCAGCTACGAAGAATTGGTTAATACTGTCGATATGTAACCCTACGCTTCTCAGCTTTTACATATCCTGCGCAATAAAGGGAGCAATGGCTTTTTTCAATTTTATGAAATCATTGTCCAGATGCCGGTACATTTCCAGATAGAACGGATACAACTGGTCATATACTTTTGACCATTCCTCAACAGGCTCAATCTTTTCCTTGATTGTGATCAGTTTCCTGATGCTTTCCGACAGATCCGGGTAGAGGCCTGAGGCATGTCCGGCAATCAGTGCATTGCCGAACGTGACGTCACCGGTCTTATCGTCCAGAGTATATACAGGCATGTGCAGTATAGACGCCTTTATCCTGCACCAGGTGCGGCTTTTGGCCCCGCCCCCGGCGATGCGCAGGGAGTTGGCGGTAGCTCCGGCAGCCTTTACGGTATCAATGACATGTCGAAGCGCAAAGCCGGTCCCTTCAAATATTGAACGGATTATCTCCTTGCGTCCCGTATCCAGCGACAAACCTATAAACATGCCCTTGGCATGGGAGTTCCATAAAGGGGCCCGTTCCCCCAGCATGTAGGGGAAATAGATCAGTCCGTTGCAGCCCGCAGGCGCCTGCAGCGCAAGCTCGTTAATATAGTCATAAACATTTATGTTATGAGCTTCCGCGTAGTCATACTCTGCTTTACCAAGATTATTCAGGTACCAGCTGATGGACGCCCCGCTTGAGCTGATGGGGGCATTGAAAATGTATGGCATTCCGGAAATGGCACACGGCCTGGCCACAACAGGTATATCTGTCCGTGATGGCTTATCGTGCCCCACAAATACCAGTGATGTCGTGCCCGAGGATTCACCCGCTTCACCGATCCTGCACACGCCGGTTGCATACATGGAAGCAATGGCATCGCATGTCCCAGCAACGACGGGTATTCCGGATTTAAGACCAGTTTGCCGGGCAGCTTCATCAGTTATATGTCCTATGATCTTATCATTATTGACAGGTTGCGGCAGGATGGAATTCAGATCGGTACCGATCGCCCCGGATATAGATTCCGACCAGCGCAGGGTGCGGATATCCAGACATTGGCAGAGAGATGCAGTATCTATATCCATTGTCATTTCACCGGTCAATTTATAGTTTATATAGGAGCTTGCCTGTAGAATCCTGTATGTTTTTGAAAAAAGCTCGGGCTCATTTCTTTTAAACCAAAGAATTTTACACGGGAGAAAGGCGACATC
Organism: uncultured Bacillota bacterium; assembly: GCA_942493145.1. Taxonomy (GTDB): domain Bacteria; phylum Bacillota; class Clostridia; order Acetivibrionales; family DTU013; genus ENR-C20. The sequence continues at coordinate 2,568,502 of OW818679.1, forward strand.
CGGCTGAGCACCGGCGGAACCGACATACTCCTGGAGCCCTATGGTGTCCAGAATATAATCCATTTCACCGGCTGACCGCTTATCCATCCAGATAAGGGCTTTGCGAAGAATGTTGCCATCCCTGTCCAGGGGAAGCATCGAAACGATATGTGAACTGACCGAAATCCCGCAGATATTGGAAACCACGCTTTCTCCAACAGCTGAAGTTATTTTTTTAAGTATATCTGTCGCGGCAGCCCACCACTCGTTGGGATCCTGCTCAACCATGTTCGGGCCTGGAAAAATAAGCTTATACCCCGACGAAGAAGCTGAAGAAACTGCATTCCCTTCTTCATCGAACAAGGTAGCCTTGATATTTGTCGTACCCAGATCCATTCCCAAAAGATATCTTTTCATATAACCTCTCTCCGTAACCTCTCACCGTTAAACTCTCTTCGCTGTTTTCATTATATCCGAAAAATCATTCAGCCGTATATCTGAAAATCATTCAGCCGTATATCCGAAAATCATTCGACCTTATATCTGAAAATCATTCGACCTCAGCAATCTCCGTTGGGGAACAGGACAACCTTGATAGCCTCGCCGGTACGGGTCAGCTCAATACCATCATTGATTTTCTCCAATGGCAGTCTGTGAGTTATGAACTTCTCACTTGGGAAGGATTTGGCAATCGCCAGTTCATACGCACGCCTGGATTGGATATAGGATGCTCCGAAATGGCCCTTGACCCAGATGTTCTGGTAGTGGATGTAATTGGTGTCCATTTCCGTTAAAGTGCCCTTCGGTACGCCGCCGAAGAGGACAACGATTCCGCCCGGTTTCACCATGAAAACACTTTGTGCCTGTGCTGCGTTGGAGGGATTAGCAGAAATGACCTTGTCCGCTCCGCGCCCGTTTGTCAGTTTCTTCACAGCCTCTATGGAGTCTTCCTTTGTGCTGTTGATTACATGGTCCACACCGAAGTTCTTCGCCATCTCCAGCCGTTTATCGTTGATTTCAATCATGATGACCGACCTGGCGCCTCTTAGCTTGGCCAGCTGTGCCATAAAGCATCCTATAGGTCCTGCACCTATAATAACGAGCACGTCATTGTATCCGACCGCTATATTTTCCTCGCAGGCATAAACAGATGTCAAAGGCTCACCAAGGCTTGCAGCCTCGAATTTGACGTCTTCCGGCACTGGATAGATACCACCCAGCTCTATTTTTCTTGCAGAAACGGCTGTATACTGAGCAAACCCACCGGTTCCGGCAACACCGGGTTCAACACCTGTGCAGTTCTCGCTGTGTCCGCTGATGCAGTCATCACATTTCATGCAGTAGGTTCCCGGAAACAGGAAAAGACGGTCTCCCACCTTGTACTTTGATACAGCCGGATCGATCTCATCCACGACACCAACGATCTCGTGGCCATAAACGAATGGATAACTTCCTTTTCTTGAGTCGCTGGTCAGGTTTCGGATATCGGACCCGCAAAGTCCGACAGCCATTATCTTCAAAATCAACCCACCTTTAGGACATGTGGGTTTTTCTATTTCTTCCACCCTGATATCATTCGGTCCATACATAAGTGCAGCTTTCATTTTTTTATTTACCATTCATGATTCTCCTTTTTTACTTTAAGCCTTTCCGGACATACTGTATCTTTCCATGGCCAATAGATGATGACCTGATACTATAATATCAGCACCACTATTCTATTTCAAACGGAGTCGTTCCGGAGCATAACGGAAATCCATAACCTCATTTCTACCAGGTTGGTAAACCCCCAGCCCTTCCATATAAAAAAGCCACCTTCGCTGAAAACAGCAATGGTGGCATAGCTTCAATATCGGAATACTCCCGTTTGTTATTTCATGATTTTCTGACAGGCAACAAGATCCAGAAGTCTGCCGAACTTCATACCGACTTCTTTGTAGTGTGCGCACTTTTCCCAGCCGTTCTTCTCAAAAAGCTTCAGGCTTTCTTCATTCTCGCCGCAAATGGTAGCGACAAGCGTGTGAAGCGTAGTCGTATGCGCATACTCCTCAATGAACTGAAGGGCTTTTCTGCCAATCCCTTTTCCCACAAAATCGGGATGCAGGTATATGGTCACTTCAGCAGTGATATTATATGCCTCGCGGCTTTTGTGCCTTGTAAGCAGAACATATCCGCAGACTGTCTCATTCCCGGTACCGTCCTGCGAATCTACCTGCCCCTTGTCACCCATCTGCGCCTTGTGAGTATCCTGCCACCTGACAGAATCCTCATTCAGTATCACAAAGGTCTTGTAAGGTAGTTCATCAAAGAAAACGATCTCGCGCATCCCTTCGTCATTCATGGGATAATAGTGGAATGTGGCTGTTGTGTTTTCAATGTAGTAATTGTAAATATCCTTCAGCTTGGAAAGGTATTTTTCTTCCATTTCTTTGAATACCAGTTCCATATGGGCCCCCTTTTATCAATATCTTCTATCTTTCATCATTCAACTCTTATCTTCACTTATCCACTGAATCGCTATCAGACACCTGCTCATCAGCAGTGCCTTCCTGCAACGAAAGCGTCTCATCCTCGCCGGCTTCAAGTCTATCCGCCCCAAGACTTTCCGCCTCAAGCTTTTCCGCTTCCAATCTTTCGGCTTCCAATCTTAACGCTTCATGCTTATAGTAGTCGACTTTCAAGTTCTCCCTCATTGACAGAAAAATGTAGGTGACAGCCGTAACAAGTATTAAAAAGGCAACCACAGGTAATAAGTACTTCCCAATTCCGAAGCTGTTACTCTGGGCAGCGGTTATGGCAACAACCTGCATATAGCCAAACAGGCAGATGATCTCCAGCTTGACCACCCTCAGCATGGTTAAGGCCAAAACATACTGCGACCTCTCGTTATCGGCATTAATCTTCACGATGTAATTAAACTGATATGGAAACCTGGATATTAACGTAAATATCAGATACATAGCCAGAATGACACCTGCAATTGCATACAGAGTGCTTTTGCTTCCATAGGCGTCAATATCACCACTGGAATTCATGTGGGTTGGAATTGTATCCGGCAGTGACTGCCATGAAATAATCGTATAAACCCATACTGCCAGCAGCACTATTAACGATAGCGCTTCAAATACAATATCTATCTTTTTCATTTCAATTTTAAGCTTTTTCCTTTGATACGCCATTTCCATTAAGTATCGCCCCTTTTCTTAGTACCATTTCTTCAATCCTGCAAATATATTCCTCAACATTTTTAACATTAAAAGCACGTTCGATTCGATTTTCTTCAGGCCAGACAACCTTTGTCACCGCTCCGGCGCCTATAGCTATGATTGTCTGCCTTTCCTCCATTATGTGTATGTTGTAACGGCTCTCAAAGCCAGGTTTGCAATATCCGGTGTTCTCAAGATTTCCGGTGATGTTTTTCTGCCTGTATAAATAATATGGGCGCATTCCCATGGATTTTGCATATTCATAAGCCAGAGCCGACATATCTGAGGCCTCCTGCTCAGGCAGCCACCTGAATGCCGGCTTTTTCTCCATTTTGGCCCCGGCTGCGTACCTTTCCATAGCCAGTCTCGATGCACGCTTTAGCGCCAATGAATGGACCGTAAGGCTTTCAGGACCCAGTTTCTCAATCTTTCGGAGTGTGTCCTTAAAAATCTCAAGATCCTCTCCCGGCAGACCGATTATGATATCCATGTTAATATTGCCGAAGCCCATCTTCCTCGCTGCCCCGAATGCCTTATCCACATCCTCTGCAGTGTGGTTCCTGCCGATAAGCCTCAAGGTTTCATTATTCATGGTCTGCGGATTAATGCTTATCCTGTTCACAGCGCTGTCCCTGATGGTCCGCAGTTTTCCTTCGTCAAGGGAATCCGGCCGTCCCGCTTCAAGTGTATATTCGCACAAACCTGAAAAGTCGAAACTGCTTCCGATACATTCCAGCAGCTGTTCAAGCTGCCTCCGGTCAAGAGATGTAGGCGTGCCTCCGCCAATATATATACTCTGAACCCGGTAACCCTTTTCTGAAATAAGTCCTTTCACAAGCCCCATCTCAGTATACAATGCCGCCAGATACCTGTCGACTATGTCTGAACCCGGTTTGGCCTGATTGGAGGTAAAGGAGCAGTAAAGGCATCTGGTAGTGCAAAAGGGTATCCCTATATAGACACTTACCAGGTCTTTGTCCGTACTTTTCAGTATTTCCCTCTCAATGTCGGCTACGCCTGTAATGAGACTGGCTTTGCCTGCTGACAGCATGAAATACTCTTTCAGCTTTTCCTCTATCCGGCTGTTATCGAAACCGCTGTCATGAAGCTCATGTACTATCTTAACGGGCCGGATACCTGTGAGGATTCCCCATGGCAGCTTCCTTCCGGTATATTCAGAAAGAATGGAATAGACGCCACGCCTGATTTCGCGTTTGAAGCTTCGACGTCCTTCGATATCGCCGGCTTTCGGGATTCCACCAGGAAAATCGGCATAATACTCCAGCGATATGCCGGCCCTTCCATCCCTCAGGCTTATGATGTAACCCGCTCCAGTGTCCTTCTCAACTCCGCTCCCATATAAAAACACCCCCGCGCCTTCAGGCAGAGGGCATTCATAGCTTGAACAAATTTCATCCTCATTAAAAAACAACTTTACCATATCAGTCAATTGATTCTGAAAATCCAGACCGCTAAACCCAAGGTATATCATTCAATCAGCAACCGTTCTACAAAAAAATCCATTCTATAGAAAATAATTGTTCTTCCTCTCAAAGCCTATGGCGGAAGCCGCTCCATGCCCGGGATAGACTACGGTATCATCCGCCAGTGGCATGAGCTTTGTTTTTATGGAAGCAATCAGCAGATCACCGTCCCCATCGCCCAAATCAGATCTGCCTATACTCAGTCTGAAAAGTGTATCCCCTGTGAATACAGTATTATCGGACTTAATGCAAATCCCGCCCGAGGTATGCCCCGGAGTATGGATCACTTCCAGCTTTGTACCGCCAAACTCAATGACGTCGCCATCCTTAAGCAATACATCCGCCGGCTTGAACACCCGGCTTTTGCCGAACATCACCGAACCGTTGTAATATGGGTCCGTCAAAGCCCCGGCATCCTTCTCATGGACCAGTACCTTCGCGCCGGTCCTGTCTCTCAGCTCGTCAACATATGCCACATGGTCGAAATGGGCATGCGTCAGTATGATGTACTTCAAGGCCAGAGCCTCTTCTTTAAGCACCTTTTCAATCTCGCCCGTAGTGACACCGGCATCTATCAGGACTGCTTCACCAGCATCACCCAATATATATACATTTGAATCTACCAATCCTGTCATAATCCTGCTTATTTTCATATTCCCGTCTAAAACTCCTTTCTGCTATCCATCAATATCGTTACCGGGCCGTCGTTCTTCAGTTCGACCACCATATCCGTCTGAAACCTTCCGGTCTCCACCTTCATACCGCGGTTCCTGCACCGCTCTACGAAATGGCAGTATAGCCTTTCGGCCTCCTCAGGTCTTGCCGCCCTGTCAAAACCCGGTCTGTTGCCCCTCCTGCAGTCGCCGTACAGTGTAAATTGTGAAACGACAAGCAGTTCACCCGAAATATCGGCCAGGGCTATGTTCATTTTATTGTTTTCATCTTCAAATACTCTCAGATTGACAACCTTGTCTGCCAGATAATCGGCATCGACTTCAGAATCCTCTTTAGCCACTCCCAGCAAAACAACAAATCCGCGCCCGATCCTGCCTGTTTCAACGCCCTCTGAAATTACATGTGCTTCGGACACCCTTTGAATTACCGCCCTCATTCAAGCTCTCCTGTCCTTTTACTCTCCTGCCCTTTACTCTCCCGTACCTTTTCCAGTGACTGTTCCAGCTGCCCCAAAACTGGCGATTGCTGTGTCACTGCCTGTTCCTCGACACCTCGAATACACTGTCTATCTTTTTGATGCGCTTTATCATCTTTTCCAGCTGCTCCGTATCTGTAATCTCAAGTGTCAGGTTGATCATCGCAATCTGGTCCTTCGTAGTCCTTGCATTTATGGCCTTCAGCGGGATCTTGGCCTCACCGATGGTATTGGTGAGCTCCATAAGCAGCGAGGTCCTGTCATTGGCCAGTACGGTAATATCAGCTTTGTAGGAGGCGTTTTTCGCGGTATACCATTCAACCTCAATGAGTCGCTCATCTTCACTCAGAGAGCTGACCACATTGATGCAATCGCTCCTGTGGACTGAAACCCCTCTACCCCTTGTGATATATCCGATGATCCTGTCACCCGGCACCGGGTTGCAGCACCTCGAGAGTCTGACCAGGCAGTTGTCTATTCCTTTTACTATAATACCGCTCTCAGGTATGGTCTTTTTCTTCTTGTCGACCTTCTGCTGGAGTTCGGCCATCTGGACAAGCTCAAGTTCTTCGGGCTTCAAGGTCTTGCGGTATTCATCCTTGAGCCTCGTTACTATCTTACCGGCACTGATGCCTCCAAAACCCACAGCGGAGTACACATCATCCATGTTATTGAAGTTGTACTTCCTGAGCATCACTTCAATCCAGTCAGGCTTGAAAATCTGGCTGAATGCTACACCCTGCTTCTTCAGTTCTTTTTCTATGATGTCCTTGCCCTTGAGGATGTTCTCTTCCCTGTTTTCCTTCTTGAACCACTGGTTGATCTTGTTCCTTGCCTGGGAGCTCTTTACGATCTTGAGCCAGTCACGGCTGGGGCCATGAACATTGCTGGATGTGAGTATCTCTATTATATCCCCGTTTTTGAGCTCATAATTGAGCTTTACGATTTCGCCATTGACCTTCGAGCCCATCATCTTGTTACCGACGGCACTATGTATCGAATAAGCGAAATCAATAGGTGTAGATCCTGCCGGTAGATTCATGACGTCGCCCTTCGGTGTGAAAACGAATACTTCGTCGGTGAAGAAATCCACCTTGACACTTTCGACGAATTCGTTGGCGTCTCCGGTTTCCTTCTGCCAATCCTGCAGCTGTCTCAGCCAGGCAAGTTTCTTGTCAAATCCGGCATCTCCCGAACGACCTTCCTTGTACTTCCAGTGCGCAGCTATACCTACCTCTGCCACCCTGTGCATGTCCCAGGTCCTTATCTGGACTTCGAAGGGCTGTCCCCCATGGCCTATGAGAGTTGTATGAAGCGACTGATACATGTTTGGCTTGGGCATTGCTATGTAATCCTTGAACCTGCCCGGTATGGGCTTGTACAGCTCATGGACCAGTCCAAGCACAGAATAACAATCCTTTACCGAATTAACGATCACCCTTACGGCAAAGAGGTCATAAATCTGTTCCAGCGACTTATTCTGTTCGAGCATTTTCCTGTATATGCTATAGAAGTGCTTGGGCCGGCCGTCTATTCGGGTCTCGATTCCAAGATCGGCGGTCCTTGTCCTGATTTCCTCAATGATAGCGGCTATGAACGCTTCCCGCTCCTTACGTTTTTGTGATATTTTTTCAACCAGGTCGTAATAGCCGTCAGGGTCTATGTATCTTAAGCAGATATCCTCCAGTTCCCACTTGATCTTTGAAATACCAAGCCGGTGAGCCAGGGGAGCATATATCTCCAGGGTCTCCTTCGCCTTCTGCAGCTGCTTTTCCGGAGTCATATACTTGATTGTATGCATATTGTGCAGCCGGTCGGCCAGCTTGATCAGCATGACCCTTATGTCCTTCGCCATCGCCAGAAGCATCTTGCGAAGGTTCTCCGCCTGCTGCTGTTCCTTGGTGGAGTATGGTATCTTGTCCAGTTTTGTGACGCCGTCCACCAGTGTGACTATCTCTTCCCCGAAAATTTCCTTGAGGGAATCGAATGTGTAATTTGTATCTTCTATGGTATCATGGAGCAGCCCGGCTATAATGGTACTGCAGTCCAGTTCAAGATCAGCAAGAGTGTGGGCGACCTCAATAGGATGGATTATATAGGGTTCTCCCGATTCCCTCATTTGACCATCATGGGCTTTCTTGGACAGCTCGTATGCTTTCTCAAGCAATACGAAATCACAAGTCGGATTGTACTTTTTAATTTTTTCAATCAGCTTGTTGAATCGGTTGTCCATCTATTCCTCCATCTAGAACTTGACCAGTGACTGTATATTATATCCTTTGAGCTTATCCCTGCCATCAAGGAAGGACAGCTCGATGAAGTAGATAAGTCCTACGACCTGCCCGCCAAGCTTCTCAACCAGCTTTATATTCGATTCGGTAGTGCCTCCTGTAGCCAGAAGGTCATCTATAATAAGCACCTTTTGCCCCGGTTTGATTGCATCCTCATGCATCTCCAGAATATCCGTTCCATATTCCAGTTGATATTCCACGTCAATAGTCTTATAAGGCAGCTTGCCCTTTTTCCTTATCGGAACGAAGCCCTTCCCCATGACATAAGACAGCGGCGCCCCAAATATAAAGCCTCTGGATTCAGGACCTACGATCAGATCAAAATCGCCGAGCCCTTCAGCCATAACTCTCATCTGGTCAAGGCACTCCTTTAATGCAGCAGCATCCTGAAGAACCGTTGTAATATCAATAAAGTCTATTCCTTCCTTCGGGAAATCCATAACATGCCTGAGTTTTGCTTTCAAATCCATAATATTGCCCCCTACTCAAAGTTGGTGGTTTGGGTTAAACTTTTATCAATGCTGAAGGTCGTTCATTAAGGTGAAGAATAAGTTATAAATTATATTATAGCTATTAAGATCTGGTATGACAATATTTTTGTGAGCAAAGAGAGGTATGGAGGTGAATTGGGTGTTTAAAGGTATAAATAAAGGTACAACAATACTCCGTAAAAAAGGTAAATAATAAGAGCTTCCACTCAAGGTAACTCTATTAAAATATAACTCAAAATCTTATTATATGCAGCACCTCAATGTCAATGTAACAAAATAAGCGCTTTAGGGCATGTCAAAGTTATTTCCTTGCCCTACACAATGTTGAGTTTAAGCACCATTTTAGGGGTTGGTAAACCTCAAGGATAAACAGAAAGTTGTCAACCAGTCCCTGCGAATATCCTGCTGTTGGGAATATTTACATCTAAGTGTGCATATTATGAGGAAATGCTTAAGTTTTAGTTAATTTTTACCATATTTCTACGAATTAATCAATTTTTTGCACAGTTTTCTCTGAAAAATTGCTTTTCTCCCAGAATAACTGCTCATTACTCGATATTTTGCACACCTTGCCTGGAATTCTCATAGGAAGGAGTGTTTGAGTTGCTTTTCGGCTGCTGTCCTGTGGAATAATAATAGAAAACCACTGAAGATGCTTATTCTTAGCATGTTTCAGCGTTTTCAGTTGTATCGTTAATATTTTATTTACATTAATTGTCTTCATGCGTTAGCCCTGAAATAACATATTGTTAGTTTATCTTACACCCTTTATGACCCTTCTCTCTTCTTTCTGCCTATCTGATTTTTCTTTTAGTTCAGTTACATCTTCCATTGTTTTTGCTGCAACTTCTATTATGTTATCTACGTTTTTATCAATTTGTTTTACATCACATTTTATTGCTGTAATATCAAGCTCCATCTTATCAAGCTTTTCGAGTTTTGTTAGTATCTGCTTAAGAATTTCTTCCATAATAAAAACTCCTTAAAATTGGAATTCTTATTATATCATTCTACTGAATTCTTGGAAAGTGATAGCGTTTTGCATTTGATAGCGTTTTGCATTCCTCGCCGGTTTTGGTCATCCTGAAGATGATTTTTGATAATTTCCTATCTAAAATACTTCAGTACCAACTGCGCCGACCTGCTGCCATTATATTCGTTCACATCAATATTGAAAATGATGTCAAGCCTGACCTCAGGAGTTTGCCCGTTATTTGCCGCTGTCCCTGCGTACAGCCTGTCCAGCCCGTCCTGGCCATACTTTCCGGTTACCACCTCTTCAAATTGCGGTATCCCTCCGAACCATATGCAATCGATATGCTTCTGCCTTTGCGAAGCCAGTCGTAGCTTGAGGACATTTCTGTTGCTGCCCATGATTGTTGCTTTGCTGACTTTTATGTCCCTTACTCCAAAAAGAGGCTTTGAATTCCCCTTTCCATAGGGCTCCAGCAATTCAAGCTCCTCAGCGAGCTTCAGGCTGACTTCATCAAGGATGATATGGGCGTCTATATAAACCTTCTGGGTCAGATCATCCTCGGTGAGGCATGTCAGCTCATTGATCATCAGCCTCAGGGCATCGACATTACAGGCATCCAGGGAAAGCCCGGCAGCCATGGGATGTCCTCCGAACCTGGTCAGGAGCTCCTTGCATTTTGTCAGCTCTTCAAACATGTTGTACTCTTCAATTGACCGCCCCGACCCTTTAACGCCATGTTCACTGTCGGTCAGTACTATGGCGGGGGCATAATATCGTTCCTTTATCCTGCCTGCAATAATCCCTGCAATGCTTTCATGGATATCCGGCTTGTAGACCACCATCACCTTGTGATTCCTGATTTCTGTGCTCTCTATGATCTTTATGGCCTCTTCCAGTCCCTTTGTAGTCAGATCCCTTCTCTCCATGTTAAGGCGGTGCAGCTCCATTGCCATTGCCAATGCTTCGCCTTCATCCTGTGAGAGCAGCAGTTCAAGCCCTTTTAAGGCACAGTCCAGTCTGCCCGATGCATTGATGCAGGGACCGATAATAAAGCCTAGAGTGTATACAGCTATTTTTTTTCCTTCTATCCCTGTCTGCCCTATCAGTGCTTTTAATCCTATATTGGTCGTATTGTTTATCATTTCAAGGCCTTTTTTTACGAAGATCCTGTTTTCACCTAATAAGTCGACTACGTCGCAGACGGTGGCAATGGCCACATATTCCATAAAGGCATCTGCCTCCTCCGACGGAATCCCCGCCCCGGCATACATAGCCTGGATCAGCTTGAATGCGACACCCGCACCACACAGTGATTTGAACGGATACCCGCAGTCCGGCTGCTTAATATCGATCACCGCATCAGCCTCGGGGATCCTGTAGGATATGCCTCCATCCTCAGCTTCAACAAAAGGGATGTCATGATGGTCGGTGACTATGACCGTCATACCAAGCTCCCTGGCATGCTCAATCTGTTCAGCAGCCGAAATGCCGTTGTCACAGGTGATGATAGTATCGATACAGTCTCCCGCCGCCTTGTCTATGATAGCCATATTGATCCCGTAACCATCGTGGATCCTGTGGGGGATGTCGTAATCCACCCTGGCGCCGCACCGCTCAAGTGCCTTGTATAACAAAAAGGTGCTGATGACTCCATCCACATCATAGTCCCCTACAATGCGGATGGGTTTTCCCTCCCGGATCTTTCCGGAAATGATGCCCACGGCCTTGCCAATATCCTTCATCAGCAACGGGTCGTGCAATTTGCCGGTGTCAGGACGGATGAAACATTCGGCATCATCACTATCAAGGATGCCCCTGTTTACCATTATCCTGCACAGGAGCTCGCTGACGCCCAATTGCTGCGATAGCTTTCCAATGTCATGTTTCGGATTCCTCAAAAGCCATTTTTCCAAATCAACACCCCCAAAATCGGGAAAGGGGACACACCTCTGACGAGGTATGTCCCAGCCATTCCACATATGAAAAAAGCCCGATCAGCTCGAGCTTTTTCCACTTTTTTATTTATCCTATTAATCTTTTAACTATTTGATTGATCATCTTGCCGTCTGCTCTTCCTTTAACCTGAGGCATGACCGCCTGCATGATCTTTCCGGTATCCTTGGCAGAGCTCGCTCCGGTATCCTGTACCGCCTGCCTTACAATGACTTCCAATTCTTCTTCGGTCAATTGTTGAGGCAAATATTGGAGTAAGACATCAATTTCTTTTTTAAGATCCTCCAACAAGTCCAGTCTCCCGCTTTTTTCAAAATCCGGGATGACGTCTCGTCTTCGCTTGACTTCCTTTGCTATAACTTCAATTACACCATCGTCATCAAGAGTTATTCTATTGTCTTTTTCCACCTGAAGCACTGCTGCCCTCGCCATTTGAACTGTGTTCTTCCTTATGGTGTCCTTTTCCCTCATGGCGGTTTTCATATCGTCCAGCAATCGTTCTTTAAGGGACATTCCTGGTCCTCCCTTATGACTTTATTTGGATTTATTTGAACTTCCTTTTCCTTGCAGCTTCAGATTTCTTCTTTCTTTTTACGCTGGGCTTTTCGTAATGCTCTCTTTTTCTCACTTCTGCAAGAACTCCCGCCTTCGCGCATTGACGCTTGAACCTTTTGAGAGCACTATCGAGAGATTCGTTCTCTTTTACCCTTACTTCAGACATGTATTTCCCTCCCTCCGATGGTAGCAATTGTGCCGGGTATAAACTGCAGATTTTGCTGCAGAATTTGCTGTGTTTTTTCCTGGGAATCAATCTAAATATAGCACACCTTATATTATAACTTACACTTGAAATATAAGTCAATAGAAAATGCTCGACAAGCATGCACATATACGCCCACTTAGCCGGGATCTTTAATGTGCGGCAGGCATTGCGGCAAAATATCCCGAGAAACGAACAATGTCGAACTTATCTTCCTCAAAGTATCCCAGCTCTGCTATATTGCCTATATATACGGCATTTTCCAGTGGATCCCTGGCCAACTCCTTTATTTGCACATATTTATACCGGTCGTCATAAGGCAACAGCTTTTCTCCGCTATCAGACCTGGCATCGGCCTTTCCCTGATAATACAATGCATCGATTTCATGATGGAAAAGGGTGAGAGGTTCACTGACCCACCAGCTGTTCTCGCTTTGGGTCATATTTGTTATATATATGCGATCCCAATCCATATCCTCCACATAATCCAAAGCCTCACCAAAGCCATTATAGAAGGCATTGCCTATTGCCTCGCCATGACTTCCGAAATAGCTGGCGCCAAAGGATACAAATGCTGTAATAAAAAGCACCGCAAGGAAAATCCCCATAAGCCTGATATTTTTAACGATCCAATAAATTCCCATCCCGCAAAGAATGATCATTGGGTAAAAAACAATATTTATCCTGTTCACGTTCACGTTGTTAACAATCAATCCTGACACGAAGGCCACAACCAACCATATCAGGATCAATTCAAATGAAATTCCTCCATTTTCGCCATCCTTATTGCCATCCTTTTCACCTTTCTTATTGCCATCCTTATTGCCATCCTTTTCGCCTTTCTTATTGCCATCCTTATTCATACGGAACAAAGCATACCCTCCCAGCAGCGCCAACGGAATCGCAAACAGGTACAGGCTTCCGAATTCAGGAATGGTATTCCAGAGCAAATCCGGCTTCTGAAGCAGGACGACATTGACAAAGGACAAGAAATTCTCATACAGCTGTGCCGAAAAATCCCCGCTGAAGAAAAGTATATCCGCAGTCCTTGTGGTATCCGGGAATAAGGGTATTGTAAAAAATGGCGTTGACATCGTCGGAAGCTTGAAGTAATTGATCACCATAACACCGAATATTGGCCAGGAAACTATGAAATACACAAATGCGGCGGGTAAAAGCCCCATTAAGCTCAATTGCCGCTTCTTTAGAAGATAGATAGCTGTAATCAGTAAAAGCAGAGGAACTGAATACCAGGCAATACCGTATGCATACATGCTCAAGCCAAAAAACAGCATGGATATGTACAGCCAGACCCGCTTTTTCTTTATGCCCAGATATAGAAAATAAAAAGCAAATAGCAGGAAGTGGGGTAACATGTTGCAATCCAATGCCCAGCGGCTTTGCATTATGTGCCAGGGGTCTACGGCACAAAAAGCCAAAACTGCCAGAGCTGCATTCCTTCCGGCCAGCAGCAGTACAAGCATGTAAAGGACCCATAGGGCAAGAAGGCTTACAATCAATATTGCAATGCGGGCAGTAAACCTGTTCAAACCAAAGAGTGATATGAAAGGTACACTGAGATATGAAAGTAGCACGCTCATCTGTCCGAAGCCCCATGCAGTAAAATGCACCGGCAGCCACATGCCGAATCTGTCGGTCCCGTGGTCCGCCAACGCAAGGGCATCAACAGCCCCCATGGCACCATCCTGGTTAAAGCCCCCAGGAATTAAGCCGAATTTCCATAACCTCACCGCGGCACCGATTAACAGCACCATTATAAGAGCCAGATTAAAATATCTGCCGGTCAGCAGCTTCACAATACCCTCAAAACGCTTTGCAGCAGCTGTATTGTTGATTTTGTCCCTTATACCGGGCATTATAGCTGCGGCGCAAACAATTACGACAAGTACCAGTGAAGTCCGGTTGAACAGGATCATTTGGCTTCAACTCCCTTGTCATCGTCATCGATTGTATCTGAAATAATATATCTGGGTCTGAATTTCACTTCGTCAAAAATTCGGGCAATATAGGTGCCGATGATACCCAGACTGATCATTAGCGTGCTGCCGATAATCAGAAGCAGCAGGATGACAGTAGTAAAGCCGCTGAAGGCCTGTCCTGATATCCACATATACAAGGTCTGTATTCCAAGGATTATCGAACCTATGAGAAAAAGTATCCCGATAAAGGTGATTATTTGCAGCGGTGCGGAGGAAAAGGCGGTGATGGCGTTGACGGCAAGTTTGAAGAGACTGGCGAAGGTCCATCTGGAAGCTCCGTCCTTCCTTTCGGCGACCTCAAAGGGAATCGCAACCCTCCTGAAGCCCACCCAGGCAGACATACCCCTGAAAAACGTCACCCGTTCGTCCATCTGCTTCCAGGCTTCAATAACCTTTGCATCAAGTAGCTTGAAATCTGAAGCATTTCGAAGTTCAAGTCCTGATAGCCTTTTCAACAAATCATAGAAGGAATGTGCACAAATCCTGCTAAAGATGCCTTCGCGCCCTCTTGAAGCTTTAATACCCTCAATCACATCGTAGTTTCCTGTTTGCCAAAGCTCCACCATCTGAGGTATCAATTCAGGAGGATGCTGAAGGTCCGAATCCATTACTATGCATGCATCCCCTCTGGAACGTTCCAATCCCGCGCAAAGAGCCGCCTCCTTGCCAAAATTGCGGCTGAAGCGGCACGCCCGTATTTCCTGGATTTCACCAGCCAGACGTTTTATCATCTCCCAGGTTTTATCCCGTGACCCATCCTCAATCAGGATGATCTCATGCCTGATTGAGTGTTCAAGAAGCAGCCTGTGGACCGTATGTATGTTTTCATAAATAAGCTTCTCTTCATGATATGCAGGAATAACAATTGATAAAAGGAGATCCCCCATAAGTACCTCCGTTCAAAACTATTAAATGAGCCTTTCTCCAAGGCTCACGCCGCCAATCAGGTGGTAATGCAGATGGAATACCGTCTGTCCGGCATCGGAACCGCAATTGTTGATCAGCCTGTAGCCCTTTTCTGCTATTCCGAGTTTTTCAGCTACCTTTTTCGCAGCAAGATGGACATGGATTATGGCTTCGGCGTTGTCCTCCGTCAAATCGTTCACTGATGCGATATGAACCTTCGGTACGATGATCACATGCACCGGCGCAACCGGTTTGATATCCTTGAAGGCAAGGGTCCAATCATCCTCATAAACCACTGTTGATGGGATTTCTCTGTTGATGATCCTGCAGAAAATACAATCATCCATAAAAATTCACTCCTTTATTGACATTGACAGAGGGACGGTGGAATTGTCAACTTCACCGTCCCTCTGTCAACTATTTTATCTGGCCTTCGACTACCTTGATTGCCGCTGCCAGAGCTTCGTCTATCTTTGATGCATCCCTGCCACCTGCCTGGGCCATGTCCGGACGGCCGCCGCCGCCACCGCCTGCTATCCTGGCAGCTTCCTTGATGATATTGCCGGCATGGGCACCGCGATCAACAGCATCCTTGGAAGCCATGACCACAAAGCTGACCTTGTCACCTTCACCGGAAGCCAAAATGACAATGCCGCTCCCTAGCTTGCCCCTGAGCATGTCGCCTGTATTTCTCAGGGCTTCCATGTCCATCTGGTCGAAGCGTGCCGCCACCGTCTTTATTCCTTTTATATCTACCGCCCCGGCCAGCACATCGTCAGCCGAGCTGCTCACCAGTTTGTTCCTGAGTCTTTCTATTTCCTTGCCGGCTTCCCTCAGATCGGAATTGAGTGCTTCCACCTTCCTGAGACTATCCTGCGGATTGGTCTTCAAAGCCGCTGCAACCTCGTTCAACCGTTCTTCCTTGTCATTGAGGTAGCTGATGGCTCCCTCGCCCGTCAGGGCTTCTATCCTTCTTACACCCGCAGCTACGCCACTTTCACCGAGTATCTTCACAAAACCTGCCTGTGATGAGTTGCCCAGATGTGTCCCGCCGCAAAGCTCCATGCTGTAGTCTCCTACAGTAACGACCCTGACAGTGTTGCCGTACTTTTCTCCGAAAAGGGCCATAGCTCCGAGCTTCTTCGCCTCGTCAACAGGCATTTCCTTCACAGTGACCGGCAAGCTCTCAAGTATCCTGTCGTTGACTTCCTTTTCAACCTTCCTGAGTTCTTCAGCCGTCATTGCAGAAAAATGGCTGAAGTCAAAACGAAGCCTGTCCGGACCCACAAGTGATCCCGCCTGTGTGACATGACTGCCCAGCACATTTCTCAGGGCCTTCTGCACCAAATGGGTTGTGGTGTGGTTCCTTGCCGTCGCAAGCCTTCTGGACTTGTCCACCTCTGCAACCGCAGTCGCACCCTTCTCAAGCAGTCCTCTCTCGATGACTCCGGTATGCAGGTATTTGCCGTCTGCTGTCTTTCTGCATTCCGTTACCGCCAGGGCTCCATCCTTTGTGCCGATATAGCCCGTATCGCCCATTTGTCCACCGCTTTCGGCATAGAATGGTGTCCTGTCAAGAATGACGGTCACCTCATCGCCTTCCAGCGCGTTGTCGGCCAGCTCGCCGTCCTTCAATACATATATGATCTTCGCGTTCGAAGAAAGCTCATTATAACCGGTGAAATCAGTCTTTACAGACTTGTCCATGCCTGCAGCCGTATCCTGCCCCCAGGCAGAACCTTCCCTGCTCTTCATTGCCTCGCGGGCCTTCCTCTTCTGCTCGCCCATCTCAGCCTTGAAGCCCTCTTCATCAATACCCAGACCGTTTTCCTCCGCTATCTCCCTGGTGAGGTCTAGAGGGAATCCGTAGGTGTCGTGGAGCTTGAAAGCCATACTGCCCGGCAGTATACTGACATTCTGCCCTCTTATCTCTGCGATGAAATCGTTCAGGATGTTCAGGCCCTGGTCGATAGTGGTGTCAAACCGCTCCTCCTCGATCCTGATTACCTTCCTTATATAATCCGCCTTCTCCTCAAGCTCGGGATAAGCACTCTTTGATTCGTTGATTACAACCAGTGCGATATTATGCAGGAAGGTTTCATCGATGCCCAGCAGCTTGCCGTGCCTCGCAGCCCTTCTGAGAAGCCTTCTCAGGACATATCCCCTGCCTTCGTTTGAAGGGAGGATGCCGTCCGATACCATCATCGTCGTGCTCCTGATGTGGTCGGTGATAACCCTTATTGATACATCGGTCTTTGCATCCTGGCCGTATTCAACCCCTGCTTTTGAACATATCGTGTTCAGGATGTTCCTGATGGTGTCGACTTCAAACAGGTTGTTGACGTCCTGCATGATACATGCCAGACGCTCCAGCCCCATGCCGGTGTCAATGTTCTTCTTCTGCAGCTGTACGTATGCTCCGTCCTCAGTCCTGTTGTACTGGGTGAAGACCAGGTTCCAGAATTCGATGTACCTGTCACAGTCACAGCCGATGGTACATTCGGGCGACCCGCAGCCCTTGTCCCCGCCGCGGTCGAAATATATCTCAGAGCATGGGCCACAGGGGCCTACGCCATGTTCCCAGAAATTATCCTTCTTTCCCATGCGGAATATCTTGTCCGTCGCCAGGCCGATTTCCTTATTCCAGATTTCATAGGCTTCATCGTCATCCTGATATACAGTGACGTATAGCAGATCTTCGGGTATAGCCATATCTTCGGTCACAAACTCCCATGCCCATGCAATGGCTTCCTTTTTGAAATAATCTCCGAATGAGAAATTTCCGAGCATTTCAAAGAATGTACCGTGTCGTGCAGTCTTTCCCACATTCTCTATATCGGGCGTCCTGATACACTTCTGGCAGGTGGTCATCCTGTTGTGCGGCGGTATCTCCTGTCCTGTGAAATATGGCTTTAAAGGAGTCATTCCGGCATTTATAAGCAGGATACTGGGATCGTTCTGCGGTACCAGCGAAAAGCTGGGCAAGCGAAGATGATCCTTCCCCTCAAAAAACTTCAAATATCTTTCCCTTATCTCGTTAAGTCCAAGCTTCTCCATCTCATCAACCTCAATGTTCTAAAATTATTTCATACGCTATTTGTGTTTATTCATACGCTGTCAGGCGTCACATGCAATCTGCCTGCTGCGCCCATAACCAACCCTGATATTAGTATGATATTAGTGCAGAATGAATATAAATATATTATATAAGTAAGCTGGAAGTGTCAAGAAAAACGCACCAGTCGGCCGAGTCTTTCTATAGCCTTTTCAACATCAGCATCCCATTTCCTTGCGCAGCAATTCAGGCGAAGGCAGTTTTTATAATGGTTTCCGGATGAGAACAAAATTCCGGGAGAAGTGGATATGCCATCCTTTTGACCGAGTGTATACAGTTTAACCGAGTCATGATCCCTGGGAAGCTCCACCCAGATGTGCTGTCCGCCCTTGGGACCGGTTGCCCTGGTTCCTTCAGGGAAGGACTGCAGCACCTTGTTTCTGAAAAGCTGCATATTTTCACCATATTGCTTCCTGATGCTCAGCAAGTGCTGTTTAAGGCCACCCTCATTGATAAATGAAGCCAGAGCCATCTGCACCAGCATCGGCGTAGCTCTTACGGTAATATCAAGATAACGCCGTATTTCGGGGGTATATTGGCCCCCAGCCAGCCATGCCACTCTGTAACCGGGTGCGAGTATCTTGCTGAAATTGCCGACGTAAATGATATCCTCCGGCCATAGTGCCTTTAAAGGTATGGGGCGTTGTCCGGTAAAATACAGTTCGCCAAAGGTGTCATCCTCTATTATTGGAAGGTTATATTTGCTGCATAGCTTTACCAGCGCCTGTTTTCTTTCGGGGGGCATCAGAGCTCCCGTGGGGTTCGAAAAATTGGATGACAACAGAAGGCAGGCCGGACGCAATCCATTTTCCAGGTCTTTCTCCAAAGCTTCTACAGACAGGCCGTCCTGTGGGTCGGATGGAATCTCATGGGCATTCAGCTTCAAAAAGTCAAAGAGATAAAAAAAGCCACGATAACCGGGTGATTCAACCGCAACCGTATCCCCCGGTTCGCAAAGCACGCGCAGTGCCAGCATCAGCGCTTGTGTCCCGCCACTTGTAACAACGACCTCATTTTTTTGTGCAACACAATTCGCATTCATCATCCATTTCAGAATTACTTCAACCAGCTCATTACTTTCCTTCTCAACAGAGTAATTGTTGATCAGCTCGGGATATGTACGGGCAATACGTGAAATATGAAAACTTAAGGCTTCATTTGGAAAATACCTCATGTCAGCAAGGGGTGACCCAAATGGAACTGTTTCATTGCTGATTATATGTGTCGGATACTCAATTACACTGTTACTTCTTACTGTTTCACCATTCTGAGCTGAATCTGCATTTTCAGACTCATGAGATGTCTCATCATTCCTGCATGCCTGTAGCTGCAGGTAATACCCGCTTTGCGGCCTGCTTTTGATGACCCCTTTGGCTTCCAGTCTCAGATATGCTTCCAGCACAGTTGCAACGCTTACACCCATCTGTTTTGACATGAAGCGGACAGAGGGCAGTCTTTCACCGTCCCTGAGCATTTCAGATCTGATAAGGTCCATGATTCTGTTTATCACCAGTTCGAACTTTTTCATGGAAATATTATACCATAAGAAATTGATACAGGTCATGCAGAGATAAACTGATACAGGTAATATAGATACTAACTGTTACAGGTAATTTAGCGGCAAACTGTATATTGTTATTTGTAACGACAGGCTATAGAATCAGATTGTACTTTAACCCCGACCCTTGTCAGACATCATTGTAAATTGAGTGAAGAAAGGTGTAAAGGTGCTGCAACATGTTTTATGAACCCGAAAAAGATAATCACGGACTTTGCCGGAGTCCTTTCAAGTCATGTGTGATCCCGAGGCCCATAGGCTGGATTTCCACCAAAAGTGCCGACGGCATCGACAACCTGGCGCCATACAGCCAGTTCCAGAATTTAAGCTTCGACCCACCCTATGTGATGATTGCCATCAATCAATCCATCAAGGGTACACGCAAAGATACAACTGTAAATATAGAGCAGAATGGTGAGTTTGTATACAACATGGCTACATATGACCTTCGTGAGGCAGTCAGCCGCTCGGCAGTTGAAGAGCCGCCTGAGGTGGATGAATTTGAGCTTGCCGGTTTATCCAAGGTAGCTTCCGTAAAAGTAAAGCCCTGCCGTGTAGGAGAGTCACCGATCCAATTCGAGTGCGTCCATCACCAGACCATCAGGCTTCCCGGAATCGGACCCCAGGGAACTGTAGATCTGATTATCGGCAAAGTTGTCCTTGTACATATAAAAGATGAATTCATCCTCCCTGACGGCAAGATCGACATACTGAAGATCAAACCTCTTGCCAGGCTTGGATATCACGACTATACCGTCGTGGAGTCCATATTTGAGATGAAGACACCGGCAAAAAGCCCCGATGAGCTGTTCGGCCTTGAAGGCGCATCGGTTATAGCCTCAAGGAATCATGTGGTGAATAAAAATGACTAGAAAATTTCCCCATCTCAGCAGCCCAATAAAAATAGGCAACCTCACCCTGAGAAACAGGATGATTTCTGCACCCATGGCATTTCCGGAAATAACGCCCGAAGGCTATATAACCAAAGAGACGGCCGCTTTCTACGAACTGCGTGCCAAAGGTGGTGCTGCCGCGGTTACCGTCAGCGAAGCCATCGTACACAGTGCAACCGGCAAGAGCCACGCTCGGCATATCTCGCTTGAAGCCGAGGAGGTCCTGCCGGGGCTGACAAATGCAGCAAGGGCAATCAAAAGACACGGTGCAGTCGCCAGCCTTGAGCTGTCCCATAGCGGTAAATATGCCGCCGCCGATAAATTGGATAAAAGCGTAATGAAGGATGCGGTTAAATACGGTCCCAGCGCCGAGATACTATCCAACGGAGCGGTCATACATGAAATGACCAGGGAGCTTATCCATGAAATAGTCGCCTCCTTTGGCAGAGGTGCCGCCCTTGCCAAACAGGCAGGCTTTGAGATGATCCTTGTTCACGCCGGTCATGGCTGGCTTCTGCAGCAGTTCCTGTCCCCCGCCACCAACAAAAGGACTGATGAGTACGGCGGAAGCCTTGAAAACCGTTCACGTTTCACCTGTGAGGTGCTGGACAGTGTAAGGGCAGCTGTCGGTAATGGGTTCCCCATCGAGCTGCGTATGAGCGCTGAAGAATACACTGAAGACGGCTATGATCTAAAAGAAGCCATAGAATTCGCAAAACTGATTGAAGACAAAATAGATTTGCTTCAGGTTTCCACCGGAACCCATGAAGGCTGTTTCCGAAGGACGCACCCATCGATGTTTATGGACCGTGGCTGCAATGTTAAATATGCAGCTGAAATCAAAAAGCATGTAAAGGTTCCTGTGGCCACCCTGGGTGCTCTGAACGATCCGGAGATGATGGAGGAGATCATTGCATCCGGTAAGGCAGACGTTGTTGAAATGGCTCGTGCGCTGATGGCTGACCCGTATTTACCTAAAAAGGTCATCCTGGGCAGGGATGAAGAAATCGTGCATTGCATCCGCTGCTTTACATGCATGGCTGAAAGGATGCATACGGGTACAAGGATTTGTTCCCTCAACCCCATCATCGGCAGGGAGTATGAGAGCCGTTTTGCCCTTCCCGCTTCCACCCCAAGGAAGGTCCTGGTTGCAGGAGGCGGTCCGGGCGGTATGCAGGCGGCTGTAACTGCAGCACAGCGAGGTCACAGCGTCATACTTTGCGAGAAATCAGGTTCCCTTGGCGGTGCGTTGAAATGTGAGCAGAGCATCCCCTTTAAAAAAGATCTGCATGGCTTCATTTCGGCTCTGGAGCTGCAGATGAAGCAGTCCGGCGTAGAAGTGCGGCTGGATACCGAGGTCACAAAGGCGTATGCAGAGGAAATTGCCCCCGATGTACTGATAGTGGCTGTCGGTGCAGAACCTGTCATTCCGCCCATTCCCGGTATAGACAGCGCCCATGTGGTAATGGCGACTGACATATCGGAAAAATCTGATAAGATCGGCCAAAAGGTAGTCGTGCTGGGAGGTGGATTGGTGGGCTGTGAAATGGCAATACATCTGGCCCGGGAGAACAGGGAGGTTACAATCGTCGAGATGCAGGAGGATGTTGCAATAGATGCCAACGGGCGCCACAGGCCGATTCTTATGGAGCTTCTCAGGGAGCTTGTCAGCGTCAGGACAGGCCTGAAGGGTTCACAAATAACCGGCGAGGGGCTTGTGTGCGTGGATGTGTCCGGAAAAGAAGAGATAATTCCCGCAGACACCATCATCTGCTCTGCAGGTCAACGGTCATTGCGGAATGTGGTAGATACACTGTTGGATGCCGCTCCCGAGGTGGTTCAGATTGGCGACTGTGTTAAACCGCAAAAGGTTACCGAAGCGATTTTCAGAGGATACCATGCCGGTCTTGATATTTAACGATCTGCTAAAGAACAATAACTGAAAGGATCTCAGGATATCACTGCCAGGGATCTCAGGATAGAGCGTTCACTGCTCTGTGAAGTACTGCCCTCAGTATCGCAAGCACCGGGACAGACAGCAGCATCCCCGCAATCCCGAAAAGCTCTCCTCCCGCCAGAACCGCAAAGATTGTAGCCACAGGATGCAGGCCCAGCTTGCCTTCGATGATCTTTGGTGATATGAAGGTGTTATCAATCTGCTGAATGACAAACAACACAACAACGACCCACAGGGCCTTTAGTGGAGATTCCAGCAAAGCCAGCGCCACAATAGGTATTGCACCTATGAAGGGTCCGAAATACGGTATGATATTTGATACACCACCTATAATACCCAGCACAAGCGGGTATTTGACGCCGAGAGCCATAAGTGCCGCTACTTCGAGGGCAGCAACTATGAAAGCAGTCAGCAGCTGGCCCTGGATGAAATTCGAAAGGATTGAGCTGATCTCCCTGCCCAACCCTGCAGCTCCGTTCCTCCACTG
The DNA here is from genome assembly GCA_942493145.1 of uncultured Bacillota bacterium. Taxonomy (GTDB): domain Bacteria; phylum Bacillota; class Clostridia; order Acetivibrionales; family DTU013; genus ENR-C20. The sequence continues at coordinate 2,591,708 of OW818679.1, forward strand.
CCTTGGAAGCAGAGACAGGAAAGAATCCCTGAACTGTCCTGCATCCTTGATGGCATAGTAAGCGATAAAAAGTGCTACAAATATATTAAGGATGGCTGTGGCCGTATCGGCTATCATTCCAACCGACCTGCCCAGTATACCGGAGACGAATCCCTCTACAGCAGAAATTCCGTTGTCTATCTCCCTGAAGGCCATCTCCTTTATGTCTTCAGACCATTGGCTGGATTGAATCTTGGAGATGATCCCCCCCAGTATGTCCTGATACTGCCGCATAAAGACAGGCAGCTTATCAGCCAGTTCCCTTGTATTGTTTACCAGTTCAGGTATCAGATAGAATATGGCCGCGCCTGCAGCCAGCAGGAAAAAAAAGTAGACAGCAAGGATGGAAATCGATCGTTTTATTTTCTTCCTTTCCAATCTTGCGGCGATGGGTTTGACCATGTAAACAACAGGCACGGCAAGAAAAAACGGTGCAAGTATCCTGCCTGCTTCAACCCTGAATCTATATAGCAGAAAGGCTGCCAGTGCCAGAATTACCGCTGTGGCTATATAGAATACAGCTTTTCTTTTATGAATCCCGGCCATATGCCACCCCCACTCCTTCCGGCATTTTGCCGACTTCTACCTGCTTATACCGGCATTTTGCCGACTTCTACTAAAATATACCCGCATTATAAAGACCGAATACTGCGTCGCTTAACGTCAGAATCCGGTCTTTTGAGGATTTGAGAGAATACCGGCTTCATGTTCATACCGTCAAGCCTACGGTATATAGAAGCTTATCTTATGATGTCCATTACATCTTTTATTATTCCTCCGGACTTTCGCATAAATGACCTGCCGGTCCTCATCATCCTTCTTCGAGTGCTTGGCTTTACCGCATCACTGCTCATAACCATGCCTACTGATGCTCCGATCAGGCTGCCCCATACAAGCCCTTTTGTAAAACCCTTATACATTAAATCACATCCCTCCGTCGACAAATGTAATCCTATCTTTCCCCAAAAAAACGGTTCTTAATACCTCCGCCGCTATTTTCCATTTCCTCCCTGGCTTCCTTTTCAACCAGCACATTCTCTTCCCCAAATTCTACCAATCCAATCAGTGGCAGCTGCTTTTTACCCATCATCATATCCTGGAAAAGGCCGTCGGACATTTCAAAGCTCTCGATTCTCCGGGTATCCCAATTAATGAGTACATCATCCACTGTTCCAAGGTCGTCGCCTTCTTTTGAAAAAACCTTCCTGCCCAGCAGGTTCCGTGCCGTTGTGTATAAACCTGCTCCCGAAAATGCACTTTTCCCGAGAATTCGGATGCATCCGGGGTTATCGACTATGACAGCATCCCTGCCAATCTTAAGGACATCACGCATAAATACGGCCCTGACCTTCCTGTCGAAACCCCTGCCGGTTAAAATCAGCCCCACGGCCTCCCTTTTATCAGGAGTAAGTATAACATCTTTAATTGTCCCCTGTTTGCTGCCCTTGTCCGCACAAATCAAAGGCCGGTTCAGGAGCTCATTGAGATTTTCAGGCATAACCACACCCCCAGCCATAATCAGATGCGTGAGATCCGTCCCCCACACCCCCAGCCATTAAAAAAACCGCCGGATATTATAGCATCCGACAGTTTATTATTTGTAATTTTGAAGTTGTTAATTCAGTTATATTGCATTGATTGATTCTGGGTTTTAATATAAGTCATGACTTAACATGTAAGCCACGACTTTATACATAAGGCGAGACTTCCTTGAGAAGATTAAGCAGCTGCGGATTAAATCTGTTCCTGTCCTTTTCCATGATCTCTATGGCTTCCGCTTTGCTGTATGGTGGACGGTAGCATCTTCTCTCGGTCAGAGCATCGAAGATATCAGCCAGGACCAGGATCTGCGAAATGATAGGAACATCCTTCTTTTTATAATAGCCGGTCCCGTCCAGATATTCGTGGTGGTAGAGTATATAATTTGCCACATCCCTGAGATTATGGCGGTTGCAGGCGTATTTGTAACTGAAATAGGTGTGCATTTTAACGATTTCAAATTCGCTGTCGGTCAGTTTCCCTTTTTTGTTTAGAATCCTGGGGTCGACAAACAACTTCCCGATATCATGGTTTTCGGCAGCCAGTCTGACATTCTGGCATTCTTCGGCTGAAAGCCCGTAAGCCTCTGCAAGCAGTGCGCTGATGGCAGCGACCCTTTCGCTGTGCAGCTTTACTTCCTTGTATGTGCTCATATGGGATTCAACATCATATTCGACGAAATCCAGGCCACAATCTGCCAATGCGCTTTCTATCTTTGTATTCATAATACCCAACGGTATTTCATTATCTGAAAGTATGGAAAAAGAAAGCGATATGGAATCAAACAAGTCGTCATATTCCCTGAATGAAGCGTTAAAGCTGGATTTTAAGTGTTCATACTCATCAGACGTCAACAGCCTCGGTGTTTTGAAATACACCCGGTACATACTACCTGATGACAGCAACCTTTTATATTTAGACAGCGATTTACCGACATTCTTGGATGCAGCCCTGAAAATCTGGAGGTCGCCGTATGAAACAACAACCGTATTCTTGCCGATGGTCTTTGCGATGTGCATGGAATCCTCGGCGGAGCTTATAATTTCGGTACAGCTGGACACCTTGCTGGAAACCTCAAGCATTGAGACACCGATGCTTGCACTGAGATCAATTTCATTCAGCTTTATGCAGCTGAACTCAACCCTTATAGCCTCGGCCACCTTAATTGCATTTTTTGCGTCAAGCTCCCTGCAAAGCAGGAGTATTTCATCTCCACCATACCTTATGGGTGTGACCGGCATCCTGTCAACTATTATGTTAATCTGCTCTACCAGCGAATTGATCACGCTGTCTCCGGTGAGATGTCCGTAAGTATCGTTGACCTGTTTCAAATTGTCTATTCCTACGAGAATTACGCCGTTTACATTTGACATTTTGGCCTTCTCATCATCGAGCAGCTGAGACAGGTAGAACCTGTTATAATAGCCCGTCATACCATCCCTTTGGGCCATGTCGCTGACACGCGCGAAAAGCTCGGCGTTTTCAAGATAAATACACATAAGCCCACTGATAAGCTCCATCAGGGACTTTTTATCTCCATCGAACATGGATGGCTTGTTGTGATGTACGATCAGATAACCGTATTCGCTGTTGTTCCTGAAAAGCTTCCTGATTCCGAGGCATCCGACTTTAAACCCCAGGAATCCTCCATTGAGGATATGGAGATTATCTATATAACATTCATTTTTATTGAAATCTGTGAATTCAGGGTATTGTTGTCTTGCAACCTCCAGGAGATCCCTGGTATATATCCGGCAGTTCATGCCCATTACTCCGGCAATGACGTCCTTCATGCTCTTTACAAGGTCGTCGGTGTATAGCACATTACCCATGTATTCGTTGATTTCCTTAACCATGGATAATGTAGCCAGTCTGGTTTCGAGCTTTTCCACCTTTGCCTGCAGTCTTGCGTATTCGGTTCCGAATCCAACGATAATTTCCATCGCTTTTTCCATATCGTAACCGAAGTTGTGCATTGAACCGTTGGGCTGCATTTTAGCACATCCTTACATATATGTTTGTAATATGTTCAAATTGGAAAATCTTATATCAGTTAACAGTTGTTGAACCAACGAAATTATATCATAACAAATTGAAATAATAAATACGAAAAAAGCATATGTCAAATATTCCATATTATCATATAATTCTCATTTGCCCTTATATAATTCTCATATAATTTTCAAATTTCTCACATATCACATTTTTCTATTGATAGACGTCGTTCTTTCGGTTAAAATTTACTCATACTTCCACAAAAATTGCTGACTGGAAAATTTTCAATAGAAAAATCGTGAAGCTATCGGTCTGATAATGGGAAATAATCCATAATAATTGGGAAATAAGGGGGACGAATATGAAAAGGAATTTTGAGAATATAGGGTTGCATGTACCTGAGATTATGCTACCTGCTGAAGGTACCGATCTTAATGCGTGGGCTGTGGTAGCCTGCGACCAGTATACATCCCAGCCCGCATACTGGGAGGAAGTCAACAGGATTGCATCCGGCAAGCCGTCTACATTACATATGACACTGCCGGAAATCTATCTTAAGGATGGAAATACGGATGCGAGGATTTCATCAATCAACAAAACAATGGATGAATACCTTGCTGACGGAACGCTGGCCAAACAGGCGCCCGGCTTCATACTAACTGACAGGAGCACTGAAAGGAATCCTTCCAGGAAAGGGCTGGTAATTGCCGTAGACCTGGAAAAATATGATTATACAAATGGATCGCAGACCCTAATCAGGGCGACGGAGGGCACCGTCCTCGACAGGATACCCCCGAGGGTGAAAATACGTGAGAATGCGGCTCTTGAGCTCCCGCACATAATGATGCTGGTAGACGACCCCGAAAGGACAGTCATAGAGCCATTGTTCGAAGAAAAGGACAAGTTTGAGAAAGTATATGACTTTGACCTGATGCAGCATGGAGGACATATCACCGGCTGGAAGATCGAGGATGAAAAAGCCATTGCCGGTATAGCAGATGCACTGGCCAAATTGGGCCAACCCGATGCCTTCAGCAGCAAATACCGTTCCGGCCAGGATAAAGGTGTCCTGCTCTTTGCAGTAGGCGACGGCAATCATTCTCTGGCTTCTGCAAAGGCACATTGGGAAAATATCAAAAAGTCAGCCGGTCTGGACGGAAATGCGGACCATCCGGCAAGATATGCCCTCGCAGAGGTGGTTAATGTACATGATGCCGGAATCGTTTTCGAACCGATACACAGGGTAATATTCGACGTTGATACCAACTCGTTGCTTGATGAAATGTATGAGGCAGGCGGAGAGATCCTCCTCTTCAACAAAAAGGCCGACATGGAAAGAGCTATCGAAAGGGTGCCAATGCTACTGTCTGTGACCAGCTGTGGCCCATCCTGCGGCGGAGGCTGCAGCAGTTGCGATGTTTCCCCTGACGCCTCACAGGCCGGTGCCGATAGCCAATCAGGTCCCGCTGCCCCCCATATTATACCCTTCATTAAGGAAGGCAAATACGGCCTGCTGGTTTTCACAAACCCATCTGCCACCCTTGCTGTCGGGAGCCTGCAGGCAACGATCGATACACTGCTTAAAAATCATCCGGACATTGAAGTGGACTACATTCACGGTGACGACGTAGTTACCGAACTGGGCTCCAAGCCAGGGAACATGGGCTTTTTCCTTCCTCCGATGGACAAGAACGACCTCTTCAGGACAGTCATCCGCGAAGGAGTGCTTCCCAGAAAGACCTTCTCCATGGGCGAAGCCGAAGAAAAGCGCTATTATATGGAGTGCAGAGCTATAAAGTAGCGAGCCTGCACAACATGGAATTGTTATTGTGATACAAAAGGTTTGGACTGGTTATCTGTCGATTTCAATTGAATCAGCACAGATAAGCCAGTCTATTTCTTTTGCCCGAATATATGCAATTCACCAGGAAAAACACCTGGAAAAATATTGTTTACAATACTCACAAATTGATGTATGATTTGTATGAAGGAGTTGATGCATATATGCGCACCACATTGAATATATCAGACGAACTTATCAAGGAAACTCAAGCTCTTTATGGCACCTCCAACCGATCCAAAGCTGTGGAAAAGGCCCTGGCTGACGCTATCAGATTCAAGCAGCAGCAAGCATTTATGGAATTGAAGGGGAAAATCCATATAGACTCCGACATCATTGATAAGCTCAGGGACAGTGAAAATGAAGAATAGAGGCTGCGAAAGATATGAATAAAAATATGAAGCCAATCTTTAAAGAAACGGTGATAGTAGATACTTCCGTCTGGATTGAATACTTTAAAAACAATCCCAGGTATGTGGAAATTATAGAAAGCGGCCTTATCAAGGGCAACGTATATATAACCGGACCTATTATCGCCGAACTTCTTCTGGGAATCAAGAGCGATAAGGAACATTCCCTCCTTTCTTCTCACATTGAAGCCGTACCATTTCTTGAATGCGGTTCTGCCGAATGGAAAAAAGCCGGCGAGATATCCTTTATTATAAGAAAATCTGGTTTGACCATACCACTGACTGACGTCATCATAGCTGCTACAGCAATAAACAACAATGCCTCGGTTTTGACACTCGACGCACATTTCAGCCTGATACCAGGTGTGGTTTTGTATCAGAAATAAAACAGGGTTCAACTAATGAAGACGAATAAAAACAGAAAAGAAAGCTGCAACAGCATCAGCCTGGTTAAGACCGGATTCCGTTGCAGCTCCTTTTCTGAGGCTCTATTGAGAATTATGATTTAGCAGATTTATGTAGTTACGGAGCCTGAATTGTTGTAGCACTGGTTCCGACTGCCGAAATTGCCATGTTTCCAGCCTTGTCATATGATACAACATATACTTCGTATCCGCTTAAGCCGTCGGCATAAACGCCTTGAGCCTCAAGCTGTGAAACAATAGTGTCGGTTGTTGTGCTGTCATAATTAACTTCGAGGGTCTTGTCATTTGTGCCTGCCAGTACCTTTGCTACTGATTTATAATTGCCCATTGTATTGGCATTGAAGATGATATTGTCTTTTGCCTCGAAAATATAAAGCTTGTAGTAAGTGGTATTATCGATTGCAGGAGTCCAGATAAAGCGGAAGTCGGCACCTGTTACACCAGCTATTGTATTATCGCTGTCTAATAAAGTAACTGTTGCAACAGCTTTTGCATATTTATCGGCAACTGCCTTGTTAATTGCCAAATTACTGTTGCCATCCAAATCCTTTATCTTGCCTGCAGGAATTGTTATTTTAGTACTGCCGAACTCATATCCATCAAGAGTAGTTGTCGTCAGAACGATAGATGCTTGTGTTGTCGACGCAATAACGGGGTTCTGGCTCTTAGCTCCATCAGAGATTACTATGTCTCCTGCAGCCAATGTATTTGTTATCGGTTCGCTGAAGGTCAGTATAACCGATGTATCTGAAACTGCCTGTGCTGAAAGCAATTCGGGCAGCTTGTCCTGATCAACGAACACTCCGCCATTTTCACCGTCCCACTCCACCTTCATACCGAATATCTCGGCAAAAAATCTGAGGGGAACCACTGTACGGTTATGAACCAGCTGTGGCTTGACATCCAAAGTTATTTCTTTATCTTTAACATCATTTTTGTATGTGGTGATGATACCGGTGGTTAAATCAACAACAGCCGTTATCTTAACACCATTGACTTCCTTAATTATCGTAATGATATTCGGTTTTGTTGAGTTCCAGATTACTTCAGCGCCCAATGCTTCAGTGATGGCCCTGACCGGAACCAGTGTCCTGCCGCTTTTAATTACCGGTGGAACATCAAATTCTACTTCATCGCCGTCCACAAATACCGGCATATTGAAAATTCCGCGTATCTTCCTTGCATCTTTCAAAAGTTTAAGCAGTGCCTTGCGGTCTTTCTTATTCCAGTTGTGTTGTTTGATTCTATCCTTTAACTCATTATAATACTTGACTGAGCCTGGAGTAGTTGCTTCAATTGAATCGTCTTCATCGTCATTTTCATCGTCACTATACCGGGTGTCCTCCGTTTGTTGCCATCCTTTCTTGTTATTGGCCGTATAGCCTGATAACCCATAAGCGTATGCGCTTAATACAAAGCTCATCATCATTACAACTGCGACTGCGATGGAAATTAATTTTTTCATGATAACTTACCTCCTTATTGGTAGCTGTCATAATATTCGCTAACCAAGGTAAAATTTCGGGGGTTTTGTCATATTTTAAATTTTACAATTATGTTACAGAGACAAAAACCTTGAGAGATATGCCTCGAAGTGTTATGTGAAATGCTACTGAGCATTACTGAACATTACGTGATATATTTCTTCCGGGTGCCCGGATCAAGCATGTTTTTGAGTATTTCGCGAAGATACAGAATGTGTACACGGTCGTATCCAACACTGTAAATCTGGCCACGATTATCATCTATGACAAGCTCCCTGGCCGTCACGACATGTTCAGGTATTATGTGCCAGCTCCTGTCCATGTCATCATCCCATGCATCCCGGCGCTCCTTGTAATCCTCGTATTCCAGGTTGAAGTGTTTCTTTGAGTACAGGTATGACCTGCCCTCTTCCTTTCGGTCAACGGCCACAAAGCTTCCAAAATCCATAGCAAGGAAATCATTTATTTCGTCATAACATATATCTTTTATATACTTGAAATATTCCGACCATATGTCAAAGCCCTTCACATGATTTCTGAAATGCTTCTGAATCCTTTTATATTCCAGCCACGAATAGATTTTGATTGCGGCATCTTCAATGTTTTCTATCATGCAATACCAGAAAATGCCCCCCCACGCCGGATGGCCACAATGCTCTATTACAGCGAAGTTAACCTCATCGAAGAATTCGATGACCTCCAGCTTGTCAAGGTAGTTGCAGAATACGTGCACCAGGCTTTTCAGTTCAGGATATCTGAGGTCTGATTCATCATGGATGTATTCTATTAAAGGCAGTGTTGTGTTGAAATAGTTTAAGAGCTGTTCCCTGTTTGTTTTGAACTCATATCTCGAACATATTGAAAAATACGCCGTCTGCAGACTGATGCCAAAACCACTTTCAAGTGAAACGGAATACTTTCTGCAGAAATACTTAAGAGTACCGCAATCCGCTTGCAGTAATAAAGCCGCCAGCTCCGGTACGCCTTCCTCCCAAATGTCACAAAACTTTCCAGGCAGGGTTGTCTCGTATTCTTCCGGATACCTGGCCTTCATCAGCCTGCAAAGGGTTTTCATGGCGTATAAACGGCCTTTGTTGGAGAAATCCTGCTGTAACAGCATCCACCCCAGATAGAACAGCTTCCTTCTGAACCGCTGGGTGATTATTTGATCCAAAACGTCGAGCAAACCGTCGTCTGGTAAGCTATTGTCGATCAAACCATTGCTGTATACCTGCTGCCTTCCATAGGCATGAATGGCAAGCTCCACCTCACGATCTTTAGTAAAGGAAGGATGGGTATCAGACCCGGAAGCCAGATTATTTCTGATTTCCTCCAGGAATAAATCGATTTCCTCATCTTTTTTCGGGCTACTGCCCGCTCTTTCTTCAAGGGAGGGGAATTTTTCTTTGAGGGCTTCAATAGATTCTTTGAGAAAGGTAGGTTCATACTGGAAAGTCAGTTCCATTATTTACCCACCCCTTTTAATATATCTTGTATTTGTCTGTCCATCTCCGCATCCTTCAGATGGAAGGCAAATTCAACGCGCCTGGATCTGGCTTTGTCGATGGTCTCATTATTCATTACAGGCACGCTATAGGATCTTCCGCTTATTGATAAGATTTTCTTCACATCTGTTCCATCAGATAGTTTGGAAAGGTTGTTCGAAATGACATAGTTGGCCACCGCATTGGCCCTTTGCTGTGAAAGATCAAGATTATACTGATACGAGCCACCGTCGTCCGCATGGCCTTCGATAATTATCTGGTCGATCCATCCCCTGTACCTGTCACTCATAAGAACGGACAGATATGCCGGTATGAACTTTTTCAGATATTCGCCACCGTCCTTGCTCACTGTTGTCTTATTGACATCGAAAAGCACTGCTTCATTGAATCTTACATTGCCTGTGGATTTATCGATTTCCAGCTTCAAGCCCAGTTTCCCGATATTTGTATCGAGATCGGTAATAATGGCACTCCTGATGCCCGCAAGCTCAGCAATGGCAGCTTGTTGTTCCTTTGTAACCGAACCGGCTGCTTGTGAAGCTTGTGTGGTCTGAGCGTCATTTGACGAAGCCGGCTGTTGAGTACCGGCAGGCTGATTTACGCCAGATTGTGTGCCAGCAGGTTGATTGGCTACCATTTGCGGATCAGCAGCTGCGCTTTTGAAATATATCATGCCCGCGACAAAAACAACCAGCAGCACCAGCAGAGCTGCCGCCAGAATATTTGAAACAGGTATCCAATAATTGGTTTCAGTATTATCTTCTTTCAAACCCAAATCAAATCTCATCGTAACATCTCCCGCTTTTTGGGGTACTTTTTCTTTTATCTTTTACTTTTATCCTTTGTTCTTGCCGATACTTCCGAGTACCCTCGGCAAATCTTCCACCGAATCGCTGATATCGGATATCACTTCGCCGAACCTTTTACTGATTTCTGCAAGGCCATCGTCAAAGGTAACAAGGGTTTTCATAACTCCCGAGTTAAGCTGGTCACCAAAACCCTGTACGGAGGTTTCCAGCTTTTCATTAAGTATACCGACCTCTTCCGTTAGCCCTCTTGCATAAAGGGTTATATCCCTGACCTGGTCATCAAGCTTATCCAGCAGCGCCTTCATATTGACATTGATACCATCAGCACTTGTTGTCAGTATCCCGTCAAGCTTTTCGAATGAACCGGTGGTAATATCATTAAAGCGTGAAAAGGCCATATCCAGCTGTGAGTTTAATTCTTCCATCAGTTTAGTTACCTGACCATCCATTTTTTCGAAATATTCATGGTTCTCCAGCTGCGTTGCCTTCCTGAGTTCATTGAGGTTGTCAAGGGCTTGCTTGTCGGCATCCAGTGAATCACGAAGTTTCTCATTGAACTGAATCATTCCATCCATGCTTGCGCCTATCGAGGAATTGATCCCTTCAACCTGCTTCTGGTAGGATACTATTGTATTAAGAACCTGAGATGCCTCAATGTAGGACTTTTGCTGCAGACCCATGTTCTTCTCGATTTCGTCTATCAGGAGTCTGATGCTCCTCTCAGCCTTCTGCTGATTTTCACATAAGGACTTGACGTTATTGCCCATATCCCTGAATTGATCCCCTACAATTGTGTTGAGCCTGTCCATAAAGGAATCGGTAAGCTGGCGTATACCGTCATGCTGAATTTCAACTACCTGTGCTGACATCCTTTGAACAGCTTCCCCGATTTCAGCAACTGCTGGTGCTATCTGAGTTTTAACTGCCTCGACAAAGGAATTGTTTATAGTTGGTGCCAGGTCATTGCCTATGTACTTGCCAATTTCCGATGATATGTCTTTACCAAGCTTCGACAACCTTTCTGTCTGGGCTTTTTGTTCCTTAACCAGCAATTCGATATTTCCTGCATCACTTACCATAGGTATTTTTCTTGCTGTAACCTCAAGGAACCTGCTCAGCTCGGCAACCGCCGACTGATACATCCTTCTGTCCAACAGCTGGAATACCACTGCTGCAAATATTGCAATTATTGATATTGAAAATGCAGATGCGACGGTTGATAACAGGTCGTTCATGATCTGCTGCGAAAAGACACCGCCGGCAGGTATATCAAGACCTTTCAGGCCATTGGCTATACCGAGGAAGGTTGCCAGTATGCCTGTCATCGTAAGAACCCCGGGGATGACCTCTGCCCTTTTGCGGCAGGCCGGTATGGTTATGATCCTTTCAAGGCTGAAATAGCCGGAAATTTCGGGTGCCTTCTCCTGATGGGAGTTCATGAAGTCCTCCAGGTAGTGGGTCCAGGTGTTGATGACAGATTTGCTGAGCTTGGAGGCATTAAAAATCTCATTGATACGTTTCATATTATCCGTTGTGCTCAGGGTGCTCATTCCTTCAATATCTTTGTTCACCTTACTGAGACTTTTCCTGATGCCACCCAGCTTGCCGGTGTCATATCTGGCATACCAGTAAACAGTTAAAAGAATGACAAGCCCTGCGAATACATCATTGAAATATGCACCAAACAGCTTTGTAAAGTTGCTCAAAAGGTCGTTTATCAAAAAGCTCCACTCTCCTTAGTTTGAATCAGGTACAGATTATAAGCTTATATTAATTAAAAGGGTCGTTTTTCCCATATGTATTATTGAAAGGCCAATTAACAAACTCATCGTTGGTTTCTTCAAGCTTGGCCAAAGAAACAAACTCGATTTCCACTTCTCCTTCAATTTGATTCAAATCATTTTTAGTCATTTTAATATTCTTTATTATGACTGATCTTTTCAATGCCTCGAGATCTGCAAGAAACCCTTTAAACTGGTCATATGTACCAGTAAGCTGGACCATAACATAAAGACTTGAAACCTGATTGGTAATTTCAGCAGGTTCGGTTACTCCTCCTGTTGCAGGTTGGGCTGCGGTCTCATCTTCAGATTTTAGCCCACTGACTATATTCCTATATTCCTCTGATAGTTTGAATGCCTTATATTCTGAACTATTTGGTCTTGTTTCTGAAGTCGGGTTTTGGATTGGTTCAATTGTTACTTGTGAATAATTACCTGAGTTGTATGTCAGCATCTTCTTTTTGACAAGTCCATCAAGAAGAATCACAAATCTGTCCTGTAAAATCTCAGGATAATATTTGGTTGTTTTATCGTTCGCTGTCTTTTTATTCATGGCTATCTGTTCATCAAGTTTTTCAAGCGACTTAATATCAGTGTTGGCTTTTTCAACCTGCTGTGCAACTTGAATATTCTCAATTGAAATTGTCTTCAGCCTCTCGAATTGGGGCTTGAATAACAGATAATAGCTTAAAGCCAATAATGCAATTATGCATAACACCAGAAGCATTACTTTTTCTCTAACAGTAATTTTCATTTTATAATCACGTCCTTCAATTTGCATTGAATATCAAATTGCAAAATGCCTGTGCCTTCTGATTTTTGTATTTTACCAACAGAAGCTTCCTGTATCTGCCCCAGTTGGCTAAGATTATGCTGAAGCTCAGCAATTTCAGCATTGTTATATGCGAATGCTTCTATATTAATCATATTCTGATCCAGTGTTATAGTTTTAAACTTAATACCTGGGGGTATTTGTTTTTCAATATCACTGATCAAATTGATTTTAAGGATATCTGCTCTTTCTAAATCTTTATCAACGATATCCACCAGCTTAATATATTCATTTATTATTTCAATTTGTTTGTTTTTGCTTTCAACCTGTGCAAGTTTCTCTTTGATTTCGGCCGATTCCAAATATCGCTTCATTTCGGAAGTACTTGCATTAAGCTTGTATGCCATAAATTCGGTTAATGCATAGGATCCGCCTATCAGTATTACTACAATCAACAATATAATTGAAACAAGGTTGGTCTTTTTGCGTGCAATCTGCTTATTACTGATATATTCGGAAAAAAAGTTAAAATCCCTCATACTACCTCCAGTTATAATCTAATTAATGCGCCTGCAGCATTCAAATAGTATAATAAAGCAGGATCCATAGCACATATTTTTTTAATGCTATCAAGGTAGTCTATCTTTATAACATTAACACTGATATTTCTCTTCAGGTATTCATCCAGACCGATCAGTAACGAACTGCCGCCAAATATGAATATGTCGTTGACTGGTTTTCCGTTTCCCCGGGTTGAATAGAATTGAAGCACCTTCTGCAATTCCATTGTCAACTGACCAAGAATGGTTTTTATCGGTTCATCCTCATCATTGTAATTATCAGAATCTAAATTCAGCCTCATACCCAATTTTTTCTGTTCTGCTCTATCCAATGTGAGATTGAAGAACGGGGCAATGGCGGTATCAATTTCTCGGCCTCCAAAAGCAATGATCCTGTTCATTTCCAGTTTTCCGCCTGAAATTATACTTATTGAGGTAGTTTTGTACCCAATATCAAGCAGTGCATACGAACCATATTGGTCGTAACTCTTGTTATTTACAGAAAACTGACCGCAGAAAAGCTTGTATACGGCATTTGAATGAATATCCAGTGCCACCGGCGTCATTTTAAGCTCGTCTGCGAGTTTAAAATATCCCTCAACAATTTCTTTGGGCATAGCTGCCGCATGGATTTTTAACCTTCTAACGTCTCCGTCCTTAAAATCATCCGTTATCCTGTATTCAATATGATACCTTTCAGGAGAGCCAGGAATATATTGTTCCATTTCATACTGTACAGCATTACCCAGTTCATTAGTTTTTACGAAGGGAATTGTGAAATCCCTTGTAATGATCTGGGTACTTTGAACCACAAAAATAACATTGCGTGAGCTGATTCTTTTTTCCAGCAATGTATTCTTCAACACTTCCCTGATTAGATTAATGTCTTCAAGTTTACCGTCATTTATAGCACCGGCTGGTGTTGAAGCAAGTAACGTATTGCTGATTTCTGGTTGTCCAGCTTTATTAACCCCTTCAACGCCATGAATATATTTACTGCCTATGTCTAAAGATAAATACTTTTTAATGCTCAAATGTTTGCACCCCCAAAATAAGTATGTCGAAAATAGATGCATAAATTGCCGAATTTGATAAAATTATGTCTGTTAATAAGATAATAATAGCATTTATGGTAATAAAGATAAATAGATAAATGAACTTACTATAATTAGGAATCAATATACCAATCATCGTCGGTATAAGTCACATTATAATCGTATTCAGTATCATCCCAAAATTTAATATGTAAAAGCAATGTTCTCCCAACTTCTACGTTTTTCGTAAAATTCAACTCAATTGAGTCGGTCCCTTGTGTTAAGGTCCCATAACGCGTAGTATCAGTAGTGCCTTGATCAATTATTGAAGTTCCTGAAGCAGCTAAATTCCTATTAAAAGTTACATCCAGAATTTTTTTACCATTACCCGTTCCTATTGTTGCGTTCGGCCTTTGTGTCTCCGATATAAACCCTGTTAATGTCTTATATTTAATTGCAGTTCCACCCGCAGTCGTAGCTCCTGTTATAACATTGCTGGTATTCAGATTTACATTAAGGCTTAAAATATCTGCTGATATATTGTAATCCCTGTTTTTATAGCTTGAAGAGATAGATATAGCCAAAGATTTTAAAGGAGATACACTACTGAAAAGCACAGCAGTACCTGACCCAGGAGTTCCAATCGGGTATTTTTTAGAACCGTATCTGTCCAATTCCACAATATACCCCATTGTCGTCTCTGTCGTGTCATCAAAGTATATGTATTTATCATATGCGCCTATGGAAGAAGGGCTGCTTATAAGGCTGGAATCCATTGTACTCATTATTTCGATGTCAGTCGCGTATCTAACCTTGTTAGTAATATCTTTTGTTACAACCCTTAATTTGTTTTGTATATCATATTGGTCCGAACTTATAAAGAAAAATCTATTTGATGTCACCAAAAGGGATAGAACCAATCCTAATACAATTATAAGAAGGCTTAAAGCAATAATTATCTCAATCAGAGTAAAACCTTTTCTATTTTTTAAATTAGCCCCAAACATATTAAGCCTCCCTATGGTATCAATGAAACTAAAGTTACGTAGCCTCTTCCATTTTGGTAAAAGATAAGTAATGTAACCATGTTAAAACTATTACCATCAATAGTTTTATTTGATATCCAAAATCTCATATGATCACCGGAACTATATGCTGATGTGAGTTCAGTGTAATCAGCTTTTGATACGGCACCTGATGATATTGATTGTATATACGCTGCTGTAGGTGTTCCAGCCTGATATATCTTATCAATTATTGTCTGTGCCTCTTCCATTGCCTTTGTTTTACTGCCGTTTGCAATTATTGTTGTAAAACCTGCGGAAAAGCTGCTAAAAAAAACAGTCACTATTATTCCAATTATTGCAAGCGCAATAATAATTTCAATTAATGTAAGTCCCTTTTTGTTAATGGTTTTTTTAAATAATTTCATAAGAAATCTACTCCCTACTCCACATAAAAGCATCTGATGAACCTACTGAGTATTTATAAAGCGATTCTATTGCTTTAATAATAATGTCCTGGCTGTCAATTGCAATTAATTGACCTGATGTTATTGGGTTATGGATATCTACTCCATTTTCAAAAAAGTAATATCCCTTAGTTACCAATATCGTTGAATCTTCGGATACATCATCGCCAAAATATACTATTCCGTATCTTGATCCTGCTGTGAAATTATAAACAGCAGGTGATCCCGAATAATAACTGCTTCTATCATAATAACCAGTAAACGAAAGCCCATTAATAAAAGCCAGGTATCTGTTTACATTCTCAAAGCCAACTGTCCCATCTGAATAATATAAGCGGCTGGGCGAAGGTGGCCTGTTACCAGTTACATCTGATGATAGCGCAAAAACTACATTATCGTCCGTACTGTTCAAAGTTACACCAGTTTGAAAATAAATTATTTCAGAATCAAACGTAATATCTACCGAGTTAGGTATCTGTTTGAAGCTTAATCCACCATAATCAGAAAATAATATGGATGATGCCTGGAAAGTCGAAGGTGAATGACCACCCTGTGGGGATCGAATAGGGTGACCTTCCAAAGTAACACCCTTACCTTTATATGAATCAACAGTAGTAACAGAATGTATTAAGTTGACTCCAGAAACCCATTCATTCGGATTTGTTTCAGAAGAAGCTGGAAATGCCAAATCAAGAGTAAGTGTAACTTTTTCTGATGATGGAGATGAACCAAGAGTGGTGCCGATTGATATAACCTTCATCTGTGTACTATCTATAGCCTGGTATTCCAAAGTGTAAGTCCCTGCATTATCAACACTGAAGTTTGTTGCTGGAAGACCAGCTTTCTTTGTATTCATGGCAGAGATAAGTGCGGTCATGTCTGTATAAGAAGAATTATTCAATGAAGTTTGAAGAAGTTTAAGGCCGGCATAAACTCCAGAACGTCCCAAGTAGTGGGCTTGAGTATCCCTTGACTGATATGAAGCCATTCTGGACTCTGAAGTAACCAAACTCCACAATGCAGTTATTAAAATTGTCAATACCAGCATTACCATCAAAACTACTGGTAAAGCTACTCCTTTTCTATTCTTCATGCTTTCTTAACCTCACATATCAAGTCATGTTACAAAAACATTAAAACTAATTGTTAAAATATATCTATAAAATATTATATAATATCTATTTGCATAATGCGACAAATAATATATCTACTTTGTTATATTATAATAAATATTACAATATCTAGTCTATTGCATTTTTCAATTTACTGAGAGTTGTAGCTTCTTGCAGTTATTGTCAATTTATCTATTTTGAATTATGCTATAAAATCATGACCGTTAGATAAACATCAGTCATCTACCAATCATAATCCATAAATCCATTTTCTACTTCATTTAAAAATTGATTCTAAATCATGTTAATATTCAGATGCTGCTAATTCAAATGTAGTTGAAGCCTTTACAACAGTGTATTTCTGTGTAACTGCATCAAATATCACCATGACTTTTTTCCCCTTAAAATCAGGATCTATATCTACTGCAGTGAATTTCCCAACAACACCATATGTGTTTTTATTTAACCGAACCATTTTTTCCAGGGTAAAACCCGGCATAACCTTAGTCAGTGCTTGAGTTAAGAGGAAAACTGATTCTTTCGTTTCACTGTCTGCTCTGCCTGACATAAAGGTCAGTCCATCTTCATAATTATACCATTTGCCTAACGAAAAAGCATTGCCTACACTATCAAAAGACTTACCATTATAACTAAATACCTTACTTCTGTTTAAATCCGTGTCCTGGCCATAAATCATTAAAGATGTGCTTTTAATAGCCATTTGAATAGCCTCTGTTTCAACTGCAATATTTCTATATACGCCGTTTTTCAGTTCTAATATTGTTTTTCTCACAGTATCATTCAATCGGTTATAATCTTCAACAGCCAAAACAATCGCTCCATTAGGTAGTTTTACTATTTCAGATATCGTTCGTATATCCAACAATGGATTACCCAAAGTGAGTCCGTTTACATTCCAAGTATTTAGATAATTATCCCCGGAATAATCGACGCCAATCAAATACAGTTGATTGTCAAATAACCTCATCGAGTTGATTTTATTGTCTTTCCCTGCAAAAGTTTTCATCTCCGCGATGGTATTCCGGGAATATGCAATAGCTGAAAGCCCAATACTGGCTCTCATGTTTTTATAGTCAGGTTTATAATTATCAGATATAACTGTATAGACCACAGTTGGTGAAAAAGTGATGGAGTTGTCAAGACAAAGCATAAATGTTTTATCTATACCTGTGAGAATCTTCGAACTATACCGCACATCCGTCTGTGTTATAACCCCTGTTGAACTTACTGTAGCCTTTACGTTCTGGATTGATGGTGTAAGTCCTGTTACGATAGCATATAATTTACCATTGATCACCTGGGCGTCTCCAAGCGTGATATTTACATATCCACTATTTCCATTTTCATACTCAAAAAATTCTACAGGCTTCAAATCAGTTTCTGTTAAGACATGTAATACGTTCTTTAGTTTTACGTAGATATAATTATCTGTTTGAAAAACATCCTTTAATGTTACAACTTGACCGGCTGACACCTTAATTGGCCTTAAAACTCCTGTTGATCCATTTATCTTGTAAGTATAAAACCAGGCATCATCACCAACAGCCTTGGTTCCCAGCAGATAAAGTATATCGCCATCAATGATGTAATCCTTTATGATAAAACCATAAGGTTCGTTATCCGCCTTTAGTTCTTGAGGGGTCCAGGAAGACTTGGTAAATCGCATTATGGAATACTCTCTTTTACTGTTGCTTTTGCTGACCAGTGCCTGCTCATCTGTCACAACGAATACACCCATATTGAAATCTGAATCAATAATGGTCATCTTCGAGCCGTCATATCTCCATAATTCATCAATCTTTTTTAAACGGTTGTACATATGAATCATAAGGTGATTGTTAAATTCGAAGCTGTTTTTAACTTCATAGTCCTTAAGCAAAAGCTTTAATTCGCCATCATATCCCATTACCTGAGTTGTGTACAGAACAGGGTCAAGTACTGTTATGACAAAGCTGTCTTTGAATGGAAGTACATTAGTGATTTCTTTACCTTTAATTTCTATCCTTTCAGCTCTTCCCTTCCTGAATATATCTAAAACTGCGACAGGTTTCTTTTCTGCATCCAATTTCTTCTCTGAGAGTATGAAGCTCCCAATATCAGGTCTGACTGCTAAAGTTACTTTTATTGGATCTTTAGCAGTTACCCATCCAACAACTGCATTTGAATTTTCTGATATGAATCTCAAGGGTACAAATGTTCTGCCATTTACTGTTTCGGGTGCAGCTGGCATGATCTTTTCAACGCCATCTACATATGCTTTATTGCTTCCAATAGTCATCGTTATGCGTTTATATCCATTTGAACTGATGATCCTTTTTGTAGCTGGTACATACTCAACCATATAACCCAATTCTTCAAATATGGCACGCATGGGTACCATAGTCGTACCACTTTTTATATAAGGAGCAGCATCTAATTTCATAACACCACTAGTAGTCGACAATTCTGTTTTCCCAATGTTAAATTCCAAAGAAACTTGTGGAGCTGCGTTTACTGTAAATGATAAGGTTATAAATATAAAAGACAGGATTATGGTTAAGTACCATTTTTTCATAGTCATTATTGCACCTCTCCCTCGATAAAACACCAATTATGTAATTTATTAGATTATATTACTTTGATTGTTGAAAAACAATAATATGTCATAGGAAAATTTGTAATAATTCTATAAACATGTCTGCTCAAATACTGTAAATTTTCTGCAAAATCTTTGAGACTCTCCTTGGGAAATACCTGAGGTTCTCAGTCTATAACGTCGGCTACCCATTCGGCCAGTCCGCGAACGTCAGCCGAAAGTTTTTCAGCCAGTTCAGCCGTTTTTTGCAGCGAATCGTTTGCACCTTATGACAGGAAAAGAGCCAGCATTTTTAATTTGCTGGCTCTTAAATTCATACTCTATCAATTAAAATAGCTTTGCTTAGCATGTTTAGTTCATTTCAACTGGGCTTAGAACACCACCCGATATTGTTCGACCAGCGGTTACAACAGTAGTATCAGGCAAGGTAAGACTGACTGTAAATGTACCATCAGTATCCATTGCAGTAATTGAAGAATCAGTATTTACACCATCAACACCCGATACAGTTTCTATATCAGTTAACTCAGCAGCTACTGTGAAATCAGGGTAAACACCATGTTCCGCTTCATAACCATCAATTGCAGTACCTACACTTTTTGCTGCTACTAATACCTCGGTCGCTCTAGCCTTGTTCTGGAATCCAGTAAACCTAGGTATCAGCACAGCAGCCAAAATACCCAGAATAGCAATAACAACAATCAGTTCAATCAGTGTGAATCCTTTTTTGTTTCTCATTTTCCTTAACATATTTATTTCCCCCTTAAAAATATTTGTTTTTTTATTTATATAAAGGTTATACCTTCTTTTTTTATTTTTAGACATTAATCTCTATATTTCGTCAATTTATTTAATTTACATTACGATAGAGTCTTTCTTATTTCTTCCAAACTTGAATGTAAAACTCTTGATACTTTTCTTTGGTTAATTCCCAGATGTTTTGCCGTCTGCTCCTGGGTCAGATCCTTGTAAAAAAGCATGTTTATAACGTTTTTCTGAAGCGTATTAAGCTTGTTCAATGCCTGTTCCAGTAAAATTCTGTCCTCGATTGGCAGTTTGAAGGATTCAAGCCTTACCGATTCAATTCTTGATATATCTATATCATCTATCGGTACCAGACCGCTTCTCATTATTTCGCTTATTCCTGTTTCCTTGACATTAACTTTTTTCGATATACTTTCAATGGATGGAATTTCTCCATTTTCACTAAGTTCATCATTTATCATCAAGTCGACCCGAATTTGAAGTTCTTCAATAATCCTTGGTTTGTAAAAAGAAGCTTCCTTTCTTATGTAATGCCTTATTTCTCCCATAATCAGGTTGCCTGCATAAGTGGAAAAGCTGGTCCCAACATCACGGCTATAACGCTTCAAAGCTTTCATAAGGCCTTCGGTACCTACCTGCATAAGATCATCAAATTCATGTCCTTTTCCGTACAGCCTTACAAAGTACCTGATAAACCTGTTACCGGCTTTTATAACAGCCTCAAGGTTTTCTTCATTGCACATGAAAAAATATTGATCAGCTGCATCATTAAGGTTTATATTCTGTTCCTGGCTGTTTGTTATAACTTGCGATTCCAACATATTCTCATTAATCCTTTATGCATTAAAATGTAGCAATTATTGTATTGTCTCCATCATACTGAACATTGGCAGTGCCATTGATATTACAATAAAACCGATAATCCCACCCATAATTACAATTAACAATGGTTCCACAAGAGATACCAACTTTTGCAGTCCCGCATCCACCTCATCGTCATAGAAGTCAGCTGCTTTTTCCAGTAAGCTGTCCAGTGTTCCGGATTCTTCTCCGATTTTTATCATGGAATCAACCATCGGGGGGAAAATACCAATCCTTTTAATGGGGCCTGAGAGATCCATACCCCTTCTCATTTCTTCCCTTGCATCCATAACCCCTTGGGCTACAACTCTGTTGTTTATTATTTTGGCTACAACCTCCATCGCCTGAAGTAATGGTATTCCGCTCGCAAGCAATGTCGATAAGGTGCGTGTGAAACGGGCTGTAATAATCTTGACCAAAACACCTTTCAAAACAGGTATTCTTAGTTTAAAGCGATCCCAGGCCATGGCTCCCTTGTTTGAATTTTTAAATTTCAATCCAAAATAAACAGCTGCCACAACAATCGCTAAAATAATGTACCAATAAGCCCGTATTATACCGCTCAATCCAATAAGTAGTTTTGTGGGCGCAGGCAGCTCGACACCACTTTGTTCAAACATCGAAAAAAACATAGGCATTATGAAAGTAAGGAGAAAAATTACAACAAGAACTGCAACGACACTAAGGACTATCGGGTATACCATCGCTGCTTTAACTTTACTCTTAATCTTGTTGTCCTTTTCAAAATTAACCGCCATACGTGCCATTATTGAATCTAAAGTTCCACTTAACTCACCCGCTTCCACCATATTTATAAGCAGTTCCGGGAATACATCACGGTGGTTTTTGAGAGCGCTTGAAAAGGATGATCCTTTCTGAACGTTTTCAAACAGATTAGTGATTACACTTCTTAGCTTCCTGTTTTCTGTTTGCTGTTGCAGGATGTCCAATGCTTTGAAGATTGTGACACCTGCTGTCAACATTGTAGAGAACTGCCGGCAGAAGACCGCAAGGTCTTTTGTACTCACCTTTTGAAGAGAAGCGAGAACATCAGAATCTTTTCTCTCTACTATTTCTTCAATACGGGTAACATGCAGTTCCTTTTCCTTCATGGTCTGCAGCAACATGGTTCGGTCGCCTGCGGTATAGGTACCCTGGACCGGTTCTCCCAAGCTGTTTACAGCCCTGTATTTGAACATTGGCATATATGTTTCACCTCTTTAACTTATAGAACCCCTGATTGTATCAAATACCTCTTTAGCATTTCCTGATCGGTACACCTGCTGTTCGCCTGTTCCCTGGTAATAAGGCCCCGCTTTACAAACTCGCTCAGTGCGTAATCCATGGTCTTCATTCCAGACTTCATATTGGTCTGTATAATCGTGTCTATCTGGTGGGTCTTTCCTTCACGAATGAGGTTGCTTATTGCGTTGTTCATTATCATTATTTCAAAGGCTGCCACCATGCCCCTGCCATCAGCTGTCGGCATGAGCTGCTGCGATATGACCGCTTCCAGCACCGCTGCCAGCTGTATCCTGATCTGTTGCTGCTGAAATGGCGGGAATACATCAATAGCCCGGTCTATAGTCTGCGCAGCGCCTGTGGTATGCAATGTGGAAAGCACAAGATGTCCGGTTTCTGCTGCAGTTATGGCAGTTGATATGGTCTCAAGGTCACGCATCTCACCAACGAGAATGACGTCAGGATCCTCACGGAGTGCTGATCGCAAGCCGTTGGCGAAGGTAAGAGTATCGCTGCCCACTTCTCTCTGATTAACCATGCTGACATTGTGCCTGTGCAGGTATTCAATGGGCTCTTCAAGCGTTATGATGTGGCATTTCTTGTTTTGGTTAATATGGTTGACCATGGCTGAAAGCGTAGTGGATTTGCCACTTCCCGTAGGGCCGGTGACAAGTATCAGACCCCTTGGCAATAGCGAAAGATCCTTGAATACCTCCGGGAATCCAAGTTGATCAATCGTGGGGACTTTGATCCATATTACTCTTATTGCTATGCAATAGCTGTTTCGCTGTTTATATACGTTGACCCTGAATCGGCTTACATTGGGTATTACATATGAAAGATCTACCTCTCCCTTTTTCGTCAGTTCCGATACCTGGTCTTCATTTAGCAGCTGTCTGGCGCAGTTTTCAGTGTCCTCAGGTTTCAGGGACTCTTCCCCAAATGGCTTAAGTTCGCCATTTATCCTCACCATTGGCGGCAAACCTACTGTAATATGCAGGTCGGAGGCTCCCATTCCAACTGTCTTCGTCAAAGCATCAATCAGGTTTATCATATTCATCCCACCTTTTATCCAACTGTAAACTTTAGTCCTTTTATGCCTTAATCCAGGCTATATGTCATTTTAATCAATTCATCCGTAGTCGTAATTCCGTTCAAAACCAGCTTGATACAGCTGTCCCGCAGGCTCATGGTCCCGGCTTTAGCGGCCTGATGCCTTATTTGGTCGACGGTCGCCTTCCTGTCGACAAGCTCCCTTATGTCCCTGCCGATGGGCATTACCTCATGGATTGCTGTCCTTCCACTGTAGCCGGTATTATTGCAGGCGCTGCAGCCGGTGCCCCTGAACAGATGCTGACTCTCTCTGAGTTTAAGCATTGTCAGCTCTGTAATGTCGGGCTTATATGAGGTCTTGCAGTTTTTGCATATCTTTTTGACAAGTCTCTGCGATATGATTCCGACTACCGACGAAGAAACCAGGTAGGACTCAATTCCCATATCAACCAGTCTTGATATCGTGGACGCTGAATCGTTGGTATGGATGGTGCTGAGTACGAGATGCCCTGTGATGGCCGCTCGAACTGCTATCTGGGCGGTTTCAGCGTCACGTATCTCACCGATCATTATGATATCCGGGTCCTGCCTCAGTATTGACCGGAGTCCGTTTGCAAAGGTCAAACCAGCTTTTGTGTTCACCTGGACCTGGTTGATTCCGTTGAGCCTGTATTCAACAGGATCTTCTACCGTTATGATGTTACTGTTTATTTTGTTCAATTCATTCAGCACAGCATACAACGTTGTAGTTTTACCACTTCCTGTTGGCCCTGTGACTAGAATAATCCCGTTCGGGTTCTTTATTATCTTTTCAAACAGCCCTATGTTCTCATTGTTGAAGCCGAGCTGTGATTTGGAAAGCAGTGTATCGCTTCGTCCCAGGAGCCTCATGACCACTTTTTCACCGTGGACTGTCGGAAGGATGGAAATACGCAGGTCAATTTCCTTTCCATCAACGGTCATTTCAACTCTGCCGTCCTGGGGAACGCGCTTTTCGGCTATGTCCATCTTGCCCATAATCTTTATCCTGGTAATTACAGCGGCGTGCGCCGTCTTGGAAGATTTCATGATTTCCGTGAGCTCGCCGTCTATCCTGAACCTTATTCTCAGGGTGTCGGAAAGCGGCTCAATATGTATGTCACTGGCTTTTACCTTAATGGCATGCTGTATTACAGAATTAACAAGTCTTACAACAGGTGCATTGCTTACACTGCTGGACATTTCACTGTCTTCGTCGGTGATCTGCTCGATATTGTATTGCTTTTTGAAGTCTTCAATTGCCTTCTCGGCGCCTTCCTTGCCGTAATATCTGTCTATGGCATGCAGAATTGAAGATTTAGTGGCAATGGCAGGTTTGACTTCCATGCCCGAAGCGATTTTGACATCGTCTATTGCGAGGAGGTCGAGAGGATCGGACATAGCAACAACAAGCCTGCCGTCTTCCCTCATTACCGGTATCAAATTGTTTTTTCTGGCAAGATTCTCGCTGATCAGCTTTACAGCTTCAAGGTCTATATGAATATCGTTGAAGCTTATTTTGGGGATTTTGAGTTGGAATTCGAGAACATCTATGATGCTGTTCTCGTCAATCAGACCTTCGTCTATTATAAACTCGCCGAGTTTTTTACCCGAGGTTTTCTGCAATTCAAGTATACCCGCAAGCTTATCTGCTGTGAGTAGGTTCGCTTCAACCAGCAATTCACCTAGTTTCTTCTTATTACGGTTATACATATTTTTTCCTCTGTAAATAAAAATGTAAATTGGATGGAAATTTTAATATTGCTAATTTATTACATTTATCCATAGAACAATGTAATAAATAATCATATTTTGTAAAATCCTAGCTAAATTATAACACAGATATTAAAATAGTTGTCAATATATTGCCATATATTTTTCAAATGTTTTCTGTATTTTTCTACGGAATGAATATATATGTTGCTTTTTATGTCAAGAGATGCAAAAACTGCCGGATTAAGCGCTTTAGCCGGCAGTTTTGCATTGATCAGTAATTATGTGTCAGTTCGTTGTAGTCTTGATGTTGTCTATGATGTGTTCTTTATGCTTGGTTCTTATGAGAGGATTGAGGTATAAAAATATTGTGTCGTCCAGGATGTATTGATATTGTGTCGCCATGGTGTCTTTGGCTCCAGCAGCCTTATGTCGTCTGAGTTGTCGTCCAGCGTTGGTTCAAGTAGTCGTCCAAGGTGTGTCTGGGTTAGCCGTCCTGGTATGTAGACTGGTTTCTGACTAATATTCGTTTACTTTAGAGTACTTGCCAGACGCCTTTTCCATTGTGTATTTGGCTTTCCCTGCTCTCATTTGTGCGTCATAAGTCGTGTCAATTGTGATCCATTTGCCTGATGCTGCAAAATATACTTCGTTCCAGGCATGGTAGCCGTTTACTCCCTCTGCATATCCTTTGACCAGCTTGGCTGGGATGTCGAGACTTCTGAGCATTGCAGCGAAGGTTGATGAAAAATCGTAGCAGATACCAGTTGCGGATTCAATAGTGTCGTCGATGTCGGGCGTGTAGTCGAGCTTAAGGTTGCCGAGCTTGTTGTAGTCATAGCTGAAATTTTGAACAATGTATTTGTATATAACACTGATCTTCTCTTCATCGGTCTTAAGACCCTCTGTGAGTTCCCTTGCCTTTTCTATTGCCTTGCTGTCTTCGTTCCAATTGATGTTCTGGACTGAATTGAGATATACTTTTTTCTGATCGTCCAGAGCAAGTGTCACATTCTCTGACTTAATCTTTCTGTAGCTGTTGCCTGTAGTGTTTTCAAGAATGCTTATTGTGTATTCGCCATTACCATACTGCAGCGGATAATTGACCTCAACTCCATCAGTTTTGATGTAGTAGGAAATCTTTTTGCCGTCCTTTGTGACAAGAACCTTATGTGTTTTGGTGCTGTCCGATGTGTAACTGATGCTGACGGTTCCTGCATCAAGATTGGATACGATTACAGGCGTGCCCACTTTAACAGCTGCTGTTGTCTTGGTAGTATTGGTCGCTGTAGTGGTTGTACTAGTGGTTGTACTAGTGGTTTTAGTAGTGGTTGCCGCTGTCGTATATGTGGTTGTTTTTGATGTCGCTGTTGTAGTCGCCACTGTTTTAATGACCGTAGATGAAGCTGCTGCCGTGCTTACGGTTGCACTGTCTGCAAATGCTACAGCAGAGTTTACTAATAAAAATGCTATAATTGTTATTGATGATAATAACTTTTTCATAAAAAACTCTCCCTTCGGTAGCTGGCTGCCATTTTACAGGCCCTTTAGCTTTGCGTCCCAGACTTTCGACTGGTTTGCCTTTATCGTTGAAGAGTGGTGCTTTCGCTTCCGTCTCTCAACAATGAAACTTTTGTGTATTCAGCTCGTATTGCTTACCTTGCTGTTGATCTTTTGTTGTGTTTCAAAAAGTAGTGCTCATATCGTGATGCGTTCTACGCGTCTTTGCTGTTGGCTTTGATGTTCGTCTCCAGATGTTTTTGCAAATAAAAAACTTCCCCTTCGGTAACTGGCTGCCATTTTACAGGCCCTGTAGTTTTGCGCCGCTGTCTTTCGACAGGTTTGCTATTATCGTTGAAAAGCTCAACAAATTCTGGATATTCTTTTACTTACATTTACATATTACAACACATTTTTCTAAAAATCAATAGTTATTTTAAATTTTTTCAGAAATATTCCTAGTACTGCCATCAAGCTGCCAATGCCTGTTTCAACAACTGCAGGCAACCCATAAATCCCCGCCGGCATTGCATAACCGTTTTCTATATTATACGGCTACCCAATACCGGCATGGGCCCTTATTAAACTAAACCAATATTGCGCTTACTTCAGTTTCCTTCTGAGGAACAAGCCTGCAGTTGCCAGGAGTCCACCCAGGCCACCAAACGCTGCTGCAGGTATACCGCCTGTTTTAGGAAGTGACACAGGTGCAGCAGGTACTACTTCATTTACGTCCTCCACAGGATCTCCATGTGGCAATTCCTGAACTACCGGTGAGGGAGCTTTAGGAGCTGCCGGGACGGGCTCTGTTTCATCTTCTATAGGTGCAGGTACGGTTGATACTGTTGTTACTGGAGTTTCTGGAGTTGTCGGCGTGTATCCCCCCGTGTTCTGTACATATTGTGTATATATTGCCGAAGCTTCTGCAGTTACATAGGGATAATAACCAGAGTTTGAATCGTCTGAAGTCGAATCACTAAGGCTTGCGGCCATCGCTTGACTTTCTCCATAGTAATATCCTATTACAGTTGCCTCGTTGATTACTTCCAAATCGGCATTGTTTGAGTATGTCCTAGTGAATGAAAAGTGGTCGCCCGCTTCTAAAATACCTTCGTTTTCTGTATATACATAAATTGGGGCATTCTGGTCCAACAGCGGATCTTCGACTTCGACACCAAACAAATCAATGTCTGTCGGGTTTGTGACAGTAAATGTGTATGTCACCTCGGTACCAAGTTTTACATTATTATGGTTAACTGTTTTGGTTAGTTCTATTATTGGATATACATAATAGTAAACAGTGGAATCATCAGTAACACTACTATTACCAAAATTTCCTTCAGCAACAGCATAATTATCTTGATATCCGGCGTTCTTTACAACATAATCATAATAGTAGGTAACAGATTGTTTAGCTTTCAATCCATCTGAAAAAGTATAAAGTATATGCTTTCCGCCCGGAATCAGCTTTTCATCTATGATATCTACTGTGTCAAAATCTACATTGCCGGTGTTTTCAACAACGAACTTGAATTTTATTGTATCATTGAATGATATTATCTCATCAGTTCCAAGTTCTATTGTTTTAGTTATTTTTATGGATGGAGCCGGTTTTTCCAAAACTGCATATGTGTAAGTAGCTGCTGCGGGTGTTGTTTGCTTTATATCCGTACCGGATTCGCTTGTATCAGCGTCGTAGGAACCATAAACAGAAGCGTTGTTTACTACATTGAACGGATAGGACGCACCAGTGGGCGCTGTAGTCTCAACACTGAAGGATGTGGTTAATCCAACTCCAAGAGTGGTTGGTGCACCTGACAATTTGCCGGTAAGCATAGCATCTGTCAGCACGATTCCTGTGACAGGTAAATTACCATAGTTTGTCAACGTAAATGTGTATGTTACCTTATCACCTGGATAATACCACGTACTATCTGCACTTTTAGTCAAAGTCAATGCCGCAGAAGTAGTACTTGGCGGCGATGGCGGCAATACTTCCGGTGCTACAGATATCCAGTAATTTATAGATCCTCCACCTTCTACTCCACCAAATTTGGATGCTGGTGAAAATTCCTGTACACCATAACTAGTAGTAACTATTATTTTTGTTATATCGTCTTTTACATATTCATTCCCGTCAGATACTGTATATGTAGTGCTGCCACCATTTCTGGTCAAAGAAATGGGACTGGCTATTCCTGTTTGTACAATCTGCACACTCAATACATTATCAATTCCATCATTAATATGTACATGTACCTTTGTGTTACCACCACCACTAACTTTTTCCTCGTCCGTTTTAGCACTAACACCACCCACGCAGAATACTGCCGTGAACAAAAATACCAATACCAATGCCAGGGATAATAACTTGCTTTTCTTAGCGAAAACTATACTCATACAAAAATCCTCCTAGATAATTTTGCTTACATTATTCTGGAGTGTAAGAACTCTGTTTTCAGCCTCGTTTTATGGTGAAACGTGGTTAACCTTGAATTATAATTTTGATTTATCTGCTGATCAGTTTCTCCCAAAGACACTAAAAAAACCGCCTATTGAGAGTAATATGGCGGTCGGACGGTCATAACGATATCTATGATATGCGCTTTAGACTCCTGGACTTTGCGTCCCGGCTTTTCAACCGGTTTGCTTTTTACATATGGTCAAATATTAAATTGTGTCTTGTGATTATTAGCTACAAATGACATCGAGCCAAGCACACAAACCCCCAAAAAATACGAAGTTTACGCGGGCTTGATATCTGCTTGCAAATATTTATTTTGACAGGTATGTTGTTATGGTACCATCTTTTTTAATAAAAATCAAGTAGTATTTTGTCATATTTTAAAATATTTTGTATCTTTACTGCTTTAATACATATTTACTATTATATTGTTTGTTCAAAGACAACCTACCCATCAACCCGTTAACCCGTCTACATGATCGCTCCAATCAACCTGGCTGATTGGAGCCTTGTCCAGTGACGCAACGCAGGCTGTGCTGCAGACGGTGTGCACTCCGGCTGCCTTATCAGCATGCGATGCTATCACTGACAATGCATGTCATCATTTGCTTTTTCACTGTAGTCATCCTCTTCTGTGTCATAGTTGTGACCAAATCCGATGAAATCATCTTTTGTATTCGGGTTTTTTGGTAAAGCCCGCAAAACCATACCTGTCTTTTAATTAATATTAGCATAATGTCGTTGCTGCTCAAAAACCGCCCCCTTATCGCAAAAATATCCATTGGTTACCTGTCTGTCATTTTAAACTTTATATGTAACCAGATGCCCAATAAGCACCTGCAATTACCCATTACCGGTACGTCAAAACAAACCCACCAAATTCACACTGCAGGCGCTTCCTTTAACAGTAAAGCAAACAGAACCTGTAGTGCATACAGAAACAAAGGTTAAAGCATTAAGTTTTATCAGCATCCCGAAATAAAAGAGTTGGTCTGTCGCCTGAATATTAGGCCAGAACCAATTGACCGATGGAAAAATCAAAAGAAAGAAATAAAAAACTTCCCTTTCGGTAACTGGCTGCCATTTTACAGGCCCTTTAGTTTTGCGTCCCGCTCTTTCGATCGGTTTGCCTTTATCGTTGAAAAGCTCAACAATATTAAAACTTGAAAATCAATATTTAATTACATTCATCATATCGGATAGCTATGCATGTGTCAATACATATTCTGCAAATATATTGAAAATATTTGCATATTTTAAGAGAACATATTTGAACCTTTAAAAAAGGCAGGGGTACAGTACAAATCACTGCCAAACCCCTACCCCACTATTAAATATCCCTATATCTTTCCGCTATTCCTTCCGCCCCGCCTTATTCCTAAGCAATATACCGGCCAATGCCGCCAAGCCGCCCAAACCACTGATCACTACCGCAGGTATCCCTCCAGTCTTTGGAAGTAGCGGCACCGGAACATCTGCCGGCTTCACCTCTGGTGCAACTACAGGTTCTGGGGCTAATATCACTACTGGTGCAACGGGCACAGGTTCTTCGGTCGAATTTACTATGGGCTCAGTTGTGACAGTAGGCACCGGCGTAGTAGATGTAGTTGAAGGGGCTGGATCTGTCGGATCTGTCGGATCTGTTGGATCTGTTGGATCTGTCGGATCTGTTGGATCTGTTGGATCCGTTGGATCTGTTGGATCTGTTGGATCTGTTGGATCCGTTGGATCTGTTGGATCTGTTGGATCCGTTGGATCTGTTGGATCTGATGGCGAAGCAACTACAACATATGATGCTGAGGCTGAATCGGAAAACAATCTGGCCCCGCTGCCACAGTCTGAACTCGGACAGACGCAGTCTCCGACCTGTTCTAATACGCTACTGCTACCTGGTTCAGACGTACGACTGCTGCCTGAATCAGTTGTGCAACTATTGCCGTCCTCATCTGTGCAATCGCAAGAAATGCCTTCAGACGCCGTGACAGTGGCTGTATTGTTTACGGTATAAGGCAAGGCATCGGCACTTGGGCTTGGAGCTATCACAGTTTTGATGATTTCACCGGAGGAAGCACCTGCTGCAAGTGAACCTGCCTCCCAGACGGGTTCATCGCCGAGCATCGGGTCGTTGAGCTCGACATTGAACAGTTTTTCATCTCCTGTATTCACCACCGTGAAAGTATAGGTGACTGTATCCCCGGCATATGCCTGAACTGGGGTCACGCTTTTTGTCAGCTGGATTGGCTCCTGCTCCACAGTGCTTGTCCAGTTGCCGGCCGTTAAGATGTTTTGTGAAGCATCATTTTCCGGGCTGAGTGCAATTACGCCGGCCGTGCCGAAACTGATAGCCATCATGATAACGAATGTTAATAACAAAACCTTTGATATGCCCTTTTTCTTCATCATATTTCTTCACCCCTAAATAAATTGTGAATTAAAACAGAAAATCATATCAACATAAATTATATTCCAATTTATGTTATTTATGTAATATTTGGGCAATATCTTAACGGAATTTGATTGAATAGTTGACGGGGGGGCAGTTGATGGGATGAGGATATAACAAAAAAGAAGCTACGTCTGTAACTCCTGATCGGCATTAGTATTTACGGCTGTTGGGCATAAGTACCTTCCAGACGCCCCTGAATTATGAGCCTGTGCGTGGCAACATATATGGGTGTACAGGTTATCAGGGTGGCGATGCTCTCGTCCTTGCTTCCTTTTAATACGGAAACGTCGGTGGGCAATACCACTTTCTTATCAAAAACAATATATTTATACTCCCGGTCTTTGGTCATAAGTATGAACTCGTCACCGATATTAATCTCGTCAAGCCTGTTGAAATAGCGTCCGAAGGTATAGCTTCTGTGTCCGGCAAGGGCACAATTACCCGGCTGTCCCAACCCGGCGGATCCAGGCATGTGGCCTACCCCTGCCCTCAGGTTGCTGTTTTTCACACCCTCGACGATCGGAACCGAGACTTTTATCTTCTTTATCTTAATAACGCCAAGCACAACCTGTTTAGTTGCGTCAGCAGCGGCTTCCGAACTTTCAGACTCCAGTGCTGCAGCATCACCGGGTGCAGCAGGCGTGCTGTTCGGTTCTGCAGTTGTATTGATCTCCTGGGAAAATGCGTTGTTGAGCTGATCATATAACTCTTCCGGGCTGGCACTCTCCTGTGCAAGAGCCTCTGCCGCTGATGCATCCTCACTGTTTAGCCATTCGTTTATCATCCGGTTTTCCTGATATGTGTTATAAAGCTGACCGAGCAATGGACTTGCCGCCACCAGTATACCCACCACTATCAGTATGATTGAAAGCTTTTTCATCTATGCACACCATTTCTCTGCGTTCGCAACAAATCGTTCGCAACAAATATTTCTATTAATTACATTTACTAATATACAATAATGATACATAAAAAGGTCGTTTAGTGCAAGTGAGATGATTTTCTTTATTCTCCCAATTTCGGTTGCAAATCCCTGTAGCTGTTGGTATAATCGACTTATACGCCAAACAGCAAAAGGTAAACTTACGAAAAGCTTAAGGAAAACAATTAATGAATACCAAAATGCTACTGGTTTTATCGGTTATATTCGCCAGCTGTGGCCAGCTTTTTTTTAAAAAAGGCATGTCCTTTTTCAAGAATCTGACGCTGGGCAGCGGTGTTTTACAAGCCGCCCTGGATATACTGAAGGTGGTCTTCTCTCCTTTTGTCTTTTCCGGGTTGGTTCTGTACGCCCTGAGTACGCTTCTGTGGCTGCTCGCGCTGTCGAAGACGGAACTTACCTATGCATATCCATTTACCCTGCTGACGTTCCTGGTTGTCATGGTCGGATCATATTTTCTTTTCCATGAGGGGCTACAGTTGAACAGGCTGATAGGGGCTGTGATAATCGCCATAGGTGTGCTTGTAGTCTCTTTGAAGTAATTGTGGTCTCTTTGAAGTAATCATATTATCCCTGAATAATTTGGAAAGGGCAATAAGATGGAAATGGCCGTTGAGGGCGCAGGAGTAACACTATCATCCAACTATAATTCGCTGATGCTTATCTATGCGGTTGCATACACTTTTGCAATCTCCATACTTTATATAATTGCAAAACGCAGTCCTAATACATCATACAGCCCCCACATAACAAACAGACCTAATACAATAAACAGCCCCCATAAGATTCTTGACCCGCATGACCAGATTGAAAATGATAAATTGATCCTCTTCGGCATCCTTGGCTTCGCACTGGTCGTCAGACTCCTTTCTTCAACAGTCATAGAAGGATGGCCCAACGATATCTACTCAAACAAATACTGGGCGAAGGCGGCGGCCACAAACCTCTTCAACTTCTATAATTCCGGGTGGTGCGACTATCCACCTTTCTTCATATATATACTTGCCTTAATCGGTAAGCTCTCAAACCTTGTCTGGCTCAATTTGGACTTCACCATACTTATCAAGCTGCCATCCATACTGGCCGATCTGGTTTGTTCCTACCTTATTTATCATATGGCCCATTCACGGCTGGGCAGGATACCTGCGCTGGCCGCCGGTTTCGCATATTCGTTGCATCCGGTTGTCTTCATCGACTCAACTATCTGGGGTCAGGTAGATTCCTTCTTCACCATGATAATCCTGGCAGCACTCATACTTCTTACGGATAAGAGGCCGACAGCCTCAGCAGTCTTTTTTGCCCTCGCAGTGCTAATGAAGCCTCAGGGGATATTCTTCCTGCCCGTCCTTCTCTTCGAACTTATAAAGCTGAAGAGTGCGGTCAATTTTATAAAAGCCGCCGCTGCCGGGTTTATCACAGCAGTGGTCGTCGTACTTCCCTTCGCACTGCATATGGAACCCCTCTGGATCTTCAAGCTATATCTGGGTACGGCGTCGGAGTACACGTCGGCGGTCATGAACGCCTTCAATATATTCGGTCTGGCAGGAGCCAATTTTGTGAACGGCTCGACCATCCCCTTCCTTTTCAGCTATACTGTCTGGGGTTTGATATTTACTACGTTGGTCGTAATAATTGCCGCATACCTCCACCTGAAAAGCGTCAATCCATATTCGCCGTTCCTCACCGCCATCCTTTTGAATGCCGGCGCTTTCATCTTCTCGACCAAGATGCACGAGCGCTACATGTATCCAGTAATTGCGCTGTCACTGATCGCTGTCCTCCTTGTAAGCGACAAGCGGCTGTTGATAATATTCTCCGGTTTTTCCATCACGATTTTCGCAAATGTGCACATCCTGTTTAAAAGGATGCTAGCCACGGATGTCGCCGGTTCGCACCTTATGGGCCCGGAAATATATCCGGTGATTGCGGTGTTCTCAATTATGAATATTGTATTGTTCGTATATCTTGTAAAAGTGTATGCAGATATCGGCCTCAGGAGGCCGAAGGATAAACAGGATAATGAATTAATATAAATTAAAGATACCTGGAGGCATTCAAATGAGCAAAGTACGTGCGTTATTCGTTTGCATCATACTGGCCTTAACCATCGCGGTGATACCGTCACCGTCGGTCTTCGCCGCCACAAACCTTGTCCTCAATCCCGGCTTTGAAGAAGCGGATTCCAACGACGTCTTCTACTGGTCCACCTGGTCATGGCAGGAAGAAGGGAAAACCAGCCTCGATACTTCAATGTCCCATTCTGGAACGTCGAGTATCCTAATTACAAACGAACAGGCAACCGACACCCGATACAAGCAGACTATTAAAGCGAAAGCCAACACATATTACAAGCTGTCCTGTTGGGCTAAAACAGAAAACGTTGGCGTTGAGAATAAAGGCGCAAATCTTTCAATCGAATACCTTACAGTGTCAACTGCCGATCTCTGGGATACAAATGAATGGACATATCTGGAGATGTACGGAGTCACAGGCGATGACCAGGACAGCTTCACCATCACCCTTGGGCTTGGAGGCTATTCCAGCACTAACACTGGAAAGGCATGGTTTGACGACGTAGTTGTAGAGGAGCTGGAAACGGTACCGGAAGCTGTTACACTAGTTAAATTGTATTCGGATCAGGACATAGCTGGTAATGGTAGCGGGGTTGCACCGACATCAGGCCTCAATCCAGTGTTCCTGGCGTTTATTGTATTGTCGGCAATAATCATTTGTGCGCTGATTTATTTCGTATTGGTACGGAAGCCCCAGGTTTCAAGAAAAACTTTGGGCTCGACAGCCGACTCTACAACTGGCCCAGGTGCTGGTGCTGGTGCTGGCCCGGGTGCTGGTGCCTCAGCCGCCCCACATCACAAGCGCAACCGCAAGGACTATATCATAATGGCCGTAATGACAGGCATATACCTCATCATCGCCCTGCTCAACCTCGGCAGCCTCAAAGCGCCGCAGACCTACTGGACTCCTTCTGAAGCAGGTGAAAGTATAACATTGGATTTAGGCAAGGAAGTCAGCCTGTCCCGATTTTACTATTATGGAGGCATAGACCAAACCCGGCCTATCACCGGCAAATACAGGATCCAGTACGCCCTTGATAGCCAGGCGTCCGGAGTGCCCGTCGAATTCACACATCTGGCTACTTTGACAAAAGAAGAGCGCGATATATATACCTGGAATTATACTGCGCTTCCCGATATGAAAGTCCGGTACCTGAAAATTATCGTTGATACCCCCGGTGGAACCCTCAACGAACTTGCTTTCTTTGAGAAGGGCAGCACAGAGCCATACACGGACTTCAGCATAATCGAACGTACTGGTGTTTTAGGTGCCAGCAACGACGGCAGCATCACTGCCGACAGCACTATCGCCGACAGCACTATCCCCGAAAGCACCAGTGACACCGACAGCATTGTCGCCGTTTCCACCGTCCCGGAAAACCTGTTTGACGAGAGCGATACGGTCGACTACTACCATACCTATCTGTCCGGAATGATCTTCGATGAAATATATCATGCAAGGACTGCCTACGAGCATCTCCACAGCATGCCGGTATATGAGTGGACCCATCCCCCGCTGGGCAAAATCCTGATATCCCTGGGCATCCTTGTCTTTGGCATGGTTCCCTTCGGTTGGAGGATCGTCGGCACACTGGTCGGCGCAGCAATGATCCCGCTCATGTACTTGTTCGGCCTCAAGCTTTTCAAGAAGCGCTTCTACGCCTTTTGCTCCGCTTTCCTCATGATGTTCGACTTCATGCATTTCGGGCTGACCAGGATAGCGACAATTGACGTTTACGGAACCTTTTTCATCATCCTCATGTACTATTTCATGTATGACTATTTCGTGAACAAGAGCTACGACCTGGGCTTCAAGCCATCACTCAAGCCTTTGTTCCTGAGTGGACTGTTCTTCGGAATCGGGGCGGCATGCAAATGGATAGGCGTCTATGCAGGGGGCGGCCTCGCCTTCCTGTTCTTCCTGTCCAAATACCTGGAGTATATGGATTACAGGAGATACAGCAGCAATACATTAAGCGGCGAAAAGACAAACGGCAGCAATAAGACAACCAGCAGCAGCATGGTCAAGCCCTCGTGGCTGAAGGATTTCTTCCCCGTATACATCGTCAAAACCTGCCTGAGCTGTGTCGTATTCTTCGTCATAATTCCGATCATCACCTATGCCCTTTCATACATCCCGTACTACCTGGTCCCGGGCTACGGCAACGACACCGGACTCATCTGGCGCTTTCAGCAGGGTATGTTCAAGTATCACGCCTTTGATGTTCTGGGCTCGACCCATCCCTTCTCCTCGACCTGGTGGCAGTGGCCGCTTATGTGGAGGCCCCTTGAGACATATCTGGGCTCAGACCTTCCCCAGGGTATGTCCTCCACCATGACCATAATAGGAAACCCGGCGATATGGTGGGTGGGCATCATCGCAGTGGTAATAGCCTTTATTATCGCATTTAAAAGGAAAGACAAATCCATGGTCGTCATCTTTGCAGCAATGGCATTCCAGTATCTGCCCTGGGTCGGTGTGACGAGGATTGTATTCATATATCACTTCTTCTCGGTCGTTCCGTTCATGATTCTGTCCATTGTTTACTGCATCAAAGCACTGCTGGATGCGTATCCCGAGGCAAGATACATCGTCGGCGCTTATCTGACATTGGTGCTGATCCTGTTCGTCATGTTCTACCCCGTCCTCTCCGGTATGGAGGTAAGCAGGGGTTATGTGGAGAATTATTTGTTATGGTTCAAGGAAAAATGGATATTCTAGGATAATAGTGTATTGATGGATTTTCCATATATTAAGCATCATGAATTTAGCATTAAGAAAAGGTAGGTGGCAGATATGCCTGAGATAAAAGTGCCTGAAATAAAAGTGCCTGAAAAAACTGTTTGTTCGGTGGTCGTGCCTGTATACAACGAGGAGCTTGTGATCCGCGAGACCTACAAGCGGCTAAAGGCAGTGATGGACAAGCTTGGCAGGACATATGAGATAATTTTCGTGAATGATGGCAGCAGGGACGCGACGGTCCAGCTTGCCAATGAAATATGCGACAATGACCCCCATGTGAAATTCCTCAATTTCTCCAGGAATTTCGGCCATCAGCTTGCCATAACCGCAGGTATGGATTATTCGTGTGGCGACGCTATCGTTGTCATCGATGCCGATCTACAGGATCCGCCGGAGGTAATCCCGCTGATGCTGCAGAAATGGGATGAGGGCTTTGACGTTGTCTACGGAAAGAGGATTAAAAGAACTGGCGATTCCCTGTTCAAGAGGATCACAGCCAAGATATTCTACCGGTTCCTCAGAAGCATGACTGAGGTGGATATCCCGGTAGACACAGGCGATTTCAGGCTCATAGACCGCAAGGTGTGCGAAGCCTTGAAGAAGGTGAATGAACGGAGCAGGTACATACGGGGGATAATCAGCTGGCTGGGCTTCAAGCAGACAGGCGTCGAGTTTGAACGCGAAAAGAGGTTCGCCGGCGAGACGAAATACCCGTTGAAGAAGATGATCAGGTTCGCCTTTGACGCCATTGCCTCCTTCTCATACAAGCCCCTGAAGCTGGCATCGTATGCAGGCATATCCATATCGGCGCTCAGCTTCATCTATTTGCTCATAGTCCTGTATCAGGGTATCTTTACCAACAACACAGTGTCAGGATGGGCATCAACTCTGGCCGTAAGCCTGTTCTTCAATGGCATAGTGCTCATCATCCTTGGAATAATCGGCGGGTACATCGGCAGGATTTACGACGAGGTAAAGGGCAGGCCTCTGTATATCGTCCGGGAAACCAGGAACATTGATGAGGACAAAATAGTTAACAGATAACAGAATGCTGGTGTGATTTAATGTTGGTGTGATTTAATGTTGGTGTGATTTAATATTACATTATTATTACAAATTAACTATTTTATGTATGTACCCCGTTTTTTCCCACGCCAACCCCGAATTGTCTAGTAATCCACTTGAAAGGGGTTGTACAGTATGAAAAAACTTTTAGCAATTTTAATCTCACTCACACTACTATTGACATCCGCTACTACAGTATTTGCATATGAGGGTCACTCAAACAATCAGAATGCACAGATCAATCTGGCATACAATGATGACAAGGGCCATGATAAAAACGATAAGAATCTGAAGGCAAAGAATCATACCTTTAAAATCAATGGATCACCAGTTATAAAATACGGCAGATACAAGCTTCCCATCAGTCCGGTCACGAAAGGCATGGGCGCTACAGTTACTTTTGATAAAGCAACGGCTGTATTAACAGTAACCAAGGCTCCGACTACAATAGTAATTGACTTTGATGACAAGACAGTTACTGTCAACGGTGCTGCAGTTACCGATTCGGGAATATTCACTGCAAAGAACAGCAAAAAAATGAAAGTACTTATTAAATATATCGCAACCACGCTTGGTTTAAGAGCTGACGTTGACGGTGACAAGGTTACGGTGGAAGTCCCCGGACTTAATGCTCCTACGAATGTTGCAGTGACTCCGATAGGCGGAATTGCAGTTGCAAATACGCTGAACAGCACTACACTAAATATGATTGCAACGGCAAAAATAACTGCAGGCCAGGCAACAGGCGGCAAAGCAGAACTGTATGTAGGTACCAGACTTATAGCAACAGATTCAACCATAGGTGCGACAGATACATCAGTAGATTTTACGATACCTTATAGCGGTACACCTACAAACGCACAATTACAGGCAGCTATTCCCACTGGCGGAGTAGTATCAGTCAAGCTCTACAATGCAGCTGGAGCTGTACTTGCAAGTTCGAAAGCAAACCCAACTCTAAAAGTTGATTATATTGCTCCGACAATAACAGGTGCTGTATCAGCAATTTACTCGGAAGCAAATAAAAAGCTTTATATTACAGTAACCGGCGCCACTATCACAAACGACGCTGTTGACGTCACCAAAATTTCACTTTATGATGTCAGCCTGGTTAGAAACTATACTCTGACAAGCACTTCAAATACAGGTTCAAACGGCTATGTGGAAAGTGCAGCAAGATTGGTTGTAAATGTCGGTTCCACCGACAAGACCAGCCTGGAAGGATTTGAAGGTTCAGATGTTATCCTGTATATTGCTGCGGGATCTTTGCTCAAAGATGCTGCAGGCAACGTTTCCAACAGCTTTGCATCAGTCCAGTCAATACCCGTAACTGTAATCGATTTAGATTCAGTAGTCCCCGGGCTTAACGCTCCCACGAATGTTACAGTGACTCCAATAGGCGGAACTGTAATGGTAAATACCCTGAACAGTACAAATCTTTATATGCTGGCAGCAGCTAATATCACTGCCGGCCAGGCAACAGGCGGAAAGGCTGAATTGTATGTGGGTACCAGACTTGTAGCAACAGATTCAACCATAGGCGCTACAGATTCTTCAGTTAACTTTACAACAAACTACGCTATAACAAATGATGTACTAAAATCAATCGTACCGGAAGGCGGCGTGGTAATCGTTAAGCTGTACAACGCTGCAGGGGCTTCAGTTGCAAGTACGCAGGCAAACCCAACTTTGAAAGTTGATTATGTTGCTCCTACAATAACAGACGTATTAACTGCAGTTTATGATGCAATAAACAAATACCTTTACATTATAGTTACCGGCGCTGATAAAACAGGAGATGCTGTTGATGTCACCAAAATCTCACTATATGATCAGAGCCTCGGCAAAACCTATAACCTTACAGATAACGCAACAACAGGGTCAAAGGGTGTCGTAAGCAGTTCAGAAGCGTTGTTCATAAATATAGGTTCCTCTGATAAAGCCGGTCTCGCAGACTTTAGCGGTACAGATGTAAAATTGTATGTAGGTGCCGGCCCATTGCTGAAAGACGCTGCCGGCAACGTGTCCAATAACTTTACATCAATTCAGACCATACCTGTCACAGTAGTTACAAATTGAGTGCAGAAATCTAAGAATTGATAGTTTCATTAAATTTTAAGCAAACAAAGGCCGGGAATGAGGGATTTTATACAAATCCTTCAGCTCCCGGCCATCTTTTTGTATATTTATCTCTTATGCATTTATATGTCCGGCTTTCTTGAGGCTTTCTTTAGGCACTCTTTATTCTTTCTTAAAGCTCTCTTTGGGCTTACTTGCGTTTTTTCATTGATCCGAGGCCTATGCCTAATGCTGTCAAAACACCTCCCAATCCGTACAATACTGTTGATGGTAAGCCGCCTGTCTTAGGTAATACTGGTGCCGCCGGAACAGGTTCTTCCAGCTCTGCTGTATCCTCAATGGCCGTTGCTTCTACAGGAGGATCGGTTGCTACCGGCGTCTCTACCGGTCCACCAGGTACCGTCTCTGTAGGCTCTACAACGTCAGTAGGTACCGCAACTTCAGTAGGTGTAGGCGTTGATAAAGATGTCGTTACTGGTGGAGTTGTCTGCGCCGTAGTCGGTGGTGTTGTCGCCGGCGGTGTTGTAGTCGGTGGTGTTGTTGCCGGTGGTGTTGTTGCCGGTGGTGTTGTCGCCGGTGGTGTTGTCGCCGGTGGTGTTGTTGCCGGTGGTGTTGTTGCCGGTGGTGTTGTTGCCGGTGGTGTTGTTGCCGGTGGTGTTGTCACCGGTGGTGTTGTCACCGGTGGTGTTGTCACCGGTGGTGTTGTCACCGGTGGTGTTGTCACCGGTGGTGTTGTCACCGGTGGTGTTGTCACCGGCGGTGTTGTTGCCGGTGGTGTTACTGTTACCGCTGGCGGCGTTGTTGATGGCGGCGTTGTTGCCGGTGGTGTCGTTGCCGGTGGTGTCGTTGCCGGTGGTGTTGTTGCCGGCGGTGTTGTTGCCGGTGGTGTTACTGTTACCGCTGGCGGCGTTGTTGATGGCGGCGTTGTTGCCGGCGGTGTTGTTACCGGCGGTGTCGGTACAACATATCCGGTATAAAAGCTGATGTGGCTTATTGCATGATATGCATTCCCCGTATTATTAAGGTTTTCAGGTTTATCGATTGTAATTTCTCCTGTATAAGCCCCGACTCCGCTGTATGTAAACAACAGTCCTCCATTTCCTGCTTTCACGAAAATGTATTTTACCGGTACATTCGTCGAAGTCCAACTGAATGAAATATTCGACAAAATGGTTACACTTATGCCGTTCGCTCCATTTGATCCTGTTGTTGAATCGAATGTCCCATTATCTTTGAACTTTATCTGGGTCAGTCCATTGATTATACTCTCCAAGCCTGAATCTATGTTAGCCCCGGTATCATTTCCCTCATAATACTGGTAACCGCTGTAATCAGCAGCCAGGGTAACACCTGTAAACGATAAAACTGACGCGACCAGCATTATTGCTGT
Source organism: uncultured Bacillota bacterium (assembly GCA_942493145.1). Lineage (GTDB taxonomy): Bacteria > Bacillota > Clostridia > Acetivibrionales > DTU013 > ENR-C20. Next base: position 2,633,431 of record OW818679.1, read on the forward strand.
AACAATTGCTAATAAAGATTTTCTTCTTCCTTTCATGTTAATCCCTCCATCCGATGCTATAAGTAAGTTTCTTCTAATACTTTAAATTGCTTAATATCTATTGATGTTGTTGCTATGGCTATTATATACCACCTGTTAGAGGTTTCTAACATTGAATGCTAAAAATTCCTGAGCATTAATAAAATCAGGTAGATGGCTGTGATTGATCAGTATGAAAAAACATAGCCATCGGACTTTACTAATCCAATGGCTATGTTAACAATATAATTCAACTTTAATATCCACCAGGGTTGTTCTTCTGCCAGTTCCATGAATCCCTGCACATATCCTGCAGGTTCTTTTTCGTCTGCCAGCCCAAGACTTTGAATGCCTTTGAAGGCTCAGCATAGCAGGTAGCTATGTCTCCCGGACGACGAACGGTAAACTGGTACGGGATATTGATACCGGTAGCCAGTTGAAAACTGTTGACCACATCGAGGACACTGTAGCCGACACCTGTTCCAAGGTTGTAGGCCTCCACTGCGCCTTCTGCCGCTTTGATTGTTACAGAACCAGCGCCTTCAGCCCCGCCCATAACCTCCAGCCGTTCCAGCGCCTTGAGATGTCCGTCCGCCAAATCGACCACATGTATATAGTCCCTGACGCCCGTGCCGTCGTGGGTATCGTAATCGCTGCCAAAGACGGAAAGCTTCTCCCTCTTGCCCACCACCACCTGTGTGATGTAGGGCATCAGGTTGTTGGGGATGCCGTTGGGGTCCTCCCCGATTCGCCCGCTATCATGGGCGCCGATGGGATTGAAATACCTGAGCAGGACTATACGCCAGGTATTATCAGCCACCCAGACATCCCTCAGGATCTGTTCTATCATAAGCTTGGTGCTGCCGTACGGATTCGTCGCGCTCAGCGGCATATCCTCCGTCAATGGCGAAACATTATTCATGCCGTAGACCGTCGCCGAGGAGCTGAACACCAGTTTCTTCACGCCGAACTTCTGCATTGCATCGCACAGGTTTATAGTACCGGTTATATTGTTATGGTAATATTTCAAAGGGATAGCCACAGATTCGCCGACAGCTTTAAGCCCGGCAAAGTGTATAACCGCATCAATCGGCCCTCCGCCCTTTTGGGATTCTTCAGAAAAAATCTTTTCAACCGCCGGAAGATCCAGCAGGTCTGTTTCATAAAAGCTGAAGTCGCTCACGGTTATTTCCCTGATGCGGTTTAAAACCTCCGGCTTGCTGTTTGAATAATTATCAGCGACTACAACGTTATAGCCCGCCTTAAGCAGTTCTACTACCGTATGGCTGCCGATGTATCCCGCTCCGCCTGTAACCAATATCTTCATACGTGCACCTCATAAAAAATCGTGTTATTGATTGAATTTAATATCCATTATATTGCTACTATCTTACAATATTACACTGCCATTGGCAAGCCGTGTACTGGTTATATATGTCAGCAGATTATATCGGTGATGTCCTTATCAAAATTTGCTCTATTATAAAAAAGTATGCATTGATTATTTTTGTACTTTAATATAATATTCATTTATGAATTCATCTTATGGCTGCTCAGGTCAGTCAACGGATAATGTGAGGTGTTTTATGAAAATTAAAAGCGGGTATATTCTTAGGGAAGTCGCAGGTAAAAATGTTATCATTCCAGTTGGTGAGCGTGTGATCGATTTTAAAGGAATGATGATGCCGAACGATACCGGTTGCTTTATATGGAAACAGCTGTCTGCAGATATCTCTTATAAGGAACTCCTGAATGCAATTCTGGATGAATATGATATCGACGAGGATACAGCCAAAACAGACCTGGATGGTTTTATGGCAGAGGCTCGTGAGAATGGAGTTATTGAGGAATGAAAGCCGACACGAACACCAATAACATACAAGCACACAACTGGGAAAAAACCGAAATGACTTTCGCAGCATATGCTGCCAGGCAACATGTACCCTTGGGCGGTACGTTTGAGCTGACACCCAGATGCAGCTTGAATTGTAAAATGTGTTATGTCCGTTTGGATAAGCCTCAAATGAATCAAATAGGCCGGGAGTTAACGGCAAACGAATGGATCAGGATTGCACATGAGGCATTAGAAGCCGGAACCTTGAACCTTCTGATCACCGGCGGCGAACCTCTGATCAGGGAGGATTTTGCTGAGATATACACGGCGCTCTCAGGGATGGGTTTTATAATTAAATTAAATACAAACGCAACCTTAATCACACCTGAAATTGTAAAGCTATTTTCCAGATACCCACCTACAGCAACATGTGTAACATTATATGGCGCAAGTCCAGATACGTACGAAAAAATATGCGGAGACGCAAACGGTTTTGACAAGACAATACGCGGTCTTGAATTGATTTCAAAAATCCCGACAGAGCTTGAAGTCAGGACAACCTTTATCAGAGATAATATGAATGAGCTGGATGAGATAAGAACCATAGCAAACCGTTATACAAACCGTTATGGAATAAACACGGATGTTTTCAAACCAATCCGGGGTGCTGTTTCGGATGTTGAAACCTGCCGAATGACACCAGGCCAGATTACCGATATAGTAAATTCGAATTTCAGGTATTATAACGATTTGAATCATGTTGACGAAATAGATATTTTCCAAAATACCATTGAAGAAAATACCTCAAAAAAAGATTTTGGTTTCAAACTTCCTCCAACTGTTCTGAACTGTTTGGCATCGAAAGCCACATACTGGATAACATGGGATGGTAAGATGCTACCCTGTGGCTGTTTTTCAAGTCCATATACATTACCTCTGGAAGAAGGGTTTCTGCCCGCCTGGAAACGCTTGCCTGATTTATTGGAAATCATACCCCGGCCTTCGGAATGCCTGAAATGCGAAGTAGCTGATGGTATATGTCCCAACTGCCCGGCAAAGTTACAGGCAGAGACAGGCAGATTTGATGGAATATCCCAATATATTTGCTCTATAGCAAAGGAGCGGCAAAATAATATGTAATTTTATATTTATTTCCATTTTTCATTGACATAAAGAGGTAAATAAACTATAGTTATATTATGGATTATAGTCTAAACGAATATTAACCGCAAAGTAAAGGGTGATTTTATGAAAAAACAATACACTAAGCCTGAACTTGGCACAAAAGAATATGCACAATTTGAAAATGTCTTCACAAACTGCAATCAGGATGCTGCTCCGTGTGGATCAAATCCTGGACAAGGTGGAGTAAACCCTCCAGATCATGGCAACCCAAACGTTTCTAGCTGGGACTATGGTTTTGCTGGAAACGTCATTATGTCGTAATTATTTTGTCCTCTGTCAAACAAGCGCACCTTTGTGCGCTTGTTTTTTATTAATTTTAGCTATCAGGAGCTTATTATGTCTCAGATAAAAATATCCGATTTGAATATATTATTTGACTGTCCTCCCTGGGCGGTACATGAGAACTTTAACAAATTTAATTCAAACATTGGAGCTGCAAATATACAATGCCGGATTGTTTTTTCGAATATTGTACAGAATGAGGCTAAAATTGGCATAAAGCTGTTTAGTAAAGGTATCAGATCTGTTTATTCAAATGATGGGAAATATTATATCTCCAATAATAAAAAGGATATTCCATCCTGCTTAATAGCCTCTGATAACTGGTCTGACTATACATTGTATTTGGACCCCATATATAATAATCCACATGATGAACAAAATGTTAATCTTGTTAAAGATGGACTTTTTACTACGATGCGAAATATTATGATTTCTTCCCTTATATCCCGAGGAGGAGTGCTTGTGCATTCTGTCGCAATGGAATGGGATGACAAAGGAATCTTGTTCTCAGCTCCTTCAGAAACCGGTAAATCCACCCATGTAAATCTTTGGCGTGAGAAATATGACGTAAGAGTTATTGATGGCGACGTAGCTGCCTGCCGGATTGTTGATGGATCACCATTGGTTTATGGCCTTCCATGGTGCGGCACCTCCAATGAATTTATAAATACCAAACTCCCTCTCGGCGCCATCATTTTCCTTGAACAAAGTGAAGAAAACAGCATTGCAACGCTTGATACAGCAGAAGCTATAGTCCGCCTGTATGCAAGATGTTTTCTGTTGATCTGGGAAGAGAAAATGGCGGATCTGGTATTGGAGACAATAACTAAAATCGTATTGAACACTGAATGTTATCTTTTAAAGTGCAGGCCCGATTTTGAAGCGGTGGAGCTGGTGAAAAGATGTCTGGAGAAAAACCAATGAGAGAGAATATAATTTCCGCAACCGATTGGGTAACTGCAATAAAGCCTTTATTAGAGGATGGTCATCTGCTTAGGATCAGCCCATCCGGCTTAAGTATGTACCCTTTTTTGGTAGGAGGCCGGGATGAAGTTTTTTTACGCTCGACAACAATAAAAAAACCAGTCAAAGGAGATATCGCATTATTCAGAAGAGACGATGGCATGCATGTCCTGCATCGTATTCACCATATAAGGAATAACCGCTATTATATGCTGGGGGATGCTCAAACGCGCATAGAAGGGCCAGTTGACGAAAATAACGTTATAGCCGTTGTTGAGGCAATTATAAGGAAAAACAGAAAAACAAATTGTAATAATATAATATTAAAAGCTTTATCAGGAATATGGACTATGCTAAGGCCTTTCAGGCCTCTGATAATAAAATTGAAATTGAGAAAGTTTTCATAGTGATATTCATTCACCTTCGTAGATATAAATATTGACAAATATTGGAAAATATAATATTGTTAATTTACAATTATTGTCAAATAGAGGTGGCGCTATGAAAAAGCAATACATTAACCCAGAGCTTGGAACTAAAGTATATGCCCAGTTTGAAAATGTATTTACCAACTGCAATCAGGATGCAGCTCCATGCGAATCAAATCCTGGTCAAGGCGGCGTAAACCCACCAGGTGATCCTGGCAATCCTGGCACGAGCTGGGATTACGGTTTCGGCGGGAACAACAACTCTTAATTTTTTAGTACCCTGACCGCAAGCGTACGTATGTGCGCTTGCTATTTATTTTATTTGTCCATTTTCCAGAACGGTCATGCCATTTCTGTAAAAAAGCTTTTCGACTAAATCCTTTCCAAACTCTTTCTCCACAATTTTAGCTGCACTGTTCAGCTTTGGTGAACGGCTTTCACAGGTGTGAGCATCAGATGCCACGAAATGAACCAGACCTGCCTTAATTAATTTTAAGGCAATCTTTTGAATCTTCCTTCCATAAAGCCCTGTTATACTGCCGGAATTCACCTGCAACAATATACCCCTGTTTACAAATTCCTGTAATATTTCCGGCTTCTCAGCTATTTCCCTGTTGCGCTCGGGATGGGCTATAATCGGAACCAGCTCACGGAGTTGAAGATTGTAAAATACATTGTTTGTATATATAGGGATATTCATTGCTGGAAATTCAACAAGTAAATATGAAGAGTTATTAATTGCAGTAATATCGCCATTATCATAAAGTGCAGGTATATCGGGGCTTATAAAAACCTCGTTCCCAGGAAAAATATGTATGTTTATACCTTGGTCAGAGGCCATTTGTTGTAATTCACCACATATTTTTTTCACCTTTGTATTACTTTTATATCCACTAATAAAATGAGGTGTGGCAGCTATGTGAGTTGTTCCGTCCTCAGCAGCAAGCCTCAACATTTCAATTGCAGTTGCAGCATCTACTGCTCCATCATCTATTCCATATAATATATGAGAGTGGATATCAACGAACAAAAGTCTTACCTCCGCGTCACCTTATTCGGGGTACTTTTAGTTACTTGATTTTTCGGGGATTCCCGGATTTTTGGGGTTTATTGTTTCTTGAGAGTTAACGGATTTTTCGGTATCATCCAGTACGTTGTTAAAATTCTTATGCATTTCTAATATATTCAAATCATTATGCTTTCTGTTTTTACGCCATTTTCCAGTTTTATCTTCGCCATAATAGTAATACTGACTATTGTAATAGCTTTTATTAGCCGATTTATCAAGCTTGTTTAATACTACTCCTATTTTATTGGCATTTACCTTGTCAAGTAAATCATTTGCCCTTTGAATAGCGCCAATCTTCGCATTCCCTGATGATACCACCAAAATAGTACCGTCACAATATGTTGATATAATAGCTGCATCAGTTACATTGCCTATGGGAGGAGCATCAAAAAATACCAGGTCATAATCATCCCTTACCTGCTCAACAAAATGCTTCATGGAATTGGAGGATAGTAATTCTGAAGGATTTGGAGGTATAACCCCGCATGACATTATATCGAGATTTTCAATATCACTTATACGTATGAACTTCTTATATTCAATTTTCTCGGTGCCATTATGTAAAACCAGGTAATTGGTAAGACCTCTTCTGTCAGGGAATCCGAATATATCTTGTATTGTTGGCTTCCTTAAATCTGTATCAATGAGCAGTACTCTGTTGCCTGCTTGGGCAAAAGCAACTGCCAGGTTGATTATAGTGGTGGATTTCCCTTCCATAGGGCTTGAACTGGTCACAACAAATGTTTTAAGCTGTTTGTCAAAGCTTGAATACTGTATGTTGGTCCTCAAAACCCTGTATGCTTCTGAAATGGGTGATTTAGGATTTGCATGCAGTATGACTGTTTTGCTCTTACCTTTTTTAAGACCTTTAATGAGTTTCTGGAATCTTGGTATTGCGCCGATAACAGGAAGTCCGATATGCTTTTGTACATCATCAGGTGTCTTAATAGTATCATCCAGATAAAAAATAAGAAAAGCAATAGCCGCTCCCAGAATCAGACCTAGTAATGTACCAATTTGTGTATTTCTTGTATTATTAGGTGAAATGGGATAATTTGGTATTTCGGCTCTATCAATAATCTGCACGTTTTCCAACTGCATTATCTGAATGATCTTTTGCTGCAAGACTTCTGCTACAGTATTGGCAATGTCCATAGCCATTCTGGGATCTGTGTCATTTACAGATATTATTATAACCCTGGTGTCATTCTTCTTATCTATATTAATCTTTGCAGCCATTGAGCCAGGGTTCATTCCTTCTATTCCCATTTTCCTGATTACCTCAGAGGCTACCTGCTTGCTTTTGGCAATCTCGCGGTAATCCATGATGACCTGTAATCCAAGACTTAGATCCTGCTGAGTAAGTGTATCGTTCTGATTGGCGCTTCTGCCAACATACATCGTAGTATATGATTGATAGACTGGAACAATATAATAATTGCTGTAAAGTGATGCTCCGGCGCCAAATAAAGCAGTACAAATAAACAGTATCCACCATCTTTTCAGAAGTGCTTTGAATAATTCCTTTAAATCAATATCTGTCATCTTTAGTCTCCGTTTTTAATTAATATTTATAATTGGTTATACAATACAAAACCAATCAATATAAAAACAGGATTCCCGAGCATAATTAATATAATCAGGAATCCTCCAATCTATCGGAGTTATTATTTATTCTGAGTATTATTTGCCTGCAGGTGATTTTCTGGGCTTAAATGCTATTATTCCAGCCGCTAAAATGAGTAGAGCACCCACTGCATAAAAAGCCTCTGCAGGTATTCCCCCAGTTTTGGGCAAAGCCGTTGTTACTGCTGCAGCCCCAGGCAAACCTTCAAGTATCAACTCGTCTGCTTCATAAGTAATTATAATTACATCTACAGGAGCTGCAAAACATACACCAGTCATGCTTATTATCAAAAAAACTAAAATTAATATGGAAATTATCTTTTTCACAAGATGTCACCTCTTTCATGCTATAACTTCTAATTCTATTATACCTATTTTTTTACAAAAATCAAGAAAAACATAGTATATTAGTAATAAAACAGTAGTTATCTGTATTGTTTTATATTATTTTAAATCATCAATAAGTAATCTGGCTTTTCCCTCATATGTTTTATACTGGGGAGTTTTTATAGCAAATGTATTGTTGTAAGCACTCAGACACTTTAAAGCCATTTCCCTTGCTTTATCTTTCTCCCCTGCTTCTATATAAAAATAAGCAGCTTCTAAATACCCTTCCGCAAGCAGTTCATAATTATTACTTTCCATCGGCTGATATTCAACCAGTTTTTCTATCTGTTCTAAGGATTGGATCGGCATACCACTATCCATATATGTCATCCCGAGTAATTCCCTATAGGCCGGATAATAACTATCAAGTGATACGCTTTTTTCAGACGAATTCAAAGCCAATTCCCTCCACTTTTTTAATTTACCTTTATCTGTTTCATGCTTAGCAAAATAATTATATAGTTTAGAAAGTTCAAATGTATACTCAGGGTTAATTGGATCGAGCCGATAAGCTTCTTCATAATGCATCATGGATGCCTGGTAGTTCAAACCTTTTGAAAACTCCGTCCCCTTCTGTGCATTGTATGACGCCACTGTGTATAACCCATTAACAGAAAACATGGCAGAACAAATTATGATAAAAATTATTACAAACACTTTATTTGCAGTTGACATTATCCCTTTTGTATTTTCTATTGTATTTTCCAATGAATGTTTTGAATTGTTGTAAATAGCTGCTCCTGCCATCAGCGCCCAGAATATCAATGCAATGGATGGATAAGACAAGTCAAAATCAAAGGAGGAATGCAGGGCTAACCCAATGAACCCGCAAAAAAGACCGGAGATATGAATTCTAAGTTTTTTATCTACAGTCTTTATATACGCCTTGATAAAATTAAATATAGCTGCTATCACCAGTGAAATATATGCTATAAAGCCAAATATCCCCGTCTCAATAAAAATATCAAAATAGTGATTATGTACCTCTCTGGCAGTATAAAAATAATCCTGAACGCTTTGATAAAGGGAAATCCATCCATCCCCTCCAAGACCAGTTAACCAATTAGTTGATATCAGACTAAGAGCATCTTTGTTATACTGTAATCTGCCAGAAATGTTTATATCATTGGGGTTTATTTTTGATAATCTATCGATTAGGTCCAGATTGACTAATCCTACCAGTTTATCTCGATAAAGAAATGTTAAAGTTAATATAGTGATTCCAATCAAAGTGTTAATAATGATAGCAACCATACTAATGGTCTTATTTACCTGTTTATTACCCATTAATTTTAAAAACAAATGAAAAAGCAATAATGCTGACAATGCTATAGTCATAGATACCAAAATCCATTTTATTGATGCAGTATGGTTTTCAGTTTTTACAGCAACAGAAAATCCATTAACTGCAGCAAACACAGGTAGTGACATACAAAGAAGCATCACTATGATTCTAATTTTTGTGCCTTTAGGTTGTAAAACAAGAAAGATTATTATAGCCAAAATACCAACAATAAACCCGCCCCGTGAACTTGTTAGCAGATATGCAAATATAATAGAATTTCCCGCAATTGCATATAAGCTACGTAGTAAAATTTTGTCTGTTGCGTTAGATAGTGTTAACACAATTAGCAGACAAAATACAAAATATATTGATGCAGTATTAGCATACTGAAATGTTGAGCATAGTCGATAACCAAAGTTATGTTGGAGAACTATTGAACCTGATAGATCTAATAAACCTAATGCTGAACATATGAATCCTGCTGTTGCAATGGCTGGTAATAAATATGCTGCCAATTGGTGTTTATTATCAATAAAATAATCATATAAAACTAAAGCAATAATTAGATAGAGTGAATATTGAAGCAAAGCCTCAATATTGTTTCGTATACTTACAGCATTAATAAAACCCAATAAATATGCAAGTAATAGTATAATTCCTGGTATTATCAACATATTATTAATAACAAATTTTTCTGAGTTTTTCAATTTGTTAAATAAGTAAACCAAAGTCAATCCTACAAGAGCTGTAGAAAATATATTCGCTTCAAAATCGAAAAAAAGCCCTTTAAAAAGAGATGATATTGATATTAAAACAATAATACCGATTACTGATATTCTTTTCACTATTTCACCTCGAAATAATTATTCAAATTGCTATAATCCTAACCTTCGGATAATTTTATACTGTTTTTCAGATTCTTCTTGTTCATTTGAAATATCGCCCAATAATCCTAAAGATTTTTCTGATTTTAAAAAAATACAACGAAATACTCTATATATCCATCCAAATGGAATTAGCCAGGGTCTATTTTTTATGAATGAATAGTATTTAATTTTGCTCATATCCTTGTAATTTGGGAAGAATATCTTTCTATATAAGTTTATCATCGCAAGTGTTTTTCTAAAACCATTAACTTCTACTTTGCTTTTTAAGAATTCATTTCGTAAAATTTTAGTATTTGGGTTTCTTTGAAAATATCCATATGTCCCAGCTGATAAGATATAATCACTTAAGTCCCTATAAAAGTCATCATCAAGCTTTGGAAGTTCATATGGAAATTTAACTTCAAACCACATTTTGCATAGAATTAAAATGTTTTTCGTAAATAATACTAAATTTAATTTTTCAATTTCTCTATTTAAGTAATTCCAATCAAGACTATCCTTGAAATATATGAGATACATAGCTATATCCATAATCATACGAATACCACAACCTGATCCATTTAAATGTTTTGCTGTATGTATCAATATAAATAAAAGATGATATTCATCATTGAGTTCATAAGTATAGACATTCGATTTTTGTATCACATGATTCCATGCCTCAGAAAAGTAAGAAACATAATCTACATTATTGGTTAAATTGTGATACATAATTTGTGTATGGACTTCTATATGAACAGAGTTCTTTGTATAGTCCCAGACCTCCTCCTCCTTATGACCTGCAATATAACCCATATTTAGCATGAGTTTATCTGTCTTTTCTCTATCCTCATATTTTATTAGTATATCTATGTCACCCATAGTACGCATTTCTTTAGCTGGATAGTAATCTCTTATTATAAAACCTTTAATCAAAACATGAGGTATTTTAGCATTATCTAATGAATTTATAAGATTTTCCATTTCATATTCCTGTATTGAAGATCTTAATATCGTCAGAGCATAATCTTGTGTCATTTTCTGTAATATATCAAGTTTTGGTTTATATATTTCTTCCAATTTATTCGCCATCGAATAAATTATTCCGCCAACAGAGTGAATCATAGCCAACTTTTGTACCTCGCACCAATCAATCTCAAGCTTTTGTACAGGCTCCTTCTGATTGATAAATGACGAAAGCAATGTTATGAAATATTTCGAATTATTATCCATTACTAGAATCAACCCCTCTTTTGTTTACTACTTGTTTAAACAGACCTAGAAAGTACTTAAATTCTTCAGTTTTTTTAAATAAAATAAAGAATATAATATTTGGAATAATTACAGTAATTATAAGTAAAATGAAAAATCTAAAAATTGTTATATCGTTGGCTATAATTATTTGATAAATTTCTAGCAAACCGATAGAAATAATAGCTAGCAAGAAAATTCTTTTAATATAATTTTTATAATATTCTTTCGGAAAAATCTTAAAGCCATGCTTAAAAATTATATAAGGATCATACCATACATTTACCAAAATTTTTGATAATGTAGTCCCGAGTAAAACCCCAAGTAATCCCAAACTCTGAACTAATATCAATGAAATTACTATGTTTAACATGGCTGCTATAATAGGTCTATATTTACCCTGTACAAATAGACCCATTGTTGTTCTAAATGTCCATAATGAGCTTAATAATCCATCTATCAGAAAATTAGTGCCAATAATAATAACAGCAATTAAGCTTAATGTATAATTATTACCAAGCCACAAAGTAATAAATGGATTTATGAGTATAATTAAACAAATTGTCGAAAATCCATACAACCAATAATTAATGAAATCAATTTTTTTAAAAAGTTCATAACTTTTTTCAGTTTTCTCTTTCGCAATAAAATTTCCTACACTTCCTGTTATTGCAGTAGCTAATTGAGATAATATCATTATCAACGAACCAGTGATTAAAGTATAATTAGAAAGTAACCCTACCCAATCAACACCAACCATTGCTGATATTATAATGTTATCTGTGCCATTTAACACTATATATCCAATATTAGATAAAACAAGTGCTTTAACATCTCCTTTTATTCTATTTAATTCTATCGAGGAAAGTATCTCAGAATTCTTCTCTTTTAAAAATGGATACATAATATTTACTTTTCTTGAAATGAAGACATTCTCAGCAATAGTTGATATAACCTGAATAAATAAAAATATAATGAAATTTTGCAAAATAATTAAAATACCGATCTGTAGTAAAGCTTTTATAATAGAAAATATATATCTATATTGAGTATTTATATATGTTTTCTGATCTGCAATTAATATTGATTTTTTATGCGCAAAAAAATAATAAGCTACTGAATTTATTAGATATAATAAATATATATATGTTAAGTTTTCTATATTAGTTTCATCTAAAATGATAAAATCCATAAATGGTATGATACTAATCCCAATTATTGCAACAATAAAACCGATGATTGTATATACTTTTTTATATAATTTAATTATTGCTTGTATTTTCTCTTTATTATTAAAAGCTAATGGTTTGTACATACTATAAACCATTACGTTCCCAAACCCAAGTTCTGCTAAAGATAATAAAGTAAGTATATTAGTAAATAAGCCGTTTACACCTAGATATTTAATACCTAAATATTTAATGAAAAAGGTCCTTACGATAAAATTTAGTAATAATGTTATTACTATTGAAATTAAACCATAAACTAAATTTCTCTTTGAATTATGCAATCTACTCGAATTTATCACCAATTATTTCACCTATTCTTAAAAACTAAAATGGCATTAAATTAGAAATTTTTTCATAAATTTGGATACCTACTATGCAAAAATTAAGATATTAAGCTTTTAATTTTTCTTTTCAATATTGGAAAGATATGTGTTACCCTATACCTAAATATGGCATTTTTGTGTTCCCTAATAAAATCATAATTTAAAAACCAATCAATAAATTCTTTTTCCTGTATTTTATCATATACTTCATTTATATTATCTTTTATTTGTGACCAATAAACTTGTTCACTTTTTACTGGGAATTTTTGAATATTTTCTTTAAAGTATTCTTGAAAATGGTCTTTTAGATTTTTATCAATATTAAAGGAAAATTTAGAAATATCCCCTCCTTCAACAATAATACCAAGAATTGTTCTAAAGCACTTTTCACAAGTACAACAATTTGAATCATTAAAAGAACATACTCTAATTGGATATTGTTTATTAATTGATTTTTGATATTCAACAAGAATTTTAACTTTTTGTTGTCGTGTTAATTCATAACCATCATGTATTGTTCTTCCATTTGTTGCAAAAGAAAATAGAATATCTGTCCTAGGGTCAGAACCCCACGCAATTTCATAACCAATTGTGTAGGAACTTGCTATGTAAATATTTCTAACCTTGTATTTATATGCCAAAACGGATGCAATAGATATAAATGCATTCCCATGCTGAAAACCACTCCACCAATCCTTCCCCAATTTCCTTTGATGTCTTTTGAATTCTTTATTATTTACTAATGTTGCAAAGTTAGAGCGAACAAATTCAGCATGTATATTATTATTTTGTGAAAACTTTATAATATCCCGTTTATCAGCATCATAAACTGGATTTTCAGAAACTTCTTCTTTATACCACCCTTGAATATTAATGAGTATTGGGTTGCTTTTTTTAATTCTTATAAATGTAGTATTAGCATCAACACCACCACTAAATAATTGAATAGACTCTTTAACAGGTTCATATGTATTTACTGTGGTATTAGCAGGAATAATTGTACCTCTAAATTTATAAAGTGGATACATTTCCTGAAATGCATTCTTTATCTTGGGAATTGCATCGTAAAATGTTCTATCTATATCTGTTATCCACAAAATACTATCTGTTATCCAAATTAAAGGCATAATATTTGCCACAAAAGGTATTATCAATAAGCTATTTGGTATGTCAGAAATATCAACCTCATATTCGATGAATAACTGGTTATAATTAAGATACTTTTTTAATCCCTTAGATACTATAAAATAATAATCTACCCTATTCTTATTTATAATCATTTGATCCAGAATTATACTTTCCATATTATTTACCACCTTTATTAAACTGGGATTTCCACATATCAATTTTATCATATGGCATAACAATTTTTGTTTCAAAATAACTATTTATCAATTCAGGCAATTTATTTAATTCATCTTTATCAATACAATTCAAATTATTGCACATATTAATTTCCTTTGCCCTCTCGTCTACAGCTATAATAATAGCTCGTTTTCTATTCCTCATTGCATATATACCAGCATGTAAACGTGTACCAACATATTCTATGTCATCTACTTCAAGTATTCGATTATATTCAATTATCGAAGGGTTTATTATAATAATATTTTTAGTATTATTGAATCTTGAAAAATAAGCGAAATCCAAATCCCCTTGAACCCAAAAATATACATTTCTGTAGTTATTGATTAGTATATCAATTAAATTTTGATCAACTTCGTCAACACCGTTAGATTTTCCATTTAACGTAAATATAACATTTTCAGCCTTATTACACGGGATTGTTCGACAAAATTCTGGAGTTAACATCCACATTGTAACACATCCAGTATTTATCGCTTTTAGTCCTAAGGATTCTACAAATTTCTTACTTCTTTCATCCCGAACACTATGATAAAACTCTCTATTTAGTAATTTTTTGTACAATGAAATTGTGTAGTTATTAGATCTATAACCAGCTCCTGCGCCTACTCCAACTAGAATACATCCCCTAAGTGGTTTATAATTAAAAATATTAATATTCCATTGTGGAAAATGCGTTAGAAGATTTTTTACCAGTATATTTGATCCTCCAACGAACTTATATTTGCAATTAGAATATTTTTGAACTACAGAAGAATTTCTCCATATCTGATATGAATGAAAAGATGTTACTTGTGTTGGTATTTTGTATAAAAAATTATTATTAAAAATAAATTCCAACTCCTTATTAACACATTCCATTATTATATAATCACCAAGATTATCCGTTGCAATAGAAGTATCTAATAGCATTATATTATACATATTAATTTATACACCCCTATCTCAATATATATTGAGTTTCCTTTCAATAGCTATGAGCTTCTTAGAATTTCAAAACTATATTAAATGTCTTAAAGCAGTTACTCCTAGAGCTCTTCAGAAACTGCTCCAAAGATCTTTCTAAAGTATTTCTACAAAGTCTAACTTAAATTTACTATGTAGCATAGCCCGTAGCACGACGGGCGGCCTCTGGCCGCAATCATTATCCCCTAGCATGCCCTATAATTTCTCACTGGGTCATTCCTATGGACTATTCCACCGCACCTAGCAGCTTCTTTGCACGTTTCAGGCATGGCCCCTTCTTTACAGCTTTCTTAAACTCAAAAACCATTCCCTCTACCCCCAGTTCAATAACCTGCTGCGGGAACGGAAAGTGGTACAGTGAATGTGTGGCGAGCTTACCTTCCAGGTTTTTGAATACTTTCTCAAACTCCGGAAAATATTCATCTAGGATTGCAACTAACATATTCTTTACCGCATTCAGTTTTGCTCTAATCTGGCTGCGGGTATTGCTTAATACTCTCGATTCCGCATATACGCCTTCTGGTAAATATACCTTGTTGTATCGGCCATCCTTCACAAGCTTTGCTATGACAAACGCATCTTTGCGGTCACTCTTTGTTTGTGTGTTATCATCGAGTTCCTTGGCCTTTTTCATGTGAAAAGGATTCACACCATAACCACCGATATCCAATTTTGCTTTAAAAACCAAGCTAAGCCCTTCCAATAGTGCCCTGTAGGTTCCATCTCTAAGATAATCTCTTCCAGTTCGTTTTCTTTCTTCAAATTCTCTAATTTCTCCACTGTAAGAATGAAGCTTCTTTGGTATTATGGAACGAGTATGGTCTGGTGATTTCCAATCCTGTATAATTTAATATTAGTGCCCAATGTGTTTTCTTGGCGATATCAAAACCAACTACCATGATTTTCGGATTAATCGCCATAACTTTTTCAACTTGTGACCTCAACATTTTTTCCGTCTCCTGACTTAATATGATTATATTCGACAACTTTAGAATATCAGGAGGCTTTTTATTTTTCAAAGTCCATCACATTTATTACAGGTATGCTCAAATAATTGTTATTGTAATGTTTTGTTAGTAATTGTTAGCCTTACAAGTTAGTTAGTTAGTTCTTTATTCTTATCTTTTCTTGAGAAATATTGTAAGTTGAAATATGTTTTTGTTAAAATCTTTTTTCATCTTAATGAATATATTTTTAAATTTACGCAATGGTTTTGTTATATAAAACTTATTATATAATAAATCAATAGTTTCAAATTTATCTAATCGATTAAAAGTATGAATTCTACTAAAACAATGCTTACCATTCGGTAACATTTTATTAACGTTTATACAATTAATGTTTTTTTCCAAAAATAATGTTTCGTTAAAAATTTCTACTTCAAAAATATTGAGCTGTTCCCCATAAAAGTGAGTTGAATCTTGGACTGGATGGTATTTTATACCATTTATGTTAATAAAATTTCCTCCTGGTCTATCATTAGTATAATTTGATTTATCTAGGTGTAATTCCTGTAAAGTTTTTGTATTCATATTTAAAACGAAAGTGCGTGTAAAAAATGGATCTTTACTTATATCATAATTTATTATAAATAATTTATTGTTAGTAATTAAAAATGAACTATCAACAACTTCTATATTATCTAGTAATACTTTATCCAGATTCCATTTAAATGGAAATTCTTTAGATTTGTATAGTCTTATTTGTTTTGCTTCTTTTGTTTCCGGTATCATATATATCTCTCCATTATATTCAAATACATTTGGATAAGATAAATGAAATTCTTCTTTAAGTACTTCCTTAACCGAACTTGCTTTTCCATTAATTAACAAGGACATTCCAATTGTACCTCTACCATTTTTATAATCAAATATCTCAACAAAAATATAATAAATACTATCTTTATAAAATGGGAAAGGATCGGCATACCAGCATCTTTCATTTGGCATTATATAATTAAATGGATAAATTGACTTGCCTATTAACTCATTTTCATTATCAATAAATCTATATCCAGTACTCCATGCAAAACTATAAAACAGTTTATTTAAAATTTTTTTTATCATATATACCTACTTTATTATTTTCTCACACTATGAAATTTATTTCTAATTAAATTCATATTTTTTCTTCCAATAATTTTAACTATAATTGATTTTATATACTTCTTTAAATGTGTTGTCCAAGGATGCCAAGTAACATAAAAATGATGAATACAATAGCTTTTATCTGTAATATCATAAGTACAATTTATATAATCATATGGGGAAAAATATTCTTTTGGATATATTTTAATATCATCAACTAATGTTTGATGTTTTCCATTCATTTCAAGCCCCTTATCTAAAAGAAGGTTAGTTAATCTCTCAACGTTTGTTTTCATATTATAATTTCCATCGGATTTTAAAAATTTTTCATTCTGGTAAAGTAGAAAGAATTCTTCTAACAAGGAATGATTTTTTGAAATTGCTATAAAACTAGTAGCTACAAAGTTTTTTTCTTCAAAACCTAAAACACATTGATTAATTAATAGATCATCAAATTTTCTAAGTACTTCTACGTCAGTATCCATATAGATACCACCATATTTTTGCAATGCATTTATTCTTGCTATATCAGATACAAAAGCAAATTTTTTTGCATTATAGGCTTCTTTAATATATGAATTCTGATATACATCAAAATTTTGCTCATTCCATTCTATTAACTGATATTCAGGCAGATGTTTTTTCCAACTGTCAATACATTTTTCTACCTTTCTAGGCTTCTTTTTATTCCCAAACCAACAATAATGAACTACTTTAGGGATATACGAGTTATTCATTGTAATTCTCCAATAAATTATAAATTTTTTCTACTTCACCTTCATTCCCAAATTCGGATTTCATACAATTTTCAATAAGTTTCTTTTGAATTGAAGTATCTTTAATAATAACATATAACGCTTTTGTACACCCTTCATTATCTAAAGGAACTATTATTCCATCAAAACCATCTTTTATTTGACTTTTAGCAGTTTGAAAATTAGTAATCACTACTGGCTTGCAAAGTATTTGCGCTTCACGAACTGTCACTGCCTTTCCTTCATACCTTGAAGGTTGAATGTAAATATCACAGGCTTTAAGATAAGGATATGGATTAACTTTTTGGCCTAAGATAATAAAATGTTCTTCCATTTTATAACTTCTGATATTTTCTCTAATAATTGTCTCTTCACCGCCAAAGCCTATTATATACCACTTAAGTTTCAAGCCAAGATTAATGAGATTTTTACAAATAATAACTGCATTATCAAAATTCTTTGCATTTGAAAATCTACCTATTGAACATAATTTTATTTCTTTTTCATTAGGCATTTCGTTAGAAACATCTTGTTCTGCCTGTTTCTTTATGAAACTTGGTGACAAAATATTCTCTATAGTTAAACATTTTTGTTTTAATGAAGGTAAAATGCTTTTAAAAATATTTGTACATTCACTTGATACATTTACTATATAATCTAATTTTGCCCACATTAATTCATCCATCTTTAAAAATGGGTCTAAAGTACTATAATCAGTATGCATCCATCCAACTTTAACTTTTGCTGAAATCTTATTAATTAGAATATCATGTATTCCCAGAAAATTTATTGCTAAATCATATTGTCCTTCTATTTCTGGTAATAATGGAAGTAAATATTTTGATGTATACTGCATTGATTTATAAGTTGATACACTTTTTTTCTCAATAATACATCTGAATTTCAAAGCAATTTTAG
Organism: uncultured Bacillota bacterium; assembly: GCA_942493145.1. Classification (GTDB taxonomy): domain Bacteria; phylum Bacillota; class Clostridia; order Acetivibrionales; family DTU013; genus ENR-C20. The sequence continues at coordinate 2,652,268 of OW818679.1, forward strand.
AAAAAATCCTAGCAATACCAAAAATTATATTTCCTTCAAAACACAAATCTTTAATTGGTCTCTCCAAAGTTGTATATTGTTTTATTTCACGTAAAATATTCACTTTATTTGGTATATATGGTAAAAATTCTCCAGCATGTCTGTATAGAAACAAATCCACATTAAACATCTCATAATTTATTTCACTTAATAACCCAATTAGACTTCTTTCCGCTCCTCCTATAAACAGTGCTGGCATTGTAATAATGATTTTTTTCTTCTTCATATTAACCCTATCTTTTATATCTAAATTAAATAGAAATTATTCTATTGGTTTAATTTTCAATTCTCTGTCTGATGTTACTAATGAGTTTGCTGGTATACTACCTTTAACTACTGTTCCTGCACCTATAACGCAATTATCACCAATTATTGTATCTTTTAATATAACTACATTTGCAGCTATCCAACAATTATTTCCAATTACAATTTCACCAAGAGAATGTTTTGTCGTATTGACACCTTGATATTTTTCATATTTATGATCATTATCGTAAATTTTTACATCAGGTCCAAATATACAATTATTACCAATTATAATCTTATTTTGGCAACTTAATTTCAAACCTATATTAAAATAAACTTTATTTCCTATTTCTAAATATGCCGTTTTTCCAATATATACATCCCCAAACTTACTTATACAAACATTTCTACCTAGTTTTAATTGTCCAGGTTTAATTATATGAATTGAGGTTAAACAACTAATTCTTTGAATTAAATGTGCAGTTAATCTTTTACCATTCATTAATTTTAAACTTGCTATTCTTAAAATATTAAAAAATATTAAAACAATTAAATTCATAAATTAACCTTTCCTTATGATTTTAAAAATACAATTACATTATTACATAATAAATCAATTAAATATACTATTATACATAAATGGTTTCAATATCCCAAACTGATAATAGAAATAGATACCATAACAAAAAATACAAAGTATAATTATTAGCGTTTTATATTTTTTATTAACTAAATTTAATATATAAGGTAAAGCTATGTAAGTAAATGGCTCAAAATATATAGCCATTCTAGCAAACATGTTAGCTGTCCCAAAAGAAGCTAAAATCATAAATATAAAACTAATGATTGACATATTTACACTTATAGTAATAATTTGATTTTTATTAGTATTTATTTTATTATGATATATTAATGATAAAATGGGTGTTACTGAATAAACAAGCAACCTAAAAGGATTTACTCCCGTACCAGTAAAGAATTCTATTGAATATTCTTCACCAGCAATTTCTGTAATTGCTAAAATTAATGTTACAAGTTTATCAAAAAACAGACCTCCAAATATCGTAAGTACAATTAATACCATTGTCTTACTTGTCCATACTTTATCTCTAAATAGTATTATTAAACTAAAAATTAATACATATGGATGAATAGTTGATGCTAACAATATTAACAGAAAAAATTTTATCCATTTCTTATTTAATAAATAATTAAATGCCCATATACCAATAGCCATAGCTATTATTTGTTTAATTGCTGCCATTCCAAATATAAATAATCCCGATGTAATATATAGAAATATGCTAAAACTAAATTTAATTGAATGATTATAATAGAAAAATACAAATAGAAAATTTGTAATTAATGCTGTAATTATTAGAAATATTTGTGGATCTGAAGAAATGTATTGTTTTAATAATATTTGAAATACTAAAAAACCAGGGTTATCCGCAAGTGATATTTTTAGATCTAATAAATTTGAAGGTAAATTGTATAAAAAATTATATATATAAGTTTTGGTATCATTAAAACTAGTACGCAACCCAGAAAATAAAGATAATAATATAAATATTTGCACTACTATAAATAAATTTGGTTTATTATTTTTTACATTGATCCTATAATCACTTTTACATAATTTAGTAATATAAACATGTTCTGCTGTTAATGATAAAATGGAAACTAAAAATAATAGACCCAATAATAAAGTCATAATAAATCCTTTATCAACTTTTAATTTTTGTAGTACTTGTCTTATTAACTCTAAATTTTAAAAATATAAATAAAATAAAACCAAATGGTATGGCTAATAAAGTTAATATTTTTCTGGGTGATTCTTTAATAAATTTTAAATTTTTACTAATAATACTACTTGATACATAATGTATAGATGCAATAAATTGGTTTTTTATATAAGGACAATTTTTCATTACACTTTTTCTAAATTCTGCAAATCCTTTCGGGCTTTGAAAATACTGTTTATAGATTGTATTTGATGATCCATCAGGTTGATATTCCACATAAGATATTATTTGATTTAAAATTAATAATTCATATTCAATATCTGCTAACCAATATTTATAACTAAGTGGAACTAGCTTTTCATTTTCGAATTCTGGGTATTTTTGAACTGATGAAATAACATCTGTGCGGTATATTATTTTTTTATCACCAGATATATGATAATCATGCACAAGACGTGACAAAGACGTAGAATGAACATTTTGTGGTAGATATGAGCCAATTATCCTACCACTCGGAGTTGCATTTAATCCAATTATACCAGAAAATTTTTTATTTTTATTTTTCTGCCAAAACTCAATAATTATTTCGACTGCATTTTCAGGCATGAAATCATCTGAATCTATACATATATTTAATTCAGTTTCAATTAAACTATATGCCAAATTGTGTGCAGTATGCATACCTCCGTTTGTTTTATAAAAATACTTAATTTGAATTATATTCTCTTTTAACCATTCATCAACCATTTTATCGGTATTATCTGATGAACCATCATCAATAATCATCCAAATAAAATTAAGATACGTTTGATGACATAAGCTTTTGTAAGTACGTATTAATGTATGTTTTCTGTTGAATGTGGGTGTGAAAATTGTTAAGATCGGCTTACTATTTTTCATTTTTCAATCCTTGTTTTTGTTTTTTTTGTAAATCTTTACTTTTTTTATACGAAATTAAGTTTGATATTTTTTCATATATAAAAAATGGCATGTACTTATAAATAAACTTCATAATTTTGGCATTACGACATAATTGCCCGTCAAGTAGAATACCTTTCCATGGGGACATGTTCAAATAGTTTAAATAAATATTAACCATGGGATGTGAGCAGTTTTTATTCCATGGTCTGTTATAAAATCCATTTGTATAATGTATAAAAATTGGACTATTTTTAGCATTATTTAATTGTTCTTGAGTATAATAATGCTTAAGTCTATCTAGTCGTTTTATCTGTGTACTAGAAAAGTGAAGCATTGGGCATTGAACATTATAATTAGGTTCTAGAATTAGTATTTTATCCTTGCATACTCCATTAATAGTTCCTTGATCATGATGAGGAACACTCCCGTTAAATTCGTTAATAAAATTTACAAATTTATCCTCAAGATTATCCTCTCTCCATTTTTTAAGATTTGCTATTAAAAATCCCGAGTTTACATATCTATAACTATTGTTCAAGTGAATACTAGTTAAGTAATATCTGTTAACCGTATCTTGAACACCCGCAATATAGAACTCAGATATATCCCTTAACCATAAATCATATAAAGATCCAGCAACAATTGTATCACAATCTAAATATATTATTTTATTTATTTCAATTAACTGACCAAGAAATAGTCTTCCATATGCTGAAATTGGAAATGTATTATCTACTGTCAATTCTTTAGATAACATATCAAGTGAAATAAAATCTACATTTCTTCCATAATTTGATGCAATTTTTGTTAAATTTTCTTTGCTGCTGTTACTAATATTATTTTCAATAATATATACAAATATTTCTCTAAACTCTCTATTATTATTGAAAAGTGATATCATCGAAACACCCAAGTGCCTAACATATAATTCGTCTGTCGAATATGCGATATTTAATCTCATGATTAATTTATCCCTTTCTACACTCGAGATAAAATGTCTCAAGCCAATTGGCATTTTCTCGAACATCAAATCCTTCTTCTATTATTTTATTAGTAGTATTTATACGCTCATATCCATTAAGATACTTCGATACTTTATTAGACCAGTACTTACATGAACTTTTTAATGAAATAAATTCAACTAAATCTGTCTTAACTACTTCATTAGTAATTGTATCAGATAAGAAACATTTTAATCCAGCAGCTTGAGCCTCAATTACTGTTACAGGTAATCCCTCATATAAGGAGGGAAAAAGAAATACATCAAATACTTGCAAAAGTTCTGGTATATCAGAACGAATACCAGTGAAAATCACATAATCCTCTAAGCCAAGTTTAATAACTTTATCTTCTATTGATGCACGTAAGTTACCATCTCCAACTAATATTAATAACGCATTATCATTTAATTCGTGAATTTCTTTAAAAATATCAATTAAAAATTCATGATTCTTCTGCTTGTGAAATCTTCCGATATGTCCTATAACGTTTTTCCCTTCGACTTTTAATTCTTCTCTCTTTTTCTTTCTTATTTTACTATCATAAATATAGATACTAGTTTCAATAGAATTATTTAATATATAAAAGTTATCTTTCTTATAGACATTCTTACCGTACAACCACTCCCCTGCTATTTTGGAACATGCGAACTTATAATCTGCAATATACCTAATCTTATACTGTAATATATTCTTTGCAACTGCAGTTAATCCTTTACCAGAAGATGTATTATGGCTATGAGCTATGGTTATTTTTCCCTCTTTGTTACCAAGACTAAGATATATTGCTGCAGTACTTCTTACATGGCTGTGGATGATTTTAATTTCTGAATGTTCTTTGAAGAAATTAACCCAACATTTTTTATAAGAAAAGTGATTTTTTCCATTATAAGCTGGAACATTAAATATTCTTCCACCAAGTGACCTAATTTCATCATCAAAAGCACATTTTTTATCAGTATGAACAATAAAATCAAATTGAACTTTTGAGCGGTCAATATTTCGGTATAAGTTCATTATTGTTGTTTCTGCACCACCTCTATTCATTTGTGCAAAAACCTGTATTACCCTAATAGGTTCTGAAATCATATATTCTCCTTATACCACTCTATCGCTGCTTCAATTCCTTTTTTGAAGCTCCACTCAGGCTCATATCCAAACATCTCTCTGGCTTTACTGATGTCAGCGTTACTATGCTTAATATCACCTGCCCTATCTGGCCCAAATAATGGTTCAATTACTTTTTCAAGTGCATTACATAATTCATAATAGATATCAATCAAATACTCCCTACCACCAAATGCTATGTTATATGCTTGTCCAGCCGCTTTATTAGATGCCTTGCAAGCTTTTAAGTTGGCTTCAATAACATTTTCAATATAAGTAAAATCTCTACTTTGTTTTCCATCACCATTAATAGTCGGTATTTCGTTCTTCATTATCTGTTTAATAAATTTAGGAATGACTGCTGCGTATGCTCCGTAAGGATCTTGTCTCTGACCAAATACATTAAAATATCTTAACGCATAAGTATCCAATCCATAGAGCTTGGTAAAAAGCTTCCCATATTCCTCATCTACCTTTTTGGTCAAAGCATAAGGTGAAAGTAAATTACCTTCTATTCCCTCTTTTTTAGGCAGATTTGGTTCATCTCCATATACGGATGAGCTGGATGCAAAGACAAATTTCTTTATTTTGTTTTGACTCGCAGCTTCCATCATATTAAGTGTGCCTTTTATATTTATTTCTTCATATACCAAAGGCATTTCGATGCTTCTTGGCACACTGCCCCAGGCTGCCTGATGAAGAACATAATCAACATCACCGCAAGCTTTTATACAGGTTGATAAATCTCTGATATCTCCTTTAATAAAGGTATAATTCGGATTGTTATCAAAAAGATCAATATTTGCCTGTTTACCATTCGATAAATCGTCCAGGCATCGCACTTTATATCCCATATTCAATATGGCTTCACAAAGATTTGATCCTATAAAACCTGCTCCACCTGTTACAAGAAACATTGAATCCTTTTCAAACTCAAGATGCTTATATCCCATTTTTATAATCTCCAGTATCTATAACCTGCTTTTTCATATTCTTTGCGGTTTAATAGTCCTTTTATGTCGATTAATACCTTACTGCTATTTGGTGCATTTTTGAATAATCTGTTTAAATCTGTTTGTGTCAGGTGCGCAAATTCATTGTGTGCAACAGCAATAACTATAGCATCAACATCTCCAATATTGTTAATATCAGTAAATTCAATCCCGTATTCATGTCTTGCTTCTTCAATATCCGCTGCAGGATCAGCTATCAATGGCTTAATGCCATATTCTGCAAGCTCATGTACAATATCTATTACTCTGGTGTTTCTGGTGTCAGGGCAGTTTTCCTTGAACGTAAAGCCAAGAATTGCTATCTTAGCGCTCTTTATGGATATTTCAGCTTTAATGAGGTTTTTTACAATGTTTTCAGCTACATATCTACCCATATCATCATTTATCCTTCGACCTGAAAGGATAATCTGTGAGTGGTACCCAATTTCTTCTGCTTTGTATGTAAGGTAATATGGGTCTACTCCAATACAGTGACCTCCAACAAGGCCGGGGTAAAACCTGAGAAAATTCCATTTGGTGCTTGCTACCTCCAAAACTGCTTTTGTATCGATTCCCATTTTATTAAAGATTATGGAAAGCTCATTCATAAATGCAATGTTTATATCACGCTGGCTATTTTCAATTACCTTCGCAGCCTCTGCTACCTTAATGCTTTCAGCCCTGTACACACCAGCTTCCACTACCAGTTCATAAACCCTGGCTATTACATCCAGAGATTCTTCATCTATTCCAGCTACAACTTTTATAATGGTTTCAAGTCTATGTACCTTATCTCCCGGGTTTATCCTTTCGGGCGAATAACCAACTTTGAAATCTGTTCCGCATTTAAGTCCGGATTCCTTCTCCAATATGGGTATGCAAATATCCTCAGTAACCCCAGGATAAACAGTTGATTCATATACAACTATTGATCCTTTTGTAAGATTGCGGCCAAGCACATGACTTGCTCCCTCTACAGGTGAAAGATCGGGAGTATGGTCTGGTTTGACAGGGGTCGGAACAGCAACAATATGGAACTTGGCTTCTCTTAGCTTTGTTTCATCTGAAGTGAATTCAACACTGCAGGCAGCTATAGTTTCATTTCCAACCTCTTTTGTAGGGTCTACACCTGATTTGTATAATTCTACCTTTGCTTTGTTTATATCAAAACCCAATACCTTTGCTTTTTGCGAAAAAGAAACTGCTATAGGCATTCCTACATAACCTAAACCAATTATTGAGATTTTTTCATTTTTGTCTTTGATGTCAGTAAATAGGCTCATATTTTTTCTCCACATTCAAAATAATTTCTATTGCCTTTATATAACTGGTAATAACTATATTCCGATCGAACTCTGAAACTACCTTTTCACGTGCTTTTTGACTCATTTGTTCTTTTTCGTTATTATCAAGTTCTATGAAATTAATGATCTTTTCTTCAAGTGAACATGCTGATTTGGCAAAACACAAGAAGCCATTAACCCCATCCTCAACAATTTCCCTGCATCCAGGTATATCAGTAGCGATCAAAGGTTTTCCCATTGCTGCCCCTTCAAGAAGTATATTGGACATTCCCTCATGATAAGATGGATTTACTATACAATCCACTTCTCTGATTTCATTCCTGACGTCACTGGAAACTCCTAAATATTTTATACCTGTGCCATTTTCATTAACTAATATGTTCTTGTATTTTTCTTCTTCAAACATTCCGACTATCTGAAATTCTGTTAATGGATATTTTAATTTAATATTTTTTGATGCTTGAATATACTCATCAATTCCCTTTTCCTTCATTATTCTTCCGATAAAGAGGAATCTTGTTATTTCGTCGTTTGTTACTTTTTCAACTGGACGGAATTTTTCAGTATTAACACCTGAACCTGGTATTATTACTGTCTTATCTGTATTGACAATTTTATTATTTATAAATAAAGAATGATTGTTTTGATTTTGAAAAAATACTAATTTAGACCTGCCACATGCAAATCTATACAATAATTTAATGAATACCTTAAGTTTCGAACTGGTAAGTGAAGTTCCAATACCAGTGATATTAATTATTACCGGCTTATCCAGACATGAAGCTGCATAAGTCCCGTATATGTTTGGTTTGATGGTATAGGTAAGAATAATGTCCGGGTTTATAATTGATATAGCTTTCTTATATTCCCTTATTAATTTGATATCTTCAAAGGGATTCATTCCACGTCTGTTAATTGGAATCTGTCTGAATTTAGCTCCAGCTTCCATAATTAATTTTACTTTTTCATCATCATCTGATTCTGGCAAAGAAAAGTGAACTTCATATCCCTGTTTAATTAATTCTTTTATTAGTTCAAATCTGAAACTATATAGACCTATTGCATTGTTTCCAAGTATCAGTATTTTTTTCATTCGTTTGTCCTTTTTGCAGGGACTCCTATATAAGTCCCTGATTGGATAATATCTTTTATCACTACTGCACCTGCTCCAATTACGCAATCTGAAGTGATTTTTAAATTATTACTCACTACACTCCCAATACCAAGCCAGGTATTCCTGCCAATTTCAACTGTTCCAGCCAGGTGTGCCCCCGGCGAAATATGCACATAATCATTTATGATATTATCATGGTCTATAGTAGAGCTGGAATTAACTATGCACCCTTTACCGATTATGCTGCAGCAGTTTATCACAACACCGGCCATTATTGCGGTTCCTGTTCCAATTTCTACCTCATTTCCAATTACCGCACCCGGATGAATCAGACTAGGTATACTTGCACCTGATGCCTCAAGTGTGCTTTGAATTTTCTCTCTGGTAAAATTATTACCTATAGCTACAAACATATCAAAATCATTTATATAATTTAAAGCTTCAGTTGACTTTCCTATGACTTCTATACCCATTGTTGATCCTATATTTTCTTTATCATCAAGAAAATATATTTCCTGCCACCTTTTCATTCTTAATGCAATATCTGCGATAACTTTGCCATGTCCACTTGCACCAATTATTATCAGACTGTCTTTACTTTTTAGCTCTTTGACTTTATCCATATAATTCTTCCTGTTATTCTTCAAAATTAACTTACGCAGATTTACCCGGTGAATTCTTCCATTGTTGCACTGTTTTCAGCACTGATTCCTTCGCGTTTGATTGTTTTCCATATTGTCATAAATATCAGCTTCCAGTCGTTAATGAAGCTTATATTGTCTATATATTCGATATCCAACTTAAATTTAGCATCCCAACTGATCGCATTTCTGCCATACACCTGTGCTAGTCCAGATAAACCTGGTCTTACTTCGTGTCGCCGTTTTTGTTGGTCGTCATATAGTGCCAGATATTTTATTAGCAGCGGCCTTGGTCCTACAACTGACATATCACCCTTTAATATATTGAACAATTCAGGCAGTTCATCCAACGATGTACTCCTCAGCAATCTTCCACATTTAGTCAAACGTACCCCATCGGGTAATAACAATCCGTTTTCATCTTTCTTGTCAGTCATCGTCCTGAATTTATACAAAGTAAATATCTTTTCATTTAACCCAGGGCGTTTTTGTTTAAAAATAACCGGGCTGCCAAGTTTTAACCTTACTATTGCTGCAACTAAAACCAGAGCTGGTGATAGAACAATAATAGCAAATAGCGATAGTAAAAAATCCATTGGTCTCTTGATATGCCTTTTATAAAAATCATTCTTTGTTTTAAAATTGCGGAGGTTTATATTTGTATTTATCTGAGTCTGCATTTTTAATCCCATAACCCCTTAATTATCATTACTACTTTTTCCAAATCATCATCTGTCATATTTGTATCACTTGGCAAGCAAACCCCAGTATTAAATATCTTTTCAGATACTCCCTCATTTATATAATCGCATTCTTTAAAGAAGGGCTGGAGGTGCATTGGCTTCCAGATTGGCCTTGATTCAATATTCTTTGCTTCCAGGGCTTCCATAATATCTATTGGTTTTACTTTACCATTAAGAGTTATACAACTTAACCAAAAATTTGGTTCATTAAATTCAATGACAGGCATCATTTGTATTTCTTTTATTGTTGAAAATTTATGTTTATAAAATTCGAAAATATATTTTTTCCTTGCTACTCTATTATCTAATACCTTGAGCTGCCCTCTTCCAATTCCGGCAACAATATTACTCATCCTGTAGTTAAAACCAAGTTCACTGTGCTGGTAATGTCTTGCTTGATCTCTACTTTGGGTAGCCCAGAATCGAACTTTTGAAATCCGTTCTTCTGCAATATTAGTATCGACTATGTTGCAGACCAGCATTCCCCCGCCAGATGTTGTTATTATCTTATTACCGTTAAAGCTGAATACTCCGTAATCACCAAACGTCCCTGTATATCTTCCTTTATATTTTGTTCCCAGGCTTTCCGCTGCATCCTCAATCAATGTAACCTTGTGCTTATTACAAATATCCATAATCCTGTCCAAATCCGCCGAAAGACCATAAAGATGAACAACTAAAACGGCTTTTACATCAGGATATTTCTCAAAAGCCTTCTCAAGAGCGTCGGGAGACATGTTCCAGGTCTTTAAATCACAATCAATAAAAACCGGAGTGGCATTTTGATAAATAATTGGATTAGCCGTAGCAGAAAAAGTTAATGTAGGGCAGAATACAATATCACCATTTCCAACTTCAGCTGCTTTCAGTGCCATATGAATTGCTGCTGTTCCAGAGTTTAGGGCTGCTGCTGATTTTGCCCCAACCTTGGCCGTTAATTCATTTTCGAATTCAGTAACATTCTTGCCAAGTGGAGCAATCCAATTCGTATCAAAGGCTTCCTTGATATATTCCATTTCAAAACCTTCGTCACTCATATGTGGAGAAGAAAGGTATATTCTGTTATTTAACGGCATCTTTTAAGTCTCTTCCCTTCATGTCAAAATTATTGTTAAAATGAACATTTTCAAGTTTTAATGTATAATAAAATAAATATACTTTTTGTTAGTCAGGAGTGATTAAATATGATAAATGAGAAAAAGAGGTTTTTGTTGATTCTTCAAGTAGTCCTTCTAACTTTTGCACTTATCTTAACTCCTTTTACAGTTGTTGCTTCACCGGAGAAGGATGTTTCGGCAAAAGTGCAATTACTTGGAAACCCTTTCAGTAATAAAAAGGCATATGCCAGAAATGTATGGGATATGCATTTGTACAATAATTTTATATATTTTGGAATCGGTAACAGCAGCAATTACGGACCTGCACCAAATTCCGGGCCTATTGATGTAATTAAATATGACCCTTTGTTAAACGAATTCATAAATGAATATACTGTAAATGAAGAACAGATCGAGATATATCGAACCATTAATAACAAGTTATATATACCGGGTCATGACCCCCTTGATTCCTGGGAACTTGGGAACTTCTATTTACTTGATGCCGAGTCCGGCAGTAAATGGATAAAAACCAGGACAATCCCAAATGCTATCCACACATACGACATGACAAGCTATAATGGTAAGCTTTATGCAGCTACAGGAATAAATGGTATTAGTGAAGTCCTGTCTTCGCAAGATGAGGGTCTGACCTGGCAATCTGTGTTTCCTTCAGGAAATAGTAATTTTTTAACATTAAGCAAAAGAGCATACTCATTAGTCAAATTCAAAGACACCCTATATGCATCAAGTGTATTTACTACGGCTAAAGATTATTCATACAATAATCTCCTTAAAATCAGCGGTGATAAAATTAGTGTTTTAAAAATATCCAGTAAAAAAATGTTTCCTGGAATATCCAACATTAATATTGTAAAGTTCGCCAGGACTGCTGTATTTAATGATAAATTCATTTATACCATAGGTAAAGTTGTAAATGATCACCAATGTATACCAATGGCATTATATTATTCGTCAGAAATCGGAGTTGGGAATGAAGTTACTTTACCAAATAATAAAGCATTGCCATATGATATTCTTGTCCGAAATTCAATGGTGTATGTCCTTGCAAGCGTCAAGCATACAAAAAGCGCTTATACCAATGTAGTATATTCGAGTAAGGATATGAAAAGCTGGACAGAAGTATTATGCTTCTCTGGTGATACTTTTGCACGATCCTTTGAAGAGCTGAATGGTGATTTTTACTTCGGGCTTGGTTGTGACACCGATAATTTACCTGAATCCACAGGGAATATCCTAAAAGTAAGTGAATTTGATTATTAAATATCTACTTTGACAAAGCTTCGCCATAATTCATTAATGCCATACCTTCACCTATAGCACTCTTTTGAATTATTAAAAATGTTATGATCACCATCCTCTTGCTTCGAGGCCGAAACACCGTCAGCGAATCAGGTTTTTTTTTGCAAAATATAGCAGTTTCTAGGATTTGCCCTATTCATAATATTAGATTATTTCGACTTGGAAGTCAATAATTTATATATTTTTTGGTTATGTTTTACATTATGTAATTTATTTGAATATAGGACCCTGGTACTACCAGCAATAGGACTATTTACAATACATAAATGAGTACTTAAAACCATGGATTTCCATATCAATCTTCTATATAATATAATTGTTGAAACATATAAAAACTTTTCAACGATAATAGCAAACCTGCCGAAAGTCAGGGACGCAAAACTAAAGGGCCTGTAAGATGGCAGCCAGTTACCGAAAAGGAGAGATTTGTATGAAAAAATTATTTAAGTCGTCAGTATCATTGTTTTTAATGCTTATGTTCACACTCACCATTGTCACACCAGCCTTCGCAGAAACTTCATATTACATAATGCGCATCCAAAGCGAAAATGGAACAGTAACCCTGAATAATTACGGTGAAGCAGTAGATGGAGGGTACAAATACCCTGCCCGTACCAGAGTATACCTCACTGCAATACCAAATACAGGCTACGCGTTCGAGCATTTTATTATCGAAGGAAAAACCTATAACAAAAGAATGATTGGTTTATCAGCACCAGCTGATCAGGATTTTACAGTCTATGCTGTTTTTAAAAAGGTATCCGCAACATTAACAATTGGTACAGAAGGTAATGGAAGTATTAATGGTGTAGTTAGTGGAACATATAATGTTGGCACAGCCTTTACACTGACTGCTTCTCCTGCATCAGACAGCACTTTTTCCCACTGGAGTTTAAATGGGCAATTAATTAGTTCCGAACCGACATATTGTTTTACATTAGCTGACAATACAGTAATTACCGGATCATTTATTCCTGTCGTTAACGAAACTGTCGTGGATTCCACCATCCCAGCTACGATCATATCGGATCCTATAGTATCTGATCCTGTAGTATTGGAACCTGCAGCACCGGATTCTGCTGAAAGTGCAGTATCAACACCAGTGAAATATACACTTGACATAGTTAAAACAGGAAATGGCGCCGGAGAGATCAGTCCATTCGACTCCAATTATGATGCATCAACTGAAGTTACTTTAGTTGCGCTACCAGATAACAATAGTAATTTTACAGGATGGTTTATTGGAGATAATCTGGTTTCCATCAATCCGGTCTATACTTTCAGTATTAATGATAATACCATTTTGCAAGCTAAGTTTGATTTAAAGCAATTCATTCTTGCAGTGTCAATGACCGGGACTGGATCTGGATATATAAGCACATATAACATTAAAAACGATATTCTCAGCAATATAACATTAACAGCTACTCCGAACACAGAAAGTATATTTGATGGTTGGTATATCGGAGACACTCTTTTATCAAGTGCACAGTCATATTCCTTTACAATTATCGCAGACTCATTGCTCCAGGCAAAATTCAAACTTAAGAATAATGATGTAACAAGCAAACTTCAATTGTTAGGCAATCCTTTTACCAAAGCGGCATATGCAAGGAATGTATGGGATATGCAGATCTTTAACAATTCAATTTATCTGGGCCATGGAAATAGCAGCAACTACGCACCAGTTTCCAATGCCGGACCAATCGACGTAATAAAGTATGATACTGCCACAAGTACATTTGTTAAAGAATACACAGTAAATGATGAACAGATTGATACTTATAAAGTAATAGACAATATGCTTTATATACCGGGTCATGATCCGAAAGATGCCTGGACTTTCGGCAATTACTACAAATTTGATAGCTCATGGTCCAAAGTAAGAACTATACCAAATGCAATACATAATTACGATATGGTCAAGTACAACAACAAGCTTTACGCAGCAACAGGTATAAATGGAACCAACCCGGTCGTATCATCTGCTGATGATGGAAATACATGGAGTTCGGTAGTCCCGACAGATAGCACCAAGTATAGTCCAAGTGGATTAAGAACATATTCAATGTTTGAATACAATGGGGTTTTATATGCTGCAGGTATATTAACAAATTATGACCCTAGCTCAATGAATGTTCTGCTAAGCATGAATAAGGACACTGTCTCGGCTGTTAAGATAACTGGTAAGAAAATGTTCCCTGGCTTAACCGGCGCCAATGTTATAAAAATTGTAAAGCCCACAGTTGTAAACAATACCCTGCTTTACATTGCCGGCAAGGTTAATAACGATCACCAGCATATTCCCCTTGCTCTGTATTCTTCAAAGGAAGTCGGTGTCGGAACAAAGATAACATTCAGTGAGGCGTCTGCTGTGCCCTATGATATAATAGTTCGCGATTCCACCACATATGTTCTGGCAAGTGTGAAAGTTGCTGCATATAAATATACCAATATTGTATATTCCAGCACCGATTTGCAGACCTGGACAGAAAAATTCAGATTCACAAGTGATGCATTTGCAAGATCATTTGAAGAGCTGAATGGTGATTTCTACTTCGGTCTCGGTTGCGATACAGTTGAAATGCCTGAATCAACTGGTAATATCCTGAAAGTTAATAAAACAGACTATTAGGATTAACATCAAATAATAACTTATAACAACTCCCCTCCAGTTTACAGATATTAATTATCTGCCAAACAGCGGGGAGTTTTTTTAGGGAATAAACCATTGTTTAGTAGAAAAATGTAATATTTCTTGATTATTCTATTTTTTTTATATATTATCTTTTTATAATAAATTACAATTTATAAAAAATAGAAAGATAATGATATTCAATGTTAAAAAGTTCAATTATTCAGAAGCTTACAACCGGTCTTACATCCTATCAGATAAAAATGATAGCCATATTTTTTATGACATTAGATCACTTGGGCGCATATGGTTATAAAATCCCCTTTATTGCAGAACATTATAATATACTGCGTATTTTGGGACGAATTGCTGCACCATTGTTTTTATATTTAATTATAGAGAGTGCCAAACAGACTAAGAACAAGAAGAAGTTTGTATTAAGATTATACATCGCAGGAGTTGCGGTAGGTCTTTTCACAGCAGTAATGAATCTATTTTTAGGCCAGTTTGTTGGTGTTTTTTCTTCAAGTAATATACTCTTTACTTTCTTCTATACTGTTATTTATGTTTATCTCTTTGAAGGCCTGATTTTTGCATTCAGGCAAAAACAAAAAAAACAATTATTCTGTTATGCTGTTGGAATAATGGCAACGATAATACCCATATTTCTTTATCGGTGGGCATATAGCTCATATGTAACGATATTTCAAAAACCTGCTGATAGGTATTCACAACTGATAAGTGACATATTTGGGAGTTTTATTGTATCTCCTCTACATATTGGATACTCATTTATGTTTGTAATTATAGGAATTGCGTTTTATTTTACAAAACGAAAAAATTTGCACGGTATCATTTTCGCAGCATTCTGCTGTTTATCCTATTTGGGCTGGATGGTTCAATCCTCGATAAACCTCCGGCTAATTAGTGAATTTATCAGTTATCTGCAATGTTGGATGATTCTTGCACTCCCGTTTATCTGGCTCTACAACGGTAAAAGGGGGAAAGAACAAAAGCTGTTTTTCTACATCTATTACCCACTACACCGATATGTGATTTTCGTATTGGCCGCATTGATACATTAACTAATTGTTGCATTAATCCAAAATTGCATAAAAAAAGAGCTGTCTCAGATTTCTTTGAGTTAGCTCCTGTTTTACCTATTGTTTGGAAGCCTTACGTGTTTTTTTTAGAAGACAGTTTTTTAGAAAATTTATTCAGCTGAAGCCTGAATAATGAATAACACTTTATTATCCTATGTCTTTGAGGTATCAATAATCGCCATATATATACCGCAAATCTTAATAACAAATTACTGCAATCGACAACTCTTGATCCCCGTTTTATTTTTGTTACGACTGCAATAAGATGCTCTGGCAGTACCGGGCCTTCTATCCATTGTTGAGCATCACCAATGATAAAAAAACTTCTGTTTTCTTTCTTTAAAACCCTATGCAATACATATGCGCCTGATTCTCTTTTCGTGAGGACTATATCGCCCTTGTTGATATTATCATATGAAGTTCTTGATAACTCAACACAATCTTTCATTTCTCTTAGAAATGGGTACATACTCATCCCCGTGACAATAATCCAGGCACTTCCTCCTTGTTCTAATATCTCATTTACAAGGCTGAATAATTCAACTGCTTTTATACATTTAGTCTCAGACATTTTAGTACAATCTCCACCGCTTCATAATCAGGCCGGCATTTTAATAAATATACGGGAATGGATTTCACAATCTGTTCTAGAGTATCCATAGCCTCTATCATCATTTTTTGATCAAAGTAAGGCAGGAAACATCTGGGCATAAGCAGTTGAAGCGCCTTGTCCAACTGAAGTCTTTCAATACTGTTGGAATCGGATCGTTCAAGCATTACGATGGCTATCAATGGTTCTTTCCTATTTGAGAACAGATCTGATGTTCCACTCCATGGCGAACCACATACCATGGGAATATCGTTAATAAAGCGTATGGCAGGTCTATCATCATTAATATAATTTACATCTTTTCCATATATCTCTTTCCATAACCTTGTATGCGTAGATTTACCCGTCCCTGATGGAGCCGAAAAAATCAACCCATGTCCTTTATATGAAATTGATGAGCAGTGTATCAATATACCATTCATTCTTATCAAACGATTTCTGAAGGCAATACCTGCCAAATAAAAAGAATAATAGTCATTCCATTTAATCGGGGCCTTGCCTTCATCAGTCAGAACATTTTCAGATTTGATGGAGGTTATTTTTACATTACTCCAATCTTCGGAAGCTTTCATCAATGCCATTAGCCTTTTTTGATCAGGACTTGTAACACATATATTATAGCTCTTGTCCGGGCCAATTTTCCAAATCACCTTGTCATAGACAATAACATCTCCTTCAGGAAATGGTATGAAATCAGTTGTTTCAATAACAAACTTAAAATCTTGCTTACCATGCGAATCGCTAATTTCAAATTCTTTACTTCTGTTAATAAAATATTCATTAGTTCCGGTTAAATCTATTGAGATCCCGGCAATGTCCAATAGCATAAATTACACCTCAATAAAAAAAATAGGGGGTTGGCTAGCAATCCCCCGTTTTGTTAACTTTTATGACGAAGTTCCTGGTTCTTCCCATATTGGTGTCCCATCTGCTAAATGACATTCGCCAATATAACATTCTACGTTAACAGCAATTTTTTCTTCTGAACGCAAATTAACATAATTAACCTGTGGAGCAATGTACTTTTTCATCTAATCATCTCCTTTTCCCATAATATCCGTTGATTGATTTGTAAATCACGATCCTCCTGAAGTAGCAGCTACCCAGTCAGTCTTACCCAGGTAAGCTGTCCTGTTCCATTCAGCAGCTTTAGCATCATTACAACATCCTGTACAGTCAGATACTGCTATTCTTTCCTCTGTTCTGAGATCTACATATGAAAGTTTTGGTGCAATATATTTTTTCATTAATTTTCACCTCCTTCCAAAATTGGTATTTTAGATCATTTATATTATCATTAGTGTCCCATCCCAATTCTTTTTCTTCCTTTTGCCAGTTCACACAAGTACTGGGCTGGTATTATGAAGCTGCCTGTTTCTGCTTTTAATCGAGCTGGGCAAGTCATACAGACAGCTTTATAGCTGCAGTCAACGCATTCCTCGCATGCAGGAATTTTGCTACATAATACTTGTAAATCCTGCCACGATTTTTTAAATCCATGCTTGACTGGTTCCGAATATGGTTCACCAAGCAATCCGCATGGACATAATTTTCCATCCCATGTCAGCCAGAATGCACAACTCCCAGCTGTACATCTGAAAGCGGGACTGGCTGTAACCTTTTCTTCCTTTAATTTCTTTATTTCGCAGTCATTATCCATTAACATTGGATCCTCTTCAAGAACCAATGATATTTCTTCTGTTTTTGTTTTCTCCTTATTCAATTCAGCATTATAATCCAGAATTCTCTTTTCATACATTACCAATTCTTCTGAAGTAAGCCTTATATCAATCGGGTTGGTAAAGTTCCCCTCTCTTCTTGGTGAAATATAATTCACTACACCTATTGTAATTCCTATGTCCCTGGTAAATTTTGCAAGCTCTTCGAATTCATCAGAATTATATTTGGTCACGGTCGTTTTCAACTCAACCTTTATCCCTTCTGCGATAAGAAGCTTAATGGCCTTTATTGTTTTTTCGTATCCTTCTGGATGACCAGTAACTTTTTCGTATGTAACTGGGTTTGCACCATATATTGTAATACTAACCTTACTTGGTGGTCTCTTACCTAACCGTTCCGCTATTTCAGAGGTTATCAGGCTACCATTCGTGAAAAGCACAAGATTTAAACCCATTTCCGAAAGTGCATCATATATCTCCCAAAAGTCTTTTCTGATAAATATTTCCCCACCGGTCAATGTAAGAAACAATAAACCGGCATCCCGTGCTTCTCTCCCTAATGAAATCCACTGTTCCGCAGTCAATTCATTTTCTAAAAAGGTCTTTTCACCAGGCTTGCCGCACAGATAACACATCTTGCATTGAAAATTGCATCTTGATGTCAGTTCAAAAAACCCCGAAACAGGTATCCCGGCTTTTCGGGAATCATCAATTATTTGATTATATATTCCAGACCATTCTATACTCATCTCTACCTCTTCATGAACTTAATCGCACAGATTCTTCTGGTTTAAGGAATCCAGAAATATTTCAATGTCATTTCTAGCTGTCTTATCATCAATATCATATTCAGCCAGGATAGCTGAAACCAGCTCCTCAGTTTCGGCTCCACCTTCTAGTTTTTTCCACAGTATGGCGCCGCTCTCAGTTAAAGTCATTATTCCATTAAATTCAACAACCCTGGTTCCTATTGGAACAACTACCCATTGTCCAGCTATTTCCCTCAGCATAAAGCCATTCTTGATCTTCATCTTCATCTCCCTATTCCAATAATAATTTTCCTTCTTTTAGTTTGTATACGCTATTGCATATCCCTAATGACGTCCTTCTATGGGTTATCATTATACATGTCCTTACAGGTCTTAGGTCGCGAATCTCCTGAATTATTTTCTCCTCAAGAGATATGTCCAATGCTGATGTTGCTTCATCAAGAATCATGATAGGTGCTTTTCTAAGAAGCGCTCTGGCAATTGCAATTCTTTGAGCCTGTCCTTCGGATAGCCCATAAGCCTTTTCTCCTATTTGAGTTTTTATACCTTCTGGTAATTTCTCAACAAAATCCATTGCACATGCAGACCTTAAGGCATTTTCCATTTCTTCGATACTGGCATCAGGTCTACCGGACCTTAGATTTTCTTCTATTGTTCCACTCAGAAGGGTATTCCCCTGTGGAACATATGCAAACCAACTCCTGGTTGCTGAGGATATCTGATATTCTATGCCATCCTGATTAAAACAAACTATTTCCCCTTCATTTGGCTTCAATAATGCAAGTAAAAGTCTTATAATGGTTGTTTTCCCCTCACCTGATGTTCCTATTAGGGCTATTATCTCTCCGGGGTTAACGTCCAATGCTATGTTATCTAAAAGCTTCCCTTCTCCGTCATTGTCGCTATTGTAGCTATTGAAGTTGTCTCCATCATCACCATTAACATAATTATCACTTCTGTTAAAGTCATTATAATCGAAACATACACTTTTAAATCTAATCCCTGCTGAAACGGGGACTTCTACTCCAACGTCTTTTATTTCTGCATTAAGGTTTTCCAGTTCAATTAGTCTTCCTGCTGAAGCAAATGATGCAATTATTTGCGGCAATGTCCTCGTCAAGCCTATAAATGGGCTCTGCACCTGATTCACAAGCTGAAGGAATGCTGTCATTGTGCCAAAGGTTGCAGTGTTGTTTGCAAGCTTGATTGCACCCCATCCAAATGCGAGAAAATAACCTGTCCAATAGCCTAAAGATAGTATGGTATTAGCTACTGCCCCGGTTTTACTACGTTCCGTGACCCAGTGCAGCCTTTCCTTTTGTAGCTCCCTTACCTTATCCATGCTGTTTTCCTCAAGGTTGAAGGTTTTCAGGACCAAAAGGTTCTGTAAATTTTCCTGAATATGTGAACGATACTTGCTTTCAGTTTCTTGCATTTTTAGATGGTATTTCTTTATCCTTCTTCCATAGAACCTGCTGAATACAACCGTTACAGGCGCCAGCACAAAGGCAAAAACTGCCAGTCTGGAATCATAATACATTAAAGTGATGAATGCTGCAATCAATTGTACACCAAGGGAAATAATCGATGCCAGCACACTGATAGACCCACTTGAGACTGACCCAATATCACTTGTGAGCCTTGTCAGCAGATCACCGCTGTGATATCTCGAAACCTGGAGCCACTCCATATTGATAAGCTTTGAGAATATACCCTGGCGCAGTGAATTTGAAAATCTTTCCTGTACATTTGTAGAATATACAGATAAGAATGCATTGGCTGCCATATTGAATATGATTATGCCTGCAAACATCGCTCCATATTGGGCTGCTACCCCCAATTCGTTCTTCGTGGCATAATCGATTATATTCTTGGTTACGATAGCCATTGCTACAGTAGCCAGGGAAGTCAATGCATCAATTATAATTATTAATGTAACAGGCCCAAAAAATGGCTTTAGTTTAGCTGCTATCCACCTGAAGTTAGGTAGATCTTTAAGTACTTTCTTGATTTCCATATTATTCTACCTTTTTGGAGCCCAGTTTTTATTTTGTAGCCATCATTATTACTTTATTGTTGGCTGCTGTCTGCACATTGCTGTTTTGTTTCTCAGTTTTTAAGGTTACATGGATTTCTTCGTCTATTTCATCATGGATTTGTGGTGGAATATACCTGTACGTAGGCACCAGCTTTGCCATGCATTCCTTTACAAGATCGTCGTCCTCGACGGTATTTTCCAGTGCTTTTATGTACATTATGACTTCCTTGAAGCTCATGTCCGACTGCTTGCCGATGAATATCTTGTCATGCTTTGTTTTTACAAGGCCCTCCTCTGCCATGAGAAGTTCCTCGTAGAGCTTTTCACCCGGCCTTAGTCCTGTATATTCGATCTTTATGTCACTGTCCGGCTCAAGACCTGACAGCCTTATCATATCCCTGGCAAGGTCGTCTATCTTTACAGGTTCGCCCATATCCAGCACGAAGACCTCTCCGCCTTCGGCCAGCGCACCGGCTTGCATCACCAGCTGGGATGCCTCGGGGATGGTCATGAAGTATCTGTTTATCTCGGGATGGGTTACCGTAACAGGACCACCCTGCAGTATCTGCTTGCTGAATAATGGTATGACGCTGCCGTTGCTGCCCAGCACATTGCCGAACCGGACTGCTGCGAATTTGGTTTTGCTCATCCTGTTCATGGACTGGACTATGATTTCAGCCAGCCTTTTTGAAGCTCCCATTATATTTGTAGGGTTTACGGCTTTGTCTGTGGATACAAGTATGAATTTCTTCGCACCGTAATCATCAGCGCGTCTCGCTGTGTTCAACGTCCCGAAGACGTTGTTCTTTACTGCCTCAGCAGGGCTGCCCTCCATAAGCGGAACATGCTTGTGCGCCGCTGCATGGAATACAACACCTGGTCTGTAGCGTTCAAAGACCTCCTTGAGGCGAAGCCTGTCCCTGCAGGAGCCGATGAGCACCTCAAGGTCGAGCTTGTCAGAGAATGTGTGAAGAAGCTCGTTCTGAAGGTCGTAGGCGCTGTTTTCGTATATATCGAATATTATAAGCTTTTTGGGGCCGAACCGCGCTATCTGTCTGCACAGCTCCGAGCCTATGGAGCCTCCGCCGCCGGTGACAAGTACAATTTCATTTTTGAGGTATGCGGCAATCTCTTTCATGTCCAGCTTCACTTCATCGCGTCCGAGCAGGTCTTCTATCTTTATTTCACGCAGCTGCTTGACACCTGATTTTCCATTGATCAGATTGGACATTTCCGGAAGTGTCTTAATCTTGCACTTTGTCTCCTTGCACAGCCGGAGTATCTCCGACATGTCCCTCTTCTGGGCAGAAGGAATTGCAACGATTATATCGTCGACCATATAGCGTTCGACATATTCCCTGATATTGGCCCTTCCACTTTTGACCCTGACCCCATTCAGCCGTGTACCATGCTTTGCCTTGTTATCGTCCACGACGATTACGGGTACCATATTGATCTCCGCGTTATCCTTAAGCTCCTTGATTATCATTGAACCTGCACATCCTGCCCCGAATATCATCACGCGTCTTGTTTTGGTATATCCTGAAACAGGCTTCAAAGCTTTTATATGCCTGACGCCGAAAACGGAGAACAGTTTTTGTTCGAAGGTGCTTTTTGAAATCCTGCGGACATATCTGTAGCTCAGTCTGATACCGCCTGTGGCCATACATGTGAGCAGCCATGCAATGAAGTATACGTTCAGAGGGAAGTGGCTGCCTGCAATGTAAGCAGTAAAGCTTGTGACACCCTGTGAAACCAGTGTGGCTGCAACTATCTGCAACAACTCCTCTATACTTGCGTATTCCCATAAGCTCCTGTAAAGACCGAACAGGTAGAAGATCCCAATTTGAACGAACGACATTAATATTCCGAAATTTACGAATATCTCTGAATAATATTGCGGGACACGGGCATTGAAACATATTATCAGGGCTAGATAGAGTGCTGCATTAACTAATATTATATCTGCTGCCAGCAGGGTTGTCTTACGTAATCTAAGTTTTGACTTCAATAATGTTGACATTAATTTTTTCCGCCTCCTACCGTTTTCATGGTGCGCTGGCGTTAAATGCATCTGTTGTGATGCGCGTGCACGTATGGTTTTGTTTTGGTCTCGCACTTCTGGTACATTTGTGCTGCATATCTGGTGCATGTCTGGTGCATGTCTGGTGCGTTTAACGGTCGTCAAATGCGCATCTGGGGTGCGATTGATGTCCGTTGGTCTGCAATAATGGCTCGTATGTTGTTCATTAATGGCTGTGTGCCTGGTGCATTGCAGGTCGGCGCTTGCATCTGGGGTGCAGGCGGATGCCCTTTCGTAATGCTTCATTAGTACGTTACGGTGCGATTTTGTTGTGTTTCAGTGCATTGCGCGTTTTCTTTCAGATGTATTCTTATCTTTAGTTTAGGTTGTATTAATCGTTTTTCTTGTTTTTCTTTCATTTTTATTGCTAATTTACACTTTTTACTTTTCTTGTTTTTATCATAGCTTCGCCCATGCGGACAGCCCATTTTTCTCCATCTGCTAAACGAACTACAAAAAAAGCGGTGAACACCATCATCCCACTTTAGGGCCGAAACACCAAAAGGGGATCATGGTTTGTTATGGATTCCATTCATTTTTACGTTATCGCATTCAGGCTGGTTCCAGGATTGTCACTCCCAAATCGACCATTCTTTCCTCCCCGAGGAAATCAAGCCTTACCTTAGCACGACCTTTTCTATGGTCGATACTTGCGATTTGCCCTTCCAGTGAAAAAAGTGGACCATCTATTACTCGTACCCTGCCGTTTTCCAACAGGACACTGGAAAAACCGATTGTCTCATCATAACCTATAAGCTTGGACAAAACTGATATCTCGTTGTCTTCAACACTGATGAAATCTTTCCCCGACCTTAACAGCTTAAGAAGGTTAGGTACGTTTTTCAAATTGTAATATGTATTTACATCCATGTCCCCTTTAAGCAGGACATACCCCGGGAAAAGAACCTTTGTTTCACATTTCCAGATACCGCCCTTACGCTCCCTGATCTTACGTTTCGGAACATACAGACCGTAACCATCCGAAAGTCGGTATCTCAATCTTTCCTTGACCTTATCCTCTTCCCCCGTCAAAACGAACAGTACATACCAATTATCCAGTCTGCTGTTCATAATTTTTTCATCCCATTTCGCTTATCTATAATCATTCGTGTACTGCTGTGAACTGGATCTCTCTGTATGTGTACATAAGTATCTTTATGTCGAACGTGTGCATAAATATAGCAATTAAAAGCAACTTATGTATTATTTTAGCATTTGTAGGTATATATTAATATATTTAGTATAAAAAGTCAATAAATTTTCCAAATTTATGAATTATATATATATTTTAATATGTTTATTTACACATCGATACGTCTCAGCCTTAATGCGCTGACGCCTCTTACAAAGCATAATCCTACCAAAATACCAATACAATCCATCATCAGGTCAAACAGCTCGAATGCCCTTCCGGGAACGAATAACTGGTGTATCTCATCGGACAAGGCATATGCTGCGCAAATCAGGAACGCAATTATGTATGGGCTCAGGCGTCGGGCTGTGGTGCGGGTGCGTGGTGTAGTGCCGGTGTTCGCTGTGGCGCCGGTGCTCTTTTTGGTGCCAAATATGTTGACTACAAAAACCGATAGCAGAAAATAAACCGAGGCATGTGCGACTTCCCTTATTATGCCGTTGAACGATCCCGCATTTTCAACCTTAAGCAAATCATTCCCCGCTGTCATACCGAGGTTGTTAAGTATCGTCAAAATGTCCGACGAAATATTAAGGCTGAGGCTGCTGGATTCTGTGGCTGTTTGCGACGAAAAAAAATATATGACCCCCATCCAAATCAGTGTTCCTACCAAAAATAGCTTGTTTAATCTCATTAGTGTTATACCATCAAATTCTTTTTTTAGACATAAATAACTTAAAATAACCAGAATATAAAAACAACAATTTATATTTACTATAATATACCTAAAAAATGTCAAAATCAAGCTATTTCCTGCTTTAAACCAATTCGCGGCCTTGTTACGCACTACGCGGATATTGGGAATAAATCTGCAGTAACCCCTCTTTTCACACAACATAAAAAATAAAGGAACGGGATAGCGTCATCTGTTTTAGGAAAGTCCGCTACTGCTCCGCCCCTCTGGCTGCCTTGATTAATATTGCCGGTCAAAAACCCCAGCCTCTGACTTACTCTGCCTTATGACTTATAATGATTAAAAGTTCCGGACGATATCCTCGAAGGTGTCTCTCCTGCGTATCAAACGCACCGATCCATCCAGGCATATCAGTACTTCCGCCGGCCTCAGCCTGTTGTTGTAATTGGAGGACATGGAATAACCGTAAGCACCGGCGTCCATTACTCCCAGGATGTCACCCTCCTTGATTTCGGGCAGCAGCCTGTCTTTTGCTATAATGTCACCGCTTTCGCAGATATTTCCAACTACTGAGGCAATTTCGGCATTGTCGGTTTCCTCGACCAGCCTGTCATCCCTGTACACCTCTATATCATGGTGGGAATCATACATCATCGGCCTTGCCAGTACATTGAATCCCAGATCGGTTCCGACAAATGTCTTACCTGAATTCTGTTTGACCGAATATACCGAGCCGAGCAGCACTCCGCTTTCAGCAACGATATACCGTCCGGGTTCCATCTTGAAGGTTATCTTTTTGCCATATGATTTTTCGTATGAAGCTGCCCATTCTTCGAGCAGGGCTGTCAGCCTCTTTGTAGTATCAGCCAGTGCAAGCCTGGCCTGGCTCTCCTGCTTGTGATAAGGTATCCCGAAGCCTCCGCCCATATCGACGAAATCCAGGTCCTCGAACTGTTCTGCGATTTTCAGGAGCGACTTCACCCCTTCAATGTACGGAGAGGCCTCCATGAAGAGCGAGCCTATATGCTGGTTTATGCCTGCCAGCCTGATGTTGTATTTTTTCAGGATGCTTTTGACCTCAGGAATAAGATCCATATTTACACCGAATTTTGTGTTTTTGCCCGCTGTCACAACTTTTTCATGATGTCCTGCGCCTACTCCCGGGTTGAAACGTACTGCCACCGTCTGTCCCGGGAAATTCCTGCCGAAGGTCTCAAGCTGGGACAGCGAGTCGCAGCTGACGAGAACGCCGTTGTCCACTGCATACTTCATCTCCTCGGCAGATACATTGTTGCTGACATAGAAGAGCTCTTCCGGCTTGTAACCGGCCAGTTTCAGGACATATATCTCTCCGGGCGACATTGCGTCAGCGTGGAGGCCTTCTTCCCTGATTATCTTGAGCAACTCCAGGTTTGAATTGGCCTTTATGGAGTAATTGGATTTGAAAGCAGGATATTTCACAAGGCCTGCCATCTCGCGGCTTCTTTCACGCAGGATCGCCTCGTTGTAGACATATAGCGGGCTTCCGAAACGTTCTAACAATTCGGTTGGGGTTGTGCTTCCAAAGAAGCCTGTTTGCTTGGTAAAATAGTTTTTCATGTTCACTACCTCCTGTAGATTGCTTGCTTTATAAGTTCCATGTTCGTTATAAGTTCCAGGTTCGTTATTTCTTGGGTTCAAATTTTCTATGATTGCTATTTCTTGGGCTCGTTATTGGTTTCACTATTTCTTGTTAAGCTGTATCAGCTTGATTTCATTGGTCAGGGATTCCTTTATCAACTGTACCATGTTGCTGTTCTTCGAATACAGGCAGTCGGACCGCCCTGTCTCGTTGATTTCTCCGGTCAGTACATGGGAAGTGTCCACTATCAGCCTGATTTGGCCCGGCTGCTTCTCATTGCAATAGGTGATCATTTTTTCGGTGTTGAAACCGTCGGGGAGGCTGGGGCTTATCACTACCACCTTGAGGCCTCTGTCCCTGGCATCCGACAATTCATCCATCACATACTCCAGTTCCCTTGGAGATGTTGATATGTATATCCTCTCAGTTGCGATGCTTATAATATGGCACATTTTGTTGATAACATTCTGTTTTCCGGTGATGGTCATATAAGGCTCGCCGGTAGTCTCATAGGCAGGCACGTTTTCTTCTATGAACCTGTAGACCTGTTCCATGTCCTTCCGAAGGCTGAAGACCAGTTCATTGGAGGGAACTGCTGCGTACCGTGATACATCGCCGTCGATGCGCCTTGCACCGCCTTTGTCCACCAGTCCGGCCAGGGCCAGGTAGGTATTGGAGCGTGGGATGCCGGACGTTTTTGCCGCCTCGTAACCGGTCAGCGATTCTTCCCTGCAGAGTGTGACGTAAAGCATCGCCTCATGCCGCGTAAAACCGGCCTTCATCAAGCTTTCGTATATATCCACCTTGAGCACCTCCATTCTTGCCTTTACTCACTGTTCTTGCGTTTACTCGTTGCTCTTGCTTCTTACTCATTGTACTTGCCTTATTCATTGCTCCTGCTGTTCTGTATTGCATGTTTGCGATTAGTGGTTTCTTTTAGTACCACTATAATACATGGGCAAAAAAAAGTCAATGCCTGTAAGTAAGGCATTGAACAAGATGAACTGATTTGTTTGTCGAGTATTGAAATGTCGAGGCTAATGTGTCGAGTATTGAAATGCCGAGGTTATTGTGTCGAGTATCGGAATGTCTTGGTTATTGTCTTATACCTTTCAGAATCAAATCGTGTTTGGTAAGCCTGGGGTCTTCGGATATCACACAATCCTTTACCTCCACCATATCGGTTACCAACCCTTCTGTTCTGATAATAATGCGATCCAGTTTGATTTCAATTCGGTCCATTCTGGCTTCCAACCGGTTCAGCTTTGTTTCCAGACTGTCCAGTTTATCATTAAGAATTCCATGCCCCTCAGCCAGCAACTCAATTTTACTTTCCATTCTCTCCAGTAGTATTCCATTTTTTCTGTTCATGTCGTATATTGCATTTTCAAACATATCTTTAATCGCATCAAGCAATTGGTCATTATCCATAGCTGTCCCCTCCACCTTAAATATATTTGATGCTGCCATTATATCCCATTTCGCACTGTAAGGCAAGAGGATTTTGTAAATATTTGGTTTTTTAAGGTAGCGTTATGGCTCACCGGTGGGTATGACAGTTGCCGTGGTCGGAGTTGGAGATGCCGTGCTTTTTGTCGATGTGGCGCTGGCAGAATTACTATCCTTGCTTGTACTGCCGCTGCTGCCGCCGCTTACGCCGCTGCCGTTGCTTCCAGCATCATTGCTGTCCTTGTTGTATTTCAACGTCGAATAACTGTCAGCGCTCTTATCTGCAGACCCGGAGTCTGTCTTCGACGCGGTTGACGGGAATAGCATTGAAAGCTGGAAAGTACGGGCATCCTTTGCAAAGTTGTATGCGCAGATCCCGATCATGGCAACCAGGATGACCGTGCCTGCTATATACAAGAATTTACTTATTGATTTATTTGAACTTTTTGAACTTTCTGATATTTTTGATATTTTTGAATTTTGCTTCGTTTTCGTTGTCATATTTTTATACCTGCCCATGCATTTTCATGATTACCCAATTACGGGTGTATATAGTGTCCGGATGCAGCAGCCTGCCTTTTCCCAGGACGTAATTGACCGTGCTGTCCATACCCATCAGGACGGCTTTGTCCAAGTCCTCGAAAGCTGCTTTGCGGATTATATCTACTGATGGAAATGATCTCTCCGGCTCGATGAAATCTGCGATGAATATTATGCTGTCGAGCAGAGACATCCCTGGATGTCCCGTGGTATGATACCTTATGGCGTTGAGTATCGATGCGAGGGATTGCTGATTAATGAGCAGTTTTTGAGAACCGTCCCCATCAGAAAAATCCTTCAGGTAAAGCTCGACTGCCAGGAAAGCGGCAAGTTTCCCATGAAGCAAGTCCGGCTGGATGGCTGATACCTGGTCCACTTCAATCCCATACCGGTCACATAGCTTGATGGCTTCTTCATCTCTGATATCCCGTGCGCAGTCATGCAAAAGCCCGACAAGTGCGGCCTCCCAGATATCAGCGCCATGATGCGCAGCAAGCTCTATTGAACAGTTCATGACATTTATTGAGTGTTTATATCTTCTTTCAGAAATATTGCTCTTGAGTTTTACGGATATATCATCAATTATCTGCTGTTTTATGTTGTTCAATTTGCCTGCTTCAACTTTGTCCAATATATATGTTTTGTCCATGTTAATCATCCTTAACTTGTTGCCCATATTCATCCTTAACTTGCTACCTGTCGTTGATGTACAATCTGTTTTCTGCTATATATTTTTCGACGTCATCCGGCGTCAGATACCTGATAGACCTGCCTTCCCCTAACCGCTCCCTTATATCCGACGATGATATTTCCAGCATGGGAATCTTCATGATCCGGAGCTTGAGCAAATCATCCGAAATGAATTGCCTGATGGGTTCAGACAGTGAATGTATATCGAAACCGGGCCTTGTGACTGCAATGAATTCACACAGGGAGAATACTGTCTCATAATTCTTCCAGGTGGTCAGTTCGTTTACGATATCCGCACCAACTATATAATATAGGCTCACATCGTTGCCATAAACCTTTTTCAACTCATTCAGGGTATCTACCGAATAGGTATTGCCCTTTCTGTTGATCTCGATCCTGATGGCTTCAAACCACGGATTTGAGCTTACTGCCAGCTCAACCATGTGGAACCTGTCGACAGCTTCTGCCAGTTCATTGTCATTTTTATGTGGCGGATTGCCTGTTGGGATGAAAAGCACCTTTTGAAGTCCAAGGCCTTCTCTTGCTGCCTCAGCCGCCAACAGATGCCCAAAATGGGGCGGATTGAAGGTTCCGCCCATAATCCCGATTTTCATAATTGTTTAAGGCTCCTTATAAACCCTTTTTGCCGATGTCGGTCCTGTAATGCATATCTTTAAAGCTGATAGCGGCGACGCCTTCGTATGCCTTAGCGATGGCAGCTTTGAGATCGTCTGCAACCGCAGTGACTCCAAGCACCCTGCCGCCGGATGTCACAAGCCTTGTTGATTTGGCGTCAGTTTGTTTGGCAGCATCCGCTTTGTCATCGGCTGCCGCCTCAATTCTGGTTCCTGCATGAAACACCATCAGGCCTTGGGCTTCTGCCGCTTCTATCCCGGTGATTTCATAGCCCGTTGCATAGCTTCCCGGATATCCGCCGGACGCCATAACCACACATACTGCGGCTTTGTCGTCCCATTCGAATTTTATGGTTTCCAGTTTTTCATCTATGACCGCCTCGAACACTTCGATTATATCATTTTTCATCCTGGGCAGCACTACCTGCGCCTCGGGATCGCCGAACCTTGCATTGTACTCAATTACCTTCGGCCCTTTTTCAGTCAGCATAAGGCCAAAATACAACACGCCCTTGAACTGCCGGCCTTCCTTCATCATGGCATCTATCGTCGGCCTGAATATCTTCTCCATGCAGTACTCTGCAGTTTTCTCATCATATATGCTGCAGGGTGAAAACGTACCCATACCGCCTGTGTTCAAGCCCATGTCATTGTCATATGCCCTTTTGTGATCCTGTGAGCTGGCCATGGGAACGATTGTCTTGCCGTCGGTAAATGCAAGAATGGTTACCTCCATCCCGGTCATAAACTCTTCTATGACAACCTGGCTGCCGGCATTTCCGAAAACCTTGTCTGTCATCATGCTATTGACAGCTTCCTGTGCCTGGTCAAACCCGTTGGCGATGATGACTCCTTTACCAAGAGCCAGGCCGTCGGCTTTGATGACGATGGGGTATTCCTGATGCTTCAGATATTCTATGGCATGTTCGCTGTTGTCGAACACCTCGTATGCTGCGGTCGGAATGCCATACTTCTTCATTAATCCTTTTGAAAAGGCCTTGCTGCTCTCGAGGATGGCCGCATTCTTCCTAGGACCGAAAGCGCGTATGCCCGCATTTTCCATTGCGTCCACCATTCCGGCTGCCAGAGGATCATCGGGGGCGACCATGACAAGATCCACTTTTTTGTCCTTTACAGCCGCAATCATGCCTTCTATGTCTGTGGCCTTAACCGGCAGGCATTCTGCAATAGCCGCTATGCCTCCATTGCCGGGCGCGCAATAAATCTTGTCTACCCGCTGGCTCTGGGCAATCTTCCACACAAGTGCGTGTTCACGACCTCCGCCACCAACAACCAAAACCTTCATCCGTTATTTCCTCCAATTATATCTATACATTTTGCTCACTTTTTGAGAACCGTCCCCCTCGAAGTTCTAACTATATTAGTGCTTAAAGTGCCTGATTCCTGTAAACATCATAACGATTCCATGCCTGTTGCAGGCATCGATTGATTCCTGATCCCTCATGGCGCCGCCTGGCTGGATTATGGCCTTTATACCTGCAGCTGCGGCTGCCTCAACGCAATCGTTGAATGGGAAGAACGCATCAGAGGCCATAACCGCGCCTTTGCATTTCTCCCCTCCATAGTTGACTGCGATATTCAGGGATGTTATCCTGTTCATCTGCCCAGGACCGATCCCTACAACCTGGCTTCCCTTCGCCAGTACGATCGCATTGGATTTGGTATGTTTGACCACCTTCATTGCAAAGAGCAGGTCTTCCAGCATCCCTGGTTCAAGCTGCTTTTCGGTTACGCATTTTATTTCATCCATATTGACCAGCGCGCTGTTGTAGTTCTGCACTAATAATCCGCCCGACACCTTCTTCATGTCATATGTTCCAGCCGGCAGCTTAGCTGATATGTCCTCCAGCAGCAGCAGCCTGATGTTCTTTTTCTTTTCAAGAATCTGCAGCGCATCGCTGGTGTAGGAAGGTGCGATTATAACCTCATAGAATATTTTCCCGATTTCTTCGGCAGTAGCGGCATCGATTTCCCTGTTGACCGCAACTATACCGCCGAAAGCCGAAACCGTATCAGTTTCGTATGCCTTGGTATATGCTTCCGCTATGTTCTCGCCGCTTGCGACGCCGCATGGGTTCGCATGCTTCACAATTACTGCAGTCGGACGTTCGAACTCCTTCAGCAGCTCCAGGGCGCCGTTGGCATCATTTATATTGTTGAATGAAAGCTCCTTGCCATGGAGCTGTTTGGCATTTGTCATGCATCCCGTGTTAGCGCCGATTTCCTTATAGAAAACAGCCTTCTGGTGTGGATTTTCGCCATATCTCATCTCCTGGACTTTTTCAAAAGTCAGGGACAGGCTTTCAGGGAAGAACTCCTCTCCCTGCAGCTCCTTCAGCTGATCTCTCAGGTATTTGGCGATCAGAGTGTCGTAATGGCTGGTATGTTCAAAAACCTTGTAGGCAAGCTTGAATTTCATTTTGGCTGATACATCGCCGGTTGATTTGATTTCATCGAGGAGCATGTTGTAATCAGCCGGGTCGACAACTACCGCCACATCCTGATAATTCTTTGCAGCCGCCCTTATCATTGTCGGTCCGCCGATATCTATGTTTTCGATGGCCTCCTCAAGCTCGACATGGCCTTTGAGTATTGTCTGTTTAAACGGATACAGGTTTATTACTACCATATCGATGGGGTCGATGCCCAGCTCTTTTATCTGGTTCATATGGGACGGGTTCGCCCGCATGGCCAGAATCCCGCCGTGCACTTTGGGATGGAGTGTTTTGACCCTGCCATCCAGACATTCGGGGAAGCCGGTGACGTCCGATATGTTGACAACCTTGATTCCAGCGTCGGAAAGGGCTTTGGCCGTCCCTCCGGTTGAGATTATCTCGACTCCCATTTTTTGAAGTTCGGCTGCAAGTTCCACAACGCCAGCCTTATCTGAAACACTTATCAATGCGCGTTTTATCATATATAAATTCCTCCTGATTTGTTCACTTTTTGCACTTTTTGAGAACCGTCCCCCTAAGTTTTTGAGAACCGTCCCCCTCATTTTTCACTTTTTGAGAACCGTCCCCCTAGTTATCCCCCTGGTTACCATGGTTATTTCTTTAAGAACCGTCCACCTGTTATGAAATTAAACTCATCATCATCCAGCAGCATCTGGTCTATGTCTATGTAATCCCTCTCGATCCTGACATTGCGGCCTTCCACCTTGATCCTGCCCTCGGAGAACAGTTTCAGGGCTTCAGGCAGTATGACCCACTCAGCCTCTTCCATCACACGCCTCTGGAGCATCTCAGGTGTATCACCCTCCTTGACTTCAACTGCTTTCTGAAGGATTATCGGTCCTGAATCATACTCCAGTTCTACGAAATGGACAGTCGCACCAGTGATTTTCACACCGTATTCCAGTGCTTTCTGATGCGGGATTATGCCATAGTTGCCTTTGCCGGAAAAAGATGGGATAAGCGATGGATGTATGTTTATTATCTTGTTTTTAAAATGATTGAGAAAATCCTCGCCGACCATTGCCAAATAACCCGCCATTATAATCAGATCGACTTCGTTTTTTTCGAAATGATCGATCATCGCCTTGTCAAAGCCCCCGATAGTTGCATAGTCCTTCCTGGCGATTACGCATGAAGGGATGCCATTGTCCGCTGCCCTTTGAAGGGCATGTGCATCGCCCCTGTTTGACATTACAGTGACAATCCTGCAGTCCCGAAGGTAGCCGCTCGCTATCTTGTCGATTATCGCCTGGAGGTTTGTCCCTCCGCCGGAAACCATAACACCTAGTCTCAGCATAGATCGACCCCAGCCTCTCCTTTTATTACTTCACCAATGATGTAGGCTTTTTCAGAATTATTGTCCAGGTATTTGACTACATCTTCGGCAATTTCCCTGTCCACCGCTATTACCATACCGATGCCCATGTTAAAGGTGTTGTAGATATCCCTTTCCTTTATCTCACCAAGCTCCTGCAGCAGTTTGAAGATTGGAAGAACCGGCCATGAGCCAAGCTTTATGCTGACCCTTAAACCTTCAGGAATCATCCTGGGGATGTTTTCTATAAAGCCACCGCCGGTTATGTGGGCAAGGCCTTTGAGGGCATATTTGTCTTTCAGGTCCAGTATCGTTTTGACATAGATTCGTGTCGGTTTCAGCAGCTCTTCTCCAAGTGTGGTGCCAAATGACTCTATGTACTGCTCCATTTTCTCCTCGGATGGACTGAGCAGCTTTCTTACCAGGGAATAACCGTTGCTGTGCAATCCGGAAGATGGGATGCCGATAAGGACGTCACCCTCCTTGATGGATTTACCGTCGATGATTTTTTTCTTGTCCACGACTCCGACAGCAAACCCGGCGACGTCATATTCGTTTTCAGGGTAAAAACCCGGCATCTCAGCCGTCTCTCCGCCTATCAGCGAGCAGCCTGACATGACACAGCCTTCAGCAACACCTTTGACTATTGCTGCTACCTTCTCCGGCCTGTTTTTGCCAAGGGCGATGTAGTCCAGGAAGAATAAGGGCTCCGCGCCTCCGCAGACAATATCATTAACACACATTGCAACGCAATCTATGCCGATGGTGTCATGTTTATCCATTAAAAATGCTATTTTAAGCTTGGTACCAACTCCATCCGTTCCAGATACCAATACCGGTTCCTCGTATTTGTCTTTTCCGAGAGCGAAAAGCCCGCCAAAGCCTCCGATATCTGTGAGAACTTCCGGCCGGAAGGTTCTTTTCACATCATCCTTCATAAGTCTGACAGCTTCGTATCCAGCCTCAACATCCACACCGGAATCTTTATATGTTGCCATTCTATCATATCCTCCTATTTTCTTACCTCAGTTTTTGAGAACCGTCC
This sequence comes from uncultured Bacillota bacterium, assembly GCA_942493145.1. Classification (GTDB taxonomy): domain Bacteria; phylum Bacillota; class Clostridia; order Acetivibrionales; family DTU013; genus ENR-C20. Next base: position 2,687,054 of record OW818679.1, read on the forward strand.
CCATTAGTTAGTTTAACTTCAGTTTTTGAGAACCGTCCCCATTAGTTAGTTTATCTCTAGTTTTTGAGAACCGTCCCCATTAGTTATTAGTTATTAGTATAACTTCAGTTTTTGAGAACCGTCCCCATTAGTTATTAGTTAGAACCGTCCCCCTATAATTACCCTATAATTACTACGCCCTTTTGCTGGAGAGTTTATCCGTTTCTTCCGGCACTGCTATCGGATAGTCGGAATTGAAACAGGCGGTGCAGAAACCTTTATTGGAATCCTCTAAACCGGAACCCGTGGAACCGGAGCATGTACCCAACGATCCGCAATTGGATCCCGCCGAACCTATGGGCAGCTGCAGCAATCCTTCCAGACTCAGATATCCCAGGCTGTCGGCTCCAATTATCTCCCTTATTTCATCTACAGAATGTCTGGATGCCACCAACTGCTTCGCCGATGATATATCTATACCGAAATAGCAGGGGAACTTGTATGGAGGTGAACTTACCCTCATATGGACTTCCCTGGCTCCCGCATCTTTCAGCATCTGTACTATTCTTCTTGTTGTCGTGCCACGTACTATCGAGTCATCTACCATTATAACTCTTTTTCCTGCTATTTCATTCTTCATGGCGTTAAATTTTATTCTTACACCGGCTTCGCGCTGTCCCTGCTCCGGTTGGATGAATGTTCTGCCCACGTACCTGTTCTTCAGCAGCCCCTGTCCATATGGTATCCCTGATTCTCTTGAATAACCCAGCGCTGCATTTAAACCGCCGTCCGGTGCACCTATGACTACATCAGCCTCCACCGGATGCTCGATTGCCAGTCGCCTGCCCGCCTCAATCCTTGCACTGTGGACACTGCAGCCGTCTATTATACTGTCCGGCCGTGCAAAATAAACAAATTCAAATATGCAAAGACGACATTGCCCGTCTACCTCGGTCTGCACCGATGTCAATCCCTCATCGCCAATGAGGACTATCTCGCCCGGGTTCACATCCCTGATAAAATCAGCGCCTACCGCATCCAGCGCGCAGGACTCTGATGCCAGCACATAGGAATTTCCTACTTTCCCAATGCACAAAGGCCTTATACCAAGAGGGTCCCTGATACCTATTAGCCTCTTGGGTGTTAGAATAACAAGGGCATAGGAGCCTTTGACTTCTTTCATCATTTTGACAAATGTATCTTCAATATTATCATTGCCCACCCGGTTTCTGGATATAAGGTTGGCAATGACCTCTGTGTCGCTTGATGTCTGGAATATGGCGCCGTCGTCCTCCATCCTGTTTCTCAGTTCTGTGGCATTCACAAGATTTCCGTTGTGAGCCAGAGCCAACTGCCCATTACGGTATTTTACCACCATCGGCTGTGCATTTTCCCTCATGCTTGCTCCGGTTGTTGAATAACGCACATGGCCTATAGCGATTCGTCCTTTAAGGTGGTTAAGTACTACCTCATCAAAGACTTCCGGCACCAGTCCCATGTCTTTATGCTGGAGTATCGTTCCCTCATCATTGACTGCGATGCCGGCACTTTCCTGTCCTCTGTGCTGAAGCGCATAAAGTCCGTGATAGGTGAGGCGCGCAACATCATGATGGTCTTTATTATAAATACCGAATACGCCGCATTCTTCCTTCAATTTCCCAAACTGAATATCATTTTCCGTTGTCATATATATACCCCATTTCCTATCCCTTATATTTCTTCTTTTTGTCTACTTTTATTTGCCTGATTTCTTACCGCCGCTGTCGCTAATCTATCCTGCAATCCGTCGCTGTCGTTAATCTATCCTGCAATCCGTCCCTGTCGTTAATCTACCCTCTGCCATCGCTCAGCCATCCTGCAATCCGTCTTCCGCCAGCTTTTCCCTGAGCGCCACATTCTTCTCCTCAACCTTTTCAGCCAGCTTCTTTTTATATTCCTTCATCATTACTCTTAACTCTGCATGTGCTGTTGAAAGTATCTGTACGGCCAACAGCGCTGCATTCTCGGAGCCATCGATTGCAACAGTCGCCACCGGTATGCCGGCCGGCATCTGCACTATCGATAGCAGTGAGTCCATACCGTCAAGTGTTGAGGACTTGATCGGTATTCCAATTACCGGCAGAGGCGTGAATGCTGCCAGCACACCCGGCAGATGCGCGGCCTTTCCTGCTGCCGCTATAATAACATCGATGCCGTTCGCCTCAGCATTTCTGGCAAATTCAGCCGCTTTGTCCGGGGTCCGGTGGGCTGAACAGACCATTACCTCGACCATTATTCCGAATTCCCTGAGTATTTTTATGCAACCCTTCAAGGTTGGATAATCCGAATCGCTTCCCATAACAACTGCTACAACAGGATCTTTAGATACGTACATATTATTGCCTCCATAAAAACTGAAAATTTGTCTTACTATAATTTTGCTTTATTATAATTTTGCCTTACTATAATTTTGCTTTATCTTCATATATCTATTATCTATTACCTGTTAAAAATAAATTGGACTTCCCATTTACAGCGGCTCAAGGAACTAATGTGGTCGATTGTGATCGATCTCATTTCACAGCTTGCAATCCTATCCTTGAGCTTCTGTAAATGAGAAGTCCGCGGGTGCGGACTTCCCTATATTTTTGCCGGATGCCTATACAAGTCTGAGTGCATCAATCAGGTATTTGAGCAGGAACAGCGCAGTAACGATATACATGATAGGATGTACTTCCTTTGCTTTTCCTTTTGCTAACTTGATTAATACGTAGAATATGAAACCAACTGCTATGCCGGTAGCTATGCTATAGCTGAAAGGCATTATGACTGCGGTAAAGAAAGCTGCAACAGCTTCTTCGAATTCATCCCATTTGATTTTGGTAAGTGATTCCATCATTAGTATACCGACAACAATCAGCGCCGGAGCTGTAGCTGCCATCGGCACCATGAGGGCTATCGGCGAGATGAACAAAGAGAGTATGAAGAGAATTCCGACTACCGCTGAAGTCAGGCCTGTCTTTCCGCCTGCAGCAATACCAGATGCGCTTTCAACATATGTTGTGGTGTTGCTTGTTCCCAAGAGTGCGCCAACAGAGGTTGCAGTAGCATCTGCGAAAAGTGCTTTGTCAAGTTTTGAAGAGAAGCCGTGTCCTTTTTCAAGGGATTCTTCGTCCATCTGATCGAATATTTTGGTTTTGCGACCAGTACCAAGGAAGGTTCCGATGGTGTCAAAGGTATCCGAAAGGCTGAATGCAAGAATAAGTGCCAATATCTTTAACAGCTGGGAAGGATCTGCGAACAGCCCGCCTATATCAAGCTGAAGGAAAGTCGGTGCAAGGCTGGGGGGAATGAAGGAAGCCGCTGTAAATTCCGGAACCTGGGTAACACCCATCGGGATACCGATGACTGTTGCTGCCAGAACGCCTATGAGTATAGCGCCCTTGACTTTGAGAAGCATAAGGACGATTATGATTACCAAACCTATAACTGTCAGGACGGATGCGGGATCTGTGAAATTAACCAGTGAGGGTACTACGTTTGAAAATTGGCCGATTGCATTTGGTTCGCTGTTGGGAGTGAAATCCAACAGGTGAGCATCCATGAATCCTATATACGCGATGAAGAGTCCGATACCACCGCTGATCGCATACTGCAGCGATTGGGGAATTGCATAGATTATCATTTTTCTGATCTTTGTTACAGTTATAATTATATTAATGATACCGCAGATAAAAACAATGCCGAGAGCTTGCTGCCAGGGAATCTGCATACCGAGGCAAACCGTGTAGGTGAAAAATGCGTTGAGGCCCATGCCGGGAGCCAGTGCATAAGGCACGTTGGCAACGAATGCCATGATAAAGGTTGCAATTGCTGCTGCGAGGATGGTTGCTACAAAAACAGCTTTTTGATCCATTCCTGTACTGGAAAGGATAAGCGGATTGACAAACATTATGTACGCCATGGTCACAAATGTTGTGAATCCTGCCAGCACTTCCGTTTTGGCGGTGGTTCCGTGTTCTGTAAGCTTAAAAAACCTATCCATTTGATTACCCCTCTCATAAAATGTAGGAATTACTTAATACGGACTTCTCACAAAGTCCGACAAAGTCGCTGTCCGGTAACTGAAACGAAAAAGTGGCGATCGTTCGTACTTTTGTCCCTTCCAGACACTGAAACAACCAATTGCTTGGAAGCCTCAGAAATGAAGTAAACCTTGTCATCAGTAAAATCAACATAAATGGATGTATTCTGGAAACGCCTTCATACAAGGCATTTCAAAGCTTTTTTCAAAGTCATGAATTACATTAATAATACTATCAAAAGAGAAAGTGAATGTCAATGAAAGAGATTAGAAAAAGCGAACAATATTTACTTTTCTCTGTTTATTATTCGTATTATTTGAGTTATTTTTAGGGGAATTTTAGGGGGACGGTTCTCAAAAACTGGGAGTTTCAAGGGGCAGAGGACTCCAAAGGGGTAACCCGGGGGATAAGGTAGCTACCTCCGAAGGGGGACGGTTCTCAAAAACTTATAAGGGGGACGGTTCTCAAAAACTGAAGGGGGACGGTTCTCAAAAACTAAAGGGGGACGGTTCTCAAAAACTAAGGGGGACGGTTCTCAAAAACTTAGGATCTAAGGGGGACCTATAAGGGATAGGTGTTCAGGATATACAGAACTACAGGCAATGTAAACATTGAGAAAAGAGTGGAATATACTACGTTTTCTGTAGCGAATTTGTGGTCCGATCCGTATTGTGCAGCAAGGACCGTTATTATCGTTGCGCAGGGCATGGCAAGCTCCAGAATCACCACCGTCTTTACGAACTGGTCGATTCCAGGCCCCAACAGCTTAAAAATCAGGTATGCGGTTGCCGGCAATATGATCAGCTTGAGGAAGGATAGCCTGAACGTCAGCTTCTTATTCAATATCTCACTGATACTGCCAAGTCCGTTTTCTGCCAGTGATATGCCAATGTATATCATTACCAGGTAAATGGTGATATTGCCCAGAGGGTTCAAGGTTTTGAACAGTATGTTATGGATCGCGCCTGCTACGGCATAGTCCGATGCAATCTGTGTTATATTTATCAGGGCCAGGAAAAGTCCTGTTGTAAAGGCTATTATGCTTGGACTCAGCAGTTTTTTCAAATTTTCCTTCCATTCGATGCCATTGTGCTTATTAAGCAGGTAGACACCCAAAGTCCACACCATCAGTTCCAGGGTCACTGCGAAAAAATTGGCGTAGACGAGGCCTTTTTCACCAAAAAGTGAATTCAGCAGGGGCAAACCCAGATAGCCCACATTTCCCAACATTGTGTGTGCTTTGAATACGTTGGCCGTAGCTCCTTCTATTTTCATCACTTTGGAAGCCACAGCACCCATTAACAGTCCGAAAAACATGAAAGTCAGAGCGAAGAATGAAATCCACAAGCCATCCTTTGCAGTTTTTGCTGTGAATTCATACGACGACATTGTTGTGACAATAAGTGCCGGTGCAGTAATATTAATTACAAATTTTGAAATATAAGTACCCGATAGCTCTGGGAGATACCCGGTCTTTGTTGCTGCAAAGCCTATTATGGCAAGTATCATCAATACTGCGATCTGGTTAAGTATGATTTCCATTGTTTATCCCTGTGTCCTGTTCCTGTTGATTTCAGTCTTACTTCCAGTTACTTTTGTTCCTTCTCTTCATATCCCTGGCACTGCATGCCTGAAGACTGTTGGACAATGATAGATGGAACACGCTTGGACTTAATGCTAAATATTTTGCATCCATATGGGAATCTATTGTCCCAAGTAATATAATAATGCTTACATTTCAGGCAATTCGCCCTTTGTGACTCAGAATCATGATTAGAACAAATCATTATGGGTTCCCGTTCGTGTAAGATATAAAATCAGGTCACTTTCTGTCAGCTCGTAAACCAACAACCAATCTGGTGTAATAGTTGAGGGTTTCACTGTATATTTCATTTCAACAGCTCCGTCATCATCTCATCGACATTATCATAGCCCTTATACACTTGAGGATTACTCTTCATTTTCTCAACTTCATCAATAGCGGCAATCGTTTCTGCATTCGGTACATTTCGAGATATATTAAATGGTATTCTCTGTTCCCTGACAGCTTGCTTTGTAAATGCTATAAATGCGGTTGTCATAGACAATCCTAAATCAGAAAACAATTCCTCTGCCTGTTTTTTTAACTTTTCGTCCATTCGAATAGTGATATTTGTATTGGCCATATAAAGCACCCCTTTCTTCATTCTTATATTTCAAATATTAGCATATTGTATGTGCTCTGTCAATACATCGCACGTATTATGCAGAAATATTATGTCCTCGATTATCAATAATCCTAATAACCGTTTTAAAATAAAGTCAAAAGACAAAAAAGCCCCGATAGCCTTGTGTTTTCGAGGCTTTCGGGGCTGTTATCCATTATTCCCATTTTATGGTGCTTGGGGGCTTGCTTCTGATATCTGCCGTCCCTTTATCAACTTTAATAGAAACCTGATTCAAATGAATACCAAGCAGTAATTGTATTGTTTTATACGAAAGACTTGATTCGAATTCCCAACTTCTCAACAGCATTCTTGTAGTAGAGTTTTTCTCTCTCACTATCAGTCAGTGGAATTTCGGATATGAATTTCACCATATCGTCAAGCCGCTCATATGGGTAATCACTACCAAATAATATGTTGTCAATACCAAGTACATTTTTGGCGCATGCAAAAGCTTCCTTGCACATATTGCCGCTTGTCGTAACAAAAATATTATTCCTGAAGTAATAGCTTATATCTTCTTTGCATTTGATGTCCGGGTTTGGCATGAATTTCAGTCTGTTGTTCATTCTCTCCAGCAGGAATGGAATCCCTTCGCCCAAATGTCCCAATACCACCTTCAAGCCAGGTAGCTCGTCAAAAAGTCCGGATACTATCATTCTTGTTATTGTGGTTATAGTATCCATAGTAAACCCAAGGCCAGGCCCTGCCACTGTGAAGCCATATCCCTCAAAACGCTTGTAGTTCGGAAGGCTTGGATGCAAATATACATATACACCAAGTTCTACTGCTTTTTTAAAAATTGGCCTGTATTGTTCCTGGTCTGGCGCAGTATCCCCATAGTTGGAGTGTGTATGCCAGGCAACAAAACCATAGTCCTTCACACATCTCTCCAGCTCCAAACACGCAGCGCCTGCATCATTTACAGGCAGTATGGCGCTTCCCAGGTATTGATCCGGATATTTATCAATGACCTGTGCCAGAGTGTCATTTGTATTCCGGCAGACTTCTATGCTGTCATCAATATCAAGCTGCTCCGGGCCTGCCGAACTGCTCAGAACCGCAATATCCACACCGTTCTCTTTCATTATTTGGCTGCGCTTTTCAGCTAAATCAAGCAACTGGGGCAATAAGACATCCTGCGGCATGGAAATTGATTCCGACCAGGTAATAATGTTGCTTGCCTTGTCATAAATTGGAGGTTGCTTTCTGTTTTCAAAAGCATCCAATGTGCTTTGACCGTAAAAATGATTTTCCAGATCGATCCTTTTCATTCCATGTCTCCTTTTCCTCTTCCTTTGCCTAAGTTCCCGCTAATATGTTTGGTAAAAACAGTGATATCCCCGGTACATAAGTAATAATAAGCAATGCGATCACATACAGAATTATAAATGGAACAAGTGCTTTGGATATCTCTCCCATACTGGATTTCAGTACGCTCTGGGTTACGAATATATTAAGTCCGAAGGGTGGTGTGAACATACCGATTGACAGGTTCACAGTGAAAATTATACCCAGATGAAGAGGGTCGATTCCCAGTGCTAATGCTGATGGCAGGAGCATTGGTGCCAAAATCAGTATTGCTGCGCCACTGTCGAAGAAACAGCCGACAATGAGCAACAGGATATTCAGAATCATGAGGAACTGAAATGCTGACAATCCGCTGAATACTTCAGTCAGGAACGTAGGCATCTGTGCAACTGTTGCTGCCTGGGCGAATACCGTACTTATTCCGATCAGCAGAAATATCTGAGCCGTAGTTACAGCAGACTCCTTGAATACCTTAAACAATTGTGCCGGCTTGATATCCTTCAGTACGAACACAGCTACGATAAATGAATACAAAGCTGCTATTGCCCCTGATTCCGTAGGAGTGCACAATCCGCTGTAAATCCCTCCAAGTATGATAACAGGAAGAATTATTACTACGATTCCTCTTTTAAAAGCTGTTCCGACTTCCTTAAGTGTAGTTTTTTCTCCCGCAAATGCATTATCCTTACATACAAAAACAAGATAAACACCAATAATGGCAACCACCAAAAGTCCGGGCAGAAACCCACCCATAAATAGCCTGGTAATTGATTGTTCAGTTGCAATGCCAAAAATAATCATAGTGATACTTGGTGGTATGATTGTGCTTAAAGCCCCGGATGATGTAATCAAGCCTAATGATAATTTTTTGCCATGCGCTTTTGTCAGAGGTTCATGTACTACCTTGCCGAAAGTTGCTGTTGCGGCAGGAGCTGAACCGGATATTGCTCCGAAGATAGCATTTGACACCAGGCAGGATAAGGCGAGACCACCGCGAACATTTTTAAGAAGTACTATAAAAACATTAATTAACCGGCTTCCCAGTGAACTATTGGCAATGATACTTCCAGCCACGATGAAAAAAGGTACCGCCAGGAGACTGTTTTTCGTCATAGCTTCAAATAGTCCTGTAAACATGTTCTGAATGGGCATGTTGTTTACAAAGACCTGAAGATATACCGTAGCCCCTGCCAATGCCACCCAGATAGGTGCATTGATAGCCACCAGTACCAAAATAATGACGATCATTATGATGATTGATTGTGTTAGCATTCTTTGATGTCTCCTTTTTCAAAAAAGATAATTACAATCCAACTCAGGATGGCAAGGATAAAGCATGCTGTAACAATTCCATACAGTATGAATCGCGGCATTTGGAGTACAAAGGTTACCGTCATGCGCGAGAAGGCTTTTTGGGTTACCAGGACACCGTAATACGCAAGCATCCCCATAAATCCCATGGTGATCAACCCACGGACAATTGTTATGACTCTCTTTATGGATTCATTTTTCAGAAACCCGTTGAGTACGCCTATACATAGCTGCTTATCCGTGAACTCAAGATATGAGATTAAAACAAAAACCGAAAGTACAATCAAGTAGGAACATAGTTCTTCTGACCAGGGAAAACCGGCTCCAACAGTGAAACGAAGGATTGCGTTGACAGCTGCCAGTAATGTACTGATGAAAATGAATATTGCTCCGAGCCGGACTAAGTTCCTGTTTATGGCACCCATAACAGATATGACTCTATTCATATGTTTTCCTCCCTGGATTGAATACTACTTTGCGTTAATCATGCCGACGACGTCATCATAAATCTTGGCACAGTCTGCATTTGTGTTCTTGAATTTATCATGCAATGGTGCTGCTGCTGATTTCAATTCCTTCAATAATTCTTCACTTGGATTTACTACTTCTACTCCGCCTGCCATCAAGTTATCCATATTTGTTTTATACAGTTGTTCTACATAGTCATATTCAAACTCGGTAATAACCGCCTTGGTTGTGGCCATTATCAGATCCTGAATATCCTGTGGAAGGCCTGCCATCCAGTCGGCACTATATACAAATGCGTTGGACATTGCACTTGCCGGTATCATGTTCAGGTACTTTGCACTCTCCTGCAGTTTCATTGTACCCATGAAAATCGGGTCTGTTTCCACTCCATCAACTGTTCCGTTTTGCAGTGCTACCGCTATATCACCCGGATCAAGTGATGTTGGTGCAGCGCCGTAAGCCTTTAATTCATCCTGAAGGGTAGGACTGGGAAGTGACCAGATCTTTTTGTTGTTCAAATCATCCATTGTTGTTATTTTCGTTTTTGATAAAATACTGCGTTCAACATTTCTCAGCCAGCCGCCTACCAAAAAGCCTTTGGAATTCATATACTCGTTCAGAGTGCTGTCCTCGCTGTTGAGAATCTCATAAAGTTCATCAGAACTTTCGAACAGGTATGGCAGGTCTGTAATTGCTACTGCCGGCGCAAAAGATGCAAAATATGAGCTGGGAATCAACACTGCCTGGATGCTGCCATCCTGTACACCCTGAATCATTTGTACGGATGTACCTAATTGGCTGCCGGGATATAGCTCAACTACTATCTGGCCTTTCGATGCCTCTTCAATTCTCTTTTTGAACTCTTCCATTGTGGCATTTTGCTGATGCTTTCCGACAGTTGGCGTTCCGATACGAATGGTATATGTTTCATTAGTGCTTGTGACTTCCGGTGCTGAACTGCTGGTGTCTGGCGCCGTAGCCCCACCATCGCTGCTGCCGCAACCTGACAGTATTGTACCTATGGAAAGAATCAATGCCATGATTAGTGCTAATGCTGTTTTTTTCATTGAACAATCCTCCTGTTTATATTTTTTAGATAAATAGCCTGAGTTATGAACCAGTTTTCCCTCCCTCCTGCTAAAGAATCCTCGCATTGCTAAGTGAATGAATATAGACCGTCCGGTTAGTCTCTATTAATAATTTATCACCTATTAACCGTTTAGTCAATATTCATTCGTTTATTTTTTATCATTTTTTTCGATTTTTCAAAAATTAAAACTTAACCACACTTTATATACACTTTTAAAACACTTTAATAGGCGCTTTTATAGGCGCTTTTTTAGGCGCTTTTATAGGCGCTTTTACATACACTTATAAATACCCCTTAAAAGCACTTTAAAAATTTAATATAGTAGTATGCTTAAAACATTGAATTTGCTTGAATTGTGTAGTTAAGGACTAATTATTTGTATAGACTGCTTGACATCTTGTTGAGAAACTTCTAGACTGAAATAAATATCGACTGAATATTCATTTAGTTCATAATAAGGAGTTTCACATGGATGTACATAATTCAGAAGTGCAGCAAAGGATCATGGATGCGGCAAAAAAGATTTTTTTGGAAAAAGGGTATTCGGGAACCAGGATGTCAGATATAGCCAAAGAAGTTAATATCGCTCCTGCTACCATTTACAACTATTATACAGGAAAAAAAGCTCTCTTTGCTGCGCTGGATATACCGGAAGCAAAGGGTCTGCACCCGCAGTTTGTTAAGAACAGAAATGCAATTATCCAGGAAGCACTGATCCTTTTCGGAGAAAAAGGATTCGATGGTACTTCGATGGAATTGATAGCTCAAAAATCCGGGTATTCCAAAGGTAATCTTTATCAATATTTTGAAAGCAAAGAGGACCTGTTCTCTGCTGTCATGAAAGAAACCTCCTTTCACTTTGACATGAGAAACATTGAAAAAAAGTTTGCCGGAGCAGATCTCGAAACTTTGATTTATAAAATGGGGTTGGCCTATATCAAAATGTTCAACTCACCGGAACGAATCGCTTTCGTTCGTACTATTATCAGAGATTCAAACAAGAACCCCGAGGTTGGCAATATATATCACAAAGAAGGGATTGGCTATGTGGCAAATTTCATTGCTGATTTCCTTGCCAGGAAAAAAAGCGACTTAAACCCCCTTAATTTACAGCTTGCAGCCAAAACATACGTAGGTTCTCTTTTTTCTTTTGTTATACAGTATAAAGTAGTTGTAGGTGTTGACCGGAATTTTAGTGATGAAGAAATAGTGAATACGTCCACAAAGATTTTTCTAAATGGAATATTAAAACGTGAACAGTCGGGTGAAAATAATAAATAACCGCAAATGATAATCGAAAACATTATCTATCACGGTTATTTATAAAGAACAATATATCAGCCTAATGATGCTTATTAAACTATTTTATAACCCTTTTGCCGGTTACCTCATCGACGGTCAGCTTAAATACCATTACGGCGTTTACTGCTTTTTCGTCGAATTCGAACTCCTTGTCATCGGAAAGATGTTGCATCAAAATTCCAAGCCCTCTTCTTTTATCTGCTTCCGTCAAAATTTCTATCGTACCTTTTCCAATTACGCTTTCATAATCCATGGAAAACTTGCAGACCTTATCATCAGTATTCATCTTTATTGGACGGTCCACTTCAAAACCCGCCTTGTTATTACTTTTAATCAGGTCGAACCTTTTGCCTGCAAAGGCGCAATGAAAATAAAGGATGATCTTACCATCTTCAATATCTATCCCAAAATTCATTGGCACTATGTATGGAGAATCTCCATCATTGAGTGCAAGCCTACAAACCATGCAACTTTTTATAATTTCAGCGATATTTTCTATACCCTTAACTTCGCGGTCTTTTTGTCTCATGTTATTCAACCTAAACCCTTCATACAAAATGATACCAGCAATCAGATTAGTACCTGCAATCAGATTAGTACCTGCAATTAGATTGATACATACATTTCAAGCTTCTGGCCTATTCCCACTCAATCGTGCTTGGTGGCTTGCTCGTGATGTCGTACACGATCCTGTTGACGTGCTTAACCTCGTTTACTATCCTGTTTGATATCTTCTCAAGGAGGTCATACGGAATCCTTGCCCAATCCGCTGTCATGAAATCTGTCGTGGTGACAGCTCTCAACGCGAGGGTGTAGTCATATGTCCTCTCGTCACCCATAACACCAACACTCCTCATGCCTGTCAGCACGGTAAAATACTGGTTGATGCTGCGCTTCATGCCGGCCTCTGCAATCTCGCTCCTGAATATGTGGTCAGAATCCCTGACGATCTCCAACTTCTCCTCGGTGATATCGCCAATGATCCTGATTGCGAGTCCCGGTCCGGGGAAAGGCTGTCTCCAGACGATTTCCTCGGGTATGTCAAGCTCCTCGCCTGCTTTTCTTACCTCGTCCTTAAACAGGTTACGCAAAGGCTCGATGATTTCCTTAAAATCCACATAATCCGGAAGTCCGCCGACATTGTGATGACTTTTGATCACTGCTGCGGTACCGGTTCCGCTTTCTATAACATCCGGATAAATCGTCCCCTGAACCAGAAAATCGACCGTTCCGATCTTTTTTGCTTCTTCTTCAAATACCCTGATGAACTCCTCACCGATGATCTTGCGTTTTGTCTCAGGATCAGACACTCCTGAAAGCTTTTGCAGGAAACGTTCTCCGGCATTTACCCTTATCAGGTTGATGTCGAACTGTTTTCTGAAGACCTGCTCAACCTGGTCGCCTTCGAATTTCCGCAATAATCCGTGATCGACAAAAATGCATGTCAGCTGCTTTCCGACAGCCTTATGCATCATAATCGCGGCAACTGAAGAATCCACCCCTCCCGAAAGTGCGCAAAGGACAGATTTGTCGCCTACCTTTTCCTTTATCTCTTTTATCTTATCCTCCACGAATGACGACATCACCCAATCGCCGGTACAGCCACATATTTCGTACAGGAAGTTATCCAGCATCTTTTTCCCTTTTGGCGTATGGACTACTTCAGGGTGGAACTGCACGCCATAAAATTTACTCGCCGGATGCTCAATGGCGACATTCGGACAGTTGTTCGAAGTTGCTATGTTTCTAAAGCCATCTGGCAGCTTGCTTACATGATATGTGTGACTCATCCAGACAGTCGTACCCTTGTCCACATCCCCGAACAGTTTGCCGGATATGTCCAGATCCACATCCACCTTGCCATATTCCCTCTGTGCAGCCTTTTCTACCCCTCCGCCGAGCAGGACGCTCATCAGCTGCATGCCGTAGCAGATGCCGAGTATGGGTACTCCAAGATCGAAGATTCCCTTGTCACAGGTCGGTGCATTCTCATCCAGTACGGATGCCGGTCCACCGGTGAATATGATTCCCTTCGGGTTCTTTGCTTTTATTTTGTCAACAGGAGTGTTGCAGGGGATTACCTCACAGTATACGTTCGATTCCCTGACACGCCTCGCTATCAATTGATTGTACTGGGCTCCGAAATCCAGAACCAGAATTAGTTCATTGCTCATATTTTTCCTCTCTTTTCTTTATCCCGGTTGCTACGAACCGTTGTCATGATTACCATCAATCTTTATTACGGTTGCTATATGCTACCATGAACCTGTAGGTTCGCTTTTTAATTATATTATTATATAGAACTGTCAGTTCATTGTAAACCCGAATTAGGCTTCATATATTCTTTACTGTATTTTTTGCGGTATTCTTTGCGGTTTTATTTTGCGGTATTCTTTGCGGTATTCTTTGCGGTTTTATTTTGCGGTATTCTTTGCGGTATTCTTTGCGGTTTTATTTTGCAGTATTCTTTGCGGTATTCTTAAAGGTGAATGTGATCAGGAGTGCAATTATCAACAATACGCACGCAACAATATATGCGCTGTTATAGTTTTTCGTCGCATCCATGATGCTGGCAGCAGTCATTGGTCCTATAACACCACCAACTCCCCAGGCCGTAAAGAGAGTACCGTAATTGGATCCGAAATTTTTCATCCCATAGAAGTCTGCAGCAGTTGGGGGGAACACTGCAAATGTAGCGCCGTAACAAAGTCCGGCAACCATTATTCCTGCTGCAAGTGTTACGATGGATTGATAGCTGAAGAACAAAAGCATATTTACGGCCTGAAACAGGAAGATAACCCTCATCATGTTTACCCGGCCAATTTTATCTGATACTGTCCCTCCCAGGAGCCTTCCAAGCGCATTAAAAATTGAAAGTAAAATGACCAGGAGGTATCCGCCTTCCCATTCGACCTGGACCCGTGCGATGTTGGCAGCGTGTCCGATGATCATCAGTCCCGCTGAAGAGGAAAAGGCCAGCATTATCCAGAGCTTATAAAATCTAGCCGTCTTAAGCATTTCAATACGTGTCATGTCCCTGATTGCAGGCACCGATGCCGGGCTGGTGGCAGCTTTTGTCGTTGCCGCGCTTGTGACCTCTGCTGCTGTTGCCGGACTTGTGACTACTGCTGCTGTTGCCGGACTTGTGACTACTGCTGCTGTTGTCGGGCTGATGGCATCGGTATGTAGATATCCTGCAGGCGGATTGGTTATGATTCTTGATAGTGGGAGGACCACTGCCAATGCTATAATTCCGAATATAATAAACGTCATGGAAATTCCAACACTTTTAATCAAAAAATTCGCTGCAGGGGAGAAAAATACAGGTGCAATACCCACTCCTCCTACAACAATCCCTGTAATCAAGCCTTTTTTGTCCGGAGAAAACCATTTCATAGCTGAAGGTGTTGCTGCTACATTGGTTATGCCGATTCCAGCTCCGGTAACTATTCCAAATGTCATGACCATCATCCACGGTTCTGATGCAAACCCCGAAAGTATCAAACCGCCACCCATCAGGAGCCCCGCAGTTACCACACATATTCTGGGACCTTTGGTATCAAGAATTTTACCGAAAATGAACATGGCTATAACAAAAGCTACCGTTACCGTTGTATATGGCAATGATGCCTGTTTGCTTGTCCAGTGAAGCTCCTTGATCAATTCCTTGCTGATGACACTCCATACATAAAGTATTCCAGATATAAAGCTTATGCCCGATGCCGACCATAAGACCGCCCATCCCTTGTTCTTTGATATTCTGTTCATTACCGTCTCCTTACAAAATGTGTTATGTAATAATGATTTCAATTTCTCTTTCTGCTTTTCCTTTATAATTAACGCTTTAACGTTATTCTTTTTTAATTAAATTATTCTTTTTATTATGTCGAATTTATTGTATCAAATTAATGCATGGTTGCAGTTTTTGAGAACCGTCCCCACCTGTTTTAGTTTTTGAGAACCGTCCCCACAGTTAGAAACCTATAAAAGCTCCTTCATCCTGGTTTGCCCATTGAGGTAATTGAAAAGTCTGCCCTGATACCTGTTTTGATACTTCATCCTATGCTCGACCATCTCCTGTAGCTTCCACCAGCTGGTATCCCAATTACAGAACAGAGTCCTGTCGGCCGGCGCTCTTCCCGTCAGTCGCTGTATGATTATTGCAGGGTCAAGATGTTCCAGGAAAGTAATAATCCTGTTGATATACTCCTCTTTGTCCACCGGCGCAATTTCACCTTTTTCATACATATCACCAAGCGGAGTATTCTTAAGGATAAACAAAGAGTGGCATTTGACCTGTTCGACTCCTAAAGCCGAGATTATTCTTGCGCCCTCAATAGCATCCCGGATACTGTCCATCGGCAAGTCGACAATGTAGTGTGCACATGTCTCAAGCCCATGCTTTTTTATGCGAAGGACGGCATCGATGAATTCCGCCAGGCCATGATTCCGGTTGAGAGCGTCCAGCGAATGATAGTTTACCGTCTGAAGCCCCAACTCAATAACGACATCAACGTCTTTGGCTCTTTTCAGTTCACTTAGGAATTCAAGATATCTTTCGTTAATGCAATCGGGCCTTGTCGAGATGTAGATGGCGACAATGTTATCGATGCATGCTTCAAGCATGTATTCCTTGAATCTTTCAAGCGGCAGATATGTATTGGAGTAGTTTTGGAAATAGGCTATGAATTTTTTTGCTTTATAGTTGTCGCCAATGTATGTGGAATTCTGCTTCAACTGATCGGTTACGGTCAGGGTATCGGACAGCATTTCAAAGCCCGCGCCTTCTTCACCGCAGAAAATGCAGGGACTGCAACCGCTGTCGTTACAGCTGCTATCGATGCTGCCATTAATCTTTCCGATGAGTCCAGACCGGGATTGCCTGCCTGGGCATGAGACTGGGATTGCGACAGGCAGTTTGTACACCTTTGATCCATATTTTATTTTCAGGTAATCAGAAAATTTCTGATAAATATCCTGTTTCGCAATATCAAATTCATTTATGCCTGTCATATCACTTATTCCCACCATAGCTTTCAGTAGCCCTTCTGAATACTTCATTCAGCGGGATCCCTGATCTTTCTGCAATCTTTCTACAGTCCTCATATTCGGGAGAGTATTTTCTTATCCGCCCAAAAGAGGCTTCTTTTATTCTTACCTCTCCATACCCGGTATCAACCATCACTGTGTTTCTTTCCATACAATACCTTTCGGAGATACTTCTTCGGACGCCAAAGGTTGATGTCTCCTCAAGAATAATTTCCAGCAACATATTTTCTTTGTCCAAACCCGCTAAAACAGTCAGCATGTATGCCGGGCGGCCTTTTTTCATATAGATCGGGGTGAAAAATGCGTCCAATGCGCCTGCATCCATGAGCTTCGCAGCTGTATAACCCAAAATTTCCGGTGACATATCGTCTATGTTCGTCTCCAGGATGACGACCTTATCAGGAGCATCAGCCATATGAGCACATTGTCCGCTTTCTGATGTCTGGCCTTCTGCTGTCTGGCCTTGCACCGTCTGGTCATATGCTTCTCCGATTATGACTCTCAGCGCATTGAGCCTGCCGGTGCCTGTATCCCTTTTGCCCATGCCATACCCAATATTGTTTATCTTCATGGGCGGCATCGCACCAAAAGTTGATGCCATGCATTTTATCAAGCCCATCCCGGTTGGTGTAACAAGCTCAGTCTCAATGTCCTCACTGACAAGAGGTATCCCGCTGCCGGAAAGCATCTCAACAACTGCAGGTACCGGAACCGGAATAATGCCGTGCCTGCATTCAATGAAACCTTTACCATCGTGTAATGGCGAAGAGTATATCATGTCAACACCAATAAGATCAAGGCATACTGCAGTTCCTATAATATCTACAATTGAATCTATCGCACCGATTTCATGAAAATGCACCTCATGTATATCCTTCCCATGAACTTTAGCCTCCGCAGCTGCAATCTCACGGAAGACCTTCAACCCGAAATCCTTGGTTTTTTGGCTTAAGCTGCTGGCATTTATGATCTCCGCGATATCCTTCAGATTCCTTTCATGAGAATGCACTTGAGAATGTCCACGAGAATGGCCGTGAGAATGCTCATGAGATGTATCGTGAGAATGCTCGTGAACATGCTCGTGAACATGCTCGTGAACATGTTCATCGTCATGAAGCAATACCTGTACATCAGTGCCTTCAATTCCATTGTTGATTTTCTTTCCAACCTTGATTTCATACCCATGGAGGTTCAATTTATCCAATTGGGCTCTGAAACGGCCTTCATCAGCACCTGCATCGAGTAATGCAGCGATGGTCATATCTCCGCTGATTCCTGAAAAACAATCAAAATATGCTATCTTCATTAATAATGCCTCCATCAAATAATTGGTGAAACGTATAATAGGTGAACCGTCAGGGGGAGTCGGGGGAAGATGTTAGTAAGTTAGGGGAGTTAGGAAGTTAGGGGGAGGAGTTAGGGGGACTAAGTTAGGGGGACGGTTCTCAAAAAGTGAAAAACTGAAACACCCAGCTATCAGTTCATTTGACAACATAATTCATCAAATATCTTCATATATTCCTCATTTCCAATTACCAACTCATATCCCTTGCTGCACAAACTTGAACATCCCGATACAGTCATATTATAGATATTTTCACATATTTCACGATAACCCATACCGCATAGTGTTCTCATAAAATACACACATAAAGCTCTGTATTCCTTAACCCTTTCTTTCGATTTCAACCCAATGCTTCCATTCCTGTTTATCATAAGCCTGCCAGATATATATGTCATTATTTTACCTGGCGAATGATTTCTAAGTATAATCTTTCTTCCGCTTCGATATTCACATTCCGCACTTCTCTCCGAACCTATATTGCTCGCTCCTCCGGTATCACTTTCAGTAGTTCCTCCTGCAGCTACTTCGACAGCTCC
Source organism: uncultured Bacillota bacterium (assembly GCA_942493145.1). GTDB lineage: Bacteria > Bacillota > Clostridia > Acetivibrionales > DTU013 > ENR-C20. The sequence continues at coordinate 2,705,713 of OW818679.1, forward strand.
TTCAGTTGTGCTAAACGCTTCACTATTTGCAACTCTTCCCGTAAATCCTGTAAATACATTTGTACAATCCGCTGACGCATGTGGATCTTTTCTATCCCTTTGAACTTTTACATATTCCAGATACCTTTTACCAAACCGATTTCTATTTGTTTCATGGAATAACCCCAAAATAAAGCTCATATCTATTAGATTTCTATGATCCCTGGCAATCCCTGCGTAAATTCCGTATGATGAGTATGGATATTTTTCTTCCTTTCCATCATACTCTTTGATATCCTTCGCATTGTTATGAATGTATGCTGATACAGCAAGGTTGTACCCATCACTATCAACAATTCTGCTTACAAATCTATCCTGAAACAGCGGCCCACGCCTTTCATATTTTTTATTATAGTATCTCACATATGCAACATCTACGCTCTGCATGAAATTTGATAAATCAAATCCGCGCGGATCAATGTGTAAATGAAGATGGTTGCTCATCAGACAGAAGGCATATATCGAACAATGATATTTATTTTTGTATCTTTTTATTAAGCTAAGATAATAATCCTTGTCCGATTCATTTCTGAATAGCAATACCTCACTTATGCTTCTGCACATTACGTGATAAATGCTCTGACTATTTTTTCTACGGGCCCTTCTCGGCATTTCAGCACCCCCCAATATACGGCTTATATTTACATATTATACCATATTTGTTCTTTTTTTGTGAATATGCTTAATGCTATATCATACAATTTATTGTAATAATTTCTCAAGTTTTTGAGAACCGTCCCCCTTAGTTTCCCTCTTAGTTCCCCCTTAGAGCACCTTAGATCCTGGTTCTATTTTTTGTTGATCAGGCTGGCTAGATATCCGCCACCGAAGCCATTGTCGATATTGACTACCCCTACTCCGCTGGCACAGCTGTTCAACATGGTCAATAATGGAGCTAAACCCCCAAAGTTTGCACCATACCCTACACTTGTCGGAACTGCAATGACCGGCTTGTCCACCAGCCCCCCGACTACGCTTGCCAGTGCCCCTTCCATCCCTGCTACGACGACAAGCACATTCGCCCTCATCAGTGCGTCTGCACTTGCAAACAGCCTGTGGATTCCTGCTACTCCTACATCATAGATCCTGTCTACTTTATTACCCATTACCTCTGCTGTAACAGCTGCCTCTTCTGCAACAGGTATATCCGATGTCCCGGCAGTCACAACAGCGATAACACCTTCTGAAAGACTGGTTTCTCTTCTCTTCACAACCACTATCCTTGCTGCCTCGTGATATTCCGCGTCGGAGCATATTTCCCTGATGGCTTCATATACTTCCCTTCCAGCTCTTGTAGCCATTATATTGTTTTCTTTTTCAATCAACCGGCCTACTATCATTTTGATCTGGTCTATTGTCTTGCCCTGGCTATATATTACTTCGGGAAAACCGTTACGTATGCGTCTGTGATGATCAATCTTTGCAAAACCAATGTCTTCAAATGGCAGTATCTTCAGCTCCGCCACCGCTTCATCAACACTCATTCCACCATTTTTGACTTCCTCAAGGAGTTCCTTTAATTTCTCATTGTTCATTTTCATCCACTCCTATGTCTTCTACTTGTCTTTCAAAAGCTCCATCAACTCATTGGCTTTCTCTTCATTTATTGATCCTTTGATGACCGCAAGCCTGGTTGTTGCCCTTCCCATTTCCTTATACAAGCCTGACGCATCTGAATTATCATTTTCTTTTTCTTTATCCTTATCCTTATCTTTCGTGTCATTCATAATTCCGTTTATAGCATTCAGATGCTCTTCCACCGTTACTGTATCCCCTCTGGATATTGGTCCCGTAAGAGCTCTGGTGCTTCCCATTTCAAGGATATTCCTGACGGTACTCATCAAAAGCGGACTGAATGCCTGCATGCCTGTTTCTCTATCGATACCTGCCGCTTCCAGAAGATCACCTGCGAAATACGCAAGTGTGGCTGTATAGTTGGATATTACACAGGCGGCCGCATGATAAAGAGGTTTGGTATCAGCCTTCAAAACCAGCATGGTTCCATTTAGCCTTTCAACAATTAATGAAGCATTTTTGCCTGCATCAACCGATCCTTCAAATCCGAAGCAAATGTTGAACATGTTTTTCCATGAGTTTTCCCTGTCAGGATATGTCTGGGCGGGATGAAGGGAGCCAGTGTATGCACCCGCATCTTCCAAGGGCTTTAGCAATTTTGATGTCGATGCCCCGCTGCAATGCATGAAAACCCTTCCGGCTATCTCTGATGTCGTACAGGATTCCTTTATCAGTATGGCTGCACTGGATATTTCCGAATCTGGAACTGTTATAAGCAGGACATCACTCTTTTTAACCAACTCCCGGACCGTCGGAATCGTAGCTAATGATTGATGGTATGGATAATTGTTGTCGCTGTGCTTGTCCAATTCCAGCCGGTTATTTATATAATCAGCAGATTTGGGATTTTTACTGTATGCGCCGGTTATCTCAAATCCCTTGTCGGCCAATGCGAAAGCAAACGCACAACCGACCCTGCCTGCTCCGATAATCCCGATTCTCATCATTCAACCCCTCTACCCGTTATCAACAGTACTAATTACCCCTTCATAGCCTAATACCCCTCCAGAGTCTATTACTCCTTCAGTACTTATTAGCCCTTCGTTCATACTGCCGGTTCTATATCCTTCCAGGTCAAGTGTAACATATCTGAATCCAATTTCCTTCAACTTTCTGCTGACATCTTCCATTATCGCCAATTTTGTCTCTGCATTCATACCGCCGGTCCAAAATCTTTCTCTTTCTCCGGCCGCCACCTCAATACGTGCTATTTCCCCATGATGGCGAACTCTTACCTGTCTGAAGCCAAGTCCCATAAGATATTCCTCTGCTTCTTCTATCATACGCAGCTTTTCCTTTGTTATCTGATGACCAAATGGAATCCGGGTTGCAAGACAAGCCAGCGCTGGTTTGTCCCATGATGCAAGACCTGCCTGTTTGGAAAGTTCCCTGATTTCTGATTTGGTTAATCCCGCTTCCAGCAGTGGACTGACCACAAGCATCTCTGCCAGTGCCTTCATGCCCGGTCTGTAATCGTTCAGGTCATCGGCATTTGATCCGTCAGCTATCGTGTATATGCCGTCTTTTGATGCGATAGCCTTTATACCTTCGAATATTGACTTTTTACATATATAACATCTTTCAGGAGGGTTCGACGAAAATCCTTCAATCTCAAATTCATTTATTTCATGTATAATGTGCCTTACGCCAATCGAAGCAGTGAACTCCAATGCTTCCCCAAACTCCCTCTTGCTAATGGAAGATGAGTTCACTGTTATCGCTGTGACATTTTCTCCAAGCACATCAGATGCGATCTTCAGAAGAAAAGTGCTATCCACTCCACCGGAAAAAGCAACCGCCAATTTATCATAACCAGATAAAATTTCTTTAAGATTCTGCAGTTTTTTCTCAAACTGCGTTAATTGCTGCATCTGTATACTCCCTCAAACTTTCTCTCCGGATATTTCTATTATCCACAATATTTCGCAATTCACAATACTTTTTAAGTATATCTCTTAAGGCATAATCTGAAAACAAAATTAAGCAATTATTTCACTTGTTTTACAAGTAGTTTACATCCATTGTACGCAATAGCCCCCTCTGCTATGATAAGGTTAGATTTCTGTATTCACAGGGCTTTGCGTTCATAACTGAATTATCAGTCCCAGCGAGGTAAATATAGCAGAAGTATATATAGCAGCAGTACATATAGCAAATGCCCATATAGCAGAAGCACATATAGCAGAGTAACATATAGCAGCGGTAGATATAGACGTGGTAAAAATAACAGAAATGTATTATGAGGTTATACATAAAAATGAAAAGGCTTACAGGCGTATTGATTCTAGTAGTACTCCTTCTCTTTTGCAGTGTTGGAGTGTCTGCTTTGGATGAGACGAAAATACAATATAATAATGTCATATATTCGATTGAAGGTGCGCTTGAAACGGATGTGGCCGCAACGCTGCCTTTTTCAATCGAACGGTCAACAGACGGGCTTCTGCTGACTGACAAGGTCACAGGCATCACGGCATCCATCTTCATCACCAATCTTGACGATGATTCTCTTGAGGTTTTGCGCAATTATTATAATGATGCTACCTCCACCGATTCTCAGATATTTGATAAATTTGTAAAACTGAAAAAAAGCTATATTCCTGCTACGCTTGAATTATACAGATTAAGCTTTCTGTATGGAGAATCCGGTGATGCTACGGCCGAATCCAATATGAAGGTTTTCAGCGATAAATCAGATATCGTATTTGGGCAGGAAGCAAATGTATACCTGTACAATATAATAAATACAGATGTTAACGGCAGCGAAGAAAAGACCCATCTCGACCTTATCATTCCGGTGCCTTCAGATTTCTCTGTCATCAGTATTTATTTCACCCTGGAAAAAGGCAATCTTGATGCCGACGCCGACAGGGCTATATCAGGAATACTGTCACATTTGAATTTTGAGGGTCTGGCAACACAGCAGAATAAACTTACCGTGCTTAAGGATTCAGCAGCTGTCGGATTTGCAAATGCCGGTGTCTATCCTGCCATAACAAGTGATAATATCAGGGTCTCAGAATACAAAGATGATATAGCAGGATTCACTATAAAGTATCCATCGATATATACTCCATATATGGAAAACAGCATCGGCGGCAGATTGACTAGTAAAAGCTTTAAAATCGATGCCGATACAATATTTTCTGTCGTTTCAGAGCCCATAGGCAAATCCGATTCGGCAGACGGCGATTATGATCCTGTCAAAGAAAAGATAGCTTTAAACAAGGCGATTGTACCGATGCCCATAACCGTCACAACTGACAAAACGATATCAATTTCAGGCCGTGATTTCTATTGCTTTGAATATACAACATCCATGTCTTCAGGTACCGTATCGCAAAAGCATTATACGCTCCAATATTACGTTGTGAATGATGACCGGCTTTATTGTCTTGAGTTGCGCAGTCGCAGTAATTCACCATCAGATGCTCTCTTGAAGCAATTCAGGCAGATAGCTTTGTCTTTGGCTTTCACCGAAAACCCGGCAAATGCTGGAGCTGTAGATGCTGGAGTAGCTGAAACAATTTCTTCAGACTTCACAGAATATTTAAATAACGAGGAAGGCTACAGCTTCCGATATCCACTCAACTGGAGTCTAAAAGACATATCCCGTGACATCAACTTCGATGTACTTAAGCTTGATATGCCTGAGCTTTCGGCTTATGCAAGCATTTACACAACTGAAGGTGAGCTTGAACCAGGCCTTGAACGAGATGAAATCATATCAGGTATTACCGGCACGAGTACTCCTGAAATGCAAACCATAATTGGTAAATACAACCCTCCTTTTTTAAATACAAAAACGAAGCTGCTTGCATTGAGTACCAGAAATGATGGAGATGTTCTTTACATATACAGGTTACTCGACTATTTGGATACGAGCGAAAGAAATAAGCTCTGTTATGCTGTTGATGCAGTAAAGGGTAAAAAAATATACTCCATGTTTGTATCAGTCAGTGAATATGCCGCGACCGACGGAACCATCACCAATTCGGCTATGAATAATAACATCACCGAAATTGTTTCATCCTTCCATGTTGAAGACACGGCATTATCCAAAACGAGGCAACTTGATGGAGAAACAAGAAACAGAAAGGTTATTACCCTTGAAATGATTATGAGAGCATTCCTTGGAGATGATGCAAAGGTAACATCAGTAACAAATACCGCATCCGATGGCAGTCTTTACATAACTGTGGATGATGTCCCTGATAGCGGCTATTACAAGGTCCTTCCCGATTTCAAGAAAAATTCCTTCTCCATTCTTGATAAAACCCTTAAGGTTGATATACTTGCAGCAGAAATCCAAAAAGTATACATGAATAGTGCTGGAGCGACCATCAACTCCATTTCGCTTAATATGGACAACATGAGTTTCAGCTTTGTAACCAGCAATCCTGATCAGATTTCTCAAACCTCAAAGGATTATAAAATTGATGTTGCCTTTACTGAAAAAGGCGTCAGTTGGGACACAGCTTTTGATCAACATGCCAGTTTCCTGAGGACAAAATTCAAGGATTATGTAAAAACAATTTTCCCATCTGAAACTAAGGTGTACTATGCCAAAGAGGATGAATTCAAGGATATCGAAAACTACAGAAAGAATAATTGTAACTATTATACTGCTGTATATTTTTCCATCAATGCAACTGAGTTTAGTTTTACACTGCAAGTCAACCCCTGGAATGATGATATTAGAATCATCGATTTCAAATCCTCAAAGGACATGGCAGACGAAATAAATGCCATTTTCCATGGCAGAGATGGCAGCAACCTGTTCTCAGAGTACTATTTTGATGCCGAAAGCCAGATTATAAGCATTTATTATGAATCATATAAAGATGGCTCTGAAGGGCTTATTGAAGAGAATTATAAGGTTAAATTCAATCCCGAAACGATGGAACTCACTTATACCAAGATGTGATATAGCCCCTGAATCTTATCCCAATCAGGGGCCAGGTTACTTTTCCCCTATTGCGTTTGCTGACTTACTGCGCCTGCTGACTTACTGCACCTACTGACTTACTGCACCTGCTGACTTACTGCACCTGCTGACTTATTGCGTTTGCTGACTTACTGCACTTTCTGTATTTACTGCTTTCCTGCCGAAAATCTTTAGTTGTGAAAACAGCATCCCTGCCAGCATAAGAAGGCAGCCGACATATCCACGGATGCCAAGATTCTCCTTCAATATTATTATTCCGCCGATGCTGGCGAAAACTGTTTCCATACTAAGTACTATGGCTGCATGTGAAGGCTTTGCGTGCCTTTGGCCTAATACCTGCAATGTATATGCCACGCCTACCGAGAATACTCCACCATATATAATAGGCACAGCTGCCTGTACCAGGCTTGCAATTTCAATCTTCTCAAAGATCAATGCAGTCGTCATACTCAACACAGAACAAGTAATGAATTGCATAAGAGCCAGCTTTACAGCAGCTATCCAGTTGGAAAAGCGATCAATGAGAATTATATGGATCGCCCAGAAGAATGCACCGCATAGTTCTAAAAGGTCACCCCGGGAAATTGACAAGTCTCCGGTTATGCTCAGAAGATAAAGCCCAATCAATGCGAGGACGGCTCCAAGCCATGTGTTCATGTGAGTTTTGTGCTTGAGGAAAATTCCCAGTATCGGTACAAATACTATGTAAAGTCCTGTTATGAATGCCGCTTTTCCAGCTTCTGTTTCAACAAGGCCCAGTTGCTGGAACGATACACCAATGAATAGGACAATCCCCGCAATTATTCCCGCTAAAATGGTAAGGCCATTGCCAAATCCTTGTGTGAGGTCACCACTGCCGGCACCTTTGACAGCATCACTGCCGGTATCATTCCCATCGGTTTGTTTTCTCCTGCTTATCAGGTAAAATGGAAGGATGACCAGACTTCCCAATGCAAACCTTACTCCTGTATATGTGAAAGCGCCCAAATAATCGGCCACCGATTTCTGTGCTACAAACGCAAAGCCCCAGATGGCAGCCGCCATCAGCAATATCATATTTGACTTCAATACCTGTTGTTTCATATCTGTCCCCGTTTCTGCAGTGTTAAATTGATTACGTCTCTATCTTGAGTTAACAATGATAAATATGTTAACACAAATATAGCGATGATGTAAGTCCTTTTCCTGTTTTCCCTCCTTTTATTTTCTTATCTTTGTCTACTCCCTGAACCTCATCAGCTGATTGCTGTCGAACTGCCATTGGGGAGTAACCAGCACACTGCCAAAATCCAACGGGTACCACGGGCTGATACTTTCATCATTATTGTTCTTAAGGATATGAATATCCTGCGCAGGCATATAGCTTTGAGCAAGCATGAATACTTTTTGGTGGGTCACAGCATTTTCAGCCATATCAATAACGATTACCGCATGGCCAGGGCTGCCCCCCTTAATAAATACGTCCCCGGGCTGTGCTTCTTCGACTTGTATTGAATCCATTTCACGTGATAAGGACAGCGATCCGGCATATGCAAACACTATCTCGAGGTACTTTCTGAAAACACTGTAATCATTTGAATATGAGGTCTTCTCAACCCAATAGGCTTTATTTCCGTCAACAGCAATCCTCTCTCCGTTGAGCCACCTTTTATAATCGGCTACAAAACCGTTTGTGAAGTTGAAATGTATGCTATCATATGATCCTTTGCCATAAAGGTATTCAGCCCTTAGCCTTATGACGGCATCTGCACATTGCTGGAGATCACGTGTGCCAATATCCAGGTCGATTACCGCTGAGTGCACATCGGCGGTCTTCAGCCGGCCATCATACAATTTGACATCTGTCCCATCCTGCTTTAATGGCAGCTTTCTAAGAAATTCGCAGAAAGAACCGGGTTCGGCTGCAATCCTGGAGAACCCTTGAGGAGGAAGGAATCTGGTCTCTATTGAATCCCCATCTGGATTAAGGATTACATCGTCCGGTTTCTGAGAGCCATCCACTTTTTGAGAACCGTCCCCCTCCGGTTTCTGAGAGTCGTCCACTTTTTGAGAACCGTCCCCCTCCAGTTTCTGAGAACCGTCTACTTTTTGAGAACCGTCCCCCTCCAGTTTCTGAGAGTCGTCTACTTTTTGAGAACCGTCCCCCCGATCTTTTGGATATGAGCAGGAGGTTGCAGAAAGGAATGCCAAAGTGGCAGATATTAATAGAATTATCGTTAAAGGTAGTGGACTTTTAGCCAAGTCACTCATCTCCTGAATCCGTTTTAATTGTGTTCAGAGTCGGCCTTTTGCGGCATATTGACGCCTATTACAGCCTGTTGCGGTCTCTTTCGGCCTAACTGTATATGTCGGAAAACTCCGTGTCTATCCTCTCAATTACGCTATTGTTGTATAGCGTCTCTTTATTTTGCATTTCATCAGCCAGCTCATCAGGAAGGCTTATTGTAAATTCGCTTCCCTTTCCCGGTTGACTCCTGACTGATATTGTCCCGCCTTGCATCTCTATCAGTGTACGTATCAATGCCAAACCGATACCACTGCCTTCATGTTCACGCGTCAGCAAACTGTTAGCCTGCTTGAACCTCTCGAATATCATATTGAGCATGTCCTTCTCAATACCGATTCCGTCATCCTTTACAGTAATCAGGACCTTGTTTCCCTCCAGACTGGCCCCTACTGTCACAGTCCCACTCGGCTTCGAGAATTTGGCCGCATTTGAGAGCAGATTTAATAAAGAACGCTCTATGGTATTGATATCACAGGCTATGATTTTCTTGTCAATTTCCGGTTTGAAAACCAGACGTAAACCTTTGCTGTTCATGTATACTTCAGTTGATTCAACGATTTTTCGCAAAACATTGATTATGTCATAATTTTTCCTGTGCAGTTCAAATTGCCCCGCATCGATCCTCGTTGTATCCAGTATGTTGTTAACCAGCCTGATTAGCCGCAAACTGTTTTGTTTCATTGCTACCAGATGATTTTTCGCTTTGTCCTTTTTATACAGGTTATCATCACCCAGATAGAGGTTGAAGAGCTGTATGGCACTTAATATAACATTAAGAGGGGTTCTCAGCTCATGTGAAATATTGGCCAGGAACTCACTTTTGGCATTGTTGGCTTCTTCTGCAAATACCTTTGCATTTATGAGGGCATTTTCGAGGCGTTTCCTTTCGGTCAGATCGGCAAAAAACGCAGCCCCGTATTGGTCCAGAGGGCTATAGTACCTTATGTCAAACCACTTCCCCGATGATGACGAATAGTGTTCTATATTTTTCTCTTTGGATACCAACTCGAGAAGTTGAATGAGATCGGATACATTTGCTCCGTCTGCTTTCTCACCGCAATCCGCATCATCCACCCCATTCGCATTTTTTACTTTATGCCGCCCTACAACATCAGCGGCTGTAAAGCCTGTAATAGCTTCAAACGCCGGGTTTATATCCAGGATCCGGTATTCTTCAGCATTTTTATTTTCATCCATTATAGGCTGATAGAATACCAGCCCATGTACAAGATTCTCGAAAAGGCCCCTGTACTTGGCCTCACTGTTCTTTATAGCTTCCTGCATCATATGCCTTTCGGTGATGTCCTTGTTTGTTCCCACCATCCGCAGTGGCTCTCCCTTGTCAGACCAATCCACAACCTTGGCTTTCGAATTGATCCACTTGAAGTCACCATTTTTGCATTTGACCCTGTATTCCTTGTTTAATCCAGGATTATCCCTGCTTAAGTTGTTGATTACACGCAAGATTTTTTCCAGATCGCCACCATATATTTTTGCTACGATATCCTCAGCCTTATCCCAGTTTTCCTCTTCTTCCTCATATCCCAGCATCTCCTTGATACGGCCAATAAAAGTAAATTTATCATTGAGCATATCCCAGTCGAATATGCTGTCCCTGCTTCCCTCGAGCGCCAGCTGTAGTCTCTCTTCACTGGCTTTAAGGTTTTTTTCTGAATTGCTTCTCTGTATTAGTAATGATAAATGGTGGGCGAAAATTTCAATATGTTTGGAATCCTGTAACGTTTTTCCCGACGGCATCAGCAGGACAATACTTCCAAGTATATCCTCTCCGGAATATAAGCCGATAGCGAACATTTCTCCGACTCCGAAAGCACCTTTTATCAATTTAACCAACGGTATTATCAGGATATTTTTAAATACTTTATCATCGAAATTTATGGCGTTCAGCTTACCACGAATATTATTACTGGCGTTCAGGTATTCATCCATCTCCCACTCACTGCCGATTACCTCGAACCCGACCATCCTGCCAACCTTCGCCATAACACCTGTTTCACCGGCTGTCGCTATAACCTTTACCACTTTTTTAACTTTATCGGTAGTAATAGTAATAAATGAGTGTTTTGCTCCCGACAGGAGTAAAACATCTTTTGCAATTTCTGCATAGTCAATGGTTCCGAATGGGAATTCATTATATTTCATAAGAAATCCATTCAGCATTTTAATTGTGGTATTATTCTCCGATAATTGCTCCAGCTCACGAAAAACCGTGAAGAACATGCCTTTCTGTTCACAAAACACCTTAAACAAAACCAGCTTTCCGGCATGTGGAAGGTATTTTTCAAAACAGATCTCGTCTCCGGCTGATTCAACTTTTATGAATTCTTCAAGCCAAATGAAGGTTGAATCAGCAATTCCCGGCATGATACTAAATAATCTTTTCCCGAGAAATACTGATACATTAAGCTTAAGGATTTTTCCTGCTGCTTCGTTTGCATTATGGAATACTATGTCTATTGGCTTGTTGCTTTCATTATAGATCAGTTCATATCTGACATATCCATCGGACATGCTGTTAATAATCATTTCATTGATTGTAGCAGCATTATAAACACTGCCTGGTACCGATATCATATGTCAGCTCTCCTGTCTTGTCTCCTGTTCCCTAACTATATTATCAATTAATTGGCAATTGATTGCAACATATCCTTTTTTATATTTTAAATTTCCTTACCATTCCATTCAGTTTTTCTGCCATCCGGGATAATTCCTGCGCAGATTTGGCGATATCCAGCATGTTTGCTGATGTTTCGTTTACATTGCATCTGATATCGTTTGAACTCGAAGCAGTTTCTTCGGATGTAGCTGCGACAGTTTGAATGGCTTCACCTACCTGGAAAAGTGTATCAGCCATCGTTTTTGTTGCGGTTGCGATTTCTTCAGATACAGCATTGACGAAAATGGCATCCTTTTCATAGTTTTCACCTGTCTGTATCAGCAGATTATAATCCGGCCTGACCCTCTGGTCAATAAATTTCAGGATTTCAGAGGCATTCCCCTGCAGGTTCTGAAATGCTTTCCGCACCATATCAACCATGTTCTGTATATCCTTAACCTTTGTTGCCGACTGCTCAGCCAGCTTCCGCACTTCATCCGCAACCACGGCAAAACCCCTGCCGGCTTCTCCCGCCCTTGCTGCTTCTATTGCTGCATTCAGTGCAAGCAGGTTGGTCTGGGAGGATATGTCCGCAATTGAATCTGCCATTACTCCGACTTCCTCAACAACCTTGCTGCCTTCCATCGCCTTGGTTATTTCGTGCAGTCTTTCTTCATATAAGGATTGCATCCCCTTGATCGATTCCACTCCCTTTTTCTTAATTTCATCAGCACGCGCTTTAATTTCTTTGGATGTATTGTTCGTCTCAATAGCTTTTTTAACGAGTTCAGAAGTTATGTCGTTTATTTCTACAGTAGACGCATTAACTTCTTCAGCTGTTGCGCTCAACCCTTCCGTACCCTGGGAAATCTGTACAGTGGCCTGGTTGATGTATTCCATCTTGCCGGACATTTCATCTATCGTGGCTGTAAGCTGCTGACTTGAAGCACTAAGTTCTCCTGCATCCATCGATAATTCCGTTGCAAGCTTTCTTATGTTTTCAACGGCCTTGTTAAGCGCCCGGGACAGGTCCCCCATCTCATCTTTTGTCTTTATATCCACCTTCTGGGTCAGATCGCCATTTCCCATTGCCTCACCCAGCTCAACAACTTTTTTAATATTCTTTGTTATTGAGGAACCGATGATCCACACCATCAGAATTACTAATACCAATGCAATAATTATTACAAAAATCATATTCCTTATCAGTCGTGAAACCGGTGCGTAAAGCTCACTCTCAGGCATTGCCAATGCAAGGATCCAACCTGTTTCAGCAATTGGAGCATAGAACACCATATTATTGCCGTTTTCATCTGTGAACTCACCCCTGCCTGTATTCCCTCTTATAATAGCCTCCCCAAGATCCGCCAGACTTTTGTTACCGTCCTGCTGAATATTGACCTTCATGACCTTTTCCTTGTCCTTATCAGCAATATAAAGGCCGTTTTTATCAACCAGGAAGGCCCTGCCCATCTCCCCCAACTTAATCTGTTCTATCATGCTCTGGATACTGCTCAGGTCAATATCTGCCGATGACACTCCAATGAAAGCTCCAGTAGCAGAATGTAAAGGCGTTGTGGTACTGAGCATCGTTATACCGGATATCTCATCATAAAATGGATCGGACCAAACTGCATCCTTGTCGGTGTTTAAATTGTTTTTATACCAGTCATACTGAAAATAGTTATATTCAGCCGAACTGTAATCATCCGTATATGCAATGTTTGCACCGTCACGGTAGGCATATGGCCCGTAATACCTGACACCTGGCTGATACATATCGGGTTCAAAGAAGATACCGTTACCAAACGTATCTTTGTTAATTGTCATCGTTTTCCTCAGTAATTCTTCATATTGCAGCTTCGTAAATTGGCTGCCGGAAACCTCAACAGCCCTGGCCAGTGATATCGCCACTCTCTTATGATTGACAAGCGATTTTTCTATTGATGTGATAGTCCCTTTAAGATTACTGTCCATATTCTCTTTGATCTTTTCACCGAGTGTACCCTGTGTCAAGGCCGCACTTATGATAAGTTGCGCAACCATGGCAACAACTATCAGTGGAACAAGCAGCAGCATGATTTTTGATTTAATTGATGTGAGACGAATATTTTTCATATTTGTGCCTCCCCAAGCTATATCTCAAAGACATTTATCAGTTGTCTTTTATATTCCACAGCTTAATTGAATGTAAACAGGAAAACACCTATGGTATGAAAATATACCTGAGTTTGTTGGAATAGCTTTAATTTGGATTATTATTGAATTATCTGATTGGTAGTGACTTGAAATAAACAGAATCAATTGCTTTCATACAAGTGATAAGTGTTCTTCCCCTTCTTTTTTGCTATGTACATGGCATCATCCGAATGCTTCAGGAGTTCTTCGGCAGAATCACCGTCCTTGGGGAAGATTGATATACCCATACTTACATTTATGTCTATCTCCTGGTTGTTGATAATGAAACTTTTGCTGAATATTTCGAAAATTCGTTCTACAAAATTCAATACCTCATCCTTCTGGCTCACGCCTTGGATAAGTATCGTAAATTCATCCCCGCTGAAACGTGCAGCTGTCTCGTTGCTCCTTATATTCTGCACCAGACGCGTGCTGACCGCTTTTAGCAGCTCATCCCCGGCAAAATGGCCAAGATTGTCGTTGATTCTTTTAAAATCGTCTATATCCATAAACGCAACAGCTACTTTTGTGTTTGTCCTCCTTGCATGGTTAAGAGCTATACTGAGACGATCAGCAAACAGCTGCCTGTTTGGAATGTCGGTCAATGAATCAAAATATGCCATGTGCCGGATGATTTCCTCATTCCTCATGATTTCAGTTACATCGCGATTTGTTATAGTTACTCCAAGAGGCTTGCCCTTCCTGTCAAAATATGGACTTGTAACCGCATTGTAGTATCGCTTTGTCCCATTCGGTTGTATGACTTCATACCCGTTTGATATGGGGGTTCCTGTTGCACATGCATCCGAAATAACAATTCTCGTTGATTCTATGTTATCAGGCTCCCTTATCAAATCAAATAGATTTTTGCCAATAATGTCATCAGGCGTCATCCCTAAAAAATCAGCAAATTTTTTATTTGATGCGATTATTACTCCATCTGTATTACAACTATATATTGCATCATGGGAGTTCTCAACGAGTGTCCTGTACTTTTCTTCACTTGCTTCCAAATTTATTTTGTTCTCCTGCAGCTCATCGAACTGTTGCTGCAGCTCTTCTTCGGAAGCAAGCAGTTCTTCGTTTAATGCCGTCAGTTCTTCATGGCTCTCCCTAAGCTTGGTCTCCGCAAGTTTTGATTCCGTTATATCCCTGAATACACCCCTTATCTTTTTCGGGTTGCCATCATTGTCACATTCCAATTCAGATTGGGAGAATAATACCCGTTCCTGTGCGTCATCATGCCTATAGCCCCTGAATTCCACTTTGCTTTCCTTATTCCCTTGTATAAGCTGATCCAGGGATATCTTTACTTTGCCCCAGTCATCAGGATGAATCATGCTTTCTACGGTTTTAATATCTATATAAGGCGAATCACTGGGTAATCCAAATAACTCAAAAGCCCCTTCCGAAGCCCAGAAAGTCGTCCATGGATATTCCATTTCCCAGTTGCCGAAATGTGCGATTTTCTGGCCTCTTTTCAACCTGTCCTCACCGGTTTTTATTTCCTTGTTATTCTTTTTAAGCTCATCAAATTGTTTCCTGAGTTTTTCGTCACTGGCAAAGAGTTCCTCATTACTTTTTTGTAATTCCCTATGGGTTGCCTCAAGCTCCGAATAACTCTCAGACAGCTTCTTATCGGACATTTCAAGCCTGGCCAGCATTCCTTTCATGAGGATGTATTGCACGACTGCAACAACAAGCACATAAAACCAGCCTTTGTAAATGCTTGCCAAAGCAAAAGCATGGGTATCGGGGAATAAATATTCAGTAAGTTTATCTGAAAACAAGATCCAAAAGAAACTCAAAACAAAAAAAACCAGATTGACTTTTAGAGGCATGTACTTATAACCTGAATTGTTACCAGATCCTGAAAACGGGTTCTCTCTCTTCCCTGATTTCTTGTACATATCAGCACTCCCAACAATAGTGATTTGAAGTGACCTAAACCAGTATGAATTCCACCAATATGCGTCAGATTATATATGCGATTGTTAACTTGCCCGATTATTGTTATATATCATATATTATTACAGAAATATATTCTCAACAAGGGGTAAAAAATATTAAATACATTTGTTAGTTTTACCTGATATATTTCGTTAACTAAACTCACTTAATCTCAACTACTTTGCCCACACCTATTTCAACTATATCGGCTACCTTTGATAATGCAATTTTCGAGGCCAGATCTGTGCAATGGCACGCATTAATCTCTTTGATACCTGTGTTTGCAAGATACTCCATGGTTCGATCCAGCAGCTCTGAACCAGGGTCCAGCAGATGCAGCCCTCCTATCAGCCCCTTCACACGAACTCCTGGTGGTTTAATTGTTTTATTTGGTACATTCAACTTATCCGCTTCATTGAATACCTTTTTGGCATGTTCAATGATATTGCATATCCCCGAATGAGCACAGCCCGGTATCACGAAAAGGCCAACTTCCGTTTTATAAGCAAGGGCGGTATCATCAAGTAGATAATCTGCTCTATCCATACCGTCAATTTGTGTTATTCCGATAGGGTTACGGTTTTCGAAAGAGTTAACACGAGCAATTTCCCCGAGGAATACAAGGCTTTCGTTAAGCCATACGGGTTCAGTTGACAGGACAAGATCAAAATATTTCCGAAGTTCATTTTCCTGGATCAGCATCCCTATCTGTTTATGATCAATAACCTTTGGCGCCAAACATAAAGGGTGGGCTATCAGTTTGGGCTTTACTGCTTTTTGAAGCAGGTCTGCGCCAAATCTATCGATATATTGCTGCAAACCCCAGGTGTGGTCCTCATGGCCATGAGACAGAATAATGTGTGTGATATCCGATAAATCAATACCCATTTTGTCTGCATTTTTGATAAAGACATCAGAATAGCCGGTATCAAATAGTATCCGTATGTCTTTTATTTCATCCTCGATGAAAAAAGACAGTCCCGGTTCGCCTAAATAATATTGATCAATAATGGTATTGTTGTCAACCAGAACAGTTAGCTTCATGTGTTATCTCCAAGTTTGACCAATGCATCATCACACACCCTGAAGACCGTCCACTCATCCATGGGTTCGGCGCCCATCTGCCGATAGAACCTGACAGCCGGTTCATTCCAGTCAAGGCACCACCATTCAAGCCTTCCACAATTCCTCTCCAGAGCTGTTTTAGCAAGGAATGAAAGCATTATCCTGCCCATCCCCTTACCCCTCATATCTGGAAGGATGAATAGATCCTCCAGATAAATGCCCGGCTTCCCTAAGAACGTTGAAAAATTATGAAAGAACAATGCAAATCCGACCGGTCTGCCTTCAAATTCGCCAATCACGACCTCTGCAGCTTTCCTGCCAAAAATAGATTCCTTCAGAAGCTCTTCTGTCGCGGTTACCCGGTCCAGCTGTTTCTCATATATGGCAAGCTCCCTTATGAAATACAGAATGAGTGGAACGTCCTGCTCCCCGGCAAACCGTAGAGTGAATCCGTCCAGTTTGGTATAAATGTATTTATCTGGCTCAATAGCATCATTTTTCGCGTTGTTCATTTTTCAAACCTATCCTTGGATATTTTTCTTTGCGTTTTGCTCTTCTTTATTGATACGTTTTTGCTCTTCTTTTTGATGTGTTTTTCTCCTTCTTTTTAAAATGGTAAATGCAACTGATGCTGCAATTATTAAAATCAATATTGCTGCATATATCAGATTGCTACCTGGAGTTATTCTGTCTTCTGAAGCAGCTACACTTACCTGGGAAGTTGCTTCATCTGCCGTGTCGCCTGCTGGTAAAGGGCTGGCCAACATTTCCGCCTTCACCGTTGACGCCTGATCTGTAGCCCCCTGTAATATATCCGCCTGTTCAGATGTCCCCTGCACCGTTGCCGCCTGAACTGTCACCGCCTGACTGGCTGGTTCATTTGCTTCGATCCTTTTCAGGATGGCTTCCCTGTTCTCATTGGAATACCACCCATTATTGATGTAATTATTCATCCTCTCAATGAAGGGGTGGCTACTTTTAAGCTTTAAAGTCTCCCTGTCCAGCGAATCAGCCCTGGCACACAAGTATTCATATACAGTATTATCAGCATTTACAACAACCACGCAATAATCTCCGGGTTTAGGTTTACCGGTTTTCCCTAAGCCTTCCGAGTATTGCATGCCGCTGATTTCTATCATATCTTCGCTGTAACCGCCAAACAACACTTCGGATATTTTTAATGTTACAATCGAGCCCTCATTTTTTTCTACGGTTCCCAAAAGTGCATTTTCTGCGCCTAACAGTGCACTTTCCGGGATATCGCCTGCAAATGCAGTTCCTGTATATATGAGTAATACCAGCATTATGCCCAGCAAAACCAAGGTTCTTTTTGTTCCTTTATTGGCCTTCATATTTAATCTCATATTTTCACCTTATCAGCACTTTCATTTCTTCCCGAATGCCCTTGGGCAAATCAGCCTGCATTTGTTGCAATTGCACACTGAAAAACCTCTACTATTGTTGCTGTATGTATTCGCCCTGCACAGCTTTTGATTTGCAGTACGTCCATCCAATGCTTTTACAGGGCAGTTATCCAGACACAGGCTGCAGTTTTCAATGCAGATATTCCCGGCAAAATCATCAGATTTCAAATTCAGATCCGTCAATACTGCTCCAAGATTGATCATATTGCCAAAGTCTTTGTTGGCAATCAATGTGTTTTTTCCCATACTGCCTATACCTGCCAAAAGAGCAGCATGACGCATGGACATAACGCCCCTGCCTTCGGTGTTTTCGCTGTCCCAGTATTCATAGGGCGTATCTGAAGGCATCGGGACAGCCGTCGCACCGGTTTTCTCAATTTCGATGCTGGCCATCAGGGTAATCCGGTCCAATTCCTCCAGAGTTGTATCATTTGCCTTCTTGTAAACGATTCTTGGACTTACATGGGCCAACCCGGACGGCATCCGCTTTGCGAAAACAACAACGGATCTGCAACCCTCATATATGTCACACGGATGAAAGCCTGAAGGCGCATCACCGAATCTGTCGATATTGGCAATCCCACAGATATCCGCCCCCAGACCCTTTAGAATGTCTTTGATCTTTTTTTCCATCTTTGTATCCCCCCAACAATATTACACTCTCTCGAATCGATCTTACGCCTCCCATGCGTCTCGAATCAATCTTATGCTTTAGAATCAATCTCCAATTCCCTCTTAACAATCCTGTCCAGTACCTCTGCTGCCTTAAGGATTACTTTATGGCATTTCAGCTCTTCTGTCCTGTGCTGCTCCTTTAAAGGAGCACAGTCGATTGATCCCATTTCCTTTTTATATTCTTCAAAGAATTCTATAGTCAAATCCCTGATTCTGGTGCTCTCGTGGGACCTTTCCCTGACAAAAAGCCGACCCAGTACCATAATTCCTGCAGTTAGGGCGCCGCACTTGTCCTCGATTGCCATTCCTCCCCCGAAGCCTGATGCAAGTTTGAGTGCATCCTTATCAAGCCCAAGGTTGTATGCTATATTTCCACCCTGAAGTATCTTCTCGGCACAGCTTAAATCTTCCTTGTCACCAAATCCCTGACTTATCAAATCCTCCAGCATATTTTCATCCTCCTGTTTTTATAATTTCTATTGGTTCTTATAATTTCCTATTGGATCTTATCAGTTCCTATATTCATCTTATCATTTTTATCCCGATTCCATACCACGAAAAAGCTCGCTAATACTATTCCATAAGCATTCTCAGCATTTTATCGGTATTGTTCAAAAACATCCGGGTTACCTGATAGTGCTCAGTGTCTTCATACTTGACCTCCAGGAAACTACCCTTGATTTCATATATCAGTGCATTGGGATATGCCATCAAAATCGGGGAATGGGTGGCAATTATGAACTGTGAGTCCTGTTCGATCAGGTCATGCATCCTGCTTATCATGGACATTTGCCTTGTTGGGGAAAGCGCTGCCTCAGGTTCATCCAGGATATAAACCCCTCTCCCGGAAAACCTGTTCAAAAAGATGGCCAGGAACGATTCTCCATGAGATTGTTCATGCAGTGAGCGGCCACCATATGAATCAATTATCCTTGGCCCACTTCCTTCTTCCTTGTCAAGGTTGTCTATATAAGTTGCTGCATTATACAAGCTTTCAGCCCTTAGGAAAAACCCATCCTTTGGTTTCCTGACACCTTTCATAATCCTTAAGTACTCAAACAGATCTGAGTGGGTTTTCCTTGATGTGAAGTCAAAATTCTTAGTGCCGCCTTCAGGATTAAAGCCATACGCCACAGCAATAGCCTCCAGAAGGGTTGATTTTCCCGTTCCGTTTTCTCCTACTATAAATGTAACCTTGGGATGAAGCTTCAGCTCATTCAGACCGGATATGGCAGGAAGACAAAACGGATACTCCTGAAAGGACGCGATTTTCTCTCTTTGCAGTTGTACAGCACGGATATACTGGTTCATATCTCCCAATTGCATTTGCAATTTACCATCCCTTCAGCTGATCCACATAACTTCCGGAGGCAAGCTTCTCAGCCTTTCACTACATTCTTGCCTGAGTTTTTGGCTATATAGAGCGTTTGATCTGCCCTTTGCATAAAAGTTTCAGGTGTATCTACAGGTGCCATCTGCACAACTCCGAAGCTGCAGGTTACATTACCTACGCAGTCATAAACGATTTCCTCCAGTTTTTGACGCAGCCGTTCAGCCAGCTCCAGAGCATTCGCCAAATCAGTGTTTGGAAGCAGAATTATAAATTCTTCCCCTCCCCATCTGGCAAATACATCAATCTCTCTGATATTGCGAAGTATATGACCGGTTGCTTCAATGATGACCTTGTCTCCAGTGATATGCCCGCAAGTGTCATTTACCCTCTTGAAATTGTCAAAGTCAAGCATCATAATCGACAGAGGAGTTTTATACCTCCTGGAGTAATCTATCCATTGTTTGAGTTCCTCTTCAAGCTTTAACCTGTTGAAGGCTCCTGTCAGCGGATCTGTGACCGAAAGGCGTTTTAATTCCTTAGCATTGAAGTATTGGACTCTTTTGTAGTATTGATAGCTGTAACCAAAAATACTGCTCATGATTATAATGATGCCAATATATACAGCTCCCGCTGCAAATTCGGACATACTGATATCCTTTATATAAATCAAGGATAAGATTATAAACAGAGTGCTGGAAGTGATGGAGACAGTAAGCATGTTAATCCAGCGGTTTGGTACCATGAAAGCCGCAAGCACGAGCACCATGACGCCAAAAGACTGTATCAGGAAATTCGGTGCTTCATATTGATAAAACACAAATATAAAGACCAGTGAAGCTGCTGCTTCACTGATTGTAATCCATATCGCCAGCTTTCTATAGTCCTTCATATGACCTGAACTGATAAAAACGGTTACAGCCAGTATAAGGAACAATCCGCGGAATATTGCAGAAAGTAAAAATGAATTTTCATTTCTGATCAGAAAAAAGTCCGGTATCACAAACAAAGTATCCAGTATCCCAAAAATCAATATTAAAGGCTTTATTAAGCGCAGAGCCCTTTGCATATCATTTTGGAAGTATTCCTTTTCAAGAGAGCTGTCTGAAAACTCCACTATCCGATTGATTAACCTGCTATTGTTTTTTTTAACCATGCTTAGAAACCTCATAATATAATGAATAGGTTTATTTTAGCATACTTACGGTTAAGTTGGCATCTCAATTTTGGCTTTATTCCCTTTCTTTTCTTGCCGTTTAAAGTATGGGGGCATTTGTCTCTTCTTGCCGCTCAATCGCCTCCAGATAACTTCCCACATCTTCAATGGATTCTATAATATCCACTCCGCATACCAACAGCCTCTTACTGCTCTGATGCCCATACGCTGCAAGCAGGCAGTCGAAACCCAGTTCGCATGATACTTCATAGTCGTGGACCGTATCACCTATCATGAGCACCTTGCCCGGCTCCAGTTCCAATTCTGACAGAAACCTTTTTCCTCTATCTACTTTACTGGCAGCATAATAATCGCCAAGGCCTGCCAGCTTGACAAAATGCCTGTCAATATTAAGCCCTTGCACGATATTTACCAGATCCTGCTCGTTGGAAGCAGACAATATGGACTGCGGAATTCCCATATCGTTGATTCTGCTCAATACCTTTTCAACCCCATCGTGTAGCCTGTACCTTTGCTTTGCAGCATTATATTCAGAAATGAATTCTTCGGCAACCTGCTCAAAAGGTTCAGCTTCAAAATCAAACCCAATTTGTTCATAATAATCTTTGACAGGGAAAGTGAAAATGTCCTTGTACGTTTTATGATCGAGCAATGGTAAATATCTCCTCCTGAGCAAATTATTCATTGCATCGACCGCTATATCAACATCATCAAGCAGCGTTCCATTCCAATCCCATATAATGTGTTTGTAGGACTTATCATATTTCTGAGTCAAATTCCATTTCACTCCTGACATTTTATAGAGATCAATCATCTTATCCTATTAAATTATAGCGAACATTTGTTCTCTGCGCAATGATTTTATTTAATCAATTTTCTGCAAAAGTAGAATTTGATGCAATTTTTCTTTCCAAAATATTAGTCATTTATCGATTTTCAATAATGATAATCATATTATATAATATTGAACATATCAGGGAGTGAATAGAATGCACTATTATCCGGAAGGATCGTTTTTTCATATGGTCCGCGCGGACGATACATTATTAATGATTGCGAAACGTTATGGGATAGGAATATTTGCACTCGTCGCTTCAAATCCAGGCATAAACCCAGATAAGCTTTATGTCGGTCAGGTACTTTGCATACCTCCGGATTTTGAGAAAAAAATAAAAACATAACGATCTGTCTTACACCACCGCAGATACCTTATTATCCAGCCACGATCTTCCGACCGTAACCAGGCAGTTCACCACCTGCAATGATGGTTTGTTCGACCATAAAGAATACCTCCATAGCCATATACAACCTTTCGGCTGCATACAACCATTACGGCACTCCGTATGATCTTAACTCGACCCTGTGCGATAAGTTGGGATCCTTTTATAATCTTTTATGACCATAAAAGCACCTTTCCCCACCGTATAGAATCTTCCCTCCGACTACACAACCTTTCGACCATGCAATCTTTGGCCGACCCATTAATGCCCCTTAACGGAACAAGAATGAGTCTTGGCTCAACCGTTACGTCCTTACGCTATTAATTTAACCTCAATGAGAGATTTAATACGCAAATGGTCAATAAAATGAATTAGTAAGTTCTTCAATATGAAGAAAATTTATCTCATGTTTTTATATCCAAATAATCCGCTCTGGTTATTGAATAACAGACATCATCATGAATGCTTCCGTCATATAATTTGCTGGCCGCAGCCAATGTCCCTTCGTATTTGAAGCCACATTTATCAATAACCTTTTTGGACCGGGCGTTGAATGGATAATGGTAACAGGACAGGATATCGTAGCCTGCCTCTTCAAACATATACCTGACAACCTCCCTAACCGCCTCGGACATAAGCCCACCACCCCAGTAGTCCTCCGAAAGGACATATCCGACCATCCTGCCCTTGACTCCCTTTCTTTTTTCATCATGATGGACACCCACGGAGCCAATGACCTTTCCATTTTCTTTATATTCCAGCGCCCACACCTCATCCCCCTTGATGAAAGACTGCAGTATTTTTTGTGATGCCTCTTTGTCCCTGTGAGGTTCCCAACCTGCATTGGGGCCTACATTTGGGTTTTTTGCATATTCGTAGAAATCATCAAGGTCCTCCGGCCTCCATGGCCTCAACACAAGTCTCTCAGTCTCCAGGGATTTAATCAGTGGAGCTTTGGTTCCGTCTCCATCCGGGTGATTGGGGATAAGCTTCAGGTTATATCTGGCCATGAGAAATTCGTTTGCATACTTCCCATCCTTTATTCCAGCATACCTTTTTACCCCTTCAATCTCGAATCCCAATGATTTATATAATCTGACGGCGCCTTCATTTTCAACGAACGCGGTAAGCTCCACCCTTACAAGCATAAGCCAGTTGTCGGCAAGGTCCAGGACTTTTTTCAGCATGGCTGTTCCTACACCTTTGCCCTGATAATCCCCATGCACCATTATCCCGATTGATGCAGAATGCCTGAGTCTGGGGTTTCTGGATAAATTGAGCCCAACAAGTCCTATGACTTTCTCCGCCGTCTCAGCAACCAGCATATGGTCGTTTTCAGTAAGTTCTTTGATAAACTCCTCAGAACGGACATATCGCTCGCTGAATAACCCGAGTGTGTTCTCCCTTACTCCATCCATTCTTCTTATTGCATTAACAGCCTCCGCATCTTCAACCTTTACCGGCCTTATAGAGAATTCAAGCATATCCCCACCTCCAAAATTGATGTTACCCCAGTCTTATAATCTTTGTATGCATGCTACTCCGGCTTCTTTCTATAAAACACCAGAGTCAGTTTATCATTGACTTCTTTTGTTTCTCCGGTAAGTATATAGCCTGCTTTTTCATAACACCTTCTGTTGATAACCAAATCCGAAGGGCAGTCCAGTTCCCATACCGCCGCCTCCGGATGCAACTTTTCCGCCATTGCCAGTGCATGTTGTCCTATTCCCTTGCATTGGAATTGCGGAGAAATATAAATTATTTCAATCCTGTACAACCCTTGTTCCTTAAAACCTGCGAAGATACCCCCTATGTGTCGGTTATCCTTCATAATCTTATAATAACAGCCGTTTTTGAAGTTGATTTTGAATATCATCCTCTCCAGAGACTCTTTTGCCGGGCTGGATTCGTCCTGATACCTTGCATAGTGAGGAGAAAAGCATTCAATCTGCAGCTCCAACATATCTTCCGCATCCGTTTCCATTGCTTTTACCAATACAACTTCAGTTTTTCCAGTTTTCATATCCAGGCACCTCCCCTGTCTGACATTCATCCAATTTACTATTCCGGTTTTCCAATTTCCATCTCTATTGCAGCCTTTATTCCAACCTTTATTCCAACCTTTATTCCAGCTTCCTGTACCAATACCTGTACAGCTCATGGAAACCAAGTTTATCGTACAGTTTTTCAGCAGGTATATTACCAACAAGCACCTGCAAATATGCCGTTCCCACCTGCTTGCAGGCAGCTTCTCCAAGGATTCCTTCCATTATGGATTTACCATATCCATT
This sequence comes from uncultured Bacillota bacterium, assembly GCA_942493145.1. Taxonomy (GTDB): domain Bacteria; phylum Bacillota; class Clostridia; order Acetivibrionales; family DTU013; genus ENR-C20. The sequence continues at coordinate 2,730,486 of OW818679.1, forward strand.
AGCTCTGTAATCCTTATGTACGGCAATATCAAATATACCTACATGCCCTCTTTCAACCGCCCCATATCCGCAGCCAACGACCCTGCCATCAATCTGTTTCGATACAACGATTACTTCTCCCAATACATTATCAAGAATTCTCTTTGCCGCTGACCGGTCCTTTTCATTTGTAATGTTTGAGCAGAAAAAGAATCCATCCAGCCACTTGTCAGAAAACCGGGACTCTACTGTTACATTTTGAGCCTCCATGCAACCATATCCGTCCATATCCAATATTCTTAATGCAGCGTCACCGCTTCTCTCGTATCCCTTCTCCTCCAGTCTCCTGTCGAGTTCCTGGTCTGAGCCCAACGAAGATATTCTGAACAAGGCAGGCAGGTTAAGTGATGAATATGTCTTGTAGCAGAAGCCTATTTTCTCATCAAGTGGTATTGAAGATTCATATACCGGGTATACGGAGTTTGACCTTCTGGTATAACCGTCGGCGAACCTTAATATCCAGCCATCATAGAATTGGGTCTGCAAGGATGGCCATGCATTTAACGATAACTCATCAATATCCCTTGTCATTGCTTATCCCCCCAATATTATAAAAAACCCCACAGAACCACTCGTTAGAGTGACTCCGCAGGGTCGTGCAATCTGCGTGTAGGACATCCAAAGTCCCTATGCTGCTCAAACACTTTCGTTGAAATCAATTGCCTCAAGCTTCTTAAGCATACTCACTTTTCAGGTATTATTGCATAAATTTCCCATCGTGTCAAGACTCAATTTATTGCATCGGTTGTTGAAAATTACTCGATTGCTGCTGTAGGATTTCCTGTTTCCCCTTCTCAATAAATTCATTTTCTTTAGGGCTCAACAAATACAACAATTGCTGTAATTCTCCGACATGGCTTCTTTCTTCATCAGCGATATGGCTAAGAACTTTCTTTACCCTTGCATCGTCCGTTGCCATTATATGGGCTTCATATCCTATAATAGCTTCCAATTCACCCGCAATATCTACTCGAATTGCTTGTGCAAGTTCTTCACCAGAAAGCTGTCTCGGAACATTTGCAACAAAAGGATTACCAAGTAACGCCATAAACAAAAACCCCTCTCGAAACTTTTGTTTTAGTATTAGCTTATAATTCAATTCAAATACCTGTTTTCTTTCGGCCCAACCGGCTGCTACTTCTCTTTTGCGGGCTTCTTCTGCTCCTTTTCCGGCTACTTCTGCTCCTTATCCGGCTTCTTCTGCTCCTTATCCGGCTTCTTTTGCTCCTTATCCGGCTTCTTCTGCTCCCCGGATGAACCTTTGCTCCTTATTATTTCAAGCAGCCTCTCACAGGCAAGCTTATCGCAATAGCTTTTGATGGCAAGCCGCAGCGCCATGTCCGAAAGTTCCTCAACCTCCCAATCCGGGTCTATCTGAGTTGCTGTTTTGGCCAGGTCTTCATCCAGAACTTGCTTGAATTTTGAGTAGAATCTCTCGTGTTTACCTTCATCTAACTCCTGCTGCAGGAGAAGTCCTATATCCCGCACCGACAGTACTTGTTTTAACAGACATATCTCGGTCAATCCTGCCAAATGCTCGCGGCTGTATTTCTTCCCATCCGCCCGTGGCAATAACTTGTCTTTGATATAGTTGTTGACCATCGCCGAGGTGATTTGTCCGTCTCCTTCAAAATCGATCAGTTGCCTTTGCATATAAGACACTACCTGATCCTTATAAAGACCGATGTCAGGAAACTCAGTCCATGATACCGGACGTTCCTCAGACAGCTTTTGTTTTAGTTGTACCAATTCTTCCATATCTCTTCTCCCTGGTCAAAATCATTCTTATAAAACTTTATCATGCATGACGACATTTTTCAAATAATATTATAACATTTGTATGATATTGTGTTGACGTTTTTATTATTACGTAATATAATTTTTATTATTAGATTACAGATATTAATTATCATCTTTGATATAAACATTACTGGATTAGAGATGATAATTGCTGGAATAGAGATAGTGATTCCTGGAAAAAACGATGATAATTGCTGGATTAAGAAAAGGTTTAAAATGAGAGGTGGAATAAATATGGATAACTCCATTTGCATATTCGGGGATTCAATAATGAAGGGTGTTGTTTTTGATGCCATCCGAGGCAGATATACTTTCCTTAAAAACAGCTTTGCCAATATTTTCGGTATAACCACCGGTTACAAGGTTGACAACTATGCAAAATTCGGATGTACCGTAACAACCGGTGAAAAAATAATAGATAAACATGCTGCCGGGCTATCGCAATATAAATACACGGCTCTTGAATTCGGTGGAAACGACTGCGATTTCGACTGGGCAGCAATATCTGAGAACCCCGACGCCATGCATCTGGCAAAAACACCGATTGCCGACTTTGAAACTCATTATTCCGGAATAATTGACAGGGTCGTTGAAGCCGGTAGCAAACCAATCCTTTTCTCGCTGCCTCCGCTTGACGCTCAAAGATATTTTGCCTGGGTTTCAAGAGGCCTTAATGCTGATAACATTTTGCGATGGCTGGGAGATGTGGAGCACATATACAGATGGCATGAGATGTATAATCTTGTGGTTGTTAAGCTGGCCGCCATCAAGCGCATCCCGTTGATTGATATTCGCGGGGCGTTTCTTGAAAGCAGGAATTGTCTCAGTCTGTACTGTGAGGACGGGATACACCCGAATGAAGCGGGTCACGCCTTTATTTCAGATGTTATCAGAAATTATGTCCCTGTATTTACGTAAGCCCTCACAGTACCATATCGGGCAGCTCCTCACAGTACGATACCAGGCAGCTCCCTCAAATTCTTAATTTCATAATCAATTCTAATATCATTGCCGGAGTTGACATTCGTCGGATTATACCAGCAGGTTGTTATCCCGAAATCTGCTCCACCCTTTATATCTGCGTTCAGTGAATCGCCAATGATGATTGCTTTCTCTTTATCCAACCATCCGCAAACGTCGAATGTATATTGGAAAAATCCCTCGTGGGGCTTATTGTAGCCTGCATCCTCCGAGACAATGATGTACTTTATATATGGGGCTATGGCAGAGCATTTCAATCTGTTCCTTTGTGTTGTTGATATACCGTTTGTTACGATGGCGATTGTGCAGTGGCAGCTCAACTCCCTGCAAACCTCCAGAGCGCCGTCAATCAGGTTACCGCCTTCACTAAGGAAGCTCAGGTACGTTTTATTGAAATCAACTGCTTCAGCTTTCAGATTACATTCCTTAATGAGCCTGGAAAATCTTTCTACCTGGAGAATGGCCTTATCCATTCTTCCATGCTCAAATTCCTTCCACATGAAACTATTGATCTTGCGGTATTTTTTCAGAATCTCATTGCTATAATCAAACCCATAGTGTTCAAACGTCTTTTCCAGGGCTATTTCTTCCGCCATATCGAAATCCAGCAGCGTATTATCCGCATCGATCAGAACCAAGTCGTACTTTGCCATCTGAAACTCCTTAAAAGTATAGTGTGATTTTGTCCAATAATTGAATATTAACATTTTCTTGAATTGTTTACAATTCATCAGACTGGATTGGAATTGAATGTGGAATTAAAATTATCCACGCAATCCTTCGGCTCCTTGTCATCCCGCAGCCCTTTGAATACAGGTTGCCGCATTGAGCCGGACGCCGTCTTCATCATATACTTGACAGTGCATACCAGGACAGGCTCTATCCATACAGCAGCTTCGTTTCCTGCGGGTAAAGCCTTAAATAGAGGATACTCAATCTCTGAAGTTGATTTGATTTTTTGAAAATCCGTTGAAGAAAGTCCCAGTGTGACATGTCCCTTGTACCGCAACTCATCCCCGCTCGAATACTGGCCTAAAACAATACTGGTAACGCCATTCTCCTTTAAAATATACCCACAAACTACAAAATCATCATCCTGCAGATATTTTATCTTGATCCAGTCTTTTGTCCTTTTATCGAAAAAATATTTACTATCCTTACGTTTGGCCACTATACCTTCCAGCTGATTCTTTTCAGTCAGGTTATAAAATTCAACACCCTGAGTTTCGATATATCTTGAAACAGCTAATCGTTCATTTTCAACAACAGTATCCACCAGCAGCTTCTTTCGCTCCATCAGTGGCAAACCTGTAACTTCATGGTCCTTATAATATAGGATATCGAAGGCGATAAAGCTGGCCGGATATTTTAATGATGCAAGCTGGATCCTGAACGAATTGGACATCAGGGAACGTCGCTGTATTTCGGCAAAGTCAGGTTTGCCGTCTTTGATGACAAGAAGCTCACCATCCAATATACATCGGCACTTAACCTGCCTGTGGATCTCTGAAAGCTCAGGAACCTTTGGCAGCATGCTGAGATTTCGTTTGTTACGCAGCACAGTGCCTTCGGTTTTATCGAGATAAGCTATACAGCGCTCACCATCCAGCTTCAATTCGTATATATATTGAGGGCTGTCAAACGCTTCCCGCATTTCGCCGATGAGCATGGGCTTTATGCTTTTGCCCTCAAAGATATCGTTGCCCATCATGCACCCTTGGTTTTCCTTGCAGGCTTCTGACTGGCAGCTTCTTTGGGTTGATTTTTTTCGATGCTGGCTTTAAGGGCATCCATCAGATTGATGACATTGTTCGGTCCATCAGCCTTTTGGGCGACAATCTCCTTGCCGGCTATTTTTGACTCTATAAGTTCTTTGAGCTTTATCTGATATTCATCCTTGTACTCTGCAGGATTAAATGGTGTATTCATTGAATTGATCAGGGTTTTTGCCAATGTCAGTTCTGCGTCGATTGATTCAGGCTTGTTATAGTTCTTTGGCAGGTCCTTTATATCATCTTCATAGAACATCGTAGAAATGAGCATCCCATCCTCTCGCGGGATGATGGCAAGCAGAGTGTCCTTTGTGCCCATGACCGTTTTGCCTATGGCAATCTTCTGTTCAGCCAGTAGTGCTGCGCGCAATAGCTCAAATGCCTTCTCACCGCCAACCTCAGGAGTAGCCTGATAGGTTTTTTCGTAGTATATCGGTGAAATTTGATTAAGCTGTGCAAAATGCAGAATTTGGATTGATTTTTCCTTTTCCGTTTTGATCTTTTCCAGTTCATCATCCGTTACAACTATATAATGATCATTATCATATTGGTAACCTTTTACCACATCATTGGCAGTAATCTCTTTGCCGCAATGGCTGCACGTCTTTTTGTATTTGATACGTCCGGTATCCCCCTTATGGAGCTGGTTAAAATGTATGTCATTGTCCTGTGTTGCTGTGTACATGGATATCGGGATAGCAACAAGGCCAAACGATATTACTGACTTATGGGCAACCGCCATTTGAAGCACCTCATTGTTTTATTTACTAGTTTACCCATAAATCAATTTGTTATTAACCCTTCAGGAGCTTTATAATAATATCTCTTACCCTTGGTCCGTCAAACTCGCAAAAATATATCCCTTGCCATGTTCCAAGCATTAGTTCTCCATTTTCAATTACTAGAGTAATTGAAGAACCAAACGCTGATGCTCTGATGTGAGCATGGGAATTACCTTCTCTATGCCGGTATCCAATGCCTTCCGGAAACGCTTTGTTCAAACCCAACAGGATATCGTGCATCACATCAGGATCTGAGTTTTCGTTAATGGTTATTCCAGCGGTGGTGTGAGGGATGAAAACAACTGCTGTCCCTTCCTGTACACCACTCTCTCGTATGGTATCATTGACAAGCTTTGTTATATCTATGAACTCTTGATTTTTTGTTGTTTCTATTGATAATTTCTTAGTCATATTTTTTCCTCCTGATCATTTATATTATATAAAATTTCCAATGAACTATAATTCTATATCTTAATTGAAGTATAATTCTATATCTCAATCGCAATCTCTTTTATATCTTTGGCAATACCTCCCACTTTAACTTCTATGATTTCTTTATTCTGAATGGCCAAACTGGCTGATATCTCAGCAGGCCTTTGCATGGAGTATCCTTGTTCAAAAATCATATGTTTGGCAATCTCTTCAGGCACAATACCATACTTGTACAAATAGCAGCCTAACGCCCCATTGGATGTACCGGTCGCAGCTTCTTCAGGGATATCATACAAAGGAGCAAAGTTCCGGCAGTGTGCAGTAGATGAATATCTCGTTTCCATAGTGAAAAGGTGATAACCTACTACATCGTATTCTCTGCTAATGTAGATTACCTTATTAAAGTCAGGCATAATTTTGTGAAGTTCACTTAGAGAAATAATCGGGATTATAATGTCCTTCAAGCCTGTTGACACTATTTGTGCTGGATAGTTTTGCATGATGACATTTTCATTTATATTCAAAGAATCAGCAATTTCTTCTTTGCTGACTTTCTGGTAATAGCTTGGTTTATTTTGCTGCATAAAAATTACGCCATCTTTTAATAACTCCACCTTCAAAATTCCAGCTTTTGTTTCTTGAGTATACTCTCCAGTTCTGGTAATACCCAATTGAGCAAGTAAAGAAAACGCAGCTATGGTGGCATGCCCACACAAATCCACTTCTGCATATGGAGTAAAAAATCGGATTTTATAATCAGCGATATCAGATTTCTGGACAAATGCGCATTCTGAAAATCCAACCTTAGCAGCAATACTCTGCATCTCTATTTCAGATAGAAAATCAGCATTTAAAACAATGCCGGCAGGATTCCCACCATTTTCTGTTTTTGAAAAAGCATTTAATGTAAAAACTACAACCTTCATAATTACAATATTAACACATTATTATATATCTGTCTTAATTCTTATGTTCAAAGCAGTTATCCAATCATATGGTAATGAAGCTTGTCGATGGATTAAAGGAGTGACAATATTCATTGATGGTTAAACGTATACATCCGAAAACTCTATAGCTATAGATCGAATAAGCCGGTTATCATTAATTTCGATTAGCTTCTTTCCGATCGGTTTTTCATCTTTTAAATCGGCAGGAAGGAGGACAGTAAACGTGCTTCCTTCTCCTTCCTTGCTTCTAAGTTTGATTTCTCCACCCATAATTTCAAGAAACAATTTGACAAGATGCAGGCCTATTCCTGTTCCTTCCGCCTGTTTTGTAAAAGTGCTTTCTACCTGTCCAAACTTTTTGAAAACCAATTTCTTCTTATCCTTGGGGATGCCCACCCCTTTATCCTCCACTTTAATAATTACTTTGTCTTTACCTTTTACATTTTTCAGAGATACTTTGACAGTAACCGATTGTCCTTTGGGAGTAAATTTGATTGCGTTTGATAATAGATTCAAAAGTATTCTCTCATACTTTTCTTCATCAATAGTAATCACTTTCCTTTTTAGTGTGGAAGCAAATGAAAGCAGAATACCTTTTTGCTCTGCAAAGATTCTGATTGAGTCAGTAATTGACCTGGTCAGGTTAACTATATCAATATTGGTGGAGTTGGTTTTAAGATGTCCTGCGTTTAAACGGGTAATGTCTAAAAAATTATTTACAAGTTTTAATTGCCTGTTTGAATTTTGCTTTATAATATTTAGATACCCATTTGCTTTCTCAGATAATTCATCTTTACACCTGTGTTCCATTGCTTGAATTGCTGAAATGATTACAGTTAATGGTGTTTTGAATTCGTGAGAAATTAGAGAAATAAATTCATCCTTCATTTCAATAGATTTACGGAGAGCCTCGTTCTTCTCTTTTTCATATCTCAGTATCATTCGTTGTTCATTTATTGCTATCATTTCATTTTCTATCGTTCTGGTAATATCACGATAACAGCACAATACAAAATTTAAATCTCCATCAGCATTACAAATCGGAATTGCACTCAGCACCATGAAATAATCTTTTTGAGGCGTCTTAACAAAGTACTTCAAATTCTTTACATATTCACCCTTAGATGCTCTATGGAATGGTCTGTTTCCATATGGTATATAACTGCCATCCATATCATATAAATCAATTTTCTCTGACAGTTTATTTATGTGTTCCTTACAGTAAGGATCTAACAATCTCATTGATTCAGAATTTGCCATTATAAAATTACCTTTATTGTCCCTAAGCACCACTCCAACAGATAAATTTTCTATTATATTGATCAGCTGTTCATTTTGTTTCTTCAGTTGTTCGAATGCTGCTTCATGCACACTTAATAATTTTATAAATACTTCAGATACATTCTTACCAACTATTTCTTCCTTTGAATATCCTGAAAGCATAAGAAAATCATCACCGATATCCATTACAATGTTATCAGTGGAAATTAAACAGGAGTTATGACTACAATGAATTGTAGCCACTTTGTTTGTCATAAAGTGTCCCCCAATGTCATTATTTGTCGATTAGTCCAATACTTATTCTATAGTTGGAAAGGATATATGTCAATATTTTATTGAAGATTTGTGAATTATTGGTGAGTTACCAGAAGTAAAAAAAATGAATAGATATTTGATTATATTAATAAAATAATGTAAATAATTACTATATCAAAAAATTAAGGAGCATGATTAATATGAACAACAATCTCTCTTACAAGGAATTAAAAGGCCTTTCAGACGAGGAAAAGAAGGAAATCCTGATAAAACTCAAAGAGAAATACGCTTCATATAAGGAAATGGCTGAAAAAATTGGAGGAACACCTTTAGCATTATCAAATATGTACCTCCGGGTTGTAGAAGGTAAAAAGTTTGGGAGAAACAAGAAAGAAAAAACAGAAACAATAAATGCGGCCAAAGAAGAGATTATAGAGTTGTCACCCGGATATCAGGAAATCATTCAATCCAGGTCACATATGCCATCAGTCAGAAAACCGTCTTTTACTATAGGCCTGGATATTGAAGCTACCAGCGAAGAAGCCGGAGATAGGATTCAAGGTATTATTGGAGCGCTTATGAAAGAAAACAAATACAAAATACTATTGAGAGTAGAGGAAGTGTAATAAAATAATTAATTGTGGGGTAGAATTTATATGCGGTTTTATAAAGCTTTTTAACAAAGGTTAGGTGATTTATGGGATTCTTAAATATGGATGGACCTTTTGCTTTTAATAAAGATTCTATTGATGCTAATGTGAATAGAATCAGTTGTGGCAACTATGCTCTTGGTTTTGTTGACGATAATTCAGACAATTTTCATGTTGTATATGTTGGTCGATCAGAATCAGATTTACATGACAGCCTTAGGAAACAATTGAATGAATCAAAATTAGTTGTTCCCAAATATGAGAAAAGAACTATCTGCTTTAAATATAGTTATGCTTCATCTCCGAAGGAAGCATTTGAAAAAGAGTGCTCTAATTATCACAATTTTGTAAATAGTAAAAAGCTGTCTAATAACACCCATCCGGAAGGATCCAAATATGAAAACTGGTATTGTCCGATTTGCCATAATGATACGAGTCCCAACCCCCTGACCACGTAGTAACTTGTCAAATATTTTCCTTTTGCCTGGTCAATTTAGCCTTGTTTCCTTTACCATCTTCTACTGACAGTTTTTCGAGCTCATTCTCCTGAAAGAAATTTGGTTCAAACGCAAATTCACTTCAAATCAAGTTTTTATTGGGAAATAATTGTTTGATGGTAATAGATAGTATATTATTTTATGAGTGTTGAATTTTAGGTTAATTTGTGAGGATATAATGGAAAATAAAGGTAGAGAATTGAAAGATACACTGGAAAAAATGATTTTACAAGAGAGATATGATTTAAGTGAAGTACTTATTGTAAGTCAAGAGCTCGATAAATATATATTAGCTCACTATAAGTCTCATAAAGAAGCAATAAATCAATTTAAATAGTCATTTAACACTTTGATTTTTAATTTGATGTGTTGGGTATAGGTATCTCTATCAATTTTTTCATCTTTATAAATTGCGGATAATAATACTAATGCCTTTATACAAATGTCTACAAGACCTTCATCTCTCATACTTGCTCCTCCAATTCGTTGGTTAGCATATTAATCTTAATATCGCTAGATAAAATTGTCAATAAACTTAATTGTCTTTGGGAAATATTCTATCATCGCCCCCTTGCGTATTCCGCGCACTACAAATCTATGGCTATGGAATTGGATAAAAATCTAACTTCTTTAATAACTCCTCCGTATTACCAGTAAAGTTAAAGAAGTATGGCCTTAATTTGTCATCTAAAACCAGCAAATATGGGCTACCCTGTTGGGGAAACAATACAAAAACCTGATCTACAGAATTTATATTATAGTATTTGAGCCAGTGGGTCTGAACTTTAACAGGTGGGTTTAAGGGAATTCTCACTATATACCCTTTGTCCGGAAAGGCCTTGACTTTAACATACATGCCTGATATCCCATTAAGGAAGCTGTCAACTATTTTTTGAATTGAGTTGCTATGTTGGACTTTTTTAATCACTTCACCTTTGGTAATATCAAAGATTTCTATTACCCTATTATCATTTTGCGATATATCTGCCGAAGTCACAAAGGATAGTAGACTGGTGGCACTAAACTGATTGGAAATACAGATTATTGATTCATATTTATTAGCAAGCTGTATATTATGTAAATAGCTATAGATGTTAAAGCCAAGGGATAGAATTAAGACAATTGCTATAAGTAGTTTTACTAGCTTTCTGTTTATTTTAATAATAACCATGCGATACACACCCCTTACTTATTCATTTATGATGTTAAGGGGGCTATTTATTACTCTTTGAGATAATAAGTTATAAAAACTTCCCGTTTAACAGTTGCAGTACATTATTTATATCCACCATAAACAGTAAAGTTATAGTACTTCCATACTACGTCTACACCCTTAAATCCAATCTCTTCAAGCCATTCAATATGCTTCATCATCTTGGAAGGGCTATCCTCTTCATAATATTTAGGTATCCATTTATTTTCAATTTCATCGACAGAAACATTCCTTCTCATAAATCCAATCCACTTCTCCATGTAGACTGACTGAAGATATTCATTTGAACCCATAACAACATCTGCATTGCAGAATACACCTCCGCCTTTAAGTGAGTCATATATCTTGCTATAGAACAATTTTTTATCCTCATCCGTAACCAGATGGTGCAAAGCAAGAGAAGAAACTATAACATCATACTGTTCCTCAAATTCATAATTATAGAAATCTCCTACAGCATAATGGATTTTATCATATTCTCCCAACTTACTCTCTGCCATTCCAATCATTTTTTCCGATATATCCAGACAGGTGATTTCGGCGTTAGGAAAGGCTACTTTAATGCTTTTTGTTACCGTACCTGTCCCTGCCCCTAAATCGATAGCCTTGATTGGTTCTTCCTTATGAAACGGAATTGCCGATACCAGAGCATTAACCATTTGATAATAATACGGTATGAGTTTTACTATGATTTCATCAAACTCTTTCGCTTCTTCTTCAAAGTGTTGTTTTATCTTTATAATTTTTTCCATGAATATTTACTCCCTCTATTCCATATGTTCTTCGCTCAGTTTAACAACCTCTATATCTTCATAATTTTCTTTCACCTTAAATGCAAGGCTCTGCCTCATGGTTCTATCTATAGGACAGCATAACTATCTGCAGTTGATAACAGCATTTGCAGCATCCATATCCTGTTCCATCACAAAGATTTCATAGGTCCTTGATTGGGCAAATGGCATACTGATACTGGCATGTCCCCCACCGCTGCTACAGCTTTCTACCTTTGACTTGTGCTTTATTCCCGAATTTATCAGTTTACCCTTTACAGCATAATAGTCATCGGCGTTTGATGAAAAGAAAACTGTCTTCCACTTCTTAAATAACATTTTTCACTTCCAAAAATTCAGTTTTACCATAAATCCTTAATGCCTTTACTCTTTGAAATCCTCTGCAAGAAGCCCATATATGGAATAATCGCAGATACCCTGGTTATTCCAATCTCCTTGCTTTACAGTTCCTTCATAAATCAGTCCACATTTTTTCATAACCTTTCCAGAATTCGGGTTCCTTGGGTCATGTCTGGACTCAATGCGATTCGCCTTCACTTCCTTAAAAAAGAAACTGATTAAGGCTGAAAGTGCTTCAGAAGTAATTCCCTGATTCCACCACCTTCTGCCTATGCAATACCCAACATGAACCATTCCAATACGTTCATCCATCTTCACGATACTAATACTTCCGATTGGCTCATTTCCATTGGATTTCAGAGCAATAGCCCATTGGTAGAATTTTTTATCCTGATATTGTTTAAACCAATCTTTCAGCACGAATGTTGATACACCTGCATCAGTATGTGTAGGCCACGTTAGATATTTTGTCACTTCTCTATCATTTGCCCAGTTTCTGAACATTGCTTCTGCATCAGACAGTTCAAATCTACGCAATATCAACCTATCAGTTTCCAGTTTTTGTGTTCCTGAATACTCCATTCTTAACAACCCCTCTGCATCTTTTTTTCATGTTGCGTGCACCCGCTGCTTCTGATGCTTTTAGCAGCACATCGCGATACTCTGCTTTGAGGTCTTATGACACCTCAAAGTTCTGGGTATATATGAATAAACCCCGCAGAACCGCTCTTTCGAGTGACTCCGCAGGGTTGGAATACTGCGTGTAGGACATCGTCCCTATGCTGCTCAAAAAATTTCTTAAGCATACTCACTTTTTTCATATTATTGCATATACTTCCATTTATGTCAATAGGCCAGATGCTATATAAGCAACGCTGCACTTTTTTCGGCATTCTGCTTATATCCATCAAGTAGGGTTCAAACACCTATGCCTTCTGGTGGATATCCCCCTTCATAATACTCAAATGCAGAGTCCATCTCTAGTACATTGAGTTTCTTGCTATAGTTCCCCGCCATCGGCTTCACTGACAGATTTTTCGGCTGGCAACAATGCCCGGAGGAGCGAATGCATCTCGTTGAACTTCTTTGCTCGGATTTGTATCCGTTTATCAAGACGAGACGCGAGATTGAAAGCAAAATCCATGCAAGTGTCCTTATCGTACAATTGAATGGTGCTCAAACGCATTACTTCAACTCCCTGCCTGTCGAGAATCGCAGATCGCATCACATCTTTACCTTGCTCCGATGGACTGTTGTGAAAAGCAAAGCTTTCATATTCGACAGCCAACTTTGCCGGTTTATAATACAAATCCACAAAGCAGCGCTTCTGGCCAAGACGTTTGCCGGCTTCTTCCCTGAGCCTGATCTCATGGTTGAAAACGGCACCGTCAAGCCCGTAACCTCCAAGGGCATGAGGCAGAGTCAGAATCATATAAGCCATCGATTCCATGACGGACGCAGAACCATCTTCTATATATTTTACCGCCCGTGAGGCTTTGAGATGTCCACGGTGACCCGGGGTTTTCGCGAGAAAAGTCTTGAGTTTTTGCTTTGTCGTGATTGCCCCGTAAGGGTTGCCCGGCGGATACGAACAAAGCTGCAAGCCAAGCAATATAAGCCGGTGGATATCCAATTTACACGCAAGCTCGAGAAACATCAATTCCGGCGACGCAACCATTTTGCCGTTTCTTGAAACCACTGCACCGGCAGGCAGAGCAAGTTCGCACAAGTGGATTATTCGTCCTTTTTTTTGAGATCTCGTGCTGCGTTCGGAAACTGTAAAATGGGCCGGCTCTGTTTCCGCGATTTCAGAACCGAGCACGGCTTCAATATATGGGATATTCCAAAAGGCAGCAACTGAAAAATAACTCAAATACTCATTCATATAGGAATTATACAGGTGTGCATTTGGGACTGTCAAGTACGGTGGGGGCAGTGTCTACAGTGAGGTGTGCATTTTTTCAAGTAGTGTGCAAGTTTTCTTGGGTTAGAACCAATGTTTTAACTAAATTTGTGCAAATTTTTAATTAATACAAAGATATTCGGGATATAGTCGCTACAATTCACGCATTACTTAAAATTTTGCACGCACAGACGCAAAAATTCCGATAAAAGAGTGATCGGCAAATTGGGATTTAATTCTCTGGCAGCATCTTATCCTGTAAGGTCGTGTATTCATTCGGAAGGTTGTTCTGTTCAACAAATCACTGCTTATATTTGATAAGATAATAACCATTAGTTTATAATGTAACTGCTGTGAACATAATAACCTACAGCATGTAACCAATTTATTTTATTGTATCAAATATATTGATAACAAGAAAGGGCTGGCCTATAACTAAAGCCAACCCTTTTTTCAAACTTTATGAGATATTTTTTCAAACTTTATGAGATATTTTTCAAACTATTTGAGAACTTACAATACAGGAATTCGGTTCTCTCTGTTTTAAGTGATAGAACTTTATTTGCGGGATACATATTAACCAGTTGTTCTGCCGGCCCCTTATTCCACAGTAACCGACTTGGCCAGATTCCTGGGCTTGTCGACGTCACAGCCCTTCAGGACTGACATGTAATATGCAAACAGCTGCATGGGTGTGATCGCGGCAATGGGAGCCAGTAGTGAATCCACATCGGGGATTCCGATAACTATATCAGCCACCTTATCCAGTTCCACTTCGTTCCGTTTCTGTGTTATGGCCATTACGACCGCCCCCCTGGCCTTTACCTCCCTGATGTTACTTACCATCTTGTCATAAAGGCTGTCCTGGGTCATGGGGCACACCACAAGGGTGCCTTTTTCGATCAGGGCAATCGTGCCATGCTTCAGCTCTCCACCGGCATAGGCCTCAGAGTGAATGTAAGAGATCTCCTTTAGCTTAAGTGAGCCTTCCATGGACAGCGCATAATCCAGCCCCCTGCCTATAAAGAATATACTGCGGGCATTGTAATGCTGTGACGCGAATTTTTGGATTTCCTCCCTGTTGCTCAGGATTTCCTCCAATGCAGTCGGTATGCTTTTCAGTCCGGCCAGCATTCTATCATAAAACTCACGGTCAATGGTCCCCTTCTTGTATGCGAAGTCCAGAGCTATGAGATACAAGGCGGATAGCTGAGTATTATAGGCCTTTGTCGATGCAACGGCAATTTCCGGGCCTGCCCAGGTATATAGCACGCTGTCCGATTCCCTGGCTATCGAGCTTCCCACCACATTTACAATTGACAATACCCTGGCTCCCTTTTTCTTGCCTTCCCTCAAAGCGAAAAGTGTGTCGAGGGTCTCACCAGACTGGCTGATTATAATCACAAGGTTCTTTGATGTTATTATCGGATCTCTGTACCTGAATTCGGATGCAATATCCACCTCTACCGGGATCCTGGCAAGTTTCTCAATCAGGTATTTTCCGACAACGCCCGCATGATAAGCGGTTCCGCATGCTACGATATATACTTTTTCTATCCCCGCCAGTTCAATTGCCGAAAGGCTTGATCCTTCAAGATCGATAACCCCATCCTTGATACGTGGGTTTACCGTATCTCTTATTACCTTCGGCTCCTCGCACATTTCCTTCATCATGAAATGTTCATACCCCGATTTCTCGGCCGCAGTCACATCCCAGTCCACATGGAAGATTTCCTTACTCGTGCTTGTTCCGTGTATATCAAAAAAGCTGACAGAGTCCTTTGTCAGTACCGCGATTTCCTTGTCCTCCAGTATGTATATTTCTCTTGTATGTTCGAGTATTGCCGGGATGTCCGAAGCAATGAAATTCCCATCCTTTCCTATACCGACAATCAATGGGCTGTCCTTGCGGGCTGCGACAAATTTATCATTGCAATCGCGGCAAATGACGCCGAGGGCATAGGACCCTTCAAGCTCTGAAATAGTTTCAATGACAGCCTCTACAAGATCACCCTTGTAATGGTATTCAACTAGATGGGCAATTACCTCTGTATCGGTCTCGGAAACGAACTCGTATCCTTTTGATATGAGGAACTCCTTAAGGGCAATGTAGTTTTCGATTATTCCGTTGTGTACGACCGCAATATTCCCTGAACGGCTGATATGGGGATGGGAGTTCACATCATTGGGTTCACCATGTGTAGCCCATCTTGTATGTCCTATTCCGATATGACCATCAAGAGCTGTGCTGCCTATCTTCTCCTCCAGCATGGCAAGTCTGCCCTTACTCTTAATTACCTTCAATCCTTCGGAATCGTATATTGCAACTCCCGCAGAATCATAGCCCCTGTATTCAAGCTTTTTCAATCCATTTATCAGCAACGGCGCAGCCGCCTTTTCACCTATATAACCCACTATTCCACACATAATCAATACCTTCCTTTACGTTAAAATTTTCTCAAAGCCTGCGTGTCTGAATTCCACACGTCAAAACTCCGCATATCAATGCTCTTGTATATCATTATTAAAATGAATTTTGAGATAACAATAAATAAACTAAAGACCCGTAAACCATATTTAGCGGTTTGCGGAAACAGGATCTGTCACTCAAGCTCTCTTTGTGTTGCAGTCACCTGCAGTTTTTGTCAAGCTTTGACGGTTGTGACCCACCGGAAGGTATCCGCCGAATATTTCGATACACACGGCTGTTCACCGTGGCTTCCTTCTCCTCGTCAACATGGCCTTCCGACCATGTCCTGGCGCCTTTATTTATGCCCTCTTTCCGTCCCCCTCTCCGGACACTTCAAATCCTGTAGATTTTCAATATCTTTTCTTTTTGTCGTGCCTCCCCCCTTTATTGCCAATTATATTACCAGTATATTCAAAAGCCAGGCTTTTTGTCAATTGCCAATTACTTACACGGCATGTTTTTTTGCCTTTAGCCCAGCCGCTCTTCAATAACACAGGCCAACTCATACGCCCTTTTGGTTATGTAATCCTTATCCTTACCCTCGATCATCACCCTGACAAGAGGTTCCGTCCCGGAAGGCCTTATAAGCACTCTTCCCTCGCCATTGAATTCATCCTCAAGAGCATGGCACAATGCTGCAACAATATCGTCCTCCATATACCTGTTCTTGTTATGGTTCTTGACCTTTGCGTTCTTAATGACCTGCGGGTACACTTCCATAATGGATGCCAATTCCGAAAGGGTTTGCCCGGAGGTTCCGACTGCTTTTAGCAGGTTCAGCGCTGTCAGCAGACCATCGCCGGTAGTATTATGCTCCAGGAAAATTACGTGTCCGGATTGTTCCCCACCCAGCGTATAGCCTTTATCCAGCATCTCCTCCAGAACGTATCTGTCGCCCACCTTGGTCTTTGCAAGGTTGATGCCGTGCCTTCCGGCCATCAGATCCAGTCCGAGATTACTCATGACTGTAGCTACTATTGTGTCCTTAGCCAGCATTTTTTGTTTTTTCAAATCCAAACCGATTATTGCCATTATCCTGTCGCCATCGATGTAATTGCCTTTTTCATCGACTGCAAGTACTCTGTCTGCGTCTCCATCAAAGGCCAGTCCTACATCTGCCCCGCATTCGGTGACAAACCTCTGCAGCCCCTCCATATGGGTTGAACCGCAATTGCAGTTTATATTGATACCATTCGGACTGTTGTTAATGATGAACACATCGGCCCCAAGCTCAGACAGCAACTCGGGTGCCGCTTTGAAAGCTGCTCCGTTCGCACAGTCCACAGCGATTTTTATACCCTTGAGATCCACATCGACGGTCTTCTTCAGAAAATCCACATAGTCCCTTACAGCATCAGCTTTCTCGCTCCGGACGCCTACAAGGCGGCCTTCCGGATGCGGCAGGTCCTCACCGTCTTCCAGTATGATACCCTCTATCCTGTCCTCTATGGAATCCGGCAGCTTATAACCCCTGCTGTCAAAAAACTTAATCCCATTGAATTCAAAAGGGTTATGTGAAGCAGATATGACGATACCTGCATCTGCATTGTAATGCCTTGTCAGGTAGGCAACTGCAGGAGTCGGAACAACTCCGAGGCATACAGCCTCCGCACCTACTGAGCAGATTCCTGCTACAAGTGCTGCTTCAAGCATATGCCCTGATATTCGCGTGTCCATACCCACAAGTATTTTTGGAACATGCTTCGTCTCCGACGTCAGTACGTATGCCCCTGCCCTTCCAAGCTTATATGCAAGTTCTGCAGAAAGCTCGGAATTTGCTACTCCCCTGACGCCATCGGTGCCGAACAATTTCCCCATCTATGTAAACCTCCGTATATAATTCGATATAAAATAGACAATCCTCATTAAAACAATTATAGCTTGTTAACTGATATGTAACAAGTATCCATTACATTTTTTAATTGTTTGTTAACATTTTACTCAATTTTTCAATATATTGTTACATTTCTGGCATTGCCTTCCTTATTAAATTGGCTGCCGATATGTTCCAATTATGGCTTCAGCCACCTTGATTCCGTCAACTGCAGCACTCATGATACCGCCTGCATAGCCTGCCCCTTCTCCCGCAGGATACAAACCCCGGGCCCTTATCGCTTCAAGGTTCTCACCGCGCGGTATCCTTACAGGGGAGGAAGTCCTCGTTTCCACACCCGTAAGCACAGCTTCCTTAATACCAAAGCCTTTCAGCTTTCTGTCGAATCGGCCAGCCGCACTTTTCAGCGTCTCCGAAACATATACAGGAAGACATTCGTTCAGGTCAGCCGGCCTGACCCGACCAGTATAGCTGGGTTTTACAGCACCGAATTGCCTTGTGACCCTGCCGTCCATGAAATCTCCCAACAGCTGGACGGGTGCAGAGCCATCCGATCCGCCCGCCTTGTATGCAGCCTTCTCCCAATGCCTCTGGAACTCAACTCCGGCCAGTGGGTGAACGCTGCCGTAATCCCCCGGTTCTACTGAAACTACAAATGCACTGTTGGCATTCACCCTGTCTCTGGCAAATTCACTCATCCCGTTTGTAACTATTGTAGAGTCTTCAGATGCCGATGCAACTACGATGCCGCCGGGACACATACAGAAAGAGTAAGCCGTTCTATCATTCTCCCTGTGGAACAGCTGGTAATCGGCCGCCCCAAGTATTGAAGCGGCTTTATGGCTTCCGTACTGCGACAGGTCTATCATTTCCTGCAGGTGCTCGATCCTGACTCCGATAGAAAAGGGTTTTTGTATTATTGATATCCCCTGTGAAATGAGGCTTTCGAAGGTGTCCCTCGCACTGTGCCCAATGGCCAGAACCACCACCCCCGCCGGAATCTCAAGGCTTCCGCCGGACTTGATCCCTCCATCCGGGGTCGCACTATCCACAACAACACCTGTCACCCTGCTGTTGCTGACCATAAGGGACGTCACCCTGGACTTGAACATGAACGTACCGCCCTGCTCTACAATCCTCCTGCGCATGTCAGCAACAACCGATTTCAGGACATCCGAGCCTATATGGGGCTTAGCCTTGTACATGATATCCTCGCCTGCTCCTGATCTGCAGAATTCCTCAAGCACCTGGTCGCAGCGCGGATCGTTTATTCTCGTGGTGAGTTTGCCGTCTGAAAACGTGCCGGCACCACCCTCGCCAAACTGTACGTTCGTTCCTATATCAAGAACCCCGGTTTTCCAGTATCTATTCACTATTTCTGTCCGTTCTTCTACTGCCGCACCTCTTTCAATTATTAAGGGCTTGTATCCATGGCTCGAGAGCAGCAATGCGGCAAATAATCCTGCGGGTCCACTCCCTGCAATGACAGGCCGGTCCTCGAGCTTTTCAGTTCCAGGAGTCAAAGGTTCCCGTATGCTTTCTTCAATCTCTCTTACATCTTCTCTTTTTCCGGTATTTACTTTCCCAGCCCTTAGGTTTTTGCCGGAGCTATCGTCTGTTTCCACTACAACAGAATAAACCCGGCATATGTCGGGTTTTTTTCTGGCATCTATGGATTCTTTAATTATCCTGAAGCTCTTTAAATCGACTGGCTTGATGCCTATCCTGACCGCAGCCAGCCTTTTCAGTTCCTCAAGCCCGCTTTCAAAGGGAAGCTTGAGATTGCCAACCAATAGTTTCATTCATCCTCCAATTGCCAGCCCTCCCTATATGGGGCTCTCAGGCGTCACTTTTACAACCTCCACCTCGATAAACCCATCCTGTGTTATTTTCACAAGAGAAGGCAGTGAAAGCTTCAGCGGTATTCTATGTGTCCCCTCTGAAAGGTTTGAAACATCAACCGTCGGATGCAGGCTTGCTGATGATATGTCATCAAGCAACGACTTCCTTCCTTTAAGCTGTATCGAAACCTTTTCCGTCTTGATCCTGTACTCAACGGAGCCGTCTGTCAGTTTGTTCAGAAGGATTATATCCCCGCCAACTATCTCAAAGGTATTGTTTAGTATCTGCTCTACAATTATATTTACATCAACTTCATTACCAATTTCTGCCAGTTTGACGCCTTCCGGCAGAACAAGTGGTACTTTTGTCGTCAAATTGGCTGTCAGATCCTTGATGCTCACCGGTTCCGTTTTCAAATCGGTGACTTTGGCCAGCACACTTGTAGTTCCTATAATGTATACCACGTTTGGTGTAACCGTCCTTGATACCTCCGTATAATTATCATTGATGCTTCCATTGGCCACCAGGCTTACAGCTACAGCCTTCGCGACCTTCACCGACACCTCCGCCGTCAGGTTCCTGCTGAGGATTGCGATTTCCTTGCCCTCGTTGTTGAGTGCCTTACACTCCACAACTTTGTTGACATCCTTGTCAAGGTCTTTGATGTCGATGGAGGCCACCACCCTGTCAACACTGTTGATAAGGGCCTCTTCGCCATTAAGGGTCAGGGAATCGACATTCGGAGCGACGCTGATTACCTTGTAACCACTTTTAACGGTAATATTCGAAGAAAGCTCCAATGGAAATGATTTACTTGTTATCCTGCTCAGCATAATTTCTATATTTTCCGGATTGTAGGATATTATGCTTATATCTTTCGCACTGCAGAAAGGGCCATTAATGGCAAGATAAGTGTCAGCAGCTCCTTCTATCGTAGAAAAATCAATAGATGCTTCAAAATCGCTGTCCTTGACCTTGTTGATGGAATCGTGCCTGCCTCGGATGGTTATGTCTATGCTTGTCTTGTAATTGTTCTTCAAGACATAGTCATTCTCAGCCAGAAAATCCTCATTCTGAACTTTAAGCGGTATACCTTTGAAGGTAGTTGTTTCATAGGGATTTGACGTATTCAGAACAAAAACCCATATAAAAAGGGCAACCACAATCGAAAGTACTTTAAGAGCCGATTTATTGTTGAAAAATTTGCTCACTTTGATTTCGCCCTCCATAAAGTCAGTTTCTTGTTCGATTCATGTTGATCCAAAAGGTTTTTATTCAATGCCTTTCTTAACGTATCCGGTGTAAGATTCCTTGTTAATCCACCGCCTAATGCGAAGGATATCTTGCCCGATTCCTCCGAGACTACAATTGCAATGGAATCCGACACCTCGGTGATGCCGAGGGCAGCCCTGTGCCTTGTTCCAAGCTCGGTGCTAAGGTTGGGATTGTCGGTCAGCGGCAGGTAGCATGAAGCGGCTTTGATCCTGTTATCCCTGATTATTACCGCACCATCATGCAATGGTGTGTTTGGCGTGAATATGTTTTGGATAAGTTCGGAGGTAACATTTGATTCAAGCTGTATTCCGGTGTTTATTATCTCGCCGATCTTGGTTTCTTTTTCTATGACCAGAAGCGCGCCGACAAATTCCTTCGAGAGCTCGGTGCAGGCCTTGACTATCTCCTCAATGAGCGCTGTTGTCCTGAGACGGTCATTTATATCATCTGCAGTGAAAATATCTTTGAACCGGCTTCTGCCTATCTGTTCCAGGCCCCTTCTAAGTTCGGGCTGGAAAAGTATTATGGCGCCTATGGCTAAAACAGTTATTATATTCTGCAATATATAGCTGATTGTCCGTAAACCCAGCAGCTTGCTCAATTCGGTGGCAATGATGATGAACATCAGTCCCTTCAGGAGCTGCCATGCCCTGGTCTCCCTGACAAGTATGATTAACTTGTAGATTATGTATGAAAGGATGCCGACATCAATGACAGTCCTGATAATGGACATGGTATCCTTGATGCCAAAATAACCAATGAAATTGTCCAGCAGATCACTGAAATTTATGCTGCCAAAGAAGTCCAACTAACCTCACACCCCTGTTTCAGGATTTCTTACCAACCAAATAAAGATGTGTTCTCATCCTTATTTAGCATTATACATTCATTTTTAATAATTGTATGTATTTTTTACAATTAATTAATATTTTTTTAACATTTTTTGCTTCTTCTATACATTGCCCAGGTATACAAACTCAAGGTTGGCCTTAGCTGTATCCCTTGCCCGTATCAAGGTATCAACGGGTGTTGGCGGCTTGTCCTTCATCTTGTACTGAGGGAAAAACCTTGACAGGTGCAGTGGAATCGTTGGAGATATTGACGCAATCCATCTGGATAATCTGTCAATCTCGTCCATGCTGTCGTTCATCTCCGGTATCACAAGTGTTGTAAGCTCAACATGGCAGGATGCTGCCGCGATTTCCACCGTCCTCCTGACATCATCAAGACCGCCCTTGCAGGTATCCTTGTAAAAGCTTTCAGTAAATGCCTTTACGTCAATGTTCATGGCATCGATATATGGTAACAGGTGCCGCAGAGGCTCTTCAGAAATAAAGCCGTTTGTCACCAGCACATTATTCAAGCCCTCTTTTTTAATTATTTTAGCAGTGTCCAGCACGTATTCGTACCATATGGACGGTTCATTGTAGGTATATGCCACACCGATATTGCCGTCCGCCTTGGTTTTCACAGCCTTTTCAGCCAATTCCTCCGGTGCCATTTCAACCGTATCCACAGCCACTTCTCCCTGCTGCGCGATACCCCAGTTCTGGCAGAAGGAACACTTCAGGTTGCATCCCAGGGACCCGGCTGAAAGAATGTTCGAACCAGGGTGGAATTTGTACAGGGGCTTCTTCTCGATCGGATCAAGTGCAATTGATGCGACTCTTGCATAGTTGAGAGAATAAAGCTCTCCGTCTACATTCCCCCTGACCCTGCATACGCCAATCCTGCCTGGTGCTATATGGCAGTTGTGGGGGCATAGTCTGCATGTGACAGTTTGGTCATTATTCTTATCATAATACATTGCCAGTTTCAAAGAATCACCATCCTGCTAATTCTATTTACTCCGATTATCCTTTGTTGTCTGAGGTTTCGGGCCAGCCAGCCGGTTATTTGTGCCGCACGACCTCGAACCTTTCCATCGTGTATTTATCATCCTTCCTTATCCCGGCTTTCTGCAGTGCAATTGAAACCTGCGCCTCCGGGGTGTCAACGCCTTCAAGATTAGGAAGCAGCAAGCCGGAACGCATCCCGTTCCTTACTATAACTCCGTATTTTATTACATTAAGCTCGTCAATTGAAGAGATAGGCTCGGCTTCCTTAAGCACATCGACAGAATATATAAGGCTGGACAGTTCATTTTCCCTGACAGGGTCAAAACGCGGATCATTTTCTCCCGAGCTTATTGCATTGTAAATGACTTCCTCCGCAATGCTCCTTCTAACAGGCGAAATTGTGCCTATGCAGCCCCTCAGCCTTCCTTCCTTCTTAATGGATACGAACACTCCCGCCTTGTTGTTCAGGAGCTCTTCGGGAAGGTCGGCAGGTATTCCGATGGTTTTGCCGGTTCTTACATGTGTCTCCAGGGTTTTTCGGGCCAGGGCCACATATGGGTCCTCGCTTTTCCTTATCTCTTCCGTTTTCCGGAGAGCCATCTTATCAAGCCTGTCCAGCAGGGCATCATCCTTTGACTTATTCAAAGGTTCTATCCTCGCAACCGAATATCCTACTCCAAAAGGTCCTTCATAGGAATAGACCTCCGATTTCAAACCAAATCCATCCAGGGCTCCATACATCATTATGAAAGAGCGCAATCCACATTCACCGGCCCCTTCGCAGAAATCCTCGTCCAGAGATATCAGGTTTTCGGGTTTGTTGTC
The DNA here is from genome assembly GCA_942493145.1 of uncultured Bacillota bacterium. Taxonomy (GTDB): domain Bacteria; phylum Bacillota; class Clostridia; order Acetivibrionales; family DTU013; genus ENR-C20. Next base: position 2,754,252 of record OW818679.1, read on the forward strand.
CCGGACGCTCTCCACAAGCAGACGGTCAAACCGTGGACCGTTTTCATGGAAGCCGTAGTTGCCTTCCTTGAGCAGCCTGTGTGAAAGATCCCCGCTCGCAATAAATACCACTCTTTCATCGTCATCGGCTTCACCGACAGCCTCTGCAATGCACATTCCAAATTTGTACAACTCCCTGTAAGGAAGTCCTGCTGTTGAAATGTGCACAAGCTTGAAACCGGTGCATTCCTTGCCTATAAAATATAAAGGGACCGTGGCGCCATGGTCCAGATCCCTTTGCAGACTATATTTCCTGGCAATCTTGTCATCAACCCCACCGCAGGCTATGCCATCTGCATGAGCTATCTTGATGATATCGTTCACCAGCTTCAAATTATTTTCATATTCCATACTTACCTGACCGGCACCGAATCTGCTGAGATTCCCTTCCAACCTTTCCTTGACGGAAATGTGTATGAAGTCCTCGAACATCGGTCCATGAGGTGTTGTGAGTATTATGGTAGTGGGTTTCTCTCTGCCTGTTTCAGCTGCTGCCTTCTTAAATGCGGTTAAGGTCTTCAAAGCCTTGGCTTCTTCCCCCTTACCCACTTCAGGCACAACGACAGGCGGATGCGGCATGACGTATGCACTAATTATCCTTCCCATAAAACTTTCCTCCCTGCTTTTAACCTCCGAAAAAGGCTGCGTACGCAATAACTCCAATTGAAGTCAGAAAAAATATAAGCACTGTAAGCAGTGCGATCCATTTGACTAGGTTTCTGTTCATAAAGCCCTCACATCCTGTTCATATCGACAATATTAATTATACCAATATAAATTATATATTAATCTTTTTATTTATAAAATAGCAGTATTATTAATTTTAATCCAATAACCCTTTCTCAATCATCTCCACCACATGGGCCAATGGACTGCTGTCATTGTCCCGGCATATAAAATCCGCAGCCATCTTTAAATCTGCATGGGCATTGGCAACTGCTATTCCTGTCCCGGCTGTCTGGATGAACTCAAGGTCATTCATATTGTCTCCGACAGCAATTACCTGTCCCTCGTCATAACCATACATTGAAAGTAGCTTAAGCAGCGTTGTGCCTTTAGATACTCCGGTGCTGAGGATTTCAAGGAACTGCGGCTCTGAATATACATATCTGAAGGCATCAGAGTACTGACGTTTCAGTTGCTCCAGCAACTTCTCCGCTTTCGGGAGCTCTTTGGGATCCCATGCAAGGAGTATCTTGAACCATGGCTTTGGCAGTTCCTCAAGTAAAGGCCCGGGGTAAGGCACAAATCCCTCACGGTTGACATGCTTTTCTACCTCGATGTTGCTGCGGACGACAAACAGCTTGTCCCCCTGCAACACCTCCATCCCGATCCCTGGAAAGTTGTCGATCAGTGACTTGGCAACACTTTCAACTATACTGGGAAGGCATTGCTGCCAGAGGATCTTCTTTTCATAAAAATCATATATTGCAGCGCCATTGAAAATAACTGCGGGCATATCCAGATCAAGCTGCGGGATATATGGCTCCACGCCTTTAAACATCCTGCCTGTGGCCAGGGTAAAGATGCCGCCTCCCTCCCTGAATCTCCTTATAGCGTCAATGTTTTCCCTGCTTATTAGTCTGTTGCTGTCCAGAAGGGTACCATCCAGATCGCTGATCAGTATCCTTCCCTTAAAAGGTTGTGCCGCCAATATTGCTCCATCCCTTCCATAATAACATTATCATTTTTTAATTTATTTATTATTAACAAACTCAATACATATATTTTCATCTTATATCCAGACATATATTTTTTTATCTTATATCATGTTATATTATTTGTAAATGTTATATCAGTAAAGTACAAAAAGGTTGAGAGTACAAAAAGACTTAAAGAAGAAACAGGAATAAAAGCAGAAGGCTGGATGATGAAAAGTGACCAACATAATTTTTCTTGGCATTGTCAGCATGCTGATAGATTTAAGCACCGAAATGGTGTACCCACTAATCCCCATATACCTTACAGCGGTTCTGGGTGTAACGCCTGCCATCGTCGGTCTGATCGAGGGAATAGCCGAGAGCCTTGCAAGCCTGTTAAAGGTTTTCAGCGGTTATATATCAGATAAATACCATAACAAGAAAAAGCTCACCTTCATCGGGTACTCAGGCGCTATCTTGTATAAGCTTGCATTGCTGGCGGCAGTTTCGTGGCCGGGAATTCTGGCAGCAAGAGTAATAGACCGGATAGGTAAGGGCATAAGGACCGCGCCCCGGGATGCACTTATTGCGGAAAGCTCCGACTGTAATAAGCTTGGAGGTTCATTCGGTCTGCATAAGATGCTGGACATGCTCGGGACCTCACTTGGAATCCTGGCAGCATATATCCTGCTAAGCATAAATGACATCAATTATAAAACCATCTTCCTGATTTCCATAATTCCTGCTGTGTTAGGCGTATTGACCATTACACGGGTCAAGGAAAAAAAGCATGATGGATTCCAGGTTAAAAAGCCAGAGCTCAACTTCAAGGCTCTGGATGGAAGGCTTAAAGCTTTCCTGGCAATAGCATTCATCTTCACCCTCGGGAATTCCTCCAACGCCTTTCTTCTGTTACGTGCACAAAATGCCGGATTCGACGCCAAAGATGTCATCCTGCTTTATCTTCTGTTTAGTGTCGTAGCCTCCTTGCTCTCTTTCCCTCTTGGAAGGCTATCCGACAAGATCGGTCGAAAAGTGATGCTTGTGACAGGGTATTTCTTTTATGGCATTGTATATATCGGGTTTGCCATATTACCCTCCAAGGGCGGGATGATTGCGCTGTTTGCCCTTTATGGCATCTACACTGCGCTGACCTCGGGAGCAGAGAGAGCTTTTATTGCAGAGATTTCCCCACCCAACCTTAAAGGAACGATGCTTGGCATGCATGCGACACTTGTAGGTGTTGCCCTTCTTCCGGCTTCAGTTATAGCAGGCCTTTTGTGGACTGCATTTGGTGCAGCTGCACCGTTCTGGTTCGGGGGTGGCCTTGGATTGACGGCTTCAATCTCTGTTTTGGTGTTGCTGGGTAAAAAAAGCAAGAAAAACGGATAGCCCCTTGGTGTTTTTACAATGTGATACCGTTATCTATGGTTATTACCTGTCCTGTAACAGCCTTTGACTCATCACAGGCAAAGAACAGGATCGAGTATGCCTGGTCCAGTGTTTCAGGGAAAGGTATGCTCATATCCATATGCCTGGCGCATTGATCGGCAAATTCATGGTCAAAGGTTGCAAGCTTGTCGGGAGTATTGAGCGGAGTAGGCGTAGGGCCGGGGCAAATGGCGTTGCAGCGTATCCCCTTGCCGGCGAACTGTATCGCCACATTTTTGGTCATTCCCAGTACGGCGGTTTTGGAAGCCGTATAGGAAAGGCCGGAATTTGATCTTATTGCACCAATGGAGGAAACATTTATGATAGAACCGTAACCCGCAGGCTCCATATACTTCAGCGCTTCTTTCATCATATGGAATACAGAGGTTTGATTGATGGCGCAGATCTCTTCATACCATTCATCAGAGCAGCGTGTGATGGGCATATGCTTGTCGGCGACTCCTGCGTTGTTTACCAGTATGTCAACCTTTCCAAATGCCTTTATTGTCACGTCTAAAACATTAACACAGTCGTCCTTTTTAGATACGTCTGCTGTAACCGAGATTGCTTTACCTCCTTCAGCCTTTATGCTTTCTTCGACCGCTTTCAAGGGTTCCAGCCGGCGGGCAACCAGCACGACAGTGGCTCCCTCCTTTGCAAACAGCCTGGCGGTAGTTTCTCCGATCCCAGAATTTGCGCCGGTAACAACAGCTATTTTTCCATTAAGTCTATTCATTTTCAATATCTCCATTAATTCATTAATATTTATAAAGTATTTCATGCACATAATAACCAATGTGCTCTTTTTTTGCAATAGGATATGGTTTATTTGCATTATTATTATGTTTTCAATACAATTTCCGTATGAGCAGAGAGGCTTTTAAGCCATTGATGATATCCTATTTTACTGTTCTGTTCCTTCCGCTTTTTTTGGCTTCATATAGCTTTTTATCAACCATTTCGATAAAATCACCGATCTTTTCACCAGCATATTCTTTTATGCCAATACTTATTGTAATATGAATATCCTGCGAGAATATTGCATTCTCCACAATCCGCCTTATTTTCTCAGCGACTTTATAACAATCGTCAAAAGGTATATCAACCAACATAATCAAAAATTCCTCACCGCCGTAACGCCCGACAAGATCAGATTTTCTGGTATTATCCCTCAATATCTGGGATAATTCTTTTAGAATTTTATCCCCGACAATGTGACCATAAGTGTCGTTAACCCTTTTGAAGTGATCGATATCCAGCAGCATAGCCGTAAAAGTGCATTTTTGACGAATACACCTTTCAATCTCTTCTTCCAGTCGTTCATATATGTATCTGTGATTGTACAGCCCTGTCAAACCGTCAATTGCTGATTGATTTTTGAGAATGTCGTTTTGTACATAAAGTTGTTGTTCCTTTAGTTTCATCTCTCTGAAGATAATTCCATAGGGCTCCTGTACTCCCTTGAGGATTATTGCCTTATAGATAAAATAAAAGGAGAATATTTTAAAATAATGCCCTATCAGGTTGGATAGGCCATAATTGTCTATATACAAAGTAAAGGCGACCTCTGATATGATGGTGCAAACCATTGAAAACACAAGTATCCGATATACTTCCTTCTCAAATACATCCTTGTTTTTTGTCAGGATAATGATCGCTGAAAGCAGAATCAAACAGATGATATATTCACTGATCTTTTTAAAGGGTGTTAATCCCACGCCATCCACGTAGCATATTGGGAAAATCTTCCATGCAAAAATTGACATCATTATCAATGCAGTTACTATAGTAAAAATACTAAATATCAAATATGCGTTCACTTGCTTCCTGTATTTTACAAATATAAAGGAGATCAAAAGGACGATACTTTCAAAATAACGCGCAGCAATCCATAGTTGATTGGCATAGTAGTCGTAGTCCTTGAATATTTGCATTCCCTTATATGATATTGTATGGAAGAGGTCGATAAATCCAATAAACAAGTAAGCCAGACCTATTAATATCAGATAGTTGTTTTTTATGTATCCTTTTGAGCTCCATGTGATCAGGAATACTGTGAATGCTATGCATATACTGAATATTTCTGAGATAGTGTGAAAAAGAAGATAGTTATAAAGGCTGCTGAAATATAATAAAGTAAGCATGGCTATGATAAAAATCAAGCTGACTGTTTTTGCAAATTTACATTTCATTATTTACCTCATTTTTGCGTTATTGAGTATAATTATACCATTGCATTCAAGAGATAAACAGGCAATATGTCTTTGTTTTGTCTCAGTTTTGTCTCAGTTTTGTTTTTGTTTTATTTTTTTTATTTTTGTTTTTGTTTTTGTTTTGTCTTTTGTGCGTAAATATTCAGGTCGTTTTGGGTCTATAGTCAGATTGTTCATTAAGCTTCTTACGAAGTCGTAGAGATTGAATGGTGCCCAAGGTGCCAGATAAGGCACTCCAAAACTGTTCAGGGAAACAAGCTCGGCTAAAATAAAGGTCAAAACCAAAGAAAAACCGAAAAAACCTAAGGTACCCGTAAATATAATAAGCATGAATTTTAATACCCTGAATGGATTAACTAATGTGTAATCGGGAATAGCAAAAGACGCAAGCAGTGATATAGAAACAATGATGAGCAGCAACGGACTGAAAATTCCTGCCGCTATAGAAGCCTGCCCGATAACTATCGCGCCTACGATACCAATTGCTGAGCCTATCTGTTTTGGGACTCTAAGCAGGGACTCACGAAGAAGTTCAATAATAAATTCAAGAATCAGTGCCCCAACAAACGAAGTGAATGGTACGTTTACGCGCATTTCTGCGAGGGATATGGCATACTTGCTTGGCAAAATATCAGTGTGAAACGAGGAAATTGCGACAAATATGCTTGAGGCTGTCAGGGCAATTGTTATTGCAGAATACCGCAACATTCTCGCAAAAAGTCCGAAAAACATACTGTCATACCTGTCATCGCAAGAATAAAAGAATTCGCTGAAAGTTTTCGGGGCAAGCAAAGCTATCCCACTCCCGTCGATCAGCACCAAAACCTTACCTTCAAGAAGCGAATGAAACGCCATGTCCGATCGTTCAATCAAGCCCATTTGTGGAAATAGCTGAAATCTATTATTTAATAAGAAAGCCTGGAGTTCACCTGATTCACCAATACCGTCAACGTCAATATTTTCTATTCTTTTTTGAACTTCTGTAACGACGGTATTATTCGCAATATCTTCGATATAAATTACTGCGACTTGAGACTTTGACCGCGCACCCACCAGGAATTTTTTAATCTGCATATTTTTATCTTTCAACCTATACCTTATGAGTGAAAGATTCACATCAATGTTTTCGGTAAAACAATCCTGTGGACCGCGAATTGTATATGTAAGTTCTGGAGCAGGAACCGCCCTGTGTTCTACCTTTTTGAAGTTTACTACTATATATTCCCTGTCTGTTGAAAAAAGGATTACCACCATGCCTGACAGGATAAATTCTTCTATTCTGCTTGTATCTGATTCTATTCTGCAATCATCAGCAAAGATAATGCTGTCTATTGTTATCTGTGCGTTTATGGGCTTTTCCGTTGAAGAGCAACGTAAGATCAAGGGTCTCACAATGCTTTCCGTAAGTGCGGCCCTGTCGGTTAGCTGTATGATGTAGAACAGTTTGACCATTCCGCGTTGGTACGGAATCGACCTTTCTGTAATATCCAGATTCTTTGATTTCAGCGAGTTTGCTATTTTTTCGAAATCAAACCGTTCCATCATGTATTTCCACCCTTCATCTTCTTTCGTTGGTTTCGTAATCCATCATCCAGGTTCCGCTCAGGATGACCTTTGCATCAATGTTAAAACTTGCTTTTGAGAATTCATTTTGCCAGTCCATCTTTTTGAATTCCACAGGGAATTTTATACGAAACTCATCATCAAACTGCAGATAGTCGCAATTAAAATCTTTTTGCGCCAGCACAACAGCTTCCGTGATTTCATTTTTTAGCATCTCCGTAAGGATTACAGTTACTTCTGCGGTTGTAGAATCATCAAAATTGTAAGGAGTTTTTTTATCCCCATACATCAGCTTTGCTTCAAAATCAAAAGTTATATCAAAGCTTATCCTGCCGTTTTCATATGATGGTTTGATCACTCGCTTTTTCAGGATCGTCTCTATTGTGAATTTATTGTCTTCAAAGGGCACGATATAATAAAATTTGGGTTTATCCGTCTTTAGAAATATGGTGCCTTTCGATCCTTCCACTGGAATAAAACCATTTATTGTGGTACCGTTGACCACAGAATACCCAATTAACGAATTCTCCTTATCCTGTAAGCCTATGCAGGGAATCAAAAATCCCGTATAGCTGCTCGAGAGGTTTTCAAGTAATCGTGAAGTTGTTCTCGAAAAGGACTCTCCCGCTTCCTCAAGAGTTTTTAGCATTTCTTCTATAGAAAACCCCACAGATACATCATTTTCATTGTTAATTTCAAACAACTTCCCGGGATCCTCGTTTGTGATGACTACTATGGTTTTTTTCCTGTATAGTTCATCAGCTCTGACTCTGTACAAATATTCAACCAGGTATTCTTTTGCAAAATCTTCAGTTAATACCAGGGTTCTTATAGCACTAAGATATGGCTGCTTATCCAATTGCCTATCCAGATTTTCCCTGGCTTCGGGTATGGTCTTACCATGGCTTTTAACAGTGATGTACCTTTTGCCTGCACCTCCGTCCTTACCCTCGCTTTTATTGCCTCCTTCAATATTTGCAATCTCAACATATAAGTAAATTTCATCGTCTTGTTTATCGAGAGCAACTGCCGTCAGGATTCTCTTTTGGTTTATATCTTTAGAATCAGCACAGCCTGATACAAATACAGGAAGAAGAAACACAACAACAAGAATAAAAAGTATTTTTTTGATTTTTTCCAATGTGCCTTCCTCCTATGATATACTCAAGCCCGTTTTTTCACTTTCGCTAAAACAAATACGGTTATAGGTATAACAAAACACGAGATTGTAATAAGGTAAAATGAAAAACTTCCGAAGACTTTTTCCACATCTTTTATTGTTAAACCAAACAGACAAAGAATCAAGAAAATCACGCCAATAGCAATTACAATAATATGTCGTTTCACCTTTGGAAATATTCTGCAGGTAAATTCCACAACTGCGGCAAAAATAATGATCATTCCGCTGAATAAGCTTGCTAAACCAAAAGTGAGGTAGAATATATCCAACCTCTCAATAACAGGAGCTTCAGTTATTTTTATCGCTTCAATAAAAGAGTCATTTAATATGATTGTATTATTTATTCCCATAATCATCATGGAACTTTCCACTATCAGAACGTAAAACAACCCAATAAACAACAGCGTAAGGAAGGCGGTTTTAGAGGCTTTCTTGTTTTTTGCAGTAAACGGTATGATTAAAAGAACCTCTATACCGGCATATGCTACAAGTAGATCCTTCATTGTTTGTGCATATCCTGTAATTTCAGAAACGCTAAAAAAAGGTAAAATGTTGTATTTTGTGCCTTCTTTTAGCATAAGAAAACATATCCCAACTGTTACCAGCGCAAACGAAATCCCATATATTTCAAAAAGCCTTGCAATATTCGTAATGCCCTTGTATGCCACATAGGCAAACAGCATAATACCAAATAGCAAAAATACAAATTTAGGTGTTCGTGGCAGAAAATTTGATGTCAAAGTACCAACCAGCTTTAGTTTTAAATAAACGCCGATAACCAAAAAATAAAATATAAAATAAAAAGCTATTACATAGGTAAAAAACTTGCCTATAACTTCCTGACTGTAGTCAAAAAATACCTTGCCTAAAAACATGTTGTTTAATTTTGTAATTATCACAACACCAACTCCAAATATAACAGAAGAAATGATAATGGGAATCCAGCTGCTTCTGCCAGCTGTTTGTGCCATTGATTTCGGAAGATCAATTGTGGTGTATGTGGTGAGAGTAATAAATAATATAAAAACCATCTGCCTGTTTGTTATGCTGTTTGTTATGCTGTTTGTCATATTCTCACCCCAATCGTCAGCGGTTTTTATGTATTTTTCCCTTTTCCTCCACTTTAATGCTAGGAACCGGTAAGTGGTGCGACTGCACACGCCGCGGTAAGCTTCCGGATATAGCAAAAGCCCGGAAGTGTTTATTTCCGGGCCTCTATGTGCTGCTGGGCGAAATCATGGCGATTTAGCGTTTCCTGCCGACTAACAACCGGGATACAACAGATCGCTTTGAAATCATTACACCTGAAGGACAAAACTCCTGGCAGCAAAAACAACGGATACATTTTTTCCGATTGATTTTTGCTTTCCCGTTTTTTACATCAGCGGCCTTGGCGGGACATATTTCAACACATTTGCCGCAAGCAGTACACTTCATTTTACCAAGCGATGGATACGGACAGAAAATCTTGTTCATTACCGTTTCGAACGCTTTGCCCGCCAAACTGTTTGATCCCCTGCTAAAAGCTATTCCTTTTTGCGCCGGCAGCGCTTCAAAATCCGAAACCTGAAAACCATCTATATCACATGCAAGGTCTAGTTCATGAACGTCTGCGGGAATAAATCCCCGCTTGAAGGATTCCTGCAGAGTCGGAACATCTTCTTTTGAAAGTCCAATGAGGTGCGCACAAACAAGATCAAGTTTATACGGATTGGAAGAAGCAAGCAGCGCGCCTATATGCCGTGGTTTGCCCATTGTCGGACCGTTTCCCTCCATGCCTGTAACCCCATCTGCAATGCATAGACAGGGTTTGAAATACTCATTCAAATCAATGAGCATATTGGCAAAATCCCTGGAGTTCGGAAACCGGTAATGATATTCCGGCTTCTGGGTACCGGGAATAGCGCCGAATAAGTTTTTGACCGCCGCAGACAGCCCCATCATTCCGTGGGTTTTGAGCTTGGAAAAGTTTATAATCATATCAGCGTTGTCAAGGTACGCAGTATATTCAAATGACTTTGCTGCCACCGCTTCAGGAAAATCCGCGGAGGATATTTCAAAATTACGGTTGAGCGAAGCGCCTGAAAGCTCGGCACACTTCATGTCGGTTACCGAATATACCCGCTCGACGAATGCTTTTGTATAAAGGCCACCCGGACTGTCACCAATTACTACATCAGCGCCTCGCTCCCTGAGAAGCCGGACTAGCTCACATAGCAAAGCCGGATGTGTTGTGGCAGCTTTTTCCGGCTTCAAAAACGTGACGAGATTTGCCTTGATAACAACTCTCATACCGCTTTTGACTGATTTCAAACCGTCAATTTGCTCAAGCAGCTCCGACATGGCACGTTTTACTTCAGGCTCTGAATAATCATGACAACTAACAACAGAAACGTCTGGCATATTACATTCTCCATCATGTCGAATACTAATTTATAATACAATTTAGCGTTTCTATATTACACTGCATAACTGTTTCTGAGAAAGATTATAACATATATTATCATGGCAGCAACATCAACGCTCTTCATTTGCAAAAAGTTCGCCTGAGTAATATAATGAACACACCTTTACTACAGTTGAGTAATTAAGTTGCAAATTCGGCAAAGGGAATCTACTTTTTTTCAGAAGGGATAATTCAGTGGAATCAGACATCAGCAAAAAAATAAGTCCACCAATGATCGGTGAAGCGATTTTTGACATTTTATATTTGTTATTCGTAATAACCTCGGGAATCGTTATGCTTGCCAAAAGTGGAAGTACCACATTGACACTGTTCGGAATAATGGCCCTTGTTTTAGGGATAGGAGACGCCTTTCATTTGATACCGAGAATATATGCAAATTTGACCGATAAAATGGAACTATGCAAAAAAGCGCTCGGATTCGGGAAAATAATAACATCCGTGTCGATGACCTTCATGTATATCATCCTCTATTTTGCCGGAGCCGCCATATATGGAGAGCGTTGGGTGAACACACCGGTGCTTGTCATATTATTGCTTTTGGCCACAATCAGGGTAATTCTGTGCTTACTGCCGCAGAACGGGTGGTTCAGCAGAAAACCACCCGTCAGATGGGCTACATATAGAAATCTTCCCTTTACCGCCATAGGAATAATAATGATAGTCCTGTTCGCGTCAATGTCCCCTTATGTGGAAGGTTTCAGGTTCATGCCATTGGCGATAGGGTTAAGCTTTGCCTTTTACCTTCCAGTGACGGTCCTTTCGGGCAAATATCCCAAAACCGGTATGCTGATGATTCCAAAAACACTGGCGTATGTCTGGATAGTCTGCATGGGCTTTTCACTTATGTGACTCTACTTTGCCAGACTAAATCTCAGCAAATTCATCTTTTCCCAAACCACAAACAGGGCAGGTCCAATCATCCGGAACATTTTCCCACGCCGTACCTGGAGCAACTCCATTGTCCGGATCACCCAATTCAGGATCATACACATAACCACACGGGCATTCATATTTTTTCATAACAACACCTCCATAATTTTATTATTTTGTCTATAAGTTTAATTAAATCAAAATTTCTTCAATCTCCTTACGGACATTTGGATGCTCTCTATCCCGCAGAGCATCATTCAAGGCATTTTTATCCCCATATCGTCCAACTGCAACAATTGTAATTATGTCGAGGTCTTCCGCAATGTTAAAAGCTGTGCGGGCATTCTGCCGATTGAAGCCGCCCATTGCATGAGCAATAAGATTCCGCCTCTGTGCTTCAAGTGAAAGATATCCCCAGGCTGTTCCGGCATCAAACATATGCCAATAGTTATCCTTACCACTATCTTCAAATGTCTTTTTTGAAGCAATCAGTATGAGAACCGGTGCTGAATTGGCCCATATTTGATTGGATGGCGTCAATACACCGCGCATCTTTTCCAAGGCTAGTTTCTCATCAGCAATAATAAAGCGCCAGGGCTGCTCATTAAAACATGAGGGTGCATATCTAGCCGCTTCAAGTAATGCCATGATATCATCTCTGGCTATTTCTCCGCTGCTGATGGCCCTCGCTGACCATCTTTCCCTGATTTCAGGCATGATTTCATAGTTGAAGTTTCTTGCCACCTTATTACCTCCAATGGTTTGCCACCTTTTTAACCTCCTGCATTGTCAGGCCAGCTTTGTCTTTTCAAGCAATTCAGCATTTGAAAGATGTGCCCATTCTTTCACTTGTTCAAACTTAAGCTTGAGTGCTTCTGATATTCTTTGTCCATATTCCGGATCTGCAAGGAAACAATGGACTGCATGACGGTACTTTACATTCTCCGATACGGAAGCTATGTCTTCTGCCGTATTGGAAATCAAAAGCTGTCTCTTCTCTTCTGTCATCAAACGATACAGTTCCCCGCCCTGACGGAAGTTGTTATCCGTTGGATCATCCTTTGGATCAAAAGCATACACAGCACCTGAAATATCAAGCGGAGGTTCCATGACCTCAGGCTGTGCCGTCCACTCGCCATACCCGTTTGGAGTATAAGCAACTGTAGCGCCATAATTGCCGTCTGTTCTCATCAATCCATCCCTGTGGGAATCATGGACCTCGCATTTTGCTCTGTTTACCGGGATCTGGTTATAGTTGACACCAAGACGGTATCTTTGTGCGTCGCCATATGAAAATAAGCGACCCTGGAGGAATCTGTCAGGCGAGAAACCAATACCGGGAACAACATGTGCAGGCGTGAAAGCCGATTGTTCTACTTCTGCAAAATAGTTCTGGGGGTTGCGGTTTAATTCCAGAACACCTACTTCAATCAGTGGGAACTCTTTATGCCGCCATACCTTTGTTATATCAAAGGGATTCTCGTAATGGTTCTTTGCCTGCTCCTCTGTCATAATCTGAACAGACATGGTCCACTTTGGAAAATCCCCACGATTGATTGCTTCAAATAAATCCCTTTGATTGCTTTCACGATCCTTCGCAATAATCTCTTCCGCTTCTTTGTTGCTTAAGTTCTTAATGCCCTGCTGTGTATGGAAATGGAATTTGCACCATACCCTCTTATTACCCTTATTGTAAAAACTGAAGGTATGCTCTCCGAAGGTATGCATATTCCGATAAGATGCAGGAATTCCGCGGTCGGACATTACAATTGTCCTCTGATGGAAGGATTCCGGAAGCATTGTCCAAAAATCCCATGTGTTCTGAGCAGAGCGCATGTTGGTCAGCGGATCTCTTTTTACCGCCCTGTTTAAACCCGCGAAATTATGTACATCACGCAGAAAGAAGACAGGTGTATTGTTCCCTACCAGATCCCAGTTTCCTTCTTCAGTGTAAAACTTACACGCAAATCCCCTTATATCTCTTTCAGCATCGGCTGCACCACGCTCGCCTGCTACTGTTGAGAAACGCACAAAGCATTCTGTCTTTGCCCCGGGCTGCAAAACCTTCGCCTTTGTATATTGGGAAATGTCTCTGGTTACAGTAAATGTACCATACGCTCCGCTCCCCTTTGCGTGCATCCTTCTCTCAGGAATAACCTCCCGATTGAAGTGTGCCATTTTTTCCATAAGCCATACATCCTGCATAACCACCGGGCCCCTTGGACCTGCTGTTATTGAATTCTGATTATCGGCGATCGGAGCTCCAACTTCATTTGTCAATTTTTTACTCATCAGCAATCTCCTCGTCTAATAAATTCAGGTTGTTTCGTCAGGAAACCTGTAACCCTGATTTCTTATAGCATTCTATTTTTCCATATATACATATACAATAGTTTTTAGATTAATATCTGCCTTTTTTAATCTACAAGCAGTTCATACCCTTTTATTTGAATTTATAATCAATTTTTGAAGTTAAATAAATTACAATTTTCGTATTGACGTAAATTTATTTGAATGATAGAGTAAAAAATCTGGAAACTAGAATTCAGGACACTCCCGAGGAGAAATATGAATTTACATTCAATAAAAAAATATTTATTGATTTTGCTTGGATCAATATCTTTAGCTTTAGGTGTTACTGGAGTTTTCATACCAGTGCTTCCTACTACCCCATTCCTCCTGCTTGCCTCCTTCTGTTACCTGCGAAGTTCAAAACGAATGTATACCTGGATGATTAATCATAGAATCTTTGGATCTTATATATATAGTTATTTGACCTTTAAAGCAATTCCTAAAAAAACAAAAATAGGCACAATAATTTTTCTTTGGTCAACACTCGGTATTTCAATTCTAATGATGACTTCTCTACATATCAGGCTTTTCCTGATTGCGGTTGGAGCAGGAGTAACCATTCATCTTTTGACCTTGAAAACATTGAGTCTTAAGGATATTCAAGCAATTAACGTTTTATATAAAAGTAAGCAGCAGGAATGACAACGATGATTTCACCTCATTAGTTTATAGCATATGCAATATCACATTCTTTGACTTTTTCATCGATATAGCTTTTTACGCTTTCTTTCGGTATGTCCAAAGCTGCTGAAAACTCGCCAAAGAGCAAGTCTTCTGCTCTTCGCATGAAACGTTCCTCAATTTGTCCCAGTCTCTTTCCCTGTCCAAGCACAATTATCTTTTTGGCGTAGATACTCTTTAAAAGTCTTATCAAATCGGAACACTCATGAGTTTGCATGAATTCCTGATAGTGTTCCTCCATTAATTTCATCCTGCGGTTGTTGTATACACTTTCTACGATGGATGGAATAAGGGATATCAGCTGTTGCGCCTCTTCGTATGTAATCACCGGACGCATAAACACATTCGTATCAACTGGCGTGAATATTCTTTCTTTATGATAAAGAGAGCAGAGCGTATAGTAAAGGCTGTTTTTATCAATTCCGCAAATTTCAGGTGTGCTGACTGCCTCCACCTTGCATACTCCATGGTTTCCATAAATTATTAAATCACCAATATTGTACATTATTTCTTTTCACATCTCCTGTTATTTTACTTGTTAATGTTACAAAAAAAACAATGTATATTTTTGACAACTGGACTTACGTTTATCAAAACTACACGTTGTTTATTTAATTCTATCATTTTTATAGTTTGAAATGTAAGTATCTTTCAAATGTTTTATTCATTTCATTATTTGAATCAAAGTTGAATAAAAAGGATGGCAGAACTCTCATTTAATACAAGTGGTTAAAAACAGCATATCGTTAGAAATGCTATTTACATATCTAATATCGCAACATATAATTGACTCAGTCAACTAATTGTTATTGGCAGGAGGAAAACTATTCAAAATGAGATTAGTAAATACGAAACCCAAAATTGCCTTTTTTATAATTGGGATTATCATCCTGAGCTTGGTAATTGCAATTATCGTATTATTAACCTATATGAAGCATTATAAAAATCCGGCTGACAAGAAACTGGCTGAAGCGGGTATTGAAGAGAATACAACGCAAGTGGGTGATGTAAAATTTAACTATGCGGAGGGGCCGGATAATGGGCCGACACTGCTTTTATTACATGCTCAGACGCTGGATTGGTACACCTACAGCGAGGTGCTGCCGGAATTGTCCGCAAAATTTCACGTGTTTGCCGTGGACTACCCCGGCCATGGAAAAACCACTGTACCGGATGATTACCCGATGACCGTCAATCAGATCGGAAGTGATCTGGCCAATTTCATTGACACTGTCATCGGGGAACCTGCTTATGTAACAGGCAATTCGTCAGGCGGGCTTCTGACGACCTGGTTGGCGGCCAACAAGCCGGAATTGGTTATGGCGATTGTGTTGGAGGATCCTCCGCTGTTCTCCGCCGAATATCCGGAAGTCAAACATACGGTTGCAAATAAGCTTTTCGTATCCAGCTACAACGCCCTGCAGGATGCTGGTTACGACGGCAATTTCCTGGACTACTGGCTAAAAAACAGCACGGAATTCTTTAAAACTTACACGGGAGGTGGAGCCTCTCAGAAGCTGATTCAATTTGCCGTAGGCAGCTATAGAAGCGCAAACTCCGGTGAGCCGCTGGAAATAGCCTTTCTTCCCGTTTCCGTGCAGGAAATGCTAAGAGGTTTGGATTACTATGATCCGCGCTTTGGCGCCGCCTTTTACAACGGAACGTGGAACGAGGGGTTTGATCATGCAGAGGCGCTCCGGAAAATTCAATGCCCGACACTGCTGATTCAGGCGAATTTCGGTTATCTGGAGGACGGAACGCTCAACGGCGCGATGTCTCAGGAACAGGCGGATCGCGCTGTTTCACTGATCAAAGAGTGCCAATACGTTAATGTTGACGCGGGACATGTGACGAATCTGGAAGTGCCGGATCAGTTTATTCAAATCATTGAGGAGTTTTTAAGCGCATATGGAAAATCAAATGATTATCAGGAACTTTGGAATTCTTTATAGAACTTTTTCGAATTATATATCAAAATCAATAGTATCGAAGGATTTATCTTTTGCAGACAGTGTATTTCTGGTCAATATTGGTGAAAACGAAGGTATCAGCCAGGAAAAAATAGCAAACTCTTTGGCAATCGATAAAGCAGCCATCGCTCGATCTGTAAAAAGCATGGGGCGAAAAGGTTATATAAAAGCTAAGAAGTCCGCCAGCGACAAAAGGGCGAAAGAGCTTTATCTTTCGGAAACCGGTAACGAGTTGTTTCAGTACATGATGAATTTGAATAAAGAATGGTTAAAACAGGTCCTTGGAAATTTGGAGCCTGATGAAATAAGTGACTTTACTATAATAATCAACGATATTAGTGAAAGGGCAAAAAATATAAAGCAATCAAGCATTAATGTACCTTCTGCGCATAGAGAATGATTAATCTTATAAAAGAAATCCGAACCCATTTCCAACAGTTGTTAGATGGTTCGGATTTTTTCTCGTGGTGCGGGCGACAGGACTTGAACCTGCACGCCTCTCGGCACAAGATCCTAAATCTTGCACGTCTGCCAATTCCGCCACGCCCGCATGTAGTTGCAAAGTAAATTATAATGCGGGAATCAGGTGGTTGTCAAGCTCTAGTACACTTGACATATCACATAAATTCAGTAAGGTATTGACTTATTTTTAACCATGTTTACATAGCAAATCGATGATATTGCAAGTATTATCACAATAATCGTTAAATTTTAAGTATATTCGAGCGAAACGATAACAATTGTTGCAAATCGGGGAAATGCGCCGTAAAATGGGTACTAATCATAAAACTGCATAATAAATCCAACACATAAAACACTTTATAATATTGATGGGAGGTAATTAATATGAAATTAAACGGAAAAGTAGCAGTCATTACAGGGGCAGCTTCGGGAATGGGCAAGGCCATTGCCAAACTATATGCAAAAGAAGGGGCTTTCGTTGTTGTAGCTGATATGAACATGCCGGGAGCGGAAGCGGTAGTTTCTGAAATTGTATCCGAGGGTGGCTCTGCAGTAGCTGTCATGTGTAACGTTACAAAAGAAGAGGATGTCAGCCGGGTAATCGAAACAGCTGTAAACAAATACAGCACCGTGGACATATTGGTCAACAATGCAGGAATAATGGACAATTTTGAAGCTGCCGACGAACTGAAGGACGATCAGTGGGAAAAGGTATTTGCAGTAAATGCCACAGGCTCTATGAGGTTTATCAGAAAGGTAATACCGATTTATAAAAAAGCTGGGAAAGGCGCAATAATCAACGTCGCTTCATTGGGCGGGCTCCACGGTTCAAGGGCTGGCGCCTCATACACAGCCTCCAAATTTGCTGTCATAGGCCTGACCAGAAATGTTGCATATCAATATGCAAAGCTTAATATCCGCTGTAATGCAATTGCCCCGGGTGCGGTCAATACAAATATCGGCCATACCATCCTTGCCCCCAGTGAATTCGGTATGGAACGGGCAATGTCGGGCATGCACCTGAATCCCCGCGTAGGTGAACCGGAGGAAATCGCAAGTGTCGCATTGTTCCTGGCTTCCGATGATGCAAGCTTCGTCAATGGAGCAGTTATTGTAGCAGATGGTGGATGGTCTTCATATTAGGATGCCATACTGTCCGTGCTACTGCAAGATCACACTCAGTAGTGCCGTCATATAACCTCACAAGGTGGGAGCCCGTCCAACAAGTACTTGCCCGGGTTAGCCCACCGGTAGAGGTGTTTTCTGAATACAACATAAAATCCGAAAAGGTCTTTTCTGCGATACACTCCACCATTCCACTCTGAGCTTCCTTAATGTAGCTTACTTCCAGTGATTTCAGCGTGTAATTGTCATATATCTCATCGGGAATTGTTTCAATCATCCACTCAACATACCTGGCATT
Source organism: uncultured Bacillota bacterium (assembly GCA_942493145.1). Lineage (GTDB taxonomy): Bacteria > Bacillota > Clostridia > Acetivibrionales > DTU013 > ENR-C20. Next base: position 2,772,543 of record OW818679.1, read on the forward strand.
ATTGACATGGAGGTTTGTATCCAGATCGCTTCGTCTGATTTTAAAAATCTGGCTGGATATATTTCCGTCACCAGTTTCGTTTACCTCTTCGCCTGCAGCGCCCTGAGGACGCCGGAGGTCGTCAAACTCAGTCAGGACTGCCCTGTCACCCAGTTCCATGCCATAAAGATCGTAGAATTCCACAGGCACCCTTACAGGCCTTTTCTTTTCAATATTTAGCAGAATCCATCTCGATGATGCCCTGAGCAGGATATTACCTTCCATATCCCGAATGATGAATTCCCTTGTCGCATAAAAGCGATTGAAACCACTTGGCCACGTTTCAACCGAAACCCTTGTATTCCATTTTAGAGGTTTGTCAATTTCTACAGACCATCTGTTTAATATCCATACGATGCCGTCAGCCTTCAGTTTTTCCAACCCCAGCCCGACTGCTTCAGAGTGGTAGATCGCAGTATCCTGCAACATATTTATGATTCCCAGCGGGGTTGCTTCCTGATTTTTGTCCAGAATAAAGTAGTTTATATCAAATGTTTTTTTGAATCTTTCCATAGTATTGGTCCATCCCCTGTTTTTGTATATGCTTTGTTATTATGCATTTGTTATTGCGATTGCTTTGTCACCCGTGCTGCACATGCTCCATTCCCTGGTTGAAGAGACCCAATATATGCTCATCGTCCAGTGAATATATGACCGATTTGCCTTCCTTCCTGTATTTTACAAGCTTAAGGCCTCTGAGCAGACGCAGTTGATGTGATACCGCCGATTGGGTCATACCGATTGCAGCAGAAATATCGCAGACACAGAGATCGCATTTGGAAAGGCTATGTATTATCTTGATCCGGGTAGGGTCGCCCAGCACCTTGAACACTTCGGAAAGCAGAAGTGCATCATTATCATCTATCATGCGGCTTTTGACGAACTCCACAGCACCGGTATCCACCTTTTCAATTTCGCAGGTGATTACTTCATAATTTTCATCCCTGATATGACCATTCATATTTCAATCTCCATATCCGTTGATATTCTCCGAACCCGCTAATCTTTGACAAATGACCCGTACTCAATTTCTACTCAACATTATATTTTTTTGGATTCAATTAGTCAAATTTATCAGGAAACACAAATGTGTCAAAGCCAAACCGGGGCATAATCCATATATATCTTAAGTATAATTACTTTTAATTGATATTGATTGGGTGGAAGTGGTAATATTATGATGCAGAAAAACCTGAAGAGTAAGGTGGAGAATCACAAAATGACCTACGTAACAATTGTGGCAATAATAATATTGGTTGTTGCCTTATATATGTTTTTTGAGGCAACATGGGTTGAAGTGAGCAGGATCGATTTTCAAACGGGCGCTGGTGGCAGCTCCGGTGGAAGCGCTGGCGGCAGTACTGGTGGCTTGAAGATACTCCATTTAACCGATATGCACATAGGCTTCCTTCTGGTTTCCGCGGCAAAAACCGCCCGTGTCATATCCAAAGAAGACCCCGATATCATTATCATAACCGGTGATAATATTATGAGTGCAAATAAGATTCCTGACTTTTTGGCCTATATGTCTAAAGTCATTGACGGTCGCAGGACAATAGCATGTCTCGGGAACCATGACTATAAGTACTTTCATAACAATCCTGAAGGCCTTGCTGAATATATCAGAAAAATGAAGGAAGCCGGAGCCGAGGTCATGATCAACAGCTCGGTCAGGCTTGAAAAGAACGGTACATTATATGATATTGCAGCAATTGATGACTACAGGGAAGGCAATCCCGACTTTGAAGCCATACTTTCAAAACGCCAGACAGTCGGCAGTGTTCCCATCAACATTGCAATCACTCACAACCCCGACATTGTACTGAAAATGCCCTTCAAAAGCTTTGACTATATGTTTTGCGGTCATTTCCACGGAGGCCAGATTTGGATGCCCTTCCACCTTGAATTCCTGATGTTCAGGAATGACATCCTTGCAAAAAAAGGCGTCCGTCGAGGCTTGAACAAGGTCAACGGAATCACCCTTTATTTGAATCGCGGCCTCGGGAACGTGGTTGTACCGTTGCGGCTGTTCTCACGCCCCGAGATCTCGGTCTACAGGTTTATTGGTTAATAACGACTACTTTATTGTCTACAGAACTGTATGCCTTAAAGTCTGCTTTCCAGACTTTTTCTTTCTTCCTCGAAACCCGGCTTGCCCAGAAGTGCGAACATATTCTTTTTATATGCCTCAACACCCGGCTGGTCGAAGGGATTGACCCCCAGCAGGTATCCACTGATACCACATGCCTTTTCAAAGAAATAGACCAGGCTCCCGAAATAGTAGCTGTTCATTTCAGGTACGTTTATGGCCAGATTGGGCACACCGCCATCCGTATGAGCCAGCTGCGTCCCCTGCATTGCCTTTTTGTTGACGGCATCCATGTCCATGCCGGCAAGGAAGTTCAACCCATCTACATTATCCTTGACTTCCTTTATCATGATATTCCTGCCTGGCTTTCCAACATTGATCACAGTCTCGAACAGGTTGCGCAAACCCTCCTGGACATACTGACCCATAGAGTGCAGGTCTGTAGTAAAATCAAGGCCTGCGGGGAAGATGCCCTTGTTGTCCTTGCCTTCACTCTCACCATAAAGCTGCTTCCACCATTCAGTGAAATAATGCAGGTTGGGCTCATAATTGACAAGTATCTCAGTGGTCTTCCCTTTCCTGTAAAGAGCATTCCTTACAGCGGCATATTTATAACAGTCGTTATCCCTCAAAGATGGATTCTTATATAGTTCATAAGCATCAAGAGCGCCCTTCATCATGCTGTCGATGTCAATTCCTGCCGCGGCCAATGGCAAAAGTCCGACGGCGGTAAGAATTGAATATCTTCCACCTATATCATCTGGTATGGTAAAGGTTTCGTATTTTTCTTCATCAGCCAGCTTTTTTAATGCTCCCCTTGCCTTATCTGTCGTCGCGTATATCCTTTTTGCCGCACCAGCCTTACCATATTTCTTCTCCATGTACTCCTTCAATATCCTGAAGGCCAGAGCAGGTTCTGTGGTCGTGCCGGATTTTGATATAACATTGACCGATAGTTCCTTCCCTTCCAGCTGATCAAGGAGGTCTGCCATATATGTCGAGCTTATGCTGTTGCCTGCGAAATAGATTTCAGGAGCTTTCCTGACGGATTTGGGCTGAAGGTTGCGGAAGGAATGTGATAATGCATCAAGCGCCGCCCTCGCACCAAGATAAGATCCACCTATGCCGATTATGACCAGGGCATCCGAATCTGCCTTGATTCTTTCAGCTGCAGCCTTTATCCTGGAATATTCCTCCCTGTCATAAGCTACGGGAAGCTCAATCCATCCCAGATAATCGCTTCCTGCGCCTGTGCCTTTATGCAGTGCTTCATGTGCTGTCTTCACATAGTCTGATAGATAGTCTATCTCATGTCCCTTGACAAATTGCTCTGCTTTTGAATAATCGAAACTCAGCTTTTGCATATGCTTCTACCTCCTAATAATTAAGGATTCTTGTCTGGATTTGATTGGAATTATACCAAAAACGGCATGCATATACAATATACCATTCCATTTGAAAGGTTATTCAGTAATATAGCGGAAAATTCTCGTGCCTTTACTTATAAAATAAGGTATTTGATGAATAAATTTATTATTTTTATTTATAAGAAAATGATTCATAAACCATATTATTGCGCAAAATAACTGTGTAACAAAACAATATGAAAGGGGTGGATAAGATGTCAAGACCAAAAACTCCTCTTGTCCCAGGGGCAAGGGAAGCTCTCAACAGATTCAAGATGGAATGCGCGGAGGAAGTCGGACTGTTGCAATATGTAAAGGAAAATAACGACCATTACAAAGGCGATTTGTCAGCAAAGGTCAACGGTTCACAAGGAGGCCCCATAGGAGGGCAGATGGTCAAGAAGATGATTGCTCAGGCTGAAAGTCAGATGAAACCGTAAATTGCAGGTAATATCATTCTTAAAATAAAGAACGGCTCCATTTAAAACCGGAACCGTTCTTTTATTTATCTCCACTATCTCAGCTGATATCCCTTGCTCTCCATGTACTTCAGGAGGCCGGACGAAAAATCATTTATCTCTTCGCTTGAAAGGGTCTTCTCCCTTGATCCGATGTTGAACCTGAAGGTCATGCTCTTCTTGTCCTCCGGCAAACCCTTGCCCGTATAAACATCGACAAACTCATATCCTGTGAGAATGCTGCTGAGAGTATTTTCTTTGAAACCATCGATATCTGCCGTCATGCTGTCGAACCGCACAGCCTTGTCTGCAAGGAAGCTGAAATCAAGTGTCACGCCTGGATACCTTGAAGGCTCGGCGAATTTGACCGTTTTCCTTTCAATTGCATATAGTTCTTTTAAGTTGATCTCCATAAACGCAACATTCAGCTTTTTATCGAGATTCTGCCGTATCTGTGGATGAAGTACCGAAATATATCCCAAATCTACCCCATTGCAGGCAGTCGATACCGACTTGACCGGATGGATCCATGGATAATCACATTTTTCACTAATTGACGAATACTCCACTCCCATGTTCTTTAATGTCTTAATCAAAGCATCCGCTACGCCCTTAAGTTCATAAAAAAGTGTATCTTCGCTCTTTTGCTTGCTGGCCTTGAGTATGCAGAGCGTTTTGTGTTCCTCGCACACGCTTTTGGAATCCGGCGCATTAAAGACACCTCCGATTTCAAATATTGCGAAATCGTCATAGGTTTTCCTGTTGACCTCGGCGAATTCAAGCATCGTCGGGGCCATGCTGTCCCTCAGGGTGTTCATGTCGCGTGCATGGGGATTGAGGAGCTTGACATTTCCTCTCAGCGGAATGCCGATGCTGTTGTTGAAGGTGTTGTTGTACCAGATGTAGCTGTTCACTTCATTCATGCCGAATTTCTCTGCCAGCAGATCCCTGGTATTGTGGTCCGCAAGTCTGGTTTCATTGTATTCCAGCGGCTGCAGCGGTACTTCTATGGTCTCGGGAACTATGTTGTCATACCCGTATATCCTGCTTATCTCCTCGATGATATCTGCATTCATGGTGATATCTTTTGTTGACCTGAAGGAAGGCACATCGATGTAGAAAGTATCCCCCTTATGCTCCACGCCGAATTCAAGTGATCTTAATATGTCCACGATCTGCGTGTCGCTGATGCTGTTACCGACATACTTGTCAACAAACGGCCTGTTGATTGTTATCTTTACTGGTTCCAGGGTTTTAGCCACCACGTCCGTCAGGTTTGAGACAATGACCACATCCTCCTGTGCTTCCTTCAACAGCTTGACGAACCTCTTTATGGCAGCCGGTGCCATTTGGGGATCGAGCATCTTCTCAAACCTTGCACTGGCCTCGGTCCTAAGTCCAAGCCGTGTGGAGTTTTTCCTGAGGGAAGAGCCTTCAAAATTGGCCGACTCAAGAAGTATGCCATCGGTGTCCTCACGTATTTCTGTGTTTTCTCCGCCCATTATACCGGCTATACCAACGGGTTGGTCGATGTTGCATATCATAAGGACATCCGCCGGAATTGTCCTCTCCACGCTGTCCAGAGTGGTGAATTTGAAGGGTTCTGAAGGTGATTTGACAACAATGCCCTGGAACTGACGTTTGTCATATGCGTGCATTGGCTGTCCCAGTTCAAGCATAAGATAGTTTGTCAGGTCGACAAGCAGTGATATTGGCCTCATACCGCAGTAATAAAGCCTTGTCTGCATATTCAGCTTTGCATTGCGGACTTTGATGCCATCTATCCGTAAACCACAGAACCTGAAGCATTTTACCGCATCCTCAATTCTTATATCAATATCCGGCAATGCTTTGTTTTCGAGACCATCTTCTATCTCAAGGGGTTTCAGCGGCCTTCTGAATATGGCTGCCATTTCCCTTGCGATTCCGTAGTGGCCCCAGAGATCCGGCCTGTTTGTAAGTGATTTATTGTCTATTTCAATTATAATATCATCGATGTCAATGATCTTCCTGATGTCGGTACCGGGCTGGTAATCTCCTTCAAGAATGAGTACTCCTTCATGGTTGTCGCTGATGCCCAACTCAGAGGCAGAGCATATGATACCACAGCTGTCCACTCCCGACACCTGGGCTTTCGTAATTTTTTCAACCTTCCGGATGGCACCGCTTTCCAGAGCAAAAGGAATCAGTATTCCCTCCCTTACATTGGGAGCACCGCAAACGGTCTGTACCATGCCGTTTCCATCTCCTGCGTCCACCTTGCATATCTTCAGCTTTTCAGACGAAGGATGGGCTTCAACCTTCTCCACCCTTCCAACTACAACATTTCTGATGTTGCCTCCCATTTCGGTGACTTCGTCCACCTCGGCCGCCGACATTGTGAATCTGTACCAGATGTCCCTGACGCTTATACCGTCAAGATTTACAAAATCCTTTATCCAATTTAATGATATCTTCATATCTTATCTCTCCTATCATGATTTGCTACAGTCTTATTCTTTCAGGCCACTATTTGGTTCCGAACTGCTGCATCGACTTCACGTCTCCGGAATTGAAGACCCTTATGTCGCCAATGCCATATTTCATCATAGCCAGACGAGTCAGACCCAGGCCGAATGCGAACCCTGTGTATTCGTCGGGATCGATTCCGCCTGCCTTAAGTACATTCGGGTGCACCATACCGCATGGGAGCAGCTCGACCCAGCCTGAATACTTGCAGGTGGGGCAGCCTTTACCTCCACATATGGTGCAGTTCAGATCCAACTCAAATCCTGGCTCCACAAACGGGAAAAAGCCCGGTCTCAACCTGACCATGACATCTCTTTCAAAAACCTTGGACAGCAACAGCTTCATTACATATATCAGGTTTGCAATAGAAACCTTTTTGTCTATCATCATTCCTTCCAACTGAAAGAAGGTGTTTTCATGAGAAGCATCGGTGCTCTCATTCCTGAAGCACCTGCCCGGGCCTATTACTCTCATCGGCGCCCCATACTTTTCCATCGCCCTTACCTGGCAGGGTGATGTATGTGTCCTGAGCAGTTGACCGTTCTCCAGCCAGTAAGTATCCTGCATGTCCCTGGCGGGGTGGTGCGGCGGGATGTTGAGCGCTTCGAAATTATGAAAATCATCCTCAACCTCTGGCCCGTCGACTATGACAAAGCCCATTCCCGTGAATATCTTTTCTATCTCACGCTGCACAAGGGTTACCGGGTTGAAGGAGCCTGTAGGAAAGCTTATTCCCGGAAGGCTGGTGTCAAAACCGGACACACCAGATATATTATGTTTTACAGCAGTTATGCTAAATGCTCTGCTCTTCTCTTCAATTATAGCTGTCAGCTGTTCCTTCAGCTTGTTGGCCTCCATGCCTATCTGCTTGCGTCCTTCCGGATCGAGTCCTCCTAGGCCTTTCAGTATTTCAGTCAGTTCGCCCTTCTTACCCAGAAATTTCACTCTGAGATTCTCCAGTTCTGCCAGCACTTTAGTTCCGGCTATCTCCTGCTCAGCCTGGGCTTTCAATTTGTTCAGCCTTTCCAGCATATTCTTTCCTCCCGATTCCTATCGTTATATTTCATTTTGTATCTTGACAAATAGGTATAAAAAAACCTCCGTCCCCCTGTATAGGGACGAAGGTATATTCTCCGCGGTACCACCCGAATTTATGCCCATTTGCAGGACACACTCTCTTTCGGCAAACTCAAGGACTGCACAGCAGTTCCTGTATTTCCCGCCTTTCTGTAACGGCAAGGCCCCGTCATCACCTACTATATTGTTCAGGATGCAGCTCCCGAGGGAACTTCGCCGGTTCATACATTGAAGATACTTTCAGCCCCAGGTATCTACTCTCTGAAAAGACTGGCCGGTTACTTTCCTCTTTCATCGCTTTTGCTATATTTGATTTTCATTAACTGTTTTTTATGGCTATATTATATTCCATAACCTGTTTGGATGATATTATACCACGGTATGCCATTTTATACAACCGGATTAAAGATTTAACCGAATTAAGATTTACATGTCATATTTGTTATTTAAATGTATACTATAACCAATAAGTCTTAATGGAATTCATTACAAGGCTACAATTCAATCACACCTGACGGCAATCTCTTAAAGCTTCGAAGCCAGTTGAAGGAGGTAGTAAAATGAAAATAAAGATTATTTCTTTGGTCTTAATTATGGCAACCATTTTCATTATTGCATTTGAGGGATCAGCAATGGCAGAGGATAAGCCGATACAGGTTGCGATAAATGGGAGCATCATTGAAAACGTCACCGCAATCGAAGTAGAAGGCGAAATATTTTTACCTGTAAGAGCAATATGTGAACATCTGGGATATGACGTATCCTGGTCGGCAGAAAACTGGGTTATCAGCGTTAGAGGAAACGATAACACAATAATTATTGAACCGTATGATGGATCAATCACAGTTGACGGACAGATTTATTCTGACTTTTCATCACATAGCTCCATTGAAGGATATATCGGCAGTGGGTGTATTCTGAAGGGCAACAGGACGCATATGAGGTCTGGGGATATGGATAAATACTTTGGCCTTCTATCCTCTTTCGATGAACAAAACAAAATAGTCCTGATAGATCCCATAACCATTAGCCAGTTGATTGCTCCTGAAACCATCAATTCCGTCGGGATTCAAAACATCAAATGTGTATACGGAAACGAATCCCTTAAAACAACCATCAACTACCCGAGAATAAGCTTTAATGACTCTGCGTTTACTGAAAACAACATTAATGCAATCATTAAAGAAGCAATAAATACCGCCAGGCTCACAGGCTGGAAAAACGCCCTGGATCTGACCGGCTCCGGCAGTCCGAACAAATGCGAAACATATTTTGACTACAGGATAGAATTTAACAATGACGGTTTTTTCAGTATTGTACTTCAGGATTATCAATATGCAGGCGGTGCTCATGGCGGTACTATCCAGACCTCCTATACCTTTGCGCTGAATAATTATATAAATGTAACCAGCCAGACGAATTTCGCGGTTTACCAGCTTTCCGGGCTCTTCACCGGAGGAACGAAGTATATTGCATATATAAATGCGGAAATCAGAAAGGTAATTGATGCCAGAATAGCCACCGGGGAGTTGGTCGAGCTTCAGGGCAGCGAATTCACAACGATATCAGATAATCAGGATTACTATCTGTCGGAAGAAGGACTGGTGGTTTACTTCCAACAGTATGAGCATTTCCCGTACGCTGCAGGAATACAGGAATTCACAATTCCCTATGGTGAATTAGCCAGCTTGCTTAGGCCCGAATTCAGATTGCTTTATTCAGAAGGCAAATTATAGTCTTGTGTCAGGATAACTCATGAGAGGCATACATGTCTGTCTCTCCTATTGCTTTCACCTTCCCCCATGGTTTATAATCGAAATGGCAACAATTATCTTTTATATTATCAATGAATTAACTAATATATGGAGGCGTCAAATGAGCAGTGGTTTTAAAAACGTACTTAACAAATTCATCCTGCCGGTCCTGGCTATAATACTGCTTTCGACATACAGCCCCTGGGCAGGCCTGATTGGTGTACTGGCATATATCCTTTATATCATCTATAGCAACAGAGCATCAATTTATACATATATCGGACGGGTCAAATATTCCGACGGCAAGCTGACTGAGGCACTCGCCCTATACGAAAAGGCATATTCCACAGGTAAAACCAGACCAAAGACATCCGGCTCATATGCTTACCTGCTCCTGAAAAACGGAAATGTTGAAAAAGCGGAGACCATACTTAATGGACTCATGAACCAAAAGCTTTTGAAGGATGAGGTACAGTACATCAAATCAAATCTTGCGTTGGTATTATGGAAAAAAGGTGACTTGAACAGCGCCATCACAATGCTGGAGGAAGTACTTCCTGAATTCAGGAACTCAACCATATATGGCAGCCTCGGTACGCTGCTGATCCTCAATGGAGATATCGAAAAAGCCCTCCTGTTGAATACCGAGGCTTATGAATTCAACGACGGCAATACAATAATCATGGATAACCTTGCAAATACCTATTATATGGACGGCCAATATGAAAAATCCGCAGAAATTTATGAAAAGCTGATGGAAAAGAAACCAACCTTCCCGGAAGCTTTCTACAACTATGGCCTTTTGCTGCTAAAGACAGGATCTGCACAAAAAGCCGAGGAAATGTTCAACAAGGCTTTGGGGTTCACCATCACTTTTCTTGGTACCATTACAAGGGAAGAAATCGAAGAGAAACTGCAGGAGGCAAAATCTAAATCATAAGTCCTTTATGTATCTGAATATACTCCAGGGATATGAATCGGGTGGGGTGGAGAGAAATTCCATCTGTTCCTTTCTGGTCGGATGTGTGCAGACTATACCGGCAGACCATAAAGCAAGCTGTCTGTTCTGACTTTGATTAACATATTTGCTATCACTAAATTGCTGTTCGCCATATTTATGATCACCATATTTCTGATCACCGAACAGCGGATGCCCTATTGCAGCAAACTGTACCCTTATCTGATGGGACCTGCCTGTGTGCAGGTTGATTTTTACAAGACTCATGCCTTGCTTATCACCTGCCATTGTTACGGTCCCGTTATCCGCCCCGGCCACTTCGACCACTTCATAGCTCAAAGAGGCCTTCTTACCCCTTCCTGAGCTTTCAGGGACCACACTGACAATATTCCTGCTTTCATCCTTTTCTAAATAATGTTCCAATGTGCATGGGCTTTTTGCCGGCATACCCATGACCACTGCATAATAGGTCTTGTGAAATGAGCCGTTGCGTATCTGTTCGGACAACCTGGATGCGGCTTTTGATGTCCTGCCAAAGACCATTGCACCACCAACAGGCCTATCCAGCCGGTGCACCAACCCCAGAAATACATTACCCTGTTTGTTGTATCTTTTTTTCAAGTCTTCCTTCAAAAGCGTAAGGATATCTGCGTCACGGGTTTCATCACCCTGAGAAAGCATATTGGGCGGCTTTTCAACAGCAAGTATGTGATTGTCTTCATAAATAATCTTTATCATTCAATACTTTCCTGACTTTATCATTCAATACTTTCCTGGTGTTATACCTTTCCGCCGGCTTCCCATCTTGCAGTCGCACCGCACGGAAGCACAAGCCCCGAGACTGTCACAGGAAGACCAATCTCGTCTGCAGTTATCATCCCTCCGAATTTCGGCTTCAGGGACATTGAAAGCATATTGCCTATTACTGTCGGTGAAAGCCCGGTAGTATATGAATTTACAATGAAGAATAGCGGTTTGTCGCTTAGGATTTCAATACAGCTGCTGATCAGGCCATATATCTCATTTTCTATCTTCCACAGTTCCCCATTCGGTCCACGCCCATATGAAGGCGGGTCCATGATCACGGCGTCATAACGGTTCCCACGCCTGTTCTCCCTGCCCACGAACTTCAAGGCATCATCAATTATAAAGCGGACCGGGTGTGATGAAAGACCTGACAGCACCAGGTTTTCCTTTGCCCGTGTGACCATTCCCTTAGATGCATCCACATGGCACACAGTGGCACCAGCCGCAGCCGCTGCTACAGTTGCTCCCCCGGTATATGCGAAGAGGTTGAGCACCTTTATCTCCCTTTTCTCTCCCTGTATCTTATTCATCATCCATTTCCAGTTGACCGCCTGCTCAGGAAACAACCCGGTGTGCTTGAAGCCCGTCGGTTCAACATAGAAAGAAAGTTTGCCATATTTGAGCGTCCATTGTTCCGGCAGCTTGCTCCTGAATTCCCAGTTGCCTCCCCCGCTGTTGCTCCTGTGATAATGTGCATCAGCCGACGCCCATGTTTTCGTGTTTCCGGAAACGGGCCATATGGCTTGCGGATCAGGACGTCTGAGGACATATCCCCCCCAGCGTTCCAGCTTTTCACCATCACCGGTGTCAATCAGTTCATAATCCTTCCAGTCATCTGCAAGCAGCATCTACTACTCAACCTCCTGTGTTTTTTCCATCAATCCCTTGTTTCTGAAGAAAAGGCAGATATCTGTGGATACCATAATAAAGTTCAGGATATAAAGAAAAATAACGGCATCAAAGCTGTAGACTATTTTATGCAGTATACCGGCTACATATCCAGCAATGATGACAAAGAGGAATCCCAGGCTTTTGCCTGTGTTCTTCCTCGAAGTGTAGGACTTGTATATGGAAAGCGGCCAGGCCGCACCAAAACAAACCAGCATCAGTATTTCAAAGACACTCATGATTTTTACCCCCAAAATTTTTTACCATAAATAATACTAGCACACCTCAGAAGAAAAGGAAAGTGAGCTGCGCCACTTTAAAAAGGCCTCCCGAAAAGGAGGCCTTTTTGGGTTCTATAATAAATGTTGGGGTGGTTAGATTAATAATTTAACTGCTCCAGCATTTTTTTGCATAAAGAAAGAGCATAGAGTTGAATTATCAAGTAAAATGAAGTTGCGACACACCATTTGAAAGGAAATTCAATCTATGCTCTGCACTAATTATACGGAAGAATTGTTAGGTTTGAAAGATGTTTTTCTAAAATCTGTTGTTAGGCATGACAATAAGTTGTGTATTCATGTGGGTATGTATCAGCGAATTCACAAATGTCCCAGGTGTGGAGAAAGGACAAGCAAGGTTCACGACTATAGGACTCAGCCGATAAAGGACATATCGGCATTTGGTGATACCACAGTCATATATCTTACAAAGCGGCGTCATGTTTGCCCCTTATGCGGGAAACGGTTTTTTGAAGAAGTATCGTTCCTTCCAAGGTATCATCGAATGACAAGCCGCCTTGCAGCCCATGTAATCAGATCATTGAAAGAGGTTCGTTCAATGAAAAGTGTTGCAGCCGTTTCTAACATATCTCAACCTACAGCAGCTAGAATCTTTGATCATGTAGGATATTCAAACAAGGATTTGCCAAGGGTACTTTCACTGGATGAATTCCGGGGAAATGCCGGTGGAGAAAAGTTCCAATGTATCGTTACAGATCCGGAACACAAGAAGGTGTTGGATATCCTTCCCAACAGAAGAACAGAGGACTTGAGTGGATATTTTCTTAAGTACAAGGATCGGAAAAAGGTCCAGTATGTCGTCATCGATATGAGCGGACCTTTTCGGAGCCTTGCAAAAAGCCTGTTCCCACATGCAAAGATAATTGCGGACAGGTATCATGTTGTACGGCAGGTCATCTGGGCTTTTGAAAATGTCAGGAAAGATGAACAGTCGAGGTTCCATGATGCCCGAAGGAAGTATTTCAAACGCAGTAGGAAGCTGCTTTTGAAAAAACCAGAAAATCTCACTGAAGACGAAGTTGCCCAGGTTGAAGCCATGCTTAATGTCTCTGACCGATTAAGGCAGGCCTACCGTATGAAGAATGAATTCCATAAGCTTATGGAGTGTAAACGCCGAGATGATGCAAAGAAGCAATTAGGGGTTTGGAACATGATGGCCACTGGATACAATTTGCCTGAATTTCAAGCATGTACAAGAACTTTTATGAACTGGAGCGATGAAATCCTCAACTCATTTGAACACCCTTTCTCCAATGGTTACACTGAAGGGGTGAACAACAAGATCAAGGTAATTAAGCGAAATGCTTTTGGTGTAAGGAATTTCAAGAGATTCCGGAATCGCATACTGCATGTTATGTCTTGATAAAAAGCAGGTGGGTTAAGCAGTATATAGCAGAATGCGGAGGAACGGTTACAGGCTGTGAAGTATGGAGAAGCTGGAATGCGGCTCAAGGAACATAAAGGTGTGCCTCGATGGCACAGCCGCCGGTGCATAGGCATGGACGCCGTTTCACCGGCGCCCGCATTGCAGCGAGCCTTTTCTTCCTACAGCCTGTCTGTGACGGAGCCTGATGCTGGTACCTGCTTGACCCACCTGCATAACGCCTTTACAAACCAAAACCGGCAGATAACCAATATCATTTTGGTCATCCGCCGGGAAAATATTTCAATATTTTATTTTACTTGTGCCCCACCCCAACTATTGACGTAGAGCCCCTTTTTGTGTTTTTAATTTGTCAAAATACATTTATACCAGAATCTTAATATTCACCCTTGAAGTTTGCAGCGTTGTCCTTGGTAATGGCTTCAACCTTGCAATACTGGAGGTAATCAAGCTTTTCGCCAAGCATAACGGGTTCGATGACTTCAGAAAGCTTTGAGATAACATTTGCTGCAGTCATTGTTACTGTTATATCCATCTTGCCTGCTTTGACTGCATCAATGCCTTCCTGGAATGCTTCAAGTGAAACAACTGTAACCTTATCCAGCTTATTGGCTGCTTCAAGAGCTACTATAGCTCCCAGTGCAAACTCATCGGACATACAGAATACTACGTCAATGTCAGGGTAAGCTGTCAGGTATTTTTCCATTATTGTCTTTGCATCGGCACGGCTTGCTCCTGCATATTCAGTAGCAAGTATCTTGTAGTTTGGTGCAGTTGCTAATTTTGTCTTCATTTCATCTTCACGGACTATGTAGTCGTACTGTGCCTGCCAGCCGCTGATGCAAACAACGTTCTGTTCTTCGGTGGTTCCCAGCTTCTTTATTACATAATCAGCCATAAGGCCGACTATTTCCCTGTTGTTGGGGCCGACATAGCATTTTACATTTGCCTGGCCTGCTTCCTTAACATCGGAACCAAGTGTAATAACAGGAATATTTGCTGCTGTTAACTGTTCAACATAAGTAACGCCGACTTCGCTGTCAGCCGGAAACAATATAACCAGGTCGGCTTCAGCATCGGAGATGATTGAGCTGATCTGCTCTGTCTGGGTAGTTACATCGCCCATTCCGTCATATATTGAGTAGTCCCATCCCTTTGCTTTGCACATGTCCTCAAAGTTCTTTGCAAGTGCAATAACCCAAGGCGCAAGACTTGTAGTAACTGCTGCATAAGCAATGTGGAAATCTTCAGGCAATCCCTTGGCTTCTGCTATTGTTTCAGCAGCAGCAGTAACTTCTGCAGCGGTAGTTGCGGCAGCGGTAGTTGTAGCAGCGGTATCGGTAGTTGTTCCTCCACATGCTGCCAGACTTAACATCATGATCATTACAAGAACCAGCGATAAGAGTTTTTTCATTGTTCCTGCCTCCATTTTTTTATATTTATTTTTTCTATGCCCTTGTATAAAGGCATAAACTTGAAATCATAACGAGCTTTATAAACTTTAATTAATTCGCATGGGATTTTGCTTTGCTCTTCTCACTTGTATACTTATCAAGAATAAGCACGGCAATAACAACAATACCTGTAACCAATGCCTGAGCTGCAGCATGGAGTCCCATCTTGTTCATGGCATTGTTTATTATCTGGATTACTCCTACGCCAAGGATACACATGGCCATGCTGCCCTTACCGCCTGCCATGCTTACCCCGCCGATGACCACAGCGCAAATGGCTGTGATGTCGATGTTATCACCAAAGTTATAGGTAGCGGTTCCAAGGCGGAATACCAGCAGGATCGCACAAACAGATGCACAAAATCCGCCGATGGTAAAAGCAAGTCTGGTGAGCCTTGGCGGATTTATACCCGACAATGAACCTGCTTCATGATTGCCCCCTATGATGTACATATTTATACCGGTTCTGGTCTTGGTCATGAATATGGCACCGGCTATGAGCAAAATCAATGCTACGATGACCGAAGGATACAAAAATCCCAACACCTTGTAGTTGTATATCTGAGATAAACCCTTTACATTGATGGCAAGGTTACCGTCGGCCAGTATGGTAAGTACAAAGCCCTTTAGTATGGTCATGACTGCCAGGGTCGCAATCAACGGTGTTATTTCAAGCCTCGTAACAATGGAGCCATTAGTATATCCCAATATTACACCAACCACCAGTGTGATTATTATTCCAGGCCACAAGCCCAGCATGTTTGTCGCCAATACCATTATAACTGCATCGAATGTAACCTGCTGTCCGATGGACAGATCAATGGAACCTACCAGGAAAATAAATGTCAGGCCTATTGCAATTGTTCCATAAGTAGCGATTGACTGCAAAAGGTTAAATTGGTTGGACAGCTTCAGGAATTTCGGCGCTCCGGCTATTGCTGCCACTACAAAGACCATTATAATGATCAGTATTATGTTATTTTCTTTAAAAAACTTTAATATTCGATTTTGAACGGTCAATTCCATTATTTCATCCTCCTTGCTTTAACGATGTCGGCGCGGATTGCAACTACAAGGATCAAGCCTTGTGCGATATATTGGAGTGTAGCTGGTATCCCCATCATTGTAAAACCATTGGAGAGGATTCCTACAAAAAGTGCTCCAAGCAGCGTCCCAAAAAT
The DNA here is from genome assembly GCA_942493145.1 of uncultured Bacillota bacterium. Classification (GTDB taxonomy): domain Bacteria; phylum Bacillota; class Clostridia; order Acetivibrionales; family DTU013; genus ENR-C20. The sequence goes on from OW818679.1 coordinate 2,788,845, forward strand.
GGTTCCCTTGCCGCCCGTAACGCTTGTTCCACCGAGCACGACAGCCGTCAGCACGTCAAATTCCAGCCCGGCGCCTGAATAAGCCTGAGTGGACATAACCTGTGTGAAGAATACGACACCGGCAAGACCGGTTGCCATACCACCAAGTATATAAGATATTATTATTACTTTAGCAGACGAAATGCCTGTAAACTTTGCGCTGACGCGATTAGAGCCTACAGCATAAATCTGTGTCCCAAATACCGTCCGTTTTAAAATGAACCAGAAAACTATAGCCGCAATAGCAAACAGCCAGACCGGAACCGGGATTTTCAGGAAATAGCCCTGCCCTATGTATTTTAAGGATGGATTGTCGGCTGCTGTCAATATCCTGTTGTTTGCATACAGCATTGCTGCACCTTTGTATGCATACATGGTACCCAGTGTCGCAATGAAGGCATTCAGCCTCAATCCGCCTACCAGCACGCCATTGATCGCCCCACCGATAGCGCCGATTAATATCGGCAGCAGCACGGCAAGTAATGTGCTCTTGGAATAAACTGCAGTGATACAGGCACACAACCCAATCAACCAGCCCAGCGACAGGTCGATGTTGCCTGTAACCATTACCAGCGTAACGGCACATGCCATAATACCGGTTACCGATACTGCCCTCATCAGGTTCAGCAGGTTTGTTATCTGGAAGAATTTCGGTCCAGAGACTGCAGCTACAATAATTATAAATGCAATTAATATCAGAATGAGCCCACCCGCATCAGATGCTTTAAACTGGTTTATAAGTGTGGGGGATCCGGCACGTTTCAATTCCTTCTCACTCATTTATGCCCACCTCCCAACGCGCAGCGCAGTAATTGATGGCTGTCGGTGTTTTCCACCAGACAGTCCGCTGTTTTTCTTCCTTCATGTATTGTTATGACCCGGTCACATATTCCCAATATCTCAGGCAGTTCAGATGAGACAACGATTACTGCTATCCCCTGATTTGCAAGCTCGCTTATCAAACCGTATATTTCTGACTTTGAACCTACGTCAACGCCTCTGGTTGGTTCATCCAGTATAAGCAGCTTCGGTTTCATCATCAGCCATTTTGCAATAACTACTTTTTGCTGGTTTCCACCTGAAAGGTTACCAACGAGCTGTTTGACAGAAGGTGTCCTGATGCTGATGCTTTTCACATATTCGTCAGCCAGCTTTCCGCGCTCCTTGCGGTTTATCACTCCTGCACGGCTGATCTGGCTTATCTTGACCATGGTCATGTTTGTCAATATGCTGAGCTTTAGAGCCAGTCCTTCCAGCTTACGGTCCTCGGGCACAAAACCCAAACCTGCTGCGATGGCCTTCCTTGGGTTTGTGATACTCACCTTTTGCCCGTTTATGGAAATCTGGCCACTTTCAAATTTGTCTACACCGAATAATGCCCGCATTATTTCTGAACGGCCAGCACCCACCAGGCCGAAGAAACCAAGAACCTCTCCTGCCTTGACATCAAACGAAATGTCCTTGAATACGCCGGGACTGGTCAGATTGTTAACTTCAAGCACAACCTCGCCGATTTCCGACTTCTTCTTGTTATACATGTTTTCAAGAGAGCGCCCTATCATGTAGGATATAAGCTGTTCACGTGTCGTATCACATGTATTCACGGTGGTGATATTCTCACCATCCCTGATAATAGTGATGCGATTGGATATACTCATTACCTCGTCAAGCTTGTGTGAAATGTATACGACTGCGACTCCTCTTGATGTGAGGGTTTTGATAAGTGTGAAAAGGACCTCTGATTCTTTGTCCGATAATGATGAGGTCGGTTCATCCATAATGATGATTTTTGCATTACGGGTAAGCGCGCGTCCGATTTCCACCATTTGCTGCTGTGCTACTGAAAGCTCACCTGCAATGGTCTTTGGCGATACATTGAGATTGACCTGCTTCAGTATCTCTTTTGTATCAGCGTAAAGCTTTTTCTTGTCGACGAAACCGTCCTTTTTCTGTGGAAGGTTTCCAAGATAAATATTCTTCGCCAGATCAAGCTGCGGCACAATGGCTAGTTCCTGATAAATACAGGCAATTCCAAGTGCAATAGTCTGCTGGGTCGACTGTATATCAACCTCCTGGCCTTCAAACAGTATCTGACCATCATCACGTTTATGTACACCGGTCAGAACCTTCATCAGAGTTGATTTTCCAGCACCATTTTCGCCACATAAGGCATGGACTTCACCCGGGCGTATGTCAAATGAGACACCTTTAAGAGCCTTTACTCCAGGGAAAGACTTTGTAATTCCCCTGAGTTCTATGACATTTTGGATACCAACATCCAAGTTAACATACCTCCTCTTTGGTTTCAGCATGATATATTTCGACATTATACAACTACAGATATGACATTGAGTCGATTGTTAAAGTACTAACATATATACATTTTACACTCTTTCGTTGTTGTTTTCAACAAAACGCAAGTGAGTCCGTTATGCGATTTTATAAGGAAAAAGCAGGACTTGATACTATTTTTGTTACAGGCATTAATTTAATTTTACTCGTTCCGATTATATGAAAGCAATAAGAAACAGCTATAACAAGTTATCATTTTCATACCAAAGCAATCAAATTTTTAAAAAGCATAATTTTCATCTTGAATTTTATCAGCATTCATAGTAAAATACTTTAGTACTGGAAAATGGTCGCTTAGCTCACCTGGTAGAGTATCGCTTTGACGTAGCGGGGGTAATTGGTTCGATCCCAATAGCGACCACCAAAAAGAAAACAGGATTATGAAAATAATCCTGTTTTTTGCATTTATCAATTATGCAGTTGAGTTTCGTCAAATGTTTACTTACTAGAATTTCGATCCGCCGTTAGCTGTAATGTGCTGTCCGGAAATCCATCGGGACCTTTTCTCACACAGGAATCCTATAGCCTCGGCTACATCGTCCGGACGTCCCAATCTCTTAAAGGGTGACGCATCTTCAACCATCTTCATAAAACCTGGATCCAGATCGCCCATAGTCATCGGAGTCACCGTCAAGCCCGGCTGCACGGAATTGATCGTTATTGACCGCTGTGCCAGTTCGGGAGCTACCACCTCGACAAGGGCCTGGAGCGCCGATTTGCTCGAAGTGTATACGGCCAATCCTTCAACAGGATACCTTATTGTGCTTGAGGTCACTACCACTATCCTGCCGCCTTCGTTGAGCTGTTTCGCAGCCTCCACCACACAGAACAGGGTGCCTTTCACATTTACATCAAATACAAATCTGTAATCATCTTCTGTGATTTCAGTTAGTGGTTTGGGTGGTACTCCAACGCCTGCATTGGCTACAAGTATATCTGGTTTGCCAAGGGTTTCGGTACAAATTTTGAACATTTTTTCGATGTTTTCCCTGACTGATATATCTCCATTGAAACCGGCAGCCTTGCTGCCGCATGCTTCGATGCTCCTTATGGTCTCAGCGGCGCTGTCATCATTTCCAATATAATTTATCAGCACGGATGCGCCGGCGCTGCCAAGCAGTTCAGCCACCGCCCGGCCGATTCCCTGGGATGCGCCTGTCACAATGGCAACCTGTCCTCTTAGATCCATATTCAACCTCCTTACCATAGTTCCATTCTTACAGTTTTGCATCTGGGACATGCGAAAAGGTATGCTTCATCAAGGCTACCCTCACTGTCCTTTCTATGGAACGTGTTTATGAGCTTGATAAAAGGTTCGTCCCCATCACTTATGAGTATGTCTTCCCTGGACTTGTCATCCTTTGCTTTATCAGACTTTTCATTGTACTTGTAATTGCATACGGCACATTTCATTATAAATCCTCCTCTCAAAAGCTATTTCTGGTATCTTTACCTTTCGGGTATCTATAACCTTCTGGTATCTTTAACTATATGCGCGCTACCCCGGACTTCCGAGCCGCTTCGGCCACTGCTTCAGCAACAGCCTTACCGACCCTTGGGTCAAAGGGTGCCGGCATTATGTAATCCGCATTCAACTCAGAATCACTTATCAGTCCTGACAGTGCTTTTGCAGCGGCAATCTTCATCTCATCATTAATATCGCTTGCCCTGACATCAAGAGCGCCTCTGAAAATCCCCGGGAACGCCAGCACATTATTTATCTGATTGGGATAATCCGAACGGCCTGTTCCCACAACCTTCGCACCTGCCGCTTTTGCCTCATCGGGCATGATTTCTGGTGTAGGATTCGCCATCGCAAATATTACCGGATCCTTCGCCATGCTCCGGACCATATCTCCATCAACCATCCCTGGTGCCGAAACACCTATGAAAAGATCCGCTCCTGCGATAACTTCCCTGAGGGTTCCCTTTCTCAAGTTGGGATTTGTGATTTCCGCCATCATCTCTTTTTCTCCGCCAAGCTTGTCCCTGCCTTTGTATATCGCACCTTTGGTATCGCAAAGCGTCACATCGGCAAGGCCCATTTTTATAAGGAGTCTTGTCACGGCTATGCCTGCAGCACCCGATCCGTTCACAACGGCGGATATGCTCCCTATTTCCTTTCCGACCACCCTGAGGGCATTGATCACCGCAGCCAGTGTCACAACTGCAGTTCCATGCTGATCATCATGAAATATGGGGATATCGCATTCCTTCTTGAGTTGTCTTTCTATCTCAAAGCATCTGGGTGCTGAGATGTCCTCCAGATTGACGCCACCAAAGCTTCCAGCCAGCAGCCTTACAGTCGTGATTATTTCATTCGTATCCTTCGATCTGATACACAACGGTATCGCATCCACATCACCAAATGTCTTGAAAAGCACACATTTCCCTTCCATCACCGGCATACCGGCCTCCGGGCCGATATCTCCAAGTCCCAGTACCGCCGTGCCATCGGTTATTACTGCTACAGTGTTCCATCTCCTTGTGTACTCATAGGAAAGTTGTACATTTTTCTGTATTTCAAGGCAGGGTTCCGCGACTCCGGGAGTGTATGCAAGAGAAAGATCTTTTTTATTGGCAACGGGAACAGTGCTCACTACCTCTATTTTGCCACGCCATTCCTTGTGTTTTTGCAAAGATTCTTCCTGTATGGTCATAACCATCCTCCGTACTATATATAGTAAAATTAATTTTGCTGAATCATATTGATGCGTTTTCAATAATCATCCTGTTCAATTTTAACACAATTTCTCTATTAAGTCACAAGCATGTGCAATATTTACGTGATATAATCTATAGTGGGTTTGGGCATGTATATTGATGTATGCCTGAATATTTTAACTTACGGGAATTAGAGGAGTGACTTTAATGAAATATGACGTAATCATTGTAGGAGCTGGAGCAAGCGGTATTTTTGCCGCCTATGAATTGACTCAGATAAAGCCGACCGCTAATGTTTTAGTTATTGAAAAAGGACATACGCTTGAAAAAAGAAAGTGCCCTATCGACGGTAAAAAAATCAAGGCTTGTATAAACTGTAGTACATGCAGTATTGTCAATGGGTATGGTGGCAGTGGAAGCATGTCGGATGGCAAATATAATATAACCAATAACTTTGGCGGTGAACTTTATAAGTATATTGGTTATGATGAAGCCCTTAACCTGATGCATTATGTCGACGAAGTCAACTGTAATATGGGTGGTTCCGGTGCAAAGCTTTATTCCACTTCCAATACGGATTTGAAAACCAAAGCATTGCGTAATGATTTACACCTGCTGGATGCTCAGGTAAGACATTTTGGTACCGATAGAAATTTAGTCATATTATCGAACCTTTATGATTACCTGAAAACTAAAGTAGAAATGCTGTTTGATACCGGTGTGTTGGATATCGAGAAAAATGATGATACCTTTACAGTTATGACTGAAAAGGATAACTATACATGCGAAAAGTTAATCCTGGCGACAGGTCGTTCAGGTTCAAAATGGATTTCAAGGGTCTGTGAAAAATTAGGTATAAAAACCAAGAGCAACAGGGTTGATATTGGCGTGCGTGTTGAATTGCCAGCAAGGATATTTGCTCACATTACAGATGATGTATATGAAAGCAAGATAGTATACAGAACCAAAAAATACTCCGACCTGGTCAGAACATTCTGCATGAACCCATATGGTGAAGTCGTTACGGAAAACACAAATGGCATAATGACTGTCAATGGTCATAGTTATTCCGATCCGAAATACCATACCGAGAATACGAACTTTGCATTGCTTGTTTCCAATAATTTTACAGAGCCTTTCAAAGATAGCAATGAATATGGCGAGTCTATTGCACGGCTTAGTAATATGTTAGGGGGAGGCGTATTGGTCCAACGGTTCGGCGATTTGATGAAAGGCTCAAGAACAACGGAACACAGACTTCAACAGAGTTTTACAAAGCCTACCCTTAATGCAACTCCGGGGGATTTAAGCCTTGTAATTCCAAAAAGGCAATTAGACGACATAATTGAGATGATATATGCTCTGGATAAAATAGCTCCCGGTACAGCAAATGAAAGTACCCTGCTATATGGAGTCGAAGTGAAGTTTTATAACTCCAAGGTTGAAGTTGATGAGAATCTGGAAACAAAAATAAAAGGGCTATATATTTTAGGTGATAGTTCCGGAGTCACCCACTCCCTTTCCCAGGCCTCAGCGAGCGGAGTTCATGCGGCAAGGATAATCGGAAGAAATTAAATATGAATTAACAAAAGGCTTCATTTTATCCACTGTGCGCATATGAAGCCTCCGTTATTCTTACGGGAGTATTCAGCTTCCTTTTCCATGGTAATATCCTCTTCAGCTGAATCAAATGGAATAAACAGGCTCTGGCCTGAGTCAACAAGCTTGTCAGCCTTCCAGCCCTTCATTTCATCCAAGGTCTTGAAACATGCAAACCTGAAGACGGAATTCTTTTGGAATTCCTCCGTCATGTACAGCCTTCCCCAGCTGCTATCACCATTGATGGTTCGGACCATTATGCTACCGCCTTTTCGGGTTACCCTGAACATCTCATCCAGTGCCTTAAGCGGCTCATGAATAAATTCAAAGGCAGCCATTGAAAACACGGCATCAAATTCTCCATCCGGGAATTGAAGATTATATATGTCCATTTTCTTATATGTGATATCAAGCTGCCTTTCTGACGTTTTTCTGACAGCTTTGTCAATCATTTCTTCGGATATATCAATCCCTGTTACACTACAGCCGAGTTCCGCCAGCTTTATGCTGAAATTTCCGGTTCCGCAACCCACATCCAGTATCTTCATCCCTTTTTCTGCCTTGAACATGCTGAAAGCCAGCCGGGACTCCACCATATCAACAAAGGATCCTATTTTTGATTCGTACCAACTGTCATATGACCCTGCAATCCGGTCAAATATCTCCATACATGCCTCCCGCTCCTATTCAAGTATATCCATGATGTGCTTCTTGATTCTGTTGAAACTGTCCATGGTAACCATATCGTTCGTCCTGGGTCTTGGTATTTCCACAGTTATCTCTTCCTTCACCATAGCGGGCCTTTCGGATATTATGTATATCCTGTCCGAAAGGAGAATGGCTTCATCGATATCATGGGTAATGAACATCACCGATGCCTTAAGTTCCCCGAGAACTTCCATAAGCCAACGGTGGATCTTTGACCGTGTTATGGCATCCAGCCCTGAGAATGGCTCATCCAGCAGCATGATATCACTCGAAAAGACATAGGTCCTCATGAGGGCAGCTCTCTGTCTCATCCCACCGGAAAGCTGGAAGGGGTATTTATGTTCAAACCCTTCCAGACCAAATACCTTGAACAGGCCCTGGACAATTTCTCTGGCGTTTCTTTTGCTTTCTCCTTTGATGACCCTCGGCAGACTGACATTGTCAATAATGTTCCTCCAGGGCAGGAGCAGGTCCTTCTGGTACATGTAGCTTACCCTTCCGGCTCTGCCCGTCCAATCTTCACCTTCGATAAGGACTTTTCCTCCGTCCGGTTTCAGTATGCCTGCCACTATATTAAAGACAGTACTTTTTCCGCTTCCGCTCAAACCAAGTAATGATACGAATTCCCCATCTCTCAGTTTGAGGGAAACATCCCCTATGACCGGCATATCATCAAATGCTTTATTCAAATTTAGAGCCTCAAGCTTCAGCCCTGTTTTATTCATTATTCACACCCTCAACAATATTTTACGGAAGGAATTCATTTGTGAACGCCTGCTCAGCATCCAGCTCCTTAGTAATGAGACCGTTTTCATACATCCAGCCGCTGTAATTTTTCCACATTTCGAGCTTCATGTCACCCCAGCGTTCAGTTCCTCTCAAATATTCCCCTGCCAGGTATTTCTGGCTTTCCACGGCAAGCTCTTTATCAATCTCACCAGCATATTTTAAAAGCGATGAAGCAGCCTCTTCCGGATTGCTCACAGCAAATTCATAGCCTTTTGAAGTAGCCCTGAGGAATTTCCTAACCATCTCCGGATCGGACTTCAACAAATCTTCATTTGCTATTATCACCGGTGTATAAAAATCAAGCTTGGGATCTACGTCCTGGAGCTTTATGAAATTAATCGGAAAGCTCTTCAATTGTGCTGCTATTCCGTCCCATCCGTAGTAAATCCATGTAAAATCCACATCCTTCCGGACGCTTGTAAAGAAGTCGGCAGCACCGATATTAATTGATTGGAGCCTGGAGTAATCAGCTCCTGCTTTTTGCATGATCCCTCTCAGCATAGCCTCTTCCATGGGTGAACCCCAGCCGCCGTACTTTTTGCCTTCAAAATCCTCAGGTGTTTTGATATTTCTATCAGCAGGTGATGCAAATCCTGATGTATTGTGCTGTATGATTGCAGCAATGGCTTTTACAGGTAAAGGGGATTCCGCCGTTCTGGCATATGTCACCTGCTCCTGGTAACTTATTCCGAATTGGCCCTGGTTCGCAGCGATCAGATCCGCACTGCCTCCTTCAGCCGGCTGTATTATCTTTACTTCCAGCCCTTCTTCAGCATAATAACCTTTGTCAAGAGATACATAAAGGCCAGTGTGGTTGGTATTTGGGACCCAGTCCAGTAAAACGGTAATGTCCTTCAAATCAGAAGTAACACTTGTTGAATTTCCGGTTGTATTACCGGCAGTATTACCGGTTGTATTTTCGGTTGTATTATCGGCATTATTACTGGCAGTATTGATATTTGTATTGTCAGCGGTATTTTTACCCCCGCTGGTGCAGCCGGTCATCATTGCAGTCATTGCAAACATCAATATCATTACAATAGATAAAAGTCTCATTTTCTTACCATGCTTAATCATTTATACTTCCTCCGTTAGTTTTTGTAGATAGTTTGTACCAGGGTATAAATATATCCTGGAGTAGTGTAATCAGTTTAAACAAAGCCATACTCAGTACAACTATGACGATGGTAACTGCAAGTACCCGGTCCGTGGCAAAAGAACGTCTGGCAATCACCATATAAAGGCCCAGTCCCTTTTCTCCGCCCAGCCATTCACCTATTACTGCCCCCATAATACTGTAGGTGGCCGCTATCCTAAGACCGGAAAAGAAGCTGACCATTGAGGCAGGAAGCTTCAGCAAAAGGAATGACTTCAGCTTGCCTGCCCCCATGGATCTGAACAACATAAGCATATCGCGGTCCACCGAATTCAAGCCGTCCATAAGATTTACAATGATTGGGAAAAAGCACACCAGAATTACTATGAATATTTTCGCTTTTATTCCGAACCCAAACCATAATATGAACAATGGAGCCAGTGCTATAATCGGTATTGTCTGGGAGACAACCAGCAGCGGGTATATGGCTTTTTTCATGGTCTGAATGGCATCCATAATGAAAGCCAGCAGCAACGAAAGTACAACAGCCGCAAGAAATCCAATGATGGCCTCCTGCAGGGTGACAGCCGCATGCTCCCATATATCAGGCAGTATCTCCCAGAGGGTGACAAAGACCTTTATGGGAGATGGAATCAAATATTCAGGCACTTTACGGATATCTACAATAGCTTCCCATATGGCCAGCAGCAGTATGAAAAACAGAACAGGCAAAAGTTTGTTACCTGTATTTGCCAATCTTTTCATCCATAGTCACGCCTTCCGGTTTGTAATCGATTTTTACGACCGACATAACCCTGGAAGCCCCTTCTTCAATACATATATACTGGGCTTTTTTTACGATTTCCATCAATGTGTCCAGTTCACCTTCCATTGTCGTTTCCATTGGACCCACTTCGTAATTGACACCAGTAGATGCAATATATTCTATTACCTTGTCAACAACAGGGTAGACCCTTGCATCAGGAACACGCGGAATAACTTGAAGACTTACGTTAATAACAGGCATAACAGCATTTCCTTTCTCAATCAGATATACATACCAAAAATAAAACCCCCTACCTGATCAGGTAGAGGGTACAAATGCAATAGATATTTCTGTTCTTATGCTAAATGCTCCCTCCGCCGGCATTATCCGTCTCAGGTTTGATGGGTCGGAACGTTTCAGTCCCCTCTCAGCCGGATTCATCCAGCTCCCCAGATTTATTATTTGGTTATAACTATATTAATATGCGCATCATAATATGTCAACATGATTTTTCTACTTACTGCCAAAAAGCCTGTATTTGTTCTTTTCCAAAAGCAGCAGCAGCGGATAGCCTAAAACATAGCATGCTACAATCTCTCCGAGGGCCACGAAGCACATTGTGATGAAAAACGGTGCAGCAACTGCAAATTTAAGCACTCCTGCGACAACAACCGCGTTGACGACTATGGGAGGCAATGGCGCCAGGTATTTTCGGGGCATTTTGTATGTAAGGAATGCTGCAAGTAGTGTTGCCAGGCTGCCAAAAATGATGTCGTAGATTCCTGCGCCAACGAAAACATTCGCAATGAGACACCCGATAAAAAGTCCCGGTATGGCTGCCGGAGTGAAGAAAGGAAGAATTGCAAGTGCTTCGGAGACCCTGATTTGAATCTGTCCGGAGCCGCCTGGGATAAGTATGGTCAAGGCGGCATACATGGCTGCAATGATCGCAGCCTCAACAATATAGCGTGTTTTGTTCAATTTGATTTCCCTCCATAGTTTTGTTTTAAGACAGGATGGTTACGAACTGTCTTTTTAATTTCCAATACATAATAACATCCATATTGTGAAAAGGCAAGTTGAAAAACTCTTTACATTTTGTCGCCTTACATTTTGTCGATCCTGTACATCAGAGCAGCCATCTGAGCCCTTGTGACTGATTCAGAAGGTCGGAAGCTGCCATCCGGGTATCCGTTCAATATACCTTTGTCTGCCATACTTACAATAAAGTCGTATGCCCAAGGCAAATTGATCATTGAGACATCCCTAAACACAATTGCCCTGTATCCGCTTCCACGGCTGACGGTTTCACCCGAGCCTGTATCCGCTGCTGTATCCGTGCCCGCATTCGCTGTTGTATCCGCTGCTGTATCCGCTGCTGCAACAGTCTCCTCAACCGTAAACAGGCGTGAATATACACGTCCAAGCATTGATGCCATCTGTGCCCTTGTAACCGGCTGGTTGGGACTGAATCTCCCGTCACCCATTCCTCGTACTATCCCATTGGATGCGGCAATTTCTATTTCCTTCTGCGCCCAATGTCCCGAAATATCTGTAAAATCGGCAGAACTGTCACCTTCGGGATCATTCACTTTTTGAGAACCGTCCCCCCCGGGGTTATCCCCCAGGCCTAAAGACCTGACCAGGACTGCAGCAGCCTCCGCCCTTGTTAATGATCCCTGTGGCAGGAATTTAGACGAAGATACTCCTGTCATCAGTCCACTTTTTGCCACTGCCATTATTTCTGTCTGCGCCCAGGATCCTTCCACATCGGTGAAGTAAATCCCCTGAAGCCAGATACTATAGTAATCCCACGTTCCATCAGATTCCTGTCCAAGGCTCCAGCTGCCTGTTCCTTTCAGTCCATATTGTGACACAAGCTTAAGCTTATGTTTGACAGCATCCTCATTGTCATACCATATTACATATTTGCCTGCACCGAGAGTTTTCCCACCTACAACAGGCTTTACATCAGTAGTTTTAATGGTTATCACCGCTTTGGCAGCATGGGCTGCCTCATCGTATATGACAGTGGATGAGTATTTGCTTACAAGGCGATCCACCATATAGGAGCTGATACCGTAACCTCCGTAGTCCGACCCTTCCTTCCAGTAGCGGCCGTAGAATGGTATTCCCAGTACGATTTTTTCCGACGGGACATTTTGTAACGCAGCTTTGATGGACTTTTCAACAAAAGTCCCACTGGCAACCGGCCCCGGTTCTCCCCCCTGGTAGCTTTGGTCATAAGCCATCAGCATCAGATAATCACTGTACTTCGCGAGACCGGCATAGTCATAGGATGCCTGCCACCCGGATTCAAACCCATAAGGATTGGGAGCAACCGCAACAGACAGACTTTTACCGGATGGCAGCTTTTGATCCAGTATCCTTACAAAGTCAGTGTATGCATCCCTTTCACTGCCTGTCAGGTTTTCAATATCTATATTGACCCCATCAAGATCATATTCAGCAATCGCATCAACTATCTGTCCCGCAAGCTTTTCCCTGTTCTGCAGCGCAGCCTTACCGGAATTTCTGTCCCAATGATTGCTCAGGAATGGAGTCACTTTCAGACCCTGATCATGCATGCTTTCAATGTTATCGGAGTCTATACCGTTTAGTTTGAGTGTTCCATCGGAATTAAGGTCGAAATAGCTGGGTGAAATGTCGTCAAGTGTACCATTGGTCCTTTCGGCAGCTTTGCTGTATGCCAATGGGCTTCCGAAATATATGTAGCTCATATTGAAAAAATCCTTGCCGCTTTCAGCCCTGGCAACATCACCTGGCAGCAGCATCAGGACGACAGCCAGCAGTATAAGTAAAACGGCGGTCCTAAACAGCAGGTTAACTCTTCTCACTCTATACACCCCCGTATAAAGATAACCTACTATGCTTTACTGCCACAACCCTCAAATTATGTCAACCTGAATATGAGTAACCGCATATATTTGCATAATACTGCAAATTTCTTGAATATTACCGCAAAATCCCTTAACAAAACTGCAAATATAAGATATAATATTTCTATGGTTTGCCATTTTACAAAAGAGAATCTCGGAGGTTTTTTATGAGGTGGATTGAAGTCAACCGTTCAGGCCCCCTGGAAGGCACTATAGCCATAACAGGAGCCAAAAACAGCTCACTTGCATTGCTTGCCGCATGCTGTCTTGCTGATGATATCGTAACAATCAATAATATCCCTGACATTTCTGATGTGAGAATCGTATGTAGCATCCTGGAAAGTATAGGTGCCAAGGTTTCTTTTAAAAATGGAAGGTGTATCATAGATCCCCGTGGAATATGCACCTCGGATATAATGCCCGAATATTCCTCCGCTTTCAGGGCTTCCTATTACTTTATCGGTTCACTTTTGGCCAAACACAAAAAGGTATCAATCGGATATCCGGGTGGCGACAATTTTACCGACAGGCCGATTGACCAGCACATAAAGGGCTTAAGAGCTTTAGGTGCAGATGTTGATTTCAGGGAAGAATACTACATCGTAGATGCTTCCCGGCTAACTGGTACGGATATATGTTTTGACTGCATTACCGTAGGTGCTACAATAAACATTTTACTTGCGGCAGTAATGGCTGAAGGCAGGACGATCCTGCACAATGCGGCAAGAGATCCCGAAGTTGTAGACACAGCTATACTCCTTAACAAGATGGGTGCCAAAATCCATGGTGCAGGAACCGAAACCTTAAGGATCGAGGGCGTAAGTCAGCTGGGAGGGTGTGAACACACAGTCATTCCCGACAGGCTTGTTGCAGGAGCATATCTTGTATCGGCAGGAATTACCGGTGGAAAGGTAACAGTAAACAATATAACCCCCGATCACCTGGAATCCTGCATGGTAAAATTGAAGGAAATAGGAATGGAGTTTTCAACAACGGATAATTCAATTACCGGTTGGGGCAACAATACACTTAAAGCCACCCGGGTCAGGACAGGAAAATATCCGATGATTGAAAGCGACTTCCAGCAACCCTTTACTTCACTTCTTCTCAAGGCAAACGGCCGAAGTGTCATCGCCGATAAAATATATCCCCACAGATTCAATCATTGTGAACAATTAAAACGTATGGGAGCAGATATCACATTAAGAAATGGTGTTGCAAGGATTAACGGTAACAAGAGGCTTAAAGGCTCCTGGGTACACGCAAGTGATATAAGAGCCGGGACCTGTCTTGTCCTGGCCGGCCTTATTGCTGAAGGCACGACACGAATAACAGGTATAGAACATATAGAACGCGGATACGAGAACATAATAGATGACTTCCGGTCACTCGGTGCTGATATCGGGATACAGGAAGATTGTAATATGGGAGGCATTTTTTATCAATGTTTGCTGAAGAACGCCGCAGCGAAATAGCCAGGATAGTTAAGCAGGATGAACGCATCCTGGCCGGCAGCCTCGCGGAAAAATTCAAAGTTTCAATCGATACAATAAGAAGAGACCTATCCATGATGGAAGACAAGGGATTGCTGAAAAGGACCCATGGCGGGGCCATCAATGCCATGAAAGTAAGGGCTTTGCCTCCTGATGCCCTTTTACTGTACAATGAAGGCAGTCCTAAACAGAATGCCGTAGCTAAGCTGGCGGTTTCCTTCATCGGGGAAGGTGATACAGTGTATATCGGTGGAGCCGGAATACACTGTATCATGCTCAAATACCTTCCTTTGGATATTTCGTTTTCGGTAGTTACCAATTCTATTATTATTGCTGACAGGTTGAAGGATTTTGAAAATATAGAAACATACATGGCATGCGGCAAAGTCAGGAAGCAGGGCAATATCCTCGACGCACTCACGATCGAATTCATAAGGTCTTTAAGGATGGATACCGCATTCCTGACCGGCGGGGGGCTGACTGTCGGGCATGGCCTCAGCAATGCAACGCCTGAAGGAACAATACTTCATAAAGCAGTGGCAGAAGTATCAAAAAGGAAAATCTACCTTGCGACTTTCGATAAACTGGGATATGAATCCTTCGCAAGGTCAATGGATGCCAAAGGCCTTGACCTGGTGATAACCGACTGGGAAGCTCCCCAGGGTGAAATAGACAAATTAAGGGGTCTGGGAGTTAAAGTGCTGGTCGCCTCTCACACATCATGATTTTACCCAATTCAATGCCACATCAATATTTGAAAACCTGCCTATCAAAATCGATTCAGCATCAACCGCCTTATTCGGGATTCTGTCGACTACATTTTTTTGAACAAGGTTCGCAGGAACCAGTATTGCCATTCTCTTAAGGCCTCCTTTGATTGCCCTTGGAAGCCAGTCATTGTTTGTCCATTCTTCATCGTCCTTTGATAGAGTTACATATTCTATAGTATCCTCCAACCATCTATGGCCTTCCCGGAATATCAACAATTCAAGGCCTTTTTCTAAAAGCTCCCGCAATTGTTCACTTTGAGCGAAGCCTTTGTATTTTACAACAACCAGTTTATTTACCTCATCCCATTTAACCTCTCCTTGTTTTGAACCGAAGTAAACCATGCATGTTTCCTCTCTTTCAATTAATACATAAATAAGAGTAGATAACGATTAATATTATTAGTATTTATCCGAGGAACATTCTTGAGAACAATTGGATGCAGGGGGACGGTTCTCGCGCATCCAAAAACAAAAAAGGAAGCGTGAGAACTGTCCCCCTGCTTCCTCCCTGATAAAAGCCGGGACATACCTCCCGCTCGCGAAGCCTTACTTCCAGCTAGAGGTGTGTCCCGTTTCCTCTTACGGGACATACCTCCCGCTCGCGAAGCCTTACTCCCAGCTAGAGGTGTGTCCCGTTTCCTCTTACGGGACATACCTCCCGCTCGCGAAGCCTTACTCCCAGCCAGAGGTGTGTCCCGTTTCCTATTACAATCCCAATATTCCCCTGACCTGCTTTTTCATGTCTTCCTTGCTGCAAACCTTGCTATGCAGCACTTCCTTGTGTTCAAGGCCTTTAAGCCCTTCCGGTATCGTAAGTGCGCACCTTTCAGCGAGGACTTCGAGGAGTTCGAATTCACTTTTTCCTGCGACTTCCGCATCTCCAAAAATCGCTCTGGCCACGCTTTCGTTGAATTTGAAGGGGCTGGCGGTGGATATCACCACTGTTTTAGTCATATCACCGGTAGAAATCACATACTTGTCATATACATCCACTCCGACCGCCGTATGAGTGTCGATGACATAATCATGATCCTTGTAAATGCTTTCTATGGTTTTAAGGGTTTCGTCCTGATTGGAATATGACGCCCAGAAAGTTTCAGCAACCTTCCTTTTGATTTCAGACGAAACTGTATAGCTTCCTGTGGTCTTCAGCTTTTCCATCCAGCCCGAAACAAGCTCGTCATCATGTCCGCTTATCTCATATAGCAGCCTTTCGAGGTTGCTTGAAATCAATATATCCATAGAAGGTGATATCGTCTTTATAAATTCCCTGTTCCTGTCGTATGTCCCGGTTGTGATGAAATCGGTGAGGACGTTGTTGTCATTTGAAGCACAAATCAGCTTGTTTACAGGCAAGCCCATCTCTTTTGCATAATATGCAGCAAGAATATTCCCGAAATTTCCTGTCGGCACAGCAAAATTAACTTTTTCCCCCTCGCTGACAGCGCCTTCTTTCAGCAAATCCGCATATGCTGAAAAGTAATATACGATTTGTGGAACCAACCTGCCCCAGTTGATCGAATTGGCAGAAGAAAATTTGAACCCGTGCACCATCATCTCATCTTTTAATTCAGTATCGGCGAAAATCTCCTTGACGCCGTTTTGTGTGTCGTCGAAATTACCTTCAATTCCGATTGCTGAAACATTGCCACCCGTCTGCGTGATCATCTGCATTTTCTGGACTTCACTGACTCCCTCCTGAGGGAAGAAAACTATTATCCTGGTTCCTTCTACATCCTTAAAGCCTTCAAGTGCGGCTTTCCCGGTATCGCCCGAAGTAGCTACCAGTATGACCATTTCGTCAGTCTCGCCCATTTTCGTTACAGCCTTTACCAGCAGGCGCGGCAGTATCTGGAGTGCCATATCCTTGAAGGCACAGGTAGGCCCATGCCAAAGTTCCAGAACGTGTACATTGTCATTCAGCTTAACCAACGGGGCTATCGCCTCATTGTCGAACCTGCTTCTTTCATAAGCCTTTTCTACGCATTCAGCCAGTTCTTCCTTTGTATAATCATCAAGGAACAGGCCAAGTATGGTCTCAGCCCTTTCGTAATAGTCCATTGAAGACAGCTTTTTTATTTCATCAAGGGAAAGCTTGGGCATCTTTTCTGGTACGTACAGGCCTCCATCAGGTGCTATCCCTGTTATTATCGCTTCCGCCGCAATTATGGATTCCCGGCTTCCCCGTGTGCTTTGATAATACATGTTTTTAATCCTCCTGGGACATAGATTATTAAATAATAATACAAATCGTCAAAAAAAGAAAGTATGAGTTGCCAGCTGACTGGATAGCCTTACGGCTGGGCGGTAATGGCCCTCATTTTTAATTTTGCGTTCGCCGCATAACTGCTTTTAGGATAATTGTCGAGCAGTTTCTGGAAGTATGCCAGCGCGTTCCTCGAATCGTTCAACTGCTGACTGCACCTTCCAAGATAGTAATACACTGCATCCATCCTTTCGAAGGTCGGGTTGTACACTTGAACTTTACCGAGCTTGCCGAGAGCCTCTTCATACTTTTTATTGTTGTAAAGCTTGTAACCTGATTCATACACAGTCCATGCCGCTGAGGTCATGACCTTTTTCCTTAGTTCCTCAACCCGTGAAAGTTCATCCGCCGTGAATGAGGATGTTTTCATGAGCAGCAGGATATCGGCAGCTTCCTCATATTTTTGGGCCGCCGTAAGGTTTTCAACCTCATTCAGCTTTATGACCGCTTTATAGTGATCGACCTCATCCAAGGCCTTATTCAAATCATTTTTTAGTTTATCGTTTTCCTGTGAAAGTTCTTCGTACTTCGAATCAGCTTCAGCTACACGTTCCTCCGCGGCTGAGACCTTCGCATCTGCAGCTGTCTGGTACTCCGACTGCAGATCCTTATCCTTCGAGTTCCCCGGGTTAATCAATAGCATAATGACTAGTCCCAAGGCAAAGCAGATGACCCCTGTCACTATAATCATTCCTGTATTTCGCTTGTGCATGGTTCTGACACCAGGCAGCCTGTTCCTGTCAAATGGATTGCTTTGGCTCCTGCTTCTGCTCTGGACATCCGGGGCAGGTGTCTGTTGATTTATATTGGAAGATGGTTTCCTGGCCTTTTGTTTCCGGGCAGGATTTTCAACCGTTGAATTCATCTGGTTCAGATAGTTCATGGCCTTAATGCTGTTGTTCTCAGCCTTTACTACCTTATCAAATATCTCAGCGGCTTTTTCATAGTCCTGAGTATATGTGTAGCACAAGCCGAGCAGATTCATTGCCTCATGAAAGTTGGGGTTGAGAGCAACAGCCTTTTTCAGCTCAATGACCGCAATATCCTCACTACCTGATTTGAGGCTTTCGATTGCCTTATTGTAAAGAATCAGGGAATTCCTGATACCATCAGGGATATCCGATTCTCTTTCGGCAATAGCCTGTAAATCAATCAAATGGTAATCCTGAAGTTCCGATTTGAGATCAATCAAATCCAACACCCCCCACATTGTTTAGTCATAAGCAGTCACAGGCCGAAAATTTCCCTGATCCCCCCGATATAGTAAAGTGATCCGAACGCACAGATCACATCCTCTTCCGAAGCATTGCAAATACTTAGTTTAATAGCCTCTTCAATTGTATCACTAATAAGCACGTCATTACAATACGGACGAATTTCAACGGCAAGCCGCTCTGCCGGCAAGGCCCTCGGGCTATCCGGTGTAACAGTTATTACCCGGCTGCTTCCGGGTACGACTGTCTCTATCATCCCCTTGTAATCCTTGTCCCCGAGGACTCCTATGATCAAGGTGAGCCTCTTTTTTGGGAAATATTCGTCTAATGTATTTTTCAGCGCCATTGCACCCTCGATATTATGTGCACCGTCGATAATGAACGTAGCCGGTGTGTCAATGCGGCTTCGATCATTACTCAGGACCTCCAGCCGGCCCGGCCACCTCGCATTTTTCAAGCCCCTTCTTAAAATCGACGCTACGTCGATTATATTTATTACCGACGCTATATCACTTATATTGCCTTTCCCGGCCAGCAGCTCCGCCGCCCTGACGGCAAGTATGGCATTTTTCAGCTGATGCGCTCCCAGAAGGGCTATTTCCAGCCCTTTATATTGTTCATAATCAAAACGCTGGCCTGAAATATCATGGGAAATCAGCCTGAGTCCAGAAAAATCAGCTATCGTAAGTTCCGCTCCCTTTTCCAGGCAAACCCGCCTGATAACCTCCTCCACTTCAGGAGGCTGTGGAAATGCCAGTACTGCAGTACCTTGTTTGATTATGCCTGCCTTCTCACAGGCAATCTTCTCCAGTGTGTCCCCAAGGATGTCCGTATGGTCGAGACTGATAGTGGTTATGACCGCCAGCTCAGGAGCATCTATAATGTTCGTGGAGTCAAACCTGCCTCCGAGACCTACTTCCAGTACAACTATGTCACATCCTCTTTCCATGAAGAACTGGAATGCTATGGCAGTGACTATTTCGAACTCTGTTGGGTGGCTCTCCCCCATCTCCAGCATTTGATCCACTTTCGATCTGACAAACCCCGTCAGCCGTGCCAGTTCTTCATGCCCGACCTCATCACCGTCCACCTTCATCCTTTCAGTAAACCGCTGGATGTATGGTGAAGTGAAAATGCCTGTCTTAAGACCAGCCTCCATCAATATTCTGCTGATGAAGGCCACCGTTGAGCCTTTTCCGTTTGTACCCGCCACGTGGACATACTTAAGCTTTTTGTGTGGATTGCCCATCAGCTCCAGCAAAATTCCAATGTTGCGGAGACCCAGCTTGCTCCCGAATTTCAAAGTGCCGTGAATATATTCAAGTGCTTCTTCATAGGACAAATTTCCTGCGGAAATCTTACCTGCTTTTCCGGTAACCATCCTGTTATCGGCCATATGCGCCTCCGCTTTTGCAGATTATCACTCTCTGCTTCACACCTTCCCTGCACATACTCAGGAATTGATTCCGCAACATTTCTTGTATTTCTTTCCACTCCCGCATGGGCAAACATCATTTCTTCCGACCTTGTCGTTGCTCCTTGTCACAGGTTTCTTCTCTATGTCTTCCCCATGGCTCGCAGCCAAAGGTTCAGCTACCTTTTCACGCTGTGGTGCATGTTCACGGTCGATGCGGGCCCTTAGCAGCAGTTTTACTGAATCCTGCTGGATAGTCTTTATCATTTCCTCGAACATTTCGAAGCCTTCAAACTTGTACTCTACAACAGGATCACGCTGTCCGTATGCACGCATGCCTATTCCCTGCCTGAGCTGATCCATTGCGTCGATGTTGTCCATCCACTTCTCATCAACGACCTTCATCAGGACAACCCGTTCCAGCTCGCGCATCAGCTCCGATCCGTGATCGGCTTCCTTCTTTTCATATGACTCCAGTGCCGTATTGAGCATCAATTCCTTAAGGTCTGCTTTTTCGACGTTCTCCATATCAGCCTGTGCTGCATCAAGGCCGCCTTTAGGCATGAACAGGCTTTCTGCATAGACCTTCATGCCTTCCCAGTCCCAAAAATCAGGATGCTGTTCATGGCAGTAAGTCGCAATGATACCGTCTATAGTACCTTCAATCATCTTTGTAAAGGATTCCTTGAGATTCTCGCCGTTTAACACCTGTTTCCTTTGGGCGTAAATGACCTCTCTCTGCTTGTTCATTACATCGTCATATTGCAATACGTGCTTCCTTATGTCAAAGTTTTTACCCTCGATCTTTTTCTGTGCATTCTCAATGGCATTTGACAGCAGTCTGTGCTCAATTGGTTGGTCATCTTCAAGTCCCAGTGTATTCACGACACTTGACAGCCGGTCGCTGCCGAAAAGCCTCATTAAGTCGTCCTCAAGGGAAATGTAGAAGCGTGATGATCCGGGGTCGCCCTGACGGCCTGAACGCCCTCTCAACTGGTTGTCGATACGTCTTGATTCATGCCTTTCAGTACCAATGATATGCAATCCGCCTGCTTCTAAAACTTTTTCCCTCTCCGTATTGGTTATCTTCTTATAATCGTCGTTCAGCCTCTTGTAAGTTGTCCTCGCTTCGAGGATCAATTCGTCAGAGGTCTCATTAAAGCTGTTGGACACGCTTATTAATTCTTCAGAATAGCCCATCTTCCGCATTTCCTGCTTGGCCATGAACTCAGCATTTCCTCCGAGCACTATATCGGTACCACGGCCCGCCATGTTGGTGGCTATGGTCACAGCGCCATACTTACCCGCCTGGGCGATTATCTCTGCTTCCTTGTCGTGGAACTTGGCGTTCAGGACCTGGTGATGTACGCCCCTCTTCCTGAGCATATTGCTCAGCAGCTCCGACCTTTCAATTGAAATTGTGCCAATAAGTGCCGGTTGGCCTCTTTTATTACATTCTACAATCTCATTTATTACGGCATTGAATTTGCCCATTTCATTCTTGTAAACACTGTCTGCAAAGTCTTTTCTGGCCATATCCCTGTTGGTGGGGATGACTATGACATCCAGCTTGTATATGGTCTGGAATTCCTGCTCCTCGGTCAGTGCAGTACCCGTCATACCTGCCAGTTTGCTATACATCCTGAAATAGTTCTGGAAGGTGATGGTTGCAAGTGTCTTGCTCTCCCTTTCGACCTTGACATTCTCCTTTGCCTCGATAGCCTGGTGCAGCCCGTCGCTGTACCTTCTGCCGTACATCAGCCTGCCGGTGAATTCATCAACAATGATAACCTCGCCATCCTTGACGACATATTCCTTATCCCTCTTCATAAGGCTGTGGGCTCTTATTGCCTGGTTAATGTGGTGCTGGATGGTGGAGTTTTCCATATCTGACAGGTTGTCGACACCAAAATACTGTTCCGCCTTCTTTAAACCATTGGCAGTAAGCGTTGAGGTGTTGGCCTTTTCATCCACGACATAATCAGCATCTTCATCATCTTGATACTGCTTGTCGTCCATCTGGGTGTATACTTTCTTTTTTAACCTGGCAGCAAAGGAATTGGCCTTTTTGTATAGATCGGTGGATTTATCTCCAGCACCTGATATGATAAGTGGCGTACGTGCTTCATCTATGAGTATGCTGTCTACCTCGTCAACGATGGCATATTTCATATCGCGCTGAACCAGCTCTTCCCTATATATGACCATGTTGTCCCTGAGGTAGTCAAACCCGAATTCGTTGTTGGTTCCATAGGTGATGTCGCTGTGGTAGGCTGCCCTTCTCTGGTTGTTGTCCAGGCCATGTACTATGAGGCCGACGCTGAGGCCGAGGAAGTTGTATATCTTGCCCATCCACTCGCTGTCACGCTTAGCCAGGTAATCATTTACGGTTACGACATGGACGCCTTCACCCGTCAGAGCGTTAAGGTAAACAGGCAGGGTGGCCACCAGTGTCTTTCCTTCACCGGTTTTCATTTCAGATATCCTGCCCTGGTGGAGGACAATACCGCCTATCAGCTGTACCTTGAAATGCCTCATTCCGAGCACCCTGTCGGAAGCCTCCCTTACAGTTGCAAAAGCTTCGGGCAGTATATCGTCAAGCGTCTCACCTGCGGCCAGCCTTTCCTTGAACTCGGCGGTCCTGGCTTTAAGCTGTTCATCGCTCAGCTCCCTTGTCTTATCTTCGAGAGCTTCTATTTCATCCACTATGGGCATTATTCTTTTTAATTCACGGTCGCTGTAGCTTCCGATTATCTTTTCAATAAAATTCTTTAACATGTTTCTCCTCCTGATATATTCATATATTTATGATCAGACCCGTTACTTCCCCTCTTATAAAGCGGAGTTGACCGGAGGCGAAACATCTGCTGCAGCCAGCAGGATACGTCTGTTTGAAATTGCATACCGGCTTTCGGGTGATATTGGCATTATAGAGTCTGCCCGGTGTACCTTCAACGCATACAACGAAATAAACCCTGTTTGATGAGAATCTGCCTTGAGCGTCCTGACTCCGGCAAGAACGAGATCGACAGTCAGCATGGCATCTAAACCGGCTGCTTCACGGGCAACTGTTTTATCTTCTATAATTGCTATATATGTTCTGATTATTTCCCCAACTGCATCCATCCTGGTATTTACAAATGCCATTCCGGCCAATCCCTCGGATGCTATTGATGAAAATAATATCAATCCGGCAATGATTCTTAAAAACAAATCCTTAGCTTCCTCTCTCTTCAAGTCTCTCAAGAATGGTTTTGTATCCGTCCGAGCCATAAATGAGGCACCTGTTCACCCTGCTTATCGTCGCAGTGCTGGCACCTGTCTTTTCGCTGATGTCGGTATAGGTTCTGCCCTTCTTCAGCATCTTTGCCACTTCCAGCCTTTGAGCCATGGCCTTGATTTCAGAAACAGTACAGATGTCTTCGAAAAAATTGTAGCACTCGTCCTGATCCTTCAGGGTCAGAACTGCTTCAAACAGGCTATCGGTATGGCTGTCGCGTATTTTGGAATTCATCCGTCAATCCACTCCTTCGATATATCTCATTTGCTCACAAATGAGATCGCTTTCACACACTAAAACCTTAAACTGTATACAAAATTACAATAACAGCTTTTCATTATACAGTCAAGAATGATGGATTGTTTCAAGACATTATTGATTAATTGTTGATGAATTGTTTACAGTTTGTTCAAATGATTGGTACTAACCACGGCAGACCGGTACAAAACACGATAGACCGGTACAAAACACGGCACGATAAATAATTATGTTTGGTACCTTGCATTAATTTGTATCATGCAATATAATGTAATTGCATCAGTCAGATTTCCTGAGAATCCGTATAATGATGTAATAGAGGTTTTTGGCAAAAAGGCGGAGGATATTATGAACATACAATTAAAGAAAGGTGTTCTCGAACTTTGCGTACTCAGCATGCTGACAAAAAAGGACTGCTATGGTTACGAGCTGGTATATGAGATATCGAAAAACATATTGATTGCCGAGGGCACTATCTACCCACTTCTTAAACGACTAAAAGATGAGGGCTTCCTGACCACTTACCTGGAGGAATCACAAGAGGGCCCCCCTCGCAAGTATTACAGGCTGACACCACTCGGCGAACAGACAAGGACCGAGCTGGTAACCGAATGGTTCTCATTTGTAAAAGGGGTAACGAATATAATTGGAGAGGAGATGACAGCATGAAAAAGCATGAATTCATGTCACAGCTGGATGCTGCACTGGGCGATGTAAGTCCTGAGGACAGAAAAGAGATACTTTATGACTATCAGGAGCACTTTTCGATAGGATTAAGCCAGGGAAAGAGCGAAGATGAAATATCAGCCCATCTTGGTGATCCGATATTTATTGGCCGTCAATACAAGGCCGAGCATTTTATCAGGCACGCCGAAAGCAACAAATCTATGGGCAATATGATGAAAGCGATATTAGCAGCGCTCAGTCTCGGCTTTTTCAACCTGATCTTCATCATCCCCATATTCTTTGGTTTGCTGGGCATTCTCATCGGACTTTATGCAGCTGCCATCGGCATCGCTGTCAGCGGCGTCGGAGTGTTCCTGGCGTCCGCAGTCGGACCGGTATTCCCACAATGGATCAGCATACCGGACATCAATATAGGCATCCTGGTTTTCATATCGTTTGGGCTTATGTCCGGCGGGGCGCTGTTCTTTATATTCGACATTTTTATTTCGAAATTTTTCTACCAGATAACTATTAAATATGTAAGAGCAAATATCAATGCTATAAAAAGATAGGAGTGCAATATTATGGGTAATAAATCCAGAATGGCAAAAGCAGTCATAATACTTTTCATAATCATGGTTTCTTCTTTTCTCATAGCTTTGGCTATGTTGGCAGGAGAAGGATGGGGCAAAAACGGTTTCAACATCGAAAGCTCCAAACTGGCAGGCTCTACTACCAAAGTGGATGAGGAAAAAACCTCTGGCATGGACGGCATAAATACAGTAAGAATATCAGCCTCAAGTGAAGATGTAAATGTGATCCCCATAGATTCCGGGGAACTCAAAGCCCATTTGTATGGTGAATACACCACGTCAAACAAGGATTCGCGGATAGAGCTCAGCCTCGAAAGAAACGGCGACTCGCTGGATATAAAAATCATACGTCTGCCGGTAAACAATTTGACTTTATTCAGTTACAGCACTATGAAGCTTGATGTTTATGTTCCAAAGACATATACAGGCGACCTCGATGCGGATGTATCTTCAGCAGGTGTAACCATTACCACAGGCCTTGAGCTTGACAAGCTTAATATCAACTCATCGTCCGGCGATTTAACGATTTACAGAATAAAGGCAAAAGATGCCGAACTGGAGACCTCCTCGGGAAAAGCTAATATAACCGGAGATTTCAACAGCTTGATCATGAACTCCTCTTCAGGTGATATGGAACTTGAAGACGTCAAGGCGAAAGAAGCAAAGCTGCAGACGTCCTCCGGCAAAGCAACGCTGAGCGGTGAGTTCACAAGCTTCAGCTTCACTTCCACCTCAGGTGATTTGATATCTGAAAATTTCAAATCGGACACCACAAAATTGCAGACCAGTTCCGGGAAAGTTATTTTAAAGGGCAGTCCCGGTACTATTGAAGCAGCAGATTCATCATCAGGCGATTTGATGCTGGAGTACAGCAGTGATGTTCATTCCATCCGTCGACAGACCTCATCGGGGAAAACAACAATAACTCTTCCCGTCGACGCAGCTTTTGCAGTGGATTTTGAATCCAGCTCAGGTGATGTAGTCTGCGACTTCCCGGTTACCATAACCGGCAGTCAGAAGGATAACAAGCTGGCAGGCACAGTCAACGGCGGAACTGAAAGGATCATAGTCAGGTCTTCATCAGGTGATCTGGCGATTAATAAACGGTGATATATCTGAGAGACATAATATGAGAAATATGCTATAATCAACTGGACACTTGCTTACCAGGCAGGTGTCCGGTGCTGTCCGGAGCATTTCCGGTATTGGTCTGTCAAATCAATTAGGTATCATGCGATAAAATGTGTGAGGTGCATAATATGAGTGAACTGAAAGTCATACCCGTGCAAACCGAAAGCGATCTCAAGAAGTTCATCCACTTTCCATGGAAGATATATAAGAATGATAAAAACTGGGTTCCTCCACTCATCGGTGATTTGAAAAAGCTTCTTAAGCCTTCGCATGATGGCCTTGGCGCAAAGATATGCCATGAGACCTTTCTTGCCCTTATAGGAGATGAGCCTGTAGGAAGAATTTTCGCAGGTTACGATAAAACCCTGAATGCAAAAAAGAATATTAAACTGGGCTATTTTGCACTCTTTGAATGCATAAATGATGAAGCCACGGCACAAGCCCTGTTCGACGCAGCTATCGGATGGTTCAGGGGCAACGGCATTGAATCGGTGATAGGTCCCACATCGCCTACGGGAACCGATGGGGATGAAAACAAAGGACTTCTTGTTGACTGCTTCGATAGGCCCCCCGTTCTGATGAACTCATATAACCCGCCCTATTACCGGGAGCTTATCGAGAAATGCGGATTTGTAAAGGATTATGATGTATTCGCATATTACCTCGATAAGGACTCGTTGTTTACAAAGAATCCCGGGAAAATCATTGAATATGCGCAAAAACGTTATGGTTTCCATGTAGATACATTGAATAAAGCCAATATAGAAAAAGACCTGAAGGACATGAAGCATGTTATGGATCTGGCAATGCCGGACGACTGGCCCGATCTTGTCCCACCTACCATGGAGGAAATGTGGGAATTGGCCGACAAGCTGATGCCCAATGCCGATCCTGATCTCATAATAATCGCAAGAAGCGGTGATGAGGCTGTCGGATTCGGCATTGCACTGCCCGACTACAATCAAGCCCTCATCCACATGAACGGCAGGATGAACCCTATATCAATAATAAAATTCCTTTGGTATAAAAGAAAAATTGACTGGGCCCGCTTCTTTGTCATGTTCGTCATTCCGGCTTACAGAAGCAAGGGTGTCTCCCATGCCATCTATTACAAGACATTCGTAAATGGAGTCAACAAGGGCATGAAATATGGCGAAGGATCTACCATAGGGGAAACCAACATAAGGATGCGTACCGATATTGAAAGTGTCGGCGGGCAGAAATATAAGACATACAGGATATTCAAGAAGGAGCTGGAGCAGGTGTCTACTACTTTGAAAATCCCAATTTAAAAAGCTTTATGTCATACATGATCATCCACGCAATTGCCATTAATCCGCCAGGTGCTGAAACTCCCATTGCCAGACTTTTCACACCAGGAACGAAGGTCACAAGTACTAAATAAATCAGTAACAGAATACTTCCCAATATCCCAATGAATGCTGTTGGTTTGCCAAATACTTTCCCCTTCAGCATTCCAAAAGCCATAACTATACTTCCTATTGATAATATTGCAAACCCGGGGAAAACACCTGGACTTCCATGCGCGCCTTTCGAAAGCAGCGCTTCGCCAGCCGCTGCAATTAGGGTTTTCTGAGCCTCCGAGGTTGAAACAGCGTATTTTACGGCAAGCTCAAGCATAGGTAAAGCCGCATTATTTGTAATGAAGACTGCTGCTCCTATCAGGTAAATAACAGCTGCCAGCAAAGCATATCCAATGTTTGATTTGCGATGGACCACGCAGAGGGCAAAATAGGTTGGAATCATAAGAATTGTTGTAAACAAATTAAGCATGTCAAGGTTATAAAGTCCAAGCATCCGATTACTCTGTAATTGGTCAAACCTTTCAACAGCAGTTTGTGGTATTGTCATCAGGTTGCCGCTTACACTCATACCTATAACAACATCCATAATTGATCCCAGTATTACAATGATCGTTGTGACCCCACCTAGTATATAAATACTCTTCCATTGATTATCGGAGTATCCGTTTTCAATAGTATCACCATTTTTCCCTAAAGACATCTATCCCACCATGCCTTTCTCAGCCTTGCCAGCCTTTCTCAGCTTTCCTCGACGACTTCCTCTTCCTGCTGTCCCGCACCCTCAATAAACCCACCCTTCTTGACCTCGTATTTGATACCCCTCCAGGATACGAACGGGTTGTTCAGGGAATACAGGAGGTAGAAAATGCCAAAGACGTCAAAGAACAGTCCCATAATGACATCTACAGGATGAAGGTTGTTCTTCGTCACAACCCTCATGAACATACCTTGTATGCTTCGCACCAGCATAAAGAAAACCGAAAGCATTATAGTCGCAGGATCTGTGAATATTACACCTAATATAAACAGGATCCAGTACCAGCCAAGCAAAACGAGGAAAGCCGGTAATTCTACGGCAAGATGGGTTTTCAGCCCAATACCTATGCGTTTAGCATAGTTGAAGGACTTTTCCTTACCAAGACGGTCTACATGACATTCAAGGAATGGTCCAAGAATAAGACTGTATCCCTTTTTATAGAGGTAATTCCCCAGATGGAGATCCTCAAGTAAGGATCCTCCGAAGGCTTCGAGCCCCCCGATATCAAGAAGCAGTTTCTTCCTCATTGCAAAAGCAGCACCGGTTGCACCGAAATCCAGGCGTAGCTTTGTGAAGAAAGCCCATAAGAATATTGTTTCGTTGTTCTGAAGAAAAGTAAAGAATCGGGTCCAGAAATCGTTGCCACCCATATTTATCTGTCCGCAGGTGGTTATGCCGACTTTATCTTCTTTCAGCGGCCGAATCATCTTTACAATAAAATCAGGTTTAATTCTGACATCGCTGTCTCCGAAAAGCACCATGTCATATTTGGATATCTTCATGGCGTTGACCATATTGGAGCTTTTGCCGTTCAAGCCGGCCATTACTGGGTTGACAATAATTTGCGTGTCAAAAGCGGGATACCTTCTGAGAAAGCTTCTCAAAACAGGTATTGCCGGATCCTCTGGATCCTGGAAGCTGAAGATATGTTCGACCGGTCCTTTGTAGTTCTGGGTGAACCAGCTTTCAAGATTCAATTCCAGTTCAAAGTCCAGATCCTTTATCGGATGTATTATGCTGACCCCGATATTCTCGTCTTCCCCGGAAGACTCTATTGTATTGTTTGTCCATGAAAGATGAAGTTTGACAAATATCAGCTGGGCGGTCCAAAAAACCAGAAAAAGTATTCCGACTGCAAGAGCAATATAAAACATGGTTACACTCCCTTACATCAAGTTGAATTCTGTTTTATTATATAATGCTTTTTGTTAATATACAACCTAGTGTTTTGTAACACTTCATTCCTGTATATCATTCGAAGTGTTACAAATACACCTCCTTGATGTTGTGGCCTGTAACATATTAAAGTTTTAAGTGTTACAGCCCACCAGTAAATGTCAACCTGGTTCCCTGGCCGCATGTTTATGCTATAATAGCTTCAGGAGGCAGCCAATCTATGGAGTTTATCAGCGGTATTGTGGAAAGGATAACATATTCCAACGAAGAAAACGGCTTCAGTGTCATAAAAATAAAGGCACGGGGCTTCGCTGACCTGGTGACGGTGGTAGGCAGCCTGGCAGCAGTCAATGTAGGCTCATCCCTGAAGGTAAGGGGCGAATGGAAGCAGGACAGCAAATTCGGCAGGCAGTTCAGCGCTGTCGATTATCAGGAAACAATACCCGCAACGATTGCAGGCATAGAGAAATACCTTGGCAGCGGCCTCATAAAAGGAATCGGTCCGGTGTTTGCCCGCAGGATCGTCGCCCACTTCAGGGAGGATACTCTGAGGATCATCGAAGAGGATGCCGACAGGCTGATAGATGTCGGCGGCATCGGAGGAAAACGGGTTGAAACAATAAAAAAAGCCTGGCAGGAGCAGAAGGAAATCAAGAATGTTATGCTTTTCCTCCAAAGTAACGGTGTTTCGACTGCCTACGCCATAAAAATATATAAAACCTATGGAAATGACAGCATAAATATAGTTAAAGCTAATCCATACAGACTTGCAGACGACATCTGGGGCATCGGATTCAAAACCGCCGACAGGATCGCCCAAAAGCTCGGCTTCGATCTGAATTCATACGAACGATGCCGCGCAGGTATCATATATGTCCTCAACGAGCTATCTGATGAAGGGCATTGCTTCTCTGTCCGTGCACAGCTTGTGGAAGAAGCCGTTAAAATGCTGGAGCTGGACGCCACAATTATCGACAGTGTTATCGGCAGGATGCTGGAGGACAAGTCGGTCAT
This sequence comes from uncultured Bacillota bacterium, assembly GCA_942493145.1. Classification (GTDB taxonomy): domain Bacteria; phylum Bacillota; class Clostridia; order Acetivibrionales; family DTU013; genus ENR-C20. Next base: position 2,819,115 of record OW818679.1, read on the forward strand.
CCCTGATAAGGGTGAATCCATATATCTTCCCCCCTTCTACTTCAGTGAAACAGGTGTATCAAAAAGGATAATGCAGATTATTTCCTCTTCCGCTTCCCGGCCGGCCGTCATAATCGACGACATCCTGGCCGACATACAGAAGCAGCACGTTATCAAATACGACGATATTCAGATAGAAGCTGTAAAGAACGCTGTTTCCTCAAAATTCATGGTTCTCACCGGCGGCCCCGGTACCGGAAAAACCACTACCACCCTGGCCATTATAAAGGTTTTTCAGAAACTGGGCTGCAAGGTATTGCTCGCTGCGCCAACAGGCAGGGCTGCAAAGAGGATAGCCGAAACCACAGGTATGGAAGCGAAAACCATCCACCGCCTCCTGGAATTCAAGCCGCCCGACGGCTTCAAGAGGAATCAGGATAATCCCCTTGATTGTGATGTATTGATACTCGACGAAACCTCCATGGTGGACATCATACTGATGTATAACCTGATGAAGGCTGTTAAGGATGATACTACAGTCATCATGGTCGGTGATGTTGACCAGCTGCCCTCGGTCGGGGCCGGTAACGTACTCAGGGATGTGATAGATTCAGGTGCTGTTAATGTTACACGGCTTACAAGGATATTCCGCCAGGCCATGGGCAGTGCAATAATAACAAACGCCCACCGGATAAACAAGGGTGAGATGCCCAACCTGAAAGGCGGTCGTGACAGCGACTTCTTCTTTATAGAGGAGGAGGATCCCGGAAAAATAGCTGAAACCATAAAGGAGCTGTGCAGCAAAAGGCTTCCTGCTTATTACAAAGCAGACCCTATTAATGACCTGCAGGTGCTGTGCCCCATGCAAAGGGGTGATGCAGGCGCACAGAACATGAATATGCTGCTCCAGGAAACTCTCAATCCCTCGGTCGTTTCGCTCAAATACGGTGCTTCTACATATAGGCTTAACGACAAGGTCATGCAGATAAAGAACAATTATGACAAGAGTGTCTTCAACGGAGACATAGGAACAATAGTCGAAATGGATACCGAGGACAGGACACTTAAAATCAGGTTTGACGGCGTCGATGTGGATTATGATGTGACCGAACTGGATGAGGTAGTGCTTGCCTATGCCACCACTGTCCACAAGAGTCAGGGCAGTGAATATAAAATCGTGGTGGCGCCCTTCTCAATGCAGCATTACATGATGCTGCAGCGCAACCTTTTATATACTTGCATCACCCGCGCAAAAAAGGTTTTTGTGCTCATCGGGAGCAAAAAAGCCATCGGGATTGCGGTTTCCAACAATAAGATCCAGAAACGCAACACCATGCTGGCCAAGCGCCTGCAGGGTGAATAATCCTTCATATCACCTCATGGGCATACCGCCTCCCTTTCTTCTACTTTTTCTGCGAAATGATACATCTCTGTAAAATGGCCGTGAAAATGGTTACAGCAATACATATCACGCATATTCCAACCATAAGGATCACATATTCCATGAACTGCATCCCGTTATTCATATAGGCGCGGGTCAGCAAAGGCACCCCCAGTGTGATTGATAAATACCAGAATACAGGCGGGATGCATTTATAGATCAATGTCATCGACAGCTTACCCGGATATTCATTACCTTGACAATCAAATCTTTTAACTAATTCCCCCGCCAATAGATATATGATTAAGACAGATAAAAAGTATACTGTTGTACCTTCAATCATATGTACCCTCTCAGGTGTTATCCACCCCCCGTAAATATCAAGTCCAAGGATATAAATAGAAAGAATTATCCTTAAGCCGTTTATCAGGATGGTTAATGAATATGATGATACCAGAACAGCAACCAGCCACAGGGCTTTCATCTTTCCTGCCTTCATGCGATGGATGAAGGAGAAAAAAAGAGTGGAAAATGCGATGATCAGAAAATTGATACCTGAACAGGAGGCTGCAATAATAAAGCGATGATCATGGTTAATGAACCCAATATGCAGTTCCTTTTCAAAGGGTATCCCGCTAAGGACTGTCACCCACCAGGCTGTGGGTGACAGTATCCAGTCAAGGTCGTCAATACTGGCTTTGCTGTAATAATATTTCAAACCAATTATAAAAATCAAACCAAGCAAGTAGTAAAGCCCATATTCAGCAGCATATGATTTCACTTTACGTGATAAATCAGCATTAATACTACCTGACACAGCCATTTATTGCTTTCCTCCTCCTTTTTCCAAGTATAATTATAGCTGTCATTATAAGCACACCGGCCATAAGTACAATGAATCCAGGCTCGGACCCATTGGTATACCCACCTCCCACAGCCAGCTCCGATACACCGAGGGGCAATGGCAGCGGTTGATTTACATCGGTGCTTTTCCCATCCGTGTTCCTGATAGTGTCAATTACAGCTATAAAAGAAGTGTATGGCGTCAGCATGCTGTAGTTCAATCCTATTGATGTGACTTCACCTTTGGTATCTGTATTGTTATTCCCGAAACTATAATCTGTAAGCCTCTCAACCCTGGAGCGAGCCCACAGATATCTTATGGCGCTGTTTGCATCAAGAGGTTCCGTTCCGGAAACCTGGACAACCTGATTATAATCACTATTCCCTGCAGTTCCGGTGATATGTATCGATCCCGCGGCTTCTCCCCGCCACTTTCCAAAGAGTATTACAGGTCTTTGTGCAAACATATCCGGGATAGAGAGTGGTTCAACATCATAAACATCAAATCCGTCATATTTTACATCAATATTGGTAAGCACCGGTGATTGGACGTATTCCCTGAAGCGGGCCGCAACATCTGAGGCCTCCGATTCCTCCGTAACTACGAAGGGCTCACCCTGCCCTGCTTTTGCTACCCCTTCAATCAGGTAACGGTTTACTGAAGATCCAATTCCAAAGGAAAAAAAGTTTGTTTCGTTCAGGTTCTTGTTTATTAGCTCAAATACACCTTTTTCTCCGTCAATATATCCGTCGGTTATAAGCACTACGCTCCTTGAAAAGCTTTCGTCCTTTGGAATTAAAACTGCCTTTTCCAGCGCAGACAGCAGCTCGGTTCCACCTCCGCCATCCTGCCGGTCAACCAGATTTTCGGCTTTCTTAATGTTTTCCTCAGTTGCCTGTACTGACGAAGACGACATTATATTGGAGGCTCCGGCGAATAATATGAGGTTGAATCTATCTGTGGCACGAAGGTTGGAAATCAGGTTCCTTATTAGTTTTTTGGCCGTATCAAGAGGATAGCCGTTCATGGAGCCTGATACATCAAGCACGAAAATATACTCCCTTGGTGGTATACTTTCAGTCTCAATACGTTCAGGAGGCTGCACCATCATCATAAAGAAGTTTTCATTTTCTCCCTTGTAGAGCATCATCCCGCTCTGGATACCCTCTCCGGTCAATCTGTAATCAAGGATATAATCTCTATTGCCTGCAAAGTCCTCTGAATCGGCAAGGGTAATTTCAGCCTCCTTATCGCCTGCCCAGGAGACATCCACCTTATGGGACTTACATATAAGATCTTGTATTGGAATTCCCGTGGTAAGATTAACTGTGATGCCATATTTGCCGGGAGGTGTCTTTCCGGCTCCAAGATATGGGCTTGCTACCCATTTGTCCGATTCCGGCGCCTGGCTCTCCGGCTGATTTGAGTAACGTGGTCCTACAACGGTCGGAAAAGCAAATTCATATACATTATCTGTTGAAACAATAAGCTCGGTGTAATGCAGTTCTATTTTCACCATATCTCCGGGCATGATATTTGCAACACTCATGGAAAAAACGTTGGGTCTCTGCTGTTCAAGAAGAGATGCGCTTTTACCCTCTTCTTTAGCCCGTTCGAACTCTTCTTTGGCTTCTTCGCGCTCCTTAATTTTTGCAGTTACCACCTTATCTCCGATTTCCATCTTCATTCCATGCACAGAAACCTTCGTTGAGGCAGGAAAAACATAGCTGGCGTTAATTGGTTTATCTCCATCGTTGGAATAGGTCTGGGTAACGTATATATCCGCTATCACACCATTAATGTTGGCTGTTACTTGTGTATCCTTTAGAGGGAACCGGTCTGTTTGGGAGTCCTCTCCCTCGATGACAAAGTACGGGGCAAGAGTTTTGTCGTTCTCTTCATACTCAGAATTTTCACCATATGCAACCGGACAAAACGCAAACATAAAAATCGCAGCCAGAAGACTGCAGAGATAAGCTTTTCCTCTTTTTTTCATACTTTACACCTCTCATAATTTTGATTTGTATTATTAGACATATAAAATTATGAGAAGTTTCCAAATTAAGAAATCTTTAACCTTTTAATGGAAGAACCTTCCCCATGGATCATCACCATGGATCAATCGCGCATGCATCAATCCGGTACACAATCCAACAGTCTGTGATACTTGTCCAGACCATTAGCATCAGTGATTTCTCGTCCTGATTCGAAAAAGGTTATTCTACCCGAAGTCTCGTAAGTACATTTTCCTTTTTCGCCCGCTTTGGTCATATGGTAATCAGCCCCGGTCCCGGCTTCAAGTGTTCTTTTCAGATAATTGACAGTCCCGGCATTCCCATCTATGATTTCGATATGAAGCGGCAGTAATTTTCTTAATATGTTCTTGAAATATATGAAATGGGTACAACCAAGCACGACTGTACCATATCTGTTCAGGTCAAAATCTTTCAGTGAATCCTTCAGGTATGCCATCACAGAACCCTCATCAAATTGCTGGTTTTCTGCAAATGTTACAAGTCCGGGTAGTGGAAGTGAGTCAATTATTTTTTCATCGTCGATGCGGTTCACAAGGTTGCGGAATTTCTCCTCCCTAAGGGTGAGTTCCGTTGCAAAAACGAGGACCCTTTTATGCTTGTTGCCGTTTTTCTCGACTGCCGGTTTAACCGCCGGTTCCATTCCTATAATCGGTATTGAGTATTGCCGGCGGAGATCCTCTATCACAACACTGGTAGCCGTGTTACAGGCTACTACAAGGGCATGGACTCCCTTGCCGGTTATATATGCAGCTGCATCGAATACGAATTTCCTGACTTCTTCCTTTGACTTGGGTCCATAAGGAACGTTGTCGGTATCGGCATAATATATGTAATCTTCTTCAGGCATCTGCTTTAATGCCAGTTTCAGGACAGTGAGCCCACCTATCCCCGAATCAAAAAACCCGATGCTCAAACAGCTTCACTCCGGAATACAATTTATTAGCTGCAAACGCAACTATAAGTAATACTACCACTAATCTGAGAAAAATTAAATAGGGAGGAATCATTCCCCAAGGAACGGTATGATTGCATTTATCTCCACACCATTTTCTTCAAACCTCTCTATTATAGTGTTTATGGTTTCGGCATCGGCGCTGCTTGTAAAAAGCACCACACCTGTTTTCCCGTTAATCTTCTCTTTCTGGATTATCTTTTCAATATTCACCGAGCAGGATGTCAGAATGTTGCATATCGCAGCCAGCCTGCCTACTATATTCTCAAGCCCAATTCGCCAGTAAAGGTTGTTCCTGTATTCATGTATTTCGATTTTTTCCGCAAGGCCGGTCAGAACCTCTTCAATATGCCTGTCATGGTCCTCATCCAGGCTCTGAATCAGATTCACGAGGTCGTCATACATGGCTGATGCCGTGGGCTTTGAGCCTGCCCCCTGTCCATAGAAGCCGAAGGACCCACTGTTTGAGCCTTTAAGTACCACAATGTTGTTATTATCAAAGGTGTTTGCCGATATATGGTTTTCACGGATGAGGCACGGCCCAACTTTATATATGATGCCCGATTTGGTGTTCTTGAGTATTGCCAGCGGTTTGATTTTGTAACCCATCTCGTACGCATACTTCATGTCCAGGATGTCTATGTTTGAAAACGGAGTGGTTTTCATCGATTTGATATCCAGCCACTTCTTCATCGCAAAGATAGCCAGGACCACCGTTTTATAAAGAGCGTCGAAACCGTTTATATCCTCTGATGGATCGTTTTCAGCATAACCAAGCTTCTGGGCGGTTTTTAAGGCGTCCTCGAAAGAGAGTCCGTCTTTTTCCATCCTCGTATAAATAAAATTTGAGGTGGCATTAAGAATTCCGATGGATTCTTCAATTTTTTCACCCTTAAAGCACTCACGAATTATCTTGGCAACCGGTATACCTCCACCAATGGTCGCATCATAGCGCAGCTGCACCTTTTTGCTTTGTATCAGCTCCAGCATGTCCTTCGCGTATAGTGCCAGGACCTTCTTGCTAGACATGACCACCGATTTGCCGTTATCTATCGCTGCACGCAGCATCCTGTATGTTTCATCGGTACCCGAGCCACCCATACATTCGCAGATCACATCCACAGAAGGATCATCATAGACGTCCGAAGGGATTGTCGTCAGCTGCAAGCCTGTAGTGTCTACTGACCGCGCCTTGGTGGTATCCCGGACATATATCCTTCCTATCTCGATTACTATCCCATAATTCTTTTGAATGGCATCGATATTAGTCCTTAAGATATTCAGCAGTTCTCCTCCCACCGTACCCAGGCCAAAGAATCCGACTTTTATGACTTTAAAATTGTTCATTACCATTGCCTCCTTCACATCCGCCCCACGCGGACATCTGTCTTTGTATGGTGTATTTTACCATAGCTTTAGAGCTATTACAAGCATAAAAATAAAAATTTCACAATCAAATCCAATAATAATTTTTCTGTCAGATCATAACTTGTATCGGTTTTCCTAAAAATATACCATTTTCTGTGACAACAGAATCATATGCCATGACTTTGACTCCCTTTTAACAACAAAACAAGAGACCACTCATTAGTGGTCCCTCAGGTCATATCGATCGTGACCTTCACGAATCATGACATTAACAGCCTGGTTTCATCCGGAGTTTATTGATCAAAACCCGGGTATCTTGTTCAGATCGCTGATTATCTTATTTAGATTTGCAATCCTTGTATTCTGAATGCTAATAATGTTGTTGAGGGCTACCTTGTGCGCTTCAGGGTCATTGTCCCTCTTTGCGACCTTCAGGCTGATTCTCTCCTGGGCTATGTCTCCGGCAGTCTGAGCCATGAGAAGCCTGTCGGCACTTATAGTATTGATGTCTGCCCTGAGCATCTCAATCTCTTCGTCCGTCAGGTTTTCAAAATCCGCCATCAGAGCCTTGATCCTCGCCTTTGCCTCCATGAATGCGACCCTTGCATCTGCCCTTAATCCTGATATGGTTTCTTGATTGGCAGTTATCTGGTCCTTCAATAGCTTTATGTCAGCAGCTGCAGCATTGGTTCCCAATCTTTCCCGAAGTGTGATCCTTGGTGCGGCTGTCGGTGCAGCAGTCGCTGTATCGGCTTCAGAAGTCACAACTGTCGCCTCGGTTGCAGCAACCGGCGTCGGAGTGGCTTCGTCCTCCGCGAAAACTGCCATTCCTGTAATCAAAACTGCAGATATAAGTAAGACTGAAAATATTTTTTTCATCACATTCAACACTCCTTTTTTATTGAAGATCACTATCTTCAACGTCTTCAAGATTTTCAATTCCTGTAAACAATTCATCAAGCTCTTTGTCAAGTTGCTTTATCACTGCTTCCTTTTCCTTGTTTGAAACTGCATTGCTCGATTTCGCGACAATTCTGGAGTCTCCTTCGCTATTGTCCGCGGGATTTTCTACCAGGCTGTCTGACGATTGTTCCAATGTCTGTACAGCCTCCGCCGGGGTACTTTCATTGTCACTGTCTGTTGAGGCCTGTGGAGCACCAGACGTTTCCTGAATCCCCGCTGCTTCTCTGACGTTTCCGTTATCTGTTGGTTTCTGTCCCGTCGCATTACTACAGCCCACAGTTAAGAAAGTCAGGAGCGCCAATACCATCACGAAGTATACATTTCTTCTCAAGATTAACTTGCCTTTCACTGCATCACTGTTCATAAACTCCTCCTCCCGATTTGCTACCGGCGAGTAACCGGTACTATGTTTACATTTTAAGTCACACTTGTAAAACAGCAACATTTAATTTGTAAACTGATTGTAAACATTCGGGATTTCAAATATTATTTTTGTGCCTTTTCCTTGTTCACTTTCCGCCCATATTCTGCCTTTATGAAGTTCAACAATTATTTTTGCAATATTGAGTCCAAGCCCCGTACTTCCCTGTGAGGTATTCCGCGTCTTGTCCACCATGTAGAATTTTTCAAAAATAAATCGCAGTTCATATTCCGGTATACCTATTCCGTTATCCGCGACGGTGAACCTTACCATTGAAGGCATCCCTTCTGCAGATACTAAAATTCGTCCTCCCTGGACTCCATATTTAACTGAATTACCTATGAGATTCACAAGCACCTGGATCAACCTGTCCTTGTCGGCAACCAGTTGAAGCGAAACATCGCACTTCATATCCAACGATATGTCTTTTTCACCTGCAAGTGATGATGTGCTTTCCCTTACACTTTCCAATACCTCGGCCACATTCAATTGCCCGGTCTTAAGAATCAAACCACCCGACTGTAGTTTTGCCATCTGAAGTATGTCGTCAGTCAGTCTGTTCAGTCTGTTTGTTTCATCGTAAATAATCATGAGATATTTATTATAATCTTCCGGTTTGGCTATCCCTTCAAGCATTCCTTCAACCAGGCCATTTATTGATGTGAGCGGCGTTCTGAGGTCATGTGATACATTTGCTATGAATTCCCTTCTCATCTTTTCGGTATCAGCAAGCTGCCTTTTCATGTAGTTGAAAGCTTCGGCAAGTTTTCCCACTTCATCACTGCTATCTACGGCCATATCTTCGATATTGACGCCAGCAGCCAGCAATACTGCGGCTTGCTCCATCTTCTTTATAGGATTGGATATCTTTTTCGAATTGTAATAAATATAAAATGCACTCAGAATAATGAAGAACAATCCTGTAAGCAGCACTGTCATTATGATCCTGACAATGGAAGTAACAATATTGTTTACAGGAGAAAACAGAAGAATTGCTCCCTGAACCGATTCCCCATTTTTCCATGGCACCCCTGCAAAGACCACCTGGCTATCAAGGTTAATGGAATACTGCCATTTCCTTAAAACCGTACCTCCATCCAGTATCACAGCCAGATCATCCAGAATATATCCATCCTTGAGTTCGGAATCCAGTGCCAGGCCCCCCATAGAACCGAGGTCACCCTTATTCAGCTTTACAAGGTAAATCTTAGAATCGGTCACAAATCCCAGGTTATCCAAGCCATCAGATAACTCATCCTTTGCGATACTGCCGTTCTCATATCGGACTGCAAGCTGGTTTGTCTTAAATGCAGCACTTAAAAGAGTCTTTTGTTTTTCATCGAAAACCTTCAGACTATATATCAGTGAGAACATCAGTGATATTGCTATTACGACCGATGTGGTGATAAGCAGGTTGGTTACCATGAGCTTGCTGAAGATTGTTTTGAACATCATTTTACCTCCAGCTTGTAACCCACGCCCCATATGGTCTTTATACAGCAGGCTGATTCAGCACCAAAGTCCTCAAGTTTTTTTCTGATGCTCTTTATATGTACATCTACAGTCCTTGTATCCCCCATAAAATCATAATTCCATACCCTGTCGAGCAGCTGCTCCCTTGTAAATACAATATTTCTGTTTGTTATCAGAAAATTGAGCAGCTGTATCTCCTTCGGTTTCATATCGATCATTTTTCCGTCATATCTGACTTCATATTTCTTTATGTCAACCGTAAGCAAACCTACCGTTAGCATATCCCCCTGTTCCACTTCAGAATCTTTGTCTTTTAACACCTTCAGCGAATCGGTCTGACTGCTCCTCAGCCTTGCATTTATACGGGCAATCACTTCCCTGGTGTGGAATGGTTTCACGATATAGTCATCTGCTCCAGAATCGAAGCCCTGGATCTTATCCTCCAGCATATCCCTCGCAGTTATCATGATTATCGGAACAGGACGGTAATACTTTATCATCTTGCAAACCTCCCATCCGTTTATGACAGGAAGCATAAGGTCAAGTAATACCAGATCAATTTTTTCCTCTTTGACGAGCCTTACCGCCTCGCTGCCGTCATGACAGATTATCAGCCTGAATCCCGCATGGGTCAGGTGCAGGTCCAGCATTTCACAAATGCTTTTATCATCATCGGCTATCAAAATCGTTTTTACTTCCATATGTATCACCCCATTATGTTCTCAGCATTACAGACACTACATTCCTAGATAAAGAACAGCAGACTTAAAGCCATGACTATCATGCCGCTTATCAGCCCGTACATGGAAAGATGGTGCTCCCCGTACTCCCTTGCCGTGGGAAGTAATTCATCAAGCGATATGTAGATCATTATCCCGGCAACCGCTGCGAAGAGGACCCCTAAAACCGCATCATTCAGGAATGGCATCAGGATCAGGTATCCAACCAAGGCTCCCAGGGGCTCGGAGAATCCCGAGAGAAGTGACAGCCCAAGGGCTTTTTTCCTGCTGCCGGTAGCGCAATATACCGGAATTGCTACGGCTATGCCCTCAGGTATGTTGTGTATGGCTATTGCAATTGCAATCACTATTCCAAGGGAAGGCTGGTTTATTGCAGAGGTGAAGGTTGCAAGACCTTCAGGAAAGTTATGAATTGTTATGGCCAGAGCCGTCAATAATCCTGTTCGGAGAAGTTTCTTGCTGTTTCGTAACATACCGGCCAATTTATTTGAACCACCAGCACTGCCGTCCGTTATGTCACAGCTGTCCATCTCCTCTAACATGTGGGATTCATGCGGGTTTTCATATGATGGTATAAGCTTGTCAATGACACCAATCAGGAACATGCCTCCGAAAAATGAAACCACTGTGACCCACGAGCCTGCAGTCTGGCCGATACTGGCTTCAAGGTGCTTTTTACCTTGTGCGAACAGTTCTACAAATGAAACATATATCATAACCCCGGCAGAAAAGCCAAGGATAACCGACAGCAGCTTTGTATTGGTTTTCCTGAAAAAGAAAGTTATCAGGCCGCCGATTCCTGTGGAAAGCCCCGCGAACAGCGTTAATGCAAATGCAAATAGTATATTGTTATGTTCCAAAATTCTACACCCTCCAAAGTCTTTCTCTTTCTGCAATAAAACGCGTTACGCTATCGGAATTGTTAGCACCGATAATGCCGGTTGCAACCTTTTTTAATTCAGAAATTGCGTTCGAAACCGCATATCCTTCATCACAAGCTTTAAAAAGGGCAATATCATTCAGATTGTCCCCAAAGCCAATTATATGCCCAAAGCCATATTCTCTTCTGAGAAACTCAACTGCACTGCATTTTGAGGCTTTGATGCTGAAAACCTCAAGGTACCAAAGGCTTCGGGAATATATATCCCTGTAAAGCTCAACATTAAGTTCGGAATGCTCTTTAAGTATGTTATAAGCATCCAACAGCCGATCACGTTCAGAAATACATGCAAAATAAATTGTATTCCGAATTGGAGTTAAATCAAGGAAATCCTGTGTCTGTTCAAAGGTTTTGTAGTACCTCTTGACCCTTTCATCATGAAATTGGTGCATGGCATCTGATTCGAGCCTTTCGTAATATGTACAAAGGGTACCGTCTGAAATTGTATACATAAACCCATCTATGCCATGACCGCGTAAAATTCCGATAACATTTTCAGCCGTCGACTGAGACAGGGCTTCAATGTTTACATAACAGCCGTTTTTCAGATCATATATCACAACGCCATTCATAAGGATAATGGGCATCTCGAGATTCATACCCTCCAGCAGCTTGATCGTAGAAGCCTGGGTCCTTGCTGTTGCTACTGTAAAAGCGATTCCCTCTTCTGCTAGTTTGTTGATCACCCTTTTGGTATATGCGCTGAATACTTTGTTGCTGTTAAGCAGCGTCCCGTCAAGGTCGGAAACATATAACTGCTGTAGATTAATATCTTTCAATCTAACCCCACTCATAAATATACTTATATTTACTTAATTTATGTTTATTAGAAAACCCAGGGTTTAATATGAAAACCCTTATTTCATAATAGCATTAATAGTACCTGTTCGCAAACCTGCAATTGCTACTTTCGGTTGTGGAATATACATGCAAAACATCAGATATACGGCATTGACAAACCCCATACCCCACTGTATAATAGTTTAAGTCGATAGCCGACAGACCATGCGGGTGTAGTTCAATGGTAGAACATCAGCCTTCCAAGCTGATTGCGTGGGTCCGATTCCCATCACCCGCTCCAATTTAATTTTATATGTGCCTGTAGCTCAGCTGGATAGAGCAACGGACTTCTAATCCGTAGGCCGGAGGTTCGAATCCTCTCAGGCACGCCAATAAAGAAGACATCCAATTTATATTGGGTGTCTTCTTTATTGTACATGTAAAGGAGAGGATTCGAACCTTAGCCGGGGCTTTTATTTGATGAATTCAGCAACAATACTTCTGTTTAAGGCTCTCGATTAATAAATCACATTTACATAATATTTGCATATAATAAATTAGTAATTATTAGAAACAGGTGAACATATTATGGGAAAAGGACTTTTAGGTGGCATAGATGACTGTGCATTATTATTCTTTATTATTCTGTTCCTTTTACTTTTCTTTAATCCACATGGACCATGCGATTGATTAACAAACATAAGCTGCCTTTCATCTTATACGCCTTGATGGGTAAACCCGTCAAAGCGTATTGTTTTATATGGGGTTTTGATAGTTAGTTCATATGATTAATTCTATTCCATTACGGTGTTATCTACAAGATTATCCAGAACCGCCTGTTTTAGCACATTTGACTTAAGGTATGGCATACCGTATGTCTCCTCGTATTCCGAGTAATCACCTGTCCCCATGTACTCTGTGAAATAAGCCGCCACATCATCATCAGTGACTGAAATTCCGGCATCTTCAGCAATAGCCTGAATGATAAGATTGAGCTTGGCGTTTTCCGTAATAGCATCCTTGGAATTTTCAAGCAACTCATCCATGGTTGAAACGCCCACATAATTACTCAGGAATTCATTAAGATCCATACTGTAAGAATCCGCATAGCCCTGATAGTAAAGGATCATAGAGTTTTCCTGATACTCCAGAAGGCTTTCCGGAATAGATTTAATGGTCGAATTCCCGACAACGTATTCCTGAGCATAGTCTACCACGGCAGTGCTTTGCAGGTCGCTTTTTATACCCGTTTCCATCTCTGCAATGGTATTCCAGCCGTAAGATGAAGACAAATTTTCCGCAACAAAGTTGTCAGTTAACTCGGGAGTTATCGTTTCGACGATGTAGTTCAGCGTTATTGCGAAAACAGCATCCTTGCCATTGAGATCCTCATTGCCATAATCCTCCGGGAATGTTACCTCAATATTGAATGATTCACCGGGGGTATGCCCAATAAGCTGCTCAAGGAAGTCGTCAATATAGCTTGTAACTCCGATAGTAACCGCTGTGCCGGAACCATCAGTGCTACCTCCATCAAATTCCACGCCATCAACACTACCGACATAATCGATGTTGACTGTATCACCGTCTACGATAGCACGGTCTTTTATTTGTTTCTCAGAGGTTTTCTCAGCCAAAATACTGTCAATTTCTGTTTGGACAGATTCGTCCGAAATATCGTAAATATTGCTTGGTATGGATATCCCCGAATATTCACACAGCTCAACATAATCCAGTGCCGTGATATTCTCCCAGAAGCCCTTATCGCCAATGCCGTCACTATAGGTGAAGTCAGCTACTAACGAAGTGTTTTCCGATAAATCGGTAGTCGTCTCTTCATTGGCAGAACAACCAACACCCGCCACTAATGCAAGGGTAATAACGAGAATAAGGCTAAGTAGTGTTTTTAAACTTTTCATTTTGCACTCTCCAATATTTTAATTGTTTGTTTCAGACAAGTTGAGGAGGTGTACTCACTCAGTCTGATACTACTGTTTTTTCTATTATACATGGAGAAAGTGTTGAAAATGTGAACAGCTTGTTAAATCTGGTCTGACAATTCAAGTTCTTTCCTGTTTCGGTTTCAATACAACCTTACCAGCTCTGCCGCCACGGTATTCCCCTTGTTCAAGTACTGGAATTCCATTGACAAAGACATATTCAATTCCCTCCGGACGGAAGTCTGGCACTTGAGGGTCAACCTTAACTTTTTTATAATCAAAGACAGTTATATCTGCGAAATTGCCTTCCTTCAGCGTGCCTCTTTCGGGTATGCCGAAGCGTGTCGCCGTAGCTCCCGTCATCTTGTGGATAATGTTTTCGAGCGGCATACCGTTCTCTCTTGCAATTAAGAGGAAATATGGAAACGCCTGATATGCTGAGCCGTTTTGCACACCTGCTTCCTCCACCCAGGCATCGGTCATAAAGACAGACAATTTGTCCTCCATCAGCCGTTTGACGATTTCCTTGTTGTAGTAGCCGTCGAAGTATACCCTGCCTTGTCCGTTTGAGAGTTCGACGAGTTTGATATACATATCCAGGCCTTTTTTGCCCTCATCCTTTGCGATGTCCGAAACTTTGCGACCCTCATATTTCTTCATGGTTGGGTCGTCAGAAATATATGCGATTGTTAAATTGGAGAAATCAACACCGAGTGCCTTTTTGGTAAGACCTATCATAACTTTCAATTTTAATTGATTGATTTTTTTGTGTCTTTCCTCGGGTGACATGGCCATATTCCATTCGGGTAGAACGACTGTAATGACTGATGCTCCGTAGTTAAACGGATAATTATCATATGCTATACTGCAGCCACTGTCTGCAAGTTTGTGAAATTTGTCAAGCATTGTGTCGACACACTTCCATGAGGTTTTACCGACAAAAATCAGGTGCGAATACTCTGTGCGCACACCGCTCTCCTTCATAATGTCAATAACTTCGTCGAGTGCAATTTCGATATGTGGTTTTGACAGAAGGGGATACCCGTTTGCAACCGCAGAACATGCGCGCGGATGCACGGTGAGGATGCCGTCGTATTCGGCAATCTTTCTGGCAAAAGCAACAAGTTCATCTCTTTTTGCATAGATTCCAGGTTCATACATAAAGCCAAATGAACCTCCGAAAGCACCGCCGCGCATCGCCTCGTCGACGAGCTCCATTTCGCGGTCGATTTCTTCCTTTGATAGTGGTTTGGGGTCATATCCACTCATGCTGATCCTCGTAGTTCCCTGCCCAATAAGCGGTACAATATTAACGAAGATATCTCCATGCACCCTGCTGCAAAACTCCTCAAAGCTACACGGTGATTTGGTGTGAAAAAGTCCACCCCCGACCTTTTCCTTATACTTTGTATCGGAGGCAACTCCGAAGGGCGAAAAGCCACAATTTCCGGTTACCTGCGTCGTGATTCCCTGCTCTATAAACGGGCGGAAAAACATTTCGCTGTCCTCCCGGTCACAGTAGAAATCATTGTGGGAATGTGCATCAATGAACCCCGGGGCAACCATCAGTCCAGTACAATCAATCACACGGTCGACATCGGCTGTAATATCATTGCATATCTTCGCAATACAACCACCGTCGATAAGCACATCCGCCACAAAAGGTTTCTCTCCGGTGCCATCGTATATCGTTCCATTTTTCAATAATGTGCTCATAATAATCCTCCCAAGCTGCTTTTTCCCAGAGAACAACAATTATTATATCATATATTATGGAAGACAAAATCCACGACATATTTAACTGACCAAAGTAGAGGGGAAGCTGATCCCAAGATTCATCAGTTTGTTAATATGGAAGCGGTTAAAAGAGGAAACAAAATTCAATTAAGTCATATAATGAACTATGAAATAGCTCGTTCATTTCTAAACAAACAGGGGCATTTCATACTCTAATAAAATTCAAAACCCAACGGGTGTGATCTTGTACATATAAAGGGGGTTTTTATATATGGCTCCAATACTTGAAAAATATAAAGATCAGTTACCGATTCCTAGAGTTATCCACCCTGTAGAAACAAAAAAAGGCCAACCTTACTACGAATTGGAAATGACAGAATTTTACCAGAATCTTCACAGTGATATGCCTGATACAAGAGTCTGGGGATATGGAAACAGCTATCCCGGCCCGACTATTGAGGCATATAAGGATAATCCCATATATGTAAGATGGATTAACAAGCTACCAGACAAGCATTTTCTGCCCATAGACAAAACAGTTCATGGTGCAATGGATAACCCGGAAGTACGAACTGTTGTCCATCTCCATGGACTGAACGTACAGCCTGACAGTGATGGATTTCCTGATGATTGGTTTACTCCGGGGGAATCTGCACTATATCATTACCCCAATAGGCAGCAGGCAACTACTCTATGGTACCATGATCACGCCATAGGTATTACAAGGTTGAATGTCTTTGCTGGCTTGTCGGGTCTTTACCTTATCCGTGATAAACACGAAAAACACTTGAATCTTCCCTCAGGAGAGTATGAAATCCCATTGATCATACAGGATCGGGAATTCAACGATAACGGTTCATTATCTTATCCCGCTCCTACAATTAATGGAGTACAGCCGTCTATTGTGCCGGGGTTCTTTGGCAGTTATGCCCTTGTTAATGGAAAGGTATGGCCCTACCTCGTTGTAAAACCAAGGAAATACAGATTCCGCATATTGAACGGATCAAATTCACGTAATTATACTCTACGTTTTTCCGGAGCAGCAGGGCAGATTTTGCCGGCATGGAATCAAATAGGCAGTGACGGAGGATTCCTGGAAAGGCCTGCAAAGCTTGGCACACTATCGCTTGAACCTGCCGAACGGGCTGATGTTATTATTGATTTTACTGGTCTGGAAAATCAAACCTACACCCTTATGAACGATTCAGTACCTCCCTTCGGTACTCCCCTTCCAGAAATCATGCAATTTAGAGTAAGCGATATTCCTGTAAATGATTACAGCTGTCTACCTCTGAAACTGAATAATATACAACCGCTTCCTGTAAAAAAGACAAAACAAAGGAATATTGATATCATTGTCGGGCAGGATGAATATGGCAGACTGATGTTTATGCTGGAAGATAAATTGTGGACGGATCCTGTTACAATCAAAACAGAATTGGGAAGTGTGGAGGTGTGGAACATCATCAATACCGCCGCAGCTGCTCATCCTATACATGTTCATCTGATTCAGTTCCAGGTATTAAACCGTCAGCCATATGATGTCCAGAGATATACAACAACTGGCACTCTAAAATTTATTGGCCCTGCAATCCTCCCCGATGAAAATGAAAGAGGGTGGAAAGACACAATAACGGCGGATCCGAGGCATATAACCAGAATTATAGCACGTTTTGGGGACTTTACCGGAATATATCCCTTCCACTGCCATATTCTCGAGCATGAAGACCATGATATGATGCGCCCGTACGAAGTATTTAGTCACAAGTGCAAATCAACTGATGAATACGATTTATTCGAATCCACTATTAATGCTTATGATGAGATGGATATTGTTAATCTAGAAACTGAAGAAACTGAAAAGTGACTGACCCCGAATTCCGACATCAGAATATATGAAAATGAACGGCGTTATAGGAGAGACTATAATACCGTTCTTTATCATATAACCACAATTACTGAACAATATTTAAAATATCCGATTAACTTGCATCAATACTTACTGATTTTATAGCCTTTATAACCGGATTGTTTCCAGGAAAGTATGCTTAAGACCATTATGGTTAACAAAATCCCAATTATAGATACATGTACACTAAAATCAGCTACTTTCTTTATAAAAATGGCATATAGGTTATAGCCGATTCCGATTATATGAAAAGTTAAAATTGATTTCTTAATGGCATTAAGCCTCATTTTGCAACACCTCTAAGGAATTATCATATTAATATGCCCACTTTAACAGGTTTAATACGAACTCATTCAGACACTGACCAGTTCAGGCCGCAAGCCATCCTTAGTGATGCTGATAATGGCATAGGAGCCAAAATGTGAGCCCCTTGGGTGGCTTGTGCTGCCCGGGTTCAACAGAATAATGCCGTTATATGTATCAATGCAGGGCGAATGCGTGTGCCCTGTCAATACAATATCGGCACCAATATCAGATGCTCTCTGAAGCAGTTTTTTATACGTATGCTTAACCGAATAGAGATGCCCATGGGTTATAAAAAATCTATAGCCCTGCAGTTCTATGAGCTTTTCTGTGAACACGCCTTCTGCAGCATAGTCGCAGTTACCTGAGACGTATTCCATCGGGATATCGGGGAACAACGAAGATAACCTGACGGCATCCCTGTAATGGTCACCCAGGTGGATAACCATGTCGATGCCGGCATTAGACCTTATGGCATATTCAGCTTCCCCAATCGTACCATGGGTATCACTGAGAACAATAATATTCATCCAAACCCCCGAATATTGATACAGCCTTCCAGCATCATTCTTACTTCATTCTTACTTCATTCATTCTTCAGCTTTTCTGCCATCAGGGCAAGTGCCCTTCCCCTGTGGCTTATGCTGTTCTTTTTTATCGGTTCCATCTCAGCCACAGTCATGTCATATTCAGGAATATAAAAAAGCGGATCATATCCGAAGCCATTTGCACCCCTGGGCTCTGTCCATATCAAGCCCTCACACTGCCCTCTGACTGTAAAATCACTTCCATCAGGGTAAACCACTGCAACAGCGCATACAAACCTTGCAGTTCGCTGCTCCATCGGAACCCCGTCCAGAAGTCCCAGCAGCTTTTTGTTCTTGTCTGCATCGCTGGCGCCTTCTCCCGCAAACCTTGAAGAGTAAATGCCCGGAGCCCCGTCCAGATAATCGACCACCAGCCCCGAGTCGTCTGCCATGACCATTTCACCGGTCGCTTCCCATATGGTCCTGGATTTTATCATCGCATTTTCTTCAAAGGTCGTCCCGTTTTCTTCTATATCCATTGAAAATCCGGCCTCGTCCATTGATATTACTTCATATGGAAGGCCGGCAAGTATCTCTCTGATTTCTTTCAGCTTGCCCTTGTTCAAGGTAGCTACGATAAGCTTTTTCATTTACCCCGGGCACCTACCAGCCCCGCAAGCTCACCAAGGGACTCCTTCTGCAATGATATGAGCTTTTCTATCCCATCACCCGCAAGCTCCATAAGCTTATCCAGCTGCTTTCTGGTATAAGGTGCTTTTTCTCCTGTCGCCTGGAGTTCAACGAAATTCCCGTCGCCAGTCATGACCACGTTCATATCGACTATAGCATTTGAATCCTCATCATATTTCAGGTCGAGCATCTCAATGTCATCTACCAGGCCTACACTGACCGCAGCAAGATATTGGGTAACCGGCATCTTATCGATTAATCCGTTTTTAAGCAGATATGCACAAGCATCGACAAGCGCGACAAAAGAACCTGTGATTGATGCTGTCCTTGTTCCGCCATCGGCCTGGATAACATCACAGTCGATGATTATCTGCCTCTCGCCAAGTATGCTGAAATCGACCACCGATCTCAAAGACCTTCCTATGAGCCTCTGAATCTCCTGGCTTCTGCCATTCAGCTTAAGCTTGCTGATATCCCTGGTATTTCTGGTTTTAGTTGCCCTCGGTAGCATGGAATACTCTGCTGTGACCCAGCCTTCACCGGAATTCTTTTTAAAAGGCGGTACGGATTCTTCAATTGATGCCGTACAAATCACCTTTGTCTCTCCCATTTCTATCAATACCGAGCCCTCTGCCTGTTTTATATAGTTGCGACGTATTGTGACAGGCCTTAACTCCGAGTATCTCCTATTATCTGTTCTCAATTTATCAGCCAATTCAGATCCATCCTTAATATGTATTTTATTAACTGTATTATAACATCCTCAAAAGATTTGCTCAATGAGACAAGCCACTTCTTTAATGACACTTCACTCCAACCGCATCATCTGTCGAGGACATCATTTATCAAGGACATCATTTATATAAAGCGGCATAGTCAGCCCCCTCGAAACATCCGTTCCTTCAGGCAGCACAACAGCTTTCCCATCGATTAGTATTTTTACCCTTTCAATATCCCAATCCTGCTTCAAGGTAAAAAGAAGCTGTTGGATAATGCCATCCTCTCTTGAGCTGCCTCCATAATTGATGAAATTCTCATCAAGATTCAGCGTCAGTATACCATCTTCGTTATTGCAATCCAAAAGCGCCGTTCCTTCAGGTATTTCTGAGTATATCTCACCTCCAGGATCGGTTTTAAGAAGGAACTGCATCATAGCTGCAGGAGCCATCTCACCACCAACGATATCATCCGTCATTATTGAAACCGGCAGCAGGTAAGTAAAGCCTTCGTTAGCCTTCTTGAAAAAGTAGATATCAACTTTATTGGCTCCGGTCCTGATGCCTGAACCTTCCATTTTATCCTGGCCATCCGGATTTATAAATATGTCTTTTCTCTCCAGCACTCCTGAAATATCTGTGCCATATTTAAGCGTTTCCTTTTCATAACCATTTATGAGGATCTTGACGCCTGCAATGGACTCAAATTCAGTCAAGGTATATACTAGAGATGTGATTGCATTCCTCTCTGAATGTTCGCTGTCAAAGTCGGAGAATTTCGCATTGAAGTCTGCAAGTATTACGTCATCTACGATATTTATCCCTAAAAGTTCGGTTCCTTCAGGAAGCACAGGATAAAGCCCAAAATATAGCAGTTCATCACATGTCTTTGTACTGGGCACAAGGCTGTTTATCGCCATCCTTGCTATCCCCTGCTGCTTTTCGACCCATTTGACAACGGGTATCAAACATCCGTCAGAGTCCTGATAATAAAGGGTCATAGGCATTTTTTCATTTGACTCTTCTATTTGGCTGGCCATAACCGCTGAACCCGAAGAATCTGATGCCATATCCGACTCCGACATGTATATGGATGAGGCATTGCCATTTGCTGACTCTGACGGCGGATTGGCCGTAGTCATGGGATTTATTACAACAGCTGAAGTCGTTGTGGAATCTGTCTCAGTTGCATTACCTGCCTCCGTTGAGGCACCTGGTTCCATAGACGCGACAGGGTCAATGACAGAATCATTGTCAGTGTCAGTATCCGTTACAGCGTCAGCGTCAACGTAAGTGTCAGTTGTTGAAGTCAGCTCTTCGCTTGCCGGCAGTCCGGAATCTTCATTTAAAAGCGGTAGCTCGCAACCGGCCAGAAACAGAAAAACTATAGTCAGTAATATACATAAAATCCTTCTCATGTTATCCTCCTGAATAAATACATATAATGTAATTATGGACAACATTCAGAATGTTATATATTTCCCGCTACAGTCCTGATTCTGCAATATTACCTATTTTACGCTTTTAAGAGACTCAATGACAGCTTCGGATAAAGCCTGGGCTGCTTTTTGCCTGAAGCTTTCCTTTTGCAGGTTGGCTCTGTCGGTTGCATTGGTTATATAAGCGATTTCCGCTATCGTTGACGGCATGGTTGTTGCTTTAAGTATGACAAGGTTTGGTCTCTCGATCGTTTTCCTGTTAACTGTGCCCAGCTTCCCCAGAAGCTTCTTTTGAATTATGTCGGCAAACGCACTTCCATTAAATGACTTTGTGCTCCTGGACGGATAGTACAGGGTCATTGTACCGCTGTAACTCTTATCGTCCATGGCGTTATTATGGATACTCAGTAAAAGCTTTGCGCCAAGTTCATTCGCAATGTAAGCTCTTTCATAATTGTTTATGTGGCTGTCATCATCCCTCATCATATATGTCGTTACCTTGCTTTTTAGAAGGAGTGTGTTTAGTTTTTGCGCAATATCCAGGTTGAGCTCCTTTTCAACGACATCCTTGTAAATGGCTCCCGGCATACGCCCGCCATGGCCTGCATCTATCACTGCTATCTTCTCGGATTTTGACGCAGGCTTTATCAGTGTGATGTTAGTATCGTCTGTCTCTTCCCTTGTGAATACGAGATATGTGAATTTCTTTACAGCTGTAAAAACCAGGCTGGTAGTTTTCTTATTTGTATCCGTCTTGATTTCGATTGATTTCAGATAATCATCATTTATTGTGAATTCCCCTGTCCCCAAATTCGCCTGGTTGCTTGGGAAGGTCACAGTATATTTCTTTCCGGTGATATCATATTTCCCGGTATAAAGCTTCTTTAAAAACTCATCGCCTGATGTCAGTACTGCTCCGTCAAGATTCAGATAGACCCTGTCACCATTATTGTGGTACTCTATGTTTTTATATTTGGGTGCTTCAACTTTAATGACCAGTTTTCCCTTTTTCTCGCTGACCGTATATTGTGCCTGGCATGTCAGGTCAAGAACCACCCTTGCTGTGGTCGTCGAGTACCTTGAATACCTGACGGCTGAAACCATTGCACCATTTGCGGTGATCTTGCCCGTTTTGCCTGAATACTTGGCATTTGGTATGTCTATAACCAGCCGGTCAGGGCCTGTCATCCTCAATACAGTATATTTGCTGTAGCTGCTTATGTTTATTGATATTTCATCGCTGGTTGTTGAAGGCGTGTACTGGACTGTGAAATTCTTATGTATGGTCAGCTTTTGTGCCACTGCAGCTGCACTTTTGCCAGCGGCTGCACTTGAGCCGGCAGATGCGGCAGATCCTGAGCTTGTGCCGGTACCTGATCCAGTGCCGGAATCTGATCCTGATCCTGTTCCTGTTCCTGTGCCTGTTCCTGACCCGGTGCCGGAAGATATATCTTCATCCGTGCCGGTTGCCATACCCGCACCCGTGCCTGTGCCTGTGCCTGTGCCTGCGCTTGTACCAGCGTCCTTGCCGGTATCAGTGCCAGTTCCTGTGTTTGCTCCTGAAACAGCTTCCTTTGCTGATTGATCAGGCATCTCACCGATATATATCCTTAATCCGCTTTCAGTCTTATCAACACCGAACTCGGTTTCACTGTTTATATCAAGTACGACCCTTGCCGTGTATGTATCAAACTGCGCATATCTCACACTCTTCACAATTTTGCCGCCTGCCGTTATAAGCTGTTGTTTGCCCGGTGCAGCAGCGTTGAATATGTCAATGACTATCCTGCCTGGATTTGTAAGGCTCATGATACTGTAATCGACATAATTCTTAACGGTGATATCAATAATCTCACCTTTCGAATCATTTGTATATTTTACATCATTGAGAAGGCCGGTGGCTGTTTTTGTGCCCGACCTTGAAGTCGCAGCATACGTAGTATCAGCCACAGACATAACAAGCATCATGGATATGAGAATTACTGAAATGGATCTTTTCATAAGGGCACCTCAACAAATTTCCTCTTGTGTATTACCTTCCAAATATGTTATTACGTTCTAATTGTATATTACCTTCTACATATATTTCGACAGCATGCCCATTTTTTCCTACCATTTTAACAAACTTTAACCAGATTGTAATGATTTCGAAATAATACAACCGCAGAATTTCTGTCTGTAAAGCCCCATGTCCTTTGCTTTCTGCTGACCCTGCCTGAAACCAGGCCTGAAATCCCTGTAGAAAAATTGCGTTCCATGCTTTAATGCGGCTTTCTCTCCTAGTTCCCTTATAAGGTCATGCTTCTGGTATGGGCTTACAAGAAGGGATGTCGTAAATGCATCAAAACCATTTTCTGCCGCATGTTGTGCCGCTTTATCCATCCTGATCACATAGCACATTGTACAACGCTCAAACTCCGGGCCTTTGAAACTTTCCCATTCCTGCTGCCTGAAATCATCGATATAACTGACCTTCAGATCCTCAAGCCCTGAAAAAACGCCCACATTCTCACGCCTTTTGAGATACTCCTCATAAGGATGGATATTGGGATTATAAAACAAGCCCTCAACTTCAATACCTTCTTCCCTGACAACCGAAAATGGATATACAGAACAGGGCGCACAACACATATGCATCAACAGTTTCAAATAAATCTTCCTTCCTCAATCATGGATTAGCAATTACATATTAATTTTACCATATAAAAGACATTTCAGCATGACTTATGATGTTTTTGCCACGTTGCCGTTTAAAAACCCGAACTGTCATATATAATCAATATCAAAAGACAATAAACATCAATGGGGGATTAGTATGAAAGCTAAGAAAAGAAAAACCACAATGGCAACTTTATGTATTTTTTCTATTATAGTATCCATGTTAAGCGGTTGTGGATCCTCAGCGCAAAACACACAGCCTGTCAGCAATGTGGAGGGCAACATTGAAGAAATAGCGGTGAATCTCGTAACTGATTTGTCAAAGGGTAATTATGAAGCTGCATTATCCGGGTATGCTTACGACAAAACCATGCTAAAAGTCATAAACGCCAAATTCCTTGAGGAAAAACTCTGGAACGTACTTATAAGCCAGTATGGCGCTTTTGAGGAAATAATCGGTCATTCAGCTTCAAACAGTAAAGGTTACGACATAATCTCGGTCAAGTCCACTTTCCAGAAGCAGAAGCTGAATATCAACGTAGTGTTCGATTCAAACAAACTGATTGCCGGTTTGAATTACACCCCAGATACCGAAAGCTCAGGAGATACTGTCCAGAAAGATACAGCCCAAATACCTGACGGTGTGAAAGAAACCTCTGTTGAATTCGGTAAAGTCGGCTGGGAACTGCCAGGGACCCTCACTGCACCGGCAAAAGGTGGAAAATACCCGGTCGTTATCCTCGTGCACGGTTCAGGCCCCAATGACAGGGACGAAACCATCGGTCCGAACAAACCCTTCCGCGACATCTCATGGGGCCTCGCTGAAAAAGGAATCGCATCACTGAGATACGACAAAAGGACTTTCGTCTACGGTGAAAAAATGTCGACAGATACGGAGGCTATGACTGTCTATGATGAAACTGTGGAAGATGCCGTACTTGCAGTGCAGTTCCTCAAGGGAAGGGATGGAATCGATTCTGAAAAGATATTTGTTCTTGGGCATAGCCTGGGTGGCATGCTGATTCCGAGGATCGCACAGGAAACTCCGGGTGCAGCCGGTTACCTGCTTGTTTCTGCTCCCGTTACTCCGCTTGAAGATATAATGATAGAACAACTGGAATACATCATCGGGCTGGATGGCAGTAATACAGATGCCGCCACAAAAGAAACCCTTGAAAACACACTCGTACAATATAAGAAAATGCGGGAAAATGTCAAAAGCCTCACGCCCGAAAGCAACCTGACGGTAAATGAGCTGTTTGGAGCTCCGGCCTCCTACTGGCTGGATCTTAAGGACTATGACCCTTCAAAATCTGCCCTTGATATTGAGAAGCCCATGATTGTCATACAGGGAGAAAGGGACTACCAGGTGACAATGAAGGAATTTGAGGTCTGGAAAAAAGCCCTTGCCGGAAAAAGCAATGCAACAGTGAAATCCTATCCGGGATTAAACCATCTTCTTATAAAGGGAGAAGTCAGATCAGAACCCAGTGAATATGAAACCGCCGGCAAAGTAGACAGTGGATTGATTCAGTATCTTGCGGACTGGATTTCGAGCGGTTCAGTCAAATAGGCGTTCACATCTTTAGTCCAAAATGGTCGTATGCAAGCTTTGTGGTCATCCTCCCCCGAGGGGTCTTGTTGATGAAGCCGAGTTGAAGCAGGTACGGTTCATATACGTCCTCAATCGTCTCGGTTTCTTCTCCGATGCAGGCCGCAAGAGTCTCCAACCCAACCGGCCCTCCGGCGAACTTGTCTATGATGCTCATAAGCATTTTCCTGTCTATGGCATCAAGGCCAATATCGTCTATTTCAAGCGCATCCAGCGCTATTTTTGCCATCCTCAGGTCAATGATCCCCTCGCCCTTAACCTGGGCAAAGTCCCTGACTCTTTTCAGCAGCCTGTTTGCAATACGCGGCGTCCCTCTTGAACGGCGTGCGATCTCGGTAGCACCAGCTGCATCTATGGCTATGCCCAGGATACCGGCAGACCTTTTGACGATAAGCTCCAGCTCATCAGAGGTATATATTTCAAGCCGGTTTATCATGCCGAACCTGTCCCTTAGCGGTGATGTCAGCAATCCGGCTTTCGTCGTCGCCCCTATAAGTGTGAATTTCGGGAGATCAAGCCTTATGGACCGGGCGCTCGGCCCTTTACCAATAATTATATCCAGTGCATAGTCTTCCATTGCCGGGTAAAGGATTTCTTCCACACTGCGGTTAAGCCTGTGTATCTCATCTATGAAAAGCACATCGTAGCTGCCCAGGTTTGTAAGGATGGCTGCCAGGTCTCCGGCCTTTTCTATGGCAGGACCGGATGTGATCCTGAGGCTTACACCCAGCTCCGATGCGATGATACCCGCCAGAGTGGTTTTTCCAAGGCCGGGCGGTCCATAAAGAAGGACATGGTCAAGGGCTTCCTTTCGCCTTTTCGCAGCTTCTATAAAGACATTCAGGTTTTCCTTAATTTTTGTCTGCCCTATGTACTCGCTGAATTTGCGTGGACGCAGACTCATCTCGTCCGTATCTTCTACAGCGGCGTCCCCTGCAACCAGCCTGTCCTCATCCATAGTCCCTCATCCTCCGTATACACAATATCATTCCTTGTATTGCCTATCTTACCAACCCTTTAAGAGCATTCCTTATGATCGTCTCCAGCTCCATATCCTCGGAATATACCGTCGACACTGCCTTGCTTGCCTCGTAGGAGCTGTATCCAAGTACCATCAGTGCATTAATCGCTTCAGATATCCTGTTGTTTTCCCTTCCGCCAGCCTGCAAGCCTCCAATATCAGATGTAACAGCAGCCAGTTGTTCCTTCTTGATCTTATCCTTAAGCTCGAGGATTATCCTCTGAGCCATCTTGTTACCTATTCCCTGTGCCTTTGTAAGTGTTTTAACATCATCAGTGATGACAGTCAGTCCGAATTTGGAAGGAGATACAGCTGAGATCAGCGAGAGTGCAGCCTTTGGTCCTACTCCCGAAACGGTTATAAGCAGCTCGAACATGCCAAGCTCCTCCTGTGTGATGAACCCGAAGAGGCTCATGACATCCTCCCTGACATACAGATGGGTGAACACCTTGACTTCTGATCCAACCGCACCCGCCGCTTCAAGCGACGACATGGAGGTAAGGATCCTGTAACCCACCCCATTGGCCTCCACAACCATATGATCCGTATGCTTGTATTCCAGACTTCCTTTTATATATGCGTACAAAGCTGCACCTCCTGAGTTATTATCGGGATATGGGATACTCCCGGGACATTCCTCGAAAAGGTGTGTCCCCCTTCCCGTTCCATGTCCCAGCCTACATATTCCTGATGGCTTCCATCCTGTAGGAATTTCCGTGGCATATGGCTACTGCCAGCGCATCAGCCGCATCATCCGGCTTAGGTATCTCCTTCAGGTTGAGGATGGCCTTCACCATCTGCTGTACCTGCGCCTTATCCGCTCTTCCATATCCTGTGACAGCCTGCTTTACCTGAAGCGGAGTGTATTCGGATACATATATGCCCGACCGTGCAGCTGCCGTCAGCACTGTGCCCCTGCCGTGAGCTGCCATTATGGCTGTTTTTATATTCTTGTTGAAAAAAAGCTCCTCCACCGAAATGGCATCCGGTTTGAATGTATTTATGAGTCTTTCCATGCCTTTATCGATTTCAAGAAGTCTCTCAGCAAAAACAGAGCCGCTTTTCGTGGTTATTGCACCATGATCAAGCACCGAAAATTTGTTCCCCTCATATTTTACTATACCATAACCTGTAATTGCAAATCCCGGATCAATGCCCAAAATAACCATCGTATGCTCTCCCGCGCTATCCCGATCTGATACTCTTTTCTCTCAGCAAAATGTATATTTATAATTTTTATTGAATATTTATGCACGCTGTTGTATAATCATATATTATTAAGTACAATATAAATATTACTATAACAGGCAATATTGTAGCATAGTTGCGGAGGAATTGATATGAACAAAAAGGAAAAAATAGTACTTGCATATTCGGGCGGATTGGATACATCCATCATCATTCCGTGGTTAAAAGAGAATTACGACTGCGAAGTCATCGCCATGGCAGCCGACGTTGGACAGGGTGAAGAACTGGACCCATTGAATGAGAAAGCAATCAAGACCGGAGCCAGCAAAATATACATCGAAGATTTGAAGGAAGAATTCATAACCGATTTCATTTATCCGACCCTCAAAGCAGGTGCGGTATATGAAGGAAAATACCTGCTGGGTACATCCTTTGCAAGACCCATCATAGCAAAGAGAATGGTGGAGATAGCTGAAAAGGAAGGCGCTACGGCAGTTGCTCACGGAGCAACAGGAAAAGGCAATGACCAGGTCAGGTTCGAGCTTACAGTAAAGGCTCTGGCTCCACACCTGAAGATAATTGCCCCCTGGAGGATCTGGGATATCAAATCAAGAGAAGACGCCATTGATTACGCAACCCAGAGGAACATACCCATTCCTGTATCTAAAAAGGATAACTACAGCATGGACAGGAATCTCTGGCATCTCAGCCACGAAGGCCAGGATCTCGAAAGTCCCTGGAACGAGCCCCAGTATGATAAAATGCTCAAGCTCATGGTATCTCCCGAAAAGGCGCCTGACAAGGCAACTTATGTGGAAATTGAATTTGAAAAGGGCATTCCTAAAAAAGTTAATGGTGAAAAATACAAGCCGGTTGAAATGATTAAGGTACTGAACAAGCTGGGCGGCGAAAACGGAGTCGGCATAATCGACATGGTTGAGAACAGGCTGGTCGGCATGAAATCAAGAGGCGTTTACGAGACTCCCGGCGGAACCATACTTTATGCGGCCCACAGGGAGCTTGAACTGCTGTGCCTTGACAGGGATACACTGCATTACAAGGATATTGTGGCACAGAGGTTTGCCGAACTTGTCTACTTTGGACAATGGTACACCCCGCTCAGGGAATCGCTTTCAGCCTTTGTTGACCATACTCAGCAGACTGTCACAGGAACCGTAAGGATGAAGCTTTATAAGGGCAACTGTATGCCTGCCGGAGCAAAATCCGACTACTCACTTTACAGCGAAGAGCTCTCAACCTTCGGAAGGGACGAAGTGTACAACCAGAAAGATGCAGAAGGCTTCATAAACCTCTTCGGTCTGCCGATGAAGGTAAGATCCCTCATGATGAAGGATAAGAAATAGGAAAGGTTTGGGTACCCTAAATGAAACTCTGGGGTGGAAGGTTTTCTAAAGGCACTGATAAATCGGTGGATGATTTCAATTCCTCCATTAGCTTCGACAGCAGGCTATACAGGCATGACATCAAGGGAAGCATCGCCCATGCGACAATGTTGGGCAAATGCGGCATCATTCCAGCGGAGGATGCTGCACTCATCTGCAGTACACTTGATGAGATCCTCCATGACATAGAAAAGGGCATGGTGGAGTTTGAGGTAGACGCTGAAGACATCCATATGAATATTGAAAAGATCCTTATATCAAGAATCGGTGATACCGGCAAAAAGCTTCACACCGGAAGGAGTCGCAACGACCAGGTCGCTCTTGATATCCGCATGTATCTGAAGGATGAGATAATCGAAATATCAGGCATGCTTTGCTCCCTTCTTGAAGTCCTTGTGCATATTTCCGGGGAAAACACCGCCACCATACTGCCTGGATACACCCATCTGCAGCGGGCACAGCCAATTACGCTTGCACATCACATGATGGCATACTTCCAGATGTTCAGGCGTGACTCAGAAAGGCTGCAGGATTGCTATAAACGGACGGATGTCATGCCTCTTGGATCAGGCGCCCTTGCTGGTACTACTTATCCTCTTGACAGGACTTTTGTTGCCAAAGCCCTCGGTTTCTCAGCCATCACCGAAAACAGCCTCGATGGCGTAAGCGACAGAGACTTTGCAATCGAGCTTGCTTCCTGCCTGTCCATGCTGATGATGCACCTCAGCAGGTTCAGCGAGGAGTTGATAATATGGTCAACAGGCGAGTTTAACTTTGTCGAGATGGATGACGCCTATAGCACCGGAAGCAGCATAATGCCCCAGAAGAAAAATCCTGACGTGGCAGAGCTGGTCCGCGGAAAGACCGGTCGTGTATACGGTTCACTCATGACACTGCTCGCAGTGATGAAATCGCTCCCCCTCGCATACAACAAAGATATGCAGGAGGATAAGGAAGCCATCTTCGATGCGGTGGATACAGTCAAAATGTGCCTGCCGGTTTTCACACGAATGACAGACACCATGAAGATAAGGAAGGAAAGCATGTACAAGGCGGCACAGGGAGGCTTCACCAATGCCACCGATGTGGCTGACTACCTGGTGAAAAAGGGAATCCCCTTCAGAAGTGCCCATGAGATTATCGGAAATATGGTGCTCTATTGCATAAAGAATGACAAGGCTATTGATGCTCTTTCAATGGATGAATTTAAAAGCTTTTCCGAAAAGATTGGGGAAGATGTATATGCAGAAATAAGCCTTGAAAAGTGCGTTTCCGGCAGGAACCTGCCCGGCGGGCCGGCAGCGGATAGCGTAATGGCATCCATCGAAACCGGCCGTATCTTTCTTGAAGCTCTGAAGAAGAGGTTAGGGATAAGGGAGATTTGACTTTAAGTAAACTTAAGATAGCCAATAAAAAACCGGATGCCTTTTGGGGCGATCCGGTTTTTGTTTGCTTCCAGTATTTTATTGGGAAATTTTCATTTTTGCTTGACCTTTTTCTCCATAGCTTTACCCAGGCTGTACCATGAATCTCTCAGCCTGAAACGCATTTCCTCATCAAGAGTACGCTCGATTACATCATTAAGGTTCCTTCTCATTTCGATATATTCAACCAAATTAAATTCGGGTTTCTCAAGCAATTTTTCTATGTCGCTTATCCATTCGGTTATATGTTCGGATCCGATAAACTCACCAGTTACCTTCTTTTTCAGATGGGCAATAACAAGCTTCACTGCCTTCCTTTTTACATCTGCATCTGTCTGTACTTTTCTAATCATTTCCTTAGCCATATCCACCACTCCCCGGATTTTTTTATAAAAAACATAAAAGCACTCATTATATTATATAATTGCCATTACAAGAGTATTAACAATTATATAATAATATGGTTATTATTGCAAACTTTATACCCTTTGAACGATGCTGAAAATAAAAACATGAAAGATTTCTTATCTAATGTAAATTATAACATATTATCCACGTGTACTCAATATGTTACTAATTTTTTGCCATTCAAGTGGGAGGCGTCGATTAAATCCTTCCTTTTTTCCGGTATTACTACGGTTTCAGGATCGCCGTCACTGACATACTGTTCTTCCCTCGACAGTTCCTCAAGCCACCAGTCAAGATCGGCCTCAACGTTCTCGATGCCATTTGCTCTTACTCTGTGGATCGACATGGGATTAAACTTCAGGCTCACCGGAGAGGGCGACGGATCCCAGCCCACTTCAAGGATGCCTGTATTCTCATATTGAATTCCTTCGAAATCACCTTTCATCACATATTGCTGTAGTTCCTCGGATGGCAGGCCATAAGGAAGGGAGAAGGTTTTCAGGATATATCCGGGTACCAGTTCCTGCATTGTTTTAACGTTCTTCCCAAGCTCCTCCTGTATTGTCAATGCGTCCTTTGTCTTTTTGAGATTAATGTGCGTATATGTATGGTTTCCAATTTCAAAACCACTGTCAACAAGGTACTGCAGTCTCTCGGCCAGGGTCCCGCTTCCCCGGAAGGTCTGGCAGCCAAGATTCACAAAGAAGGTCCCCTTAATGCCAAAATCAGGATGCTCTTTATTAAACTCCTCCATTATTCCTACAGCAGAAAGTTTGTTGACTTCAAGCGCAGGTTTGTTGGCGGAGTTTTCATCTGCAACTGTTGCCGCTGTGTCGGTTTCAACAAGATTGAACTGTCCGGAGGTACCGTCGTCAAAAGTAAATACCATTGGAATAGTACCGGCAGGTACATCAATGTTGTTGGCGAGCATATCATTAAGATTTACAAGCCTGTAGCCCTTTTCATAAAGCTTGGGCAGAAGCTGTTCAAAAGCATTGAATGTAGTTGTATATTGCTTGTCACCCTTTTTGTATTCACTTACAAAATTGTGGAACATTACGACCATAATCTTTCCCGATTCATTGGGTTTGACCACATTATAATCTATGACAGGATCAGTGGCAGCAGTATTATCCACTGCTGTTCCATTATCTGATGGCGCATTTTCTGCCGATCCGTCTATTGTTCCATCTGTTGTTTCATATGCTGATCCATCGTTGCCTGGGCCCACTGTGCTTTCAATGGTTCCTGTGGTGGCGTTTTCAGATGATTGTGCTGTACCTCCCGGCTTGTTGTTACCGATTTTAGTGCTGGTACAACCTGCCATCATTGTGATTATCAATAGTAAAGCAGATATTACTGTTATTTTTCTGAATGCTTTTACCCATTTGTTTTCCATGTTTGCCCTCTCCAATATTATGATTTTTCTTATGTGTTTTTCTTATGTGTTTTTCTTATGTGTTTTGATTACAATCCAATGGTTTCGCTGCTGTGAAACAGATAAATGTATTTTCCTTTAACTATTCTGCCAGTAATCGATTCCAAAGCCCTGGCATAATAATCAAGTTGCAGACGGTATCTTTCGGCAACTGCATGTGAACCGCCCTCATCCACATAATCAGTTTTGTAGTCAAGAAGCACTACACCGCCGTCTTCAACAAAACAGCAATCTATGACGCCCTGGAGCATTATTATTTCATCCGTAGCAGATGACACATCCACAAGGGCGGGGAACAGTTCGGAGCTTCTCAATCCCAGTGTAAATGGTATCTCCCTTTGCACTTCTTTTGATGCAAGCAACCTTGCTCCGATATCGGACAGGAAAAATGCCACTATCCTGCCGGCATCAATCACATCAGCTTCAATCCCTGTGAGGATCTCTTCATCAACCATAGCCATAAGCTGTCTGACAATTTCCACTCTGAGCTCCCGGTCAGGTTGGTTGCATCTGCTGATGCATTCCCTGATTTCATCCAGCTTGTAATGCTGCATTGCGAAATGGAGCAGCGTCCCCTTTTCGGCAGCGCTGAAGCCTCTCTTTCCCTGCATGAAGGCAGGCTTATCAGCGACAGGCCGCTTGTATGCTTCTTTTGATCCGTTTTCAGCCGTATCAATAATGGCAAAACGCCTTTTAAGTTCAGTAACGGTAAGCTTTGCAGGCAATTCAACAGTGTTTTTATATGGATATGACCATTCCAGCCTGCTCCTCACAAATTCATAGTCTGCATCAGGCTCGGTATTCGGCTCTTTATCCGGTTGTTCTTTTTCCGACCATAGCGCCAGATTTTTCCCGATATCAGTTTCCGTCCTTCTGCCCTCTTTTATATCACTGATATCCCAAATATTTACCTTCCATCCGGATGGGTCCTCTACGATCGCCCCTGCCATTTTATCTCTTTCAGCCACCGTCGCAATATCCCTGATGGCCCCGCCATCTCTGTGCCTGGTTATGGCCGGACCCAACCAGTCAAGATAGCATGTGCCCCTAAGAACTTCATATTCGGGGATTTTGCCATCTGCCGCAGCCACGACTCCTGCCCACCCCTTAACGGAGCCTTTCAGGTTTCTGGGCGCTGCTGTTATGATTAATTTCTCCTTTGCCCTCGTCATTGCGACATATAATATCCTCATCTCCTCGGACAGGGTTTCCAGTTTTAGTTTGTATCTGATTGCCTGTTTGGGCATGAGCGGCCAGGTGATCCTCCTCACGCAGTCTACGATGTCAGGTCCGAAGCCGAGATCCTGATGCAGGAGAATTTTGCCGTTCATATCCTGCATATTGAACCTCTTTCCACAGCCCGACACGAACACGACAGGGAACTCAAGGCCTTTGCTCTTGTGGATGCTCATTATCCTTACCACATTCTCATTCTCACCGAGGATTTTGGCGCTTCCCAAGTCACCGCCTCCACTTTTGAGCCTGTCAATAAAATTAACGAAATTGAAAAGGCCTTTGTAGCTGGTTTTCTCATACTGTCTCGCCCGTTCGAAAAGCATTTTGAGATTGGCCTGGCGTTGTCCCCCTCCCGGAAGTATTCCCGAATAGCTGTAATAGGAGGTATCGGAAAAAAGGTACCATATAAGCTCGTCAACAGGTGTACATAGCGACTTATCCCTCCACTTTTCCAGCCTGCCCAGAAAATCGGATGTTTTTATCCTCAAAGGGTTCTCATTCACACCCTCGATCTCATCCTTAGTCTCACCCTCTATCTCATCCTTAGTCTCACCCTCGATCTCATCCTTAGTCTCATCTTTAATCTCATCCTCATTTACTTCAACAAACCTTTTCATCGCATTGTAGAAGGTGGCATCCCTGTCGGCAAGTCTGATATCCGTCAACTCATCCGGCGAAAAGCTTCCTATGGGTGAACGAAGTACGGCAAGCAAGGGGATATCCTGAAGAGGATTATCTATTATCTGAAGCAGGGACATCACTGTCTGAACCTCAAGGGTTTTGAAATAACCTGATCCGGCATCTGCATAAGCAGGTATGCCCATCAGCGCAAGTTCTTCGGCAAATACGCCCGCCCAGTTCCTGGTAGTCCTGAGCAGTATTACGATATCACGTAATTCAACCCCCCTGTAACCGCCGATGGAGCTGTCATAAACCATAGTCGGCCTTTTATGTCCATCAAGGTCATTACCAAGCAGCTGCAGTATACGTCCGGCAACCATGCCGGCTTCAGCCTGTATTACATCAAGGGGCTCATCGTCATCACTGTCATTGATAACTGTTGTGCCATCATCACCAGCTTCCTCTCCCTCTGTAGTATCTGAACCCGTCATACTTCCACCTGTCATGCTTACGCTAGTCATACTCCCTTCTGTCATACTTCCGCCTGTCATATCCACAAGGTTGAGTTCAACTGGTCCGCCTATATCCGGAACCACTGACACCTTACCATCCAATGGACCAACTTCCTCTGCCGGAGGATAAACAGCACCTGTGTACAGTGCCTCTTCCTCCGTGTAGTCCAATTCTCCTGCCAACACCGACATTATCTGCCTGAAGACATAATTGACACCATTGATGATTTCACCACGGCTTCTGAAATTCTTGAACAACCTTACCAGCATGCTGTCCTGGCCATCTGATGCAGGATATGAATTGTATTTTTGCAAAAACAGCTCCGGTTTTGCCTGTCTGAATCTGTATATACTCTGCTTCACGTCGCCTACCATGAATACATTAGGCTGGCCGGACTTCCTGCGGGAAATGGAATTCAGTATGACCTCCTGAATAAGGTTGCTGTCCTGGTATTCATCAATCATGATTTCTACATAACGTTCCATCAGGCTTTCGGCAACCTGGGTCTCTTCTCCATTATCCATAAGTATGCTGAGGCACATATGCTCAAGATCATTGAAATCCAGTACTCCTTTTTCCTTTTTTCTTGCTGAATACATCTTTCCGAATTCCAAAGCAAGAGCAGACAAGCATTCCAGCAGAGGATAAAGCTTTTCCAGGTCGGCGATTATTTCCTGTGAGCCTGTATTGAATACGCCGCTGCAAATTTTACGGATACAGTCCCGCATATTGCCTCTTGCTTTTTTTACCCTCTCCTGTGCTTCAGTGTCCGCGTCCTTACCACATTTCGGCAATCTGGACGGTTCAAAGCATGAAAATGCATTTTGTACCCTATCCCAACTCCCGCCATTTTTCAACGACTCCACAAGCATATCGAGCTGATGCAGGTCGTCATCCAGACATGCTACATATGATCCAAGTCCGTTTGCAGAGGCAGCTTCTTCTTTTGCCGCAATGTTTGCCCTTCTGACGCCCTCCAACTCCACTGCAATTGTATCAAGGAGCACCTTTACCCAGTTAGTCTCAAAAAGCTCCAGGCTGTCTTTAAGCTTGTATTCGGCTGTATGCACTTCAAGCCATTCCTGAGGCCAGGGGCTGCTGCGGATGAATTCAAACAGATCAAGCACGATAGTCTGCAGACCTTCATCGCTTCTTCCGCCACCATAGCTGTCAACAAGGGCGTAGAACTCCTCGCCCGTATGATCATCATCATATTTGGCTTCAAACAATTCTTCCAGTATATCCAGCTTCATGAGCGTTGTTTCGGTTTCATCAGCTATCCTGAAACCAGGATCGAGGTCTATCCTGTGAAAATTGCTTCTCACTACCTCAAGGCAAAATGAATGTATCGTTGTTATCGAAGCCTTATCCAGAAGGGCCATCTGCTTTTGGAGCAGCGCTGATTCCGGATGTGCCTCAAGCTCTTCCTCAAGGGCTTTCCCTATTCGCTCCCTCATCTCTGTGGCAGCGGCATTGGTAAATGTAACAACCAGCAGTCGGTCTATGTCTATGGGATTTTCACCCGTTATCTTCCTGATGATCCTTTCAACCAATACGGCAGTTTTTCCGGCGCCTGCAGCGGCAGCGACAAGCAGGTCGCAGCCATCACGGCTGATTGCGGTCAGTTGTTCATCCGTCCATTTATTCCTTCCCATCAGCTGCCACCTCCATTCCCGTTCCGTTTGCGCCTGCATTTGCTGTTGCGCCCGCATCTCCCGTTGCGCTTGCGTTTGCGTCCCTCATCTTGTTCCAGACCTGGTCGTCATCCATATCACTCAGCACCCTGTATTTGTTGTCCTTCAGCGTCAGGTCGAACTGACAGACAGCGGAATATTCGCACCAAGTGCAAGCTGTAGCAGTTCTTTTCTTATAAGGGCTTGCTGCAACATTCCCCCTGACAATCTCCGTTCCGAGTGCTGTCAAAGTCTTCTTTATATGACTCCTGATCAAACCGAACTGTTCCATGGTAGCAGCCGAGGACCTGCCCAGGATATCGCCTTTGTTGATACGGGCAGGTATGATAAATGAATCACCGGTCAAATCTCTGTCCATCGCCCTGATGAGCTTGACATCCGCCAACAGCAGGCCCTTCATCCTAAGTTCCTTCATTATGCCCTTTTCTATATCCTCCTCGGTCAGCGTCCGTTCTCCACGTATGACAGGGTCATCCAGCCTGAAATAAAGAACGCCACCTGGAAGGAGCCCACTGTCCCCTTCCCCCAGCACCGCATCCATATAGGTCAACAGCTGTAGCTGCAGTCCATAATATACATCCACAAGCTTCAAGGCTTTATTTCCTGATTTATAATCCACTATTCTGAGATAAGTCCCTTCTTCATCGGAGTATTTATCTATCCTGTCGATTCTCCCTGTGAGTCTCATGGTTTCGCCTGAGGGGAGTTCAATGGTAATAGGGGGAAATTTGCCATCCTCCCTGAAGTCGGCCTCATATCTATACGGATCAAAATTGCTTCGTTTAAAGTGTTCTGCAGTCAGCATGACCGAACGTGTAATAACATTCTTCAATCTTGATGTAAGCCATGTGTATCGCTTCGAGCTGTTGAACACACTTCCTGCCATCCCGTCAAGCATTCCGTCAACAATATCCGATACCTTTCCATAGCACCAATCCCTCTCCAGTTCCCTCCAGCTGACACCCTCAGCAGCCAGCATCTTTGAAAATTCCTCCATCACGTTATGCATGAAGGTTCCCACATCAACCGGCTTCCAGCTGAAGATGCTCCTTTCACCGGCCTTGAGCCCATATTGCACAAAATATGAAAATGGGCAGGCCGAATATGTCTCCAGTCTTGATACGCTTGAATATAACGGATTGCCATAAAGCTTCTGCGCCTTTTCCCTTGCAACCGGCGAAATTCCTCCGGTATGACCAAGTCCCGAAAGAATCCTATCGGTTTGCCCCTTCCATGGTTCGTGTCCGTTGAACCAGCTGAATACCTTTTCCCATACCGGGTCGGTCTGTTCTCCGTCATGCCGCTTCCTGGCAGCTGCTATCAACCCGTTGAATGCCGGCAAGGCCGCTGCAATCAGTTCTTTATCGTTAAATCCTTCAGCATTGCCGCTTATATTGCTTCTTACCATTATGTCAGGAAATATCCTTTTTATATCAGATACTATCCTTGATGGCCTCATTGCCTTGCCGTCCATATCCGCCGCAGGCCAGCTCAACCGGAGGTAATCTGATGATGTGGTCAGGGTAGTATAGACAAGCAGCCTTTCCTCATATGCCCTGCTCCTTGAATCTTTAGCCAGTTCCATTCCAGCACCGGACAACCTGTTTCTTTCAGTATCGCTCAGTATACCCTCTTCCATTGCTGCAGCTGGGAAAACCCCGTCATTTAACCCAAGTACAAACAACGCCTTGATTTCGTGGCTCTTTGATCGTTCAACACTCCCGACCAGAACCTGATCAAGCGAAGCAGGAACCAGGCCTACACTGTATTCCTCCAGTCCTGACTCCAACAGTTTTCCGAAACTGCCTGCGTCCATGGGGCAGTTCTCAGAGACCTCTACCAACTGGTCAAGGAGCTCCATTACCGCTTCCCATACCTGTCTGTATTCATTTGCCTTTGAAATCTCACCGGCTGTGGTGAAACCCTCAGCCAGCATTTCAATCTTATCCTTAATTCCATTACTTACCATCAGATCATATAAAGCAGCGCATACGTCTTCAGGCTTCCGTGAGGCTTTCATTGCAGCATGGAAATTCATTAATGGCTCTGCAACAATCATTCTGCAGGAATTGATCCTTTCGAGATATTCTGCTTCCCTTTCGGCTGCATCACTGCCAGAAAAACCGCAATCAGGCCTGAAATCCCATGCTTCCGGCCTGTCCCACCTGCTCCCCCTGATACCGTTGGCCAGCACGTAATTCTCAAGCATATCAGTCTGTTCACGTCCAAGACCGGTAAGGCCTGTCTTCAAGTATCTGAACACCGGTTCATATGACCAGTTGCTTTTTATTATCTCAAGAGCAGACAATATGAAAATGACAACCGGGTTGCTCATGATATCCTTTTTATTGTCTATGAAGAAAGGTATCCCGTGTTCATGGAAAACAGTTCTTACGACCTTTTCGTAGCCCTCCATATTCCGGCTTGTGACAGCAATATCCCTGTACCTGTAATTCCTGTCCCTGCAAAGTGCAATTATTTCCCGGGCAGCATCTTCAACCTCAGCAAACATATTTGAAGCCGCAAGTATGAAGATGTCACCAACCGAACCATGAAATCTGGTATAAGGGTATGTAAAAATATTCTTTTCAAGATGTTCAAGTCCGCTGCCGTCAGGGAATCTTCTGCTTCTTGTAAGATGTAAAGGCTTTTCAAATTCTGCTCCTGTTTCTGAAGCCAGCCTTGTCAGCCTCGATGCGGTGTTTCTGACCGGCGCAAAAAGAAGGTCGGCTGTCGTTTCGCCCTCTACAGCAAGGTAATCCGTACACAAAGTTATATTCACACGACCGGCTATCGTCAGCAGTTTTTTTACAACTGCATATTCCTGTGGTGTAAAGCCGGAAAACTCATCGATCCATATTTCAGCATTTTTGAAATGCTCTGATCTTTCTATCTTTTCGCAAAGCAGGGTAAGGTCGTCATCCGAATCTGCAAACCTTCCGGCTATGAAGTCTTCAAAATCTCCATAGACCATTCCCAGATCATGCAGCTTGTCCATAAGCAGATCATGTGCGCCTGCATCCATATTTTGCGTCATATCCTTAAGTCTTTCAGGCGTCACCGCATATCTCCTGAATTCGGTGATCATATCGGACAGGGTCTTTACAAAACCCTTCTGCCGGGCAGCCATTCCGAAAGCCTTCATTTCATCTGCCCTGTTTTCCGTTATTCGACTCAGTATCATGTTTTTACCAGCCTGATTGATGCTTCTGCGCACCCTTCCACCGGTTTCATTGAATACTCTGTAAGCAATCCTCCTGAAGCTGAGCACCTCAGCCCTTATGGTACCTTCCCTTCCGGTTGCCATTATAAGGTTACGCTCAGCCTGAAGGGAAAACTGCTCGGGTACTATCAGCACAAGGGGATTATCCCCTCCCGCTTCCAGCGCCTTCTTGATTTCATCAAGGCAAAAACGGCTTTTTCCGCTGCCTGCACGCCCGTAAATAAACCTGAGGCTCATATCTATTCTCCCAACTGAACTCAATGTATAAATTCTAACATAGTGAGAGACAGCTTTAAAGCAAATGAGCATAGTAATATTTACGACTTTTTGGAATTCTACGGTTGAGGAATTGGGAAAAAACGCTAAACCATTTTCATAAAAAAGCCGATATAAGTTGAGTAAGTATAGCCATGGGTTACGGATAACCCATGCTCTTTCAATAAAAAATCCCATAAGTGCAGGGAGGCATGATTTTATGAGGATAGCAGATTCAAATGTCACACTTTCGGCAGCCACATCATCAGTAGAAAAATACAACCGCGAGGAATCCCTCAAAACCTGGACAGGTAATCAAAGGCCTGATTTTGAAGGCGTGAACTCCGGTAAAAATCAATCTTCAGTCCCATTATCAACTGAATTAAATGACATCCTTCAATTGTCGGAAGAAGGCAAAAAAGCTCTGCAAAACTCCACATCAATTAATACAGCCCCTGTCGGGGACACTGATTCAATATCTCTGGAACTAAGTGACAAGGATAAGCTGAAGCTCAGGTTAATTGAAAAGATGTTGGAGGCGCTGACCGGCAAAAAAATCAAGCTACGTACCCTTGATAAGATTGATATGAAAACCGGCAATGCGGAATGTGACAGCAAAACCCTGAAGGTATCACAGCAGGCAGCAGGGCAAAATGTCCAAAGGGCTGGATGGGGAATGGAGTACGACCTCCACGAATCATATTATGAAAAGCAGACTCTTTCTTTTTCTGCAGACGGCGTTGTTAAGACTGCAGACGGCCGCGAAATCAAATTTTCTCTTGATCTTAATATGAGCAGGGAATTTGCTTCACGAACGGATATTTCAATTCGTGCAGGAGATGCAGTCAAGGTGGACCCGCTTGTCATCAACCTGGACTCCAATGCACCCAGCCTCACACAGGAAAAATACAGCTTCGACATAGACAATGACGGTGATTCGGATCAAATATCATTCGTATCCGGAGGCAGCGGCTTCCTTGCAATCGATTCCAACGGCGATGGAATCATAAACAATGGTTCGGAGCTTTTCGGGCCACAAAGCGGCAATGGCTTCAGCGATCTTGCAGAGTATGATACCGATGGCAACAGCTGGATTGATGAGGGTGACGCTGTATATGACAAGCTACGCATATGGACAAAGGACGAGAACGGCAATGACCAGCTTCTGGCCCTTGGTGAGCAGGGAGTGGGCGCCATATACCTCGGGAATGTAGGCTCAGCCTTCAGTCTTAAGGACAGCAGCAATGCCCTGCAGGGAGAGATAGCCAAGACAGGAATTTACCTGAATGAAAACGGCACTGCCGGCACGATACAGCACATAGACCTGGCAATATAACGGAGAAAATATGTGAAGGGACACACCTCAGCATATCAGTGAAGTGCACCCCAAATGTTGGACTAACCAACATTTGGGGTG
Source organism: uncultured Bacillota bacterium (assembly GCA_942493145.1). Lineage (GTDB taxonomy): Bacteria > Bacillota > Clostridia > Acetivibrionales > DTU013 > ENR-C20. The sequence continues at coordinate 2,860,364 of OW818679.1, forward strand.
CTGAACACAGTGAAGTCTGAGGTATGTCCCTTTATTTACTATCTCCTGCCTCTGTTTGCTCTGCCGTAGTTGGTATTGGTATTATTGCCTTCTTCCCGATTAACGCCTCTTTCAAATGCCTTAAGGTGACTGACCGATGCTTTCCTGAGGCTTTCAAATACCGTTCTGACATCATCCGGAAGTTCCTGGCCAAGAAACCTGTCATACATTTCTATATTGCTTAATTCAGCCGATACCCCTGCTTTCATCGAATCAAGAAGGGTTGATGGAGCAGATACATATGAACTGGCCTTATCTTCAGGGATTTTTATGTCATATTCATTGAACAAAGGTGTCAATAGGTCGATATGTCTTTCTTCAGCTTTAATAATGTTGGAAAATGGCCTTATATTGCCATATTTCTCAATAATGGTTTCATATTCGGCCTTTGCGACATATTCATCCTGGATTGCATATGCGAGCATATCCCCAAGCGTAAGGGTACTGTCAGCCTTTGCACCTGTTGAACCGTAGGTTTCGGGTATAGACCCTGCAAACGCCGAAATATTCATGCTTCCAACCAACATAACCATAATAATAAATATAATTGCTTTTTTCATAATAAAATCAACTCCGTTCATAATATTTATAATTTAATATTAGAACTAAATTGTGTTCAAAATATGGTAAAATTCCAAAATAAGCATGAAAAATCCTAAGAAAATTTAGCCTTTTTGTCCCTTTTCCGACAGGAACAACCCAGACAGTATCATAGCGGTACCGATAATTGTGAAAACTGTGACCTTTTCCCCAAGAGTCAGTGTCGCAAATATTGTTGTAGTTATTGGCCCCAGATAGATATACAGGTTGGTCTTTACCGAACCTATGATTTTGATAGCCTTGTTCCACATGAGAAAAGCACAGCCTGATGCAATAATCCCAAGAAACCCGAGACCTATTACCATCCTTGTATTAAAAGCACCGAATTTCAGGCTTTCTCCCGTCACAAGGAATATGATGCAAATTATGATCAGTGCGTATATGAAAACCTTCCTGGTCATTTGAATCAGATGATATGGAGATGTTATCCTTTGCATAAGTATCGTATAGAAAGCAAATATAACTGCAGCAATCAATACAAGAATATCACCCAAAGGGTTCAGCCCGGAAATGCTATTCCCGTTGGTTATAATAATGAATACCCCAAGATATGCAATTGTGAAGCCGGCACTGCTCTTAAAATTGAAAATGCGCTTTTTATAAAAAATTGCCGTAAGCAGCCCTGTTATCAATGGAATGGTTGAGTCGATCAAGCTGACATTTGTTGCGAAAGTGAGTTCCAGTGCTGAATTCTCGAGTATAAAATACACGGCAAGGCATCCGCCTATAAGGAAAAACAGCACTTCCTCCTTAATGCTTTCCGGTTTTTTGAATTTTGGATAAATTGCTGTCAGAAATATAATTGCTATAACATATCTTAAAAAGAGCAGCTGCAAAGGTGTCATACTCACCAGCAATGATTTGCTGACAACAAATGTACTGCTCCATATAGTCATGGTGATAATAGCCAGAAAATGGCCAAGAGCTTTTCCTTGTAATAATTTCTGAACTTTTCCCGTAACCAGACCCTTCATCCCAAAGCCTCCAATAACAGACCGGGACATACCTCCGACCCGCTAAGCACAGCTGCTTGCCTGAGGTGTGTCCCGTTTCCTATTAATTCCGGGACATACCTCCGACCCGCTAACCACAGCTACTTGTCAGAGGTGTGTCCCGTTTCCTATTAATTCCGGGACATACCTCCGACCCGTTAAGCACAGCTGCTTGCCTGAGGTGTGTCCCGTTTCCTATTACAGCACTTTCTGCAAGAACGCTTTGGTTCTTTCATTCTTAGGATTGGAGAAAATTTCGTCGGGCTTACCCTCTTCCTTAATCTCACCATTATCCATGAATATAACCCTGCTGCCAACTTCCTTTGCAAAGCCCATTTCATGCGTAACAACAAGCATTGTCATTCCTTCTCTGGCAAGGTCCTTCATTACCTCAAGCACCTCACCGACCAATTCGGGGTCAAGCGCCGATGTAGGCTCATCAAACAGCATAATCTTAGGTTTCATTGCAAGTGCCCTGGCTATGGCTACCCTTTGCTGTTGTCCTCCGGAAAGTCTTGAAGGATATTCATCCCTCTTATCTTCAAGGCCGACCTTCACGAGCAGTTCCAGCGCATAAGCCTCTGCTTCCTGCTTTGGAACCTTCTTGACGGTTATTGGTGCTTCCATGACATTCTGCAATGCCGTCATATGTGGGAAGAGATTGAATCTCTGAAAAACCATACCCAGGTCGGTACAAAGCTCAGAAACCTTTTTCTGGGGTATTTTGAGCTGGTCCTTGCCGGCAACACGTTCATCTATGATTTCGTCTTCAATAAATACCCTGCCAGCTGTGATCCTCTCCAGATGGTTGAGGCATCTAAGCATTGTGCTTTTCCCAGAGCCGCTTGGTCCGATAATACAGACCACTTCACCCTTGGCAACCTCGAAGTTGATGTTCTTCAATACCTGGAGGCTCCCAAATGACTTGCACACATTCTCCATTTTGACCATCATAAGGCGTTCCTCCTATTCGTATATCGAATATTTCTTTTCCAGCTTTTCAAAAACAATTGTAAATACTGATGTCATTGCCAAATACAATATAGCTGCAGGTATGTATATTATCGGAAGTGAAGTATTAACTGCTATTTGTGACGTCCTGTTCATAAGCTCAACCATACCTATGATCATAACAAGTGATGAATCCTTGAGCAGTGCGATGAACTCATTTCCCACCGGAGGAATCAACCTTCTGTATGATTGTGGTATGATGATCCTCTTCATAGCTTGTCCATAACCCATTCCAAGGGCCTTTGACGCCTCCATCTGTCCCTTGTCGATGGATTGTATTGCCGCTCTGATTATCTCCGCCAGGTAGGCAGCCGAATTCAATGAAAGTGCAACAATTGCTGCAGGCCATTGAGGAAGCGTTAGAGGCTTGTAAATCAATGGCAGCGCATAATATATGAAGAATATCTGCATTAAGAGGGGAGTCCCTCTGAATAGCCATACATAGAACCAGCTTATCTTATCAAGTAATTTGTTATTCGATAGCCTTGCAAGGGCTAGAAAAAGCCCGAGGATCATACCGAAGATTACTGATACAACTGTCAAAAGGATTGTAACATAACTACCTTCAAGCAGTGCAGGCATATAACCTAATAACTTTTCTAAACTCAATTCAACATCTCCCCCGTCTTTCAAGGCCGCGATCATGCCATGTTTCTATAAATGTGTTTATATCACGTACCGAAAAATGCAAAAATATAATGTAGACCAACTTTACAGTCAGTCTACATTATAATGCATAAAGCGTGGTTTATTCAAGTCCTGATGTTATATCCATATTGAACCATGTCTGTGATATTTTAGCCATAGTTCCATCGTCCTGCATTTCTTTTATAACCTTGTTTGCTTTATCCCTCAGCTCTGTATTCGCCTTCGCGAAGCACAATGCCATAGGTTCGCCTACATCGTTCTCCCATACAACTTCGAAACCTTCCTTGTCCTGAACAAGGTAGTATCCGGCAACAACAACATCAACCATAACCGCGTCAAGTCTTCCGATCTTGAGGTCTGAGAAGGGCTGTGTGACCTTCTGGTAAGGTGAATATTCTATAGTCGTACCTTTTGCAATCAGTTCCTTCAAATACTCTTCCGAAGTAGTCGATCCCTGTACGCCAACCTTCTTACCAACCAGATCTTCTGGTGATTTGATGGCGGCAGCGTTGCCCTTCTGTGTGACGATAACAAGTCTGTTTGCTACATAAGCATCAGTAAGAGAATGAGCTGCAAGTCTTTCGTCGTTGATGCTGACTGCAGATATTATTACGTCAAACTTGTCTGTCTCTACGGCTGAGAAAATACCATCCCATGCGGTCTGTACAATTTCAATACCACCGCCGTAACCAAGTCTTTTTGCCAATTCATTGGCAACATCAACATCAAAGCCAACAACAGTCTTACCGTCTTCTTCCGATACCATCTCCATTGGAGGGTAACCTACTTCCATTCCGACCCTCAGAACATTTTTGTCAGCACCGCCGCAGCCAGCGAACGCAAATACAGCCATGACAACCAGTGCAAGCACAGCAACTAATTTTTTGTTTCTCATAAAACCTAACATCCAAATGTCCTCCTCTTTACTTTACATTACTTTACCTCGATTTTTATTGCTTTATCATAGTAAAGTGCATAATTATTAAAAATATCTTATATTAAATCCGTAAAGTTTACAAGGAGTAATTACTTTATCCATTCAATTTCTTGAATATTTCATCCTTAACCTTGTTTCTTATATGGATAGTATTGGATCCTTCATTAATCAAAGCTTTACGGATGAGTTCGATTTCTGCCTCACTCAGGAATACCAGCCTGCCCTTCTGATCATCTTTTACCTTTTTAGTGATATCCGTCACTGCCTGCTTTGCGGACTCAGCGCTGCTGAAATAATATACATCCAATGATTCATCGTAAACCGCTCCGTTTTTCAGATAAGCATCTTTAACTGTCGGAGGCTCTATACCCGCAGCTTTTGCCACCTCAGTTATCTTGTATACACCTGCATGGTCGATATAAAAGCTGTTTGCCTTCCTTCCCGAAGTCCTGATAATAAAATTGGATTCATTCAGCATACTCCAACCCTCTTTCATTTATTGTAATTATTACTCCTCTTACAGCCTTATATTATACCACAGCACGCTTTTCTACAACAACAGGCCAGTCATGTTCCCCCGAAAGCTGCTTCCCTGAGGAAATTACCACTTCCTTGTCAAGAATGCAGTATTCCAGTTTGACACCCTCACCTATCCTGGCACCCTGCATAATTATACTATCCTTTACCAGCGAATCCTTACCTATATATACATCCCTGAAAATTACACTGTTGATAACGTTACCCTCAATTATGCAGCCATCTGCCACGATTGAATTATGCACCTCTGCTTCCTCGTTATATTTCGCCGGTGCCTCGTCTTTTACTTTAGTATATATTTTTCCGTTGGCATCGAAAAGCTCAGCAGCCACATTACTGTCAAGCATTTCCTTGTTGCACCTGTAATACATCCGCAAGGTGTTGAAGTTCCTCCAATAGCCTTCGAATCTGTATGCATAGACCCTAAGCATTGCAAGTTTCTTGATCAGAACGTCTTTGACAAGGTCATAGTCTCCATGGGCTACACACTCTTCTATAAGGCTGATTATCAGTTCCCGGCGTGCGATATATATTCCCATCGATCCATTATTACCCTGAGGATGATGTGGCTTTTCCTGCAGGTCGGTAACCCGTCCATCGGAGTGCAGATTTAATATTCCGAGCTCACAGAGATCATCCGTATTAAAATCATGCATTTCCCTATAGGCAATAGTGATATCTGCTTTCTTATTAATATGAAAATCAAGCATGTCGTCGAAAGCCATTTTATATATACAATTTCCCTGAGCTATAACCACATATTCCTCGTTGCTCCTTTTCAGGAAAGACAGGTTGTTATATATCGAATCAGCGCTGCCCCTGTACCAGCCTGAATTGTCCTCCCTCAATGAAGGCGGGAAAATGTATAGCCCTTCGTTCTTTCTGTCCAGATCCCATTCCTTCCCTGAACCGATATGGTCCATAAGGGATCTGAAGCTGTACTGCGTAATGATACCGACATTGGTAATGCCGGAATTCACCATATTTGAAAGCACGAAATCTATTGCTCTGTATTTACCACCAACAGGAATGGCTGAACTTGATCTGATTGAAGACAGCTCTTTCAATTTTCTTTTCTTGTCTCCAGTAAGAATGATACCCATCAGTTTACTCATTGGCCAACCCTCCTTTGAACACACTCTTGCCTGATTCTATAAACTGGCTGATAAAATCTGTGGCATCGGCAAACCGATCTATCATAACATTTGTACCAATTTCTGTATTGTCCGGTATGTGCGCTTTTTCTCCTGCTACAGTGATACCGGAATTATATATCTGAGGTCTGCACTCATTAGGCAAATCAGGGCCTGCACCCATTGTTACGTTTTCTCCTACAATCACCTGTTCACCAAGGACACATTTTTTAATACGGCTGCCCTTTCCGATTTTGCTTTTGGACATGATGATGGAATCCTCAACCTCTGCACCATCTTCAATAAGTACCCCGGGAAATATTACAGAGTTCCTCACCTTACCACTGATCCTGCAGCCTTCTGCAATGATTGAGGTCTTGACGCTCCCTGAAGGTCCAATATAATGGGCCGGCATGACAGGATTTGGAGTATATATCCTCCAGGATGAATCATAGAGGTTGAACTCCGGAACCCTCTTTATAAGATCCATATTCGACTCCCAGAAGGCCTGGATGGTACCCACATCCCTCCAATAGCCCTGGAAACCGTATGCCCACAGGTTCCTTCCTTCCTCCAGCATCTTTGGAATTATGTTCTTCCCAAAATCATATTCCGTATCCTTGCTTTCGCTGTCACGTATAAGATATTCCTTCAATATCGGCCAATTGAACATGTACACGCCCATTGAAGCCAGTGTACTCCTCGGATTCTCCGGTTTTTCCTCGAATTCAGTAATTTTTCCGTTTTCATCAGTGCTCATTATCCCATATCTTGATGCATCGCTTAATGGCACATTGATTACAGATATAGTCGCTTCCGCCCTGTTGCTTTTATGGAATTCCAGCATTTTTGAATAATCCATTTTGTAGATATGGTCACCGGAAAGGATTATTACAAATTTGGGATCAATCTTGTCTATGTAATTAATGTTCTGGTATACGGCATTGGCGGTCCCTTTGTACCACTCTCCGCTTTCTTCCTTCATGTATGGCGGAAGAATCGTGACTCCACCATGCATTCGGTCCATATCCCAAGGCTTCCCAATCCCGATATGTGAATTAAGCTTAAGTGGACGATACTGCGTCAGGACACCTACAGTATCGATTCCCGAGTTTATGCAATTACTCAGTGAAAAATCTATTATCCTGTATTTCCCTCCATAAAGCACTGCGGGTTTTGCAATCTCACTGGTCAGTACACCTAGCCTGCTTCCCTGGCCACCTGCCAGCAGCATTGCCATGATTTCCTTTTTCATGACAAATCACCCCCATAATGTTTATTGTACTTTCTATTTACCCATTTTATGTCCTGCTATTTTCACACTTGTACTTTGATTGTTCAATCACTTACTCATTTTTCCATGCCTGTGGGGGCATACCCTCATGCATATGCCACATACCGAGCCCCTTCCGATATGCTTGAATTTTGAATTCATATATTCGCTGCAAGCCCTTGCATCGACAACCTGCTCCCTATTGCAGCCATACTGCCACAGATTTCCTGTCAAAGCCATCGCAGGACAGCTCTCGACACAGCTCCTGCAGCTTCCGCAGCCTTTAGCTGCTATTGCTGAAAGTTCATTTCCTGTCTGTTCCCTGTAAACGGGCAGCGGCATATCTGTAAGAATGGTTCCCAGCCTGACCCTCGGGCCATAATCATTGCTGATAAAAAGCCCATTCCTTCCTATCCATCCCAGCCCGGACCTTACAGCAGCTGTTTTGTGCGGGAATAAGCCTCTGTATCCGTCAGTAACGTCATTCACCGTCTGAGAAGCAGGTACTGCAACTGCGTCATATCCAAAATCCTGAATAATAAGAAGCCCTCTGAGACAAATCTGGTCTATCAGTGCATTGACCGTCCGGTAATGATGAAAATAGGTAAAAGTCGGGCGGTCGGCAATACCGTCTACAATGAGCTCGGAGAGATGGATGCCAATGGTTATGGCGCTCCTGAGCGATTGCATGCCTGGCACCCCACCATCCTGCATACTGCTGTATCCGGCAAATGAAGCACCCCATTCCCTAAGTTTTGCTTCCAATTCTTCCACTCGCTCCAAAAAACCACCCCTGACAGTTTATATTTCTATGATAACACATCCATTTAAATCAGTGCAGCTAAAATTGGTACAAATATTCTTTATGCGGCATATTTGAGTATTATGGCATTTTATTGATGTATGTGCTATAATTTAAACCGTTGATTTTGGATGGGAAATCGGAAAAATAATCCGTTTCCAGGAGGAAGGCCATGAATCCACTCGGTGGAACAAAGGAAGTCGTTGAAAATAAACTGATACTGCTTTACACCATACACAGGTTGAATCTGCCTGTCAGCAACCTTCAGCTTATAAAGCTTGTCCTTGAGAACAGATTCATGAACTATTTCCAGTTGCAGCAAAGCCTTGATGATCTTGAGCGCAGTGGATACATCATCAACACGGTCAATGAGGGAAGATCTGCTTACAGCATCACAGATTCAGGTATAAAAACACTACAACTTCTTTCATCGCACCTGCCGACAGGTTTTAAAGCCCGCATTGACAATATGATAAATACCAGGCGCAAGGGCTTGAAAGAGGAAATATTGGTTACTGCAGATTATCTGCCTGAAAACGAACATGAATACATCTCTACCTGCAGCGTCGGCGAAGAAGATTTCCTACTTATGAAAATAGAGGTCGCTGCAGGCTCCAGGAACGATGCCAAAACCATTTGTGACAACTGGAAAAAATATTCCCAGGATATTTATGCTGAAATTATCGAAGCTTTAACAAAGAAAAGAGACCAGGCCTGAGCCGAATCTCCTTCTAAAAGTATCCTTTATATTTCAATCGAGTAAATGTACCCTTTATGTATCAATCGAGTTTCATATTGGGGAAGATGCTTTTCAATGCCTTTTTTATATCACTGTCGGACATGGTGCTATCCCTTTTTACCCCATCGGAAAATTTCTTCATATTTTCAGTGGAAAATGAATTATTCTCACGATTATCTATAGACAATAACACTATTGCAAATATTACACTTGCCGCAAAAAGGATGAGTAAAATCTTCCTGAGCATAAAAACTCCTCCCCTGTATACTTATATCATAACACAAAAAAGTGTTGTTTTCATTATACCTACGGAAGTATTATACTTTTATTATCCTTTGATTCCTTATATAGAACAAACCTGTTTCCGATAACCTGTACGACTTCCGCACCGGTCTGACCGGCAATCTCTTCACATATTTCACGTGTATCAGCCATGGAATTCCTGAGAACTGTTGACTTTATCAATTCCCTGGCCTCAAGGGCTTCATTGAACTGCTTTACCATGTTCTCATTCACCCCACCCTTACCAACCTGGAAAATGGGTGCCGTTTTGTTTGCAAGTCCGCGAAGGTAGCTCCTCTGCTTGCTGTTTAGCATATCTTTTCTCCCTTACTTTATATAATCAAATTCTATGTCATCAATCCTGACAGTGTCGCCCTCTTTTATGCCCAGTTTTTCGAGTGCATCAACCACGCCTTTATCCCTGATAGCCCTCTGGAAATAGTTCAGAGACTCAAATACGTTGAAATTGGTTGAGTTGGCCAGCTTTTTGATCCAGGGACCCTCAGCAACATATACGTCTCCGTCCTTGTATACCTTGAACGGCTGCTCTTCTTTGGCAGTATATAATACTGCAGCCTCTTGCCCCTCTGTAATGATGGTTTCAGGAAGCTTCAAAAGCATCTCGTTAGTATGAAGCATCAGTTCGCGGATGCCTTTACCTGTAGCGGCTGAAATGGGGAACACCTTGACTCCCACTTCTTCCAGCTTCCTTGTAAGTTCAGCAAGGTTGTCCTGTCCGTCAGGCAGATCCAACTTGTTTGCGGCTACGATCTGAGGCCTTTCTGCCAATTTGGGATTGAATAGCTTCAGCTCACTGTTTATTGTAATAAAATCTTCAAACGGATCCCTGCCGTCGACGGCAGCAACATCAATCATGTGAATGAGAAGCTTGGTCCTCTCAATGTGCCTGAGGAATTCGTATCCCAATCCAACGCCTTCATGGGCACCTTCGATGAGTCCCGGAATATCGGCCATGATAAAGCTTCCGATACCTTCAAGGTTAACCACACCAAGGTTCGGCTCAAGTGTTGTGAAGGGATAATCAGCAATCTTGGGCGTTGCTGAAGATACTACGGAAAGCAGCGTTGACTTTCCTGCATTCGGGAAACCTATAAGGCCTACATCCGCAAGCAGCTTCAATTCAAGACGGATCATGCGCTCATCCCCCGGGTTGCCGCTTTTTGCAAAGCTGGGCACCTGTCTGGTCGGAGTCGCAAAATGCTGATTGCCAGCCCCGCCTTTACCACCCTTGGCTATTATAAATTCCTGTCCAGGTATTGTCATATCGGCAATTATATGTCCCGTTTCTACATCCTTGATCAGTGTTCCGGGCGGAACCTTTATGATAAGATCCTTGCCGCTTTTACCGGAGCAGTTTCCCGCACCGCCGTTTTCACCCGTTTCAGCAACATATTTCTTCTTGTATTTGAAATCGACAAGCGTCCTCAGGCTTTCATCGGCAATAAATATAACGTTTCCGCCCCTGCCTCCGTCACCGCCGTCCGGTCCGCCTGATGTGATATATTTCTCCCTGTGGAAGGATACAACACCGTTTCCGCCGTCTCCGGCCTTAATATAAATCTTTGCACTATCTATGAACATCAATGACTCCTTTAAGCGGCTCAATACCGCAATATCTCTCATGCGGCGCATTACCGCAAAAGAGAAAGAAAAAAATAATCCCAGTCTTCACCGGGATTTATTTTTTGTATATTATTCTGTAACTATACTTACCTGCTTTTTGTCTTTACCCAGCCTGTGGAATCTTACTTTTCCTTCAGCCAGTGCAAAAAGTGTATCGTCCTTACCGATTCCCACATTATTCCCGGGGTGAACCTTTGTTCCTCTTTGTCTTACCAGGATGTTGCCGGCCAGTACGAACTGTCCGTCGCCCCTCTTCACTCCAAGCCTTTGAGCCGAACTGTCACGACCGTTTCTGGAGCTGCCGACACCCTTTTTATGGGCGAACAATTGGAGATTTATTTTTATCATGAATCTATACCTCCTTTTCTGCAACTGATAAAAATTTCCTATAACTATTCTCAATCTGTCTGAAACCTATTGCAGCGGTTTCCAGGATTATTCTTGCTGTCTGGCTCTGTTCAGATGGAATACCCTCCGGAAGGTTAAGGACGAATAGTCCACTTTCCTCCGAGTAACACCCTTTAATACCTGCAAGCCCCTCGAGGGCGCCTGCCGCCGTATAAGCAGTTACCGATGCTGCCGAGCACACTATGTCGCTTCCGTGTTCTGCATAGCCTGCATGCCCTTTTACATCAAACCCGCGTATATAGCCTGAGCCATCTCTCATTATCCGTACATTAATCATTTAAATCCACACCAGCCGAAATTCCAGCCAACCTTTGAGCATAATCCGCCAAATCCTACAGACTGATCTTTTCAATCTGCACTTTTGTATATGGTTGTCTGTGTCCGGTTTTGTTCCTGTAACCTTTTTTCGCTTTATATTTGAAAACTATGATTTTCTTTTCTTTGCCGTGACTGAGCACCTTGCCGCTGACACTTGCGCCGGCTACCAATGGTTTTCCGAAATTAACGGAACCTTCGGTGGATACTGCCATTACTTTGTCAAAAACAACACTTGCGCCTTCATCAGCATCAAGCTTCTCAATAAAGACTACATCGCCTTCCTGAACCTTGTACTGCTTACCGCCTGTTTCTATAACTGCGTACATCGTTGCACCTCCTATTACCAGACTCGCCGGCTTACAGGCAGCCGCAATTTGATTGCGTGCGTTTAGAAGCCCTATCCGTGCGGTTACCGAGATATTTTAACATATGGCGTAACAAGTGTCAATGAATTATATTTTCATGTGCGGTGGGACTGCATCATGTGGTGGCTCTACGTCCTGGCGTGGACCCGGCGGTGGTGGCGGACATCCCCCTGAAAGCTGTGCATGATACTGGATGCGGCCCGTCCCTTCGCAATGGGGGCAATTAATGGTCATATCAGTAGCAAGTTCCTGCTTTATCTTCTTCCTGGTCATTTCTATCAGCCCCAGGCCTGTCATTCCCACAACGGTGGTCCTCGTTCTGTCCCTTTTCAATGCCTGTCTGAGCGCTTCGATTACCATCTGCTGATGTTCCGTCTCATGCATATCAATAAAATCGATAATTATGATTCCACCGATATCCCTCAGTCTGACCTGTTTGGCTATTTCCGCCGCTGCCTCCATATTTGTCTTGAGAACGGTATCCTCGAGATTATTGCTGCCTATGTATTTACCTGTATTGACATCCACAACGGTCAGGGCTTCTGTTTTGTCAAAAACCAAATATCCGCCGCTCTTCAGCCAGATCTTCCTTGCAAGTGCTCTGGCTATCTTTGATTCTATCTGGTAATACTCAAATATGTCATATCCTTTGTCAAATAACTCTACCCTGTTTTTCAATTCCGGTGATATCAGGTCGACAAACTCCAATACTTTTTCATACTGCTGTTTGTCGTTTATTACGAAGCGGTCAATGTCAAAAGTGAATATATCCCGCACCGTCCTGAGTATAAGGGTCATATCCTTGTGAATGCAACGCGGTACCTGACCTTTTTTCTCCTTGTTGGTTATACTCTCCCAAAGCTTCTGCAGGAAATCAATGTCTTCCTTGAAATCTTCCTCACTTCTGCCTTCGGAGGCTGTCCTGACAATGAGACCCATGCCTTTGGGTTTCAAGCTCTCGGCAATTTTCCTGAGCTTGTTCCTTTCATTATCATTTTCTATCCTTCTGGACACCCCTGTGTAATCTGCGCCCGGCAAAAGTACAATATGCCGTCCGGGCAAAGTCACATGTGTAGTCACGCGGCAGCCTTTCGACCCCATTGGTTCCTTGGCGACCTGTACAGTGATCTCCTGTCCCGGTTTGAGCAGTTCTTCTATGCTCCAGCCTCTGAGATCCTGTGTACAGTCTTCTTCATCATCGACAAAGCTTTTCTGGGGGATAACGTCACTAACATATAGAAAAGCGTTCTTTTCATGTCCTATATCTACAAACGCAGCCTGCATTCCGGGCAGTACACTGCTAACCTTTCCTCTGTATATATTTCCAACGATCCTGTTGCTTAATCCGTTTTTTTCGATATATACCTCGGCAAGTTCGCCATCTTCAAGCAATGCAACCCTTAAGTCCCTGAATGATGAATCTGCTATAATTTCTCTCTTCAATTTCCTAACTCCTCATTTCAAGTTATATTGGCATCCAGCATGGGATCAGACAGTTCCCCTGCTTTTTCATTATATAGCTTTTTTCTATGAATCCTTACAGCTGCGACTGGAATTCCTGCATATTCTGTAATTGCTGAAACCAGCAACTCCGGTTTCAGATTTGATACACTGCCGGCATTCAACGTAGCCTTCAGAAGAAGGGCTGACCCGAATTCGGAGTATGCCACAGGAACTTGCGTGAGCGTCTGTATACGTATACTCCTTATCATGGGTTTTATATCCATATCTCTGATTCCGGCTTTGCCCTCTTTTTTTACAGTGATTTCGCTCCTCGCCATAAAACCTTCTAGCAACCCCGCTGCCTTATCCTGCGAAAATTCTTCCCTGATGAATAGCTCGACCTCGTAATCGGCACCGGCAACAGACGCCATTATATTGCTCCTGGCTGTCTTCTTTACAGCTCCTGTTATCCTTATTCCCATAGGTAGAACTTCGTTCATCCGGGCAGCAAAGTCCTCCGGTTTTAAGGTTTCAGGATCTGTTCCCTCGGCCAGTTCAAAATCGGCATATTCGCCTTCACTGGAGACACCTACCGAAAGTGGCAGTCCGAACACCATCTGCGGGTGCGGATTGAAGCCTTTGGAATACGCAACAGGCAATCCGCCCCTCCTCAAAGCCCTCTCAAATGTTTTCATCATGTCAAGATGGGAAATGAACCTTACATTTTCTCCCCTGCTGAATTTTATACGAATATTATACAATGCAGATACCCCCCTCAAAAGCCGAGGCTCCGCAGCTGGAACATCCCTGTCTGCAGTTCGGGGTCAGTTCCCCCGCATAGGCCTTCTTATTCTCACTGATCAGAAAATCCTTGGAAACCCCGGTATCTATGTGATCCCATGGAAGCACTTCGCCATAATCCCTTTTCCGGTTTGCGTAGAAATGAGGGTCCAGGCTACATTCAGCAAATGCTTCCATCCAGAGGTCATATTTGAAATGCTCACCCCAGCTGTCAAAGCTGCAGCCTTTTTCCCATGCCTTAAGCAACACGCGGCCTACCCGCCTGTCGCCCCTTGCAAAAACTGCTTCTAGAAGGCTCAATTGGTTGTCATGCCAGTTATAGCTTATATTCCTGCTTTTTATCCTGTCTTTCAGGAACTTTTGTTTTTCCCTGAGTAAACCCATATCATCCTGGGCTTCCCATTGGAATGGTGTGAAAGGCTTTGGTACAAAGGAGGATGTGCTTACCGTGACTTCTACAAAGCCCTTTCCCCTGTCCCCTTTGGGAATGTTCATAAAAGCGTCTGTGACCTTTCTGGCGAGCTCAGCGATGCCTGCTATATCATCATAGTCCTCAGTGGGCAACCCCAGCATGAAATACAGCTTTACTCCCCTCCATCCGCCTTTGAACGCCATGGTTACAGAATTGATAAGGTCCTCTTCGGTAACGCCTTTGTTTATGACATCCCTGAGTCTCTGTGATCCGGCTTCAGGTGCAAATGTCAGACCGCTCTTCCTTACCTTTTGTGCTTTCTCCATCAGATCCAGAGAAAAAGAATCGATCCTTAGTGAAGGAAGCGACAGATTTACCTTTTGGGGCTCCATTTCTGCAATCAGTCCGTCGGTAAGTTGATGAAGCCCGGTATAATCGCTTGTGCTCAATGAGGTAAGGGATATTTCTTCATATCCCGTGCTCTTCTCCAGTTTTTTCGCCAGATCCAGCAGTCGTTCCGGTGACCGCTCCCTGACAGGCCTGTAAATGATGCCTGCCTGACAGAATCTGCAGCCTCTTGTGCATCCCCTGAATAGCTCCAGCATGATCCTGTCATGGATTATACCCAGAAAAGGAACTACAATCTTATCAGGGAAATATACTGTGTCCAGATCCTTTATGATCCTCTTGCGTATAGTTGAAGGAACCTCTCCGTTAGCAGGATTTATGCCTTCTATCGTCCCATCCTGGTTGTAAGAGACATTGTAAAGACAAGGCACGTATATACCTTCAATAGAGGCAATTCTACGGAGGAAATCCAGCCTTGTCCCTCCTTTGCCCTTCCAGAGCCGGTATGCATCCATGACTTCGCAGATTATTTCTTCACCCTCACCCAGCATGAAAAAGTCAATGTATTCGGCAAGAGGCTCCGGGTTGAATGCGCAAGGGCCGCCCGCACACACAAACGGCTGCCCCTCAGCCCTTTCGCTGCTTAGTTTTGGTACGCCTGCCAAATCAAGCATATTGATGATATTCGTGTAGCTCATTTCATATTGAAGTGTGAATCCGATGAAGTCAAATACATTGACCGGATCATGTGATTCAAGGGCAAAAAGCGGTATGCCGTTCGCCCTCATTACCGACTCCATATCCGTCCAGGGCGCAAAAACCCTTTCGCACCAGGTATCCTCCCTTTCATTGAGCAAATGATAAAGTATCTTCATGCCCAGATGGGACATTCCTATTTCATATGTGTCGGGAAAACAAAAGGCAAACCGTATGTCAATTTTTTGTAAATCCTTGTGAACACTGTTTAGTTCTCCACCTGTATATCTTGCAGGTTTTTCAACACCCTGCAGCAAATCGTCCCTTATAGAAACTGCCATATATCCTCCTCGCCATGTAAAAAAAGCAACGCTTAATAAGCAATGCCGCTACTTATCTCATAATATCCAACCCTGTGGTTTTTAGCAACATGATATTGTCCTCTTTATGGAATTTATAAAGGATTATTTGGATTTCAAGCATGATTCAGAGCATACTTTGTATCCTGATCGTCTTCTCCTGGGATAAATCTAAATATGATTCTCCTACCCTCAGTACTGGTCTACCTATATTTTGAGGGTTTATGAAAATCACCTCACCTATTTCACCATTACTTAAAAAGAACTTTTCATTCAAAAAATATGCCGGGGCATTTTCGAGAAACTTTAAAACCACCGTGGAATCAAGTCTGTTGAAGCTTTCTTTTTCTATGATTTCAAATGCCTCAAAGGGTGAAATACTCTTTAGTTTGAAATGTGCGGTGGTCAGCTGGTCAAAAAAGTTGACCGTTGAAACTATTTTTGCATGAAGTGATATTTCATCACCCTTGAGCCTGTTAGGATATCCACTGCCATCCTCCTGCTCGTGGTGCATCAGAATGGTAGCCGGAATACTGCCTTCTTTGCCCATGGATTCAGTGACGATTTCCCAGCTGTATCTGACATGCTTCTTTAAATCCTCATTTATACTCTTTGAAAGAGGGTTTTCCTTTTCGACCGAGCTCCTGATTTCTTCGCTCAGCTTCATTTTACCGATGTCATGCAGCAACCCCGCCCTTACTATCTCATTCACTTCCCTTTTATCAAGCTTCATCCACTTTGCCATGAGCATGGCCAGCATTGCTACATTTATACTGTGGGAAAGCAGATAATCATCCGCATCCTTTATCTTCCCCAGGGTTTTTATATATGTGCCTTCCAGGTCATTCATCGATATTATGGAAGAAGTGAGCTGATCAACCTTTTCCGTGTCCAGAGGCTTTCCGTCAAAGACATCCTGAAAAACATCCTTAAGTACAGATACATTTTTTGTATAAAAAGCCCTGAATTCTTCAGTGGCCTCCATGTCGGCCGATTCTTCCCGTCCGATGTAGACCTTCAGCTTATCGATTCCAAGGCCGCGGAGCCTTCTGATCGTAAGTGCATCAAGCAATGTGTCGTCCAGGATTATTATCGCCCCCATATTGTTATAGATGGTTTCGGCTATGTGCATGCCAGGCAGGCATTGGTCCAGAGGAAGTACATGTTTCTGTCCGATGTTTTCTTTTGCAATGATACGCATGGAACCACTTTCCGGAATGTTAGGCACAAACATCCCCCCTTATCACGATAAACTGATTATAGATAAAAGATACCAATAAATAAATGTCTTCAAACGGGAATATAGCATTCAACCAAATCTGAAGAATGAGGTGTAAATCGTTATCGCAACAGTAATTACAGCAAGCAGGAAAACTGCAACTCCTCCCAGCCGGTTCTTTCTTTTCCATGACCAGACACCATAGCTTACAGTATAGAATAAAACCCAAAGCAGCAGCAAAACAATGGCCATATTCAATATTACACCCATCTCACATCGTCTCTCCTTCCGAGCCCATTGCAGGCGCACTTCTGATCATTAGTCCCGGCCTCCTTATTTTAAGTTCCACCTCTATGTCAAATGTCGAGTCTTTATATATTTTTAGCCAGTGTACATCTTTCCAGTCAGCCCAGAGAAGGTATTTCTTCTTTATTGCCCTTCCGAAACCGCAAACATCGGTATTCATAACCTTTGTTTTCTCCAGCATCTTAAGCATGTCCGCCTTGATGAATACTTCTGCCGCATTCTCAAGATATGGCAGGTTTTCGGAGCTTTCGTAATTTTCTCCACTTTGTATGGAAAGGATATCTGCCTCCAGCTTAACTTTTGCCTTGATCCTTGGGGCGCCGTTATCAAGAACCACTGAATGCTCAGGTTTCCTGCTTTGTTTTACATTCAGCAGAATATACTTACCTTCGTGTTTGGGATCGGGAATTGACATGTATGAACTTCTATAGGTGCCGTACAGCATTTGCTGACAGGTGGTTTCCCCTCCGTCAAGTATTCCTGTCATCTTGTCCCCGTCGAATACTGCCAGGCCCATTATTTCTGATTTTATTTCATAAAACTTCGGGATACTGCCGGCATAAAAATCACCTTCCACAGGGTTTTCCCTACCTTTTTCGGTGTAAGAGGAATTCACATTGCTGAATTGATCCGGATCCTCATACCTGCTTACCCCCACCAGCGTAGCAAAAGCCTGTCGGCAGGTGCATTCTTCAAACATGTAGAAATTGATAAGTGTTGTTTCGCCAGCGAAGCCAGTATATTTGTAAGTATCCAGGTTCATTTCATAGTACTTGGCCGGGTTCAGTTCAAGTGTAGGTTTAACATTTTCAAGATATTCCTTTGCAGTGCAATTCCTTGCTACCGTGACATGCATACTCCCCCTGAACTCTTTTCCTCTTTGCATTGCATGGATATATTTGTGGATGCCCTCCCTTGCAAGTTCTTCCGAAAAAACTACTATCTGTGCGTGAGAGAAGTTTACTTGTTTGCTGATATATGTGTTTATCATATTCAAACCTGCATAAAGCGTGGGAGTTTCTATTACAGTAAGGGACGACACTTCCGAGTCACCGCCTCCACTGCCTTCTCCCGAAGTTTTCCCAGGCAGTGCAAATTGAAGCGTCATTCTCAACTCATTTGTCTTGCCTTTCTCAAGGCCTATCCCAATAACATATGCCATATCGTCAACTTCACGAAGATCGTAACAGGATGACAGACACATACTTAAAAACACAAACACAAGTATTATTGACAACTTTTTTCTCATGATTTTCCAACCACCTTTCCCGACGGTTTCTTAACAAGCCGGGCAATCAGGAGAAGTACAAGCGGCAAAAGAAAAGCGATGATCCAGGCATAGTTTCTAAAGGATTTTTCGATTTGAATAGCTGATACGAGGTTTTCCGGTAAAAAGCTGATAACGTATATCAAAACTAAAAAGGGAAATAAAAGAGGTCTATAGTAATTTAGTCTGAAAGTCTTTTTGAAGATATGTGATATGATAAACAGCATCGTACTTAGATACATAAGGGCGGATATAGCCCACAGCAATAAAAATATGGATTCCACACGCTCGAAGAACCTGCCGAATTCAATCAGTCGGCTAAGCTGGTAAACAGGAAGGAAGTTTTCTGTCCCTGTCGGGTACTGGTATACAAGTGAAAACGCCAGTACCCCTAAAGTAAAAAATACCCCCCCTATGGCTATACTGCTTAATCCTGCACTTTTAAAGTTCCTGTTTGTTTTAATATACGGAAACATGAAATAAAGCAATACTATTCCTGCAAATATTGATATTCTTGGCAGCCCTTTTATGAATATCTCATATGGTCCACTTCCAAGGATCGGGGTGATCCTTGAAAAGTCAAAGTTTTTTGCGGAGCCTGCAATCAAAAAAGCATATCCCACCGCAACAACTGGTACAGCAATGGCGCTGAACCGCACAATCGCTTCAATACCAAGGTATGCACCCACGAACATTCCAGTTATAAAAAAAAGCATGACAAAACTCAATGGTGAATTGCTAAGCGATATTATCTTTATATTTTCCGAGAATTCTCTCATAATGACAGGCGCTATATAAAGAAAGAATAAAAGAAGCAGGATACCGGTTATAACCCTGCCGGGAGTCCCCGCTATATGTTCTCCGATATCAAGGAGGTCTTTTCCCTCAAAGCGTCTATAAAGCCTCGCAATCAACATGAAAAGCAGTAAGGCTACAATTGAGATGTACGCGGTGAGGATCCACGCAGCGGTCCATGCGGCTTCCATCATCAACCTTGGAAGATTCAGAAAAACCTGCATTGACAGTAAAACCATAGTAATACAAACAGCTTCATATTTTCCAAATCTAATCTCTTTATCCATGTAACACGACTCCTCTCATTGCTCGTCGTTATCGCCTGCCTTGCTTTTGCCCACCCACCTTCTGCTTATTTTCGGCTGCTTTCTATCATCCTGTGTGTTCAAATAATCCGCACGTTCCTCCTGCTTCCATACAGGAGTCCTGATCAGCCCATTACCTGAATTATCAGCAGTTTTTGGCGCAAGCGGAACCAACATGGGCACTCCCATGGACACCGACTGGACCAGGAAGAGCCCCTGTATGAAAACTCCCAGAGCTATTCCCAGGAATCCGGCAATTCCTCCCAGCAAGATATATCCGAACCTCAAAAGCCTGAACATTATGCCGAAGGAATAGTTCGGTATTGCAAAAGAGCCAATGCCGGTCACAGCAACAATGATTATCAGGATGGGACTGACAATACTTGCAGCTACAGCAGCTTGTCCAAGTATCAATGCACCTATTATGCCCAGTGTCGGCCCAATAGGCCCTGGTATCCTTATTCCCGCTTCACGTATCAACTCGAAGGCGAATTCCATAATCATTATCTCAACAATAGAAGGAAATGGAACCTTTTCCCTTGATGCTTCTATTGCAAAAAGAAGATCGGTGGGTATCATCTCCTGGTGGTAATTGGTTATGGCTATATATAAACCCGGGAGCAAAAGTGACAATACGATGCCGGTATACCTTATAATCCTGAGAAAATTTACATATGGGAACCTTAGATATGCATCTTCAGCTGAATGTACAAGATCCGTTATCGTTGCAGGTACAATTAAGGCAAAAGGGCTGCCGTGAAGAATCACTACAACCCTGCCATCCCCAAGCAGGGCAGCGGTACGATCCGGTCGTTCCGTGGCAATCACCTGCGGGGCAGGCAGTACGGTGCTGTCCTCCATGTATTGCTCAAGCTCCCCCGAGTCTGTTATATAGTCAGTTTTAATACTCTTAAGCCTTCTTCTGACCTCACCCACCAGCTCTTTGTTGGCTATATCCTTAATATAAAGAATTGAGCAGGGGGTCTTACTCCTCCTGCCGATTTCAACGTTCTCTACAATCAGATCCTCATCCTTCAATGTCTTTCTTATCAACGCTGTATTCACTCTGAGAATTTCAGTGAAACCCTCCTGGGGGCCTCTTAAGACCGTTTCCGTATTGGGCCTTTCAACGCCCCTGTGTTCCCATCCCTTAACATCTGCTGCAAAGGCGGAGTTGATACCATCGACGAATATGCCACAGCCGCCAAAATTGATTTCATCAATGACTTCCCTATATTCCTTCGTCTCTTTAACTTGATTATGCGGCATTATATGGCTCAGGATGAATTTCGATATGTCTCTGCTGTTCCCTTTAATATCAAGGTTGGAGAGCAACATCAGCGGTTGTAGTATATCGTCGTTGATTACCTTGCGGTCGACCATTCCGTCAAAGAAAAGCATGAATGCAGGAATAACCTTGTCCTTTACAACTATGTCGAACTCCCTTAGGATCATGTCACCGTTCTCCGGAATGCTGTAGACCTTTTTCATATATCGCAGGTTTACCGAAAGATCAGTGCTCACGGGCTCCATGTAGGCTTCCCTTTGTTCCTTACCGGCATTATCTTTACTTCTCGATCTTTCTGCCTTGTCACCTGTCTTACCGGCTACCTTGTCCTCTGTCTTACCGGCTGCCTTGTCCTCTGTCTTACCGGCTGCCTTGTCCTCTGTCTTACCGGCTGCCTTGTCCTCTGTCTTACCGGCTGTCGGGCTTGCGGTTGGGCCTGTTTCAGTTCTGGAGGTCTGGCCTTTCCCCTCAGGCTTATTCCCGACATCTTCCCGTTTGCTTTCCCTCAAGATGAATTTCTCAATAGATTCCGGTTCACTGAAAAGAAAAAAGCCTTTGATCGATTTCCGATAATCCTTCAATAACATGTCCTCCATTTTGCGCTTTTACGTGTAATTTATATTATCTTCTTGATTATGATGTATTATTCCAAACCAGCTTGACACCAGTCTATCACCTTGTTTATAAACATGTAGAAAATAGTTTAAAATCAGGATTGATTCTTAAGAAGGTCCATGTTATAATTACGTAAATCAATAAGGCTGTTTCGGTTGGGCGGACAGGTTGTCTGCTTTCAAGAGTTAAGGTTTCTGGGGTGGGAAACCCGTTTTTTTTTACGGGTTCCCACCCTTTTTGTATTCCAAAAGGACTTGTGCTCAACTAAACCTGAAATGCTTTGGGAAAGCTTTATTAAACAAAACTTAAGGAGGAAGAAATGGAAAATTCCACACTGCAGATGGTCATATCAGGAGCCATCTTCGTAATTGCTTATGCACTGATCATTTGGGATAAGCTGGACAGGACGGTAGTAGCGTTGTCAGGTGCGTCACTTATGGTTCTATTAAGAATCCTGTCTCAGGAAACCGCCTTTATGGAAATTGACTACAACACCCTTGGACTCCTCATCAGCATGATGGTCATAGTCATGATAACGAAAAGGACCGGGGTATTCGAGTATCTCGCTGTAAAAACAGTCAAAGCAGCAAAAGGAGATCCAGTAAGGATAATCATCCTGCTTTCATTGATAACAGGCTTGCTTTCGGCGTTACTTGACAATGTTACGACTATACTGCTCATACTTCCCGTCACCCTGAGTGTTGCAAAGGATCTAAAGATCAATCCGGTTCCTTTCATCATATCAGAGATCTTTGCATCAAACGTGGGCGGTACTGCTACGCTTATCGGAGACCCTCCTAATATAATGATAGGAAGCTCTGTCGGCCTAAGCTTCATGGACTTCGTAAATAACGCCGCAGTCATAGCCATACCCATGCTATTTATAACAACCTATATCCTGGTCCTGATTTATAGAAAAAAATTGCACACGACACCTGAAGCCAAAGCCAAAGTATTGGAAATGAATGAAAATGAATGTATCAAGGATCGCAAGCTTCTTGTAAAGAGCCTTGTTGTACTCTGTATTACTATTCTGGGCTTTGTATTACATGGCGTTCTACATTTCGAATCTGCAACAATAGCAATTGGTGGAGCAGTTCTTCTGCTTCTTATATCAGGTGTTAAAATGGAGAAAGTCCTGCACGAGGTGGAATGGAAGACCATATTTTTCTTTGTCGGTCTGTTCATAATGGTCGGCGGTATTAAAGAAACAGGCATAATCAAATTATTGGCCGAAGGAGTCATTGATTTGACCCATGGAGATCTTGTCCTCACAACACTGTCTATTTTATGGGTATCCGCCATTGCCTCAGCCTTCATCGATAACATACCTTTCGTTGCAACCATGATACCGCTTGTTAAGGATATGGGAATGATGACAGGCATGGATCTGGCTCCGGTATGGTGGGCATTGTCTCTTGGGGCTTGCCTCGGCGGAAACGGTACCATAATAGGTGCCAGCGCAAATGTAATTGCAACAGGAATGGCTGAAGAACATGGCCACAAGATAACCTTTGGCCAATTCTTTAAGGTTGCATTCCCGATCATGCTGATTACCATAGTAATAAGTACGGTGTATATCTACTTAAGATACCTGATTTAATTTGGCATCGCCCCCTTATGGTACTATCCCACTTAACATAATAAAACGTCTTAATACTAATAGCACTACAAAAGCATCTACTGCTTTTTGTAGTGCTATTATATTAATTTTTTACAAAGCATTGATTCGTTGCTTATTCAAATACGAAAACCTTCCAGGTTATGTTGAATCCGGTTGGTGCAGGTGGTAAAATGTTACTACCGAATTAACGACATTTTATATTTTCAAGCTGCAGGTCCAATCCGAAAGCAAATATTTAAATTATAAACGGAGGTAATTGTATGGATATCAGATTTGACGGCAAAGTTGCCGTAGTCACCGGCGGAGCAAGGGGTATCGGATATGCATGCGCCGAACTGCTTGTTGAAAGCGGTGCCAGGGTTGCTATCATCGACATAATGACGGATACACTGGCAGAATCAGAAAAAGAGCTTCAAAAGAAGGGGACCGCCCGTGCTTATCAACTCGACATTTCAAAGGTGGAAGATATCCCGGCAACTATAAAGAAGATCAGAGAAGAAATGGGAGAGATCGAAGTTCTTGTGCAGGCTGCAGGACTGCTCAGGGGCGGTCCGGCAATAGATCTTACAGAGGATGAATGGGATAAGGTAATAGGTGTAAACTCCAAAGGTCTTTTCTTTATGATGCAGAATGTAGTGAAACAATCAATGATTCCTCAGAAAAAGGGTTCAATAGTTAATTTCGCCTCAATCGCAGGAATACGTGGAATGAAGGAGCCCATGTGCTCGGCTCATTACAGCGCAAGCAAGGGCGCTGTCGTTCAATTGACAAGGCAGGGCGCTGTCGAATGGGCAAAATACAACATACGTGTAAATGCCGTAGCGCCGGGCGGTGTTAAAACAGCAGGCATGGCTAACGCACCAAAGGAAATGATGGAAGAGATAACAGCCCCAATCCCCCTCAAGAAGCTTTCTGAGCCATATGATATTGCTGCTGGAGTATGCTTCCTCTCAAGCAGTGCGGCTGGCATGATCACAGGGCAGGTGCTTGTAATTGACGGCGGCGGTTCAGTAGTAGGGGTATAGTCAAGTAGAAGTGGCATCGCAGGTAGCAGGCAGAGGTGGTATATTGGACTTCAGAGCACTTCACTGCTCGTGCCAATGATGTCATATACCACCCCTGCCTGCCTTGTTAATTCTTTAGTAAAAGAATCGCTGGTCCCTCTTTTTAAGAACACTCTTTTTAAGAACGCGCTTTCTTAGTACCCATATATTTGATATAATGTAATGAAATTGTATCGCAAATTACATGATTAATATATAGTTCCCTTAGTATGATGAATATAAGTTTGATTATATGAACTAATGGTTATTCTTAAATATGAACAGTGATTTGTTGAACAGAACAACCTTCGGAATGAATACAGGACCTTACAGGATAAGATGCTGCCAGAGAATTAAATCCCAATTTGCCGATCACTCTTTTATCAGAATTTTTGCGACTAAGTGTGCAAAATTTTAAGTAATGCGTGAATTGTAGCGAATATATCCCGAATTACTTTGTATTAATTAAAAATTTGCACAAATTTAGTTAAAATATTAGTTCTAACCCAAGAAATCTTGCGCACTACTTGAAAATTTGCACACCTCACAGCATAATTCCTTTATGAAGGAGTATTTGAGCTATTTTTCAGCTGCTGCCTTTTGGAATATCCCATTTATTGAAACCGTGCTCGGTTCTGAACTCGCGGAAACAGAGCTGGTCCATTTTACAGTTTCCGAACGCAGCGCGAGATCTCAAAAAAAAGGCCGAATAATACACTTGTGCGAACTTGCTCTGCCTGCCGGTGCAGTGGTTTTAAGAAACGGCAAAATAGTTGCGTCGCCGGAATTGATGTTTCTCGAGCTTGCGTGAAAATTGAATATCCAACGGAATATATTGCTTGGCTTCCAGCTTTGTTCGTATCCGCCGACTCTGCATTTGGAGTTTGTTTACAGTTTGAATAAATTCCAAATTTATTGTTGAGTTCCTTCGTTATCTTTATTTGTTACGATGTAATCATATTTGGTGGTGAATAATTTGATTTCAATTAGAGTAGGTAATGAAGTTGCTATTAGAAGGCTCACCGAATTATTTGATGAAGCAGGATGGAGCACTAAGACTGCCGATATGAAAAGGCTTGAAATGATGGTCGAAAACTCACATTATGTAGTAACTGCTTGGGATGACAAGATAATGATTGGATTTGCAAGATGTACATATGATAATGTTTTTAACGGTCAGATAAATAATGTAGTTGTTGATTCCAAATATAGAAATAAAGGTATTGGCAAAAAAATAGTGACTACAATTATTGAA
Source organism: uncultured Bacillota bacterium (assembly GCA_942493145.1). Classification (GTDB taxonomy): domain Bacteria; phylum Bacillota; class Clostridia; order Acetivibrionales; family DTU013; genus ENR-C20. The sequence continues at coordinate 2,885,868 of OW818679.1, forward strand.
TCAAATCCCAAAGTAACATATATACTTCGGACTGAAGAAGAAAATGAAGGTTTTTATAAAAAAATCGGCTTCAAATCGGCTAAATATTCTATGATGTATGAAAGAAAAGAATAATAGATTAATTCTTATTATTTATATTTTGCGGACAGTTTCCTGGTTCTTTTTTTTGCAGGCGTGGCAGGCAGGTACCAGGCTGAGAATGCGAAGGAACAATTACAGGGCTGGTCGCTGCCTCTGGCAGCTGCTCGCCCATGCAACCTGGCTGTTTGTGAAATGGCGAAGATGGAATCCGGTAGCAGGAACATAATGCTGCACCACGGACGGTGCAGCCGCCGGTTTTGAGGCATGGATGCCGAATAACCGGCGCCCGGATTGCAGCGAGCCTTTTCACTACAGCCTGTTTGTTACGAAGCCTGAAGCTCTGCTACCTGCCCGCCGCGCCTTCCTGACTGCTGCGCCTCCCTGCCTGCGATGCCCTCCTTAGATGTCCTTGTATTTTGAAGACTTCAATACATGTTTGTCATCCTTAAGTTGCAGCGGCATGGTGGCGATAACTATGTGTTTGTGCTTGAGCAGCTGTCTTTCCAGGTATAGCCTCGTATGGCCATGCAGTATATTGTTCCATCTCTTTCTAACCATGAATTGAGGAAGTATGACTGTGATGATATCACCCTTCTGGTAATCATATTCAGCCGATTCAATGAATTTGATCAGCGGGTCCACGACCTTCCTGAACGGTGAATACTTTATGATCAAAGGAATATCTGAGTTTACAGTATTGTATTTCTCACGGACCTTTTTGCCTGTTTCTTCATCGATGGATACATTGAATGCCACAACATTGTCCGATATAGTCCTTGCATAGCGCAAAGCCCTGAGGCTGGCCTTGTTTATGCTTTCAATGGGTACAATAACCCTGTTTCTGTATATATCGTGGGATATATCAACTGCCGCCAACTCTTCCGCACTTAACTTCAATTGTTTCTGTATGGATACATAATGGCTTTTAACCTTGAGCATCAGGAAGATCATTATGGGAATTACTATTACGACAATCCAGGTTCCCTGTGTAAATTTCGTTACGGCTATGACTATGACAATGATGAAGGTCACTAAAGCTCCAAAACCATTGATGGCGGCTTTAACCTTCCAATTGCCATTCTTTTCCCTCATCCATTTCAGGAACATTCCCGCTTGTGACAGGGTAAAGGATATGAATACACCTATTGCATAAAGTCCGATCAGTGATGTTACATTAGCTCTGAATACTACTATCAGTAATGCTGCAATCGCAGATAAAAGTATGATCCCATTTGAATAGCTTAGCCTGTCGCCCCGTAAATTGAGCTGTCTGGGCAGATAACCCTCTTTAGCCATTACCGAAATAAGGTTGGGGAATCCGAAATAGGCTGTGTTGGCTGCCAGCACCAATATTGTGAAGGATAACGCCGTTATAATATAAAACAGGATATTCCGTCCGAATATCATTTCAGCAATCTGCACAAGCATTGCTCCCTTTTCAGGATCGGTCGGATAGAAATTCGCAATTACTGATGTTCCTCCGAATACGATAAGGACAAGGATGGAAAGCAGAAGAAGGACGGTTTTAGCATTTTTCGCTGAAGGCTCCCTGAAGTTGGGCACTGCATTGCTTACTGCTTCAACACCTGTCAAAGCCGCGCAGCCGTTGGTAAATGCCTTCAGCACGAGAAACAGTGTCAGTGGCTGCAGTGTATCCTGCGCAACCTGCAGTGGCTGAGGCTGATGTCCGCCAATTATTCTGAAAGTTCCTACAATCAGCATCAACAGTATGGAAAAAATGAAAAAGTAAGTAGGAAGGCTGAAAATTTTAGCCGATTCCTTAATGCCTCTCAGATTTCCCAAAGTCATTAAAAATATGACAAGTACGCATATTGGTATGGTATATTGTCTAAGTGAAGGAAATGCAGAAACCACCTGATCGACACCTGATGCGATACTAACCGCTACAGTAAGGATATAACCTATACTGAGAGCTGATCCTGCAGTAACACCTGCTATAAGACCGATATTTTCCTTAGCCACCACAAAGGCACCGCCGCCATTGGGATAGCTATCGATGGTCTGGCGGTAGGAAATCATAAGTATAGCCAGCAGTGCTATTATCCCTGCCGATATGAAGGTAAGCTGCTTGAAAGCCAGCATTCCAACCGCAGGAATAAGAACAATCAGTATTTCCTGTCCAGCGTATGCAACAGAAGATATTGCGTCGCTGGATAGTATGGGAAGGCCCCATAAAACCCCGAATTTTTCGCCGCTCAGTGCTTCATTCTTCAGCGGCTTACCTATTAAAAACCTCTTTATTCTCGTAGTCATATAATAACCCTTAATTAATATCTGTTATCTGCTATAAGGTATCATGCGCAGCAATTCAATCATTATACTTTAAGTAAATAGCATATGTAAACATCCGATTTTAAGCTATTTTATCACGTTTTTAAGAATTTTTGCTGATTTAGTCTGATTGTGCCAATTATTTGCAGACATCATCGCCAAGGCAAGGCTTTACTCGATATAGCCTGCCTTTTTGATGCTTTTTAAGGGGTATTATGTTATTACTCAGAGAGAAGCTGCACCAATAACAAGTCCGTTATTGATTTTAATCTATAATCTGCATCCGCGCTGCCAACCGCATCCCCCACCGCTACCGCAGTCATCCCTGCTGCCTTCGCAGCTTCTATACCCGCAACAGCGTCTTCTACTACAATACAGCGTTCAGGGCTGATTCCCAGCTTTTCAGATGCTTTAAGGAATACATCAGGGAAAGGCTTCGAGCGGGAAATATCCGAACCATCCGCAATGCAGTCAAAAGTCTTTTCAAGGCCGATCTGTTTTAAGATGTACCGTGCATTCCTGCTTGATGAGCCTATGGCGATTCTGACTCCTTTTGCTACAAGCCTCTTCAATACTTCCTCTACCCCCGGCAGAATATGTTCAGGAGTAAGGTCCTTAAGCAATTCCAGATAGATGGCATTCTTTTTTTCTGCCAGCATGGTTTTACCCTGCATGTCGTATTCCTTTGAAGCCTTTTCCAGTATGATCTCCAGGCTTGCCATGCGTGAAACGCCGCGTAACCGGTTGTTTATGAGCTCATCAAAGTATATGCCTTCTTCATCCGCAATGCTTTTCCAAGCCTTGTAATGATATTCGTCCGTGCTCACTATAACTCCGTCAAGATCAAATATTACTGCTTCTATCTGCATTTGTTATAACCTCAATTCTAATATTTCAGTCTCGTTCCATTATGCGTTACAGCCTCGTACCACCGTGCGTTACAGCCTCGCACCACCATGCATTACAGTCTTGTATCCCATTTCCCGCAGAATGCATCGACAGGACTTTTTCCCTTGAACTCAGACCTTCCCGTCAGCTTGTCGACAAGCGCATTCAGAATGATATCCGTTGAGCCGTATGTGTTGATATAGGTCTTTACCCTGGGGACATCAAGCAAATGGTATGGATTTTCGAGTGAGATGAAGATTGTAGGAATACTGTTTATATAGAGAGGGACATTGGCACCCATGGGGGAAGCCCATTCAATCCTTACAATGGTCTGGTTGCTTTTTGTCGCAAGGTTCGCCACATAAATCAAAAGGTCATACTTTGAAACAAAATCATCAAAAGATGTCATCATTCCCTCAAAGCCTTTGGCAGGCATGAACCGCTCAACTGAGAAGCCTTCCTTTTCAAGCCGTTTAATAAATCTCTCCGGCACTCCCTCACTTGCACCAAAACCGAAAGCATTTTCGCCGCTTTCCATATCATAAAGCAATATCCTTCTGGATTTTCCCGGATTGATGGGGAGAACGCCCTTTTCTTCCTTAACAAGCGTTATGGACCTGTCTGCACACTCTTCTGCCCATTTTACATGTTCCCGGCAGCCTACTACACTGTTAGCGGCTGCAATTGATGGAACAAGAGCTTTTTCGGCTTTCTTCCTGTGGAGCTTCAGCGCTGCCTTCATTGCGAGAATTTTCGTTACAGCCTCATTCAACCTTTCTTCTGTTAGAATTCCTCTTTCAATTCCGTTTTTCATATATTTGAAATCTTCCTGCAGATTACGTGTAAACATAAATACATCGCAGCCTGCCGCAATAGTCATCGGTACAGCCTCGGATCTCGCCATGGGAATCGCCATGCCTGCCATAGCCGTGGCATCGGTTGCAACAAGTCCATTAAACCCAAGCTGTTTTTTCAAAAGCAGTGTAGTAAGCTCATATGAAAGTGACGCCGGCAGGATATCTTCGTCTTTAAGCGCAGGATTTAATTTCTTTGAATATTCCGGCAGTGATATATGCCCGACCATTACTGCCATTGGCCCCGCTTCGATGCATTCCCTGTAAAGCCTGCCGTAACTGTTGTCCCACTCTTCACAGGTAAGCGTATTTACACTTGTGACAAGATGCTGGTCCCTCTCGTCAACTCCATCACCCGGAAAATGCTTTATGGTCGCGGCCATGCCATTTTCCTGCAATCCCTTTATATAAGCACGTCCCATTTTTGATACACGTTCAGCATCAGATCCATAAGTCCTGGTATTTGTTATTGGGTTTCTGAAATTGAGGTCAATATCGATAACAGGAGAAAATGACCAGTTTGCTCCCAGGGCTGAGCCCTCTCTGCCGCATACCTGGCCAAGTTTGTATGCCATTTCAACATCATCTGTAGCAGCTACAGCCATTTGGCAGCCGATATGCGTTCCATCTGTTGCTATCCCGTCACCACCCGCTTCAAAATTCGCAGAAACGAATACAGGTACTTCGCTGTTTTCCTGAAGCATACTGACAGTCTCAAGAACTTCGACTTTTGGCATGGCTCTGCACATCAGCCCACCGACCTTCAGTTCCTTTGTTATATAGCTAAAATATTGTTCATCACTTGCATAACCTACGAGGCAAAACAGCTGCCCTATTTTATCGTCAATGGACATACCGCCCAAAGTGTTCCTTATCCAATCTATATCTTCATTATTTAAATAAAAGGGGTTTTCCCTTAATTCATCCATTTAAGCCAACCTCCTCGTCATAATATTAATATACTGGGATAACAAAATTAATACAATTATAGATTAACACTGTGTAATTGTTTTAATCAATTTTTTTTTGTCCTTATAACAGAACTTTCCCTGTGAAGGTTAGAAGCAGCAACACAACATTCGCGGCAATTATAACACCTGTAATCATCCATCCCACCACATTGGTTACAGGTTTATTCACCAATGCGCCCATAATATCCTCGCGTCTGGTAATCAAAAGCATTGGAATTATTGCGGCAGGTAATACAAAGCTTAAGGTGACCTGGCTTAATACCAGGACCTGTATAGGATTTAATCCAATTGCTATTATAAGCATACCGGGAAGCATTGTAACAAGCCTTGTAATATTATCATTGATTTTCAACCCGACAAATCCCTGCATTATAGTCTGCCCCGCCATGGTCCCTACTGCAGCGGATGAAAGCCCGGAGGCTATAAGTGCCAAACCGAAGAAGCCGCTTGATGCAGCACCCAATAAGGGTGACAGTGAATGGTGGGCTTGCTCGATGGAATCTACAACAACTCCGTTTTTGAAAAAAACAGCTGCCGACACAATAACCATTGCTGCATTAACAACAAACGCTATGTTCATTGCAATAGTGATATCCAACCTCGCCATTTTGAAATGCTTTTTCTTATCATCATTGGTCGAATCCTTGTTTCTGTGCTGTACCAGTTGGGAATGCAGGTAGATTACATGGGGCATGACAGTGGCTCCAAGCATTCCGACGGCGATCATCACAGCCTCTCCATCAGGCATGGATGGAATCAACATATGTATTCCTGCAGCTCCCCAATCAGGTTTTGCCAAAAATAGTTCTATTGTGTAGGAAATGAAAATAACAGCCACCAATAGGGAGATGATGACCTCTATGACCCTTTGACCATATTTGCTCATATAAACAATGATGAAAGTCAGTGTGGCGGTAATCAACCCGGCATAAGCCATCGGAATATTGAACACAAGATAGAATCCCAGCGTACCGCCGATAAATTCTGCCAGGTCGGTAGCCATTGCCGCAAGCTCCGCAACCACCCAGAAACACCAATTTGTTCTTCTTTTAAAAACCTTTGCGCACATTTGAGGCAGATTGCAGCCGGTTGCTATACCGAGCTTTGCCGACATGGATTGAAGGAAAATAGCCATCATGTTACTCCATAGAATTACCCATAGCAGATTATAATTGAATTTCGAGCCTCCACTGATATTTGTAGCGAAATTTCCAGGATCGATATATGCGACACTTATGATAAAAGCGGGTCCGAGGAACTTAAGTAAGGTTTTTGTATTCCAGAAAACGCCCTTGTTGCTCTGTGCTATAACCCTTCTGATAACCAATTCTTCCATATACTTTAGTCCAGACTAATTTTGTTTACCTAAACTACAATATGTTTGCATTAAATAGAATGTTACATGACATAATTCAGTACTTTTGATTTTAACTGCATTTTAGACCAATCCCGTCTATAATACCGAATCGGTTGCGAATTGCTCGTATTTATGAATAATATCGGGGTTTTGCTCGAGAAATCTATTAAAGACATTTATTTTATTAAGTGTAGCGACGGAAATATTATGTTCAATTAGCTCTGTTTCAACCAAAAGGCTTTCACTATCGCCCAGATTTTTTAAAAACATCTCAATGATATTGTGTCGCTGTAAAAGGAATTCTCCAATTTCTCTTCCATTTTGCGTAAGGAAAACGATCCCGTATTTCTTGTATTCAAGCAGCCCCAACGCATTCAGTTTCTGTACCATTTTTGTCGCAGATGGTGCTGCAACATTCAACAATTCAGAAAGGGTATTGATACGCATATATCCCTCTACAAGGCTATTTCTGAATATCATCTCCAGATAGTCCTCCATGGCAGGCGTCAACAGCTTTTTGTTCTGTTCCAGCAGTTGATAGCCCCGGACTGTATGAAATTTTGATGCCTCATCCATCACACCACTGCCTTATTATAAAATAAAGAGCCAATACTTTTATATAACAATATATTCGATATATATTGATTATATTTTAAATATTAGCCCTGTGGAAACTTTTAACCATGGATTAAATGTACCTCAGCGATTGGCCATTTTGAATATGCAATAGGCGTCCTCCCTGTCAAGCACCTTGAATTGCCCAATTTTCCTCTTTCCATAATACATGCAGCGCTCAGCCAGTTCATATAATGTTTCTTCGTTTTGGATACCAATTCCCAGTTCCGAAAAACAGGTTGGTGCACCGATGGATGCAAAGTAAGAAACAGTTTTATCGATAGCCGCAAGTGCAGCAGCATCGGCTCTGCTTTCTTCGATTCCCCATACCTTATGGGCAAAATGAGCGAAACGTTCCGGCTTTTCCAGATAGCAATATTTTGCCCACGAACCCCATATTGCGGATAGGCTGGCCCCATGTGCAACATCAAATTTGGCGCTCAGTTCATGGCCAAGCTGGTGCGGTGCGAAGTCAGAAGCCCTGCCAAGGCCAGTAAGTCCATTGTGTGATATGCTTCCACTCCACATCAGCTCGCTCATTGCATTATAATCACAGGGGTTATTGACAGCAACCTCCCCATTTCTGATCACAACCCGTAAAAGTGACTCGGCGAACTCGTCCGTAAGCTCATTGCCATCAACAGATGTAAAATATCTGTCCAGAGTATGCATCATTATATCTACAACACCGCATATAATCTGGTATTTCGGCAGGGTGTACGTCAATTCCGGATTCATTATGGCAAATTTGGGGCGGTTCAGCTCCGACCTCAAACCTCGTTTTGAACCGGTCACATCATTAGTAAGCACGGCTGAATCACTTGTCTCACTTCCGGCAGCAGATATGGTCAATATTGCACCGACAGGCAGACTCTTTTTTACAACGGCATCTCCTGTCCAAAACGACCAAATATCAGTTTCAGGGTTGGATACACCATGCGCTATACCTTTGGCTGTATCGATGACGCTCCCACCTCCGATTGCCAGGATAAAATCCGCTCCGAAGCTGATTGCCTGCTCAATACCGGTTCTGGCTAATGACAGTCGGGGATTTGGTTTTACCCCTCCCAGAGCAGTATAAGGAAGTCCTTCCTTTTTAAGCAACTGTTGAATTCTATCCAGAAGGCCGCTTTTAACAACACTGCCTCCTCCATATACGATCATGACACGTGAACCGCCGAATTTTTTGATTTGATCTGCGGTTGACAGTTCGGTGATTTTCCCGAAGATCACTTCTGTTGGTGAGAAAAATGTGAAGTTTTGCATATCTCTGTCCTTCTTTCTATGGAACAAAAAAGACGTACTTTAGAATACGTCTTTTTGTTATTTGAAACTTTGTTTTTATCTCATTGTGATATATCCGCGGTGCTGTGCCAAGTTGTCACTGTCTGCGGTATCAGTCAGGAACAGGCTGGCAAAATTGAAATATGGTCTGAGATACGGGAACTGGGCCTGTTCTGCCCAATCGGGCTTTTTGATGGCTTTTGCCTTATCCACAGCGGCCTTGTACCAGTCAGTCGGACCATCGAACCACATCTCAACGACACGGTGCATATGGGCATGATTTACTTCTTTTATTACCTTGCTGGTCAGGATCCTTGTTACTTCAGGCATATCTGCGAACTTCGGAATAACTTCCTCGTAAAACCATTTGTCTCCGGCTTCTGCAGAAACACCTTCCGGATATTTCATTGCAAACTGCCAGCGGTAATTGGGTCCATCCTCTACTGTCCTCTTGCTGCCTTTGAAGTCCTCTTCCCACCATACGGGGACAAAGCAGAATATAAATGGAGGGCACTCTCCGCCGCCGGCTGCCCTTGCATCATCACCAGTCGCCGCATTTGACTGACCGCCATCCGGAATATTCCCCTGCCATTTCAGGACGTCCATCGGGAAATATTCATTGAATGCCTTATACTTCTGCAATTCGGTCATGGGGTTTATCATCCAGTAGTGCTCAGTAAGCTGCATCCTGCAGGTTCCGAATCTTTCACCCTCCGGCGGTACAGGAAGGGCACCATAAAATGCATACTTCGAAACATATGGTCCAAATTGTGAAATGCTGTCTGTGATATGGTAACGATGCAGCCAATGTTTTAGTCTGTGCCTGTATTCTTCCTTACAAACATCAACATAAATCAAGCTTCTCATGGGGTTAAATTCAACTGCCATAACATAAACCTCTTTTCAATTATTTTTTTGTATTATGCCTTTTAAAATTTCCTTGATACAACATGGTAGATATATTATACCTTGATTATTTATTAAAATGAACCACCTAAAAGTGAAAAAATATGCAATAGAATTGTTACTATTGCACAAAAGAAACCGCCTGTCGCAAAAAAAGACGCACACTTTGGTGCACGTCTTTTTACGATTCGTTTGATCAAACTCATAATGATTATGTGATTCTTTCATAACACGTTTTCAGACCAGGCTCTTACCTAACTCTATTGCCTTAAGATTCAGATTAATAAACTGCTCCTTGACATTATCCCTGATGATCTTGTCCCAGTTTATGTCTTCCAGCCCCATTGATTTTATAATAGTGCCTAATAAAATGACATTCATAACCTTTGAATTTCCAAGCCCTACTGCCTGTTTTGCAGCATCAATGACCGTTGTGGAAACCTTGGAGGATATCTCTTCTATGATTCCCTGGGGATAATCCACTTTAGATGCGAGAACAGGCATTGGGTTTATTTCATAATCATTCAATATGACCTTTCCATCCGGTTTCAGATATTTGAGCCACCTCAGGGCTTCCATTTTTTCAAAGGCTATAAGAATATCAGCACCGCCTATCTCAATAACAGGTGATTCAACCTTCTCTCCATATCTTACCTGCGAAGATACCGCCCCTGCTCTCTGGGACATTCCATGTATCTCGCTCATTTTGACATCATAGCCCGCTTCCATAAGGCCTGTTGTAAGAAGCTTGCTGGCAAGTATGGTCCCCTGTCCTCCGACTCCAACCAAAAGAATACTTTTTGTCATGTTATTTCTCCACCTTTCCGATTGCTTTTACAGGACATACCTGAAGGCACACTTCACAACCAACACAGGTCTCGGGATCAATTAAGGCCTTCTTTTTTGATTTGTCAAAGGATATGGACAGGCATCCAGCTTTTAGACACATTTTGCAGCCGGAACACTTTTCTGTGTCCACTTCACATTGACTCTTGAAAACATCCTTGAATTCCTCTTTATCCTGCTTTGTCAGCTTCTTCAGTACACAAGGCCACCTGGTAATTATAACTGAAGGTTCATCCAGGCTGATTGCCCAGTCCAGCGCACTTCTTACCGCCTTGAGGTCGTTTGGATCGATTGACATGACATTGTCCATGCCGCAAGCTCTGACAAGATTTTCGATATCTATTTCCTTTGTTTCCATACCCTGCAATGTATAGCCTGTACCCGGATTTTCCTGATGCCCGGTCATACCGGTAATGCGGTTGTCCAGTATTACATGTATTGAATTGCTCCTGTTGTAGACCACATCAATGAGGGAGTTGATACCCATGTGGAAAAAGGTTGAGTCTCCCATCACTGAAACAACTCTCGTTTTATTTCCGTCCTTCATGTTCAGCACCTGCTGTGCGCCATGTGCAGCACTGACGCCCGAGCCCATGCATATGCTCCAGTCCAATGCATTGTACGGCTCGGCATAGCCCATACCATAACAGCCTATATCGCTTGATGCTATTATATTTTTCCTTTTTGAAAGTTCATAGAAAAAACCCCTGTGGGGGCAGCCCGAGCATAAGGACGGTGGCCTTGCCACGACCTTGTCTTCATCGAAATCAATTGTTTTGAAGGTCTCACCAAACACAGCTTTCCTTATAACATCCGATGTCATTTCTCCGTAGGGGGGGAACAAATTATTTCCAAAGCATTCAAAGCCCAGCATCCTTACCTGTTCTTCAATCAGTGGATCATTTTCTTCAATAACATATATTTTTTCTACCTTACTTGCAAACTCCTTGATTTTTTCCGCAGGAAGTGGGTAAGTAAAGCCCAGTTTCAGATAGGATACAGTATCACCAAACACTTCACGTGCAAAAAAGTATGGTGTTCCCGAGACGATTACTCCAACCTTCCTGTCATTCCATTCAATACGATTCAAAGGAGTATTGTTCGAGAAGTCCAGGAGACGTTGCATCCTTTCCTCGATTTTTACTCTCAAAGCCCTGGAATTACTGGGATTGGTTATGTATTTTTTTACGTTTTTTTCATAAGGCTTAATTTCTACATTATCCCGATCACCGCATTCAACAATACCCTTGGCATGGCACACCCTTGTTGTCAGCCTCATCAGCACTGGAGTATCAAACTCTTCACTTACTGCGAAGGCTTCCTTCATCATATCCTTGGCTTCCTGACTGTCTGCCGGTTCAAGCATCGGTATTTTTGCAATCCTGGCATAATGCCTGTTGTCCTGCTCATTTTGTGATGAATGCATACCCGGTTCATCGGCAGTGATTGCAACCATACCTCCGTTAACGCCAGTGTAGGCAAAGGTTAGCAGCGGATCTGCCGCAACATTCAGCCCCACATGCTTCATTGATGCAAAGGCTCTTGCCCCTGCCATTGATGCCCCTATTACCGCTTCCATGGCAACCTTCTCATTGGGCGCCCATTCCGCAAGGATGTCACCCTTATAATTTGCGGTATTCTCAAGTATTTCAGTACTTGGCGTCCCCGGGTATGCGGAAGCGAATCTTACGCCTGCCTCCCATGCCCCACGGGCTATTGCTTCATTTCCGGTCATTAATTTCTTCATTATTACACTCCCGTCTCATTTTTGTCCCCTGTTATGTGATATAGAAATAGCAATGCAATTATTATGCCAAAAAAAATACAGGCCTCTAAGCCTGTTTTTATAGGGTTTCTCGTTTTTTGATATATTGTTCCGCTCCCCATATGTCAACAATTGTTTACACCGCGTAAACTTTTGTTGACAGTGGTTCATTTCTCTTCCTTCTGTTTTGTTTTATTCCATAATGCAGTTCTGCTGATTCCCAGCTTTTTTGCAACTTCTGACTTTGTCATCCCCTTGCCTAAAAGCATTTCTATAACCTTTTCCTCGACCATACGGCTGATTTCCTTTAAATCAAATGGTTCCTCATCTGCAGGCTTCTCATATGAGAAATCTTCGGGTTTCTCATATGAAATCTTATCATCAAAGACGGTTTCATTTCCATCCAGCTCGATTTCATTGAAAAGCATAAATCTTTGTACAATATTTTTCAGCTCACGCACATTTCCAGGCCAATCATAGGCCAGAAGCTTCACTTCAATTTCCTTATTGATATCCATTTTCTCCGGTCCCTTGTTCAATGCCTGCAGATAATAACCAAAAAGCGGAAGGATATCCTTTGTCCTGTCTCTGAGCGGGGGGATATGAACCTCCATGATATTCAACCTGTAAAAGAGGTCCTTTCTGAATTTGCCTGCTTTCACCTTAGCCTTGAGTCCCTCATTAGCAGCTGCTATAACTCTTATATCCAAAGGAATAACATAATCCGATCCAATTCTCATTACTTCCTTTTCTTCAAGGACTCTAAGCAGTTTAGCCTGAAGGTTGAGAGATATGCTGTTGATCTCATCCAAAAAAATTGACCCGCCATGTGCAAGCTCAAACAGTCCAGGCTTTCCGCCTTTCCTTGCTCCTGTAAAAGCACCTTCCTCATATCCGAACAGTTCACTTTCCAATAAACTTTCAGTCAAAGCGGCACAATTGATTGCCACGAAGGGTTCATCTATCCTGTCGCTTATGTTATGTATGCTTTGTGCTATCATCTCTTTCCCAGTGCCGCTCTCTCCATATATCATGACAGTGCTGTCTGTCTGGCCGATCATGATGGCCTTGGAAATTGTTTCCTGCATTGCCGGGTCATAGGCAATAATATCGGAAAAATGAAATTTAGCTATCAATCCTTTTTTATTCAGTTCAAACCTTATCTTTTTTTCTATATTCTGAAGCTTTGTTATGTCCTGAAATGAACACAGGACACCTTCAATATTACCTTCAACGACCAATAGTGAAGTATTGCCTGCTACAATATTCTTTTTTATATGAATTATCTCATTGTTCCTGTTTTTCTTACTTTCAAGTATATCCAGCAAGAACGACAGCTCTGGATAAACATCCGTCAACAGCTTGCCAATAATCTCATTGCTGCTCTTTTTCAATAACTCCTGGGCTCTTTTGTTAAAGAGTATGATCCCGCCTTCCTTATCTATAGCTACAACAGCATCATGAACCCCATCCAGGGTAGTATTCAGAACTTCATTCCTATATTTTTGATCATAAAGGCTATTAACAATTTCCCGGGTATATCCGAAGCATTCCAGTATGGATTCCCTGCTTGTTTCTATAGCTACATGCTCCATACCCAGAGTTTTGGCATACCTGCAGGGGATCCATTCCCCCACGATTATTACCTGATCTTTTCTCTCAAGGTATTTATCAACATTGGCTTCAATACCTTTTCTGGCATAAATTTTTTCAATTATAACATTTGAACTTATCAAATCCTTCCACTCATTATAATCAAAATAATAGAAGTCTGACACAAAAAGTATAATATCCTTGCCATGCCTGTCCGCTTTATTTAGTGCAGTTAAAATATCAAGCGTTGTAATTTTGAAATGTATAACCGGAATATTTACCTTTCCAACGGTTGACCTGTAGCCGCCGCCCCTTGCTATAATCGCTTTGGCGCCATTACTTTCAAGTTTTTTTCCTAATTTTTCTTCATTGCCGGAGTCCATGAGCTCTATCATGATGTCCCCACGGCTTATATCATCCGGGAATAACTCCGTTATTGTGTTTTTCACCTTCACATCATTAGCAATTATTCCGATTTTTCTATCCATCCATTCACACCCTGATCTGTCATTTTCATTACAATAAACCCTGCTTATAAGTTTTCACCATTACTCTCGATCACAGCTTTATACCAATAGCCGGAATCCTTGATGGTTCGCTTTTGGGTCCTATAATCCACATGTATCAGGCCGAATCTTATATCAAATCCCGATGCCCACTCAAAGTTGTCCATGATGGACCAGCAGGTATATCCCATGATATCGACTCCCTCATCGGCAGCCCTTTTCAATTCGAGGAGATATCTGTGCAGGAAATCAATTCTGTAGCTGTCATGTACCTTACCGTCCAAATGCACCCAATCCAACCCCGCCATGCCGTTTTCGGTTATGATGATCGGCTTTTTATATCTTTCAAACAGAAATTTCGAGGACCAGTACAACACACTCGGAGTCAGATTCCAACCAAAGGCTGTTTTTGGAGACCCCTGGAACCCATATTCGTCATAGGCATCTGAAGTACCGTGGGTTATTGTCCCCTGATAAGCGTTGTAGCCGTAAAAATCCAAAGGTTGGGATATAAGTTCCATATCTCCTTCTTCAATGACCGGCATCAAATCGCCAAATATCGCATAGCCTTCCTTGGGATATTCGCCAAGAAAAACAGGATCTGCCCACCATCTGTTGCTCATGATGAAATTCCGTTCTGTTACTGCCATGCTTTTTGCCCTTGCTTCACTGACAGCTTCATCCGAGTCATTTATTGGAAGATAGCAGTCGCCTGTTGGTGCCATACCTACCTTTGCTTCGAGTTTGGAATTTTGGCGTATTATCCTTACAGCCTTTCCATGTGCCTTAAGAATATTGTGTGTCATTTTGATAAGCTGTTCATTACTATAGTGTTCAAAAGGAGCATGTATGCCCAGGCGATATCCCAATCCCATAAAAATCTGCGGTTCATTAAAAGTCATCCAGTACCGCACCCTGTCAGACAAACTATCCACTACTACCCGGACATACTCTGCAAACCAGTCGGAGCTTTCTTCATTGAGCCATCCGCCCTTATGGTATAAGGTATCAGGATAGTTCCAATGATATAGTGTTACCATAGGAGTAATATCATTGGCCAGCAGTTCGTCCACCAAATCTGAATAGAACCTTATGCCGGCAGGATTTACAGCGCCCGTTCCATCGGGCAATAATCTTGGCCAGCTGATTGAAAAACGGTAATGCCTGATACCGATTTTCTTCATGTTGGCTACATCTTCCTTATATCTGTGATAATGGTCACAGGCTACATCTCCGTTTTCTCCATGGGCAACCCTTCCCTTTTCATGTGCGATTGTATCCCATATGCCAGGACCTTTCCCATCCTCCAAATAAGCTCCCTCTACCTGATGGGCAGCAGATGCCGCTCCCCACATAAAATCTTTTTTAAAGCCCATTATAATTCTCCTTTTGTCTGCATTTACACCATTCCTGCCAATAATCAAATCATGCCCAGTTGGAGGTTACTATCTCCTCATATTTCTTGCTGAATATTGCGGCGAAAGCCAGTATGGTATCATAAAGGAGTACCAGGGCAAATATGAACATTGCAAAGGCTTCTACACCGTAAAAAGGATACAAGGGTATCATCAGCACGCTTGTGACAGATCCCTTTGATAAGGCCGACTGCGCCTGCAGAATGGCGGCATAGCTTACAGCAAGAGCAGTAGCCGTTGATAATAGGCCCATCAGGCCGAACAAGAAGAACCTTAAAAACCTCGGCATAGGTTTTACGAACATGGTCATGTTGATGTGGGACTTCTTTGATTGCCCATAGGCAAAGGAGGCCATAACTGTACAAAGCAGCAGTACTTCAGTTATCTCATAAGCACCGGTGACAGGTTTGTTGGCTGTCTTGTTCATGACTACATCGATAACATTCAGTAGCATGATTGCAACAACTCCCCCATAACTGACCAAGCTCATGATAAATGTTATCTTGTTTATGATTTTACCAACCTTTATCATATATTAACCTCCTATCAGGTTCGGAAGAACCATTACAATCTGCGGGAAAAAGTAGATTAAGACAATTCCGACCAGGATGGTAATTACAAAGGGCAGTGCACCTTTATAAACCGTACTAAGCGGTATGTCCTTGGAAATACCCTGTATTATGAAACAGTTCAGGCCGACCGGAGGTGCGAGGGCACCTAGCTCCATGACAAGAATAATATATATGCCGAACCAGATAAAGTCGACTCCATAACTGGCAACGATAGGCAGAAATATTGGCACTGTCAGCAGTATCATTGGCAGTTCATCCATTAGCATGCCAAGGATTATATAGACCAAAGTCATTATAACAAGGACGACAGCGAAAGAGACATCCATAGATTTTAGAGAATCTGCCAGCACCATGGGTATTTTTGTAATAGCCAGGAAATTGCTGAATACACTTGCTCCGATAAGAATGAGGAATGTCATTGCAAAGGTTGTCACCGTATCCTTCAAAGCCATCGTAAAGGTATGCCAGGTGAGGTTTTTATTCACAGCCATCAGTAATAGTGCAAGGAAGGCACCAACTGCAGCAGACTGATTGACCGAAAAGAAGCCCGTAAACATTCCTCCAAGTACAGCTCCGAACAGTATAACGACACCAATGAGACCCTTCAGGGAGGCAAACCTTTCCCTCCATGAGCATTTTGTAGGTGGGGGTGCTATACCCGGCCTTAATTTGACCATGATTACTATGGTGAGTATACTCAGAGCAGCCAGCATAATACCGGGCAAAACGCCGGCAGCAAACATTTTTCCGATTGATGTCTCAGCCATGATGCAGTAGATTATCATAGGTGTACTTGGGGGTATCAGGATACCCAGAGTACCTCCCATGGCAATCGAACCGGTTGAAAGCCTGTCGGCATATTTGTATTTCCTCATTTCAGGAAGTGCAATGGTTCCCATTGTTGCACAGGTGGCTGCACAGGAACCGCATATGGCTCCAAAGCCTGCACTTGCTGCGATAGTTCCGCAAGCAAGGCTGCCGGGAAGTCTTGAAAGCCATTTATTTCCAGCTTGGTACAGTGCGCCTGACAATCCTGCCCGGAAAGCGAAATTGCCCATTAGTATAAACAGGGGTATGACAATAAACGTATATGTACTTGCCTGGGTGGAAGGAACCTTTCGCAGCAGACCGATTGCTGCCGCAGGATTTACTATCATGGCATAACCCAAAAAACCTACCAACAGTAATGCCAGTCCGATGTTCATACCCAGGAAAATCAAAACCAAAAAAACAATAATAGCTAGAATTCCAATGGTGGCTGCAGACATGAGTATATACCATTCCTTTCGATTTGCTCATTTAAGTAGCAAGGGATATGATACTGGAATAAACAAATCCCGACCGGGGATTAGCAGTCCGGCCGGGATTCTTCAGCTTTGTCGAATAGTTTATTTGTATTTCGCTGCCATAGCCTTTGCGTCTTCAAGATATGCCTTTGCGTCAATGCCTTCAACCTTGATTGTATCCGGCCAAGCTGCAGCTACTCCATCAGCTATCTTCTGGAATTCAGCTTTGGCCTCCTCAGTGGGGGTTATGAACTGGGCGCCCGCATCCGTGATGACCTTACGGGCAGCTTTCGCAGCTTCATCAAATTTCTCGGCAGCAACGATGGAGCCTGCTTTCTGGGTGGTTTCCTCCAATACCTTCTGATACTCCGGAGGCAGGGAATTCCATTTGTCCAAGTTCATGACGATGCCGAATGTACCGGTGTACATGGGCATATCGTATATGTATTTTGTGACTTCCTGCAGCTTGAAATTGGTGATGCCGGCTTCTTCAAAAACAAAACCCTGAACATTGTTCTTTTGCAGAGCTTCATAAAGATCTGCAGGAGACATGACGATGGGGCTTGCTCCCAGAGTGGTCACGAAGGTCGTAATCGGGCCAGCGGGTGAACGGAGGCTGAGGCCCTTCAGATCTGCCGGTGATTTGATTTCCTTTGAGCTGGTGGCAAACATATTGCCGGGATTGGTATAGAGGTTGAGGACCTTGTAGTTCTTCCACTCGTTCCTGACCTGTTCATATTTCTCATAAAGATCCCACAGTGCCTTGGTGGAGACAACGGGATTGGTGAAACCGGCCAGCGGTATAGTAGTGACGTCGGTCAGCGGGAACTGTCCCTTGTAGAACGATGTGAACAGCCAACCTATGTCTACGCCGCCTGTTTCAACCATTTCTCCGACGTCTGCTGCTGTAGCAAGTGAGCCACTGGGATACAGTGTTATTTTCACATGTCCGTCAGTTTTCTGAGCGATCTCATCTGCCCAGGCCTGCATGAATTTTCCGTTATTGGAGGTTGCGGGGTCGTGCAATGACAGTGAGAATTCGAAATTCCCCAAATCTTTTGTTGCTTCGGCTGTTGACGCTGCCTGTGTTGCTTCAGCTGTTGATGCCGCCTGTGTTGCTTCGGCTGGTGTTGTGGAGGGAGTTGTTGAACTGCCTGGGCCGCATGCTGCGAGTGAGAGAACCAGTGTAAACATTGTACATAATAGAACAATAGAACGTAGTGTCTTGAACTTCATAGCATAATCCTCCTCATAGTATAAAAGTTAGTTTATTGAATTAACATCTGTCAACTGTAGAAGCTTGGCAAACAATGCCTTACACTCATAATTTTAGACCTTTAACCCATCACTGTCAATTTATTAGGGAAAACTTACCATGATTCTTTTTTAGGCTTTAGAACTATATTCAGTCTACAATTTATTCATTGACCAAACAATAGATAAAACAGATCATACACTTCAATTAAATTGATATATGCAAGCAGTAACCAAAGAAAAAGGGATTCTACGATTTATGACGCAAATCCCTTCTTCTTTAATCAGAGTGAGAAGCCTTCCCAGTTAGTCCTAATTTTAATCCTCAGCCACTGCCGTTACATCCGAATAAAGGAATGTATCGCTTTGTGTCCTGAAAGGCATGGGCAACGGAGGCATCTTCTGTGGCACCTGTGTTACGGACCAGTTCAAATAGATCGGTCCCGGAATCTCAGCCGGAGCTCCGATACTATCAGCAGCCCTCTGAGGTGGTGGCGGCGGTTCCTCTCCGGGGATTTCCTCCCTGGGTTCTCCATATCCTCCTCCACCTATTTCTCCCGATATGTCAGGGCAGACACGGAGGTTGAGATAAACCCATTTTCCGTCTTCATAGATGAAATCGGCTCCATAGCGTTCACTCAAAGTGAACATTTCCACCTTTCCATGATCATTAATGAAGCTACCTATATAACCCGGAGTATAGAAAAGTCCTTTTGCACTCATTCCATCCCCGGCGACCTCAATAATCGGACTGGTTGTATAATGGTTTGCACACTCGTTAATTTTGCGATAATTCTCAACCTTTTTAACCTGCGGGTATTTCGAAATGACTTTTCTAAAATTGATGAATGTATCAATTTCCTGCCCAAGTACATAGTTCTGGAAATATGTCCAGCGGGTGCTCCACTGTCCGAACCCATGCGCCCATGTTATATCCTCACGTTTGGACCAGTACTGCTCGAATTCCTCACGGTGGATGCCTGCGGCATGCCAGTATACGTGCAGGGACATTATCTTTTCACATTCAATGGTGCCAGCAGCTCTGGCAATCCTCTGGGAAAGTGTCAAATTACTCTTGCTCATTTCCGTCCCTCCTTTTGGTAGTTGGGATTGCCCTCTATTCCATTGCTGACAGTTTCGCTGAAACTACCATACGGCAGCGGGATCGGAGGATATTCGCTGTAATTGTAGTACATTGTGTATGCATCCTTGATTGGGATAAAGCCTTCAGCCGGCTCAAACTCTGGGAATCCTCCCTCTGGAACTCCTTCAGGCTTGATGCCAAGAGCGATTTTCCTCTCAACCTCGGCAGGACAATCCTGTATGTTGAAATCCTCGCCCGGTTTGGCCATAAAGTCGGTTCCTACGAACAAGTGCCATATTTTCCATTCGCCATCTTCCCTGATGAAGTCGACGCCATACTTTTCATACATATAAGCCACATTTGCACCGGTGGTGGTCGGGCCGCCTACATAACCCGGCGCATACCATAATCCCTGGGCTGTCTGTCCGTCGGCTGCAACTTCGATATACGGTGTGGTCAGGGCATGGACCAGAGATTTGCCTATGCCGTAGTTCTCTTCTTTGTTTTCGATTTCCGGGAAGGCTGTGCGCATCATTTCAAGCTCTTTTTTGTCATTTTCAACATTTCCGGTACCGTAGTACTCCATGATTCTCTTGAAACCAACATTGTAGCCCCAGTTCTGGCCAAATGACGCTGTCACCCTGTTCTCCGGTTTTTGGACCCATATCTCTTCCAGCTCCTTTATATGAAGGTTGAAGGAATGATAATAGGCATGAAGTGCCATTATGTTCTTTATTTCTATAACGTCCCATACTCTGCGGATGAGTTCGTCATCTGAATAAGCGTGTTTGTCGTTAAACATTATCGAGCCTCCTTTCTCATATTCCGTAGCTGAATGTATTTTTAAAAGTATCGTAAGGCTTTGGCGGTGCCGGGAAGGGTTTTATTGGGCGTTTGAAATCGTATGTCTCATAAACCGTCATGGGTAAATTGGGCTGTGGGAATACAAAACCTGCAATTGCCGCGAATTCAGGCTTTACTGGCTTCTGAACATATTCATCGGCCCAGCTCTTTCCCGCAATGATACGAAATTCATGGGTGGTGATCATATGCCAGATCTTCCATGCACCATCCTCATAGACAAAATCCACACCCAGCCATCCCCATTGGTGATGGGTACCGGGACCTGCAGCCGATACATCGGTGTCGGTCATCATGTAATACCAAAGTCCCTTGGCGGTCTTACCGTCTTCGGCGACTTCAACGAGCGGGGTGGTGAGGTTTTCCGCAACAAGAGAACCAACACCATGGATTTCTTCCAAACTCTTCTTACCGAGTTTTTCCGGATATAAATCTTGAACAACCCTGGATTTCAAGGCAGCCAAATCATGGGTCGCCTTGTAGAAACCTGCAATGGCTTCGTATCCTTTGTAATAGCCATCATTGAAGCCCATGGACGGATCCGGGGCTTTTTTGCACCATAGCTCATTGAAGATAGTATCATCCATCCTCCAAAGAGTATAGAAGCTTCTCTTACCCATCAGGTTAACAATTTCCTGATAATGCTCCCATCGATCGGTAAGCTGTTCGGTGGAAAATTCTTTCTTAGGCATGTTAAACCTCCTTGATATATATTTCTTTTTGTTTCCCGCTCAATATAATCCCAATTCCAAAGCCATTCTCTCACCGGCTATAAATCCGCTTGCAACGGCCCATGTAAGATCGTTTGTTATCTGGTATTTGTCACCGCCAAGATTCACATAACGTCCGGCAGTGTTATCACCGGCAGCATAAAGTCCAGTCACTGGGCCATTCTTGCCTTGTACCTGCATGTTTTCGTCGATAGCCAGACCACCGAATGCTCCGTCGCTGGCAAGGAAGGTATGTAAAGCGTAGAAGGGTCCTTCCCCAATCGGCAGCAAATGTTCGGCGTCCTTGCAGAAATCCTCATCCACGCCTTTAGCACAAAGCTCATTGTATCGTTTGACTGTTGCGATAAATGCGTCCGTCGGTACACCCATTCCCTCTGCCAGTTCTTCCAGGGTATCAGCGATAATCAGATGCTTGCCTGGAAGTTTTGCAAAGTACCTGAACGTTTCAATATCAAAGGGCTTCTTCTCAAGAAAACCGGGTGTGCCATTTCCGACTACAGCCCTGGGGTCTGGAGCATGAGCGGAATCCGGTATGGCATTGTTCAGCATGCGGCCCTTATCAGGATCGATGAGCGTTACAGCATCAGGCAGCGGCTGCATAGCCATGAGTTTGCTGTCAAGGATAGTCCACGAAATGCATTGAGGCTGCTTGAGCAGACACCACGAGGTGTCTCCGCCAAAGGCTTCATTGATCCATCGTTGCCCGTTCATATTGACACGCAGGGCCTCACCGCGATGGATATGAGCCAGCATATCCGCAGGTATCGGTTTTCCAAAATGTATGGACTGCATATCGCAGGGCAGACATAGAGGCCCGAGATGAGCAATACAAATGCTGCCGTAGTCGATGGGTATACCGGCCCGTTCGGCCATCTCTACGCCATCTCCTGTAAGAGTTGGCAATCGATGCCCGTATCGTCGGGTAAAAGCATCGGCATAATCTGGTATCACACGGCCAAGAATTTCACTGTTTATAAGACTACCCGTTGCAATGAGGCAGGTTCTGCAGTGGACAATGGTTTCTCCGCCCGGATCGCTGGCAACAACTCCATTAATTTGCCCGTCTTCTCCCATGATGAAATCCTTTGCGGTATACTCGCGGCAAATGTCTACTCCTAGTTCCCCGCACCGTCTGGTAAAACGGGATATTATGAACTGTCCTGCGCCTCTCAGATTCGATTTCAGATTGACGCTTATCTTTTGGTCAAACGGACTTGGAAGGAGTGCAAATGTATCCTCCGGATTTGCCCATTCGCATATCCAGTCAAAGAATCTGGGAAGAGCGTGGAATGTATTTGAAACAAGTTTGGGATTGAGCTCCCATCGGGTAGTGTTCATTGCGGCCTTGATATACCCGTCAACCTGTGAAGGCATACCTGCATCCTTTTCCCATCTGGTGTCAAAGATTCTTATTCCTGTCGCGTAAGGTGCGCAGCTGCCTGCTTTTTTCCCTTTTTCCAAAACAATGACTTTTTTTCCTGTAAGCTCAGCCACCTTGACAGCTGCGATCAGACCTGCCGCGCCGCCGCCAATGATAAGTGCATCGCAGTATAGATGTACAGGTTCGTGTGCCTCTGCAGGCTCTGCCAGGTTATCGACATCGTAAATGGCGCCAAGGTAGCAGGCCTCCATGCACTTGCCGCAGCCGATACACTTTTCATTGTCAATGGTGATTTTCTCGCCGTCAAAAAACGGCGCAGATACGGAACATGCCTGAGAGCAGAATGAGCAGAGGATACAGTCGTTATTTACCTGTAATTTCATGTGCTTTCCTTCTTTCTGTAACATGATGAATACCTTATCTTAAAGTGATGGGTATCTTCTTCTAAAGTGATTCTATTTAATATTTTGTTTCATTTTTTCAATGGTAGTGTAAAACGCATCCAGTTCGGCCTTGCTAAGACCGGCACAGATTCTCTCTTCAAACAACAGGATCTGTTGGTGAAGCTTTTCCTGTAAATCAATTGAATGGGGTGTGAGTTTAATTTGCTTCAGTCTGGCATCATAATCCACCGACTCACGCGTGATGAGACCGTTCTTTTCCATAAGCTGGAGTAGCTCTGTGACAGTAGACCGGCTAAGTTTGAAGTGTTTTTCCACATCCCGCTGGAACACCGGCAGATCTTCATGATTATATACAAACGAAATAATCCAGCCATGTATGCCCGTCATGCTGCTCAATACACCATCCGTAATTGTTTTGTCCATGCCATTCATTATAAGGTTTGATAATGACTTGACTTCAACCCCGATTGTTTTGGAAAGATCCACACAGGCACCTGCTTTCAAAGGATATTTGTTCGGGTACGAACAATATTATAAGCCTTTTTATGGGAATGTCAAGCCATTTTTCAGCCTGCACCAAACCTGCAGGGTGGTTATAACTGTACCATCAAGGTCCGTCGAATAAAATCAACTGATAAAAAGAAGCAGATAGCCAATGAACTTAGTCATTGCCATCTGCTTTTTTTCTTCTGAAATGTTGGGTTTAAAAAACAAGAATACAACTGGTGTATGAAATTGTAAGCTCTCCATAGTAATATTTCATGCCGTTTTCCCGGCATACATCGCTCACAACAAGACCATATGCCTCCATTGATGGAGAAACTAACTCCGGGAATGGGCAAGGCTTGTCAGGACATAAACATGGAGTACATCTTGTGCAAACGCCTGCAGCCATGGGCATCGCACCAGGGAATAAGGAAAAAACCATCGGAAGCCATTGATCAAAGGACTCTGTGTGTCTCTGTTCAATAGACTTCATTGACTCGAAGTCGAACTGGTCTTCCAGTTGTCCTACTGTCTGGACAATAATCCCGTTACTGAATTTTATAATCTTTTCTCCAGCTTCCTCCAATGTTCCACAATAAGGAGGACATCCCCAGCTTTTCCCATATGATCGGCAGCGGTCGGCAGCACACATTTCCCGCACTTCCGGCCTCAGCATCAGAGTGGATACATCCATCTGTCCAGCCTCTGAAAATCCGCATATCAGTGCTTTTTCAATCAGTTGTTCCAGTTGTTCATTCATAAATGACACCTCATGTTCAGCATTATTGTCTATCATTCGTTCAGACCACGTAGCATCAACCCAATACCAAGTGCAGTAAAGATACCAATGATCAAATCCTGAGCTATATGCATTAGAATTGTTACGCTTAAAGGCCCAAAATTCTCATGGAACCAGCTGACCCAAGTCACATTATTGCCGATATAGAACATCAGCACCTGGCACAACAGAAAGCCGGATATAATCATCAGCAGCAGAATTCCTCTCTTCGAACTCTCTTTGAGAAGTAGAACGAAAAACCATCCAACCAAGAATCCGGGCAAAATCAGTAATGCATAAAAGAACTGGTTGATCACAAGCGCCGGAATCAGGATTCCAAGTGCAAAAGCACCTGTACCTGCCAACCACAGTCTTCCAAACGGATAACTCTTCCGCAGCAAACCAGCCAAGGCAGCCATGCCAATCGCAGCCTCTATCAGAAAACCAAGCCATATTGCCAGAAATATTTCAATAAATGACTCCCTTTCATTAGTCAGGAGCTGCTCCAGCAGTGTTCTGAAAAAGCCTCCGCATACAAAGGCGAAACCGCTTAGGATAATAAGCAAGGGAAGGTTGAATTGCCGCTTTTGCTTCATATATTTCATCTCTTATGTTTCATCTCTTTTCTCAGCTATAAATACTTTTTAATAACAATTACGGTTCTATCTTTTCTTGTAACTCCCCCCACAATTTCAAGAAGGGCCTTTCCCTTCCCCCGAACTACCAGCTTGTCCCCTTCCTTTACCAAATGGTCCGTCTTCTCACATTGCAGACCATTAATAAAGACGATGCCGTCATTGATGGATTCCGCCGCCGAGCTCCGGGACAGTGAAAAAGCCGATGCTATAACATTATCTAAACGCAGCGAGGCCACTGTATCTCTCTTTTCCTCAAAACGCGCCTCTGGTATAATCAAATATTCTATGGGCTTGATTTCCACCTTAAGATTGACCCTCCCGGCCTTTTCATAGTGAAGCAGCAAAAAGTCCGCCATTTTCTTTAGTACAATGACATCTGCCCCATCTCTTCTAACCAGGATATCACCAATCATTTCTCTCTTGATACCGAGCCCTGTCAGAGATCCCAGATAATCCCTGTGAGAGAGCTCCTTGTATCCATCCTGAATAATTCGCAGCAAAGCTAATGGATTATCATCCTCCAGCCTTGCATAGTCTGGCAGGAAAACAGCAACAGTACGCTCCGCATCATCATAGCCTCCATAAAAGCTGTACACCGGACCTTTTCGCCGACGACAAGCCCCCTCTACCAGGAGTCTTTGACGCATATCCAGAAAGCCGGAGCTGGTAATCATGTCGTTTGCAAGGCACTGATCCATTTTATTCCCTATATTTGCAAGCAGTATATCATCTTCCTTTAGCATTTTATAACTTCTCCATATATGATGTTATGGGCGGTGAAGCATGAAATTCTATTCAATCGGTGGTTTATCCTTCAAGAGTTCCAATATGTACCTTTTTTCATATCTTCTTCTCCAATCCTTTGCAAAGTCGATAATTGCAGAATCAGTCAAAGGATGATAGATCATCTGCCTCAATAATTCCGGTTGTACTGTAACAGCGTGTGTTCCCACAAGGCTGATTCTATGCACTTGTTCAACATTTTTGAAGCTGGCAGCCAAAACCTTGGTTTCAAGATTATAGTTTTTTATTAAATGAAGTATATCAGCCACCACGCCAACACCATCACTGGAAATATTATCAAGTCTGTTTACATAAGGGGCAACATAATCAGCTCCTGCTCTGGCTGCTACCAAAGCTTGCTGTTGAGTGAATATTGCAGTAGCAGTTATTTTAAAACCCATCTTTTTCAGAATCATCATTGCTTTTATGCCAGGTTCAAAAGTTGGGATCTTTATATAAAAATTCCCGTTTATAAATTCCTTGAGTGCTATTGCTTCCTTAATTATACTTTCGGTATCAATTTTGGTCGTTTGTATATGGAACATGCCATCTTTCCCAATAATATTTCTAATTTGCCTTAATAAAGTATCAAATTCTGTTTTTTCTGCAGAAATAATGGAAGGATTAGTTGTAACCCCATCTACTGGATAACTTTCGTAAGTATTTTTAATGTCTTCTACATTGGCTGTATCAAGTAAATACTGCATTATATCACTCTCCAAATTATATATTGTAAATAAAGTATACGAATCCACCGCCGAGTTTCGTAGCATCCAACCAGGACGCCAGGTCAATTCTTTTAATTATCCCATTATCTATAATATCCAGCAATGCATAATTACCCTCCTCTTCATATTCAAAAGAAGTTATTGTAACCCAGTGCCAGGCATCAAGATTTTTCTCCTTGCCATT
The DNA here is from genome assembly GCA_942493145.1 of uncultured Bacillota bacterium. Classification (GTDB taxonomy): domain Bacteria; phylum Bacillota; class Clostridia; order Acetivibrionales; family DTU013; genus ENR-C20. Next base: position 2,912,411 of record OW818679.1, read on the forward strand.
ATCCAAATTTAGAAATGCAACAGGAGTATCAATTAACAGCGCATCTTTCAAAAAATCCAGCACCGCTGATAACTCCGGCCTGTTTTCTTTCTTTTTTGGCACGTCCAGAACGACTTGCTTAAAACTCAACCCTTTTGAGTTCGAGTATGAAAGAACTGCCTGAGAAAATTTCTTTGTTGTAGATATGCCTTGAATCGATGGGGTCATATATTTCCATATCTCTTCCATTAACAATTGACAATCTGTCTTGGTAATAATTCGTCCTGACCCGGATGCAGACTGCCTGTTATTCAAATAAAGCATAAGATTGCTTGCGACTGACGGGCCACATCCCGAAAGTCGTTTCCACCATTTGCCATACCATTCCTGGTTGCTGCCATAATATGTTTTGTCTGTTATTTCATCGATTACCTTGAATAAATCAAGATCCACTATCGAATGTTTTATCATTTATACCTCATATATAGACTGCTCTACTTATTATTCAATTCTGCCAAAATATCCTGCAATACTTTATTAACAAGCCCGGCAAATACTTTGTAGAGCTCTGTAATTTCTTCCAATTCTTCAACGTTTAATGCTTTTTGCAACCTGGTGGCAACTTTATGTAATTCTTTAGCTCCAATACTTCCTGTACTGCTTTTGATCTTGTGCACTATTTGAAAAGCTTCTTTATAGTCCCCGCCTTCTATGGTTTTGCTCAATAACTCCGCTACATCTTTGTTTTCGTCATAGTACTCTTTAATAACCTTGCGGTATAATTCCACGCTTCCGCCGACATATTTAATGCCTTCTACCACATCCAAAACAGCAACAGCTGCCAGGCTTTCATCTCCATTGTTTGGCTCATTGGACATTATGGATGCTTGAACCTCAGATTCTTCTCCAGACAATGTGACTGCAGAATCCTGTGATTTAAGCACCTGGCGTACTGTTTCCACAAACATTTCAGGATCGAAGGGTTTACTTATATAGTGGTCAATCCCCATATCCGTGCACTTTTTTTCTACTCCCGTTATCGCATCAGCAGTCATAGCAATAATCGGGATTTTTGTATCGATTCCCCTGATTAGCCTTGTTGCTTCAAAACCATCCATAACAGGCATATGGAGATCCATCAGGATTAAATGGATTTCACTGCTGTGCTTTGAAAAAAACTCAAATCCTTCTTTCCCATTGTCCGCCAGAGTTATTGTAAACCCTGCCTGTTCAAGTATTGAACGGGCAATAAACTGATTTGTTTTATTATCTTCTATAATGAGTATTTGATGATGGAACTCAGTTACAGGCTGCTCTGCATTTTTTACCAGCGCTGTACTGTCATGAATTTCAAGCACATTTGTTTTAAAGATTTCCACAATAAGATTATAGAGTATTGAAGGGATTATAGGTTTTGTAATACCAAAATCCAGTCCAGCAGCTTCCAATTTATCAAAAAGCTCTTCCTGGGAAAGGGGAATCAGTAGAATCGATTTTGGTATAACTTTTATACCTGGAATATTCTTTAAACTGTTACAAAAACTTATGCCACCCTCCAGCGGTGTTTCATGATCTACAATCAGGAGATTGTATGGTTTGCCATTTTCTTTACAGGCATCTTCCATAAGTTGAATTGCACGATCTTCCGATTGTGCAAACTCAGCTATCACGCTAAATGAATTCAAGTAATTTCTTAATAGGTTTGTGTAGAAGAAGCTCTTTTCTACAACAAGCACTCTGATATTTTGAAAATAAACAGACGCATTCTTCTTTCTCTTTTCATATTCCTTATTACGGTCGGCATCAAGTGATATTTGTACATTAAAGGTGGAACCCTCACCTGTTTCACTGTAAACCTTTATTGTCCCACCCATCATATCAACAAGACTTTTAACAATGGAAAGCCCCAATCCGGTTCCACCAAATCTTCGGCTGATACTGGAGTCTGCCTGGTTGAATGGGATGAAAAGCTGCTCCATTTGCTCACTGGACATTCCAATCCCGGTGTCTTTAATGCTGAACTCAATAGTATAAGTATCCTTGACTTTAGCAACCAGGCGAATGGATACAGAAACAGCACCGTCTTTGGTAAACTTTAAGGCATTGTTGACGATGTTCATCAATACCTGTTCAATTCTCTTTGGATCTCCCCAGAAACAGGTTGGTATTTCAGCATCCTTATTCATCGAGAACTCAATTTTTTGCTCTTCAATTTTAAACGAGACAATACTAATAATCTGTTCCAGGACTTCATCAAGATTAAAGGAAATCCTTTCAATTTCAACTTTACCCGCTTCGATTTTAGAAAAATCGAGTATATCATTGATGATCCCCAACATATCTCTTGACGCTATTGTGATTTTTTCCAGGTAAATTTTCTGAGTCGTGGTCAGCCCAGTTTTCTTTAAGAGATAGGATATCCCTGTAATTGCATTTAAAGGCGTTCGAATCTCGTGGGACATCCTCGCCAGGAAGGTTGATTTGATATGATTTGCAAGTTCTGCCTCTTCTTTGGCAATTTTTAAATCCGCCTCGATCTGCTTTCTTTTTTCTATTTCTCTCCTTAGCTTAACGACCCAGTAAAACGACACTATGAGGACTAATAAAACTATCGACCCAATTATGCCTGCAATTTTAAATACTTCCCCATAATCGATTTTATTCTGTACACCAATCCATCGATTATCAATGGTGATTTTTTCCTCTTCGGTAATATCCATCAAGCCTTTATTGATAATATCCACTAAAATCGGCCAGTCGTTTCTCACTGCAAAATACAAATACTGCTTTTCTTCGGTTTCTATGGGTATATACTTCAGGTTAGTAATCCCGTTTGATTTTATCATGTAGCTGGAAGTGGCTAAATTTCCAACAAAAACATTTTCCCTTCCTTCTGAAACAGCCTGCATTGCCTCTTCTACCGATTTATAAAGGCTGAGTTCAATGCCGCTGAAGCCTTTTAGATAGCTATGATGGGAACTGTTTTTCTGTACCGCAACTTTGCGTTCTGTTAAATCCGAAAAGCTCTTAATCTCTGAGTTGTTTTCATTTATAAAGATAACTCTCTGAAAAGAATAATAAGGGTTGGAAAACAGAAAGTATTGTTCACGCTCTGCAGTTTTCGAAATACATGGCAACGCATCCAATTCCTTTAGCACAGCCTTCTCATAGGCATCTGTCAATGTAAGACCCTTTTCCACCTCAAATTTTAATCCGGTCCGATTACTGAGAAGTTGCAGATAATCTGCTGCGATACCTTTGTATATTCCGTCTTTATCAATAAATTCATATGGGATGAACTCCGGATCCACCCCAAGGTGAATTACCGGATGCTCTTCTATAAATATAATTTCTTCAGTGGTAAAGTTCACTTCTTTTTGGGCAGCAAAACAATTACCCGAAAGAATTGGAATAAATAATATAATAAAAATAACCATCTTAATAAGAATTCTCCGCGCGGACATCGCTTTACCCCCCCATCCACCTTAAAGCTGGTTATACTTCATTGAAATGGTTTTTATTGAACTTTCAACTTCTAAAAATGCATCAACTATATCCGGCGCAAAATGCCTGCCTCTTTGTTCTTTAATATATTGCAAAGCTTCAGAGTGTGGAAATGCATCTTTATAGACCCTCTTGCTTATCATGGCGTCATATACATCGATAATTGCCATTAAGCGACCGGGCAACGGTATCTCTTCCCCTTTTAATCCCTTGGGATATCCAGTGCCATCATACCTCTCATGATGTCCTCCGATACAATCAATAGCCGTCTGTACGAACTCAGGCATAAAATTGTCTTTAATCTCATATTTCAAAGCATTTATGCCAAAATCAACATGTTGCTTCATTATTTTAAATTCATCTTTCTCCAACCTGCCCGGTTTTAACAGAATGGTGTCTGGAATCCCGACTTTTCCTATATCATGCAATGGCGCCGTCTCAAATATTTCTTTAATGTATTTTTCAGTTAATATATGAGTATATGCTTCTTTTTCTTTCAGATTTTCACACAATGCCTTCATAATCCATTGAGTTCTTGTTGTGTGGTTGCAGGATTCGATGTCACGTACTTCAAGCAGCCCAAGAAGGGCATGAATTGTAATGTTTCTGGTCAATGCCAATTCATTTGTCCTCTCTTGAACCGTTTGTTCCAAAATTGCATTGTTTTCTTCGAGCCTTTTACTTATATTCTTAAGCTTCACATGGATCTGGATACGTTTAATCAAAGATTCAAGGTTAAGCGGTTTTCGAATATAATCTACCGCACCAAGTTCAAGCCCTCTGATCTCATTTTCCATTTCATCATAGTTTGTTAAAATCAAGGTTGCTATCTTTTGGAGTGCCGGTTTTTTCTGAATCGCCTCCAGAACCTCAAACCCATTCATTCTAGGCATGTTTAAATCCAAAATCATCAGATCAATGTTGAAATCCTTTTCCATGATTTCCATGGCCTCTATCCCATCTCTGGCAAAGAGTAATTGGTAATCTTGTAAAATGCCTTTAATTAATATCCTGTCGGTATTGGAATCATCTACAATCAATATCCTTGCATTCATTCAACAGCCTCCCTGTTTTCCCGCCTCTGATGTACGGGTAAAGACTTCACCCTTTTGTGATATTGAATGTAGTAACTGCAGGGTTCAATCCTCATTAAGTATTTCATTTCCTTTTGTCTCGATCATTTTTAAAAATTCATCCGTTGTGATTTCGGATTTCATAACCTGGTTCAATCCTGGTGCATAAAGTGTGTCTTTTATTATCTGCCATTTGGGGACTGGTACATCAATACTCGGCCGTTTAAAGCCCTTTATGAACGGCAGGTATTGTGGGTTTTTTTGGATAACCAAAGAATCTACCAGATCCATCCTGACCGGTACTCTGAATGGGTAATACGCATCATGCTCCGGACTGTATTCTCCATCTATAATTTTTTCCTGAGCCTCTTCCGATATCATAAACTCTATAAAGCTTATGGCTTCCTTTTGTTTTTTTGCATCCATATTCCTGGGGATGGATAGCATCATAGGTCCTACCTCTGCATATAATCCAATGTCTTCAAGGTTTATAACGCCAACCTCAAAAGGATTTCCATTCTTCTCAATGTCGGTAACTCCCCATATTCCTTGAAATTCAAAAGCAATCTCCTGCTTTCTGAAATGATCCATCACATCTACACCCGTATCCGTTAACCAGGATGGCTGGGCATGTGTCCCGAGTGTATTCTTGTAAAAATCAATAGCCGCCTTTGCCTTCTCATTATTTATAATAACTTTGCCACCATTTTCATCCACCAATCCAGCACCAAATCCGTATATGAATTGATTTACCATCCATGAAATATCATTGTGATTCGCCCCTACAAGGCCTATGCCTTTTGCCTCTGTTTTCGATTCCACAGCTTCCAATGCTTTGACTAAAGCCGGTAAACTTTTGATAGATTCCGGCGAGACATCTGCTTCCTTCAGCAATTGCTTATTATAAATCAGGCAAATAGAATGCCCCAACCATGGAATACCATTTAAATGACCTTTAACCGTTCCAAGCTTCCATATTTCCGGGTAAAACAAATCCTTATCCTTTTGGAAGGAATCCGATAAATCCATCAAAACCCCTTCATTACCAAAATACTCAACATACCTGTAAGGCAAAACAAAAATCTGTTGGACATCTTCTTCAGATAGAAAGGCCCCGATAGCATTATTATCCTCATCCCCGCTTTGCACAACAATTTCATAGGGACTACTGCTTTTCTGGTTATACAAATCCACGATTTTTTTTATGGCAACACCGCGGCCGGAATAATCCGTCCAGGTAATTCTGAATGGCATTTGCATTCTGTCGTATGTTATTACAGGAAGACTGGTTTGTGTTGAATCAGCACAGGAAACAAAAGAAGAGGAGACAAGGAGTATAATGCACATTACCATCATCTGATTTCTTATGTATTTCATCAGTGATACTCCCTTCAAACATTCGCCATACATTTCCTATATTCTACACCAAAATGCTTCCAAAATCTAAGAAAATTTTCTATATTTTTATATTCATATGTGAAGCCAACTCTCATTTTGTCGATTAAACCTTGTATAATAGGGTAGAAACAAAATACTACCAGTATTTTACGGAGGATGACGATGAAAAAAGCAGTATTAGCAATCATTTTATGTTTCCCATTTTTGAACAGCTGCAGTAATTTACCTGTAAATCAAGGAATTAACCATAGCGCCAGTACCGCCATCCAATCAACTGCCACTGCTGAAAATCCCGATAGCACACAAATTGCAGATGTAACCTCAGCGCCGGAAGCCGGACAATCCTCAGGTCAATTATGCAATGAATCAGATGTTGAAGAAAATATAAACTGCATTAGTTTATCTGAAGATGAAAAGCTGACCGAAGCTGCTGAGATTAATAATGTCACAGAAAAGGATATATTAATAAGTAATATTGATGTGAAAATCCCATTAATAGAAGATGGCGAGCAGGTCGTCCGGCAATACAATACATTGCTGCCTCCGGAAATCATCCGCAACATACAATACTCAAAATACCCCGTTGCCGCAGATTATCTGCTTATTACTTCCAATACAGCCAACATACGAGAATTTCCCTCCTCATCTTCCAAAATCATAGGTACTGCCAGTCTTTATGAAAAGATTACACTTCTGGCGGAAGTAACCGGAGAGAAGCTTGAAAAATACAACACAGATAAATGGTATAAGGTTTTATTCAAAGTTGGCTCTGATTCTGCATCGGGATATATACTGAGTTCTCTGGGAGTTCAGCGCACATATCAATTCCAGGAAATGTATGACTCGGTTAAATTATTGGAAAAGGAAATTGATTTCAACAAATCAGCATATATAAACAATTATAAAAACCGGGCTGGAGCCCCACCCTGCACCACGGCTCAAGCACCGACGCGTTCGGCACAAAACGATACCAGTCTGCTCCGGCATATTACGAAGCAGCTTCAACATCTGAATTCAGATATATTTCTGATGGCACATTGGTGTCAATAATCTCAGAAGAGGGTGACTTTTATAAAATAATCACACTCACCTTTGAAGGTAATTATTACGTTCCTAAAAAGTATATATCCTTCAATAATTCAATTGAAAAATTGAAAAAGGTTATTGTAGTGGACAGGAACAATCAGAACGAAGGCGTATTCGAGTTGATTGATGGAAAATGGAATATCATATCCTATATTTACGCGACAACCGGTGAAGACGCCAAATTCAAGGAGCCGACATCCCTGGGATATTATATGGCGATTCAAACCCGTGATCGTTTTTTGTATTTGGATGATATAACCAAAAAAGTTGGTGGATATGCTCCATACGCAATCAGATTTTCAGGTGGAGCCTACATACATGGTGTTCCGGTTGATGTCAAAACAGAACTAAATGTCCCTGTTTTTCAACCGATGCAGGAATATCTGTTCACGATTGGATCTGTGCCGCGTTCTCATAAGTGTGTCAGAAACTATACAAGTCATGCAAAATTTCTATACGAATGGATTGAAATCGGGAAGAGTGCGGTTGTTGTTATTGAATAGAAAGCACAAGCTTATGCTCTTATAATGTATAACGCATTATGGTTATAGCACTTGTTTATGCTCAGCCTCCCATTTTCTAACTAGCTCATTTTGCTCATGAAAGTGGAGTTGCATGGCGTTTCTTGCCATTTCCGCATTGCGCTGAGAAATTGCCGTTGTGATAACATCATGAAAATAGAAATTACTTTTTGCTGTGAACGCAAATAGTTCTTCCGTGGGATTCACCATCTCATTGAACAAATTATCCAACCGATTGACCACTTCATTATGACAGCAATGCAAGATGCATGCATGGAACTCAATGTTGCAGCGGCGAACACGCTCCAGTATTTCGTCGCCCTCCTGGAATGCCTGATAAAAGGCCTTGTATTTAAGATTAATTTTTTGAAGTGCTTCAATGTCTTCATCTGTTGCTTTAGCTGCAGCCAAAGCTGCCAAACCAGGCTGAATGACATACTGAATCTCACGCAAATCGTCACTCAAGTGGTCCGAATCATAAAACTCAAGACCGAGCGGGTCATTGATTGCCCCGATGTTTTGTGCTACATAGGTGCCGCGGCCATGCTGAACCTGCAATATGTTGCGTTCGCAAAGCCTCTTGATGCTTTCTCTGACAGTTGTCCTACTGACTGAATACATATCGGCAAGCTCTGACTCAGTGGGGATCTTATCACCCCTGTTGTATTCGCTTTTTATCATTTGCATAATTTTCTCTGTCGTTTGAACAGATAATGATTGTCGCAATGTATTCCCCCGTAAGTATTTTCAACTCTTTAATGTAATTATATAACAATGCTGACTTATTTGCCAAACAGAATTAATACACCGGCAGCGATAGCTATAACAGCCATTATCATTGCGGGAATTGGAATACTGACCACCTGCATCAGCCCGGTTGCAATGAGCCATATGCCTAACAATATCAATCCAAGATTCTTGGGAAGTTTCATTTTATTCATCTCCTCACACCCCATAAAACACAAAAACCGCCCTTGTATAGTCGGTTCTGACATCATTATATCACAAACGATACATATTTGTTGTTCCTTTTATTATCCCGGTTATTATCCCGGTTTTGCCCGGAAATTTTTACTTTTTGATTTTAGTCTGCTGATATGTTCACTGTAATTGTTAATTTTATAGAATATTTCGCTGTAAAATTAACTTTTATTGCAAATTGCTTCAGACCCCTTTATGATAAGAAAAAACATTCCAGAGAGGTGAACCTATGTCATATGATTTAAACTATCTGACTCTTCTTTCCAAACAATATCCGACGGTTGATGCTGTCAGTACCGAAATTGTCAACCTCAGCGCCATCATAAATCTGCCTAAGGGAACCGAGCACTTTCTGGCTGATATCCACGGCGAGCATGAGGCCTTTGACCATGTAATGCGTAATGCATCCGGTGTAGTAAAGCGTAAAATTGACGATACTTTCGGTGATACTTTGACATATATACAGAAAAATGAATTAGCGACGCTGGTCTATTATCCCCATGAGAAAATTACACTGCAAAAAAACAGCATGCAAAATAGCGCCCGGGAAAACAGCGCTCAACTAAATTGTGAATTGCTGGAATGGTACGAGACGATGATGCTCCGCCTCATCCAACTATGCCGTCAATCTGCTTACAAATACACGCGTTCCAAAGTCAGGAAAGCGATTCCGCAGCATTTTCAGTACATCATAGAGGAACTTTTGCACGAGGATGAGAATAGCACAATGAAACGTGGCTATTATCAGGGTATAGTCGACAGTATACTGGCAATTGACCGGGCAGAAAACTTTATCGTTGTGCTTGCAGAACTTATTCGAAAGCTGGTAGTGGATCATCTGCACATTATTGGCGACATATATGACCGCGGCACTGGGGCGCATTACATAATGAATACACTCAGAAGACATCATTCAGTGGATATTCAATGGGGCAATCATGATGTGCTTTGGATAGGTGCGGCATGCGGCTCAGTGGTATGTATGGCGGATGTGCTGCGGGTTTCTCTTCGGTATGCGAATCTGGAGACTCTTCAGGAAGGCTATGGCTTGAATCTGTCACCGCTGGTCCGTCTCGCCCTCGATCAGTATCAGGGGGATTATGCACAAACATTTCAAGTTAAGGCCAAACAAACGCAGTTTAAGGAGAAGGATCTGGATTTGTTGTCACGAATGCAAAAGGCCATTGCAGTAATACAGATGAAATTGGAAGGTCAATTGGCTATGCGGCGTCCGGAACTCCAACTGAAACATCGGCAGCTTTTGCATATGATTGACTACCAGTCGGGCACCATCACCATAAACAGCAAGAAATATACGCTGACGGACAAGGATTTTCCAACGGTGGATCCCCGGCAGCCCTATGAGTTGACAACGGACGAACAGGATGTGGTAAACAATCTTAAGGCATCATTTCTGCATTCCACAGACCTTCAGAAGCATGCGCGGTTTTTGATCGACAAAGGCGGCATGTACAAGGTTTATAATGGAAACCTGCTCTTTCATGCATGCATTCCGCTCACTGAGGATGGGAACTTCAAGGAATTTGAGTTGTGTGGTCGGCCGCTCAGGGGCAAGGCACTGCTGGATGCATTTGATGAAATGGTCAGGAAGGCATATTACGCGCAGGACGAGCAACAGAAAGCGTTGGCGCTGGATGTAGTATGGTATTTGTGGTGCGGGGCATGCTCACCATTGTTTGGCAAAAGAAAAATGGCCACGTTTGAACGATATTTTATCGCTGAAAAAGAAACACATAAAGAAGTAAAAAATCCATATTATACATGGCGCGACAATGAGGAAACCTGCGGACGTATTCTGGCTGAATTCGGCTTGAATGCAGCTTCAAGCTACATCATCAACGGGCATGAGCCCGTCAAAGTCATCAAGGGTGAAATGCCAATCAAAGCCAATGGTAAACTTATTGTCATCGACGGAGGGTTTTCCAAAGCATATCAGAAAGAAACCGGTATTGCCGGGTATACCCTCATCTTCAATTCTCAAGGAATGCAATTGGTGTCCCATGAGCCATTTGAATCTAAAGAGAAGGCTATCCGCGAGGATTTTGACATATTGCCGACCAATGTGTTTATAGAAAAAAACAAGTCCCACGTTCTGGTAGGAGACACAGATATCGGAACAGGACTAAAAGCAGAGATCGGGACACTTAAAAACCTGCTGCAGGCATACCGGGATGGGGTGCTGAAGGAGCAATAACCCGGGCCAGGCGCTCTTGCAAGAAACTCCTGAATAGCGCCCCAAGTCAGATGTCAAGGTCGTATTGAATAGGTTCTTTGGATGATACGCGCTTCACAAGCAGCAGAATAAGCATACCTGCCAGCAGGAAGGCGATTATGGATCCTATAGCCCAGAGAAGCCCATATTGTTCGGCAAGCACAGATTCAAAACCATGATTGATGTACCAGTTGTTGGCACGGTATGAAATGGTGCCGAATACCAGTGGTCCGACAAATGTTGAAGTACGGCCAGCAACTGAAAGGAACCCGTAAAATTCTGCAGTTTTCGTGGCCGGAGCAAGCTGACTGACCATTGTACGGCTGACAGCCTGCGCGCCGGAAAGAGAAAAGCCTGCCAAAAAGCCAATAACATAGAACCCCAGGATGTCCTTTACAAAGAACAAGCCCGTAATTGACGCTATAAGGATCAGGAGAGAAATAACAATGGCATCCTTGCTGCTTTTTTTATCTGAAATACTTCCGAAAAGCAGGGCTCCAAAAGTACCCGAAAGCTGAATGAGAATTACAAAAACAATCAGTTGGGTTTGCTTCATGCCGAAAAGCGTAGCACCAATAATGGCGGCAAAGTCCATCAACATCATAATTCCATCGTTATAAATCAAAAAGGCAATCATGTATTTGATGAATTCCTTATAACTTTTAATAGAGCGGAAAGTATGTGCCAGCTTTCTGAATGCCATGCCAATTGTACTTCTACCTGCGGGGACTTGTTCCGGTTCGTGTTTTTCCCTGACCCAGAGGAAGGTTGGGATGGAAGATATTAGGTAGAGAACTGCAGTAATCAAAAACGCATAGTGGATCATTTCGTTCCCTATCAATTGGATAGGCAGAAGAACAAGGAGAAGAGCAATGATACCGCCAATCATGCCAACAGCCCATCCCTTGCCTGAGACAAGGCCGATTGTTTCAGGAGTAGAGACATCTGTCAGCAGTGCATCATAAAACACCTGTGCGCCACGGTAACCAATCTCAGCAAGGACAAAAAACAAAATACCGGTGAATACATCACCCTCACGAACAAAAAACAGCATAGCAGTAAAGACTATGGAAATGGCTGTGAACATCAGCAGGAACTTCTTTTTAAATTTGGTGGAATCCGCAATTGTACCAAATATCGGTGAAACGATCGCAACAATAATGGCAGCCATTCCGACTGAGATACCCCATAGCCGGGTTCCTTCCGCACCACCCACAACATTATTTTTAAAGTATGCAGAATATACTGCCAGTAGCACAACCGATGCGTAGGCAGAATTACCGAAATCATAAAAATACCAGGACCAACGGGATTTTCTGGTAGCCTTGTCTAATATTTTATTCATAGTATACTCCAGTTTAAAATATGACATGAATGTTGCTTCGGAAACCATTTAGTTAACCTATGGGTCAAATTGTACAGCAATTTATTTCAAATATCAAGAGTTTTGCTGTCTGCTGTCTGTTCCGATTCTTCCATGCAATTTTGATTACTATTTGCTATAATCCACTTATTACAAATTATATCATTTAAGCAGCTTCAACTTTCATTTTGGGGTATACAGCCTGGTGGGCTGTAACACTTAAAACTTTAATATGTTACAGGCCACAACATCAAAGATGTGTATTTGTAACACTTCGAATGATATACAGGAATGAAGTGTTACAAAACACTAGTATATTTTATGTGAGTACAGTGTCGTGCATCTCACAAAGAGCCAAAATAATTAGTCAGGGGGATTTTAAGAATGAGAATACTCGGAAGTGTAATGGAAAAGGTTGAAAGAAAGAATCCGAATGAACCGGAATTCCTTCAAGCAGTACGCGAAGTACTGGAATCCATCGAACCTGTAGCCGAAAAGCATCCTGAATGGGTGAAGGCCGGGATCTTCGAAAGGATGGTAGAGCCCGAAAGAATGATAATATTCAGGGTACCGTGGGTTGACGACAACGGCGACGTACAGGTCAACAGAGGCTTCAGAGTACAGTTCAACAGCGCAATCGGCCCATACAAGGGCGGTCTCAGATTCCATCCTTCAGTTAATGCAAGTATCCTCAAATTCCTCGGTTTTGAACAGATCTTCAAGAATTCACTCACCGGTCTTCCAATTGGCGGAGGCAAAGGTGGAAGTGATTTCGATCCCAAAGGCAAATCAGATAATGAAGTCATGAAATTCTGCCAGAGCTTCATGACCGAATTACAGAAGTATATAGGCGCCGACACCGACGTGCCCGCTGGTGATATCGGCGTAGGCGGAAGAGAAATCGGATACCTGTTCGGACAGTACAAGAGACTTAGAGATGAATTCACAGGTGTTCTTACCGGTAAAGGCCTTACCTGGGGAGGAAGCCTTGCCAGGACCGAAGCTACCGGTTACGGTCTTTGCTATTTGATGGAAGAGGCACTCAAAGCCAGGGGTAAATCCTTCAAGGGCGCAACAGTAGCTGTATCCGGTTCGGGCAATGTTGCAATATATGCTACTCAAAAAGCACAGCAGCTCGGTGGAAAGGTCGTTACAGTCAGCGATTCCAACGGATACATATATGATCCCGATGGTATCAAGGTAGCAACCGTTCAGAAAATCAAGGAGGTTGAAAGAAAAAGGATCTCCGAATATGTCAAATACCATCCCAATGCAAAATACACCGAAGGCTGCAGCGGCGTCTGGTCGGTCAAATGCGACATCGCACTGCCCTGCGCTACTCAGAACGAAATCGTTGGCAAATCCGCCGATCTCCTCATCGCAAACGGATGCTATGCAGTCGGTGAAGGCGCCAACATGCCTTCCACTCCCGAAGCTGTTGAAGTATTCCTCTCAAAGAGGATCATCTTTGCACCCGCCAAGGCTGCAAACGCAGGTGGAGTTGCAACTTCAGCACTTGAAATGTCACAGAACAGCATGAGGTATTCCTGGTCTTTTGAAGAGGTTGATGCAAAGCTTCAGGATATCATGGTCAACATATACAAGAATGCAAGCGCAGCTGCAAAAGAATACGGCTTCGAAGACAACCTGGTTGCAGGTGCAAACATCGCCGGATTCCTCAAGGTGGCAAATGCAATGTATGCACAGGGAATCGCATACTGATCCGGTAAGTGAACCATTGGCGGCTTCCGGTTGGGGAGTCGCCTTTTTTTAGAGATGTTGACAGAAGGGGTTCAGGAAAGGTTCTGTTTCTGAGTCTGTTGAGGATATAATTGTAAATAATAATTTTGTTTAATTGTGATATTATTCGAGGTAGTAGTGTCAACCCAATTCAGACCGCCAGCTTTCGCTGACGGTCTGTTTGATTTTGGATCTATAGGCTTGGATTATTCACCCATTTCGGTCAGAACTTCCTTAATTGATTTTTCCAATGAATCAATGTACCAATCAAAGTCTTCATCGGTCGTAGTATAGTTGGGATATGTTCTGCATATTGTCTCATCATTGATGGAGAACATGGTGTGTACTTTGTATTTTGTTGCGAGGCGAGCGCATATCGGAATAGTGTAATAATCACCTTTGGAGTTTTGACCGTATTTAATACCGATCATATAGCCTCTGCCGCGGATTTCTTTAAGAACCTTAGGATATTTGGCTTTCAATTCTTCCAATTTGCCAAATACATATTTACTGCCTTCTCTGACTCTTCCAGCAACATCGTTTTCGAGCATAAACCTGAGAGAAGCGTTGGCAAGCGCGCCGCTGGCCTGGTTGTCCTGATATGTAGCGGTATGATGGAAGCAGGATTCTGCACTGCCATAAGCAGCCATGAAAAGTTCCTCTTTAGCCTGAACGCCGCCGCATGGGAAGAAGCCACCTGATATACCTTTAGCGAATGTGAAAGCATCCGGAACCAAACCTTCATAATATTTGTGAGCCCAGATATAACCGGTTCTGCAGCTGCCTGCCTGAACTTCGTCTATGACCATGTAAACATCATATTTGTCGCACAGTTTGCGGATACCTGGCAAGTAATCATCAGAAGGGACTACAACACCGCCTTCACCTTGGATAGGTTCGCACATGAAAGCAATAACATCGCCTTTTTTAAATTCTTCTTCAATAGCAGCTAAATCGTTGTAAGGAATATGGGTGTAACCAGGAAGATCCGGACCTTGCCACATTCTCCATTTATCTTTACCACCGAGGTTGACGGTAGCAGCAGTTTTGCCGTGGAAGGCGCCATTGGTGGTTACCATTCTGGTCTTACCTGTTTTGGTTCTGTAAGCAGCGATTTTAACCATCTTGAGAACGGTTTCATTTGCTTCCGCACCACCACCTCCGACGATGACAGTTCTGGTCAGTTCAGGAGTAATGAGTGTCATGTTATGAGCAAATGCCGCTGTGGTCTGATGGATCTGCAATGGTTCCATTATCATAGGTTTATGATCATAAAACTTTTTAAGTTCTTCCAGGATAACTGGATTATTGATTCCTAACAAGTAAACACCAACACTGCCAACCAGATCAAGATGTTTGATTCCGTCAGTATCCCAGAAATAGCAGCCTTCAGCCTTGGTTGCAACAGCGGAAGCGCCGATATCCAACGCTGCCTGATACCTGTACTGGTTGAGGTGCTTTAGGGTATAATCGATGGCGGTTTTTTTGTCCCAGGCCAAAGCATCTTCATTGGTTTTAAAATCAGCATAGAGTGATTTAACGTCTACCATATAATAATTCCTCCCATAATAGTACTTTAGATAAATATATAAGATAAATATAAAGGAAGCGCTTAAAAAAGTATTGTATAAATCAGAACCGCAGTTTCAAGCCTTCAGGATTATGTAACGTACATCCAGCCTGATATCTAAATGCGAACAATGTTCATTCCTTCCATAATGGTATGATACATATTCTCTATCATTTCGGCATTTATAATCTTTCCGTCCAGGGTCACATGAATCCTGTCGCCGGAATGATTTTCCTTCAGGTGGACCGTTTTGACCCTTACAAACGATTCCATCTTCTGATCCCTGATCCTGTTGAAGGATCGGCTGTACAGCTCCTTTGAACCCTTTTCTGCGCATTTATCGCAGACGCAGATTTCAAATTCCCTGGTGAAGAAAGCTGTGTCGCTCTTTCTCTGGATGTTACTGCCCATGGAGTCGCCCTGCACCTTATGGTAATGGGTGTGCAGAAGTTCATGCGCCAGATGCGAATTGGGCTCCCCGTAGAACTCCTCGTAAAGCTTGTGTATGTCCGGATTGTCCTGGGATTTCCTCAGTTTGGATGTACTGTCTATGTCGATGAGGACCTGCTGTCGTTTCTCCAGAGAATCAATCTTTTCCGGGACAGGGTGCCCCGCACCGGAGATACATCCTCCCGGACACGCCATTACTTCTATCAGGTCATATCCGACATCCTCACCATCGATGATTTTCTGTACAACGGTTTGTGCATTGGCAAGCCCGCTGATGACAGCGACCCTTACCTTTATGCCGTTGGCCTCGATGGTGGTTTCCTTGATGCCGTCAAAGCCCCTGACCTCTGTGAAATCCATATCAACAAGGGGGGATCCGGCCAGTTTTTCCACGGCCATCCTTAATGCAGCCTCGGCAACACCGCCGGAATTTCCGAACAGCACGCCGGCGCTGGAAACCTGTCTGTATGGATCATCGAATTCCTGCGGTATCACATCGGAAGCGTCACATTTTTTCAGTTCCATCATTTCAAGCAACTCCAACGAGTTCAGTACCGCATCCACGTCCCGGTTCCCATCGGTTGCAAATTCCGGCCTGGCCGCCTCGTATTTCTTTGCAATACAAGGAACGATGGAAACAACGAACAGATTCTTTCTGTCGATTCCGGCCAGCCTGGAGTAGTGGTTTTTTATGGTGGCTCCCATCATCATCTGTGGGGATTTACAGGTGGACAGGTGCGGTATAATGCTTGGATATCTTCTTTCCACCAGGTTGATCCAGCCCGGGCAGCAGGAGGTGAACTGCGGCATAACACCATTCTGTGTAACACGGTTCATGAACTCAGTGGTCTCTTCCAGAATAGTCAGGTCGGCAGCGAAGGAAGAGTCGAAGGCCTTGTTAAATCCCAGCTTTTTCAGCATGCCCGCCATAAATGAGGACACCTCGTTGTGCGGTATGCCATAGTGTTCTTTGATGATGCTCCGCACTGCAGGAGCCACAAATGCTACTACATGCCTGGCGGGATCATTGATAGCCCGGAATACCCTGCCCTTTTCACTGGTATAAATCAATGCACCGCATGGGCATGCATTGACACATTGTCCGCAGCTGACACAGTCAGTTTCCATGAGTGGGAGTCCGCTTTTGGTTCCTACCAGCTGACGTCCATGCTTCATATGGAATGCCAGTACGTCCGTTCCCTCCACCTCCGCGCAGGCAGCGATGCATCTTCCGCAGGAGATGCATTTGTTATGGTCCTTGGCAATGAAAGGATGGTCAGATACAAATGGGAAATATGGCTGGTCATGAACAGGCTTTTTGTATTTGATGTCATATTCAGTGGCTACTTTTCTAAGATTGCAGTAATATCTGGATTTGCACCCGCACTGCAGGCAGCGCTTTGCTTCATCTATAGCTTGTTCCCCATTCAGGCCCAGTTCTACTTCCATGTAGCCCTTCTTCCTTGTTTCCGGGTCGATAGATGGCATGACCGCCCTCCCGAACCGGGGCATTTCTTCAAATTCCCACCTTGGCAGATCTTCCAGCGAGCCCCTGCTACAGCTGTAGTCCTCCTTATGCTCTTTTACATATCCTTTATTCAGGTAGCAATCGATGGATTCCGCTGCGTGACGTCCGGCTGCAATAGCCTGAATGACCGTAGCAGGACCTGTGACACAGTCTCCGCCGGCAAAAATCTTTCTCTCGGAGGTTTCAAAGGTCTTTCCGTTGATGTCCACGTCCCCCCATTTGTTCAGGCGGACTGGGAGGTCGTTGTAGAGGAACCGGGTATCGGTGCTCTGTCCGATGGCACCAATGACGGTATCACATTCGATAATTGTTTCACTGCCTTCAATGGGGATCGGGCGTTTTCTTCCGGAACGATCCGGTTCACCCAGTTCCATCCTGATGCAGTGCAGAAGCTTCTTTTCCCCTTTTGTTTCAATCTTTTCCGGATTGGTCAGGAAAATCATATTCACGCCTTCATGAAGGGCTTCCTCTATTTCATAGGCTTCTGCAGGCATTTCTCCACGGGTACGGCGGTAGACGATGGTAACCTTCTCAGCACCGTTACGAATTGCGCTACGAGCGCAGTCGATGGCTGTATTGCCTCCTCCGATGACGACGACTTCCCTGCCGGTCTTTGTATCTACGCCCTTGATATTCTGCTCAAGGTACTGGATGCCTACCCATACGCCTTCTATCTGCATCGGCGTTGCTCCCCAGGAGCCAATGGCTAGGTAGACTGCATCAAAATCCCTCTGCAGATCGGCCAAAAGAATAGCGCTGCCAATTGCTTTTCCTGTGATGATTTTGACGCCCATTTTGCGGAGCACATCGATTTCCTTGTCCAGTGTTGCTTTTGGAAGCCTGTACTCAGGAATGCCATAACGCATCATCCCCCCTGCCATGGGCTGGCGCTCAAATATCGTCACGTCATGACCGTTGATTGCACTGTAATAGGCTGAGGTCAGTCCTGAAGGTCCGGCACCTATGATTGAGATCCTCTTGCCGGAAGATTTTTTCATTTTGGGTATCCATGGCTCCTGCTGCTCGTAATCAAAGTCGGCAACGAACCGCTTCACGTAATTGATGGCTACAGGAGTATCAACAAGGTTTCTCCGGCATTGCGCCTCGCAGGGATGGGGGCAGACACGGCCACACACTACCGGGAACGGGTTGGTTTCCTTTATGGTCTTCAGGGCATCCGCAAAGTTTCCGGCCTGGACATGTCTCAGGTACTTCTGGATGTCCACATTGTCGGGGCAGGTATTGACACAGGGCGCCACGCAGTCGGCATTGTGGTCTGACAAAAGCTGCTGCAACCGAACTTTGCGATATTCAATAAGGCTCTCGCTGTTGGTGGTGATGACCATGCCTTCCCTGATCGGTGTCTGGCAGGATTTCACATCCCTTTTCTCGTCTCCTTCGCCCAGTTCTACGGCGCAAAGGCCACAGTTACCATTCGCACGTTCCAGTCGGATATCATAGCATAGATGAGGAACGTTAACATCTTCCTGGATGAGGGCCTGAAGTATGGTCAGGTCTTTATAGACCTCCATTTCCCGTCCGTTGACAGTTACCTTGATCCGTTTTTGCTTTGAGATCTGTATCATAGAATCCTCCCCCGATAATCTCCCGATTCCGATATCTTATTCTTGTTCTTATCGGTCTAATTATAAATCCTGTCTGCCCTATGGTATTGTATAAAGCAGAACCGCAATTTTTACAGTTCTGAAAAATACAAAAAGCGGGCAATCATTACGATTGCCCGCCGGGAAAAGCTTGTTATCCTGTTTGAAGCCCTTGCCTTATCAAAAATATTATGGTTTGGCGTCCAACATATCCTTATCATAAAGTTTTGCATCAGCCATCTGTAATTGTTCTTCTCTTGCAAGTACATCATCAATAGGTACCGTTTTAAATAATCCAGTCTTCATCTTGAGTTTTACCCAAAGGGTCGAATATATAACCAGTACGGCAGCCCATATGATAGCCATCGTGTATATTCTGCTCCTCATCGCAGGATCAGGATGAATATTGACTATCATAATGACAGTACCTATGATTCCGATTATTTGAGGGATTCCTTTACCGAAGCTCTTGAAGCTTCGTTCCCTGTTGGGATACTTTTTACGCAATATCAACAGGTCGATATGCGCGATTACATATGCTACCATCCAGAAAAGGCAGCCGGTCAGGATCAGGAATACTATGTCTGAAGCTGATGAAACACCTGTAAGCAATACGACAAAGAACAGTACGAAAAGGATGGTCAGACCCCATACAGGTGAATTCCGTTTGTTTTTCTTTGCAAATATCTTGGGAAGCATGCCTTCCACAGCCATGCCCAAACACATTCTGGATATAGCGGAAAAAGTCGTGTTCAGCGTACTGGCAGCAGCACACAGGCTAATCAGGCCCATCCACATTATACCGGCATTACCCAGGAGTATCTGCGCAAAATCAACGTGGGGCTGCGTGGAAGTCGTTAAGGTTTCCACCGGAACATATCTGTTTATTGCAAATGCCATGATGGTTTGTACTACAAATAAAATCACCAGACCTAAAATCATGGATAACGGCACATCTCTTTTGGGATTCTTTAAATCCTTTGTTAAAGGCGTTATAAACTCTGTACCTATAAATAGCCAGAAAGCCAATGGAGCAAGGGTCAATACTTCCCAACCCAGGGGGTTAAAGGCAGCTGATTCCTGCACAATTGGTGTTGCAGAAGTCAAACCAAATACGCCTATTATTCCGAATGCAAGCATTGAAATAACCAGGAATAATGTAACGATGATTTGTGTTATAGCGTATGATTCGACTCCCAAAATATTGATTATGTAAAGTATTACAACTGCTATGATGCTTATGACTACAGGTGGCACATTCGGCAAGAATGCAGCATTAACAACAAAACCAAGCAATGCAGCTTCTGCAGTTGCAGCAAAAATCTGGCAAATCAAATAGCCTCCCACAACGGCTATCATACTTGGTAATGGTCCCATAGCCGCAAGAGTATAGTGCGAGATACTGCCTGTACCAGGAATAAGAGAGTTCAATTCAGCAAACGATAATGCCACGAAAATATTCAGGATACAAACAATCGCCATCGGGATTATAAATCCCTTGCCTGAATATCCGACACCCTGAGCAAGTGTCATAAGTACGTTGGTTGCGACTATCAGACCGATACCTGCGCAAATGGCGCTTATCAATCCAATCTTGCCATTTTTAAACATACTAGCCCCCCTTAAAATTTTTGATTGTAACATAGATTATAAAAATTCTGGCATTCAAAAACCTATCTATAAAAAAGTACGCCAAAGACCCAATTAAATTTACAAAAGTCTGCAGCGTACATTGATGCATGTTTGGAGCCCAATATGTTTTGATTTATTATAAAACAAGCCATACTATTTTTATTGTAAAAATCGGAACACTTCGCCTTCATCGATAACTGAGTTTACCTGGATTTATATACGTCGAATGAAAACAGCGGATAATCTTAACGATTACCCGCCCGTGAAATAAATCCATATTATGCTTTAAGAGTGCTTCAGAATAATTGCCGGTTTATAATCACTTCTTTTCTGAATGATCTGGCTGGGTGTAAAAAGGCAGAATTCCTTGAATTCATGTAAAAAATGTGAATGGTCGTAGTAACCAAGGTCAAAAACGATCTGTGATATATCCGGTTCAGAGTTTTTAAAGATACTATCCAGTGATTTCTGGAATCTTGCAATCCTGCTGAAAAGCTTGGGACTGATACCGACATAATCAACAAATACCTTTTGGATATATCTTGCCGTATACCCTGTTTCAGTCGCCAGGTCTTCTATCTTAATCTGCCCCGAACTTTCAACGATCCTTCTCATCAGGAAATTTAAAAGACGCGGCAGTTTTTTCGACTGTGGTATGTAATTCAAGAAATTATTTACAAAACAGTCTATTCTTTTTTCAAATGTACTCGCGGAAGCAATTGTTTCTACCAGCTTTGAATTATCCTTCATAATGTCGGTCAATTGGATTTCTTTTCCCACAAAGTCATGGGCAGAGCAATGGAAAAGGTTTGATGAGTTTCCAGGGAAAAGCCTTATCCCAAAATATTCGGTCCCTGGTTGACAGTAGCTTTTTTGAGCCTTTACCACAGTACCGCATATCTTGGCTTGAGGGTTCGATTTGTCGCATTCAAATATCAAATCGATACATCCGTCAGGAACTGCAAACAGCTGATCCGCTTTCCTGCTTTCAACCTTAAACTGATAAAAAAGGGCAACGGTATCCGATGCCACTCTTGTGTCCTGTTGTTCGAGATATAAATCATCCATTTTCTCAAAAAAAGGTTGATGCGGATGAAAAATCTTTATGGTATCTGTCATATGCTCACCTACCTTAGCTAATATTATTAATTATTTATCGGTAGTTGACGTATCTATAGTTGTTATTATTTATATATCAGCAATTGAAGTATTTATGATATATCAGTAATTGAAGTATTTATGGTTGTTATTCATTATATATCAGTAGTTGACGTAATATCAATATGCCTGATGAACGTTTTTTACTGTCCGTGATGGTCATGTTCCGAATTTTACAATTCAGGAATGCCTCTTCTATTATAAATTGTACATATATGGCCATAACCAAAGCGCCAGGACAGTCAAATGATATAATTAAAATAGAATGAAAGTGGGGTATGTGATTTGAACAGTTATATGGGAAAGCTCCTGTTTGTCGAATTGGACACAGGAAAAATCGAAATCAGACCTTTGGATGAAAAGCTCGCCCGTGATTTTCTCGGAGGTTACGGGATTGGAGCCAGGATCCTTTATGATGAGATGCCGGCAAACACAGCCCCCTTTGCTCCTGAGAGCATGCTGGGCTTTGTAAGCGGCGCACTCAACGGAACCGGTGCCCTGATGGCGGGCCGATATGCCGTAGTCAGCAAATCTCCTGCCACAGGAGGATTTAATGATGCCAATTCAGGGGGATCCTTCGGGCCCATGCTCCGCAAATCCGGATTTGATGGAGTTTTTGTAAAAGGCATCGCACCCAGTCCGGTCTATATCCTTATCGATGACGGTAATGTGGAAATCTGCGATGCATCCGATCTTTGGGGCATGACGACAGTAGCTGCTGAAGAAGCCATAAAAGAAAAATTGGGTAACAAAAAATTCAATGCCGCACTGGTCGCACCCGGCGGAGAACGTATGCAGTGGTGCGCCGGTATTATGAACGAATCCCACCGTATCGCCGGCAGGGGAGGCAGCGGAGCGGTTATGGGCTCGAAAAACTTAAAGGCACTGGTCGTTTGCGGCACACAGTCTGTAGCGGTTGCCAACAAGGAAGAAATGGTTTCCATCAATAAAGCAATAATGGAATGGGAGAAAAATGGGCCTGTCAAGCCATTCGTAGAAGCCTTCTCCAACTACGGAACCACCTGCCTATATGAAAACGGCGTGCTTCTCGGGGATGCCCTTGTTAAAAACGGACTGGGCGCAGGTACTGTAGATATGACTCCTGAAACCATCGCACCGCTCACTGGCAATGAGATGGATAAGCGTTTCCGCCGCAAGAAATTTACCTGTTCGGCCTGCCCCATAGGCTGCGGCTCTATCTATCAGGTAAAGGATGGCGACGTGAATATCGAGGAAACCGGCCGTCCTGAATACGAAACCCTTGGAAGCTTCGGAAGCCAGATGCTGAACAGTGACGCTGTCCTTGTAAACAAGTGCAACTATCTTTGCAATGAATACGGGCTGGACACCATATCGATTGGTGCAACCATTGCCTGGGCCATGGATTGCTATACATCGGGGATCCTTTCCAAAGACGAATTGGATGGAATTGATCTTACCTGGGGCAATGCAGAGGCTATTGCTGCAATGACAGAGAAGGTTTGCAAGGGTGAAGGTGTCGGTAAAATCCTTGGCAATGGTTCCGTTTACGCGGCCAATCACTTCGGACGCGGCCATGAGTGCCTAGTTGTGGCCGGTAATATAGAGATTCCCCAGCATGACTCACGATACGGTCCAAGCCTGGCTCGCACCTACAAATATGACCCTACTCCCGGCCGTCATGTAAAAGGCGGGATGGGCGCCACCGTCGGTAACCAGCCGCCGGAAGTGAAGTTCAACTACGATGGACTTGCAGAACCGGACTTCATGGGTACAGTTCATGAAGAAATTCTCAACGCCGGCGGTTACTGCGAGTTCTCAAATTTCGGTCTTGCACCCAATTCCCATATCGGCCTTATCAATGCAGCAACCGGCTTCAACTACACCGAAGAGGACCGGATAAACCTGGGCAGGCGCATTTTCACCATACGTCAGGCGTTCAATCTGCGCGAAGGTCTCCGCAGAAAGGATGCCACAATTTCAGACCGCATCATCGGTATCCCTCCCCTTAAGGAAGGTCCGCTTGCCGGAGTCACTGTAGATGTCGAACGCATGGCTGACAACTTCTTTAACCGCATGGGTTACGAACAGGATGGCGTACCTAAGAAAGAGACACTGGAGATGATTGGTGGATTGGAAAATGTCATCAGGGACCTATACCCGGAAAAGTAACAGAAAAATCGATGGTCATTTTAACAGCTTCAGCTCACGTGTTGAGACAAAATCAGCATCTGTACCGCCTGCATTCCTAATGACGACTTGCCCTCGTTCCGCAAAGGGAGGTACAGATGCATTTTTTATTTCCTTCATAATATCTGAAATTCTATCTTTGGGCACGGGGGATACACTGCGCACCGGAAGTCTGCTGTACGGATTGCCCTCAACTGCAACCGTGGCAGTTATATAACGCATTGGGCAGGTAAGCTCGGAACGTGCATACTCGACTCCTCTTTCGCAGTCCGCCCCTGTTATGGATTCTCCATTCACCTTAAGAATGCAGCCTTGGGGACAAATGGTGCAGACAAGCTCATTTTCATTGAGTTTATTCGATCTAGGGGCAGTACACAATCCGTTGCCTGGCAGGGTACCGGAGACGCGGCCCTTCACAAACGCCGCTGCATTCATGCCTGTTTTCTCCGCCTCACATGACACTTCATCAACCAGATCATGGACAAACAGGGCATTCCCGCAGACAAACAACCATGGAAGGACAGTCTGCATTTGTCCGTTCACATAAATGTCACCATTAACCTGCTTTATACCAAGGCCGTCGAGCAGCTCCGTTTCGGGGATCAGACCAACCGATGTAACCAGGGTATCACAATTTATATGGAATCGTTTATCAAAAATTGGACTTAATTTCTCATCTACAGGGCAAACCGCAACACTCATTATCCTCTCATCACCAAAAACCTCCGTGACTGTATGGCCGGTCAAAAGTGGGATTCCGAAATCATCAAGGCATTGCACCCTGTTTCGTAAAAGGCCCGAGCAGAAGGGATACTGCTCAATCACACCCAGCACCGACTTACCCTGCAGCAGCAGCCTTCGGGCCATAATAAGCCCGATATCTCCTGAACCGAGAATCAAAACCCGGTTACCGATATCATAACCTTTCAGGTTGATCATCTGCTGAACGGCTCCCGCTGTGAAAACTCCAGCCGGGCGGGTCCCCGCTACGGGCAGCATGCCGATGGGACGCTCGCGGCAGCCTGTTGCAAGAATCACAGCCTGGGTGCTGCAACTTACCACACCCTCTTCGGCAGAAGCTATGATAACTTTCCTGTCATTCCCGATATGCAGCACAGTCGCATCGGTCAGGATATCGATCCGGGCTTCAAGAGCGAAGGAAATCATACGATCGGCATATTCCGGCCCGGTCAGCTCCTCACCAAACCTCTTAAGTCCAAAACCCATATGGATACATTGATAAAGCACACCGCCAAGATCCGGCATTCGCTCCACAATCAATATTCCATTCAAGCCCGCTTCCTTTGCCCCAAGCGCCGCGGCAAGCCCAGCGGGGCCACCCCCTATGACAATCAGCTCATAGCTTTCTTTTAGCATAACGTCCTCTTCGTCCCTATATGTCTTCTATCCAATAACATAAGAATTCGGTTTATCTTTCCTGATATTGCTAATATCGATCTTCAGCTCACGTGACAGTATTTCCATTATTCTCTCTGTGCAAAAGCTGCCCTGGCATCGTCCGAGACAGGTCCCAGCCCTTCGCTTGACTCCGTCTATTGTTTTTGCTCCGACTTTCATGTGTATGGCTTCAACCACTTCCGCCTCGGTGACCTGGCCACAGCGACAGACAATTCTCCCGTAGGCCTTGTTTTGAGACGCCAGCAACTTTTGCTCATCTATAGAGAGTTTTGCAAAACGTATACGTTTTCTGACAGTGGGATTAAAACCGGGATTGTGTGAGACTTCTCCCAAACGTGAGATGATAAGTCCGACTGTGTATTTCCCAATTTCGTCCGAGCAGGTGAGTCCCGGTGTCTTGATACCCACTAGGTTTATTAGCCCAGGCATATTATCCGGCTCACCTATGATAAAATTATTGATACTTCTGTCTGAAATCATTATCTCGCCCGTTTGTGGGTCAGTCTCAACCCAGAATGGATTGGGGCGGAGGGTGCCAAAGGAACGGATCACGCTTTCAAGCGGAAGTGATGGCATCAACGCCTTCGCATTCTTACTGAGGTAATCCAGCCCCTCGTTTGTTGTAGCGAAGGTCTCTCCATCTTCTCCCTTAAGCTCTGATTCCGAGGCACCTATAAGGATTTTGCCGTCTGTAGTCGGTACAATATCTATCCCCTTGCTTTTGTCCTCGTTTTCCTGAAAAATCACATGACGCACCGGGCATACAGCTTCTGCCCTGGTATCGAGAACCAGGTATTCTCCGCGGGTGGGTACTATGCGAAAACAGGGTGCTGCCACAAGCTCGCTGACTTTATGGGTTGAAAGCCCTGTACAGTTCACAACGACTTTTGCTGTAAAAATGCTCTCACCAGCAGAAACAAGATAACCAGCCTTTGCCTTTTTTATCGCAGTGACCGTATGCCCGAGAAATAGACTCACACCATTTTCCACTGCGTTTTCCGCCGCGGCGATTCCAAGTGCCCATGGATTAACCGTACCTGTATCAGGAGCGTAAAGCGCAGCGATTATATCAGGGGAAAGTCCTGGTTCCATGGCAAGGGCTTCCTCACGGCTTATTAGCTTCAAGTCGCGGACGCCGTTCATCCCCCCCTGCTCCAGCTTTTTTTGCAGCCTTCTCAAACTCTCTTCACCATAAGCCACCATTAGCGATCCACAGCGGTCGAAATCCACGTCAAGCTCTTCGCACAATTTTCCAAACTCTTTGTTTGCCTTGAGGCACAACTCTGTTTTGAGGGTTCCCGGCTTGGTATCGTAACCGGTGTAAACTACCGCGGTGTTGGCACGGCTCATTTCCATACATACATCCGGATTACGCTCAAGAAGCGCCACTTTAAGATTATATCTCATTAGATTACGCGCTGTAAAACAACCCAGGACTCCGGCTCCGATTACTACAACATCATATGAATAATCCATTTCATTACCTGACCGTTTCTTGTATGCTCTTCTTACTAAACGACGGTATAGCTATCTGCTAACATATACTGATGATTTCTCCGATACGTGGGTATGAATAACCGCCCATTTCGTCAAGACGCCTTTTGAATTCATCACTCCTCAACGTCTCCAAAAAGGCTTCCATATATGGAAGCTTCAGATATTCCTTCGGTAATGCAAAATCGTATTCTTCCGGGCCTATCTCCACAAAGTCAAGTCCCATCGCTTTTGCAGCCGAATAAATACCCATTCCGGTATCGACATTTCCGTTCTTCACCTCCGCGGCTACCGCCATATGGGTAGCTGCTTCATGATCGTAGCCGATAATCTGCTCCGGAGAAATATTCGCGAGCTTAAGCCTGTAGTCAAACAGCACCCGGGTTCCTGCCCCTCGCTGGCGGTTTACATATCGTTTACCCGGCAAATCCTCAACTGTCTTAATGCCCATGGGATTCCCCGGCTTTACAAGAAAGCCCTGAATACGGCTTACGCCCTTGATCAGCACCATTTCCCTGTCGGGGAAAAGACGTTTTATATAAGAAACATTATATTCGCCTGTGTTTTCATCCAAAAGATGCGTTGGAGCCAGGTGTGCCTCACCACGTTTCATTGCCATAAGGCCGCCCATACTGCCCACATGTGTACTGCTCAGGTGCATACCCTTGAATCGGTTTGGTATCATATCGGCTAAAACATCAAGAATCAGATCATGGCTGCCGATGGCCACCACGGTGTTATCAATCTCCGAAAGAGGGCGGTAAAGACTGATCTTCACCTGTTCCCCCGCTTCTACGCCTTCACTGTTCTGAGGAATAATACAAAAGCCGTCGGCCCGTACCAGGGACATGGCAGCTCCTGCGCCTCTTGCCAGCGGGGATGCAACCAGCTTGTCACCCACCCGTCCAACCTTTACACGTATATATTCACGGTGCTTCAGAGAGGAAACAAGGCGTCTGGAAATCACCGCGGACACCTCCTCCGGTGTTTGTACGCAAGCACCCGTAAATAATTGCAGTATAGGTGTAACAAAGTTTTCAAAAGCTATATAGGCTGAAACGGGATATCCGGGAAGGCCGATGACCGGCTTGCCCGATACGATGGCCAGGATGACAGGTTTTCCGGGTTTGATGGCAACCCCGTGAATGAGGACCTCACCCATTTCCCGCAGTATGTGTACCGTAAAGTCTTCCGTGCCCGCAGAAGACCCGGCGTTGACGATCACCATGTCGTGCTCTTCTACAGCGGCTGCCAGGGTGCTTCTCAGCAGATCACGATCATCTGCAACAATACCCAGGCGATGGGCACTGCAGCCCTTTTCCTTCACCATTGCTTCGAACATCCGGCTGTTGCTCTCAATAATATCGCCCTCACCTGGTTCCACACCGGGTTCGATTATTTCACTACCCGTAGGTATGATTGCGACGCGCGGCTTATGCGTAACAGAAATTTCTGTAATACCACCTGAAAGGAGTACACCGATGTCTACAGGACGAATTTTACTAAAGCTTGGAAGTATCATTTCTCCCGCCACTATATCCTCGCCTACCGGACGTATATGCTGCCATGGTGCGGTGGATTCAATTATTTCCACTTCATCCTCTCCAGCTTCGATTACGTATTCCGCCATGATCACCGCATCGTATGGGGATTTAATCGGATCGCCCGTATCAACCACTATAAAATCCTTTCCCCTTTTCATACGCAGAGGGGCCGACTCACTTGCTGATGAAGTTTTACCCGCAACCACAGCGATACCGTCCATCGCCGACGAATTATAGAGAGGAGAACAAAGGCGCGCAAAAACAGGGCTCGCGGTTATCCTGCCCAGCGAGTCTATTACTGGGATATCTTCAGCCTTTATTGATATGACTTCGTTTAAAGCCGCAGTATATTTCCCTATTGCCTCGTCAATTGGTGTATTACTTAAATACAGGTTTCTCTTGCCCATAAAAAACTCCATTCCACCGCACATTCCGATATATTAATTCATAAGGCGGTTTTTTAGTTATCAGGCAGCTCACAGCAGTTGTACCCTGACAGCCTCTCCTGCCTTCAATCCCTCTTTGTTCCTTGGGATGACCACATAGCCGTCTGCTATTGAAAGACGGGTGATATTCCCGGATTTTCCGAAAATGGGGCAGGCTATATAACGCCCGTTTACTTCAGTAAGCTTTACCATCTGTAAGGTATCCTTACCCGGCGCTCCCGGAAGGTTCCTGTCAATACTGGCTTCAATGGATGGCACACCGCGCGGTGGCGTCAGTGTATCCCAAAGCCAGCTAAGGATCATTTCAAACACCATGATAGCCGATACGGGGTGCCCCGGGAGTCCAATCAGCAAGGTCTGGCTGACATCATCGTAGCCTGTGATAGTAGGCTTGCCTGGCTTGATCGCCAATCCATGGGTCAAAACCCCTCGGGAAGCCAGCTCATCGATAACTCTTGCGGTAGCATCCTTAATGCCCTGGGAGCTACCCCCTGAAACCACGACTATGTCGCTATTCTTCATGGCACCGGCTATGGTATCTTTCAGCAGCATTTCATCATCCAAAAGCATGTAGGTGTTTATCACATTGCAGCCTGCTTTCCGGGCAAGTGCAGATATGGAATAGGTATTGATATCACGGATTTCTCCCAAAGCGGGAACAGTACCGGGGTCGACAAGCTCATCCCCGATGGATATGAGTGTCATATCAAAGGGTACATACACCATCGGATCAATTACTCCTACTTCCGCCAGTACACCAATTTCCAGTGGGCGTATATATGTGCCTTTGGACAAAACAATTTCACCTGCCCTGGCATCTTCCCCTGCGAAGATAATATTACGGCCGGGAGAAACGGAGTCGGAAATTGCTACGCCCGTCTCATCAAAACACTCACAGTATTCCACCATTACCATGGCATCGGCCCCTTCCGGCAGCATCCCACCGGTAGGAACATATACGCATTCTCCTTGTTCAATGGGCTTTGTCGACTTCCTCCCCATTTCAACTTCTCCTGTCAATGTGAGGAAAACAGGTATACTCTCGCTTGCAAGGCTGGTATCAGCTGCACGGACAGCATAGCCATCTACTGTAGACCGATTGAAAGCAGGCAGATTTTCGTCTGAACTTATGTCTTCGGCCAGAATGCGACCGCAGGCAGAGTGCAATGGGACCCGCTCCGTCCCGATTGTTTTGCCCTTCATCGCCTGCAATATTTTTTCACGGGCTTCTTCGATTGTATCTACGGTGAAAAGCTTCAATTCTCTTCCCCCCTTGCTAAAGGCGTTCGCGCCTTACGTATTCCTGCAGCACTTCGTTTGAAGGATCTATAAGGATATTCTGACAAGTTCCACTTTCTATTATATTGCCCTTTTGCATAAAATGCACTATATCACACATACGTCCAATATGTGCCAACTGATGGCTTATGATAATCCAGGTGGCCGGGTTTTCCCTCTGCCTCTTGTGAAACAGCCCCTCAAACAGGGCAAGTCCCTCCGGATCCAGATTGGACATGGCTTCATCTATAATAATGAGCTTTGGTTCAAATATCATGGCCCTTCCGATCGACAACTTTTGCCGCTCCCCGCTGCTGAGCCCCGGAGCATACTGATCGCGCTTATCGTCGAGTCCCATAAGCTCCAGCCAATCAGACACCTTATTCTTGTCGATTTTTTCACCGCGGACCTTTAATGGATAAATCAGGTTGTTATAAACGGTATCATGGAGCAGATAAGGCCGCTGTGAGGCCATAGTAATGTCACGTGCAGAAAGATCGCCGAGGTCTATTTCACCGCTATCGGGAACAATCAGCCCTGCTAACAGCTTGGCAAGGGTTGATTTCCCACAGCCATTTGCGCCAATGATGCCATGAATGATACCCTGTTTCAGGATCAGGCTTTCAATGAAAAGATGAAACTCTCCTGATCTTTTTTCAAGCTTAGAAATTTTCATCAGCAACTGACTCCCTTCTGAAGAAATCGGCCAGCCACTGTATTCCAAAAGCAATTACCAGAAGTAAAACCCCAAGCAGGATACCTTCAGTAAATATTCCGGCGCTCTTGAGGGTTGAGATTGCTGTTGTCATAGTCCTTGTACTGTTTTTGATGTTGCCGCCTACAAGAAATACCGCTCCAACCTCACTTATGGAGCGGCCATAACCGGTGACGACGGCAAAATATATCTCGTCCTTCATTTCCTTTACAATCAGCCAATTGATCTGTTGTTTGTCAGCCCCCATGGTTTTACCGAAGCTGCGTATGGAGGGCGCGTTGCGTAAGGCATAAGAGTAGACCATTCCACAGATGATGGGTGTGATTATAATTGTTTGAGCAACGATCATGCCCTTGATGGTAAAAAGCCAGCCGAGGTCACCTAAAGGCCCCCGGCGCATAAGCAGAAGATATGTAACGAGACCCGCCACCACCGGCGGGATTCCCATAAGAGTACGATTTATACGTATTACAGCCCTTTTACCGGGGAAATGCACCCGTTCCAGAATCAAGCCGAGAAAGATACCCAACACTGCTGAAATCAGGGTCGAGAAAACCGACATTATCAATGTGACCTTGACGGAATCCCATACACCGATATTGGAAAAAAAATCCGAAAACAGGTTTTCCATATTCCAGCTCCTTAAAACAAGCGGTCTCACGCCATATTTTACTACAACACAACCCTACTTTGCAATCGCGTTGGGTGTAAAGAGCGCCTCACCGTATTCATCCACACCGAATGATCCAATCAGCTTCTGGATTTCAGCGGAACAGATCCACTCAATAAAAGCGTTTGCGCCTTCAAGATTGGTATCGGGATTAACCTTTTGGCTGACAGCGATAACGCCGTACTGGTTGAGCAGATTAGGATCGCCTTCGCATATGATTTCAAGACCAATTTTGTTGTCGGCCTTTGATTTAGTGGACAGCCATGTACCCCTGTCTGACAGGCAGTAACCTTTTTTCTCATCAGTCATGATAATGGT
Source organism: uncultured Bacillota bacterium (assembly GCA_942493145.1). Lineage (GTDB taxonomy): Bacteria > Bacillota > Clostridia > Acetivibrionales > DTU013 > ENR-C20. Next base: position 2,944,284 of record OW818679.1, read on the forward strand.
ATCGCTCATTCCAGCACCAGCAGAAATGTAATTGGGATTGACTTTGTAATCTATGCCCAGCTTACCCCATATGCCGGTTTCTTTGGTATGAGTACCTGAGTCATCGCCACGGGAAACAAAAACAAGCTTCTCTTCCTGAATCTGTTTAAATACGGACTCTATGTCACTTGTTTTCTTAATTGGACCATCGGTCGGGCCAACGATAATAAAATCGTTATACATAACCTGAAAACGCTCGATTCCGGAACCTTCTTTTACAAATTCCTCCTCTTTAGCCTTGGCATGCACCAGAAGAATGTCGGCATCGCCGTTTTTACCAAGCGCAAGGGCTTCGCCTGTGCCGACCGCCGTCCATTTTAGTTCCCAGCCGGTATCTTCCAGAAAGACGGGTGCAAGGTAGTCAAGCAGCCCGGTGTTATCGGTACTGGTTGTAGTCGCCATTAAGAGGACACCTTTTTTTGCTGTTGTTTCGGTTGTTGTAGTTGTTGTTTCGGTTGTTGCAGTGGTTGTTTCGGTTGTTGTACCTGTTGATCCGGCTGGTTCATTGGGAGTATTGACCGTGCTGCCGCATCCGGCAAGCAAAGCAAACGTCATAATTATTGCAAGGAAAAGTACAAGTGTTTTTTTATTCATGATCTTCACCTCATATAAATTTTGTTGCCTACGGTAATAACAAGTAATCGCTGACTTACTTTAACAATCACATTCCATATAACCTGCAGGCATATATGAAATTATATTAACTATGATAAAATAAGTCAACAAATAGTACGCATTTATACAATGACTGACTTAAATATTCAGCTTTCGACTGGCTTCAGCCTATATGCTTATAGCTTATGGGAATATGTGGCGCAAACTTGTAAGTTTCATCTTTTCGAATTACAATATAATTGCTCCCACAAAAAGGCAACCTGCCTTAACAGGCATAGGCAGATAAATACTAACCGGAGGTACTGCTTTGGAACTTAGTCAACTCAAATATTTTATACTGGTGGCTGAACTGCAGAATATATCGAAAGCATCAGAACGGCTGAGCATATCGCAGCCTTCGCTTTCCAAGAGCATTTCCAAGCTGGAAAAAGAGCTGGGGACACCGCTCTTTGAGCGAGTGGGTAAAAAAATCCTCCTCAACGAACAGGGCACCCGCTTTCTTGCAGGGGTTCAATCGTCCTTGCAGGAGCTGGACGATACGATGGATATTGTATCGAGTTTGTCCGATAATGCAATAGTGAGATTAAATCTAGGTATTTTTGCACTGCACTCCCGCGTCGTCAAATGCTTGAAAGAATTTGGAGAAACCCATCCTCAGGTTGAATATATAATACATAGCAACGTAAGCTCTCTGGAAAATTTGGAAACGGATGCATTTGACATGATGATTTATCCTTTGGATACCGCTTTCAAAAAATATAAAGGCTATATCATTGCACACGAAAAGTTCAGGGTTGTAGTGCCAGGAACAAACCCACTGTCTGTGAAAAAATCCATAGATATCACAGAACTGAAAAATGAACAGTTTGTATTTATTCGCAACTCAAAGCGCAGCCTTGGTTGGCCATATCACTCGCTGGTCAATGCAGGCTTGAAACCAAAGATCAGATGCACCACCGATAGTATAGAATCTCACTGCCAACTGATCTCGAGCGGTTTTGCAATCGGTCTGGCCGGCGAAGGAAATATGGAAACCTATGCAGCAAATCCGGATTTGGTAGTTTTAGATATAGATGGAATTGAAATTTTAGAGCCTGTTATGATAGGATTTAAACGCGAAAAGCACCTCTCCGAAACAGCCAGAATCTTTCGGAGTTTCGTTATAGATTACTTTAAAATCAACACACATGAGTAATTTAAAACATTATACGGTGTTATATTTTGTATGTCGGAGGTTTTAACCATGCAAATTGAGGCCAAATTTATCTGCCCTGAGATTGTGGGAGAAATGAAAAACGGTACATATACTGTGGCCGAAGGATCTACAATCAGGGATTTGTTAACAACTTGTCAGAAGGAAAACAATATTTTCATTAAAGAAGAATACTTGAAATGGCTTGTGTATTTGGCGGATGGCAAGCCAGCACATTCGGATACATTGCTTGATGGTGTCAATATGGTTTATATCCTGCGTGCTGTAGTGGGCGGCTGATAAAGAAAATATCAGCCAGGAAAACATGCTTAGTCTAAAGGAGTTGTAACATGGATACAAAACAATTGGAATGCTTCATAACCCTTGCTCAAACTCTCAATTTCACAGCTTCAGCCAAGCTTCTGAAGATATCACAGTCTTCGCTCAGCCGTTTGATTCTTTCTTTGGAAGAGGAATTGGATTCACAACTTTTTTACCGCAACAATAGAAGCGTTGAACTGACATCTGCCGGCATGGTTTTTTTGAAGGAAGCTGACCAGATAATGATGCATTATAATAAGGGCCTTGTAGAATTAAAAAAATCCAAAACAGGTATGGTAGGTAATTTAAAAATCGGATTTTTGAGAGATACTCTCGATCAGGATATACCCAACATTGTAAATAATTTCCACAACAATTTTCCTTTTATAAATATAGAATTCTTCGAATACAGTGTCGCCGGCATGATCGAGGCTCTGCGCAAGGATTTGGTTGATATTGCCTTTACGGTTTTTATGGATGTCCCTTTAGCAGCCGACATCTCATGGAGAACCACATCTAAAAATGAACTGTATATAGCAATGCACGAAAATCATCCGTTGTCGGGGAGAAATAGCCTTGAGATGTCTGAATTGTCCAATGATAGTTTTGTTATGATGGATCGTAATGATTCTACAGCAATATTCAATCAGGCAACCAGATTCTGTAACCAGAATGGTTTTTCTCCAAATATTGTTGCATATGCTAACAATATTTCAAGTTTGCTGCTTCTGGCAGGCTGCGGCATCGGTATATCAATCCTCCCGTTGAGATTCAAGATAATGGCGTCTCCCGCAATACGCTTTGTTAAACTGCAGAATGTCGAATACTCTACAGATGCAATTGTAGCCTGGAAAACCAGCAATAACAATTCATGCCTTTCTCACTTTGTAAATGAAATTGAAACATACCTCAAGAAATTAAAATGAAGGATGATTTTTGTTGAAGTAATTTCATATAGTGCTACTTTACCTATGTTTTTTTCTCTTTATCGTATTTCTCCCGGCCAGCTTTACTATTCGATTTACTTTCATGATTTGCAATTATCTCCAGGTGTCTGTTCAACTCATTAAGATGACGTTGTTGGAGTTGCAGCTGCTTGTTTTGAAAATCAATTTCCGCCTGTTTTTCCTCTTCACTTCGTTTTTCCTGCAGATATAACTCTAAAGCTTCCTTTATGCTGGTTGCCCTTTCATTCCGAAAATATGAAATGAGTTTGGTCAATGTTTCATTGTTTTGAAATTCAGGTCCCACTCTACATTCATTCTCCAGGAAATCATCATTTTCTTTAATCCTGACAGCAATAAGGCTGATTTCTCTTTCAAATTCAGCAGTGATTTTTTCAACAGCCCTTGACACAAACTCTTCATCAGATATTCTGCGCCAATTCGACATCTCTCTCTTTTTCATTTCAATGCTTCTTATTTTATCTTCTTTTTCCCTGTCAAGCTCTTGAATCCTCGATTTATTTTCCTGCAACGCCTTTTTATATTCTTCAACTTTTAAAATAGCATCTGCATGGTTCCCATTGATTTTCAATAATATTTCATTTTTTTGTCTATTCAGTTCCTTAATTTCTCCATTGTGCCGTTGTGTCTTATTCCGGTAGTATGATTCATTATTCTTAAAAAATTTCCTCAGGCGATAATACCCGTACATTTCTGCCGACCATATAATCAACAAAGCCGGGACTCTCATAACGCTGTCATTAATCAGAGGTATGGAACCAGATATCAGAAGAGCAACCGGCAAAGCTATTAATGCAGCTACAAGGAACAGGAATCCAGAATATATGCAGTATTGTCTAAGCCCTTTTGGATATAACAAAGCCCTGATATGGTTTTTATCCACAAGAAAAGCTATAATTGAAGCTGTTTGCATTGCCTTCTCTTGTTTTGAATCGGAACGATTCTCTCTATCATTTATCTCATCTATTTTTATCAATTCACGTATCAGTTCATTCATCCCGGCGCTGATTTTTTCACTTTCAAACAACACCTTTTGGGTTTTTTTGTCAATATCTCTGCGTATGTTTGAAATTTCACCATCTAAATCAGATAGCAACCTCTTTGATTTATCAATTATTCCGGCTTTTTCATCTTCTATGGCTTTTTGCAGTTTACCGGTTAAATTTGATTTTTGCTGGAGTAATAGTTGGTTTTCTTTTAAGATATTCTGAGCATCTGTCAAATTCTGCATCAGCTTTTTTAACTCATCATCCATAAGAATCCCTCACAATATAGAATGTATGAATCTTTTTACCATTATACCAGATTCAAGCCTTCTTTTCATGACAAGGCTACATGCGATACGTTTCTACATAACTTCAATCCGGTTGAAGTGTAAGTGCAATATTACATATTGTTTAGTGTAAGAATAGATAGTACACTTAACACAGCTATATTCGTAATGCAGGAGGATAGCAAATGGCAGAAAAAATTTTCACAAATAATACTGTTGGTGGTCCTGTAAATGTTCATGTGGAAAACGGCAGAATTACACGGATACGTCCTTTGGAAATAGACAGCAATGATGCGAAGGACTGGACTATTGAGGCCCGCGGCGAAAGCTTCACTCCACCAAGAAAGATAACTCTGGGTCAAGTCGTCATGACCGAAAAAGACAGACTTTATTCTGAAGACAGACTGAAATATCCTATGATCCGGGAAGATTTTGATCCCAACGGGGACAGGAATCCCCAAAATCGTGGCAAGTCCGGTTACCGACGTGCAAGCTGGGATGAAGCACTGAATATGGTGGCCTCTGAAATTAAAAGGGTTCAGTCTGCCTATGGTAAAGAGGCGGTTACTGCTATCCCTTCTTCTCATCACAACTGGGGGCTCGTTGGATATAAAATGAGCGCCTTCAAACGTTTTTTTAATTTCATCGGATATACACAGATTTTTGATAACCCTGACAGCTGGGAGGGCTTTCACTGGGGGGCGACCCATACATATGGCTACTGGTGGCGTTTAGGTGCTGCCGAGCAATATGATCTCCTGGAAGATGCCCTTAAGAATACCGATATGATCGTACATTGGTCCAGTGATCCTGATACTACACGTGGCTGCTATGCCGGACAGGAATCAGCGATTTGGCGGGTTTGGATGAAAAAGCTTGGAATTAAAATGGTATATATCGATCCTTTCTGCAATTACACAGCGGTTAAGGATGCATATAAATGGCTTGCTCCCCGTCCTGGAACGGATACAGCCCTTGCAGAGGCAATTGCACATGTATGGATCACTGAAGGATGCTATGATAAGGAATATGTAGCTAAAAAAGCTCATGGTTTTGATGAATTCAAGGCATATATATTGGGTGATATTGATGGTAAGCCAAAGGATGCAAAATATGCAGAGGCGCTGACAGAGATTCCCGAGGCAACAATTAAGGCATTAGCCAGAGCATGGGGCAGCAATCGCACAATGCTTGCCTGTGGTGCCCGCGGGGGCTGGGGCGGTTCCATGCGGTCCGCATTCGGCCATGAATTGTCAAGGTATATGATTCTGCTGTCCGCCATGCAAGGCATGGGTAAACCGGGAACCAATTTCTGGAGTTCAGTTCTCGGAGCGCCTATGAATTGTGATTTCATATTCCCTGGATATGCAGACAAAACAGGAAATATCGCCAGCGCACCGATAGCTAAAATCGTCCCTGTCAACCCTGTGGAACAGAAGCTTTACCGTATACTGATGCCAAAAGCAATTACCAATCCTCCTGTCAGCTGGCTTGGGGATGGTTTCTGCGGCAATTCACTGGAACAGCAATTCAATCAGCGTCATTATCCAATGGAAGGTAATTCCGAGGTGAAGCTTTTTTACCGTTATGGAGGTTCATTTATTGGCACAATGACTGAGACAAACAAATATATCGATATGTATCAGAGCGAAAAGCTTGAATGTGTCATCTGCCAGGATATTTGGGAAACACCTGAAGCCCGCTTTGCAGATATCATATTACCAGCCTGCACCAATCTTGAGAGGGACGATATTGGTGAAGCAGGTGCATCCGGCGGATATTCACCTCATGCAGCCAGTAGCAACAATCGACGGATTGTTGTTCTTCAAAAGAAATGTGTCGAGCCCTTATATGAATCCAAATCAGATTACCAGATATTTGCCGACCTGGCCGGGAAGCTGGGTTTTGGAGAGGATTTCACAGAAGGACTTGATGAAAAGGGTTGGGTCAGACGTTTCTTTGATAATTCAGATATGCCGAAAAATATATCCTGGGAAGAATTTGAGAAGAAAGGCTATTACGTTGTCCCCATGCCGGAGGATTACAAACCGACGCCCGCCTATCGCTGGCTCTATGAGGACAGGATATGTGATACGCCCGATCCCTCGCCCGGTAAAACTGATAAGCTGCATACTTATACAGGTAAATTCGAGTTTGTTTCTGAAAGTCTTAAGAAATTCACTCCTGAGGATACTGAGCGTAGCCCTATGCCCGGTTACAAGGACAGCTGGGAAGGCCATAAATCAGAGTTATACAATAAATACCCCTTCCATCTGATCAGCCCTCATCCACGTCATGGCTTCCATACACATTATGATGCCCATGCAAAATGGCTGTGGGAAATCCCCGAACACAGGGTAATCATTGGCGGTATTCCTTACATTGTTGTTCGCATCCATCCTGATAATGCAAAACTCAAGGGAATTAAAGAAGGGGATATAGTAAAAATGTTCAATGACAGGGGCACAGTTCTGGGAATTGTCCACCTGACTGAAAGGGTACGGTTCAATGTAATCCATTGCTTTACATCATCAGGTATCTATACCCCTGAAGAACCCGGAAAACCAAGCCCTGATAAAGGTGGTTGCGTGAACATCCTTACGCCGTCCCGGTTTATGTCAAAAAACGTCGCTGGAATGGCACAAAACTCTACTCTAATTGATATAGAAAAGTGGTATGAATAATGTGGTATGAACAATAATGTAGTTGCGGAGGTTACTATGCGAAATTATGGAATGGTCATAGATGTAGATTTATGTACAAGCTGTTATGCCTGCTTTCTTGCCTGTAAGGATGAGCATTGCAATCAGGCACATTTGCCCGTCACAGCCGCGCAGCCTCACATGGGGCACCGTTGGATGAACATCAATGATGTGGAGCGTGGTAAATCGGCCAGGGTCAAGGTTGCATCAATTCCAATTCCATGTATGCATTGCGAAAATGCACCTTGTGAGAAAGCCTCCCTTAATGGAGCTGTAGTTCATAGAGGTGATGGTATTGTGTTAATTGATCCGGTAAAGGCAAAGGGTCAGAAGCAGCTGGTTGAAGCTTGCCCCTATAATGCCATTTACTGGAACGAAGAAGAGGAACTTCCTCAGAAATGCACGCTGTGCGCACATCTTCTTGATTCAGGATACAAGGAACCCCGCTGCGTTGAGGTTTGCCCAACAGGAGCATTAACTTTTGGTGATCTGAATGATCCTGACAGTGAAGTTTCAAAGAAGCTTGCGCTGGGTGCCGCCATCCTGTCGCCGGGAAATGAAGCACTTAAAACTCGCGTCAGATATCTGAACCTTCCAGGCATTCTGGTGGCAGGAACCATCTTCCTGCCAAATTTAAAGGAATGTGCTGAAGGCGCCCGCGTAACCTTATCCGGAAATGATATGACAAAGACTGTTACAGCCAATATCTTTGGTGATTTTGAATTTGAGAACCTCCCAAAGGGAGTATCGTATAACCTTGAAATCACGATGGATGGTTATGAATCCTGGAATACCGGACTTAAGACAGATGAACATTGGGTAGAAGGCTGTATTGAACTTAAAAGTATTGATTAATTGAACCCACGGCCTTCTGTTCCTTAACCAGGCGCGCCTATGCAATCCTTGCATATCCCGATAATCTTAACCTTGTGATTGGTTACTCGAAACCCATACTGGCTGATGAGCTGCTTTTCGAGGGATTCAAGCAGATCATCCTGCATGTCTGTCACCTTGCCGCATTGTTCACAAACCATATGATGATGCTCATGCTTTTCCTTTGGATTTAAAATTTGATATCTTGTGCAACCATCCTCCAGAAAAATCTTGCTGATAAACTTAAGTTTTTCCAGTAAAGCCAGCGTCCTGTAAACCGTTGCAATCCCAATCCTCGAATCCTCTTGCATAAGCAGTTTGTGAACGTCATCGGCACTCAGGTGCTTGTCACTGTTTTCCGCCAATAGATTAAGAATGATCTGCCTTTGGCCTGTCAGCTTAAGGCTGTTGTCCTTTATTTGCTTTTTTAAATCAACCTGTTGTTGTTTTTGCATATCGATCATCCTTATAATCTATTATATTTTGAATATATAATATCACATCGGAAACAGTCTTCCAATATAAGGGCCTGTCTTTATATAAGGACCCATAAAACTCCTTTAGTGTTTGCAGCCTTTACATTTTTGTTCTGTGCATCCGCCTGAACACCCCGGGCATGAATTATTTCTTATACTCTTTATTGATTTATAAGCGCCATAGCCAACTAACGCAAAGAACAGAACACCAATTATTATATTTGCCATCATAATACTCCCTCCTCCCTAAGTGAGCTGCCAACCTTCCCTATGTCTTTTCCTTTTCTCCGGATCAGGAAATATACCATCCCGGCAATCAGAACCGTCAATACAACAGAAGCAATGAATCCATCAGACAATCTTCCATACACAACCAAAGTTCCAATTTGTGTAATGAGCATCGCCAGCGTGTACCCTACTCCCAATTGGAACAGTATCGCCCTGGTAAGCCATTTGCGGCCTCCCAGTTCTGTATTCATCGCCCCGATTGCCGCAAAGCACGGTGGTGTAAAAAGGTTGAATACCATAAACGCAAATGCTGTAACCGGTGTGAACAGGCCGGACAATGCTCCGCCTGGGACATGGATAGCCTCTTCCGAAGCGACTAATAATATCGCCAAAGTTGCAACTACATTTTCCTTTGCAATAAATCCGGTCAATATGGATGCCGCCAGTTGCCAACCCACAAATCCAAGCGGTATAAGCAATGGAGCCACAACGCCACCCAATGACGCCAGAATGCTTGCACCCTGGTCTTCTGTTACCTGGAGATTCCAGCTGTAGGTTTGCAGGAACCAGATCAATGTATTCATAACAAGAATTATAGTCGAAGCTTTTTTTATGAAAGCCTTAGCCTGCTTCAACATCTGCCTGACAGCATGTCTGATGCTTGGAAGCTTATATTCGGGAAGCTCAAGTATAAAGCTGGACACATTTTTATAATTGAATATTCTCTTTAGTAACAACCCGCCTGATAGTATTAATAAGCCTGCTATGACATAAAGACCTGGAAACACCCAGGTTGATCCCGGGAAAAATACCGCTGTAAACAAAGCAATGATGGGCAGCTTAGCGCCACAGGGAACAAAAGGAGTCAGTATTGTTGTAATTCTCCTCTCGTTGTCATCTTCAATGGTCCTTGTTGCCATAACACCTGGAATTGAGCATCCGGTTCCGACAATCATCGGAATGATTGATTTGCCGGACAATCCAATCCGTTTGAAGTAACGGTCCATAACAACCGCCACCCTTGCCATATATCCACTGTCTTCAAGCAAGGCAAGACAAAAGAAAAGTATCATGATAAGCGGCAGGAACCCAAGAACCGCTCCCACTCCGCCTATTGCCCCATCAACGATAAGCGCTTGCAGGAGAGGATTAACGCCAATTGACTCAAAAAAGCCATTAACTGCAGCCGGAATAATTTCTCCAAACAGAACATCATTTATATAGCCTGATGCCCAACCTCCTGCACCGCTTATTGAAAATGCGTAAACAGCCCACATTATAAGGGCGAATATTGGAAGACCCAAAAAAGGATTTGCAACTATCCTGTCAATCCTGTCCGAAAAGGTTATTTCACTGGAATTTCTCTTTTTTATAAGTAATTTATTAGTTATTGATTTTATATATGTTTGTCGAGCTTTATCCTCATCATCGGTACTGTTGAAATCAAATAATCGCCCTTCCTGCTTTTTTGATTCCGCAGCTCTTACCGTTTCGGTTACAAGCTCTTTAAGTCCTTCACCTTCATTTGCTGATACCTCAACTACTTTACATTTAAGTGTTTCCGACAGGCCCTTGACATCGATTCTGTCTCCATGCCGTCTTACAATATCCTGCTTGTTCAAGGCAATTACAAGTGGAATGCCAAGTTCAAGCAGCTGTGTTGTAAAAAACAGGCTTCTTTCAAGGTTGCTTGAATCTATTATGTTTATGATGACGTCAGGGCTCTCCCCCAGGACAAAGTCCCTTGTGATTTCCTCATCGCCTGTGAATGGCGCTATTGAATATGCACCCGGCAAGTCTACGACCCTTATCCTGTCGTCCCCGACACATTTATCAGGAGAATCCTGACGATACCTTTTAGGTATTGCTTTATATGCTCGTTTCAGGTTCGCCTCTTTTTTTTCAACTGTTACACCTGGCCAGTTTCCTACATATTCGGTCTTGCCCGTTATTGCATTGAACAATGTAGTTTTTCCCGAATTTGGATTTCCTGCTAATGCAATCTTCATTGATCTTCCTCCATATATATGGTTCTCTATAAGCTATTATGATATTGATAATTATTATCATTTACTGGTTAAAATTAAAAGCAGCCTGGCTGCTTTGTTTATATATGAACCTGTTCTTTATATGAGCTCAATAGCCTTGGCCATATTTCTATCAATTGCGTACCGGCTGTCTTTCACATTGATTATATAATTGCCTGCAAGTACAGAGATGAGTGTGATTTCTTCTCCTTCAGAACACCCTAATGTAAAAAGGAACTTCTTTATTTTTTCATTTCCTGTTACATTTTTAATAAGACCTACTTGTCCTGGTTTGGCTTTAAATAGCGGCATTTATAATCACCCTTTCTTTTATGTACAATTATTATGTGCGATATTGATAATCGTTATCATTATGTATTAATAATATAATACTTATCAATAACTGTCAATATGTTTTGTCTGTTAGTAATACATTTATTTTATTTATTTTCTGCCTTTCACTTCCGTCAAGCTTCACACGGTATAAGGCCAAATCATCGCTTCCATTATTATAATAAACCCATTCGCCGCAAATGCTCAAAGGCAAACTCACATAGTCGTCGCAGAGCTTCGTCCTTCCACTTCCATCGAACCTCACCCTGTAAGGTCTGTTGTTATCACTGTCGTTGACGTAATAAATCCAATCCCCTTTGACATTTATGAAATATGCGCTATCCTCATTTATCCTTTCACAGCTCCCGTCGGCGTTCATACGATACAGCATGAAATCGTCTCCAGGTCGATAATAAAATATCTGATTCCCTACAATATTTAAATTGCATGAATTGTGATCATTGAGCTTCACATCTCCTGACCCATCCTTTTTTATCTTGTGCAGACTGAAACCGTCATTTCCGTTGCGGTAATATATCCAATCCCCGGATGCCCTCTGTTCCCAGGTTTTACAATTTAAAAACAGCTGTTTTTCGCTGCCGTCCGTTTTCATTTTATATCCCTTGTATTCATCATCCCAATTGGTATAATAGAGCCAGTCCCCGTCAATACATATATCGCTTACATGATCACTGATTATCCTTTGTCTGTATCTTCCGTCCGTCTTCATTTTATATAACCCATCGGAATATGTAAAATAAATCCATTCTCCAGTTAAAACCATTGTGTATGGATCATCATTACTTAGCTTTTGTAGATCCGTTCCGTCATACCTGGAAGTAAAGATTCCGCCCTCAAAATTGCAGTGATAAATGCGGTCACCCTGCATCCATAAAGTTTTGTTAGTCAGTCCATTTTCAGAAAAAACATCAGTTGCTGCATTGTCTGATTGATTCTGAGAACCTGCTGTGGATGATGTACCCCCCGTTTTCACGGGTAGATCGCTCCTGCTGGAAACTGCAAAAAATCCGCAAGCTTCTCCAAGACTCATGGTCTCCCCGCGTATTATCCCATTTTCCAAAGTCCCCTGAAGATCCATGAAATCGTCATTGCTTTGCTGATCACCAGATTGATTTTTATCTCTATAGCAATACATAACGATTTCATTGTCCAGGATGTCGGGATTGACCTTCATCAAATACTCCCCTTCGACTACACCTTCCCTGTTTTTTACGGTCAGATCAGCTTCAACCGTGTCCAGGCCTGTTTTATAGATATTTAATACAATATCCCTGTCTCCGTATCCCTTATCATATGTTCCTTTATACGTGCCAACAAGCGAATCAAGCTTCAATTTGAGAGCCGCACTCATCCTGTCTTCCACATTTCCATTTCCTGATCCTCCAACATTTCCGCTTGCTGAACCGGTCGTTATGTCGGCAGAGTCGGCAACAAAATATTGCACCCTTTCCTCCTCTGTCAGCTCCGGATGCTCCAGAAGCTGCTTCGCATGACTTACCGCTTCTTCCGGTGGATACAGTTCCAGCACATTTACATATGCAGCCGACAGAGTGCCTCCTGCAAGTACAAGCCTGGTATTATCCGAAACAAAAGAAACCATCTTAAGATACCCTTCTATGGAAATATCCGTCCTGGTACCGCTTTTAACATCCCACAACGAACATTTTTTACTGTCTGACGCGCTTATGGCCACATATCTGCCGTCGCTGCTGAATGCGATATGGCTTATGGAGTCAGTTTCGTCCTCTGATACAAAAAGGGATTCCCCTGTTTTCATATTAAAGCATTCATACCGGAATTTACCTGCCGATGAAGCGCCTGCCCCTTCCTGCCTTGCGGCATCCACGACAGTCAGGTCTTCGGCTTCATCAAAATACACATCGACATCGGTCCAGCCGAAATCATTTATCACTTCTACGACTTCCAGACCGGAGGTCACTTCCTTCACAAGAATCCTGTCTTCATATATCTCCGGCGCAAATATCGATGTGCTGTCTCTGCCGATCTTATAGTTGGGATATTTTTCACCTATATTATAGGTTTTCTTCGCATATGTTACAGTATCATAGACAATTATGTCCCAGGTCTCATAATCCTTGATTTTACACACTATCAGCTTTTTGCCGTCCGGGGTGAAATTGAGATCCACCCTTGTAGTCCGTTCTACTTCCCAGCTGTGGATCTTCTTGCGGCTGCCCACATCGTAAAGCTCAATAACGGTACTTCCGGATGCCCCATTCAACGATACTGCCATCAGGCTCTCATCAGCATTCAGGCTTGCGTCCACCACTTTTTTAGTGAAGCTGAATTCGATCTTCCGGCCGCTGTTGTCCCTATCATGGATTATGATATCATTAAGCTTGATTTCGGGCTTTCTGCTGCCGCCGAATCCCATGTAATCCACTTTTATAATCGGCTGCGGGGCGGCCGGTCTTATTGATCCGTCAAATATGTTGTACGCCATGTAAGAATCCGTGTGAAGATTATTCTTTAAAACATTGCATACGATATTTGTCCCATCGAAATCATAGTAATCCATATCATTCATTTTATGGCTCTTTGAATCTACAGGAGCAATATCCCATACCCTTGCAGTTTTATCCAGTGAAATGCTTATCAGCTTACTCTCGTCGGGAGTCAGCATCGCATCAAGGACATACCCCTCATGCCAGAGGGTGGATATGTTTTTCCCCGTTTTCGCATCCCATGTTTTGACGTTACCGGCATTCGAAGCTGTTATGAAGCAACTCCCATCCTCATTGAAGAATATGTTGTTGATCCCTGCATTATCGGAGGTTTCTTCCGAAGGGTCAGGATAGGTCGGGCCTTCATGGAATACCTCCCTTATTTTCTTTCCTGTGTCTGCATTATAGATCCTGGCCGCACCATCCCAGAAACCCAAAGCCAGATATTTCCCTGTTTCATTGAAGGCCATGTCGGAAATCATATCCTCCTCGGAAAGTTTGACTTCCGCCTCCTTCGAAAGATCTTCCGTATCATATACCAGTATCGACTTTTTATTGGCCCACTCAATCTCAATAGCCATTTTGCTGGAATCGCCGCTGATAATGATATTTGACGCTACAAGTCGCTCAATAACTGCCCCGGCGGGCTTCCATGCGGACATATCAGACAGCTCCCCGTTTGTGTTCCATACGTTAATTATGTAATTTGAAAAGTAAGACGCCCTATATATCACAACAAGCTTTTCATCCCTGCTGAATAATATATCGCCTTCTAAATCCCTTGCTATCATTCTGCCGCTTTTAACGTCATACAGCAGCAGGCTGTTATCCGTGCAGGTTATGACAAGGACGTTCCCCATGGGACTCATGGAGCACCTTCTGAATTCCCCGGAGAAGCCTATTGAATTTATCAGGCTCCCGTCATTTACATCATAAATCCTTGCAATCCAGCTGTCTTTATCATCATAACCGTAATATCCGAGAGGAGTGATTGCTGCAATGGAGTTACCGTCATCGCTGATGCATGAGTTGGACCAGCCGGTCCTCAGGTCCTTGAAGATTTCCGACTCCTTCCCGCTGGAAAGCTCCCAAACCCTTACCGACTCATATTCGGAGGAGCTTTTTGTTGTGATATGCTTTCCATCGGTACTTAAAGCAGCACTCTGCAAAGGGTTGTTATGCTTTAGAATACTTCTTCCCGATCCTGTATCATACAATGCCCCGAGAAGGGCGCTCATTGCTTCAGGCACATAAGGCCTGTCCGGCTTTCGGATGTCCGCCGGCAATGCTGCAAGTGCCAGCCTCATGGCAAGGGTAATGTCCCCTGATGCCCTTGCTTCATCTGAGAACTCCGCAAGATACAGTGATTGATTTTCAAGTGCCTTATCCCTCTGCTCATTTGCCCTTCTTTCATTTCTTTCAGCAAGCAGTTTGGATCTTGTGGCTTTTCCCTCATTCTCCAAAGCCAGCTCTTCATTTAAAAGCGCAAGAGCTTTTTGTTTTTGGGCTTCATACAAATTTACCAGTGCTTTGTTTTCATTTTGCTTTGCCAGTATGGAGTTGTCTTCAGCAGCTTTTTGTTGTTTCCTTGCCTCGGTTTCATTTTCCGAAGCCTTGTTTCTCTGCTGTTCGGTCAATGCTATCTGATCCTCCAACTTTGTATTCAAAAGGATTAACTCCGTGTTAGCTCTCTCAACCTGCAGCCTTTCATCAATCAGCGAACTTATATATATTGCAGTCAGGGCGGCGACAAGCAGTACGAACATCGCAGCCATCCTCACCATCCCGCGGTTTCTTTTGTACATAAGCTGCGTGCGTCGCATCAGTCCCGGCTTTTTATACTCGATGGGCATATCTCCCAGATATCTCCGGATATCCTCCTTCAATTGCCGTGCACTCTGATACCTGTCTCCAGGCTCATTTTCAAGACAGCCCATAAGGATCGTCGATATTTCCCAGGATGTGTTTTTGTTGATGAGCTGTGGATTTACAGGCCTTTCCCCTCTTTTCTTCAGTGCACTTGCAGTCGCAATGGACACTGCATCATTGTTGTGATTGTACAGGCGTACAAGTGTAAACAACTCGTAGAAGGTCCCCCCCAAAGAATATATATCACTTCTGGGACCCAGTTCATTTTTTGCACGTTCATAGTCCAATTGCTCGGGAGACATATACGGCTCGGATCCAAGCATTTTACCATGGGAGGTCACAACCGTCCTGTTTTCAAATTGAGTTCTGGATATTCCAAAATCCATCAATTTGACGACTCCGCTTTCCGTTATCATAATATTTTTGGGAGTTATGTCCCGATGTATCAGATTTGCATTGTGTATCAGCTCGACGGCTTCTGAAGCATCACAAAACCATTGCGCAATTTCTTTCTCGGTCAGACTTTTTTTATTTTCATGAACCTCCCGGAATATGTAATCAAGGGTGTTTCCCTCAATCCATTCCATAGCGATATATGTAAGGATGTTTCCATGATTCTTCTTAAAATCCTGAAACCACATTTCTCCCGACAGATCGTACAATTGTGATTTTCTCCAGGGTTGTTCGTTATGCTCGAATATTTTTGCAATATTGGGGTGGTCAAACATCGACAGGTATTCAGCCTCATGAAGGAACCTCAGTTTATCAGAATCGGCAAGGCCTGGCTTCAATACCTTTATAGCCACCCTCCTGCCGGTGCTTAGCTGTACGCCTTTATATACATCAGCAAAGCCTCCCTCCCCGGCCTTTTCGCCCACTATATACCCGCCCAGGACAAAGCCTCGCAATTCTTCAGGCGCAAGCTTGCTCAGGAGCCTGCTAAAATTCGCCTCCTGTTGTTCTTCCTCTCCCAGTAGCTTTTTGAACCCCAATATTATTTTACTCGCCCTGTCCTTGTCCGCCCTGCTTTTACCACTCATGGAAACATAGTGTGCAATGCTTTCTCCACTGTTCGTACTTATTCCGTTATAGCACCAGAATTCACCTGCCTCTTCCAGCATCCACGGCTCTATGGCTTGGATCCCGGAATTGTATTCCAGAAAGGATGACGCAGCATACCATTCCAGAATGAAGGCAAGAACATAAGCAGCATCCTCCCACCATTTTTCATCCTGAATATTATCATGGGCCATTCTGTTTCTTAAATATATGGGAATGGAAAAAAGCTCTCTGGCTTTAAGGCTTGTCCCTCGTTTTTGGGAGCTGCCCAAATAGCCCGCTCTTTCAAGTATCTCCATTATATGTTCATCTTTGATCAGCACAGGCTCTTCCATATCGCCGGATATTCCCGAAAGGCCTTCGCATTTGTTTACCGACTCTCTCTCGACGAGTGTGCCCGTATTAAGGATATTGCGTCGAGCCTTTAGAAGGCCGAGCAGCAACCCGTTCCAGCATCCCCAGGAAGGTCTCTGCAGCGCTGCGACTTCAGAAAACAGTGATTTCAACTGGATTTCTGTATTTATCAGCTCCCCCATAAGGCTAAGGGACATTTTACGAAAATTCCCTTCAAGCACGCCAAGGGCTTCCTTGACAAACTCCTGCTGCGGCATGGTTTTCTTTCCCTGCAGCAGGCTCATGATTACATTCTTCATATTCATCACCATACCCAATTGAATTGATCAGATTCAGATTATGCCAAAACCGGTAAGCACTCCCGAAATTATTACGCATGTGATAGTTGCAGCTGCTTGTACCTTAAGAGCACTTAATCCAAAATAGCTCTTAACCTTCCAGGCTCTTGCCTGTATATCCCTTGACTGCTCTCCCTTATCAGCCAATGGTCCTGCATTGCCGGACTGAGGGGATATCTGATTGCACAGGGTAGATACGAGTATTATACTTTCCAGCACCCACCTCTTAACCTCTTCATTATTCAACACCGGGACTTTTGCGGAAATTATCCCGAAAACTATCCATCCGATGCTGAATGCGCCAAAATTGGAACCCAGAATCCAGCCGATCAGGGCGACAACTGCCAGGACAGCCAGGCATCCGGTTATCGCAACTATCCCATCAGTTCCGAATATATTTATATTTTCCGGTCCGCTTATTTGAGGTGTTCCCCCGACCGCAGAGCCCATACAAAATTTGATCATATCCCGGAAGGATAGAATTGTAACCACCAGGATAATAAGAGAGATAACAGATTTTATACCCCTGTCTCCCAGAATAATGTCCTTCATTTCATTTATTGTGTTGCTCTTGCCCGGAACCAGCCGGTTTTTAACCATCAGTCTTCTGGTTATGATGACAGCTGCGACAATGCCAGCAATTATAATTATGAACGCAAGTGAAAGACCGAGATTAACATAATCAGATGGCGAATAGACTCCTCCGCCTACTGCTGCTGCATCTGCCGACCCGATATATGCAATGGCCCCAGGCAATGCGAATACGAGAAAAATGACGATCAGCCCTGTATATATCAGAAAATGTCTTTGTGCCAGGGGATGTTGCCTGAGGCTTTTCTCAGGTTCAGGAGCAGATAATTTATCACCCCTGGATAAAAGATAATACCCGTGCACAAAAGAAAAGAAGGCATAAATCATTATGGCTATAGGAAATTTCACCGGCACATCCTTTGCAAGCCCCAAAAAGAAAAGCCACCAGGGAGATTTCATAAAGAAAAAAACGAGAAGGCAGCCGGATACACACATGCAAATAACACCGGCATTCATATAACTGGTTTCCTCCGGAGACTTCTTCCTTCCTGACTTAAGCATGGCAGAAAAAGTTTGAACGGCTACTACCGATGAAACAAATAACAGCACATTCTGCATTAATAATAATATGGCACCCATAAGCCTGGATTTCTTTTTAACTTTTTCAATGAAACCCTGGAGTCTTGCAAACAGGCAAAACACTGAAGCCTGATGCGCAAGGTCGGCATGTTTTTCAGGCTCGATATCAGGGTTTGTATTTTTCAGTGCATCAAGGATATCATTACGGGACAGCGCTGCTATGACTGCCCCTGATACGACAATCATGAAAATCGAGGTGGAGCTTGCTTCCTTGTATAGGAATTCAGTGTATTTCGACAGCGGAATACCCATTATGAAGCTTCCAAGGATACCACATATAAGAAATGAAAATTCTGTCGATATTCTTAAAAACGATATGGCAACAATGAGCATCAGGGCTATCACAGCTTTAATCTGCGGTGTTGATTTAATAAAGCCCAGTTGATTGAATGCATCAAATCCGAAAAAGAATATTGCGATTGCAACGGTGTAAATGAGCAGCGTTTTTATTGTTGCTCTTCTGTCTGTAGAATTCAACATTTGTCATCCTCCCCATGAATTAAGGTGCTTAATATGGAATTGAATAAATAAGTTTAAGGGCAATCCTGCCTGACGCAGAATGTTTCATGCAATCCTCGAAAAATCCGTCACAACCGTCTGCCCATTTCGTATATAGAGGCGAATTGTTAATGATGTTCCGGTAATTTCCTATTGCGCCGTGGTATTCATCACCTTCGGATTTACTCAGATAATACCCGTGAGCAATCATGAATTTGACAGCGATTATATCCATCACACTATCCACTGTATGTGCTTCATCGTTTAGTTTAAAAAAATCCATCGCCTTTTGTATAAAAGCATCCAAACCCAGCTCCTTAACAAGGTCTTTCGGTGCAAGCATCAGAAACCCTGTCATAAGGAATGCAACATATTGGTATGAGTACTCATCCATCAATTTCCCCAGGCAACCCCAATCCAGACCTATCCTGCGGTAAATCCCACGTGCCCTTTCCTCTCCTTCAAAAATACAGGAAATTGCAACTATGCTGACTGAAAACATGACATCAAAGGCATCATAACCATCATTACCTTTAAAACGCCCTGCATACAGCATAGCAAGCTCATCGATCTCATTTTGAAAACGACTGTCCACACTTCCATGTGAAGAGTACTTACTTATTAATTCAGAGAGACGGCATTGCACATAGTAATTTACATCCCTGTTCCTTTCGCTTGGATGGGCATATTCAATTGCCTTGTTAATATATGCTCCGGCTTCCTCATAAGCCGTCATATCACTGTCAATACAGGCTTTTTTGTATAAAGTCAGCAAGCCGACGGTTCCTGACATAGCTCCAATTTCCTGGTCCCTTTTAAACTCCCATACCAGATTCACATTAGCAAGTGACAATTCCAGCACCTTATTTTTAAGATATGTAAGCCATTGCTCAATAGCATTTCCCATCTCAATCCTTTTTGCTGCATCAATTTCAGTCAGATACATGTCAAACAGGGCAATGGCATATTGATTTGGAATTCTGCAGGTCAGGTGGTAGTAAAGAAATGTGTTGCTGTTTTTCAACTGCTCGAGATCTTTTTCCGTTATGTGTTTATACCCGATTGTATTACAACCGTCGGGTGGAGTTGTTAACATAATCTTTCTGATCACAGCTTCATAGCTTTCTGAATATCCCGCATGTATGAAATAGGAACAGGCCGAAGTCAGGGCTCCAATTATTTCAGCCCTGTACAGAGGCTTATCAGCCATGCCTTCAAGCTTTAACACATCTACCAGGAACTCCACATCCTGTATATCAAGACTGAATCTATAGCTTTCATTATCGGATTTATAGAACTTGAAAACCTTCTGAAATGCATTGCTTCTGTTTATCTGTTCGAGTCTCGAACCATCCGAGGTCTCAACAATTTGCAGATATTTGGATACAATAGCTCTTGGACTTATTGAGTTCAACGATTCCTGTATGAACACATCATCAAGATTAATCGTATTCTCAGAAATAACTGGGTATTCCATAAAACAATAGCCTGTCCCACGAATATTAAACAGCTGCCTGTAGGATGTGGTGAGCCCCAGGAAGTCCCACGTGTGGAACTTCACCGTGCTCATTTCAAGGATATTTTTCTGCAAACCCTTGATCCTCTCAAGATGCTCATTTACATTTTTATCATTAAGCAGCAGTTTTACAGGATGTGTTTCATATGTGGACAACTCACCCATGCTGCTTTTGAAAAAAACAAAACATGCGTCATTCCTGAATAAAAGCCTCAGCTCATTCTGATTTATCTTTTTGGGGTTCAAAATGAAAACGATACTGCCTTGATGAAGGTCATCAGTTGACTTGAAAATTTCATGATATACTTTTACGGGATACTTCAAATTTTCTGCAGGTAAAAAGTCTTTTGTCAAATCCCTGAACATAAGTAGCTCTCCAGATCATCAATTTTTCGTTAATTATATCACATTAAGTGCATTTTTGTAATATTAAGGCTGGGATACAAATCAATGTATCCCAGCCTTTTCTGGATATTCCCGCTTAAGGGCTTATATGAATTTAACTGCAGTACCATACGCCATGACCTCGGCGGCGCCTTGCATAACTGCAGCGGAGGCATACCGGATATTGATGACAGCGTCTGCCTTCAACTCTTCTGCTTCAGCCACCATACGTTTTGTTGCAAGGGCTCTTGCATCATTCATCATTTCTGTATATGCCTTCAACTCGCCGCCGATAAGTGTTTTAAAACCTTGCGTGATATCACGACCAATGTTTTTCGACTGGATTGTACTGCCTTTTACAAGACCCAGCATTTCCAACTCTTTCCCTGTGATGTAATCAGTATTTACTAAGATCATCTTCTTCACCACTCCTTATTTCTTTTATTCGTTCCACAAGAACGTATATGCAAACCCCCGCTAAAAGCAAAGGGATCACGCCGCCCAATATTTTAGCGATCAACGGTATACCGTCCAAAAAGATACAGACACAGGTAAATCCGATATAGTACAATAGAATAATGGCGGTTATCACAATCGGGGCGATCATCTTCTTTTTGTGCATATTGTCTTTCACCTCGCAAAATATGAATATTATTTGTTGATTTTTACAAGGAAAGTATTTGTCGAATCAAGAATATCTGCAACATTAGTCTGATAAATGAAATGAGAACAATCAATAATTTTTGACTCAGCTTTTACTCCCAGTCTATTTAAGTGATTTGTTTGATATTCTGTTCCTGCTTTTTTTTCTGATTGTGAGGATATGAGTTTCAATACCGGTATTCCCTGAGGAAAAGCTATTGCTTTTACCTCGTTGATATTGTCAAGCATACGAAGAGACTGATCAATTATAGTATCGTTCAGAACATGATAAGCAAACAATTTATAGTCGCTGATTTCTTTTTCGGTGTATCCATTTTCGACTTTTTGAGAAGGAGGCATCAACCCATATGAAATGCGTGTCAATCCACATGCTTGCTGCAATTTCCCTATTCCGTATACGAATTCAGGTGGATTTTTTTCAGTTCCTTTTATTGCCGTTGATGTTGTGTCCAGCATAATGATCGCAGATACTTCATCAGGATATTTGGCGGCATAATATTCACTGTAAACGCCGGAAGCGGAGTGAGGCATTAAGACATAAGGCGCCTTTAAGCCCGCCAAAGACAATGCAGTTCTGATTTCTTCCGTATAGTTTTCATTTGTTCGTGGAGTTTCTGTCTGGTCGCCGAAACCAATGCCGAAATATTCAATGCAAACAACAGTATATTCTTTTGAAAGCGCTCTCATAAGTGGGCCAAAGTCCGCACTTGGTAAGGACACCCCAAAACCCGGCAACAACACAATGGTTTTCTCGCCATCTCCCATAGAATACACATGCATCTTATGTTCATTTACTTCTATTATCTGTCCATAAGGTGTGACAGCTTCAAGCTCATTTGAAAAAAATATTTGGTTGATTGCAAATCCGATTATATTAAGACAAACAATGATTCCTATAATAATTGCAAAAACGGTCATTATCTTTTTACCTCTTTTCGTTTTGATTTTACTCATTTTGCTCACTCCTTATCTGTGGGTGCAGATATCACAGAGATATCTCTGGCTTTTCTTCCGTCCGCAACTTCAAAGTTGTATTTTATGATAAGCCCTCGCAACTCCGATAAAAATTGGTCGAACTCATTATCATCCATCATCAGTACTGAATTGTTCAAAAAAATCTTATCTTTAGCAGTGTCCGGATTTTCGTTACAGAAATAGTTGTGAAACCTTGCATATCTGTTCATCAAAAAACTCAGTGCAAACTGAGAAGCATTTTCGAGGGTGTTACTCTTTGATAATTCCCCTATATTCAACGCAAGTGTTCTTTCAAGGCTCCCTCGAATCTTTTTTTCTGATACAACAGATAAAATGTTGTTATCCAATAAAATTTTGATATGACGGTACATGCTGGTCCGCGGAACATCACTGATTCTTTCACAAAGCTCTGTCGCAGTAATGCTTTGTCTTGTGGAAAGCTCTTGTATGATTCTCATTCGGACAAGATTTAACATAACCTCATTTATGTCTTTCATAATTCTATACCTCCATTGGTTCTAACTTTAATATTAATACCATAATTGGAATTAGTCAAGCAAAAAATAACCCCTGTTTAGGGGTTGTGAGGTTTAATTAAATCATATGATGAAATTAGTTAAAATATGTTATTTATATAATTTTTAAATAAATATATGAATATGATTGTTGAGGCCGCTATCGCCAGCCATGTAAACCCTCCAAGCAAAATTGGCTTTATACCCTTTGTAAACAGGTCTTTAAACCTGATCTTGAACCCGACGCCGGCAAGTGCCACGGAAACGAAGAACTTATATCCGTTTTTGAAGAAGGCAGAAATATGTGGTATTGAGTTAAATATCCCAACGGTATTGAGGATTGCCATAACGAGGAATATCAGTATGAACCAGGGGAATACCTTCTTTACAGTCGCAAAGACGCTGGTCCTGCTACCGGATGTATCAGAAGAAGCATTCGCAGTTTCTTTTTTTATCACAATCACAGCAAAGATGACTGCAAGTACTATCAACATTGTCGTGCGAACCAGCTTCACCGTTATCGGCAGGCTGAAATCCGTGATATTGTTAAGCAGCGCATAGGTCTCCTGGGCAGCGGCAACACTGGAGGTATCATTGATCGCCGTGCCGGCAAAAATTCCGAACTGAGCATCTGTCAAGCCGAGGAAACCGGCAATATATGGATATGTTATACAGGCAAATACATCGAAAAGAAAAATAGCTGTTATGGCATATGCAATTTCCTCCTCTTTTGCCCTGATTATGGATGCAAGTGCCGCTATAGCAGTACCACCGCAAATTGATGTCCCGCCCCCTACCAGCGTACAGGTATTTGAGGTGAGTTTTAATACTTTTTTACCTACCAGGTATGCCACAGAAAAGGAAATGCAAATATTGAAAATAACCAGCGGAAGTGCTTTTGTTGCAGCCATGACGTCAATGAAGCTTAATGTAGCTCCTGCAAGGATAATTCCAAAGCTTAAATAGCGCTTTGCCGCAAAAGCGGCGCCATCTTTGAAATTCTTATTTATGGAGGGCATCAGATTTATTGCCAGCATTCCGATCAGCAAACCAATCATCGGCGATCCGACATATTTCTGCAATTTGCTGATAGCTGTAGCAATTATGCCAATTACCAGGCATACTGAAATTGCAGCATACTTCTTCCAGCTGAATTTTGTTTTGTTCTTTCTATCCATAATAAAAACATATCCGTAAGCCAATATTATACATATCGCTATTATTTTCCATACTTCCGCCGTCATGTCAAGTCTCCATTCTCAATTTAGAAATTGCTTTGTATCATTTACAGGGACATTGCCGCGTCATATGCAGCTCGTGTAGCATGCTTTACATTGCCCACCCTGGCGCAGTCGCCGAGCATTCTGAAGTCTTCAGCGCAGCCTCTGAATTCCTCAGCTTCCAGGGACTTTGCTTCCATCCCTGCAGCTATGATGACCGTATCTGCATCCAAATAATGTTCTACACCGTTTCCATCGGTATATTTGATCCCGCTGTCTGTAATACCTGAGCATCTGGCCTTTAGGACAACTGCAGATGCATGGTCATAAACCTGTCCTATAAGCTCCTCACGATAAGTACGCATGGCATCCGCTGCCAGTTCATCGCGCATTTCCAGCAGAACAATAATTTTTCCCTGCATTCCGTAGTGGACCGCCGTCTCGCACCCGACCTGCCCGCCTCCAATGATAATAATCCTGTTTCCTATCCTGTCCGGTTGGAAGAAGCTGTCACCAGCCCAAATAACATTTCGGCCATTTACGCCTGGAATAGGTGGAATGAGTGGGCTTGCTCCAATTGCCACAAAAACGGCATCAAAGCCTTCATCTTTAAGCTTTTCCGGAGTAACTGCCGTACCAAGCCGTATATGGACATTTGATTTTTTCAATTGATCGATCAGATAATCCTTGTACTTTCTTAGGTCATATTTGAAGCTCATGTAATCGGCTTCATTCAGTTGGCCGCCCAGGTAACCCTTTTTTTCGTATAAAATTACGTCATGTCCCCTCTCCGAGGCCAAAATCGCAGCTTTCATGCCACCCGGCCCACCGCCTACGACGGCCAACTTCCTTTTTGAATAATCCTTTAGTACGAGCATATCCAGATAAGTCTCCCGCCCAGCCTCCGGGTTTACAGAGCATGAATAGAAGTGTGTGGATTTAAACTCATCCAGGCACTGGAAGCATTTGATGCAGGGCACAATATCCTCTGCTTTGCCGACTTTTGCCTTATTGATGCATTCAGGGTCTGCTATGGTACCGCGGGCCATGGCCACAATGTCGGCCTTTCCAGATGCAAGGGTTTCCTCAATTATCTGCGGATCCTGGAAGGCTCCCACAGTCAGGACAGGGATAGTAATATCCGGGCATGCCTTGACTGCGGCTGCAAGATACGCATTGCACGCCGGCGGTAGGAAGCCGGTAGGATGGGTCACCGCTCTCAACCGTGGCTCGCGTACAACCCCGGCAGATATATGAATGATGTCTATCCTTCCCTGGATTAATTTGGTGAACTCGATGCACTCATCTATCTGAAATCCGCCCTCGACACATTCAGAGCCGCTGATCCTGTATTCAATAAGGAGACTTCGTCCGACCCTCTCACGGATTTTATCCAGCACCATCAACGGAAACCTGGCTCGGTTTTCCATACTCCCTCCATACTCATCCGTACGGAAGTTGCAACGGGGAGATAAAAATTCCTGGAGAAGTGTACCATGTCCGCCATGTACCAGAAGAGTGTCAAATCCGCAGAACTTTACACATTCCGCAAGCTCTGCATAGCGGTTGGCCAATCTCTCCATTTCTTCAAAGGGCATCTGATAAAATCTCAAACCATCTTTTCGTATAAAATCCGAGCATCCATATATTTTTTCTTTTTTAGCTTCTTCAGTATATTCACCTTCACTGCCAAAATGGATCAATTCATAGGAGCATTTTGTACCATAAAAATGTATGGCATCTGTCATATGGATAAAGTTTCTCCAACCTCGCGGATCTGAAATGTTAAACTCTGTGTGTATGGGATTGCGACCGGTCATCTCCACCTTTTGTCCGCCCAGATTTACACAGGCGACCCCGCCCTTAGCCTTGCTTAAATAGTTTATAATATAACTATCCTCAGGATAGAAAGGTTCGTTGTTCTGAATCATATGTGCCGTTGACGGTGCAGTAAATATTCTGTTTTTAAATGTTACATTATTTATGGTAATTGGTTCGAACATATGTGGATAGAACTGGTTCATTAACTTTATCTCCTTTATGTTTAGTAAAACATATGGCCCGGGTCGGGAAAGCACCATTAAGGGTGCTTTCCCTGTATGGACCTGCTATTGGTCATTATTTGAAGATTACCTTTGTAAGATCAGGAAGGATAGGGTCTCCCGTATTACAGGACTCAATATAATCACGATAGGCAACACCAGAGTATCCTTCGAAGAGAGGTATCTGGTAGATATTGTCGTGCAGCATTTGCTGTACTGTTGAATATGCGGAGGAACGAACGCTATCATCAACTGAGAACTGTCCCTCTACAAGTTTGGCATACAGGTCGTTATCATGGCATTCTGCCAGGGCAAAACCGCCGCCCTGCTTGGTTGTATTAAATGCCTGGTCTGGATCACGTGCGGTGATGGACATATCATAAATGCCTAAATCGCATTCAGGTTTTCCGTTGTTGTTGATCCCGCGCATCTTGGCAATTGCCGTAGGCTGGTCATAGGTCTCGACATTGACTGTTATGCCGATATCAGAAAGCATGGCCTGGATAGTTTCAGCAATTTTGGGGTAGTTACCTGTTGATACGGTAACCAGTGTATGCTTGATATCTCCATCCTTATATCCGGCAGCTGAAAGAAGCTCATGGGCATGGGAGGTATCATAGTTGTATCCGCCGGTTTCAATCCTGTATTTGACACCGGTAGCAAGCGGTGAGGTAGCAACCTTACCCAGTATTCCAAAGGAAACCTCCGCAACAGCCTTCGTATCCAGCGCGCTGGAAATGGCTTCACGGACTTCCTTCTTTGCAAGGTCCTTGTTGAGGTCGTACATACAGAGGATGTATTCCCTGACCTGCGGAACGATATTGAGGTTTGTATGCTCCACTTCACCATTCAGGATGCGCTTGGCATCGGATACACTCATTTCATATATTGCATCCAGGTTACCATTCTCATAATCAATCATCATTGTTGTCGATTCTGCAAACTGACGGATAGTTATGGTGTTATAGACAGGCAGCTCTCCCCAGTATTTATCGTTTTTCTCAAATACCTGCCGGTCTCCGGATACGTTTTCCTTAAGTTTGAAGGCTCCGGTTCCGTTGGGCTTATCCCAGAAGCTTTCGTCACCTACGGACTCAACATAGCTCTTGCAGAGGATGGAAGCATAATATGTACTCAGGAAGTTAAGGGCGTTGCCTACGGGCTTTTTGGTCACAAGCCTGAATTCGTAATCGTTTATGATCTGGCTCTTGTCCCAGTCGTATACATCAAAAGACCTGGCTGTACGGGAACCACTGTTGATAATGCGCTGCAGTGTGAAGAATACGTCGGCGCTTGTGAGATGCTCTCCATTGTGGAAGTATATATTGTCTTTGATTTTCATATACAGAGTGGTATCATTTTCATATTTCCACTCGGTAGCCAGATTCGGCTTTATTTCGCCGGTATCAGTATCCAGTTTTACCAGCGTATCGTATTCCAGAAATATTCCGGGTACACTGTTGACGTTGGCTGGATCCAATTGCTGAACTGCCGGCTGCGTAGTTCCAATGGTAAATGTGCCTTCGGCTGTAATTCTTTTGAATGTTGTTTCGCTGGTTGAAACTACAGCAGTCTTAGTAGTAGTGGCAGCTTCAGATGATGCCGCAGCACCGGACCCAGAAGAAGGTGCCGGGCTATCCACGCTTTTACCGCAACCGGTAAAAACAGAGGCTATGAAACACAGTGCAAGTAGTAATGTTGGGATCCTGATTCGCTTCTTCATTTTTTACCCCCCTAAAATATTTTTTTTTGCTTAATATCGGGCTGACGGAGCATTTCGTCAGTTACCTTCATGAAAAGTTTCACAGGCTGTTTAATTCACGAGCCTTGTGACAGGCGACAAAATGGCCTGGAACGACTTCTTTCAGTCTCGGGAATTCAGTAGCGCACCTCTCGCAAGCATGTTGACATCGGTTTGCGAACCTGCATCCCGGTTTTGGTTCCACCGGGGAAGAAAGTTCTCCCTGCAGGAGAATCTTCTCCCGCTTCTTTCTGACCGATGGAACCGGTATTGCTGAAATGAGGCCCTTCGTATAGGGATGAAAAGGATTTCTGAAGAGTTCCCGTGTATTGCATTTTTCCATAATAGTCCCGAGATACATTACCATAATGTTGTCTGATATATGTTTCACTACAGACAAATCATGTGTTATAAAAATATATGTTAGTTTCTTCTCCACCTGCAGATCCTGAAGCAGGTTCAGGATCTGTGCCTGTATCGATACGTCCAGTGCTGAAACGGGTTCATCGCATACTATAAACTTCGGCTTCAATGCCAGTGCACGGGCGATCCCTATACGCTGCCTGCGTCCGCCGTCGAGTTCATGTGGGTAGGACATGTACAGCCTTTCTGCCAGACCGACCGTTTTCATCAGCTCACATACCCGGCTTTCAGTTTCATCTTTGGATTTGCATGCATTAAGAGCCTTCAGAGGTTCCGCAATAAGCTCCGACACACACATTCGCGGGTTTAATGAGGAAAACGGATCCTGGAATATCAACTGCATATCCCGACGGAGCTCCCGTCTTTCCTTACTGTTAAGATGGGTTATATCCCTGCCGTCAAATGTGATTTTACCATCCGTAGATTCCAACAACCCAAGGATCACACGTCCAAGGGTGCTCTTGCCACAGCCGCTCTCTCCGACCACACCCAGGGTTTCCCCCTCTTCTATGGTGAATGTAACATTATCCACTGCGTGGAGTAAGCCTGCGGAGGTTTCAAAGTATTTTTTCAGGTCCTTTACTTCCAATAGTTTACTCATAAGCTTTGACCCCCTCCTGAAGTCCGGCTTCCGACTCGTTTTTCAGCCAATAAAAGCATTTGACCATGTGACCTGTACTTACTTCAACGCAATCAGGGACTTCCTTTCCGCATCTTTCATTGGCATACAGGCAACGCGGACTGAACCTGCATCCCTCAGGCAGGTCTACCGGGTCAGGCATCATTCCCTGGATTGGCTTCAAGCGCTCTACTTCCTCATCAAGTGAAGGAATCGAGTCAAATAATCCCCGGGTATAAGGGTGGGCCGTCTCTTCAAAGATCTCCCATAGCGTGCCATATTCCACGATCTCTCCCGCATAAATGATTGCAACCTTGTCACAGGTATCAGCAACAACTCCTAAATCATGTGTTATCAGAATCATTGAAGTACCGATCTCGCTCTTCAGGTTGTGCATAAGTGTCAGTACCTGCGCCTGGATTGTTACGTCCAATGCTGTTGTAGGTTCGTCCGCTATCAATAGCTCCGGAGAGCATGCCAGCGCTATTGCTATTACTACCCTTTGTTTCATTCCTCCTGAAAACTGATGTGGATAATCCCCGCCCCGTTCAATCGGAATACCTACTGTCTGAAGCATATCCAGCGCTTTTACCATGGCTTCGGTTTTTGTACATTTCGTGTGGAGCTTTATTTTCTCTGCTATCTGCTCATCCACTTTCATTACGGGATTCAGTGCCGTCATTGGGTCCTGGAATATCATGGCTATTTTATTGCCGCGGATTTTTCTCATTTCAGCCTCTGATTTTTTTAGCAGGTCTTCGCCATTAAAGAATATTTGACCACTGGCAATCTTTCCTGGCGGGTCTGGTATAAGTCCCAGAATGCTAAGCGCTGTTGTCGTTTTCCCCGCACCCGTTTCTCCGACGATCCCAAGAGTGTCTCCGCGCTTCAGGGAAAGGGTTACCCCGTTGACTGCTCGTACCAGCCCGTCATCGGTACAATAATGTATATTAAGGTCATTAATTCTCAACAAATCACTCATGACTATATCTCCTTATCTTTTTAACCGTGGATCCATCGCATCCCGCAAACCATCCCCCAGAAGGTTGAATGCAATCAGGGTAATCATGATTGCAAGACCCGGAAACGTTACGATAGGATAAAAATCACGGATGAATTCACGTCCCGCCGCTAGCATTGACCCCCACTCCGGTGTTGGCGGTTGAACTCCAAGCCCGATAAAGCTCAGGCTGGAGATAATCAATATGGCGTTGGCAATACGCAAGGAGGCATTGACAATGATGCTTGACAGGGTGTTGGGCATTATATGCCGAAATATTATTCTGGAATTTGTGGCTCCGCATGCCGTGGCAGCCTCTACAAATTCCTGGCCCTTCACAGTTAGAACAGCCGAATGCATGATCCTTGCAAATTGAGGGATAGAACCGACCCCTATCGCAATAATGGAGTTTTGTATTCCCGAGCCCAAAGCGGCTGAAATGGATACCGCCAGCAGGAAACCCGGTATTGCCATTATCACATCCATGACCCTCATGACTATACTGTCGTACCTTCCACTGAAATATGCCGCCGTAGCACCCAGAATAGACCCGATTACCATTGCCAGCGCTATTGCTGATATGGATACTACCAATGACACCTGACCGCCTTTGATGACACGGCTTAGTATGTCGCGGCCATAATCATCGGTCCCCATCGGATGCTGAAGACTGGGATAGGCGAACCGGTTGCTGTAGTCCTGCTTTGCGTAGTCATAAGGCGCAATGTATTCCGCAAAAACCGCAACCAGGATAACAAATATGATGACAAACAGTGAAATCATGGCAAGCTTGTTGCGGCGCAAACGTTTTAATATATCGCCCCACTGGCTGCGTTTCTTCGTTTTTGTAAATTCTTTTACACTTTGAACTTCTGTCATACTGTTCATTCTGCTGCCCCTCCTTTGCCTGATGCAATGCTGGTAACAGCCCTTCTTTTTTTGTTGCTTTTCGAATACTGTGCTTTTATGCGAGGATCAATAAAGGCATATAATATATCTACAATAAGGTTCAGAAAGCAGACGGTAATAGCTAATACCAACACACTGCCTTGAATGACGGGAAAGTTTTTTTGAGTAACAGCCGTCATCATCAACGACCCTAGCCCCGGTACGGTAAATACCGCCTCAACGACCATCGCTCCGCCGACAATAAAGCTCATCTGCAGTCCAATAACCGTTACTACAGGAATCAATGCATTTTTAAGTGCATGCCTGCGTATTACCACTCCCTCTGAAAGCCCTTTTGACCTGGCTGTCCGTATATAATCCTGGCGGATCACATCGAGCATGCTGGATCGTGTTGTCCGGCAGATGACTGCAACAGGTGAAAGCCCCAGTGTAAGGCACGGCAGTATCCAGTTTTTCCATGAGGAAAGTCCTGAAGCCGGCAGCCAATGTAAATTGAGGGAAAATACAAGCATTCCCATAAGTCCCAGCCAGAAAGGCGGCATGGATGCAAATATCAGTGAGCTTACAGTAACTCCATAGTCCATCCCCGAATATTGTTTGGTGGCAGATATGATGCCGAACGGTATGCCTATAATAATCGAAATTATTATACTAATGATGGCAATTTTAATGGAAATGGGGTATCTGTCCCTGATTTCGTCACTGACCGGCCTTTTTGTCTGAAAGGATGTCCCCAGATCAAGCTCCGTTACAATTCCTCCGACATAGCTGACGAATTGCACGACTAATGGCCGGTCAAGACCTAATTCTACTTTTTTTGCTTCATACTGTTCCCGGGATGCATCTGCTGGAAGAAGTGTCGCTACCGGATCTCCCGAGACCTGGTTGATACAGAATACGATAAGAATTACACCAAGTAAAACTGGAATCATGAGTAACAGCCTACGTAGAAAAAACTTAAACACAGTGTCACGCCTTTCTGACGAAATTTGTTATAATGCTCACCTACTTCAATCCATAGTCTATATTATGTATCCTTCAAAGTGAAATTCAAAAAAGGCAATCGTTATGTCGTAAATGACATAGCGATTGCCTTCTGTCGGCACATATGATACCATGCTTATGAGGTGATAAATAATGACAAGCCAGCAGGTTATTACTTTTCTATCGCTTGCGGGAACGCTCAATTTTACAAGGACTGCAGATAACCTGTTCGTAACCCAGCCTGTAATCAGTCGGCAGTTGGTGTCTTTGGAGACTGAACTCGGATTCAAATTGTTCGTACGGTCACATCAGGAAGTCCATCTTACTGAAGCCGGGATGATTATGCGGGATTTTTTCAATCATTACAAAATAGATTTCGACAGGGTCCATGCCAAGGCTTTCGATATTTCCCGAGGAAGCAGGGAATCGATCATTGTCGGGCTTCTTGAGCTGTTTGACAACTCAAGGCTTCTTTCAGCAATCGGGATGTACTCCGCCGCTCCAATCCGCGTAGAGCGCTATTCTTCCCCTTGCTTGCCCGAGCAGTTAATAAATGGCAGGTATGATATTGGCATAACCTTCAAGAGTCTTGTGGAGGGATGTCGTGAATTGGAATATCATGAGTTGTTTTTGAGTCAGGATCATCTATTGTTTTCAATTAAGCACCCGATGGCAAATCTGAAAGAAATCAATTTTAGCGATATATCCGATCTGTGCATGGTTTCAGACGATGGAAAGGTACCCGCAAACGTCACAAAGGAACGTATGAAAACTTGCAACCTTAGCAACTGCCCAATAAGCTTGAGCCCCAATTTGGGCTCTGTTCTGGCATCCGTTGAGAGCGGTCTTAATTGTACGATATTACAGGGTTTTTCACTGCCTTTCCTGCGTTTTGAATACCTTGCCATTCCATTGCCTTGGCATCAGAGCGTGGGAGTTGTGTGCAAAGGTATCAACACAAGTCCTGCAGTGCGGGAATTTATCAACCTGTGTTTATAATATATAACTACAGAAATGGTGATAAGTTGAAAAAACATACACATGGCATAAATACTGACTGGCAGGAAATATTCAAAAGAGCCTATGAATTTCACCACAATGATCTTTATGAAATGCCACCTAAAATAAAGAAATTGTATTAATTTGGTTATTCCAAAGTCTTAACTTTTCTTTTCAAAACCTCTTTAACAGCTGTAACGATGCCTGCACCGGTTAGTCCAAATTCCTTCATCAGCACATCAGGATCCCCAGATTCCCCGAACCTGTCGATGACTCCTACCATCTTTGCCGGCACAGGGCAGTTCTGGGCAAGTATTTCCAGAACAGCGCTCCCCATACCTCCGGCCACCTGATGTTCCTCCGCCGTAACCACCGCACCTGTCTTTTCTGCTGCTTCAATAATAGTTTTTTCATCCATTGGCTTGACAGTGTGATTGTTGACAACCATGGCACTGATACCTTCCTTTGCAAGCATTTCAGCGGCTACAAGACTTTCATAGACCATAACTCCACAGGCAAAAATGGCCACATCTGTCCCTTCTCTGACACAGTATGCCTTTCCCAACTCAAAGGGAGTTTCCTCACCGGTAATCAACGGTACTTTCTCTCTTCCAAACCTTATATAGACCGGACCAAATATCTCCGCAGCCGCCAGTGTTGCCTTCCTTGTCTCAATTGAATCTGCAGGGACCACCACTTTCATATTGGGAAGGCACCGCGTAATGGATATCTCCTCCAGCGCCTGATGGGTTGCTCCGTCGGGGCCCACTGATATTCCGCCGTGTGCTCCTCCCAGCTTTACATTCAAGTTGCTGTAGCAAAGTGTGGTACGGATC
Source organism: uncultured Bacillota bacterium (assembly GCA_942493145.1). Classification (GTDB taxonomy): domain Bacteria; phylum Bacillota; class Clostridia; order Acetivibrionales; family DTU013; genus ENR-C20. The sequence continues at coordinate 2,977,928 of OW818679.1, forward strand.
TGGTCCCAGGCTCTGCCTGCGAGAAATACACCGTAATTGGTTACAAAGGGTATCTTGCCCGCAAGGCTTAAACCTGCGGCAATGCCTATTTGATTTTGTTCGGCGATACCAATGTTAATAAAACGTTCCGGGAATTTATCCCTGAACCAATCCACCCGGGTCGAAGCCGTGATGTCTGCTCCCAATGCTACAACATTGACATTCTTCTCAGCTGCAGCTACAAGCCCTTCCCCATATCCATCCCTGGTAGGTTTCATTGCAACATTCTTCAAATCAATTTTCAGTTCCACCTTCTGCAAGATATCCCCCCTCCATTTCTACATCCCGAGTTCAGCTAACGCCGAAGCCAGTTGCTCCTTATTGGGTGCAACACCATGCCAGGCCGCCAGATTTTCCATAAATGGTACTCCTTTACCCTTGACCGTTTGAGCCAGAATCAGAGTAGGTTTACCCTTATACGCCCCTGCAAGGCAGAATGCTTCCTCCACATTTGCCACATCATGTCCGTCCACTTCAATTACATTCCAGTTAAAGGAAAGCCACTTATCTTTACATGGATCTATGCTCATAACGTCCTCTGTTTTACCATCGATCTGTAAGCCGTTATAATCCAAAATACCGCAAAGATTATCCAGCTTGTAATGACCTGCGGACATCGCCGCTTCCCAGATTTGTCCCTCCTGAATCTCACCATCTCCCATCATGCAATATACCCGGTAACTTTCACTATCCAACCTGGCTCCCAATGCTATTCCAGCTGCAACAGACAGCCCTTGACCAAGAGAGCCGGACGACACCTCTATGCCAGGAGTTTTATGCATATAGGGATGTCCCTGCAGGATGCTCCCGTATTTTCGAAGGGTCTTCAGCTCCTTTACGTCAAAATACCCGCAGTCAGCCAATACAGCATAAAGTGCCGGGCAAATATGCCCTTTGGACAGGATGAACCGGTCTCTTTTTTCCCACTTTGGATTTTGGGAATCGTGCTGCATCACATTGTTATACAAAACAACCAGGATGTCGATGGCCGAAAGAGATCCTCCGGGATGCCCCGAGCCGGCTTCACAAATCATTTCCAAAATTGTGCCCCTGAGTTGTCTGGTCTTCTCCTTCAACTGTGCTTCATTCAATTTCTTATTCATCGGATGCTCCTTCTACCTTTACCTTACAGAACGATCACATTACCTAAAAAAACGATCACATTACCTTACAAAACGATCAAATCATAGGGCATGTTGGAAAGCCTGCGGGAACCGGTTTCGGTAGCAATATGGCAATCACAGGATATTGCACGCACCCCGCTTGGAAGCGCCAGATTTGGGTGTATGTTGACACGGGTACCTGGCTGGATTATTGTCTGCCCGCCGCTTATAATGTAGGGCGGCTCCATGGTGTCGAGACCCTGGCCATGTCCGATGAGATTACCCGTCGTCGCACTTGCCCTGTCCTCCTTGACCTTTGGATAATAGCCTTCATCGATGAAGTACTGGTCGACAAGATCTGCCACATCGCCAATGGGGACTCCTGGCTTTATCGCCCTGGCAGCAAGCTTCTGCGCCTCTGATACTGCATTGAAAGCTTTGATGACTGAGGGATCGGGATCACCAAGGGAAATCAGGTGGGTTATCTCACCGAAATGACCTCCAGGTCCGGCAATCTCAATAATAACGACATTCAAATCGCCTTTTTTCCAGACATGGTTCCTCTCCAATGCCAAAGGCATTGAACCCTGTGCCGGTGTTGCTCCGGAACCGCACATCCAGTACTGGTCCTCGCAGCCGGCTTTACTGACTGCATAAGACGCCTCGGCTACTGCATCCACTTCACGTCCACCCTCCTTAACGCATTTCAGGTATGCGAAGAAGGCATCCTCGTTAACTTTAATCCCTTTCTCAGAAAGAGCAATTTCCTCATCACTCTTTGGCATCTTGGCAAGATCGAACTGGTTGGTGAAATCTATGATCTCTATGCGTGGATCAAGATGTGCTATCAGTGAAAGATAAAAGTCTGCGGCTATATTTGTACGGGTAACACCCAGCTTTTTAGGCTTATAGTCATTTATGTACTTTGCCACCCTCTTGCCGGGATCCCTGTTAATATCCTCAAGGGGTATGAAATCGGCACACTCGATGGCAGGGTAGTCGTGAGCATGTTTTGCTCCATAACTGTAATGAGCAAAAAATGTAAGGGGACCATCGCCAGGAAGAAGAATATACTCCTCAAATATTGGAACATAATAGCCGGTAAGGTAACGTATCATCCCACGCTGTTCCCATTTATTGGAACCACCAACGAGTATGATATCAACATCCTCCTTGGCCATCGCCTCTCTGATGACCTTTTTCCTGCGTTTGAATTCCTGCTCTGATACAAACATAATAATTCTCCCTTCAAAGTGACGTTCAGGATTATATGCCAAAATTGTCTTTAGTTTAATTATATATAGACTCTGGCAGCGCATAAACCCGAATTTCTTGATCTGGTGCATAAAAAAGGAGGACATCTTTGTCCTCCTTGAATACTTGGATTATTTTAACCTTGCTTCATATCTATTCACATTGACTCATATTGATTCGCATTGCTTCATATCAATTAGAATTTTAGGATAAAGTCCTGTCATAAACGCCTTATATGCTTTATCAATTTCGTTGATCGTAAACACCCTGGAAGTAAGAACATCAAGTTTAAGCTGAGCAAGCAGTTTGACTGTCTGTGGCAGCTGCAGCGACGATGGTGAACGTACCGCCCGAATTGTTATCTGACGCCAGAGGAAATCAAGCATATCAAGGGAATACTTAAAATCCAGATGGTATATCGACAAGGTGACCAATGTGCCAAGATTTGCTACAACACTGACTGCATCATTGAACCCAGTCATGCTCCCCGATGCGTCTATGACGGTATCAAACCCAATGGATCCGGTGAGCTTCGAAGATATTGCATATACATTTTCAGTCAATGGATTTATTACGTGTTGCGCGCCAAGCTGTTGTGCCATTATCCTCTTTGACTCAACAGGCTCCACAACGGTTATATCAGTTGCACCCTTCCGTTCTGCAAGCTGCAGTAACAGAAGCCCTGTGCCTCCTGCGCCAAAAATTATCACAGAATTGCCAACAGCAATCTCCGCCTTTTCAATACAACTTATGCATGTAGCCAGCAAAGGAGTCAGACATGCTTCTTTCAGGCTTATGCTCTCCGGAATACGGCAAAGTTGCTGGTAACGCAGGATAATATATTCACGCATCATTCCGTTTGGCCTCATATTCATACAAGCATTTGGTCTGCCTGTTACACAGTAAAGGCATTGACCACAGGTGCTGCGCGCCAGTCCGCTGACTTTGTCGCCAACTCTGAAACCCGCAGCATGTGCGTTAACGGAAAGTTCTGTGATGACACCGGACATTTCATCGCCCATTACATCATCTTCTGAAAAGCTGCCAAGATCCCCTCTGAGGACACGTATATCATCACCGCATAATCCCGCATAAGCAACCTTGATTTTCACATCATCAGGGTGTGATATCTGTGATTCCTTAATATTTTTTATCTGAAACTTGCCCCGGTTAGTAAAGCAAACGGCTTTCATTCAGCTCTCACTCCCCTTCACTGCCATTTAGCAGTTTTTCAGCTTTTCTATATGCAGAAGGAGACTTACCCGTCACCTTGTTGAACACTCTGCAAAAATACTTTTCATCGTTATAGCCAACACTTTTTGCGATTTCTGATATCTTACCGCTGCCTGATGACATCAATATTTTTGACCTCTCGATACGAACCCGGGTCATGTAATCGACAAATGTGGTATTCAGTTCCTTTCTGAACAACCGGCTCAAATAAACAGCGCTGACATTTACTATCTTTGATACATCCTGAAGTGTGATTCCATCGGTATAATTATGTTCGATATAATAAGTGGATTTTCTTATTATCGGATGTAAATTTTCTCTTTTTTCAGATGCCTTTATAATCAGTGAAGAAAAAACAGACCTCATTTTCAAGTATTCCTGCTCGACTTTAAAACACTGTTCTCCACCTGCGGCGGTGTTTTCAGGCTCGATATCCAAGGAATACTCATCGAGGTATGAATGATAAATATCAGAAAGCCTTTCACGTGTATATTTGACTACTGCTGTATCCACGCTTGATTTGATAAGCGAAAGATATAGATTTGTGATTTCTCTGGTCAATCGTTCATGATCAAGATCACACATCGCATCATGCAGCGTCCGCAAGCAGCTGTCGATTTCACCGAAGCTGACGTTTGCAGCATTATTTTTGATATATTTACGTGTCAGGACAAATGTGCCGGATTTAAAATATCTGTATGGCTCAAGCTCTTGTACCTCGTAATAGGCCTTACTTACATTCAGGATATCGCAGGCCTCCTCAGACATAACACAGTCGACATCGATTCCCATTTGATTTTTTATTGATTCACAAACCTTTTCTGCGATAAAGGAAAAGAACAGATGCTGTGTGTATTTTTCGGTTACTTTCTTGAATTTTACAACAGCCCCCAATCGATTGTTACCGGTGATAAACACTTCTCCGCCATCATACTGGCAAATGACGGCTTTTACTATATTCGACAACTGTTTGAGCAGCTTTTCGTCAAAGCACCAGTCCTCAAGTGGATAAAGGATTATAACACAGAGCTGTGCATCCTCAAGATTGAACGAAAATTTCCTTGCAAGCTTCATATATTCTTCCTGAGTTGTGCCTTTTAAAATTTTTAGGATTGCATTGTTCAATTGAGTTGACACTGGTTGTAGTTCAGCCAGGTCATAATTGTCCTGCTTGCTTCTCGTCAAATCGGCAGCTGCGGCCTCCAAAGCTCTGATAATATCCTGTGGATTGAGATCCTGGCGATTCAACGTAATGTTTAAATTAAACGGGTAATCACCTTTTACCAAAGTGTTCTGCCTGGTATATAACTGTATGATTCTGAAGGGATAGCTGATATTTTCCACAGCCTCAATAAAACCTCGTCCACTCAGATACATCGTACTCATACTAAGCAGGACTATATCCGGTTTCTGGCGCTCCATAACGGCACGGCCCACAATACCGTTGGACACTACTCCAAGTATTTGAAAGCCATGCTGTTCCCAATCAATAAGCTTTCCAAGCTTATCGGATATCTCCTTGTTTTCTTCTATTATCAGTACTTTATACAAAGCATTTTACCCTCAACTAATAATTTTTTAATCTTACAATTTTTTGTTAACAATTCTAGGTTAAATATATCATAAAAATTATCCTGCATGAATAAGCAGTATTTAATTTATATGGCTGCTAATATAATGAATCTGTTTCCGCACTCGATAAGCAGAGTCACTTTCTTCACACCTGCACTGGGTGGGCTTGATAATGACATTCTTTAGGCATCAGCGGAATTGACATATAGAAACATATGGCTTATAATTTACACGTGTGCGTCACACAACCATTTGTTGATTTTGGGACATTTGGTTTCATGACACATCCAGAAAAGATTAATAAAAGCAAAATTCATTTATGATTATCACACTGGCAATGGGGGGGAATAGGAAAAAATGTTTTTTGAATTCCTGACCGGAATAGGTGCATTTATCGCCTATTACATAGTAGTAGCAATGCTTGCACTGGCATTCAAGTTTGTTTTGAAGCCTCCCGATGAGCTGATGCGCAAACTTCTCCATTTAATTTGTTTCATGTCTGTATTTGTACTGCTGTACGCATTTAAAACCTGGTATCTGGCTGCTTTATCCGCCATTGCCTTCGCCCTGCTCATCTATCCGGCATTAGCGATACTTGAAAAGCATACGAGGCTGATGGACCTGTTATGCCAGCGAAAGAACGGCGAGATCAAAGCAAGCCTGATGCTTGTCTTTGGCATGATGGCTGCTCTCATTACGATATTTTGGGGCTTGTTGGGCGAACAATGGAAATATATCATTATCGTGGCAATAATGGCATGGGGTTTTGGAGACGCAGCGGCAGCCTTGGTAGGTAAAGCCCTGGGCCGGCATCCTGTCCGCAGCCGTTTCGTCGACGGGAAGAAAACCATAGAGGGTTATCTTGCCATGTGTGCTGTATCAGGAGCCGCGATCTTCATCACCCTTCTGACATATGCCCCGGTGTCATGGTATCTGAGCCTTGCAACCGCACTTGTGGTAGCACCGCTTTGCGCACTGATAGAGCTGCTGTCCCATAAGGGGACGGACACCGTGAATGTCCCCTTCGCAACAGCATTGCCTGTTTTTGTGATGATGTACCTGTTCACAAGTCTGGGGGTATAAATAGTGGAAGTATTGAACATCAAAAGAACGATAAAAGGTGAGCGCACCTTGCTTATAGCAGTACTCCTCAGTTCACCAGGGGCTCTGGTCACCGGTTTTGCCGCGCTGACCAGCCAGTCAGCCACACAGCTTGCGGATTTCATCCGTCGTACAGCAGAGCTGGTCGCCTCGTTCGTGTCATGGCTGGTATACCATAAGCTCAGGAAAAACAGCAATTCCGTCGAGGATTCCGGTGCCCGTCTTGAGCATCTGACCAATCTTACCGTAGCCGGAGCCATGGGTTGTTCCGGTATCGCATTGTTCATAGTGGGGGTTTCACGTCTCTTCGAATTCAGGGCCAGCGGCAGCGTGATTCCCGGACTTATAATTGCTGTGCTTGGCATGCTGACCAATGGCTGGTTCTGGCACAGATACCACACCATGGGCAAAAAGCATCCCGATCCTGTCATCGCGGCCCAAAAAAGGCTGTATCGCGGCAAGACCTGTGTGGACACCTGCGTAGCGGTTACCTTGGCTGCCGTTACAATATTGCCGGACCATCCGGTTACCAGGTATATAGATGCCATCGGTACAATGGCAGTAGCTTTATATTTGTTATATAATGGTATGGATATCCTGCTGAAGCTGCGAAAAAAGGAGGTATTGGTCAATGAATGAAAACCAGCGCATCCGTCTGTCCAGGCAAATGCTTCGTGACAGCCTGACCATGCTGCTGCAGACGAAGAGCATACACACCATTTCCGTCAGGGAGATCTGCGAGGGCGCCGAGATAAACCGCACCACCTTCTATAAATACTATGGCGACCAGTATGACCTGCTCAGGGACATGGAAGACCACGTGCTGACACAGATCGAAGGTTATCTGGGCTCTGATGATACTCTTGCAGGCGATGATTCGCAGAAGCTTTCAAGAACACTGGCCTTCATAGATGAAAATCTCGACCTATGCCGGATTTTATGCAACAACAACGTTGATCCCGAATTTCCAAAAAAGCTGTTCAGCCTCCCTCCAATCCGGCACCTGCTCGAGCAGCAGCTGACGGATACCGGTGCAGACAATAAATCCGGGTATGTTTTCGACTTCATTGTCAACGGCGGCTTCAGTATCATAAGAAGCTGGATGAACAAGGAAGACCGTGAATCGCCTGAGGAATTCGCCTCATTTGTAAGCGACACCATCATGAAGCTGTTTCCCGTATCGGCGGAAAGCCACCTGAATGGGTGAAATGGTGATAAGTTGAAAAAACATACACATGGCATAACTACTGACTGGCAGGAAATATTCAAAAGAGCCTATGAATTAATGGATGAGCCTTTGATACAAGGAAATTGTGGCGAATTGTGCGAATATAATTGTTGCCGTATGGTTGGCAAAGCAGGAGAAAATCTTGGCATCTATCTTTTGCCTCTGGAATTTGAATATATGCAAAAAGGTAAGTTGAAAAAATATGAGATTCACCACAATGATCTTTATGAAATGCCACCTAAAATAAAGAAATTGTACTTTACTTTTTGCCATGAAGAAAATGGCTGCATTCGAAATTTGAGGCCTGTACAGTGCAGAACTTTTCCATTTGAACCGCACCTTTACAATGATATTTTATCTTTGGTCATAGAAAAAAATCAAATACATACATGCCCACTTATTGATCAGAACGAACTATGGCGAGTAGAATTCACCAGAGGCATCTATGAGGGATGGAAGGTTCTTTTGGATATTCCTGTAATCAAATACTATATAAAACATTTATCAGATGCAAGAATACAAAGTAATAACATTTCACAACAATATACTGTCACCAATCCTCTCTCCAGTATTTTTAAATCCATGGATTTGGCGGTTCATGTTTCTCTCAAAACGGGCTTTCAATGCTCTGAGTAGCTCTTCACGTTGTTCTGGTGACAACTCTCTTTTTTCATTTTCCATAATGATCCCTAATGAAGTTTTCGAAACTTCATATATTATTATACCTCAAAGACTAGTCGGTGACTCCTACCATCTTTGCCTACCATATTTGCCGGCCTTCCTTGTGTGCTTCATTTAAATTCTTGCTCAAATCAATTAAACTTTGTATACTTTCCCGAAATACCAAATACCAGTTTACCGCTATAACCGGGTGGTGCACTTTTCGGGTTCGCCATGATATTCACCAAAGAATTATAAGCCCCCATTACAGTGCCCGAGTCGTCGTCGGATTCCATCCCCGGCAATTCCAAGCCGGGTATATCCATTCCTTCCATCATTTTCACAGCCTCCTTCATCTGCTCTTCATCCCTTCAGGAAGCTGTGCCCCACCCGAAAGAGAACTGTATTGCTCCATGAATGTTGAGGCGTCCATGGAAAACATGCTGGTAACCGGTGATTTATATGAGAAATAATCCAACTCCCTTGATGCGTTGAAGCCTTCAGGGGACCACTCCATCTTTTCAGGAACGAACCCGACTATCTGAGATATGCCGTCCAGCGGGAATGGCGTATCGATGTTTTGAGTGCCGACAGGCGGTGGAAAGCTAAGTGTCGTATGTCCAGGCATACCCTCTGCAGGTAAAGCAGGTATGGTCATGAAAATTCCGGTCGACGGCGTATTCTCAGTTATTCCGTATTTAGCATATGCTTCTTTTGCGCCTTCAATATTTTCCTGAGTTCTGAGAAGTACTCTTGTCATGGATTGACCAAGGGTTGTTTGGTCGGCGCCGTACTGGAAGCCACCGGTTGTATCAATAACCACCGCCCCTTCCATCGTTCCCTTTCCAGTCATATTGTGTGATGCGCTTTTTGTGAGGAAAAAGCTGTGATCCTTGATTTCGAGTGTTTCAGTGTAGTGAGTGGTGCATTCCCAGCTTATCTGCCCGTTTGACAATGTAATAGTGGAATCCAGGGTGATTTCCATCTCAGAAGGGCATTTTTCAGTCCTTACAACAAAATCATCAACTGCCTCCTTGTCGCCCTTTTCAAAATCGCCATTTGAATAAATCAGGACCAGGGCCTCGATTTTCTCATTTTTAAGTTCCCGCTTCCTGCAATAGGTCCTTTCATCAACACCCGACCAGTCTTCCAGCTTCCAGACTCCACCAATACGTATAAGAGCCTGCCTTTTGACATGCTTATCACCCTCGAACTTTTTATCAAAGGTAATTTTTACATGTGCCAGATCCGGGTCGGAGGTCCTGAACGCATAAAAATAGTATTTTATTGCGCCCGGCTTCAGGGAGACGGTTTGTGAATCTTCATCATCCGATTGCATTGCTTTTTTGTAAAGGCATTTTCCTGAAGGAGTGCCGGTTATCGCTTCATAATCGTAATACTTTTTAGTCGGTGCGGCATTCCAGTTGCATGCTGCAAAATTGCCATAGGTATCCTTGATTTTGGGGATCTTTTCATTCAGATATTTCCTGATACTGCTATTCCCCTTGGTAGCAGCTTCCTTTGTAATGTCATATATAAAGTTGATTTTCTCATAATCGGTCAGGTAGTAGAAAAGCATGTAGCTGACATATTCAAAGCCCTGCCCGAATGCAATCCTCTCCTTGTCAAGAGTCCTGAAGAAACCCGGGTGTCTGATATGCTCAAAGTTCAGGTCATTGAAGGAATAATGCTCCGCCCACACGGCTGTGGCTTCAGTAAGCCACTTTTCTTCGGTCTCTGAAAAGCCCAGCCCCAGTTCCTCCTGGAAGGCATGATAGAGTTCATGAGCTGTTGTTGATTTGATAAGCTTCTTGTTTTGCATGTATTTGGAATTAATCCGTATCCTGTATATATTATCTTTTGTAAATTCCTCTCCGAAGGCTCCTTCCGCCATTGGCAGAAGCTCGACCTGGAGAGGTTTGTTCAAAGTGGTTTTCATCAGGGGTTTGTACATATCCCACGAATGAATGATAGTTTCCTTAACCAATTTTGTCGTTTCTTCATAAGCCTGTTTTACTGAATCACCCAGGTCAGAATCCATACTATACATGATTTCAATGGTTTGTCCATCATGGGTAAATGTATCACCACCCAAGTCAAGAGTTCCTGCATATGCGTCAATTGTGGCATAATCAATTATGGATTTTATGGACACGGTATTTTTTTCTTTATTGTACGAGGGGTTGAATATGCTCCCGGGATCGTTGAGCGGGAGCAGGTAAGGCAGGACGGCATCCCTGGTTTGCTGCGATATTAAGTCCCAGTTTTTCAACAGATACCTGATTTCATATTGGGCAGAATCATAGCCGCCTTCCCCGATATAAGACTCAGGCAGGATCTTTGGAGAATATTCTGAGAATATCGCAAGCTTTGCAGCCTCTTCCTCAGTAATTTTTCCGGTCTGCAAATCATTTCTTATCTTTTGTATGCTTGAATCGGATAAAGGTTCATAATCATCAGGTATTTTGAACAATGCAGATATTTCTTCATCAAAGCTATAATCATTAACCTGTGAAATAGAAGTGTTCAGAATTGGATTTCCCTCGGGCAGTTGAATTTCCTGAGACGACGATTCCAATCTTCCCGTTGCTTCCAGATTTCCAAATGATCCTGTTACCTCTCCGTTTAAGGATTTATCCGAGCCGCACGAACTAAGAACTGGCTGCAGAAGAAATATGACAAGTACCCATACGATGAGTTTCAGAAAATACCTTCTTCTTTTATTCATAATGCACTCTCCTTATCATATATCCATACCCGAAAGCAAAATATAAAGAGCCACAGCAGTCACATAGAAGGTAGAGAAATAGTATAACCAGGATAGTTTTTTCTTATGGAAATAAAAGAGCACCGCACAAATAATTATAGCTTCGATTCCAGCAATCATCCACTTAGATTGCTGATATAGGCTTATTCCGATCATTACAAGAATAATCATAAGCGGCATTGTTAAAAAGGTAGCCTTTATTAAGTCGTTAAGCTTTGAACGTAATAAGAACCATGAGATTAAAAAAATCAGTATTAAGTATAAAACTTTGCTTACAATAGGAGGAGCTTCATTCTGTGCTGTTCCCAAAACGCTCATTGTAGCATTTACCGACAATGCAGCCAATAAAAATGCCAGGTTGAAAAGAATAAATCCACCTACTACGATGACAAACGTGGATAAAACGTTCTTCTGCCATAGTTTCAATTTCATTTAATCACTCCCTCAAAGTACTACATTAATACTATCACACCCTTTTGAATATTTATATAATGCCTGGACTCATAATCACTAAAGAATATCTACCCAGCCGTTCAATTACGATTTATATAAAGATGTTTTAGTAGATAAGGGAAGTTGCTTCCTTTACAAAATCATGATCCGGCTTTTCCAGGATAAAGGTGCTGATAAACTCTTTGCCGGGAATCATGAAGGGATATTGATCATGACTAGCCCAGGACGGTTTTGTATATTGGGGCGGATTTTTCAGGATGGAATCCACCCACCCGTTGTTGTTATCATACCACATTTCCGAAACGCGGTGCCACTGCTTGAAAAACAGATCCTCGTGCTCCATAAAGTCTTTTGTGTCGCCGCCGCTTTCGTCCATATGGGGTAGTGGGGGCTTTCCGGTAATATTGACTTTGTGACTGAAGAACCGATGGAGCCCGGGCTGCTTCATCACCTCGGGTACGTGAACATTGAGGTACCAGTCCTCTCCTTCCTCCACCGAAACACCGTCGGGATAACGAAATACAGTGACCCATCGCAAAATCGTGTGATCATCAAAAATATTGCCCGCACCAAGGAAGTCCTCCGTCGGTTCTGCAGGGACATTGGTGACAATTGCATCACAAGCGCCTGTCTGTGGCGTCATGGACAGTTGGCCTCTGGGACCCCGCCGCATGCTGTTGTCATGCGCCCAGACTTCATGAACGCGGTAATTGTAGTACCCGTATTTTTCTGCTCCAGGCGGGCAAGGGATAACACGATAAAGCAGGTAACGCACCATCCATGGGGACTGCACCATAACCTCCGGTACATGATAGCGTCTGAACCAGCGTTCCAGACCCGGACGGTCGTTTTCATCATTCAGTTTATGAATAATCATAATTTTTGACATTTCCATAATCAATCATCTCCTTGTATTTTAATGATTTTGCTTCCAGCATATGAGTCCGCCTACCAGACTGGAGTCCTTTTTCCATACCAAATCATAAGCTTCAGGAATTTGATCAACACTGAAGCGATGAGTAATCAGAGGCTTCAAATTCAGAGAGCCGTATTTAATCAGGTTCAGTATCGCCCGGATATCCTCATCGCTTGTCCAAATATCAGAAGATATGAATCGGGATGCCTTGTCTACCAGTACCGGCGGCCATTCCACCTTTATCGTCAGGTCGTTACGCTTCAGAGAGAATGGTTTTGAGTTTATATAGCCGCCAATCAGGGTGGCACCTCTCTCAAATAAATTTACATCAAATTTTGGAGCTTCCTCGCCAAAAACAGTAGAAAGCATTATAACCCGGCCTCGTTCACAAACGATTTCAAAGGCTGATTCCAGAGGCCCGCGGGCTCCGGTTGCCTCAATTACAACAGGCACTCCGCCCATACCCAGGCTGTCGATTACACCGGCAAGCTCTTCGGGATTCGTCCTTGTGTTGATGGCGTAGTGTACACCCATTGCCTTCGCATACTCCAGTCTTTTATCATCTATGTCGGTGACGATAACCGGCACTGCACCGGAAAGTTTAGCCAATTGGGCGGCCATCAACCCAATCATGCCCTGTCCCAGAACCACGACAGGTTCACCCAGCTGTATCTGGCTGCGACGGATTCCATACATGGCGGTATGCGCTAAAATGAAGAATGCGGCCTGTTCCATGTCCATTCCTATTGGAGCCGGTGTAACAATCCGCTCATCCAAAATCAGATAGCTTGCATGTTGGCCGGTAGCGACAACCAAATCGCCAACTTTATAATCAGTAACTCCTTCGCCAACTTCAATAACGCTGGCAACCATACTATAACCGATGTTCTGTGGCAGGGGCAGCACTTTTCCCGCCATCAGACTGTATTCAGTCCCAGGGCTTATGGAACTATACTCGGCTTCCAGCAGCAGTTGACCTGGGCCAGGCTTGGGAAGGTCCTTTGTTTTCATAACAACTTTTCCATATTCAGCCACGGCATATTGCGTCTTCATATCGACAGCTCCTCTACTTCATAATCCTTCCTTATTTTTATATCCTCTTTTACTCTTTTACTCTGAGAATATACATTCCATCATGGAAACAATCCATATAGATGTATCCCCTGTCATCAACGATGCAGTCCTCTGCCGTGCCAAGAAGCGGTCCAGGCATATTGACCTTGAAATACTGCTTTTCCGGATTCGGAGGAATAAACCAGGCAATTTCCTTAATGTAATAAGGGTCGGAGACATCGTAAACCCGCATACCCGCATGAAAATAGCAGCAATAGATGCGGTTCGGGTTATCTTCAAGTCCTGGTTTCCCCATTGGTTCATGCAAATTATGAGGACCAAATGGTCCCTGGCAGTCCAGACCTGCAGTATTGAAATTCGGATAAGGGAAATCTCCTGGCACCTCAGGATATGGAAACTCCGCCACCAGCACTGGATCAGCAGGATTGGAAATATCAATCATATGAAGGTTGTTCAGAGGCTGGGCTCCCGGATGCGCACTCTTTTCAATTACTTCCCTGCTCCATGAAGCAAAACGCTCTCCCTCATTTGTTAATACAGCATATTTTCTTCCTTTCAGTGGTAAGAAAGTATGGCATCTTGCCCCCGCCAGTTTTCCCGAAAATGGAGGTGTCATTTTAAGCTGCCCCAATTTTTTGGGTCTGGTTACGTCAGATACATCTACGATTATTCCTCCACCTGCCCAATAGGCGCAGTAGGCTTTTCCATCCTGTACATATGGTGGGCCATGAAGCTGGGGCCAGTCTTTTTCATCATGATGTCCTACCGGATAGGTTCCGTCCTCCAAACCATCGGCGAACTGTTCCGGCATCCACCATCTGCCTGCCTCAACAGGATTTTTTGGGTCTTGGATATCAAGGATGCGATAGATTTGTCCGATATACCCTGCACAGTCTGAAGAAAGATGTACATATCGGCCACCGTTATACATAAAACGATGGACTCCCATTCCATTCCCGACACCGGTATCCCAGTGGCTCAATAACTTTGGATTCTTCGGATCTTCCTTCAGGCTGTAAATCTCCAGCCCGCCAATATTCTTTTCTTCATAGGAGACACCATGCAAATATGGAATCCCGCCGCCCATGGCAATGATCAGCAGGTCATCCGCCACCTGAACCTTGGGAGTGGATTGTGCCGTATACACTTTGGGATCACAGACCTCAAAGAATTTTACAAAGGTCGGGTTGGAAGGATCGGTAACATCAATTATGTTACAGCCTGCCCCTTTAAATGAACCGCAATAAATGTAATACTTATTGTCTTTTGTTTTATATAATGCCATCTGAAATGCCATTACTCCATTCAGGTCATGATACCCGACAACCTCCATATTTTTAATGTATCCCTCATTACCGGGGCTTTTTGCATAAAACGGCATCGACATTTGCTTTGCTCCTTTCGTCTGTTATACTTTCATCTGTCATACTTTCATCATCTCATTGGAATATATCCACGATATTGGGAATAGTGATCGTCTCCGGGCATGTCACTCAAAAGCATACTGACTATCTCCGTTTGCGGCTTTATAAACGGGAATACATCCGTGCTTGCCCATGACGGCTTTTTGATTTTTTGTGACTCCATTGTAACAGCCTCATGCCATTCATCCGGTCCATCAAACCACATTTCCACCACTCGCTGATAAGGGGTCATATTCACAGATTGCAGGATTCTGCTTGTGAGAATCCGTTTTACCTGTTTCATGTTTTGAAAGGCCGGCAGCATTTCATCATACAGCCATTGGTCGCCCTGTTCTCTTGATACACCGTCCGGATACCTTATGACAAACTGCCAGCGATAATTACATCCATCCATCAATGTACGTTCGCGTCCTTTGATATCCTCTTCCCACCACATGGGCACAAACACCCATACGAATGGAATCGTTCCGTCAAGACCTTCCTTGCCCGAAGACCGCGCTTCATCTCCTTTAAACATGGTTCCACTTAATGCTTCAGTCGTATCTGGAAGTTGTCCCTGCCAAACCAGAGCTTCCGGTGGAAAATATTCAGCTATTGCTTTAATTTTCAGTTCAGGGCTCATAGGGTTGACCAACCAGTAATGTTCTGCAATATTATAATTTCTCGTACCGAATCTCTCCCCATCAGGTGGTATCGGTAGTGCCCAGTAGTAGGTGTATCTCGATACATATGGACCGAATTGCGCGATGCTTTCCGGTACGTGGTAAAAATACTGCCAATGCTGCAGCCTGTGTCGGAATTTTTCCTTGGCGCAGTGCACATAAATCAGACTTCTCATGGGTTCAAATGCTATTGACATATTAACCTCCTTTTAGGCTTCTCTCAAGCTGTAAAACCAAGGTGATCTGCTTAATTTAATTATATCCACTGCCTTCGGAATGAACAGGATTTTAAAGTTCTCGAATCAGAAGAAAAGCTTCTTATTAACTGGCATTTAAAATGTATATCCTCTATAATTGTATTGACAGGCTTTTAAATTGAGCTAACAGTTTTTTTCAGGAGGTTGCTTTTATGTTGGACATGCGCAAGCTGAGCTATTTTGTTTCGGTCGCTGAGAACCTGAGTTTTACAAAGGCTGCAACCGAGCATTTTATTGCGCAGACTGCAATAAGCCAGCAGATTATCTCTTTGGAAAACCAGCTGGGATTAAGGCTTTTTGAACGTAACAACCGATCGGTACTTTTGACTCCTGCAGGGAAAGTGTTCCTGAAAGATGCAAAAGTTTTATTGTCCAAATCGGCCGAAGCAATTGACAGGGCACAGCGTGCGGCCAAAGGAATTGAGGGATCCATAAGCATAGGCTATAACGGTCCCATAGAGAGAAAATTCCTCCCCCAATTAATCCGTATGTATAGCAACACATATCCTGCGGTGGGTTATTCAATTGTTCAGGATACTGTCAAAAATCTGAAGGAAGGCCTGAACCATGGCGAACTTGACATATCCTTCAATATTATTTGTGATGTTATAGATTCACCTGCTCTTGAATGGAAAAAACTTCATCGATACCCCTATTGCGCCTTTATGGCCAAAGATCACCCCTTAGCCCGTGAGAAGTCTATTGATATCACCCGTCTGGCAAAAGAGCCCATCATTTCTCTTGAATCATTTCTGTTACCCGGTGCTTATACAGCGCTTCTGCAATACTATGCAGACCATGGTTTTTCCCCAAAAATAGTCCGATATGCAGCTTCTTTGGATACCATGTTTTTGTTTGTTGAAGCAGGAATTGGGATAGCTGTTTTGCAAAACTGTTTTGATTTTCTGGCCAGTGATAATATCAGCATGGTCACTTTGGAAAATGAGTTTGACAGCTTTGATTTGGTTGTGGCATGGAGGAAGGACAACCCGAATCCTGCAGTTCCGCTATTCATAAAGATGATAGAGGATCATGCAGAAGTATTGAACCTTAATCTCCTGGCAGAGAAAGACTCCAGGAAGCTTTGATAACAATTATTGTTGTCTTATTCAAATAATAAAGAATATACTCTTAACTCAACCTTAAATATATATCCATCTTACAATTTGTTGATAATGTTGACAAAAAATACAATGTTTCCAGCATATATTGACTTGCAGAATCCCGTATGATAAATTGATTTCAACATCATTAAAACAAATGCAATGACAGGAAACAAGTAGGTCTGCAGAAGCCCAACAGAGAGTTGCCGGCTGGTGAAAGGCAACAGGGATATGCATACTGAATACATTCCAGGAGCAGTGCACAGAAAGGGAAACCGAGTAAGCTGCAACGGAGGCATCCGTTATTATGCTAAGGTATACTGCAGGTTCTTTTGGAATCATGCTGTACCTGATAAGAGTGCATGCCGTGAGGCTGTATTGAACCAAGGTGGTAACACGGGCAGTATTCCCGTCCTTTAACAGAGGACGGGTTTTTTTATTTTTAATTTGAAATGAAGGAGTGGAATTAAAATGGCAGTAAAACTTATAATGCTTATTGCGTTTTTCGCAATAATGATCGCTGTCGGCATTTATTGCAAAAAACATGCTACAAATGTCAACGATTTCGTGCTTGGCGGAAGGTCTGTCGGACCATGGCTGACCGCTTTTGCATACGGTACCACATATTTTTCAGCAGTTATTTTCGTTGGATATGCAGGACAATTTGGATGGAAGTACGGTCTTGCATCGACCTGGATCGGACTGGGGAACGCATTTATCGGATCACTTCTTGCATGGGTCGTCCTGGGAAGACGCACCAGGATAATGACGCATCACCTGGAAAGCGCCACCATGCCTGAGTTTTTTGGCAAGCGCTATGGAAGTAATTCGTTGAAGATCCTGGCATCAGCAATTGTATTCATATTCCTGATCCCATATACGGCATCTCTGTACAATGGCCTTTCCAGGCTCTTCGGAATGGCATTCAACATCGACTATTCGGTATGTATCATCATTATGGCATTGCTTACCTGTATGTATGTCGTAGCCGGAGGGTACATGGCTACTGCAGTAAATGATTTTATACAGGGTTTCATTATGCTGGTTGGAATCATTGCTGTCATAGCTGTGGTTCTTGCTGACAATGGTGGTTTTGTGAATGCTGTCAACAGTCTCTCGGCTGTAAATGACACAGCAGTTTCATCACAGGCGGGAGTTTTCACATCCTTCTTCGGTCCTGACCCGATAAGTCTCCTTGCAGTTATAATTCTTACGTCCATGGGAACCTGGGGACTTCCGCAAATGGTTCAGAAATTCTACGCTATAAAGAGTGAAAAGGCGATCCTCAAAGGTACCGTGATCTCAACCTTTTTTGCACTTGTCATTGCAGGCGGCTGTTATTTTCTTGGCGGATTCGGAAGGCTGTATTCAGACCGGATAGATATATCAAAGGGTTACGATGCTATCATACCAACAATGCTTCAGAGCCTTCCCCCTTTTCTTATCGGTATCGTAATCATCCTTGTCCTTTCAGCCTCCATGTCGACACTTTCATCATTAGTTCTGGCGTCCAGTTCCACACTTACGCTGGATTTCCTGAAGGACAATATAATAAAGAAAATGGATGAGAAAAAACAGCTGCTGACCATACGCCTGCTAATAGTAGTATTTATCCTGATTTCTGTCATTATTGCACTTGTGCAGTATAATAGCTCCGTTACCTTTATTGCACAGCTTATGGGCATTTCATGGGGTGCTCTTGCTGGAGCTTTCCTCGCGCCCTTTCTCTATGGACTGTACTGGAAAAAGGCAACCATGCCGGCGATATGGGTCAACTTTATTTTCAGCTGTACATTAATGATTGCCAATATGCTTTTCAGGAGTTCATTCCCTGCCATTTTGAAGTCTCCCATCAATTCGGGTGCATTTGCAATGGTTGCGGGATTTCTAATAGTACCTCTGGTGAGCATGGTTACAAAAAAACTTTCTCAGGAACATATAACTGAAGTTTTTTCCTGTTATGAGGAAAAGGTTAAGGTACCCGTAATGGATTCCTTTGGCGAATGTTGCATTAAGGCAGAGTAAGAAGGAATTGGTTTTATTTGTAACCTTTCGTTCAAGGTAATGCTTAATATGGAAATAATTGAGAATTAGTCTTAAAAAGTAATAAAGTGAATAAAGAAAGGTAATACTATGATAAAAGTTGATAACTTATCCTACTCATTTCCGCAAAAAGATCTATATAATAAGATTTCATTTACATTAGAAGATGGTCAACATTGTGCTTTTATAGGAACAAGTGGCAGTGGGAAAAGTACACTGATAAATATAATAATGGATCCGGAAAAATATATGTTCGATGGAAAGTTGGAAATAAACCCCAGTTGTAGAATTGGGTATGTAAGTCAGTTCTCTCAACTAGACAAAACAAAAGAAATTACGGTTTTCGAATATATAGGGGAAGAATTTATTAAGCTGCAAAATGAATTAACATCTATTTGTACTGAAATGGAAACATCTTCGGATATTGATTCTTTACTGGAAAAGTACCAACAAGCTTTAGACGCATTTGATGCAATTGGTGGGGATGATTTCGAAAGCAACATTAATAAGAAACTAAATCTAGCAAACCTAATCAAGCATGAAGATCTAATGGTATCTGAACTTAGTGGTGGAGAATTCAAACTTATTCAAGTGATTAAGGAAATGCTTACTAGTCCGGACTTAATGATTATGGATGAACCCGATGTGTTTTTAGACTTTGAAAACCTTAATGCTCTTAAAAATCTAATTAATTCACACAAAGGAATATTGCTAATTATTACGCACAACAGATATCTATTGAATCATTGTTTTAATAAAATTATACACCTTGAAAACATGGAGCTCCAAGAGTTTGATGGAAGATATATTGATTATAATTTCTCATTACTTCAACGTAAAATCGAGTTACAAGAACTCGCTATTGCTGATACCGAAGAAATTGAGAGAAATGAACAAATAATCAATAATCTAAGATCTATCGCAACTAACACTTCTGATGCTTCCAGAGGGAAATCGCTGAAGGCTAGAGTTAAATTTCAAGAAAGATTAGAAGCGCGTAGAATTAAAGCGCCATTTGTAGATATTAAACAACCGGATATCAGTTTAGTTACAGACAATGAAATCGAAGAAACCATTGCTTTAAAAGTCAATGATTACAGTGTTGCCTTTGATGATATGCTTCTGGAAAATGTTAACTTTGAGATTAAATCTACTGATAAAGTAGCCCTTATCGGTTCAAATGGTACCGGGAAAACGACTTTACTCCGAGAAATCTTTAAAAATAATCATGATTCCATTGAGATAAATGAAAACGTTGAAATGGCTTATTTATCTCAGCTTCAAGGCGAAATGCTAAATGAGTCTAATACAATATCTGAAGAGTTCTTCGATGCTGGGTTTAAAACTTATGAAGAGATTAGATCATATATTTCAAACTATGGTTTTGACAAGGAAGACATTGATCAAAAGATAGGAACTTTATCTGGTGGAGAAAAAAATATGCTTCAATTGGCTAAAGTTTCTGCCAGTAAAGCAAACATGTTGCTTCTTGATGAACCGACAAGTCATTTAGACACCTATTCACAAATAGCACTGGAAAAAGCCATAGAAAACTATAAAGGTGCGATTCTAATGATTTCTCATGATTTCTATTCTATAGTAAACTGTATGGATTATGTTTTAATCATTGAAGATAAGACGATTAGAAAAATGAGTATGCGAAAATTTAGAAAGATGATTTATGCTAGTCATTTTGATAGAGACTATGCTCCGGGCCTTGCAGACTGCTTAGGACAACTGTGTCGATCCCCCTTTTGTCCATGAGGGCGATTCTTTCATCGCCTGTTTCCTTCAATAAGGGTAGTAGCTTTGACATATCCGCCGGTATTGCTCTGGTCCAATGAATAACATCCGTTTCATGATCGTAAAAAGGATAATCCTTGCGCCTGGCCAGGGCATCAAGTGCCGACTGGCTGCAAAAGTGATTTTCAAAGTCGATTTTTTTCATTTCAACACCCCCCAATTTAATTTATGAATAGCTGTGTGCATAACCCAAACCGGCTGATATAGCTGGCTTTGCTGCACATAAAATTTGTTTATCACTCAATATATAATAGGATATCCTCCCATAAATGTCGAATTAAGCATCTACGACAATCCCAAACCCAACAAGAACAGGAGGGACCCTTATGCATCGTTATCCCCTTGAATCAAAGAGGCTTCTAGAAAAATCGCGTATCGGGCATTACTATGCCCGTAACCCTTCCATAATGGGTATTTGTTCGTTTTAGATATCATCTTAAGAGAAGGAACTTTAATTTTGTTGTAAGTGTGTTAAAGTCTCTTCCACTTTCTTCTCGGGTGGGATATTTCCTATAGCTTTGATAAAATAATCGATTGTGTCGAAAAGCAGCACTAGAGTTAACGAAAACATACCGAGTGCCATTATCCAGCAAAACGGACCAGTTGGTAAATATAGCACTGCTGTAGTTATTCCGGATGCTGTCTCCCCGATTGCCTGAAGTATGCATGTGTATAATGTTATACCGCAGAGTACGGTTGTGAATGCTGAGATGATGGCATTTATAAATGTTTTTATGCGGTTAGGGAGCATGTCAATAAACATTGTTACGTGCACATGTTCTTTTTCTATTTGGGTGATTGCCAAACTTAAGAAAATTATTACCACCATGGCCATTTCTGTCAGTTCATATGTGCCAAGTACTGCCAGTTCCTTAGTCGTAAGACGAAGTATAATGTCTATCACAAGGACAAACATAATAGCAAAGATAACCACCATAGCAATCACTGATGTGATGTTGCTAAATTTCTTAATCAGAGACCTGATTTTATTAAACGTATCTATTGGTATCATCTCCTTTCAGTTAATGTAGTCCAAAAGATATCCTGCTAGTAGAGAATCCCTGGCAGCCAAAGCGCTAGCTGAGGGAATATTATTACTGAGGCAATTGCAACAAAAAGAGCCAAAATAAAGGGAGCGACCCCTTTGAATACTTTTTGTAATGGTACATCCTTTGCTATGCCTGATATAATAAAGGCGTTTATTCCTACCGGTGGGGTAATCTGTCCGGTCTCCATAACCATAACCATGAGCACGCCGAACCAAATGGGATTCATGCCCAGATTCATGATAACCGGGTAGAAGATAGGCACAAGCAGAAGCACCATAGCCAGTGAGTCCATTATGCAGCCCATGAATACATAGACTAAAAGTACAAGTATGAGGATTATGTAAGGTGAAACATTCATTGCTGCCACACCGTTTGCAATAGTTAAGGGAAGCTTTGTAATAGTCAGGAAATAGCCGAATACATAAGCTCCTATTATTATAAGGAAAATCATCGCAGAGGTCTTTATCGTACCATAAAGTGCTATCCTGATGTTTCTAAGAGAAGCTTTTTTACGGACCACCATGAAAACAAAAGCTCCGAAAGCACCAACGGCAGCACCTTCATTGGCAGTGAAAGTACCTGCAAAAATTCCACCTATGACGATAACGAACAGTAATACCATAGCCCAAACATCTTTTAAGGATTTAAATTTTTCCGTCCATGTAAAACGTTCACCCTTTGGGCCACTTGCAGGATCAATTTTACAAATGATAAGAACTGTCAGTATGTAAAATATTGTAAGAATAATTCCAGGTACCAGTCCAGCCGCAAATAGCTCACCGATTGAATTTTCTGTTGATATTCCGTAAAGTATGAAACCAACACTTGGCGGTATCAAAATTCCAAGGGTTCCGCCAGCTGCAAGGCATCCTGTTGAAAGTGTGTCTTTGTATCGGTATTTTTTCATTTCAGGCAGACACACCGTACCCATAGTAGCAGCCGTAGCGGAACTGGAACCGCATATTGCTGCAAATAAACCACAGGCACCAATTGTTGCTACCGAAAGTCCCCCGGGCATCCGGCTCAGCCATTTATAACAGGTTTTATACAAATCGGCGCTGATTCCTGAATGAAAGCAAAACTGTCCCATAAGAACAAATAGAGGTATAACTGCAAGATTGAAATTTGCTGTAGTGCTGAAAGGTATTGTTTTTAGCAGTCCTAAAGCAGCCGGAAAACTAACGGCTGTCGCAAAACCTATAAAGCCTACCGCTAACATGGTAAATCCGATGTTCATCCCCAGGAACAGAAGAATTATAAGTACTACTATTCCAATAATGCCTATAATAGTAACGGACAAATGGAATCCCCCCTTCATGTTTTTATTTTACTTACCAGCAGACAGTATTAAAATCTTTTTCCTTCCAATTTATTCAGGCTTAATGCTATTTGAATCTGGGGAATAATTTCATGGCATTTTCATAAAGCATCTTCTTCATTTCTTCTTCTGTAAAGAATCCGCTATTCATAAGTATTCCACCAAGTTTCTCGGTCTCGGCATTTACCATGTATGGGTAATCGCTGCCATACACCATATGGTCGACGTCAACAAAAGTACGTAATGCCGGAAGTACACGCGGCCAATTATATCCTGCCATGTCAAAATAAAGCTTACTGATTTCTTCGAAAATATGGGGCGGATTTTTAACATTGCCGGACCTTTCCGCCATTCCCTCATAACGGTCAACCAGCATCGATAAAACACATCCGGCATGAGGAACGACAAATTTCATTCCCGGGCAACGTTTGAATACACCTTTAAACATCATATTGGATACAGCTCTCATGCTGTCAAACATGAACTCCATTGCAGGAATAGGTACTTCCTCGCAAGTGTCGGGTACTTTACCAGGGAGAGTTGGATGCAGGATTGCAACTGTACCCCGTTTTGACATCTCCTGGAAAATTTCATCCATACGCGGATCTCCCATATACATTCCTTCAGCATTGGATGTAAATTTGATACCGTCAGCTTTGAGGACATCAAGTGCATATTCCAATTCAATCAGGGAGCCTTCAACATCGGGCAAAGGAAGAACAGCCATCAACCCAAATTTACCTGGATATTTGCGAACTAACTCTGCGCCTTCTTCGTTAAGCTGTCTTGCCAGCTTTCTGGCTTTTGCGTCATCACCGAAATGTATATGAGGAGAGGATATGGACTGCAGGCCTATGCCTATGTTCATTTTCTCCATATATTCCAAATTATTTTCTATATCCCAATGCGGCTGTGGCCAGCGATCCACATTATACCGATCAGCGGTTCTTAATGCATCAAGATAGGTTTTTGGCGCGTAATGCATATGAAAGTCTATCGCTGGATATTTAAGAACTTTTTTTTCTTCACTCATGACATTTCTCCCTATAAGAGTATTATTTTATGACAAAGCTGCCTGCCGTAACCTGGCGGTACGTCAGGCAGCTTGATTCAGAAATTTACACTGAATATTTATTTATCCTTGTATTTTTCAAGCAGTTCCATTGTCTTTGCTACCAGGCCGTCTGCGTCAATGCCTTTGGTTTTCAGGCCGGCCATCCAGGCTTCACGGGCCTTGACACCCAAATCAACAAACTTGGCTTGCTCTTCAGCTGGCAGTGTGTAGACTTCACCACCTGCAGTCTTGATTTTTCCGAAAACCTCAGTTTTAACCTCAGCCCATCTGTTGCCTACAACATCCAGCGCCCCATAGCCACTGTACTTATCCATTATTGCTTTGAGATCATCAGGAAGTTTTTCGTAGCTTTTCTTATTCATAACCAGGAAGTAGGGATTGACATGAATAGAGTAATCAAGGAAATATTTGCCCTTTTCATAAAACTTGAATGCATTTACAACATCCCATCCGGTAGAGGTTACGCCTTCTATTACACCCTTTTCCATAGATGAATATACATCACCAATACCTATATTCATGGGGTTGGCACCTGCAAGCTTTGCCCATTCAGTAGGCGGGCCGCCGTTTACTCTTAAATTCATGCCTTTAATATCTTCAAGTGATCCGATTTTCTTTTTAATAGTAACCAAAGGAGCATCGCAGTTGGTGTGAAGAAGAAGAACCTTAACATTTGACCATTCAGGTTTTAGAAAATCAGTTGAATCGTACAAATCCCACAAGGCATAGCTGGCTTGCAGAGATGATTTAATGCCGATGAATGGAAGTGCTATGGCATCAGTTGCAGGAAAAATTCCAGGGTAGAAGGATGGCAGACCCCAGCCTATGTCTACAGTTCCATCTACAACCATATTGTATGTATCCTTGGGTCCACCCAGTGAACCTCCATGGAAGCAGTTGATTATTATCCGGCCGCCACTGGCTTCTTTAATTTCAGCAGCCCAGGCATCAAGGAATTTTGCAGTTGCACCAGTTGGTGAATCGTGGTTCTGGAGGTTGAATTCAAAGACTTCGCCAGAAGGCTTTGCAGCGGGTTCGGCAGAAGGAGCTGCAGCCTGCGATGATTCAGCAGAAGCAGTAGATGCGGGAGCTGATGCTGCAGGTGTTGTTCCGCCGCATGCGGTCAATACAAGAGAAATTACCATCAAAATTCCCAGCAATGTGTAAATTCTTTTCTTCATTTCTAATCCTCCCTGTTTTCATGAAATTATGATTCAATCTGGTTCCATTTGGTGCATTAACAAATATAAATCATATCTGAATCAATTATATGAAATCCATCTACATATTTCTTTGCATTTATAGGCTGAATTAATGCAAAAATTGCAACTGGATTTCAAAAACAGGAGATGTACCACTTCAAAACAGTTTTCTTTAGGATTTGTATTCATATATATAACTGTTGTTCTTTGCATATTTCAGGGGAGGCATTCCGTACGCCTTTTTAAAAGACCTTATAAAGTTGGAATAATCAATGAAGCCGCATTTTGAACATATTTCTGTTATGGACAGGTCTTCAGAGAGTAGGTCCTTTGCCAAAAGCAGCCTTTTCAGATGTATATATTGATGGATCGTATATCCGATGTTTTTTTTAAATGTGCGAAGGAGTTGATATTTGTCTATGTGGAACATCTTGGAAACCGTTTCAAGGGAAAGGTCATTATCCAGATTCCCATTTATATAATTTAAAATGCTTTCAATGTTTTCGTCATAATCAATATCGGTCTCCAGATCCTCTCTTTTAATATTCAAATAAGTCTTGTTCAGATAAACAAGAAGCTCAATAATATAGATATCTCTGAGTATTTCATCCCCGAAATTTTTATCCGACTGCAGTTTCTCGAGTTTAAAAATAATGTTTTTGATATTGTCTTTCATATCCAGATTAGGCCTAAGTAAATTGGATTTATGGCCATTTCTCTGCTCAAAGCATGTGAACAGGTTGGTATTTTCGGTGACATGCCTGGCAATGAATTCAGGAGATATGTATATAAGAATTCTTTCATATACAGTTGCAGGCTTGGTTATTGATTTATGAAGTTCCCCGTTGTTTACCAGTATGATGTCTCCAGGTTTCAGCTCATAGCTTTTGCCCTCAATGACATAAGTGACATTGCCTGATATAAGGTAGTATATTTCATAATATGGGTGATAATGATCAGGAACTGCCTTTGATGACCAGTCCTTGAAATGATTCAACTCATAATCGCTTTTAATATGGTAGTCCATAATGGGATAATTCAAAACTTCTAATTTCATATTATCCTCCCTACCTGTATTATATTATCTATGCTGTTTACCAACCATATTATTGGGTCATCAGATGTATTTCATTATATTACTAATATAATCATTAGTTTCTCTTATTATAAAATCTTACCATATTATTAGTAAAATTCAATAGTAATTTCAAATATATACACAGCTAACCCATGAATATGTATTAAGTTAGGAGATGCGCTTTTGGGCATGTCAAAGTTATATCCCTGCCTGCGAATCATCATTCTAATTCATTATGAAAAGAAAAAGCAGAAAGTCAATGAAATCATCAACTTTCTGCTTTTTCTGGTCGGAGCGAGAAGATTCGAACTTCCGGCCTCTTGGTCCCGAACCAAGCGCGCTACCAACCGCACCTGTTTGACTACCCCAAAGGATAAGCATAAATATACGTTCAAGTCCTGTCATTCGTACTGTGTATTCACTATGGTTTTGATACAATTTGGCGAAATCCGCATTAACACTAAATTGTTATAACTCCGCTAAAAAGTATTTATTCAATCGTGAAACATAGGATTTAATGTAATATATTTTCTTTTATATGTTCTTTTTTATTATAATATTAATTGGTCTCTTCTTTGTTTCTAAATACTTTTTTTGCTAAATACTGCCAAGTGTACCAGTATAGAATAATTGAAAACCATTCACAAAGAAGTCGTCGTTACACAAACAGTATGTGCTTATGTGTAAGGTTTACTTGACATGTTGAAATTGTATTTGCTATAATATCCGCAAGGTAAACCTGACATATATATGGAGGCAGTCCTATGCAAAATAATGTAAAAAAGCTTCGGGAGGATCGCGGCCTTACTCAAAAAGAGCTGGGCGAGCTTGTGGGTGTTTCCCGCCAGGCCATTAATGCAATTGAAACCTGCAAGTTTGATCCGTCGATATGGCTTGCATATGATTTGGGGCGATTCTTCGGTGCATCCATTGAAGTACTATTTTTCTTCAAAGAGGAGGACAGGAAATGATACGCATCCTTAAACATCCCTTAACCAATGCGGTATGTATAAGTATATTTACATCCTTCTATGGGCTGATCTTCATCGCAACCTCCGGACATATCGAGTTCGGGAATTTGCTCTATTACTGTGATACAAAACGAACAGCCAATGCCTTTTGGGAAGGCTGGAGCAATTTTCTTGCTTCCGGATATCATTCATATATTGCCTATGGAATGATAGCAATTACCGTTTTGGTCGTCGTCCTGCTGTTGCTGCGGCGCCATCCTTACGACGAGTATCATACCTCTTTGCTTATTCAATGCCTTGCTGTTGCTGCTGTGCTTACGCTTATCGCCATAGCAATCTTCTACCTCTTGATCTTAAGCGAATCCAACGGCATTGTCGAAAAGTTCACGTTCTTCATTGTAATACATTGGACGACGGTAGTGTTGGCTGACCTTGTCTATTTGCTTTTATGCAGGTGGAAATAAGATATGCTAATTATACTCATTCAACCAAAAATGAATAAGCGGCCAATGGACACCGATCTCAAGACCCGCATGTCACCTTCGCTTGCTCTATTGACTCTTATGCGGCTTACACCAAAAGAGCATGAGGTGGTCATAGTGAACGAAAACATTGAGAGTATTGATTTCAACTGTGAGGCTGACCTTGTAGGCATATCGATTACTCTGGATGTGCTGCCGCGTGCCTGCAGTATTGCCGATGAGTTCCGGAAACGTGGAGTCGCTGTAGTGGCAGGAGGTATACATGTCACCTGCAGTCCTGAGGACTGCCTCCGTTATTTTGACGCAATTTGTATTGGCACTGCCGAGCGGATATGGGCACGTTTGGTTGAGGATGTTCTAAAGAACAACTTGCAAAAGGTATACCATGACATGGATAACTTTCGAGGCAACGAGATTGCATCTCCAATGTACGGTAATCTTGATAAAAGCAAGTATCTTTACACCAATGTGATTTCTACGAGCCGTGGATGCCCCAATCGATGCGACTTTTGTTATAATAGCTCCCAAAACAGGTTTTACGTCCAACGTCCTATTGCAGATGTGGTTCATGATATCAAGTCACTTGAAACACGTCATGTGCTATTCATTGATGACAACTTTATCGGAGTACCATCCTATACCAGCGAGTTGCTCTGTGAAATTCAGGTTCTGAATCTAAAGTGGAGTGCTGCTGTAACAACAAGGATACTCGACTATCCGGATCTTCTCGATTTGATGGCGGAGACGGGTTGCCAGAGCTTGTTTATTGGATTTGAGTCCATAAACAATACCGCCCTTCAAGGAGTAAATAAGGATAATCAATTTGAAAAATATGAAAAGCTTGTTCAGGCCATTCACAGCCGGGGCATTATGATAAATGCCAGTATGGTGTTTGGGCTTGATGGTGATGGTCCGGATGTCTTTGCAGCAACACTTGATTGGCTGGAAAAAAATCGCATTGAAACGCTGACTTCTCATATCCTTACGCCTTACCCTGGCACAACATTGTATCGCAGAATGGAAGAGTCCGGACGTATCACAGACCATAACCTGTCAAAATACAACACGGCACATGTGGTTTTTAAACCTCAAGGCATGACGGCAGAGGAGTTGTATAATGGCTACCTATGGATGTACCGGGAGTTTTATTCTCTTCGCAGCATTATTCGCCGGATGCCGGAACATAAAGCACAGAGAAAGTCTTATATGCTGTTTAATCTGTTCTACCGTAAGTTCGGGAGATTCACCTCAGCACTGTCACGGTTTGTACCCATGCGGGTGTTAGGGCGTATCGCTTTGTGGATTTCTTATCGTAATAAATAGCAATACCTCCTTAAATGATTTTTTTGTTGGGTTTTCATTCAAGTTTTTCTGCTTTTGGTATAAGTTAAGGCAGGCGCATTTTTTTGTAAAATACATAATGCGACTACCGCATATAACTCCTGGCTATATGCGGTAGTCGCATTACTTAAAAAGAATTCTATAAGTCTGTTATTCGAATTGCTTTAGATGAATGTGATGATACTTTATCATTTTCAAATAAAATATGTGCATGAAAAAATCCAACGCCGATACCTTCATCAATACATTTGAGAATCATTTTACTTTCATTGCTTTCCAATATTAACTGAAGGTATCGTGTTCTGTTTTGTAAGATACCGGAAGCCTGCAAGAGTTATGCTGCTGCAACATTTTATTTATTGTCTGGGGGAGGTGGTGGCATCGTTACAACTTCGGCGCCAAAGTGCCAGTCATGATATTTCTTGAGCAAATCATAAGGCATTCTGGTGGCTATGTACATGAACACCTCTGTTTTAGCCAGATAATCCATTGGAGTGGTTTCATCATATACTGCTTTGAGAACAACGCCACCCAGCAGTGAAATCATAGTTGGCCGGACAGAGTCAACCCATTCCTTGATATCCTTGGCGTTCTTGCTATCACCGTACATATAATTATAGAATCCTAGCAGTATATGAAACGGAACGATGTCTGTAAAAATGGGGACCATTATTTCCGCTCTCTCTTTGGCGCTAACAGGCTTGGCATCATTAAAGCATTTTTCCAGCATCGGGAATACCCTTCCCTGCAAAGCCGGCATGCTGGTATCCATAAACTCCTTATAGCTGTGTGGGACATGTTCGCCTTCAAATTTCCATCTGTAATAATTACCTGTCATCATATAGGGGTACGTACAAATAATGCCTTTGGCATACGCCAGCTTTTCCTCGGTCGTCATTGCTGCCTTAGGGTCAAAGAATTTTACAATGTCCGGCCCTGACATACCAATATGGCCGAACATGTCACTGCTGATAAACTCACTGATTTTCTTCATTTTATAGCCTCCTAAAATAAATTTCCACCCATAAATAAACCTTTTATAAATATCCTTCATCTCATCCCCAAGCTCTTAAAATCAGTCAACCTGATGGAGGGACGGAGTCTGGGTCGTCAATTACACCATACCCTTCGGGGACTGCAGGCATCAACGCTATAGCTGCCCCCCGTATTGCCTTTTATATACACATGCATATATTGAGCGGTTGTCAAAACTACAAAACAAGATGTGGCCTCAGCACCCGATGCTTAATCCACATCTTGTTCATTCGTATACTTTAGTTTAATAATTTATTATCTGGCCGGTAATTGCTATCGAATACAGGTCGAAATATATTTTTCTGCATTTTCTCCGGCTATTCTTCCGCAATTTATGGAGAGACCAAGTGCACTGCCAAAAAGATGATAGTCATAGCCTTGCCAACCACTAGTGATTGCGCCTCCTGCATAAAAACCGGGAATAGGGTTTTGTTCCTTATCGAGTACCTCCATATGTTCATTCACTCTGACCGGGCCAAAGGTATCAATCAACAGTGGGATGAATTTTAATGCATAGAAAGGTGGTTTTATCAATGGTATCAGTGTTTCCTGAGGTTTGCCGAATAGACGATCCCTGCCTTCGCAGAAGGAATTATATTCCGCGACTTCAGTTTTCAGCACTTCCGGATCAGCTCCAATCCATCTTGCAATTTCATACCAGCTATCGGCCACCTTGCTCCACTCACCGCTATTAGCTTCCTCAATGAGTCTTTCCCTAAGGTTTAATGAACCTGGCGCAGTCATGACAAACGGACTTGGATTGTCTATAATACTTTGAATGTGATCATCGTCAAACAAGGCAAACCCTACTTTTCCTGGTTGTAACAACAATGCGTTGGTGGATGCATTATCATGGGAAACAGTTTCATCGACAAAACGCCGACCGAATTTATTGACCCATATGGAGGCTTCAAATGCAGCACGGTTTGGCATATCCTTTCCTGTCTTGAAGCTGTAGCCGGTTTCCCTGCACAAAGTACAATAATCTTCAAGATAAGCGCCTGCATCTTCTGCAAGCTTAATGCCACCGCCCATAAGAGGTACCGCATCTGTATTGTAAATATCATCATAATAATGAGGGAAGTACTTCTTCAGCAATTCCTTGTTTCCTGGAAAGCCTCCGGTAGTAAGAATAACAGTTTTGGCATTGATTTGAAGCTCTTCACCATCTTTATTTACTGCCGATACTCCAGATATTTTTCCATCGGAGCCACGCAATATTTTTTTAACATCAATATTGGTTAATATTTCTCCCCCACCGGCTTTGACCTTTCCGACCATTAGCTTTATAACACGGCTGTATCCGCCGACAGGTCCGGTAAGATTGGCCAGTATATGAGCGTTCATGTTATAATCAAATTTTTCGCCCAGACTTTCCAACCAGTTAATGGTCTCTCCCGATTTGTCTATCAAAGCTCTTAACACCCTGGGATTTACCCTGTCATAGTGATGAAAAGCCATTGTTTCTTTAAATACATCATCTGCAGTTCTTTTGTCACCTTTTTCCTTCTGAAGACGGCTTTCTACTCCGAAAAGGAATCCGCCGGCCATATTGGCATTTCCGCCGACAGTATGGCGATTATCAATTACAACAACTCCATTTGCTCCTTTTTCTATTGCAGTCAATGCTGCAGGCATACCAGCTCCGCCACCACCAATGATTACAATATTTGCATCAATTTTACCCATAATAAATAGCACCTCGTTCTATTTGTGAAAATGTCAAAACTAATCAAATTATCTGGGCATCCTTACAGCATTAGTATCGGCGACAATAGTCTCAGCAGGTGCTTTCAGGAATAGTGCCAGAATAAATCCAAGCACGCTTCCCACTCCGACAATAATAAACGATAAATTGTAATTACCCGTCGACTTAAGTGCAAGCGAGCCGACCGATACGCCAATAGCTGCTGCAAAGAAGCCTACGCTCATCCATAATCCGACTGCCCTACCAATAAGGTGAGGCGGAAAAATCTTTGCTGCAAATGCATTTATTGTAACCGAGATAAACGGATTCCCAAAACCAGCCAGCAGCATTATCGGTATCAGGATACCGAGTGATTGGTTGATTCCTTTAAATGCAATAGCTGAGTAGCAAACAGCGCTAAGAAACCATCCTATCAAAATAACACTTCTGTTTTTACCTTTGAATATGTTATCTACAAGAATACCTCCAAGTACAGGGCCGATTATACCAGCTATTGATGCAACAGAACTAATCCTCCCTGACCCCACTGCATCATAGCCTGCGCCAAGAGGTGCTCCTGCTGCAAGAAATGATGGAGATAAATCATTAAATGCATTTCCAACCCAGAAGGAAGCAGCGGTAATAGCCATACCAACCCAGAATACCGGCAGCTTGAACAAGCCCGTCAGTGAATTAGCCTGGACAACAGATGCATCTGGTTCGGCATTCAATGAAGGCAATGATGGAACATACTTTCTGGAAAGTATTGCTACAGTTATTGCTAATATTAATAATACTATTGGGAAAACAGCTATCCATGATACGCCGGTTACCCAATTACCCGCCATCTTTGCAAAAACCGGACCAATATTTAAACCAAGCATTATCCCAAGTCCCATTCCAATACCTTGTATCCCCATCGCTTTACCAAATTCTTCTTTGGGGAACCATATTGCAATGGCAGGAGTTATAGTCGCAGTGAAAAGTGCACCGCCAATTCCTTGAATAATTCTTACTGCAGTAAGCCCTGAAAGAGAAGTTGCAAATATCGTCAAAGTAATAAAAGTTAGTGCAGTTATTGCTAAGCTTGTAATCATTAAAGTAAATATTCCGAATTTGTCAACAAGAAATCCGCCGAACAGCAAACCAATTGCAGCCATAAATAACATCAAACCCAGTACTGCAAAGGCTATTGAGCCTATAGCTTTACCAAACTCCGGATCCATCGGACCTGCTAAATTAGGATAAAAACTGTGCACCATATCAGGAATCAAAGGTGCGAAACCCATAGTCGTAATGCCTGCGACTATCTGACCGCCAAGAATTGCTAAAAGTATCATCCAGCGAAAATTCGGGTATTTCAGAGTAGTGTCCATTAATTACACATCCTTCCAATATTTGTATTTTGTGTTGTATATTAGTTTATAAAGCCAGGTTGTACATGAAGGAAAAGAACCCAACTTATAAATAAAGGATCGGTAAAACAGATTATTAAATTGATGTTTGGGTGCGGCACCTGAACTTCATGCTAATATACTAGCACATAAAGCTCAAAGAGAGACTATGCTGAGTGTAAGTTTCAAAGATGAGTTTAGTGCTTATTGCACATGAAAGGGGAAAGCTCTGAAAATATCGAATTCATTCTCTACGACTTTATTTTCAGGCAGAAGTGATGAAATATACTGCAGAATTTTATATGAGAACATGAGATGTAGCACCGTATCTGCATTTTCGATATCAAGATTTGTTAGTTTGACAATTTTGTCAATGCGGAGTCTTAATGTATTTCGATGAATACCAAGTACGTTTGCAGCTTTTACAAGATTCTTTTCATGTGTCAGGTACTCATAAAGACACTGTGCAAGTTGGGTCCCATACTTTACATCATATTCGGATAAAATAAACAAAGAAGGGTGACAAAAACTCTTTAACGCTTCTTGTGAAGCATAAATCGACATAAAGTGGTACATGGCATATTCATCATATGAGAACAACACTTTCTGGATATTCATGGACAAGCAAAGCTCAACGGCTTTTGCCGACTGCTTGTAATATACGGGTAATTCTGCCAATGAATGAAAGCACCGGCTTACGCACCCCATCAGATCATTTTCTTGCATAAAATTTAAAAGGTTCTTCAAATCCGTTTCAATTGCAAATTTACTTTTCTTGCTGCTGATTATGACAATTATCTTATTGTTGTATATTATAGTTTTACAGTTGGGAATCAAGCTTCTTATCGTTTCGCTGAAATTTACCAAAGGCAGGTTCTCATCTTCGAATTTCTTCCAGCTTATCGAAATAAGGTGGATATTCTTCTGCAACATCCATTTCAGGGTCTTAAGCCGTTCTTCTATGACATCACTCCTGGTAATATTACCCTCAAGAAGATCCCCGATGAAGTATTCATAAATCAGGCCTTCGGAATGCTGGTAGAATCTGTTTTTCTGCATTTCAAGAGAAATCACCCTTGTCAGTAGAGTTGCAATTTCCATATCCTTTTGCTCAAAAGGTTTTTTATGACTTACTATGATCAGATAGCCCATCAGCTTGTTATCATTATAAATGGCAGATTGCAGAACTTCGAATTCATGGTTTTTCGGTTTGTTCAGTACAGGGGACCTGCTGTTTCTGGCTTTTTGAAAGAACTCCGTTGTTTCGCTTCTGAAAAGCTCGTCATACGGCAGGAAATCTCCTTGGACAGCCCTTTTCCAGGATGAATTATCCGATTCCACATATTTGGTGATAGCCAACTGCTTGTAGCTCGCATCAATAACCGTGATGGGATTGCCCAATAGTTCATAACCAACATCTACAATTTCCTGGATGCCGCTGCCGTCAATCAATGCACTGAAAAACTTCAAAGAGCTCAGTTTCTCATCGGAATAAATCAGGTTATCCAGTTCATGCATATCTTTTCCTCCCATATGTAACAAGCTATATTCAAATTATCTGCTTTTATTATACTTAAACTTATCTTTCACACCTCAATTGATTAATATTTGAATGTATACCAACATACTACATCAAATTCAAGATTGTGCCAATAATTTTGTAATTCCTCTATGAATTGACACATTGAATGCCAGTAAAGAGAATTAAGGTTCATGAAATGCAAAAGGACGTATAAGAAAGTCTTGTAAGTCTTTTTGATGGTCGGCGCGAGAAAATTCGAACATTCTGGCCGTCTGTTGATTCCGGGGCCAAGAGGCATAAAAAAGGATGCACACTTTTATGTACATCCTTTTTTTGGTCGGAGCGAGAAGATTCGAACTTCCGGCCTCTTGGTCCCGAACCAAGCGCGCTACCAAACTGCGCTACGCCCCGACGCGCTATTAAATTCTAGCACAGAACCTTAAGCAAGGCAATAGTCTTAGAAAAAAGTTTTTCCGGTCCCGGTTCCGGTTTTTCCCGGTTTTTTCCGCCTGGTCTGACATAGACTGCCGTTACACAACCTTTCAAAATTCAATTGTGAAAGGATTTTTCATTATGGTATAATTGCTTGACTAATAATTCAACAGGGGAGTCTTTTAGATGTCACATCGTCTTAAAGAGATGGATTTTATCAGGGCGGTTGCCGCTCTTGCAGTTATTGCCATCCATGTGTCTGCTACATATATCGATGTATCCAGGGGAGCATATTATACAAACCAGCTCGTCCGCTTTGCCGTGCCTTTATTCGTACTGATCTCCGGTCTGCTGCTTTACCGTACAAATGATAGTATTAAAGACTTTAAGGGATACCTGGCCTTCCTTGGTAAAAGGCTCAAAAAGATATTCATCCCCTACCTTATCTGGTCCCTCATATATACTCTATTTACCATGCGTGCCGATCTTGGATCAGTTTGGCTTAATAAAGCGGAATTCCTGACCGACTTTGGAAGAAAGCTCCTCATAGGGAATGCCTGTACACACCTGTATTTTGTTATCATCATCATACAAATGTACCTGCTGTTCCCTTTGCTGAAAACCTTCGTGATTCGCTTTCCCAAAACTGCCTTCTGGACGTGTCTGGCAGTTACACTGGTGTCGCAGACGGCTATATATTTACATTCCATGAAGATCATCAGGATACAGGACTTTATACTTCCCAAATATGAGGTGTTCCCCGTTTGGATATTCTTTTTTGTATTCGGCATGTTATACTCCAGGAATATGGAGCAGTGGGAAAAACGGCTGCAAGGCAAACTTTCGCATATCTTCCTGATATGGGCTGCAAGCCTTGCACTGCTTATAATAAACAATAAGATGACTGGAACTCTGGATTTGTCCATAAAACCTGTAATAATGCTCTATTGCATAGCGACCTTCTTCCTTCTTGAAACTCTTGCCCTAAGCATTAAGGATCGTCTTCAACCAATGTGGAAGGTTTCCAAATGGCTTTCGGTACAATCCTTCTTCATATATCTGGCACACATTCTTGTTCTCAACTGCATAAGGTTATTATCAAACCGGTTGGGCATCCAGCATCTCTGGGATGGCTTCGGCGGTATGCTTATGCTTTATTTCGCCGTCACCCTGATTACAGTGGCAATTGCATATGCCGTGAGCCTGCTGCCCAATTTAGCACCCCTGATGGGGGGATCAGGCATCACTCCAATCACTCCAAAGTTACCTTCCCAGTCAGCGGGATTACCTGTATCCAAGTCGCACCAGGATTCAGTTTGATGGGATTCCCACTTTCATCGGTATATTTGGTGGCTGATGCCCTTTCAGCCTTGGACCATTTTATTTTAACGACGCTGCCATCAGTCAACAGATAGCCCTTGCCGCTACCGGTTGTTTTGACTTCCTGCCTGCCTTTGTCATCCCCTTTTATACCGGTCGTCGAATTGTACTGTATTATGATGTTCGTTGCCTCAAGCTGTTTTCCAGAGGACCGCTCCATCTGAGGTTCGCCCTTCCTGTAGCGCAGATATGTTTTTTTGGTGCTGTCATATTCATATCCGCAGGTATAGGATGACGAATACCTGATATTTATCTTTTCAACCTTTTCTCCTGCAACCAACTCCGTATAGACTTGATTATAGCTGAAGACAGCCTGTTTTTCAGATTTTGTTCTGTACTTTACTTTGGCTACATAGTTTCGTATCCTTTCCATGGACGTATACGAATCCTGCCAGTTTCCTCTGTCCTTGGTCAGGTCCCAGTAAATCTCGCCTCCATTTGATACACCGTTGATATTGTTTATCTTAAGCCTGGAAATATCCTTCTGAGCTTGGGGGCTCCAGCCGAAATGCACGTAGATGGCGTCGTTCTCCATTGAGTAATCAAGGAAGTAATGGCGCGAGCTCCTGACCGGACCTATCATCTCGGGTGATGTCCCCCAGAAGACCGGCATCAGCCTGGTTTCTCCGCCTTCAACCATGACTTCATAAATGACCTGTGCCTTGTCAATGCCTCCCTGGGGAAGACTCCTTGTTCCTTCATTGTCTATCATTACTGCAAAAGGTCGCACGCTGGTATCCGGAAAAACAAATGCACTTCCGGGAACCGGGCTGCTGGTCGGAGGTGTTGAAGCAGGTGGTGTAACGGTTGGAATCGCTGTTGCCGATGGCAGTATTGATGCAGTAACCGTTGCAGCCGAAGTACCCGGTGTGTTGTCCTTTCCTCCGCAAGAAACCATAGCTGCAGCCAAAGAAATAGCAAGAATCATAGCAAGTACTTTTTTGATCATGGTTATCATGAGCGTCCCCCTGTAAATTTCCAGTGTGTTTTATTTTGAGCTGTTATTCTGAGTTACTATGAAGAGTTACTATGAAGATTTATCATGAAATGATTCT
Source organism: uncultured Bacillota bacterium (assembly GCA_942493145.1). Classification (GTDB taxonomy): domain Bacteria; phylum Bacillota; class Clostridia; order Acetivibrionales; family DTU013; genus ENR-C20. Next base: position 3,015,641 of record OW818679.1, read on the forward strand.
CCAAAATCATCTCAAAATCCTCCTGTAAATCCTCCTGTAAATTAAAAAACTTCAAATAACAATACTGGAAAATTATAACAATTATAAACTCATTTTGCATCGTTGATGGAACTATTGTATAATTATTTCTTGAGTGAACTTGATCCACTTAGAACCCGGGAGTGAACGAATGGAACTGAAAGATGTAAAAATCGGGACAAGATTTGAAATTGAAATCCTCGATTCATACGCCGAAAAATCAAACACGACATATGTAAGCCAGTTGCTGGAATATGCAAAAAACATGTCAATGATAGTTTCAACTCCCATATATGAGTCGAGACTGGTTTATATGCCAATGGACAGTCTTGTCAGGGTATACTTCCTTCATCAGAAGCAGGGCTTTCTCAGTTTTACAGCTAAACTCAACTACAAAGGCACCCGAGGGAAAATATCCGTGATGGGCCTCACCCCGAATTCGGGGCTCGAGAAGCTGCAAAGACGTAAGCACTACCGGCTGGACAGCCTGCTTGGTGTCGAATATGTTACACTGGAGAGTACCGGTATACCATCCTCTGATAAATGGAAAAAGGGCATTTTTAAAAACATAAGCGCCTCCGGTTCATGCCTTCTAGCGGAAGAAGCTTTGGAAAAAGGAACCGATCTCAAATTCAAGCTCTCTATCACCAGCACCATACAGGTTTCAGCGGTAGCCTCTGTGGTAAGGCATTTACCGGTTGAAAACAAGAGTATTAAGAAATTTGAGCACGGCTTGATTTTTACGGAAATTTCAGACCGCGATCAGGACAAGCTTATAAAATATATCTTCGAGCAGCAGCGACTGCAACTCAACAAGGAGACAAGGTAACCATGGCCATATATTCCCGGCCAATTCCCTATACCATCATGAATATATCATCCATTTTTACATCCAATCCCTCAAAGATAATAGATTTGACCATTCTGGCATCCTCACCCGACTTGTTTTCGTTATTGCCCGAATAGACAATCATCTCCTCAATATCTTTATCCTTGAATGTGTATACCAATACCTCACGCTTCTTGCAGTTGACCACCCAGTATTCCTTGATTCCCGTGGCCATATAGAGATCCAGTTTTCTTGCAAGATCCATCCGTCTTGAAGACTTGGAGAGTATCTCAACCACAAGTGACGGCGTACCCATATACTTATCTTCTTCATTCCTCTTGTCCATGTCGCATATGACTATAATATCAGGCTGGACGACATTGAAGTTCTTTTTCCCCCTTTTAAGTGTTACATCAAATGGAGAAACAAAAGGCATGCAGCCCTTGCCTTTAAACCATTTTCTGAATGCAGCATATAAATTCCCTACAACAATCTGGTGTGAAACCAATGGCGACCCCAGCAGGTATACCTCGCCATCAATAAACTCAAGGCGGTCATTACTTTTTTCACTAAGCTCCAGGAATTCCTCATAAGTCATACTTCCTTCATATCGGTACTCCTCAGCTTCCTCTCCCACCCTGCTGCCCGTGTCCCAATCCACCTGTTTGGTTATCCGCGCCACTGGCGTTCCGTTCTTTGTGACAATTATATCTTCCTTATCAAGCAGTCCAATATATTTGCCAAAGTTATTCTTAACATCGGTTGCTTTTATAATCATTATTCCCACTTCCTTAGCTAATACTTCGTACATTTTTATTATACCGCTAAGAAAATATGGTAGTCAAATGGAATTTTTACACGCCCAGCTTGTTTATCCTTGCCAGTTCACTGTTGCTGAAGTTGTTCTTTGAAACATGACCCTTCAGAGGAAGGATCTTTTCATGTATCGCATCGATTATCCAATCAGGCTGCGGGAAGTAGTGCTCCTCCAGCTCATACGCCGGGGTGATCCAGTTCTTTGCGCCTATTACGACCGGCGGTGCATCAAGATGATCGAAGGCCAGCTCGCTGATGGTCTGCGCCATATCCTTCAGATGAGATCCGCGTTCGCAGGCATCACTTGCAAGCAATATCCTGCCGGTCTTCTTTACAGACTCTATGACTTTGTCATAGTTGAACGGTACTATTGTCCTGGCGTCTATGACCTCGGCCGACAAGCCGTATTTCTCTTCAAGGTTCTTTGCAGCGGCTATAGCCGTGTATAGAGTGGCCCCAATTGTCAGTATCGTTATGTCCTTTCCTTCCTTCTTGATATCCGGCTCTCCTATCGGTATTTCATAATATCCCTCTGGTACCCCTTCCTGCCTGAACATTTCAGCAGTATCGTAGAGCCTCTGGCTTTCAAAGAATATGACCGGGTCGGTCCCGATGAGTGCGCTGTTAAGCAGCCCTTTTGCATCATAGGGCGTTGCCGGGAAAACCACCTTAAGGCCGGGTATGTGCGCGCAAAGCGATGTCCAGTCCTGGGAATGCTGTGCCCCGTATTTCGATCCCACAGAGACCCTTACGACAACCGGCATTTTCAATACACCTGCACTCATTGCCTGCCATTTGGATATCTGGTTGAATATCTGGTCTCCAGCCCTCCCGAGGAAGTCACAATACATCAGCTCGACAACCGCCCTTCCTCCACACATGCCGTATCCGACCGCTGAACCTACAATGGCACCTTCTGATATTGGTGAGTTGAAGAGCCTGTGATAGGGCAGCGCTTCAGTGAGGCCTCTGTATACCGCGAAGGCTCCGCCCCAGTCCCTGTTCTCCTCGCCATAGGCGATCAATGTGGGATCGGTGTAGAATTTATCCAGCATGGCTTCAAACACCGCATCCCTGAACTGATACACTCTGTTCTTTGAAACAGGCTTCCCATTCTCCATGTGGAAGCGGACCTTCTTGTTTATCTGCTGCTGTCTTGGATTCTCTTCCTTGGTCATAAGGGTTTCACATTCCCTGTCCTCCATTTTCTCCACCCTGCCGTTGGAAAACATAAGGTCTGCAATCTGGCCGGGATTCACCGACAGGTTCATCCTCGGAGATACTTTATCATCGACTGCAAGTTTGCATATTTTTGTTATCAGCTCCCTTGTGTCTGCATATATCTCATCAAATTTTTCATCCTTCGATATACCCGCTGACACAAGATCTTTTCTATAGTTGAGGATCGAATCCTGCTGCATCCAGGCGTCAATTTCATCCTTGCTCCTGTAGCTTGAAGCATCTGACGGAGAATGCCCTGTAAACCTGTAAGTAAGGGTATCAAGCAGTACCGGGCCCCTTTTCTCTTCAAGTATCTTCTTCTTTCTCTTCATGACGTCTATCACTGCAAGTGGATTGTATCCATCCACCCTCTCGGCATGCATCTGCTCGGGGTTGATTCCTGCGCCCACCCTTGCGAGGATGTTGTAGCCCATGGTTTCGCCGGCTGTCTGCCCGCCCATTCCGTACTGGTTGTTGAAGAAGTTGAGTATGAACGGCAATCCGCCTTTGTATTCACCTTCCCACAGCATTTTGTACTGGTCCATGGTGGCCATGCAGATGCCTTCCCATACTGGCCCGCAGCCCATGGATGCGTCGCCTATGTTTGCTATGACCATTCCCTTTTTCCTGTTCACCTTTTTATAAAGCGCGGCGCCTACGGCTATATCACCCGACCCGCCGACTATGGCATTGTTGGGATAGATCCCGAAGGGGGTGAAGAAGGCGTGCATTGAACCGCCCAAGCCCTTGTGGAAGCCTGTCTCACGTGCAAATATCTCAGCCAGGGTGCCATAAACAAGGAAATCCACAGCCAGCTCCCTGACATTGTTTTTGTTCTTCTGCCTGCCCTCCACAACGCGGAGTATGGCCCCGTCGAAGTATTTCTCCATAATCTCAATCAGTTCCTTGTCTCCCAGCTTTTCTATTGCTGAAAGGCCTTTGGCGAGTATTTCGCCATGACTCCTGTGAGAGCCGAAAATGTAGTCATCGGTGTCAAGTATAAATGCCTGGCCTACAACTGAGGCTTCCTGTCCCAGGGAAAGATGTGCAGGCCCCGGATGGTTGTACTCTATATCATTGTATGTGTTTGTTGTCTTGATTGCGTTGAGCATGGTTTCAAACTCGCGGATGATGGTCATATCCCTGTATATCCTGAGGAAATCTCCGGTTGAAAAATTTGCTTTTTCATCAGAGATAGACTTGCTGTACTGGTTGACCGGAATGTCTGTGAATTTGATGAAACCGCTCTTCCTGACTTCTGAAGGATCGATGAATTGTGACTTTGGCATTTTAAAAACCTCTCTTTACCTTTATATTTTGCGTCTATGTTTTGCACCTTCTATTATTGTTCAACGTTTCAAAGTTCAAAAATCGCCTCACGTATGATTTCACTGACCGTCGGATGTGGGAAAACAAGCTCCTTTATGTCCTCCACCCTCATTTCGGTCTCGATCATGAGCCCCGCTCCATATATGATCTCTGAAGAATAGTTCCCGATCATATGCACTCCGATGACCGTCCTGTTCCTCTTATCCACCAGCACCTTGCAAATACCGTCTCCGCCCTCATTCTCGGCTACATATCTGCCGCTGTACATCATAGATAGTCTGGCCGTTTCAAAATCAATGCCCTTTCCCTTTGCAGTCTCCTCTGTCTCACCGACGCAGGCAACTTCGGGGTTGGTGTATATTACTGAAGGGATCGCCGTATATCGCATGATGTCCTTTTTCCCCATAATGGTGTTTATGCAAACCTCCGCTTCGCGGTAAGCCGTATGGGCGAGCATGGAGATACCGTTGACATCGCCTGCTGCATATACCTCCGGGATATTGGTCCGGCACCTTGGGTCGGTAACAATCCTGCCTCTTTCCAGTGCCACTCCTATATTCTCTAGCCCCAGACCTTCTGTGACAGGCCTTCTTCCTATACTGAGCAGTACTTTGGAAGCCTCTGCTGTGTAAACCTGCCCGCCTGCTTCATAAACAACCGCTCCATCCCTGATTTCCGTGACTTTGCAACCCAGCTTGAATTCAATCCCCTTCTTCTGGTAGTTCTTCATAAGGATTTCTGAAATCTCCCTGTCCGTAGGCCCTGCTATCTTATCCAACATTTCTATAATGGTAACTTTGCTGCCTGCCGAATTGAAGTATGATGCCATTTCGAGACCGATTACTCCGCCACCCACGATTACAAGGGATTCAGGCACTTCCTGAAGATCGAGAATTTCCCTGTTTGTAAGCACAAAGCCTTTCTCCACGCCTTCCCTTACCCCGGAAATCGGTGGGACTATGGGAGCGGAGCCGGATGCAATCAACAGCCTCTTTCCTGTATAGGATTGGTCACCTGCCTTAATTTCAAAGCCGTCTCCATTCCTTCCTGCAATCTCACCGAAGGCTTCAACAACAGTAACCTTGTTTTTCTTAAGCTTACCCTTCACACCCGACACAAGAGTCTTAACCACCTTGCCTTTTCTCTCTATGACCGCTTTATGGTCCAGTGTGACATTTTCCGCAATAACTCCGTACTTATCACCATGCCGTGCATTGTCGCATATCTTGGCCGAATATAGCAGAGCCTTTGACGGTACACAGCCCTCATTGAGGCAAACTCCACCAATGAAGCGTTTCTCCACAAGCAGCACCTGAAGACCTTCATGGCCGGCACGCTCGGCGGCCAGATATCCGGCGGGACCCCCGCCTATGACTATCAGATCGTAAATCATCTCTTATTTCCTCCGATATCTCTGTCGCTATCATTTATAACTGTCATTTATTTATCTCTGTCGGTATCATTTATATCTGTCATTTATTTATCTCTGTCAGCATCGCTGATCACTTTGCCAGCAATGCGCTGAAATTCTCGAGATTTCTCTTCAAATCCTGAAGGAACCTGGCGGCAGGCGCCCCGTCTATGACCCTGTGATCTGCGGTCAAGGACAGTCCCATTGCCGGATAGTATTCAATTTCCCCATCATTTTCCCTTGCTCTCTGAACAATGCAGTCTACCCCCAATATGCCTGTCTGTGGCGGGTTAAGAACAGGGGTGAAGCTTTCTATTCCAAGTGAACCGAGATTGGATACCGTAAAGCTCCCGCCCCTCAGTAAATCAGGATTTATGCTGCCCGACTGACAGCTGGCTGCAAGTGCCTTTGCTTCCCGGGCAATATCATTAAGTGACTTAAGGTTGGCATTGAAGATGGTGGGAACCATCAGTCCCCTGTCGGTATCAACGGCCATTCCAAGATTTACGTTCCTGAATAACAGCATCCTGTCATCGGTAAAATTGGCGTTCAGATTTTTATGACCGGGCAGTGTTCTTGAAACCGCAAAAAGTATTATATCGTTAAGGGTGATGTTCTCTAGTCCGATATATTCCTTCCCTTCCTTCAGCTTTTTCCTGAAGGCCATTATCTCTGTAGCATCGAAGGTAGAAGTATAGGTCAGCTGGCAGGTTGTAGAGATGGAATGAAACATTGCTTTTGCTATAACTTTGCGGATGTTGGTCAGCTTGACCTCTTCATAAGGCAGCCCGTCCTGGGCTACTGCGGACAATCCTGCCTGAGCACCGGCTGCTCCCGCGGCCGCATTTTCTGCTCCGGTTACCCCCGCTCCGGCTGCTCCTGCATCAGCGATACCTGAGCCGGCAGCTCCCGCCCTTGCAAGATCTAAGGCAGTGATCCTTCCCCCTATTCCCGTGCCCTCTACCTGGCCTGCGGGGCTGTTTTTCAGCATTTCGGCCATGGCAGCAGGTGTTGCTGTAAATCCTGATTCCTTCAGCTTTATTATGTCGTTCTCTATTATTCTTCCATCCGGTCCTGTTGGAGTCGCAAAGCGGTAATCCACGCCCGACTTTTCTGCAGCATTCCTGGCCCTGGGTGATATCTTCAGCATACCCTGGGCCGTTTCATCCCACCCTGCAGCGGCGTTGATCCCTGTACCTGCAGCAGTATTGGTCCCTGTACCTGCAGCAGTATTAGTCCCTATAACGTTATCTGCTCCTGAACCAGCGGCTGCAGCCTCATCAGCAGTCGTAGCCGCATTCGGATTGAATTGCGATGCATTTTCTCCCTCTTCGCCTATAACGCAGACATTCGTAAGGACTGGCACGTCATCTCCCTCTTCAAAGAAAACGTCAAGCAGTGTGCCGCTTAACCTGACTTCCTCATCAAAGCTTGCTTTGTCTGTCTCGTAGCAAAACAGGAGATCTCCTGTTTGAACCTTATCACCTTTAGCCTTATACCATTTGACTATGATGCAGCTCTCCACCGACTGGCCCTGTCTGGGCATTATTACTGCAGTTGCCATACTTACCTCCACTATTAGTATTTATTCTGTTCACCAACCGGTTTACTATGTGGCCAGTGATTTTTCCGCCATATATGAGCTTCTGACAAAGGGCGCAGATTCCACGTGTCTGAAGCCCTTTGACTCCGCCTCTATCTTGTAGTATTTGAAATCATCAGGATGTATGTACTCTATAACAGGATGATGCTTCACCGAAGGAGCAAGATACTGCCCCATGGTCAGAAGGTCGCAACCGGATGCCCTCAGGTCATCCAATACTCCAAGCACTTCTTCCCTTTTCTCTCCAAGACCGACCATGATGCCTGACTTTGTGATGATTTTTCCATCCAGCTCCTTTACCCTGCGAAGAAGCTCCAGTGACCGCACATATGATGCCTGGGGCCGAACTCCGGGATAAAGCCTGGGTACTGTCTCAATATTGTGGTTGATTATATCGGGTTCAGCCTCCGCAACAGTTGCAAGGGCGGCTTCATTCCCCTCGAAGTCGGGTATGAGCACCTCTATGACAACAGATCCGTCCAGGCCCCTGATTTCTTTTATCACCCTGGCAAAATGCCCGGCACCGCCATCCGGAAGGTCATCCCTGGTCACAGAGGTTATTACCGAATGCCTCAAGCCAAGCTTTACGACTGCTTCGGCGACCTTGCGCGGTTCTTCAGCATCCGGTGGCAGCAGCATTGCGCTTCCGCCCTTTTCCACATTGCAGAAGGTGCAGTTCCGGGTGCACATCCTGCCCAGTATCATGAATGTGGCCGTTTTCCTTCCGAAGCACTCGCAAAGGTTGGGACAGGCGGCCTCCTCGCAGACAGTATGCAGTGAAAGGCTGTTCAGCAATTTGAACACCTCTTCCGTATCATGTCCTGCTTTGACTCTGATTTTCAGCCATTCCGGCCTGTTTAGCGCCATTTGAAATGCTCCCTTTTATCTGTTAATCTTTTTCTGGTAATCATGCCCCCGACAAAAGTGCCTTAAGTTCTTCAACGCTCATATCTTCAGCCTCGGCTTCAAAGACTTCTTCAAAGTACCGGGCTACATATGAATAAATATCTTCAAGCTCCGCAGTTCTGCCCGTGAGCTTCTGAAGCGAGGTCACGCCCCTGTCATTGATGCCGCAGGGCACGATCCACTTGAAATGAGACAGGTCGGTATTCACATTAAATGCAAATCCGTGCATCGTCACCCATTTTTTTACCGCTATACCAATAGCGGTTATCTTCTCGTCCCCTACCCAAACTCCTGTGTACTTCTTGTCCTCTCTGTCCGCTTCAATGCCATATTCGTTTTTGAGCAGACGGATGAACACTTCTTCAATTTTATATATGAAGGTTTTAATATCCATCCCCTCATCGCTTATGTTGATTATGGGATAGCCGACAATTTGTCCCGGCCCGTGGTATGTCACATCTCCACCCCGGTTTATGTCGAATACCCGGACACCCATCGTTTTCATATCCTCATCCGAAAGGAGGATGTTTGAGGTCTGTCCTCTGACCCCGGAAGTAAGAACCGGAGGGTGTTCAAGCAGCAACAGGGTATTACCTGCTGCGTCCTGCTGCCTCAATTCCACAAGCCTCTCCTGCAGCTTCAGGGCTTCACCATATTCTATTCTTCCCAGTTTGACTACTTTAAGCTTCATCAACAGTTCACCTTTTTCGCCCATTTCCTATATTGATTTCGCATTCTCCAGAAGGTATTTTTCCGCTTCACCCGACCAAAGTCCCTTGTTCCTTCCGACTATCTCCGCCAGTCTTACAAACAGTACATCCGTTTCACCCTTTTGTGCAAAGTCGTCAATGGCCGTCAATTCAAGGTCGATATTGGTATAGATAAGTTTTTTACCGCCCGGGATGTGGGGCAGGTTCAAAGTCGTGTCCACTACACAGTTAAGGCCTCCCACATGGGTTATCATGGAGGCGGGATCGATCACCCCTGATGACATGAGCTCCAGTGATTCGATCATGTCATCAGTATTGCCTCCGCTGGTTCCCACCAGGTGTGTTGAATTGTAATGGACATTATAGAAGTTGAATTCTGCCGAGAACTGTGTATTGCTCGGGCCGGCAAAAAAGTTTAGGCAACCGTCGGCTGCCAGCAGTCTGTCTCCCATTTGGACCACAGGCTTGACCGGAGCAAATACGAAAACATCGTTATACCCCTGGCCATCTGTGAGTGATATCATATAGTCCGTGGCGTTTTCCAACTTAGACGTGTTGACATATGTCAGCTTGACGCCGTTCTTTGCTGCTTCTTCAACTGAATAAATGGCTTCCGCCCTGCTGAGCCTTGCATCGTCGATGTCAGTCACAACTACCATACCCGGTTTGCTGCCCTTGTTGTGGATGGCGTAATCGATAGCTCCGAGGCCCATAGGTCCGACTCCGGCCAGAATAGCAATCCTTCCGCCTTCAGTTATGCCCATTTTGTGGGTATAACTACCCTGGACGGTATGGTAATTTGCATGGAAAGCACCAATTATGCAGGACATAGGCTCAGACAGCGAACCATAGAAATATGCGTCTCCGTTGTATGGCAACAGACAGTTGAGCTCCATTACCACACTTGGTATCACGATATATGTAGCACTTCCGCCAATATATCTGAAGGAATAGCCGGGAGCTGCATACGGATCGTTCTTCTGGTTCAGGGCGGGCTGTATGGAAAACTTGTCACCCGGCTTGAATGCAGACTGCCATTTCCTGCCCACTTCGACTATCTGCCCACAGAATTCATGTCCTATTATCACAGGATTCTCACTGATATCCTCTGGTACCCTCTTATGCTCACTGCCCTGTATCGACGCTTTGTATGAAGACATGCATATGCTGTCGGATATTATGTGCGCAAGGATTTCATCTTCCTTAATTATCGGAAGTTCGAACTCATCGAGCCTCAAGTCGTTTTTTCCGTATAGTCTGACCGCTTTGGTTTTCAATATCGATCCCTCCACCAATTTTGTCATCATTTCGCCTGATCTGTCTAAATTGAATCAGGTTATAAACCTTAATTGAATTAAATTGTGTCCCTAACCTTATATTAATATAAAAACAAAACAATTTCAACATATTTAAACATAAACAAAAATATATAGACATATGCAAACATAAATAATATAATTAAATCAACACAATCAGATGGAGGAGCAAATCAATGAGTGGATTTAAACGATTGGAAGGCAAAACTGCAATTGTTACCGGAGCAGGCCAGGGATTGGGTGAGGCACTGGCTCAGCGCCTGGACTTTGAAGGCTGCAAGGTCGTAGTTGCCGACATCAATCTTGATGGAGCAGCCCGCGTAGCAGCCGGCCTTAAAGATGCCATTGCCGTTCAAGTGGATGTAACCGATGAAAAGCAGGTTGAGGAAATGGTGGACACAGCTGTGTCCAGGTTTGGATCTGTTGATATCCTCGTCTCAAACGCAGCCATCCTCGTTGCGAAGCCGGTCATTGAGTTCCCTGTAGAGCAGTGGAGGAAAATGATTGACGTCAATCTGACTGGGTACTTTCTTTGTTCAAAGCATGCCGCCAGGGTAATGATACCCAATAAAAGCGGCAGTATCATACAGATCAACAGCAAATCCGGAAAGAAAGGCTCCTTTAAGAATTCCGCATATGCGTCGGCCAAGTTTGCCGGCATAGGGCTAACCCAAAGCCTGGCGCTGGAAATGGCTGAATACGGGATCAGGGTCAATGCCATCTGCCCGGGAAACCTTCTGAATTCGCCCCTCTGGAATGACGGCCCCAACAGCCTGTTCAAACAGTATGCATCCAATCAGGGAATAACAGAGGAGCAGGTCCGTCAGAAGTATCTCAATCAGGTGCCCCTGGGCAGAAGCTGTGAATATGAAGACATTGCAAACGTCATGGTATTCCTGGCGTCATCCGACTCAAGCTATATGACCGGTCAGGCTATTAATGTAACCGGTGGCCAGGAAATGCGTTAGGAGCGAGATTATTATGGACGAATCAATTCAAAAACTGATAGACGGTCTCAATGATAATGATATGTCGGTCAGGCTGGAAAGCCTTTCGGGCCTTATGGCCGCCATTTCAGACGGCCGGCTTCCGAAGCCTGTCACAGGCACCGATGTCAACAACCACATACATACCACCTATTCCTTCTCCCCATACTCACCGACAAATGCAGTATGGATGGCATACAATGCCGGCCTTGCCACCGCCGGCATAATGGATCACGATTCCATAAGCGGTGCGGAGGAATTCATCAGAGCAGGCAGGATTGCAGGTATGGCAACCACTATCGGTGTTGAGTGCAGGGCAGATTTTTCAGCCACCCCTTTGAATGGCAGGAGGATCAACAATCCAGACCAGGACTCGGTAGCCTATGTTGCCATACATGGAATACCACATACTCAAATAGATAAGGTGCGGGAATTCTTCAAACCATACGGCTTCCGGAGGAATGTAAGGAACCGACAAATGACAGATATATTGAATGAACGTATAACCACTACCGGAATATCCCTGGATTTTGAAAAGGATATCGCACCTCTCTCCATGTGCCATGAAGGCGGAAGCATTACAGAAAGACACATTTTATACGCCCTGTCCCTCAAGCTCATTGAAAAGTACGGCAAGGGACCCGGTCTGACTGAGATACTGAAAAAACAGCTCAATCTGGAAATATCGCCGAAACTCGGACAGATGCTGGCCGATTCCAGCAACCCATATTATTCATATGATCTTCTGGGCCTTTTAAAAAGTGAAATGGTCGCATCCTTTTATGTTGATGCCGGCCCTGAATGTCCCGACATCAGGGATGTAATTGCATTAACCAAAAAAATAGGCGCCATTTCGGCATATGCCTACCTTGGCGATGTCGGTCAGTCGGTGACAGGTGACAAGAAGGCACAAAAATTCGAAGACGATTACCTGGACCTCCTGTTTGATGTTATAAAGGGTCTGGGGTTCAATGCAGTAACCTATATGCCCTCCAGAAACAGCACTACCCAGCTTGAGCGCTTGCGCAGCTTGTGCTGTGATCACGGGTTCTTCCAGATAAGCGGAGAGGATATAAACTCTCCAAGGCAATCCTTCATCTGCGATGCCATGAAGGATAGTGCCTTTGACAACCTTAGGGATTCCACATGGGCGCTCATTTGGCACGAAACTGCTGCAACTCTTGACATATCCACAGGTATGTTTTCGTCGGAAACTATTGCACTTTATCCGGATCTTCAAAGCAGGACCAATGTTTACAAGGACCGTGGAATAAGGTATTATAATTCAAAACAGCAGTGAAGCAGTTGTATACCGGGGCAACTGAACGGCAGAAGAAAATTTGAAAGAGGGTATGGCATTTTGTTTGGTGTCGAACGGAGAAGCAAAATAATTTCGCTTCTAAATGAAAGGAAAAGCATATTGGTCCAGGAAGCTTCTGAAATGTTCGGCGTGACCGAAGAGACAATCAGAAGGGACCTTAAAGCCCTTGAAACCCAGGGACTTCTTGTAAGGACCCACGGCGGGGCAGTCCTTTCAGAAGATTCAAGTCTGGAAGCACCTCTGGAAATCAGGCAGGGTATCAATATTTCAGGCAAGGACGCCATAGGCCGTGAAGCTTCAATGCATGTGAAGGACGGCGATACCATAATACTGGACGCCAGCACCTCATCCCTCTTTGTAGCAAAGCATATAAAGGGCAAAAAAAATATAACCGTCATTACCAATGCTGAAAAAGTCATACTTGAGCTTTCAGGATGTTACGATATCAATATAATTTCCACCGGCGGCATTTTCCGTCACAAGAGCCTTTCATACATAGGTCGTGCAGCAGAATACACCCTCGGTAATTACAATGCCGACAAGGTGTTCCTGTCGTGCAAGGGCTTCTCTCCTGACAGGGGAATGACGGATTCAAGCGAACAGGAATCTGACATAAGGAAGCTTATGATGAAGTGTTCAAAGGAAGTTATCTTCCTATGCGACCATACCAAGTACGACAAGGTAGGTTATGTACGGACCGGGTCCCTTCAGGATATAAACATTATAATCACCGATACGGCACTTCCACCGAATTGGATCGCCAGTTTCAATGAAGCTGGCGTCAAAACAGTAGTAGCGCCTTAAATGAAGCCGGTTTCGAAACAGTAGTAGCGCCTTAAATGAAGCCGATGACGCACTATTTTACCAGATCCTTCACGAGGCTCTTCCTGTAGGCCTCGCTCTCCCAGTTTCTTATGAAATCGATATCCCTTTCGGACATTGTCTTGATTGTCAGTCCGCATCTCTCTATATTGTCCACGACATATATATATCCAAGCAGCGTTTCTTCAATGGTCTGCGCCTCTGAAAAATTTGTATGATAAAGAAGTTCCCCGGTTTTGGTGTCAAGGTTGAGCTTGTTTTGTGATCCGTCTGTCGAAAGACTGCTGTTGAGGTATACCAACTGATCCGGGTACAGAGATATCCTGTCAAAGAAGTCCCTCTCAAGGCACTTTGGTACAAAGAATTTCTGCAGGTAAACAGTGTTGCTGACATATTCGTTCTCACCAAGCTCAATCAGTTCAAGCTCCGGATATGTCTGCTCAAGCCTGAGGTCATTTCTTATGAGTCTGTTGACCTCTTCATGCAGCTCCAGGGCTCTTGGATAATCATCTGCTGTTACGATAAGACCGTGGTTTTCCATAAAAATGACTTCGGGGAATTTCCCCTTTTCTTTTATGCATCGCTCTATCTCCTCGCCAATTTTAAGCGTAAGACAGAAGCCAGGGTTTATATACGGTATCCACAGGCACTCATAATCCTTCCCTTTGAATATGGCATCAACCTTTTGCCGTCCTTCGGCACAGCAGCAAAGTATGTTTGCATAGACTGGATGTGTGTGTATGACATACTTTTTCATGATCGAGTGGAAACCTGCTTCGACAGAGGGACGAAGTACCTTCAGCCCATCCATTTCAACAACATTGCTTTTTGCCAGTTCCACGCTTTCCTTTTCAAAATCCACATCCTGACTGATATCCACATTTTCATAGTAATTTTTGATGTTCCTGTAGTTTACGACTACATAACCTTCGGTGGGGTTTATCTGCTTCAGCTTGAACCCTGAAGCTTTTACTGCCATCAGCTCATCCGATAGCTTGACCGAGGTGTTGCCTCCACCACCCTGGACGTAGTCTATTCGCTCCCCGACGCCCTTGGAAATTGTTTCGAGTTCCTTCAATCCCTGCATATACTCTTCCAGCTTATGTACAGACACGGTCATCACTCTTCCTTTTTAATTATTGTGGCCTTCATATTTGTGATTTATCATTACTTGGACTTCATATTGTGTAGTATTTCTTTTGTGATCTATATATTGCGAGCGTATTATCAGCTTATGTCCTGTTATGTTTACATCTTATTGTTCAGATGTCCTCTTCCTTAATCTCCAGGTATTGCAGGTAGGTTAAATGCTACCTCCAGGTCTGCTATCTTCTGGTCATCAATCATCACCGGCGCACCCAGGCTCTTTGTTGCAATGAGTGCTTTAGCGCTGTATTCTGCTACCTCCAGCCTGTCAAAGGCATTGAGGAGCGAGTTTCCGGTTACAATTACACAGTCGTTCTCAACTAGGATTATAGGATTGTAGTCCTTAAACAGGTCAGCTACCATATCCTGCTGCATGAAGCTCGATCCGAAGGGCAGCTTCTGGATATTCCTGAGCAGGATGTAACTTTCAGGAATTGTCCTCGAATCAAACTTTTCCCCGGTAACTGCAAAAGCCATTATATTATGGGGATGGGCAATTATGACCGAGTTGATATGCTTGTGCTTCCTGTAAATGCTGGTGTGGAGCGGAACGGAACGACTGGGCAGCTTCCCTGATTCCCTGCAGCCATTTTCAATGCGGACGATATCACCGACTTCGATATATTTCCTGTCTACCATATAAGGAGTAATGATAAAGGAGTCATCATCCAGACGTATTGAAAACGTACCCTGTGTGCTGGTGAACAGCCGCTGGTCATAAGCCCTGCGTATGAGGCTGCACATTTCCCTGCGGGCTTCCTTTTCCTTGCTGGAAAAACCGGAGGGGATGAATTCCTTCATTTCTATGTGCTGCTTCTGCCTCGATATTTCAAGGTATTTTTCTGAAAGGGATATCGGAGTGCCTATCCTGTTTGCTTCAATTTCCAGGCGGGCACAAAATTCCAGTGTTTCAAAGGTCATAAAAGCCTCGAACAGGTCATTGCCGACCACTACCGCACCATGGTTCTCCAGCAATACTGTATTGATCCCTTTGCTGAAGACCTTGCCGATCTTGTCTCCCAGGTCGGTACTTCCCGGCAGCCCGTATTCGGCCAGTCCCACTTCTCCGCATATATTGTTGGCATTGGGTATCAGCCTTGTATTCGGGATCTTTCTCACAACACTGAAAGAAACCAACGCAGGAGGATGCGCGTGTAAAACCGCTTTGATATCCGGTCTGCTGACGTATGTAGCCTGGTGGAAAGGGAGCTCGCTGGACGGCCTGTGTCTTCCGAACACAGCACCGTCGGGTTTTACCTGGACAATGTCCTTGGCAGTCAAAGTCCCTTTATCAATGCCTGCTGGGGTTATCCATATGTCCCCATTGTCATCACGGATGGAAAGATTTCCACCCGAAGTAGTCGTCATCCCGCAATTATAGATTCTGTCCATAATCATAACAAGCTGATCTGCAGGGTGATACAATTCAAATTTCATATTTTACCTCCATGCCCCCAGTATGCCAGGTGACCTTACTTCCTTTTTGATAATACAACATCTTCATATTCCCTGACCGATTCCAGCCACTCTGCTCCCACCGGCGCCTTCATGTCCAGACAGAACCTGTCCCAGACCGCCCCGAAAGGCAGGGTTTTGAATTCCTCGAGCAATGCGAGCCTGTTACCGTAATTGCCGTTGTATTCCTCTGTCCTTATCATCTCAGTAGGTTCGAGCATCGCCATCATTATTGATTTCAGTGCTGCCCTTGTACCTGTTACCCAGGCTGTTATCCTGTTGATACTGCCGTCGAAGAAGTCGAGAGCGTAGTATACCCTGTCAAAAGCATCAGCGCGCTTTATTTCCTGTGCTGCAGCAATGAGGTCGTCGTTGAGTATGACTACATGGTCGCTGTCCCAGCGAACCGGCCTGCTCACATGCAACAGGAGGTCATCTGCAAACAGGAGTGTGGAGGATATCTTATCCGCAACGCTTTCAGTGAGATGGAAATGCCCCATGTCATAGCATATTGTCACATCATTCTTCAGGCAATATCCCATGACGAATTCATGAGAAGTTGCCGTATAAGACTCAACACCAATTCCGAAAAGTTTGCTTTCAAGGGCATCTATCAGGTACTTTTTATCATACTTTACTGCGAGTATTTCATCAAGCGACTTTTTCATAAGCTGCCGGTAGCCCAGCCTGTCAGCCGGTACGTCCTTCATTCCGTCGGGCAGCCAGATATTCATGATACATGGCGTTCCAAGCTGTTTCCCGATTTCAGCGGCAATTTCACGGCACCGCATTACATGCCTTATCCAAAACTTCCTTATTCCTTCATCCCTGCTTCCCAGTGTAAAACCGGTCGCAGCCATGGGATGTCCGAAGCAGCTGGGATTGAAATCAATGGCCACCTCAAGTCTTTTTGCCCATTCCACCCACTTTGTAAAATGCTTTATTGATATCTGGTCCCTTTCGACTGCAATGCCCTCGGTTTCGGCATAGATGGCATGCAGGTTTACCCTGTGCTTTCCGGGTATGAGGCTGAAGGCCTTTTCATAATCGGCTCTGAGCTCTTCGCCGTTCCTGGCCATGCCCGGATAATTGCCGGTACTCAGTATGCCCCCTCCGGCCCCCCCTGCCGTAACCTCGAAGCCATTGACGTCATCGCCCTGCCAGCAATGCAGCGATATCTTCCTCTTACCCATTTCGCCAAGCACTGCATCCGTATCCACTCCAAATGCGGCATATACTTCCTTTGCGCGCATGTAGCTTTCGTTGATTGCTTTCTCACTATAATATTTGCTCATTGATAAGGTCCTCCAATTTTCATTCGACATAATCAAAAAGGACGTAGTCTTCCAGTTCCTTGTAAAGGCGTCCGCAATCCGCGTCATCCGGCACCACCAGGTAAAGGGGTTCATTCATCTTCAGGATGAACATCCCAAGGATTGACTTGGCGTCCACCATGCCGCTTTTCCCATGTATCCAGATATCATAGGGATACCTTGAAACGATTTTGTTGATCTGCTCAATGTCCTTTACATCCTTAATTTTAATAGGCCTGACCATTTTTCAAATCCCCTTCCTTCAATTCTTAAATGAATATATGTAATATATCATGCAGCCCCTATGATCCTCAGAAACCTTACGTATGCCTCATTCCAGCTGTCACGGTCCTGCGGCAGGTATTCCCTTACGGGGAAGGACTTCTTTATGAGTGCCCTTGCCTCGCTAAGTCCGGATACCTCTCCGAGTGATATCAGCTGCGATGCTATATTGCCTATTGCAGTAGCTTCCACAGGTCCTGTCACTACCGGCTTTCCAATTGAATTCGCAGTAAAGCAGTTCAGCATGTCGTTCTGTGTCCCGCCTCCCACGATATGCAGAGTATCGATTTCAAAGTCCGCAACCTCCTCAAGGCCTTCCAGTACCAGCCTGTACTTCAGTGCGAGGCTTTCCATGATGCATCTGACTATCTCCCCTTTTGTAACAGGTACCTTTTGCCCAGTGCGACTGCAATATTCAGCAACTTTTCCCGGCATATGCCCTGGTTGTCCGAATTCGTCGGAGTCCGGGTCTATTAATGAAGCAAAGGGTTCCGCCTGATAAGCCATCAGTCCCAGTTCGTCATATCCCGGAGTTTCACCTTCCTTAGCCCACACCCTCATGCATTCCTGGTAAATCCAAAGCCCCATGATGTTTTTAAGGAGCCTGATGGTATTGTTAATTCCGCCCTCATTGGTATGGTTCAGAGCATAGGTCCTGTCTGTTATAACCGGTTCATTCAGTTCAAGTCCCAGCAGAGACCATGTCCCGCTGCTCAGATATGCATACTTACCACCGGTTGCAGGAACCGAAACCACTGCACTTCCGGTATCATGTTCAGCAACGGCTATGACAGGTATCGGCTTAATATTAAGTTCATCACAGATATTGGTGCTCAGGTCACCGATGACAGTACCGGTTGTTACAATGTCCGCAAGTATATTCCGGGGTATGCCCAGTTGAGAGAGGAGTCCAGTTGCCCATTTTCCGCTCCTCGGATCCATCATCTGGGAGGTGCTGGCGATTGTATATTCGCTGGCTTTGACCCCAGTCAGCAGGTAATTGAAAAGGTCCGGTATGAAAAGCATCGTTTCAGCCTTTTCCAGCAGCGGCGATTGTTCCAGTTTCATGGACAAAAGCTGATACAGGGTATTGAATTTCAGGAACTGGATACCTGTCTCGCCGTATATCTCCCTCTTGGGTACAATTTTGAAGGCTTCCTCCATCATTCCGTCATTCCTTGCGTCGCGGTAATGGACCGGATTTCCCATAAGCCGGCCTTTTTTATCCAACAGGCCAAAATCAACGCCCCAGGTGTCGATGCCCATGCTGGATATCGGTTCCGTGCTTAATTTGTTGGCTTTTGACATGCCCGTCTTCATTTCATGGAAGAGCCGAAGAAAGTCCCAATAAAATGTGCCTCCAGCCATTACAGGATCATTTGTAAACCTGTGTACCTCCTCCAGCTTTATGAAGTTTCCGTCATATTCCGCAAGTATGCCCCTTCCACTGCTGGCTCCGTAGTCAAACGCCAAAAGCTTCAAATCCTGTCCCTCCCCGTATCCGGTTATTGATATATTTATCTCTATAATACTATTTTAAAACATGCTATTCTTAAATTCCATGGTGTATGATATCCTGTTATTGGGCTATTATAACTTGCTGGAACAGTTACCGGAGGAAGGACACGTCAATGGATATCAAAGCATATCCCGTATTACAGGGAAATGAACTCTTCAGGGAAAATGAACTGATCTATATCAACAGATCCGATGAGCTCCAGGAGTTTATGAATGTCATGCACCGTCACGACTTCATAGAGATAGCCTATGTGATCTCCGGAGAAGGCAGACATGTTATTGGGGAAAACCAATATGACATTTCAAAGGGTGACCTGTTCATAATAAACAGCGACACTCCCCACGGTTTTTTCCCGGCTGAGGGTTCCGGATATATTCCAGAGGCTTTCGGAGAAACAACGGTTGCATCAGGGAACACCGCGGAAGCATCCGGGAA
This sequence comes from uncultured Bacillota bacterium, assembly GCA_942493145.1. GTDB lineage: Bacteria > Bacillota > Clostridia > Acetivibrionales > DTU013 > ENR-C20. The sequence goes on from OW818679.1 coordinate 3,035,079, forward strand.
AACTGTAACAGGCAAACAGGAGCCTGTTGTCTATAATGTCGTTTTTATGCCCGGCTTTCTGGATGCATCGCTGCTTGGGAGCATCAAACTGGAGGATATCACCTCCTCCTTTCTGCTCAAATCGCTTTTCCCCGACAACTCCAACCCCCTTCCCGACCTCAAGCTCCATGGCACCGATTATACGGAAGTAGGCGAGCTCTTCAGTAAAATGTACCATGAGTACAAAGGCATGAAAAAGGGCTATTGCGATATAATCAGGGCGTACCTTATAGAACTGCTGATCAAGATCATCCGGTACATGGAAGCAGACAACCGCAAGCCTGTTTCTGCAAGAAACAAGGAATTAGTGGAAAAGGCTATGGATTACCTCAGGCACAATTTCAATTCAGATATTCGGCTGGAGGACATCGCAGTCAGATCCTTCACCAGCAAAAATTATTTCAGCCGTCTTTTCAAGGAAGTGACAGGCACAAGCTTCAGTGATTACATCCATAAGCTCAGAATAGATGAAGCCTGCAACCTGCTGAGGAACAGCGACCTGAAGGTCGGAGACATTGCAGAGCAGACAGGCTTCAACGATATAAAGTTCTTTTATGAGATTTTCAAGCGCTTGACGGGGAAAACCCCCGGGGAGTATAGAGGACAAGTGACACACCTCTTGTAAATGGGGAGTATAAGCTAAGTTGATATGATGTGTGTTCATACAGATTCGAGAAGGTTTATGAACTGTGCTATGGTCGGATTGTAGTTCGCTTTGCTCCAGGCGGCAACGATTCCCACCTTTGGAGGTACAAGTCCATTTATGGAATACAGGTCTACGATCTGGATCGACCTGTTTTCATAAAACCTGATATGATTACTGACAACACCGACTCCCTTTCCTGCTTCCAGCAAGAGCATCATGCTCTCCAGCGAGTCACAATACCTGATGTTACTGGGAATAATTCCGTTGTCCCTGAAATAATCCAGGGAATGGTTCATGGCATTTTGTGATTCGTTGGGTGAAATGGTTATGAACGTTTCATCCATCATAAGCTCGAATGAATAATTCTCTATCTTTAAAAGAGGATGCATCTTTGAAAATGCCAACACATCGTCTTCTTCAACGATAAGGCTGTAATCCCATTCCTGCCTGTCAATCATTTCAAATGAGAGGGTAATGGCCAGATCCACACTTCCCAAATTAATGCTGTCCCTTAGCTTACTGAATGAACACCTGCTCATGGAAATATTGATATTGGGATATCTCGATTCAAAATCACTGAGTATTGCCAATAAGGAATTAGGTAGCTTGAGACCGTCGAGAATGCATATTTTCAATTCCCCTGAAAGGCCTTTATTTGCCTCTTGTGCCTTATCGATGATACCCTGGAACGTGCGTCTCAGATCGCCCAATTCATTGTAAAGGATCGTCCCTGCAGGCGTTAATCTGACATAACGCTTAGTTCTTGTAAACAATTCAAAACCCAATTCCGCTTCAAGCGTTGCAATCTGCTTGCTCAGGGCCGACTGCGTGACAAACAGCTGCCTTGCAGCTTCTGAAAAGTTGAGATATTTCGCTACAGTAAAAAAGTATTCAAATTGTGTACTGTTCAAATCTCTACACTTCCTCAGAAAGAATTTTAACCGGATGGTCCTGTTGGATTTTGAGCCTGATACATGAATGTATTGTATCATAAATAAACTACCCGCGAAATGTCATATATGAGATAAGTTGCCTGGAACTCACTATTTTCTAATCTTATTTTGGAATCAGTCGATTATAATTTGAGATTTCACAGTATTTTCCCCTTGTGCTATGATTTGCTTATATTTTAATGAAGTATACCAACGATCATCTCGTTTCATATTAACAATGTGAGGTCCGACTTATGGAAAATCTAAAGCTCCGCCCCAATCATATCGCAATCAGTGTCAGCAGATTATATGAGTCTGTCGAATGGTTCGCACGGGTATTGGGGTTCAATTTTATTCAATCTGTGAATCACCCCGAAGAAAATTACAATGTCGCATTCATCAGAAATGGAAGGTTTGAAATCGAGCTTTTGGAACATTATGCCCCTAAGCGGGTTACTCCGAAACTCAAGCCATTCATCAACGATATCAGGTTTTGCGGCTTGAAGCATATTTGCTTTGAAGTCGATGACATAAATAGCCTTCACGCGCACTGCATCAATGAAAGGGTGAAGGTATTATTCGGGCCGATGACTGCTGGAAATAAGAGAACATTGGTTATCCATGGGCCTGATGGCATTATTATTGAGTTCTGTCAACTCTTAAGTAAACATAAATCTGTCTGAGGAAACCCAAGCGGAAAAATAGCTTCACCTTGAGGTCAACACTTTTTCTATTGCATCTTCAATATATTGGTTCAGTGATTTCCCTTCTGTCAAAGCCTTTTGTACCGCCTGTTTATGAAGCTCAGGCCTTATCCTGATGTTGAAGCTGCCTTTATAAGTTTTATCCGGTTCTTTTCCATTTAAATGGCACAGTTCAATATAATCTTCAACTGCTTCCTCGAATGCTGCCTTTAACTCCGCAACACTGCTGCCTTCATAACTGATAGAATCATTTATGCCCTCAATTTTACCAAAGAATACTTCATCATCTGCACTGTAATGCACTGAGCCAAAATATTCTTTGTATACGATTACATCCTTCATAATTAAACAACTCCTTGATTTTTTAATTCCTCAATCAACTGCTCCATTTGATACTTTTTCAGAATGTTTCCGGGGTGCGGCCTGTGAAGTCTTATTATATGCTTTGTTTCACTGTTAAAAAAGCAGCCCTTGACCCTGAAGTACACCCCCTGTTATCTTCCCTGTAACCCAATCTTCGCAACAGGGTCCTTACTTCATTGTATTCAAAGTCTATGGGTCTTTCCAGAAGTCTTTCAATAAGTTTATCTCTTTTGCTCACAGCATATCTCTTTCTGCTATCAAATTTCATTTATATTATACTATTTTGAATCAAATTATGCAACTACATATCAGTTGCATACAAAAGAACAATGAACAAAAGGTAGAGTTTGACCACTCTACCTTTTGTTCATTGCTTTATTAAACTCAATTACATTTTCTTCTTGCTGTTCATGTCACCTTCAAAAAGTTCAATCAAGTTACCGGTTGGATCCTGGATAAATATACCGTAAGTTCCCCATACATCTGCAGTCATAACTACAGGCACGCCCAATTCTCCCAGCTGCTTTTTAGTTACATCACGATCAGCTATTGTCAGGGAGAAATGTTTGTTCCCGTGTGTATGCAAATCCGTATTGGGAAATTTGCGTTCCTCTGGCAGCGGTAATGCATTTTTAGCATCAAACAACTCCAGCACAAAACCTGGAGCGCTCATATGAGCTACCTTCACATCAATACCTGGTATTTCATTTGTAACGATGGGTTCAAACCCCAAAACCCTTTCGTACCATTCGATTGATTCTTCCAGATTCCGAACGCTTACTGCAAAATGATTAACACCTATATTGGAAATCGCCATACCTGCATACCTTCCTAAAATTTCTTTATCTGCTTCAGACCATGATTCCCATTGTGTCGAAGAAATCTTCCATTGCCGGTGGACAGTCATGCAGCTGAAAGATTATTCCGCCGGTTTTGTTCGGATCAAGAAAAGCCATTCGGACACCGTTCTTATATTCAGAGCGACCAATGATCTTAATACCTACCTTTTCCATCTCTACAATAGTTGCATCGAACTGTTCTCTGGTTACTGAATATCCGAAGTGCCAGATTCCCTCACCATGGTTAGCTAAATATTTTTCCACAATTGGAAATCTTCCGCCCTCGAGCGTAATGGGATCGAACAACTCAACAACAATATTTCCCCACTTCGCTAATGCAACTTTACATCTGTTTTCCATACCGCCTTCATACGTCCTGTACGCAAAATCATGTCCTCCATCTGCTTCACCAAGAATATAACGGCGCCATGGCCCAAGCCCCATTAACTCAAAGTTTTTGATAGTCTGGTCGATATCTTTTACAGCCCAGCCTAAATGTGCGATGGTACCAAATGGTAATTTTTGAATCATTTTAGCTTACCTCCATAATTTAATAAATTTAGTACCCATCTATTTGGGTATTAAAAATCCAAAATAACTGAACTATCAGAAATGAGCATTACCCCACCGATTGCTTAGCTTATTTTTAAGAGTTATTCTCCATCAATCCTTTGAGAATTTTTGCATAGGGTGGATTGAATGCAACACATCCGACGTTTTCCTGAGAAACCAACAACATGCTGCATTTATCACATGATGTGCACCATTTGATTGTTTCTTCCTTACCCTCCCTAAGTTTTTTAGCAAAATAAGGATCCGCCAGGCTTTGCCGTCCAAGAGCTACCATATCGGTAACATTCTCTTCGATATATTTTTGACCCCAATATACCAAACTGTTTTTTTCGGGTGAAACTGCCGGGAAATTGTTATTACATCCATCTCTGAATATCGTGTACCCAGAGCCAATTACAACAGATTCCGGTTTCAAGGCATCTCGACATACTTTCTGAAAATAGTGCTGGAAATATGCCAGATATGGAGCCTCTTTGCCCGGCTTTACCAATGCCAGTGTATGTCTCGGAGCTCCACCTGCCTGCAAAATATAAGAAGCGCCTCTTTCTTCCATACCCTTTATTAAGTCAATCGATTCTGTTAAATCCATCACTGAACTATCCTGGCCGATTGTCCCCTGCCCACCGGGAAAGCCCTCATATAATGAAACCTTTGACCCGATAATGAAGTTTGGATCGTTGACTGCACGACTGATCTTCTCGACCAAATCAAATGCAAATTGACGTCTGTTTTCCCATGGTCCCCCATATTTCCACTTGTGGCTGTTGAACGGGCGCAGGATTTGAGAACCAAGATATCCAGCACAAAGTTTCAGATCCACTCCGTCTGCTCCGGAAGCGTGAGCTATTTTTGCCGCTTCAATGTACTGGTCGATAATTTTATCAACTTCTTCTTCCCCGATAAACTGTGCATATTCAAAACCATATAAAGGTTGTTTCGTTACCCGAACCGGCTTTGAGAATTTTGGATGACTGACCTCTCCAGCATGAGTAAGCTGAAAAACAAAAACATTTTCACTGTTTATATTTTTTAAGTGTTCTACAAACTTCTTGAGTGCTCTTTCATTATCCCGAGTAATACTCAGTTGATTACGAGTCGATACACTTTCCCTTTGACAGGTGATAGCCTCAAGGTCTATAAAACCAGCCTCACCTTCAAACAGCTTTTCATATCTGGCATAAGTCTTTTCTGTAGGATTACCGTTTTCATCTGCGTCCCCGCCTTCTATTGAATTTATTGCAATACGGTTGGGAACTGTTTTGTTTCCTATTTTTATAGGCCTCAATAACAAATTTTCTATAGACATCTTAACCTCCTTTATCTGTTTATTCACATCTTGGATTCCGAAACAGAGCTGCCACTCAGAAATGCACATTCATATTTATTATTATACAAAATGCCCATATGCATTGCCATAGCCTGTCAAGGTAATCATTCATGTGGAAGCTCCAACAGGGAAAGTTCTCCCTGTTGAGACTTCCATTGAACTTTTCTTTTGTGTTTATAGCGCGGCCGTAACCTCTTCAGTCACCTTTTTACAGAACTTCGGCGCGCTCTCACGCAGGCACAGGATGAGTATGATTGTAACAATCAAACTTATTGCTCCGAGTTGCATTGTCGCAGCTAAACCGAATTTGTCGCCGACTGCGCCAAGAATCGGAGGTGCAACTGCAATACCGACAAATTCCCCAATACTGACGATCGCACCCAGTGTTTTCGCCAGGTGCGCACGGGAAATGCAGTCGCTGGGAATGATCTGCAGGAATACATTTCCGCTGCCCCAGGCTCCGGCTGCCGTAATCAGGATGATGATCAACTGAAGTGCAAAAGGAATGTTGGGCACCATTACAATGGTAATCGTTCCAAGGAACCCTAAAAGGATTCCCACAAAAGTTGATGCCTTGCGCCCGAACTTGTCACTGAATTGTCCCATCAGGATTCCACCCAGAAATCCGCCAAAACCCAACGCAGAAATAAGGATTCCTGCAACACCAGTTTCCATGCCCCTTTCTTTGGTAAAATAAAGCAAGCCGTAACTCAGCCAGCTCCAAAGCCAAATGAACCAGGTCGCTGAAAGAAAAACCGACAGGATGATATTTCTTTCTTTAAAAGCTTCAAAAAATGACACTGCAGGTTTTTCCGATATGGATGACGAGACAGATTGATGGGTGTCCTTCACCTTACCGACAATTACCAGGCAAAGAATAATTCCTGGAATAATCGTCAGATAACACGCCCAGTTCCATCCCCAGCGCGAGGCAATCTGTGTTGCATAAATAGAAGCAAAAAACGCACCGAACAGAGCAAATGCAGAGTTGAAAATCCCCAGAGAAGCTCCCCTTTTCTCATCTGACGACTGTTCTGCAATCTGTGCCGCTGCACTGGTATAAAAAGCACCTTCAGCTCCGCCGATAATTGCACGGATTGCAATCAGTGAAGCAAAACCTGTTGCGAAGCCGGTTAAAAATGAACCGAGGGAAAAGATGATCACCGCAGGCAAAATGACTTTTTTACGTCCGAACTTGTCAGATAATACTCCGCCAAGAGAAGCCATGATCAGGTATAGAACCGACATACAGGTCATAATGAGTCCGGCCTGGGCATAATTCAATCCGAATGCTGGAATGACAAACGGGAAAAGCATTGCAATCAGGAGCCTGTCCAAAGCCGCGAAGCCCCAGGAGAAAGTATAGGTAGCAACGAGTGTACTTGCTGGTGTCCAAAACTTTTTTTTTGTTTCCATGAATTGACCTCCCTGTTAAATTTCATAAATAGAATACCTTTGTACTCAGCGATCCGACATGATGACAGAACAATTCGTGCATAAGTCCCCGGGATCAACCCCCTTTCTTGCTGACTACTTCGTTCATTTGTATGTATATATGAATTGTGCATTCCTCGGAAATCGGGTCTTAGACTTTACACCGCAGGACATATAAACCATCATGGAAGGTATCCATGAAAATATTCCCCCTGTTGTCCACAAGTACGTCCTCCGTAGTGGCTATCATAGGGCCGGGATACTCGCAGTCAAATTTCCACGAATCTGGATTGGGCGGTATATAATATGCAATTTCCTTTGGCACAAAGGGGTCGCTGATATCATAGACCCTCAAACCGGCATGGAAATAGCAACAGTACAGCCTGTCGTTACGATCCTCAAGTGCAGGATGATCATGGGGTTCATGGATATTGTGGGGTCCGAAGGGTCCTGGGCAACCGATTCCGCAATCATTAAAATTCGGCCAGGGGAAATCCGGCGGCACCTGGGGATACGGGAATACTGAAATAAGCGTAGGATCTGTAACATCCGAAACATCAACCATCCCCAGAATATTGATGGGTTGCGCTGCATTTTTTACAATTTCCTTGTTAAAGCAGGGAAACCGTTCGCCCTCATTCGTGAAAATTGCGTATGGACGTTTTGAAAGGGGTATTACGGTATGGCACCTCGCTCCTCCCAGCTTGCCGCCCATGGTGGGGTAAATGGGCAAGCGGCCTGCAAGTCTGGGAATCTTTATATTCGAAATATCGAGTATGACCATTCCAGCACCATTGTAACCGCAATAGGCATAATCTCCCTTCACATATGGCGGGCCATGCATTCCGGGCAGTGACAGTGGAAAATCCATGGGCGGTTTGTCTTTTTCCAGAATGCCTGCATCCCATTGTTCCGGCATCCACCAACGGCCTGCTTCAACAGGATTTTGGGGATCGGACAGATCGAGTATGCGATAAATCATGTTGGAATAGCCGTCACAGGTCGATGACAGGTGCGCATACCTCCCGCCGTTGTAAAAAAAGCGGTGTACGCCCAGGCAGATATTATCACACGCCTGGGGTTCACTGGCATTCCAGTACGATAGGAATTTGGGGTTTTCGGGGTCTTCCTTTACATCAAAAATGTACAAACCGGCCATGTAGGGATCGTCCTTGCCGATTCCGTGAAGGAAAGGGATTCCCGTACCCAGGGCGCACAGCATGAGTCCATCGGCGACCTGTATCTTGTTGGTACATTGTCCGGAAAGCTTTGGCCCTTCAATGAACCTTACATACCTGGGATGCTCCGGATCGGTAACCTCAAGGATGGTCCAGCCGGAGTGCCTGAAATGTGAAACATACAGATAGTACCTGCCCTCGACTTCCTGCATCGCCATCTGGAATCCCGGCCGACCTGCAAGATCATTGTAGCCGATCAACTCCATGTTATGAATGTATGACTTGCCTCGTTCCATAAATCTTTCTCCTTATTATCTAGAAAAATAGAAGCTGACTGATATACTATACTGTCTGTGCTTAAGTACCTGTTGGATAGGGCTTTAATGATAGTAATTCTACAAAGAAGGCCTACAATACTTATGATAATCGACAATCTTGTTCTTGTGAAATCTCGAATAATACTGTGCTGATTCCAAAAAGAGATTATTAAATGAAAGGGCTTCATGTTTTTTAAAATTGATTCATTTTTATTAATATGTTACACTGATGTCGAGAATAATCGAAAACCAGAATCAAACTACTGACTGATCTTTTTGGTCAACCTAGGAGACGCCCCATGAGGTTCAAGCCGGTTTTTAAAAGAACAAACAGAGTCTTTTTTTCGTGGATACTTTCATATCTGTTGATATTGCTCATCCCGGTAGCAATCAGTATGATAATGAATTATTATTCTACAAAAACCATAAACGAAGAGGTCAGCAAGGCTTATAACGCATCACTTCTAAATCTTCAGTCCGTTGTCGACGGAAAGCTCGAAGGTGTCAAGGAAGTTTTCAAAAATATCGTCCTGAACAAAAGAATAATGGCAGTTGTGAATACGCAGGATAAGGACATGGATATATTTGAATTGTTAAAAGCACAGGCCGATATTTCAAGCGCAAGGATAGCAAATAACCTTGTAGGCGGAATCCTTCTGCATTTTAATAAAAGTGACATCATCCTGTCAGACACGGCAATAATCAATGGGGATTTTTTAACATATGATTCGTTTCTAAATCTCGGTCTTTCTGAAGATGAGTGGAATACCATGATCAATACAACACACATCAACGAATACAGGATAGTAAGATCGGCAGACAGGAAGGGAAATGTCTCGAACAAACTGTTATTCATACAAACAATACGCTCTTCAACCAAAGGACAATATGCCACCCTGGTTATCAACCTTGACGTTTTTGCCCTTAAAAATACTGTCAATGAATATAAATGGCTGGTACAGGAATATCCTTGTATCCTGTTGGATGAGAACAACAACTATATTGAATTCAGCGATCTTGGAGCCCTTCCTTCTTATGTTGAATATGGCGATCTTAAAAGTCATACTGATAATAATGAACCCCTTATTCGATATGAGGGTACCGCCATAGCTCATGTAACATCCAAGCTGGGTAAATGGGAATATGTTTCGGTCATCCCTTCCGGTACCTTCCTTGAAAAGGTCAATAAAAACAAGTGGATCCTTATCGCATATATTCTGGTATGCCTTATGATTGGAGCATTTGCGTCATACTATCTAACCAAGAAGAACTATAATCCTGTCAAAAAGCTCCTGCAAAACTATGTCAGCAACATGGGCAACCCTGCTGACGGAAGCGGCAATGCCTTTAATATGCTCGACATCACATTGAAAAACCTTTCCGAAGAGAAGGAAAACTACCAAAAAGTTATAGAAAAGCAGAAGAATGCTTTGGTAAGCCGGTTCCTTTCACGTCTTTTGAGAGGAACCATCACTGATCCTGCCCAAGTAACCGAATTATTTGAAGCATATCATATAGAATTGATGAGTAATGATTTTATGGTTGTTAATTTCTGTATAGATGAATTCAGCCAGAATGTCATTGATATCAAAAAGGAACCTGATGAAGAAGCCTTCAGCCTCATCCTTACCGTAATAGAAAACGTATTCTGTGAGCTTTCGGGCGAACGGCTCAAAGCATATTTTACAGAGATCGACGGAAGGATAATCGCCCTGCTCAATATTGACACAACTAAATTTTCAGGCAATGAACCAGATGTTTTAATACTGGAACTTGAGGGTATTCTGCAGAAAACCCTGGAATTCATGGAGCAGTATTTTCATCTGAATCTTTTCATCGCCGTAAGCATGCCACATAGAAGTGTTATTGAGATCACCCCTGCATTTTTTGAAACTATTGAAGTAATCGAATACAAGACACTTGTCGGTGGCGATAAGGAAATTGTAGCATTTGATTCAATCAACACCGGCAGTATCAATAATTATTCACTGGAAAAAGAAAGGGCTTTTATTAAATACCTGCATCTTGAGGACTTTGAACAAGCAAAGCAGATTATGAACGATATACTTAATCACGAACTATATACAGGCAGCCAATCTCTCCAGCTTGTCAAATGCAGGATTTTCGGGCTTGTAAGCTCAATGATCAACAAGATCGACCTGATAAGGACCAGCGTCGACGTACAGTTTTTTGAAAAAATGGACCCTATAAACAGGTTGCTTAATGCAAAAACTGTTGCAGAACTGCAAAGCAACACAAATTACATCTTTGACAGCTTCAACGAATACTTCAGGATGAAAAGAGATAAAACTGCTCCCGAATGGATAGATAAAGCGGTTCAGTTCATTGAAGAACACTTTTGCGAGCAGGACCTTAATGTTTCATATATTGCGGACCACCTGCAAATGAATGCATCCTATCTGTCCAATACTTTCAAAAAGTACATGGATATCGGAATACTTGACTACATCCACAAATTGAGGCTGAATAAAGCCAAAGAACTTATGAACAAGGGAATGAACCTGAATATCATTGCTCAGCAAGTGGGTTACAGCAATGTCCTGTCCATGCACAGGGTATTTAAGAAGTTTGAAGGCATCAGCCCCGGCAGGTTTAAAAGTTGAGACTTATGTCAACATTCAGTGAAATACAGCAATAACATTCGACAAATTCAACGATAACATTCGACAAATTCAGCCTTTTGATAATAATGATAACTCCAACAATGAAAATGATAATATACTTGAATGCCAAACTACTCCTATAATTATAGTTATGGTAAGCATATGTCTTTATCTGGCATTATGTGATCCGCTGAATATTTCGAGGAGGGGAAGAAAAATGCGTTTGGCAGATGTCCGTAAAGACTTCAAGTTGAACAAAATGGTTTATTTAATTCTGGCGCCCGTAATCATCTATTTCATCATCTTCAACTACATCCCTATGGCCGGTATCGTACTGGCGTTTGAAAGGTTTGAAACCAAGCTGGGTATCTTCGGAAGCCCATGGATCGGTTTCAAGAACTTCACAGATTTCTTCGGAAGCTATTACTTCTGGAGACTTATCCGTAATACGTTCCTCATAAGCTTATACGATTTTGCATGGGGCTTTCCCGCACCGATCCTACTGGCGCTCCTGCTGAATGAAATCGGACGCAAGACCTTCAAGAAGGTGGTCCAGACAATCAGTTACATGCCTTTCTTCATATCAATGGTTGTCATCGCTGGTCTCATAATTGACTTCACATCCTCGACCGGGCCCATAACATCATTGGTTGCAGCATTGGGAGGGGAGAAGGAAAACCTCCTCAGTCGACCCGAGCTATTCCGGTCAATATTCGTCGCTTCGAACATCTGGCAGAATATCGGGTTCCAGAGCATCATATTCCTCGCAGCACTCTCCGGCATAGACCAGGAGCTTTACCAGGCTGCCAGGATAGACGGCGCCAGCCGATGGAAGCAGACTTTACATGTCACACTGCCGGGAATAGCAGGCACAATAATGATCATGATGATCCTTAGAATTGGAAACATGATGAACGTGGGTATGGAAAAGATAATCCTGCTGTACAACCCGCTTACATATGAGACTGCCGATGTAATCAGCAGTTTCACTTACAGAAAAGGTCTTCAGGAGTTCAACTACGGCTATAGTACAGCGGTCGGCCTTTTCAACTCGGTCATCAACTTTGCGCTGCTGCTTTTCGCAAACGCAATGAGCCGCAAGTTCACAGAATCCAGCTTATTCTAGAAGGAGGAGGAATACACGATGAAACAGAAAGAATCAGCAAGCAGAATAATATTTCAAATAATCAACTATACAGTGATGATCCTGTTGGCGTTTATAACACTGGCGCCTATGCTGCATGTGTTGTTTGCCTCCTTGAGCGATCCGATCAAGCTGGCACAGCATGAAGGAATAATCCTCTGGCCCCTGGGCTTCACCTTGAAGGGCTACGAGATCGTATTCAAAAATCCAAGCCTCATCAACGGTTACATAAACACCATATTCTATGTTGTTGTCGGTACGGCAATCAGCATTCTGCTGACTGCAATGGGTGCATATGGTCTTTCAAGAAAAAAACTGCTCTGGAGGAACTGGATAATGGGCATCGTGACCGTTACAATGTTCTTCAACGGCGGTCTGATTCCCACTTACATGGTCGTAAAAAATCTGAACATGATAGACACCAGGTGGGCGGTAATCATCCCGATGGCCATATCGGTATTCAACCTTATCATAATGCGAACATCCTTCCTTGAGATACCGGACAGCCTTGAGGAATCGGCAAAGATAGACGGTGCCAACGAATTCACCATCCTGTTCAGGATAATAATCCCGCTGTCCAAGGCGGTCATTGCGGTCATTGCCCTGTTCTATGCGGTACAGATGTGGAATTCATGGTTCCAGGCGATGATATACCTGAGGGACAGGAAACTCTATCCCCTGCAGGTAATCCTGAGAGAAATTCTCGTCCAGAACGACCAGTCTTCAGTCACATATGATACGTCGACGGCAGGAAACCTGGATCTTTACAAGAATCTTGTGAAATACACCACAATAATCGTAGCAACAGCCCCAATACTTGCAATATATCCCTTCGTCCAGAAATATTTCGTAACCGGCGTTATGATCGGTTCAATAAAAGGATAGAAGAATAATAGGGGGACGGTTCTCAAATCTGCCAAAAACCAGATTTTGAGAACCGTCCCCCTATTTACCCTCTTTAACGCCTGGCGGATTCAATTCCCGACAGGCGTTTCGTTATAATTACCGGCACCCTCACTTTTGCTTATATTTAGGAACATTGACACCATAAATCCATTAATATATAATTAACATGCTATAGTAACGGACAGTTGTCCTGCCACCGGCTGTTATATCGGACAGCTGTCCGATGGTCAAGCTGCTTACTAAATCTGAACAGGAGTACCGAATTGTTATGACAAGTAAAGGTAAAAATTCGACCGAAATCAGCCATCACATTATAAAAACTGCCCATAACCTGTTTGAACAGTATGGCGTCAATAATGTCAGCATGCATCAGATAGCAATAACAGCAGAAGTAGGCCAGGGTACGTTATACCGTCGTTTTGCCAACAAGGCTGAATTGTGCTCCATACTAATGCAGGAAGATTATGATCAATTTATTACCAAAATGGATTTGGCTTTGAATTCTTCTGTATGTACCTCTGTAAAGGAGAAGTTTGAGAAATTCCTCTACAACTGGCTTGCCTTCCTTGACAAAGAGTATGAAATGATTGATATCATCAGGACTGAATTCAAAACCGATCAAATGAAGGATGGCCTGGTTGGCAGCCCCTTATACCGATATTTAAACAAAAAACTGACAGAAATCATGCGCGAAGCTATTCAAAACACCCCAAAGCAGGACATCGATGTTGACTTTTTTGTGTTTACTGTAGTATCAAGTATCAATTCCTATTTGTACAATAACTTGAAAAATACATTTTCTTATTCACTTGATGAAATATTTGATAATCTCCGCAGGATGTTCATCAATCCTTTATTTATTTAATCCCGTTTTTTTGAATTAAAATGCTGCTCTGACGGGGATTAATGCACACCTCTTTCAAATCTCAATTACTAACTAAATCCTAACTATTATCATGAAATCTGTTTTTGATTACTTGACTGCCGGACATCTGTCCGGTATAATAAATCATATGTAGGACAGTTGTCCGGTAAGTAGATGTCTAAGTAATTCCGCTTCATAAATACTGCTCAAAAGCATACGTTTAATGTACTAATAATATTTATAAAATGTGTATTTTATTGTTTAAATTCATTCCAAAACAGGGCTTAAACGTTTTACTCATATAATTATCATCAAGTAAAAGAAAAAGAGGAGGAAATTTATGAAAATGGCAAAGCGTATCGTTACTCTCCTGCTAGTCTGTATTTTCGCTATCTCAATGTTTGCAGGCTGCGGACAGACACAAGACCCGGGCACACAGGCAAGTACAGCAGCACCGGCAGCTACGGCAGCCGAAGCAACAGCTGCAGCAGCAACAACAGCTGAACCAGCAGCACCTGCAGAAGTCGGACCGGTTACACTCCCACTGACTGCAGAAAAATCAGAACTCTCACTCTGGTATCCCTTCCCCCCGTTCTTCTCACAGTGGTTCAAGAGCCCTGATGATGCAATGTTCTGGCAGGAACTCGAAAAAAGAACCAATGTACACATTAAGTTTGTCGTAATTTCAACTGAGACAGCAAGAGAAACCTTCAGCCTCATGGCTGCTTCAAATGAATTTCCGGATATGATTCAGGGTGCAGTTGGACTGTATCAGGGCGGAGCCGACAAAGCGGTTGCAGACGGTGTCCTGCTTAAACTTAATGATCTTATCGACAAGTCAGCCCCTCACTTCAAAAAGATACTTGATTCCGATCCTGTGTATAAAAAGAAAGTTTCAACAGATACAGGAAATATCGTAGAATTCAACCAGTTGGTCAAGAACTCGGATCAGAGCACAAATGCAGGTCCAATGGTGAGGCAGGACTGGATGGAAGAGCTGAATATTGCAACTCCAGTAACATATGATGATTATTACAATATGCTGAAAGCCTTCAAGGAGAAGAAGGGTGCCGAGGCTCCCCTGTTCCTGTACCGTACCGGTATTCCGTCAAATGATTACCTCGTTCAGGGTTTTGGTGTAGCCGGCCAGCTGGATCAGACCAATATGGCGATAATGCCTTTCTACCAGGTTGATGGGAAAGTCAAGTATGGCCATATCGAACCAGGTTTCAAGGATTACATCGCCCTGATGAACAAATGGTATTCCGAAGGTCTTGTGTATAAGGACTTCTATAGTTACAAGGACAGCACAATGCCGAAAGATGACTATGTGACTACCGGCAAGTCAGGTCTCTGGTATTTCGACAACAACTTCATGACGACTTATAAGCAAAAAGCTACAGACCCCAACTTTAAGCTTGCAGGTATTCCTGACGCCGTCAAGACCCCCGGCGACAAGCTGCACCTACAATTCAGGCAGAATGAAGAGGCCGCAGGCGGTTTCTCAATCGCAGCAAGCTCCAAGAACGCAGAACTGGCAGCCAGATGGATGGATTACCTCTATTCCGACGAAGGTGCCATGCTGGCTACATGGGGTGAAGAAGGAATCTCCTACACTATGGTTGACGGCAAGCCCAAGTTTACTAAGGAAATGACGGCAGAAAACTCCAACAAGTGGCCTCCTTTCGTCTGCTTTAACAAGTATACCCTCGGTTTCGGACCTTACTTCCAGGATTACACCAGGAACTATGACGGATTACCCGAGAACGAACTGGATGCTGTCAAACAATGGACCAGCAATTCGGATAATTCATATGTAATATCCAAGCAGATTACCCTGACCGATACAGAAGGCGCCGAATTCGCCAATAAATACTCAGACATCCAGACCTACTCCTCTGAAATGATCATCAAGTTCATCGTAGGCAAAGAGCCACTCGATAAGTTTGATGCTTTCGTTGAACAGATCAAGAAAATGGGTATCGAGGATTGCATCAAGATCAGACAGGCAGCACTGGACAGATTCAACAACCGTTAGTCTTAATTTCAACAATCATTAACCACCTTACACAAAGAGGGGTGTCTGATTTAATCAGATTCCCCTCTTTATTTTGTACCCCTGCCAGGTATCCCTTTAAATATACAAATAAAGAATACCTCCATATCAGATATCATCAATATCTGATTGGAGGTATTCAAAAAAATTCAAACTTCAGGATGTAACAAAAACATCGTTATTTTCACATGAATATTTTACTCTTCGTCTTCACCGAACTCTTCATCCATACGGGACTGGAACTCTTCAAAAACTTCGTCGAGTTCTTCATCATCCTCGATGGTAATGAATGAATCCTCACCATCCTCGTTATGTTCAATCTTGAGGATTATAATTTCCTCTTCGTCTGTTTCTTCTGCTGTTTCCTCAACGAGCGGCGCCAAAACAACATATTCATTGCCGTTCATTTCGATTGTATCAATGTGCTCGAATTCTACTTCATCCCCGTTTTCATCAACCAGAATGACGATATCGTCTCTTTCTTCTTCCATATAAATACCCTCCTGTAATATTCTAATATTATTTTTCTTTATACCATTTTTTATGATAAACCTGCTGCACGGTTATTAATTATACCATAGTAATTCTATAATTCCCATTATTATTTATATTGAAACACCTTCAATTAATTGCAATTAATTGCATGCACTTTGAAGGTGGGTATTCTTTATCTTAGAGGATGTAAGCTACTGATTCCATAAGCGTAACTTCGGGTTACCTGCTGTCAAGGTAACCCTGCAATATCAGGACTGCTGCTATCTGATCGACTACCTTCTTTTTCCTGGAGGCTTTCATACCTACCTCATTCATCGTACGGTGGGCTGCAACTGTCGTAAGTCTCTCATCCCACTTTTGGATTTCCACGCCGGTGCTTTGGGCCAATAGATCGATGAACTCCTGTGTCTTTTCTCCTCTTGGACCGATGGTCCCGTTCATGTTCTTCGGTAAGCCCACAATGATTTTTTCAACAGAGTTGTCTTTTACTATCTTTGTGATTCTATCAATTGCCTTGTCAATGTCAAAATGCCACTCTATTGTCTCCAGCCCCTGTGCCGTCCAGCCAAGTGGATCGCTCATCGCAATTCCGATCCTGCTGTCTCCATAATCTATACCCATTATTCTCAATTCCATACCCTCTTTTCAAATTTTTATGCGCTTTTTCTGCGCTTATCCTACACTTAACATACCTTTATGGCAAACTGCGGACAGGAGCTGCTGCAGTATCCACACAGGACACATTTGTCCATATCTGCGCCCGCCTTGCCATTTACTATCGACATGGCGCCATGGCTGCATCTTTTCACACAATTGCCACAAGCATTACACCAATAATCAACATGCAGCCTCCTGGTCCTTTTTCCAAGGTTTGCTCTTGTCTGCTCCGGTATTTCTACACCTTCAAAAAGGCATACATTCGCGGTTACCTCTTCCGCCGACTGCATTCCTACAGCAACCGAATGTATATATGGTATATCGAGGACAAACCGCATGCATTCATCATAGTCCGACAGAAGGTTCCCGCCACCGAGAGGCTTCATACTGTATATCCCTTTGCCGTTCCTATATGCCTTTTCTACCGCTGAAAGCATTTCCACTATACTTCCGTCACCAATACCAAGGCCTTTCATATTGACGATAGGATGAATCACATCTATGCCTGCCATATCGGAGCATGCGTCAACCACCTCAATATTATGCGTGGAAACCCCGACAGCTTTGATCCTTCCCTTCTGCTTTTCAGAAATATAATACTCCAGCGCTTCCCTATGACCACGCAGTGTCAACCTGCTCTCCTGTTCATGGAGCATGAATATGTCTATGACATCACAATCCAGCTCCTGTCGCGCTTTTTCCAGGCTGGCTGCCGCATCCCCAGCCGAATAGGCATAACACTTCGTAGCGATAACCGGGCGGTTGCCCTTCCATTTTTTAAGGGCTTCCCTTATGTGTCCGTAGGTTCCGTATAGCTCAGCCGTGTCAATGAAGCTTACGCCCCTTTCAAGTGCAGCCAGTATTACATCTGCGCCCGCGTCATATGGCAAATTCGCCTGAAGCGGACCGATTATGAGTCCGCCGAAGCATAATCTGGACACTTTGATGCCCGTTTCCCCAAGTTCTATATAATTCATATTATCCTCTGCTCAATCCCCTTAGTCCAGCTTAACTATATTAGTTCATCTTATATAGTCCCATCATACAAAAAAATCCCGATATAATCGGGATGCTTTTTTCTTGGATACTAATCCTGCTTTTTATTCTCAAGATAGAACCGTACTATCTCCTCGAGCAGTTCGTCCCTCTCAAGCCTTCTAACTACACTTCTTGCATTCATATGGCTGGTTATATATGTCGGATCACCGGACAATATGTATCCCACTATTTGGTTAATGGGATTATACCCCTTTTCGACCAGTGCATTGTAAACTGAAAACAGTATATCTCTGGCTTCATTTTCCTTGTCTTTGTCCATTTTGAACATCATTGTCTCACTGTTTGCCATCTAAAATCACTCTCCTGCCTTCAACTCCGGGAATTTCCTTTATATTAATATAATAATATATGGATAAATTTTATGCAACTTTATTTACGCCTCGCCAAGAAGGTAGTCATCCTCAGCCTTCTCCATTCTAACATATTCAATATTTCCCTTCAAATCCTTATCAGAACTGCAAAGTACACGTATATAGTTAGCGGTCAGGCCTTCGTAGAGGCGCTCTTTTTTATCAGGCTCCAGTACCTGTTTATCAGGCTGCAGCATCTTCTTATCCGACTCCGTCGTCAGTTTATCAACTTCCTGCTCAAATAGGACAGGCATGGTCTTTCCAATGAAGCTGCCGTTGAACTCAAGCATCTTACTGTTTGACATTTCAATCAGTACATTGCTTCTGCGTTCCTTCACGCCTCCGTCCACCTGCCCCTCAAAAGTAGCTGCAGGTGTGCCCTTTCTGGGCGAATACTTGAACACATGCATCCTGGCAAAGGAAATCTCTCCGGCAAAACGAATTGTCTCAGCAAACTCTTCTTCTGTCTCTCCCGGGAAGCCGGTCATAATATCCGTTGTTATTGCAACCTCGGGAATGTACTGTCTAAGCAATGCCACTGCCTTCCTGTAGAAAGCGGTGTCATACTTGCGGTTCATACGTTTCAGTGTCGCATCGCAGCCGCTCTGCAAGGAAATATGATAATGAGGACACAGCTTTCCCAATCTCGAGGCCTCAGCCACGAACTCATCGGTGATAGTCCCCGGTTCAACCGATCCCAGCCTTATCCTGCTGATATCCTTGATTTCATGCACAGCCTTTATCAGTCCTATGAGCGATGCATCTTTGAGGTCCTTTCCATATGAAGCCAGATGGATTCCCGTCAGTACAACCTCCCTGAAACCGTTCTCAGCCAGCTTGCGCACCTCTGCCAGTACATCTTCTTCCTGTCTGCTTCTCACGGGCCCTCTGGCATATGGGATGATACAGTAGGCACAAAACTGGCTGCACCCGTCCTGTACCTTTATATAAGCCCTCGTCCTGCTTTGATGGCCGCCGACATGCAGATCCTCAAACTCCCTGTTATGCATGATATCGCCTACAACATTGATTTTTGAGCCCCTGTCCGCATATTCCCCAATCAGCTCCAGTATCCTTCCGCGTTCCCTGGTGCCTATTACCACGTCAACGCCAGGGATACCTTCGACTTCTTCCGGTGCAGTCTGCGAATAACAGCCTGCTACGGCCACAATTGCATCGCTGTTGAGCGTTTTTGCCCGTCTGATAATCTGGCGCGATTTCCTGGCGCTCAGTCCTGTAACGGTACATGTATTTATAACATAGACATCTGCTATCGTGTCGAATTCTACTATTTTATAACCGGCATCCTTGAATATTTCGGTCATTGCTTCCGTCTCATATTGATTCACCTTACAGCCTAATGTATAAAAGGATACGGTTTTCATTTGCTTTTTATCCAAAAATTATCACCTGTCACTTTTCCATCTGCGGAACTTTTTAGGTTCCAAGCCAATTCTGTCCAAAATTTTCCCAACTATGTGGCTCGTCATCTCTTCTACAGTTTCGGGGTTTGTATAATATGTGAGCATCGGGGGTAGTATAACAACTCCCATTTCTGACAGAGTCAGCAAATTTTTCAGGTGCACTCTGTTAAACGGGGTTTCGCGGGCAACCAAAATCAGCTTACGGCCCTCTTTCAAAGTAACATCAGCCGCTCTTAGCAGCAGATTTTCGGAATACCCTGTTGAAATTCCTGATACAGTTTTCATGCTGCATGGAACAACAACCATTCCCTCTGTCTTGAATGTTCCGCTTGCAATCGCTGCACCAATATCCGAAGGGTTGTATACGTTATCACACAGCATTTTGAATTGATCTATGCTATATTTTGTTTCCTGCAAAATCGTTTGTTCGGCGCCCTTCGTTATCACAACATGGGTCTGCCATCCCTCGTATTCCCTAAGTGCCTTTAAAAGTTCAACCGCTATTGGAGCGCCGCTGGCGCCGCTAACACCAACGACCAATCTCTTTTTCTCTTTGTCCATGCTTAAGCCTTTCATTCGCCATATTATAATTAGTCGCTTGCAGAATCTGTAGGCCTTCAGGAGTATAAACAGTACTACTTGATTTTACGAATAGGTATTTGCAGCTGACAAAAATCGACTATCCTTCCTTTATCATAAAATGTCGTATCAAGAAAGCATTCATCGACTACATCGCCGATGATTTCATAGCCGTTCTCACCAATCCACTTTGTCAGCATAAAAATGTGGTCTGTTTCATATGGCATGCCGTATTTGCACATGCATGCGTATTCGCCCTCAGGAAAAATCACAACATTTTCTATTTTTTCCGCTTCGAACGGCAGGTTTGTATATGCGCCGGCGCCGGTCAGCGGATCTTTCTGAAAGAGATGCTCTTTGCGGATAATGGCGCCCCAACCATTCGAGGGCGGCATACCATGACTCTTGAGGACATCCCATGTTTTCATTAATGTCAGATGCAGAACAGGGCGTGTCATTTCCACCTGTCCCCAAGGAAAAAATACCGCCTTTCGCTCGGGGAAATATTCAATGGTTGGCTTGTTAACATCCTGTTCGAATTCTGCTGCGTTTCTATAGATATTGAGTCTTTGCTCTATATATTTTTGTTTTTGAATCAGTGCATTGATAGCTTCCTTTATTCCGATTTCATGGGCTTCCAACAGCTCTATTGTGTTTTTAGGAGTCCTGTTCTGGATATGCTCCTTGATGATTTCAAGCTTGACACCTATCGACTTCAGAAAACAAATTTCTCTCAGGAGCGGTATTTGTGTAATATTGTAAAATCTATAGCCGTGTTCATCTACTATCGCAGGTTTAAAAAGGCCGATTTTGTCATAATGGATCAAAGCCTGCTTTGAAATTCGTTGAATATGAGCCATTTCAGATACGGTCAGCATATTATTTACTTTATTCACTTTGTTCCCCCCAAAGTATTAATAAACTATAAATATTATACTCTTCAAACGTTGTTTGGTAAATAGACTCTGTTTTTATGCATTCAAGTAATATTTTGCAGTTTTTATAATAATAACCAGCACAAATTGTCAAAAAGCTCTGCAGCCGGGTTTCCCGGCCGCAGAGCTTCGGCTTGTAAGCCAAACTCTAAGTGAATAAACTGGTGTCCTTACTTTGCTAGTTCTGGGAAACCGCGGGGGCACCTTTATACTTCGAGCCGTTGACAAAAAGTCCAATTGCATCGAATAATAGCGTGATGGTAAAAAGCAACATTCCGAATGCAAATATATACCCGAATGGCGAATAAGGCAGCAAGAGAACCGCAGTAGTCGCGCCATCAGTTGCATATTTCGCAGCCTGTGTAAATGCTGCGTAGGTCATGAATGCAGTGAACGCAGCGGTCAAAATCAATACAATACCGTCTAAAAAATACTGTACTTTTTTCGGCAGCATTTCTACAAACATTGGCACTTTGACATGGCCCTTGAGTGACTGAGTCCAGGGAATGCCCAGGAAAATTATTATGACCATTGCCATTTCAGTCATTTCATAGCTACCCAGAACATTCTTTTCGACTGTGTTACGCAGTATGATGTCAATTACCATCATGATCATGACAAAGAATGCAGCCGCCATGCCGATATATGCAAACCCACGGTTTGCTTTTTCCATTGATTTTATTATTTTTTCCAAGTGAAAGTACCCCCTTCAATGGAGTTGTTATTTTACTTATTTTGCGTATTTTGCGATAAGCTCAACAGCTTTATTTACAACATCCTGTGCAGGCTTTCCTGCATCTGTCTGTGCCTTTATCCAGGTTGCCTGGGTTGAATCGGCAATTGCCTTCAGCTTAGCTTGCTCTTCAGGGCTAAGATTGTAAATTTTGTCGCCGTTTTTCTCGATTATACCCATAACTTCTGTTTGAACGTTATCCCATGCTGGGCCAGCGATGTCGAGTGCTCCGGTGCCGCTGCATTCGTCGACAACCTTCTGAAGGTCTGCCGGCAGAGAGTCATATTTAGCTTGATTCATCAGCAGGAAATACGGGCTGACGGAGATATGCTCATTCAGGTAGAAGTTGAGCTGCTCGTGAAGTTTGAATGCCTTGATTGCGTGCCAGTCAGTGATGACTGCGCTAAGAACACCCTTTTCAATTGAGGAATAGAGTTCACCAATAACGATGGAAATCGGGGCTGCACCGAGTTGCTTGATGAATTCGGTCGGTGGGCCGGAGTTTCCGCGGATCTGCATTCCCTTGATGTCAGATACTTTCTCGATAGCCTTGTCTTTTGTAGAAATAGGGGAATCACAGTTTGTGTGAAGCAGTATCACCTTGAAATCTTTGTATTCATCCTTGAGGTAATCAGTTGTGTTATACAAATCCCACATAGCTGCACTACCTTGAGTTGCAGACTGAATACCGAGCATTGGCAGGGACATTGCCTCGGTCATTGGGAATCTTCCTGGGAAAAATGAGGGAAGGCCCCATCCGATATCACAAGATCCGTTGATTACCATGTCAACAGTGTCCTTCGGTCCGCCGAGCGTACCACCATGGAATACCTTTACATTCAGTCTGCCACCGCTTTTTTCTTTTACTTTAGCGGCCCAAGCATCCAAAAATGTACCAGTAGCACTGGTCTGTGGATCGTGGTGATGAAGAGTGAGATCATAAACCTTTGTGTCAGCAGGCGCAGCTACAGTTGCTTCAGTAGCTGTGGATGCAGCTGGAGCTGTGGCTTCTGCAGCAGTCGTAGCCGGGGCAGGTGTATTTGCTCCACCGCAGCCGGAAAGTACCGTAGTGAGGACGAACAGGGAAACGATCATTGCAACTAATTTCTTTTTCACAGAAAAATCCTCCTTTTATTTGTAATATGTTATGCACTCAAATGATTCGTACTTGCAGCATAATCCCTGTACGGATTCTGCTATAAGCCGTACATCACATGGGGCAGGAACAACGAGAGCTGTGGAATTACCGCCACTATAATACTGGCGATGACCAGTGCTACGATGAACGGTATAACGCCCTTGAAGATGGTTGCGAGCTTGACATCCTTAGCTATACCACCCATGACGTAGACGCACATGCCGACCGGTGGAGTTATGAGACCCAACTGCATGACCATAACCATGAGGACGCCGAACCAGATTGGGTCGAAGCCCAGATTTATTACGATCGGCAGGAATATGGGTACAAGCAGCGTAATGAGTGGCAACGAGTCAACAAAACAACCAAGTATAGCGTAGACCAAAAGGATGATAAAAATAATGACCCAGCCTGGAACGTCAGCTGACATGGCTGCAGTCGCAATGGAGGCCGGAAGCCCTGATACTGTCAGGAAATAGCCGAACACGAAGGCGCCGATCATTATCAGGAATATCATGGCGGACGTACGGATGGTGTCGCCCAATGCCTTAAGTATACTATGTACGGTTGCTTTTCTTTTTATCATCATATATATGAAGGAACCGAATGCGCCAATGGCTGCACCCTCGTTTGCGGTGAAGACGCCGGAAAAGATGCCTCCCAGAACGATGATGAAAAGGATTATGATGCCGATGATGCCCTTAAGGGATTTCATTTTGTCAACGAATGATACTACTGGGCCCTTTGGTCCAAGTGCCGGATTTTTCTTGACCCAGATTACGATGGCAATGATGTAAAAAATTGCAAGCATGATACCTGGCAGAATACCTGCGGCGAACATTGAGCCGACAGATTGCTCAGCCATGATACCATAAAGGATGAAGCCGACGCTTGGGGGAATAAGAATGCCTAACGTGCCGCCCGATGCTATACAGCCGCACGATAATTCATCCTTGTATCCGTATTTTCTCATTTCAGGAAGGCACACGACTCCAAGGGTTGCCGTTGTAGCCGTGCTGGAACCGCATATGGCCGCGAATCCTGCACAGGCGGCGATTGTCGAGCAAGCGAGGCCTCCGGGCAATCTGCCGAGCCATTTATAGCAGGTCGCGAACAGGTCTTCGCTTAGACCGGAATAAAATGCGAACTGCCCCATGAGGACGAAGAGTGGTATGACCGACAGGCCGAAATTGGCCGCTGTGTTGAATGGTACTGTCTTGAGCATGCCAATTGCGGCGGGTAGGTTAGTGCAAATTGTGAAACCGACAAAGCCAACAATTGCCATCGAGATACCAATGTTCATGCCGATAAGCAACAAAACAAGTAAAGCAATAATCCCGATGATTCCAATGAGTAATGGATCCATATTTTCCTCCTTTGAGAATGAATTATTTCGTTGTGCTTCAATGCTGCCGTCTGAGATGTCCTATTTGTTTCTTCTACAATATTAGCATTACTAATATTATTATTACTAATATTACTATTATACAAGGTATACCTACAATACAGTCAAGACTAATTTTAACGAAATTGCATTCAATATTAACAAATTAGTTATAATGATAATTATTTCTGGTCAAATAATCCCGGAGCAAAGCGACTCGGATCAAGTTCCAGGAAATTTGCACGTGCAAACTTATCTTTCAGTTTATATGGCACGGTGCAGTCAAAGATTGTTTTGCACGAGATTCCGACGTCGTGAAGCTGATTATTGTAATCCGGCGCTGAAGAAGGATCTAACGGATGGCAGCGCACCCCCGGTATGAATATGGTATCAATATCACCCTGGTAGCGCGTATTCATCGCCCACAGCACGTCGTTACTATCAAAGGGATCCACATCCTCGTCGACCAAAATTACATGTTTCAGCTCGGGAAATGCGCAGAATGCAATCATAGCAGCCTGGCGCTGTCTTCCCTCGTCGCTGGGCACGGACTTTTTGAACTGCAGAACAGCCATGTATTTTCCTCCACCAGCGGAGTGTGAATACACATTCAAAAGACGTCCCGGCATAGCTTTCTCAACCATGTCCAGGATGCTTGCTTCGGTTGGAATTCCTGCCAGATTGACATGTTCCTCGCTAGGTCCTATGCAAGTCTGCAGAATGGGATTTTTGCGGTGGGTGACAGCTTTCACCTTGATGACAGGTGTCGCTTTGCAGGCTGCCCCGGTATAACCCGGGAATTCGGGCATTGCTTTACCGGAGCCCGATGCGAGGTCTTCAGGAATACGGACACCTGGGAGCACTTCTCCCTCTATGACATACTCCGCATTCGCGATGGCATTTTCACTTATTGTAATGCAAGGTACCATTTCAACTGCCTTGCCTCGGATTGCGCCGGCAATACTGAGCTCATTGAACCCGATGGGCGTTGTTGGTGGCTCAAAGCAGGCCGCTATTTCGATTGCAGGGTCTACGCCGATGCTGATGGAAATTGGCAGTGGCTTTCCTAATTTTTCCGCTTTTTCGAAAAATGCACCGATGTGGCGTGCGCCCGGCGTGAAGAAAACAGAAAGCTCATCTTTACTCTGCATGCAGAGGCGATGAATTGTGACATCCGATTCTCCGGTCACGGGGTCGCTTGCATAGCACATGCCCATAGTGATGTAGGGACCTGCATCCTCCGGTGTGTTTGTTGGAGCTGGAACTAATGTTCTGATGTCAAATCCCGGATCTTCCGCACGATATATTATTTCCTGGCATACAGCTTTTTCTTTTGGAATAATTACAGGCGCGATGGGGTTTGCAACAGAATCCTTGAGCAAAAAGCCAACCCTTTCCGGTGTGCTTCCGAGTAAACTCGCTACTCTCTTACGACTGGCCAGTAGACCGATTAGAACTTTGGCACCGGGATGTCCCTTGACATTGTTGAAAATCATGGCGGGTCCGATTTGTGTGGGGCGCTTTACTGTTCCACCAGCACCGACATACCGGTAAATCCCGGATATCTCAGCGTTGGGGTCAGCCTGTTCATTGGTTTCGATGAGCTGGCCGGGCATAGACCTTAGCAGTTCCAATGCCGACCGTAAATCAAAAACATCTTCTTTACCTGTCATTATAAACACTCCTTTTGCTTGTTTAAGTACACTCACTCCGGCTTAGGTTACAGATAAACCTTATCATCATGCGGCCATGAAGCGGAAGATATAATGTGTTAGCTTAACACGCCCAGTTATACTGTTTATTTCATCCTACATCGTATACCAACTATGTAGTCAAGACTTTTTTAATACAATTATTAAATATTCTAATATTAACAATCTCACAGCTATCTATTTCCCATATTTGGACTACTTGTATCAAATATTACTTGCAAAATGAGGCTCTCTTTATACAAATTCCATTTAAAATTAACAACAACGTAATTGACTTGTAAATTGCCAGAAGGTATCATTAAATATATTAGTAGAACATGGTTATAAGAAAAGGAGCAAGATAATGAAAACACTAAATATCGTTCTCAAATCCATAAATGATGTCAAGGATTTCGTCAACACTGTAAACAGGTACAACTTTGATGTTGATTTGGTATCCGGCCGCTATATCGTCGATGCGAAATCAATCATGGGCATCTTCAGCCTGGACCTCAGCAAGCCTATCAAGGTTGAAATCCACTCAGACGATTGTGAAACCTTCTGCGATGAAATAAAGAGCCTCCTGGTATAAAGTCAAAATCTTTATACAATTGTACAGGAATCCATCACCGAGGGTACCTTAAAGATCATCTTCGGTGATGACCTCAAGGCCATTCCTTATAAGTAGTTCGGCCGTTACTCCGTTGCCCTTCTGCCTTGTACCGGAAAACGTTCCGTCATATATGCATCCAGCACCGCATGAAGGGCTCCTCGCCTTCAGGATTGCCTTGTTTGCCCCACATGCATTTGCTATCTTCAGCACCTCAACAGCACCCTTGATGAAATTTTCAGTTCCATCCTCCCCATTCTTTCCTTTTACCCTGCAATGTCCATCCAGGACGCTGGCGCCATCACCTCCGGAAATTTCTGCAGGCGGCCTCGGTGTAGATGAGCCTCCCAGTTGTTCGGGGCATACCGGAATAGCTCCTTCCAAGAGGGCTATGTCGGCAGCTGTCTTATTATAGGCGTTACCTCCATCGTATCTGCAATTGACCCCCAAAAGGCATGCGCTGATTAAAACAGGCATTTAATCTGACCTCCCAATCTTTGTTTTGTACCTTGTTTAATGTTTTTCCATTTAAGGCTTTCTCGAAGTCTTTATTCCTTTACCTGCACTTCCGTTTCTTCCACCGGTTCCACTCTTTCCACGGGATCCACTTCTGCCACTGCCACTGCCACTGCCACCGCCGCTTCTGCCTCCGCTGCTTTTCCCGCCGCTGCTGCCACTTCTGCCTCCACCGCTTCTATTTCCACTGCCACTGTTCGCACTGCTGCCTTTCCCGCTGCCGCCGCTTCTTCTGCCACCGCTGCTTCTGCCAGCTCCATTATCACCGCGTTTATCATTCATACGATTTCCGGCTTTGTCGGGTTTGTGCGATGCTTTTACTCCAGTTTCATTTCCGCCTTCACCAGCGCCCTGCTGTCCATTGTTCTCCAGCAGGAAATCCAGCTGTCTGGAGGCTATATCCGCTCTGGCCACCCTGATGACCACTTTCTCACCAATCCTGTATATCTTCTTTGTGCGCTCGCCTATCAGGCAATAATGCTTGTCGTCGAAAATATAATAATCATCTTCCATATTGCTCATTTTCACAAGGCCTTCAATAGTGTTCTCCAGTTCAATGAACATACCGAAGGAGGTCACATGTGAGATCACACCTTCAAACACTTCGCCCTCTTTGGACTTCATATACTCGACCTTTTTCAGGTCCTCGGTCTCCCTTTCAGCTTCATCTGCAGCCCTTTCCCTTTCAGAGCATTGCCTGGCAATTTCCGGGAGCTTTTTCTTAAGGGCTTCATCCCTGCTTTCCTTTACTTTCCCTTTAAGATATTCCTTCATTATCCGGTGGATGATGAGGTCGGGATACCTTCTGATTGGGGATGTAAAATGGCAATAGTACTTCGCAGCCAACCCGAAATGACCCAGATTCTCGTTGCTGTAGCGGGCTTTCGCAAGGCTTCTCAGCATTATATTACTGACAATGGCCTCTTCCTTCGTTCCTTTCACCTTTTCAAGCAGCTCCTGCAGTGCCCTGGGATGTATCTTGCTTATACCTTTGAGGTGATAACCCAGATTGGCAGTAAACTCAGCGAAGGTCTGAATCTTTTCGGCATCCGGATCTTCATGGACCCTGTATACAAATGGCGTCTCAGCCCAGTAAAAATGCTCCGCTACTGTCTCGTTGCATACCAGCATAAATTCTTCGATGATATTGTTTGCAATTGTCATCTCGTATTTTCTGACCTCAACTGGCGCCCCTTTTTCATCAAGAATGATCTTTGATTCATCAAAATCAAAATCAATAGCACCCCTTTGCTTCCTTTTCCTTCTCAAAATAAGGGCCAGCTCCTCCATCATCCTGAACTCAGGCATGAGAGCTTCATACCTCTCTATCAGCTCACTGTCCTTCTCCACAAGGATCTTGTAAACATTGGTATAAGTCATTCTTTCATTGATATTAATTACACTTTCGAAAATCTCATGGCTGAAAACCCTTCCGGAGTTGTCGATGTCCATGAAAACCGAGAATGCCATCCTGTCGATCTGCGGATTGAGGCTGCATATACCATTGGATAATTTCTTCGGCAGCATCGGAATGACCCTGTCCACCAGATATACGCTGGTCCCTCTCTTGAGCGCTTCCTTGTCCAGTTCGGACCCCTCTTTCACATAGTAGCTTACATCAGCGATATGAACACCGAGCCGGAACTTGCCGTCAGGCAGTTGTTCAATGGAGACAGCGTCGTCAAGGTCCTTTGCATCCTCTCCATCGATGGTCACCATCTTAATATCCCTGAGGTTCCGTCTGCCTTTGGACATCGCTTCATCGACATTAGTCGGTATGCCTTCTGCTTCTCTTATGACTGCCTCCGGAAACTCAGCATTGAGATTATAGGCACGGATGATTGAAAGTATATCGGTACCAGGATCGTCCTTGTTTCCTATGATTTCAACGATCCTGCCCTCTGCACTCCGCCTGTTGTCCGGCCACTTGATAATTTCTGCGATCACCTTCTGTCCGGGCTTTGCACCGTTGGTCTCATCCTTGGGAATGAATATGTCTCCCGGGATCTTGCGGTCATCAGGTATTACAAAACCAAAATACCTGCTCTCCTCGAATGTACCGACAATAGTGGAATTTGCGCGCTTAATGATCCTGATGATTTCACCCTCGGCCCTCTTATCCCCAGAGACCTTTTTCATCACCCTTGCTATGACCCTGTCATTGTTCATCGCTCCACCGATGCTGTCGGCCGGGATGAATATATCCTTCAGATCCTCATCATCTGGCCTTAAAAAACCGAATCCCCTGTCATTCCCAAGCAGGCAGCCTACCACCAGGTTCATTCTTTCCGGGGTGCTATACCTGTCCTTGTGGGTTTTAAAAAGTTCTCCATCCTGCTCCATTTCATTTATAAGCTGTCTGAAGTATTCAGTATCGGCTTTGGGCACATCAAGGACCATTACAAGCTCATCAAATCTAAGGGGCTTGTATGCATCCTCCTTCATAAAGCCAAGAATCTTTGTCTTTCGCTCCTTCAGCTTTTCTTCATTTTCGATTGTTACCGCCTCAATATCGATTTTTGTCGTCTCAACACCGGTTTTCGCTTTCTTTTTACCAGTTTTCGCCTTCTCTGAATCTGTTTTTGTCGTCTCTGAATCTGTTTTCGCCGTCTTTTTACCGGTTTTTGCCGGTTTAGTTACTTCAGGCGCTACAGGATCGTTTCCGACGTCCATTATATTTGTATCATTATCTACATCTGGATTTTTCGTTTTCTTTTCTTTCTTCATTTCGTTACCTCTTTATTTTTCTTTCTTATATGACATTTCTCTTCCTTACCTCTTTATTATACCTTTTTTGCATATATAATAAACAAAGGGCTGTTCAAACTACTCACTGAACAACCCCATCTCAGAATAATTCATATTTTTATCCGGACTCACATTCCGGTGTGCATGCTATAGACCCAATTCGTCCGATATGCCTTTCATCGCTTCCAGTGATAGCTCCATGAACTTTTCCAGTTCCAGATCCAAATCACTGCATGACTTTATCTGTTCCCTGTTTGCCCCCTTGGCAAAGGACTTTTCATTCATCCTTTTCAAAAGGAATTCCACATCCACATCTGCAAGCTTCTTTGAAGGCAGGATAAGCGCCCCGGCGGTTATCAATCCGGATACAGGATCCGAACAGAATAAAGCCTTGTCAATCTTCCTGTGCCTGGGCAGACCGTGTACTTCATTATGCGCCTTAACAGCATAGATGATTTCCTCTTCGACACCAAGATTGCCCAGAATCTCAGCCCCCATGATGCTGTGCATTGCCGGGTCATCTGACGTCCTGTCATAATCGATATCATGCATCAGTCCGGCAAGGCCCCAGTCCTGCTCATTCTCTCCCAGATGCAACGCAAGCCTTCGCATTATGGCCTCCACTGCAAGTGAATGTTTTATAAGGTTTTTTGTCTTCAATCTGGCATTAAGTTCAGTAACCGCCTGTGCCCTGTCCATCAACTTCATCTCCTTCATAAGAAAAAAGACCATGTATCTCTACACAGTCTGTTTCGCCATAAGAATTATTTCAGTAACATGAACAGTACAATGGAGGTTACGAGGAATGCTATTGCTGCAAAAGAAGTATACTTGCTAAGCAATGCATCGATTGTCCTGCCCTTGTTTTTCCCGAAGAATGTTTCTGCACCACCTGCTATTGCGCCCGACAATCCTGCGGATTTACCTGACTGAAGAAGCACTATTACTATGATTGATAATGAAAACAATATATGCAGTATTGAAACAATAATCTGTCCTGCTGTCAAAAAAAACACCTCCTGAAAATCAGTAACTGGTCAAAAATCAGACAAAACAAATTTTAACACAGTTTTTACAAAAAAACAAGCCAAAAGTTACTTTAGGTTGAACCATGCCTCAAGCCCCGGATAAATTGCCGCTTCTCCCAGCTCTTCCTCTATCCTGAGCAGCTGATTGTATTTGGCAACACGGTCGGTTCTTGAAGGCGCCCCTGTCTTTATCTGACCGGAGTTGGTGGCGACTGCTATATCAGCAATAGTAGCATCTTCCGTCTCTCCTGATCTATGGGAGATGACCGCTGTATATCCGGCCCTGTTTGCCATCTGTATGGCGTCAAGGGTTTCGGTGAGTGTGCCTATCTGGTTAACCTTGATAAGAATTGAGTTGGCTACGCCCATCTCAATACCTTTCCTGAGCCTTTCAGTGTTGGTGACAAACAGGTCGTCCCCAACGAGCTGAATCTTGTCTCCCAGTTTTTCAGTGAGCATCTTCCAGCCTTCCCAGTCTTCTTCAGAAACACAGTCCTCCAGAGATATTATCGGATACCTTTCAGCCAGATCGGCCCAGTAATCGATCATTTCCTTTTTGGTCTTCCTGATATCTGACTTCCAGAAGAAATATGTCCCATCCTCCTGATACATTTCAGTCGCAGCCGCATCGACAGCGATCATAAAATCCCTCCCGGAAACATATCCTGCTTTCCCTATGGCCTCAACTATTACCTCCAGGGCTTCCTCGTCGGTCTTAAGATTGGGTGCAAAACCGCCTTCATCGCCGACTGCAGTGGAATAGCCCCTGCCGCTCAGTACCTTCTTAAGGTTGTGGAACACTTCCGCGCACATCCTCAATGCATCTGCAAAGCTTATTGCTCCCACAGGCATTATCATGAACTCCTGGATGTTTACACTGTTATCTGCGTGCTTGCCACCATTGATGATGTTCATCATCGGTACCGGCAGGGTTTTTGCGTTTACGCCGCCTATATACTGGTACAGGCTCAGTCCCAGTGCTTCCGATGCCGCTTTGGCAACTGCAAGGGATACGCCCAGGATGGCATTTGCACCGAGCTTTGCTTTGTTGGGAGTTCCATCAAGCTCGATCATCTTCATATCTATTTCCACCTGGTCAAAAACATTGAGTCCCTCGATTTCCGGGGCAATTATGCTGTTGACGTTGTCTACAGCCTTGAGCACCCCTTTGCCGAGGTACCTCTCCTTATCGCCATCTCTAAGCTCAATTGCCTCAAAAGCTCCGGTTGAAGCTCCCGAAGGCACTGCTGCCCTTCCGAGGAAACCTCCCTCTACTATAACCTCTACCTCGATTGTGGGATTCCCCCTTGAAT
This sequence comes from uncultured Bacillota bacterium, assembly GCA_942493145.1. Taxonomy (GTDB): domain Bacteria; phylum Bacillota; class Clostridia; order Acetivibrionales; family DTU013; genus ENR-C20. The sequence goes on from OW818679.1 coordinate 3,067,686, forward strand.
CAAGGATTTCTCGCCCGTATACACTTTCAATCTCCAAATATTGTTTCATAATCTGACTCCTCTCAAAAAAAACATGTATATTATATAAGTTGAATTAAGTTTTTTTAATTCAACTTATAAAAGCAATGATTCACCAGTCATTTCGGCGGGTTTTTCCAAACCCATCATATCCAGCATGGTAGGAGCAAGGTCTGCAAGCCTTCCGGGCTTGATTTTTCTTTCTCCCAGTCCTATGGCGATAAGTGGTACCTCGTTTGTGGTGTGGGCTGTGAATGGCCCTCCACTTTCATAATCAGTCATCTGCTCAGCATTGCCATGATCTGCCGTAATCAGTGCCCTTCCACCCTGGGCGAGCACTTCGGGTATTATCCTGCCGAGGCATTTGTCGACTGCTTCAACAGCTGCCCTCGCTGCTTCGAATATCCCTGTATGGCCGACCATATCACAATTTGCAAAGTTCAATACAATAACATCGTATTCCTTTGATCGTATGCTTCCAACTACCTCATCCGTCACCTCATATGCGCTCATTTCCGACTTCAGGTCGTATGTAGCCACCTTTGGGGATGGAATCAACTTTCTGTCCTCCCCTTCATACATGGCTTCCACTCCACCATTGAAGAAGAAAGTGACATGAGCATATTTTTCAGTCTCTGCGATTCTCAGCTGCCTGTATCCCAGCCTGCTTATATACTCACCGAAGGTGTTTGTCAGACTTTCAGGCTTGAAGGCAATGGTTACGTTGGGTATTGTGCTGTCATACTGCGTCATGCAGACATACTTAAGTGGGAAGATGCCGTTTGGTCTATCAAAGCCTTTGAAATCAGGATCCACAAAGGTTCTGGTTATCTCCCTTGCCCTGTCAGGTCTGAAATTGAAGAAAATGACCGAATCACCGCTCCCGATTGTAGCAGCTGGTTTCCCGGCTGTGACGACCACTGTAGGTTTAACAAATTCATCATATTCTTTCCTTGCATACGAAGCAGCAACAGCTTCATCCGCCGAAGCAGCTTCAATTCCCTTTCCATAGACCAGGGCGTCATAGGCCAGTTTAACCCTGTCCCACCGGTTGTCCCTGTCCATGGCGTAGTAACGGCCCATTACACTTGCTATTTGGCCGGTTCCTGTCTCCTGCAGCTTCTTTTCAAGTTCCCTGACATACTCCCTGGCGCTATCCGGCGGCACATCCCTGCCGTCAAAGAAACAATGCACAAATACATCCTGCAGTCCCTTCATCTTTGCAAGTTTAAGCAAAGCGTAAAGGTGAGTGTTGTGGCTGTGGACCCCTCCATCCGACAGTAATCCCATCAGATGGAGCTTTGTCCCATGATGTTTGCAATTGTCCATCACGTCGAGGAATTCCTTTTTTTCAAAGAAATCCCCGTCGTTTATGGATTTTGTAATACGCGTCAATTCCTGATAGACGATTCTGCCTGCGCCAATATTGGTATGCCCGACTTCCGAATTACCCATCTGCCCGTCGGGAAGACCCACATCCAGTCCGCTGGTCCGAATCGCCACATGCGGATATTCTTTGAAATAGCTGTCCAGATTGGGCTTTTTCGCTGCCACAATGGCATTCCCTTCAATCCTGGGGTTTGTGCCGAATCCGTCCAATATTATCAATGCTACCAGTTTATCCTTCATTTATATGCTCCGATATATGCTCCGATTTTATCCTGCTCCCAGTCATAACCGGCAGCTATTTTTTGTTACCTGTCATACTTCACTATCTTTTCGAAATCATCCAGCTTCAGACTTGCGCCGCCTACCAGCCCACCGTCTATGTCAGACATGTTGAACAGTTCACCCGCATTCGCAGCAGTGACACTTCCGCCATACTGGATCCTGATCTTTTCTGCAGTCCCCTTGTCATAAAGGCCTTCTACGGTGTCCCTGATTATTGTACAAACCTCATTGGCCTGTTCATTTGTAGCTGTCCTGCCGGTTCCTATAGCCCATATAGGCTCATAGGCAATGACAAGCTGACCGACTGTCAGGGAATCAAGTCCCAGCAGGGCAATTTTGACCTGATACCTGACAATATCGGCTGTAACTCCCTGTTCCCTTTGAACCAGCGACTCTCCTACGCATATTATCGGCTTGAGGCAGTGTTTCAGGGCAGCGTGCACCTTTTTGTTTACCGTCTCGTCAGTTTCAGCAAAATACTGCCGTCTTTCCGAGTGTCCGATTATGACATACTCGACACCAAGCTCAGTAAGCATTAAAGGGGCTATCTCACCTGTAAAGGCGCCTTTTTCTTCCCAGTGCATGTTCTGTGCGCCCACCTTGATATCCGAACCCTTCACTGCTTTTACAGCAGCTGGGATGGCTACAAATGGTACACATACGACCACCTCGGTATCTGCACCGATAGTGCGTGACCTCAAGGATTCAATGAATTCAACCGCCTCATCCGGGGTTTTGTTCATCTTCCAGTTACCGGCAGCTATTTTACGCCTTATTTTTTTTTTATCCATAAGCACCGCTATGCCCGGGAGTTCCTTTCCTTCGAGGAATTCAAGGGACGCTCCCCCACCGGTTGATATGTGTGTGATTTTGTCGGCAAAACCCAGCTGCTCCACTGCGGCCGCCGAATCACCGCCGCCTACGATAGATATTGCTTTGGATTCGGCAACCGCCCTTGCTATTTCCCTGGTGCCCGCCGCAAAATTGGGGAATTCGAAAACTCCCATGGGGCCGTTCCAAACAATTGTGCCTGCTTTCCTTATCTCTTCGGAAAACTGTTCTATCGTGGATGAACCGATATCCATGCCCATCCAGTCATCCGGCATGGCATCTGAGGGTGCATATTTTATTTCCGTATCATTTTTAAATTCCCTGCCTACCATGCTTCCAAGAGGAAGCAGCAGCTTAACGCCCTTTTCAGCGGCTTTCTTCAGAAGTTCGCCGGCATATTCCACTTTATCTGCTTCGCATATGGATTTGCCGATGGCATATCCTTTTGCCTTAAGGAAGGTATATGCCATACCTCCGCCGATTATCAGGGTATCAACTTTATCCAGAAGGTTTTCTATGACACTGATCTTGTCGGAAACCTTGGCTCCTCCAAGTATTGCGACGAATGGCCTCTCTGGTTTTGAAAGGGCTTTGCCCATTATATCTATTTCTTTCTTGATTAAAAAGCCACAGACAGCAGGAAGGTAATCCGCCAGGCCTGCTGTTGATGCATGGGCTCTGTGCGCTGTACCGAAAGCGTCGTTAACGAATATTTCAGCCAGACTTGCAAGTTCCTTTGCGAAAGCGGGGTCGTTCTTTTCCTCTTCCTTATGGAACCTGACATTTTCGAGCATCAGCACTTCGCCTTCCTTGAGGGCTGTAGCCTTTGCATGGGCGTCCTCGCCAATGACGTCAGTCGCCATGATTACTGTTTTCCCGAGTAGCTCACCCAGCCTGACCGCGGCGGGCTTCATGCTGAATTTTGCTTCCGGTCCGCTTTTGGGTCTGCCGAGATGGGATACAAGTATCGTTTTCGCTCCCTTTTCAATCAGGTACCTTATTGTCGGAAGAGCGCCGACGATCCTGTTATCGTCGGTTATCCGCCCATTATCATCCAAAGGCACGTTGAAATCTACCCTTGCGATAACTCTCTTACCTTTGACATCTATATCTTCTATAGTCATTTTATTATACATGTCCAAGCAAATCATCCTTTCAATACATTAATCAGCGGGCGTCTACCTTCGCCATGTACACGATGAGGTCGACTACCTTGTTTGAATAACCCCACTCGTTGTCATACCAGGATACCAGCTTGACGAAATTATCGTTCAGGGCTATACCGGCCTTGGCATCGAATATTGAGGTCCTTGCATCATGGATGAAATCGGAAGATACCACATCGTCCTCAGTGTATCCCATTATCCCCTTCAATTCATTTTCAGAGGCCTTCTTCATTGCAGCCTTAATTTCCTCGTATGTGGCTGGTTTTGCAAGACGGCAGGTCAGGTCAACCACCGATACATCGATAGTGGGGACTCTGAAGGACATGCCCGTCAGCTTGCCTTTCAGCTCGGGTATGACGCTTCCTACAGCTTTTGCTGCTCCCGTTGAAGAAGGTATTATATTGTGGGCTGCTGCACGACCGCCTCTCCAGTCCTTTTTGGACGGACCATCGACTGTCTTCTGTGTTGCAGTTATTGAATGGACTGTGGTCATGAGTCCTTCAACAATTCCGAAATTGTCGTTGACGACCTTGGCGAGAGGCGCAAGGCAATTGGTTGTACAGGATGCATTGGATACGACGGTCATATCTTTGGTGTACTTTTCATTATTGACGCCCATGACAAACATTGGTGCATCCTTGGATGGTGCACTTATGACTACCTTTTTGGCACCGCCTTTGAAATGTGCGGAAGCCGGAGCTATATCAGTGAATACACCTGTCGACTCGACTATGTATTCCGCGCCACATTCGCTCCAGGGTATCTCTTCAGGCTTCATAGCCGCATATACTGCAATCTTCTTTCCATTAACGACAAGCTTGTCGCCCTCAATGGAAATTTCACCTTTGAATTGCCCATGAACGGTGTCATATCTGAGCATATATGTCATGTACTCAAGATCGATGAATGGGTCATTTATGCCCATTATTTCAATTTCCGGGTTTTCGATAGCTGCTCTGAACACAAGTCGACCTATCCTTCCGAACCCATTGATTCCCATCTTTACTGCCATAAATATCACCCTCCGTTTATATTTTTTCACTATACTGATGTTGTAATATTATAAAATATTCCAAACAAATTTATTGTAATATACTTCAAATCATATTTCAATAAGAATTAGATAATTTTTTCACAAAGTCCATATATTATAACTTTTTCGAAAATTTAATCATCAATATGGTAACCACCCCGCTGGAAAGTATACAATCAAACTACCACAGTCACTTCATTTACGCTCCATTATCACTTTATTGAAGTTACTATCGCCACCAGGAAGCCTGCTGACTTTACAAGGTCGTCTATCAATATCTGCTCCTCAGTACTGTGTACCTTGTCCATTCCAATGCACATGCCTATGGCTTCGATGCCTTTACCGTTGATTATGTTGGTATCGCTCCCGCCCCCGGTCTCAATGAGCTGCAGCTCCAACCCTGCTTCATCGGCTGCGTTCCTTAGTATCCCTACAATATCCGAATCTTCCGCTATACTGAACGAAGGGTACGCAAGGCGGCTGTCAAACCGGACTTTACCACCCCACTTTGCCGCGGCTTTTTCAAAGCACTGCAGCATATGGAGGTTCTGGTCGGCAAGCTTTTTGGGGTCCCTGCTCCTTGCTTCGGCAGCTATCTCAACCCTGTCGCAGATTATGTTGGTTACACTGCCTCCATTTATAACACCAATATTTGCTGTCGTTTCATAGTCTATACGTCCCAATGCCATTCCAGAAATGGCTTCTGAGGCAATGCTTATGGCACTGACCCCGTTTTCCGGAGCAATTCCCGCATGTGCGGCCTTACCTTCAACAACGATATCAATAAGGTTCTGGGACGGGGCTTTTACTGCAATAGCCCCGATAGGGCCGCTTGCATCGAGTACTATTCCGTATTTGGCATATATTTTACTGTAGTCAAGGTTTTTGGAGCCATTCAGCCCACCTTCCTCAGCAATCGTAAATGCAATCTGGATGTCACCATGGCTGAGTTTTTGCTCCCTTATGATCCTCAATGTCTCAAGTATGCTTTCAATACCGGCCACGTCATCCCCACCGAGTATGGTAGTACCGTCGCTACGTATGTAATCGCCTTCGACACGCGGCTTTTTCCCGATGCCTGGAACCACCGTATCCATATGAGCCATCAGGAGAACAGCCGGAACGTCCATGTCTCCCTTGACAGTACAAATTAAATTTCCTGCATCCCCTCCGATCTTCTTTCCTGCGTCGTCTTCATCAACATCCAGTTCCATGGCTGTCAAAATTGATTTCAAGGTATCAGCCATGGCTCGTTCCTTCCGGGTCAAGCTATCGATGGATGCAAGCTGTATGAATTCCGAGACCATCCTGTCCCTGTTGACCCATTTCATCACTTTGTTAGATTCAATCAACAAATTCACTCCATTCCCAGTCCGCCTTTTAATTGCATGCCTGCAAAGCCACTTTGGCGCAAGGCCTCATAAAGAACTACCGCCGCCGAATTCGACAGGTTCAGAGACCTGATGTCAGGCTTCATTGGGATCCTGATGCACCATTCACTGTTTTGCTTCAGCAGCTCTGTGGGAAGGCCTGCTGTTTCCCTGCCGAAAACAATGAAACATCCATCGGGATAGTGTACATCTGAATAATTCCTTGAGGCTTTTGTGGTGGCATAATAGAAGGTGGCTCCGATGTGTTTTTCCCTCAATTCAGAGAAGTTTTCGTAGTAGCTGACATTTACATCTTTCCAGTAATCAAGACCCGCTCTTTTCAAGTACCTGTCTTCAATCGAAAATCCAAGGGGTTTTACCAGGTGCAACCCGGATCCGGTTGCTGCACAGGTTCTTGCTATGTTTCCCGTATTTTGCGGTATTTCCGGTTCAACCAATACTATATTAAATGACAAATGATATGCACTCCTGAGTTTTATTATATTTTACCACAAATTCCAAGCTTTCAAGCTTATAAAAATAAAAAAATGGCTTAAAAGCCACTTTTTCTTTAATGTTTATTATCTTTATTATATTTTGATTTTATATTTTCATTATTATTACGATTCGTTTTCGAAGGAGACATCAAGTTCAATTGTATCTGCACCATTTATAACAAGAGGTATACATACCGTCTGCATCTTGTTTGGAGTAATTTCAACATTATCACCCATCAACATGGTCGGAGGTGTTATATCGACTCCAAATCCTCTGTTATACAATATCGTTGCCGTATTACCAAGAATCATGTTAGCCAACTCGGATATTGCACTCTTTGATATTTCATCGAATTCAGTGACAGGCATGCCGAACATCATACAGGAAGCTATATTCATTGCCAGTTTCTTGCTCATGGTCATAACTACCTGTCCTCTGATGGTTCCAGTTAGCCCAACCATAATCAGAATATTCTCACTCCTGTACGGAGAAGTCTTTAAAAAAACCTTTCCAAGTACAGCATCGATATTGGCGATTTGTTTGAGAACTGTCTGACTTGCTTCTATAAATGGATTTATGTATTCAATATTCATTAATATAAGCCACCTTTTTCCAGTTGATGTCATGCAAAAAAGAACTTTAATAATACCTAATTCTATATAATAATTAAAAATCCTTCTAAATTTTATTTTTTTCTAGGATTTTTTAAGGTTTTTTAATAACCCCTTAATAACCTATTAATAAACCTTGAATAATAATCCATATTTTCTGTTCATTTTATTATTTATCCAAATATTCGGGACCTAATCATCTTTTTGCTTTTGGCGAAAATACCAAAGCCATGAGATACCCAAAAAAGATTGCAGCCGTCAACCCGGCAGCCGTATATTTGATGCCACCTGTGAATGCGCCGAGCAGTCCATACTGGTCAACATCCCTGAATGCACCCTTGGCCAGGCTGTATCCGAAACCTGTGAGAGGAACTGTAGCGCCTGCTCCACCCAGGTCAACAATCTTCTGGTATATACCCAAAGCCGTCAGTACAACCCCTGCAGTAACAAACAATACAAGTATCCTGGCAGGTGTCATTTTCGTCTTGTCAATCAATATCTGCCCGATTGAACAAATAATTCCTCCAATAACAAAAACCCATATATATGAATAAAACGTTTGCATGTTTCTCAACCTTTCCTGATTAATTACGGCATGACATCAGGGATAAATATATCCCTCAATACCTATGGCATGTGCGATACATGGTATCGATTCCCCCTGCTGCATACTGATCGGGCTCAGCAGAGCGCCTGTCGGCACAAACAATATCCGTTCCTTCCTTTTTAATAACAGCTCATTATACAGGTGACAGGCAAATACCGAAGCAGAACAGCCACAGCCGCTCCCGCCCGAATGTGGGTCCTGTTTTTCCATGTCATATATGAGCAATCCACAATCATCGAGGCGTCCGGTCACATCCATATTGTTGGTAAATAGTAATTCTCCACAAATCTCACTGCCTATCGATCCAAGGTCTCCGGTGATTATCAGGTCGTAATAATCCAGAGGAAGTCCTGTTTCCCTGAAATGGGTATAAATGGTGTCGGCTGCAGCCGGAGCCATTGCAGCTCCCATGTTGCCGATATCCTTGATGCCAAGATCGACAATTTTACCAATGGTCGCCCTGGTGATATAGGGTCCGTTTCCCTTTGCGGATATCATGGCGCTGCCTGAAGCAGTGACAGTCCATTGTGCGGAAGGAGGACGCTGCGAGCCCTGTTCCAGAGGCAAACGGAACTGTTTTTCTGCAGTGCAGAAATGACTGGAGGTTATGCTTACGACGTTTTCTGCAAAACCCCCATCTATGAGCATGGAAGCGAGAGCCATGGATTCGCCCATTGTTGAACAAGCCCCGAATACACCGATAAAAGGCATTGCTGAATCCCTTATTCCATAATTCGTACCCACACACTGATTCAGCAGGTCTCCAGCTATTATGAAATCTATGGAATCAGGATCGGTTGCGGCTTTTGCCAGCAGCTTTGCCAAAGTTTCCTTAACGAGCTTGCTCTCTGCCTTTTCCCAACTCTTCTCCCCCCATTTTTCGTCCTCTATTATAGTGTCGAAAAACCTGCCCAGGGGGCCCTTTCCTTCCTTTGGACCTCCTATTGCAGCAACCGCCTTTATGCTCGGAGGATTTGAAAATTCAACAGTCTGTCTGCCTTTTTTTTTAGGTATCATAAGTATATGCTCCTGCTATCATTCAATCTTTAAAAACTGGTATCCATAATGCTGCCCTCGATCATTTCAGGAAATAGTGGATAACTCCCGCCAGCACAGAGGCAGCCACACCATAAACAATAACCGGCCCTGCAATGACAAACATCTTGGCACCCAATCCAAGGACGAATCCTTCACTTTTAAATTCCATGGCAGGTGAGACGATTGAATTGGCAAAACCGGTTATGGGAATGATCGATCCCGCTCCGGCAAACCTTCCCAACTCATCATAAATATTGAGGCCGGTAAAAAAAGCTCCCAGAAAGATCATTATCATTGTAGTAATCGATCCGGCCGTTTCCTTGTCAAAACCATAATTGACAAGCAAGTTCAATATGAACTGCCCAATAATACATATTGCTCCACCTACAAGGAAAGCTCTGCCCATATTACGTAGAAGCTTTGAATTCGGAGATTTTTTATCAACGTACTTACTATATTCTTCATTTGTCATTAATTTCATCAAAAAGTCCATCCTCCTACATCATAGCGCTATACGTTTCAGGCCGCCTGACTCAAAACAAATACGCCTCTTGAAGGCAGACCGCTCACATCATTCCTGAAAAAGAACATCCATATTAGAAAAGCTGTCAAAACAAGCATTATAATAATCAGTAAAAGACGGTATTTGTAAATCACTTCAGTCATAACACCACTCCGTTTCATTAAAATACATGAAATAGGAAATCCGATTTTTAATAGTATTGTAATTAGAGGAAGGTTATATGCATTGTAAAATGCATTGGAAAAGAGATTGACATAAGAACGGCAGACTGTGGATTGACATAGGGATGGAGGGATTGTCAATCTTGGAAAATGTATTTTGTTTTAAACGGAATTTATTTTCTTTCTGATTTCCTGCAGTATCTTTTTCTCAATTCTGGATACCTGCACCTGAGAAATACCAAGGGTCGCTGCAATTTGAACCTGCGTCTTCTCCTTGAAATACCGCAGAATGATTATTTGTCTTTCCCTTGGCGGCAACTCATCCAACACCTGTTTTAATGCAATCCTGTCAACCAGATCTGATTCGTTTCCATTGGCCTCATCATTTATTCTGTCTATCAGTAATATGGATGAGCTATCATTCTCTCCGACCGTGTTGAAAAGGGACTCAGGCATATATCCGGCTTCAAGGGCCATTACCAGTTCTTCTACCGATATCCCCAGCCTTTCGGCCATCTCTCCGACTGCTGGTTCCCTTCCCAATTCCTTGCTCATAACTTCTCTGACTACCTTGACCTTGTTCGATACCTCCTTCAAGGACCGGCTCACCTTAAGCAGACCATCATCACGCAGATACCTTTTTATCTCCCCGATTATCATGGGTACCGCATAGGTTGAAAATCTCACATTAAAGGAGCTGTCGAACTTGCTTATGGATTTGATGAGCCCGATGCACCCTATTTGAAAAAGGTCGTCATTTTCGATTCCCCTGTTCCGGAACCTTTTAACAACACTCCAAACAAGACCGATATTGTTTTCAACAAGAAGAGCCTGGGCTTTTTTATCCCCTGCTTTAGCCATTGAAATCAGTTCTTTTGTCTCAGTGTGCTTTTCCGTATAATCCATCATGTGACAGCCTTTCCAATCATCGTCGTTTCATATTGGTCATTAATATAATATAATACATTTTTGTTTATTTCTTCCATTGGATAGCCAAAAAAAATAACAAGTCAATTAAGAGATCCAAAAACTTTCATCAAAATTATCGTTGTGCCCTTCCCAGGCTCCGATTCAACCTCAACACTATCCATGAAGCTTTCCATGACGGTGAATCCCATTCCTGACCTTTCAAGCTCCGGCTTGCTGGAGTACATGGGTTGCCTGGCCTGCTCAACATCCTCGATGCCTTTACCCTGGTCAACCACCCTGATTTCTATTGATTTTGGAAACAACATGCAAGACATTTCGATAATACCGGCCCTGTTTTCGTATCCGTGTATTATTGCATTAGTGACTGCTTCGGAAACCGCCGTCTTGACATCTGCCAGTTCCTCCACAGTCGGATCCAGCTGGGAAGCGAACGCCGCTGCCACTATCCTTGCGAATGCCTCGTTACAGGATTTGCTGATAAATTCAATTTTCATCTCGTTTATTGGCTGCATTTGACCCTCTCCCCCTCTTTATGACTGCAATTCTTTAACCGCATCCTCCACACTGGCGAAACGCGGTATAATACTGAAAATTCCCGACATCTCCAATATCCTTATGATTCGTGAGTTAGTGCAGACTATAACAGACCTGCCTTTTAATTTTGATATGTTTTTATACCTTCCGGCAATTACACCAATTCCTGAACTATCCATGAACGAAAGCCCGCTGAAATCAAAAACAACATTTTTTGTAGTTGCCTTGAAAATCTCACCATCCATCCTGTTCCTGGCATGGTCGGCATAATGATGGTCCAATTCGCCCGACAGACGTATTACCAGGGTGCTCCCCCTGCTCGAAAACCTCAGCTCCAATTCTATCTCCCCCGTCAGAGTCATTTGTAACACAACTTTCCCACATTGTGTTTGTAATTTAATCCATTTTTGGATTACACATATATAATATAACCCTGATCAGCGCATTTTTCTATTTATTTCCCCTAATCATCCTTTCATTTTCTGCAATTGTATCAATCTTGCGAAGTCGGTGGTTCACCCCCGACTTGCCCAGAGTCGGTGATAAAAGCTGGCCGAGTTCGGTCAGGCTTGCTTCACTGTATTTAAGCCTTAGTTCAGCAATTTCCCTGAGATTATCAGGGAGCCTGCCCAATCCATTGCTGCTTATAAGATACTTTATGTTTTCCATCTGCCTGACTGAGGCGTTTACTGTTTTTTCGAGATTCGCCGTCTCACAGTTCACCATCCTGTTCACGCTGTTCCTCATACCCTTCAGGATCCTGACATTTTCCAGCTCCATCAGAGCGGTATGAGCTCCCACGATATTAAGGAAGTCGACTATGTTTTCACCCTCCTTGAGATATACAACAAAGCTCCCTTTTCTTCCGATGATTTTAGCATTCAGCCTGAAGGTCCCCAGCATCTTTTTTATATCATGAGCAATACCCAGGCTTCGGGAAGTTATTTCAAGGTGGTATGTCTTCTCTGGATCACTTATAGCCCCTGCCGACAGGAACGCCCCTCTCAGGAAGGCTTTACGGCAGCAGGTCTTTTTCCTGATCCTGCTGTCACTCATGACCAGCTCCGTATGTCCCAAATCAGTGACAGGAACCAGGCTGGTTTTTTCAAGCAATTTAGCCGAGCCTGCCTCAGAAGTTATTGTAATTATATATGTGGTATGCTTCTTCAGTTTTTTACTCTTTCTGATATTAACTTCAGGTATTATTTCATCCGACCTCTTGATCATGGAGTATAACCGCCTGGCAAAGGCAGCATTCTCAGTCACAATTCGGATATTTACATCATCATTCTCAGTTTTTGAAACAGCACCGTTTATTCTGAGAGCAGCCGTAAGCTCGGCATACAGGCAACACTCGTCCAGATTCTCGAGTCTGCACAGCTCGTTCTTAACTGTCAGGGAGAATGACAAGAAAATCACTCCTTTATGATAGATTCAATGGACATCTTTAGATTAAATGGACATCTGTAGGTTCACAGGACATCCTCAATGTAACACCTTAAAATCTCTGCGACACTCCAGGCCTGTGCAAAGCAGCCTTTGGGACTGAACGGGGCGTTCCCGTCAAAAATTTCCGAGATGCTTCCTATACATGCATCCTGAAGATGGTCCCTGAAGGGATCGATAAATGACGATACAAGTCTTCCGTATTCCCCTTGCTTGCCATAAACTCTAACGAAGGCAGTTACGAAATGGCCAAGAGGCCATGTCCATACTGTTCCCTGATGATAAGCGCCATCCCGCTCATACTGGTTTCCCGAGTAAATGCCCCTGAAAGCCGGTGAACGGTCAGAAAGAGTCCTTAGTCCCAGCGGAGTGTATAATTCCTTCCATACCTTGTCGACCACCATTCTGGCTTTATCCCCGACAAGTACCGGATACAGAAGGCTGACAGCTAAAATCTGGTTCGGGCGGATGCTCCTGTCGCTGGAACCTTCTGTTATTACATCATAAAGACAATTATCATCTTCATTCCAGAATGAATTCAGAAACGCTTCCTTAACCCGGGAGGCGGCCTCCGAATAACCCGCCGGATCATCACCAAAGCCCGGGGCAAACTCCTCCATAAGCTTAAGAGCATTGTACCACAATGCATTTATTTCAACCGCTTTACCGTGTCTTGGTGTCACTACCCATGAGCCGACCTTCGCATCCATCCAGGTGAGCTGCATCCCCGGATCACCAGCTGACACCAATCCGTCAGTATCAATTCCTATTTTGTTTATTGTACCTTTCCCAAAACTATCTATTATAGCTTTCATGGAAGGATAAAGCTTTTCTTTTACAAAATTCAGGTCTCCGGAATAACGAAGGTATTTCCCGATTGCCTCAAAGTACCACAGGGCTGCATCCACACTGTTGTACAACGGGTCATCATTCCCTTCCGGGAACATGTTCGGAACCAGGCCGTACCTTACATATTTTGAAAAGGTCCCAAGAATCTCCTTTGCATCTGCGAACCGTCCGGTTACAAGGGTAAGACCGCTCAAGGCGATCATCGCATCCCTTCCCCAATCGGAAAACCAGGGATATCCGGCAATTATGGTCTTCGCCCCGGTCGATCGTCTGTAAACGATAAAATTATCCGCAGCTTTCGCAAGTTTTGATGCAAATTCGTCCCCTTCCAGGCCTGCAGCTTTTGACAGGTCTGAGATCCTGTCTTCCTCCTGTTTGATTAATGATATTACATCAGGATATTCCCGTCCCCTTTCCATCGTACAGACAACAGATACAAGCTTCTCACAACCTGCCTCAATGCAGATGTCAAAGCTGCCCGGTATATAGTGGTCTTCGAAGGCTTCGAGTCCCCTCTCCTCTTCAATATGGTAGCGCATGCCTTCGAACCAGCCATCTGTGAATGGAGTATAGCTTCCTCCCCGGCACATTATCGAAATCGTCCTGTCCAGACCGTATGGAGTTATCCCGGTGCCGGACTCAAGGGCGCCCAATTCAAGGCATTTCTGTTTAAATTGCATATGATATCTGTGTGAATTATGATGATGGTCCCTGAAGTTCACCAGGGGAGTCAGCCTGAAATTCGCCGGCTTATTCCGGCCGTTTGTTATATGGTAAAGCACGACAACGGTGTTTTCACCATGCACAAGGCATATCTTCTTTTCTACAAGAATACCATCCAACGAAAAGGTAAAGCACGGCAGGGGGTTGAAAGTGGCCTTTTGCAGGTAGTGGAAGCCCTTCATGACGAAGTCTCCCGCTGAGAATGAACTCATGTTGATGGTGTGTCCGTCAATCTCAACAGATTCATCAATTTTCGAGAGAATGAGGTGTCTTTCTCCCGGCGGCATTAACGAAGCCACCAGTAGTCCGTGATATCTGCGCGCATTGGAGAGTATCAGGGTTGAAGATGAATATCCGCCTATCCCGTTTGTCAGTAACCATTCCTTACGTATACCCTGCTCATATGTTCTCCAGTCCGATATGCCAAACTCCATATCAGCGCCTCCATTTCAGCCAGTGGTGCACTTAGCCTGCTGCAGCCTGCGCATTGTTATCTTCCGGCGCCTTTTACATCCTTGTTGATATCCCTGTTTTCAAGATCTGTCTTGTATTGTCTTTCCTCCAGCAGTTTGTGCAGCTCTTTTGCTATCGCAACCGACCTGTGTCTGCCGCCGGTACAGCCTATACCGATGACCAGCTGGCTCTTTCCCTCCCGCAGATAGTTTGGCAGCAAAAAATCAAGCATATCCATTAGCTTTGAAATAAATTCCGTTGTCTCACTCATGCCCAGGACATAGTCTTTAACTATTTGATCCTCGCCAGTCAACTTTTTCATACCTTCAATGTAATAAGGATTGGGAAGAAAACGCACATCAAAAACCAGATCGCATTCAAGAGGAACCCCATATTTGAAGCCAAAGGACAGGACATTGACGATCATGCCCTGAAACCCATCATCAGCAGCCAGTATTCCGCTTATTTCTTCTTTTAGCTGTTTTGGTGACAAATTTGATGTGTCTATTATATAATTGGCTTTCTCCTTGATTTTTTGAAGTACATCCCTCTCCTCGCTGATACCTTTCATCAGCCGGCCTTCTTGTGCAAGCGGATGTGCCCTTCTGCTCTCCTTGTACCGTTTCACAACAACCTCGTCGGACGCCTCCAGGAACAGGATCTCATAGGAATGGCCTGCCTGTCGGAGTGCTTCAAGCCCGGGAAAGAATTCGTTCAGCAGTTCACCGCCCCTGATATCTATTACAAATGCAACCTTGTCCATTTTCTCATAGCTTTGGACCAGTATCTCAGCTATCTTGGAAATAAGCACAGGAGGCAGATTATCAATACAATAAAAGCCTGCGTCCTCAAGATGTTTGGCAACCAGGCTTTTTCCCGCTCCGGATATGCCCGTAATCACTATGAATCTCATTGGAATCCTCCATTAACAAGTTATACTTACCCGTTATATTTACCCGAAATAAGCTATTCTTCACCAACTATCCTGACTTCTGTCTGAAGCTCGATTCCATAAGAACTTCCGACGGTCTCCTGAATATGCCTTATAAGACCTACCACATCAGCTGCTTCAGCCTTTCCGGAATTTACTATGAATCCGCAATGCTTTGTAGAAACCTCAGCCCCTCCAAACTTGCAGCCTTTCAGTCCGCAATCCTGGATGAGCTTCCCTGCATAAGCTCCTTCTGGGCGCTTGAAAATGCTGCCTGCACTGGGCAGTTCCAACGGTTGTTTTTCCCTGCGCTGGCTGCTGAACTGATCCATAAGTGATTTTATGCTCTCCCTGTTTCCCTTATTAAGCTTCAGCACAGCACCCAATACAATTCCTCCATCCCGTTGGGCATAGCTCGTTCTCTTTCCGAATCCCATGGCGTCCCGGTCGATACGCCTTATACTTCCGTCCCTTTCAAGGTACTCTACCTCTTCAACAATATCGGCCATTTCCCCGGTATATGCACCCGCATTCATAACAACCGCGCCTCCAAGTGTCCCCGGTATTCCCTCGGCAAATTCAACTCCCGCTAACCCGTTTTCAAGTGCTATTCTGGAAACTCTGGACAGGAGTATCCCTGCCCGGGCTTTGATCCTGTCGCCTGTAACCTCCCAGGTCCCCAGGTTGTCAAGCAGCTTTACCACCACTCCCCTTATACCTTTGTCCCTTACAATCAGATTAGTTCCATTACCCATCACAAAGACGGGGAAGTCACGTTCTCTGCAGTATTTGAACACCTCAACCAGGTCATTGGTACTTTCCGGAGTCACAAGTACATCTGCAGGGCCTCCAATTTTAAAGGATGTGTGTCCCGACATGGGTTCATTTGTTTTGACATTACAACTGCCGACAATTCCGGCAAGTGCTTTTGATGCTGAGATTATATCCAAAAGTCAACTTTCCCTTCATACATTTTTCAACCGCTTTCCACGTTCCTCAAGATATGCCTCAAATCTTGAAAGCGAACTGCATATCACAAGTTCCTCCGGCACATTCTCTTCTTCGAGCAGCGATTGCACGATATCCAGCCGTCCGACATCAAAGCTGAAATGAGCGTCGCTTCCGCAGGTTATCCTTGTTCCATGCCTGATACAGCTTTTTACGAACTCTCTGCAGTTTTCTCCGCTTCCTTTTCTGCCAAGGAAAGAGTGGTTGTTTATTTCGATCAGCTTGCCGTATTCTGCCGCTGTTTTGACAACTCTTTCAATATCAACCGGGAAAATCGGATTACCGGGATGAGCTATGGTATCCACCAATGGGTTCTTCAAGGCTGCCACAAGTGCTTCAGTATGCTCTTCGGCCGTCATTGGTGTTATTGTTACATCGTGAAGGGCGGCTATGACAAAATCAAGCCTTTTCAGAATGAAGTCAGGAATGTCCATTTTTCCCGTCCAGTCTGTAATATTAGCCTCTGTGCCCTTCACTACCCGGACTCCATATATATTATTAGGGATTGCCTTCAGGTTCCAGAAATGGGCTATCCCTGTTGTGCCCTCCATGGCAGGTCCGTGATCGGTCATTGCAAACATTTCCATACCCTTCAGACCAGCCTCACGTGCGCATTCCTGAATGGTACTGTATGCGTGACCGCTGGCCATGGTATGTGTATGTGAATCTACTATGAGTTTCAATTGTATTCCTCTTTTCGTATCAAATGCGCTTAGCTGTTTATGAACTGCCCCGGTTAATCTCGCTCATAACCCTTTCATTGAGAGCCTTTGCAGCGTTATATCCCATCTTTTTCTGTCTGTGGTTCATAGCCGCCACTTCAACTATTATAGCCAGATTGCGTCCCGGCCTGACCGGTACGTTTAAAATCGGCAGCTTGATCCCCAGAATGTCAGTGAATTCATCCACCAGGCCCAGCCTGTCGTAGCTTTTCTTTTCATCCCACAGTTCAAGCATTACCACAAGATCGATCGACTCCTGCATCTTTATGGATCCCATTCCATAAAGATTCTTTACATCTATTATACCTATGCCCCTTATCTCGATAAAGTGCCTTATTATATCAGGTGCAGTTCCCAGAAGTGTCTTGTCTGAAACCTTGCGTATCTCAACCACATCATCCGCTATCAGCCTGTGGCCGCGTTTCACAAGTTCAAGAGCAGTTTCGCTTTTACCGACCCCGCTTTCACCGAGTATCAGTATACCCTCTCCATACACCTCGACAAGCACACCATGTTTTGTTATCCTGGGTGCAAGGCATACATTAAGATATCTGACAATTCCGCCCAGAAATCTTGAGGTTGTGTCTTCCGTCCTAAGGATGGGTATCTCATATTTATTTGATACCTCCAGCATTTCATCCAGGGAATTCATACCTCTGGCTATTACCAGACAGGGAAACCCGGATCTGAAAAAATCATCAAGCCTATTGAATCTCTCCTCGGATGTCAGACCTTCCAGATATGTTTGCTCTACCTTCCCTAAAATCTGTATCCTGTCATTTCCGAAGTATTCCAGATATCCTGCCAGCTGCAGTCCCGGCCTGTTGATTTCAGGTGAGGTTATAAGGATATCATCCAGCTTTTTGCATGAAGATATCTCCTCCAACTGGAATTCATCAGCTATCTCTCTTAGTGTGACTGTAAACATGTGGTTTCCTCCGTCAATAAGTGTTGGGAATGCATTGGGTACGCCATATACAAAGGTTGCATATCCTTCAGATATTATATACCATACGGACGAAAAAGGAAACCTTGCTCATTTCCTGATACCCGTCCAAACCGCAGGTTCTGAAGCGCTGTTGAGATATGTCATGCCCGTAAAGGATTTACCATCGGCACTGAGTCTTATCTCAAACACGCCTTCAAAGATACTCCCCTTGAGCCTGTTGCCATCTATGGTCCCTACCAGACACAAGGTATCCCAAAGATCATAGCCGTATACCGTGTTACCTGATTGTACCGTATGGAACCCCTTCATTTCATAACCTGTCTCTTCCCAGTAATCCGCATTCCAGTTCGGCTTGTATGTCCCATTATATGCAGGCA
The DNA here is from genome assembly GCA_942493145.1 of uncultured Bacillota bacterium. GTDB lineage: Bacteria > Bacillota > Clostridia > Acetivibrionales > DTU013 > ENR-C20. The sequence goes on from OW818679.1 coordinate 3,086,135, forward strand.
TGCTGCCGGTCGCCACCATGTCCTCCACATGTTTGGAAAGCAGCTTGTCCGGCTGGCTCCCATTGGTGAGGATTGTGCCGTTGCCTTCATCGAATTCCAGCTTGACGAACTGGCTGGAGCCGAATGTATTGTTGTTGTTGGAACCATCTCCGATTATGCCCCAGGCCCATACCGTACCATCGCTCTTTGCAGCAAGGCACTGGTAATCCCCTGCGCTCATGTTCGTAACCCCGCTCATCAATTCAAGGACCTTTGGCGTTTTCATACCCTCAAGGGTGAACTGTTTGTTGTTACTGAAAAAGGTGTTCAGCAGTGTTTCAGAACTCCACACAACCATTTTGCCATCCTTGTCCACCGCCATCGGGTAATACGCACTGCTGGAGCCTGCCACCCTGACATTGCTCCTCACCTTGACCGGAGTGTAATCATAGGAGCTGGACTTGTTATCGTCATAGGTGTCAGGGCTGTAATCCGCATATACCTTGTCTCCGACACCCCATAGCGAATCGTCGCTCTTTATGAAATAAACCTCTCCGGCGGACATGCTCATATCCTTGACTCCAGTTGCAAGTACATCGAATTCCATACCGTTATAGGTCTGTTTTTTGCTGCTGCTTACCGAGTTGCCATAATTCAGGAGGGTCCCGTCTGTTTTCAGGATACAGTAGGCGTCACTATTCGCAACTACTTTTTTGACGCCGTCCATGAATTTGGTCGGCTTAAGGACGGGGGTCATGAACCATTGTTTACCGTCGGTCTTCTTGAGGCTGTTATTGAATCTGGGTCCCTTGTTGTCCCCCCAAACCCACAACGACCCGTCTGATTTCACCGCAAGGACATACCATCCACCACTTGCAGCCGAAATCACATTATCCATCACTTTTTCAGGCAGCAGAGAAAATGGCAGCCTGTCCTCGCCGACACTCGGCATGTTATCACCCCATGCCCACAGGGAATTGTCATTTTTTATGACCAGGGAGGTGCCCCAGCCTGCACAAGCCCATTTGGCGTCATCCATTATTTTAGCAGGCTCGTATACAAACCCCTGCCCATCATGGGAGAACCTTAGTCCGAAGTGGACACCGTTATCAAAGCCCCAACCCCAGAGGGAGTCATCCTCAAGTATTGCAAGGCTGTAATTCTCGCCGGCGGAAAGTCTTATACCCGTCTCTGATGACACCGACAGGTTCTCAGGAGCCGGGGTCGCGGTCGGTACAGGTGTTGATATTGCAATGCCATTTAAAAACTCATAGGTTCTGGTCGATACGATCACTGCCGCCTGCCTTGAGCAGTTTCCAGCCGGATCGAACCTCCCTTCACCCACTCCCTTTATTATTCCCTTTCCGGCACTATAGTAGACTCCCTCAACAGCCCAGATGGAGATTTTGGAATCGTCGGTGAACCTGGTCACATTGGAGATTGAATAATCGTCATTCGGCTTCAGCAGCTTTAAAGTCCTCAATATCATTGAAGCCATCTGCTCGCGTGTTACCTGGGCTTTCGGAGCAAAAAGCTCCCCTCCGACCCCGGTTACAATGCCAAGGTAAGCTGCTTTAAGCACCTCAGGGTTGGTAGTATCTGTGAAAGATGCGTTTCCTGTCCGGGCATTCCTGCCCATGTAGGTTTCGTAAAGCTTGACGACTGTTTCTGCAAATTCTTCCCGGGTTATTGGTAACGAGAAATCGCCTCTTACACTGTCTGGTATGAGCCCATACCCCTCAGCCCTTTCAAGTTCGGCTTCAGCCCATGACGATGCACCGCTGTAACTCCCTGAGGCTACTGCCGGAATAAGCGGACCGGCAATAAAAATTATACACAGAAACAAGGGGATCAACCTTCTCATATAAAAACCCTCCTTTATAGTTGTATCCAATGGGAATTGATATCCGGAATTTAAATAATGCGAACCTGCAACAGATGTAATAAAAATCGTTGGCTTTGTTGTTAGTCAGTGGCTTTCAGAATACTGCTATGATTATATCAATATTTCAAAAATTGGACAATCTTAAAAGAAACCAGCTTAAAAAAAACCAGCGGAGATCTTTACGATCATCCGCTGGAACAGGTTTTCTGAGTTACTCTTCAGAATTAGTCTTTCGTAACTGGAATCCTCATTTTATAGAAGGAACGCCATACGAATACGAGGGCAACTATCAGGAAGAAGACTCCGATATATTTTGCAACTCCTCTAAAGGCTTCGGTTATTGCTATTTCCATTGCCAGCAATCCAAAGAGGGTAGTGAACTTGATGATTGGGTTGAGGGCGACTGAGGAGGTATCCTTGAAGGGATCGCCTACAGTATCACCAACAACACATGCTTCGTGGAGGGGAGTTCCCTTTTCCTTCAGATCGACTTCAACGACCTTCTTGGCATTGTCCCAGCAACCGCCTGCGTTTGCCATGAATATTGCCTGGAAGAGACCGAACACAGCAATTGAAATCAGGTACGATATAAAGAACGAAACTGAATCATTGCTGGTGCTTGTCGGTGCTGAAATGAACGCAAATGCAAGAGCAAAGGAGAATATCGCAATGAATATGTTGAACATACCCTTTTGTGCATACTGCGTGCATATCTTTACAACTTCCTTGGACTTCTCAGTGGATGCCTTCTGGTCGGCGTTCTCATCAAGGGATATGTTCTTCTTGATGTATTCAACAGCCCTGTAAGCACCGGTGGAAACAGCCTGTGTGGATGCGCCGGTGAACCAGTAGATTACAGCGCCGCCGCAGATGAAGCCAAGTAATGTATAAGGATTAAGCAGGTTAAGAATGGTTTCAGGCTTAACATTCAGAACCTTCTCTATAACAAGTATAAGTGAGAATATCATTGTTGTGGCGCCAACAACAGCTGTTCCGATAAGAACGGGTTTTGCTGTAGCCTTGAAGGTATTGCCTGCACCGTCGTTTGCTTCGAGGTAATGTTTAGCTTTTTCGAAATCTGGTTTGAAGCCGAAATCCTTTTCAATTTCCTTGTCGACATCCGGAATCGTTTCGATGAGTGAAAGCTCATAGATTGACTGAGCATTGTCGGTTACAGGACCATAGCTGTCAACTGCGATAGTTACAGGACCCATTCCAAGGAAGCCGAAGGCCACAAGGCCGAAGGCGAATATTGAAGGATAAATCATTATGTCGCTTAATCCCTGAGTGCTGAAGAGGTAAGCAGCCAACATGAGGACAAAGAATACCATTCCCTGCCAGAAGGCACTGAAGTTACCTGCAATAAGGCCTGCAAGAATATTCAGGGAAGATCCGCCTTCTCTGGATGCTTTAACGACTTCCTGAACATGTGCGGATTTTCCGCTGGTGAAGACCTTTGTAAGCTCGGGTATAAGTGCAGCGCCGAGAGTACCGCAGCTGATTATTGCAGAAAGTACCAGCCAAAGATTTGTTGATTTTGTATATACTTCGGAACCAGGTCCGATGAGAAGATAGCTGACGATGAAGGTAACTATTATTGAAAGAATCGAAGTTATCCATACAAGGTTTGTAAGGGGCTTTTCGAAATCCAGATCATCAACCTTTGAATACTGGGCTTGGCTGACTATCTTGTTTATATAGAAGGAAGCTACCGATGTGATGATCATAAGGATACGCATAACGAATATCCATACGAGAAGGTTGCTCTGCAGCAATGCGTCACCGCCGCCGACAGCCAGCACTATGAAGGATATAAGTGCTACACCTGTTACACCATAGGTTTCAAAACCATCTGCAGTAGGTCCTACGCTATCGCCAGCGTTATCGCCGGTACAGTCGGCTATAACACCAGGGTTACGTGGGTCATCCTCTTTGATTCCGAATGCGATTTTCATGAGGTCCGATCCGATGTCGGCGATTTTTGTGAAGATACCGCCTGCTATACGGAGAGCACTGGCGCCAAGGGATTCACCTATGGCAAAACCTATGAAGCATGCACCGGCGAGTTCTCTTGGAATGAACCTCAAAATGATGAGCATCATGAAAAGCTCAACACATATAAGAAGAACACCAATGCTCATCCCTGCATCTAGCGGGATGTTAAGGAGTTTCAGTGGTTTTCTTTCGAGTGAGGCAAAAGCCATCCTGCTGTTTGCCAGGGTGTTCATACGGATTCCATACCATGCAACACCATAGGAACCCAGAATACCGATAACAGTCCAGACAAGAATAAGTACAACACCGCCTGCATGCATATTCGATAGGAAACCGAAGTAGAACGCTATACATACACCGATAAATACCAGCAGCAGCAGAAGGAATTTTCCCTGTTGCAACAGATATGTTTTACATGTTTCATAAATGATGGCGGCAACATCAAGCATTGACTTGTGCGCCCTCAATTTTTTGACCCTTAGAAATTGGTAAAAACCAAACAGCATTCCCAGCAGACATACGAACATTCCTATTATAAGCAGAGTGTTCTGTCCGTTAGAGAGCTGAGGAATTACGAGGTCAGCTTCGCTTGCGAATGCAATGACAGGTGAAAACATGAATACCAACATGCTGAACAAAACTGCAGCAAGAGTTTTCACTGTTTTACCGGATCTTATTACTCCGGTATTTGACTGTAGATTCATTTCTCTACATCCTCCCATAAAAAAAATTTGTTTTCTAAATAACGACTGTTAATAATTCTTAATCATGCTAAATTATAACGTGCCGAAACACAAAATTCAACAATTGATATTATTATAACAATTATTTTTGTACATTGTATACTTAAAGGTACATGATTGTACACAAAATAATACAAGAATAATTGGAATTGTACAAAGAGTAAGGTTGCTCATAGAGCAATGCCTTAAGTTACAAAAAGGAGCCGTCTGAAGTAATCAGCCGGCTCCTTTTTCATAATGGAGCGGGTGATGGGAATCGGACCCACGCAATCAGCTTGGAAGGCTGATGTTCTACCATTGAACTACACCCGCTGGAGCGGGATACGAGATTCGGACTCGCGACTTTCACCTTGGCAAGGTGACACTCTACCACTGAGTTAATCCCGCATATTATAAACCTCTTTGTTGCATTTTTCATTGCCCGATCATATTATTTACAGCCGTGATGCAAAGTTATTATACAAACTCGGCGAATATTTGTCAAGGCTTGATATGATATTTGCAAAAAACGTACAAAGCCTATATCAGCGCTATTCAGAGGATTTTGTAATGTCATCCGTACAAGTAAAATTTGATAATGCTTGAAAGGGGTTAGTTAATCATTTATAATAATTACAACTTGCTACAAACCTTATGTATAGTTGATAGAAACAATTCTTGTTAAATCTGTATACATTTGCTGCATTTTTACTGATAAATTCAAAACATACATCACTTTATAGAGGAGTGTGAACACAATGGCATGTGACTGCTGTAATGCAAAAACCCTGGAAGTCAGGTTCCCCGATGCAAGCGTGGATCTTAATCTTATCGATCCCGTAATAACGAAATATAAAAATATAAAAGGAAGCCTTATCACGATTCTACAGGCAACCCAGGAGATCTACGGTTATCTGCCCAAATCGGCGCTTGATCTGATCGCCAGGGAAACCGGAGTCAAACCTGCGAAGGTTCTTGGAGCCGCCACTTTCTATACCCAGTTCAGGTTCAAGCCAATCGGGAAATACCTGGTCCTTCTTTGCCAGGGTACAGCCTGCCATGTTAATGGATCGGAAAAAATCGAAAACGCAATAGGCGAAGAACTAAATATAAAGGATGGAGAGACCACTCCGGACAATATGTTTACTCTGGAAAACGTAGCATGCCTCGGCTGCTGCAGTCTTGCACCGGTCATGATGATCAACGGAGAGGCATACGGAAAGCTGACACCGGAATCGGCAAGGAAAATCATCAGGGACATATACAATAATGAAAAAAATGGACAGGGGGTGCAGCAATGAGGGTTCGTGTCGGATTTGGAAGCTGCGGCATAGCTGCCGGAGCAAGAAAAGTGTTGAGTACACTTGAGCATGAAATCGCGGAAAAAGGCCTTGGACTGGTCGTTGAGCGCACAGGCTGCATAGGTATGTGTTTTAATGAGCCCCTGGTTGAGGTGTTTGATGAAAATGGAAATGTATCCTTGTATGGCAAGGTAACTGAAGCGATGGCCAAACAGATAATTGAAAAGCATGTCGTTGGGAGCACCGTTGTCACAGAAGGGCTGGTCTCCGAGGATGACATGGGTTTCCTGAAAAAGCAGACCCGCGTTGCTTTGAGAAATTGCGGCAATATCGATCCTGAAAATATTGAAGATTATATAGCAGCAGGAGGATACCAGGCGTTCGAAAAGTGCCTGAAGGAAATGACCCCACTGACTGTAATAGAAGAAATAAAGAAATCCGGCCTGAAAGGCAGGGGCGGCGCCGGCTTCCCCACCTGGTTCAAATGGGATGCGGCACTTAAGGCTGCCGGTTCACCAAAATATATCATATGTAATGCCGATGAAGGCGATCCGGGTGCTTTCATGGACAGAAGCGTCCTCGAAAGCGACCCCAACAACGTTATGGAAGGCATGATGATAGCCGGCTATGTAATAGGCGCCAAGGAAGGCATTTTCTATGTAAGGGCTGAATATCCCCTCGCAATCAAAAGACTGGAACTGGCAATCAATCAGGCACGTGAAAAAGGCCTGCTGGGCAACAACATCCTGGGAACCGGCTTCAGTTTCGACCTCAGGATAAAGGCAGGTGCCGGCGCATTCGTATGCGGTGAGGAAACGGCTCTTATCGCTTCACTTGAAGGAGAGAGAGGAATGCCCCGACTGAAGCCTCCCTTTCCTGCTCAAAAGGGATATTGGCAGAAACCTACGAACATAAACAATGTTGAGACATATGCAAATGTGCCCTGGATCATAAGCAATGGCGGCGATGCATTCGCAGCCATGGGTACAGCGACAAGCAAGGGTACCAAGGTGTTCGCCCTGGCTGGAAAAATCAAACGCGGTGGTCTTGTTGAAGTACCGATGGGCATCACCCTCCGCGAAGTCATTTATGGAATTGGCGGAGGCATCAAGGAGGACAAGGATTTCAAAGGAGTACAGATGGGCGGCCCTTCAGGTGGCTGTATACCCAAACACCTTCTGGATACACCCATAGATTATGAATCAATAACAAAGACCGGTGCTATCATGGGATCAGGTGGTATGGTAGTCATGGACGAAGATACCTGCATGGTCGATATGGCAAGGTTCTTTCTGGATTTCACACAGAAGGAATCCTGCGGCAAGTGCTACCACTGCCGTCTGGGAACCAAAAGGATGCTGGAGATATTGAACCGCATCGCCGACGGAAACGGCAAAGATGGAGATATCGAGTTACTTTCCGAGCTGGCAGTGAAAATCAAGGACGGCTCTTTATGCGGTCTGGGCCAGTCGGCTCCAAACCCTGCGCAGAGCACAATCCGTTATTTCCGCGACGAATATGAAAAGCATATATACGATAAAAAATGCCCCTCAAAGAAGTGCAAGCCACTTCTGACCTATTCAATCGATACCAGTGTATGTACCGGCTGCACACTTTGTGCACGCAAATGCTCTGTTAAGGCCATCAGCGGCGAATTGAAAAAGCCCCACGCCATCGACAGCAGCCTTTGTACAAAATGTGGCAACTGCTATGATGTCTGCCGTTTCAAGGCGGTCAGGGTGGACTGAAATCGGTAGAGCAACAACAGCGATATATCGGTAAATGCAGGAGCAAAAGTAATTATTAAATGAAAGGAAGAAATTATTATGGCGAATTTCAGGCTTAATATAAATGGTATCGAAGTGGTCGGCCACCCCGGGCAAACGATCCTGGAGGTTGCAAAAGCAAACGGAATTGAAATACCAACCCTTTGTTACGATGAGAGAATAAAAATATACGGTGCATGCGGTTTGTGTATTGTTGAAGTTGAAGGAAACCCAAAGCTTGTAAGGTCATGTGCTACAGAGATTTCAGATGGCATGGTGGTAAAGACCGAGACAGACAGGGTAAGAGGATCAAGACAGATAGCATTGGAGCTTCTGCTTTCAGACCATACGGGCGATTGCCGTCCTCCCTGCCGTGAGGCATGTCCTGCCAAAACAGACTGCCAGGGTTATGTCGGACTTATCGCCAACGGTAACTACCGTGAGGCATTGGAACTGATAAAGGAACAGCTGCCGCTTCCGGCGAGCATTGGCAGGGTATGCCCGCATCCTTGCGAAGAAGCCTGTCGCAGGCAGCTTGTCGAGGAACCGGTGTCCATAGCGTGGTTGAAGCGCTTCGCCGCTGATGTGGATCTGGAATCCGGAGACGTATTTGTTCCCGAGCTTGAAGATAAAACAGGAAAGAGCATTGTCATCATCGGCGGCGGCCCTTCGGGTCTTACTGCTGCATATTTCCTGGCAAAGAAAGGCCATCGTGTCGAAATACTCGAAGCAATGCCACAGGCCGGCGGGATGCTAAGGTATGGTATCCCCCAATACAGGCTCCCCAAGGAAATACTGGATCAGGAAATTGAAACCATCGAAAATATGGGAGTGGAAATAAAGACAAACATCAAGGTAGGCAGGGATGTAACCCTCGAATACCTCAGAAACAACTATGACGCAGTCTACATTGCCATAGGCGCATGGGCCAGCACCAGCCTCAGATGCCCCGGCGAAGAGCTGGAAGGCGTTCTTGGCGGCATAGATTTCCTGGAAGACGTCGCACTGAACAATCATGTAAATCTGGGTTCGAAGGTAGCTGTCGTAGGTGGTGGAAACGTTGCTATGGATGCATGCCGCACAGCAGTGCGCATGGGTGCTGAGGAAGTTTATCTGATATATAGGAGAACACGTTCGGAAATGCCGGCGGAAGAAGTTGAGATCGTTGAAGCCGAGGAAGAAGGCGTCAGGTTTGAGTTCCTTGTAGCTCCGATTGAAATTGTAGGAGAAGATGGCATGGTCAAGGCCTTCAAGCTCCAACAGATGGAATTGGGCGAGCCCGACGCCAGCGGCAGAAGGACACCTGTTCCCATAAAGGGTGCCGAAAAGCTTCTCGAAGTAGATACCATCATTGCGGCAATAGGCCAACAGGTAGTGCCTGCAGGCATGGATGGCATCGCTCTGACAAAGAAAAATACAATAGCAGCTGATGCTAACACCTTCACAACCAATCTCCCCGGTGTATTTGCCGGCGGTGATGCCATAAATGACGGGCCGGGCATTGCAATAACAGCCATCGCTCATGCCAAGAAGGCAGCTGAAATCATCTGCAGCTATCTCGAAGGTGAAGTGATTCCATATAAGGAGCCATATATTGTAAAGAGAACCGACATCAACGAAGAGACCTTCGCCGACAGGCCCAAGGCACACAGGCCCCATATGTCTCATACAACCCCCGCAGACAGAAAGGGCAACTTCAGTGAGGTAGTTCATGGTTATACCGAGGAACAGGCCTTAAAAGATGCAAAACGTTGTCTGGAATGCGGTTGCGGCGACGTCTTCGAATGCAGGCTCCTCAACCTGGCCAACCAGTATGATGTAAATCCCGCCAGGATTGCAGGTGAGACTCATAGCCGCAAGGTTAAGGAAGACCATCCCTTCATCGATCGCAATCCTGACAAGTGCATACTCTGCGGTCTGTGCGTAAGGGTCTGCGACGAAGTAATGGGTATAGATGCCCTTGGCCTCGTAAACAGAGGTTTTGAGACAATCGTTCAGCCGGAATTTGATTTACCTCTCCGTGAGACAGGCTGCATTTCCTGTGGCCAGTGCGTATCCGTATGCCCCACTGGAGCCCTGCAGGAGCGTCTTACAATTGACAAGCCTGTTCCTCTCAAGACTGAAGATACAAAGTCTGTCTGCTCGTTCTGCAGCGTAGGATGCAACCTCAAGCTGAAGACCAACGGAGAGCTTCTGATCAAAGCTGTTCCCGACAAGGAGAGTAAGGTTGACAACGGCTTGCTCTGTGTCAAGGGGCGGTTCGGCTTTAATATGGCAGAAAAGGGTACACGCCTTATTAATCCTCTGGTTAAGAAGAATGGAAAACTGGTTGAAACCGACTGGGACGAAGCACTGCTGACAATAGTAAAGAGCGCTCAAAGCCTTGCTTCCCGGCACGGCGGAAACTCACTGGCAGTATCTGTATCAGACAGATACACCAACGAAGAGATATACGCAGCTGTCAAGCTTGCAAGCGAGACCCTCGGAACTGACAACATATTCTCCTTCAACGGTTTTGAAGGCGGAATTAAGGACATACTGGGCTACGACGCTTCAACCAATGCTTTCGATGAACTGCTTGCAACGGAGGTCATACTGCTTGTAGGCTCCGATATAATGAAGAACCATCCGATAGTCGGCCTCAAGATTAAGGAAGCCACAGCAAAGGGTATAAAGCTTATTGTTATAAACCCCTTTAAATCACAGGTTAACGAATGGGCCTCGAAGAGCGTATGTCCTGAAAACAGCTTAGGTTTTATTAAAGAAATCATAAAGGCAGTCGCTGACAGCGGCAAGACGCCAGCTGAAGCTAAAGTTACAGGCTTTGCAGCCTTAATGGAAAGCCTTGCAGGAGTGACTGCAGGCAACGACGCAGCAGAGATTGCAGCAGTTTATGCAGGAGCCAAAAAGTCTATGATAGTGTTCGACCAGGCTCATGTGACCGATGACGGTGCAAGGCTTCTCGCAGATCTGGCACTTGTGGCCGGTCATATCGGCAAGCCAAGGAGCGGTATCATACAGCTGAAGCCAAAAGCAAACAGCCAGGGTCTCTCAGACCTCGGAGCCGGTAAAGGCCCCGCGGCAGTAATGGCCGACGTGGCCGACGGTTCGGTAAAAGGGATGTTCATTCTTGGTGAAAACCCTGCTGGACTCGATCTCAGTGGATTGAAGCTGCTGGTTGTTCAGGACACTCACCTTACCGAAACTGCGCTTAAGGCTGATGTAGTCCTTCCTGGAGCGGGCTTTGCAGAATCCTGCGGAACCTTCACAAGCTCCGAGAGAAGGATCCAGATACTGAATCAGGCTATACCAACCCTTGCAGGAGTCGACAACTGCGATGCGATCATGATGGTAGCTGAAGCTTTCAGCAAGGCTGAAGAATACTGCTGTCCGGAATGCTTATTTGAAGAGATTGAAGTCGCTGTTCCCGAATACAAGGGAGTAGACCTTGAAGATGCAACAAAAGCGTTCTGGCCTGGAAATGGCAACAGGGTGTTGTATACCGAAAGTTTCCGATTTGAGGATGGCAAGGCAAGACTGCAGGTAATCTGTGACGGTCCGCTCTTCAGGGAGGCTTCCGATTCCGATAACCTGGAAAACACCTTTAATGCGTACCTTAAGGAAAAAGCACTGGTATAAGAACGGTGAAAATGGCAGGCTTAAGCAGGTCGTATAAGGAAACACGGAACTTCGATGTTCCGTGTTTCTTATTGTATGGTGCAGCTAAAAGTAGTATTATAGGCATTGACAGTAGTCTTTCAAAAGGAGTGTACGGTACTTGAGTTTAACAAACAACATGATAATAAATATATATTCCATTTTGTTGATTATTATTATTTATATACATCACTTAAAACATGCTGAGCCAGGTTCTCTACAGAACAAGCTATATTCAAAGATCCTGGAAGTCACAGCTTTGATGCTTTTTGTAGATATACTGAGTAGATTTGACGGGAACCCGGATACACTTTATCCTATTATCAATCATTCAGGCAATTTTCTGGTTTTCATATTAGGCCCTGTCTTGCCGTCACTTTGGTTACTATATGCACATTATCAAGTATTCCATGAAGGTACAAAGACTAAACGGATGATGTATCCGCTGTTTGCTATAAACATTATAAACGCGGTTATAGTGGTAATATCACTGTTTTGGGGATGGTTTTACTATATTGATTCAGATAATATTTATCACAGGGGACCACTATATGGACTTTCAGTTGCCGTGACAACGATTATCATGCTTGCAGCCTTTGTGTTAATAGCAGCAAATCATAAAAAAATCGAAAAGAAGTTTTTCTTCTCACTTTTATTTTTCACAGTTCCTCCCTTGATTTGTATCATTTTGCAAATACTTTTTTATGGGATTTCGATAATTCTGAATAGTGTTGTATTGTCCATTTTAATAGTATTTTTCAATGTCCAAAGCCGAATTATTTACACCGATTATCTTACAGGAGTAAATAACCGCAAAAAGCTTGACGTTTATTTAAAGGAAAAAATCCGCACCAGCACTTCGAATAAAACTTTTTCAGCAATTCTGGCTGATATGGACAACTTTAAATCCATTAATGACACCTTTGGCCATATTGTTGGAGATGAAGCGCTGGAGACTACGGCAAAGCTGCTTCGAAGCTGTATCAGAGCAAATGATTTTATTGCGCGTTTTGGTGGAGATGAATTCTATATTATTCTGGATTTGTCATCCATTGATGATCTTAATGCGACAATCGGCAGAATTAACAGCTGTATTAAATGGTTTAACGATAACAGTTCCAAGCCTTATAAAATCAGCATCAGTATGGGCTATTCCTTGTACGACTGCAATTCCCACATGAAAGTGGCAGAATTTCAAAAACATATTGATGCACTGATGTATGAAAACAAACGTATCAAGAAAAGCTTATCATAATCCTGCATAAATAGGATTTATTACGGGATAATTAAACACGGGATTAAAAGTTATCACGCGAGATTATTATGGAATTGTGCAGGATAGTTTTATGGAATTGTACAGGATAATTTTATGGAAAATCATGTTGTTAATAAAAGCAGGATATGGGAACTGGATTTTCTAAGAGGAATTGCCCTTATTCTAATGATATACTTTCATATAATATATGATCTGAAAGAGTTTGTTAATCTTCCGATCAGTTACTCAGATGGAGTCAATTATATTTTAGGAAAGATTTCCGCCATACTTTTCATGCTAATTTCCGGAGTCTGCGCCTCGTTAAATGGAAGAATTACCAAACGAGCCCTCAAAGTCTTAGGTATTGCATTGGCTATTTCTATAGTAACTCATATATACAACCCTGAATATGGCATCAAGTTTGGAATATTGCACTTTCTAGGGATTAGTATGCTGCTGTCACCATTACTCAGCAAAATAGGCAAATACAAGTTGTTATTGTTGGGCATTTTTATAATTGCACTGGGTATCTATGTCAATAATGTTAAATTATCCTTCGATTACTTGTTACCTCTCGGTTTGACCAGCAACTCCTTTGTTTCTTACGACTATTATCCGCTATTGCCATGGTCTGGTATCTTTCTATTTGGGATATCCTTGGGTAAATTTATTTACAACGGAAAGTGCAGTATGTTTAAATGTGATTTGAAGGATAACATGATAAACAAAATTGGTCAGAAAACATTGCCGATATATTTGATACATCAACCCATAATCATTGCTGTAATATATCTTGCAAAGTGACTTAATAACACAACTGAAAGTTGACTTAATAACTTTTGGCTACAAAGATTTTGTCAAATATCAAGTATCAAATCCTCCAGCCTGCGTTTCGGTACATGGTGAATCCTGTTTTCATCCCGCCAGTACTTAATGTCCCCGTCCTGCTTTAGTTCTTCAAGGATGACCGTTTCCTTTGGCTTGCCAAGGGCAATGACCAGAAGGATGTCATATCTTACTGGAATATTTAATGCCGACCTCAGTCCATCTCTATCAACAGAATTGAACATGCAGCCTCCCAATCCCAATTCACAGGCTCCCAACAGGATGCTCTGACTTGCTATGCCATGGTCCCAGAAATAGTTTTTGCTTATTTCCCGGTCTCCAAGCACAATGATGTATGCTGACGGTCTCTCCCCCTCAACCGGCCCGTCCCAATCCGAGAGATAGCCTGCCCACTTCAGACTGTTGAAAACATTGGCATTCTTGTCCTTCTCATATGACAGGATGTATTTCAAGGGTTGCAGATTGGCGCCTGATGAAGATAGCCGGGCTAGATCCAGAAGACTTTCAAGGGTGCTGCGGTCGATTTCCACATCCTCATGGAACCTTCTGTATGTCCTGTTTTTTATAATAAGATCACGTACTCCATCGAATCCTTTTGACATGTTTCATCCTCCCTGTTACTTGTTGTCGGTTTCTTCGGTTTCTTCGGTTTCTTCGGTTTCTTCGGGTTCTTCGGTAACTTCTGCTTCTTCGGCTTCATCATTATCTTCAGTAACTTCCGCTTCTTCTGCCTCATCATTATCTTCGGTTTCGTCGGTTCCGGAAAAATCCTCCGGGAACTCGATTTTGGCGTTCATTATCTCGCTGGCTTTTTCGTACAGCCTCGATGGCACATAAAGATCAACCCCGCAAACGGTATTTCCCGTAAAAATTACGATGTAACCTCCAGCATCCTTATGCTTCAACATGACTGGGATACCCTCTGTTTTCAAGAGCCCTTCAATTATCTCCGCTTCCATCATATCTGCCGCACTGGTCAGAAAAACACCATGATCTTCATCGTCCCCATCCTGCTCCACTGGTAATTGCACATCATCATGTGATGACATTAATAATCCCTCCCCTTCGTTTTAGTTATAGTTTATTAGTTAAACTTTGAAAAATATTCTCTATATATTAATATACCACTGATGTAATTTAACAGCAAAAAAACACCTGTTTTTTGAACTGCCCCCCTGTCAAGTAGACAGGGGAGCAGTTCATTTTTGGGCAGGTGTTTTTACTGTCATTGAGAGTATTGCATTAATTCTTTGCTACTTCTTGTATTTTGCTGCCAGCTCAACATACTTGTTGTAAATTTCCTGACCTTTATATCCTTTTGAATCCATTTCCTTAATCCAATCCTGGGCTACCTTGTTTGCCTGTTCCTGCCAACGTGCTTTTTCTTCAGGTGACAGAGTACTTATCTTATCCTTGAATACTGTTGAAGCAAGTTCGTTTTTTGCATTATCCCAGTAAGTACTGATCTCCTTTACTCCTTCCATTCCACTTTCTGCTTCAAATGCCGCCTTGACATCATCAGGCAGGGAGTTCCATTTGTCCAAATTCATGGCATTCCAGCTGGCCGCTGTGGAAATACCGCAATCCAATATATATTTTGTCTGTTCCTGGAGCTTAAATGCTGCAATTCCTGTCCAGTCAAAAACATATCCATCAATTACACTACGCTCAAGTGATGTATACAACTCCGGCGACGGTATGTTCATCGGTGCTGCGCCAACATTCTTGAGGAATGTGGTAGGCGGTCCGCCGGGTGCCCTCAACTTAAGACCTTTCAAATCCTCAATGGTCTTAACTTCCTTCTTGTTGGTTGCTATTGGATATGCCGATAGACCTTGGACATAAAGAACCTTTACCTGGCTGTATTCTTTTGTCAAATAATCAGTATTCTCGAACATGTCCATCATTATCATACTTCCCTGCATACAATTTTCCACGCCAAGCATGGGAAGGCTTAAGCCCTCGGTTACCGGGAATACACCAGGGAAAAATCCTGTAAAGCCCCAGGCAATATCACAAACACCTGTTTTAACCATGTCGTATGCATCTTTTGCACTTCCCAATGTCGCTGAAGGATAGATGGTAATTTTGACTTTGCCGTCGCATCTGTCTTCCACGCGTTTAGCCCATGCCTCCAGAGACTTGGCAACTGTTGCAGTTGGTGGGTCATGGTGGTGCAGCTTTAGCTCAATGACCTCGCCTGCTTTTGTAACCTCAGTTGCTGCAGTTGCTTCAGTTGCTGCAGTTGTCGCAGCTGCTACGGTAGCCTCAGTTCCTGACTGGGCATCATTGTTGCTACTACACCCGGGAAGAAAAACAGCACTTACCAGAAATACAACCAGAATTAGCCATGTTCCTTTTTTCATGATTTTAACCTCCTGTTTATTTGTAATTTTTATTGCCTGTTAATTAATCCCATAATTCAATTTCCGCTTTCAATCCTTAAACCTTTAACATCAAACAAATCAGCTACAGCCTTGATTAAATCAACAACCAGACAAAGGCAGAAAACTGCAAGACCTATCATTACGGCAATATAAAATGGGTAGAGTGGAATGTAAAGTACCGATGTAGTAGCCTTACTCTCTATAGCCCCACTAATTTGGCCAAGATTCGCGTATACTGCAATAACCGTCATGACTGTTCCCATCAACAAGGTTATTACGGAAAAAACATCCCTGACCTTTCTCGGCAGGACAGTTGTAACAATATCAACGGCGATATGTCCCTTTTCTGCCTGTGTATGGGCAAAAGCGAAAAATACCACAACTATCATCATTTGTTCTATAATCTCGTAAGAACCTATGATCGGACTGTTAAATAAGAATCTTAAAAGAATATCCGCAACCATAACGAGCATCATGGCAAATGTAAAGAATGCACTTAATCTTCCGAGGCCCAAACTGATCTTGTCTAAAAATTTCAACAATTCCTTCACTACTGCACCTTCTTCCACATTTTTTGGATTTATTTATATAAAAGGTTAGGCAATAACAATGGTATCTGCGGGAATATAACCATGATGAAAATGACTACGATAATAGCAAAGACGTGAGGTAAAACTCCACGGATAATGGTACTCATTTTTACTGAATCGCCTACGATACCTTTCACTACGAAAATGTTCATGCCTACAGGGGGTGTTATTTGTCCCATCTCCTGCATGAGGACCATAAGCACACCAAACCATATGGGATCGAATCCCAGAGCCATGATTACCGGGAAGAAGATGGGCACAGTCAGCAGGATCATGGATAGTGAGTCCATCAGTGCCCCCATGAAGACATACAGTATCAATATAAGAATCAATATTACATATTTGTTTACATCAAGCCCTGATATTGTATCCGCAAGTGACATAGGTATTTTTGATACCGCCAGAAAAAATCCGAAAACGTATGCTCCAATTACTATTAAGAATATCATTGCCGTTGTTCTGATTGTATCCATAAGGGATTTCATTATATTCTTCATACTTGCCTGTCTGCGCCATACAAGGTAAAGGAAAGAGCCGAAAGCACCTACTGCAGCACCCTCATTTGCTGTAAACAAACCTATGAATATTCCACCAATAACAACAATAAAGAGAATCAGTACCGGAAGTACATTTAAAAGCGCTTTAAATTTTTCCGTCCATGTGAAGTGTTCGCTTGGTGGTCCAAGTTCGGGTTTTTTAATGCACTGAATAACAACAACACCCATATAGCACAGGCACAAAAAAATTCCCGGGATAATCCCTGCTGCAAATAATCTTCCGATGGATTGTTCGGTAATGATACCGTACACAATAAAACCGACACTCGGCGGAATGAGTATGCCCAGCGTTCCACCTGCAACAACGGCGCCAGTTGCCAGGCCATCATCATACTTATATTTTTTCATTTCGGGAATGGCAACTGAACCAAAGGTTGCTGCCGTAGCGGTGCTTGAACCACATATTGCCGCAAAAAACGAACATGCTCCAACGGTTGCCACACCCAGACCCCCGGGTAAAAAGCCAAGCCATTTGTAACAGGCATTATACAGCTGCTTGCTCAACCCTGAATAAAAAGCAAATTGACCCATCAGCACAAACAAAGGTATTACAGTCAGTGTATAACTGCCACCTGTAGTATAAAATATGGTTTTCAGTATGCCCATAGCCCCTTGAATATTCACGATGTATGCAAACCCAAGGAAGCCTACGATCAGCATTGTCATTCCGACCTGCATACCCATGAAAAGCAATACCAGCAAGAGAAATATTCCAATAAGTCCAACCAGGATAGGGTCCATTATTGCACCTCCAAATGCTATATTTATTTCAATAGAATCCGATTTACTCAGTCAGTAATTTCTGAAGCTCCAGATTTCCTTCCACCCAATTATCATCAGTCTTCAGCCTTGTATTCCAGGGTTTATATCCATCCAGTTCAATTTTTAGTTCATATTCCATTCCACTGGGAAGATCCTCGAATTCAAAATCACCATATATGTTAGCGAATACAGACTTTGTCATTCCATTTCCGGTCAGGGTTACCTCCGCTCCTTCAGCGCATTCCCTGATATCGGGCAGGAAGATGGTTCCTGCCACCATCATTCCGGGCAGGTTCAGATATCTTACGCGGGTATTCATTGCTTCATTGCCAGGTTCCAGTACAACAGCACCCTGGGCAAGCTTCTTTGAAACCAAACTTTCAGGATCGTCCAGATCTCCGAAAACCAGAGCCCCTGTCGGGCAAACCTCAACACAGCGTGGTTCCTTATAGCCTTGATCAAGGAAGTGGGCACACAATGTACATTTTTGGGGTAATTCCTCTTCCTCATTCCAATAAATTGCATTGTACGGGCATGCTTCAAGCAGCTGCTTCTGGCCCTTTGCTTTCACAGGATCAATCAGCACAATACCATTATCTCTTCGAGTGACAGCCCCATTATGGGCGGCTTTCTCACAGGGTGCATTTTCGCAATGCATGCAGGGAATCGCAATTGAAGCCACTTTGACTCTAGCCGACTTGCCCCGTTCAATATCTTTTATATTCATCCAGCGGTGCCCCATATGGGGTTGTGGGGCGGATACCGGCATATGAGCCTGATTGCAGTGTTCATCTTTACAGGCAAGAAAGCACGCATAGCAGCTGTTACATAAATCTACATCGATTACCATTCCGAATTTGGCCATCTTATATATCCTCCCACTTCTCAATATCAATTAAAGTTGAGTTCTGTGCCATTCCAGCAACATTCTTAGACATAAAACGCGCAGACGTGAGGATGTTGACACAGCCCCCCTTGTCCGGAGTCGGCTCCCCATGTACAAAGGGTTTATATATACCTGAGGAGGTAAAGCAATGTATGACGTTGAACCGCACCCTTTCTGTCAATCTCGCTATTCCCAGCACGACGCCTCTGTCGTTGAACATTTTTACTAGATCTCCGTCTTTTATCCCCTTTGTTCTCGCGTTATCAGGATGGATACGTACTACGATATACGGGTCGCCATCTTTGATAACCCTGTGCTCAGGTATCTCCCAAAGCCATTTTGCATGGGCATCATAATGAGTGTGGAAGCCATGGCGCGGGTGTGGGCTGATTAAATGGAATGGATATTTCTCATATAGTTCCGATTTATGACCTTCCCAACTATCCTTATAAGTAGGCATCGGGCTTCGTTCAGTGTCATCCGGGGTGAAATGCTTTAAACTTTCAGACACAAACTCAAACTTGCCCGAATAGGTATTTAGTTTATCTGTCTTTCTGGGTGAAGAATCTGGTGTGTCGCATGCCCTGTCCTCATAAAGCCAACGATATGCAGGTGTAGGTTTGTAATCCTTCTGAAGAGGGACAACGAAATAACCTTTTTTCTCAAAATCCTCCCACGTGATATATTTAGGCATGTCTGAAAATTCGAAAAACCGTCGCACCCAACCTTTTTCATTTAAACCTTCGGTGTATTGATCTCCAAAGCCCAGTTTTCCTGCAAGATCTGCAAATATCTGATAGTCAGACTTGGATTCATATAAAGGTTCTATGCATTTCTCCTGTAAGACCACTATCCTGCGGTTGTTGCTGCTGGCAGCATGGAATGAATATCCCCCTGAACTTCCAGCTTCGCCTATATCATCCCTCTCCAGATTTGTACAAGCTGGCAAAATGATATCAGCAAACAAAGTTTCCGGTGTCTGCCATATATCTTGACATACAACACATTCCAGCTTTGGACTTTGATACATGTCAATATATTTATTGGTTTCGGTCATTGTTCCAATGAAGGACCCTCCATAACGGTAGAAAAGCTTAACCTCAGAATTTCCAGCCATGGGATACCTGTGTGGGGAAAATTGCTGCTCCAGGGAACTTCCGCAGAATCCGTCACCAAGCCAGCTGACCGGAGGCTCAGTAAATGCTTTGGGAAGCAATATCCTGTAAAGTTTTTGATTAACCGGATTGACCGGTACAATTTTGGCAACTGCCGAATTGGCTATGCTTCCTGCTTTATCCGCATATCCCGGGAACATGAAGTCGCAGTTCATAGGCGCTCCCAGCACTGCACTCCAGAAGTTGGTCCCTGGTTTGCCCATACCTTGCATGGCAGACAACAGAATCATATATCTTGATAATTCGTGACCATAAGCGGACCGCATGGAACCGCCCCAGCCACCACGGGCTCCGCATGCGAGCATAGTGCGTTTTGATCCCCAGTCACGTGCCAATGCTTTGATGGTCGCCGCCGGAATTTCCGTCAGCTCCTCTGCATATGAGGCATCCTTAGGCTTGCCATCACTTTCGCCCAGTATATATGACTTGAATTCATCAAAGCCATGGGCCTTTCTGTCTACATATTCCTTATCGTAGCAGCCTTCGGTTATCCAGACATATGCAATCGACTCTGCCAAAGCTGTCTCAGTTCCCGGACGTGGAGCGATCCATTTATATGCATCCTTGACAGCTGTAAAGTTGCAGAAAGGATCAATATATACCATTTTGATACCAAGCTGCTTCATCCATACGCGCCATATCGCAGACTCCTGACCAGCATAACACCCTTTTGTCGTATCAGGATCATTGGACCAATGAACGATCATATCCGTATTCTTCAAAGCATCTTCCAGCAGGTCATACTGTTCGGGTGCACCTAAACGCCACCAGTATCCGTATGTATGTGTTGCGCCCCAATGAAAGCCCTCCCAGCTGTCAGGGTTGTCCCAGATCTCAGTATAGCCAATAAAGTTGAAGAATCGTGAAAAGGCACTCTTTTTATATCCTACATTACCCCAGTTGTGATGTGAAGAAGTGATTGCCGCAACAGACTCCTTTCCAAATTCAGACTGGACCCGTTTAATTTCAGAGGCTACCATATCAAGCGCCTCGTCCCAGCTTGCTCTGCGATAGCCTGATTTGCCGCGGTTTTGAGGATTCCTGTTCCCGTTGGGATCAAAATCTTCCCTGATCATAGGATACTTAAGCCTATCTTGAGAATACAGGCGATCTTTCTCGGTCATTACAACCTGGGAAAGGGTTACCTTCCTTAGCGGTGTAAAGCTCGCTCCACGAGCTTCTATTGTCCAGTCCTTATAATCGCTCTCATCAATATCCAAAGGACGTATACGTGTTATCTTTTCATTTTCGACATGAACATTAACAGGACCACCTACGGTATTATTCCTGTAAATTTTCTCTGCCATAATATCCCCTCCCCATTAAAATCGATTTTAATGCAACAAGCTGATAATCGTATGTCTTATTAATTTAAATATTTAGTTTTTACTGCACTAGCTGGTTAGGTTGATTTTCCACGTTGACTTGCGAGCTCTATGCCCTTATTCGAATTAAAAATTCTATTATCTAAAAGGATAGTAGCATTATTGACTTTCGTTTTATATGTGAATAAAGACTGAAAAAGATTGCCTGCAGTTGTACTTACAATACAAGCAAAAAGTTGAAACCGCCTTATATGTAGGCTTTCAAGGATGTATTCATTTATGTACAGGTTGGTGCTATTTAGACAACAAGTTTGTTATAGAACTATTACTTTAAAGCAAACAAGAAATTTTTACTGACCTTCTCCATCCAAATATGATAATAAAAGATATGAATAGTACAACTTAAAGAGAAGTGAGTCATCTGTCAAATCTATTGAAAAAAGCTGTTCCAGTTTTTGGATACGATAAGTAGCAGTGTTTTTATGTATATGAAGCTTTTTTGCAGTTTTAATTATGTTTTTACTGCTGTTCAAATAAGTCCATAAAGTTTTCAGATATTCTGAGGAATGAGTTTTATCAAAAGCTTGTATCCGATAAATTATTGAGTGGCAAAATCCCTTCAAGTCATTGCCATCCAGTTCTCCCGTCTTCTGAATAATTGAAAACATATCATACAGTTTACAATCCTCATAATCGTAAAGTACACCAGGGAAATGTAGTATTTTCGCTACCTCCAAAGCCCTCTTTCCCTGCTGGTAAAATTGGTTAAGCTGATATAAATCATTGAATATACAGCTTAATCCCGTATGCAACTTATATTTTTTAAAGAAGTCGCTCAGTTGGGATTTCTTACTTATTCCCGATTCATCACCTTTTAAATCCACCACTGCAATAATATTCTCATTGTAATAAAATAACCAGGTCCTTCCAAGTATAGCCTCCATTGAATGCAGCAAAAAGTTGTCTCTTATATCAGCTGACGAATAATCGCTTATATCTATGCAAAGTAATTGAAAATAGTTTTTGTCAATAAGTTTGGTTTGGCTGATGACCCGTAAAAATGAACTTTTATTTACAAAATGGCCATTGATTAAATCTATAAATATTGATTCATAATTGGGGTATCCTTTTTCAATATATAATTTCTTGTTTGATTTTAGTATGTTTGCAATAACATCACTAATTAGCTTGTATAGTTCAAGCTTTATCTCACTAAAGAACTGATTTGTTTCCAGCGTAACAAAAAAGCCAAGGTGAATTCCATCGGAATAGAGCCTGCTTACCAATCTCCTGGCTGGTGATATATCATTTTTCTGCATATAAGGTGTACTGTCCTTAGGTATTACTATAGATGCATTGAAGCGCCGTATCGCTGCGGAATACTCAAAGCTGAAGCCCCCCATTTCAATATGCTGGCACCATGACGCATCCTCATATTTGACTGATTTTGAATAAGCAAGAAGTGAACAGCTTGCATCCATTATTAGTACAGGATTCTTTAAAATTTTAGCCGCCTTTTCTGCCAAAATGGAAAGATCGTTTCCATATAAAAGAGATTTAAGCAATTCAGAGGATGTGTTAAAATAGTCCCAGCCATTGTAAAACAATTCCTTAATCCTGTTGCCAAGCATAAGTATGTCTGTACCCGCCGGGTATTCTACAATAGTATAGCTGTCAGGTAAAATATCCTTATATGAAATCGGGCGATCTCTCACCAGAAAAAAAGCAGATTTTACTGGATTTTTGCAACATTCTTTAAAGGTTGATGTATAGCCAATATACAAAACATTATCTTCAATATGTTTTTCACCTTTTTCAAGCAGCCGCAGATTGTCACAGGAAAAGAAATCATTATTATAAGTCACTACATAAGGATTACAGGATGATGTCTCTTCGAGTAAACTTTTTAATAATAACATTCTCAACCTCTGCATTTAATATGGGTCTGGAAATATGATTTTTCAGTTGAATATTGATTGATATTTTACAACATTTATCAAGACAATGCAAAACAATAAGTGGAAATGCAGATTGCACTTACGGATGGCTACATTTCTAATAGGAGGCAGGGATGATTCTCACTCTCCACGAGAACCATCCCACCGTTATGCCCCTTGATTTATTGGTTTTCTAAAACCACACCTCCGTTGAAGCACCTTTCAATATGTTCCTTTTTGATATCCTGCTTCAATAGTAAGGTAAATGCCACAATTACTATAAATGAAACCGGCAATGAAATAATTATCGGATCAACCATTGATAAGGCTGAAAGTGATGTGCCCTCAACAAGTGATGGTTTCCCTGTCAGCAGATTACACAACTGCAGGCTTGATGATTCCTTTTTGTGAATGAAGAATATCCAGAAGAAGCTGGTAGCAAAACCTGTAACCATACTCGCAATGGCTGCCGCTCTGGATACACTCTTGACAAAAAGAGCTCCAATATATGCGGGTAGGAAGGTAGATGCACATAGTCCGAAAAACAGTGAAGTCCCAGTTGCAATAATAGCCATGCTCGCATCAAGAAAGCTGGAAAGCCATGCAATCACAAAGCTTATTATGATCCCGACAAGCATACCTATTTTGGTTATTTTCAGGCTGGCTCCCTTGCCCCCGACTCCTTTTTCATAAAAATCCCTTCCTATTGCCGAACCCATGGTGTGCATCTGTGAACTGAGCGTTGACATAGCCGCAGCCAGAAGTGTCACCATAAAAAGAGGACCGAACCATCCCGGTAAAAAGATCTTGACGAATTCGGGGATTATCTTGTCATTACCGCCAGCTGCAAGCAATGAAACCTGGCCTGTCTTGTTGAAGAACAGGACATTTGTCAGCGCTCCTACAACAAAAGCCACACCTGTCATCATCAATATGAAGATGCCGCCCGATACTGTCGCCCTGTTTATTTCCTTGCCGCTTTTTACGGTCATGAATCTGACAACAAGCTGTGGTTGAACCAAAACTCCAATTCCAACTCCCATTACTATTGTTGTCACCAGATTCCACCAAATCGGCGAACCGAATTTCGGCATGGAGGTCCACCCCGTGAAACCACCTGCTGACAGCTTTGCTGTCTGTTCCTGAACAGCAGCATTTGTCATGAGATCAGTTAATTGCATGTGTGCTGATGTTATTCCGCCCAGACTTCTGTAAGTAAAAAACAGTAGAAAGACCATTCCGGCAAACATTATTATGCCTTGAAAGGCATCAGTATACATTACACTGATTATCCCGCCCTTGAACACATACATGGCGACAATGGCAACAAAAATAAATAATGACATCAGATACGGGATGCTGAAGAAGGATTGGAGGAAATCAGCCCCACCCTTCATTACCGCAGCTGCATATATTGGCATGCCGAAAAATATTACTGCACCCGCAAACCCTTGTATGAACCTCGAATTATACCTTTGCCCAAGCAATTCGGGAAATGTATGCGCATCAAGATTATGGCCGATTTTTCTCGTTCGTTTTCCAAAAACCACAAATGCAATAAAAATACCTACAAATATAGTCAGGAAAGTCAGCCAGTTAAGCCCCATGCCTAGCTGCCCGGCAGCTCCGCCAAAGCCTATGATGGCTGATGTGCTGATAAATGTAGCACCATATGACAATGCCATAATAAGCGGATGTGTTTTTCTTCCCGCTAATAAAAAATCCGAACTGTTTTTTGTCTTTTTGTAACCAAGATAGCCTAGAATGGCTGTAATAATAAGATAGACAATAATTACAACAATAGTTGTATACATTTGACATCCTCCCTAAAAATTAAGTGATATTAGCATTTAAAACACTTTAATCTTAAGGAGCCGGCTATTACCTGGATAATTGACCTTTTCGCATATCCAAAACCGCAAGACCCTTTAAATCTTAGATAGTTATTTCATTCTTTCCCTGTGATTTCCTCATCGCCCTTGTTCCAATTCAACAAACCATATACTACACATAATAAAGTCGCCAATATGGAAAGCATATAGGCAGCTACTATCCATCCATCCTGCAGGCCTAACATTATCCAACACCCCCTTTTCCCTTTTCTCCGCAAACCCCGTGAAGAATCTTTTTATCAAGCAGCGTTCTTACGCAAATCCGCACATGCGGTGTTTGAAATCCTGCTGCAAATGTCCCTGTTAATCGTATAGCATAGCATTCATATTTTATCAAGCTTTTCATTCTATTACAACATATTGTTTCTAAACATGGATTGTGTATTGCAAATCACCATTGTTTATCCTGCACTTCACTATTTAACTTTTTTAGCAAAACTTTAATAGCGTTTTAATTGTATTTATATTGTTTTTAATTGTACTTGACTGTATTTAATATTATGTTATAATTTGTGTAACACATAATTATAACAGGATGCCAAAACAAAGGAGCACGATATGAAGATAATTGATTTGTTCAAGAATAAAAAGCCCGTTATCGCTTTTGAAATATTTCCGCCGAAGCAGGATGTCCCTCTGGAATCGATTTATGATCATCTCGACCAGTTCGGAGCCTTGAAACCGGATTATTTCAGTGTGACATACGGTGCCGGAGGAAGTCAGAAAGGCAGGACCGTAGAAATTGCCACCAGGATCAGGAACGCCCTGGGTATAGAAAGCATGGCTCATTTCACGTGTGTAGGAAATAGCAGGGAAGAAATTGATGATATGCTCTCAAGTATGCATACCCTTGGTCTGGAAAACATTCTTGCCTTAAGAGGTGATCCGCCATCAAACCTACCTGATTTTGATTTCAGCAAAAACGTATACGGCTATGCTTCGGAGCTTGTAGGCCACATCAGGAGTACAAACGGTTTCTGTATAGCAGCCGCAGCATATGTTGAAGGACACGTGGATGCGGAAAGGCTGGGAAAGGATCTGGACAATCTGAAGCTGAAGGTGGATGCCGGTGTTGACTTCCTGATAACTCAGTTGTTTTTCGACAACCGCCTCTTCTATGATTTCATCGACAAGGCTATTACCAAAGGTATCGATTGCCCCGTTTCAGCAGGTATCATGCCCATATTCAAAGCAGACCAGATAAAATCGATCTGTGCCAAAAGCGGTTGCTCCATACCGGCAAAACTGGTGCTTATGATGGACAAATACCATGACAATCCTGATGATCTCAGAAAGGCCGGGATTGAGTATTCCGCAGGCCAGATCAGGGATCTCGTGGATAATGGAGTTGACGGGATTCATTTATATACGATGAACCGGCCCAAATCCACAAAAGAGATATTGGTGGCTGCCGGGTTATAAACACAGCCGGATAACATTCAGGGCCTGGTTATGTTCAAAGCCGGGTTCTACTCCTGCTTCGCTGTGTGAGTACATTATCGAGAGCTTCCGCTTCGTTGATCACGTCCTGAATCCTTTCGGATACGGGATCTTCACTGTCAGTAGATACAATCTGATGTTTGAATGATCCGATGGTACTTTCCATCTGGTCAAGCTTGACACTAACAAGCTCAAGCTCCTCCCTCTCCTCTTTCATCTGGGTGAGAAGCTTTTCATCCATCTCCACCGTTTTTGTAAGCTCAAGTACTGCCTCATAGCTCTTTAGTGAACCGAGCTTCCTATTGTTTTGGTTGATTCTTGCGACAAGGTCATTAACCTTTATGGACGATATTTCGCCGCTTCTGACCGAGTAATGGTAAAGCAGGTTTAAATATGCAGCCACAAGCTTGAATGCCTGCTCTATTATCCTCTGCTTGATGGGGTCATCATTGTGGTCATCAAAATATTTCGTCAGCTCGTCTTTCTTTTTAATGATCGCAATCGCCCTGTTTCTAAGGTTCTTATCGATTTTTCTGTTGATCTGCCTGTATATGGCATCGCACTCGACTGCCAGCTTGCATATATCATCCAACTTTTCGGCCTGCTTCAATTCATCCTTAAATTTTTCGCTGCCAAGGGTTTGAATAATGAAATAGATATATCCGGCAAGACCCACAAGTGCAAGCGGAACCAGGAACTGAACGGGCACAGCCATTGTCTGCAGTATCAACAATGCAACTATGACTCCTGCAAGCAGTGCAAAATTCCTTGTTTTAAAAGCTGCCTTAAAAAATATCCTGAGGCTCATATCGTATCAGGCCCTCCTGTTATAATACTGCTTGCAGCTAATAATACTGCTTTACGCAATATCAGTTCTGCTTGTTATCCCTTGACAGGGTAAACTCCGTGCGTCTGTTTTTTGCCTTGTCTATGTCTGTTTTTTCATTAGCAACAACCAGTCTGTATTCTCCCCAACCCCTTGCGACGACCCGGATGGAGTTGACGCCTTTTGAAATCAGATAATTTTTGACCTCTTCAGCCCTTGCCTTTGACAGTTTCAGGTTTGATTCCTCACCACCGACAGAATCTGTATGGGCGTCGATGATTATATAGTACTCCGGAAATTGCCGTGAGATATCCAGTATCTGATCCAGAACCACAAGGGATTCGGATTTCACTGTGGCTTTGCCTGAATCATAATAGACCGGCGGAATATCGACCTTTGCAACTACTTCGGTGTTAGTATCCACGCTTGTCTCTGTCTGCTTTACAAAGACTTCCTCACCTTCAGTACCGGATGACGGTCCGGCAGTCTCCAGTGCTGCCGTATCAACTGACAGGTCTCCGTCGTTTTCCTTCTTCAGTGATTCCATAAAGCTGCCGTCATACAATTCCACACTCTTGATTCCATCACCTTTTATATCCCCGTACTTTTTCCATGTAAGGATTGTATCATCAATAATTGATGAGATATTACCCGATTCGTCACCTGAACCAAAGTAATCATAGTTTTCATTCACAGACATGAGCTTGATATTTGCCAGAGATTCAGAGACATCAGCCACTGCTACCTCTCCGTATTCATCGCTTTTTTCATTCATCAGTGCAGCCAGCTTTTCATGAGCTTTATCCGGCTTTTCTAATATATATTTTGCTGAAGCATACCATGTCTTTAAAAACGCAGTTACCTTTTCCGGCGCTGTATCATAAGCATTACGGCTTACCACCAGGACCGTCGGTATAAGGTTTGGCGCCTCGCTGGTAGTAATCAGCATTTTAACCGAACCCGGATTCTGTGCATTGATATCCTTAAGTGCAAGGTTCATGTCCGGGCTCCAGGATACTGCCAAATCAGCTTCTCCTGTTTTAAGATCATTTATGACCTCACCCATTCCTTCCCGTTCAACCGGTATGATATCCTGATATCTCAGGCCGGTAAGCCTGAGGAATTTGTTAAGAATAAACTTGCCTGTACCGTCCCTGACATATGATACCTTTCTTCCATCCATGTCATTCAGATCCTTTACCTCCGCCTTCGCAACTATACCATCGGCACCCCTCGAAAAATCCGTCAGGCCGACTATGACTCCGCAGTCGGGATATTTTTCCAGTTGCTTGATATATGATGGAAGCGAAATCTCTGTGACATCAATGGTACCTTTCTTAAGGGCTGCAATCCTTTCGCTGTCGCTTTGTATATATTCAACGGCAAAATCAAGGGAATAGTCCTTGTTATATTGCCTGCTCAGCGCCATAAGTGCTGGTGTGCCTCCGATCCAGCTATCCAGTCCCATTACGAAGGTATCATCTGAAATGAGAGGCTGGTCTTGAGAAGCTTCTGTCCCTGCAATTAGGTCTCCTTCAGCTTCAGTTACTGCAAACCCGGATGATTCGGATATTGCCTCCATATCTTCTGTACGTGCCCCATCATCATTATGTCTGACGAAATCGCTTTGCAGGAAGGCATATGCAGCTGCTGCGACAATCAGCAGAATTATTACAATGTTTCCCCATTTTATGTTGCGCATTACCCGGCTACCCCCATTAGCATTTTTTACCATTGCAGCGAAAATTATATAATTTAACAGATATATTTCCGCTGTAGTACCTATTATATATTTTAGCCGGGGAAATTTCAACAGAAGCGCCTTCGTTACTAATACAAGGGGTTACTGTAATCGGATTGGATGCTCTTGAATTGAAGTCCTCCACCAGTTGAGAGGATAAGCTCTTCAAAGGTGCCCACCGTATGGTGGTTGACCATGCTGTCGAAGATTTCATTTTCATTGATAATTCCCAACAGCTTTAAATCATCGTCAAGAACATATATAAAGTGGAACATATCGTAATCCATGTATTTAATAACTTCTGCCAGCCTCAGGGATTTCATGACTACAAGATCCCTGGCAGCGTAAATTCCTCTTCTTTTCAGCCTTGATTTCCTGTAAATTATCTGTTTCATATTCATTAATGATGCCTCCCCTTTCATAGTAAACAATGAAAAAATCAGATACACACCTGCAAATACCATGTTCAAATGGATGAATCCAGCAGAAGCGTTCACAAGGCCATACAACCCATATATGGTGAAACATGCCGAAAGCACAGCCGCCACCAGCTTCAGGTATCTTGAGGCCGCGATGAGCCCGAATTCCCCAGAAAGCATTATTTGAAGGATCCTTCCGCCGTCAAGGGGTATTGCAGGAATCATGTTGAACCCGGCCAGACAAAGGTTGAAGACCACTACACCCTTTAAATATTCGGATTTATTAATAAGATACGTGCCTTCCATTCCCGATATGCAGGATATTCCATATATGATACCTGCCAGCAGGATGTTGACGGTCGGGCCTGCGAAATAAACTGCCAGGGCTTGATTTTTGGAGAGGTGCCCATCCCGGATAGAAAGACGCAGTCCAAGCGGTGATATTTCAAGGAAATATGGACTTGCATGCAGAATCATCCCCACCACTGCATGACCAAGTTCATGCAATATGATTGAAATGTATACCGTAAGGTAAGGTATTGCATTTCCTGTCAATACAACAGCAGGTATAAGGATGACAAACCACCAGCTTATGGATATCCTGAAATGGCCTGGTGAAATAATCATTGAAGGGGTATGCTTACATATTCAAGGGGATTCAATACTTTTCCGTTCTGATGTATCTCAAAATGCAGATGGGCTCCGGTAGAATCACCTGTGCTACCAACATTTCCGATGATATCTCCTTGTACCACCTTCTGCCCACGAGCTGTAAAAAGATCGGAGCAATGGGCATATAGAGTCTCCATGCCGTTTTCGTGCCTGAGCCTGATATATTTCCCATATGATGATGACGTTCCGGTATCAACGACGATACCTCCAAGAGTCGCCCTGATCCTGTCTCCTTCATTCGCTGCGATATCTACTCCCTCATGGAACTCAACGGTATTATCATCCGGATTGGTACGTTCACCATATTGTGAGCTTAAAACACCATCAACCGGACTTATGAATCCCACCTGCAGGTCGCGGCCTTCTTCAGTGCTGTAAGAAAGTACTGAGGATTCGGGGCTGGTGCTTTCGGCGGATAATGATTCAATTCCCGTGCCGCTGTCAGAACCGGTCTTCGTGTCGGTTGATATGTCTCTTGCTGTGTCGGTCGATATGTCTGTTGCTGTGCCGGTTTCTGAAGCATCAGCCGTTCCGGCATTATCACCCGTCGAATTCATATCGTTATCTCCGGTGCCGCCAATCTTTTCCCTCAGGCTGTTAAAACCGCCATCAAGGGACTCAAAAATGGAGTTTAGTCCATAATCAAGCTGAAGTACATATTTGACCTTCTCTGTCAGATAATTTGTTACCGGGGTATTAATACTCTTTATTATAAAAACAAGCAGGAACAAAAGCAGGCAAACTGCAATTTGGCGCGCAATTATCTGAGTCAGGTTGTTTCCGTTTCTGGGAATCCTCTTTCGTTTCTTTGCAGTGATGCTTTTTCGCGGGTATCTTGATCTGGTCATTACATCTTCCATTGCATCACACCCTCCAAGCTTGTTCAAAATTTCCGGTTACAATTCATTATATTTATGTTGCATCCATAATATGCATGGGGATATGCGCGGGGACGGCAGACTGAACCTTCCCACGCATACAAATTAAAAAGAGACACCGATGTGTCTCTCTTTAATATTACAATTTTTATTTACCGCTGTTCTTAATTCTTCTTATTGGTATGTTGGCATACAATGCAGGAACCACACTTTTACCGTCTTCACTCTGAGTACGTGTCAACTGTATGTCCAGTTCACTTTCATCAACATCCATATAATTTGTTATTACCTTAATGATCTCACTTTTTAGCATCTCAAGGAATTGAGGAGATACATTCGCTCTGTCATGTATCAGAACCAGCTTCAGTCTCTCTTTTGCAACATCCTTGGAATTTTTGGGTTTGCCAAATAATTTGGTTAAATCCAGAAGCATAATCCTCCTCCTCTCAAGTGGTTTTTAGCCCGAAAAGCCTCTTCAGTTTTATCACAAATTTATTATCCGTATCAAGATCGAGGAAAGCGACTTCCTCGCCCATTATCCTTCTTGTAATGTTTTTATACGCCAGTCCGGCTAGAGATTTTTCATCATTTATTGCAGGTTCACCTCTGTTGGTTGAAACGATTATCTTTTCATCATCGGGTACAACGCCGATCAGCCCTATTGCAAGGATGTCGATGATGTCTTCGATATTCATCATCTCACCGCGCTTCACCATATCGGTCCTCAGCCTGTTTACGAGGAGTTTTGGGTTTCTTAGCTCGTTGGCCTCCAGGAGTCCTATTATCCGGTCAGCGTCCCTTACAGCTGAAACCTCTGGAGTTGTAACAACTATTGCCTTGTCCGCACCGGCTATTGCGTTCTTGAAACCCTGTTCGATCCCTGCCGGGCAGTCAATTATTATGTAGTCATATTCTTCCCTTAATTCATTACAAAGCTTTATCATCTGCTGTGGAGAAACCGCCGATTTGTCTCTTGTTTGTGCTGCAGGAAGAAGGTACAGACCCTCATACCTCTTGTCCTTTATCAATGCCTGTTTTACTCTGCAGGAGCCTTCAACAACATCGACCAGGTCGTATACGATCCTGTTTTCAAGGCCCATAACAACATCAAGGTTCCTCAGACCGATATCCGTGTCGATCAGAACTACCTTGTTGCCCGCCAGTGCCAACCCCGTACCTATATTTGCCGTAGTGGTCGTTTTTCCGACTCCGCCCTTACCAGATGTGATTACTATGACTTCACCCATTTATGTACCTCCTGTTTGCCTGTTTCTCGGCATATATGTAAAATATATATATTTGACTAGTATTTGTCAATCAGACTATAAGCCCTATTTGAACTGTGGCAGGAACCTCTCGATATATACCATGTCATCCTTTATGTATGCCATTTCCGGTATATATGTCGCTTTTGTTTCCTTCCCGTCAGGTGACCGGGTTATGACATCCGCTATTCGGAGCTGTGTAGGCTGCAGATTCAGCGCTGCAACAAAAGCCTCCTTGTTGCCGTCGGCACCTGCATGCACGATACCTCTCAAAGACCCCATGATTATTACATTTCCGGTAGCTATGACTTCTCCACCTGGATTCACATCTCCAATTATTATTACATTGCCCTCGAACTTTACCAGATTACCTGATCGTACCGTTCCTCTGTGGAACTTGGTGATGCCTTCTTCAATTCCTTTAAAATAGAGCATCCTCATTTTGATTTTTTCATTGGAACGGACAATTTCCTTTTCTGATAGAGAAATTTCAGGCTGTTCAGCATCGAACCCAAAGCTTTTTATTTCAGCACCTGTCTTTGAAACCATCAATCCTTTTACAGTTTCTTCTTCTTCAGGTGACAGCTGTTTTCCCCTATATATTACAGTAATATTAGCCCCTTTAAAAAATTTGCCGGATGTTTCCAGCTTTTTTTCCATCTCTCTGACTATCGCTTCAAAGTCATCCTCTTCTCGCATTATTAAAATCAGCCCGTTCACTGTAGCTTTGAAGCTTATTACACATTCCTCCATAAATCGACCCCCTGAATATAAAGAAAACTGTTTATGGTTCTAATCCTCTATAATTATTGCATTATTAACCTAATTATACAATAGGGAAGAAACCTGAGTTATTCGATAAAAACTGCACCCTCCTGCAAAGCCGTACCTAAGTCACTTTGCGCCTTGTTCAAGCCAAAATACGCATCCAATATGTCCCTGGCTACCGGTGCTGTATATGAACCCCACACGCCCCTCTCAATTACTACGGCCACTGCGATCTGTGGGTCTTCTGCCGGTGCATAGCATACGAAAAGGGCATTGGAGGAACGTATGGCATCACTACTCGTTTGTGCCGTACCCGTTTTTCCTGCCACTGAATAGGGGAAATCCTTGAAATACTGCATGGCCGTACCGTCGACCGATTGTGTAACAGCTATCATTCCTTCCCTTATTGCATCAAGGTTTGCTTCACTGACCCCTGTAGGTTCAAATGACGGTTCTGTTTCGTTTACCGTTGAACCATCATATTTGATTATCTTTTTGACTATATACGGCTTGTATAGCTTTCCCCCATTTGCGATTGCACTGATATACCTCACTATCTGCAGTGGGGTAAAGGCATTGTCGAACTGACCGATGGATACCTGTGCAGTGTCGGCAGGCCGCCAGTCATCATTCCTGAGTTTTTTCTTGACCTCTTTGGAAGACATATATCCTGCTGCTTCAGCAGGCAGGTCTATACCTGTTTTCTTCCCCAGTCCGAAAGATGAAGCCCACTTGGCCAGATTATCTATACCTGTTTCGGTTCCTATCTGATAAAAGTATACATTGCAGGACGTTTCCAAAGCCTTCTTCAGATTAAGCCACCCATGGCCATAACCGGGGAACTCCAGACATTTGAGCACACGGCCTTTGGTACCGGCGGTAATGAAAGTCCCGGTGTCCAGCCTCTTGCTGTTAGCTATTGAGATAGAGCCCGACTCAAGCGCAGCTATTGCCGTAAGCGGTTTGAAGGTTGAACCTGGAGCATAAATTTCCATGATTGTACGGTTAAGCAACGGCTTGTTTGTGTCCTTGTTAAGCTCTTGTATGGTTTGCTGCATCACTTTGTTCTCAGATCCAGCCAGATATACTGCCGGATCATAGCTTGGATAGCTGGCCATTGCCAATATTTCACCGGTGTTTACATCCATTACAACTGCAGAGCCGGCATTTGCATCTCCGAAATTATTCTTGCCACCTTTCACCTGTATGGAATCAATGTTCTTTTTCAACGACTCCATCGCTACCTTCTGCAGGTTGGTATCAATTGTAAGTACCACATCACTTCCCGGAATGGTTTGAATACTTTCAGTCTGCCCGGTAAGCCTGCCGGAGGTGTCGATCTCAATATTCTTCTTGCCGTCCCTGCCCCTCAGGTACCTTTCGGCAGACTTTTCCACACCCGCCTGACCTATTATGTCATTGCTGTCATAGCCCTCATCTTTAAGGTCTTCCAGCTGACCGGAGTTGATGGAACGCACATAACCCAGTACCTGACCAATATTTGAGGCATCCAGGTACTGTCTCATTGGAACCACATCCGTAATTATACCTGGAAACTCCTGGTGCCTCTCCTCTATTTCAGATATCACTTCCATGCCGACATCCTTTGCAAGGCATATCGTACCGCCGGTAGTGAAATTCCAATTGTCAATAAGGATTTCATAACGGAGCCTTATGATTTTATAGGCCTGAAGGTCGGTATATGACGGATCAAGCTTGAATTTTACATCTCTAAGATACTTAAAAAGCTCTTCAGGCGTGGTTTTTAAATCTGCTGCTTTCATAGAGAGGCGATTTTCATTGAGCTGCCAGTTTTTAATCTCCTCTTCCGTTTTGTTGTTGAAAGTAAGCGGATCGAAGGTTATAAACTTACTCAGACTGTTATTATAGATTTTTTCATTTTTTTCAAATATATCTGAAAGTTCGAGGAGCATTTCGTTGAGTCCGGCATTGCTTATATCGGTCTTAACAATCTGTACGACGAAACCCTGTCGGTTGGTTGCGATCGGCACTCCATAACGATCGATTATTTTGCCGCGGGGTGATGATACAGTACTTTCCTTCAGCAATCTGCTTTGCGAGTCGATATTATAGCTCTCGCCATTAACGATCTGAAGATTGACAAGCCTGATTATTATTATAAGAGCAAGTATGGCAAACCCTGCTGCAACTATTATAAATCTGTTATCCAGCTTCTCTTTCATTTACCCTCCGTGTTTCTGGTAACCGGTATGACTGGTTGATTCTCCCACCCGAGACCCTAATATTTACGGGCTGCTTTGTCGTTCTCTTCCATCCACCAGTTCAACCTGATCACAATGAAATATATCACCACTGCAACAAGGCAGTTATATAAAGACTCCGGCAATATTTTCATTGTAAGCGAAAGTAAAAGATCCATTCCGCTGCCAAGGGAAGTAATAACATACATCATAAGCCCAAATACTATAGTGGATGAAAATGTAAAAAAAATCATTACAATGTAGTTTTCCTTATACAGTCTTCTGTTTATGAACCCGACAGCCAGTCCAAGATAAAGAAAAAGGAGTGCATTAAAACCAAGCAACCCTCCTGAAATCATGTCCATTGCAAACCCGGAAATACATCCGACTATCGCCCCTTCCGCATAACCTTTGAGAAGTGCAATTGCTACTATGAACAC
This sequence comes from uncultured Bacillota bacterium, assembly GCA_942493145.1. Classification (GTDB taxonomy): domain Bacteria; phylum Bacillota; class Clostridia; order Acetivibrionales; family DTU013; genus ENR-C20. Next base: position 3,121,723 of record OW818679.1, read on the forward strand.
AAACAGAAGGTTTGGTTTGACTCCATATATCTTTACATAATCGAGCAGGGTCGTTTGAATCAATAAAATCAACAGGATGCAGATTGTATAAACAATAACCTTGATTTTCATTTCGCCACACTGCCGTTATCCATATTTTCATTCAAATTCTTCAATACATATACTTCTTCCAGCTTCTTGAAATCAGCAGTGGGTTCGATTATTGCATATCTGCTCATTTCGCTGTTGGTTTGGCGTACTTCTTTTACCTTCCCTATCATGATCCCTTTCGGGAATATTCCTCCGATACCTGAAGTCTCAATTATATCTCCCACTTCAACATCCACATCAAGTGGTATGAAATCCATCTTGCAGAGGCCTTCGTCCTTTAGTGTGATATCTCCGCGGACTATTGCATAGCCGCCCCCCGATTTTGTTATATAACCGGCAACAGCACTGTCCTCATCAATTATGGTCAATACCCTGGAGGAGGTAAGATCAGTAGACATGACCCGTCCAACCAGTCCTTTTGTACCAGTTACCACAGGATAGTCGACCCTGACTCCATCCCTGGTACCTATATCCACTTTAAAAGCATTGAACCAGTTTCCCGGATCTACTGCAATAATATTAGTCCCAATTATCGAAAAATCATCGAATTGAGCTTTGAGGTTCAGTGCAAGCCTGAGCTCTTCATTTTTATCCTTAAGTTTGGAAAGCTCTCTGTTTTCCTTTTCCAGCTCACTGACACGAGTTTTGAGGATGTCATTTTCCTTTCTGACATCTTCAATGTCGCTGAAAAATGACAATCCATCCTCAACTTTCTGGCCGATTGACGTAAGGAAGCCCTGAACAGGCGAAAGAGGCACGCTGATGATATTGTTCAACCATCTCAGCCTGCTGTTTTTCCCGGATGAAGCCCCCATAACAATCAAAATCAATACTGTCGCCAGTATAACTATGAACCATTTGCTTTTAAACAGGCGGAGCAAAGGCGGAATCTCCTCTCTATTCCTCTCTATTTAAGCTTTCTTGGTGTAATCAATACCCTTTTTAAGGTCTCTATTTCGTCAAGTACCTTACCCGAGCCTATTGCCACACAGTCCAAGGGGTTCTCTGCAATATAAACGGGCATTCCGGTCTCTTCATTGATAAGCTTGTCCAAGCCACTCAGCAGCGCACCCCCGCCGGCAAGCATAATACCTCTGTCCATAATATCAGATGCAAGCTCTGGAGGTGTCTTTTCAAGGGTATATTTAATGGCATCGACTATGGCATTTATTGGCTCTTTAAGTGCATCAATTATCTCCCCCGATGAAATGGTGATATTTTTCGGTAGCCCAGTTATCAGGTCTCTTCCCCTGACCTCCATCGTCTCATCCTTTGGTTTCGGATAAGCAGCCCCGATGGTTACCTTGATTGTCTCAGCCGTTCTATCACCGATCATCAGATTGTATTCTTTCTTCACATAATGGACGATTGCTTCATCAAACTCATCTCCTGCAATTCTCAGGGACTTGCTTGCAACAATACCGCCAAGTGATATTACTGCGACCTCACTGGTACCTCCGCCGATATCTACTATCATACTGCCCGACGGTTCTTCAACCGGCAGATTGGCTCCAATAGCCGCCGCCATTGGTTCCTCTATCAGATAGGCTTCTTTTGCACCTGCCTGCAGGGTTGCTTCCTCAACCGCCCTCTTTTCAACCTCAGTGACTCCTGAAGGCACACAAATTACAACCCTGGGTTTGGACATGAACCCCCCTCCGGAGATCGCCCTCTTTATAAAGTATTTCAGCATACTCTGCGTCACGTCAAAATCAGCAATAACGCCGTCCTTCATAGGCCTTATGGCTACAATATCACCAGGCGTTCTTCCTATCATTTCCTTTGCTTTGTCGCCAACAGCCAGGATGGTATTAGTTTTTCTGTTTATTGCAACAACTGATGGTTCCCTGACTACAATACCCTTTCCCTTAACATGTACAAGCGTATTGGCAGTTCCCAGATCAATTCCTATATCTCTTGCAAAAAATCCCATTTAATTACTTCCTCCCCAATTAATATGCCCGATTCACATCAGGCCTTTTTCCTTGAAACTTATGTATCTTCCATCACCTATAACTACATGATCCAAAACTTTTATCCCAAGAATAGCTCCTGCTTTTACAAGCCTTTCTGTTGTATCAATGTCTTCACGGCTTGGTTCCGGATCTCCGCTGGGATGGTTGTGCACCAGAAGTATTCCTGAGCATCCCGCCTTGACCGCTTCACTAAAGACCTCCCTTGGGTGTACTATGGAAGAATTCAGACTACCCATTGAAACATTCACATTTTTTATAACATGATTCTTCGTGTTCAACAGTATTATTTTGAATACTTCCTTTTTTAAATATCTCATTTCTTCCATCAAAAGCTTGCTGACTTCAACAGGTGATGTTACCGCTATTCTGTTTCCCATGATCATTGTTGATGACAATCTTTTTGACAATTCCATAACAGCCTTTATCTGCAAGGCTTTCACTTTTCCTATTCCCTTTACTGATCTGAGTTCTTCCAAAGACAGGTCATTAAGAAAAGCCATACCCTTTTCGGCGCTATAGTGGGATAATACCTTCTGTGCCAGAGTCACTGATGTTTCATTCCTGCTACCTGTCCTGATTATCACTGCAAGCAGTTCCGCATTCGATAAAGCATCGGGCCCCAATGTCTCAAGCTTTTCATAAGGTCTTTCAAACATGGGTAAATCCTTGATTTTAATCCCATATTCCAATTTACGCTTACCTCCGATGTCGACAATTTTACTGCAACGAAAAGTTGTAGTACAGATGCTGTCTAGATGCTGCAATCCTGCTTTTAATTATACCATTTTTATACAATTTTCTTCAAGCTATATATGTTGCATTTAGTATAATTTTATCACTTATGATTTTCATAGGCAATCAGTACTGCAGTAAATACCACCAATTACCACTATTCCCATAAGTCATTAAGGCTTATACCGAATTCCTCCAAAAGCTTCCGAAGCTTCATGAGCGGCAGGCCAACAACATTGTCATAGCTGCCTTCCACCCCTTCGACAAATAAAGCACCCCTTCCCTGTACCGCATAAGCTCCTGCTTTACCAAAGGGTTCCCCGGTTGCGATATACGTTTGTATTTCATCCTCCGTAAGCTGTAAAAACTTCACCCTGGTCGATTCATAGGCTGTCTTGTACAAACCACTGCCTGCGTCTACAACAGCAATACCGGTGATAACCGAATGGCAGCGGCCGGAAAGGCTTGAGAGCATTTCAAATGCATCTTCGCTGCTACGTGGTTTCCCATAGGTCACATCATCCAGGACTACTATCGTATCTGCCCCTAGTACAAGTCCGGAATCCAGGCCGGCCGATACTTCACTGGCTTTCAGGTACGCCAGTTTTATTGCGTTTTCCTCAGGCTTCCCCTCAAGTAATACATTATCCTCATCCAGACTGCCTGGAACCACCTTGTGGAGTATTCCGGCCTGGGTCAATAAATCTGTTCTTCTTGGCGAAGCGGAGGCAAGTATGATATGATCCAAAATCAACCTCCATAAGAAATCGGATGCTTAACTTCTCAAAATACTTCAGTGAAAACCTCGCTGTAGTATTATCCAACATCCAATATCTTATCATAAAATATAACCATAAAGTATTATAATTTGTTTAAAGATATTATTTATACAATTATGAATGAATTGCCTTCAACATCGAAAAGACCTCTTTCCGTAAGTCTTATTTCAGGTATTACGGTCAGAGCCAAAAATGAAAGAGTCATAAAGGGTTCGATATCTTCCGGAACACCCATGTCATGTGCTGCCTTAAGCATTTCTCCAAGTACCTGCAGGACTTCTCCATAGGGCTGCTCCGACAATAGCCCTGCTGCCGGTAATGATAGTGTCCCTGTGACTTTTCCGCCAGAGCAGAGTGTTATACCGCCTTTTTTAGCCGCAAGCTCCGATATAGCCAGCATGATATCCCTGTCATTGTCCCCTGCTACGATAAGGTTATGCGAATCATGGGATATGGTCGTCGCAACGGCACCGTTTTTAAGGCCGAAATTGCCAAGCAGCCCTACCCCGATATCGCCTGAGCCCCTATGCCTGTCGACAACAGCAAGCTTCAATGGGCTGTCACCGCCAGTGAATTCGAAGTATCCATCTTTTATGTCGACAGTTCGTTTGACCTTTCTGGTCAGGATCTTTCCTGGTACTATTTCGATAACGGTCGCCGTTCCGTCAGTCAAAGGTATCTTGAGCATGTCCGCGGTTACCTGCTTTATCCTGACTGTATCTGCGATTCTATTACTGATGGGGGCTTTCCTGACTGTCTCTTCCCGGTTTGTTTCTTCCCCATCGGCTCTGTTTTGGGCGGCCTCAACTTTTCTTCCCTTTTTATATACACTATGAATCTTGAATCCGGCAAGATCGTCAAGCACCACAAGATCGGCCAAATAGCCGGGAGCAACAGCTCCACGGTCCATCAGACCATAACACTCGGCAGTGTTCAGGGTAGCCATTGTCACCGCCCATATAGGATCGATTCCACACCTTATGGCCATTCTGACATTGTTGTCTATATGACCTTCAGCGACGATATCCGCCAGATGCCTGTCGTCAGTACAGAACAGACATCTCCTCATGTTAGCTGCAGTTATTCCTCCGGTAAGCGAAGCAAGATCGTGGGCTGCCGAACCCTCCCTGATCAATATGTAAAAGCCCAATCTGAGCTTTTCCAGCATTTCCTCCGTGTTTCCACATTCATGCTCCGTCCTTATTCCTGCTGCGGCGTAGGCATTGAGAGCCTTGCCGGAGAGCCCCGGCGCATGTCCGTCAATCACCCTTCCCTTGAACAGGCTTATCTTTTCATATATATCAGCCCTGCCTTCAACTACCCCTCTGAAATCCATTACCTCGCCAAGGCCCAATATCCTTTCATCGTCCAGCAGTTCCTTCATATCATGTGCATCCAGTCTTGAACCCGGGTTATCAAAAGGAGTTGCAGGTACACATGAGGGCATCATCATATAGACATCAAGATTGATATCCTTACTTTGCTCCAGTAGAAACCTAATCCCTTCAAGTCCGCACACATTGGCAATTTCATGGGGATCCGCAATTACAGTAGTGGTGCCCAGAGGTACGACCAGATTGGAAAACTCGCCCGGCAAAACCATGGAGGATTCAATATGCATATGTCCATCAATAAGACCAGGTACAACATACCTGCCCTCAAGACTTACTTCAGTCTCACCCTGATAAGTTCCTATACCGACTATCATACCTTCATCGATTGCTACATCTCCAGCATTCACCTCTCCGGTGAATACATTTACGATTTTTGCATTCTTCAGGACAAGTCGGCTTTTTATTCTTCCTGCGGCCATTGCTGCAACTGTTCCTGCATCCTTATTCATATACATAGCTATCACCTTCACACCCTTTGCCATCAATCATAAACAAATGCCTCTTTTTAGTCAACACTCACTCTCAGCTTTAAAGCCGACGCATGACAGCGCTTCAGCAATATACAAATCAAATGGTCTTGTTTCACATTTTTTCTTGAGCTTTTCATATTCTTTCTCAATTTTTTTGAAGGTGCGTTTATAAAATATGAAACGTACAGGTGACCGCTTTTCTATCTCCTTTAAATATGAACTGCTGAAATATTTCCTGTTCTGAGCAACTGACGTCTGCAATAAAATTGAGCAGGCCTTTTTAATCAACTCCGACATATCGGCTGTGCCAGGTGCTGCAAAACTTCTTTCAAAGCATATTATACGATCCATAAATGAAAACAGCCGGGTTGTCAAACCATCAAGGGGCCATTTGCCCGCACTCTGTGAAAAAATAGTTGCATGACCGGAAAACTTGTCGTGCTCCACATCCTGAAGATCATCGGCTAACTGGAGAAAGACTCCGAAGGCAAACATAGACGCAGCCTGTCCTCCCGTTAGTTCAGGATCTACCAGGTATGCATCAGCCATAACGGAGGCCCCTCCTTTTTCGATGCTCATCCCCAATACATCAGCCTCATAGGGTGACAATCCGGGAATTTGCTGGAGAAGGCTCTGTTGCTGGCATTTATGTATGTTTTGAAGATTTTTATAAACCAAAGGGAAGTCACTGAATGGGTATTGTTCAGATATAATGTCTACAAGCCTGAACAACTTTTCCTCAAGTCTGTTTGAAGATACTGCCTCCATCCCCTCAAGCTTCTTTCTGAAGTTTTCCCCTGTTTTCTCCTTCAAACCTGGCTGTGCCTCTTTTGAATCCAAAAAATTATCTGTATATGGGTAAAGCAGGCTATATGCAAAAAGAGAAGGGGTCAGTACAACCTCTTTCCCTGCAAGCACCTGGATACTATTCATTATCCAAACATTGCGCAAAGCCTGCATTTTTTCATGCAGGCCGGCATTGTAGTCAAACTCTCTGGTTTTTTTTATAAAATCGCGGGTAGCCCTCATAAAACCGCCATCCAGGAGGAGGGCCACGGAATTGTTGTCCAAATCCATTGCTTTAGCAGCGGAACGTATGAGCTTAAATACCTCAAGGCCCCATTCGGAAATCCTTCCGGAATCGTTCTCCGGGAATTTCCCGATAGCCACCGCAAGTCTCTCAACCACATTTGCAAGAACCTTCTCGCTTGCCTTCTGTTCCGCAACACTGTAGAATCTGCCTGAAGCAGGCGCACCTCCGTCCTCATTCCACCAATCCTTCAGGCATATCTCTTTATATATACGTGAATCATCCCTGATAGCATCGTTTTTCGTCATCAACACCTCATTATTTAAAATCAAAGTTCAGGTTTCCAAGCCCCATATCAATCTCAATATCAATCTTCGTACCGCTTGATTCATAATTTTTGGTAAAGTAGGTATCACCTTTCTTTTCCCATTGCGGACCATCCAGGTCAGATGAGTTTAAAGCACCGTCCATTTCAACTTTGACTCCTGCCGAAGCGGGCACCTCAATATTGATTTTTGATACTCCGGAGTTTATAACAACTTTGCATTTTTCCACCTTATCCCCAAGCTTCAGATCAACATTGGCCGCTCCAACATCAAGGCTGAGCTTTTCGACTGCGAGCTCGCCAAGGTCAAAGGAGCCATCCACAGCACCAATTTCAAGCTTCAGTTCCCAGGGCACTTCTTTATTAAGATGAAAACTGTTAGTCAAATTCTTGCTGATAATGTACTTTTCATCGACAATAACATTTTTCATTTCAAAGGCAAATTCCGCAGAATCGCCGGAGTCATTATTCTTATAGGATATGGAATCGTTCTCAAGCGTTGCTTCCAGCATCTTTTCCGTATCGGAATCGATGATGATCCTGCAGGCGCCCATTGCGAGCCTCAGTTGGGCTTTTTCAATTCCCGCCTTTTTATCTTCGGAAACGGTTTTTAAATCACCTGATACGTCTTTGACTTCATCCAGGTTGTCTTCGACTTCACCCGTGGTCTCCTTATCACCATTCAGGATGCTTTCAATCGGTATCGTACCTTCTACAGAAGAATCACTGTTGTTCCGGTTACCAATGTCTCCCGTATAAAAATAGCTGTGCGCAATCAATATGGCCAGGAATATTATCCATGCCGCATTCCTTACTATTACATTGTTTCCGAATATTATTCCCACGCCTATCACTATAAGTATCAACGGCCACAATAACCACAGCGAGTTGATGATGGACCAGCTTATGATATTGGCGCTTATCAGTGCCCAAATGATACCTGTTGAGATAAGAACAACGCCAAGATCGATCCCTTTTCCATTCTTCACAGTTATCAGTGCCTCCCTTTATAGATTACCAAACCGCCTATGCCTATTAACAGTAACGGTATGAAGAATTTAGCATCAAAGCCCGGGAAGATCAGCTTCACAATAAAGGCAATACCTATCACCACAAGGGCTGCACCTATTACAAACCTGTTTTTGTCGGAATTGTAGGAGGGTGCTTTACCCCAGCTATCTTCCGATTTATCACTGCTATCTGGTGAATATCCGGTTTCAGCACTTCCCGGGTCCTTTGTCCAGCTGCTGCTTTGCGTGCTTTTATCCCAACCGCTGTCTGATGCAGTGCTGTTCCATGTACTTCCCTGATTTGTATATTCGGTCTCTTCAGGCATAATTATTGCTGCAATGATGTATGCTATAAGCCCTGCTCCACCAAAAAGGGTGACTATTATCCATATTATTCTTATCAAAGTGACATCAATCGCGAAATAATCTGCAAATCCTCCACACACACCGGCAAGAACCCTGTTCCTTTTTGATTTGTATAATTGTCTGTTCATATTCATTACTCCTCATGTATTATTTTACTTAATCGTGAATATCTGTACTTATCTTAAACATTAATGTTTTCAATAGATAATACGGATACCCGTGAACAATGTCTAATAATTTCGAGGCCAATCCGCAACTTTTTTTAATATTATTCAATTGGTAGTTTTTGCTGGTTGTTTGGCTGGTTCATTTCAGATTTATTTTGATTTATTTAAATCGAGAGGTTTTTCCGGGGCGAATACGGTGAACAGTCCACCGAATATTACACTGGCATAATACGTCAGAATCCTGTAAATAAGAATGACCGGTATTATATATCCCTGGGTAAAGAACATACCGTAGAACAGATAACTTAATCCTTCCAATCCTCCCGTTGCGCCGGGGGTAGGTACAAGAAGCGATATCAGGGTTATCATGGCCTGTGAAGCTATAATCTCCCACAATGACACTGCTGAATTTTCTATTGCTGCATGGATGAAGAAAGGTATGGCAAAATAAAAGGTAAATTGGATTATCTGGAACAGTATAAGTATAACAACCAGTTTCAGGTTTCTTTTCAACAAGTCCGCGCCTTCGCTGAGTCTTTCGATTTCTGATTCTACCCTTTCCCTGTATTTATCGAGCTTCCTGTTAAGGAATTTCAATTTTGAAAGTAAGCTGAAGAAGCCGTACATGATCTTCCTGGCTGACTCCTTCCTGAAAAGGACAAGTATGTAGAATAACAAAAATGACATATTAATAAGGATACCAAGAAAAAAGAGATAATAAAAGTGTGGAATCTTTGTTCCAAAAAGAACTCCAAAAAAAGCAAAGGCGACAATGGAATATGTAACAATTATCAATTGGTGAAGAAGTGTCTTAATTAGTACAATCGATACTGCGTGTCCCGCTTTTATTCCGTCCTTTACCATGACATACGCCTGTACGGGCTGGCCGGCTCCTGCCAATGGCGTAATGGAATTGAAAAACTGCCCGATCATTGTGACCCTGACAGAATCCCTCAGCCTCTGTTTTTCAAGAAGCCCTTCAGCAACCATGTGTAGCATGGCGGCATCAAATATCCAATACATGACCATACATCCAAAGCCTGCTGCCAGCCAGTACATGCTGGCATTGGCAATCATATATCCGAGTTCTTCAATGCTGTTTGTGAAAAATATCAACAAAATCAAAATAATGGCTGAGGCAAGTATAGCAAATAGCTTGATAATTCTTTTCTTCATGTGAAAAGTGTGTCCTTATCGTTTACTTGTGTCCATTTTTACGTTTTATGAATTATACTTGCGCAGGTGGAAGCTCTTCCGCTACTTCTGCATTTTTAGCATCCTTACCTACGCTTATCCCTATGACATTCACATTGACAGCCAGAACGTTCATTCCAGTCATGTCCTCTATTGATGCACGGACCCTCTCCTGAATATTCTTTGCTACCTCATGGATCTTGCAGCCGTACTGCACGACCAGCGACAGATCTACAGTCACTTCTTCTTCCTTGATATCCACTTTGATTCCTTTGTTGAACGTCTTGCGTCCGAGCATTCCTGCTATACCACTGGCAAGTCCGCCGCTCATTGATGCCAGGTTCTCCATTTCAGCTGCGGCAATCCCAGCGATTGTAGCCACAACGTCCTCAGAAATCTTTATCTTGTCTTCGTTTGTATTTGCTTTCACCATTTCGTCCATACAATTCAACTCCTCGCATAATAATAATAATAATTTCAGTTCCCTTTATTGCCCGTTATTGATTAGAAATCTGCAGAGTTCGGTGTTCTGGGATATGGTATTACATCACGGATATTTGCCATACCCGTAAGGTACATTATAACCCTTTCGAAGCCCAGCCCGAAGCCTGCATGTCTGGTCCCTCCGTACCTTCTCAGGTCCATGTACCACCAGTAGTCTTCCGGGGAAAGATTCATCTCACCCATTCTTTTTTCAAGCATATCCAGCCGTTCTTCCCTTTGGCTTCCGCCAATTATCTCGCCTACTCCGGGAACCAACAGATCCATCGCTGCTACCGTTTTCCCGTCGTCGTTCATCCTCATGTAGAAAGCCTTTATGTCCTTTGGATAGTTTATTACAAACACAGGCTTTTTGAATATATTCTCTGTAAGGTATCTTTCGTGCTCAGTCTGAAGGTCGATTCCCCATTTGACCGGGTATTCGAATTTGTCATTGACCTTTTCAAGCATGCTTATGGCATCTGTATAGGTCACTCTGCCGAAATCTGCAATCAGTATGTCGTTGAGCCTTTGCAGAAGCGTGTTGTCAACAAAGCTGTTAAAGAATTCCATCTCTTCAGGAAGGTTCCCGAGGCAGTAATTAATGAGATATTTTATCATTTCCTCGGCAAGTGTCATGTCATCGTTGATATCGGCAAAAGCAATCTCGGGTTCTATCATCCAGAATTCCGCAGCATGTCTTGCCGTATTTGAGTTCTCAGCCCTGAATGTCGGGCCGAAGGTGTATACATTGCCGAATGCCATGCTGTATGCTTCTGCAGCAAGTTGTCCGCTGACGGTAAGACTGGTCTGTTTGGCAAAAAAATCTTCCTTGTAATCTATTTTTTTCTTTTCACCTGAGGCCAGCTTTTCCAGATCAAGGGTAGTGACCCTGAACATTTCACCAGCACCTTCACAATCGCTGCTGGTTATTATGGGAGTATGAACATAAACAAAGCCCTTTTCCTGAAAAAATTTGTGGATGGCGAAGGCTGCGGCAGATCTCAGGCGGAATACCGCTGAATAAGTGTTTGTACGTGGTCTCAGATGCGCAATGGTTCTGAGGAACTCAAAGGAATGTCTTTTCTTCTGAAGAGGATATTCGGATGTACAGGTTCCCTCAATATCGATCAATGATGCTTTTAGTTCAAATGGTTGCTTTGCCTGGGGTGTTCCGGCGAGCACGCCTTCGATCTTTATGGAAGTCCCTACCGGCAGTTTTGCAATCTCTCTGAAATTCTCAATCCCATCATCAAATACAATTTGAAGGTTTTTAAAAAATGAACCGTCGTTGATCTCTATGAAGCCGAATGTTTTGGAATCTCTGACAGTTCTAACCCAGCCGGCAACCTTTATATTTTCTCCCATATATTTGTCCGGTTCCCTGTAAAGCTGTTTTATGTCGATCCTCATCCCAAATCCTCCTGTTTGTTTAATCTCATGATTGCTGCGAATGAAACAGCACTATAAGAATTATAGCATTATTGACAAGGCAATTCCATTTATTATTATATACACACCTGACGCTTTATTATTATATACACACTTAACGCTTTTATAGACCCGCTTATTTGATACGTAAAATTTTGCATGATGTCTGTAAAAATACAAAGCATTTAAAGTCCAGGTTGTCAAAATCCAGGTTGTTTATTTAAGAAGTATGAAGTATAATTTCATAAGAGTACAGGAGTATTACGATGAAGATACTTTTGGTCAGTGACAGAGAAGAACCATATATTTGGGATTATTTCGACCGCGAACGTTTCAGGGATGTAGAGATGATTTTATCCTGCGGGGATTTGAAGGCAGAGTACCTTTCCTTCCTCGTGACAATGATAAATGTCCCTCTTTTTTATGTTCCAGGTAACCACGATACCGCCTATGTGAAAAATCCTCCTGAAGGTTGCGTGTCCGCAGATGATGACGTGGTCTTCTATAAAGGTGTGCGTATTGCCGGCTTGGGAGGAAGTTTCCGCTATAGCGGGGAAACCTTCCAATACAGCGAAGATCAGATGAGAAAGCGGGCTATGAAGCTTGCTTCAAAAATACAACGGAATGGTGGCATTGACATCCTCCTGACTCATGCTCCCGCTTTTGGTCTTGGTGACGGTCAGGATCTCTGCCATAAAGGCTTCCAAAACTTTATCGCCATGATGGACATGTATTCTCCAAGATATTTGATACATGGCCACCAACACCTCAATTACAGCAACCAGGACAGGATAATGCAATATAAGGGTACAACAATTATAAATGCCTGCGGTTATTATATCCTTGATACAAAAGACCTGCCGTGTCTGCCTCCAATGCCACGTCCGCCCCGTTTCCGATTTGTTCCATGGAAGCCCTGATTCCTCCGGCATGGATTTTAACGTATGCTAATCAAGCATGCCCTTCATTATTTCCTTTATGACTCCCTTTCTCTGAGGAGGTTTAGGCAGCTCGCTTTTTACAATATCGACGAACCAGTTCATTGAAATTATCTGATGCCTGGTCGCAGTTTGTCCGGGTTTTATCTTCAATACACCATTCTGGTTATATATCGGTCCTGTAAATGGATGGAAGGTCCCCGAAGTGATCATATTTCTGAAAGAATCTATCAGCTTTACCGAATCCCTTGGCAGCAACCTCTTTGAATAGAAAAAATCAACTATCCCCGAGTCCATGCCCCACCAGAAATTTACCACCTTCTGGCTGGATCCGAAAAATCTCCGCTGGTTATTGAGCATGTTGACCAGCATTTTTTCATAGAATACCCCCCAGTTCCACACAGGCGCGGCGATGTAATCATCAGGTGCACATTTCCGGTCGTCTATATTGCAGATGACTGAATACACGCCGTACTCCTTTGAAAACTCCCTGTTAGACAGTGTATCATGGTGTGATATTATATCGGCGCCCATTTCTATAAGTTCCGAGCTTACCGTCGTAGTCGTCTCCATGTTGTCCCAGTTGCTCTCCCATACAACCTTGACTGTGGCTTCAGGATTTATCATCCTTGCTCCCAGGGCGAATGAATTGATGCTGCTTATGATACCGGGATGCGGAGTGCTACCCACATAGCCAAGTAAATTGCTTTTGGTTGATATGCCTGCTACCATTCCCGCCAGGAATCTTGGTTCATATATCCGCCCGAAATAGGTGTTGACATGTTTGAAGGAATGGGTCTCCGAGCAGTTCAGGAATTTGGTGGACGGAAATTCCAGGGCTGCCTTCAATGTTGCATTTATAAACATCGGAGAGGTGACAAAAACAACATCATTGCCTTCTCTGGACAGCCTGCTGAGGTTTTCGTAAGCATCTTCGATGCGGATGCCCTCAATGAAGGACGTTGTAATGTAGTCCTTAAGCATATTGTCCACATGGTTCCTGCCCATCTCATGGGAAAAGGACCAACTGGACTTTGATATTTCAATGTCGTACACAAAAGCTACCTTGAGTACTTTTTTCTGTCTGCCGAATATGGACAATGTCGGCGGATTAACGGATGAAGCTTCGTCCTGTGGCATCGTCTGTATGTCCACCGTCTCTCCGTCCGCCAACTGCTCAAGCTCTGTCATGAAAAGGCTGAGTCTGCTCCTGGAACCGGAATCGTCCATCTCCTCCGGCACTCCGTAAACCTTGATATACTCAAGAAAGGCATCCCCGGTTGTGATTGAGAGCTTTTGCCCCCCCAGCTCCAGATATATCTTTCTGAAAGGCAAATAAACAGAATTACAAAAATACTTGTACCTGTTGGGAAACAAACTTGTGTCTAATTGCATTTCATCAATATAAGGCAGTAGCTGTTCGAAGCTGCGCCTCTTTGTGAACCATATTGCATTGATTCCTGTTTTATTGTAGAACTCCATGAATTCATAATAGATCATTATGTTCAGGTCTTTCTCGTCTTTCTTTGGAATGAGCCTGTATACATGACCTGAAATGGAATATGCCTTGAAGAATTTCAGCACACTTACCCTTTTATTCCCTTCCATTGCATAAAACCAGTTCAGGTATTCATACACCTTGACCGGTTCCCTTATACCTTCTGTCAAATGAGCTTCGCACAATGCCCCCCATTTTTGTCCGAACTCGGTATGGTAGTCCAGCAAAGGCATGAAGTTGCCTGCAAAGGAGTTGCTTCTTCCAGTAGTATATGTACCAACGATTTTTTTCAAAGGAATGTCTACAACGCCGAGATATTTTTCCGAACTGATCTCAATATTCTTCAACATTTCATCCAGAGAGGGCAGATACCCTTCCATACCCATTGAGACCCTTCTGGAGTATTCCTTCTGGCCCTGTCTTCTGGCATCCTGATAATAATTCTCAGTGTTTATCTGCACAAAACCACTCCTAATACCTATAGTTGGGTGGAAAAGTTATGTTATTACGTTGAAACTTTTCAACTTAAATATATAATAATATTGGAACAAATAAAAGGAGAATCTTTATGAGTGTAGACATTATCGGTGTTCCCATGGATCTTGGTGCAAGCAGACGCGGTGTGGACATGGGTCCAAGCGCAATACGTTACGCCGGACTTAAGAAGGCGGTGACACAGCTTGGTTTGGACTACAATGACCTGGGCAATATAAATGTACAGGTTCCGGAAAATTATGAAGAAGAAGAAAATTCTAAAATGAAATATATGAGGGAAATCAACAGAGTAAATGAGACCCTCTCTCAAATGGTCGGCAAAAGTGTGTCGGAAGGTAACATGCCTATAGTGCTCGGAGGTGACCACAGCATAGCTGTGGGTACTGTCATCGGCACCCAGAATGCGCTGGGAAACATAGGCCTTATATGGGTTGACGCCCATGGTGATTACAATACTGAAAAGACAACACTTTCCGGCAATCTTCATGGGATGTCCCTTGCTGCCTGTACCGGCGCAGGCGCTTTTGACATGACGGGTTTCAAAAAGTCCGGCGTCAATTATGTGAATCCCGAGAAGGTCGTCCTGATAGGCGTGAGGAGTCTTGATGCCGAAGAGGCAGTCATGCTGGCAAAATCAGGGATAACCGTATATACAATGGCTGACATAGACATGTATGGTATGAAGGATGTTATCAGGAATGCCCTTGATATTGTGGAAAACGGTACAGAAGGCTTCCACTTAAGCTTTGACCTGGATGCGATGAATCCCCCGGAAGCGCCAGGGGTCGGGACCCCCGTGAAGGGTGGACTGACATACAGGGAAGCTCATCTCGCAGCAGAAATGATTTCAGACAGCAAAAAACTCCGTTCAGCCGAGTTCGTGGAGCTGAACCCGGTCCTGGACAAAATGAACCAGACGGGTGAGCTTGCTGTATCGCTGATTTGCTCCGTTCTTGGGCAGAAGATACTGAGGATTTAGGTTGGAAGCATGGAGACGGTTCTTTTGCTTCCTTACCCTCGCTTCCCTTACTTCAGCAACGATTGGACCCATTCCCTGTTATCCCACAGAGCACATCCCCCTGCAGCTTCATTCAGTTTCCCATGATTCTCCCTGACCTTTTTTAAAAAATCGGATTTTAATGCCTGCTTCAGGGTCATGTCTTTGAGGTTCGTATCGGAGTATGGGGCAAAAGGACATGGCTCCAGGCCGCCCTCCCGGTTGATATGCACAAAACCGCGGCCGGATGCCAGACAGCCACCATATTCTTTTTCATCACCAGGAAAGGAAATGAAAATGGCTGGATAATCCCTCCTGAATCGTGACACAACTTCATCAAGTTTCAATCTTTGCTCTTCCGTAAGCACCCAGTCATCAGTATCTTTCCTGACCGGAACATATTCCACATAGAAAAACAGCATGCAGCCCTTTGAAATAAGAGACCTGACGAATTCAGCACTTGTAATGGTATCAAAATTTGATCTTGTGATAGTGAGGGATGCACCATAGAATATGGATCCACTTCCCAGTTTGTCCATAGCAACCGTAATCCTGTTGAAAACGCCTTCACCCCTGCGTTTGTCAGTATCTTCCTCATACCCTTCAATACTGATGACTGGTATTACATTTCTTTGCTTTGAGAGAGTCGTAACTATCTCTTCATTGAGAAGAGTCCCGTTGGTAAAAAGGGGGAAAACCATTGAAGGAAATTTGCCGGTAACCTTTAGTATCTCACTGCGCATAAGCGGTTCCCCACCCGCAATTAATACAGCAGATACTCCCAGTTCCGATGCTTCGCTGAAAACTTCCTCAAGCCTCTCAATTCCCATTTCCGTACCATTCAGGCTGCCTTCCTTCATGGCATAACAGCCCTTGCATTTCAGGTTGCATGACCCAGTTATGCTGGCTATCATAAACGGGGGCACTTCGACGTCT
The DNA here is from genome assembly GCA_942493145.1 of uncultured Bacillota bacterium. Classification (GTDB taxonomy): domain Bacteria; phylum Bacillota; class Clostridia; order Acetivibrionales; family DTU013; genus ENR-C20. Next base: position 3,138,031 of record OW818679.1, read on the forward strand.
CGTTTTTGCCAATATCTTCTGGAAGAAGCTGCTTTATGTTGATGAAGGATTATCCTGATTACCTTCGTCATCATGGGCAAATTACCGCCGGTCAGGCGCAAAGCATTGTGGAACAGGTCCCTCATCGATTTATCCATCAAATTTCTATAATTGTCAACCATCAGCAAATATCCCCTTAAAAAATTAGAACTTATATATATATACGGAAATATCAGGATTCTGTCTCATAGTAAAAAAATAAGCATGGGGACCGCGCCCATGCTTTTGTGCTGATTCAATCTATTTGACTATCACAGTCGTTTTGCCACTTCGTCAAGGAAAGCCGCGGTGTTGACAGTCCTTTTTCCAGGTACGTCAGAAAGTTCTGCAAGGTCGCCGGTCATGACGCCTTCCTCTATTGTACTTATTGACGCGTTTTCAAGCTTGTCAGCGAAATCCATAAGTTCCTTTATATCATCCAATTCCCCGCGTTTCCTGAGAGCACCGCTCCATGCAAAGAGCATGGCCATGGGGTTTGTGGAGGTTTCTTCACCTTTCAGGAACTTGTAGTAGTGCCTGGTTACAGTTCCATGGGCGGCTTCATATTCATAATTGCCATCGGGTGAAACCAGAACCGAGGTCATCATGGCAAGGCTGCCAAAAGCAGTAGCTACCATGTCGGACATGACGTCTCCGTCATAATTCTTACATGCCCATACCATTCCGCCTTCCGACCTGATTATCCTTGCAACGGCATCGTCAATCAACGTATAAAAATAGTTGATACCTGAATCCTTGAATTTATCCGCGTATTCAGTTTCAAAGATCTTTTGGAAAATATCCTTGAAGGTGTGGTCATAAGTCTTAGAAATCGTATCCTTGCAGGAGAACCAAAGATCCTGCTTCTGATCCAGTGCATAATTGAAGCATGCCCGTGCGAAGCTTTCGATGGATTCATCCAGATTGTGCATTCCCAGTACCACTCCCGGGCCTTTGAAGGTGTGGATCACCTGGCTGGAAACCTTGCCGTCGGATGATGTATATACCAGTTCGGCTTTCCCTGCACCTTCCACCCTGTATTCAACATCCTTGTATATATCCCCGTATGCATGCCTCGCAATGGTTATTGGCTTCTTCCAGGTCGAAACAAAGGGCTTGATGCTTTTGAGAATGATGGGTGCACGGAACACAGTACCATCCAGGATAGCTCTGATGGTGCCATTGGGGCTCTTCCACATCTGCTTGAGCTTATATTCGTCCATTCTCTGTGCATTGGGTGTAATGGTAGCGCATTTGACGGCAACGCCATATTTCTTTGAAGCCATTGCTGCGTCAACAGTAATTTGGTCATCTGTCTCATTGCGCTTTTCCAGACCAAGGTCATAATATTCGGTTTTAAGATCTACATAGGGTTCAATCAATACATCCTTGATCATCTTCCAGATGATCCTGGTCATTTCGTCTCCGTCCATTTCGACAAGAGGTGTCTTCATCATTATCTTTCCAGACATAGATCCTCCCTTATTGTCCGCAGCACTTTTTGTATTTTTTCCCGCTTCCGCATGGGCATGGGTCGTTTCTTCCTACTTTGCTGCTTACTGCAATTTTGGACTGTCTGAATTCCTTGGTGATTTCACTCCTTCTTTCTTCAGTAAGGATGTCATCCCATGCTTCAATGGAATAAAGCCAATCGGCCTTGGCATCCAACATGTTGAAAAATAGCTTTTCAAAATCGATTTCAAGCTTAACAGATGTTTCTTCATCAACCTTTTCCAGGTCAACAGCATTAACAAGGCTTGTGTTTATCCCATCGATAAAACCAGTAAAGACCATAGGCTCCATACCGAATTCAGCAGAAAGATCTTTGACAGTTCCTTCAACGACTGCCCGCTTGTTTTGAAGTATGTTTTCGTAGTTCTTCTTCTCTTCTTCAAGATATTCCTTCCAAAATGCATCATACTCATTCTGGCTTCTTTCTTTCCCAACAAAGTCATTCCACTGTTTAAATAATCCCATTGATCAACTTCTCCTTCATTTCCATTAGTTATTTATTTTTATTATAATTCCATAATTAATTGTAATCGGGGCAGTAATCCTCTTGTCACTGGGTCGTGACCGGTTCTGTACTTCCTGTCGACTCCGTTCCGCTCTCTGCACCTGTGCTTCCTTCCATATCTGCAGTACCGGCCGTTTCACCGCTTAAGGCAACGTTAATCCTGTCAAGTATGAACTTCTTCGCAAACTCCATACTGAAAGGCAGCTCGACAACCTTTTTTCCCTCTGAAACCAAATAAAGCTTTTGTTTTCCCTCCACAGCCTCCGTTTTTATGGTGACATCACTTGTGTTAATCACATATTCCTGTCCCTTAATAGTCAAGGCCGCGGTATTTCCGTCGATTTTTATGTTCGGCACATTGAAGTAGACAAGAACCACCAGAGCAATAACCGCTATGGCAAGTGCGAATTTGAAAAGGTTCTTGGCCACCTTTATTATTATGAACAGTATTATTACTCCTATAATCACCGGTATGTAAAACTTCGGATCCAATATGTCCATACCCTTGAACAACTCCAACATCCTTCCATCCTCCTCTCAAATCCTAGTACACTGTCAATACAAAGTTTAGAGTTGACAGTGTACTATGTGCATAAGAAATGCATAGCACCAGTTAATAAGGCTATGCATATTCTATCAAAAACCTTCAGTTCATACAATCCGTCAATTCATTAATCCACCAATTCGCCAGTAATATATATAAATTGAATTAATTTTTTTAATTCAATTTATTTTCCTTAATTCATAAGATGAACAAATTTCCTTTGTTTTAAAGCAAAATCTGTCCCTCCAGATTTTGCTTTTGGAAAAGAAATTTAGTTCATCTTATATAGGCGATTGTAGTTAAAATATTTTAATTAATCACTCGTTCATATGCATAATAGAACTCTTTAATAAGCATTCATTATAGAATTGAGCTATCAATAAGTCAAGCTTGCAGCTTACCTCATGAACAATTTGGCTGTCCAGATCCTCTTTATCCATAAGCTTGTCCAATTGCTGCCTGAGGATGTCTATTTTATTCCTTATCAACAGGTTTTCATCAGCCAATTCAAACACCTCCCGTAAAGAACTAACGACCTATACATACCCGTTAAACGAGAAGCTTATTCATTCTTTGGGATGTTTTTATGGTCTTTTGTAAATATCTTTTATATTTGGTCTTTTGTATCTGGTCTTTTTATCTGCATATTTAATATTTATTCGAAACGCGTATTTATAATTTGGGGGTATGCAGTACAAAATTTATATACAAATCCACATTTCCGTATTATACTTCTTAAGCATATACAAGTAATTGAATGGAGCACACAACGAACTATTTATGAGTAGAATTTACATCAGTCATGACAACGGAATACCTCAACTCGGCTGTAACGATTGCAGCAGCTGTGACAGCCTTATGGGCAAGAGCCTTTGCGGTAATATCAACAGGGGCTGCTGCCATTATTTCCCTGAATTTTCACTGGCTGAAATACACAGGATGCTGCATTTACCTGATGGGCGCGATGTATTGGACGCAATTATTTGCCACCCGGGTGCAACAGTGAACAATTTCAACATACATGTCAAAGGGATCTTTCATAAAGAAGAGTATGAAGCCTACATAAACAGTGGAGAGCTTCTTGAAACAGGCGATATTAAAGACCATACAATATTCTTCAGGACCTGTCCATTTATCAATCCCGGCACAGGATGCCTCTTTCCTGTACGGTTCAGGACGACGGTATGCAATTTTTTCATATGCAGTGAAATGATCAGTAATCACGAAATTTCACAGGCAGCCGAGCAATATATTGATGAACGGTCCCGTTATTCAAGATGGATGCACCGTGAAAGCACCGAGCTTCAGCATATACTGACAGAGTACGGGTTGAGCCTGAATTCGGACCTTCAGGGATCCCTTCGTCTGCTTGCGGAAATACCACTGTCCGAATATGAATTCCCCACCTTAGGCCCGTTGGAATTCACCCCCGGTCCCTGATCACCATCCATATTTTCCGGATTTTACGGTTCCTTTTTCCCGAGAAAAACCTCTACCAGATGATCCTTACCGTCATCTATGAGTAAAACCTCTCCATTGCTGCACTCACCACAATCTGACTTTACAGTCTTAACTCCTTTCCCGGTTGCCTCCGGATTATAAACCTGTATAATATAAGTGCTTTTCCCGAATCGGTACTTCATTTCGAAACCCCTCCACGCCTCGGGTATACACGGGTCGAATACAAGTTTGTCTCCAATTTTTTTAAAGCCCAGAAGGTCTTCAATGCCCGTCCTGTAAATCCAGCCGGCGGCTCCGGTATACCATGTCCATCCACCCCTTCCTGCATTGGGTGGTACTGCATATACATCAGCTGCAACTACATATGGCTCAGTTTTATATCTGTTTAGTTCCATCGGGGATCTCGCATGGTTCACAGGATTGATAAGGTCGAAAAGTTCCCATGCCATATTTCCCATACCGAGCTTTGCAAAGGCCAGCACAACCCATGCGGCAGCATGTGTATACTGTCCTCCATTCTCCCTTACTCCAGGCACATAGCCCTTGATATAACCGGGTTTTAATACTCCGTCATCGAAAGGTGGAGCCAGTAGTTTGATTATCCCTTCTTCCCTGTCCACAAGGTATTTTTCAACTGCGCCCATTGCTTCCTTCATACGGTCATGCTTGGCCGCACCTGATATAACAGACCAGGACTGTGCTATGGAGTCAATCTTGCATTCGCAGTTCTGTGCTGAGCCCAGGGGCGTTCCGTCATCAAAGTAAGCCCTCCTGTACCAGCTTCCATCCCATCCTTCCTTTTCAATGGATTTGATTATATCTTCAGCTGCCGTGCCATACCTTTCATATCTACTGATGTCTTCCTTGACCGAGCATATTGGCATGAACTTTTTAAGTACCGAAGAAAGGAACCATCCCAGCCATAAGCTTTCACCCCTGCCCCCGTTACCTACGGTATTCATGCCATCGTTCCAGTCTCCCGAGCCCATTAGTGGAATGCCGTGGATTCCGAAACGGAGGGAGATGTCAATTGCAAGACAGCAATGATCATACAAGGATGTGGTCTTTTCAAGCTTCACAGGTATATCGTACCTCTCATCCTCATTCTTACCAAGGGCAGGTGCATCTATAAAGGCCACCTCTTCCCCAAGTATTTCCCAATCTCCGGTTTTCTCTATATATTCGGCTGTCACATATGGCAGCCACAGCAGGTCGTCGGAATATTTAGTACGTATCCCCCTTCCGGTGCCCATATGCCACCAGTGCTGCACATCACCTTCAGGGAATTGTCTCGATGCATGAAGCAGTATCTGCCTTCGTGCCAGTTCAGGCCACATGAGCAGAGATGCCATTGAATCCTGCAGCTGGTCTCTGAACCCATAGGCTCCGCCCGACTGGTAGAAAGCCGACCTGGCCCAAAGCCTGCAGACTATCACCTGGTAAAGGAGCCAGCCGTTCATAATTATATCGAACGATTCGTCAGGTGTATTGACCCTGACGCTCTCGAGTTTTTCCTCCCAGAACCTTTTAACACGTTCCAGTTCTTTCATCGCCTTTTCCGGTTCCCTGAACCTGAGGGCAGTCTCCAAAGCCTTTTCAGAAGATTCTTCCTGCCCAAAAAGGAATATAACTGTTTTTTCATCACCCGGCTTCAGTTCTACCTTCACCTGTAATGCCGCACATGGGTCAAGCCCTGCGCCTACAGTCCCCCCCAGATTTCCCGGCAACGTCATTGCACATGGTTCATCCAGGCTTCCCCCGGGTCCGAAAAACTCCCACCTGTCACCAGTGAAGGATCTTTCGGCTATGGATGCATCCACGTATGCCACCCTGCCTTTGAATTCGCCGCCGAATTTATTCTCTATGAGCAACATCCCGGTTTCACTGTCAATTGAAGTTACTATGAAAGGTGCCGTTTTCAATTCACTTACACCCAGCACAGGGCGCAGATAATATGTCAGGGATATTACCCTTTGTGCGTTTCCGGTATTTCTGATCTTGACAGCCATTATCTTGACAGCCGCATTTCCTGCCGCAAACATGGTCAGGCTCTGTTCAAGCCCGTACCCGGAATGCTCAAAAACCGAATATCCAAAGCCATGGGTTGCTGTGTAAACTCCGTCACCCCGTACAGGCTGAGGTGTGATGCTCCAGAATTCACCCGATATCTCATCCCTTATATATACAATCTCACGCGGTACATCCATAACCGGGTCGTTGGACCAGCCGGTAAGCTTGTTCTCCCTGCTGTTGACAGACCAGGTATAGCCACCCCCCGATTCAGATACAAGGAAACCGAAGTTTTCGTTTGATATGACATTTATCCAGGGTGCTGGAGTGTTTTTTCCCTTTTCAAGCCTGATGACATATTCCCTTCCTTCGTTGTCGAATCCGCCTGTACCATTGAAGAATGCCAATCCTCGAGTCAAATCGTCACACAGGCAATTTGCCGATCCGGACATATCCCCACCGGTTCTGATGTGTCCATGCTTCCTGCCGGCTTCCCCGCTTCCCTCTCCAGTAACTCTTTCGGTATTGTCCCTGATTTCTTGTATACTGTTCTTCCATACTACTCTGGCTGCCGTGTTAAGTAGTATAAACTGATCCTCCTCCAGTTCCTCACGGCTTTTGATGAATACACCTCCACGCCTGTCCAGCAGTTCCCTTGCGACACTTGCCGCATTATCCCTTATCAGTTCCTTCAAGGGCTGGATATATCCATATTCATTCTCTATTACAATCACAAGGTCGACTGTAAGTCCTTTCATCCTCCAATATTCATGGGCTTTGAGGCCAAAGAGCGCTAATTCCGCTTCTTCCCTGCTCCTTATGATAGCCAGGAGTATGGGAAGGTCACCGGAAATGCCCATAGGCCAAAGCTCCTGCTGCCCACTGGTGTTTTTCAAGATCATTTCTGCGGCCGCGGTTCTTAAAGGACTATAATAAAGCAGCTGGTTCGCAGTATTAAGGAACAGTTCGATATCTGCAGATTTATTACCAAGATACCTGTTTTCGACCTGGCTCCTCGTCCACGAAAGCTCAAATGCCCGGTCGGAAGCCTGTAATTCCCTATACTTTTCAGCCAGTTCCAGTGCGTTTTTCCTGGTTTCCGCTACTGCTGAAATAAACGATATCCGTCCTGTTTCACCTGATTTCAGCCTTATCCTGCGCCGAAGGCTTACAACCGGATCCAGGATAGCTCCTACGCTATTGCTCAAAGGCTGGTCGGGATCCATAGCAGCCGGTGACGACAGGTCTCTGTTCCTGCCGATGAATTTAAGCCTGTCGGTCTCCAGCTGGATGTCTCCCAGGACCTCTCCATCCACTGCCATGGTATGCATCAGCCATACCGGCCGGCCATCCTCCTTCCTGCTGCGTCTGTTGGCAAGAATACAGCTGCGCTCCCTGACGAACTCAGTCCTTACAAACAATTTACTGAAGGCAGGATGAGAAGCGTCATCCTCCGGAGCTGCCAGCACAACCTCCATATAGCTGGTCACCTCAAGCACCCTTGCATATTCACTGTGGTTGGTCAGCGATACCGTCCGGATTTCTGCATTATCCTCCGGAGATACGGTTATTTCCATGGATGTCTCGATATTGCCGTCACGCCTCTCATATTTTGCTTTGTCCGGAGCAAAAACGGCCGTGTACTTATCCGGCTCTGCTCTTACCGGTTCGAAAGCCGCCGACCAGGCATTGTTGGAGTTTATATTCTGTATGTATATAAACATACCGCAACTCTCCGACATATTGTCGCCTGTCCATCTGGAAACAGCCAGATCCCCATATTTACTGTACCCTGCACCACCATCGGTAAGCATGATTGAATATCCACCGTTTGAAATAAGATGCACCGATGGCGTCTGTCTATCAGGCAGTCCGTAAATCCTGACAGTCTCTTCTTCTTCTTTTTCCGCCCTTCTGACAGAGTATACGGTCTCATCCCTGAACTCCCTGGTAAATATACTTTTTTCAGGGCTCTTCTCCTGCAGCAGCAGCTCAGCTGACCTGATGACGGGTATTCTGTGGAATCTGGCCTGCAGGATATTATTATTGAGGAAATTATTCAAGGCTGCCAGACTCATTCCCTGGTGATGTGCCATGTAGCTCTTTACAATGCTACCTTCATCATTCCTGTCCAGCCTTGATGGAGTGAAGTCAATAGCCTCGTAAAATCCATATTCGCCGGCCATTCCTTTTTTTTCAAGCTCCGCCAGGTTTGCAAGGACTCCCGACGGATCAAGACTCACTGCAATTATTGATGCATACGGGGCAACCACGGTATCATTACCAAGTCCCCGTCTGAAACCCAGTTCAGGTATTCCAAAAGCTTTATACTGATAGTTCAGGTTTATGTCAAAGGCATTGAAACCCGCCTCTGAAATTCCCCAGGGGATCTTTTTCTGCTGTGCATGCTTTTTCTGCATACGTACTACGAAAGAGTAGGTCTCGTCGAGTATGGTGTTTTCGAAATTCTTCATCAGTAGCAAGGGCATAAGGTATTCAAACATGGTCCCAGTCCAGGACACAAGTCCTTTAAAGCCGTCGTCCGCAGTGAGCTTCCTCCCCAGTCTGAACCAATGCCTGAGTTCCACCTCGCCCCTTGCTATGGCTATATAACTTGCCTGTCTGGCTTCCGAAGCCAGGAGATCGTAATATGACTTGCTGAGGTGTCCGTCCTCAGCGTTGAAGCCGATAGAAAAAAGCTGCCTTCTGGAATCGAACAGCGGTCTGAATTCGGTGTTGTCAATCAACACCCTGACCCTTTCTGCGAGGTCCTTAATAAGGGCTGTCTGGATTGTGTCTTCCGGCTCCAGCTCCAGCAGGCCTTCTCTCAGTGTCATAAGGCATCCTACCAGATTCCCGCTGTCAACGGTAGATACATATAGTGGCCTCATGGTCCTGAGTGTTATCGTATTGTACCAGTTGTATAAATGGCCTTTCCATTTTTCCATTTTTTCAACTGTTGATATTATGCGTTCAACTCTTCCAATAAACCCGTTTGCATCCAAAAGCCCAAGGTCGTATGCGGATTGTACCGATATCAACAATAACCCGATATTGGTCGGGGATGTCCTGTGTGCAGCTCCCCTGGGAGGATCCTCCTGATAGTTGTCCGGTGGCAGGTAATTATCCTCTTCAAGTGCAAAATCCTCAAAAAATCTCCATGTCTTTTGTGCAAGCAGTCTGAGCCTCTCCAAATCCTCAAGTGAAAGCTTCACCTGTTTATGCTCGAAAGGTCTGCTCACCAAATACGCAATCAATGGGGAGAGCACCCATAAAGCAGCCGAGGGAAGAGCCGCGGCAATTGCATACGGACGGCTGGCAGCCAGAACAATGATTAAAATGGAAACAGGATATACTATCCACATCTTTGCTGCAAAACCCTTGAAATCATTTTTGGACGCCGCTTCTGCATCTGCCGCAGTGACCCATTCAAGCAGGTTCTTCCTTGTCAGAAGCCTTACAAGGGTCCTTCCTGCAGCGTCCACCATTAAGAAGGCCTGATGCGGAAGGAATGAGAACAAAAGGATGGATTGATATACTCCTGCCTTTATCCCAGTTATCACAGTCGAGCTCCTTGAATTCCCCGCTGTCTTGAAATGCCCTGCAATCACTGCATTCATAATGTAAGACAGCAAAGGCACTGCTGTGGTTGCCACAGCAAGACCTGTCCATATAAGGAAGCTGCCTGGAAGCACAGAAACACCCCCAAGCATTAACAGCAGGAGAGCAGGCATGATAAGACTTCTCCTTAGATTATCGAATATTTTCCATTTTGAAACTGTTAAAAGTGGATTTTCAGAAAACGAACCTTCCCCGGTCCTGACCTTTGAAGTGAGCCATGGCAGAAGCTGCCAGTCTCCTCTGACCCATCTGTGGACTCTCATACTGTTGGAGTTATATCTTGCCGGATACCCATCAACCAGTTCAATATCGGAAACCAGACCCGCCCTCAGATGACAGCCTTCGATAAGGTCATGACTGAGGATAGCTCCTTCCGGCAGGCGTTTGTCAAGCACCTCCAGAAATACATCCAGGTCATATATGCCTTTCCCCGTAAATATGCCTTCCTTGAAAACATCCTGGTAAATATCTGAAACTGCTGTAGTATATGGGTCTATTCCTCCCTGACCTGCAAATATCCTTGTGTATAGAGACTTGCCTGCGCCAGGAATGCTTATATTGATCCTTGGCTGCAGCAGGCCATATCCATCTGTGACTATCCTCCGATCATTATCAATGTGTGGATGGTTGAGCGGATGTGCCATGGTGCCGATCAGCCTTTTAGCAGTTCCCATAGGTAGACAGGTATCTGCATCAAGAGTTATTACATACTTCACTTTGGGTAGTTCTGCCGGTTTATGACTTAGTATCACATATCCCGTATCACGGTCACCCCGGATAAGCCTGTTGAATTCTACAATAGAACCCCTTTTTCTTTCCCATCCTGTCCACCTTCCCTGGGTGGCGTTGAACCTTCTCTCCCGGTGCATATAGTGGAATATGGGGCTACCGTCCTTCGAATACCTTTCATTCAGCACTTTTATACCAGACAGGCCAATAGCGGTTATGGCACCGTCTTCAGGTGCTTCCTGTCCATCATGGTCCCTGAAATCCCCCAGCAATGCAAAGCTCAGATTTCTCTCCCTGTTTCCCAGATACATCTGTTCCAATTGATCCAATAATTCCGACACTCGTTTTTCCGAAGTCAGTAGGGCTGGAATAATGACCATCGTCCTCATCTCAGATGGGATCCCCATTTTGAGTTCCAGTTTCGGCAGGATGGATGGCTTGAATAAATGGCTCAGGATGTTGTTTGTGAATGTAATGGACAATTCGCTGCAAGGCAGCAGAACGAGTATTGCCGTCAGCAATGCAAGGGTAATTCTGCCGCTGCTCATGATGCTGCTGTAATATGTGAAATATGATGTGAGAAATGCGGTTAGTGCAGATATCGCTATCAGATAAAAGACAAAAGGTCTTTTATTTGTTGATGACACCGTCAGGCCTTCCTTACTTTTTGTGTTGTCCAGCTTTGCCGCAAGAATTCCATTACCTTTGCCTGCCAGGTAATATCCCACATGGTTAGCTGCGTACACCGCTTTATTTATGTCCAGGCCGCCGTCCGGATTATCAACGGCAAACTGTACGGCTTTTTTTGCTACATTTATCTCTGTGGTGTTGAATTTTCTTGCAAGCTTTTCAACCTCATGCCTGTAGTAGTCCCTTGACTCGAAATCCATGTCTGCATAGATGCCCGCCGGGTCCTTACGGAGTATAAGTTCCACATGGCTCAGGGATTCGAATATGTCAGACCAGTCTATATCCGATACCAGCCTCAATCCTGTGACCGTATTGCCTATGGAAACCTGTCTCCCAGCCTGCTGCTGGTGTTCAAATGCAGTAAGCATCTCCGAAGACAGGTTGTCCTCTTCCAACCTGGAATCAAGCGCAAAAGTAACTTCCGACAAAGCCTTCCCCTGTTTTCTCAAACATTGCAGAAGGTGCTCTGTAAAAGAAGGCGAGATTTCTTCCATGGAATGAATCTCATTATGGATGCTCTCCATTATCAAACCGTTTTCTGTTCCAGCTGTCGGTACTGTGGCCGCAAGCTTCTCTGCTCTTTGGTATTCCCGCTGGGAAAGAAGCATATCTTCACAGATATTGCCCATATTTTCAAGAAGTGCGATCCTGAGCATCAGTGCCAATGCCCACAGTTCCCCCATGGAAAGTGGCGTGTGCACCTGATAGGAGTTTATGAAGCCGGCAAGTGTCTTTTCATCGATCCGACCGTCTGTGTGTGCAATCAATTCCAGTGAAATGGCATATACTCTCGGATATCCTTTCAGATATCCGCCCTTTAGTACGGGCAACCTTGAATAATGCCCCTTTGCGAGGCTTCTCCTTATTATTTTGAACTGTTCCTCAATAATATAGAAGTTGTCCAACAGCCATTCTACCGCAGGAGTTCCCGGGTACATGCCACCGGCAGTCCTGTTCAACTCCATATATGCTTCTGTTATGAAACCATAATTGCTATTTATCCTGCGAAGAAGCCATTGCAGACTTTTTGCAGATTTTCTTACCGGATGGTTCCTTGCAAGTTCGGCAGCATGCCTGTCAAGGTCCTCAGGAGCCAATATTGCATCCTTCAGCCAGACGTTGCGGTGTTTTCTGACATCCATATAAATATCACCATTTACGAGCATTTTTTTGAATCTGATTTTTATAATGCCCATAATAGGTGATATTCATAATATGCCAATTAATACCTTATGCAAGCTTAGTTATACTCTGGAACCGAAAATCAGATTGGCAATGCTTCCAATGATCTTTTCTCTGGTCAGCCGTGTGATTAGATCCTTGTTCCTCAGAAAAGCCGGAATCTCCTTTATGAAGCCATCATCATAGAAGACATAGTTACGCGCTATAGCCTGGAGGAATTCATTGTATGTATATATTCTAAATCTTTCCAGACCGACTTTTTCAGCAACCCTTTCCATAAGCCCGACAGCCACGTCCCCGTAGGTACAATTGACTGAAAGGCCTAATAAGTCTGCAGTTCTGGGAACCAGATGCTCAAACACCATTCTCCTGCTGTTGATACTCTCCATACCGAACAGCTCACAAAGCTTTGTAACCTTCCACTCCTCCAGGTCTGCCAGATAGCTTATGAAGTAGCTGTCCTCATTTATCGATTCAATATAGAATTTTCTTCCCTTTAAATTCCTGAAGAACCTAAGCACGTCGTAATATCCCATTTGCATGTTTTTGCGTGCCCTGTCGGGGTTAAAGTCAAGAATGGGCCCGAGGCTTTCATAAGGCTCAATATTTATAATGTTCAGGCCGGAGGTGTCAAACTTTTTCTTCATCCCTATTCCGAAAGTCCTTATTACAATAATATCCTTTAATCCCTTCCTGCTGACCAGTTCTATGGGAAGATTGTTGTAGAAGCCTCCATCCAGATAGGTTTTCCCGTCTATGACCGCCGGCTTGAACGCCGGGAAGCTGGCACTGGCTATGATATAATCTATCAGCTTTCCCTGAGGTATATCTTCCTTGTATATTTCAACAGCCTTCCTACCGGTCAGGTCAACTGTCACAATTCCGAATTCTATTGGAGACTTCCGTATCTTTTCCTCATCGAGGACACTTTTCACAAGATTGACCAGAGGCTGGACATCAAGGCCGTTATCGGAAATGATCTTCCTGGCCCTTTTGAATACATGGTTCAAGCCTTCCCTGTTAATTCCCTGGTATCGCCCTATATTGCTGAAAGCCTCGAGCTCTTCGGCAGTAAGGTTGAATATGCTTGCAGGATTGAGATCGTACCAGAGCTCATATGCCTTTTCAATATCATTCTGGACAAACATCGCTCCATTAAGTGCTCCTACGGATGTCCCCGATACTGCCGTAATATCTTTGCCCAGTTCAATCAGCGCCCTGCAGGCGCCTATCTGGTAGGAGCCCTTCCCCCCACCGCCCTCAAGTACCAGACCGTACATAGTGCCTCCTATCAGCAATTATAAACTGCTTCTGCCATCTGATTTACTGCCTTCTGATTTATTGTCTTCTGATTTATTGTCTTCTGATTTATTGTCTTCTGATTTATTGTCTTCTGATTTATTGTCTTCTGATTTATTGCAGTTATATTTCCTGCAGTAATACAATTATACAGTATTGCCATAATTATTGCATAGCATTTGAAGGCGTTTGTCTGTTAGAATACCGAAGACACATGCCGAATCTCCGAAAAGGAGTACGGGGGATTATTCAGCTTGAAAGACTTTGTCTGGAAAGCTATGCACATGGGGTGAATCCCGGCATCCATATGCCGGGTAGGGGTCCTCAACCCGAACCCGTCAACTAACCCCGAAGGCTAAAGGAGGTATAAAATGAAAAGAAATACAAGATTTGCAATCTTTTTTGCTGCAATGGCTGTATCTGCTTTGCTTTTTTCATCAGAAGCATTTGCAGCGGACTACAAAGTGGTGCAGAATGATACTTTGTATGGTATCGGCCGCTTGTTCGGCACCAGTTCGGGCACGTTGATGACCGATAATAATCTTAAGTCCAGTGTGATCTACCCCGGCCAGATATTGAAGGTAGACGCCAGGGTATATACTGTCAAAAGCGGTGACACTCTTTATCAGATAGCCAAAAGTAACGGCATAAGCCTGGACTCATTGATGAAGGCTAACAACAAATGGAACAGCATAATTAAGCCAGGACAACAGCTGCTCCTGCCGGGTATTGCACCGGTTTCATCAACAGCAGTGGTATCCTACAGTGCCAGTGATTTGGACCTGCTGGCAAGGCTGGTGACTGCGGAAGCAGAAAACCAACCATACTCCGCCCAGGTAGCTGTGGCCGCAGTAGTTATAAACAGGGTGCAGAGTGACGAATTTGAAGACACTATACGATCTGTGATCTATGAAGTGTCCGGGGGTTATTACCAGTTTACCCCTGTAGAAAACGGCTATATAAACAAAACGGCCACCGCGGAAGCAAAAAAGGCGGCATATGCAGCACTGTACGGGAGCGATCCAAGCAAGGGCGCGCTGTTTTACTTTGATGACAGCGCAACCAACAAATGGCTCTGGTCAAAGCCTCAAACGGCATATATCGGGGACATGGTATTTGTAATATAAAGAAGTAATCGTGGGGACGGCTTCTCACACATCTGCGAGAACCGTCCCCACACTGCCAAATAAGCCGGTCCACTGTGGACCGGCTTTTGCATTTACATCAGGTTGGTAATTTGTGTTATATCCCCACAAGGCCCTCTTTCAGCGTCAGCCTTGCCCTGAATATCCTGTTTTTTACGATGGACATGGGTTTTCCCAGTCTGTCGGCAATTTCCTTGTAGGACATGCCTTTCTGGTGATATAGCACAATAGGGGTACGGTATATTTCAGGAAGCTTGTTTATTTCCTTTCGCACGGCATCAATCCTTTCATTCCTGATACATACATCTTCAGGAGTATATCCGTCTTCAGCGTAGAAATCCTCAATCTCATCATAAGAGACACAGTTTTTCCTGTTCTTTCTCAGGTGGTCGAGGCACACATTGGTAGCTACCTTCGCCAGCCAGGTTGAGAACCTGTATTGGGGATCATATTTGCCAAGGACCTTGTATATCCTGATAAATACTTCTTGTGATATGTCGTTTATCTCTTCACTGTCCCTGACGAATTTGCCTGCAATAGAAAAAACCAGCCTCTTATACCTTGTCACGATTTCTGTATAAGCATCCCCGTTTCCGTTCAAACACTCTGACACAAGTTCATAATCTGTTTTTTCCATATACTACAACCTCCAGTTATAATATATGATTATAGAATTTACCAGTCTGATATGCACCAGCCATATGTACTGATTTTACCTGGCCATCCGGCCAGTATTGTCAGATCAGTTTGTGCTGAAGTGCCACAGATACCGCTTCAGTCCTGCTTGAAACCCCGAGTTTGGATAGAATACTGCTCACATGGAATTTAACCGTCGATCTGCTTATGAATAGTTTTTCAGCAATTTCAGGATTGCTCATGCCTTCTATCATCATTTTCAGGACTTCCTTCTCCCTTGATGAAATCTCAACATGATGGACATTACCCCTGCCTGTTGCCTTTATCAAAGCCTGTGCCGCTTCAGGGGCCAGCGTAGGCCTGCCGGTGACAGCTGAACGGATGGCTGTTGCAAGCTCATCTGCAGATACATTCTTCAATAAATACCCGATAGCCCCTGCTCCCAGTGCATCTTCAATAAGCTGGTCTTCCTTGAAGCTGGTCAGGATTATCACCTGTGTCTCGGGGTGTTCCCCCCTTATTTTCCTGGTAGCCTCGGCTCCATCCATAACAGGCATGACCAGGTCCATCAATACAACATCAGGTTTGAGTTCCGAGCATAATTCAACTGCTTCCCTGCCGTCAGACGCTTCACCCACAAGCTCCAGATCGTCAAAGACCTGCAGGAATGCACCCAACCCACTTCTTACCACCCTATGGTCGTCTACGATAACCAACCTTATTTTCCCCGCTTCAGTCATAACCCGCCTCCATATCAAATTCAATCCACCTGTCAGTGCAATTCAACCTTCCCTGCCCAGACAATACATATCTCTGTACCCTCGCCCACATTTCCACCTACTCTAAGGACCGCGCCTACTGACTCAGCCCTTTCCTTCATTATGCCCAGGCCGAGATGTCCCGGTTTAGTTGTATTGGGATCAAATCCACGGCCATCATCCCTTATGTACAAATCGGAGCCCACTGTTCCATCAGCGGCGTTTGTCCAACTTTTCAGAACAATACCCGCCAAAGACGCCTCCGAATGCTTTGATATGTTGTTAAGTGCCTCCTGTGCAATCCTGTAAAAAACAATTTTGACATCCTCCGGAAGGGATGCCTTCCCTTCCACCTCCAGAGAGACCGGTATTCCTGCATGCCCGGCTGCAACTTCCGCCTGCTGCTTCAAAAGATCCTCCAATGCAGCTCCCGTAAGGGAGGATGGTCTCAATTCAAAAAGCAGTGTCCTCATTTCCGCGAGCGCTCCCCGCGTTAACCGTCTCAATTCCTCCAGCCTCTTCATTCCTTCTGCCTGATTCCTTTCCCATAACCTGGGGACCACATCGGCAATGATGCTGGCGGAAAAAAGCGTCTGCGTGACGGCATCGTGAAGGTCACGGGCCAGCCTGTTCCTTTCCGCTGCCACAGCCATTTCCTCCGCCTGCGCTCTTAAGCTGGCATTCGCAATGGCAAGCGCAGCCTGGTCTGCATAAGCAGCTGCAAATTCTATATCTTCTTTTTCAAAAGCCTTTGGTTCTCTGAAATAAAGCGCAATACCTCCATATATCCGGTCCTTTGATATCAGAGGAATGGCAAGCAATAATCTGCAATTATCCTTCAGCCATGCGGCCTGCAGGTCGAAGCCTTTTGTCCTGTCAAGTTCTTCAAGTAAGGAATCCATATCAGATATTACTATACTTCTTTTTTCCTTAACAGCCTTCCCGACGGCACCGGTCCCGACAGGCAAAACAGTATTGTTGATGAATTCATCGGGTAATCCGCAGGCGGCCTCCAGAACCAGAATATCGTCGTCTTCGGCCTCCAGACGATATAGTGCTCCGGATGACGAACCCGTCATCCTTATCGCTTCTTTTATGATATATTCAAGTATCTCTTCAAGAGGACTGTTGGAATTCAGCTTAGCCAGAATATCCCTGAGGCCTTCGGCCACATATCTGCGCTGTTCATCCTCAAGGTGCCTTCTTCTTTCATCCTGGTACATTCTTGCATTTTCTGCATATAGCCTTGCATTTTCATATTCGATTGCAGCCTGGTTGGCAAATGCCATTCCCGTTTCTATGTGGTATGGCTTGTAATAGCCTGCTTCAGAATGTTCCAGGATAAGGACGCCAACAACTCTGTCCTTCACTATCAACGGCAGGCCCATCAGAGCCCTTGTGTCCCTGAAAGCGCTGTCAAGGCAATTATGTACATATGTCCCAAGTCCGGAAGGAATATTGTTTTTGTCATGTATATCGTTAAGAAGCACAGGCTTTCCATCCCTTATGATTTCAATGCTCAGAGGGGCAGCCTTTAATGGAATGGTACTGAGCCGGCTTGCAATCGTGTCGTCCCCGCCCCGATAAGCAAAGACTTCGGCCGAATCTACCTGCAGTATAAAAAAGCCTGCCCCGCTATAATCGATTATTGTCCTGAGTCTGTCAAGTATGGCCTCCAGCAGGGGCCTGAGCTCCATGGAGGTTGACACCAGGTTGGAGACATCGAGAAGGGTACCAAGCAGCTTGAGCCTCTCGTTCATATCCTCCGTTTTCATTCCATTCTGTGTTTTAACGCCATCCTGCATATGTCTACCCCGATTCATCCGCATATTATGTCCAACATAATACAATACTTCGATTTTACCCCAGTGAGCTCCAAAATTCAAATCACATTTTCACTCATCCGCTATACAATGTACCAGGATGATTTTCCGTGTGCTTCCGCCATGTAAAAAACAAGGAAGCAGATAAGGCAAGAAGGAGTGCTGATGGAATGACTACTTTGTATATGGGCTTGAACAATCCTGATGTCAAACTGGTTCAAAGCCTCCTCAACAGGATAGGGTATAACGCTGGTACAGTTGATGGCCATTTCGGCCCCATGACATTCCAGGCTGTTAAAGCTTTTCAGACGAATAACGGCCTGACCGCAGACGGTGTTGTCGGTCCGGCAACCTGGGCAGCATTGGACAGGTTTCTCAGGGGCTATGACATTTATACCGTACGTCCACGCGATACTATATACAATATCGCTGCACGATACTACACAACTGTCAATGCCATAATGACGGCCAATCCCGGTGTCAATCCGGCTGCTCTGCAGATAGGGCAAAGATTGGTGGTTCCTTATGGTATTAATGTAGTTTATGATGATGTCGATGCAACTTATGAGATACTGGAAATTCAAATAAGGGCGCTGAAGGCCAGGTATCCTTTCATTGAAACCGGAGTGCTTGGCAGAAGCGTGTTGGGCAGGAACATCTATTACTTGAGACTTGGGAAAGGTCCAAATGAGGTATCGTACAATTCCTCACACCATGCCAACGAGGCTGTATGCACACCGCTGGTAATGAAATTCGCCGAGAACTGCTGCCGGGCAATGGCAAACAGGGGTTCCCTGCAGGGATACAATATTCCCAATTTGTTCAACAGATCGAGCATATATCTTGTACCCATGGTAAACCCCGACGGCGTCAACCTTGTAGCCTGGTGGCCGAATTATACTAATCCGGCCGATATAAGGGCCGCCCAGCTCAACAAAACAGGCCGGCCCCTTCCAAGTGTATGGAAGGCCAATATCCGCGGGGTGGATCTGAATCTGAACTATCCGGCCCTCTGGGAGGAGGAAAAACAGGCGGAAATAGAACAGGGTATAACAGGCCCGGCTCCCAGAGATTATGGCGGCGAAGCACCGCTTTCCGAGCCGGAGTCCAAAGCCATGACGGATTTCACAAAGCAGCATAACTTCAGGCTGGTAATTGCCTTCCACACCCAGGGCGAAGTCATCTACTGGCAGTTCTCCGACCTTGCTCCCGAATCATCCGAAGCGATTGCCAACCGGTTTGCGCAGATAAACGGTTATGCAGTTGAATCCGGGCCGGCTGAAGCGGCATATGCAGGGTACAAGGACTGGTTCATCCAGGATTTCGGAAGACCAGGCTTCACCATAGAGGTAGGCAAAGGGGCGAACCCGATCCCGATCTCCCAGCTGCCTGTAATATACCGGCAGAATGAAGGTGTTATGCTGCTTGGGGCCGTGGTCTAGGTGACTGTCGATAATACGGTGTCGTCTGGAAGAGGAAGTAATATAGTCCATAAGTACTGTTTACCCGGGATTATTTGAGGTATATAATAATCATTGGGAGGAGTTATTATGGTAGTTAGCAATACATCCCAGGCGCATTCCGTGAATATTAAACAGTCAGTTGATATATCGAACCTTAAAAGGGCTATGGCAAGTGATGCTCAGGCAGTCACCAGCCTGCTTGAAGGAATAAAGGCTGCGAATTCCAAAACAGTGGAAGGTTCAGTCACCCCACATAAAGGCACAATGATTGATGTAAGGATATAAGATTGGGGACGGGAACCGTCCCCATGCATCTTCTGCTTTATTTCAAATGTTCACTCTTTCCGAAAAACATTTTCCTTGCAGCAAGCAATGTCATACTCAAGCTCATAAGAATAACAGAAAACGGGTCATAGGCCATCGACATAGGCGTTATTCCCAACTGTGACGGACTGTCGTCAATCAGGTATGTCCAGGTAGAGGAAGGCGCCCTGAGGCCCTCTTTATCGAGGTCCAACCCATCTTCAGTGATATCGGCCTTCAGCAGGGTAGCTTCGGTTTCATCCCGTATCTCCTCCATCAGCTTTTCATATCCTTCATTAGCAATTTTGTTGAATTCGCTGACCGGGATCTTACCAGCCATATTTACAAGATGGATGCTTTCCCTGGTGTATGACAGGAAGTCCAGATAATCCGCCCAACTTACGTTGATATGATAAAGGATAGCTTTACGTTCTGCCTTGAGTAAAGCTTTTTCTCCTAAAACCACAGAAAGCCTTTCGTACTTCTCCGGCAGCCGTTCCTTGAAAATACCTGGCAGCTGCCTGCCTGAGAGAGCATCCATCCTCATTTTATATATCAGCTGTCGTTGCTGCTCCATCAGGATGGAATATTTATTTTGCGTCCTTCTTATTTCAAAATTCTGGCCTTCTATTATCCTCTGAGCTCTGGCAACTTCCTTACTGATGGTCTTGTTTTCCAGAACCTCTGCCTGGTTTTGGGGATAGAGCGATTCAGGAATAAGCTCCTTGAGCTTGTACTGCTTCATCAGGTCGTCTTCAAGGCTTACAAAAAAGCATGTCGAACCCGGATCACCCTGCCTTCCCGCCCTGCCCCTCAACTGGTTGTCTATCCTCCTGCTTTCATGCTTGTTGGTACCTATCACATACAAACCGCCCAGTCCAACGATCCTTTCCCTGTCCTCTTCGACTTCTCCACCCAGCTTTATATCTGTACCTCGTCCAGCCATATTTGTGGACACGGTCACTGCTCCATACATACCGGCTTTGGCTACGACTTTGGCTTCGAGGGCATCATTTTTGGCGTTAAGCACATTAGCTTCAACACCTGCTTCAGTCAGCCTTCGTGCAAGCTGATCGGATTCTTCAACACTCCTGGTGCCGATTAGTATGGGACGTCCTGTTGCATTGACCTTTCTTATTTCTTCAACCAGCGTATTCATCTTGGCTTGCTGATGTGTATATATCACATCCTGTGCATCCACCCTGATACACTTACTGTTTGTTGGCACTACAAAGGTTTCAAGGCCATACATTTCCAGGAATTCACTTTCCGATGGATGGACGGTTCCCGTCATACCGCATTTCCCGGGATACAGCCCGATGAAATTCTGCAAAGTTATGGAGGCCAGTATACGACCCCTTGCATCGGGACTTATGCCCTCCTTTGCCTCAATAGCTTCCTGGAGGCCGTGAGGCCACTGCCTTTTCAAGGCCACGCGCCCGGTGAATTCATCCACAAGTTCTATTTTACCATTCCTTACAATGTAATCCACGTCACGCTTCAGCAGCACTCTTGCATGGAGGGCATTGGTGGTCTCTACCAACAGGGAGATATTGTCAGCATCATAAAGATTGCTGCAGCCAAAGATTTCCTCGATGATCCGCGATCCTTTCTCCGTCAGAAAGATATTCCTTTCGTATTCATCAAGGTTATAATCCTCCTCTTCTTTCAATCCGGCAATGATTTCCGCCATCCGCTCGGATCCGGACCCTGTCTCATCATCGGTTTTTCCAGCTATTACAAGTGGAATCCTGGCCTCATCGATAAGGATGGAATCCGCCTCGTCAATTATGGCAAAGTTATATGACCTTTGAACCATATCCACCAAATTATAGCACAGGAATCCTTTCAGATAATCGAACCCCGCTTCCTTCGCGGTAACATAGGTTATATCGGCGGAATAAGCTTTCTTCCTTTCATTCAGGGACATTCCCTCGTGAACGGATGCCACCGACAGACCGAGAAAACGATAGACCGGGCCCATCCATTCAGCATCCCTTCCGGCGAGATAATCATTGAAGGTTAGAACATGGACGCCCTTACTTGATAATGCATTCAGATATGCAGGAGCAACAGCGGAAAGTGTTTTCCCCTCGCCTGTCTGCATTTCAACCAGTTTACCGTCATTCAAGGCGAGTCCGGCCAGTATTTGAACATCATAAGGCCTCATGCCGAGTACCCGGCGGGAAACCTCCCTTGATAGTGCAAAAGCACACACAGCAAGCTCGTCCCGGGGGACCCCCTTCATAGAGTCTTCACGGAGTATTAAGGATATGGCCTTCAGTTGTCCGTCATCCATTTGCGAATAATCAATTGCATTTATCTGCGCAAGCAGCTTTAAGTATTGCTCTGAATTTTTAGACATAAATAATCCTCCCTTTTTTTGAATTAAACCCCTCAAAACTGGAATTTACTCATAGGGAGAATTTCGGAGGGCACAGCTATATGGAGCATCAACACAAGTATTGCGCTCAGACAGAATGGGATGAACAAATTAATGAACCCGGTATTTATAAAAGCACGGCAACAGACAATCACTGCAACAGATATCATTGCAGCCTGCAAAAGGAACATCAGGAAAGCATCAATGGCAGGTGTCTCAGGAAGAAGGCTGCCGAAAGAAACAATCCCACCTGCACCGCCATATTTGTAATGTCTCCCAGAGTACATGAGCAGGTATGCGGTTATACATACGATAGCTGCCAGAGTGGCCGCCTGCACCAGCATATGAAACATCTCAAGCATTCCATGCACCTTTCCATGGCTTTTGTTAACTCATATGAATATACGCATCAGTTGTCTTCATGTCTGTATTACCCCTGATATTCTGGCCCATATTTCATCGCTGCCCTGCTTTGTTTCTGATGAAAACGGAACAACAGCGTTCTCATCTGCAATTCCAAGGAACTCCCTGATATCCTTCAGTTTGGGTTTGACCTGCGCTCTGGGGATCTTATCGGACTTGGTTGCCACTACAAAATGGGGCACGTTATTTGCCAGCAGCCAATCGTACATCAGCTTGTCATCCTTCGAAGGCAGATGTCTGATGTCCACAAGCAATACGAGCGACTTAAGCTGTCTCCTCAGGCAGAGGTACTTTTCAATAATATCACCCCAGGAATGTTTTTTATCCCTTGATACGCTTGCATACCCGTATCCAGGCAGATCCACAAAATACAACAACCCGTCAACATTGTAGAAGTTGATCTCCCTTGTTTTTCCGGGTGTTGAAGAAGTCCTCGCAAGGCTTTTTCTATTCATCAGTGCATTTATTATCGACGATTTCCCGACATTTGACCTTCCAACGAATGCGATTTCAGGCAGGTTGCTTTCAGGGTATTGGTCGGGCCGCACTGCAGTGCGTTCATATCTGGCATCTTTTACTATCATCGGTTACTCCTATGGTATATAATGTCTCTAAAGTATCAATACCTGCCATTTAAACAGGTTGGTAAGCTATATCTTTAATTATACCATTTTTTCTCCATCAAATGCGTGTTTATTCGTTCAGAACGAGAATATGGACAAGTGCTGAAATATATCCCTGCACCATAGCTGTTTAAATCATCCATAATTGAGGTAATAATCCTATAAAAGCTGATAATGAAAGGGGAGGTAGTATGAACATTCTGGTCGTAGACGATGAGAAGTTCAATCTTGCCGTCGCCAAATCATTCATAGAAAATCTACTGCCTGATGCCATAATAATAACCTGCAGCAAGCCCGAAACAGTTATGGATATCCTTGCAACCGAAAGGGTGGATATAATCCTGCTTGATATTATTATGCCCGGAATGACAGGTTTTGACCTTCTTAAGGAAGTCAGGGCCAAACATGAATTTGATGACATCCAGATTATTATTCTTACTTCTATTACAGACAATGAGAGTTTTAAATATTGCTTCGAAATCGGTGCCGACGATTACATCAGGAAACCCATAGATCCTGTAGAGTTTAATGCCCGGCTGAAGGCTGCCGTAAAATCCCGTCAGAACACAATGATACTTAAGCAAACCCAGTATCAGATGATCCAGAAGGAAAAGCTGGTATCAATCGGAGAACTTGCTGCCGGAATAGCTCATGAAATAAACAATCCTATAGGCTTTATTGGCAGCAATCTGGAAACCATGCACAATTTCATCAATAAGATACATCAGGCTGTTGAAGAGTACAGGAAGCTTCTGGAACTCATCGACTGTGGTAATCCTTCGGCTTCCGACCTTAAGCTGAGGGTTTCAGAAATCATCGATCTTGAAATCAAACTAAAGCTTGATTATGTCATGGATGATCTTGACAATATAATAAGCGAATCTATAGACGGCATTGAACGAGTAGCTAAAATCGTTCAGAGTCTAAAGGTATTTTCCCGGTCGGCAGTCGATAACGAATTGACTGATAACAACCTTGGTGTCCTGATGGAAGATGCCCTCATGATGGTCAGAAATGAAGCCAAATACACAATTGAAATTGAAACAGAATATATGGACACCATGGATGTATTCTGCAACAAGGGGCAAATTGTCCAGGTCATGGTGAACCTGCTTCTCAATGCAATACAGGCCATAAAATCAAAGAATCCCAACTGTAGAGGCCATTTAAAAGTCCGGACATACACCGAAAACGGATACGCGTGCTGCAGCATTACCGATGACGGACCCGGAATTCCAGACAGCATAAGGGACAAGATATTCAATCCCTTTTTCACCACCAAGGCCATCGGTCAGGGCACGGGCCTCGGGCTCAGTATTTCACTGGATATAATAACGAAAAAACACAACGGCAAGATGACTTTTTTTAATGAAACTTCCGGCGGAACCACCTTTATATTCATGCTGCCATTGAACAAGGATGAAAGGGTTGGGTTGGAATGAGCTACAAAAATGATGAAGCCATTGTAAAAAAACGCGTACTTTTCGTAGATGATGAGGTTGGAATACTTAAGGCAGTAACACGTCTTTTCCTGAGTACGGATTATGACCTGCTGACTGCGGATAGTGCGGAAGCCGGATTGAAGCTGCTTGAAAATGTTAATGTGGATCTTGTGGTTTCCGATATGCGCATGCCAGGAACTGATGGCTTTGAATTCCTGAGCATTATAAAAAAGCTCTATCCCCATGTGTTCAGGATAATCCTGAGCGGTTACTCTGAAGACAAAGTTATCATCACTGCCCTTCAGAGGAATGTTGCAACGATTTATATTCTTAAGCCCTGGGATAATAAAAAACTTATAGAAACCATCGATCAGATTTTTGAGATGGAAGTGAGACTTCATAAGAGCGACATGTTCATAAAACTAAACAATATTTCAGACCTTCCTGCACTTAAAAGCAATTATCAAAGGATAATCAGCCTTGTTGAATCTGATGCAGAAATTTCAGAAATAGCTGCTGAAATTGAGAGGGATCAGTCTGTTGCCTCCAAAGTACTTAGAATGGCCAATTCTGCATATTTTGGTGTGAAAACAGGCTCCATCAAACAAGCCTTGCTGTATCTAGGGCTTCAAAACATACACAATCTTATACTTTCATCATCAATAAGGGATGCAATGGAAATCAGTGGTTCCGGCGGTAAATATTTAGAACCCTTCTGGGAACATGCCATCATTGCAAACAGAATACTAATCTTCATATACAAGGAATGTCTGCACACCAGGCTTGAGGACATGTCGCAGACTGCCGGGCTGCTTCA
The DNA here is from genome assembly GCA_942493145.1 of uncultured Bacillota bacterium. Classification (GTDB taxonomy): domain Bacteria; phylum Bacillota; class Clostridia; order Acetivibrionales; family DTU013; genus ENR-C20. Next base: position 3,163,418 of record OW818679.1, read on the forward strand.
TAACATAGGTCTGGTATTTTATATGAAGCATTTCAGAAAAAAATTCCTGCTGTTTTTGAAGGATGCACAGTCAAAAAGTAAAGACATGTTTGACATTGAAATTGAGCACTTTGGGATCTCCCATCAGGAGATAGGAGGATACCTTCTGAAATGGTGGGGGCTACCCTTTTCCATTGTGGAAGCGACATTGTTCCATCATACTCCCCTGCATGATAAAATTATCAATAAAGAGCTGGTATGTACAGTCCACCTTGCATCGGTTTATGCCTGGAAGCTTACCGGCAATGAAAGATATGCGCACGGTCTGGAAAAAGGAGTGTTTTCATTCCTGAAGCTTGATGAAGAATATTTTGAGGCAAAATTCACGGAACAATTCCTGCACTCTGTTGAATAAATAATATACTGTACGGAGGTAATAATGTACGAGAATTATTCAGTACTATTTGTTGATGATGATGTAAGCATTTTGAATTCATTGAGGAGAGGCTTGGTTGATGAGACATACAAATGCTTTTTTGCAACAGATGGGAGGAAAGCCCTGTCCATTATGGAAAAAGACAGGATCCATGTGCTGGTAACAGATATGCGCATGCCGGAAATGGACGGCCTGACCTTGCTCAAAGCGGCCAAGGTAAAAAATCCTGGTATGGTTTGCATCATATTGTCGGGCTATACCCAGCTGCAGCAGATCCTGACAACAATAAACCAGGTTGATATATTTAAATTCCTGACAAAGCCCTGGAAGCTTGAGGGCGAATTCAGAAGCATCATCAGACAGGCTGTCGAATACTATATGGTATTTGAGCAGCGTGATGAGCTCGAAAAAGCTCTACAGCAAAGGAATGTGGCTTACCAGAAGATGCTGAGGAATATTGACGAAATGATGCAGAATATTAAAACAAATGCTGATGCTGCAAAGCATCTTGGCGACTCATCATTTGAATATATAATTAAAACAATCGAAACAGAAAGGGACACAGCTGTAATCAAAAAACAAGCTGAACGTGTCAGACAGTTCATGAAGGACTTTGGGCTCCTTTTCCCGTATGAACCTCAGGAAACCAATATTAAAACATTTCTTAGAGATGTCGATTCCTTTATTTCTGATATCAATAACGTAAAAAGCTACAAGTCCAATGTCACTGGTATCAAAGAAACCAAATTAATGATGAGGAGCGAGCTGATTGAAAAGATATTTAAGGATACGATAAAGGAAATAGCCTGTTATGGCAGAAGTTACATGTCAATCATGAAGTATGGGGAGAGTACGAGGAATGACAACGAATACATCCTGGAAAGCACCCTGCTGCTAAAGGATGATTCGGAAACCGGGCTTGGCCGTGAGACAATTGCTGATATGGATCGCAGCCTGGACCTTATGAACAACATGTACAACACAGTTGCCGGGTTTTGGAACGGCAGCTTCAAATGCATCAGATCGGGCATGGACTATGCTATCAAAATAATTCTCAGGTTCAAATAGGCATGTAATTATCCAGAGATATCCTAACCCATTTGTCACAATAATAACCATAATGACTTTCAACAGTCTTGTCTATCAGGTCGAACACCGAGGTACAGCCGTGTATTTGGAGCTCCCTGCCATCCCTGCTCCTGGGGTTCCCGGAGTAATAGCCGGGGTGCTTTCTGTATGGGGCGAGGAAGTCGATAAGCTCTCTTGCTGTTTCAAAATCAACAGATCCCCTTTTTTCGATAGCTTCATGTATCTGAAAATTCAATTCATCATAGCGCCATTGTATATCGTCCGACTTTTCCCCTGATATTCTGGCTGTCCAGGGATTCATTGTAAAATACCTCATTTCAGGGATTATGAAATGATTGGTTAAAATCACAATGTCGCTGCTATCTTCCCTCTGAGGTGAAAAGTAAAATACGGAAGGGCAATTCTTTTCGGATAGGTTTCTGGATATATATCCTTTTTTCCCAAAAGCGTCTGGCAGGATTTCTTTGGCTCGGGTCTCCTTGCTTTCGGTTTTCTGCCCTTTTCCATCCGAACGCGTTTTATTATAATGGTTCCAGAGCGCCTCATTGTATGTGATATATGAAGATGGATATATGTAGTCGTTCCAGCGTACCATCATTCCATTAACAAATTCTGATGACATGTTTCCCTTTATAAAATCGGCGTCAGGTAAGACGGCAGAATATTTATCATCAGGATACGCTGTAAAATCTTTTATACCCTCAGAGGCTCCGGTTTCAGCAACACAAGCCCTTCCCCCCGCTCCGTCTGCAATGATATAATTCCAGGACACCCCCCTTTCCGTGTCCCTTATTATATCTACAGCTTCCTCTGCGCTGCCTCCTCCTTCAATACATTTACGTACAAGAAGGAGTGAATTGGTACCTATTTTATCAGGGTTGCAGTTGGCACCCGGGACCATATCAACCCCCATTGCTACACCATTTGTATTCATTCCGGAAATGCTGCCGACAAATCCTGGAGCCGTTACACTGACAAATGGATATGCTTTTTCTCCTGTAACATTTATTGGGTTGTAGATTATCATCGCAGCCACATCCTGGAATATACCCGCAGTCGGGAACATAAAATCCCTTCCCAAGTAATGACCATTTCCTGCGGAACTGCCTGAAACCGAGAAGGCATTGCACATGATCGGGACATCGAAGTCTGCGGGATCCGGATCCTCAAATCCTCTAAAAGAAAGCCTGCCTGAATAAATTCTGGAGCAAAGTATATCAATACCAAGATTCAGTACAACAAGCTTTTCAATAGAGACCTTGGTTTCAGGATTTGAGCTTTTACAGCCGTCAAATATGCCTTTAATCTCATCACGGACAGATTTGGATTGCTCTTCATACTCTTTTTTTGAAAGGCTGAAAACAATTTTCATAAGAATGTCCTGAAGAACTTTTATTTTCTCTTCTATATTGGTTCCTATAAAATTAAAGACCACTTTTTTTGCAAACTCATTGGACATGGAGCTTATCTCTTTTTCTGCAAGCAGTCCAAGCAAATATCCCATTTCATATCTATTACCTTCGATATAATAAGCCCTTTTGGGTACTCCGGTGTCATAGTTTGAAGCATATCTGCTCTCTGCACAAATTCCGGTCCTGTTGAACCTTGTAACGATTTTCCTCGTTTCAAAGCCATCCTTTCTGAAGGCATCCTTCAGAGCAAGGATACGTCCTCCCTTTTCAGTATTACGGTACATGAAAATCACCCCGTATTATATATATTATAGGATCGGATATATGTTGACGGCTATTTGGATTCATGTACAGTCTGATTTGAACTGTGCCTTCTTTTCAACAGCATCATGGCCATCAGAATGATTATTATACCCCCACAGGCAGCAAAGCCTGCTCTTGGGCCGAAACGGTCCGTTATCAAGCCTGCATAGAGATTACCAAGTGGGGTGGATCCGGCAAAGACAAGTGAATAAACGCTCATAACTCTGCCGCGGTATTCGTCTCCAGTATTCAACTGTACTGTTGAGTTGGCGGTGGAATGGAAGGAAATGAAAAAGAAACCCGAAGCAGCCAGACACAACCCGGTAAGTATAAAAGAATTGACAAAGGCTGTCAATATTAGAAAAACAGATATTATAAACGGAAAGACTTTAATAATGAACCCTTTAGGACCGGATTTGCTGTTTGCAGCAACGAGCATGGCCCCTACGAAGGATCCGATTCCCATGAATGACATCAGAAAACCGAAACCGGTCTCCTTCTGACCAAGTATGACCTTTGCAAATACAGGTACAAGAACACTGAAATTCATAGCGAAGGTAGCAGTTATCAGAGAGGTTATCATTACCCGGAAGATAAGCTTATTTTTGTATATGTGCCGGAGCCCGTCCTTTATTTCATCAATTATCTTACCTTTATGATCCGATTTTTTTTGTACATTGACCGGCTTGATGAACATAAGTACAATAAGTACCGCTGCAAAACTGACTGAATTGACAAAAAAGCAAGCTGCTATCCCGGCAAATCCCATCAACAAGCCTGCGAGAGCTGGTCCGATGACTCTGGCCAGGTTAAAGACCGAAGCATTTAAGGCAATGGCATTCATCAGATCCTCCCTGCCTGCAAGCTCAATTACAAAAGACTGACGGGCAGGCATATCAAAGGTGTTAACCAATCCGAGAATGAATGAAAGGGCCAGGATATGCCAAAATTGTATTTGACCACTCCATGTCAGGTATGCCAGGAGCATTGATATCACCATCGATGTAGACTGTGTCAGCATCAAAATAGTTTTTTTGGGATACTTGTCTATAAGTACTCCTGCAAAAAGTGAGAATACCAGGACAGGTGTAAACTGAACCACTCCTGTCAAACTGAGCAGCGCAGGTGAATCGGTTATGCTGTATGCCAGCCATGGCATTGCAGTGTTCTGCATCCATGTTCCTATTAGTGAAACGCACATACCCAGCCAGTAATACCTGAAATTGGGATGCTTCAAAGCAATAAACGGATTGTTCAGGTTCATGTTTTCTTTAAATAGCAGTCAATGCAATAGGCATCGCCCTCTTCCGAATCATTGCAAAGCTGCCTGAGCTCCTTCCCGCAAAGTGCACAATTGACCATCTTCGTCTCTTCATCGTCACTTGCATAGTTAGGGCAGATAATCCCACAATTAACCCTTTCACATTCATCGGTGCATTCGTCGGACGGGAATCCGAATTCACATTCATATGCTCCGACAGCGCCGTTTTCATCTATTATACCCTTCAGATTCCTGCAAGTACTGCAAATGCAATCGTACATAACCTTCTCCTTTTGACTCCAATTAAGATTCCCCAAAGTATCGCTGGAAAGTCGTTCTACTATTATATAACAATATAACGGCCAGCAACATATAATACTAGAAGAATATAATGCAAGGGGACTTTTAAATGTTTCCACCGAAAGGCTCAGGACTTGAACGAATAAAAGAAAATTTAGAGAAGATATCCGCTTCCGACCTCTCGAAACGTATCCATCTACCTGAAATAAACTCCATTGGTTTGCCTGGTAATTTGCCCGATCCGGTAAAATCGATACAGAACTTTGTCCGAAATTTCTCAGAAAACATCGGAACTACACTGTCACAGATAATTGGAAAAGAACCAGACGAGGATTACAATACCATTGTTAAAGGTTTCATACCGGCGGATTCCGAATTGATCATACCCGACTATCCTGCCGGCTCGAAGGCCATCCTCTCCGCAGACCTGGACAATGACGGCCGAAAAGAGCTTGTATTCTCCTGCAGGCAACCCTACGATTCAATCAGTACTGTCATACTGGCAAAAAATGATTCCCAGTGGGTAAAAACTGCAGAAATCAGTTCTCCGGGATATAAATCACTACACTACAGGAAAGCCGACGACCTTGCCGGTAATGGCACGGTACAGCTTCTGCTCGGTATGGCAGCCGTCGACGGATCAAAAGATCTGCAGGGCTATTCATGCTCTAAAGAAGGAGTTACGAAGCTGTTTGGAAGGAATTATCACAAGCTGGAGCTTTTAGGCAGATCCAAGACGGATAGCAAAAAAATTGCCTTGTGGCAAAAAGATGATGAAGAAACCTGGAATATCGAAATGCACCGCTGGAATGGCAGAGAGCTTGAAATTGCAGATAAACAGAATTACTATGACAAGATGGTTTTACCGCAGTATATCATGGAATTGAAACACACCCCTAATAAGCCGCTGGGTTGGTATGTCCTTGCAGATTCGCTGGCAAAAGCCGGTTACCGTAAGGATGCCCTGGATGTACTCAACTATGGTTTAAAGCATAATAGGGGAACAGAGTACCAGGAAAAGTTCATGCGGATGATGGACAGACTGGAACAGCAGAACTGATCCTGTACTCATATGCCAATAACTTTGACGAGAGCTGAGAGCTATCCGTCAGGCTTTTTTCGTCGGGCTTTTTTCGTCGGGCTTTTTTCGTCAGGCAATTTCCGTCAGGTTCTTGAAGGTTATGTAGACCTCATTTACCGTTGCGGATATTTCCTCTGTCGAAGCTGCCTGATTTTCGGAGTAAGCACCAATTTTCTCAATTTTATTGCTGATAGTATCAATTGCATTTTTCATATCAGTCAGAGAAATGTTGACCTTTTCTGCAGACTCCTTACTTAGCTTGGCAAGTTTGCCTATCTCACTCGCTACTACACTGAAGCCTTTACCTGTTTCTCCTGCCCTTGCTGCTTCAATTGTGGCATTGAGAGCAAGCAGGTTTGATTGGGATGATATATTTTTTATAACTTGAATAACAGAATCAATTTCATTAATTTTTTTCTGTGTCTCTGCTGCATACTTTACTATTTCACTTATATCAGTGGACAATTTCTGTGAATCTGCTGCGATTTCCTCAACAGCTTTATTTGTCTGTTCAAATGAATCGGAAATTGTCTTGGCAGCTTCACTGAGCTTCATCCTGTTGGAGATATTCTTTACAATAGCTACCATAGTATTCGGTTCTGAGCCATCCTCCTCCAAAACAGGTGACATTGTAACCTCAACCGGCACTTTGAAATGAGCGCTTGGGTTGATCAGGGTAACCGGTTTTTTGTTTTTTAGGATGCCTCTTGTGAATTCATCAAATTTATGGGGAGCTCCCGATGGCTGACCTGAACTCAACGTTTTTCCAGGCTGTGACAAAATGAATTCTTCTTCATTCATAGCACCAATCGAAATGTCTTCATTGATAAGTTCACCGAGATATGGAGCAATTTCCAAAAATGCCTCCAGATGTTTTTTAAGCATAGCCGAGTCCTCCTTGGTAAGAATCTTACATAATTATATCATATTTTAAATAAAAGGCTAGAATGTATAGAACAGTATAAACATATAAAATTAAATTTTTCTATAAACTGACAATCAATTTAATAATTTGATTCAAGCGGTTAGATATGGTACCATCACTAATGATACTAAATGCTGCTATTATTATTGGCGCATACGAAACAAGGCGGATTATTATGGAAATTTCTGGTCTGTTTGACTATACAACAGCGCAGTGGTTTATGCTGGTTGCTGCCGCAATTATGGTCGGCTTCTCAAAAACAGGAATCGGCGGGCTTATGCTGCTGGCCACTTCAGTAATGGCAAGTGCGTTCGGCGGAAAACAAACCACTGGCATCATTCTTCCAATGCTTATTGTTGGTGATATATTCGCAGTATTCTTCTACAAGCAACATACTGACTGGGGTACGGTCAAAAGACTACTTCCATGGACCTTCATCGGTTTTGCAGCAGGAGTGGTCACCGGCAACTACATAAATGACAAGCAGTTCAAAATATTGATAGCTTTGTCGATACTTGTATGTGTCGCCCTCCTGATTTATTCAGAAAAGAAGGGCGATGAGTTCCATGTTCCTGAAAAAGCATGGCTCTATATAATTACCGGCATAGCTGCAGGTTTCACCTCTATGATCGGAAATGCCGCCGGTCCGATTTTTAGTGTTTATCTTTTGGCAATGGGATATAAGAAAAAAGGTTTCATGGGTACTTCCGCTGTTTTCTTCCTGATAGTCAACATAGCCAAAGTACCACTACAGGTATTCTTCTGGCATAATATAAGTCTGGGAAATCTCGCCCTGACAGGCATCATGATACCTGTCATAACAGCAGGTGCCCTCCTTGGTGTGTTTATAATAAAGAAAATCAACGAAAAGCCCTTCCGTTACATAGTAATTGCGATGACGGCAGTTGCCGCTGCGAGGCTTTTTATAGTATAGTCAAAATCCTATTTGTGATTTCAAAATATTGGGGTTACAAAGACTTGCATCAGTGCTAAAATAATAATCATAATGAGAATAATATACAACAAAATTAACAATAGTATCAGGAAAGGCGGAGGATATCATGTCCGGAATTACTAAAAAAGCCATGGCTTCAATGATGGACCACACAATACTTAAGGCCACAGCTACGGAAGATATGATCAGACAATGCTGCAGTGAGGCGCGGGAGAATGGTTTTGCTTCCGTTTGCATAAACCCCTGCCATGTGGGTCTTGCAGCATCAGAGCTTAAAGGTTCAGGTGTGAAGGTATGCACAGTCATTGGCTTTCCACTTGGTGCCAACACTCCGGCCATAAAAGCCGCAGAAGCACGGAAGGCTGTTGAAGAGGGGGCTCACGAAATCGATATGGTGATAAACATCGGTGCGATGAAGGAAGGCCGCTTTTCATATGTTGAAGAAGAAATCAAAACGGTAGTAGCCGCGTCAAAAGGGGCCCTTGTCAAAGTCATAATCGAGACTTGCTACCTGACCGACGATGAAAAGACTACAGCATGCAATGCCGCCGCAAAGGCAGGGGCTGATTTTGTCAAAACCTCTACAGGATTCGGTACCGGCGGTGCAACTGTCTCAGATGTAGCTCTCATGCGCTCTGCTGTCGGTGAGGGGATGGGCGTCAAAGCCTCAGGGGGAATACGTACACTCAGCGATGCTCAGGATATGGTCGCCGCAGGAGCAAACAGACTGGGCGTAAGCGCCAGCCTGTCTATCATCGGTGAAATAGAAGAGTTGTCGGAGAGCGCATCAATCCTTAAAGAATCTTAAGCATGGGGGCGGTTTCAGATTCTAAATTTCGCTACCGTCAGTTCCAGCTTGTCGGCAGTTTCTCTGACCGTGCCGATTTCATCGTTTACAAGGCTTGCTTTGTGAACGATTTCGCCTGCCTTTTCAGCTATATTGGTCGTTCCGGCTGCACCTTCATTTGTTGCCTGGGTTACCTCAACTATGGCCTTCATCATGTTATGAATGGAGGCAAGCAATTGTTCCGAGGTTGCGCTGAAATCCGTGACCAAATCATTGACCTTTTCAGCATCCTTGTTGTATTGGTCGGTGCCTTCCAGCATTGTCCTGTAATCCCTTGTAACGTCTTTTGATACGAAATTGAGCAGCGTGTTCGATTCTGCAGCCAGATTATCAACTGATGCAATAACTGTCTGCGCAGCCTGCTGTATTTTAACAACAGCCATTTTTGAATCTTCTGCTAGTTTTCGGATTTCATCTGCAACTACGGCAAAGCCTCTGCCGGCCTCGCCTGCCCTTGCTGCCTCAATTGCTGCATTGAGTGCAAGGAGATTGGTCTGGGAGGTGATCTGGAGTATGGATTCAGCCAGTACATTTATCTGTTCAACTGCCTTTGATTCCTCCAGGGTCTTTTCCAGCCTTGCTTTAACGCCTTCAAAAATCGTATTCGTATTGTTGTATGAAGCCGTAAAGCTCTTATGGAGTCCTTCAGCCCTCATGTTGATTTCCTTCGCTGTCACAGCGCCATCCTGTGCTTTCTCCGCTATGGTCTCTACTGCCCTTTCGATTTCCGATGAGGTTGCATTCATCTCCTGGGTGGATGCTGCGGTCTCCTCCATACCTGCCGACAGTTCCTCAGTGGTTGCAGATACATCCTCGACACTCCCCCTCAAGCTTGATATGTTATCATTAGTAGAAATAACAGTTTTCCTGAGATCGGAGGTCTCTGAAACAACATTGTGTATGATGCTCCTGAACTCGTTCCGGGCTTTCATTTCAGCATTTATTATATCAGCGAATTCATCTTTCTCCGTTATATACCTGTCAAAGCTTTTATCATGTACCAAATCGAACCGTGAAGTTTTCTGGATGAGGGCAACCGCCATTTTTGTCCTTCTGTAGATATTGATCAGGATAAAAGCTCCCAATGCAATAGATATAAGAATTGCAATAATTGATATATAGATAGACACTAAAGCTGCGGATTTGGCTGCTTTTTTGCTGTTTTCAATAGTGGTCTCACTATAGACTTCTATAATTTCTTCTATCTGGTTTATCCGGTCCCTTGCTGATCCGAACCTGGTCAGATACTCGTCCGGATCCGTTACCTTGTTCGTTTGGGGATCGTATAGAGAAATCCATTCACTGAAATCCTTGTCGAACAGGTCAAATAGCTCAATTATTGACAATTTCGATGTTTCATGGGTCAGGCCGGCAAAATCTTCAGTATACTCTTCTACGATTTTTCGTGCATTGTCGACCCTTTCCCTGGTTTGACCGGCGTTTTCATTATAGCCGTCAACCTGGGCTTTTATGTATTCTTCATTAAAATTACCCTTCTGCAGATTCAGATAGCTCTCAAGTGCCTGATAATAATCCCTGTCGGCATTCAACAGCCAATAGTTCACCATGTAGACTTGTTCATGGAGCTGTTTTATCATATTGTTCGACAGCTTGCCCATTGAATTTGCCGAGATAAATGTAACCACTATTAAGGCAATAATCGGAATTAGAACTGCAACTAGTATTTTGACTCCGGTTTTAACATTATTAATTTTGAACATATCTTGCAACACCCCCTGTATAAATAGTGATACTAATGTATCCCACTATATGCCATGTTTAAACATTTTTCCACACATTGTTACAAAATATTCAAAAGTCCGGGGCGGTTGCCAGTAATGGATATACCGCCCTTTTCCGTGACCAGGAATGTATTTTCAATCCCCAACATGCCAACTCCAGCTATTCCTTTCTTTGGTTCAAGGGCTATGACCATTCCCGCCTTAAGTGATTCATTAAATCCTTCCGCTATTACAGGCCTTTCATCGGTATGCAGTCCGATGCCATGGCCCAGGAATTTAACACACTTGTCGCCAAAACCCATGAAGTTATCCAGGAATGTGATATCCAGACCTTTTATGATGCTTTTGTATATATCAGAGGGGATCTGCCCCGGTTTAAGCATTTCAGCAGCTCTTAACATGATATCCTCGCACCTTCCTTGTGCATCAACCGCTTCTGCAGGAAGAGACCCACCGAATGCATAGGTCATTGTTTTATCGGTATGATATCCATCCACTCCGCACCCCACATCAAGGAAAACCAGTTGCCCCATCTTTAGCCTGACATCAGGGCTCCCGTTCATCGGAACAGCCGGGCTGATCCCAATGTTGCCTCCCGGTCCGTCGAAAAATGTAGGGTATAGCGAAGTCTCACCAAATCCTATTGTACCAAAGGTGGTCTCGGTTCCAACCATACCGAATCGTGTAACCCCATGATGCCCTTCCCTTACCATATGCGCATAAAGTTCTACTGCCAGATCAGACTCGCTCATTCCTTCCCTGAGCATACCGGGAACATGCTCCTCCATTACAACCTGATGTATCCTTCCCGATTCCTTCATCAACTCTATTTCATATCCACTTTTAACAGACCTGACGGCTGATATTTGAAGATCGAGGGGCTTTACCTCCTTGAAATTGAAGTGCTTTATAAGGCGCTGATAAAGAGCCAGCGGAACCCATTCCATTTCAATGTATACTGTTTCAGGCAGCCTGCTGTAATACGCCGCCGCATCCCTGAAGCCTTCCATGGGAATGATATCAGGAAACAGTGATTCATCTGACGCCCTTTCAATGCTACGACGCACATGGTAAACCGCTTTATCATCTCTTGGGATCACAAGTAACCCGTCCTGCATGGTCCCCGTAAAATAGTACTGGTTTATCCTGTTGAATATGACCGCCATACTCCACTCCGGATTGGAAGCATCCATTGACTCCCTGAACCTGGACATCCTGATGGACAATTCTGCCGCAGGCACCTTTCTTTTAACGTCTCTCTTCATTGTCCCAAAAGCTCCTTAATATTCGATAATATTCGATTGTTTTTATAAAGTATCAACATCACAGATCCAAACTGAAAGATAAGTATAAGAATTGCTCTTCTATCCTGAAACTAAGTTTGGTTGTTGTATTCTTGCTGATATGCAGGAAAAGCCTGTCCCCCGTGATTACCGTAGTGGGAGACCGATCGACCGGTTCTGATGTTTCTGACTTTTCAAGAGCTGACCTGCAAATTGTTTCGGAAAATTCCGCAAGGGCTTTCCTCGCAAAAGAATCAAAGCCGATAATATCATTATCCCCCGAAACTGCGGATATGATTTTAAAAGCAAGCTGTTTGCTGAAGCCAAACATTATATTCCCTTTCAATCCGCCATGCATGCCCGTAAGTATGTTAACCTGCTGTGCTGACAAAAGGAAGTCTTCCTCGGATTGCCCGAGGAAAACCGGTATAAGGCCAAGTTTGGTCAGATATTCTATTGTAGTATCTCTTAATGCAGTTTCAAGCAACATAAATGTTTATTCTCCTTCAAATCCAATATCCAGGGACGCCATGCCATTCAAGCTCTTGTAATAGCAAACGACCGACTGGAGACCTGGAGTCGAAATTTCCATCCCCGCGCCGGAAAAAACCGCAGGCGGGGTTAGTCTCAGATCGCTTCCCCGGTATCTGTTGTTGATTTCCGTTACAGCCTTGCCACAGTATATATTTGCAAATTCCGCCAGGCATAAGAAAGTGTCTACCGTATTCCCGATCACATCGGAGTCCATCTTCCCTGCAATTGCTTTTACGACGCTTTCTCCCGTTTCAAGGAATATTCTTCCCTTTTCCCTTTTACCGACAATCCCTATGATAATAGTATAAGACCTGTCTCTTTTCGATTGTATCTTCTCACTGTCGCTGAATTTGACCCCGGCAACTTCGGTTGAGATCCCAATGAAAGCATCTGATATGGTTTTTACTGAAAACAAAAGCTTTTCCCTGTCCATTTTACCTCCCAAGTCCCCGATGTGCTTGTGCACAGATACCGATATTAAGAATTTCTATCACTCAATCAACTCCCGCTCAGGCAAATCTTTATCATATCCTCAAGTTTTTCAGGATCAACGGGCTTTGTTGTAAAGAATCCAATACCAATATTCCTGGCCACTTCATACAGGTCTTCATCTCCCATTGCACTAAGCATGACTATCCTGGCGTCCGGGTCCAGCTTAAAAAGCTCCCTGGCCATCTCCAGTCCTCCCATCACCGGCATTGTTATATCCAGTGTGACTACGTCCGGTTTTAGCTTTTGATACAATTCCAGGCCAATCATACCGTTTTCCGCGTGACCCACAACATTATAGCCCTTTGGCTCAAGCGCTTTTCTTATCATTTTATATACAACCCTTGAATCATCGACAACAAGAACCTTTGTCAATCCAACCACCATCCTCCGTTTGAATTACAAAAACCGGTGATGACAATAACCGGACAGAATCATACTCCGGTCAGAATCATACCAATGATGAAACAGGAATTCTCAACATCATTTTGAATCCACTTCCCACATAATTTTCGAGGCTTATCTCACCATTAAGGTTGTCCTCAACAACAGTCCTTACAATGTCAAGGCCGACACCCCTGCCTGAGATGTCATCCGCAGATACCTTGGTAGTAAGACCTGGAAGAAATATAAGCCTCAAAGCTTCATCATCATTTATCCCTACTGCGGTTTCGGGACTTATCAAGCCTCTCTTGACCGCGTTTGCCTTGATTTTGTCTAAATCCAGTCCCTGCCCGTCATCCATTATAGTGATACAAAGTTCACTATCCCTATTTTCAATTATCACTTCTATTGTCCCAACGGTTAGCTTTCCATTGCGTTCCCTATCCTCGGGCTTTTCTATCCCGTGGTCTATGGAATTCCTGATAATATGCACCAAAGGATCACCCAGTTTGTCAAAAATGGCCTTGTCTATCTCGGCATCCCCACCCTTAAGCACAAACCTTGCCTTCTTACCCAGTTCCGAGGATACCTCCCTTATCATACGTGGCACATTTATAAAGAGATTTGCTACTGTTACCTTCCTGATAGACCTCAGTTTCTTTTTTGATTCACAGAAAAGAGACTGAAGCTCCTCCACTTTATCTTTATCTATATTGACCAGTAGTCCATTTGAAATACCCAAATTCAGCATGGTATCCGCTTTGCTGATGATTTCACCAAGACTATTGATTTCTTGAATTTTTACTTTGATTGTTCCAATATCAGCCTGCCTGGCTATGTTATCCTTTTTGTTCATGTCGTCATTTAATATTGAATTATATACCATATTTAATTCGTCAAACAAATGATTGAATTCGTCCAGATTTTTAAATATTCCTTCTATCAGTTCATCTGTCAATTCTGTTTCGCCCTTGCGGACGGCTGCAAAAATATTCTCCATCTCATATGCTTTGCCTTCGATTCTTGAAAGGCTGAATATCCTTGCATTCCCTTTAATAGTGTGTACTATACGGAACAGATCATTTATAATATCCATATCCCCTTTGTCGTCCCTTAATGATGCCAATTTAGGCTCAAAGCTGAAAAGATACTCCCTGCATTCATTCATGAAATCTTCGAACAATTCCATATCTGCCTTGATTTTCCTGATTATTTCACTTATATCATACTTGTAGTCCTTACTTTTCATTTCCAATATTCCGGAGTATTCCTTTTCACTGGTTATGTCCTGGACATAAACCATAAGTTTTGTGATTCTTTCATTCAGGCTGCTGTTTGATGATACCTGTAGGGGCTGAAAGAAAATCCTTATGTATTTCGCTGTTACATTACCATATCCGTCACTGCCGGTTATCACCGTTTCCCGGACAGGTTGGATTGCTTCTATGTCATTCCATTTGGCAATACTGCTGTCAAATGCCTTATCAATCCAGCTTGACATACTTGATCTCTCCGATGCCTTTTCCATTGATGGGAAAAGGACGTCCAAAAGATCTCTGTCTGCAGAATAAACATCCCCGAATATATCCACTGCATTGCCACTGTATCGGTTGTTCACTTTAAGGTCATGGTCTACTGTAAAGACCGCAAAGCTTATATTGTCAAGTATCTCCCTGATATCCCTGTTCATTTCGGAAAGCTCAGAGGTCCTTACAGCAACTTTTTCCTCAAGTTCTGAACGGCTCTTTTCAAGTCTTTCCCTTGAAACCCTCAGGTCGAAAATCATTTTATTATAAGCTTCGGCAAGCTCCCCAAGTTCATCATTCCTTTTTATATCAGCCCTGATGTCATACTCCCCTTTAGTAAAGCCTTCAATTGACCTTTTCAGGGAGATCAAAGGTGAGGTTATATATCGCGAGAGTAATATACCAAGCAGCACAGCCATCAGTATCGCAGCCAATATGGTAAGCGAACCAGCCCTGTGCATTGCCGCCTGTCTTTCATGAATAACCGAGACATCCATATCGAGAGCCATGACGCCGACTACAGTTCCCTGGGAATCTCTGATTGGGGCGTATCCAGTCTGGATAATTCCTCCGAATTCATAGTCCTGGATTGGCTCTGACTCAGCAGTTGGTTTTTTAAACCCTTCAAAAACAACCGGATATTTTTCACTGTTAAAAACATCCCCTGTTTTTGAATGGTTTTCCATATCCTCAGCCGGTGTGGCATCAACAACAAAAATAATCTTCTCATCGGCTTCAGCAAGTGTATATACATAACGCAGCTTTCCGCCTGACTCCTCCATTATCCCCTGCAGCTGCTTCTGCAGTTCCTGGTATTCCGGAGAGCTTTCGCTACGGGTTTCAAGGACTGTCCGGAGCTTTTCCGCGTCTATCGAAACAGCTGAGTTTGCAGCCAGCATTATGAGATTGTCCCTGATCTCATGTTTCAGAGCATTAAAGCCCATGTTATATATCATCAAGGCCGATAATGCCGATACAAGCGCTATTGCAGCTGCAATGACCACTGTCACCTTTACTGCAAGATGTGATTTAGTTTTTTTAAAGGGTAAATACCTACCTGCTGCCATATTTCCGGAACTCCTGTATAAGGTGATATTATGTAAATCTTCTACATTTTTCGTCAAAATCCTTCATCATTATAATATTATAACAGTTTGATATGAACAAGTATTACCCGGAATATTTACAGAATAATTCAATAATAATTTTCGTTGATGTCTTCCTGCTTTTCATTTTTTCGTATATAATTGAATTGATATATATATAACAATTTTTAACAATATATAATAATTATATATTCATAATTTGTAACCATTTATCGAAGGAGAAAAACCATGTCCGACAATAGATCCAGAGAAGATATTATACTGAATCTTGTTGAATTGCTGCCACTGATCAACCAGAAAATGATTCGCTCATATGAGCAGCTTGCCAAGCATTCATTGAGCCCCTTGCAACATTACTGCCTTACACTGCTTAACGAAAAGAAACAGCTTTCTATGAAACTGATGGCGCAGGAAATGCGGGTAAGCAAACCACAGCTGACACCCATCATCAACACTATGATCGAATTGGGCTATCTTTATCGCGAAACCAGTACTTCAGACAGGCGGGTCATTAATGTATCACTGACACAGAAAGGATCCAACTTCATTGTCCAGACAAATGCGGAGATGACGGAGCTACTGAAATTCAAGTTCGACAATATAAACCTGCCAGAGCTCCTTGAGCTGGATAATGCTATTAATGTCGTCAAAGGGATACTAAACTCTGTTCCATAGTCGCTATGGTCAATACATGTTAAACTGTTCATAATCGTGGTAAGTATTATTAAATAAGGAGGGATATTTACTATGTCTTGTTACAATATCATGACTCTACTGGTAAACAATCGTGTTCAGAATGCCGCAAAGCTCCAGGAGATTCTGACCGGATCCGGATGCATCATAAAAATGCGCCTTGGTCTTCATAATGCAGGCAATACATGTTCCGAAGAAGGCCTGATAATACTTCAATTGGTGGGCAGTAAGGAAGAAATGTTGTTACTTGAGACCACCCTCAATTCACTGGAGGGTATTAAAGCAAAGAATATTGAACTATGCTCTGAATGGTAAAGAGCCATTTGGGCAATATGAATCTGAGTTTAACAGAGGGACGGGGGAGTTGTCAAACTCCCCCATTTTTTTGTTTCGTCCATTTCTGCACGGGTAAATATTAAATGATACTTACATCTTTTTATACTCACTTCTTTTGTTTCGCTAAATTTTTCTTTTTTAACATTATAACAACTTAACCGGTTTTTCCGGCTTACTGTTTGCAATCGATTTTATAAAAAACATCCAAAATTAATGACCATATTTCATGGAGGATTTTATATGATTGAAGCGACTGGTAAAAAGCATATCCATTTATGTGAAAATGATAGAAGAGTCCTGTTATTATATTCAAAAATCAATATCAGTCAGGCTGTGGTAAAAAACATT
Source organism: uncultured Bacillota bacterium (assembly GCA_942493145.1). Lineage (GTDB taxonomy): Bacteria > Bacillota > Clostridia > Acetivibrionales > DTU013 > ENR-C20. Next base: position 3,180,447 of record OW818679.1, read on the forward strand.
CCGAATTTGGAATATCCAGAATGCCTTTATCCTGTTTTCTTCATGGAAGGAAATAATGCTATAACAATATCAGAGGAGGAATATTCAGAATGTTTTCGGATCAAACCAGTTTTATAAATAGCTTCAAATCTAGAATGACCGGTGTGTTCGGAAAATCAGTAGAGGAATCTTCCCCTCTTGATCAGTATATGATCATTGCAGCAATGCTGAAAGAGGATATAAATATCCGCTGGATGCAGTCCAATTATCAGTATATGAACAAAAGCTGCAAGCAGATATACTACTTTTCAATGGAATTTCTTATCGGCAAGCTGCTCGACCAGTTCCTGATCTACTTTGGAGTAAGGGATATATGCATTGACGCACTCTCTTCAATGGGTATAAATTATTACGAGCTTCAGAAGCAGGAACCCGAAGCGGGTCTCGGGAATGGCGGCCTGGGACGTCTGGCAGCCTGCTTCCTTGATTCAATGGCCTGCCTGGGAATACCGGGTCATGGATGCGGTATCAGGTTCAAATACGGACACTTCACTCAAAAGATAGTAGATGGTCACCAGGTTGAATTACCGGACAATTGGTTGAAAAACTACAATGTATGGGAGATAAGAAAACCGGACAAGTCAGTTTCGGTAAAGTTCGGAGGCAACATTACAACCATCCTGTCTGATAAGGATCTAAAATTCATCCACGAGAACCATGAACTTGTGCAGGCTGTGCCTTACGACATCCCCGTTCCCGGTTATGACAATTACAATGTAAACACACTAAGATTGTGGAGTGCCGAGTCCGCCAGCAGCGATTTCGATTTCGCATCCTTCAACAGGGGAGATTACTCAAAGGCGGCGGAATATAAGAATAACATAGAAGCCATCTCGGAAGTTTTATACCCTGATGATTCTAATTACAAAAACCGCAGTCTAAGGCTGAAGCAGGAATATTTCCTTGTATCTGCAGCCCTCCAGAGCATAGTAAGAAGGTTTGAAAAGGGCAACAGCAATTTCAACGATTTTCCCGATAAGGTAGCTCTGCATATCAATGATACCCATCCCGCCCTTGTGGTTCCTGAACTGATGAGAATCCTTATGGATGAACAACATCTTGGTTGGAATGAAGCATGGAAAATCACCACCTCCTCGGTTTCGTACACAAACCATACCGTTCTTCCTGAAGCACTTGAGAAATGGCCTTTGGATATATTCAAAACCCTTTTACCCAGAATTTTCATGATAGTCAATGAGATCAACGAACGCTTCTGCAGTGAACTTTGGAAAAGCAATCCCGGCAACTGGAACTGGATATCAGGCCTTTCAATAATCTCCGATGGATATGTCCATATGGCTCATATGGCAGTAGTAGGAAGCCATAGTGTAAATGGTGTATCAAAGCTTCATAGCGGTATTGTAAAAACCGACCTTTTAAATGGTTTTTATAATTACACCCCGGAAAAGTTCAACAACAAAACCAATGGAATTTCCCTGAGAAGGTGGCTGCTTCAGGCTAATCCATCACTTGCCTGCCTTGTGTCTGATGCTATAGGACCAGGCTGGATCACGCATCCGGTAGAGCTTTCCAAGCTTGTTTCATCAGGTCTTGATGTCGATTCATCCTTTGGCGAGAAGTTTCAGAAGTCAAAGATTTCCGCAAAAGTAAGGCTGTCCGATTACATTTATAAAAAGAATGGCATCATAGTCGACCCTTCCTCTCTTTTCGACGTCCATGTAAAAAGGATCCATGCTTTTAAAAGGCAGCTTTTGAATATCATGAATATATTGAACCTGTATCTGACAATAAAGGATAGTCCATGCAAGGACTTCACCCCCAGGACATTCATCCTGTCAGGCAAAGCTGCCCCCAGCTATTATTTTGCCAAGAAGGTCATCCATCTGGCCCACGTCGCAGCGGATCTTATAAATAACGACAAGTCTGTGAATGACCGTCTCAAGGTGGTTTTTTTGGAAGAATACTGTGTCACACTCGCCGAAATGATATTCCCGGCCGCCGATCTGAGTCAACAGATATCGACTGCAGGCAAGGAAGCTTCCGGAACCGGAAACATGAAATCAATTGCAAATGGCGCTGTCATACTGGGTACGATCGATGGTGCAAACGTGGAAATATCAGAGGCTGTAGGAAAAAACAACTACATATCCTTTGGACTTACTGTTGAAGAAATCAACGAATATAAGAAAAACGGGGGATATTATTCTGATTATTTTTATAGAAATGATGAAAGAATAAGACGAGTACTGGATTTTATTATGGGAGATGTTTTTCATCCAGGACAGATGAATGAATTTGATGATATACGGAAATCATTGCTTGATTATAATGATGAATTCTATATCCTGAACGATTTTTCAGGTTATTCTGCGGCACAGGAAAAGGCAGGCTGCCTGTTCCAGGATAAATCATACTGGAACAGAATGGCCGTCAACAATCTCTCGGCAGCCGGACAGTTCAGCAGCGATGATACCATATCCAAGTATTCTGCTGGCATATGGAATATAGAGCCTTCATTCGTTAAATACTTCTGCACTCTGTAAAACATACCCATGTTAAAAGGAACTGGAGGATGGGCATGAAAAAAAATTGTATTTCAATGATACTGGCCGGCGGCGGTGGAACCAGGCTTAAACCGCTTACAAATAAGCTGGCAAAACCTGCCGTACTATTTGGAGGCAAATATAGGATTATTGATTTTACCATAAGCAACTGCATCAACTCAGGAATTGATGTGATGGGTATACTTGTCCAATATGAGCCACTCATTCTCAATGCGTATATCTCATCCAGCAACAACAACTGGAACAATGAAAAGAGCAGGTCCTCCGTTACGATCCTCCCACCGCACATGCATGAAAATGGTGGTTGCTGGTATAAGGGAACAGCAAACGCAATATACCAGAACCTTGAATTCATAGAAATGTATGACCCTGAACAGATCCTTATACTATCTGCCGATCAGGTGTATAAGATGGACTATTCCAAAATGCTTGAATACCATATCCATAGCAAGGCAGACATCACAGTGGCTGCAACCCGGGTTTCGGCCAATGATGCCAGCCGTTTCGGAATACTCAATACCAATGCCGACGGCAGGATCTGCGAATTCGAGGAAAAACCGGCCTTTCCCAAAAGCGATCTTGCCTCTATGGGCATATACATCTTTAATAAGGATATCCTTAAAGAAGTCCTTGAAGAAGATGAGGGTGATCAAAAATCTGGGAATGATTTCGGTAAAAACATTCTTCCCAAAATAGTTTCTGAGAACAAATACCGCACCTATGCGTATGAATTCAACGGCTACTGGCAGGATGTAGGAACAATAAGGAGTTTCTGGGATGCGCACATGGATCTCCTGGACGAAAACAACACACTTAACCTGCATGACCCCAGTTGGAAAATATACTCTGAAAACCCCACTTATCCCCCGCTTTATATAAACCACACAGCCAGGGTGAATGCCTCGCTGATTGGAGATGGATGCTACATCCAGGGGGAAGTTTACAATTCAGTACTTTTCCCTGGAGTATTCATTGGAAGGGGCGCCAGGATATTTGACTCTGTCATCATGTCAAATGCAAGAATCGAGGACAACTCAACAGTTAAGCGGGCTATCGTCGGCAGTCAGTCAATTATACGGGCAAACAGCAAGGTATACTGCCCCATCAATAGCGAGGATATCATCTATATTGATGAGGCAGATGTTGTGCAATAATGCCCACTTTCAGGCCTCTCAAGGAACTGGTTGGTATACAGTCTGTAATAATATCCCCTGCGGGCAAGCAGTTCTTTATGGGAGCCTTCTTCTATGACCTTACCCTTTTCTATTACAAGTATCCTGTCAGCAGAACGTATGGTTGACAGCCTGTGGGCAATTATAAAGCTGGTCCTGCCTTTCAGTATGTTCTGTATTGCATCCTGTATGAGATGTTCGGTTTCTGTATCTACGGAAGAAGTTGCCTCGTCGAGGACGAAAATTCCAGGATCGGCCAGAATCGCCCTGGCAAATGAAACAAGCTGTTTCTGCCCTGTTGAAAGCCTGCTCCCCCTTTCTCCCACATCAGTGTCATACCCTTTTTCCAGCTTCATTATGAAATCATGTGCATTAACCAGAGACGCTGCACTTTCAATCTCCTCCTGTGTAGACCCAGTCCTGTTATATGCGATATTGTCCCGGACCGAGCCGCTGAAGAGATGCGGTTCCTGCAGTACATATCCCAGGTTGGAGTGTATCCAGGACATCGGTTTGTCCCTGTAATCCTCTCCATCAATCAGGATCCTTCCCCCTGTAGGTTCATAGAACCTGCAGGTCAGATTGACGATAGTGGTCTTTCCAGCCCCCGTTTCACCTACAATGGCAATGGTCTCTCCTGGATTGACTTCAAGGTTGAAGTCTTCCATTACCTTTTCTCCATCCTTGTAGGAGAACGTTACATTATCAAAGCGCACCCCGCCTTTCAGGTCAGGCAGCAACGAATCCTTTTCACCGTTGCCGTCCACATCTGAATCATCCTTAAGTCGTGTATTCTGATACTTCTCCAGCACTTCTGCCGAGTCACTTATTTCGGCCTCGGTCTCCAGAAGGGTCAGAATACGCTCAGCCGCAGCCTGTGCACCCTGAAACTCGCTGAATATCCTGGCGAACTGCTGAACAGGCTGGAAGAATTGCGCCGTGTAATTCATAAATGCCACAAACGAACCAATGGTCATAAAGCCTGCGATGCTATTGTTGCCGCCTTTCCAAAGGACTGCTGCGGTCCCTATGCTTCCGAGCACCAGGACAACCGGTGTATAGATTGAGGTTACAGCTGCAGTCTTCACTGCATATTTTTTCATATCTTCAGTCAGGATTTTGAATTCATCAAGGGATTGTTCCTCCCTTACAAGAGTCTTAATGGTCTTTGCCCCCATTATCCCCTCATTGAAGGAGTTGATTATATGTGAGTTCATTTTCCTGACTTTTCTGTTGTTCTTAAGGATCAACTGCTGGAAATATATGCTGACAACCACCAATACCGGTACTGTCGCAAGAACCAGGAGTGCAAGCTTCCAGTTCAGTATCAGCATTAAGGCTGCCATCAGGAACATCATGGCTACCGACCATACAAGGTCCACCAGGTTCCATGACAGGGTCATACCGAGCTTCCTTACATCTGAAGTCATTCTGGCCATTAGCCAACCTACCGGAGTCTTATCATAATATGACAGGGAAAGGTCCTGCAGTTTCTTGAAACCCTGCCTTCGGATGTCATATGGTATGCCTGTTTCCAGCCTCCCTGCAAAAAGAATCATAACCTTTATATTAATTGCCTGCAGGGCAACCACCAGAAGCACTATCAGGCAGAAGCCCATAAACCCGTCATATGTCCCTGCAGTTATGAATGTATCAATCGCATATTTATTAAGCATTGGGAATATGGCATCTATCCCTGCAATCAGCACCATCTGGGTCGTCAGGGCTATAAGATACTTTTTATATGGCAGGGTGTACCTGAGCATCTTTTTCCATAAAGCAAAATCAAGTTTTTTACTATATTCTTTTTCTTGTATAGCCTCCAATATTGCACCTCCAAGATTTATTCAGAGCTTTGTACACTTTTCATCCAGATGACCTGGCTTATGCCGTCAAATCATCCTCCAGTGAGCCCTGTAGTTCCCATGTCCTTTTATATAGGCCTTCCCTTGATATAAGCTCTTCATGGGTGCCCTGTTCTGTAATCCTTCCGTTTTCAAGGACAAATATTATGTCCGCTTCGGAAAGGGTAGTTATACGATGGGATATAATTATTGTCGTAGTATCCCTGCTTCTCTCCCTTAGTGCTGCTCTTATGGCGGCATCCGTTTCCATGTCGACGGCACTCAGGGAATCGTCAAACACCAGTATGGGCACATCCCTCACAATTGCCCTGGCAATTGCCAGCCTTTGACGCTGGCCACCCGATAGAGTCACTCCACGTTCTCCTATGACAGTCTCATAACCTTTATCAAAGCCTAGAATGGTGGCATGTATGGCTGCTACAGAAGATGAACTGAAAACATCGTTGTCACAAGCCTGCGCATTTCCATATCTTATATTCTCCATGATGGACTTTGAGAATAGAAAGGGTTCCTGAAGCACTATTCCTATCTGTTTGCGGAGCCATTTCCTTTCAATTCTTTTCAATTCAGTACCGTCCAGCCTTATATAGCCACTCTGGTAATCGTAAAGCCTGATCAACAGATGGGCGATGGAGCTTTTACCCGAACCCGTAGAACCAAGGAATGCGGCCGTTTGACCCTTTTTGATTCTGAACGACAGTCCCTCCAGCAACGGACTTTCTTCATTATATCTGAAGCCCACATTATCAAATACAATATCACCTTTGATCTCAGGTTGCGTCTCAACGTCACATGGAACTTCAATCGGTGTATCAAGCACTTCCTGGGTGCGCACAAGGGATACGTGGGCTTGCCCCATATTGGCCAGTATCTGCCCAAGATGCCTCATGGGATAGATAAGCATTATCACATATGTGAGAAATGCTACAAGTGTCCCCAGGGTTATCCTTCCTGAATTCGTCCACAGCACTCCGACTATAAGTACAAGACTTATCTGAGACATTACGGCAAAATCCGAAGCAGCCCAGAAATTCGACATCAGGATGACTATCTTGTAGTGATTGTCCCTGTATTTGGTGTTGTTGGCTTCATACTTGTCAATTTCAAAATCCTGGGCGCTGAATGCCTTAACCACCCTCACGCCGGTTAGGTTCTCCTGCAGGGTTGTGGTCATTACGCCTTCAGACTCATCGGTATCCTTGAAAAGATCTTTCATTTTTACAAAAAAGATAAGAGTCGAAACCATTATGAAAGGTACGGTTATTACAGAAATCACGGTATAGCCTGTATCGAAACTTAACATGATTACCAGTGATATTGCTACCGACATAATACAGTTGCCTATCTCAATGAACTGGTTGGATACAAAGTTCTGTACGGTTTCAACATCCGAAGTGCATCGCTGTATGAGGTCCCCGGCGTGGGATTTGACATGGTAGTCGTACGGCAAGTGCATTATATGGTTATAAAGCCTGTCTTTTAGCTTTCTTCCGGAGTTCTCGGCAACAGCGGCTGTCATCCTGACCCTGACGAAATTGACGAGCCCGCTCATTATAGTAAGTATGATAAAAGCCAGTCCGCATATCCAAAGGTTCTCGGAAAGCAGCTGCCGGCCGCCGTTATTCCCGATGATGCCAACAATATAGCCCGGGAGATCTATTGGCTCATCTCCGATTACAGAATCAATGACAGTCTTTGTCACTATCGGCAAGGTTGCATTTATAAGCTGAAACAGGCACACCGCGGCCAGTGATGAACAGAAAAGCAGCCGGTAGCCTTTCATAAAGTTAAAAAGCATTTTTAATGTCTTCAATTTTGACCCTCCTTATTAATGTCAATGCAAAATTGAGTTGTCCGCACACTATGAACAGGTCAACGGAAAAAGGCCTGATATGAAATAAGTCTCATAACTGTGGCTGGAAACAAAGATCCGGAAAATGTGCTGAAACATAATAGAAGCCACAGGTTTGCGACCTATGGCTGTTCTTGGCTTATCTCCCCAAAAAGTGAGTCAGATACTGTTCATAGGCTGCAATTTGCATATTTGTTTTTCCGATTTACCAACAATATGATATGTGTTGTACATTCTCATCATTACAGCCTCCTTTTTCAGATTAATAACAAAGTATACTTACTTTGTACTTTGAAAGTATACTACTAATTTCCACTCGGTGCAATTGTTTTTTTGATTTTTATCAATTCTTAATCATTTTGTAACATTTATCCATATTTGCTTTGTAAAACTCCACACCGCTCGTGAATTATATAAAAGTAGTTTTGACATATGGCAACCCCTGTGATAGATTAATTGCAATAATATTTACCGGAGTGATTAGCAGAATGTTTATGTATGTTTTTTCAATATTCCTGGTCGTAGTTTCAAATATCGCATATCATATCTGTCAGAAATCCACACCTGTAAAGGTCAATCCTTTTGCAGCTCTGTTTGTCACCTATCTGACTGCTTCTGTGATAACCTTTGTCATTTTCCTTTTTAACAGATCGGATAAAGGTTTCTTCCAGGCATTTCGCGAACTGAATTGGACCAGCTTTGCACTAGGTGTCTCGATACTTGGGTTGGAAGCCGGATATCTCATGGCATACAGGGCTGGATGGAACATAAGCATCGGACCTCTTATAGCGAATATCCTGCTGGCTTTGGCTCTTATACCTGTTGGAATCATTCTGTATAAGGAAGGCTTTGAACTTACGAAGATCGCAGGAACTGCTTTCTGCATCATTGGACTCTTATTGATCAACAAGTGACTCATTGTGAAGATTATTGTCAATCTAAAGATTATTGTCAATATTACTTTTATTCCAAACCAATTTTCTGGTATTATATAACTAATGATTGTAAAAAACATTTAATCATCTAAATACTTTGTGGAGGTGTCAATTCATGTTGAAAGAATTCAAGGAATTCGCCATTAAAGGCAATGCCATTGACCTGGCGGTAGGCGTCATCATAGGAGCCGCATTCGGAAAGATAGTCAGCTCCATAGTTACCGATCTGATAATGCCACTCATCAGCTTGATTACCGGGAATGCTGACTTTGCAAACTATTTTATTGCATTTGATGGTGGAACATACGAAACCCTTGCTGCTGCAAAGGAAAAGACCGCTGTGTTTGCTTACGGCAACTTCATAACTACAGTAATAGATTTCCTGATAATTGCCATAGTGATATTCATAATGGTAAAACAGATCAACAAGCTTAAACCGAAACCGGTTGAAGTGGTGGCTGACCCTACTGAAAAGCAATGCCCGTTCTGCTATAGCACTATAAACATCAAAGCAGCCAGATGCCCTCACTGTACTTCCGAATTAAAGGATTAATTATATCGTTAATTTCAGGGACGGTTCTAGCAATCCAAAGCTGATTTTGGATTGCTAGAACCGTCTCCACTGTCCCTCCCCCTGCTATCCTACCTTCTCTATGGTTATATAGGTCGAATTCTCTACCCTGATTTGCATAACTATACTTCAGATGGTATATTAATAGTATGATTGGAGTGATTTGTATGAGCCGATTCCGCAATTTTGTAGAAAAGATGCTATCTAACATAAAGACCACATTCGTAAGATTTCCAAATGTAATAATATTCCTTGTCTTCATTACGGTGCTTGTTTCATTCCTTATAGAAAATACGTTTCCTGATGATGAGAAGACAATCAGCCGCCTGCTGATGTCCGCATTCTTTGGGGTTTTTTCTGCAACAGCATTGCAGTTCACCATAGAAAGGTTCACAAGATTGTCACCGCTAAAATGGGTCATTCGTGTCCTTACTTTTGGTTTCGCATTCCTTTACTACATACTGCTGACTTCCGCCGACGGGATACAGGATTTTATGGTGATCAGGGTGGTCGTCATCTGCTTCGCCCTTTTTGCATTTTACCTGTGGATACCATCCAGCACCGATAACTCAACGTTTCCGGGGAATGCACTCGTCCATTTCAAAGCGTGCTTCATATCAATACTGTACAGCCTTGTGATGGGCCTGGGCCTTGTTGCAATTTATTTTGCGATAGATCTTCTGTTGGTGAAGCTGGATAATGATATTCCGGCACATATTTTCAATATCATGGGTACATTCTTTTTCCCTTTGTATTATCTCTCCCTTTTGCCTGATTTCTCGGACACCAGTGAGGAAATGACAGCCAAACGTGAAAAATCTTCCAGTTATCCTCAGTTTCTGGAAGTCCTTGTTTCATACATCGCCATACCCTTAATTGCAATATTCACATGTGTTCTGGCTATTTATTTTATAAAGATCGCTGTTACATGGAAATGGCCGGTTGGCGAACTTGGTCCGATGATACTGGGATATTCTGCAACAGGTCTGTTTGTTTTCGTATTGTGTGGCCGGCTTGTAAACCGCTTTGCTGCGCTGTACAGACGTATTTTCCCGATAGCCCTTATACCCCTGGTAATATTGCAGCTGTATTCGGTGTTCATTCGCGTCGATGCCTATGGCATAACCGAGTCCCGCTACTATTTGATACTCTTTGGGATTTACTCAATCTTTTGTGCAGTCCTGCTTATTGTAGCTAAAGGTTTGAAGTCCAGTTCAATAGCCATCCTTGCTGCAATATTTGCTATAATATCGATAATTCCACCCATTGACGCCTTCTCCATATCCCGGAACAGCCAGGCTGCCAGGGTGATCGATATACTTGAAAAGAATTCCATGCTGGCCGGCGACACAATTATTCCAAAATCAGATATACCCAATGAAGACAAGTCCGAGCTTACAAACATAATGAATTACATGTACAGGATGGGTCATTCGGCTCAACTGGAATGGCTGCCCCAGGATTATGTTCAATATGAGGATTTCACCGAAGTATTTGGTTTCAATGAGTATTACAATTATAATACCCCAGATGAGAACGGTACCAAATATTACTACGCCGGTGTGAATCAGCAGCTTCCTCTGGATATATCGGGCTATGACATAATGCTCAGAACCAGTTTCTATGAAAGCAAAGACAACCTCAACATCAAAGTTGCATTTGAGCTGGATGCCTCGAAATATACACTTTTATCGGACACTACAATTGATGGGGAAACGACCATCAGTGTAACCGATATCAATGGCAGGGAGCTGGTTTCAGCCTCACTTAAGCCACTTTTTGAAAAGATAACTTCTATGAATTCCATGTCTGAGAAAGGGGTCCTTCCCCCTTCCGAACTTACAATTGATGCAGAGGGTCAGGATATAAGGTTGCGTGCAATCTTGAGCAACATCGGTTTCAGAGTATCGGAAGACACCGCGGTTTTTGATGAAATTAATGGCGAAGCGATGGTGCTGATAGATATAAAATAGAATTAAAGGACAGGGTGAAAGATATCTAAACATTTTGTGGCAAAATATGTAGAAACTTGTCATTTATCGAAATGAGGTTTATAATATTATCTATACTCGAATCCATTCTACAAAAGATTTCACAATCAGCTTGATAGGATTGTCTTTCCAGGGAGGCGACGTCAAATGGATGTTATTAAGCTCTCGGGACAAAGTAGTGACACATCATCTCTCATCAGCGTTATTGGTGAAATCGACATAAGTAATGCAGCCGACTTTAAAAGACAACTTCGAAGCGCTTCCACAATAGGCTCAGAAGACATTTTTATTGATTTCTCACAATTGACCTATATCGACAGTCAGGGCCTTAACGTCCTTGCTTATCTTTACAATGAACTGCGTAAGGAGCACAGAAGGATAGTCATCAGCAATGCCAGCCAGACTGTCAGGCGCCTGCTCCACATAACCGGCTTTGACAGGATTATGCTGGTCGAAGATTGATCGGTATCCGGTGCAGTCGGTCAACCGTTGCTTTCTGCATTTACGGTTTCATCTGCAACAAGGTTGTTTGTAAATGAAACTCTATTATTCCTTGCGAACTTCTCCAGCTCCATTTTATATTCTTCAAAGAACTGCTTTTCTTTTGAATAGAAGTACTCAACCGGTCTTTCATTCTTTCTTGTTACAATAACGATTTTTTGGGATGGAACTTTGAAGAAAAGGAACTTTCTTTCTGTACAGGGTTCAAATTGTATGCGTACGATCTGATCATACGTAAGGTTCATCGGGAATGCTCCATTTCCCGCAATAATGATTAGTACGAGTTCGGTTTTCTCACAAAAAATATGTTTTCTTGCCATAATTGCTCCCCCTTTTCAATGTAATAACAGAAGTAATTTAATGCTGTTAAAACAGTCAGCATGTTTGTTAACAGTCAACATGTTTATTAACATTAATATTTTACTATTGAGAAATACAATTTTCAAGTATTTTGAAAAATATTTTTAGATACCTAAATAAGTGGACAAGAAATCCGATCATATTTATCGAATCTCATTTCTTTTGAATTACCTTCTCCTGGTATTCCACAATATATGGAAGGTGACGGTATTCTTCATTATAATCCAGCCCATAACCTATAAGCGGCAAATCAGGCACATCAAAGCCAATGTATCCAACCGGCAGGTTCACAAGCCTTTGATATGAATTGTTCAGCAGTGTACATATCCTGATGCTTTCAGGTTTTCTTGCTTCCAGGTTCTGCACCAGGAATCCGACCGTGAGGCCGGTGTTTATAATATCTTCCACCATTATCACATGCCTTCCGGCTATGTTTATATCAAGGTCCTTTGTTATCCTTACTGCACCGCCGCTGCTGCTTGATGTATCAGAATACAGTCCTATTGACATAAAATCGATATTGGCCGGGATATCCATGTATCTGGAAAGATCGGCCAGGAAATAAAGGGTTCCCTTCAGTATGCTTACAAGCACCGGATGTTTGTCCCTGTAATCTTCACTGATTTGTGCGGCTAACTCCTGTACCCTCTTTTGCAACTCCTTTTCGCTGAAAACAACCTTCCCCATACCCGGAATTTCCATCATGTGTCATCTCCCTTATTAGTGCTGAATCGTTTCAGAAGAGTATAGAAATCCTTCTTGTACACAATCTTGATATTTATGTCCGGGTATAGTTCTTTCAACAGTCGTACCTTTTTGTTCTTTGTTGTCACATATTTCTGTTCCATGGTAGTTATCTCGATATATGTATCAAATTTGATCAGGTAAAAATCGGGGCTGAACGCCATGGTAACATTACCCTCTGCATCCCATTCAACAGGGAATGTACGCGGTTCATACTGCCATTCTATGCTGTACATGTCAAGAATCCTTGCAAATTCCATCTCAGCAGGATGTTTGAAGATGGACTGGGAAGTCTGCTCTTTTGCAGCGGCATGCTCCATAATCCCGGGCAAGTGCTCCTTACGGGTACCGAACTGCCCGCCTTCCGACGTGAGCATCCTGAAAATTGCATCAGCGCATTCCTCTGCGTCAAGTCCATCTGTATTCATGGTTATTTGATAAAGTAAAGGATCGGACCAATCCTTGCCATATAAGGTCGATATATATCTTTTATGTTTACTGTCGCTCATTGTAAGCATATTGTCCGCATCCTTTTCTGGAAGTCCATACTTCAGAGCTATACGCCTGCGCCTTGTTTCATTGGATGCAATAGTTCTTATATTGACTGTTTCCGGGTGCCCTGAGAAGATGATCTGGGCACCAAGACCGAGGATTACGGATGGTGTTTCAGCAGCAGCTGATTTAAGCCGATTTTCAAGATAATCTTTGAAAGTCCCGCCTTGACCGGTAGCGTTAAGATAGAATTTGGGACTTTCCTTGAGCATCCGGAGTTGATAGGCGCCGGCCACTTCCCTCATCCATTCCATTACCGTCTCGTCCCTGGCAATCAGCTTAACACCGAGTTTCTCAGCCAGCAATCCGGCAATCTCCTCACCAAGACTTCCTTCCTGCCTTGATATCGTTATAATCCTCAAAAGTATCATCTCCCAGATTTAATATATCATAATAATCAAAATCTTTGTTGAAAAAAATCGCCAATTTATATTTTTACGAAAAAAGAAGATAAAATTAAATTCAGGTATGTAAACCGTCTATTTGGTTTTATTCAATAAAATATGCCCTTTGATAAATTGTACTATTTTTTGTACAATGGAGTTGTGCTCCAGGGAATACCTAAATCAAATACAAACACAAAAAGCTGCCGTATGATAAAAAATACGGAAAAAAAGATTGGTGAATGAACGATTCACAGAGTGAAAACAATTCACTATATCGAACGAATCAGATGAAAATCCTATGAAAGGTAAATCAGGAAATATTGGTTTACGTGAGTAGTGGAAGACGATGATTCGTAAGACGAAATATCTAAAAAAGAGCTAGAAAGTGTAATGTATAAGATGATAAAGGTTCGCTGGAGCTTTCTTTATGCCTTTTTTTTTGTTATAATCCGATATACAGCAAACATTTATGAAAGGGTTATTCAAATGTTATCAGATGGATTTTATACATTAGCTATCCTTGCAGGGGGCAAAAGCAGCAGGATGGGCTTTGACAAGGCATTCATAACTATAGACGGCATAAAGCTGGCAGACAAGATCATTGAAAAGCTGCATCCTGAATTCAATGAATTCATCGTCTCTTCAAATCTGGGTAAATCATATCTTGAACATAATGTAAAGTATGTCAGTGATGAACATCCCGGCATGGGTCCTCTGGCAGGAATCCAATCAGCACTGAAGGCTGCTTCCGGAAAATATGTATACTTTATAGCATGTGACATGCCTGAGGTTAATATGGAATATATCAGATATATGAAACAAAGGATGGGAAATGACGTTTATGAAGTATGCTGCACCTCATACGACGGACGTTTTGAACCTTTCAACGCCTTCTATAACGTATCCGTCCTGCCAAAGTTGGAAACTTGCCTGAATTCCGGGAACATAAGCTTGCAGAACTTCATAAGGAGCCTGAATGGGCTTATTATCGATGAAAAGGATGCCCGTACTTTCAGTCCTGATTGGGGTATGTTCAGAAATCTTAACACACCTGATGAGTTGGAGCGGTATACCTCAACCTGATCTTTAAGTTTCACAGTCTTTTAACATCTGGATATGTGAAGCATATAACTGCTCTTTCCTGATACATTTTTCATTAATATGCTTCATCAGTTCTGGTTCAGAAATAATTGCGTCACCGTCGTCTGCCTTACTTCTGAAAATAGCAATATTTTCATGGTCTCCGGCAGTTCTTGATATTTTATATGTGCCGTTTCTGAATTGGAATGATGACTCTTTCCACCCATTAGCTGCGGTAATGAGTTCAACAATGTTCAGCAGCTCATAAAAAGCAGCAACCTCACTCATACTAAAACTATAGTATTCATCGAGAATCATGTCAAACTCAAATTTGTCCGATTGCCCGACTACTTCCTCAATCTTCAGGAGGGCATTCACATACTGATTTTTAAACACATGTATCTCCTAAACATATGGATTTTCTACGTTTCTTTACAATTATAGTAAATAATCTCCATAATGTAAATAGAAATATTGAACTTATTCAATGGTTTATTTCCTTTTTTTATGTTTTATATATTCTAGATTGAATGATTTTTGATGAAATTTCAGGGTATATTTATACTCATACGGTTGTATGACAAAATGACTATACAATTTTAAATCTCAGAACATGGAGGTATATGTATGACAAGTCCAAAATTGCTTAAGGCACTAAACGATCAGATAGTAAATGAGTTTTACTCGGCTTATCTTTATTTATCTATGGAAGCGTATTTTTCATCACTGAATCTCAATGGCTTCGCCAATTGGTTCAGGGTACAAGCGCAGGAAGAACGAGACCACGCTATGCTCTTCTTCACCTATATCAACAAGATTGGAGGAAGGGTTGAGTTAGGTGCAATAGACAAACCAGATTGGGATTTCAAATCTATCGGAGAGGTTTTGCAGCTGTCGCTATCCCATGAACAGAAGGTTACTCAGATGATCTATAATATTTCGTATATTGCTTCTGAGGAAAAAGACCTGAAAACCCAGATGTTCGTCCAATGGTTTGTAAATGAACAGGTTGAGGAAGAATCCAATGCAGACGGAAACGTGAAAAAATATAAATTCGTTGAAAATGACGGCAGGGGTATCCTTATGATGGATGCGGATATGGCAACAAGGACATACACCGCACCCACCGGTACTACAATAGATTCAGCCACTACTGCAACCACGGCCTGAGTTTGATTAGGATGCCCTGTTACGGGCATCCTTCTTTATTTTCCGGAGTTTTTATTTTGTCTGTCTTCCCTGCGTTTTCTGCCTTCTTCATAAAGCAGCTTTTCTTCTTCTGTTTCAATTATCAGCTCGGGCACCTGCTTGGGTTTCCCCACCTTGTCAAGGGCAACCAATGTAAAGAATGCAGTCAGGGCCATTTGCGGCTGATCCTCGCTCTCAAGGTCCTCAACCTCGATTGTGGTGATTATCTCCATTGAGGTTCGTCCTACATATGCAATCCTGGCAGTGCAAGTCACAAGAGCGCCAACAAATACGGGACGCAAAAACTGCAGCTCATCCACTCTTGCTGTTACAACATTGCTGCGTGCATACCTGTGCGCTGCTGCTCCTGCCGTTGAGTCCATCAGCTTCATTATCTCCCCGCCATGGACATTACCGGCAAAATTAGCTTGATTGGGCATCATTACCTGCGATATCGTAATACTTGTACGTTTTTTATCCATAAAAAGTTTCCTCCACACCTAATATATTCTACCTGGTTTTCCTTATCCCTTCTTTACCAATCAGAGTTCAACTTCAAGGCGGACAAGCCTGGCAAGTACCTTTACATCCTTCCGATAAACTGTTTCGGTGCTGATGCCGCCCATATTTCCTACAAGCAAAAGCTTTCCACCTTCAATAGTCCTTATCTGCCTTACAATCCGTCTTCCGGCATATTCTACAAGATAGGTCCCATCGCGCTCTATCTCTCCTGTAAGGCATGCCATGGCGAGATCCTCTTTCATTATCCTGAAACCGGCCATTTCATTATTCTCAATCTTAAGAAAAACCGTCTTATCCTTCGGATATCCTTCTATCCTGTTTCCTATAACGGGCATTTGTCTTCTGCCGACAGCTTTGTCCATATTATAATTATATATAGGTACTTCCTTTAGAACACCTGACAGCGCTTCATCCCATATAGCCTGGACAGGCTTCTCGATTACTTTTGCAACCTTCCTGTCAGGTTCCGGTTTTCTCGCAATTTCGGCCTCGTTATATAGCTCAAGGCTGTCGGCTTCTTTTTTCAAGGCTTTGGAAATCCTTGCAGCAAGACTGCCGTTAAGCACCTTTTTCCCTGCTTCAACATCGGCGATATATGACTCAGTAACCCCAACGGCTTTTGCCAGCTGTCCCTGGGTCATTCCCGCCTCTTTTCTCAATCTGCTTATTTCAGAGCCCATCCTGCTCATGGAATACCTCCAACGAATGTAATATTGCCCTCAAGTCCAAAGTTGCCCCCCGAAACGGCAAATGCATATTCTTTCTACAATTTTACAATATCGACCGTCAAATAACAATACGCAGCTTGTCACAAGCGTCGCCTTAAAACATTAATAAATCAGTAAGGTAGGAAAGTTGAGTTATTGACACTCACAATATTTTGTTTGCGGTATTTCAATTGTGGTAAAAACAACAATATTACGAAATAGTAATATATAATGGGATTACTAGAGATAAGAACAGGTAGTATTAATGAAGATCAAAAATTTAGCCTTAATGTTTACAATCATATATTTTATAATACCTCTGCCTTTGATACTCACCATCTTTTTATCCAACACAGTCAAGTACTCAACATTCAAGTACTTGCTGCCTATGATGCTTGGTGCCATGGCTTATTCATGGCTTATCCTTGAATTTGTCCTGAGTGCCCGTCCAAAGTTTATAGAAAGGCATTTCGGCATGGACAGGTTATACCGCTTTCATGGCCTGATGGCAGTAATCTCTGTAGTACTGGTCTTCATACATAAGCTGATTGAGGGTGGAGTTTTTAAAAAAATACTGTTAGTCAAGCTTGGTAATGCCACATGGATCTTCTTCCTGGTTATAGTTTTTATGTCTTTATTGTTCATGGCCGATACATTCCTGCTCAGGGTAAAACTATTGTCCCTGCTAAAGGGTTTTGCTACAAAGTTCAAGCTTGCACGATATGAGACCCAGCTTTTCGTTCATAACCTCTCATCTGTCGCATTGATACTTATGCTGATACATGTTCTGATGACAACCTCATCAAAAATGCACGTGTCTGTAAGGCTTGTATTCATTGTATATTTCACAGCCGGCGCTGCATTTTACATTTACCATACAGCGATGAAACCGCTTATACTAAAAAGAAATGGATTTATAATCACGGATGTAAAAAGGGAAAATGCCAGAATGTGGACGTTGCAGCTGACACCGGAAAGTGGTGGGATTTTCGGTTACAAACCTGGACAATTTGGCTTTTTAAGAGTCATTGGCAATGCTTTTCCGGAAGAACATCCTTTTTCAATCTCCTCAGATCCTGGCACCAGAGATTTCATAACAATAACGATTAAGGAACTTGGAGATTTCACATCAGGAGCCGGCAAGCTCTCCAAGGGAACCAAAGTGACCTTGGACGCCCCATATGGCAGGTTCAGCCCTGAAAACTACCCTGATGAGGAAAGTATTGTCCTGATTGCCGGAGGAGTAGGCATAACACCTGCTATGAGCATATTGAGGCATTTTCACAGGGTCGGAAGCGATAGGAGAATACTTCTGATTTGGGGAATTAACAGCAAGGCCGACCTTATTTGCGAGGATGAATTTGATGCGATGCAGAAGGAAATGAAGAATTTCTTCTTTGTTCCTGTCGCATTTGCAGATGATTTCTGGAAAGGAGAAAAAGGCAGGGTTGACCGAAAAATAATTGAAAGCATTTTGGAGAAATATGATTTTGATAAAGGTTCGTCGGGCTTTTATATTTGTGGCCCATCAGCCATGCTTAAGCTTGTTAGGGACTCCCTCGCCGAACTTGCTGTTGATAGGCGGAAAATTCATTTTGAAAAGTTTTCGCTATAATTAAAAGGCATATATTATATATGGATATTGGAATTTTAAAAAGAAATGAAAAGGAGCAATATATTTGTGAAAAAAATAAAAAGAGCACTAATTTTAACAATTATAGTTGTTATAGCTGCAGTCCTTTTTCTGGCTGGATGCGGCACAGGCAGTTCCAGCGAAAGCACAGGACTATCCGCCGCAACAAGCAATACAACGTCAACGGTTTCTACAGCTGCTACAGCCACCGGTCAGAAAGCCTTCACACTTGATGAGTTAAAGACATATAACGGTCAAAACGGGAATGCTGCATATATAGCAATCAACGGCGTGGTATATGATGTAACTAACGAGATAAAGTGGCGAAATGGAATGCATCAAGGCTTTCAGGCTGGTCAGAACCTTACCGATGCAATAGCCAATTCTCCGCATGGGACTTCAAAACTTGAAGGAATTCCTGTAGTAGGCACGTTGGTAAAATAGGATGCTTATTTCAGAAAGAACACTTCCCTCATGGGCTTTATCGGTTCTGCCTCCGCAAAGTCAAAGGAGCCCTTCACCATTTTGGAGGTTATGGCATTCCACCTGTTGCAGGCTTCACTTTTAGCTATATAAGCGAATGCTGTTTCCACATCGTCACATTCAAAACAGTAAAAGAACTGGCTGCCGCTCTGAAATATCGAATAATTCTGAATCCCGGCCTTACTGTGTTCTTCAAGGATTTCGGGCCATGGATCAAGATGCATCTTTACATACTCCTCCAGACATTCCTCCCTGATAAACCAGGTCCATGCAAATTTATTGCTGTTTCCCATAGTATAACCTCCTTTTTTCAAACTTATGGCAAATTGAGAACCGTCCCCACTTTGGCATCTCCACTTTGGTAAATTGAGAACCGTCTCCACTTCGCCGTACTTTGCAATAAGATACACCCCCCGCGGCTTCGTAGACCGCAGGAGGTGCATTCTTACTTATCTTCAAGCATTAACTCAGATAATGTGGGAATGTTGAGCTTTTAATATACTGTCTTCCATTCTGCTATGTTAGCTGCATCAAACTTGAAGGGGTCTCCAAGCATTATCTGTGTTCCATCTCCATCAGCAACTATTTCCTTTTCGCCAAGCTTGCCTGCTGTGAATTTGTCGCCGACTTTACCGGTGATCTTGCCGGAAACGAGAGAATCAGCAGCATATCCAGTAAGGTAACCGACATCGATCGGGTTCCACAGATACATCCACTTGCAAACGCCACTCTCGATATATTCGGCCATTTCGCTGGGAAGTCCGAGACCTGTGAGCATTACTTTATCCTTGAGCCCTTTGTCTGTAAGCACTTTACCAGCAGCTGCTATACCAACGGTTGTCGGTGCGATAATACCTTTGAGTTCCGGATAAGTCTTCAACAAGGCTTCTGTTTCAGAAACGCTCTTGTCTCTGAGGTCGTCGCCGTAAGCTACTTTTACAAGTTCCATATCCTTATACTTGGGATCTTTCATTTCTTCCTTCATCCATTCAATCCAGGTATTCTGGTTTGTAGCCTGTGATGTGGCACTGAGGACTGCTATCTGTCCCTTGTAACCGATCATTTCAGCTACGGCCTGAATCTGTACACGGCCTATTCTCTCCGGGTCAGCCTGGTTGACATGAGTCATACGGCTCTGGGCATTAACTGCTGAATCGGCGGAGAGGACTTTTATTCCTGCATCCATCGCCTTTTTAAGAGCTGGTTGGAGGGCGTCCTTGTCATTTCCGGTTATTGAGATTGATGCTACCTTCTGTGCTATAAGCTCTTCAATCATCTGAATCTGAGCTTCAGCTGTAGGTTGGTCCGGAGCTTTCAGGATAGCTTCACCGCCAAGTTCGGTAATAGCATCCTTGAAGCCCTGCATCTGTTTTTCTCCGTAAGGATTGCCAGTGTTCTTGAAAATAAAGGCATGTTTCAACTTTTCTGCCGGAGCAGCGTCAGCTGGTTTGTCTGCTGTAGTAGCCTCTGCGACTGTAGCTGCAGGAGCTGGAGTTGTTGATTGCGGAGCTGCTCCACAACCTGCCAGTAACGAGAATACCATTACCAGAGTAACCAATGTAGCCATCAACCTTTTCATACCATTTCCTCCTAATTTCTTTAATTTTGGCTATATTTAACAGTTGTTTAACTGTAAATACCAACACACACGGATATCCCATGCAAAACTTATTTTCAAATTCTGTAATCAGTCTGCGTTTTGAGCCTTCCTGCTGCGTTTGAAATTGTTTTTGAGATTTGGAATCATAACTGCGACTATCAGCATCAACCCAATTATTATCATCAGTATCTGTGCCGGTACGTTTATAAGGCCAAGGCCATAGCGCAGAAGGCCAATCAGGAATATTGCAAGTATTGCCCCCAGCATCCTTCCCTTGCCCCCGGCTGTGCTTATTCCTCCAAGTACCACCATGGCTATAACATCCAGTTCATACCCCGATGCCACATTGGGCCTTGTACTGCCCATCCTTGAAGTCAGGAAGAGGGCGGTAACTCCAGCCATTATACCTGTCATTGTAAAAATGATCACCTTTATCCTGTCCACCTGGACACCAGAGAACCTGCTGGCAGTGACATTGTTACCCATCGCATAGACTCGCCTTCCGAAGGTTGTCTTGTGGAGCAGCAGGGCAAAGATTACCGCGAAGAATGCAAAGACTATCAATATGAAGGGGATTCCAGCTACATAACCCCATCCAAGGTAGGTATACCATTCGGGGAATTTGCCCGAAGCCTGATCTTCCAGGATTATATAAGCTATGCCCCTGTATATTATCATGGTTGAAAGGGTTACTATTATGGCGGAAAGCTCTTTGAACTTTGTAATAAGCAACCCGTTTATTAATCCGCAGACAGCGCCGACAACAAGACACAGCGCCATTGCAGCCGGCATCGGCAGACCTGCATTAAAGCTGACTGCCATTATGACTGAACTCAAAGCTACGGTTGATGCAACTGAAATGTCGATATCCCCAAGGATAATAATAAAAACCATGGGCAATACGATGAATGCCTTGTCCAGGAATGTCATTGCTGCGCTCAGCAAATTATTAGCATCCAGATAGTATGGGGATATGTTTGAATTGATTACATTAATTATTATCAGTATCAGTACCAGCAACCATTCCCACTGGAGGAAAAAGCTTTTAAGGCTGAACTCTCTTCTCATCAAAATATCTCTCTGTGACATAGCTTATATCTTCCTCCTCATAAGATTTTTCCTGTCGACTCTTCGTTTTACAAGCGCATTCATTATGACAGCAGCCAGGATTATAAGGCCGTTTATTGCCTGCTGCCAGAACGGTGATACGTTTATCAGCGGAAGTGCATTTTCAAGGATGCCTATGAGGAGAGCGCCCAGTATCAACCCCGATACTTTTCCGCTTCCGCCGGCAATACTTACGCCTCCAAGAACGCAGGCCGCAATTACAGTCATTTCATATCCCGTACCAGTATCCCCCTGTGCAGATGCGAACTTCGAAACCCACAGCACACCGGCGAGTCCAGCCAGAGCACCCATAATGGAATAAACCATCCATATGACCCTGTTGACGTTGATACCGCTTATCTTTGCAGAATCGGGGTTGCTCCCGACGGCATATATCTGTCTGCCCGTCCGGGTGTGGTTTATAAAATAGTAGTAAACGATGTAAATGATAACTGCTATTAAGATAAGCGTGTTGATTCCGAAAAGCGAGCTGGTCGCTATTGATTTGAAGCTTGTGGGCATCTGGTTCGCACTGACCCATTTTCCTCCGCTTGTTATGAAGGTTGATCCCCGAATGATGTTCATCATGCCCAAAGTCGCAATTATGGGAAGTATTCCTGCTTTTGAAGTCAAAAAACCAATGACCATACCACAAACGGAACCGACTACGACTCCCAGTAGAATAGCGAGCAGGGGGTTCAAATCCTGGAATGCACTGACTGTCAATGATGCAATCATTCCCGACAGGGCCAGTGTCGCTCCTATTGAAAGGTCAATGCCCCTCGTTATGATTACCATCATCATACCAACAGCCAGAATGCTCAGTATGGCTGTATTAGTAAGCATATCATCGATATTTTCCAGCGTAAGGAAACTGTGGTTCCTTATTTGTACAATGATAGAAAGAATAATTATAAACCCCAGCAGTCCTATTTCTCTGAATCTGCCGGAATTTGACCCCTTCAGCGATTTCTCCAAAGCCTTTTCAGACATATATGTCCCTCACCTTTCAGTAAATAAAGTACTATTTCGAAACCATGGCGGCTTCAAGGATTGCTTCCTGTGTTGCTTCATCCCTGTCAAATATCCTGGTGATCCTTCCTTCCCTCATTACAACTATCCTGTCGCTCATCCCAAGGATTTCAGGCATTTCGGAGGAAACCATGATCACCCCGTAGCCCTGTCCGGCGAGATTGCTCATAATTTCGCAAATGGCGGCCTTAGCCCCTACATCCACACCTTTTGTCGGTTCATCCATTATGAATATTTTCAAATCGGCAGAAAGGAGTTTTGCTACTATGACCTTTTGTTGGTTGCCGCCTGATAATGAGCTTGCAAGATCAAAAATACTGTTTGCCTTTACATTGACTTTTTCGGACAGTTCTTTTGCATTGGCCGATTCCTTTTCCACATCCATCCAACCGTGCCTGGAGAATTTGGACAGTGTTGAAAGTGTGATGTTACGGCCTATACCCCACTCAAGAACAAGCCCCTGTTTCTGCCTGTCTTCGGGCAGATAACCCATGCCCATTTCTATTGCATCCGCCGGGCTGTTTATTTTAACTTCCTTGCCTTCAATATATATCTTACCCATATCATATGGCAGAATACCAAATATCGCCTGACAGACCTCGCTCCTGCCTGCCCCTACGAGTCCGGTAAGTCCAAGAATCTCACCCTTGTGAAGGGAAAAGGAGATATCCGCGAATATTCCTGTCTTCCCGAGGCCTTCCACTTTAAGAAGTTCTTCCCCTATCTCGACCTTATTCTTGGGATACATCTGGACTATTTCCCTACCGACCATGGCCATAATAAGTTCGTCTTTGCTTATCTTGTCAACCTCCCAGGTGCCGATATATTTTGCATCACGAAGGACAGTGACCCGTGAGGCCAGTCTGAACATATCCTCAAACCTGTGGGAGATGAATATTATTGAAGCTCCATTATCCCTAAGCTTTTCTGTTATTCTGTACAGCTCCTCGCTCTCTCTTTTTGTAAGCGCGGCTGTTGGTTCGTCCATAATAATGATCTTGGCATTTGTTGAGAGTGCCTTTGCAATTTCGACTATCTGCTGCTGTGCAACGCTCAGCGCACCCATCTGGGTTTTGGGATCAAGGTCGACACTAAGCTCCTCCAAAAGTTTTTTCGCTTCTTCATGCATCTTGCTCCACATGATCCTTTTTGTACCCTTCCTGACCTGTTCGTGGCCCATGAATATGTTCTCGGTCACACTCAGGTCGGGATAACAAGTAACATGCTGGTATATGGCGGCTATACCTTTTTTCTGGGCATCCCTCGGATTGTGTATGGTTACGTTACGCCCGTCAAGCAGTATTTCCCCCTCATCCTGAGGGTTTACTCCGGTAATGATCTTGATAAAGGTAGACTTACCGGCACCATTCTCCCCCATCAACGCATGTATCTCGCCGGGTCTCAGCTGGAATTTGACATTGTCAAGGGCTTTAACCCCTGGAAATATCTTTGTGATCCCTTTCAGTTCAAGAATATACTCTGACATTTGCTGTCTCCCGCCTTTATAAATATCATTTTTGGTTTTTATTTGTTTTTATTTGTTTCATTTATGTTCTTTTATGTTCTTTTATATAATATATTCGTGATGGCAATTATAAATCCTTCTTTTTTTTCGAGGAATTTAAAATATATTTTTGTTTGTGTTCATTTGTGTTTGTTTAGAATTTTTATAGTTCGCCAGAAGCGTAATACAGAATTTTTTCCTGGGATGCGTCTTCCCTGTTGAAAACCTTTCGGATTTCTCCGTTATACATGACTGCTACCCTGTCACACATACCCATTATTTCAGGAAGATCTGTAGAAATGATTATCACACATGCGCCGGAGAGGACCAGTTCATTTATGATATTGTAAATGTCGACTTTTGAGCCTATATCGATACCTGCTGTCGGGTCTTCTATTATCAGAACCTTTGCATTGGTAAACAGCCATTTTGCAAATATTACCTTCTTCTGCTTGCCACCACTCAAGGTATCAACAATATCCGCTTCATCCGCATTGATTTCAAGCCTGTCTATAAAATCACCGGTATAGCCCGTTTCTTTGGAAGGCTTTATAAATCCAGCCCTTGAAACCTTTCGCAGGTTTGTCAGAGTAATGTTTTTTGTGATGGGGTCACTGGATATCAACCCTTCACCTGTTCCTATGCCGGCTACATAACATAGTCCATTCTTTTTTGCCATGTGGGGAGTAATTGATTTGAATTCCTTACCGTTCAGATATATGGTGCCTTCATAAGGACCGTCTATACCGAATATGACTCTGGCCAGCGTGCTTCTGCCCGATCCGCTAAGACCTGTAATCCCAAGTATTTCTCCCTTATGTGCATTTATGCTGATGTTGTTTATCTTTCCACTTAGTCTGAGGTTTTCAGTGCGGAGTATTTCCCGTCCGATTTTCACCTTAAGTTTGGGATACCTGTCCTCAAGCTCTTTTCCGGCCATATCCCTTATGAGTTTGTTTATATCGGTCTCATCTATCCTTGTTGTATGTAATTTTTCTCCATCCCTCAGGACTGTGACTATATCGGCGATTTCTTTTATCTCCTCAAGCCTGTGCGAAATATAGATAATAGATACTCCTTTGTCCTTTAGCTTTCTTATAACATTAAAGAGTAGTTCCGTCTCCTTTTCCGTCAATGCTGAGGTTGGCTCATCCATTATCATGATTTTCGAATTTTGAGACAAAGCCCTTATTATCTCCACAAATTTCTGTTGACCTGCACTAAGTGATTTCACCTGTGTCCTTGGGTTCATATCCAGTCCAAAGTCCTGAAGATAACTTCTGGTCTCCTTATATGCCTTATCCCAGTCGATATATCTGAACCATTTCAGTTTCCTGACAGGTTCCCTCCTGACAAAGACATTCTCCATTATATTAAGGTCAGGGAATAGTCTTATCTCCTGATAAATTATTGAAATACCAAGTTCCTGTGACTTTTTGGTACTGTTTATGGTAACTGCCTCACCATCAATGAATATCTCACCTGAATCCGGAGTATAAAGCCCGGCAAGTATCTTCACCAGTGTCGACTTCCCGGCGCCATTCTCCCCGATCAGCGCATGGACCTGCCCTTTGTCGGCATTAAAATCAACACAGTTGAGAACAGTATTGTCACTGAAGCGCTTTGTGATGTTTTTCATTTCCAGATAGCTACTCAACCCAATTCCCCCATTTCAAGAAGATTGCAAAAACAAACGGGTCAAATGTTATTGAAACAAAGTGGTAGCATGTCATTCAAACACAGTGGCAGAACGTCATTCAAATTCAAAGGCAGTATATAGTTTTACTGCATTTTCAAAAAAATATTTCTTAAATTCAGATGGAATCTGCTTGTTCGATATCACCTTTTTTGCCATTGTAAGTTCACCAAGTTTGGCAAAAGCAGTGAAGCCGAATTTTGAATAATCTGCTACAGTGATTATTTCATTTGATATCTTCATTACTTCCTGGATGACCATCATTTCTTCATGGCTGTCTACAGTATAACCGGATTCAAAATTGACGCCCTTTACTCCAATGAATGCCTTGTTTATGTAGATGCTGTCGAGGGCACGGATTGCAAAGCCGCCGGTCATGATGGTCGTTGAATTTATTAAGTCTCCGCCGGTGACAATGACCTTTATCCCAGGGCTGTCTTTCAGCTCATATGCGATCATCATGTCATTTGTCACAACCGTAAGCTTTTTCCCAAGGATGTTTCGGGCAATTTCCAGGCAGGTGGTACCTGGACTAAGATAGATGGCTTCGAAATTCTCTATCATTTGTGCGGCTATTTTACCGATCATTTTTTTATCATTTATATTGGTGTCTTCATTTTCAACCCGCTGTGGGTTCTGGTCGGATTCATCATTGATAACAGCCCCGCCATAGGTCTTAATCAGGAAACCTTCCTGCTCAAGCTTATCCAGGTCCCTCCTGATTGTAACTTCCGTAACGGAAAACAGTTTGCTCAGTTCAAAAACATCAACCCGTTTTTCCTTGTACAGAATCTCTTTAATTTTATTAAGTCTCTCGATGGCAAACATTTATGGCCCCTTATATTTAATGGTTTGATCAGGTGAATCAATGATTTTTTATTTCCATAATTTACGATTATATCACAATTTACAGGATTGTATATGCAACTCCAAGCAGATCAGCCGTCTTTGCAAAAAGCGAAGCGTTATGTCCGATTGACATTGACAAATGATGGGTTGGAGCTTCCATAAACCATCTGTCCATATATGCGTCGGGAAGGCAACTGAAACGGATATGAGTCTGCGTGTTTCCTATTGTAAGTATCTGCGCCTTTATAGCCTCTGCTTCGCTTATTATCATCCTGAGCCTGCCGTCAATGGTCTGGGTGATGCCCAGGTTTGTAACAGGCCCGGCTTTCACATTTGCCTCGACTGAAACACCACTGCCCTTCTTGCCGTGATATACACCCATGCCCCTTAATAATGGCTTACCCTCGGAGATTGATATGTGAAATGGACCATCATGTCCAAGTATGATCGTTCCTTCGTTATAATCTACCGCAACTATTTCTGAAAAGCTTCCGCCGGTTCCCAGTATATCGCATATCTTCATTGCAAGAGCAGTCTTCAGGTCCCCTTCGCCAGAGCATGGTATACCCGCCGCTGTAAGCAGTGAGTGCCCTACTATGAACCCGCTCTGCAGCCTTTCATAGTCATTGTCCATGGAACCATGGTAATAGTATGCCAGCGCATCCAGGTCGTATTCCCGTACCATCCGTTCCTGGGCGGCGGCTACCCTGCATGACCAGTCGAGCTGCTCCTGTGAAGGCTTTCTCGCTATAGGGTCGGAAGGAGAGTCACCGCTTATCTGGAAGAACTCCAAAAGCTGTCCCCTTTTAACTGCAACCTCTGCAGGTGTAACAGCCCTCAAGCTCCTATCCAGATCGCACATTTCCAGCAGTTCAAGATGAATGCCCATCTGTGATTGTGCCATGGTAAAGTCGCTATACATGTCAAGCATTCCACTGTAATTGTTTCCAAGGAAGCCAAAACGGCTATGCTGAAGTGTTCTTTTGACACCTGCCGCCAGCGACCATTGTCTTATTTCCTCCCATGCGCGTCTGGCTTCGGGTCTGTCTGCAGTATTTTCATCCGTAACCGATATTGACGGGGTTTTATCCAAGCCAAGAAGTCCATTGATTACCCTGTATTTTATACCTGCCCTGTTGAAAGCATTGGTATATTCAGGCACAGGACACGCGCCGCAATGAGCCAGCCATTCTCCTGTAGATGTTTCAGCATAGTTCATTCTGGCAGTAGGCTGTAGATTAAGTATTACAAGAGGCGCCTTGCATATCTGATGTACCGGCAACACGCAAGAGCTTGTGACATAGGTGGCGGAGTGGCAGAAAACAAGATCCACGTTATTTGAATTCAACCATTCTCCAGCTGTTCTTGCCGATATTTCGTCATCTACCAGTCCAAAATTATATACTTCTCCATATTGAAGCAAATTTTTCTCAATGAATTTTCCATAGCCGGTCAATCTGTCCTTTAATCCTTCAAATTGGCTCCAGTAAGCCTTAAGGCCTACGGAATAAAGCCCAATACGGGCTCTTTTGATTTGTTTTAAAGGTTCAATCTTCCTCATGGAACAGCCCCCCCCTTAAATTCTACAGGTTTCATACTAATATTATAATAATCAATAATGAAAAGCACAATAACGAAAGCAAAAGAAAGCAAAAGAAACACGTTTCCTCAAATTCACTTTTAGTCTACAAATATCATAAAATAAGTATTTCAAAAGGATTTTCATGTTATTTGTCGAATATTATTTAAAAAGATATAAGCTAAAAGAAATTTTTTTAAATAAGCTCACAGAATATATATTAATAATTAAGCAGTTTATGAGGGAGGTATTATAACTAATGAAAAAAGCCAGGTTAAAAAAGGAAAGAAGAATAAGAAAGCTCAATATCAGACCGACAATTAAAATGAAGCTTATACTTATGCTGGCAGTGTCTGTAATTATTTCGCTGATAATAACAATAATCTCTATTACTACCATGAATCAAATGAGCAGGATACATAATGACAGCAATACCAGGGCTGAACTATCTCTGTCAGTCGTTGAGCTTTCGAATTATTCCGACCAGCTTTACAGGCTCATTGCAAATTCAATTTTGGACGGCATGGTTGACCAGGCCAACTGGGAAAGTTTGAAGTCAGGCATTTATGAATCAGAAGACAAGCTCATTGCAATGGAATTGTCTGAGGAAGAAGAGACAACAGCATTTGTTATAAAGCTTGGGATGGACAATCTCATTGCACTTTTTGAATATCAGGTTCTTCCTGTCATGGCAGAAACAGATTTTAAGGTTTCCGATCTTGGCTTGGCTAACCAGTGGATTAAAGAACAATTAGTGGAATTGAGGGTCAACTTCGATATTTTGAGTGTATCTCTTAAGGAATCCGCAGCCAGAGGGAATGATGAATATGTTAAGACAAATAGTAAATCCAGCTTAATTCAATTAGTAGTCTCTATTATATCCTTTATAATACTGCTGACTCTTTGCCTTCTGATAATGCGGAGCATAACCCGCCCGCTCCGCAAGGCTGTAAATTCACTTAATACAGTCGCAAATGGAGACCTTACAATAGAGATAACCAAAAAAGACAAGAGTAATGATGAAGTCGGAGACCTTATGCGATCCCTTGAAAACATGGTCGACAGCCTCAGGAACCTTATCACCCAAAGTGTTGGGGCTGCAGGAAAGGTCGGTAGCCTGATAGGCGAGTCCAGTAATAATATAAACCTGTTACTAGAAGCGGTCGAAGATGTTTCCGCCACGACAGAGGAGCTCTCTGCAGGTATGGAGGAAACAGCCGCTTCTACTGAAGAGATGTCCGCCACGTCAACAGAGATTGAAACTGCCATAGGCACAATTGCCTCCAAAGCACAGGAAGGTGCGCACAAAGCAACTGAAATACATACGAGGGCATCCAGCCTCAAGACAAATGCCATTTCCTCAAGAAACAGCGCAGTATCGGTATACAAGGAAAGCAACGTTAATCTTACAAAGGCAATTGAGAATTCCAATGCCGTAGGAAGAATAAACGAACTGACAAATGCGATACTCTCAATAGCATCACAGACCAACCTGCTGGCGCTTAATGCAGCAATTGAAGCGGCAAGGGCCGGTGACGCCGGAAGAGGATTTGCAGTAGTAGCCGATGAGATCCGCAAGCTTTCAGAGGAATCAAGCAAGGCTGTCTCGGAAATCCAATCGGTGACAAACTCGGTAATATCAGCTGTTCAACAGCTTTCCAAACACTCCGGCAATGTCCTGGATTTCATTGATAAACAGGTCATTAAGGACTATGATACAATGGTCACCATAGGTGAGAATTACAGTAATGACGCCGATTATATAAATGACCTTGTCAGCGATTTCAGCGCTACAACGGAAGAGTTAATGGCATCCATCCGGAATATGCTGAAAGCCATAACCGAAGTGGCTGCAGCAGCTAACGAAGGAGCTTCGGGCACGGCAAACATAGCAGAAAAAACAGCTTTGGTCGTCGAAAAAGCAAATGAGGTTTCCAGACTTTCTGAAGAGTCGAGGGAAAGCTCGGAATCACTCCTTAGGATGACAGAAGTCTTCAAAATGTAATATGTAAGGGGACACATCCCTGGTGTGGAGTTCGGCTTCACGACAGGAGAAGTGTCCCCTCAATAAAATAAAAGGAAGATACTTTAATGTACGAGCAGCCCATATACAGACCTCCGAGCGAGGCTTACAGCCTGATTCTTCAGTTGACATCAGGCTGTTCTTATAACAAATGCACTTTCTGTGCCATGTACAAAGATAAACAGTTCCATGTGAAATCCTTTGAGGAAATGGAGAGACATATTGCATGGGCAAAAAAACTGGATTCTGATCCGGAGAGGATATTTCTTGCGGACGGCAATTTTATGTGTATCTCTACAGGTAAGATTCTGATGGTTTTGGAAATGGTCAAGTCACGTTTTCCTTCAGTAAAAAAGATATCATCCTATGCTGGCCCACTGGATCTGCTGGGGAAGAGCGATTCAGACCTGGCCCTCATAAAGGCGGCAGGTTTGGATTTGATTTATCTTGGAGTTGAAAGCGGCTCGGATGAAGTCTTGAAAGCAGTAAACAAAGGCGTTACTGCAGAAGAAATGATCACGGCAGGCAGAAAAGCCAAAAACGCAGGCTTCACCTTGTCCTGCATGATTATCTCAGGTCTTGGAGGCCAAAGACTGTTTGAAGATCACGCCATCCAATCAGGAAAAGTGATTTCCGCCATCAACCCTGACTATTTCGCGCTGCTTACACTAATGATCACTGAAGATGCTCCCCTTGCAGACCAGTTGCGCAAAGGGAGCTTTGAGCTGCTGACACCTGACGAAATAATGCTTGAACTAAAGTTGATGCTTGAGAATACCAATCTTGAAAATTGTGTTTTCAGGGCTAACCATGCCTCAAACTACCTTAATCTCAAGGGCGTTTTGAACAGGGACAGGGAGTCCTTCCTAAAAACCATCGATTCAGCAATATCTTCAAAAAGCTTCAAACCGGAGTCATGGAGAGGTCTATGACTCCTTCTTCAAGGTTTGGCAACGGAGTTCTATTCAATATCACATTCACTGATGAACTTAAGCCTCTCAATCCTGAAACTTGAATCAGCAAGTATTCCCGTCCACAGTCCGATCATATTATATACTTGTTTTTTCTTTTCAACTCTTAAGAATAGCCATGGAACCATATCAGGATCAGTTTTCGCTGACAGGTCCAGTATATCCCCGTATTTCCAACCTACGTCCTTCTTATGGCTGAACCGGCGTTTATATTCATATTGTGCCAGTTCTTCTACTTCCGCCTCGGAAAACATAATCACTTCAGGCTTTTCATTGACATATATCACATCATATTGAATTTTCAAAAGAGCATCAGGAATCCTCTTCACCTGGCTCCTGTAAAATTCTTTTATCTCTGCTTCAGCATCTTCCCAGGATGTTGACGATGAATCCACCATTTCCAGTTCACTTTCGGGAAGTAATAGAAATTTATTCCGGAGATTAGCCGCAAGAGCATCAATTTTTTCACTGAAAAAAGCATCATGCATCATATGACGCAAAAACTGGTCTTCATCCACATGAAGCCTTAGCTGGTCACTGGATGGCAAATGGGACTGTTCCCATTTCTTTGCCTTATTCAGCATACTCATCTCCATTATCGCTTCCATTGACCTTGCTTCATGCTTGAATTTCGGCACCTTAAGCAATGCCCTCAGCACTCCGTTGTCTATCTGTGCTTCACCCTTTTCATTGACCAGGTGTGGAGCTTTGCGGTCAATCAATGACCGTAGCAGCATCGCCCTTCTTATTATGAAAAGCTGGTCAGCCTTATTAGATGTAGGATTCGGCCCAAGTATGTCAACATATCCTCTCAGACGGCTTACAAAGTCAGGCCCTTTGGCTGATCTAAACTCTTTGAAGAATAGTTTTCTCTCATCATCATCATCAAGTTTCTCTCCACAAAATTCATTAAATGAACTGCTTGTACCCCCTGCAAATACAAAAATGGCTTTCCCGATAGGGTGCACCGAATCCTCCTCCCTGAATACACCATCCTGCATGGGGGCCAAAAAATATTTAAGCCATCCCAACTTGCCCTCAAATGAGCTGTCGAACTCGTCAAATATTATCAGGGGTAACCTACCTTCCAGAGTAAGGTCTCTTGCCCTGTGGAAAGCCTTCACAAGGTCGTTTGGGCTTCGGAACTGAGACAGGTTGAAATTCAGTTTTCTTATCAATTCCGGCGCAATGCTGGATGCAACTTCGGTGACTCCAAAAGACTTGCCCGAACCAGGTGTTCCAAATACGGCTATCGATAATGGCCGTACATAGTTTCGTGAAACTACATATTCAGTTATAAGGTTTTTTATACTCCTGTAGCTTTCAATTTCAGTCCTGTCAACGGTTTTAAGCTGCCCGAACCTTGCTGTCGGAATATATTTCAAAGCTTTCTCCTCACCGTTCTTTACTATATCATAAGCAATCTCAGCCAGATTAGCGGAGCTTTTTTCCTTCAAAATGTACCATTGTTCCTGACAGTCCTTATTTATCAAATCATATATCTTAACATCCTGAACATGGTCCTTTAGTATGATATCATCCCTGTTCTGCTCAAAAATAGATGCGTTGGGGAATACATACCTGTCAGCATCTTCTCCGAAACCTTCTACGAAGTATTTTTTGGCTGCAACCATACCTTCGCGGATACCTTCATCTATGAGAACCGAAATGTCCTCTGCACCACCTGTGATGCTCTTTGCAAGACCTGCTACGAAACATGATGTAAGCCCATACATCTTTCCAAGACTTTCTTTCACAAACCCACCCTCAAATTCATAGGGTAGAAAATATAGCCGGGATTCGGGCACACCATCATTTTTATAATATATGACGCCCTCAAGTCCAAAAGGTACTATCAGATGCCTGCAGTGCGCCAGAAACGAGAGGTTCGGATTATTGCTCAACTGCCATGTAAAATCAAGCGCGGTCCTCTCCCAGGAAATGCTTTTGCTTATGTTGACTCCTTTTGAGCGCATATCTTCACCATTAATTACCACAATAGTACTATCTATATGATATCTGTCCAGGTGCTGCCACAAATCACTTGCTCCAATGGGATTATTCATCTTGTACAGCACTGTGGGTTTCTTTTCAGAATTGCGTAAGGCGAGTGGCCAAAATCTTTTGTTATTATTGAAACCGTTATTTTCATCATCTATAATTACAAAATCCGCATCAACGTCATCTTTTTCTACAGCCAGGAGTGCAGACCTGCCACCGGTAAGTCCAGTAAAGCCAAGGTAATTTCTTACCCTCAATACAGTGTTTCCATGTGGTTCATCAGAAGAGTAAGGGAAAAGGTCCAATTCAGCTGTAGACCTTAATATTGTAGTTGTTGAGTGAGCTTCCACATCGCTTAATTCAGGTGAAATAACCGGTATGCCTGTTGCTTGTTTTATCAGTTCAGCCAACAGCAATGCTCCTCCCGGTTTTGACAATCTGTGCAGGTAGTTGTGAGTCTGCCAGTTGACCCCCTCGGTATTGGGTGGGTTGGTGACCCAGTGAAGCGTATTTATGCAAATATCTCCTGATACGACAATTTTCAAATCTTTTATATTCATAAGTTAGTTCTCCTTATTTGTAATTCTAATTTTAATAAAGTGCACACATTTAATTTATATACTATTTCAATTATGATACCGCAATGATACCGGGTTTTCAATGATTCATACTTACCCCGATTATTATTATTTAAATCTGGATAAGCTAGAACTGTCTAACTATCTCATATTAAACGGAGGGGCAATAATGAGCAAAGTCCTTTATATCAAAGCTAATTGCAAACCAGTGGAGGCGTCAAGGACATTCAGGATAGCCGGAAGCTTTATTGAAGCTTATAAGCAAAAACATCCCGATGATGAAATTATCACCCTGGACCTCTACAAGGAGAATATAAGGTTTTTAACAGCTGAAGACCTTTCTGCCGTATTCGAACCAAAAACAGACGAGAGTCGGAACCATCCGATTCTCAAATACACCTATCAATTTGCAGAAGCAGACAAATATGTATTTGCGGAGCCCATGTGGAATCTTGGCGTTCCAGCGATACTTAAGGCTTATATAGATTATATCACAGTCACAGGCATCACCTTCAAGTATACCGAACACGGTGCTGCAGGACTGCTTACAGGCAAGAAGGCCGTTAATATCGTTACAAGGGGCGGAGATTACACCTCAGAACCAATGAGCGACTATGAAATGGGCGAAAGATACCTGCGTACAATATTAGGATTTTTAGGAGTAACCGACTTTGTAACTATCTCTGCCGACAGGCTGGACATAATCGGGGAGGATGTTGAGGCAATAGTCGGAAAGGCTGTCAAAGAGGCAGAGTCAGCTGCCGCAGCATTTTGACCCATATAATAACCATATAAAGGCATTGCACCTAACACAATGCCTTTATATAACGAAATATTGGAGAATCAGTTGTATCCTTCAGGTATAATAATCCTGAAGCCATTATCACTGGTGTTATAAGTAATATCCAAACAAACCTTTGTAATTTTACCCTCCGTATTTGTTGTATATAATGCACTGATTGATTTTACAACATATGTATCCTTGTTCAGTACAATACGCAGATGATATTCCGAAAAGTCAAATTGTCCAGAAATTGCGTCTGTGCTTATTTCAGAAAAACTGTTGCTTTTTGTTATACTACTATTCATCGATTCGTCCATCAGGGCGAGATCGCCTTCCATGACTATTTCAGAGTCGCTCTCTTCCATATGAAGGCCTGTGCAATACACATTATTGTGCAATTTATACCTGTTCCTATTCTGAAAGAACATCTCCTGGTATTCCTTTTGCTGATACTTCATTATTATTTTTACAGCTGTTAGTGGATTGTTCATATATACAGAGTTCTTGGAATAAAATTGTTCGCCTTCATATTTTTTATTAGACTCATTATAAATTAAAGCATATTTTTTAGAAATTTCATTGTTTTCATTATCAACCTCGTAATTTATTACAATCTTACCATCCTCTGAGAATTCCTTAGAGTCAGCAGCAGTTGAAATAACCCGCTCATAGAGGGATTTGTATCTTTTTAGGCTAGCCATAGCCAAATCGGATTTGCTTAATATCTCTACGTTTTTTTCATACTCTTCATTATCATTTATCAATATAGAATATGCTGATCCATCCCAAAGAACACTTTTTCCAAAAGTTTGTGCAACAAACCTTACAGGTATATAGGTCCTTCCATTCTTGTAACTGGTCGGCGCAACATCGAGTAAAACCGCTTTCCCATTAACAAAGGCTGTATTGTTATTATGCTGGAGCTCTATTGTCTTATCATCTTTAATAATGGTTACACTTTTATTATTACCGTTCCATATGATGTGTTCATCGTCGTTTTTAACACCCAATGCAATCAAAATCGCTCTCAATGGGAGAAGCGTCCTATTGTTCTTCGAAATTATCACATCATCAAAAGTGACTTTTTTTCCACTGACTACAACTCTAACATTGTCTATCTCCTTGATAATGTCTTCTCCATAAATAATTTGTGTTTCACTGCCGTCAATCTTTGTCCTACAGAAGCTTTTAAAATTATAGGTAGAATAATCTGATACAATCCTATAATATATCCAATCACCGGCAATACAGAAATCGGAAAATCTTCCATCGAGGAGTCTTTGCTTACCGCTTCCATCTGTCTTGATTCTGTAAAGGGCATCTCCAGTTATCGAATAATAAATCCATTCACAATTCACATTTAAACGACTGGCATTTAGCCCAAGCTTCTCTTTGCCCGTTCCATCGGTTTTGATTTTATATAGTCCATATTCCGGTTTATCAGCAGTATAATATATCCAATCCTCAATGACATTTAAATCAAGATAATATGCTCCATCATCACAGATTTTGACCACATTGGTGCCATCTGTCTTCATTTTATAAAGCTTTGTATCATCATTGTGGTTTTCGAAATAGATCCATTCTCCAACAACATTAAGGCAACTTACAGAAAGATTATTAAGCTTGGTTCTGGAAGTACCGTCTGTTTTGATCCTGTATGGCTTCATTTCATCACTGTCATTAGCGAAATATATCCAATCAGCGAAAACATTCATATTTACTGCATAATCATCGCTAAGCTTCTTCCTGCCGCTACCATCAGTATTCATGCTGTACAAAGCCGGTTTATAATCCTCTGACTTACTAAAATCATTAGACCAAAGTATACAATATATCGTTTCACCTATAATATTTATCTCCTGTGCTACTTCGTCACAAATCTTTACAAGTTCGCCCCCGTCTGCCTGCATCTTGTAAAATCCTTTGTTGGATAATGAAAAATAAACCGAGCCTCCGCCTTCGGCAGCTGTTCCATGGTTTGCCACATTACCGATGCTGTTGCCTCTGGTCTCTACTTCCGCAATAGCCGAACCAGCCAAAAAAAATAGTGTAGCCAGGATTACAGAAATCAATATTAATGTCTTTTTCATATTGTTCCCCGCCAATCTATACTCCTTATTTTCCCTTTTAACTTATTATAATGCATATAAAGTCTATAGCTCAAATATTGCCCACTACCCAGACATTACCTGCATTTATACGTAATTTTATTTATGCAAAGAGTAATGAAGGAGGCCGTATTATGCGAAAGAGAGCAGTTTTATTATTTTGCGTCCTGTTGGTTATAATGCTTGTGTTATTGACGGGCTGCGTTCCTGGAGACGGGACATATACAACAGATAAGCCGGCAGGATTTTTTTGGGGTATCTGGCATGGATGGGTTGCGTTCATTTCACTCATTATTGGTTTGTTTGACAAAAACATAAGGGTGTATGAAACAATAAACACGGGATGGTGGTACGATTTTGGCTTTTATATGGCAATAATCGGAGGATTCGGCGGCTTGGCTCTATTCCGTAAAAAGAAAGCATGCGATAAAGATCATAAGTAGATATTGAAGTGGTACCTACCTAAAGGAAATCAGGTTGGCAGGCAGGTTCATGCCTGCCCCACCTGCCTGCCCCACCTGCCTGCTCCACCTGTTTACGCCAGATCCAGCGCTATCTCCATCATCTGAGTAAAAGAATTCTGTCGCTCCTCAGAGGTGGTTTCCTCATGTGAAATCAGTGAATCGGAAACGGTAAGGATACAGAGCGCATTTACCCCGGCCCTTGCAGCATTCATGTAAAGTGCGGCAGCTTCCATCTCGATAGCCAGCACGCCCATCTTAGCCCACTGTTTCCACGAATCAACCGCGTCGTTGTAAAACGTATCTGATGAGAGAATGTTTCCGACTTTGGCATCAATCCCTCTTGCCTTCGCAGCCTCAACAGCTTTTTTCAGAAGCTCCCATGAAGCAGTTGGTGCAAGGGTCCCAGGAAGTCCATATTGAGCAGCATAATTGGAATTGGTGGAAGCCGACATGCCTATGACTATGTCACGCACCTTTACATCCGGCTGCAGTGATCCTGCAGAGCCAACACGGATCAGGTTCTTCACCCCGTAAAAATGTATAAGCTCATAAGAGTATATGCCTATCGATGGCATACCCATACCTGTTCCCATTACAGATACCCTGCGTCCTTTATAGGTTCCGGTATATCCGAACATGTTCCTTACGGTATTGAACTGCACAGCCCCCTCAAGATAGTTTTCAGCTATGAATTTCGCCCTCAGGGGATCTCCCGGCAGCAACACTGTTTCTGCTATTACTCCCATTTCTTCAACTTGAATATGTGGTGTTGGTATCATTTAAAACACTCTCCATTCATTTTTAATTTATCTTTGACCCATATCATAAGGTATACCCTCTGCTTTTGGAGCCCTTGATTTTTTAGATGTAAAAGCCAGAACGACCATAGTTGCAATATAAGGCAGCATTTTATAATAGGTTTGATTTATGTGCAAAACGTCCAGGAATGGGATCAGCGCAACAGAATAGGCAACGGAACGAAGGAACGCAAAGAACAAGGCTGCGAGAAAGATCTTAATAGGCTTCCATTGTCCGAATATCATAACGGCAAGTGCAAGGAAGCCAAACCCTGCTACTCCTGTATGTCCGTTAGTATTACCGTCCATAACACCCACTGCATAGAAAAATCCGCCGATACCTCCAAGGATACCGGAAAGTCCCACACCTGCATAGCGCATGAAGTAAACATTAATACCGACCGAGTCGGCAGCATGAGGATGTTCACCACACGCACGAAGGCGCAGCCCGAACTTCGTCTTGTAAAAAACAATAGTAGATATGATAAGCAATGCAACTCCTATGTATATTGTAATATACGTATTCTGGAATAATATTTTCCCGACTACCGGTATATCGCCAAGTAATGGAACTTTTTTAACATAAAAATTCATATGTGTTGTAATTCCGTCACTGTTGAAGTACATTTTAGAAAACAGCAGTATTGCTGCCGGAATCATCATATTCAGTGCTGTACCTGTAATGGTCTGATCCGCTTTCATGTTGACAGCCGCAAAGGACAACAGCATTGAATACAGGAATCCCGAGGCCGCACCCACCAGCATTCCAAGAAGCAATATTACCTGTGGGTTCATGGACGTACCTTCTACAATGAAAACAAAAAGGCATCCAAAAAATGCGCCAAAGAGCATGATGCCCTCAAGAGCGATGTTGACGATTCCGCTGCGCTCGCTGAACATGCCGCCCAGTGCCACTAAAAGCAGTGGGATGGCAACCGGAAGCGTATTTTGAATCAAATAATACAATGTATCCATATTTTACGCCTCCCCCTTTTTTTCAGCCTGTGTGGTTTCATGTTTTTTCTCCCGACGTTTTTTCAACAGTTTCACAACTGTTGCATTCATGACCATTGCAAAGGCTGAAAAGTAAATAATAACTGCGATTACAACATCAATTATTTCAGGCTTATATCCGAACAGGCTTGCAAGTGTTCCTCCGCGCTGAATGTATGAGACAAACAATGCAGAAAAGATAATTCCGATGGGGCTGGAGTTACCCAGCAGCGCTACTGCTATGCCATTAAATCCATTTGCAGCAATAACACTTACCGGTTCATAGGTCATACTGCTGCCGGCTATGGTGGACGGCGCCAAAATTGCAAATGCTCCGCCAAGGCCTGCAAAAGCACCGGCAATTACCATTGTAAGTATGATATTACGCTTGCCGTTCATACCGGCGTACATGCTTGCATACTTGTTATAGCCAGTTGCTTTGAGTTCATATCCAAAGGTGGTTTTGTTTAAAACAACGAATAAAATTATCGCTAAAGCAATAGAAATTAAAAATGCAATGTTTACACTGGAATTCGAAATTCCAAGAGTGGGCAGCTGTGCCGATGCAGGAAGATATGCGGTTCTGGTTTTTGATGAAATATACATCTTAGCGTTTCCCTGTATAAGCATATCTACCAGATACATGCCGATATAGTTGAACATTATTGATGTTATAACTTCATTAACATTAAGCAATGCTTTGAATATGCCTGGTATAAATCCCCATATCAAGCCACCGACCATACCGGCAATGATACATACCAACCAATGGATACCATCGGGCAGTTCCCACATGAATCCTACATATAAGGCAAAGAACATTCCCATAGTATACTGACCAGAAGCGCCAATGTTAAACAAGCCCATTTTAAAGGCAAAGCCAACAGCCAGACCTGTCATTAATATTGGGGTTGCAAAATAAAAAACATCGCCAAGGCGTCTCAAACCACCGATCAGGAGCATCTGAAAGCCCGAAAGCGCGTTGGCGGGACTGGACACAACCATAACGACAAATCCAAAAACCAGGCCAAGGAATATGGCAAGCAGTGCAGACGTAAATGCAGAGAAACCCTTGCTTTTTGTAACTTTCTTAATATCAAATGCTTTTGGGGAAGAAACTGTTTTATCCTGCATTTTCATCCTCCTTTGCAACATTCTTTTCAACGTTCTTTGCAATGTTACGTTTCGCGCCCGACATGTAAAGACCGAGTTCCTGAACTGTAATTTCCTTTGGATCCAGTTCTCCTACAATTTCGCCCTCATACATAACAAGGATACGATCGCTTATATTCATAACCTCATCAAGTTCAAGAGACATCAGCAAGACTGCTTTGCCTGCATCACGCCTTGCTACCAGCTGCTTATGTATGTATTCAATAGCACCTACGTCAAGCCCTCTGGTTGGTTGAACTGCAACCAACAGCTCGTGCTGTTTGTCAATTTCACGGGCAATGATCGCTTTTTGCTGGTTACCACCCGACATGCTTCTCACAGCAGTTATAGGCCCTTGCCCGCTGCGCACATCATATTGCTCAATCAATTTTTCAGCATATGAGCGTACTGCACGGTTTTTTATAAATCCGTTTTGCTGAAACTCAGGTTGCCAGTAGCGCTGCAATACCATATTCTCTTCCAATGTATAATCAAGTACAAGTCCATATTTGTGACGATCCTCCGGAATATGACTAATTCCTGCTTTTGAACGGGAACGGATAGTTGCCTTTGTAATATCGCTGCCGCAAAGGTTGATACTTCCACTGCTCAATTTTTCAAGACCGGTAAGCGCCGATATAAACTCGGTTTGTCCGTTACCGTCGATACCTGCAAGACAGACGATTTCGCCCGCCCTTACATCAAAAGAAACATTCCTGACTGCGTTGTTTTTATGTATTTTTGAGGAGACTACGATATTTCTCACGGATAGAACAACATCGCCTGGCTCTGTATCCTCTTTATCCACTGTAAAGGTTACATCTCGTCCAACCATCATTCTTGACAGTTCTTCCTTGGTTGTATCCTTTATTTCAACTGTACCTATATATTTACCCTTCCACAGTACAGTGCAACGGTCGGCAACAGCCATGATCTCATTCAATTTATGGGTTATAAAAAGTATTGATTTGCCTTCTCTTGCGAATCCCCTCATTATTTCCATAAGCTCATCAATTTCCTGAGGAGTTAAAACTGCGGTTGGCTCATCAAAAATCAAAATTTCATTTTCACGATACAGCATTTTTAAAATCTCAACGCGTTGCTGCATTCCGACCGAAATTTCTTCAATTATAGCATCCGGGTCTACCTTAAGCCCGTATTGTTCACTAAGCTCTATAACCTTATCCCTGGCTGCTTTTTTCTGCAAAAAGCCCAACTTGTTTGGCTCAACACCTAAAATAATATTCTCAAGAACTGTAAAAATTTCTACAAGCTTAAAGTGCTGATGTACCATGCCAATGCCCAAATCGTTGGCATCATTGGGATTGCTTATTTTTACGGTATTACCATTCTTTCTGATTTCACCCTTATCTGCCTGGTATAACCCAAAGAGCACGCTCATAAGCGTAGATTTACCGGCACCATTTTCACCTAATAGAGCATGTATTTCGCCCTTCTTTAAACGCAGGGTAATATTATCATTTGCTTTAATGCCAGGAAATTCTTTTGTTATATTAAGCATCTCGATAATATAATCTTCCATATTACCTCTTCTTATATCGAAATTTTATGGCTGATATAGTAAAGGGAAAAGACATTTGCCTTTTCCCTTTACAAACCTCTACTCACATAAAGGCTTAGGCCAATATGTCAGTTTATACAGCTTTTATTATCTTACCTCAACTACTACCTTTTTAAGATTAAGGCTGGAAACAAGCTCTTCAGCTGTTGCATAGCCAGTTTCAGCAGCGACTTTTATAGTACGGACAGGAGCTACCGATCCGTCAGCAAGTGTTTTATATATAGCATCATAGTCTGCTTTGGTGAATTTCGCAAATCTGTCGAAAGCATTACCCTTTTCATCTCCAATAACTATAGTAGGAAGACCTACGCCGTTGTTGGATGCGTTGAAGGTTGTTGTTTTACCTGCATAGTTTGCCCAGCTGTTATCCTTATAGATGGATTTGAGAACCTGTTGAACGGAAGCGCCAAGTCCTTTGGTTGCAGATGTAATAACAGTTTCACTGTCATATCTCTGGTCAACGTCAACACCTATAACCTTTTTCCCGGCTTCCGCAGCAGCGGACATAACGCTTTTGCCTACTGAACCGCCGCAAGCAAATATTACATCTTTACCTTCCTGATACATTGTTTTTGCTGTGGCTTTGTTGGTATCAGTTTCTGCAAAATCGCCAGTATAGTGGTAAGTGACTGAAATTGCTCCGTCACCAAGACCCAATTCTGTCGCTGCAGCCTCAATACCCTGCAAATATCCATATCCGAATGCCTGAACAGCAGGAACGGCCATTCCACCCATAAAGCCGAGCTTTGTCATACCGTCCTTGATTGCAGCATAACCTGCAAGATAACCGGACTGTTCTTCAGCGTACATGACGCTTGCTACGTTTGCTTCTGTTTTAAAGGTTGCGTAATCTGCTGTGTGAGGCGCTCCATCCAAAAGAATGAATTTGATAGCAGGGTATTTTGTTTGTGCTTCATATATCGGTACCTCA
Organism: uncultured Bacillota bacterium; assembly: GCA_942493145.1. Classification (GTDB taxonomy): domain Bacteria; phylum Bacillota; class Clostridia; order Acetivibrionales; family DTU013; genus ENR-C20. The sequence continues at coordinate 3,223,307 of OW818679.1, forward strand.
AACAGGTAACCAGGTGTTACAATAACCTTTGCGCCACCGGTGACAGCCAGATCAATTGCTGCAAGGTATCCAGCGTCTGATGCTTCTTCGGGTTTGTAATACTTGTGAGTAATTTTATTTTCCTCAGCAAATGCAACAACGCCCTCCCAGGAACCCTGATTAAAAGATTTGTCATCAATATTGCCCTTGTCGGTAATGAGAGCTATTTCGAAACCATTGCTAGTTGTTGCACCACCGCAACCTGAAAGTACAGCCATGACCATGACCAGGGTGAGGATAATTGCCGCCAATTTTTTCATCATGAACTTCCTCCTCGTTTATAAATCTTTATTTGAAATATGTACGAATTCCTACTATCTAATATTATAGTTTCTCAACGCATTTTTCAATATGTAAAGTCAATTAAATGGCAGTAAAGCTAAACTAAATATTTATACATGAAAATCAGTATTTATGCGGTTTTAAAGGTAACGGGACACATCTCCTGCAAAGGTAGCAACGCCTCGATGCTGAGAAGTGTCCTGAAAGGTAAAGGGACACATCTCTTACACGGAGCTGCAGCTACGCGGGTCTGAGATATGTCCCTTTTTGATAGTCTTTTCTTTTGCCTGAGGTATGGCTTATCTCTTCATGTACCTGTCAAAAGCGGCCTGCTCAAGTTGGATACATTTGTCAATGCCCATGCCCTTGATCTGCTTTACAAAATCATCATATTTGGACATAGGCTCTTTGCCCGTTATGAATTTGTTTGACATTTCACTTGAGTAAGTCAATATATCCATAATGGTATTTGTGAATTCTGTAGCTTCATCAGCTGAAAGAGATACTGTCGTAGGAATATTATATGAATAATCCTTATTTGTCGACCATATCGTTGCAGCTTCCAGGTCTGCAGGCTGATAAACGCTGTTGTACTTGGATGCATCGTTCACATAGCCGCCCTGCTCCATGGCATACTTGAATACTGCAAGTCTTGAAGGCATTCCGTCCGGGTTTTTGGTTATGATATCTGTAAACTGCGGTTTGCCATCAACCATTTTGTATGATGTTCCCTCTACACCGTAGTTCGCAAGGAGTGAACCTTCATCTGTATACAGATAATCATTCCATTTTACAGCCAGTTCTATATTCTTGCACTTGTCGGTTATGCATATACCCATAGACTGCAAGGGAGTAAGGTCCTTGCCAAGATGTGTCTTGTCTCCGGCGGTCTTTACAGCATCGGTAATTGCTACAGCCTGGAAGTTGGGATCATTTGCTTTTGTTTTATAGTCTGCTATCAAGCCCTGATCTGTATACCAGAGTCCAGATTCACCGGTAACTATAGGTTGTTCCATCGGAACAGGCCCGTTGTTTGCCATATAATCCTTATAAATCAAGCCTTCGGAGTACCATTTTGCGAGCATTGTAAGGTATTCCCTGTATCCTTCTTCAACGTAGCCAAATTTGACTTTTCCGTCTACCTGGTAGAAAGGTGTCATAAGCCACGGACGCTGAGCATACTGGACCGATATTCCATAGCCGGCTGCCAGAGAGTCATATCTGGGATTCATGTCCGCACTCATGAGGTACGCGCCGGTTGCACCCTTCTCGTCCCTGAAAGCTTTGAGCATGTTGTAGTATTCATCATAAGTAACAGGCGCCTTCATACCCAACGAATCAAGCCAGTCCTTACGAACAACAGGTCCATTGTCCTGTCCTGCCACATTATTTCCATATGAAACAAACTGGGTGATATTACCGGAGTCTGTCGTTACTGTTTTTCTGTTCTGGTCGTTTGCGGTAATAATTTTCTTGTAGTTTGGGGCAAATTTGTCAATATAATCATTGAGTTTTACCACCACTCCGTCGGATACAGCTTTATCAAGGCCTCCGGCATAAAGTGAACCGATACCGATTATCATTTCAGGATAATCATTGGATGCCATGGCCAGGTTGAACTTCTCCTGCTGCGCGCCACCAGGAACGAGGGTGAAATCGATATGTACGTTTGTTCTTTTTTCAAGTTCCTGATATGTCGGGTTCTCATCAAAACTCTTCATGAAAGCGTCTACCTGTGGGTTCCATCCAAACCAGTAGGAAAGTGTCTGCTTTTCCTTGGTCAGCGGCAACTCAACCTTGCCAGCCTGTGCCTCGGTGCTTTCAGCTGTAGTAGTCTCAACCGCTGTCCCCGTTTCAGCCTGCGAAGTAGTCTCCTGGGTTGTAGTTGACTGGCTTCCGGCTTCTTGTCCGCAACCACTTAAGAGGGCAAATGCCATTATAAAAACCACCAGCAATGAAATTAACCGTTTTAACATCTTCATAATTACCTCCTTTTTTTGTCTATAGAAGAATAATATAATTTATTTACATAAGTGTAAAACAACAAAAAATTATAACATCATAAGTAAAAATTTAAAAGTAACAAAAAATAAAAGTTGGGACCCCCTAATAGATAAGAAAAACTTTTGAAATCGGTTTTTCCATAAGCTAAATTGTGATATACTGTTAACAGAAAAAAGGAGCGATGATCAGGTGAACATACAACAGCTTTGGTATTTTCTTTCGGCGGCCGAACATCAGAATTTTTCTAAAGCGGCACAGGACCATTACATATCCCAGACCGCCATAAGCCAGCAGATACTTTCCCTTGAGCAGCAGCTGGGCTTCAAGCTTTTTTACAGAGAACACCGGGCTGTGCAGTTGACTCCCCAGGGTCAGGTTTTCTATGACGAAATCAAGGTAATTCTCGTGAAGCTTGATCAGGCGACAAAAAAAGCACGACTAACCGGTTCCAGCTATATTTTAAGCATAGGCTTTGTTGGGCTTACAGAAAAAACCTTCCTGTCGGATTTTATTCGCAATTTCCGCGCAAACAATCCCAATATAGAACTGGTTTTTACCCAGGATACTTCTGAAATGATCAGGCAGGGTATGATTGATGAATGTCTTGATATTGTCTTCGACCTGGCATACTCTACAGAGCCGTTGGACAACATATCCTGGAAAGTCATCGGTCAGGACAGACTTTGTGCCGTAGTATATTCCGGTCATCCCTTGTCGGAGAGAAAAAGCCTCAACCTTTCGGAACTTGCCGGAGAATCGTTTGTAAGCATAGAAAAAAAGGAAGCACCTTATGCATTTGAAGCTATACAGGCCCTTTGCCATAAATGCGGGTTTATACCTGAAATTAAAGCTCAAACCAAGTCACCGGAAACGATACTTTTCCTGGTAGAATCGCACATTGGAATTGCATTGCTGCCCTACAGCGCAAAATCCTCCACTAAAAACGGCACCGTCTTTATACCATTGGCCGGAGAAGAGTATCAGTTGACAGCAGTCATCAAATGGCTCCGTTCAAACAATAATCCTGCCATTAAGATATTTGTAAAGTCTTTGGAGGTTCATAACAATTCCATCATTCATCAGTCCCAGTCATCAATTCCCTGAATCTGCCGGGCGTCGTACCTTCATATCTCTTGAATGCCCTTGCCATGGTAAGATAACTGCAATAACCGACTCCGGAAGCGATAGCCTTGGCGCTGATACCTTTGTTCAAAAGCCTCTTGGCCTCTTTGAGCCTGAGGATATGGATATAATCCAGCACTCCAATGCCCTTGTGCTTTTTAAAAAGCCGGGACAGATATAATGGATTGATGTTAAGATGGTCTGCAATATAGTTGATGTTTATGTTAGGATTTGTGTAATTCCTGTATGCAAAAAGAATAATGGTGTTAAGCAGGGGTGGTGTTCCCTCTCTGGATTCATGAACATAATCGATGCACAAATCTCTCATAAAGATCCCCTTTCCGCGATTTTCATCCCGTTACAAACAGATGAAATCGATACTCATCAATAAAAGGCAATCAAGAAAAGACTGCCCGATAGCTTCATGATAATATGAATGATGAATAAAGGGAAATACTTTATCAGTCTGACCATTATGCATTAAATGTATTGCCAGCCTGTGAAATTCAAAGCAAAAGCCCCAGCTCCTCCAGGAATGGCGCTATAAGCGGATTAGTATTGTTTTTCTTCCATACTACAACTACATCAACGGATACATCGCTGCCTGCAACGTCTATAAAACAGACATTGGAATTGGCATAAATGGCATCATGTCTTGGCATTAAGGCAACACCCATGCCAATTTCAACCATCAGAAGAACAGTATCTATTCTGGGAGTCTGTTTTACTATCTTGGGGTTAAAGCCTTTTGAATTGCAAATTTTTATCAGTTTATCCATGGCATTTGGAAAATAATCCGGAGATGGCATAATAAACTGTTCATTTTTCAGGTCGATTATCTCGACACTGCTTTTATCTGCAAGCGGATGGCTTTTGGGTACAACCAGGGAATAAAAATCACTGTATAGGATCTTAATATTCAGATCATCAGTGTTTCCGGGATCCAAGGCAAGTGTGAATCCAATATCCAGATCCCCGTTTTTCAATGACCTGGTCAAATCGCCAAGATCCATTGAAATCAAATGCAGATCAGCTTTTGGATAATTGCTGTTGAAGCGCATAATCAATGAAGCCAGAAACTTCTTAACTGCGCCTTCGAGGAAGCCTATAGTCAGACTTCCTATATTCCCTGCTGCTGTCTGGCGAATTTTGTGGATAGCCTGTTCATAACGTTCAATAATAGCATTTGCCTCTTCAAGCATCAGCCCACCCATGTATGTTAACTGCACTGAGTGCTTGCTGCGAATGAACAGCTGTATGCCCAGCTGTGATTCAAGGTCGGCTATATGCCTGCTGAGGACTGGCTGGGCAATATATAATTTTTTTGAAGCTTTGCTGAAGTTGAGATGTTCAGCTACAACAACAAATTCCTTTAATAATTCGATATCCATGTAACACTTCTCCTATCCCGACCTTCAATCAAGGTCAAGCACAACATTGTTGTCTGCCGGCTCCAGGTCTACCCAGAGGCCGTCTACCACATACTCTTTTACTTTGAATACAACACGGCTCCAAAGCCCAATTTCCTTTGTGTTGAAAACCGGTTTTGCAGAAGCGTCTTCATCCCCACTGTAATGGGCAGAAAACGCATATGCTACCTGGCCGGCTATTTTATGTGCATCTTCTTCCGGCACCTTAAAGTCCATCAAGGTTATAGCCGCTTCCTTCTCAACGGTATTAAACACAAACTGGTTAGCTTGTTTTATAAATTCATCTCCCAGATTCAACCCGCCTATGAGACTCTTTGTTTTAACTTCCATTGAATTTTCGCTGATTGTACAATACCGGATGGCACAAGGCGCAGTGACAAGTGACCCTGTCTCCAGATCATACATGTACCCTGAATCGCCGAAATCGGAATAAGTAATATCCTGGGCATGGTAGTGACCTGTGAAAGATAACCGAACTCCGTATGATGCCAGCATTTTGCCTATATATTTATAATCCTGGACTAAATAATCAGGATGTTGTTTCGATTGGCCTTCCCAGTGCTCGATCATTCCATGATGCGACAATAGAATAACAGCTTTCCCCTTATTATTGGCATCGCCGAGAACACCCTCAAGCCATTTTTCCTGATCCTGTACCAGATTACCGCCTACGATCTCTTCGACGCCGGCTACGTTCTCCTCAGACCTGCAGGTGTCAAGTCCAATGACCCATAAGCCTTCCACAGGTTCCGCCACATAGCTCAGTGAGTTTGAATCTCTTGATAGGGCACTACCGTAACCGAAATCCTTGTATATTTCCGCAAAGTCAGCTGCCTTTACATTTGGCACCAGAGTGGTCTTATCACCGCTGTAGCTGTATGCGAGAGGGTTGTTTACATCATGGTTTCCGGGTACTACGTATACCTTGATTCCTTTTTGCAGAAGCTCGCCCAGCGCAGTTGAAACTTCCTGATGGCAAATCAGCTCTCCGTCTTTTGTAAGGTCCCCTGTGACAAACAGAATTTTGACACCGGATTTTACAACATCGTCAATAGCAACCTTCAGGAGGTCAGGGCTGTTTTTTAGCAGCTTGCGGTCGGAATAGAGGCAATCCTCAAAAGCCGCGCCTGTTGTTCCCAGTGACAATGAATAGTAATGTAGATCGCTGAGAACAGCAAAGCTTGTGTCAGGATAAACAGTCGTGTTTCCGCCGGTTTCATTAAAAGTGTAGTTGATTGTCGGCTGGTTTTCATTGTACTTTGAAATCACAGTATAAACAACGGCTGCAATCGCAATAAGCAATATCAAGGATAATACCGCCTTGCGTATTGGATGTCCCTTCCTCACGGTTTTGCTGATGATAATCATATTGCCTCCAAATATACATTTATTAGTTTACTCTTTATTAATATTACTAATTTCGGATGATATATGTGAAATGCCGTTAGAAAACAAACCACTATTATGATATCAAATACTAGAATTTTTATCAAGTTTCCTTGTTGATGGAAGGGTTTGAAAAGGGACGGTTGAAAAAGGGGCGGGGGCAGTGTCAACCCTTTATATCAACCGTCAGTGATACTCTATATCAACCTGTTTTCCGATATCCCTGAGACACAGGGCTATTTCATCCACCAGCTTCAGTTTGAGACCGAAATTCAGTGGGAATTCAGGCTTCTGATGGGCAGGATTGATGGAGCGGCCAACAAGAAAATGAATGTTGGTGCTGTTCTCCAACAGTATCTTTGACAGCCTTGAGGCCCCATCATTTTTATTCAGGTTGAGAAAATCCCTAATGGTGCTTTCCGAACCTATGCAGGATTTTATAAGATCAAGTGCCTTTTCCAAGGTCAGGACACCTTCGGTCACAAGGTCAATTCCTTCCAGTTCAGCTACAGGGGGAACTCCCGGATTGACATAATCAAAGTCCACCTTTAGTTCCCTGTCCAATACACGAGCGACAATCTGGGAAGTGGTGCCCCCGCAGACAACTTTCTTTCCCTCCATGGAAATAAATCTTTCCACAACCTGGGCATCATCAACCCTGTCAACCGGAGGCCCTACCAACAGGCAGAGGTTCAATGGTTTTCTGACCTTGACAGCAACCACCGTCGCGTCATCACCCGGTTCCCCGCCATAAAGGCTGTCAACTGCAGAGATCAGCAGTTTAGCCACCTTTTTGCAGGACATTTCGTTTTTACTGGTTCTTTGAATGTATTCATTGACATTTTCCCATTGCCAGCCAAGATTCATGGTCCTTCCAATGCCTGCATGGATCACACCGTCACTGACCATGACGAACATATCCTCATAATCAACCGCGAACCTGCTTTCCATTATCTTCTTTCCGCCTATGATCCTGCTCTCCGGCTGCAGTTTCGCAGCCTTGCCTTTTCTGAACCTGAAAACAGCCGGATTGTCAAATTCCACCAGATACCCCTGGCCTGTATTGAAAATCTGTAGAATGGAAAAGGTTGAGTATGCCATACCCCTCGTGCGGCATACTGGTAATGTGTCGGCAATGGTTTCGACTGCCTCATCTATATCAAGGCCGTTTGCAAGGATGGTTCCAATTATCTTCGCAGTCAGAGTGGACAGGATATTGGCCTTGACTCCGCTGCCCAGACCATCCGCCAATACAACGACAACGGATTTTTCATCCCTTATTAACTCTATCTTGTCACCACACAGCTCTTCACCGTGCTTGTTTATGCTTTCAAATCCCACATCAACGAAAAGGTTCATTCGCCCTCACCCGTTTCTGCAAGTATTGATTTTTTAAGCTTTGTCAGTACTACCTTGGTTTCGGCAGTTGTTTCACCCAGGAGGCTTGCAATCTCCTGCACCACTCTCATCTGTTTTTCTATGACTCTCTGAGCAAGCTCTGCGTTTTCTGTGCTGGCAAGGTGTTTTTGTTTCCGGGCCTCTTCCTCCCGGCTTATATCCTTGATAACAAGCACAACTATATTCTGTTCCGGTACATAAACAATGGACTGTTCAACCGTCATCCCATATTTCTCATAATCATATTTGCTGTCATAAATGCTCTGACCGTTTTCCATTACCAAAGAAATGTCAGGGCATTGGAGTACCTCATATATGTTTTTATTCCTCAGGTCTTTTCCATCAAGGGAGAACATTTTTTGTGCAGCTGTATTCGATTCCTGGATGGTCAGCTGGTTATCCAGGGCAAAAATGGCGCTGGGTGTAATATTCAGAATCAGGTTTGATATTGACTCCGCACGTTCCCTCATATAAGGCAGGCACATATGTAACTGAGCTTTCCCATTATATACAGCTATGGCCTTATCCCTGCAGGTATGGTATCCGCATGCACCACAGTTCAGTTCCTTGTCAGGGGTATATTTACCTATGCTGTTGAGTATCCCCTGTAATGATGCATCAGATGGGATCGGGGCTTTTTTTGAACGATCGAAGAATTTCTTTCCAAGATCAACCCTGGTATCCATGCTTATCGGTGAAACATCACTTGCAGGACTCTTCCTCACATATTCTATGAGCTTCTCCCTGGCCTCCAGGTATCCGCCTTTACAGGGCTTAATGGATGGACCTCCCAGACAGGCGCCGGTGCAGCTGTTCATCTCAATAAAGTAACCACTTATGTCGTCATTTTTCAAGGACTCAAGGATTTTCATACATCTGTCTACGCCGTCTACGCTTATGCATTTATAATTCTTCTTATATTTAATATCAATAGTTTTCAGGATGCCGCCAGGTACAGGATATATCCTTGCAATAGTGTCTTTTGAAGTCTTTACTGCTTCAGTGAAGGCGCCGTTTATATATATCCCTTCGGATTCCATCCATTCTTCCAATTCTTCAAACGTAAGTACCGCATCAACGGCAAAATCGTTCTGGAAATCATTACATTCATCCTTTTTAGATACACATGGACCTATGAATACCACTTTTATCCTTGATCCGTAGGTTTCCCTGAGCATCTTTGCATGGGCGATCATCGGGGAAACGACAGGTGCCAGGTATCCTACAAGCCCGGGGTAATATTTCTGGACAAGGTTTGCCGTCGATGGGCAGGCAGTTGTGATGATGTTTTTCATCTTCTTTTCCTGCATAAGCAGTTCGTACTGCCTGGATACCATTGCTGCACCGACCGCTGTTTCCTCCACATGGGTGAAACCCAGCTTTTTTAAGGCAGTATACATCAGTTTCTCATTATTATTCTCAAAAGCAGAAATAAAAGAAGGGGCAAGGCTTACATAGACCTTGTCCTTTTTATTGATAAATTTCTTAACAATTCCGGTATCATTCCTTACTGTTTTTGCGTTCTGCGGGCATGCAGCTAGACAGTTTCCGCATAGCATGCATTCCTCTTCAATGATTTCCGTCTGGTCATTTTTAAAGGAGATCGCCTTTACAGGACAGCTACGGATGCACTTATAACAGTTCTTGCAGTTTGCTTCCTTATACTGGATTATGCTCATATTGACCCTGCCTGACTTTCCATCAGCACATCCCAGATTCCTATAGCAGCTTTCGAGGTCTTTTCCAAAGCATCCCTGCCATATTTGTCGACTTCCACCTTGTTTCCCGGCCCATGATGGAGGCACCCCGATCCATTTATACATCCGCCTTCGCAAACCATGCCCTCAATGAAATTCTTGTTCAGCTTCCCTTTCGACGCCTTAAGTAAAGCTATCCTGCATTGGTCTATCCCGTCACATATCTCTCCATCAAGGTCAAAATCCATATCATATTCCCTGATCACCTGTCCAACCGCTTCTGTCAATCCTCCGCTGCGGGCAAATATCCGTCCGAAACTGGATGCATTGTCCAGGCTTTGTTCGCCTAGCTTTCCCAAATCGATATCCATCCCGTCAAACATGGCCTGCAGCTCTTCAAAGGTGAGGACACAATCCACGATGCCTTTATATTCCTTCTTTCTGAACTCGCTCTTTTTCCCTATGCAAGGCCCTATAAAAATCACCTTCGAACTGCTGTCGGTTTGTTTTATGAGCATGGAAACCTCGATCATTGGAGATGGGGTATGTGATATGTGTTTTTCCATTCCGGGGAAATTCAACTCTACATATTTTACAAAGGACGGGCAGCATGAACTGGTCAGGAATCCTTTCTCTGAAAGCTCCCTTGCCTCCTTCACTGCTACGATGTCCGCTCCCAGCGCCACCTCGACAACAGCATGAAAACCCATCTCCTTCAATCCGGACACCACCTGCTCTATCTTTGCATAGTTGAACTGGCTGACTATGGACGGGGCTATTGCAGCATAAACCTTGTATCCTTCGTTTTTAGCCTTCATCAGGATCCTGATGGCATCAAGGACATATGACCTGTCAACGATTGCACCAAAAGGGCAGTTGTATACGCATGCACCACATTCAATGCATTTCGACCGGCTTATTTCCGCTTTTTTATTTTCATCTATGCTGATGGCTCCCGGCTTGCATCCCTTCATACAGGGACGGGTATTCTCAGATATCGCTTTATATGGGCAGGCATTCATGCATCTTCCACATTCGATGCACTTGTCCTTATTAATCATTGCTTTTTTGTTCTCTATCACAATTGCATCCACAGGACAGGCATTCATGCATCTGTGTGCTATACAACCCCTGCATGCGCCTGTTACGGTATACTGGTCGACCGGGCATTCGTCACAAGCTATATCTATCACCTGAACACCAAGGCCGTCATCGTCATAATCTCCCATGGCCTGCTTCAGCCGTTCCTGGACGATCGCCCTTTCTTTGTATATGCAGCACCTCATGGTCGCTTCGGGACCGGGTGCTATTTTTTTGGGTATCTCATAGAAAGCTCTTCCGTCTTCACCTTTGACAGCGAGCCGGACTAGCTCGTTAATTATCCTGTATCTTAATTTTTGGACTTCAGTATCAAACAGCCTCACTCAAATCAACCCTTTTCATATTTGCATTTTTATAATTCTCACAATTCAACATTTTACACGCTCTCCGTTTCTTTTTCAAATGCTGTATTTGTACATTGTATACATATACGGTCAAAGACCTTGTTAACAAATCGTCAATCTCGATAATTCTCAGTTATGCATTGTTAATCATTTGACAATCTTTTTATAACCCTTTGCGTTCTGACTAACAACAGCTTCCATCTCTTCCCGAACAATCGCAGGATGGCTCGGTACCTGTCAGGAATCCCGTTATAATAGCTGCAGCACAACCGACACCGGCTTTGACACTTATGGCACCAAAAGGACAGTTCTTCTCACATGCTCCACACTCAATGCAACTATCCCTGTTAATTATTTCGACCTTTTCCCCATTTGTTGAAAACACCTCGTGCGGACAAACCTCTGTACACCTGCCGCAGCCTTTGCATTTGTCGATATCAAGCTTTAAAGTCACAACATTTTTCAGATATTTATGTTTCATTGCTTTTCTCCTCATAAACTATCAAATTATAATTTCAATAAACCAGATTATTGACCAATATCAGCACACACCCTGCGAGCAACGAAAGAATCATGGCAGGTATCGCGATTCTCATTTCCTTGTTTACTCCTGATGGTGACGTGTATGTGGATGCACCTGTAAAGTTCATGGCAAGGTATGCGGAAACCGGAGGAAGTATCAGAATATATCCCAATGCTTTCAGAAGGCTGTAAGCAGGCATATCCGGCCATCCATTCAAAACATTCAATACAACCACCCATATGATGCCCAGCAACCAACCCTTCCAGGCAAAAGCCCTTCCAGGAATATAGGGCAGAAGCAAAGGCGTCAAAATGCAGCCGACTGCCAGGGCTCCTGCAAATGCATAGAAATCAACTACCCCAAAAGGTCCTAATCCAATGATATTAAGAAGGAACAGCACTCCCAGCACTAGTAGTGTCTTTCTAAGAATAACCGCTATCTCAACCGGGGTCAGCACCAGTCTGTCAATAAAATCGAATTTTACTATTCTCATCTCCGGTGTCGCTTTCATGCCCGAATCTATAAAAGACTTAACGTCTGAAGCCCTTACAGGTCCATAGATGACTTTGAAACCGGTTGCTGCAGTGATCTTGTGGGCACTTGTTCCGGGAGCTCCCAGCTGCGGTAAAATGAGAGTCCTATGAAAAACCACTTTAGACAATCCGGACAAAGAAACCCTTTTTATAATCTCATCAGTACCGAAAGTCCCTTTCCCCGCCGCGCACCACACATTTATCCCTTTGGTGTCAAGGACAAGGATCCAGGCATTAAGTCCAACCAATTCCTTTCTGAGTGAATCAAATGTCAGTTTGTAATTGGCGGTAACAAGCACAGGTGATGCATCGCCAGGCTCGCCGACTGCATAAAGGCCTGGGGTTATTTTATAATTCATCCTGTTTATATCGCACCTGGCCTTGACTGTACCCCATCTGTCGCTGTAATCCAAACGTGTCGACACTATGGGGACTTTGCCTGCAGCTGTCTCCACAGCACCTGTAATCCAGGCATGTTTTTCAATTTCTCTGATGCCTGCGGGGCTACAGCATGAATTTGGCTGTGATACTGTGGCTGAACTGTCGCCACATCCGCAGGATCCTATATTGTCCGGAATCGCTATCTTTCCTTTCGGAACTCTGATTTTGATAACCGGGATATCTGGTTTTATTACATTGTTATTCCCCATTCTCTTTGCCTCCCTTTATATTACAGCAGCAGTTTTTTGTCATCTCTTTAAGTTCTGCCATCTTCTGCAGCGTTGTTTTGTCGTTCTCGAGGGTCTTGTCATTCTTCATATGCCTTGTTATCATCGAAAGTATGCTCATTGTACAACCCTCGAATGAGCTTTCATCAATGCTGTAATGGATCCATTTACCTTCTCTCCTGTCCCTTATGACCCCCGCTTGTTTAAGAAGGGCAAGCTGTCTTGATACCCTGGGCTGGGACATATCGAGAGCGGCGAATATATCGCAAACGCATAATTCCTTCCCGCTAAGCAGTAATAGTATCCTCAGCCTCGTCTTGTCGGAAAGTAGGCTGAAAAGGTTTAAAAAACGTTCCATTTGTTTCACCTCATCAAAAATGTATTTCTTTCTTTTTGTATCTTGCGATTAATATTGTGAATTATCGAATTATCAAATATACATATAATTATATGATTATATGTTGTAAATGTAAACATTTATAAAAAATATTTTTCATTATAAGTATCCCTGATAACCCCCAATAACCCGTCATATGCAAAAGGCTTCCGGAAGCCTGAAAAATCAAGCTTCCGAAAGCCTCAACCATCTCCTGTCTTTATCTACTTCTTCACTACCGGGACCTGGAGCTCAGTAAGCCAATCGTTTTCGTCTTCCTTGTTCCAGATGCCGTCGATATATGATTCCCTTGGAATATCGCTCGCCACGTATCCATTGTCCGATATCCATTTGAATAGAAAGGCATAAGCGTTGCCAAGGGTGCTGTATGGACCTTTATGGTATACACATGCTGCCGAAGGAACCCAATCAATTTTTTTGAATTTAATCGTATCCGTATCCTTGCCATAAGCAGTTACTGCTTCGCAATACTCCACATCTATGTCCTTTTCCCTGTATTCTCCATCATGATACATGATGAAGCAATACTCCGGTACAAGACATTTTGTTTCTGGGTTTGACAGTTTCATTTCTTCACCGATTTGGGGTATTAGTTCGAAGTAGGCATCGTAGTTGGGTATGACCATTCTCCTGGAATATACTATGACTTCCGGTAATTCCTTTAATATCGCTTGATAACTCATACTGAAATCCTCCTTGATTCTTTCAAGATAATGCTCGATCCTGGAAAGCTGCTGCCTGCTTTCATCAATAGCTGATTCAAGCTCGCGCCTCCTCTCTTCAAAAACCCCTGCAACGTCGCGGCCGCTTAATATTGCAGAGATTTCATCGATCGAAAAGCCCATCTGCCTGAGAGCTATGATCCTGTGAAGGTCGGGCAGCTGTTCGGAGGTATAGTACCGGTATCCATTCTCATTATCAACATGGGCAGGCTTTAGAAGCCCCGCCTCGTCGTAATACCTGAGGGTTTTGATCGTTACCTTGTTAATTTTTGAAAACAAACCAATCCTGTACATATACCCCACTCCAATCACGCTCAATATCCAATATAAATGCTCCTGCAACAGGAGAGTCAATAGTAAATTTAACGAATTAACAAATATTTTTTAATTATTTATTGATCCCGGTATAGATAAATATGGCATCCCTCAGAAAAGACGCTGTTCCTGGCTGTTTGACATCATAGTACGCTGTGAACCTTTCATCATCTACATATGTCTGTGCCAACCCGGCATGAGCTTCTTTAGAGTAGCTGTCCCAATAGGATGACAGCCACTGGCGGTGCAGATCGGCTGCCTTCTGTGCAAGCGGCCCGGCAGGATCGCCTGTATCGAATGCAGCTTCAAGAGTCACTGTTATTTCTTCAGCAAGCCTTGTTGCCTCTTCATATTGTTGCTGCGACATGCCCCTTACCTTGGCGTTGGAACTATTGACTGCATCCTCGCCATACCTTGCACGTACTTCCTTACCGTACTTCCTTTCATTTTCCTCAACAAGCTTCTGTTTGAAGCCCTCGAACTTTTCCGCATCTTTCATTGCGTTTCTCCCTTCCGCTGATACAATGGTCTTCTCCACGTTATGGATGAGAAGCTCCAATTGCGCCTTTTTTTCAAGAAGCTTTTCATGGTGTTCACCCAATGCTTTGGTGCCATCGAAGTTTGGTGCCGTTATTATTCCCTTGATACTATCCAGCTCCATACCCAGTTCCCTGTAGAAAAGAATCTGCTGAAGCCTGTCAACCTCGGCAGCTCCATATATGCGGTATCCCGACGAGTTGATCCTTGCCGGCTTGAGGATCCCTATCCCGTCATAATACCTCAATGTCCTTGCGCTTATACCCGCCATTTGAGCCAACTTCTGCACTGTGTATTCCATGTTAAAACCTCCTGCTATATAAAAGGTACACCCTTACGTAACGTTAATGTCAATAGTTATATTATATCAAATTCGCAAAATAAAAAAGTCTCAGGAGATTTCAGTTCCCGAGACTAATAAACGAAAAGCAATACACATGAACTTATTCTTCATTGTACCATTTATCAAGCTTCTCCATTACGGCGTCATATGTCTTTACCGATATCTCCGGCAGTTCCCCGCCAAATACATCCCCTGCCTGTTTGAAGCCCTCTTCGATGCCAGCCTTTAGGATTTCATATTTGCTCTTGTCGCCGCCCGATAAGGCTTTGGCAAAATCGACTATCCTGTTGCTGACTGCTTCTATTCCGTTTTCGCCATCCTCCGACAGTGAATCTTCAGCTCCCGCTATTAGCGCTGCTTCTTCCTCCGTAAGGTTTACTCCTCCGTTGATCTTGATTTTCGTATTTGTATCGGATGAGTCTTCGGACGAGAATATACTGCTCATATCAAACCCACCTGCTGCATTTGCCTGACCGAGAATCAATTTCTCCACAAGATTTCTCAGGGTTTCGGTTCTATTTTCCACTTCGTCCTGGAGCTTTTGAATTTCTTCGGAGCTTAAGGCTTTTGATGCTGGTTTTGAATATGTCGCACCTTTTTCAGGTGATGCCCCCAATTCAAGGATAACTCCTGAGTTGTTCGCAGTCTGAGTCTGTGTGGTTGTCTTGTTTTCCTTTGTTTTTTGGTTTTGAGTTACACTTAGGCTTTTGTAAAGATCAAGGTTTACGTTAAGATTGACTTGATTCGACATACATATCCCTCCATAGACAAACCGCCTATATCTTAATTACATTATATCACATAATATTACTTTTAGTTAATACTGATGTTTCCCCTTGAACTTTTAAGGACTATTGTTTTTCCTCCCGGCAGCCCTTCATTGTAAGTCATACTCTTTTCGCTCCCGATCATACCGATACTTCTTGCGCCTCTGACAAGTATGGTTCCATTTTCTGTATCCGCCTTAATATTGAAGGTTTCCGGCAAACCATCGGTATTGATATCGATACCTCCGGTATACGTTTTGACATTAATATTCTCATCAAGGCCGGATATGCTGACAAATCCTCCGGTACTATCTACTTCAATGACTTGTGGGCTATATCCTTCGGGGATTTCCACTGTTACCTCTGTGCGGCTTTCATGGATTTTAGCCAGCCAGAACAGGGGCAGACGCCCATTGGAATTTTCACTGAAGGATAGTATGCCGCCGGTTTCGCTGATATCATAATCAAGCCAGTCTGGTTGCTCATAGTTGATACTGATTTTATCCCCTGTTCCTCTTTCAAGCTTGATACAGGAGTGCTCTGTATGAATGGAAATGCTTTTAGTATTGTCCGTACCGGTAACATATGTCCTCGTTGAAATTTCATCAGGCTTCATGCTGTTGAAAATCGTGAAATACTTAAATGGCAGGCCTGATACAAAAAAGAGCAAAAGGCCTGCCGCAGTCAGTATCAGAAAGGTATATGCGAACCATTTTATTTTTGATTTTTTGCCATTTACCTGAATGCTGCTTTTAAACGAAGGATTGCCCGGCTTCTTCAGCAATTTCTGCATTGTGGCTGCGGAAGCCCTTATGAACTGCCTGCCCAGGATATAGAAGCCCAAAGCGGTGAGCATCAGCAACCCTGCGCCAAAGATTCCTGCACCCAAAGCGCCCGCAATTTCCAGTATATATGCTGAGGGTATGCTTAAAGCCTCATAGGCAAACCCCAGAATAACAGCAAGTGCACCTATAGCTGCGGCAAAAGCACCTGCATATAACATGATTACCATAGCATACAGGATAATAATGAAAATGGACATGAAGAAAACCGCAAACGGGGCAGAAACCGCCCTGGAAGCATTTTTCATGACTTTGGAAAAGTTCTTTAATCCCGGATTTTTTTGAGCCCTGGAGAAACTTGCTTCCGCCCTTATAGTTGAAGCGATTTTTTCAGGAGTGCCAAGTTGTTCTATGGCTTCTCCCAGATCTTTACCCTCATCCACTGCATCATTCAGGTACTCTTCATAATAGCTGACCGCTTCTTTGATTTCTGCCTGTGGAAGATCTTCGAGCTGCCTTTCAAGGCTGTCAATAAAGATATTTATCTTTTCATCCATGTTATTCACCGCCTAAAATTTGATCAATGACTTTTTTAAATTCCTTAATTTCAATAAGAAGCTCCTTGAATCTGGTGATTCCGGCTGCTGTGATCCTGTAATACTTTCTTAGCCGTCCGGAATACTCGCCGGTATATGTTTCAAGAAGCCCCTGTGTCTCAAGCCTTCTGAGCACGGGATACAGAGCCGATTCCGAAGTCTCGAGCAGTCCCGTTATCTCCTGGGTCAGCTTATATCCATAGGTGTCTTCCTTTTTCAATACGGACAAAACACAAATGTCCAACAGCCCTTTCTTCATCTGGGCATCCAATAGTATGACCTCCTTGACACAGTGCCATTTTCGTATGGTATACAGCGGGCAATTCTTTATTGAATCGCTTTCGTACTAATTATACCACACATTTTTTCCGAAATCTCCCATAGCCTGTGTGCTTCATCCTCCCGCCTGGAATAACTGCTTGGCAGCTGTGGCCTGCAATCCTTCCAATAAACCTCGTCCGAACTTTTCACTTCCGGATCTGCCGCAAGATATGTTATTGATACCGCTGCAGCTTCAGGTGTTACTCCGCCGCGACTCCTTATTTCCCATACTTTCTTCGTGATACCCATAGTTCCCTTCATCCCGATGTTTGTATTCACCAGTCCAGGATCCGCCGCAAATGCATGGACCGTGGTTTCCGGACCCAGCCGCCTGTTCAGCTCGGTGCACATCATGACATTGGCGAGCTTGGTTTGTTTATACGCCATGAGACAGTTATAGTGTTTTCGCATAAGGATGTCTTTCCAGTTTATCTTCGTCCTGAAATGGGATCCGGAGGCCAGGGCAATCATGCGGCCTTCGGGTGCCGACTTCAGCATTGGCAGCAGCTCATGGGTGAGCAGGAACGCTGCCAGGTAATTTACTGCAAACTGCAGTTCAAAGCCCTCCGCGGTTGCGACATACCAGCTTGAAACGGCACCGGCATTGTTTATCAGGACGTCAAGCCATGTCGTTCCGGACTTGGCAATTTCTTCTCTTATATCTTCTGCCAGTCTCCTGACCTGCGTCATGGACGACAGATCTGCGGTAAGGAATGTTATGCTTCCGCAGCGCTGCGTAGTAGTTGAATCAAAGCCACATTCCTGACTAATCGATTCAATGCCGAATTTCTTCCTAATGATTTCAAGTGCCTGGTTGCATTTCTTCTGTGATCTTCCCACCCCTATCACAGACGCTCCCATTCCAACCAGCTCCAAAGCGGTCGCAAGCCCTATGCCTGAAGTGGCGCCGGTTATCACCACAGTCTTACCCCTCATATCAGGTTTTGAATCCATATTCCACATACCCCTTCCCATTTCTGCTTTCCGTTGTTTTCCAGCGTCTGCCCACGATATATGCGACTAATGTGGGGGGCACCAGTCCGCCCGCAAGCTTGAGCATGCGGTTCAGTATACCCGGGATATAGACCGCGTGGCCCTTCAGAGCATGGTCGATAGTCCTGGCAGCTACAAATCCGACGTTTTTAGTCGTGATACGTCCTGTAAAGCCCTGGGCATCTATTGCCCTTATGCAAAGCTCGGTAGTCGGCATTCCAGCGGGACAAAGTGCGGTAACCGTAGCATTCAAAAGCCGCACCTCCTCTCTCAGAGCCATGGAAAAGTCCAGCAGAAAGCGTTTTGTAGCCGCATACATTGCCTTGACCGGCATCGGTTGAAATGCCGCAAGACTCGCAACATTAATTATTCTGAAGGTCTGCCTTCTGTCCCTTAGCTTCATTATCCCGCTGGTCATCTCCAGATTGGCTTCTATGTTCAGCCTTAGGATGGTCAGTATCTGTTCCCGTGTCCTTTCGGCGAAAGGACCTTCAAAATCAAGACCGGCAACATTTATCAGTCCCTTGAATCTGAAATTGTTTACAATCATATATTCAAAAAGCTTTGTCCTTTGATCGAAATCTGTAAGATCACAGGGATATGTGATCACTTCCGTATCATATGTCGATGATATACCTGCTGCAAGAGCATCCAGGGCGTTTTGTGAAACATCTGTCAGGAAAAGGTCCCAGCCACGTATGGCACATTCAACTGCAAAAGCCTTACCAAGACCGCCTGCCGCTCCTGTAATACAAACCAGGGATTTCATGCTGCAACACCTCCAATGTTTCCGAAATAGTCTATCACTTACACTTATACTATACAATGTATAATATTATCTGTCAAGTAATATGTGCCATAAAATAATATCCTGTTAAGCAGAAACTGAAAAATACGCCATTGAAAAAGGTTCCCAGCCAGAGCCTGAGAACCTTTTTTTAAATTATATTGAATTAATATCTGAACAAACCTGAATTGCCTGCAATTATGTGATGGGAAGTTCACTGCATCAGTGAAGCAAAGAGTTCAAATCCCTTTTCATAACCGGGTTAATATATCTCCCTTTTTTTCTGGTACCCTTGCCATGCTGGATGGCTTTAACCGGGCATATATGCAGGCAGGCAAGGCATTGTGTGCATTGCTTACCCCACCTTGGCTTCCCATCCTCGTCAATTTCAATTGTTCTTGAATTGCATACCCTCTCACACAGACCGCAGCCCGTACAACTGTCATCCACATTGAAAGGCTTGGTATCCATGGCGTACTTCCTGAACATTGGATTGATTGCCGACAGCATTGAATCGATCATACCCTTGTCCAATTGGAATATGCCCTTCCTCTTCTCACTGATTATGGCATTGATTTCCTTCAAACGCACCTCTGCCGCCAGAAGCTTTTCCTTCACCAGTTCTTCCGGATCCAAATTGAACATGATGATATAGTTATTGGGCATCAGGATAGAAAAACCGCTATCAAGGCTCAATCCCTTCATCTTAAGGCAGTCTTCCAGCATGATCATGGTTTTCCCAATATTATCGCCGCAGGTTACAACTGAATAAGTGAAATTGCCCTTATGGTTGGTCAGCTTGAGCCTTTCTATGAAAAGCCTGACAACAGGCGGCGGGCCCCAGGCATGTACCGGGAATACGAATCCGATGCTCTCATCATCCTTTAATTCGAATTCATAGCTGTCTTTTCCGTCCGCATATACATTATCCGCTATCGAAACCAGTGCTTCCCCGCTACTCTCAGAAATACTTTTCGCTACCTGATAGGAATTACCTGTTCCTGAAAAATAAAATACCATTTGAAATATCCCTTCACCTGTAACATACTGTTAAAAGTATTTTAGCAAACAGGCAATCATTTATACAACACCTGTCGGCACTTTTTTGTCTCATCAACTACAATACTGTACCACCAGTCTGTGGAATGCATCAATTGAGGAATAAAACATCCCCCTTCTGCAAAACTTGTCAAATGCGCGCGTATATCGTTCCGCAGTTCTTCCTCATTCATCTTTCCTGATTCTGTGTCAGCAGAATATCTTTGATAATCCGGCGATACCGAATACAAAAGCTTGCCGTCCGTAATCTTTTTTAATGCAGGTATATCATTTATAGCCATTCCCTGGAACGCATCCATACCCATTTCTACAAATTCCGGTACAACCTTTTCAACCTTCCCGCAGGAGTGCATCTCAAAATAGATACCATTTCTGTGACATGCCTCTACAGCTTTTACGATTTGAGGCTTTATAAGTTCCCTCCATAAGTCAGGGTTGAAAAACATGCTTTTCTGTGTACCCCAATCATCATGAAAATTGATTACGTCCGGCTTGTAATGCATTGCGATTTTATCGATCAGCTTGCACTTATAGTCCATCAGAGCATCTAAAAACGCAGTAACCTCCTCCGGTTCCTCCATCATGGCAAAAAGAGCATTTTCAAAGCCCATGAGCATGTGAAGCCTCTCAAAAGGCCCGTTAAAAAGCATAAGGATCACAATCTTGTTTTCCCTGTCAATTTCATCGACCTTATCAAGTTTTTTAGCCATCTCCCAATCCCATGTATCAAGGTCTGGAAATACTATCTTTTCACGCCATTCCCCTATCTCCTTTAAAATCGGCGGTTGTTTATGGTCAGGGACAGGTGCGCCTCCACTTTCCCCATATATCCAGTCCACGCCGAACCAGTCCGTCCCTCCTCTGTTGTATGGTGGTCTTTCTGGGTAACCATTGATCTCATAATACCTATGGCATGCTTTTGCCGAATCCGGCAAAAATTCCGGCATCTCATGTCTGTATAGCCTAAGTATGTTTTCCTTTTCTGAAATTGACATAATTAATAACCTCCAGAATGTTTTTTCTATTTTAACATCGTAACTACTTTCTCTATTTTATTATCGTAACTACTTTCTCTATTTTATCATCATATCACAATTTTTTTTAGCAACTTTTTTGCAGGCTTTTAACTTTGATATGATTTTTTAGCACAAAAGCACTTTTATGTATGTTATACTTATTTGAGCATTTTCTTAACATAATGTTACATACTGCAGCAAATGCAATACATTGAAATCAGGAATAATTAATGACTGAGCAATCGATACGACTTAAAGCCGGCAAGCTGGATTACATAACCAACATACTGAAAAACGACATCGTCCTTACAATATCAATTGCGCTAGCTGTTGCAAGCTGCTTCGTATCAAGGCCTCAGCTCAGCTATATCAATTTCTCGGTTCTTGCCTGTCTCTTCAACCTTATGATAGTAATTAAGGCATTTGAAGGCCTCCATGTCCTGGACAGTTTTGCAGTCGGAATACTAAACAGGTGCACCGACAGCAGAAAGGTGACACTGGTACTCGTGCTTATGAGCTTCTTTGCTTCAATGCTCGTGACTAACGACATTGCACTTCTCACCTTTGTACCACTTGCGCTTATAATCAGCAAAAAATCAGGCATCGACATGCTGTCAACCATAATACTGCAAACATTGGCTGCAAATATCGGGAGCAGCCTGACACCCATGGGCAATCCCCAGAATCTCTTCATATATTCATTTTATAAACTTTCAGCTCTCGAGTTTTTTGCACCGGTGACCCTGTTCGCGGCAGCAGGACTTGTCTGGCTTTATATCCTCAGCCGAAGGTCTGCCGGCACAGCCATCAACGTCAATTTCCCCGATATTGAAATCAAAAGCAAGCCAAAAGTAATCATATGGACAGTTCTTTTCATTATCATCATACTGTCAGTTTTTGATGTGTTTGATTATAGAGCTGTCCTTTTATTGACAATTGCCTCAGCGCTGATAATTGACCGAAGTTTGATTCGGAAAGTCGATTACCAGCTGTTGCTGACCTTTGTCTGCTTTTTCATATTTGTAGGAAACATATCTGCCCTGCCGGTTATCAGCCGTTTCATGGAAGCATCCCTCGGAAGCAATGGCTCTACGTATTTCAGCTCAATAATATTGAGTCAGTTCATTAGCAATGTCCCATGCGCTGTTTTCCTGTCCGGGTTCACTGATAGCTGGAAGGAACTGCTCCTTGGCGTAAATATCGGTGGCATGGGGACTATAATTGCCTCGCTTGCCAGCATAATCTCCTATAAGCTTTTCATAAAGGAAAACCCGACTTCAGGCAGAAGATATCTGCTAAAATTCACATTCTACAATTTTATAAGCCTCGCCATTTTCACAGCAGTAAACTATTTCGTACTCGTACGCTTTTTTTAGGTATATCTTACTAATGTAATTGAACACATAGACCTATTTATATATACCAACAGAGTAATATAATGGAAAGCGAGAGTGAAAACAGGCAAATATACCAATCATAGGGGATATGTATGAAAAAGCTTGTTAAATTGCTGAAAAAGGAAGATGGCCAATCACTTGTAATAGTTGCTTTATTAATGGTAATTTTACTGGGATCTGTCGCTTTGACCGTAGATGTCGGAATGCTGTCAGTCTCAAAATCAGAACTGCAGAATGCCGCCGATGCCGCCGCCCTGGCAGGGTTACAGGAATTGCCGGATGATCCGGATATGGCTGATTCTGTTGCACAGGACTATGCAGAACTTAATGGAAAATCGGGTGACAGCACATCAATTACAGTTGGAGAGAATAATGATTCTATTACCGTTGAAGTCAACCGCACACAATCAATGACTTTTGCCAGGATACTCGGAGTGAAAAACTATACTATAACAGCTGATGCAACAGCCCGCGTAGGTGTTGCCGCCAGCGTTCCATGGATCGTGCCTTTTGTTATTGCCAAACCGGCAGCTTTTGATTATGATCAGGTTTATGTCATGCGTATGTATGGCGGAGGGGATTTCATAGATTATCCCAAAACCAAAAGCAACAGTACAGGCTATCCCAGTGGATACAGCTATCCCAGTGACTACGCGAATGATACGGTATACAAAAACTACCCAATTTCCAGTCCCTATCCATACCAATTTGACTATATGAATGTATACATAGAGCATAATACAACTTTCAGCAATTACATCGAGTGGCTGGAAAATGGCTATCATAAGACTTTTACGATAAATCAGAACATGTACTACTATGCACCTTCGAGCGGGGGCAGGCAGTCAGTCGATGCTTTTGCAGAAAGGGTCGGGAGGGACGATAATGTTGATTATACGAAGGCGGAACTTGGGGATGGAAGGGTAATGCTGATACCAGTTGTAGATTCGATGCTTAAACGCACTACGAGTACAAATGGCAGCGTACCGCTTAAAATAATTGGTTTTGTTGGCTTTTTTATCGAAGAAGTGCATAAAAACTCTTATGGACAGACTTTCTGGTTTGAAGGGAGATTTCTTGAGAACCTCGATATTGGCGCAGGAGAGGTAACCTACGATACTGATGCGGACTTCGGCCTGCGTGTAAAAAAACTCACAGAATAATAGAGCCTGCATGTGAGCAGCCCTGATGTCCATGCACCGCTGCGATGCCCGCCTACTTACAGATGAGCACCTGCGATACAGTATCAGAGTAAATTTCTGTGCCGTCTATCTTTGCGACATGTATGACATTACTGAATATCGTCTTCTTTGTCAGTACCTTTTCCAGAATATTGTCATGTCTGAGTATCTTTTCCTTGTTGAAGACAACATCCTCATTATCAAACAGAGCCACATAGAAAATCCCTGACTCAACAAGGTCCTGGAAGAAGTGGCTGCCATAAGACAACTCAGGCATCAGGCCACCTGCCTTGAACGCCATTTCACAAATAACCGACATGTTGCACAGCTCTGAAAAATGCACCGGGACGCCAAGGGAAGGTGTTGTAGTCCCCCACCTTCCCGGCCCTATAAGCATGGAATTTCTGCCTTTCAACGCCTGGTTGATTTCGCCAATCTGACGGGCAACAGAATATTTGTCACGCTCGGGTAGTTCGATATATGCCATGGGATCCACATATACGATATAGTCGATGGGAAGACGTACATTGCCTCCCATAAAATTACCCTTTGACTGGAACAGGCAGTCCTTACAGTCTTTCAATTCAGGCATATCGACGGCCTTACCCAGACCTTTTGTCTGAAGCGGCCTGCATTGCACCAGATTTATGCTGTATTTACCATCAGCCGAGAAGTTAGCCGTAAATTCGATATCAACCGGATAGTCATATGTTCGGGAAAGCAGTGACAGCATGTTTCTCATGGTTTCAGGGAATGTGGTGTTTTTGAGCAGCTTTTCAAATGTCAGGGTATAGCTGTAGCCGTCGACTTTATGCCCCAACTCCCTGATCCTTTGTGCTTCCCTGTAATCAGGTGTTGCGAAAAGCTCCTTATCAACCTTGATATCTGTTTTAAGGATGGTATCCAGTTCACCATCTGTGAGAATATTTTTCTTAAGGTCCAGTACATCCACATTATGCTGGGAATAATGCCGTTCATCTCCATTTGCTATCAAGGGAGGCCTTGCCGGATTATCAAGACAGACTATCCTTGGGTAGTCTCCATCCACCCTTTCCACAGCTCTGGTCCCCAGCCCCAAAACAAGCCTCAGCATGCCTGCGGTCATGTCTATGCTCTTATCCCAGACATAAAGGTTGAAAGAATTACCTACACCGGCTATATGCGGGAAAAACCAGTCGCCGTGATAATCACCTGAAACACGCTGAACCAGAAGAGCCATCTGTTCATCCTGCTGAGAAAGGCCGCGGTTGGCCCTGTACGCAAGTGCATCCCTGTTCATCGTGCTTGCATATACCTGGCGCACAGCCTGTTCGAAGGCCTCGTACCTCTCATCCGGCGTGCCCTGGTTGACACAAAAAACGCTCTCATACTTACCCGCGAAAGCATTGCCAAAATTATCCTCCAGCAGGGAGCTGGAACGTACAATTATGGGTGATTGCCCGAAGTATTCCAACATCTTCTGGAACTGTTCCCTCATGACCTGAGGAAATTTACCCTCAAGCATCCTTTTCTTAAGTTCTTCTGAATGTCTGAAATAGCCCGATGGTGTTTTCTGCTTTGTCCGGAGCTTCCACCAGCCATTCTGAACGATATATGTGTAAAAAATATCAGAGCCCAGATAAAAGGAATCATGCGGCTCCAGGAGGTTTAAAAAATGGTCTTCCCCTTCCTGCTGCAATATCTTTCTTGCCAGCAGCATACCGACCGATTTTCCTCCGATGAAGCCAGTACCTATCTGCCTTTTTTTGATGTTTATAAGGTCTTCAAGAGTAAAATACCTCCTGCAGAGATCAATCATCCTCGATTCTTTTCCGAGTAAAAGTTTGAGCAACAGCACCTTGCTCTCTTCCTGCTCCTCCAATGGAAGGGCCAGCTCCGATTCAGCCTGTTCAAAGGTCACCTCCCAATAGTCGAGCTTCTCTTTGCTCCAGTTAAAGCTGGAAAACAGGGCTGCTGCATCTGCGCTGGCTGTTATTGATATGGCCTCTTCATCCTTTATCTTATGTGGAAAGAACATTGTGGGAGCGTATCTCTCCCAAACCTTAAGTGGATGCACATAATGATCGCCGTCTATTTCATATAAATCGATAAGAAGCTGTGTAGTTTCGCGTATGCGTGCAATTGTGTCATAGGTATGTGCATTGCGCATGACTGCAAAATATGCGATGGTGTCAAGTTCAAAAAGATATGGGCAAGTGACTTTAAAAAAGTTTCCGATCATCAGGTCGGAATACCAACTGCTCAGCAAATCGGTGAGACAGTCAAAAACATAAAAAGCCTCTTTCCCTTCATCTGTGATTATATTGTGGACCTTTGTTGCAAAAGCTTCAAACCCCTCTTCAGCCTTGAGCTGATAGACCTTCACACCCGACAGGTCATCAATGACTGGCTTATGGGCTCCGAAACGTATGTATGCGATATTTCGTCCACATTCCTTAGCTTTTTTTACGTAGGCTCCTGCGAAATAGCTGTATTCCTCGACTGAATCAACCTGCCATACGACATTGTCACCAAGCCGGAGCATATCGATAATCTTATCAAATCCAATGATTCCTGTACTTACACGGTTATTAATCCCCGCCATTCAAGCCACCACCTTTTATCAAAATAGCTCTGTCACCAGCCAGTAAAAAAGCTCTGTCACCATTCAGTCAAATAGCTCTGTCGCCAGTAAAAATAGCACCCTTTTCAGGACAGCAAACAGGGCAACCCTGGATAGATGGCGGAAGCTCCAGACCGCAGCTGTCCAGCAGCATCTCATCCAAAAGTATACCGGCAGCCATTCCATCGGCAGCTACCATCCCATCCCTTACTACTATTACCCTTTTACACACATCATATATCATGTCCAGATCATGAGAGGTAATTATCCTCGTATGCTGAAATCCTTTAAGCATATTGATAACCCTTCGTCTTGCTTTCGGATCAAGGTCCGCTGTCGGTTCATCCATCAACAGTAAGTCCGGTTGCATCGAGAGCACAGCCGCTATTGCTGCAGACCGCTTTTCACCACTGGACAACCTGAATGGCGGCCTGTCTTTGAGATGTGATATTCCTACCGTCTCAAGTGCAGCCATTACCCGTTCCTTCACTTCATTTTCATCCAGCTTGTAATTTCGCGGTCCGAATGCCACGTCGTCGTATACTGTCGTCATAAAAAGCTGGTCATCAGGGTTCTGAAATACCATCCCCAATCGCTGACGTATCATCGGGAGTGTTTTTTCGGTAACATGAACATCTCCGACCAGCACTTCACCTTTATCAGGATAAAGTACCCCCATAAGCAGCATCAGCAATGTGGACTTTCCGGCGCCATTTGCACCTACTATCCCAACTGCCTCTCCATGGTGGATGGTAAAGGATATGTCCTTTAAAGCTTCATGTCCATCCGGATATTTGAAATGAAGGTTCCTTACCTCCAGCTTGTGGTGACTCATTCCAGCCTCCTATATGTTGAAAATCAAACCCAGCAGCATAGGTATATTATACATTCTGGCGGCAGCAAAAAACAGTATCCATGCAACCAGCCATACAAAATCCACTGATTTAATTTCGCTTAAGCCACCCATATTATAATCTCCGGAAAACCCCCTCAACCTCATGGCTTTGTAGACTCTGTCCGCCCTGTCAAAAGCCCTCAGCAGCAGTTGACCTGCAAATGGCCCCCATAAGCGGATGTGAATTCCACTATGCCGCGGTGCCCTGAGGGAATAGGCCGTCGACAGTCTGTAAGTCTCTTCAGCAAGGACCGAAATGTAACGATAGGTCAGCAGGAGCTGTAATACAAAGATTTTGGGTACCTTCAGCATGCGAAGGGCTGATGAAAGCCTGTCAATACCTGTAGTTGAAATCAGAAGGATACCCGCCGTCACAGTGAGTACGCTTTTAATGAAGATCGATATGAAGGTCAGCCAGCCTGAAGATACGTCTTGACCGCCGATATTGACCATGTTGTGATCGAACAGCGGATTTAGTATGCCGATACCTATAATCAGCGGTTGTACTGCAAGCACCCTCTTCAGAAGAGGTATCAAGGGAAGGTCCCCCAGTGCAATTATAAGGACAGGATAAAAGACAAGCGGTAACATGCTGCTTGTATCATATCTTCCAAAGGATACGACCGTTGCAAGGAAGGCGAGGAGTGTTATCAGCTGGCTGAGCGGGTGTATCCGATGTACTGCGGTATCCTTCCCTGCCAGATCGTCCAGAAGCCTCATGTTATATAAAGAATTCACCATATTCGACATATCTTATGTTCCCTCACGACTCTTTATCCGTCGCTTAACAAAACGTATGGCCAAACCAGTCAGAACAGCAAGTGCCAGTGTCAGTGCTCCCCCTGCCAAACCTGAAACACTGGTGCCGGCAGTAGCAGAACCAGTTTTATCATCCCCGAACCCATAATCGGGTAAAAATGCCGTCCTTCCCTGGAGATCCGCTGCTGATTTATGATATTCCCCTGACGCTTTAAATTCTGACGTTCCGGCAACTTTTATCATCGACCATTCCAACCCGTCCGGGTTCGAAGATGCAAACCACGAAAGTATCCCCCCCAGCAACACAGCTGCAATCAAAAGGCCTGAGATGACCTTCCTCAGGGATATATCCCCAAAGGCCAGTCCTGCTGAATTTCTCTCCAGTATTTCCGGCCGCGCCCTCCAGACAAAAATAAGAACTGCTGCTGTAACGATTCCCTCAACCACTGCTATCGCAAGGTGGATCGGCTGCATCATCAGGACGAAGGCTCCGAAAGGCAAGCCTGTTTTGCCGGATAAAACAGTTTCAAGTACAACACTGAATGCTCCAAGCTGCAGAGCGACAACTGACGATATTAAAGATGCTGTTAAAAGTCTCCTTGCTGTGAAGCCCTTTCGTGTAAACCATTTGAAAACTAATGGATATGCGATAAAACAGGCATAAAAACCAAGATTAAAAACATTGCAGCCATATGCAAGCAACCCTCCGTCAGCGAAAAACAGCGACTGTATAAGTAGTATTGCTGCCATTGTCAGAAAACCTTCATAAGGCCCCAATAATGCGGCAAGAAGCATCCCTCCGCCAATGTGTCCACTCGATCCTGTTCCCGGTATGGAGAAATTGATCATCTGGGCTGCAAAAACAAATGCGCCCATCACCCCCATCATGGGGATTTTTCTGCCATCAAGATCAGTATGTAT
Source organism: uncultured Bacillota bacterium (assembly GCA_942493145.1). Classification (GTDB taxonomy): domain Bacteria; phylum Bacillota; class Clostridia; order Acetivibrionales; family DTU013; genus ENR-C20. The sequence continues at coordinate 3,252,224 of OW818679.1, forward strand.
GTTTTTAATTGAATACGCCCCTGTTCCGGTTGCGGCTGCCAGCATGATTCCGCCAATAACCGGTGAAATCAGGGCATCGGCCATGTGCATGTATAACAACTCCCCCTGGTTCTTTACTGTATAGTCTACACCTGAAATCAATAATCCTCAAGTAAGAAAAAAGGCACCAGGTAAAAATACTCGGTGCCATTTCCAGATATCAACTTATGCAAGTGTTACATTTGTTGCCTGAAGTCCCCGCTGCCCTTTTTCAATATCAAATTGCACCTTCTGTCCTTCATCAAGGGACTTAAACCCTTCTGATTTTATAGCAGAAAAATGAACAAATACATCTTCTCCGCCTTCTCTTTCAATAAATCCAAAGCCTTTTTCAGCGTTGAACCACTTAACCGTACCGATCATATAATACACCTCCAAATCGAGAAAGCAAGCTTCTCATTATTATTATGTTAATCAAATCAAAATGATATTCATATAATTTTTGACTGCCGCAGATTTGCGACGAAACAAGAAAAATGAGGTATAATTATATATAGTATCTGAAATTCAGACTGATTCCAGCCCGATAGAAAGGAATGTTCCAGTGAAACAGGTCATTTTCCTTGTAGATATGAACGCCTTTTTCATAAGCTGTGAAATGACAAGGAATCCCGGTCTTGCAGGTAAGCCAGCCGCTGTTGCAGGTGATCCTCAGAAGAGGTCGGGTATAATTCTAGCGGCGAATTACGAAGCCAGAGGCTTTGGGGTTAAAACCACAATGGCCTTACATCAGGCTTTAAAGCTTTGTCCTGGAATGTTAACCGTCCCTCCGGACCACATTTTTTATGAGAAGAAATCAAATGAAGTTATGCAGCTGTTGGCCTGTTACTCACCTGTTGTCGAACAAAACAGTATCGACGAGGCATGGCTTGATATGACAGGGGCCGAAGGCCTTTTCGGGGAACCCCGCAAAGCAGCGGAAGCGATTATGGGAAGGATCAGGGACGAACTCGGCCTTTGGTGTTCTATCGGTATAGCTGAAAATAAGTTCCTTTCAAAAATGGCATCTGAAATGAAGAAACCCATGGGTATTACTGAACTTTGGAAAGAGGATCTGCAATTAAAATTATGGCCCCTTCCAGCTCAAGCCATGTACGGCATTGGAAGGCAGACGGCACAACGGCTTCAGGATTTAGGAATTGAAACCATTGGTGGGATTGCAAATGCAAAAGTAGAATTTCTTACAAAACATCTCGGGAAATCAGGCATTGAAATACATTTACACGCAAATGGGATAGACACTTCTCCGGTAGCCGCACATTCAAGTTGTGGAATGAAGTCAATAGGTCGTTCCGTCACACTCCCCGAAGATATATCCGATCTTTCAGCAGCAGGGGTCATTTTGATGGATATGGCAGATGAAGTCGGGATGTCAGCCAGGATGCATGGTAAAAAGGGTAGAACGGTTCAAATCACAATCAAGCATTCAGATTTCAGTGTCATTACCCGTCAGACCACAATTCCGGCTACCTGGCTGACAAAAGACATCATATCTTCCGGTATTGGGCTGTTGAAAGCGAACTGGGATACACGCATGCCGGCAAGACTGCTCGGAATAAGTTTGTGCGGATTCGAAGAGGACAGCAGAATGAATCAGATATCAATGTTTGATACTGATGGCGCGAATCGACTTGACGGAATGAATAAATCATGTATAAGGGATGAAAAGGAGGAAAAGCTGGAAAAAGCAATGGATGCCATTCGTGCAAGACACGGCACCGGGAAGATAAACCGTGCTGTCCTTATTAAAAAGAACAAGTGAAAAACAATTGCCTAATTGAGCAGCATTCTGTCGTTGTCGAGGATTTCCCCACTTTTCTTGCCAAAAAGGTCAATCAACCTGTCAACCGTCATCTCTTCTCTTTCTTTTCCTGAAATATCAAGAATTATACTGCCTTCATGCATCATGACGGTACGAGTACCATATTCAAGGGCGGCTTTCATATTATGCGTGATCATAATGGTACAGAGCTTCTGTCCTGTTACAAAATCGCGTGTCAGCTCCAGGACCTTTCTGGCGATTGCAGGATCCAAAGCAGCAGTGTGTTCATCCAAAAGTAGTAATTTAGGCCGTACAATTGTTGCCATAAGAAGGGTCAATGCCTGCCTTTGCCCTCCGGACAGAAGACCAGCCTTCTGCTCCATCCTGTCTTCCAACCCCATTTCGAGGAGTGACAGGTGTTCCCTGAAATATTTCAAATCGCTTTTCCTGATACCCGCGCCCAACCCCATTGCCTTTCCTCTTGAGAAAGCAATTGCCAGGTTTTCTGCGATAGTCATATCATGGGCGGTTCCTCTCATCGGATCCTGAAACACCCTTCCTATATACCTTGAACGCTTGTATTCAGGGCTGAAGGTGACATCCATGGAGTCAATCATTATCCTGCCGCTGTCCGTCTCAAAGACTCCGGCAATACAGTTGAGAAGAGTGGATTTTCCAGCTCCATTTCCGCCTATAACAGTTACAAATTCTCCCTCATCCATCGAAAGGCTGATGCTATCAAGGGCCAATCTTTCATTTACACTACCCTTCCCAAAGGTTTTACTGATATTCTCTGCTTTCAGCATCAGGATTGCCCCCCTCTTGTGTCATTGTCCGAACCGCCTGCGATTGTTTTCCCCGTCCCAAACCGTTTCTTCATCTGGCTGTAACGCTCTTTTATCGTTGTCATGGACAGTGCAAGTGCAACGATGGCTGCTGAGATAAGCTTAAGGTCGGTAGCCGGCATGCCCAGATACAGGACTATAGAGATCACCAGCCTGTAGAGTATAGCGCCAAGGACCACAGCCACAAGCCTTCTGAGCAATGGTTTCGTTCCGAATATCACTTCGCCGATTATTACAGAGGCAAGTCCTATTACGACCATGCCTGTCCCCATGCTTATGTCTGCAAACGACTGGAATTGGGCGATTATTGCGCCAGACAGAGCAACAAGACCATTTGATATGGCCAAACCTACGAGAATTGTGAAATCGGTGTTCATTCCGAGCGCTCGTACCATATGATCATTGTCACCGGTAGCTCTCAGAGCAAAGCCAAGCTTTGTCTTGAGGAACAGGTACAAGATTATGAGGACAACCATCAAAATGGCAAAAGCCATGATCATTGCCCCATAATCCTCCAACACTGTGTTTTCAAATCCACTGAATATTGTTGTTTTATTAAGAAGGGGTATATTCGCTCTGTTTAACATCACCTTGAGGTTTATCGAATACAATGCCAGCATTGTCAAAATGCCTGCAAGGAGCGGCTGGATCTTAAGCTTGGTATGCAGCAGGGCGGTGATGCAGCCTGCACCGCACCCTGCAACAAAAGCCAGCAGAAGTCCCGCTAATGAGTTGCCGTTGCTGCTGACTATTACAGCGGATACTGCAGCACCAAGGGTAAAGCTTCCATCCACCGTCAGGTCAGGCATGTTCAGCGTCCTGAACGATATGAAAACGCCCAGTGCCATTATGGCATATATTATCCCCAGTTCCAGGGACCCTTGTAATAACATCCATATTACTGTCAGTGACATAACAAACAACCCCTATTCCTTGTACCTCTAATCCCTATACTGATATTCCAGATACTTTGCCGGTTATTCCTTGCTGGTGAAAACCTGTGCCGCCTCTTTGAGGACATCTTCGGGTATGGTCACACCTATTTCTTTTGCAGTGTCGGCATTGACGTAGATATCCATCTGGGACATTGTTCTTACAGACATGTCACCGGGATTTTTGCCATTAAGGATCTCAACTGCCATGTCACCAGTTTCCTTGCCAAGGATGATATAGTTCACTCCGCAGGTAGCAAGGCCACCGTCCTGAACCATTGAATCTGCTCCGACATATACCGGTATCTTTGCCTTGTTGGCAACCTGAGTTACTACTGGCATGGCTGCTGCCACAGTGTTATCGATAGGTGAGAATATTGCATCGGCTTTGCCTGCAAGTGACTGCGCAGCCTGCTGTACTTCATTCGAATTTGTGACTGTTGCTTCAACAACAGTAATACCATTGTTCTTTGCATATTCCTTCAACTCGTTAATAACAGCTATGGAATTGGTTTCACTTGAATTGTAAAGCGCTCCAACTGTCTTAATGCCGGGAGTGATGCGCAAGGCAAGCTTCATTATCTGCTCGGCCGATACCGCATCGGAAGTTCCTGTGATGTTTGAGCCGGGTTTCACCATATCCGTCACAAGGCCGGAACCCACCGGATCGGTGCACGCTGAGAACAGAATGGGTATATCCTTGGTTTCGCCTGCTGCAGCCTGAGCTGAAGGTGTCGCAATAGCTATTATAAGATCATATTTATTGTTTGCGAACTTCTGGCATATGGTCTTGAGGTTGGTCTGATCACCCTGTGCATTCTGATAGTCTATGGTGATGTTTTTCCCTTCTATATAGCCCTTTTCGGCCATCTGGCTGATCAAGGTCTCCCTGATCGTATTGAGTGAAGGATGCTCAACTATTTGCACAATGCCTATCTTTTTCATTTCGCCCGTGGCAGCAGTATTGTCTGCTGTCGAAGCTGTAACCGCTGCCGGAGCCTCACCTGTGACGGTTGCCTCGCCAGTTGCTGCAGCGCCGGACTGTGTCGTTTCACTGGTGCTTTTGAAACTATCGCTCCCCGAGCATGCCGTCATGGCAAAAACTCCTGCGACTAACATACAAATTGTCATTACTACTGCAATTACCCTCTTCATTTTCATTACCATTTCCTCCTAATCTCTTCTCTTCTTTTCGTTTTTTACTACCAGTTGAATATCCTTGTGTTGTCTGTGCTGCTATTTCCTGATGGCTCCGCTTATCGCGCTATTGTTTTGAAGGCTCCATTTATCGCGCCTTCAAAATAAAAACACCTGTCCCTTTGATTGTAAGGACAGGTGAATAACCTGCGGTGCCACCTTTATTGATAAACCAAGAACGACTCAGTCCATCCGCTTTTGCAGTGTGCCAACACACTCTTCGCCTGTAACGCTGGCTCTGCGTCGAAAACTACTCAAAGAACGATCTCTCAGATCCAATCCTTTTTCGTTACGCCCTCCGAGGCCCATTTGTCTGCTCCTTTACCTGCCGGGTTCCCATCGCCACCGGCTCTCTGTAAGGTTGGTCTGCAGTTTTACTCCCTCATCATAGGTTTAATGGAATAATAACATATGTAAAATGCAGCGTCAATACTATATTCCTTGATTTCCGGTCGGCAAAGCTCATGCATAAAGCTCGCCGTCCCTCTTGTCTTTTTCCCCGGAGCAGTATTTGAACAGTTCTTCAGTGGCAAGTGCTATCTTGGTCACTGCGAACCTCCCGCCCTGCGGATATATGTAGTAGGTATCCTGTAATGTTGACAGATCTAAGCAATCGCCCTTTCCGAAATACTCATACTCGATATGGCAGGAATACATGGAAAGCGGTTCCTTTTTCAGTTTAAAATGCTTGTCGTCAAAATAGCCTTCAAGGCAGAAGCCACCCATATCGTGGGTCAACCTGGCCTTTCCGAGTCTTATATAGCCGTTGGCATTGGGAAGTGAATCAACAATGACCTCATCAGAAAATGAATAGGTATTTTCATCAATCTGTTTTCGCACCTGCAACCGTTCAAACTCATACCAATCCGGTATATGGCTGAATTCCGTCACGCCGCTTTTTGCCTTAAGCTCACCGTATTCGGACATTTCCCATACTTTTTCGCAATGCTTGCACCAAATCATATTTAGATCGGAATCCATTTCAAATTCCGTCATACAGTTCGGGCACTGGTACAGCACCTTATGCAGGCCTTTGGCCCTGTCTTTGAATTTTATGCTTATATGGTTCTCTTTCTGCCAGGCATATTCATCATAATAAAATGCCTTGTTGATAAGGTCGTTGATCTCCTCAGCAGTGAGAGTCCTCGTTTGTTCCTTCGTTATCACCTGAGTCATATCGGCCTCAATCCTGTTCCCTCTATCAGCAAGGTTCCATACTGGTGAGTTCAGATAGTTACCATGCATATTGAGTACCACCACCGGTACTTTAAGATGCCTCACCAGCTTGCCCAGCGATTCTGGAAGCACCGCATTGGTACCGATGAGGGAATATCTGGCTTCCGGATAAATGGCTATTATGTCCTTATTATCCTGAACAATGTTTCTTGCCTGGCGGACTACATTTATATCGTTTGTGAATTTACGCTTACAAATACAGCCGACATTCCGGAGGAGCTTTTCCCGTTTGATGAAGCCGTCTATGGCTACTATGTAATTTGCCCTGTGAGGAAAAACAGCTGCAGTTGTAACTTTGAAATCCATGAACGCCATATGGGTGCATAGCAATATGTAGGGCGGTTTGAGGCCTTCCATGTTATATCTGTTTATTTTCAGCTTGTGTTTCCAAACTGCCGGGAAGCTTAGTATCCATGTCAAAGGACGCAGATAATTCTTTTGTCTTTCAGGTTTCCGGGCCATGTCAAATCTTTGGATATCCTGCAAGTTCTTCATTTATAACCCCTCCCACAGACATATCTTCCCCTTTATTTCCCGTTATGTCAAGAATAATGTAAAGTATGCTCCAGATAAAAGGCAGATATGGGATAATTCAAACAGGGACACATCTCAGGCCTGTGAGGAATACTCCCTGCAATAGGTGCTCAGTCATCGGATAATTCAAACAGGGACACATCTCAGACCAGCGGAGGATTGCTCCTTTGCAAGAGATGTGTCCCTGCACCTTTCTACAGATCCTTGCTTATGTGCCAGCCTACACTGCCGCCGATATCCGTGAGCCATAGGTCGACATGGTAGCTGATTCTTGCACTGGCATCCAGATGCCAGCCGGATGTGTTCTCCAGGGTTCCTTCCGCATTCAGCATAAGGCTGATGACCCTGAATCTCTTGCCCATAGCCTTGACACCGCCTTCAATTCCACCGTACAAGTATGCATGCAGGTATAATTTCTGGGAATCGATAAGGTAGTAGCCGTCAGCTCCGATCCCCAGATAGCCACGTACATATACTATTCCTAATGTTATATCCCCCGTGTCGAAGCTTAAGCCACCCTGGGCCTTGATATAGCTTTCATCGATTTGCGAATACCTTAAGGCAACACCGAACCAGACCTCGCCGAATCCCCCGAATGAAGCACTCAGGGCTGTCGGATAACCCACACGGAAGTCCCAGTAATCCGGGCAGATTTCAAAACCGATATCCCCGTTCACATAGAACCCATACATTCCGAAATCATCCAGAGTTAGGCTGAACTGGAACAGACGCCTGTCATGGTAGTATCCCATTCGCACCGTCCCCATCTTTTCGAGCGAGTCATTGTCGGTGCCGTACAGGCCGGCAACGCTGGTCGGGCCGAAGAAGAAACCTCCCATTTCTACAGTAGGACCCTTTTCGACTATGATATACATGTTCCTTACCTGGCCGAGACATAATGCGCCATATTTGAGATACATGCAGGCCGATAGCGCGAAGAAATAGTTACCTTCACTCGTCCTGTTTACAGCCAGCCCGTCTAAGGATGCAAACAAGCTGTCTTTTTCATTTGAGAAGTTGAAGGTTCCGTCTTCGTTCTTATCCAAGTCGAGATTATAACCTATCATCCCGGTTATGTCGTTGATTTCACCGTAAGTGAAGGATATCCCCTGTGTTGGATTACTGTAATATATTGCTATGGCAAAGAAGGATCGGCTCATTTTCTTGTCGTATCCTATACGGGCATTCACCTGTATGGGCGAATCCCCAAAGTCAGCGGCACCGTTGAAAGCCGCTTCCAGTCCGCTGGTATCATATTCCACTATTCCGTCATCACCTGAAGGAGGAAGCGGAGTACCTACACCGTCGAACTTAGCGAAATCTTCAAAATCCATATTGATAGCAGATTTTGAATCATTATACCTGAACTCCGGATTATTGAAAGACGCTCCTATGATGATTCTGTCCACATCCTGATTGGCATCGGAAGGCAGGTTGTCGGAAAGCTGCATGCCTCCCCATAGTGTCATCGTCGTATCGTATGCCGTTCCTGAATAGGTATCATTTGTTATCTGGTTACCTGTCAGTGCGGTTATCATGGACAGTGCCCGCACCTCCATGGGGAAGTCATGGAACTCGACCAGATAAGGCTTGTCGAAAAGGGCACGTCCATATTCGCTGGCCTCATCCTCGACCTTTACCTTCTCCACATCCGAAGGAATCATCAATTCTGTGAACTGCATATCTTTCAGAGTCATCTTTTCCTTTTCAAAGCCCATGTCAATGGTTCCGTCTATATGCATACCTTTTTCATCAAGATATCCGTTCAACACCTTCATCTTTAATTTTCCCTTACCTGATGGGTCGAATTTGTCGGTTTCCAGTACGGAACATACAAGCTTGTTGCCTTTGTCTTCATCAGTATAGATGCTTACCTTGAGCCTGCTGTTAAGCATTGGTACTGCCACGTCGCCCTCTATCTGCATATTGGTTATGTTGTTGTACAAATCTATTACAATATTGAATATCATTACGTCAGTGAAGCCTCCCAGTGCTTCTCCGAAGTTTGCAGACACCCCTTCCGGTGTATATGCCTGGTTCTGGTAAAAGAATCCGTTCTGGTCGTATAGCAGCTCCCCATCCTCGACATTGAACCGTACACGTTTACCGGCATCAGTCTGGACATAACTCGGAGGCAGTGATACATTACCATACTTGACTACTACTCCCATCCATTCCGGAAGCTTGGTGTCCTCCGGCGCGTCACCGTTGTAAACCGTTTCCCTGGTAAGATCCACTGCGACCTTGCCGGGAGTCGCTCCCAAAGCTTCAGAGGAGCCGGTATCGAAAATTGTTGAAAGTGGTGTCTGGCCTACCAGGGTAGGCGTCATAGTGGTCTCTTCAATGATAAAACCTTTTCCATCCCAGTTCTTGACACTGTACGGTATGGAGGACACTATCTCGTTAGTGTCCTCCAGTGCTTCCGGAGCTACGAGTAAGGCATTGGACTGGGCAAGCTCAGCCATATAGCACAAGCCGCCGTTTACCATCTGCACCTCCTGTGCGGTAAGCCCGGCAGTAGTTGCCAGTGTTGCTCCTGAAGCTGATGAACCAGAACTTGTCGATAGGTTTGTGATATTTCTTACTCTATCAAGAGTAACGTTCTTTGCTGCAATAATGCTTATGCTGTCAGGGTCTTTCGGTATTTCATCCTTGAAGGTAGAAAACGGCGTCATGACCTTGCCGTTTATAAAGCTGCCTGCAGTGTCTATACTGCCGCTGCTATAAACCAGTGCTGCATTTTTGGCGGCTATATAAAGTCCTGCAGGTATAACCGTCCTAATGCCCTGCGAATACTTACCGATTACCAGCTTGAAGCTTCCGCTCAACCTTCCCTGTGAATCAAAGCCTGCAATTACATTACTGAACTCAAAGCCCTTGTTGTTTACAGTTTCAAGACCCATACTTGTCTCAACAGTTACACTATGAAGGTTAATAAAGCCTGTACCGTACGTAACTACTGATTTTAAGCCGGTATTTCCTCCGGCGGCTGTCTTGGCCGTCGGTGTACCTGTAGAGGCATAGCTATTCAGATTTATTGATATCTTGCTGATACCTGTAAATGTGAGGTTTTCGTAATGGAATACAGGTATATCAGTTACATGTATCACACCGATGGGTGTAATGGCGGATTCATTAAGGTCGAGCGTAAGCATATCGCCCAACATATTGCCCGATTCCCTTTTGACATATCCGCTTACAGTAGATTTTATACCCTGTGTCAACAGTTTTATAGTCTTAATGTACACACCTGTGCTTCCGATAGTCACAGCAGCCTTTTGAGAGGCAGCTCCGTCGGTTATCACATTTCCATTAAATTTGTTTATAGTCACATAGACAGGTATCTGCCAGCCTCCCTCCATATTCAGTGTTCCTTCACCGCTTCCTTTTAGCATGCCTGCAATACTGATGTCGGATATGGTGAACCCGTTCAGCAGCATTGTGTCAGAAATAAAGGTGCCGGGCTTAACCTCCAGGTTGGGTTTGATGCTTGGGACAACGATTGAAGGCGAAGCGGTCGGCTTTGGAGTAGAAGTTGGTGCTGCTGTGGTTGACATTGTAGTCGGTGGCCTTGTATATGACGTAGTAGGGGCTGGCGTAGGCGTGGGAGTTGGCCTTGTATACTCTGTTGGCGCAGGTGTTGATGGCGCAAACGTAAATGGCTTGAAGGTCTTAATTATTATCGGTGGTAATGTCGGCACTGAAGTTGGCCTTATAATTGAGGCATAAGTCTGTCTTGACGTTTTGACCTCCGATACCAACCTTCTTGAATCACTATCAATTGAACCCCTGGATACAGTCTTTTCAGTCTGGTCGTTCATGGCCACTGTAGTTGAGCCCTTTGCATCATTTAAATCGTAAGTTGACGAAATTGTCCTGAATTTATTGTTGGGGATCATGTTTTTTGGCTCAATTTTAGCTATGACAGCTTCGGAGAATTCCGAAATGTATCCTGCGGTATCAACCACCTTGACTTTGTACCAGTTTTCGGCCGTCAGGTTGGCATTTTCATCCTTGTATGAAGTCTCATCATTAGGTATGAGACCACTTGCCTGATAATATGGACCGTTTTGGGTATTGCTCCTGTAGAGAATATACCCTGCAATATATTCCTTGCTTTCCTTGGTTGTGAGGTTGGGGTCCTTGGCCGCATACCACTTGATCAGAGGTTTACCGCCTGAATTCTCCCAGCTCAGGTTTGTGACAGGTGGAAACGCCTCTCCCTTCCTTGTGAATACCGATACCGGTTCGGGCTTGTTCGAACCCAGGTTGTCGTCGTTCCAGGCCTGCACTGTATAAAGATAGGTATTCCCGAAGAGCACATCACTGTCGGCAAAGCTCAATTCTCCGGAAGATTCCTCTCCCTGGGCTATGTTGACCTCGCCTACCTTCTTCCATAACACCTGCATGGCTGCTTCCATATCCAGTTCACTATAGGGCGACACCGCCAGCACGCCATATTTATCTACCAGCTTGGAGTAAACGTCCAGCTTGCTGCTGAGGGATGCACTCTGCATGCTGCTTTTTACCTCCGTGGCAGTTTTCAGCTGTAGTGTCTTGAACTTTCCGGCAACAGCTGCATTAGCTGCAGTGGCAGACTTCCGCAATCCTGTTCCAAGTGACAGTGTGACGGCTGTCTTTGTCTTGTCCGGGTTGGCATAGTAGATATTATTAACAAACTTCTGGCTGAAAAGAGTCTCAAATACCTCAGGCGCCAGCTGTTTTACCATTTGGATGTCTGCCTCCTGCACCCTCGGAACCATATAGCGGTAGATCTCATATTTTGAGGCATGGGGAACTCCCACCCAATGAACCGTGTTGACCGCTTTTTTTGAAAAAGGCATCAGCATGGTCGGTACCTGCGGAGGTGAAGTGGCAGGTACACGGTACTGCGTAATGCTGCCCTCCTTGGCATCTACACCCCAGGTGCTCACAGACACCACCTTGAAATAATAATAGTGGGCATAGGTCTGATCCACCTTCTCGGAATAGGTGTTATATTTGATATGGTCTGCGACCATCATCCATTCAAGGTCAGACATCTTCTCGTTATCCTTGAAGTATGGCACCTCGGCTCGGTATACCCTGTAATACGACACCTGCTGATCATCGGGACGGTCCCATTCAAGCATTATCCAGCCCGCAGGAAGGAAGGTCCTGAAACCGTTCAGTTCAGGCGTATCAATTTCATCAGGCAACAGGCAAACCATGTAAAGGTATAGCCTTCCATCCTTCTCCTCAACCTTATCTGTGATCTGGTTGCTTTGAACATTATTACCTACAAGGGTCCAGAGGAAATTCTGAACGAGTCCCTCCTCTGTAAGGCCTGAAATATCTTCCAGAGTTTTATTATCCGAGTAAGCCCTGTATACCAGATAACCCGCAACACCACTCCCGGAATAATGATACCAGGAGACTGACGCTGACCCGTCCGGCTCAAGGTCTTCGCCTTTCAGGACAATTATATCGTGTATGTCCCGCGCATTTGGCAGGTTGTTCTTTAAAAGAGAAAGTGCATCAGGTATTGCCATCCCCAGGCTCAGGCTTTCAGAAAAGGTATCGCCCGTCGAAGTATCCGTACTGACCTGCAGCGGTCCTGCCAGCTTCGCCTGATTGCTGACTGCCGTCTTGTTTCCCGACTGCACCTTTGTAAACCTCTCGAAAAATCCAGCCGGCATTGATGATTTATCGCTGACAAGCGAATTCTTTTTCATTGACGCCTCAGGGCTTAAAGCCTCAGCAGGCGCCTCGTCCAAAGGATAGCCTATGGTCTTTGATTCCGACCAATCGCTCTCATTTCCCCAGCTGTCAACAGCCGAGACCCAGTATTTGTAGTAATATCCAGGTTCAATTTCCGAATCGTAAAATAAGGTGTCTACTTTGGCCGGTGTTTTCGGTCTGATGAGGAACTTGGTTTTATTGATGTTCGTGGCTACCCTCGGGACATCATCAACCATATAAGGTTCTACATTGATCCTCACAAGCTCTTCCGGTGTGTCAAAGGATCCGGTACCATAAGCCTTGCATCTGTATATCACGAATATGTTCGTATCATTGGTCACTCTGGAAATCGGAAGTATTACGCCCTTCTTTTTTGAGTTGTAGCTGATGACGTCGGAATAGGATAAGGGCGACCTTTCCTTTTTGACCTTGGCGGAAAGATCCGGCTGCCCAACCGATGGGGCCGTTGGCGGAGCAACCTTGCAGACCTTAATGTCCAGTGCCGTTGAATACTCGCTGAACCTTCCAAAGACATCCAGAGCATGTATCCTGTATGAGGCCTCCTCACCATTCTTAAGCTCACTGTCCACGAAGAATATTGGGACTTCAAACAGTATGCCGTCCTCATCCTCATTATATGTAATAGCTACCGGGAGGTCATTTATCTTTGAATATTCGGCTTCTCCCTTTTTCTTTCTTTCTATGTTATATCCAGAAATTATACTCCTGTCATAATCGCTGGTTGGAGCCTGCCATCTCAGCGATACCACATTGTCCATTCCATAGCCGTCCAGGCCCTGAGGCGTCCCGACAGGTGTTTCGACACCGTACCTTATTGTGATTTTGTACTCCTTATCAAGCTCTTCCCCGGCTGCCAGCTTTTTCAGTGTGTGAAGATCGACTTCCGGTGTGCCTACAGGTACAACGCTGTAATTTACCGGGTCATTCACATTCAGTCCTTCCTGGTTTTCCAGGTTATCCTCATATCCCAGACCTGACGACCCTGCAAACTCCGGATCTATCAATGCTTTGGTAATGATGTTGTTACGGGCGTCCATTATTTCAGACAATTTCATTTCTTTCGAGCCCAATACATTATCTGATGTTGTAATCCCTGCATCAACTGTGCTCAGCTTCTTGAATGACGATGCAGAATCTGAAGATAAAGCGGAACCCGGAGACATGTTGCCACTGATATTGGCTTTGACCCCACTAATGCTTTTTAACAATACAGTCGGTAATGCATCTATGTCTTTTGCAAGATGGAATGATGATGAAGCATAGGCGTCGGATGCCGGTACTTTGGCTTCAATGCTTCCAGGTACTGAAAGCATCGAATCACGACTCAGCTTGAAATCCTGGTCCCCCATTATCCTTGTTTTGGTGGAATTTACAACCGCCTTGCTGTAAATATCTGAATTGAACTCTTCCAGTGACTTGTAGCCAAGCGCGTTTATTTCCGTATCATCCAGCCTGGCATTATTATAAATATCCGTTATGATATCCGAAGATTCCAGTCCCTTGGCAGCCAGCTTACCTGCGAGCTGGTTTATTGAGTTTTCATTGCCCAATCCGGTTGCTATTTTTTCCGTCTTTCCATTTATAGTCCTGAAAACATCATAGCCACTTTCCGGAATCCATTCATCCTCCGGAGTCCAGCGTAATATAACCTTGTCGGGTGTTGTCCAGGTCCCCTTTATTGGTCCGTTGTAAACACTTATCACTCCGGGTTTTGAAGAAAAAAGCGACGTTATTTTTGCATCAATCTTCCTCAGTTCGTTTGTCGTCAGGTTCATGCCCGATAATCCCAATACCTGCTGCTGACCGTAAGATGACAATAAGGCCTTAACCTCGGTCTGAAAGGTTTTCAAGCCCTCCATTTCCGATCTGGAATGCACCAGATCGGTAAGTGTCGTTGAACCCATCAGGGATTCTTTAAGCTGCGAAGATAACAGGAATGATTTTATAGTTATATTGTCTGAGACAAGAAAATCCTGCATCGCCAGGTTTTCAGGATCGGTTTCTGACTCAATCACATAAGGCCTGTCCGGGAATACAATTTCTTTACTGGTGATTACAGCAGACTTGCCTATGTCCTTGTAGACCACCGATTTCCTGTTGGTACAGCCCGCTAGTCCTGAGACAGGCAGCATAACAATAATCAAAAATACTGACAGAATCCTGAAAAAAGCTTTCATTGATGAATTCGCCTCACAATCTAATTTAAGATATTTCTGGAATTATCATCGCCATTTTATAGGAATAATCTATGCAATTATATTGAGTTTATTGTAATCCGGTAGCGTTATATAAGCGTGAAATGTATGAAAAAAGATATCATGAAGAATAAAGGCAGCTGAAACAGGGACACACCTCAGACCCGTGAGGAATACCCCCTGCTCAAGGTGCTCAGTCATCGGATAATTCAAACAGGGACACACCTCAGACCCGTGAGGAATACCCCCTGCAAGAGATGTGTCCCTGCACCTTATACTGTTTCCATTGCCTGTTTTATGTCATTTATTATATCTTCAATGTTTTCGAGTCCTACAGAGAACCTTATCATTCCCGGGTTAATCCCCGCTGCGATTAACTGGGCATCAGTCAGTTGCCGGTGTGTCGAGCTTGCAGGATGAAGAACGCAAGTACGTATATCTGCCACATGGACGACATTTGAAGCAAGCTTTAGTCCGTCCATGAATCTTACTGCTGCTTCCCTTCCTCCTTTTACAGTTAATGAAAGAACGCCGCTGCAGCCGTCCGGAAGATATTTCCCTGCGAGTTCATTATACTTGTCACCTTTTAATGCCGGATAATTGATGGTTTCTATCTTATCAGACATTTTTAGATATTCAGCCACCTTTTCAGCATTCCTGCAGTGTCTTTCCATCCTCACAGGAAGGGTCTCAAGCCCAAGGTTGAGGAGGAAGGCTGCATTTGCCGAAGGGTAGGCTCCTATATCCCTCATCATCTGTACTCTGGCTTTTGTAATATATGCAGCTTTTCCGAAATCCTTGGGATAAACCACTCCATGGTAGGATTCGTCAGGCTGGGTCATTTCCGGGAACTTGCCGCTGGTCCAATCGAAATTCCCGCTGTCTACTATAACTCCGCCAACCTGTACGGCATGACCATCCATATACTTGGTAGTCGAGTGAACAACTATGTCGGCACCGAATTCAAAAGGTCTGCAAAGTACAGGCGTCGCAAAGGTGTTATCAACAATCAGCGGCACCAGATTCCTATGGGCAATCCTTGCGAACTTCTCAATATCAAATACCGAAATAGCCGGGTTTGCTATGGTTTCACCGAATACCGCCTTAGTATTGGCTTTGAAGTACTTCTGTATCTCTTCTTCCGAATCGTCCGGATCTACAAATGTACATTCTATCCCAAACCTTTTCAATGTGACGGCAAAAAGGTTTATAGTACCTCCATAGATTTTTGAAGCACTGATGAAGTGATCCCCGGCCTTTAAAATATTGACGATACTTATCATCGAAGCAGCTTGTCCGGATGTGGTGCACAGCGCACCCACTCCGCCTTCAAGTGCGGCTATTTTCTTTTCTACAGCCTCCACCGTGGGATTTGATATTCGGGAATACATATGGCCCTCAACTGAAAGATCAAACAACTTTCCGATATGGTCGGTAGAATCGTAGGTATATGTAGTACTCTGATAAATAGGTAAAACCCTTGTTTCGCCATTTCCGGGCTTATAACCCTCATGCAGGCACTTGGTTTCTATTTTCAATGGTCCATTCCCCCTTGGCAAATAATATTGGTGTCTTCTATTAAGTTTCAATTTTAATATAACTTCATTTAATAATCAAACGGAAATTTGTAATTATTCAGGCCAAGCTCCTTCTGCATGCTCAGGACTTCCTTCTGCAGTTCTGCATTCACCGGTACGCCACTGTCCTTCCTGTCAAGCCATGCGAGGTATTCCTTTTCACCGGCGGTATATATCCTGTCCTGTCCCGGTGCCTTTCTCGAAGCACGGAGAGCCCTGAGTATATCACCCGTGGTCTTTTTGAAGGATTCCACATCTGTAAAAGCGTTTATGTCGATTGCCATGAAGAAATGGCCGAGGTGGTAGGGCACCTTTTTGCCATTCTCAAAGCCAAGCAGCATCTTCATGAAGCTGCCGCCCTGAAGTGCCGACGACAGAATCTCAACTACAGTTGCATATCCATATCCCTTATACCCGGCCAGCTCTTCACCGATACCGCCTAGAGGTGTCAGCGCCGCTGTTCCTTTTACAAGATCTTTCAAAATCTCATGGGTGTCGGTCCTGGCATTCCCGTTTTCGTCAATGACCCACCCCGAAGGAAGTTCCTTCCCAAGTTTGTCATATACCTCGATTTTGCCGCGCTGTGAAATTGAAGTTGCACAGTCAATGACAAAGGGGAATTCCTCATCGGTAGGCATGCCGAATACAAGCGGATTTGTACCGAGCATGTTTTCAACACCGAATGTCGGTGCAATGGAAGGGCGGGCATTGGTACCCGTAATACCTATCAGACCTGCATCCGATGCCATTGTGGCATAATAACCTGCAATTCCGTAATGTGTCGAGTTGCGCACAGCAACCATACCCATGCCGTACTTTTTAGCCTTTTCTATGGCCATCTTCATCGATCTGTATCCGATGACCTGTCCCATACCGTCATGTCCGTCAATTACTGCAGTTGTGGGGCCTTCCCTGACTATTTCGAAATTGGTGACGGGAAATTGTATCCCATCCTTTATCCTGTCATAATATATGGTTTTCAGGCGGTTTATGCCATGTGAATCTATTCCCCTTTTGTCAGCCGTGATCAGGACATCAGAGCATATCCCGGCATCTCCTTCAGGAACTCCCAGCCCCTTGAATACATCTGTCATAAAACTTTCCATTGTGTTAAAATCAATCCTGACAATCTCGTTTGCCACAGTTTTCACCTCAATTTTAAATATACTTAATAAATTTCATTTTTGAAATTATACTATTTAATCCCATTATAGAATATTATGGCCTGTACAACAAGCATTCATTATCAACCTGCAAAAGCCGTGCAAAAAAGCCTGCTGATGTCATTTTCACGAGCATCAGCAAGCCTTGTCGAAACAAATTATCAGATATTGAGTCCTACAAAACAGGGGCATGATTATATCAGTTTCCAGTAACTTTTCCCAGCTCCTTCAGGCTTGCCATGTCATGTGCTGAAAGAATACTGTTTGAGACCCCGTAAAGTACGTCTCCGATATAAAGCATCCTCCGTATCTGCTTGTTGTAGTCGGCATTATAATAGCCCGATTTCAGATAGTCAGAAGTTGCCAGGTGTGATATCTTTCCTTTTAGTACAAAGCCGTCTTCCAGGTTCAGATTGTAAACATATGCACCGCTGAAAGCCAGTTGTCCGTAATTGGGATAGCCGGAATAAGGGTCGATTACCGGTCCGTCCACCTTGGCTTCGTTTACCGGGAATGCAAGCAGCTGCTTTTCCTTGTCGAAAAGCAATGCCTTGTGGTCGTTGAGCAGCTCGGAATCAGTTCCGCGGTCACCAATTTTAATCTCCGATTGCACGACAGGATTTGTTACATCGCTTACATCGAACAGCGCCACCTTCATTCCCAGGTAGAATGCCGTCGTATCCACCACATTCCCCGAGCTGTCCTTCTGCGAAACCGTAATGGTATCCTTGCCGAAGCCTATGATATGGTTTTCGTCATAGGGATGGAGATAATCACTATAACCGGGTATCTTCAGTGCACCCAGCACCGACGGTTTGTAAGGATCGGCGAGGTCTATGACAAACAAGGGGTCGACGGTCCTGAAGGTAACAACATATGCCCTTTTCCCCATAAACCTTACTGAATATATCCTCTCACCCTTTGCCAGATCCTCAAGTTTACCGGTAATGTTAAGATTGCTGTCAAGTATATATACGTTATTGCTGGAAGAGCTTTCACCGCTCCACCAGGATTGGCCAAGTGTGGTAGCTATCCTGAAGGTATCATTGTTTTCGTCCATGGAGAACTGGTTCAGTATTGTGCCGGGAACCTGCCCTCGCGACTGATACGTAACCGTTGCATCCTTTAACGAGAATTTGTATATCAAAGTCGCTTCCTGCTGCAATGGAGGAAGGAAGCCGTCTGCCATGATACGCATCGGTCTGATGCCTCCATAGCCTTCGTTTACAGATACATAAAGATTGTCCTGGGAAACGTATATCTCTTCACCGGCTCCAAGCCAGGCACCTACATTCATGGGTTTTGCAGAATCATCCAGGGATAATCCGGCGATCATCAGGTATGAGCTGTTGACTATGGGCGGCATGTATCCGATTTTGTCATAAGGAATGGTAACAACGCCGGTGCCGGTTATGGAATCTGTATACTGTGGATTCAGAGGTAATACTTCGTCCCCCCAATAGTAAATACTATTGTTCGAAACAAAATACAGATCGTTTCCAATCAGCCTGGACGATACATAATTCCCCTGAAGGGACACTTCCCTTGACTTCACCGGCTTGCTGCGGTCTGTAACATCATATATGAAAGCCTTCACAGAAGATGTGTTATTGTAGATGGGATAAAGGCTGCTGACTTTGGACATTGATCCCGCTGGATCAGTAACCGCTGTGCCTGTTTCGTAGCCATAACCGTATGACCATGCGGATCCTATTATGACTAGCTGATTACCTTTGATATACAGCTCTTGGGGAGTAAACTGCCCGTCTGTGTATATTATGCTGCCCGCCAACTTCATTTCGGCTGCTGGATATGCTTTGTATATAAGTATATTATTATTGCTGACCTGGTAGATGTAGCTTCCGTCAGTTTTCACGATATCTGCTTCATCGACTCCTTCAACCTGCACATTTGTCTCTGAATAATCCACTCCTGCGCCTTGTGCAGATCCATCCGCAATTGCCGGGGCTGCCGACGTGGGCGCCTGGCTTGCGGCGGAATCAGTCGCAACTGCAGCTTCCCCACTTTCGGCAGATTTCATGAAATCCAGAGGATAATTACCCCTGCTGTCTCCGGTTTCGCCTAGCAGCTCAACCAACTTTTCACGGGTACCTACTGTCGGAAGTATATTGACTGTTCCAATTATCTCATCAACCAGCTGCTTTTCATTGACCGTATCAAAGATATCGGAAGTATTACTAAGCACTACCAATCCTCTTTCATAGAAAATTGTTTTCCCGAGCGCTTCCCCTACAGCCCTCAGAGGGATGAAGGTCCTGTCGCCGGTAGACATGGCCGGAACGTCCAGTGTGATGGTATTGTTACCGACTGTCATCCTGGTGCTGTAAAGCTTTATTTTGATTGTTTTATCCCCGGTGTCGATCATTGCTGTTTGTGTTGCCTGATCCCAGGACACCTCTGCCCCGAAGGACTCTGCAATGAACCTTATAGGTACCATCATCCTGTTGTTCTGAATGAATGGAGTGATCAATTCGTTTTCAGGGTCAATGACCTTAAGTTCGTTGTCTACAAGGGAATACATGCTTCCAGTATAGAAGGTCACCGCACCTTTTAATCTGTCATTTATGATTTCATCCGTGCTGCCGGTCGCAGCAGCTGTATCTGCCGCTGTCACATTGCTTATTGAGCCAAATCCTGTCAAGCTGGTCAATAAGGTTATCACAAGAACCAGGTACAAAATTCTCCATTTTCTCTTCATATACCCACAACCTTTCTCTCATAGACGGACGCTTACCATCTGTCATCTATTTAGACTCCGGGTGTCACCATTTGTTCCTTACCACTTCGGCAAATCCGAGGAAATGGTTCAATCTCAATATGGTTCCATCATCCAGGACGGCATTTCCGTCAAAGTATCCAAATACCTGGTGCTGATCGCTCAGGATCAAACCAAGTGAAATATATGCCTTTCTGTCCAGAATGGGGGTGAAGTCCATTTCGAAACGTCCATCTGAAGATGTGTAGATCCACGGCTTCATGAAATCATATTTCCCATTCCCATCTTCAGGTATTATGAAGGTAATGTTATCAAGCTTGTGGGCTATGCCATCATAGAATACCATATTCTCCGTTGCTGCGGAGGTATCTCCGAATCCATATCCTATATTGAACCCGAACACCTTGCCGTCAACCATTCCCTGTCCTGCTCCCCAGTACCATTTGTTGTTATATGTCCAGACACCCCTGCCCCAATCCATTATCCCGAAAGAGTTTTCCGGATGGAAGCTGTATGTCTCTCCCCTGTATGTCATGCTTCCTTTTGCCCGCATCCCGATTATCTTTTGGTTGTAGTAGAAAGCTTTTTTATTTTTTTCAAAAGGAGTTGCTATGACCATGCTGTCCCTTGGTTCGTCGAACAATTCGATTGAAACTGTTAAAGGCATCTCATCATCGAAATTCTTCATGTTAAGGGATAGAAACCGGCTCTTCCCGTTAATTTTGTAGGACAAGTCGACTTTGGAACTGTGGAATTCTGCATCACCCTGTTTTGACGAAGATGGAAGCTTTGACCTCCCCATTGGAAGTATGGTCATCGGACTTACAGTCCGCTCCGTCCGATTCCTGAAATCCAGGAAAGAGGCGCTTACCAGGCCCATATAGGAATTGTCATCCAGGGTCAGTGCAACTCCGTAGTCATCATTGTAAACGATATAGTAGTCCCACTCCTTGATTCTGAATGCTCCTGCCTTTATATCCCTTCTGTCGTATTCTCTGACAAGGGATGTGGCATAGCCCCTTTGTTGCAGGGACCCTTTTGCATCAAGCAATTTGCCGGGCTGTAATTTTACCTGTTCCATAACCTTACCGCCTTCCACAGAAATATCTTCCATACACCACCAATTATATAATACTTCACGGCTTAATTCCAGCAAATCGCTCTACTCAATTGTAGGTATAATATCCTTAACTAATACTTCACCTTGTGAGCTTGTGTAACCTGTTTATACCATTGCCTCTCAGCCAGCCGTACCTTCCCCTCTTTTTTTGCTTCAAGGAATTGAAGCTCCTTTTGAAGCTTCAGCCAGGCTTCCCATCTTTTATTGTCGAGCTTTCCATCCTGGATCGCTTCCCTTATGCAACAACCCGGCTCGTTTCCATGGGTGCAGTCATGGAACCTGCAGGATGCTACAAGTTCCTCTACATCACCGTACATTACCTCCATGCCCGTTTCTGCTTCCCATAATGATAATGACCTCATTCCCGGGGTATCGAGTATCAGCCCTCCCTCCGGAAGCAGCACCAGCTCCCTGTGGGTTGTGGTATGCCTTCCCTTGCTGTCGTCCTCCCTGATTTCCTGGGTTTTGAACATTTCTACCCCCATCAGGGTATTTACCAATGTTGACTTGCCTACACCCGAAGATCCAAGTAGCGCTACGGTTTTACCCTTTGTAAGGTATTTTCGCACCTCATCGATCCCTTTCCCGGATACGCAGCTGATTGCATGAACATCCACGCCAGGTGCGGCCTCATATACCATGGCCAGCTTGTCAGCCGTGTCCTCACAGACATCCTCCTTTGTGAGAACGACAACAGGTATTGCCCCGCTTTCCCACGTGGCCACCAGATACCTTTCCAGACGCCTTATATTGAAGTCCCTGTTGAGCGACTGAACAATAAAGACATTATCAATATTTGCCGCTACTATCTGCTCCTTGACTTCATTTCCTGCTGCTGCCCTGGAAAATTTGGTCCTCCGGGGAAGGATCCCCAGGATTCTCACATCAGCCCCACCTTCACTGCTTTTCACTACTGCCCAATCGCCGACTGCTATCTGCATATCCCTGTTCGGTCTGTTTACCAGAAACTCACCCGTTTTTGCAACCGCACGGAGCATCTGCCCGTAATCCGCCGTTACCCGCGCTGGATAAAGGAACAGACAGTTTCCATCGCAACCGGATGATTCCTTGAAACTGCCCTCCGAAAGTATCTGATTCCACTTCTGTTCATAGTATTCGTCCCAGCCATAGTCGATTAAGCTTATTATGCAATTTATCGTCATTTCATTTAAACCCATTTTTTATTAACCTCTTTTCTTCCTGTCTTCGTTTCTTCTTGTTCTTCATTTCATTTTCCTGGACTCTTGTACGTGGATTGATCGCCCAACTTCCACGGATACCTTTCATATAATCGAAAAAGCTTTTTTTCGCTTTCATATTCATCCCTCCTGACATAATTCCAAATCTTTAATAAATGCAAAAAACCCGCAGATACGACCACCTGCAGGCTACAAAGGTATAAACAATAAAAAAACACGCTACCAGTGCGTGTTGCTCATTTTTATACACGATTATGGGCTATCTGGTTGCTCGAAAGAAGTCGCCCAGGACACACAACAGAATCAAGCAAACCCAAAAATTTGGTATCTGCCAAAAATGTGCACCTGTGCCTGTATTCAGTTAATCAAATACCACCTCAACAATTTTCACCAACATAAATACAACTCCTTTCTTTTTTAAATTTAATGCTTTATGTACTATCATTTCCATTATATGAGCGATACCAGCCAATGTCAATATCGCACACATAACCTTTTAAAGCAGGGCAATATTTGCCTACCCGCATTTTTCAAACATGTCTTCCGGCCATACCGAAGCCTGTACTTCACCGATGTGTGCCTTTTGAAGGAAGAACATGCAAATCCTCGACTGGCCGATTCCTCCGCCTAAGGTATAGGGCAGCCGGCGTGCGATCAGATCTGAATGGTATGGCAGTTTCTTACGGTCTTCACAACCTGCCAGAATCAGCTGGGTGAGCAGCGAATCCTCATCCACCCTGATTCCCATGGATGAAACCTCAAATGCTCTGTCCAATATAGGATACCAGAATACAATGTCCCCGTTCAGCTCCCAGTCGTCATAGTCCGGAGCCCTTCCGTCATGCTTTATCCCGGACTTGAGCCGACCTCCGATTTTCATTATGAAGATGGCCTTTTTTTCTTTTGAAAAAGCATCTTCCCTCTGCTTTGGCGTCAATCCGGGATACATATCCTCAAGCTCCTGTGTGGTAACGAAACAGATGTCATCGGGCAACTGTGATTTAAGCTGTGGATAATGGCGGCATATGTATTCTTCGGTCCTTTTGAAGACACCGTATATGCCTTTTACGATTTGCTTCAACGTTTCAATAGTTCTTTCCTCTTTTGAGATTATCCTCTCCCAGTCCCATTGGTCAACATATATGGAATGCAGATTGTCGAGATCCTCGTCCCTTCGTATTGCATTCATGTCCGTATAAAGTCCTTCTCCATACCCAAAGCCATATCTTTTCAGCGCCATCCTCTTCCACTTTGCCAGAGAATGTACTATCTCCACCGTATCCCCGCCAATACTCTTGACATCGAACGCAACAGGCCTTTCAACACCGTTAAGGTTATCATTCAGGCCTGTTTCGGGTTTAACGAAAAGCGGAGCGGATACCCTTGTCAGATTCAGTTCCTCTGCCAGTTCTCGTTCAAAGTGGTCTTTCAGAAGCTTTATGGCTATTTCGGTTTCCCTTATATCCAGCCCTGATTTATAAGTCTGGGGTAAAATTAGTATATCATCCATTTCACTCATTTTTGTCCTCCAGTCTTTCTATTTTCATTTTCTATTTTTCCAATATGCAAACTACCATTTTAACCAGGAACTCCTTTAAAACGGGCAATCGCGCAAAAAATCTGAAAATGTTCCTCAGGGGCTCCTCCTTATGGTAAAAAACCTTAAAACTGCTCTGTTTCAATATCCTGTTGAATCTCCTTATAGACATCCTATTGATGTATGAGAAGTACTCTTCACCGTTTTGCCCTGTTGCTATCCTGAACTGTATTCTCTGTTCTCCGTCCGGAAGTCCACTGACAAGATCCTTGTATACTTTTATCAATGTTTTGTCACTGAAAAAACAGTGGACCCAGGGAATGCCTATGGCATCACTGAGGTGAGCTCCGAAAGGATGGTTGTAAGGCGGGAAATTCAGATACAGCCTGCCCCCGGGTTTTAAGACCCTGTAGCATTCGTTCAATACATCGAGAGGTTTGTCGACGTGTTCCATGGCATCGTTCATTATTATTGTATCGATAGTGCCGCTTTCAAAGCTTAATCGGGCAGCATCCTCGCAAATAAATGCAAACCTGTCCGCATATCCCTTTTGTGCTGCTATCTTTTCAGCATCTTCTCGGTATTTCTCCAATATATCCAACCCGTATATCTTCTCCGCTCCAAGAGATGCATAATAAACAGTCTTTCCACCAGCCCCGCAGCCGATATCAAGTACTGTTCTGCCCTTGAACATTTCTTCTGTACTGGTTCTTTTAAGATAAAACTTTATTGTATCCAAACCCTTTTCGAACTGCCATTCCGAATATGTCTTGATGCCGCTGTTATTCAAATTGAAAGGATGCACCGGTAATGGGAATAGCCTGTTCACTGCCTTGCACAGCCCGACGGAAATACTCATTGAATCCTCAATACCTTTCGCTTAAGTATATACATGATTTTACTATTTCTATACTACAGTTTCCTCTCGCCTTTTTCAACTGTTCATTGTGTCAAGTTTTCCTGCAAGACCCGTCAACTTGCCGGTCAACTGCTTTATTTCCTTTGTAATCCCTAAGTTTTTCCTGTTAAGGTCCTCTGTTTGTGTGGCACTTGCCAGGGTCTCCTCCGAAATTGCAGAAATATTGCGGATGCTGTCTACAATCTTCGCATTGGAGCTGTCGAGGGCATGTACCTTGCTGTTAAGTTCACCTGCCTGCCTGTTGATCAAGTCAGTCTTTTCACTAACAGTATCAAATATCACACGGGTATTGTCTATGAGTTTGTTCTGATTTTTAAAGCCCTCAATCATACTGTTTGTGGAATCAAATACGATTTCAGTGTTTTCAGTGACAGATTGTATGATGGTTTGTATCTCCTTTACAGAATCTGCGGTTGACGATGCCAATCCCCTGATTTCATTTGCCACAACAGCAAAGCCCCTGCCTGATTCTCCTGCCCTTGCTGCTTCTATTGCCGCATTCAGCGACAGAAGGTTCGTTGATTCCGAAATGCTCTCAATGATCTCGATTATCTCGTTTATTTTGGCTACCTTGTCCTTCAATCCGTTAACATTGGTCAGCATCTCCCGGCTGCCTTTATTGTTATCCTCCACCGACTTGTTCAATTCCCTTATGGAGCCCATGCCCTCCGTAATTACCGAACTTGCATCTCCGGATAATTTGCTGAAGTTGCTTGCATGATTCTGTATAACATTAATTTCTTCCTGAATAGTTGATGTCATGTTTAATTGATCCTGAATCGTTTCAGTTGTTGAAGCAGTTCCGCCATATACTTCCTTCATTTCTGAAACGCACTTGTCTGAAGATCTCTCCAGTTCGCCTGCATCACTGTCAATATTAGTGATAATGAGGTTCATTTCCTTGACAGTGGCCATTGTCATATTAAGGATATCATTTGTCTGATTTTCATGATTCCTTATCATATCAATTTTTTCTCTGTATATTCTGACATCAACATAGGATGATGCTATCGTTATCAGACAGAAAGCGAAGGTAGCTGCCAATTGTATTTTAAGGTTAATCACATATAATGGATCATCGCCCCTGCCGAGAATTGTCAGGTTATATACCACCTGTATGACATTGATAAAAAATGCCGTCAGATTCAGCGTAATCATAAGCTTCAGATCACGGGTCAGCATCATTACCAGGATCATGGGCAGAATAAAGGTAAAAACCATAGGCGTAGCTGCAGTAAACATTGTAAAGCAATACATCACCAGGTATCCTGACAGCAGTATGTACTTACTTATTGCGTTTTCAGGGGATTTTATATGGACGACGATATTGATTACACCAGGTATCAGTAATACTAAGAAAATGAACAGGAAGTAGGCCAGAGTCCTTGATCCTTTCATAACTTCGATCAAGTATGAGGCTACAAGCATAAGCGCAACAACAGTATAGAGTAAGGCAATAAGCCTGTTTAACATGTGGGCTTCAGACAATTTTCTCTTCTCCACGCAATACCTCCCATAATTTTCAATATACTGCTAATATTTTATTGCATCCGCAAGCAAATGTCTATCAATCTTACAATTATTGCTATAAAAAATAATATGAGTCTAAAAGGTATCTCTGCTGATATTTTACAGCCATTCTAAAAAGATATTTTTTTATGCTGGTATCCCTTGATTTCCCATCCTGAAATTGTGCGATAATTTTCAAAAAACCCTGTTTTTCCTTCTCTGTTGCCATATTTTTAAAGTAACCCCATACATGCTGCGCCGCATTAATTGAATTCCCCATGTCACTTTCTTTTTGCAATGAAGCTTCAACAAGATGGTAAAAATCAATAACCGGGTATCCACACTTGTCTTTAAGCAGCTTCCTTATTTCAGAATAAGTTGCCGGAGAGCTTTCCAGAATCTTATACTTATATCTGCTCCATTCGAGCTCAAGCGCTTTTATGCTTTTGTTTACGGAGGTAGAATTGATGCATTTTACAGCTGAAAGGTTCTTGTCTTTGACTTCAAGCATTATATCCAAATCGCGCCTCCCCATTTCATCAAAAAATCGGACGAACTCATCGATCGAAATGGTTTTGGAATGGGAGCCTGGTTGCTTGTCGGGGTTTTGCTGGGAGTAATGGATCTTTTGTTTTCCGTCCCTGCATTTCCAGGTGTTTTTACAAGCATCTATCCAGTATGCATCGCTCTTTTCCAGGTCACAGGGATTGATACGGTTATGCAGTGTATCGTATACGATAGGGGCATCCAAAGCTGCACCGATTTCAAGCAGCTCACCGATATTATAAATACTGTCGTCATTCTCCAGCACAAGCCGCCTTTTAACTTTTTCATCCAGATAACTGTAGTTGGTAAGGAACCTGCTGATGGCTTCCTTTTTATTACTGTATTTACCGCCTATGTGCAGCACGATTTTATTTGCCTCATCGACACCAAAGCAATCCAGTACCTTACTGTGATAATCCAAATCAGCAATAGCCCGCTTTACTACTCCCACATCGGGAGAGTTCAGTACTGTATACTGGCCCGGGTGCATGGAGATCCTTATGCCTCCGGTACGTATCCTGTCACCTGTCTTCGCGAACCTGTCCGAGAACATATCCTTCCATGGTATTTTGTTCACAGGACTCGAACCGAACGGCACCAGATCGGAACTGATCCTGAACAGCTTTATATCATTACTGATGTTATAATCAATTATCCTTTCAAGAGAATCCAGGTTATATGAGATAAGTTCCTCAAGCCTGGCTTCGCATGCATTTATTTGTATGCAGCTCTTAAAATCAGTATCCGGCACTCCAACCGTCAGACACGCATATCCTATATTCATCTTAAGTCCCCCGGGATACAAGCTATGGAAAATTAATACCACACTGCACACATATTAACCACATTCTATTCCCAGCCCTGCAATTATGGTGAATATCCATATGTGATGGAACGAAAGTGATATGTATGGATGGATATGATACCACCCCCTCGGATGCTTGTAAGCCATTCCTTACTTTCCCTCCCGGTCGCATTTGCCGGATTCCGCTCCATCCTTTTGGGTTGATTCGTTTACATCCTCTTTGGCTGATTCATTCACATCCTCTTTGGTTGATTTATTCACTTCCTCTTTGGTTGAAATAAGCAGCTCATTGTTACCTAATTCTTTAGAAAATTCAGTTAAAAAAGCTGGAATATGCCTGTTCCCATCCGACTTGCTGAAACGAGCGCCACTTTCGGAAAGGCGTCTGATCACCAGGTATATTGAGGAAAAGAGTACCAGCATTACAATGCCGGCTATGAGTCCTGAAGCCTGCCCTGGAATAAGCGGCATGCTGAAAACTGAAATTATCAATACCATTAAAACTACCCAGGATGCATAAGGATATCCCGGCATCTGGCACTTCCCCTTCGGCGGGCATCCGTACTTCCTTCGGAAACGTATCTGTGTGGCTATTATAACCGCATATGTAAAAAGCAATGCGAAACCTCCTGAGCTGATCAAAAACAGATAGACCCTTGGAAACAGCAATCCAATACCCAAGCCTAAAAGCATGGAAATTCCGGAAAATATGATGCCACGGTAGGGAACATCCTTTGCATCCTTCAGCCAGAACGGCGCAAGTCCTGCATCAGCGAGAGAGCGCATCATCCTTCCCAGCCCGAACATGGCTGCCAGCATTGTAGAGAGTATGGCAGTGACCAATACCAGATTGACAGCAGTGCCCGCCCAACCGATGCCCCATCTGTCAAGGGCTGCAACCATTGGGCTGACATCCTCCGTAAGTCCGGCTGTAGGAACAAGTATCAGGATCATAACAATGGTTACGATATAAAATCCCGCCAGACAAATAACCGTATAAGCAATTGCCCGGGGGACTGTCCTTACCGGATCGTCTGCTTCAGAGGAAGCCAATCCGATTATTTCAAAACCCGCATAGGAGAACATCACTATCAGAATGCTTCCCGCGATTCCACTAATTCCTCCAGGCATGAAAGGTTCCCTTGTCAGTTCGCCGCTCCCTACCGGCGGGGTACCCGGAAAAAGCCCGGCAATCAGAAGCAGCGCCAAAACAATAAAAGCTGCAATTGTCAGAAGCTTTACAGCAGCAAGGCCACTTTCCAGCTTGCTCAGCTTGTCAGCCCCCAGGAGATTTAGTAATGTAACTGCTACAATAATAAGACTGCCCAGCAAAGGTACCGATAAACCGGGAGCTATGTCACGCACCAGAATGGAAACGGCAGTAGCTTCGCTTGACATAGCCAGGACCATGCCTGTCCAATATACCCATCCCACTACAAAACCTGTCCCCGGTCCAAAAACCTGAGCTGCAAAAGAACGAAAGGAGCCTGCATCAGGATTGGCCACAGTCATTTCGGACAGGGCAAAAAGTATAAAATAGACCAGTACCCCTCCCAATACATATGAAAGTATGATAGATGGTCCGGCAGCATGGACAGCAACCGAAGAACCGAGGAAAAAGGAACCTCCGATCACTGTCCCTAATGCCATCATGGTAAGCTGCCCAGCCGACAAGCCCTTATGTTTTCTTTTAATCTGAATCGCTCCTTTTCTTCCTGTCCAGGGCTTCATCCCTGATTTCCTCCCTCATTGCATTGAGGCTTTCCAGCCTTCTCTCGTTTTTATCCTTCAGAACCTGTCTCATTTTTTCATCGTCTGTCTTTGCTATCATTTCCTCCGCAAGCTCATAGTTCAGAATTGTCTTATCGATATTGAACTGGATTTTTTCTACATTATCACTTCTGTCATCAGGCTTGTGATCCCTCATTCCTTTATCAGGTTTGTGATCCTTTATTCCTTTATCAGGTTTGTGACTCATATCTACTAACTCTCCTTTTCATATTTTTGTAGGCCTTTATTATCTTGCTGATCCCGTATTTATTATGTCCAGAATTTTTAAGTCCAAAATTATTATGTCCAGAACAGAAATCATCAACCGTGTATTTGGAGTTTTTCCACGAAAATTAGAAGCATGTCCGCCCAGTATGGAGTAATTCGGTTAAAAATGATATAATAAATGCATTACGCAAAGATGAAAGAAGATAATAATAATAATGAATAACAGTTTTAATGATTTGGGCATATCGCCCCCAATATTGAAGGCCATTGAAGATATGGGCTTTGAGACACCTACTGAAGTACAGAGCATGGCAATCCCGCATATACTGAACAAGGAAGACCTTATCGTCATGTCAAAGACCGGCAGCGGCAAGACCGCGGTCTTCGGAGTTTCAATGCTGCAGCTGACAGATCCCACAGCTCCTGGTCCCCAAGGACTTATCCTTACACCTACTCGTGAACTGGCA
Organism: uncultured Bacillota bacterium; assembly: GCA_942493145.1. Taxonomy (GTDB): domain Bacteria; phylum Bacillota; class Clostridia; order Acetivibrionales; family DTU013; genus ENR-C20. The sequence goes on from OW818679.1 coordinate 3,282,283, forward strand.
GTCCAGGTGGACAGCGATATCAAGCTTCTGTCAAAACACCTCCAGCACAAGACAGCGGTTGTGTATGGGCAACACAGCATGAACGTGGAACTCCAGGCTCTAAGCAAGGGAGTTACCATTGTTACAGGTACCCCCGGACGTGTATTCGACCATATCCAGCATGGAAACCTTGTAACAAAAAATATTCGGTTCCTTGTACTTGATGAAGCTGACAGGATGCTGGACATGGGTTTTCTCGACCAGGTGGTGAGGATCGTCAGAACCATTCCTAAAGACAGGGTCACACTGCTTTTTTCAGCCACAATTCCGACAGAAGTTCGTAGAATCTGTCAGGTGTACATGAAAAACCCTGTTACGATTGAAATAGAATCACAAACCAAGACGGTGGATACCATCCGGCAGGCATACTATCGTGTCGCCCATAACGAAAAGAATACACAGCTGAACCGTCTGCTGCTGGTTGAACAACCGGAAAGCTGTATGATTTTCTGCAATACAAAAATCGCAGTGGACAGGGTCCAGGCATTTTTAACACGAAAGGGATATTCATCAGAAGCACTACATGGTGATATTCCCCAGGCCAAACGATCAAAGACCATCCAGCAATTCAAAGATGGGGACTTCCATATACTTGTTGCAACGGACGTTGCCGCACGGGGTCTTCATATTGATGAGCTTTCCCTTGTCATCAATTACGACGTTCCTTTAGAGAAAGACAGTTATGTACACAGGATCGGCCGTACAGGCAGGGCTGGAAATGAAGGCCGGGCCATTACAATGGTTACAAGCGAGGATATTATGAGCCTCTATGAAATCGAAGAGCATATCGGGGCAATGATAGAAGAAGCAGAACTACCGTCTGAAGATTTATACAATGAAAGAAAAGCAGTGGCTGAAGTATGGTTGCAAGCTAATGCCCTGAAGGTCATGCCAGTCCGGAATACTTCGGACAGGGAAAGACATCCGCGTAGTTCTTCAGGTAAAGACAGTCATACGAGAGTTGCTTCAGAGAACGCCAGGCCGCCGAGGGTTGCTTCAGAAAACGCCAGGCCGCCGAGGGTTGCCTCAGAAAACGCCAGGCCGCCGAGGGTTGCTTCAGAAAACGCCAGGCCGCCGAGGGTTGCTTCAGAAAACGCCAGGCCGCCGAGGATTGCTTCAGAAAACGCCAGGCCGCCGAGAGTTGCTTCAGAAAACGCCAGGCCGCCGAGGGTTGCTTCAGAAAACGCCAGGCCGCCGAGGGTTGCTTCAGAAAACGCCAGGCCGCCGAGAGCCGATGTGGATAATGCCAGACAGGCTCAGGTTAACCGTTCAGGCAACAGGCCTGCTCACAGCAGTTCAATCCAAACTGCAGCGAGGCCTGCACAGTATGACGATAAAACCGGAACAACGCCGACCGATAGGAATACTGGAAATAATTCTGTCAAAAGGGTCAGCAGAGGTTCGACATATCCGGCAGGAATGCAAAAGCAAACCGACAAATCCGGCACAACTGAAAAAGCTGGGCAAGACCCCTCAACCAAAACACCTTTCATCAAGCATTTGTTAAAAAGGATATTGGGTAAATAAGAAGTTTAAGAAGGTTTGACAAAGGTATGGGGGGAGGTCAAACAGAGGTTTGACACTCCCCCCGTCCCTTAAAACAATACAAGACTCCGATACAGGCAGTGTATCCGGAGTCTTGTATTGTTTTAAGGGATGAGTAAAAATGATTATAAAAAAGGAGAGCCTAAGCTCTCCTTTGAATTACCACCTGTTACCGCCACCGAAGCTTCTGCCGCCGCCACCGCCGCCGCCTCTGTTGCCGCCGCCGCCGCCTCTCTGCTGCTGTTGCTTCCTTGCTCTTCTGCAGTCAGGGCACCTCTGTGGTTCATTCTCGAATCCTTTCTCTTTGTAGAAAGCCTGTTCACTTTCATTGAAAACGAATTCTGCGTTACAATCCTTGCATGCTAATACTTTGTCTGCCATATCAATATACCTCCTTAATTTATTTGGATCAAATAATCCCCAACTTCCTGCTCCAGTAAATTAAAGAGAGTTACGTCCGGATAATTTATCCATATTCAGTTTATATCGACTATCTAATAGAGTGTATCATATTGCCGAATTTTATGCTACATATATTTGAAATTTTTAATTTTTTTTACCTTCATTACCTTCAAATTCCTGGAAGTATAATTTTTAGAAACAGGTTATTTCTCCGGCTTCTTAGGATTCATAATCATTGACATTATCCTGCCCTCAAGCCTTGGAGGTCTTTCAAGAACTCCTACATCTTTCAGATTTTCAGCGAACTTTGCCATCACTTCCTGACCAGAACTGGTGAATTTCATTTCCCGTCCTTTAAACCTTATACTGACCTTGACTTTATCACCGTCCTGTAAAAACTTCAATGCATTTTTCGCCTTGAATTCAAGATCATGATCCTCAATTGACGCAGAAAGCCGTACTTCTTTTAAAGATACAACCTTTTGATTCTTTTTGGCTTCCTTCTCTTTTTTACTCTGCTCAAAGATGCTTTTATTGTAGTCAGTAATCTTACAGACTGGTGGAACTGCATTGGGTACAATTTTTACAAGATCCAGGTTCTTTGAAAAAGCAAGCTCCTGTGCTTCTTTTGTAGGTACAACTCCCAACATTGTACCGTCTGCATCAATAAGACGTACTTCCTTATCTCTGATGTCATCGTTCATAGCCAATTCATTTTTTCTAATAATCACACACCTCCAATTATTTGTTTATCTTTAATTATTAACCTATTGCACTAAGTAAAACAGCCTGTTCGTCAATGACAGGAATTTTCTTCGATATAAGTTTCTGTATGTCTCTCAGGTATTCCCTTTCCTCAACGTCGCAAAACGAGAGGGCTGTGCCTCCCAATCCTGCTCTTCCGGTTCTGCCTATACGATGTACATAAGTTTCCGGTACATTAGGCAAATCGAAATTGATAACATGGGAAAGCTCATGCACATCAATTCCTCTTGCGGCTATATCAGTCGCAACCAGAACCCTTGTCCGCTTCAGCTTGAAATTATTCAATGCCATCTGCCGGGCTCCCTGCGATTTATTGCCATGAATAGCTTGAGCCGATATCCTGGCTTTCTCCAGATCCTTTACGATCTTATCCGCGCCATGCTTTGTCCGAGTAAACACCAGCGCTGAATCGATGGATTTATTCTTAAGCAGCTGAATCAGCAACGATTTCTTGTCTTTCCTGTCTACGAAATACACCGTCTGATCTATGGTGTCGACAGTTGATGAAACAGGTGTCACTTCAACCTTGACAGGGTTTGACAGGATGGTATTGACCAGTGATTTGATTTCCAGTGGCATGGTTGCTGAAAATAAAAGTGTCTGTCTTGAGGTCGGAATTTGTGCAATTATTTTTTTAACATCATGTGAAAATCCCATATCAAGCATACGATCTGCCTCATCCAGGACAAAAATCTTTATCTGGCCCAGGTTGATGTACCTCTGGTTCACAAGGTCAAGGAGTCTTCCCGGAGTTGCAACCAGAATATCCACTCCTGATTTTAATGCGTTTGTCTGCGGAACCTGCGATACTCCGCCGAAAATAACGGTATGTCTGATTCCTGTATACTTGCCGTATGCAGTAAGGCTCTCATCTATCTGAACTGCAAGTTCACGTGTAGGAGTCAAAATCAAGGCTTTTATGGCCCTTGTCCCTTTTTCTGATGACTTTTCCTTGTAAAGATTCTGTAGCATTGGTATTGCAAATGCTGCTGTTTTTCCCGTTCCTGTCTGAGCACATCCGAGCAGATCCCTGCCTTCGAGTATTGGGGGAATCGCCTGTTCCTGTATCGGTGTAGGCGCTGTATATCCTTCATTGTCAATAGCTCTAAGGATAGGTGTTATAATGTTTAGTTCTTCAAAATTCAATCTTTTTTCTCCTTCTTTATTGATGGTTAATCAACTATACTCATTTCCTTCACCAGTAAAATCCTAAATTCTTTGCTGATAACACTTGCATCAGCTTCTTTGGAATTTTCATCAATGAGTTTTTGGTATAACTGTTCAACCATGTCCTGCCTGCCTGCCTTTTTATATGCAGACGCCAGGTTTACTGCGAAATTCAATGATGGTTCCATTCCATACGCTTTGGAATATACCTTCACGGCATATTTATATCTTCCCTTCAGCATGGAACTGTTTCCTTCTTTTAGTAACTCACCGGTGCTTTTCAATTTTTCTATACGATCGCTTTCCCTCTGGTCCTTTTCGATATCCATAATGTTGTTTAAGGCCCCACGGTTGGCAGGTTCTATATCCAACACCTTCAGATACATGTTTTTTGCTTCCTCGACATTGCTGTTCATCTTATAGTATTTAGCCAGTCTTGTATATGCAGCACAATTATTTTGATCCATTCCCAGGATCGCCATATTGATTTTATATGCATTTTCACCCCAAACATTGCCTAAGGCCATTTCTCCAGCTTTTTTCACAAACAGTTGCAATCTATCATTCCCCATTTAAACCTCTTTTCCTTGTACAAATCAGTACAAATATAAAAAGAGCCGGTTACCCATAGAATTGAGTTTCCCGCTCTAGAATCCCGATAACCATATTGCCTGTCGGTGTAAGGCAGTTGAAAAAACAATAATACATTTACATCATACCACGTCTTAAGAAATATAGCAACACTTAGGAAATATGATGTTTATGAGTTTTCCGTGTGGCTATTGACACCAATAAAACTGCAGTGTAATATAAAAATTATATGAACATTGTTCATGAAAAATACAGTGGAAGAGAGGTCGCTCATATGCCTAAGAATTTGCAGAATGTGAGGGAACATATACTTGGTGTCACCCGCGGAATGATGGCAGAATCGGGCCAAACCGAGTTGAATATCCGTAATATAGCAGCAAAATGCGGCATTGGCACTGGAACTCTCTATAATTATTTCTCTTCGAAGCAGGAGGTTCTGGCTGCTATCATTATGCAGGAATGGGAGCTGACGTTGCGGAGAATGGACAGAAACACAAAGGTAAATACGGATTGTTTCGAAAGATTAAGGTGCATTTTTGAGGAGCTCAGCAATTTTGTTCAATCTATTCACAGTATATGGATTGGGGACGGTCTCAAAGAATTCGATAATTTCGATATGCACCACATACATGAAAAGAAAAGGAGCACAAGGAATCAGCTTAACCAAAAAATCCTTGATGTACTCCATAACCATGTAGCTCCTGAAAACGAAGCAGTCTTCGCCGACTTACTGGCAAGGGTCTTTCTATCATATAGCGCGGAAACGGGATTTGAATTCAATACTCTGGAGAGTTTTATTAAAAAGATGTTAGTCTGACTTTTTTTTGACTCAAAGTGAACAGTGTTCACATAGCATATACTACTATGCAATAAATTAAATCTGCATTTATCATTCAGGAGGATTTTAATGGGGACAAAAATTGGACACAGCAATGTTGACCAGCTTAAAGAGATTGACAACAAGCGCCTTGTTTTAGTCATGGTGCTCTATGTATTTGGGTTGTTTATCGGGGCGCTGAATACAGGAATTATAACACCAGCCCGAACTATCATCCAGGGAAGCCTTGGTGTAGATGATGTCACAGGCATCTGGATGATCAATATATACACTCTTGCCTACGCTGCAGCGATCCCTATTGCAGGCAAGCTTGCCGACAAGCTTGGCAGGAAGTATATCTTTATCATCAGCATATTCCTTTTCGGCCTCGGTTCTGTGATATGCGGTCTATCATCCGCATCAGGCAACTTCACCATGCTGCTGGCAGGCCGTGCTATCCAGGCTTTGGGTGGTGGCGGTATCATGCCGATAGCTACAGCGGAATTCGGCACAAGCTTTCCTGAAGAAAAGCGCGGCATGGCACTTGGAATCATCGGAGGCGTATATGGCATTGCTAACATATTGGGTTCGACTGCAGGCAGTGTTGTATTGAACGTTATGGGCAATGAAAACTGGAAATGGCTTTTCTACATTAACATACCGATTTGCTTTTTAATAATTGTCTTTTGCTTTATTTTCCTGCCCAACCACAAATCTGAAGAGGTTAAAAAGATTGACAAACTCGGCACCCTGGTCATCGTGGCAATGATATTGTCATTGTTATATGGACTCAAAGGCGTAGACTTTTTTAACTTCGGTGCAACAATAACAAGTACAACTGTTTATCCGTTCCTTATTGCCTTTGTACTGATGCTGCCCCTGTTCATCATAATTGAGAAAAAAGCAGAGGACCCCATACTCAACCTTGCATACTTCACCAACAGGCAGATTGTGATAACTCTGATTCTCTCCTTCATCGTAGGTGTAAGCATGATGGGAATGGTCTTCGTGCCGCAGTTTGCAGAGAATACACTAAAGATACCCACAGGAACCGGAGGCTATTTTGTAGCTATCCTGGGGATTTTCGCAGGCGTCGCAGCTCCCCTCAGCGGTAACCTTATAGATAAAATGGGTGTCAAAAAGATTTTCGGTGCAGGATTTGCCATATCTGTAACAGGTGCACTCTTCCTTATATTCGTAACAATTCCATATTCGAGTTTTATCACGGTTTTTATCGGCTTGATACTCATCGGCCTCGGTATGGGCTTTACAATGGGTACTCCTTTGAATTATATGATGCTACAGAATACGAAAAAGGAAGAATCAAATTCATCACTTGCTGCCATCTCCCTCATCCGTTCAATCGGTACTGCGGTATCACCAGCCATTATGATAGGTTTTATTGCACAGGCAGGTATGCTGGTGCAGGATAATCTGATGGGTATGCTTCCGCAGCCAACAGCTCCAAAAATATCACAGGCTGAGGAGCTGACGGATTATTTCAGCAAGCTGAAGGAAAATCCGAAATTTGCAGAGATGATGGGAGATGTTGAAATTCCTGATTTCAGCACTATGGGTGCAATGAGCTTTGACATGTCCGGTAACGGCGAGATACCGGAAGATATTCTGGATGACCTGAAGACTGCCGATGTAACAAATATAACAGACAGGACAAAAGCATTTGCCTCAGGTATGTTTGACGACAATACACCAGCAGTCATTGAAAAAATTCAAAACGGAATACAGACTGGTGCCGACAAAATGGCGGAAGGCCTTTCCGGAATGAACTCAGCCCAGGCAGAAATGGGAGAAGGTGTAGCCGGTATGGACACAGCTATTGCGGAAATGACAGCGGGCTTTGAAGGAATAACTGCTGCAATGGCAAAAATGCAGGCTGGGCTTGATCAACAGAACAATTCGATTGCCCGGATGAGCAACGCAGGATTACAAACAGCACAATTGACTGCCGCCAGGGACCAGCTTTCAGAGAAGCTTAAGGAAATGGCTGCAGAAAAAGAAGAACTGGCTGCCGGTATCATAGAAACCAAGACAAAGCGAGCCGGGCTTGTTGCAGCAATAGCAGAAATAGAAGGGGAGAAAGTCTCAATGAATGCTGCACTGGGCAAAATGGCAGCGCTTAAAGCATCCATACCCGATGTCTTCGAGCAGGCGGAGAATGATTATCTTGCTAAACTTGAGGCAATGAGGCCTGAGCTGGATACGACCTTCAAGGATACTTTGAATAGCGGCTTCAGAATGATGTATGTCGTTGTAGCCGTTGCAAATGCATTCGCGCTGCTGGTTCTGATGTTATACAGCAGCGGACGCAAAGAAGAATGATGTTTAGGGACGGTTCTTGTGATGCATAGGCTACCTTGTGGTCAAGCCTGTATATGGAACAAAGGTTTGACCATGCTTATTTTGTCAGATAAGCTGCGGCCTCGTAGCCGGCTAAATAGCCGCTTGCCATCGCCCAAGGCATTTCCCCGAATTTGCCTCCTGCATCATCTGTCTTAATCAGCCCCTTGCAGCAGTCGCCTACTGTATACAAACCTTCGAAAGGCCTGTTGTTTTTATCAAGGACCCGCAGGTTTTCATCGTTTACAATACCACCTACAGCCCCTTCATTGAAGCGTGTGAGGAAAATTGCATAGTATGGTGGATTTTTAACAGGTACCAAATGAGAGCCATCCTTTCCGAAATCCGCATCAATTCCATTGGAACAAAACTCATTATATTTTCTGATTTCTGCAGCTAATGCATCAGGGTCAATACCTATAAGCGTTGCCAGCTCTTCTATGGTTTCTGCTTTTTTGGCGGCCAGGTCAAGCTTTGCTTCCTCATCAAGCTGTTCCCTGTATGTAATATATCCTTTTTGCACTTCCGGCTCCTCTGAAGCCGACAGGACAAGCCTCTCGCCCATAATGGACACAGTGTTGTCATCAGCTATGGCATATGCAACCTTTCTGGGCAGTTTCTCCATTATACTCATGAAAGACATATCCGGTCTTCCGCCCTCGTTCTGGAACCTCTTGCCGTTCAGGTCGATCATGACGCACTCCGGGTTTCCTACCAGCCTTACAACGCCGTAATTGTATGGGTGGTGTGTAGGACCGAACATCGGTATCTTGACTGTATCCATATCCAACTGGGCTCCGATAGCTTCTGCCATGTTGATGGCGTCTCCTGTACAGGAAGCCACCGAAAAGCTGTGTACCGGAAAATCTTCATAGAAAGTTGGACGGACTTTGTTCATTATCTCCCTGCTCCTGGAGAAACCACCTGTAGCCATGATGCAGCATTTTGCATCTACCCTGGTCTGTCCACCCGGATCGTCGGCCAGGACCCCTGTAAACCTGCCCTTTTCATCAACCAGCAGTTTACTGGCCCTATGCCCGGTATATACTTCTACGCCAAGCTTTTTAGCCTCCTCCAGCATCTTCCGTATTACATAGGTTCCCATCCAGCCCGGTCCCATGGAATGATCGTTGCAATTAAGATTCTCAAAGCTGCGCTTGGGAAAATCAACCATGATTACATTCATAGCCTTCAATTCCCTGAGTTTGAAATATTCCTCGTATCCTCCCAGATCGCATAACCAACTGAACATATCACTCAAGGCATATGTCGCTTTTTTCAGCAGATTATAATCCAACTTTCCTTTTGAACTTTTGTAAACGCTATCTATGAATTCCTCCCTGGTGTCCGGAAGTCCAGCGGCTTCATGCAATTTGGAATACCTCATAATAAAGCCATGGGCCAGATTCGAATTACCACCGGGCTTCCTGGCCTTTTCCAGCACAATCACCTTTTTTCCGGTTAACTGTGCTGCTTTCACCGCTGCGACCAGGCCTGCGCCGCCCGCTCCCAGGACCACCAGATCACAGGTTCTGGTTATGAGGTCGTGTTTTTCTGCTTTCTCCTCTTCGCCAGGCTTGTAAATAATACCCGACGGACATACCATTGCGCAATTTCCGCAGTCAGTGCACATATCCGGATCGATTGCATATTCTACACCTACAAAACGTATTGCTTTCGCAGGACATTCCATCGCACAATAATGGCAGGTGGAACAATCTTGCCCAATAATATAAGACATTATATAAAACCCCCTTAAAATCTCTTACTTTCATCACCACATCATCCAGCGTACACAGAGTATTCAGTATCCCCATGCAAAAGCATGCAAAAGCATGAATTAACATGCAAAAAGCACCGGACAGTTGTCCTCTCTATATAGAAATTATACAGGACAGTTGTCCGGTGTCAATAATCATTTTATTCAAAACAAAAAAAGCACCCTGGGGCTCCCATAAAACAACCCCAAGGTGCTTTTAACAATAAATCAGCGTTTGTAATATCTGTCTACGGCAGCCTGCCTTAATTCGATACACCTGTCAATTCCCATATCTTTAATGTTCTTTACGAAATTGTCATATTCAGTGAGTGGTGTTTTACCCATTATGAACTTATGGATCGATTCCATTGAATAGGTGAGGATATCATTCATCTTTCCGCTGAACTCCGTTGACTCATCAGGCGTCTGGGAAATGTTAGGCATCAGGTAGCTGTAGTCCTTGTTTGTCAGCCATATCCTGCCGGCATCCAACTGCTCTCTGGTATAACCTGGATCGGTTCTTGACCTGTCCTGTACAAAGCCACCCTGTTCCAGCAGGTATACGAAGATTGCCAGCTGGGAATCCATATCCTTGTTGTTGAATATCAAATCCGTCAGCACAGGCTTTCCATCGAAATAGGTGAAGGTCTGGCCTTCAATACCGTAGTTGGCGAGGAGTTGACCTTCCTCTGAATACCAGTAATCACACCAAGCCAGAGCTATGTCAAGGTTTTTGCAGTTATCGGTGATACTAACGCCACCGCCCTTGTAATTGGAAAGGTTTGTGCCTATATGCATCTGGTCGCCCTTGTTCTTTACAGCGTCCTGAATGGCAATGGTTTTGAATTTGGTATCACTTGCCCTCTTATCATACATAGGCAGCATTGAAATATCCGAATACCATAGACCTGATTCTCCATTCAGAATAGCGCTTTCAACCTCGGTATTGTTAAAGCCTGTATTTTTCAGGTAATCCTTATAAATCAAGCCTTCGGAATACCATTTACTGATCATGGTGATATATTCCTTGAAGCCGGGTTCGATAAGTCCGAATTTGACCTTACCGTCCACCTGGTAAAATGGCACTTCAAGGATAGGATCGGTAGCACAGACGCCGGCTATTCCGTATCCTGCCACAAGGTAGTTCCCGGTCGGCACACCCTTGGCCTGCATGCAGTATGCCCCTGTTGCGCCCTTCTTCTCTTTGAAGGCCTTAAGCATGTTGTAATAATCATCATAAGTTTCAGGCTTTGCCAAGCCTAGCTCTTCCAGCCAATCGCCCCTTATCATCGGCCCGTTGCCGGCTCCGCTTTCATTGATCATAACCGACATGAACTCGCCCAGGTTCCCTCTGTCAGTCCTTGCATTTTTCTTAGCTTCAGCCGATACCTCGGCAACCTTCTGGTAATTAAGCAGCTTATTCAGGTAATCATTGAGCCTGATACACACACCATCACTGATGGCTTTGTCAAGGCCGCCGGTATAAAGGCCCGAGAGGTTCAGGACCATATCCGGATAAGTATCGGCAGCCATCGCAAGGTTGAACTTCTCAACCTGCTGCATGGGATGGACTAATTGGAAGTCGATATGGACATTGGTTCTTTTTTCGGCTTCAGCATAAACATAGTTTTCGTTCATGTCTTTAATAAATGCTTCTGCCCTGGGATTGAAGAACATCCAGTATGAAAGGTTGACTTTTTCTTTAGTGAGTGGCAAAACAACTCCGGCGTCAGCTTGTGTTTCTACGGTGGTTGCAGTGGCCGTGGTCGCCTCTGGTTGTGTTTGCTCAGCTTGTGGTTGCGCAGCTTGTGTGGATTCTGCAGGTGCTGCGGTATCTGCAGGTTTTGTAGTGCCGCATCCGCTGAAAAGTGAAAAAGCCATCAGAACCAGGATTGCCATTGAAACTAAACGTTTCGTCATTTTTACGCCTCCCTTAAGAATTTAAATTTTAATAATAATATTCGCGGTTACCAATTGGTTATTTAAGTTATTTCTGCCATATTGTGGTACTATAAAAAATTATATAACGTACTGATAATTAACACAAGCACTATATTTTATGAATTAATTGGCCAAAGATTCCAGGCTCATAAAAACCAACTTAAATCCAGACAAAAAAAATAGCACTTGGCATATGAACCCAGTACCATTTTCTTTATCTTCAGCAGTTATCCTCCGCTGCAAATTGGCAGGAATCCAACGATGTCCCCGTCCTCAAGGGTTGTATTGAAAACTTTGCGAAGCATTATGCTTTCATCGTTGACAACAATGAGCATCTTTTTAGACTCTTTAAAGGCGTCTGAGCCATATGAAGCCCTTATATAACGAAGTACATCCTTTATCTTTGCGGCATCAATGGTTTCACCCGGCTTCCCGATTTTTGTCCGTAGTTCACCTCGATAGCTTAACTGTACCATTTTACTCTATCCCCAATCGTTTGAGTTTTTTTGCGGTTGGCACTCCATGTTCATCCCAGCCGCGGATAGAATAGTATTTGGGCAACATCACGTCAAGCGGGACAACGGTATCCGGGCAGCCTTTCACCTGGGGTGTATTTATCAGCCTGCTGGGCAGGGTGTCATCCTTGGAGGTGAGGCCTTCACGTAGATTATATAGCCTTTCCAGGTTAAATGCCCGCTCGCCTAGGTCAATGAATCGGCCGGTGTGCATTACAAACCCGGTGGCCAGACTTATACCTTCCGCATGGGGCAGGAGATACAAGGAGTTAAAGCAGATTATATTCGTCATTTTGAGCATGAGTTTTAACGCAACACCGGCATTCGTGGCTATTTTTCCCACCATACGGGTGATCCAGTGGGCAGGACCGAGATTGAAGAAAATGGCCGGGACAAAGGTTTGGGCAGAAAACAGGCAGCAACCTGCAGAAGATACCGACTCAAGGCTATCCTGCAGAAAAACAGAAAATTCGGCTTTGCTATTTGGGCTTTGCGCATCCATGGTAAGTACACCTACAGATTCCAGAAGGGCCAGGTATCCACCATTGAGATGGCAACCGCCGCGGTTGGAAGTGGCGTAGCCCAATCCCATGCCCACCGAGCGCCGGGGCTCATATGAGGCCATTTCAAGCCCTTTAACATGCATAGCATATCCCTTGCCGCCGTATTTGTCACTCATCCACTTGCTGCCGTTTGCTATATCGGAGTATATGCCCTCCCGAACTGCGATCTTCTGCACCACATCTACAAGATTGTCCACCTTTCCGAACTCCACGCCGAAGTCGGCAACGCCATTTTCCTTCAGTTCCATGGCAAAGGCGAGACTGGACGCGAGGGAGATTGTATCCAGCCCCAGTTTATCGCAGATATAATTCAGTTTTATAATTGTGTCAAGATCTCCAGAGTCGATGCCGGGTCCAAAAAGACCCAGAGTTTCATACTCCGGCCCCTTGACCTCCTTGCCATCGACATTTACCCGACGCTCGCAGCGAATAGGACAACTTACGCAACCTGAGTTGCGGGTGAGCACAGTTTCTGCGATAGTTTCTCCGCTGACAGCGTCAGCTTTATCGCTGTGGCCATATTTGAAGTTATGGGTGGGCATTGCGTTTGATGCGTTTGCCTTGTTGACCAGTCCTGCGCTGCCGAAACGCGGCAGAGCTTCTCCGGTCATTGGGTGATTCCGGATGAATTTTATCCATTTGTCGAGGAATTTATCAAATTTCTTTTGGTTATATATCTCCGGCTTCATCGTACCATAGGCGATGAGGGCTTTTAGGTTTTTTGAGCCAAGCACCGCTCCGGTTCCACAGCGGCCACTCATTCGTTCTCCGGACGCAGCAGCGGCGTAGCGGACCAGGTGTTCTCCCGCGGTTCCGATGACCAGCTTGCCGTAGCCTTCAGGCAACTTTTCCTGAGTTTCCTCCGTGTCCAAGCCCCAGAGTGCTGTAGCATCCAGCAGTCTGACATTTCCGTCAACCAGCTCGATGGTGGTAGGCTTTTCAGCCTTCCCGGTTATGATTATGCCGTCAAAGCCGGCTTTCTTCATCATTATCCCGAAATCGCCACCACAGTTGGATGATGCAATACCGCCGGTCATGACATTTTTGAAGGACATGTTGAAGCGGCTGGATGATGGTGCACCGGTTCCATTCAAAGGGCCGGTGTTTATTATCATAACAGCCTCCGCAGCAAGGGGTTCAATCCCCGGCTCGGTCATGTCCAACAGAAGTCGGGCTCCCATAGCTTTGCCGCCGATGTATCTTTTGAAATACTCATGGGAGATGCAGTAATCGCCCGTCTTTCCGGAGCTTAGGTCTACCGTTGCATAGACAGGGTCTCTCATTTTTCTACATCCCCTTTCATAATGATTATTTTGATAGGACATTCCAGGCTGCAAAGTGCACAACCCACACATTTTTTAGGTTCGTAAAGCTCTGCCGCCACATGTATATCACCCTTGAACACCGGCATGGCAATTCGGAGTGCCTTGGCGCGGCATACGAAAACACATATCCCGCATGCAGTACATCTGCCTTTGTCTATGTCCGGTTTCTCCCACTTTGCTCTTGGCACGGGATTACAGATTGTACCCGAGCCGTCTGTTATGGCTCCCTTAGGGCAGATCCTGCCGCATACACCGCATTCTATGCAGCGTTTTTCGTTTATGGCATGTAACTGATTGCGCTCCCCAGTTATAGCCGACACAGGGCAAAGTTTTGCGCAGGCAGTGCATCCTGTGCAATTTTCTAAGATATGATACATCGTTTTGCTCCTTTCCGAACAGTTATTACATGCGGATTTTCTGAATGACGGAACGGAAACGTTCAGGAGTGTATAGCACCGGAACAGGATATATTGGGTTGGCCTCCGCTCCCGCCCATTTGATCATACGGTCGATATCCCCATCCTTGATGAAATCGAACCCGGCCGGTATGTTCATTCGAGTGTTCATATCCCTTATCTCTTTTATAAAAGCTATAGCCTTATCAGCCTCGCTACCTGAATCTGCAACTCCTCCCAGTTCCGCCAGACGTGCGAGCTTGGCATATACTGCCACGCCGTAGTCCTCAAGTACTATGGGAAGGATGACGGCGTTAGCAAGTCCATGAGCTGTGTTGTAGAGTCCACCCAGAGTGTGGGCGATAGCGTGGACATTACCTACACTGGCACGTGTAAAAGCGAAGCCAGCCTTATAGGATGCGTTAAGCATGGCTTCACGCGCGTCGATATCACAGCCGTCTTTGTATGCCCGTTCAAGATACTTGAAGATATCTTTTACCGCGTCCTCAGCGAACTGTATGCTCTCCCTTGTATTATATGTCCAGCTCAGATAAGCTTCCACCGCGTGTGTGAGCGCGTCCATGCCGGTTGTGGCGGTGATGCCCGGCGGCAGACCGACTGTCAGGTCCGCATCCAGTATGGCATAAAGCGGGATAAGGCGCAGATCCATGATGGCATATTTGTGGTGGGTGTCTGTATCAGTTATAAGCGCGGCAATAGTGGTTTCCGATCCGGTGCCGGCTGTGGTGGGAACGGCGATAAACGGTGGAATCTTCTTCAGGACCTTAAGCAGCCCGCCCAATTGGTTGACACTCTTCCCTGGCCTGGCCACCCGCGCACCCGCGGCTTTGGCTGCATCCATGGCAGAACCGCCACCGATTGCTATGAATCCGTCGCATTCCTCTTCAACATAAAGCTTATAAATGGTATTTACAGTATTGACTGAAGGATTTGCCTCTACCTTGTCATATAGAGTATAAGGAACTTTGGCCTTTTCGAGGACTTCCAGCACTCGGCTTGCTACTCCGGCTTTCATCAGGCCCGGATCTGTGACGACAATGGGTTTCTTCACCTTCAGCTTCGCCATCAATTCGGGAATTTTATTTATGCTTCCAGCTCCCTTGACAGGATTCGCCTTGCGCCATGACAAAAAGCGCGCACCGATATTGAATACTGCCTGAAATGATCTGTACCATGCCTTTTTAATTGTCCACATTTTGATTCCCCTCTTTTTATTTTAATTATATTTTTAGTCATAGTTAGCCGTAAGATTTGATAACAGGTCACCCTGCTCCCCTAAACGCCGGATATCGTTACATTCAACAATTTGACTGCCTTCGGGCCTTCAAAATTATTATCTTTCTGAAGCTCCCCGGATAAAAACATTTCGTCATGCAATTCATTTATGTTTCCCGATATGGAACCTCCGGTGACCGGGACGGCCTTCCCACCATCGATATACCAGGCCAGCCTTATTTCGCCGCAGAAATCACCGGTAAGGTCGTCAACGGTAAAATCAGAAAACGCAGCTGTTTCAAGGCAGGGCTCCTGTCTTAATTCATTGATGGATTTACTGCCCCCCTTTACTACCATGTTCTCAATGGATCCTGTAGGCTCAACACCTAAATACCAGGCATGTCTGGTGTCTGCAATGTATCTCTTCAATACCCCATTTTCCAAAATGATCACAGGCTCCAGAAGGAAGCCATCTTCATCAAAGCTTCCCGTACAGGTCGAGTTTTTCATGAAGGGATCAAGTGTAATTGTTATGAGATCTCCTTTAACATCCTCTCCCTGTACTTTGTCTCCCGGTTTCCATGTGGATTCCTGTTTATAAACAGCTTCCGCACTGCTTTTGGCCAAATAGAATGAAAAAAGGTCCTTAACTGCATCACGGGTCAGTATTACAGAAGATTTCTCAAGAACGGGGGTGTTTTTAGCAATAGCTTTTTCTTTACACATGCATGTCATGGTTTCAACTTCTCCCGACAACGCATCGGGATCAAAATCAGAGAAATTCATGCACCTGTAAAGCTCAACCTCTTCGCCCTTATCCTTCCAAATGGTAATGAATTCAACCATACCTTCGTAATCTATAGATTCTGCATTTACGCCTTCTGAATTTATTATCCGGGTATACACCTTATTCAGGAAAATTTCGCAGGAGTTGATACCTCCTTTTTCATAGATGTCATTTTTATATATTGCCTTCGATAATTCATTAATCCAATAAGTCAAATCTCCTTTTGAAAATTTACCAGCTTCAATTTCCTTATATTCAGCTGTCGGCTTTACCAGCGGGTAATATGGATTTTTAACGAATTGCGCTGCAAAAGCCGCATCTCTTATTGCTTCCGCGCACTCTGAATCGTTCATTGAAGGATGTATGTTTATTGTAGATGACCCGGTGAATTTTTTGCCGTTTTCTTCGATGTCCTTGTAAACAGTAACTATGAAGTGATTGACATTTTTAGCCCTGTCCATATCGACATTCTTTTTGACCAGAAACAGTTCAATAGCCTCTGTCCTGCTCTCTTTGATTTTAAAACCATCTATATCCCTATTACTGATCAGAATTTGTCTTATCTTATCAAGCATCATCCCAACCTCACTTTCGCTTTGATATATGGGCCACCGGATGAGGTCTTGACATATTCCTTGTACCCTTTGCCGCAGAAACCGGCACCATTGAGTTCAACCTTTTCGGAAACCATTGAAATGGAATTCAACAGGTCAGGGACAAAGCCCGTCAGCAGTACGGGGGATATCAGATTGCCTGTCAGCCGGCCATCTATGATTTCCCTTCCAAGAAAAGCCATACATTGGATACCCCAATTCTTTGGGTCTTCCATGCCGCTGTACATCCCTTCCAACAGATAACCTTTTTTTATGGAAGCCAGCATATCTTCCAGTTTATCCTCACCTGCCTCAAAAAAGGTGTTCGTCATTCTTGCATAAGCCTTTCTTTCGAAGGACTCCCTTTTACCGTTTCCGGTTGGGACAGTACCCAATTTTATAGCTGATATTAAATCCGATATGCCGGTTTTTAAAATCCCGTTTTGTATGATTACCGTGTCGGTACCTATAGTCCCTTCATCATCAAAGTAATATGAAGATACATGTTTTGCTGCCGCTGCGCCATCATGCATCACAGTCTTTTCAGAAGCTACCTTTTTACCGATAAACTCGGCGCCTTTAGCCCTCTCTTTGACGAACATGTCCATTTCCACTCCATGCCCGAAAGCTTCATGAGCAATCAACCCTGTTATGTCGGGGTCACATATGACATCGTATTCTCCCGGCTCAACCGTTTTCGAATCAAGGAGCTTGATGCTCTGTTCTGCAGCTTCAATATATGCCCCTTTAAGCTCATCGACCAGCTCAAAACCCTTAAGGCCTGAAAAGGTTTTGAAAAAATACTTTGCTTTATCCCCTCTTCTGGCTAAGGAATACAAGTACCCTTCTCCCGTAATATATGATTGCTCCAGTTCTTTTTTACCGGATATGAAAAGCTTGGATACATGAGTGGTATTATATGTTACTCTAAAATCGACAACCTCGTCCGAATATGCCAAAGCTGCGTCCTTTATCTCAATCAGGGATTTAAGGATCACCTCTGTGCCGATCTCTTCCGGGTTTATTAAAATATCACTGTAAAAGCTATTTTCAATGGCATCTTCAGTAATTACCGCATACTGATTCTTAAACAAATCGCCGGACATTCTGCCCAATTTTTCCTTTATCTCTCCGGCAATGGAAAACAGCTTGTCCTCATTGATTTCATTAAAAGAATATTCTGAGTAATTAACCCCGTTATGTATCCTGGCAACAAAGCCTCTTTCTGCCAGACTGGAATCATTGATCTCAATACCTTTTTTTGAAACTTTAAAGCTTTTGCCCTTTGTATCGGTACCTAAAATTGAAACATACCCATAATTATCAGATAACAAATCAATCAATTTCCTTATATGACGTTTGCTATCAGTCAAATATGGTGAATTTAACACTTTCACAAGGCAACCCCCTATAAACCGGTTTGTTTCGGCTATCGTTATTGTGCGCAATCCAATTATAATAACATTTACAAATTAATACAATAATGAATTCCTTCTAATCTAGTAAACAAAAACAGCTATTCTATACTTCTGAACCAAAAACAGCCACATTCTGATTTTCCAAGGCAAACCTTACGTTATCCCATTTCAAGGTGTTCATAACATATCCAATCGAATCCGCGTTATATCTTCCGGCGATTTTTTGATATGCCAGCAGTTCAAATACCTTATTTGAATCGAAATCTACTGGATACAGCCCGCTCAACGGATTGACGAATCCACTGACAGGAGCCTTCAGCTTTCCTCTCCCGTCATAAATTTCGTTTAAATAGTCACTGCCTTTATAGGATAAGTCTATGATGTATTTTTTATTGTTCTTGTTGCTGATAACTTCAACCTTGTAATTATCCTGATAAGTAACAAGATATGTATATTCCTCATTGTAGTCATTGAAATCGAAAAGCAGCCGCGCTGTATTGTTAACAAATGAATAAATATAGTAGTACATGATACCGCCACTACCGCCGGTCGCAATGCTTACCAGGATGTCATCCACACCGTCACCGGTATAATCAACCAAAAGCAACGAGGGATTATACCCTGCATTTTCTTTAAGTGGAATGCTTGTAAACATACCCGAAATACCATTCTGGATAACAAGGGCGATATTCTGGGTAAACGGTGTTCCCGGCGCCTTTGTTCCAGTCAGATAGACATTGTCCGGAATTCTGTCACCGTTCACATCACCCCTTGCATAAGCAATTATATTTTGATACAACCTTTCCGGTCTGGATCCATAATCGATCATAGTATTCCACCGCTCCCTTACAAAAAAATTTAAACCGATAGTGTCCTGTTTCATCTTATAACTTGCCATATATCATTCTTATAACTTGCCATATATCATCTTATGAGTTGCCATATATCATCTTATGAATTGAATATCCGGTATGTTATTCGTTTTTATAATTGCAGCGTCCCCCTGATACATAGTATAGTAGTAATAGCAAATCGGAAGGGTGAATCATATGTATAACAATATTCTCGATACCATCGGGCGTACCCCGCTGGTAAGGATCAACAGGCTTAACCCAAAACCGCATATACCTTTGTACGCAAAGCTGGAAGGCTTTAACCCTACAGGAAGCATAAAAGACCGTATCGCATTAAAAATGATAGAGCAGGCTGAGGAAAGCGGTACCTTGACCCATGGCAGGACGATAATCGAACCGACATCAGGCAATACAGGGATTGGGCTGGCAATGATAGGCGCAGTAAAAGGCTATGCAGTAGAAATAGTAATGAGTGAGGCAGTTTCCGTCGAACGCCGCAAAATGATTGAAGCATTTGGGGCAAGAATAACTCTGACGGAGGCTACATATGGAACAGACGGGGCTATCAGGAAAGCTCATGAGCTTTGTCAAAACAACCCAGGCAAATACTTCATGCCAAACCAGTTTTCAAATGAGTACAACAAGCTGGCCCATTATTTTACCACTGCCAATGAAATATGGGAGGATACCCAGGGAAAAGTAACCCATGTTGTCTCTGCCCTCGGCACCTCAGGTACCATAATGGGAATAGGTATGGGGTTGAAAAACAAGAATCCGGATGTCAAGGTGGTTGAAGCCCATCCTGTGAGAGGCCATTACATTCAAGGCCTCAAAAACATGGAGGAGGCAATAGTTCCAGAAATATACGATCCTTCAATGATAGACCGGAAAGTTATGATTGAATCGGAAGCTGCATTTTCCATGGCTCGTTCCATCGTGCTGCAGGAGGGCATTTTTGTGGGTATGAGCAGCGGGGCCGCAATGCTGGCCGCGCTGGAATGCATCCGGGATATGGATGAGGGCTTTGTAGTAGTGCTTTTCGCTGACAGGGGAGAAAAATACCTGAGTACGAATTTGTTTAGTTGAGTTTCGCCGGGCCATTAAAACAAAAGAGACCAATTCCAAAGACGGGATTGATCTCTTTTGCATGAGGGGATATTATTAATAAAACAGCATCAACCGCAGCGGATCAACAGCTTTTCCCACTTGGCGTCAACATATGCCTGGGTTTCTTCAATCATCCATTCATTACCCTTTTTAAACATGTGGGCGAATCTCCCCTGTTTTTTCAGGAATTCTTCTACAGGAAGCTTTGCTTTAGGCTGGTATGTCAACCGCCAGGTCCCGTTTTCAACCTCAAACATAGGCCAGACACAGGTTTCAACGGCAAGTCTGCATATTTCCGCAATGTCTTCAATCTCGTATCGCCAGCCTCTGGGACAAGGGGACAGCACGTTTAAAAAAGCTGCGCCTTCTGTATATATCGCTTTACGGGATTTCTCATGCAAGTCCTTGAAATTACCCATAAAAGTCGTTTGAGCGACATAAGGGATATTATGTGCAGCAATTATGTCCGTCAGGTCTTTTTTGTTTTGTTTTTTACCGTTGGATACCGATCCGACAGGTGAGGTTGTTGCATCTGTAAACCTGGGTGTTGAGGATGAACGTTGGATGCCGGTATTCATGTATGCTTCATTGTCATAACATACATAAACCATGTCATGTCCGCGCTCCATGGCACCGGACAATGATTGGAAACCAATATCGTAGGTCCCGCCATCACCACCGAATGCGATAAATTTATAGTTGTCTTTGATTTTACCTTTTTTCTTTAATACCCTGTATGCCGCTTCAACTCCTCCGGCAGTCGCACCTGCGTTTTCAAAAGCGCTGTGTATATAGCTGTCGGTCCAGGCGGTGTATGGATACATGAAAGAAGACACTTCAAGGCAGCCTGTTGCGTTGATTATTACAGCTTTATCCTCAGGTTCCAGCGCCCGTAGAACACCACGAACGGCGATACCCGCTCCACAGCCCGCGCACAGCCTGTGACCTCCGGCAAAGCGTTCCGATTTTTCGACTTCAGTTTTCAAATTATATGCCATACCTTCACCCCTATTCTCTCTGACCTATGTGTCTGTATACTTCACCGATATTTCGGGATGAAGCGACAATGTCAAGCTTCCCATAGATGTATATAAAATCTCTGACAGTTATGTCACGTCCGCCGAGCCCATAGACATAGTTGACCATTCTCGGTCGATTATCTACATCATAAAGAGCTGAGCGGGTTTCCGCAAACAACGGTCCACCACATGCAGAAAAGCTTTCGGCCTTATCCATGACTGCCACAGCTTTTACGCGGGAAAGCGCAACGGCAAGTTCCTCCATGGGAAAGGGCCTGAATACCCTGATTTTAATTAGTCCAACCTTTTTCCCTTCACTTCTGAGCTGGTCTACGGCGGCTTTTGCAGTTCCTGTGCTTGATCCTATCAATACAAGCGCTGTTTCAGCATCCGACATCATATATTCTTCAAATAGTCCATAATTTCTGCCGGAAATCCTGGCAAATTTATCTGCAACCTCAAGGATCACTGCCTTGGCATTCTTCATCGCCTCAGCCTGCTGCTTCTTGTGCTCCATATAATAGGCCGATATATCGTACGGCCCCACCGCCAGTGGGTTTTCACTCTTAAGAAGGTAATTTTCAGGTTTATATTCACCGACAAAATCTTTTACTACCCCATCCGCCAACAGTTCGATATTTTCTACGGCATGGCTTGTAATAAATCCATCCTGGCATATCATGACGGGAAGGCGTACGTTTTCATTCTCACCTATCGGCATTGCCTGAATGAAGTTGTCATATGCCTCCTGATTGGATTCCGAATATATTTGTATCCAGCCGGAATCTCTTACGCCCATTGAATCGGAATGGTCGTTGTTAATATTGATTGGACCGGTCAGGGCCCTGTTTACACAAGCCAATGTTATTGGGAGCCTTGACGATGAAGCAACATAAAGCATTTCAAACATGAGCGCCAATCCGCAGGAGGATGTGGCTGTTACCGCCCTGCCTCCGGCAGCCTGGGCACCGATGCAGGTCGACATTGAACTGTGTTCCGACTCAACTGGTACGAATTCGGTATCCACTTCACCATTTGCAACATAAGCTGCGAAATACTGGGGAATTTCAGTAGAAGGAGTTATCGGGAACGCTCCCATTACATCGGGGTTTATCTGCTTCAGGGCATAGGCTACTGCCTCATTGCCGGAAAGCTTATCACGAATTGCCATTATTCAGCCTCCTTATCGAAGGTTATTGCACCAAAGGGGCATACTTTGAAACAAATTCCACATCCCTTACAGTGCATGAAATCGAAATCAAGTCTTTTCCCATCTTTGACCGGTATTGAGCTATCCGGGCAAAAGGGAACACAAAGCATGCAGCTTTTGCATTTTTCTTTAATGAAAGCCGGTGTATTTGTCCGCCAGTCTCCAGTATTGAATTGCCTGGAGGTCGCGCCTTCATAGATCTCCCCACCGGGCGTCATCTCTCTCCAAGGTGTTGTTTCGTTTATTTCTCCGGCTGTTTTTATCATCCTGCCAATACCTCTTCCATTGATCTTGTGAGTGCTTTCATATTACCAATGACCAAATTGAGTTTAGATGCAAATTTATGTTTGAAGGATTCTTCCATATCTTTAATGAAATGCTCGGCCTCAACTACTTTGCTAATTTTAACTACCGCAGCGAGCATTGGAGTGTTGGGAAAATTTTTCCCTATTGTTTCTTCAGAAATTCTTCTTGCATTTATTGAATAGATTTTCCCTTTGTAGTTGCCAAGCATTGGGCGAAGTTCCTCGGGAGTCTTATTACTGTTTATTATTATAGCCCCATCTTCCTTCAAACCTTTTGTGACATCCACAGAAGAAAGTAGGGTTTCATCTACTACTACTACATAATCCGGATAATATATATTTGAATGTACGGTACAACGTTCATGGCTTATCCTGTTATAGGCAGTTATTGGCGCGCCCATTCGTTCAGGACCGTATTCAGGAAAGCCCTGAACATGTTTGCCTGAATTAAAAGCTGCATCCGCCAGTAGTAGACACGCAGTTTTGGCTCCCTGCCCCCCTCTGCCATGCCATCTGATTTCTACCATTTCATTTTCCATCACAAAACAGACCCCCTTTATCCCCGTTATTCTACAACATAATATTATCAGGGGGATGAGGTTAATTCTTCCTGTTATTTATCATATCCTGTTTGCATTTTTACTGATTCATACTAGATTTGTCAAAAAGTTAACTTAATGGCGAAGAAAGTGTCTATATAAGCATTCATTCTCTGTTTCTGATATATTTAAGACTTATGCTTGGATTGCTGGTTTTTGTCGATCTGATTTCAAATTGATTCAAAGAAGCAACAAAGGGAGTAAGCTTGGTAAAGCCATAGTTTCTGGTATCAAAATCCGGATATCTCTTGTTGAGGGTGCTGCCCAATTCCCCTAAAAATGCCCAGCCATCTTCATCAGAGATCTCTGTAATAATGGTTTTGATGGCCGCTATCAATATGTCGATGCTGGTCATGCCGACTTTCTGCTCTTCATGCTTATGAGTTTCTTTAGTGATTTTTGCTTCTGCAGGTTTTCCCGACATCGACATTGATCCTAAAACTTCAAGATATTTAAACTTCTCGCAGGCTGATATGAATGGCGTGGGGGTTTTCTTCTCCCCCATCCCGATGACCAGCATGCCGGCTTCCCTTAGACGCGCTGCCAGCTTGGTGAAGTCACTGTCGCTTGACACAATGCAAAACCCGTCGACGTTCTTTGAGTAGAGTATATCCATGGCATCGATAATCAACGCCGCATCGGTAGAATTTTTGCCTGTTGTATAATTATATTGCTGTATGGGTGTTATGGAATAATCAAGCAGTACATTCTTCCATGACGCCAACTGTGGCTTAGTCCAGTCCCCATATATCCTTTTATATGTAGGTATTCCATGGTTTGAAATTTCGTCAATTATATATTTTATATATTTATCCGATACATTGTCAGCATCAATCAGAACTGCAATCTTCTTATCGTTTTCCATTATTTCTCTCCCATCTCAAATAAAGAGTAATTAATATACAATTATATCATTTTATAACGATTATATCATGGCTTTTGTGTATAGGGCAACGGACCTGCCAAACACAGAATTATAAACTGAAAATAAACTACATAAGTGAGGAAGCCATAGAATCTGTTTTTTCAGAAGGTTTGACAAAGGGACGGGGGGGAGTGTCAACCCTCTGGTTGACACTCCCCCCCGTCCCTTTGTCAAACTGCTTCTATCGGTCTTCCATCTGTTATTTTGTCAGCAGGTTATACAGCACCTGAGCCATTTGAGCCCTGGTTGCCGTTGCTTCGGGGTTGAGCATACCGTCGTTCCCGCTGATGCTTCCAGTTCCTACGAAGAAAGCCATAGCCTCTTTTGCCCAGTCAGCTATTGCGTCTGCGTCGCTAAAGTCTGCCAGTGCTTTCACTGATCCAGCTGCAGGCAGTTTACCGATTCCCTTTAATGCATTATAGAGAAGGGTGAACATTTCCTGCCTGGTGATCTCCCTGTCCGGTGCAAACATATTGTTTCCTATGCCTTCGGCTATGCCAAGTCTCTTTGCAGCTGCCAGATAACCTGTGTAATAGGTGTTGCCGGCATCAGAGAAGTTATCTGTGGGGTTTTCATCGGCTTCGATGCCATAAGCCCTCATAACCATGGTCAGGAATTCCGCCCTTGTAAGCTTCGCTTCAGGACTGAAATTGCCGCCACCCGTTCCCTGGGTTATGCCCCTTGCCGCAATAAAGTAGACAGCATCTCTATACCATGCTGTGTCTGCAACATCGTTAAATTTTACTTCCGGCGCTGCACTTCCGGTTGGTACTGATTCCGGATCTACCGGTGCAAGTTCTTCAGTATTTGCATTGATGTTGCCGCTATATGGATAGTAGGCATTAGCTCTTGTTATCTTTATGGTATAGGTCTTTGCACTCTTGCCAAGCTCTGTAGCTATTACTGAGATTATCTTTTCAGTTCCGGCAGTCAGAGCGATGGCTGCTGAAGTTGTACCGCTTATAACCGCCGTTCCGTCAACGGTTATAAATCCTGTCCCCGTAGGCGTAAGGATTATGCTATCGACTGAATTTGCCACCTTTACCGAATCATATATATAGGTGCTGCCCGCAAAGCTGTAGTTTGAAGGGCTGCCGCTAAGTTCCAGTCCGGTGAGATCTGCAGTAGCTGCCTGGGTATATATGGCGCTGCCGATTGCACTGTTTTCACTGTCGACCGCAGTCGCTACAGCTTTTACGGTCATGCTCCTGTCTATTACAATTCCTGATTTTTTATAGTATGCCTTGGTTGTCCCTGTCTCAGATGTTGCAGGATCAGACCCATCTGTAGTGTAATAAAAACGATCTGCCCCAGACGATGTTATTTCAAGCCGGGTGCCAAAAGCAACCTCACCGGAAGCAGGGCTGAAGGTCGGCATCTCCGGCGCCGTGTTTAATCTTGTTATGTTTATGGTATAGATTTTTGCGCTCTTGCCCGTCTCAGTTGCAGTTACTGTAATCGTCCTTTTGACTCCGGCAGTCAGGTCAATGACCGCGGGAGTATTCTCGCTTATTACTTTCGTCCCGTCTGTCACCGTTATAGTTCCATTTCCGGTTGGAGTAAGGGTTATGCTGTCGACAGCATTTGCCACTGTTACAGTGCCATAAGTATAGGTACTGCCTGCAAAGCTGTAGTTTGACGGACTGCCACTGAGTTCAAGCCCTGTGAGGTCGGCAGTTGCCGCCTGCGTATATGTCGCACTTCCGATTGCACTGTCATCACTCCCTGCAGCAACTGCTACAGCTTTTACCGTCATGCTTCTGTTTATTACAGGCCTTGATCCATCATTGTATTCGAGGGTTGTCCCCATTACAGATGTCACGGGATCAGTCCCATCTGTTGTGTAGTATATGTGCTCTGCCCCAGATGATACTATCTGAAGTTCGGCATCAAATACAAGTGCCCCGGAATCAGGTACAAAGGTCGGCGTCGCCGGTGCCGGCAGATTTCGTGTTATATCAATGGTATAGATTGATGCACTCTTGCCCGTCTCACTGACAATTACCGAGACTGTCTTCTTAGTTCCGGGTTCCAGCCCAATAGCGGCTGAAGCAGTCCCGCTTATTACTGCCTTTCCGTCTACCGTTATAGTTTCAGTTCCAGTTCCGGTTGGAGTAATGATTATGCTGTCAACTGAATTTGCTACAGTAACGTCGTTATATGTATACGTGCTGCCCACGAAGCTGTAGTTTGAAGGGCTGCCGCTTAGTCCCAGCCCGGTGAGCCCGGCCGCCGCCTGCGTATATGCTGCACTGCCAATAATGCTGTTCGCTTTTCCATCTTTTACTGCTATTGCTTTTACAGTCCCGGCAGAGTTAATCACAAGTGGTGTCACTGCCTGGTTTGTTGACGCTGTTGTCGGAGCATCACCATTTGTTGTGTAGTATATTGCATCGGCTCCATCTGATATGATCGCTACGGTTGATCCAATTGCTACCGCTCCTGGAGCCGGGTTGAATGTCGGCGTCTCCTGAATCAGGCCCCTGGTAATATATATTGTATAGGTGTTAGGTTTGTAATGTCCATATTCATTCCGAGCAGCGAGTCTGGCTTCTACAATTATTTTTTTTTCCACACCGGGAGTTAATGCGATCGGCTCAGATTCAGATCCGGAAGCCACTATCTTCTCATCAACGTATATCACGCCTATCCCTGTCGGAGTTACAGTTATGCTTTCTACACTCCCTGCTACCTTTACTTCGTTATAGGTATGGGCTGCTTCTGAATATGTATAATTGGATGGGCTGCCACTCAGGCTTATACTGGTCAGCTTAAGCGGTACATGATTTTGTACCGTTTTTTTATCGACAGTTCCCAGCAATCCCCCATCGGCAGATTTAACAGTCCCCGGTATATAGGATACCGTCACCAGCTGGTCGCCTCTGATTGGTGTTGCAAGTGTTAAATAATAATTCCACGTGTAATCATGGTCAATGTCAGTCACTGCCACTGCATTGTCAACACCATCAACATTTATAGAAAAGCCTCCCGGCGCAGCCGGTGGGTCAAGCATAGCTTTATTAAAGCTAAGAGATATGTGTGTGCCGTCATGGGGATCAAGAGCGCTATTAGTATCGGTGATTGCGGTAAATATAAAAGGTGGCGCTCCTGTAACGTTGTTGATTACCGGATATCCGCTGAAGCTTTCCAGGACTCCCCCATCGGAAGCTTCTGCTTTTACCGTTCCAGGCTCATAGGATAATATGACTGTTTGCCCCGGCTGTATCAAATAGCTAAGCCCCAAAGTGTACTTGGTATTATCAGCATAGATATTATTAAGACTAGAAGCAGGTATGGCTCTACTAATGCCATCAACAGTAATAGAAAAGCCCTCCGGTTTTATTGTTCCAAAATAAGCCATTGATTTATTGAAGCTTACAATGAGAGAAGAACCGCTGCTTGTCGTCTCGGCACTGATTACCGTTGGTGCATCTGCAGCCATAACAGGTTGTCCGCCGACCGTTAATGATGTCACCAAAAATATCAAAGACATTGCCACACTCAATAACACTTTTTTAAATTTTTTCATTTTTCCCATCCTTTCAAATTTGTTATTTCTCATTTTTGAACCAGTTGAAAAACCTCATTTATTGATATCTCAAGTTTGCCTTTCCAGGATAGACAAACCCCATCTGTAGTAACTTCTTTAAAAAATTCGTTATCCGAGAGAATCCCAAACCTGACAGTCTGAATTCTGCTTTTAAGGTCCAGGGTTACACTGCTGCCATTGTCCAATATAACCTCCAGCCTGTATTCTTCTTTTGGTAGCACACTTGTAATATGACTCAATTCATCACCTCCAAAAAAAGTCTCAGGGGCATCTTGCCCCTGAACTTTTGGCCATTGCTAAAGCAAGGCTTCAAAAATAAAATCCACCATACACAATTGTATAGTGGATTTTATTTGTTTTATATCACCCAGCGGGTGATTTTTTGCTTATTATCACAAATTTCTTTCTATTATGACATCATGTGTTTTCATCAAAATATTGCTTCAAAAGCGCCCTCGAGTTTATATCCATCTTTTCGAAAACACTCTTGAGCTGGGTTTTTACAGTATTCTGCGAAATGAACAGCCTCTCTCCTATTTCCCTGTTTGAGAGACCATCAGCCGCCAGCCTTGCTATCTCTGCCTCGCGAGCTGACAGAACAGGTTTATTCACCATGAAATACTCTTTTGTAATCGACTCAACAGATTTTTGATATGTTTTATACAGTTCAAGAATCCTGGCAATATCCTCACAGTAGGCTCTTTGATTGTATAGCTCTTCAAGCAGAGGCTTTATATAATCGCAGTTTTCCACAAATGGCATGTAAAACTTATCCGGCATGGCCATATCCAATGCCTGCTTCAAAGCTTCAACAGCCTCATCGCACCTGTATATCATATTATTCGCAGCAGCAATATAAATTTTTGTATAAATACTTGCCAGCAGGTTCGGGAAAATGGACGCGATGCCCATGAACTGGCCGGCGATTCCCAGAAGCTTCAGGTATTCGCCTTTTGTCAAAAGCACCCTGCCATATATGATATTGGAAAATGCCTTGGTCGGAAAAAAAAGCCGGCTGGAATTAAAATCACCTTCAGCAATCCATACAGGTATTTTCGCCGTTTGCTTCAGAGCGGCATATATGAAGGATTCGCACATATCAAGGGTATGAATGAATATGTATTCCCGGTTTTTGACCATCTCAGCCCGCATGCTTTGCAGAAGGTCATGCGCATATTTTAAGTCTCCTTTGAACAGCGCGATGCGCATTTGTAAAAAGTTTGCGCATATGGTTATAGCCGTCTGCTTTTTGGTCCGGGCGTCATAAAGACCTTTATGCAGCGCTATCCCGGCATCATCAAGCCTGCCCAGATAGTAATGCCATTCGGCCTGCATCACATGCTCTGCCCCGTATCCATGTCCACAGGTCGTTTCATAGTAATAAGGCATGGCGTCTGTCATATTTCTCACATGCTGCTCAAGTGCGCCTGACTCCCGATAAAACAAATATAAAACCGACGGAGACCCGAAGGTCCAGATGCCATCTTTATCAATTACCGAGGTATCCTTGCTCATAAGCTTGCATGCTTTTCTGTGATGTTCGGACATGCCATTGATATCATTGTATTTTGTAAAACTCAAAACCAACTCAAACTCTCCAAGCAGCTGATTCCTTGTAATTTCATCCAGGTCGGCATCCGACAGGATGTTGGTTGTGATCTCCATACATGTTTTTTTAAATAGCTCTTTTTCATTAAACGTAAATAAACGTACAGCATAGATAAGCAGGGCTAAATGATGGCGAGCCCTTATCTCCCGCGGGCAATCCTCAAGATACTGTATTAGAACTGTCTTATGCTCATTGTTGATTATTTTTGATCTGGATTGTTCCAGAATGGTCAGTAATGCATCGTGATTCCCGCACAAATGATAATAATGCAAGGCATTAAGATATTCGCGTTTTTTCACAAACCATTCTGCCGCTCTTTGATATACTCCATCCCGGAAGCGTTTTTCCCTGATGTCAAATCTTTCTTTCAGGAAGGTTTCAAACATATTATGTATCTGGAATGTCTTTATGTTGGCATTGTAATTGACAAAGGCATTTTTCCCGGATATTTCTGCAATCAGCATTTCAGCATTATCATTATTCCAAATGCATATGGCTTGCTCCAGAGTAAAACTGTCAAAAATGCACATAGTCAGGAGAAAGTCTTTAATTCCTTCAGAGAAGGATGTGAATACAGTTTTCTCAAGAAGCTTATATATATTGGTAGTGTTTGAATACCGGCCCTCCGCAATAAAGTCGAGCATAATCAAATACAATGCACTGATCCAGCCTTCGGTCAGTGAATATAACTTCTGAGAATCAGTATCACTAAGGGCAATTCCACAAAGCTTGTAGTAACCTACAATTTCGTCAGGCATAAGCTCAAAAGCTTCCTTTGTAATGTGGTGTACATAACCCTTGAGCTTCAGCTCTTCAATATTTTTAAAGTCAGTATAACGAGCAGTTAATATGATATGAAGATTTGTTAGTTCGTTACGCAGGAGAAATTCTATGAAAAAATTGACATTTAAGCTATCTGTCATATGGTAATCATCTATGACCAGAATTGTTTTATCGGGAAATTCGATATCCTCAATAATTCTCAGGGCTTCCTGATTGGATACACTGTCATTTGGGAAACCAAGCTGAATGAGTTTCTGGGAACCGGCATCGTCCAAATCCCTGAACAATCGGCAAAACCCGCTCCAGAAACCCGTTATCGTATTATCATAAATACTCTGCCATAATACAAAGGCACACTTATTGTTAAGGTATTCCCGCACGGCAGTGGTTTTGCCGTATCCCATGGGTGCTTCAACGATTGTAAGCGGATAGTCGGGAATTCTGTCCATGGCCTCTGTTAAGCTTTTAGTGAAGTATAAGCTTCTAGTATTGTGCTTTTTTGCATTCAACATATTGTGCTCCCTAAAATGCTAAATATAAGTCATTAAATAGTGGATTAACTGTTTATGCTTTATAGACAGGGGCAAGATACTTGATTTATTCTGACTTGGTTAACATTCTATTCTAATATGTATTTTATGTCAAATTAGCAATTAAAAAGTCCATAATAATATGCTTTATTCCCAGTCCTTCCATACTTCAGGTTTGAATCCGACAGTCGCCTTTTTGCCGTTCCTCACAATTGGAGTATTCATAAGCCTTTGATTATTAAAAAGAACCTCCCTTGCAACATTACCGACCCCAAGGTTCTGCATATTCAGCGTACCATAATCCCTGGCTTCGGTGTTTATCAATTCTCTGAGGCCTACGGCCGATGCAACAGAATCATACTCACCCTTGCTCAGCCCGTATTTGGCAATATCAATATACTGGTACTTTATCTTTCTTTCCTTAAAGTACCGTTCAGCCTTTTGTGTATCAAAGCACTTTTTAACTCCAAATATCTGAATATTCATCTGACAACCATTCCCCCAACAGCTTAACGCTAAACTACCTTGGTCGTCCAATCTTCAACATTCCAGACCTCGGTGATCCAATCCTGATAGAATTCAGGCTCATGGCATACCAGCATAATGGTACCATTAAACTGCTGAAGTGCTCTTCTCAGTTCTTCCTTGGCATCCACATCCAGGTGGTTGGTTGGTTCATCCAGTACCAGCCAGTTGACATCCCTTAGCATCAATTTACACAAACGTACCTTTGCGTTTTCTCCCCCGCTAAGCACCATCATCTGGCTGGTAATATGCTCGGTGGTCAGGCCGCATTTTGCGAGGGCACTGCGCACTTCTCCATTGCTGAGCCCAGGAAAATCTTTCCACACCTCATCCATTGCAGTATTGCTATTGTATCTCTCCGACTCCTGGTCGAAGTAGCCGGGATACAGGTAGTCATCCAACCTTATGTCTCCCGACACCGGCTTTTGAATCCCCATGATCGTCTTCAGCAATGTTGATTTTCCAAGGCCGTTGACACCTTTGACCGCAATCTTCTGTCCTCTCTCCAGCGACAGGTTTAACGGCCTGGTTAAGGGCTCGCCATAGCCTATCACCAGATCCTTTGCTTCAAATATGAATCTCCCTGGGCTTCTCGCTTCCCTGAACTTGAAGGTCGGCTTTACCTTCTCCCGGGTTTTTTCTATTATGTCCATCTTATCCAACTTCTTTTGACGGCTTTTTGCCAGTGTTGCGGTCGCAGCCCGAGCCTTGTTTCTTGCAATAAAATCTTCAAGGCGTTCGATTTCCTTCTGCTGCTTATCATAAGCCTGCCCGGTCTGCGTCTTTTTAAGCTGGTACATCTGCTGGAATTGATCATAGTTCCCTGTATATCTTGTCAAAACGGCATTTTCAACATGATAAACCACATTTACTACATCGTTCAGGAAAGGAATGTCATGAGATACCAGTATGAAGCTGTTTTCATAATTTTGAAGATAGTTCTTAAGCCAGCGGATGTGCCCCTCATCAAGAAAATTGGTGGGCTCGTCCAGGATCATGATCATTGGATTCTCCAGCAGAAGCTTTGTGAGGAGCACTTTTGTCCTCTGTCCCCCGCTCAGATCGGAAACATCCCTGTCCAGCCCTATCTCGCCAAGCCCCAGTCCGTTTGCCACTTCCTCGATTTTAGAATCCAGTATATAGAACCCGCTATGCTCCAGAGTGTTTTGAATGTCTCCGACATCCTCCAGCATGGCGGCCATCTCACTCTCCGAAACCTCAGCCATGCTTTCGTAAATCTGCAACATTTCCTGCTCCAAGTCGAACATATGCTGAAAAGCTTCCCTTAAGACTTCACGGATGGTCTTGCCCCTGGTCAGGACAGTATGCTGGTCAAGATAGCCGGTAGTTACCCTGCTGCACCACTCCACCTTGCCTTCATCAGGCATGAGTTTACCAGTTATTATATTTAAAAATGTCGATTTACCCTCTCCATTGGCTCCGACCAAGCCTACATGCTCGCCCTTCAACAACCGGAAGGTGGCATTTTCCAGAATACTCCTGGCGCCAAAGCCATGATTTACATTTTCCACATTTAGAATACTCATTTTCCCTCACTAATTACCTTTTCGACTATGTTACTATCCTTTTCAACGCATTGAAAGCTTATTAAAAAGCCATTAATAATAGTAACTTATCTCCACCATACATGTCAAAGTAAAAAATGGAGAGAAAATTCAATTGTTCACCATTTCACCGGTATGATAACCATGTTTTGGTCGCTTCCATCCTTCATGCTTTCTTCAAAAACTTCCAGTTGTCCCTTTCCGGCTGATGATGGCGTAAATTTCAATTCCGCTTCGAAATCCCCTCTGTCAGGAGCACCAGCTAAAGCCGTGGCAAAGCCCTGAGCCAGAATTTTACCATCGGCATCCTTCAGGCGAAAACTTACCGTTGCTTCGAACACCCGCGCATTTCCCCTTATTTTGACAGGGCTGGTTATGGATTGATCAGCTAAAGGAGCGGTAACCCAGATGACAGGTTCATAAACTGAGTTGAGATTCCGTCCAAAAGGCTGTTCATACAGGCCTACATGCCCCCACCAGTCCATTCCGTTTTCAGCCTTGCCATCTACCGTAAACTGGACTTTTTTAACGGCGGGGAACTCTGTAAGTGTATTAACTATACTGTCTATGCCCAGCCCTTCGCCACCGGAACCGACATTTGCCTTAAGTACCTCTTTTGAAAAGTCAACTGTTGCAATTCCGTTTTCGATTTTAACACCAAGTATTTTTGTATCTGCAGGAATTACCTTGAATGCATCTGAAGTAAGTGGCTTTCCAGAAATCAATTCATTCAGTGCGGCCCGGGCTACTCCGGTACTTTTCTCAATCTCGTGAACTTCCCGAACAAGGTACATTTCATTATTACCATTTTTCAAATAGTAAACAGCAACCTGCATGGTCAATGGTACCGAAGAATTGGTTGGTGACGGGACCGAAGAAATAGTGGGCGAAGGAGCTGGAGAATCGGTTGGCGCAGGAACTGGAGACCCGGTTGGTGACGGGGCCGGAACCTGCTGATTTTGGGATTGACATCCAACAATACTCGAAAGCATAAGTATTATCAGCAACAAATTAATAATCCTGGACAACTTCATAATTCAATCATCTCCCAATTTGTTTTCGTAAATTTAACACTACCTTCTCTTTTTTTGCTTTGGATTCGAATAGCATTATTATTTGTTCGATTTTATCTTTAATACCAATATCCAGTTTACTGATATTCTTGTTGATATCCTCCATAACATCCTTGACATCACTTAATCCCAGCAGATTAACGGCAAGACAGTAAAAACTCTTTCTTCTCCCGTCATCATAGTTTTTAAGAAGGAATTCAAGAATAACAATTTTTTCATTCAGCTCCATTTTGTATTTATTTAAGCCTTCTTTGTCTGCCTTATGAAAATCTGATATGACATTTTGATAAGTAATAAAGGAATCCGTTTCACTTGGCTTGCTATATCTTCCACAAGGATAGGAAGGGCACTGAAAGCAATATTCAACATTATTATGCTTTCTGCTGCATGTGATAACCGCGCAGGTAGGATGTTTCATATGAAAATCCAGGCCCCCGCATCCTGGACACTTTGACATGCCTTTAGCCTGGAAACGTGGACAAAGACCGCAATTAAGTCCACATAACGAGAATAAAGGATATTCCCTTTTATATTCTTTCATTATTCCTCCCTCATTAATGATGTCCGTCTGATATTTATGCCGGAACATGAGAAGTATATCATAATTGTTCTGAACTCAGATGAATACTATTATTCCATTAATTGATTTTCGCTCCCATCCAGTCTGGCACGATAAAGCTTGCGGTCAGATGCAGGACGCTCGGTAGTGTTGATGATATTTTGATACAATATGTTATCACCTGCCAAACTGTAATACCAGACTTCCTGATCAATAATTTTCTTCTTTTCTGAACCATCAAGATTCATTACATATAATTTATTCCCGTCGCTTTGGTTCTGATAGTATAATTTATCCTTATAAATATTAACTGAATATGCTTTATCGCTGGATAGCAAGGTCTTTTGCGTACCATCCATTTTAATTTTATATATGTTGTAATCTGAACTTCTATCTGAATAGTACATCCAATCATCCACAATATTTAAGAAATAAGCACTTTCGTTGATGACTTTGGTTTGATTCTTACCGTCCATGTCCATGACATATACTGAATAACTATCATCTTTATTAACATAATAAATTTTGTCATTGTAAATGTTAATATAATATGAGTACACATTATTAAGTTGTTGCCTGTTTTTTCCGTTTATATCAACCCTGTAAACAGTATTGTTATCCTTACTATTGATATAATAAACCCATGGCCCTGCCAAGGTGACATTCCATCCATGATCTGCTGCCAATATGGTTTCTTTGTCTGTGCTCAGGTCATATCGAACCAGGTCATAGTGCCCCCCGCGCATATAAAACAGATAGCCGTCTGTGGCATTAATATAATTTGGACTTCCACCCGCTGATAGCCTTTTGATGTTTGAGCCATTCATATCCATGCTGTAAAGCCCATTATCCAGTGATATATGTCTAAAGTAAATTTTGTCCGAGGATGTTGCTGCAATCGCAAAATTGTTGATATTCCCTATATGATTACCTCTGGCTGCGTCGTCGATTGTCAGAATATTTTCTGTACTTTCAACCTCACTGGCAGCGTCTCCAGGGGCTTGTCCCTCTGGTGCCTGTGCTCCTTCTTTCCCATCTTGCGCCTGTGCTCCTTCAAACGCCTGTGGTGCCTGTGACTCTTGTGTTCCTATAGAATTTTGATTGTCTTGAGGTTTATTTAAAGAACAACCAGCAATTGCAAATATAAAAATCATAACAACAACAATAAGCTTCTTCATACAAATCACCTTTCATGCTTAGTATACATTTATATAACGCTTGGCCAATTATTCCAATATTATTAAATTATTATACCACAGCTTATAAAAGTAGGCCACGATTAAAGGAATGGCTGACTTCAATGTCATGGTACCGATAATGTTCCTGAGGGTAGTTCTTGCCAGATTGACCAGGAAACGATTCTTTCATAAAAATGTATACCATTGGAACTATTTCTCAAATAATTGGCTGTTCTGTTTTTTGTGATATAATATATTTACATTAGCTCCCATACAATAAATAAAAAGCACTTATCTTTCCAAGAAAATTGAAATCCGCGCAGCTCCTTAGCATTTGCTACATGGACTTGTATCGAAGGGAATGATGGTTAGTGCAAAATACTTGCATTGATAGGCTCACTATAGGCCGAATGGCCAAATTAAACCAAATTACTGTCGAAACACTCCGGCACTATGAAAAATTAGGGCTTATAACACCTGATTTTGTTGATGAAGAAACCAACTACAGATATTACACAATTGAGCAGAGCGCCAAGCTTGACATGATTATTCGTATGAAGAATCTGGGCATGCCGTTATCGTTGATAAAAAAGGTATTTGAAAAGGAAGACATCAAATTTGTGCAGTCAATTCTAAATCAACGTTTGAATTATTTCAATGAGAAAATATCAGAACTGATGCAAATAAAATACACAGTGGAAAAAAGTATAAATAACTTTTCCGCTTACGAACGTGCACCCAAAAGCCCGGATATAACTATAGAACATATCCCTGCAAGAAAAATACTCACATACAGTGGCAGAGTAGATTTTTATCATAATCCCGTATCGGAATTCGAATACGCCATACGTGACTTTAAGAAATGGGCTATATCAAACCATTTGCAGATAACCAGCTTTTGTAACGTTGGTGACCTTGTACATAGAAAAACACTGGAACAGAATGAATTCATCTGCAATGATGTCTTTATTTTTATAGATGACTCTTTTAAAACGATCAGCCAGGTAGATGAACTGCCTGAAAGTGACTATGTGTGCATGTATTTTGAAGATAAGAAGAGAAAGTTGGAGTACTCCAGGAACATGCTGCAATTCATAAATGAAAATGGCTATAGGATAAACGGAGATTACATATGCGAAATAATAGCTGATTTGCCCTGCTTTAAGAAAAATGACCGCATGCTCTATATGAAAGCGCAAATCCCAGTAATCATGTAACCTGGGGACGGTTTGAACCGTCCCCGTATCACATCAGCGAAGTGCTTCCAAATCTGCATAACTAGCTGCTGCGCTGTCTGCAGGCACTCTTATATAGCCGCTCATTATCTTTAAAAGGGTTTCAGGCAGAGTATACGGTACAGTGTCCGCTACTTTAACAATTTCCTCGGGCATGAAGCCGCACTGCTGATACTCTCCTGCTCCCATGGTCTTACCCACAAGAATGCCTGTGGCGCCCTCAAATGCTCCGGTACCACCGACTATCACGTTGATGAGGGCATCCTGACGTTGTGCAAGAGTCCCCACCTTTCCTCCCGTATCCTTTTCCTCCTGCAGCATCTTGGTCCATAGACCATCGTATACATAGATGTCTCCCAGATCACCGCAATGGTAGATACAGAATAGATCCGTGCCGAATTCATTCTGCCAGTTTTCGTTAAAGAAGTTTGTTGCTGGTATGTCTGCTGCTTCTGTATATCCCATACCTGCATGATAGCTGCCTTGTCCAAAAGGCTCCATCAGGCCTATGCCGCTGTGGATGGTCCAGAACCCGCTGGTCCAGTTATTCCATTCGTGGCTGCCGGCCTTCATGGTCATATCGATTGGGAAGGTCTTATATACTGTGGTATCGGTCCTTGAAAGCTTTTCATATTCCCCGATAGTCTGGGTGACTGCAGGAGAGGTAACTTTACTTGCATCCTTAGGTATCTTTATGTAGCCTTCCATGAGTTTGAACAGTGCCTGCGGCAGTCCCGTGCTACCATCTTCCTTCACTGCTCTGTCACCGGAACTGGGGGTATGTCCCACCAATATACCGGTAACCCCTTCATAAGCGCCTGTGCCTCCTACGATGATATTTACAAGGGCATCCTCCTGATTGGTGGTTCCGTCCCCAAGGTCGGTATCAACACGGCCCAGGATGCCGTCCCATGCATAAATGTTACCATCCTTCATCTGATAAATACAGAAGAGGCCGGTGCTGAAATTCTGCATCCACCATGCGCTGAAATACTGATCTATAGGAAATTTAGCAGCTTCATTGTAATTTATACCTGCCGTGTAGGTGCCTACACCAAAGGGATCGATATAGCCCTCGCCAGAGTGAATAGTCTTCCCGGAAGTATATTGCTGAAGTTCGTTATATCCAGCCTGCATGGACATTGTGACGGGTACCACATCATAATCCAGGGCTGCCGAACGGTAATATGGAGCAAAGCCACTTATGGTTACGGATTTCTCTGCCGAATCCCAGTTCACATTCAGCCCCAAAGCTTCGCTTATGGCTCTGGCCGGCAGATATGTAGTCCCATCCTTGATGTAAGCCTCCACCTGGTTGCCGTTTGCATCCCTGAGAGTGTCCGTAATATCCAGAACCTGACGTGCCCCGCCCTGCAGGAAAACTTTGATTTTGTCATAGGTAACTGTAAGATTTTCTTGGCCATATGCTGTTACAGTAAATAAAAGACAGGAAATAATGAGAACAATCGCGAGAGATACCTTTAGTAACTTACTCTTCTTCATTCTTACAACCGCCTTTCTTTATTATGTGTTGAATCAACTCCCCGAATCAATTCAATCACAGGGCTTTATTACCCTTTCCATAATAAAGTATAAACTCTATTGTAACACCAGAGTCAAGTCATTCTGCGATTGTCCCCTACGTGATGATTACTTTGGGAAGCTCCATCCCTGAGGCTTCCGAAAGAAATCTACTCTTACTTATCATATCTGACACCTTTATACATGGCCTCAGCGATTTCAATTAAGTACGCCACAATAAGAACGATGATAAATACAGTTTTTACTTTTTCTAATAAAGCATTTAAATTTATCGTGTCCGTGTCTATTGCCAAACTTGCCTGCTGAAATAATTGCCCTGCAAAATCAGGATTCCATATGGAGCTGCTTGTAAATATAATCAGAACAAGCACCAACGAAATTATGCTCAGTATGGAAAACGGGATTGAAAGCTTCAAACTCCATCTTTTCAATATCAGTTTTAGTACTTCTTTCAGAATTCCGAATAAATATAAGAGTCCAAATAAAACTGTAAAGTCCTTAATTGTATTCAAATTGAACAAAGGTATAACTGTCATTCCGTTTTCGCCTGTAAAATATGCTGCGAAAACTTCCGGCATTGAAATAATCAAGGTAATAATGCCCGTTGAAACAATAATGGAAATTATTGGCCCTAACGGTGAAATAACAGCTTTTTTCTCAGGGACAGCCGGCAACCGGCCTGGATTCCATTCCTCCTTCCCCATTTTTTTATTTGAATTCATATCGTTTCGTTCAACAATAACAAAAGCTATTGTTGTCCATAAAAAGCCCTGGAAAAGCATCGAAAACAATACTGAAAAATAGTCTGAAATTCTATCAGACACACTTCCTTCTCCAAAAGCAATGCTGATTGCCAGTACAAATGCGGATACACATAGTACAACAACTAATACGATCTTTAAAATTTCTATGTATCTATTATAAAATTTTGGCCCAATCAGGTATTTTTTAGAATCCCGATAATTATCTGCAAGTGTTTCAGGGTCTCCCAGTTCAAGAAGCACATTTTTCACTTTTGCTTCATAAGTGTTTTCGTCATTATTCTGTTCGACCATATCATCTATCATTGCTCTGATTTCTTTGTCGATATCTTCTCTTTGCGTCTTTGGTAAATTTTTTGTAACAGCGTATACATACCTGTCTATATAATCCATATGATTCACTCCCCGCCTTTAATAAGATTATCTATTTTCCTGACCATATCAAACCATTGGTCACATAGCCTGTTATAAATCGTCTTCCCAAAGTCGCTGATCTGATAGTATTTTCTTGGTTTTGGGTTATTTACATCCCATTTGCTTTCCAGCAGTTCCTGCTTTTCCAATCTTCTCAATAAGGGATATAGGGTGCCCGCATCAACATCTACCCCATTCTGTTCAAGCAGTGTCACAAGAGAATACCCATATTGTGGCGTCTTAAGCTGGCTAAGTACGCTCAATATGATGGTACCCCGGCGCAGTTCCAGCAATAGGCCGTCAAACAACTCATCCTCATTATTAATTCCCACATCATCACCTCCTGTGTTTATTATAGTGTGTGCCGCACACTATTGTCAATATCTCATTATAAATTTATTTACTATAATGTGATTACATTTTATTATATTTTAAACCAACAATAAACAAATTAGTCGGCAGCCCTCTCATATATAGCGAAGGAATCTGTTTCCAACGGCTTGACTTTCCAGTATAAGGCCCCTGAAAACAACCTTGCAAACCTGTATCCGGGTATCTCTGGAATGAATGGCTCCTGAATATTTGATTCATTCGGAGTATAATT
Source organism: uncultured Bacillota bacterium (assembly GCA_942493145.1). Taxonomy (GTDB): domain Bacteria; phylum Bacillota; class Clostridia; order Acetivibrionales; family DTU013; genus ENR-C20. The sequence continues at coordinate 3,322,446 of OW818679.1, forward strand.
CTTAATGCCCAGGACTATTATGTCCGGGTCATAAATGTCTGTTGCAAGATAAGGTTCACGGTACATTGAGTTTTGGTGCGACCATATCCAGAAGGATGGTTGTTTCCTGTTATTATAATTACAAAAGATGTTGCCAGGAAAATATGGAAGAATGGAAATGGAGTGGAAATTGGAAGCATATATTTTTTTATTGTCCAGTTGTCCTTCTTTAATGTAGTTTGCTGTCTCCCTGCTCGCAGAGTAGCTGTTATTAAAATCATATACGAAGGAATTAATCGTCCAACAGGATTGAATAGTCAAAGTGATGACTAATGCATATGTAATAATGCTCTTCACGTACCTGGTCGATTTATCGGTTTTCGCTCCGGCATTTTCGAAGCTGATCCATAATACAAAAAGCCATATGAAAAAAACAATTCCCATATGCCATGCATTAACATATACGATTGTAAAGAAAAGCAACAGGGCGGCTACAGGAATCAGGAATAAAATCAACCTTCTTCTTATGATAAGCCAAATAATTGTTACTGCCATTGTAAATTCAGAGAATATCTCAGGCAGGTTGCTGACGAAATCCTTCTTCGTAGAAATTATCAAATCGCTTACTGCCAAAGAGTTCAAAGCTACCGGTAAACTTTTTTCGAAAATTTTATTAATGTCGTATTTTATTCCCGCAACTGCTATAAGGTCATCAGGCAGCTTAAGCTGTAACTTTATTAACAGGATTACACCGCCGAACAACATGAGTGCTGTAAGGTTACCATACCTTGTATGTGGTTTTATTCCATCCCAATCTCTGTTTACATTGAATGCATGCATCAATGCCAGTGATGCTGCTATCAGCAACCCATGGAAAGATACATTGCACAGAAGGATCAGAAGGCTGAAAAATAGGATGGGTCGACTCATTTTATCCCTGTATATTATTGCAATGGAAAACAGCAATAAAGGGATCAGTGAATAACTCCTCGCAACAACACCATACTGATAGAATGCAAAATATGAGAAGGGGTAGAGAATCCTTACCACCAGGGGAAATGGCGAGTATTGCATGAAAAGATATGCCCCTATGGCTGATAGCAATGCCGATATGATATTTAACGAAACATACGGCAGACCAAGTTTGGCAGGTATTATGAGAAGGATGTGCCACAAGCCAGGTGTCCCTTCATATCTGAGGTATTTGACCATTAATTCTACAAATCCGGCATCTCTTGCGAGTAACCAGGCCTGTGCCTCGTCAAACCATGGTTCATGTCTGGCAACAGCAACACAAAGCAACACAAGGTATATTAAGAATGTGCCTGTTTTCCATCGGTTCTCTGTCATTGAACTCCGGAAGGCCGCAATTGTTCTCTGAGCAGGTGTAATCATCCTTTGATCGGCTGTAATCATCCTTTGAGCAGCTGTAATCATCCTTTGAGCAGCTGTAATCATTCTACAGCCGGTCTCTGTTTTTTTTCAAACCCGGATTGCTGGTTTTGTTCTTCATGATACTCGTCATCAGTATTTACCGACCAGGTATCAAAAGAGAAATCGTCACTGATAATGTTGTTTGCAGCATAAAGACCTGTAAGAATTGAATGGTCCATGTTATTGTATTTAAATAGCCCATACCTCCCAATCAGCTGGAGGTTGTCGAATTTTTTCACGTAACCTTCAATCCGGCCTACATGTTCCCTGAAGTCCAAATTATAAACCGGATAAGCTTTGGGAACCCTGATTATCGCATAATCTTCAATATCTGTGGCATTGCATATTTTTATCCTTTCGACTTCCGAAGCGGCAAGTCTGAAAAGCTCCTCATCAGGCATGATCCACAAATCATCATTTTCAGTGCAAAAATATTCAAGCCCCAACGATGTCTTATCCTGGTCAGGCACCATATATCTGCTCCAGTTTTTGAAGTTTTGTATCCTGCCAAGCCTCACATCAGGTGAATGGATATATATCCAGTTATCAGGGAAAACATTCTTTTTCCGGATAATGATGTCGATAGTGATCAGGCTTCTGTACGACAGCTTTCCAGCCGCATCCGATATTTCTTTCTCCGGCGACGGATCCAATATCCCCATCAGCTCTGTTAATGGAATACTTGAGACAAAATCAGAGCCCTCCTGGGTTTTTATATCGCCATTCTCATCGACGAAGTCAATGCTTTCTATTCTGAAGTCCCTATGGTTAACCTTAATGACCCTTGAATCCAGCTTGACAGTACCACCCCTTTCTTCTATTTTACTTTTCATTTCATTGTACATCATGCCCGGTCCAAAAACCGGGTATTCAAATTCATCAATAAGAGTCTTGATTTTTTGGTTCCTGGCTTTAAACAGCGCATTTATGATCGCTTTGGAAAGTGAAAGTCCCTTTATCCTTTGAGCGGACCATTCAGCCTGTATTTGCGAGCATGGAATTCCCCAAACCTTTTCTGTGTAGGTTTTAAAAAACATAGAGTAAAGCTTTTTACCGAACCTGTTTGATACCCATTGTTCAAATGTGTCCTCCGTGGGGTATGGATCTATTTTTGACTTAATATAGCTTGCCAGTATAATGGCAGTATCAATCAGACCTACTCCCAAAAGCGCATTGACAGGGGTAAGGGGATAATTGAAGAATCTGTCTTTATAGTATATTCTGGACAACCTGGGCGTTTTCTTAAAATTCTTACCCAGAATCTCATTCCATAAGCTGTTTACTTCATCCGATTTGGTGAAGAACCGGTGTCCTCCAAGATCAAAATAGTAGTCCTTGAATTTTATTGTTTTACTGATTCCACCAACCTGCTTGTCCGCTTCATAGATAACCGTGTCAAAACCTTCCTTGATCAGTTTATAGCCCGCTGATAATCCAGCAGGTCCGGCACCCATTATTACTATTCTTCTCATCAGTTCAGCTCCCACTTTTATTTTTTCGCATCAGGAAAATACAAGCTTCCTTCTTGCAGCGAAATTCCAGATAAGGACAATACCTGTTACAATCAATTTAGCCAAAGTTTTCAGCAGGTTCTCATTTGAAGTTAAAAGCAGAGAATAGAGTACTTTTAGATCAATCAGTACATATAGAAGAGCATTGCTCAGCGCAAACCCAATCAGGCCAATAACTGAAAACAGAAAAAAATTAGTCACCATATGTGTATGTATTTCGAAGACCCATTTGCTGCTTAACGCATAATTCACAGCAAGTCCGACTGTCAATGATATGGTGTTTGCCAGAAGATGATTAATACCAAAAAGATTAACGCCAATTATATATATAGAAATGTCAGCTACTGATGCAACTCCTCCTACTAAGGCGTACCTGAAGAATTGTTTTATTAACAGCTTGTTTGGATACATAGGCAGTTCCTTTCATCAAAAATGAATATCCTAACCTATTATCCGTAAAATATGCGAATTTATTATTCGAAAAATTCTCTCAATTATAATACCCCAATGAAAGTACAAAAACGGCCGATGTCACACAAAATGCCGCTATACAGCCGATAACGGGATATGCCAGCAGTTTGAACCTTGAGTTTTTAAGAAGCCGAACTGCCTCTCCCAGAAAGATTGCAGCTGATAACAATACAGGAGCGGCATATCTGAAGTCTTGCGAACATGCTATGGGTAAATCTGTCCTGAGCTTCATTTCCAATAGTATGGGTATAATTAGATTCAAGATGAAAATGCCACCGAAATTTCCTGTTCCCTTTTTGTTAACTAACAAAAGACAGATCAGTACTACCAGTCCCAAAACAGCTGCCAAAAAAATCAGAATTACTGCAACTTTTTCAAGACCCGTATAATACCATTCGCCAAACAGCGATGATTTTAGAAAAAATTCCATGAAAAACTCTCCGCCTACAAGGCCTCCTTTGTTAAACGGATTATCCACCATTTCATTTACAGGTATATATAAAAGGTTAAAAAAAGTGGGCCTGAAGCCTTGTCCCAGATCGGGCACATAAACTAACTGCTGATTGAAAAGGATATAATTTCTCATTTGATAGCTCATGGACATTGGTACATATATCAATACAAAAACTGCAAATTGATTGATAAATATTTTTAAACTGCTTCGATTTTTCACTGATACCATGATAAAGGCGTATACAATAACAGGTGCAAGCATGATTCCGGATAATTTTGCAAGCACAGCTAATGCCGAGGTTATTGACAAAAGAACGATATTTTTGATGGATTTATTGTTGACCCATTTAACCAGAAAGTATATAGCCAGGGTATAGAAAAAAAGCATTGTATTGTCATTGTTGATCCGGGAAGAAAAATAGATGTTGTTAGGATGGAACGCAAAGAAGGCAACACCTGTAAGTATCACTACATTGCCGCATTTCATTTCTTTTAGGATCCCGTAAAAAATAACGAGGGTTAGGCTGCTTAACAAAACCATTACAAATTGGATCAGTTTAATCTGGATAGACTCATTTTGGGTGAAATGACCGCTAACATTCATTGCCAGAGCAGAAATGATATGATGCAACGGTGGATGGTATGTCTGACATTCATTCACCGGGGGCAGTGAAAAATTCTGTGCGATATATTTTATATATTCAAGATGTCCCCATTTCTCCCTGTATACATCGTAGGTCCGTGTACCCGGGCCGGTAAAAATGGTATAGGATATCCTCAGACAGATTCCCGAGAAAATTATTGCCCTGATAATCAAAGGCAGATCAAGCTTCTTAATCAGTTTTGCATATATCAAAAAGGCAACTGTAAATAGTGAAACAATCATGAAGGTAAGCTGTACGTTTTCTACTAATGCTATATATTTTTCCATTCAACTATTATTTGCATGGAAATGGGTGTTATACCGATTCACCAGGTAAATAGTGCCTATCGACCGTGATAACCGTGTGGTATGTCTTATCGATTCTGTATATTTCATCTGAAATGAGCTTTACCAGCTCCTCACCACTCCATCGGGAATCGAATGGAAGAACAATGTCAAAAATCAGATTAGAGTGACTGACACCCCAAACCACACGGAAATCGTGCATGCGGATTTCAGGTAAAATCTTCCCGATCCGACTTTCCACCTCCGTTTTCAGTGCATTTGTTTTTTCATCGCCGGTGACAACAGGATCAAGATGGATCACCAGGTGTATGCCTTCCTCCTTTAAAAAGTCCCTTTCAATGTTGTCAATGATATCATGGCTTATCATGATATCAAGCTCGGCAGGAACCTCACAATGTACCGAGGCAAAACATTCAGCCGCACCGTAGCTGTGGACTGTCAGGTCATGCAACCCGATAATATGGTCATAACCAAGGATTTTTTTATTGATACCGTCCACCCTCTCCCTGGTGGGTGCCGTACCAAGAAGCGGACTTATGGTATCCATAACCAGCTTTACCCCGCTTATAAGAATGAACAGGGCTACGACAGCACCCATATACCCATCCAGATCAAAGCCGGTCAGGCGTGTGACAACAGTACCCAGCAATACGGCTGATGTCGCAAGTATATCGTTCCTGCTATCCACCGACGTTGCCATAAGAGCTACGGAATCAATGGTCCTTCCTATATTGCGATAGAATCTGCATTGCCAGACTTTGATAAGGATGGCAACCACCAGCACTATGACAGATAAGATGCTGAACTGGGTTGCTTGAGGATGAATAATTTTATCTATGGAGTTTTTAATCAGCTGCAGCCCTAAAAAGAATATGATAAACGAAACAATCAAGCCTGAGACATATTCCATACGTGCATGTCCGTAAGGGTGTTGAGCATCTGCAGGCTTACCGGAAATTTTGAAGCCCACAAGCGTCACAAGTGAGGCGCCTGAATCTGAAAGGTTATTAACAGCATCCGCCGTGATGGAAATGCTGTGAAAAAGTGTTCCAACGGTAATCTTGATAAGAAATAGCAGCAAATTAGATGCAATACCTGCTATACTGGCGAATTTGCCGTAATTATCACGCACCTGGGGATTTGATGTGTTTTGGTAATTCTTTATAAGAATCTTAATTAAAATGTTTGTCAAAATATCATGCCTTCACTTTCATCTGGTATATTGATATGACCGTCTTATTCGCATCTATTATATCACGCAATTGTAAATTGTTATGCTATAATATTAACTGAATCAATCCTTTTAAATAACTTTGAAACGCTGCATGAAATATATCCAGGCATGTTTGGAGAAAAAATGAAAAGTAAAGTGGTTAATATTGAAGCAGGGATGCCTACCGTTGAAATTGGACAAAAGCAATTGTATTTTCATATTGTTACGGCAAAACGCCAGGGAATTAAAGTCCTGAAAGTAATACATGGATACGGCTCTACCGGGGTTGGCGGGAAACTGAAAAAAGGTGTTTTGGAATACCTGATTGTCAAAAAGAAAGAGGGCTTCATTAAAGATTTTATCCCCGGTGAAAATTGGGATATCTTTAACCAGCCCTCAAGGGATATAATTGCAGTATATAAGGAATTAAAAAATGACAGAGACTTGGGAAATTGCAATCCTGGGATTACTATAGTATTGATTTAAGCTTTTTTCAGCTAATCGTAGTTTCTCCACTTATTTCACTTTATAAATGTATTGTCCTCAAGCTCTTTGAAAGATAAATCCACTTCTTCACGAGTATTCATAACTATTGGGCCTCCCCATGCGATAGGCTCATTGAGAGGTTTCCCTGACATCAATAAAAATCTTGTGCTGCTATCAGCTGTTTTTGCCCTGAATCTATTTCCCTTATCAAACAATATGGCATGCTTTTCCAGGATTGGATTGTCACTTTCAGAGCCAAAATAAGCTTCTCCCTGAAGAATATAGACAAATAAAGTATCGTCACTTTCAGTATCCATAATCCACTCTACGCCTGCATCCAATTCTATGTCCAAATAAATCGCTTTAACATGATCGCCTTCAATGGCACCACTTATTCCGTTATAGCTCCCAGCTATAATGTGCACCTTTTTACCGTTTTCATCACTTATAGGAATATCCTCCATAGAGATAGATCGATATTTGGGTGCAACCATTTTGTCGCTCGCAGGCAGATTCAGCCACAACTGTACTCCCAGCATCCTTGCACTAGGCTTTGGCATCTCCTGATGAATTATTCCGGAACCCGCTGTCATCCATTGACATTGTCCATCTAAAATACTGCCCTTGTTTCCAAGGCTGTCGCCATGCTCTATATCCCCCTCTATAAGATATGTAATTGTTTCTATGCCCCTATGTGGGTGCCAGGGAAATCCTTTGATATAGTCCTCTGGATTCCTGGAATCGAAGGCATCCAACATAAGGAATGGGTCAAATTCTTTTGTATCATGATATCCAATTACTCTGACCAGTTTTACACCAGCACCGTCAACAGCACTTTTCCCAGTAATGATCTTTTTAATGCTTCTTATATCACTCATTATTATCCTCATTTCCTAATTTAGTTTATTGTCGCTTTTACATTTTTGAATGAATTTTTTAATATTACTTTCCTCCTTGTTTCGATCAGCTCCCAACCTTCCCATTCTGTCACAGAATCCAAGCAGGGCAATTTCTTTAATATCCGTTTTCTTTTTCATTGTCTTCACATCAGCAAAGGGCAGGTCGTTGACTACAAAAAGGATTTGCATGTGCCACCTTACAAGCTCCACTACTTTTTCAACAAATGCTTCATCTTCTGTAACTTCCATCAAAAACTTTCTTACAAGTTCTGCGCCCAGTTTATCATGGTCATATGCAGTTATCTTCCCTTTATTGTTTCTTGTAGTATCCGGCTTCCCAATATCGTGAAGCAGGGCTGCCCACATGAATGCCCTTGTATCATGGCTTTGGTTTTTAACTTTAGCTGCTTCATCCAGGACCATCATGGTGTGATTCCATACATTCCCCTCAGGGTGATGCTTTGGCGATTGGTCGGTCTGTTTTATCCTGTTCAGCATTTTGAATGGATATTGATCAAAAAAAGGTGTTTCGGAAATCTCATTAAAATATATGGATGGCTGATCATCTTTTAATAAGTGCATATCCATTTCAGTAAATATCTCATGCATTATTGTCATTCTGCCTTTGTATACATTTGTGTTTATTTTTATTATTTTCCCTTAACCATTACAATTATACTTTTCAGATTTATTTCTGAATTTATACCATTTCAGCCCCCTGAAGATGAACTGGACGCAGCCGCAGCTGTTGTAGCTGCTGAAGTCGCTGCAATAATAGCAGCTGTTTGCACAGCGATCATTGCTTCAATAGAAATACCGATCCCTGTTTCGAGCAACTCGCCGCTCCGGCTCAGTTTCTCCATATGTTGATTTGCAACCAGTGCTGTTGCTGCAAGGATATTCATATCTTTATATACCCATCTGAAGTTTTTATTTGCTTTTAAATAGCCAACCATCTCTATTACTTCTTCTGCCGCCTGTTCAGATAACTCCCCCAGAAGTGACAGATACCCTAAAGCACCGTAGTACATTGATGAAACTTTCAACCCATTCCGCTTCAGCAGTTCATAGATATTTCCCGCAGTCTGTGCCTTTGATTGCACAGACCCAGGCATAAAAGTCAGCAAATGCGACAGGAACTGCAGTCCATTGCCTTTGCCGAAGCCCTCCCGGAGCAGCATATCGTAGTTGCTTTCAATTTCTGATACAAGAAAAGCCTCATTATCATCTGATTCGGACAGTAATACTGATATAGGATAGTCATCTGACCCTGTAAGCCAGAAATGATTTTTCTTCATTCCCTGATATAATTCCATCGCCTTTAACACCCTGCTTTCAATCTGCTCCGGAGCACACGTAAGCAGTAATGCATAGGCCGCTATAAAAAGATGTTGGCTTTTCTTAAAGCCACCTGCCTTCATTTTTTCTTCATATTCCAAAAGGCTCATAAATGCCTGCTTCGGATCGTCATATTTTGTAATAAGCAATGCTGCCGCAGAAAACATTTGATGTCCTCTATAATACGAAGACCATTTGGTATTCTTCTTGATATATTTTATCATGTCATTCAATTCGTCTGTCACAAACTCCTTATTGGCAAGCATATATACCAATGCGATAAAATGTAAGGACAATTCGCCAACTGACCATTTATATTGCTTTTTTAATTTACAGAAGGTCTCAATGAACAGATCGGTTTTTTGCTGTAATTCTCTTTCCATAATTTCTTCCCCCAATATTAAAATGCTCAATACAATATTAGTACTGTGTTTATATTTCTTCAACCGGTAACGTTTGAATCATACAATTCTGCAGTCGAACCGTCTGCCTGTGTAAATTTCAGCTGTTCCAAAAGAAACGGAATACTATACAAAGAAATACCAGCAAAAAAATAAATACAATGGCTGCAAAAATGCGAGCTGATTTTATCCCTTTTTCCTTGTATACCTTGCTCGCCTTGAACCCTGCAGGGATCCAAACGATCAAAAAGATCAAGCTCCAGAACCCTATCGTAGCCACATACTCCATAAGGGGAAATCCAAAGAGATCTATTGGAGTATTATCTATAACTGCTTTCATGATCTCCGGTAAAAACGGAAATAAAATGGAGCTGATAATCCAACCCGCAAGGGCTGCTCCCCATCCACCATTTACTTTTGAGATACTCATAACCAACCACTCCTTTTGCTACAAATAACATCAATGCAATTGAAATATTTGACTTTAATTATATCATTATATTTCAATATTCAATTTTTTTATAAAAGGTTTTCTCGAAATTGTTTTAAGTTACTAATCATGATTTTGGGGAATTATGATTTTGGGTAAGCTTGACCCATTATGGTGAAAGTACTATACTAAATCTTAAAGCAGAAAATTATGTAAAATACACATTCAACAACTTTGGAGGTTTTATCATGAATCATATGTTTCCCAGCCTCTACACCCCTATCAAAATCGGATCCCTTACCTTAAAAAACCGCCTGATTTCCTCCCCCACATCCCAAGGTGATGTCAATGCCGATGGTACACTTACAAGGCACAATATCGCCTATTATCAGAGAAAAGCCAAAGGTGGGGCGGCGGTAGTAACAATAGGCGATGGGATTGTACATCCTGCCACAGGAAAGAGCCATCCCCTTCAGCTTTTTCTGGACACCGACAAATGCATCCCCTGTCTTGTATTATGTGCTGAGGCCATCCATCAATACAATGCCCTCGCTTCAATAGAGCTCGATCACGGTGGCATATGCTGCGATCCCGCATTCTTAGGCGGCCGTCGTCCTATTGGTCCATCAAGCATACCGGTCAGTATAGGCTTTCAAACCGAACATTCGGTAAAAACAATGTCTGAGGAAATGACCGAAGATCTTATTTACGAAATAGCGGAATCATTCGGCAGTGCCGCCGCTCGGGCAAAAAAGGCCGGATTTGATATGTGCGTCATTCATGCGGGGCATGGCTGGCTTGTAAATCAGTTCCTGTCTCCATTTACCAACCACAGGACAGACAAATACGGCGGGAGTACAGAAAACCGCTGCCGTTTTCCGCTATTGGTCATAAACTGTATCCGTTCGGCTTGCGGCAAGGATTTTCCCATCGAATTCCGTATCAGCGCAGATGAGCTTATTCCCAACGGCCTTGAAATCAATGAAGCCATTGAAATCTGCAAATATCTTGAGCCTTACGTAGATGCCTTCCATGTCTCAGCTGGGGTACATTATGATGTATCTACAGCACTGCTTACCCATCCCAGTATGTTTCTGCCCCATGGCAGCCTGGTGCATCTGGCTGCTGAGGTCAAAAAAGCAGTCAAAATCCCCGTGATCACCGTAGGTGGCTTGAGCAACCTGAATCAGATGGAAGAAATAGTTGCTTCGGGTCAAGCTGACATAATTGCTATGGGAAGAGCCCTGCTTGCCGACCCTGATCTACCAAAGAAGGGAAAAGCCGGAAGGCCTGAAGAAATAAGACGTTGCCTGCGTTGTGGCTATTGCCAGTCCTGCCGTTTTACTCTTGGAACCGCGCGTTGTACATTAAACCCTATAATAGGCAGGGAGTATGAGACACAATTCCTCATCCCTTCCTCCGAACGCAAAAAAGTGGTTGTAGCCGGCGGAGGCCCAGGAGGTATGCAGGCGGCCATCACAGCAGCAGAACGCGGACATGCTGTCACTTTATACGAAAAGTCCGGCGAACTGGGAGGCGCACTTCATTTTGCACAATTTGTCCCCTACAAGGATGACCTCTGCCACCTTGTGACAGCGATGAAAGCGGAAATATCCCGATTACCTGTCCGTGTAGTAATGAACACCGCACTTACTCCTGAGTTGGTGGAGCAGGAACATCCAGATGTATTGATTATTGCAATAGGCGCAGAGAATATAGTCCCAACTTTGCCAGGCATTGATAAAAAAATCGTAGTTATGGCTGCCGATGTCGATGAAGGTGCTCATTTGGGTAATAATGTGCTGGTCATCGGCGGTGGACTTGTTGGCTGTGAAACTGCCATCGACCTGGCTCAGAAAGGCAGACAGGTAACCATACTGGAAATGGCCGGGAACATTGCAGGAGACTCCAATTTCCGTCACCGATGGGCTATAGAGGGTGAGATGAAACGCTATGGAGTGCGAATTGAGCTTAATAAAAAATGTATTTCAGTAAATGATGAAGGTGCTGCGGTTATAAATGGAGAAGGAATTGAGAATATGATCATCGCAGATACCGTTGTTATTTCTGTTGGTATGCGTCCACTTAAAGACGCTGCTGAAGCATTCCGTTTCTCTGCCCCGGAATTCATCCCAATCGGGAACTGCGTAAAAGCCGGGCAAGTCAAGGATGCTATCCGCGCCGGCTATGACGCTGCTATTTCAATATAATGATCTGAAAATTATTTCAGGTTCGGCATTTATGCCCCCTTTATTAAATATCAAATATTAACGCATTAAAAGGGAGACCGTATTGATGACAAGGATGACAGGAACAGAAGCACTTATGGAGATAATGACGCATTACGGCGTAGAATATGTATTTGGCATATCCGGAGCTACAGAAGTACTTTTTATGGAAGCTTTGGAAAATCAGCCACAGATTAAATATATACTGGGACTTAACGAGGTTGTATGCATGGGTATGGCCGAAGGTTATGCCCGGGCAGGCAAAAAGCCCGGATTTTTGAACCTGCACACAGGCCCCGGGTTGGCTACTGCCATGCCGTTCCTTGCAGATGCGAAGAATGCAGGTGTTCCTCTGGTCATTACCGTAGGGCAGAACGATTCACGCCTGCTGCAATACGAGCCACAATTGTCGGGGGATATAACAGGAATGGCAAAGTCTGTGACCAAGTGGTGTACAGAAATATACCATCCGGAAGATATCCCGGCAGTCATGCACCGCGCTTTTAAAACGGCTATGCAGGCTCCGGCCGGACCGGTCGTGGTTTCAATCCCGCAGAATATACTTGCGCGGAGCTTCGATTTTGAACTTCGGGAAGCTACTACCATTTACCCGAGGCTTCGTCCGGATTTCGATGCATTGGATAAAGCAATCTCTCTCCTTAAAGAGGCTCATAATCCTGTAATGCTGGTAGAAGGGGGGGTCGCAAAAAGCGGAGCCCTGGAAGAAACAATCCGTTTTGCTGAATTGATTGGAGCTCGGGTCTATCAGATATGGATGACGGATGTCAACTTCCCTGTCAACCACCCGCAGTATTTTGGCGATATTGATTCCACAAGCCCACAGATGGTGGAAATTCTGAATAAAGCCGATTTACTGGTTGGCATAGGATGTGCTATGTTCTATGATGCTTTTTTCATTGAAGAACCAGTTCACATTCCAAAGGATCTCAAAATCATTCATGTAGACGATAACCCATGGGAGCTCGGAAAGAATTTCCCCATTGATTGTGGAATCCAGGGTGATATAAAAGTATCTCTTACAGAACTATCTGATATGTTGGAGAAAGAAATGCCAACCGGATTCCATGAAGATGTGAAAAAACGTACTGGTCTTATGAAATGTGAAACTGATGAAAAAAAGGTTAATATACTAAAACAGATTGAGTCGGATAGGAAGGATTGCCCGGTACCTGTTTCATCCCTGATGGAAACGGTAAGAAATGTAATGACACCTGACACTGTAATTGTTGATGACTGCTGGTCTTCGTCGAAAATGCTTCGCCAGATTCTCGAACTATCGAAGCCCGGTACATATTTCCGCGCGCGGGGTGGAAGTATAGGGTTTGGTTTGCCGGGCGCATTGGGAGTCAAGCTGTCTCAGAAGGACAAGCAGATAGTTGCAATAATTGGTGACGGCAGTGCAGCCTGGTCCATGCAGAGCCTTTGGACTGCAGCACACTATGATATACCGGTGACGTACATAATCACGAACAATGCCACATACAGGCAGTGTAAGAATGTCCGGAAAATGATTTTAGGGGACTTCCCCCTTGATGAAAAATTAATTGGCCTGGAATTGGATAATCCTGTTATCGATTTCTGTCTTCTGGCACAATCAATGGGTGTTAAAGGATATAAGGTACTCAATCTGCCGGAACTGGCTGATACACTAAGAACAGCGATGCAATTGGGAAAACCTGCGCTGGTTGAAGTCTTTATCGAAAACAGCCCTGTTTAGGAATTCAATAAGCCCCCCCTGGCGGTTGAACTTGCCAGGGGGTTAATCACTCTTCCACGATGAAGTGGATGGAGGTTCATCTATAACTTCCTCTATACAGTTTTGTCATCATGCCAGCAACAGGGTTTACTCTTTTAAGCTCAACTGCCTGGTAACGACACAGTTCGTGGCAACACATACATTCGATACACCTGGAATAATCTATTTTTTTGGTTTTCTTATCAATAGCTTGCACAGGACAGCTATCTACACAAGTATTACACTTCAGACATTTTTTTAAATTTACTCTGGGTTTTGTCTTTAAAAAATCGATGACCTTAACTACTGCACTGTAATTACTTTTACGTTTTGAATTAAATCTTTTTGGAATTTTAAAATTCAGAAGTAACGGCGGCTTGGCATAGTCTCCACAAATTTCAATTCTATCTGTATTTGATTCTCCAAGATTTCTTTCTATCGCAGCTTGAAGTATTGGAATGTCTTTAATATCTAATCCAATCATTTTTATTGCTGTAGTATCAAGTGCCAAGGGGTCAGTACTCATAAGAATTTTGTTTGCCATATAAACGCTTCCAGCTGTTGGACCTTCACCTTCCATTGCAGTAATTCCATCCATAATATGAAGTCCAATTTTTAAAGCATCGTGAATATCTACTAAAATGTTGCCAAAATCCTTTGGATTTGGAGCTGCTTTGTGATACTCAGCCTTTCGTAATCCCTGAATACAACCAAAAACATTTTTCACTGCGCCAGTATATATACTGCCAGAATGAGTTTTTAACTTTGGAAGATTAATTATTAAATCCGCATCAAAAAGAGGTTTCGCTAAATAGAGCTTATCGAAAAAGCTGCATTTTCCCCCGGTATCCACAGTTCCTTCCTTGTCAAAGTTTTTTATTTCTGCCTTCTCCTCCTCTGCAATTCTTTTAAACCCTGATATTTCCATGCTTTGAGTTGTCGGAGCCATGCCTGCTATTGCTCCGCCAGCACTATCTCCGATCCAAACAGTACAGCCTTTTTGTTTTAATATTCGGGTTAGCGCTCTTACAAATTCGCAATGGGTAATTGCTGCAGATTCAGGGGGCTTAGGTCCAATTAAATTAACTTTTAGCAGCACCTTCATTCCGGGCTTAACAAAAGAATCCCAACCGCCAAGCAATTCGATTCCACTATTTATTTTTTCAGTTATATTTACAATATTGTAATTTATACATTCGTTCACTACTACTTTACTCATATTCCTACCTCTTTATTAAATCTAAAATCATTAATTATAAAGTAAGAATAACACAATACAGTTGAAAGTTTAATACATATAATCTCATCAATGTTTTATTTTGCATATTTTTCTTCATTGCATATGATTTACTGAACTGTTATTATTCTGAGTATTTTCCGGCCCTCATGGAAAACTAGAAATACAAAGCACTTTCAGGAGTAAAAAAGTTGAATTATATCGTATTTGATTTGGAATTTAATCAAGCCTGGGATTTTGAAGAAAATAAAAGCTCCATGAATATCAAATGCCCGTTTGAGATAATTCAGATTGGTGCTTTAAAACTGGATGAAAAATTTCAAATTATCTCTACATTTGACAAGCTGGTCAAGCCTGAGTTGTATACATGCGTTCACCCCTTTGTTAAAAGGATTACTTGTATCCCAATAGAAAATTTGAGTAGCGCAAAGCCTTTTAAAGAAATATACAAAGAATTTATTCAGTTCATAGGTAACGAAAATATTTTTTGCATTTGGGGTATAACTGATATGAAGGAATTATTGAGAAATATAAAATATCACAAGTTGGATAGCTCTATAGTTCCAAAAGAATACATCAATATCCAGCAATATGCTTCCAGGTACTTAAACTGTCCAAAAGGTACGAATGTGGGTTTGCGAAATGCTGTGGAGCTATTAAATATCCCTCTTGGCCGTAAATTTCATGACGCTTTTAATGACGCTTGCTATACAAACGAAATCTTCCTGCGTATTTACACCCCTGATGTAAAGCCGGCTTTATACCATTCAAATAGTGAAAGCAGGTTAACGGGGACCAATAGAAAAACAAAGCTGGATACTCTCAAACTAATAAAGCAATTTGAAAAAATGTATAACAGACAAATGACTGAAGAAGAGCAATTGATAATTAAACTGGCTTACATGATGGGAAGAACCAACCAATTTCAATCCGGTTCCCACTAACGAATAAAATTAGTTACAACCCTTGGCTCCTTTTCTGGCAATGAAACTCCTGCATCAATCCCTGCTTGTATGGATTTTAGAAGCCAAGCCATATTTTTACCTAAAGTTCTCATTATTTGCATTCCTTCCAAATCTTGTTTTACTTCTTCAGGTGTATTCCCATGAACCATATTCCAATATTGAGAAGATACAACAGGCATATTTGAAATCGTAAAATACTTGTTTAGTTGTTCAAAAGCTGCTGTTGCTCCCCCACGACGGCAACTTACAATTGCAGCACCAGGTTTATATTGAAACCCTTCTCCAGCATAGAAAAACCTATCTAAAAAAGATGTAATCAGCCCTGATGCACCTGCATAATGAACAGGAGAACCAAAAACAAAACCATCAACTTCTTTAGCTTTTTCTAAAGCAATATTTACGGTATCATCATTAAAAGCACACTTGCCGGAATTGGTTTTAGAACAACCACCACAAGAAGTACAACCACGAATAGGATTGGATCCAATATGAAAAATTTCCGTCTTAATATTTTCATTTTCCAATTCTTTTGCTACTTCACATAAAGCCGTATAAGTACATCCTTTAGCCCTTGGACTTCCGTTTATAAGTAATACCCTCATTCCTCTACCTCACTTCAAGTCTGTTTTGATAAACTCCACTTCAATTATAATATAATGCAAAACATATTTAAAAGTTTACTGTGATATCTTATTTTATTTATCTGCTATTTTCACAATAAGCTTTGCCAGCACGTCCCTGTCCCTGACATCTGCAGCATCCCACATCTCTTTTAAAAGCCTTTCCTCATCGTTTCTTGGATCAATGTTATTGGCTAGAAATGTACCAATCTTTTCAGCAACGTTCGTTATGCTTTTTTCTGACAGTCCTGCAGTCTCTCCCAGATCCACCGCCCTGCCCAAGGTCTTTTTCCAATCTCCCCAGTCATTTATGCTTGTCATTGTTTCTCCTCCGGATTAATAGATTAATTCTAGTATACCTACTTAAGCCGGAAAATATTGATACAGTCGTGAACTATATTCCCGCTGGTTTTTTCTGAATCATGGGTTGAAGGAAGAATGAGTCAGCTTAATGTAACCAGATCGCCCCTGGCCTTTTGCCATATATTGTATACTTTTTCCCCGTTTTCATTGATAATGTAGTAGCTTGTCCTGCCGTCAATTTCTTCGCTGAATAATACGTATTGAACGCTTTCTTTCACAGCCAGTTCCTTGTTGTCTTCATATGACATCCATTTTTGTGATTCTTCAGGTTCAAACTCAATAGTATAAAAAGTCCCCATCTGCTATACCTCAAAAAGATAAAATTAAATAACTTAATATATACTACATATTTTATGAAGTTTTTGCAAGGCCATATATTTAGCCGTTACCATATGTTTGACCAGTCAGAGTCATTTCTTTTTAAATTCCATAGCCAGTTGATTTGCTGCCATCATCCCGCTTTGAAGCGCACCTTGCATCCAACGGTGGACTGCTGAAATGTGATCGCCGGCCATAAATACCCTGTTGTCATACTCCGGTAAAGTCATCCCAAAGGAAAACAGCTTTTTTTGCTCCGGTGTATAAAAGGGCAATGCCCCTCTGGACCACAAATAATTATTCCAATTGATTGTTATAAAATCAACTGCAATCCTGTCCAGATAGCCTTCAGGCAACCAATGTACCTCTTCCACCTCACGTTTGATTTCATCAAAACGAAGTTCAGGAGTCAGATTTGCCAACCGTACAGTATCAAGGCTGTAATTGTATGAAGCAATCAGCACTCCAGGATCTCCGGCTGAAGGTAATCGGGTTCGTTTATCAGAATATCCGGCATGATCCGAAGGATACCATATGCTGGTTATGGGAAGATCAGTATATGAACCTCCTCCTGTTATCTTTTCTCCGGGTCCCCCTTCCTCCCAAAACCGTCTGTTACACAGCATAAGGGTTTTCTGCGAGGCTATATAATTCACTTCTTTTATTGCCTGCATTTTCAGGTCACTGAAAGGCGGTTCTATGTCAACTGTACGCAAGGTGGAAAAGGGTATTGCACATATGACATAGTCAAAGGTTTCATTCCTTGAGCATGTTGCTTTCCTGTTATTGACTGCAAGTACTACCTTACCACTTTTATAATCCCTGTGTATACCTATAATCCAATTACCGGTTTTTACAGCCACTTCTCCAAGGTTCTGAGATGGTATGCCGGGATAATCCCTTGTTGGGCTGGGATTGGCCAATGAATGATAAATAGCATAAGGAAGTATTGAGGTACCACCTGGGATTTCATAGAGGAATGAGAGATTAGCCGGATAATTGGCTTGAGCGATATCAATATAACTGTTGTAAAGATTTTGTCCGGCTAATGGAGACAAGCTTGAAATCAGCTCTATTGCCCCCTGGCTTAGCCCTGAAGCCTCCATAATTTTTCTGTTACTTTGTGCATCCCAGTATATATTAAATGTATCATAGTATTGCTTCACCTGAAGCAATTCGCTTCTTTGTTCCGGATTTGCCGGAATTAAAGGGCTTTCAAGCCCATAGTAAACCAGCTGCTGCCACGGAGTCCTTCTTTCCCAATCCGTAAGCCGGTACCTTGGATATATATATTTCATAACATTTCTGCCTTCAGCGTCATTTCTGACACGTATATCCTTAAGATAAATAAAGGCATTTTCACTACTTTGAATGAATGGTCTTGTGGGTAGTTTGAACAGATTAATATAATGCCAGACAGTCTCATGAGAAACAGGTATTCTCATGGCACCCAGTTCACCGTAAAGAAGCTTGCGCTGGTCAAAATAGTATGTGTACACTCTTCCACCAATGCGCTTCTCTTCGGCTTCAAAAACAGTTATTTCCGCTCCGGTTTTCCGCAGTTCAAAAGCAGCTGCCAGCCCGGCCAGACCTGCTCCTATTATTCCTATCCTTACTCCCCTTAGCTCTCCTGACCCGACTATCTTTGTAATATCCAGAGGTGGTGATGTCAATTCCCGAATAAATTCAAAGTCTTCCGGTCTGCCCTTTTGGATTAGCGCATACCTTTCAAGCATATGCCTTTGAGTGTCAGTCGGGTTGTCGGGTTGAGGTGGTGGACCGGATTTATACCCATCAACGAACATACTCATACTACTTACTATCTCCTTATATGTGCATCTGTTTCAGAAGAAATAAGTACACATAATATTCCATAGTAAATAATATGAATTCACTAAGTTTTTGTTCACGCAATATATTTAATATGATTTCAATTGAGTATTTAATTCAAATTACTTTCGTATACTCTTTTAACCATAGCAACTGCCTGTTCTCTGGTGGTGTTGCCTTTTGGGTTGATTTTGCCGGAACCTATCCCATTAATGACACTCTGTTTATTAAAATATTGTATTGCAGAAAGTGCCCAATTTGAAATATCATTTTGATCTGCAAAAACCTCAACTCCGGTCGTATCAATAACTATACCGGGTTTTGCCGCCTGAAGTGTTCTTAGCAGCATCGCAGCTATCTGCTCCCTTGTCGCCGGGTTTCCTGGGGAAAAGGTCGTTGTCGATGTCCCATTTACGATACCAAGTTTATAAGCTTTAAGAATTTCAGGATTTTCAGTATCTATGAAAGGATTCGGTACAATCGGTTCTACTTTAGTCAGAGATAGAGCTTCATAAAGCTTAACTGCAATTTCACAGAATTCTTCCCGCGATATATTCCCTTGATAATTTTTTAATACCTTATCGGTAGTCAATCCGTATTCAATTGCTTTTGAAATCTCAGGAACCGCCCATTCCGAAGGCTTACCCGGTACAATTGCAGTACTTATTTTTCTCCATGTTTGATACGTTCCAATAATTACTTCAGTGCCAGCTTCATTGGCAACTGATATCTGTAAAACACCATCGTCTCCAATGGTCAATTTACTGTTTCTATATTCGTAGCCTGAGGAGTCCCCATATCGAAACAAATCAAAGCCCGAATATGTACCATCGCTTTGATAGCTTATGTCCTTCCACTTA
Source organism: uncultured Bacillota bacterium (assembly GCA_942493145.1). GTDB lineage: Bacteria > Bacillota > Clostridia > Acetivibrionales > DTU013 > ENR-C20. Next base: position 3,342,187 of record OW818679.1, read on the forward strand.
AGATCGCCCTTTATAAAACCCAGATCGATCAGGGTTCCGGTAACTGTATCAAGTGTGGCCTGATAGAAATCGTCCGACTTTGTAACCACAACCCTGGTACCCTCTGCCGCATCACCGAATCTTTCCCATGTTCCAACCAGGTCATCTGCACTTGAAGCGAATACAACAGGTGCTGATACAATTAAAATAAGCAGCACCAAAATAAGAGATATTAATTTCAATTTCATGAGCATTTCCCCCTTCCTTTATCTCATTATATCAGAGTTGAACAGGATTTAGCCACCTACTCAACATCATCCTTAAGTTCATTTATCTCCTGCCGTTTAATCTTCAAAACAGCTTTCCATTCCTTCGCTCTTGTCCAACCATAGTTACCCCAAAAAACAATATCTCTGCGTAATCCAAGATATTTTTTATCTCTTAATTCTCCCCTTGTAATTATGCCCGCTTTTACAAAATCAGCATAGGACGCATAATTCTTTTCAAACTCCAACCATTTACATAGCTTTTCCAATTTCGATAAATAATCCAATGCTTCTTTTTTATAATTGTCCATATTTAAGCTTCTCCTAACAGTTTCATAATCTGCAATCCTATAAATATCTATTTCCACATCATCTCAATGCCTTCATCTGTAATCTTAATGGCTCCCTCTTTTAAAAGTCGCCCAACAGCCCTTTTAAAGGCACCCTTACTCATATTTAACTCCGTTTTAATATGTTCAGGAGAGCTGCTATCATTTATCGAAAGGGCTCCACCGCTTAATTTCAACCTATCCATGATTTTCCGGGCATCACCCTCAATTTCATTATAGGCCTCTTTTCTCAAGCTTAATTCAAGCTTTCCATCCTGTTTCACCTTTTTAATTCTGACTTCAATGTTGTCACCCTCATTTAAATTACCATATAACTCTTTATTAGGAATCAATCCTTGATACTTATTGTCTACAGCTACAAATGCTCCCAATTCTTTACTGATGCTATAGACAGTTCCGCGAACACTATCATTCTCTTTATATGGCGATTCTGTACTCAGCAGATTATAAATATTCATAGTTGCACTTAGTCTGTTGCTGCTGTCTATATATAACCCGACTAAATATTTGCCACCTTTTACTACTGTACCTATCTGTTCCCTGAAAGGCAAAAACAAGTCTTTCTCCAAACCCCAGTCTAAAAAAGCTCCAATCTTTGTAGTTTCTACTACCTGTAAAACAGATAACTCGCCTATTGTCAATTTTGGTTTTCTTACCGTAGATATAATTCTATCCTCAGAATCTTTATAAACGAAAACCTCAATTTCATCACCTGTTTCAATTGCCTGGGGCACCTGATTTTGTGGCAATAATATATCTTCCATGCTTTTATCACTTTTTGAATTGAGATAAGCCCCTATCTTGGTCTTTCGAACTACTTGCAGTTTCTGGTTTTTTCCTAATTCAATCATATTATCCTTCTCCTAAGGAAGTATTTGCTTTACCCGTCCTACTATTCCACCAATAAGCCGAACCTTTATGCCATGGGGATGTATCGGGGAATTTGTAAGAATTCTCTCAACTATTCCTTCAGTTAACTTTCCCGTGGGTTGATCCTGTTTCTGTACTATAAGAACACGGGAACCTTGTTTTATTTTGTCACGGTTATTTTCGTCCATATTTATCTCCTGAAGTTTTAATATTGACACTATTCGTCTTTTAATTCTAACACACCTTAGGAATTATATACAGGTTCTAATGCGTAGTGGAACAAATCGACCCCCTTAAATGAGGGGGTCGAGAGATAATCAAGCAAATAATATTACGCAAATTAAGTTTGCCAAAGCACCCTTGTTACCTTTGTAATATGTATTACCAGGCAGGAACCAGCAGGGTATCTCCTGCAAAGATCAGATCAGGATTCTCCAATTTGTTTATTTTAGCAAGTTCAAGCCAATAGTGTCCCGTCTTGCGTGCAATCTTCCAAAGGACATCGCCCTTCTGAATTGTATAGCTTTCATACCTGATTAAATTCGGATTTTCTGTGACATAAGTAATCAGGGCTTCATCAAGGGCCTGGTATTCATTTATAAGCGGCAGATCCGCAAATGGATATCCATCCCCCCCGACAGCCATAAAATCATTGGTTGCAACAACATATTCCCTGTCAGGCTCGAGTTTTACTCCCTTAACCCATATAGTGGTTACACGATCACCCGCAGGCTTTGTTTCATCAAACAGATATTCAACATTTGCCACCTGGGGGAAGGCTCCGTTGGCGTCCGGGTATTTGGACAATCCATGCTCCAAAGCCGCCTTTATGTCAGAACCCTTCATCTTCTTGGTAACTATGTAATTGCCAAATGGGAGTACGCTGATTATTTCACCCCGTGTCACGTCACCGGCTTCAATGCTGGCCCGTATTCCACCGCCATTGGTAATCGCGATATCGGCACCGGTTGCATTTACCATGGCCGAAGTGATCAGGCATGAGAGATTTGTCGGGCCGGTACGCACATTGGCACGTTCTCCGTCAAAATTGATATCGCTTTTTATGACGACCTCAGATAAGATTGATTTTTGAGCTTCGGCATAAGCACTTATTGCTGTTATCACATCTTCCTGAGCAGTCATATCGGCAGCTTGTTCCTTTGTTAAAAGAGATGCAGTTATTCCAGTCACCTTGTTATCTGCATCCAGATTAATTTTTACTGTACCCACATTTTTAAGGTATTCGCCTGCTTGTACTATCAAGGTCTCATTAACCTTAAGAGGCTCCGAAAGAGTGGTGTGGCTATGACCATCAATAATCAGGTCTATCCCTTGTACCTTTTCTGCTACAAGCCTGCTTGTTATTTCACTTGCTTCGTCCAGGCCCAGGTGGGATACACAAACTATCACATCCGCCTTATCTTTAAGTGCTGTTACCATGTTTCCGGCTATCTTTACAGGATCCGCAAAGCTCAGGTCCACAACATTTTTGGGATTGGTCTTGTAAGCAGTCTCAGGTGTCGAGAGCCCAAAGAAAGCCACCTTAACACCATCTCTTTCAATTATGGTATATTCCTGTAAAAAGGATGATCCATCAGGTTTGATAATATTTGCTGAGATAATCTTGAAGGCCGCCTTTTGAGACAGCTCGAGAAGCCGGTCTTTTCCATAATTAAAATCATGATTACCTGGAGTCATTACATCATACCCGACTTTATTCATTATGTTAATAATGCTTTCGCCGCGCTCAAGCGTTGCAATTGTTTGCCCATGCAGAGCATCACCTGCATCAACAATGATAGGTTCCGCACCTGAACTCGAAAGAGCCTCAGCAGCAAGTGCCGCTACCTTTCCGTAGCCTATGCCGGTATTCGCATCTTCAACTGCCCTCGCGTGTACGTCGTTGGTGTGAATTATTGTGACTGTTTTTGATGAATTGGTTGTAACGCTTGTCTCTTCTGCAAATGCCGACATGGAGAATACCAGGATGAAAACCAGAACCAGGGATAAAATTCGGCCCTTCATTGATTATTCCTCCTTTAAATTAAATTGGTAGGATAAGCCTGATTTAATTATACTTATTTGTTCAAAGAGATTCAACCTGCGCAGCTTATTTCCGCTCTGGTTGGTGTACGTTCTTCATACTGATATTTTATGAAAATAAATAGCTTGTCATGGATAATGACCCCATAGCATAAATAGTCTTTATACCGACTGGAGAAACGGATTTTTCTTAATCGCTGTCTGAAATAGAAAAGGATATTCATCTCTTAAATAAATTATGTATTTGACCCACTCTATAACCATTGCAGTGTAAGCGCGCTTCATATCATATGATAAATGGTCGATTACCTCCTTGGGAAGTGTTCTCATATCTCCTCTGCTTTTAAGCTCATCAGCTACATGGAAAACAGCCCAAAGCATGTCCGTAAAGGATTCATGTTCAAGTAAATTCGAGTTTTCCAACAGAGCCAGTAGAAATCCTCTATAATCAGTCATGGTAGATGCGAGCTGATCCAATCCGTCAGGATCGGCATAAAAATCGAATTTGAAATTGCTTACTTTTTTCTTTACAATATTTTCTTTATTTTTAAGAATTTCTTCAATTTTAATCATTTCATTTACTTCAGCACAATTACGATTGAAGCGTAACATGCCCATCATGATATCAACCCCTGCATCTACAAAAAAAGTACTTATAATCACATTTACCTTTTTGATCTTCCTGCGTTTTTCATTAATATTCAAAACTTTGTTAATGACCAATGTTACAATAAGTGCCTGGACAGGAACAAACGCCAAATCCTGCAAAAAATAAAACCCGGTTTCAGAAGGACGGCGAAAAATTACAAGCTGAAGGAGATATATTATAGCCGAAGACGCGGTCAATATGGCAGCAAGAATTAAATTGTCTCTGAATTTACCCATATAACCCTCCAAAATATCTACTTATCCCAATGCAATTTGGATTCATTAACAATTCTATATGATTTTTATAAATTGTCAAATGTAAAAAACCTCTGTTCCACAAAGGTTCAGCGGTTCATTACGGACTGCCTGAAATATTGAATTGAAAGCCAATCTCTCTATTATTATGCAGCCTAATGGGTCTCTACAGTGTTTCTGGCGGAAAGCCTATAACTTTGTCAATAAACACCTTTGCAATATTAGTATCAAACTGTGTGCCAGAACATCTTCTAATGTCCTCAACAGCTGCTTCAACGCTTAATGCATTACCATAGGTCCTGTCACTTGTCATGGCATCGAAAGCATCAGCAACTGCTATAATCCTTGCCTCCAGCAAAATTTCTTCTCCTTTGAGGCCTCTCGGATATCCTTTTCCATCCCATCTTTCATGATGCTCAAGAACATAGTCAGCCATTTCTGAAAACTCATTTACTGAACTCAGTATTCGATACCCAATTTCAGGATGTCTCTTAATTTGAACCCAGTCATCATCACTTAATTTTTGGGATTTGTTAAGAATCGCATCATCAATTCCAATTTTCCCTATATCATGCATGAGTCCGGCAGTTTTCAGGCCATTAATTACATCTGTTTCCAGGTTCAGCTCAATAGCAATATTCTTACATATTTCCCCGACTCTTATAGAGTGCGTCTGCTCCCCTCTGTTCTTTTCATAAAGGGAATTCAAAGCAAGATGTATTGTCTTATTCTTCACACTTAAGCTTTCCGAAAGTTTGTGCCTGTACATATGATCTTCAGTATTTTTAAATACATCGTGAATGCTTTCTTCCTCGCAATTCTTTGTTTCATTACCAAAGGAAATAGAAATATCAATGGATCCTACTTTTTCTTTTAATAACAACCCTTTGATACGTTTCATGATTTTCTCCGCTTCAAAAGCATCTGTTTCTGGTAGTATCATGACAAATTCATCGCCTCCGAGTCTGGCAATAATGTCATCAGCCCTACATACCTTTTTGATCACTTCTGCTACTTTTTTAAGAAGCTCATCCCCCATGGTATGTCCAAAGGAATCATTGATAAGTTTCAATCCGTTTACATCCCCCATAACTATGGTCAAAGGGAGATTCCTTTTAGTGTCAAGTCTCTTTAGCTCTTCTTCATAAAATCTGCGATTATACAATCCGGTAAGTTGGTCATGATAGCTTAAATACTCAACCTCTTCCTGTTTTTGTTTTTTAGCAGAATAATCTCTAAAAACCAACACCACGCCATTAATTTCTCCATTTTCTTCAACTATGGGGGCGGCACTATCCTCTATAGGCCGTTCACTGCAATCCTTTGATATTAGAATTACATTACTGCCCAATTCAATTTCCCTACCGGTTTCCATAACTTTTTTTATAATATCTTCGCTCTTTTCTCTTGTAACCACATCAATTATATTAAATACTTCTTTAGCCGATTTTCCTTTTGCATCTGCCTGTGTCCAGCCGGTTAAGAATTCCGCCACCCTGTTTAAAAACACTACACGGCCCATATTATCACAGGAAATCACTCCATCGCCTACAGATATAAGCGTTGTTTCCAAAAGCTTCTTCTCTTGTGCCAGAGCTTTTTCCGCCCTCTTGCGGTCAGTAATTTCCCGAATATTGCACTGGATAACCTTTTGTTGATCTACCAGATATACATTGCTGACAAACTCAACATCAATCAGTCGACCATCAGCCGTTTGAAGCGGCAAATCCTCATAACGGATATAATCATTTCGTTGTAAATCTAGGAAATTATCTATATTCGCTATAATATCTTTGAATAATCCAATATCCCAGATAGATTTTTCAATGAATTGTTCCTCTGAGTAGCCTAACATCTTAATCAAAAAAGGATTCACATTCATAATCTTTCCTGTTTCTGCATCCAGGATAAGAATTCCATCCTTGGCAGTTTCAAAAAGTCGTCTATATCGGAGTTCAGACACAATTAATGCTTTCTCTGCCTGCTTCATCTCGGTGATATCTCTGGCTATGCCCTCATAGCCAATGACTTTACCGTCTTTATTCCATACAGGTTCAGCATTTGAAGTATGCCAGCGCCATGACCCATCACTGTGTTGTACTCGGTATTCGGCATCAACTGTCCGCTGTCCCGATTCAGCCACATCATTCATTAAGTCCATGCATTTTGTAATATCATCAGGATGGACAAATTTCTGGAAGGGCTGTCCAACTACTTGATTCACATGGTGCCCAAGCAGCAATGTCCATGCTGGAGAAACAAAGTTGAATATCCTATCAGAGTTGAGCGAATAAATAATGCCGCCACTGTTCGTTATCAACCTGCTGTATCTTTCTTCACTACCCGTCGCTTCTTTCTCCTCAGACATGAATTATACCCCCTCCTCAATTTCTACTTCTCCCTTGGTAAAGCATAAATTGCTCCAAGCAAAAAATACGAAAATTATCAATTAGGTTTGCATCCAATCTACTAATTTCAACTGTATTTCTTTATCAATCAGGTTTTTATCCGAATAATTCCAACATATAGCACCAGTTGCAATTACAGCAATCGATAGGAGTATGATACATATTAAATTAAATCCCTTTCCTCTTTTTTTCTTGATTGATTCAAAACATGCCTGGGAGTTTTCTCCCCTCCTTTTTTCAATCGCTGATATTTGTGGAGTCTCATCTGGCATCATTTTATGAAAATATTCCACCTTACTACCGCAGTTGTCACAAATTCTATCAAATAACTCCAGATTCATTCTGCAGTTCTCGCAAATCATATATACCTCCTTTTACTCCTAAACACCTTGTGTAAGGTGACTATATTATATGAGAATACCATTAGCTTTTTTTCTTCCATCGCATGCTTTTTAGTTTGCCTCAGGTTTCGGTATCGCTTCTGGTTTCGGTGTTTCGTCTGGTTTCGGGGTTTCCACTGGTGTCGGGGTTTCTTCTGGTGTCGGGGTTTCCTCTGGTGCTCCATGAATATTGCAGTATTCACCTCCACCTGCAGCAAGCTCGTAAGCGACATCCTTTGGAGCCTTCTCACCTGGTATTAAAGGAATGTATAGTACCTGTCGTTGAATAAATACCTTCTCCAATACTTTGTCAATCGGGCAATACAGTCCTGCCAACAGGTGTACCTTATATCCAAATAAGTTGTATTGGCTTTCAGTACATACCTTGGCTTGGACATGTACATTACATAAATCATCACCTTTAGGTTCTGTACCTTTAATAAAATATTCAACTCTGGTCGCATTGCCTCTTGGATCTTTAGCACAGAGTGAGGTTGCTTTTTTACCTGAGTAAATGCATATTGTCTTCTTTACCAGACCTGAACCTGCAGGGAAGTCTTTTGGCTTAAGGTTCTTGTGAACATTAGCCATGACAGCCGCCCAAATCTTCAATGCCTGATTGTACTCTGTAGATTTGAGTGTTATTGGTTTGATTTTATTGTCATAACCATACCAGGTTGCTGCAACATAATAGGGCGTATAGCCTACAAACCATTTATCTCTGTTGTCACTTGTAGTACCGGTTTTACCGGCTACAGGCATACCGATGGTCTTTTCGTTAACAAAAGAAGCAGCGGTGCCTCCATGAGGGTATGGCGAGTCCCGCGGTTTAGTAACCCCCTTCATCATATCCACCATAATAAAAGCTGTCTGTTCACTGTACACTGCTTCATATTTGGGCTTCTTATCAATCATGACCTTTTCCTGACTATCCTTTACCATTGTAAAGGTCGTAGGTTCATAGTACATTCCTTTATGTGCAAATGGTACATAGGCAGCGGCCATTTGAAGAGGATTTACACCTTTATACAAACCACCGAGTGCAAGAGATATCCATTTTTCATCGGGTCTGTCTATACCAACCTTTTTAAGGTAAGCTATTGAATTATCCGGTGTGAGGATGTCTCTCCAGATTTGCGCTGCAACAACGTTTATCGAACTTTTCAGTGCATTACGCACGCTGGTTAATCCATCATACTTGCTGTCATAATTGATAGGGTAAGGTTTACTCGCATCTTTTCCATTTAACATATAGACAGGTTTATCATCAATTATAGTAGCCGGAGTAATCAAATGCATATCTATGGCAGGAGCATAAACCGCAATCGGTTTTATGCTGGAACCGGGTGATCTGCGCATTAGCGAAGAGGAAGCTCTGTTCATGATATTGTCACCTGCTTTTTTACCATAGCCGCCGTAAATTGCCTTTACCTGCCCGTTTTCAGCATCGAGTATAACCATGGCTGCCTGAGGAAGTTCAAAAAGCTTTATTGCATCCTTGTTTATATTCGGGAAATACTCATCGTCAAGGAATACTGCATCCATACATGCCTGGATATCAGGATCCATTGTTGTGTATATCTCAAGGCCACCGTTATATATCAAAGTCAGTGCCAGTGTTGAAGACATATTGTAATCTTTCATCAAAGCCACCTTGACGTCTGTAATGACCTGGTCAACAAAGTAACTTTGGACACTGACTGCCTTTACAGCTTCCAGGTTGGGCAAGGCATATTTTAATTCTTCCTTAAGTGTCTGCTCGTATTGCCTTTGATCTATTTTACCCAACTCAAGCATTTTTTTAAGTATAGTCTCTTGACGTCCCTTTGCTTTAGCCCTCCCCGTTTCAGTTAAAGGGTCATAGGTACCGGGATTATTGGTTATTCCGGCAAGCACAGCGCACTGTGCAAGAGATAGCTTCCATACATCCATGCCGAAATACTTTCTGGAGGCTGATTGAACTCCATAACAACTATGACCCCAATAGCAGATATTCATATACAATTCAAGTATTTGCGATTTACTACACTTTTTTTCAAGCTGAATTGCTGCATACCATTCCTGTACTTTTCTTTCCAGCGATCGTTGCGTGTTCCCGGTTATATTCTTTACCACCTGCTGTGTGATGGTACTTCCACCTCGGGTAGCACCTGGATTGTTTGTAATAATGTTTTTAATCAAGCTAAGGCCCACATTAGCAATACCTTTGATGTCTATGCCGGAATGTGTTTCAAAACGTTCATCTTCTATCGCAATAATTGCATCCTTTAAAAATTTGGGTGCTTGCTCGTATGACACCGGCTCACTGTCTCTGTTGTCCTTTCCGGTGAGCTTTGATATGACATTACCCTCATCGTCGTATATAAAAGTGGTTTTGTTGAAAGCCATGGCCAGTTGCTCATCTTTAATTGGCTGTGCTGTATTTATGTAACCGGCAATTGCTCCGCCTATAATACCTGCTGCACAACAAAAGAGAGCAATAAATGATATGATAACTATTCTAATACCAATAAATATAACTTTTCTGCCCCATGCAGACTTTTTGTTGTTCTTTACTGATTCCGAAGAAGCAGGTGATAAATTGGACTTCAAATTGGCCTCCTTGAGTCAGATGTCCATCAATATAACTCCTGATGCATTTTATCTATCACAGGATAATATATATACTTTAGTATCGATCTCAGGAATAAACTCCAATGAGTTTTTATCCTGTCCCCTTAATACTTCTGGCCATACTGCTTTTGCAGCGTCACCAATCTTTCCGCCTTCTCCACCAGCATCTGAAAGTGCCTGCTGAATTTCTTCATTTTGTAACTGTAATCGTTCAGGTATAAAATATTCCATAATAATAACTCCTTTCAAAACTTACTTGTTGTTTAAATGACTCGCTGCTTATTCCTGCTTATTCCATGAATGAGCATTCATTCACATGATATTAAAAATTCCTTCCTCCGATTTAGAATATCGCAATCAATAACAAAGGGGTCGGTTAATAACCCTGCTTAGTTATACAAAGCCTCACTTCTAAATGCATCTGGTTGGTTATAACCGGATAAGCATCTACTTTCCGGCACACCTTCCATATATTTTTCATATTGCTTGTAGAAGAATAGAAACGTACAAAATTATGTGATATGAAAAGATTTGTTATTGCAACTTTAATAATATACCCATTATTTGATAGATAGAAACAACATTTAAAATTATTTATATTTTCGCTGTTTTAAAGATATTGAACGTCTCTTAAGCAAAGTCCCTTTGGTTGAGCGATTGAAACAGTGTTCGTGAACTTTTTATTATTTAGTATCTCTTGAACGTCTGTTGCTTTTATTTTACCTTTGCCAACCTCCAGAAGAACTCCAACAATCAACCTTGCCATATGCAGTAAAAAATCATCACTGTTTATTACAATCTCAATTACCATACCATTTTCAATAATATCCAGGGAATTTATAGTTTTTATTGTGGATTTTGAACCTTCCTTCAAACTGGTAAAGCTTTGGAAATCATGAGTTCCAATTAAATATCCGGCCGCATTTCTCATTTGAATAAGATCAAGTTTCTCTTCTGTATGATATGAATACTTTCTATTGAATACATTTCTGAATTTTCCTTTGGTAATGCTATATACATAAGTTTTTGATTTCGCATTGTGTTGTGCATGGAATCTTTCCTGTACTTCTTCAACCGATTTTACAACAATATCCTCAGGCAAAAATTCATAAAGATGATTTAATATTAGTTTTGGTGACATTTTTGAATTTGTGTGAAAATTTGCCACGTATTTTTCAGCATGAGTACCTGCATCTGTCCTTCCACATCCAATTACCTTGATTTCTTCTCCAGCCATCTTGGTAAGTACCGTTTCAATCTTTTCCTGAATTGAAAGATCATTATCTTTAAGCTTTTGCCAACCTTTATATCTGCTTCCATCATATTGTACAATTATTTTATAGTTTTTCATTCTTTTCCCCTTTATAAATATATTTCAACTATTATCATGCCCCAAGCAATATGGGCCATATAACAATTCTATATGATTTCGTTAAACTTTAAAACTAATATTATTTTCATAGTTTTCTAAAACATTCTGTTCTTTGAATAAGCTTGAGATGGCTTCATCATAATCATACAGTCTTTCTGCTTTTTTAATTTTTTTAACATATTTTTCATTGTCAGAAAAAACTGATATCATATAAAACCAAAAGCCTTTCATTTTGAATAAAACGTTTCTATCTCCATAAAGTATTTCCTTATAATCGCTATAAAGCTTGTCATGGAATTCTTTAAGCAATTTTTTCTCGAGTTTGATATTATTTTTTATATCAATTATCAGCCCAGGATTGGCCAATACTCCCCTTCCTAACATCAGCGTACCTACACTGGGAAACTCATCTGTAAACTCCTTGTAATCCTTGATCGTAAAAATGTCTCCATTATAACAAACGGGATTTTTACTCATGCTCATTGCTTCTTTAAAAATTTTTAGATTAGGCTTGTTTTTATAGAAATCTTTTTGAATCCTTGGGTGAATTATTAGTTCTTCCATAGGATATTTGTTAAAGATTTCTATTATTTCATAAAACTCTTCTGGATGGTTTTTGCCTATCCTGGTTTTAATTGAGATTTTTGTATCTGTGTGAGAAAATATTTCAGATAAGAACACATCAAGTTCTTCTATTTTTGCAAGAAATCCAGCTCCTTTATTTTTTGATACTACCGTTCCGGAAGGGCATCCCAAATTTAGATTTATTTCATGATATCCCATTGATTTTATTTTCTTTGAAAAGTGAATAAAATCTTTTGCATTATTGGCTAATAATTGCGGAATTAAAACAAGACCTTGATTGTTTTCAGGTAAAATGTCATTTAGCTCTCTGGCTTTTAAATTTCCTCCCTGATTTACAGAAATAAAGGGCGAGAAATATTTATCTATATTATTAAAAAAAGAATTATAGGCATTTCTATATATATACCCAGTCAGACCTTCCATCGGTGCTAAATAAAAATTCATATCCATTTCCGCTTATAGTTCCCATCCCGGCAAGCTGTGTCAAAGTCTGTTTTGCCCATTTATTTCCTCCATCTTATTATTCCGGTTCTGCTTGATCATCATCATTACACCAACTACACCAACTACATTTATAGCACTCCCAGAATGGATAATCATCACTGGCCGCTCCAAGGCAACCTACGCTTTCACATTCCGACCCGCACACAGGACACAACATATCTACACCCTCATTATAATTTACTGGATAATATGATAGCACAAACTCACACCAATATTCCAGTCAATTTGGAGTTAAAGCCCCGGACAATGATATCACCGTAATCAGGAGGCTGTTGTACAGCCCCTGGTTACTCATTTTTCAGTTGGAGGTAATTCACCAATTTTATAAGTAATACATTTTGATGCTCTCGATACTCTGGTATTTTTAGCAATTGCCTTAACCGCTGTAGTTTTTGTACTAGTTGTCTTTTTAACTTTTGCTGGTGAGATTTTTATCTCCCTGTTGCTGCAATTTTTATTGCTGCAATTACCATTAATTATAAACGAACCACATTTGCAGAATTCCATCTTTTAATTCATCCCTCCATTGTTATGTGAACTATTAGTTTATCACAGAAATGAACACTATATTCTAAATGTTTGAAAATAATGCTATTTTGTTATGAGTTATCATTATGTGAATCACAGCACATCCTTTTAATGGAAAACGGCGTAACTCCCGCACAATATCGAAAAAACATCTAGCATCCACCATCTTTGGTACTACAGCTGCTTCCAGATAGACAGTAATTTATATCATGATTTAAAGGAGGAGCCCTCCGGTTTACACCTGAGGACTCCTCCTTCTCCTGTCTTGATTTATATTAATTTTATGTTATTGATTGCGCCCATTACCAGATACAGATTATTTGCAGACCTTGCCCATCCAGGCGAATAGCTCTTCAAGGTCGTAATCTCCGGAGTGCGGCTTCTCCCAAGCCAGCTCGAAGTTCACTTCCTTGGCGGTGCCTGCATTCATCAGCTTCGTGTACAGGCTGACAGGGACGGTAAAGGCGGTGTCTCTGTCCACAGATCCGTGACGGATGTACCAGTTTGGCGCATTGTCAGAACCTTCTTTGCCGACGAAGTTCAATGAGTTCATCAGATACACGCGGTCCTTAACATCCTGAGAGACCTTAATGCCAAGCTTATTCGCGACAAAATCGGTAAAGACATTGGTATCCTTATCTGCGGTGCCAAACAGCTTGTTCTCGCGGGAGCCGAAGCTGCGGGGAGGTGTGGTGGATTGATCGCCCAGCCAGTCAAAGGCAGGAGGATCCTTGATCATCTTCATTCTGGTAACATACGAGAGGTAAGCGTCGAAGTCGACGTCCGTGACCTTTCCGTTACTGATGGACAGCCAGCTTTTGCCGGATATATCAATCCCTTTGTCCAATGCCTTTTGTGCCGAGGCTATTACGAAGGTTTCTATGTAGGCTTCATAGTTTGCGTCGGTCAGCGCAGTCCCGTCATTCACGTTCTTAAGCCCCAGACCGTTCAGGTATGAGGGGTATAGAGCCTTCAGTTCGGCGGAGAGCTCTTTTTGCGCGGTGGTAAATCCATAAAGACTTTTACCGTCCGCGTCGGTGTCTTCATTCACTCTATTGTACAACCACTCATAAGCCATGTCCGAATTCTCCAAATCCGTGATGGGGCAAAAGCTGACGGCTGCAAAGATGTCATCGCGCTCATCCGCCGAGCCTATGGCCGTCAGATAGGGTTTGTAAAGCGCGTCGTTGCCGGAGGCTCCAAGCAGCGCGGAAAGAGCGCCACCGGCACTTGTGCCGTCGGAGATGATCTTTTCGGCGTTACCGGGCATTATGTCGTCATTATAACGCAGGTAGCGAACAGCAGACTTCAAGTCAACGATGGCAGCGGGCGCTTTGCCGGTGAATACGCCATCGACTTCAGAGGCGCTGCCGCGGGCGCCGGGTGAAACCACTATATAGCCCTTTGACAGAGCTACGGAAACGGTGTTGGCATTATTTTTGTCGGTTGCCAGGGAAGCAGTGTCCGCGGGGATGATGGGCATTGCGGGCATGTAACCGCCGATCTTGTTAGGGAAGAAAATAGGAGCCGTCTGACTGTTGACAACCGACTCGGGGATGTAGACATTCATGTACTGATATTTGATATCAGCCGGGTACTTCACATAGCCTATGTTCTCATAAGCGCGATAGGCGACGGTCTTTCCGTCCACATCCGTCGTCTTCACAGTGTAGTTGGTCTCATGGAACTTCAGAGGATTGCAGAGGGAGTCGCTCCAGTCAAAGAGCTCCTCCAGGTCATAATTTCCGCCGTGTCCCTGACCCCAAGGCATTGCGAAGTCCACGTCGAAGCCCTCGTTCTGCAACTTCGTGGCCAGGATCACGGGGATGGCGAGGGAGGTGTCCCTGTCAACCGCGCCGTGACGTATCCGCCAGTACTGAGCGGTAGTTGTACCCTCGGCACCTATATAGTTCATGGGATTCAGCATCTTCACGATGGTCCCGTCGGCGAGGGTGCCGTCAGCCGTACTATTATCCCTGGCATACTTACTGAAGTGCTGGTTATCGATAGTTGCAGTGCCGAAAAGGTTGTTCTCGAAGCTTTTTAATGCCAGCGAGTCAAATGCTGGAGGGTTTTTCATTCTTGTTGCATATGCAATGAACTTGTCAAAGTCGATATCTGTAACAGTTCCGTCTTTTATTGTTATCCAGGTCAGGCCGGACAGATCCGTACCACCTTTCAGGGCTTTTTGCGCCGATGCTATCACGAAGGACTTGACATAGTCTTTAAAGGTACCGTCACCATTCGCATCCAACGTCAACGCTTTACCGTCAGCCATCTTGAGCCCCAGACCATTCAGATATGCCGGGAACAGAGCTTTCAGCTCGCCGGAGATCCTGATTTCATCTGCCGTCAAGTCGCCCGTTCTTGTCCCCCAGGTGAATGTGTTTATACCGTTGAACAGCCACTCATATGCTGTGTCGGCATTATCCAGATTTGTGATGGGGCAGTAGCTGTTGGCTGCGAAGACGTCATCGCGCTCATCGGCCGCACCGATCGCATCCAGATAAGGTTCATAATCCGCATTGTTGCCGGTGACTCCAATCAGCGAGGAGAGAGCACCGCCCGCGCTGGTTCCACTGGAGACGATCTTCTCAGCGCTGCCGGGCATGATCTCGTCGTTATAGCGCAGGTAGCGTACAGCGGCCTTCAGGTCCACGATGCAGGCAGGTGCCTTACCGGTGTACATTTTGTTTTCGTCCTGCAAAGTACGGCCGCGCGCGCCGGGCGCTGCCACCACATAGCCCTTTGTCAGGGCCACGAACATTTCATTAGCACTACCGTTCTTTTGTACATCTGGGATCCCAGGGGCTCCGGGATTGTAGCCGCCGACCTTATTCGGGAAGAAGATGGGGGCCGTCCTGGCGTTGTAGTTCCCAATGGTCTCACCCTTGTAATAAGACTCAGGAACAAAGAAGTTCAGGATCTCATATTTAGTGTCCACAGGGTTCGACACATAGACAATGTTTTCATAAGCACGGTATGTGATGGTTTGGTCGCCCAACGTTAATGTCTTAACGGTATAATTGGCATTATTGAATACCAGGCTGAACTTTCCGCTGGTGAGTGTGACAGCGTTGCTGCTGTTATTTCCTATAGCAAAGCCAAAGGCAGTGCCAAGATCACTCAGCTTGAAAAAGTTATTGCCGTCTATATTGTACTTGCTGACACTAATTTCAAGACCATTGACCTTGAGAATAGATTTACCCGGGATACAGGTGTAGGACTTATCTGATCCGGTAGCGAGTTCGCCGCCTACAGCCTGATAAGGCTTGCCGGTTAAGGCGGTTACAGTGTTTGTTTTTACGTCGAAAGCAAGAGAGAATTGAGAAGGGGTTCCGTTCAGTAACTGAGCAACATCACGAAGCTTGAAATAGCTATCTCCGCCAATGTTATAAACCTCAGCACTGACCTCTTTCCCGTCAACCAGGATATTCCGGGATATGGCTGTTACCTTTGCCGAGTCTGGAGCTGCGCTTGCGGCTACCGTGGCTATTGGTATTAACATGAGAGCTGCCGCAAGGAATACTGCTGGTAATTTGCGAACTTTCATTTTTAAGCCTCCCTTTATTAAGTTTTTTTGCTAATCTATTTTTTAAATATAGATTGCCTTGGTAAGTTATTTCATGTATTTATCCAAAAAATTCAAAACCTTATTAATGTTTTCAGCTGTCTCAAACGCTTTATCCGCGTGTTCCGCGCCATCCAGAAGTTCAAGAACTACTTTTTCCTTTCCTGCAATTTTCTCAATTTTAAAAGCAAAATAGACTGATTGCAGTGCAGGTACTATACTGTCTTTAGTCCCATGCTGCAGATAAAAAGGAGGCATATACGGAGTAATATATGTTTCTGGATTTGCAGCCATAACCAATTCAGGAATCTT
This sequence comes from uncultured Bacillota bacterium, assembly GCA_942493145.1. Taxonomy (GTDB): domain Bacteria; phylum Bacillota; class Clostridia; order Acetivibrionales; family DTU013; genus ENR-C20. Next base: position 3,358,871 of record OW818679.1, read on the forward strand.
AGTGATTTTTTTACCTAGTACAAGGGATTCCGGCGAGTCGGCCCCACTATGTTTGTACTCATCAAGCGGCTCCAGGCCGGTCTCTGCAAGCTGTTCATCCATCCTGAGGAAATTTGTAGGCCCAAACCATGCAACTACAGCCTTCAAAGCACTGGACTGTTCTATATTTCCCAATTCGGGGTTTTCAAACTCCTTAATACCTGCAGAAGTACCTGCCAAAGATGAAAGATTAGCACCTGCGGAGCCTCCCCATGCGGCAATCTTATCACGATCCAGCTTGTATTTTTGTGCATTGGCTCTTATCCATCGTATTCCAGCCTTTACATCCTGGATATTTGCCGGGAATATAGCTTCGCCGCTTAGTCTGTAATTTATTGAAACAACAGCATAACCTCTTTTCAGTCCCGCCAGCATTGGTACTACCTGAATATCACCTTTATCCCCGCCCATAAAAGCTCCACCATGGACTGACATTATCACCGGGAATGGGCCTTCACCTTCCTCCGGTAAATAGATATCCAATTTTTGCGTTGGGGATATGCTTGCATATGGTATATCCAACCATTTTCTTTTGATATAATCAGTATTAGCTATAGGTATATCAGCCGGGAAAGCGTAATGCATATATTTGTCACTCCTTTACACAGCTGATGTAGTGTTGGCTGTATTATTGCTGCCAGTATCTCTGATCCTGACAACCTTGTTACTCTTCTGATACATATCAAAGCCAACTGCAGCCAGAAGAACAAAACCTTTTACGATATACTGGGCATATGTCCCCATGCCTATAAGCTGCATACCGTTTCCGAGAATCCCAAGTATAAGGACACCCGTCACCAGTCCCCACATCTTTCCTTCACCGCCTTTAAAGGATATTCCTCCAAGAACGGCTGCCGTCATACATGTGAATTCTGTGCCAGGGCCTGTTGATGATGCTGCAGATCCTGAACGCGCAAACAATACCATAGATGCTATGGCTACAAAAAATCCGCAAAGGGAGTAAACTATCATTTTAACAAGAGTAATATTGACTCCCGCAAGTCTTGTTGCCTCTTCATTACCACCAATAGCATAAATATATCTTCCCAGGTATGTCTTATTTAGTATAAAACTTGCTATCAATACGGTTATTACCATCAATATGACGCTAAACGGAATCACATCAAAAACATATCCCTGTCCAATAAACTTAAAGGATGGCGGAAGGTTTAAAATTACACTTTGCCTGGATGTGATGTAGGATAATCCTTGAAATACTGTCATTGTTCCTAGAGTTACTATTAAGGTATGCACTTTCAGCTTTATTGCTGCATACCCATTAAATAGACCTAAAACAATACCAAGCACAACTCCAAGTGCTATTGCCAGTGGAATTGATACCCCATACCACCTCATCAATGCAGCCGTAGCAACGCCTACAAAAGACATCTGATACCCAATCGACAAATCCATGCCTCCGCTTATCATTACAAATGAAAGGCCTACAGCTGCAATTATTACATATGACTGCTGCACAAAAACATTGGTAAGATTCTGCTGAGTCAGAAAGTATGGCGACAGAATGGAAAACAGTACCATTAACCCTGCCAGCACGAACAATATGGCATATTTCTTAAGAACTTTTATAAGCAATTGTGGGATGTTTTTAGAAATACCTTTTAATTTATTACTCATTTTTTCCTCCTTTAGTGTACTCCCGATGCTAATTCCAGAATATGGTTCTGAGAAAAATCCGGTTTCTCTACTATTCCTGCAAATTTTCCCTCTGACAAAACTATTATTCTGTCAGACATTCCGAGCAGTTCTTCCATATCGGATGTAATCATCAAAATTGCATTGCCTTCCTCGGCAAGTAAACATATAAGCTTGTATATTTCCTGTTTTGCACCTACATCTATGCCTCTGGTAGGTTCATCAAATATGATTATTTTCGAATTGGTAGCCAGAACTTTAGCAAGTACTACCTTCTGCTGATTTCCCCCGCTTAGATTTTTCACCTTTTGTTCTAAGGAAGGTGTTTTTATTTTAAGCAAATCCCTGTATTTTTCGGCTTGTTCCCGCTCCTTTTTGGTGTTTACAATAAACCTGCGGGAAATATTCTTAATATTAGCAAATGAAATATTCCACTCAATGGTCATATCCAGAAAACATCCTTCTTCCTTTCTGTTTTCAGGTATAAGACCAATTCCATACTTTATGGCATCTTGCGGAGACTTGATTTTTACACTGAAGCCATCAATAAGAATTTCACCCGACTCAATTTTTTCAGCACCAAAAATCACCTTCGCAAGCTCTGTCCTGCCTGCACCTACAAGCCCTGCAACGCCTAGAACCTCGCCTTTTCTTAACTTGAAGGAAATATCCTCATCACCATTACCGGTCACATTTCTTAGCTCAAGCGAAATTTCTTCCGATTTTATCTTTTTTACAGGATAAGACTCCTTAAGCTCACGACCTACCATGAGGCTTATAAGCTCTTTTCGCGATGTCTCACAAGTATTTTTTGTGTCGACATAACATCCGTCACGCATGACCGTAACCCTGTCAGATATGGCAAACAGTTCATCAATGCGATGTGAGATATAAATAATAGTTACACCCTGCTTTTTAAATTGACGAATTATATTAAACATGCTCTCTACTTCAGATACTGAAAGTGGAGCACTTGGTTCATCCATAATTAAAATTTTAGCCTTTTTTGAAACCGCCTTGGAAATCTCTACAATTTGCTGGTGAGATGACGGCAGATCTCTTACCAATGCAGTCGGATCTATATCAATATTAAATTGATCAAATATTTCTTTGGTCTTTCTTTCCATTTCCCGAAAGTTAACAAACCTTCCTGTTTTATCACCCAGGCAGATGTTTTCTGCTGCCGACAGTGAACTTACCAGATTAAACTCCTGATATATGACTTCTACACCATTTGTTCTTGCCAGATGCGGAGTAATCCTGTCATATTTTTTATCGCCAAAATATATACTTCCCTCTTCCGGCGTAATAGCACCTGCTATGATCTTTATAAGTGTAGATTTCCCAGCTCCGTTTTCTCCTAGAAGGGCATGCACCTCTCCCTTGTGAAAGTCCATTGATACTTTATTTAGCGCTACCACGCCCGGATATACCTTTGTAATATTTCTAAGGGATAAAACTGCTTCACCCATGACTGCGCCCCTTTACTATTTGTGGGAGAGAGAAAATATTTTCTCTCTCCCACAAGCACTATAATGTGTTGTGATTTACTTTGCCTGACCAAATGCTTTCTGAATAGAATCCTGTATAACTTTACCGAATGAATAAGTTCCATCCGCCAAGGTCTTCATGATTGTATAGGTTGCCTTCTCCAATGGCCACTGTTCTCCATTGATTTTTGGTCCTACGATCTGCATGGTTCCTCTGAATACCGATTTGTTGGTAAGGGAATTATCAAGGACTTCCTGTATTGGTGGTGACCAGTCACCGGCATACACTGCAAATTTTGACTTATCTACTCCTGCCTGTGCCATAATGTACTCATTAACTCCCAGAGCGCCGTCTGCATTGTAGGTAAGTACTGCTATTGCATCGCTATTCTGCTGCCACATATTTTCCATAACTGCTGTCGCAGCTGCTGTAGTACGCGCTTCTGCTGTAGCGATAACAACATCAACCTTGCCCCATGCATTGATTTTGTCAATTATACCATTAGAACGGTTAGTCATATCTGTAGTCTCAGTACACTTCATTACAATTACCTTTTTCTTATCTGCACCGGTTGGCAACCCAGCTTCAGTTCCATCCTTGGAGTAGGTCTTTGTAATCCATTCCATAGCCATCTCAGAAATCTGCTCACCGCAGTTGTACTGGTCCATGTTCATCATTACATCATAAACACCAGTGTCTGTTCCTGCTACAAGAACTTTAATACCCTGCTTTTGAGCCTTTTGAATAACTTCCTGAACATTGTTGGGGTCAATAGGCATAATGTCTATTACTTTTACCTTCATAGCTATAAAGTTTTCGATTTGCTCAATTTGTTTTGCAGAGTTATTGCCTGCATCTGCGATCTGTACCTTCAGACCTTCGGCTTCAGCCTGCTTTTTCACTTCGGTTGTCAGCCAACCCAGGAAAGGGTTTGTAGTATCCGGAATGCTATACCCGATATCAATACCGCCTCCACTGGATGCAGTAGTCGCAGGAGCCGAAGTAGCGGGCGTACTTTGTTCTGCAGTCGATGCTGCACTGCTCTGTGCGGTATCTGTGGAAGGTTTGTCTCCACAAGCAGCCATTGAGATTAACATCACGACTGCCAACATGATTACCAAAGCCTTTTTCATTTTACATAGACCTCCTTGAATATTTTTTTATGCCTGATGTGAAACAAATCCCGAAAACAACATACTGCAGTATGTAGTTCATTCGGTTTTTATGCCGTACTTGAATTCTAGCATTTGAATATGACTCATACAATGGAAGTACTTTTAGAAAAGGTGTCCTGTTTTTAGAACTTGATCTTTTGTAAACTCACCCTTTGCCACTTTTTCAGAAATAATAATCACCCTGTCACAAACATTGGCTGCCTCCGTAAGATCAGAGGTGGCCAATAATACACCTATACCTTTTTTTGCAGCCTCATTGATAAATTCATACGAAATCTTCCTGGAAAGAACATCCACCCTTTTCCCAAGGTTTGCACATACTAAAATTTTAGGATGATAAAGCAACCACCGATGCAGCATTATTTTCTGCTTTATGCTGGCATCAAAAGCATGGATTGGCGTATTTCTGTATTCCTCTCCGATTTCCAACATCCGGCTGTATTCTCTTGCAATAAAGTCTGTCGTTCTTTTATTGATATACATAAAGTGGCCGCTCATTTTCTTTAATAATAGAAAGACCAGGTTTTCTGCATAGCTCATGTTTTGAAGTAATGCGGTATTATTAGCCCCCTCCGGCACAAGGCCTATCCCCCTACTAATAGCCTGAGATAAATTCCTTATATAGATCCTGCTTCCATCAAGGAGTATATTTCCTGCTGCCGGCTGGACCGCGCCCGAAAGAAGATTATATATTTCAACATTTGCCCTGTTTGTCAGGTCAAGTATCCCTAAAATTTCTCCTTTGTGAAGTTTAAAGCTTATATCATGTATTTTGTCACTGCAAAGATTCATCACTTCCAAAACAACTTCCTCAGTCAATGTATCTGCCCTCTCAAAACGTTCCTTGAACTCGCTGCCTACCATCAGGCTGAGAATATTATTCTTATCATATTCACCGCTATAAAGAGTTTTTACGTTTCTTCCATCACGCATTATGGTTATACGGTCGGAAAAATCAATAAGTTCATCCGGTCTGTGGCTTTCAAATAAAAATGTAAAGCCCTTTGATTTCAACTTTCCTATTGTCTCTTTGAGCATACTTGTCTCTCTCAGGGTGTATGAATCTGTTATATCATCCAGCACAATCAGGTTTGCACCGACGGCTACCGCTTTCGCCAGTTCCACTAAATGCTGCTGGGCATGTGATAGTTCTCTCGCCCGTGTCTGGGGCGGAATATCTATACCTACCTCGCTTAATATTAATTTTGCCTGTTGATTGATAGCTTTCTGGTTTATGAGCAGCTTTTTAAAGCTGTTTTTCTTAATAATGAAAATGTTCTCGGCAATTGATAGTTGTGGTATAAGCATACCCTTATTTCTAATAGTGAATATTTTAAATCTTTTCCCAATATTCACATTATGTCCTATTACTGGTTGCTCATTAAAAAATATGGTACCCTCATCAATTGTATCAAGCCCTGCCAGGATATTGGAGACAGCAGTCTTGCCCGCGCCTGATAACCCGATGATTCCCAATATTTCTCCCTTGTAGACATTCAGTCTGAAATCATCCAGTACTTTTACCCCCGAATGAGACCGGGTGATATGCTCCATCCGCACTACTTCAGCTTTCATAGTTTACCCTCAGATTATGAATATTTTGAATATTCTCTTCCTTAACATGAGGTAAAACAATTTCCACCTCGGTTCCAAGCCCTTTCGTACTGCTTACCGACATTCCGTACTCTTCTCCAAAAAGCAGCTTTATCCTCATATTTACGTTCACAAGAGCAATACCTGTATGACGAGGCTTTCCTTGTTGCTCCTGGGTATCGGGCTGATCCAAACCATTATGCAACTTATAATTTAAATTGTCCTGGGTAGCTTTATCCATACCTTCTCCATCATCGGAAATGTTTATGATAAGCCTTTTTTCAGTAGAAGTTATCCGTATGGTAATGCTTCCCTTGCCTACTTTAGTTTCAAGCCCGTGATATATGGAATTTTCAACTATTGGCTGAAGGGTCAGCTTTGGCAGCATATAGTCAAGAATATCACTATCTGTTTCATCGTACTTTATCGAAAAACCAAACTTGTTATTAAATCGGAATTGCTGGATAACGAAATAACTTTCTACACTGCTTAACTCATCCTCAAGCGAAACCAAGTCCCCCTTTTTGCTGATACTGTACCTGAAAAACGTAGATAATGCCTCAGTCATCTCGGCAATATCCTCCACCCCCTCAATTAGGGCCTGCCCTCTGATAGCTTCAAGAGTATTGTAGAGAAAGTGAGGATTTATCTGACTTTGCAGTGCTGAAAACTCAGCCTGCCTTTTCAGAATTTCTGCGGAATACTGACGATTGACAGCATAGCGAAGGCGAATAAGAATATTTCTCATATTCTCTGTGTTTGGGTAATTCAGATGTTTTGTATTATAGTTTAAAAAGTTTTCTAAATCCCCACTTTCCAGTATCTTTATTGCATTTTCATATGTCATGATCGGACTGTAAACTTTTTTTATGAAAAATACAAAGCATGCCAGAAAAATTACAGCCAATATTATCAGAGACAAAAAAAACACAATCTTTCGGTTGCCTGGAGAGAAAAAATTGATACATCCAAAAAGAACTACTGCCAGAATAAGTATAGTCATATAGACAGTAAACGTTGTGATGAGATTTGAACTCCATGATGAAAGTGATAGCTTAATTCTGTTTTTAAAGCTTACCATCATCTTTCACCCCCGAGTTTAAGAATAGAGTTTACGATATTCAGAAGGTTTTATTCCTACAACTTTGCTAAACAGCTTACTAAAGTACTTTGTTTCAGAATATCCAATTTTTTCAGCTATTTCTTCCATACTTGAATTAGTCGATTTCAGAAGCTCTTTTGCAGCATCAAGTCGCAAGTTTATAACATAATCACTGAAATTCAAACTTGTTTCCTTTTTAAATAAAGTACTGAAATATGCTGGATTGAGGTGCACCAAATCTGCAATATCATCCAGCCTTATCTGTTCCATATAATGTTCATTGATATACTGTTTAGCGATTCTAATGGGTTTATTATCCTGATTCCGCTTTTCCAGCATAAGATTACCCATATTTGCCGCTATGGTTTCGTACATATAATTATTAATCTCATTTATACTTGTCGCGCAGTCAAGACCATTGTTGATTTCATTTTTAAATGGTTTTTCATGCTCTGTATTCAGGCCTAACCTTCTTATTGTCTGGATGTACAAGTCAGCTATCGTCTCACAAACCTCAAATGCCAAACTGGGGTTTATATCGGTGTTGCCATGAAATACTGAAAACAGGTCATAAAGCCAAAGTTGCAGCCCATCGGTATCAAGTGCTTCAATGATATTTATCAACTGCTTTTCCTTTTCACCGCTGAGAATCTCTGAGACGCCCATACTTTTGAATCTCAAATTATCTGCATTTATTATGCGGTCTACGCCCAGTATTACCCTGGCCTTAACTGCTTCCATGCCTGTTTGAATAGATTTGTATACCTTTGAAATGTCAGACTGACAGCTGCCAACCCCTATAGTAAGACTGAAATCTCCAAAGAAATCCAGATGATTCTTGATATTATCAAAAAGTAGCTTCTTGCTTTTTTTAACTGTCTCCATATTTATCTCATTATAATTAATGATACACACTACTCCTGAATGAGTCATACTGGTAATGACTTCATTACATTTTTCGCCCATCATTTTTTCAGTAAGCTCACAAAGCTTTTCAAGAATTTTATCTAACTTGTAAACAGCTTCGTCTTTACTTCGGCTGTCTATTTTAATTATAAAGGCTTCAAATATACCATTTTTAAAGTTAAGTTGGTACTCCTGATTAGCCTTATCGATTTTAATATCCGCCATAACATCCTGCGAGAAAATAATACTATTGATAAAATGTCTCCTCAGACTGTCACGACTGTTTACGAGCTGGCTTTCAATTTCAAGCTCTCTTTTGATTTTTCCACCATCTGCAATGAGACAATTGCAGATTTTTTTCAGCACATCATTAAGTTCACTCTTCTTTATCGGCTTCAGTAAATACTCTTCAACATTATATTTGAGAGCATTGTGAGCATATTCAAAATGCCGGTATCCGCTGATTATGATAAATTTAGTATCAAGTCCAAGTTCTTTTACTTTTCGTATCATCTCCAGGCCATCAAAACCAGGCATTCTAATATCTGTAATAACTATTTTGGGCTTATGTCGGCATATAAGTTCAAAAGCATCTATGCCGTTATCAGCTGTCCCAACAACTTCAATGCCAAGCTCTTCCCAGTCTGCAAGTCTTAGGATCAGTTGGCAAATCTTCGGTTCATCCTCAGCAATTATGGCTTTGAACATTAATAAGCCTCCCCGCCTCCCTCTTAATAAGAGACCAATACAAATAACATTCCAAGAGCGACTATAATTTAGTATTTGTTTTTTGAAATTATTATCATTAGATTTTCAGTGATTAAAAAATTACTATTAAATATTCTTATTTTGAAATAAGTTTTACTTATAATTAAATTTTACGATATCCCGTAAGAAATGTCAAGTGTATCCAGAATTTTCTTGTTAGTTATATTTATTGAATATACTTTAGCGGATTAACAGGCACTCCATTTTTGCGTATTTCAAAATGAAGATGTGGACCAGTAGTTCTTCCTGTTGTTCCAACTGTACCTATCACATCTCCTTTGGCAACCCTTTGGCCCTTTTTCACTTTAATAGTATCATTATGTGCGTAATATGTAGTAAACCCATTTTCATGGTCGATAATAACCAACTTGCCATAATTGCCCTTCAGGCCTGCAAATATTACAACTCCGCCATCTGCAGCTTTATTAGGCGTGCCTTTGGCTGCTCCGATATCTATGCCGGTATGCTGACTGCTCCATCTTTCACCAAAACGTGATGTAATACTTCCACGGTTGGGCTTTCCGAACACACCGGTGGCGACTGTGCGAGGTCTTTCTTTTGTTCCATTGAGAACAACCTGTGCTGTCGGTGCTTCTTTGATATCTTCACTGATAATATTCGTTTCTTCCAATATGCCATTGATACTTACAAGTTCTTTTTTTACCAGTTTTAGCCCTTCTACCCCCTTGACCTTCACCTTACGGACTCCAGTGTATAATTCGGCAGAATTCTCATATATAACTTCAAAAGCGATTTTTTCTTCAGAGGTTTCATATGTTGAATCCTTCACATTAATAACATACCTTGGCACCTTTAAACTTAATTCCTGCCCTATTGAAATACTATCAATGCTGATATCTGGATTTGCTTTTTGAATATCCTTCTCATTCAGACCATACTTTTCAGCAATCTCGCTTACTGTATCACCATCTTGTACAATGTACTTTTTAGTCTGATCTCTCTCCAAAAAGATATTTCTAAAAACAATTTCAGGCGTTTTCAGATCATCTACAGGGACTTCCTTCTCAAGTATATTGACTTTTTCAAGAAAGCCGACATTTGCATTATCTTCTTCATTCAATATGTAAGGAGCCTTTATGTTTTTCAGAACTTCTTCCGCAGAAAGCCTGTCTTTAAGATATGCAATATCTTTACCGTCAACATTAATCGCAAATGCTTTTGAAGATAGTGTCACACGGCTTTCCATCTGATTTCGCAAGGTTTCATCTTCTATCTTGTTTTTGCTTGCAAATAATACACCTCTATAGCTAATCTGACTGGAAATAATTATTTCTGTGCCATACGTACTCTCCGCCTTCTTTGTAATATCCTCCAGGATATCACTAACGACAGCCTTATTTTTAACAGCACCCAGAGGTTCGTTATCTATACTGACTTCATAAGCCCTTGTTGAATAAACAGTCAGTGTCGTAATAAGTAATGCTATCAATATAACTAAAATTAATAAAAATCTATTTTTGCTAAATGATCCCCGTAGTAACCTTGTCATGAGCTCCCCATAAAAATTCCATTTTGTTTTATTACTTCAATAACTCTTCTCTCATTCAAACTGTACGGGCATATTTTACACTAATTATTCATTTTTTTCAATGCAGCAAAAGTTTGCAGCAAACTTTTTGCATGCTTAAACCTTTCGCGCCAGAGAAACAGGAGGTGACAGGCGTTGATGGTAATTTTATCAATCCCATCCCTTTAATGGCTTAAGTTCTTCATTGATAATATCCAGCACATCCTGAGCTATAAATGCCATAGGGTGTTTGGCCATCTCGCACAAAGGAGCTGATCCGCTCATCATCATCAAACCGCCTCCCGCTGCACGTTCCACCATCTGAGGGATATGCTTTTCCAATACCGCCCTGGCTTTGGAATGCGACATCAGCTGTTGAATGCTGTTCTGTATACTGAAAGTTATAATGTACTCCTTTACAGGAACATACTTTATTGAATACTGGCCGGCCGGCAGCACTGCAGCGACGTTTGTGCCCATCTGCTTTGCTGATAGCCCGGATGCAGTAATAGCCGTCCCGTTCACATGGACATCGTCCAGGCAGGCATCGGGCAGAACCAGCTCTGCGGAAGCGTTGAACGGTATATGGAATTCAAAATGAAGTCCTTGCTTCTCGATCTGCCAACTGCTTTCATAGCGTCCAGCGGTCGTCTCAAGTGCCGCTTTAGCCCATTGAAGACGCCCGTCAGGCTGTGGTGCAAGGCGAATTTTTCTGAAGCCCGGGTGTTCTTCCAGGGGATTGATTCCGCACATATTGCGGTACATCCACTCCACGATGGCACCATAGGCATAATGGTTCAGGGAATTCATTCCCAATTCTCCGAATTTACCGTTGGGAAGCAGTGAATTCCAGCGCTCCCATATGGTCGTAGCTCCCATTTTCACTTCATAAAGCCAGCTGGGGTAATCGTCATTCATAAGGAGCGTATATGCCAGATCATTGTATCCGTTTTCAGATAAGGCGCGACAGAGATAAGGCGTGCCGACGAAGCCGGTTTTCAGGTGGTAGTTGCTGTCAGCCAGCTTTTGCCTGAGTGTATCTGCTACCCGCGAACGGAATTGCTCCGGCATAAGGTCGAAAAACAGGGCCAGCACATATGCCGTCTGTGTATCGATGGTCATCCGGCCCCTGGCCGACAGGAATTCCTGCCGGATCGCCTCCTTCACCTCATCCGCAAGCTGTCCGTACTTTGCTGCGATATCGCTGTTTCCAAGGACTGCAGCCGCTTTTGCCACTATGCCTGCAGAGTACATATAAAAAATCGAAGCAATAAGATCGGTAGATGTTCCACCCATCGGACTGAAAGGACTTGGTCCATCCAGCGCAAGCCAGTCCCCGAAATGGAAACCTTTATTCCACAGGCGACTTCCGTCGTCCTGCGCATGGATGTAATCGACCCATGCCCTCATACTGTCAAACTGTTGCTCCAGGATTGCTTTATCTCCATAGTGAAGATATACGTTCCACGGTATGATCGTAGCCGCATCCCCCCAAACGCATGAACCACCTGCTTTAAAGCCGTTCCCGTCTCCCTTTCCCATGCCGAAAGTGGGTACTACATTCGTAACCAGGCCGCCTTTTTCTTTCTGTTCCTTTGCAAGGTCATACAGAAATTTATGGAAAAAGGCATCCACATCCATGTTGAAGCATGCAGTGCCGGAAAATACCTGTGCATCCCCCGTCCATCCCATACGTTCATCCCTTTGCGGACAGTCGGTGGGCACATCGAGAAAGTTCCCCTTCTGTCCCCACAGTGCATTGAGGAAAAGCCTGTTTACCAACGGGTTGGATGTCTCGATGTTTCCGGTGGGTTCCATATCCGAATAAACCACACAGCCAGTGAAATCGTCAGTATCAATTTCTCCGGGCCATCCCTCCACCTTTACGTACCTGAATCCGTAGAATGTAAAATGGGGTTGCACCACAGCAGGTTTGCCGTCACAAATATAACGGAATTCTGCTTTGGCCGTACGAAGGTTTTCCCGATAAAAGCAGCCTTCCTGCATCTCTTCACCATATTGCAGGTATATCTCGGTACCTGTTGGCGCATCTGCCCTGAAGCGCATCCACCCAACCATGTTTTGGCCCATATCCAGAACTGTCTCGCCTTTAGGGGTCCTGATCACCTTCACAGGCTTCCTTTCCTCCATGATGCGGACAGGTATGCTGCGGCGGGCCTCCAGACGGTCAAAGCCGATATCTGTTGCCTTGACACCTGACCACCGGCTGTCTTCAAAGCCTGGATGCGACCAACCAACGATTGACTTGCCGGCATCCTGTATTTCACCATCGTATATATTGCTGTCAATGACTGGTCCAGGGGCAGCCTTCCAGCTTCCATCACTCAGAATGGTTACCGAGCTCCCATCGGCATACTCAACCATTAACTCACATAAAAATGCGAAAGAATCCCCGTAGATATTCTCGTTGTGGCCATCAAAGCCGAACCGACCCTTGTACCAGCCATTGCCCAACCTTGCTCCCAGGGAATTATCCCCGGATTTCAGCATCGCCGTGACATCGTAGGTCTGGTATTGAATCCATTTATCGTAAGCATTGCAGAAGGGTGCCAGGTACTCATCACACACACGGCTGCCATTTATCTCTAATTCATACAACCCCAAGCCACATACGTATACACGGGCTGAGACTATTTCTCCATTTAATACAAAGCCCTTGCGAAAAAGGGGATGGATTGTTTTGTCCTCCCAATCAGGGGTAATCCAAATCGCCTTCCAGGGTTCCTCCATTTTTGAGGTTTCAAACCATGCTGAAGGGCTTGTGATTTCACCTGCATCAGTCCATTCAGTCACCTTCCAGTAATACCGGGTACGCGGTTTCAGTACGATATCTGGCGTAAAGCCAATACTATCGATACCATTGCTTTTACCACTGTCAAATACTATATTCCTGAAACACTCATCAGCAGCAACCTGTACCTTGCTGGCCATGAGCGTTTTTGCCTCAGGCGCCTCAACTATCCAGCTTAAGCAGGGCTTGTCCATGGAGAATCCTATTGGGTTGTACATATGGTTGCATTTCATTCTGATGATTTCCATATACATATTCCTTTCGTATTGCAATCTACTTCTGTTTAATTACAATCGTCTACTCCTGTTTAATTATATTCTACATCTTCCGTTTTAAAATTCCCACACCATCTTTTCCGGTAACTTCAACATGCCGGACTGTATCTATCCCTTTACGGCGCCAAGGGTTATACCCTTCACAAAATATTTTTGGAAAAATGGGTATGCACACAGCACTGGAATTACAGCTATGGCAGCCATGGCCATCCTGATGGTTTCGCCGGGCAGATTGCTGGCCATTTCACTTGCATGGAGCCCAAGATTGGTTGTAGATAAAAACTGTATGTTCAGCATGATCTGGTTCAACAGGTTCTGGATATTATAAAGCTTTGGATCTGTAATGTAAATAAGCCCGTTGTTCCAGTCATTGCTGTACAGCAATGCCTGCAGCAGGCCTACTGTCGCAAGGATGGGCATGGACATCGGTATGACGATCTTCCGGAAGGTTTTGAATTCACCGGCGCCGTCTATCTTTGCAGATTCTATCAGTTCCTTCGGAATGCTGGTCATAAAATAGGATCTTATAAGCAAGACAGTGAATCCGTTCATAAGAAGTCCGGGAATCAACTGTCCAAAAATCGTATTCTTGATGTGGAAGTACTGTGTATAAATGATGTAGGTAGGTACAAGTCCTCCATTAAAAAGCATTGTGAATATTACAATAAAGGTCAGGAGCCCACGTTTGGGCAGATCCTTCCGTGACAGCGGGTATGCAAGCATGGATGTAATGACCAGGCTGACTGCCGTCCCTGCAATAGTGTTGAAAACCGTTACACCGTAAGCCCGTCCTATCTCCCTGACATTCCCAAGAAGGTACAAATAGGCTTCCAGGCTCAGCTTGGAAGGAAACAGTGAATATCCTTCCCGTGAAATGGTCATGTTATCTGAAAAAGATGTAACGACCAGTAATATAAAAGGGATGACACACATCAGCGAAAACCCGCCCAAAACGATATGTCCCGCTATGTTGTATCCTCTATCTTCCGATTTTAGCATTTCTGTTCCTCCTTTCTAGAATAAAGCATCTTCCCTGCTGATCTTCCTGACAATGAAATTGGATACAAGCACCAGGGTGAAGCCGACCACTGACTGATAAACACCTGCCGCCGATGCCATCGGTATGTCTCCAAGCTGCATCAGCCCACGGAATACATAGGTATCGATGGTATTTGTTGTTTCATACAGGCTGCCCGAGTTCATGGTAACCTGATAGAACAGTCCGAAATCGGAGTAGAAGATCTTTCCGATGGAAAGAATCAACAGCATGATGATGACTGGCTGAAGCAGAGGAATGGTAATATTTTTGATCTGCTGCCATTTGGAAGCACCGTCCAGCCTGGCGGCTTCAAAATATTCCGCGCTTATGCCCACAATGGATGCAAAGTAAATGATACAGGAGAAACCGATTGTCTTCCACAAATTTACAAACACCAGGATAAAAGGCCAGTATTTGGCTTCCGCATACCAATGGATAGATTCCATCCCCAGCATGGGCAGTATGGTTTTATTCATAATACCGGTGCCGTCACTCAGGAAGGCATAGACCAGGTATGCCACAATGATGATGGAAATAAGGGTCGGAAGGATGATAAGGCTCTGGTACAGACGTGAAAAAAACATGCTTTTGATTTCATTGAGCAAAATAGCAAAAGTAATGGCTACTATCATTCCAAGGATTATAAATACCAGATTGTAAAGGATGGTATTCCTGGTAATGACAAAGGCGTCCGAGGTTGCAAAGAGGTATTTGAAGTTATCGAAGCCAACCCAGTCGCTCCCGAATATACCCTTCTTAAAGTTCAGGTCTTTGAAGGCAATTATGATACCAAACATGGGCAGGTAATTATTGATTATCAGATATAACAGCCCTGGCACAGCCATTAGGAAAAGGGTTATATGGCCTTTGCTCATGACTGATTTCTTTGGTTTTGTATTATTCACAGGAAGCGTTTTATGCATGGGTAACGTTTCATTAGCAGGTATTGAATTATTCATATTAAATCATTCCTTTTTGAAAATTATACAGCCCAGCCAACATTATGATAAACCGGTTGTGATTGTTGGTTGGGCTGCATGTTCGTCTACAGGATAATAAAAATGTTATTTGATTCCATTTGCTGCTGCCCATTCGTTGAGCTGCTTCTGCTTCTCTGCTATGACCTTTTCGATGCCTGCTTCCTTCAGCTTGGCTGTGAATTTGGGAAGGGTAGTGTCAGGATCGACCTCTCCGCATTCCAAAGGCAGCTTGTACTGGTTCACAACATTTGCCAGGGAAGTTATCTCAGTCTTTACGGTAGTAGTGTCAAAGGTGAAGCCGTATGCTTTTGAAAGCATTCCGTCCTTATTATAATCCATTCTCACCTGCCATTGGGGCGAACCCTTCCAGACATATGTTACAGGCTGATAGGTCAGCATCCATGAGCTTTGGTTCGTGAACCCGGTTGTTGACATATCCACGCCAGGGGCATAATCGATAGTGCCATCGGCCAGTTTCTGATAATGCTTGCCTTCGAGACCGTAGGAAGCCATGTTAGCCACATCGCTGTCAGTGTACAGCAAGTTGAGGAACTTCATGGCAGCTTCGGGATTTTCACAATTCTGTGCGATGGCCCATTGGTTTACGACCAGGCCGCCCCTGGTTTTGGGTGTGATGTGTGCTGCAGCGGTATTAAAGCCGTATTTCGATGTGCAGTTTTCCATCTCCTGGGGGGCATCCGGACCAAACCTGGCAAATACCTTCTTTGCCTTCATGAGATCGTCGGTTGCTTCCTTGTTGGTAGAAGCTCCCTTCATGATATAACCTGCCTGGTTCCAGCTTCTTATCAATTTTACGGAATCTGCATATTCCTGTGTTTCATAATAGTTGACCAGGTTAAGGCTATCTGTTCCATAGTTCGGAAGCACTCCGTAATAATCGCCAAGGTAGTCAAACTGGCTATAGCCTCCGAGTATGGAGAATCCTACCATTTGAGGAGAAATAACCTCAATATCCCTGATCTTTTCCTTGACCTGCTTGAATACCGCGGTAAGGTCATCGATGGAATCCACGCCACTCAGGTCAATTCCATTCTGATCAGCCATATCCTTGTTGTATATGAGGCTGTACTCCGATGCCGAAACAGGACTTGTCGGTAATGTATATAGCTTGCCGTTTATCTTTCCTCCCATCAGGGCATCCTCGCCTATGGCAGTCTTGATTCCCTGACCGTATTGTGCCAGAAGATCGTCTAGTTCAATGGCCGCGCCTTTGGAGATAAAGCCTGCCCTCATGTCGTAAAATACAACAAAGGTATCAAGAGCTTCATTAGAGGACAGCATCAGGTTGATCTGCTGGTTATACTGACCAATATTGATCGGCATCAGTTTTATTTTTACATTGATCTTTTCCAGCGTCAGCTTGCTGAGTTCATCATTAACCATTTGCAGGTCCTTTGGCTCACCGCCAAAAGTTATGTACGCAGCCGTCAGTTCCGCCGGTGGTTCTGTTTTTTCGGGAGCTGTTGACGCTGCTTGAGCTGTAGCCGCCGGTGCAGTGGCTTCCGCTGTGGAAGTCGGTGAATTTCCGCCAGCCGAGCCGCAAGCGGTAAAAACCATCAAGACAGCAATTAGCAGGGATAACAGGGCAAATCCTTTTTTCATAATTCTCCTCCTTATGATTTAGAAATTGAGATGGAAAAGTAGAAATTGTTCCTGCTTAAATTATATAGCCTGCTTGTTATTGCCGCTTCATTCCAGGCGACATTCCATTTTAGTTTTGGCGACATTTGTGAAGCTGCGGCTTCACATATGTGAAACTGCGGCTTCACATTTGTATCACATCATAACTTTGGTATTCCCCTGCCTGAATTCAACCGGGTTTTTACCAGTATTCTTCTTAAACATGGTTGAAAAGTGCGACAGGCTTTTGTATCCCGCCTGAAGAGCTACTGCAGTGACAGGCATGTCCGACTTGCTCAGGAGGCCCTTCGCGATATTCAGACGTTCATTCATAATATAATCGGAGATAGTCATACCGGTTTCCTTTTTAAAGATCCTCGTCATGTGGTCAGGGTTGAAGTGGACCTGCCTGGATATGTCTTCACAGGAAAGCTCCTGGTCGATATTCAGGTGGATATACCTCTTCGCCTGATCAACTACGGATTGAGATTTTTCCAACTGTGCATAAAAGCCTACTGCCTTTTCCACATCATGCCTGGCCCATTTGACCATATTTTCCACTGAACGGATTGCCCTGGTTATAAGCTCCGTAGACATGCTATCCTGAAACAGCTGGTGCGCGAGGATCCCCCTTTGCTTCAGGTATGTATGGATGATCTGCATGAAGTCCTGCTGGAACTGGTTTAGAATATTCTCATTCAGCTCATCCCTGTCAAGAAGCCCCTTCAAATAACTTTCTACCTCTTCCAGCAGCTTCGCGGTGGCCCCTTCCTCCAGCATCTTCTGCCACAGGGTGGTATCCGGCAGGTTGACCGGCACAGGGTCAATCAAATTATTCCACAGCATTGAGACGACTTTGTTGATATGTGAAACATTGCTCCGGTCCCGATCATTCAACCGGTTTACCATGTCCGCCAGTTCATGTACAAAAACCACATCGCCCGGATAACAACATAAATCACAGCAGAAATAACGGTTACAGGCGGTGATATATTCCTCGCAGTCCTTTTGCAGCCGGTCCAGACTGAAGTGCTCGTACTGGTCCATGAAAAGCAGGCATACCAGAGTCCCCTTTCCAAACTCAACCATAAGGCCGTTCTTATCTTTTTTTACCAGTACGTCCTCCGCCGAATTCTTCAGGGCAAATTCCATGAGCTTCTCATCACGCAGACTCATCTCCTCATGCCATCCTCTTATTTTAATCAATACAGGGAAAACCTTCTGCTGCAAATCAATATTGATATTCCGCTGGTCCGCAGCTCTTTTGATTTCTTCTTCCACAGCAGGGATTTTTTGCTCCAGGATATCCACCCAAAACCGCTCAATAAGTAAAGGCTGATGCTTCAACCACAGCTTACCCGTCTTTTCATATTCCAGCATTCTGGTTTCGTTACTGATCTTATTCATGGCTTTCAACACAACATTCTCGAGTTCAACCGGCGGAACGGGCTTCAGCAGGTAATCCAGGCTCCCCAGCTTGATTGCTTTCTTTGCATAGCCGAAATCGGCATGGCAGGTCATAATGATGGATTCTGTCTTCGGGTGATTTTCGCGCACCCATTCCAGGAGCTCCAGACCGTTTCCCTGAGGCATCTCTATATCGCAGAGCATGATGTCTATGCTATGGTTTTTAAAGGCTTTTTTTGCCTGTGACACATCGTAAGCTGCAAAAACAGAGGTCACCCCAATAGCCTTCCAGTCTACGGCACACTTGATTACCTGGACTGCCGGTATTTCATCATCCACTATCAATAATTTAAATGCTTTATTGGTTTCCATCCGAATCCCCTTTTTTTGCTGGCAACAGAATTTCAATAACAGCTCCCCCTGTGTCCTCATTAGTAAGTCTGATTGCAGCTTTGTCCGGGTAAAGCAGGCTGAGCCTTTTTTTGATATTCCAGATACCGATATGCTCGCCTTTTTCATCTTTTATTGTCTTACCCGCGTTTAAGTCATCCAAAACTTTTTGGTCAAAACCCTTCCCGGTGTCTTTAATCAAAACCCTTATATCCTGTCCCGATTCACCGTCCAACAATTCGACCAGAACTGAAATGTGGATAGAGCCGGACATTGATACCGCATACTTTACAGAATTTTCAACAAAGGTCTGTATGACAAGGGGAGGCACCGTATATTCCATCAAGCTTTCGTCTGCGTCAATTTCATACGTAAACCTCTTTGGAAATCTCAGCTCCTGTATATGGAGGTAGTTCCGCGTATGATATACTTCATATTTCAGTTTTACAAATACTAAGTTGCTGCCGAACATATAACGAAAATGATTAACCAGATACATGGTCATTTCCTGAATCAGCTTGTAGTTTTTAGTCTGTGCGAAGCCATAGATGATATTCAAGGTATTCATGAAGAAATGCGGGTTTATCTGGAGCTTCAGATACTCAAGCTCAGTCTTCTGCCTGCTTATATGCTCCTCATACACACTGATTTTCAGGTCATGGATCTGCGACATCATATTATTGAAGGTATGATTCACAATCTGGAATTCGTCGGACGTCCGATAGGGCTCTATACGGGCCTCCATGTCTCCGGATCCCGTTTTTTTCATTGCAGAAACAATGTGCTTGAGCGGAACCATTACCGTTTTGTTCAACAGCAAAAGAAAAACAGGCAGAAGGATCATGGACCCGAAGGCTATGAAAATTACGATACGCAACAAATAAGGCAGGTTCTCCAGTATCTTCTCCCTCTGCACCAGAGCGACCAGGCTGAAATCCCCCAAACCTGACTTCTGACCTACAACCAGGAATTGTTCCTTATCCCCGGTGAGATAGTAATCAGCAAAGTCGTTGTCCAAGTCGAGCTGCTGGTAATCCACCGGCCCCGAGCTTGCCATGGGTTCCCCGGAGCCTGTTACCAGTATGGATGCGCCTTTATCCCCCAGATTTATCAGTTTCAAGGGCTTCAACAGTTTCTTGATATTCAGCCATGCACCTAAATACAGGTCACCCTTTCCAATGATCCTGAAAAGGTAGTAATCCTGTCCCAATTGCTTTACAATCCAGGTGTTGGTTATAGAACCTTTATTTTTTATATCCGAATTGATGCTATCAACCAGAAAATCCTTTACAGGCCGCCGTTCCTCATAGCTTCCGGAATTGAAATCATATACGAAATCATTGTTATCAGGCGAATATATAAAAATGCTGTCAATGGATTTATAGGTCTGAATATCCTCGGTAATCCTGTTTGAGAGTTGATAGAGTGCCAATGTACGAAGATCCTCGTCCTTTGTGTAATTGACAACCTGCAAGTCGATGTTATAGGCATACAACCGATTCATGTATCCTTCAGCTCCCTGCAGGTCCGAGTCGATCTCCTTCATATACAGGGACAGCATCCCTTTGTTGGATTCAGCCACCTGGTCATAGATGACGTTGACAGCATAAAAATTGCTGTAGATAAGTAATGCAAACAATGGCACCAGCACACTGACAACAATGACGACCAGCTTGAACCTTATGGAATTCCACGGAATCTTCAATGCCGGAAGCTTCATATTGAATCAACCTCACATAAAATAATGACATAATCATTCTAACATATCAAACAACTAAAATATCAAAGGGAATAATTGTTTGTTATGATGCTCCTGTCTTCTCATCTGCCTGGTAAATCATAACCCGATGATGTCATTCGCTATTTCCTGGATCACATCTTCTGCCTGCGGAAGAACACCGAGCTTGTCAAGGAATGCGTGTCCCACACCCTTATACCGGATGATGCGCGTATCAACCCCGTCCTCCATCAGCTTCTTCCCATAGATCTCGCCCTGTATGCGAAGCCCGTCAAATTCGGCTACGGCAATCAGGGTTTTACACAGCCCCTTGTGTGATTTCGCCAGCAGTGGGCTAATATAAGGATCCCGGATTTCTTCATTATGCTGCAGGTATAATTTGGCGATGTCATCGGTATCATTTTCACCCTTAGGCCTGCCCAGCATCAACCCCGGTTCTATAAGAGACTTCTGTTCTTCGGAAATGGTATAGTCCTCAATTCTCCACTCATAACCCTCGATTCCGCTTGCAATCAGAGTCACGGTCGGATAAAGCAGCACCTGGTATTTCAGCATGCTGGTGCCAAGGTCCCTGTCCTTCATCGCACATACTGCGGCAAGGTTTCCGCCGGCGCTGTCACCGCCTATTCCCAGCTTGTTTTTATCCACACCGAATTTTTCAGCATTTTCGTAGATATGCCGAAGTGCACTGAAGCAATCATTGAAGCCATTTGGGTAAGGTTTTTCAGGTGCAAGTGAATAATCAATATTGAAGACGACGCAATCAGCCCTTTCGGCCAGAAGCCTGCAGGGATTTTCAACGTTAAACGGAGTCCCGCCGATAAAGCCGCCGCCATGGAGATAGATGAACCCGGGCCGGTTGGTTTTCCCTGTGGGTCTGCGGGGGTAATAAATCCACATTTTTACCTTGTTCCCGTCAAAATCATGTTCCTCATACCGGGTATATATTTCTGCCATATTCATATTGAGATTGGGAAACCCCATCATTTCGCGCATCCCTTCGACTGACATTTCATTCCTGGGACCGCTTGCCATTTTTTTAAAAAAATCAACCATCCCTTTTTGTATTTCATATTCTCGGGGGTCGAGAACCCCTGAACGTGGCTCGCCGGGTATGCCCTTTGTTTGAATTTCTATGCCGTACATGTTTATATGGGTATTATCATTTTTCATGCTTTCCGCCAAATCATTGCCATACCGAACCATGCTTACATCCTCCTGATATATTCTTCAAAATCAATTCCTGATTCTGATTATCCCTGAATATCAATTCCCCATCCAGCTAATCTATATTTCGACCGCAGCAACGCCATGGGGAGGTAGTTTGAAACGAATGACACCTTCGTCACCGTTATACTCAATCTCCAGTTTGCTACTTTCAAGAGCAGAAGCCTCGAGTATTTCCTGAAGCTCCGCAGCGGATGGATATTCGGGGCATCCAAGTTCGACCCATCTCCTCTTTGGATTGGTGTTATCCTCATCGATTATTGTGATTGCAGCTACTTTACCGGGGACCAAACCTTTAATACTGACTGTGACGTCCTCTTCCGATACCGGCTGGCCTGGGACCTGGTGGTTATATGCGAGTACGGTAATTCCATCGCCATCGTCGGTTGCCAGGATTTCAACGGTCGGATGTCCCTCACCTTCCACTTTCAGCCTCTTGTCTCCCATCCCATGCAGAATCTGAAAAAGCCTGTAGGTGGGCTTCGGGATCCCATGGATCGTCTGCAGCCCGAAGCCTCCATGGAAGGGAGTGGATGGCTGTCCGTGCTCCTCGAAAATGTCGGAGAAGGTCCAGAATGAGTATCCTTCCACCAATCCCTGGTTGTCAGCGATTGTTTTGGCAACCAGCGCTGCTGAATAACTTTCGTCATGGAGTTCGTCGGAACTCGAACCGGATGTGTTCCATTCGGTATAGTAAAGGGGCAGGCTCCCGGCCTCTGCTTTTGTTTTTGCCGTCATTTTGTACAGTGTGCCCCGCTCATACTTTCCCATTTCACTGGCAAACTGCTTGAAGAACTCTTCTATGGACATGTCACTGTTTTTCCACAGTGGGTCGTCCGTCGGATAATGGTGGGTCGATACAAAATCGAGGGGGGTTCCGCTGCTTCGGCAAAATTCGATCATGTCCGGTATCCAGGCATTGATGGATGTCGCCGGGCCGCCGACCCGCAGCTGCGGGTCAACAGCTTTAATTGCCTTGACCGCATGCTTGTAAAGCCTGAAATAGTCCTCCTGTGTTCCCGCCCAGAAATACCCCAGGTTGGGTTCGTTCCACACTTCAAAAAACCATGTGCGGACCTCCTCCTGCCCATATCTCTCCACAAGGTGGTTCACCAGCAGGCTGACAAGCTCCTCCCATTGATTGTAGTCTTTTGGCGGAGTGATGTTCGCTTTATAGTAGAAGCAGGTCTCGCTGCCTGACGCCAGCGCCTCAGGCATGAATCCAAGCTCAATAAAGGGCTTCATGCCGATTTCAAGAAGATACTCGAACACCGAATCCACATTGAAGAACGAATACCGCAGCTCATCCGAAGGCTTTCCAAAGGAAGGCTTTCGTGTGCATACGCTCATGTCATCGTTGAGTAGTCCATGAAAACGAATATATTGGAAGCCAAGTTCATCATGGCACTTTTTCAGCTGCTTCCTCCAGTCCTCCCGGAGTCCGGTATAGGCATGGCAGCTTCCCACGCACTGCTCCCAATAGTGAGGGAACGGTGTTGTTTCGTCTTTCATGTTAATTCTGTAGTCAACAGGCATAGAATCAATCTCCTTTTCAACCTCTTTTTGCCCTGCTTTTCGTATTACCCACCAACAACACAATTATTCCGTAGTCAGCACTATTATCCTGGCTTCACATCCCGGAGCGGTGATCGTGACACGGATTTCCCCGGACGTCCGCAGGGAGCGCACTACAGCCAGGACCTTGCCGTCAAAGGTTGTCCTCGTAGTATCGAAGAAATTATCCGTACTGTACGGATCCGCACTTCCAAAGCCCTGCAAAACACCTGGCCCCTCCACGGCCACACTCACCGGAAGCAGTTTCGACATGTTCAAAATGCCTTTATCATCGGTTACGGAAATCATCATGTATGAAAGATCCGCACCATCTGCCTTAAACTGTGTACAATCCGTCTCCACTTCCAGGTAAAGCCTTTCTCCTGCTGTCTGCAGCTGCATCCGGCCTGTTTCAACATCACCGGTGTAGCTTACCGCCTCCAGCTTCCCCGGTTGGTAGGTTGTCTCAAAAAGCGCCGTATATAGATTGTCCTCCCCTGTCGATTTCCTGCCAAGGGAGTGCCCGTTCAACAGCAGCTCCACCTCCTGCGCATCGGAATAGACCTCGACCACAGCTGGCTGGCTTTCGAATCCCGGCCAGGTCCAGCTTGACACCGTATCATTGCCGCACCATTGCGTTTTATTAACCTTCTGGCCATGGCGGTTCACACGCTGCACTGCAATATAGGGTTCTTTCCTGAGTCCGAATACTATTTCGCGGTAATAGCTCATGGGACGGCGATGTCCCGTAATGTCAATATCCCCTGAAAATGCAAGCATCGCCGGATATGGCTTGAAAAAGCCGCCTGATCCTTCATAGCTGAAGGCGCCTACGCCGGCCTCGCCCAGATAGTCCCATCCGGTCCAGGTAAAATCCCCGATGACATTGTTATTGGCCTTCACCTTCTTCCAGATGGTCCCGATATCGGGAGGATTGGTTTCCGACCCCACGATTACACGGTTTGGGAAACGTTCCTTTTCAGTGTCATAGCGGCTGACCATATAGTTATACCCTGCGATATCAAGCCCTGCAAAGGTTTCCTCCAAAACTTCGCCCACCTTACGGCTGCACGCTATCTGATCCAGCTTGTTAAAAATATTCATCATGAACTGGTTGATTTCACCAGCAGGTTCGCTTTGGCCCTCAAGCGGCTGGGGTTTTGAACCCTCCTGCGGCTGTGATACGGCTCCATCCTGTCCTGCCAGCTCCTTCATGATGTCCTCCATATAAGGGAAAGCCGCCATAAAACCATTGACACAATTGGTCACATAACGTGTGTAGTCCAAAGAGCGGATTTTTTCCGCCATTTTCCTGTTCAAACAAGCACCCTTTGGAGTTCCTGCTTCAAAAATCTCATTACCGATGGAATACATTATTACACATGGGTGGTTGTAATCCTTTGCCACCATGGCCTCCATATCCTTTTCCCACCACTCATCGAAATAAAGCGTATAGTCATAATCTGACTTGCTGGCCTGCCACATGTCGAAGGCCTCATCCATCACCAGCATGCCGAGCCGGTCACAGGCCTCCAGCATGGCTTTGGACACGGGGTTATGTGCACTGCGAATGGCATTGAAGCCTGACTGCTTCAATATTTCAGCTCTGCGTTCCTCCGCGCGTTCAAAGGTGCATGCCCCGACCACCCCATTGTCATGGTGGATGCAGGTACCACGAAGCTTTACAGGCTGGCCGTTTATTCGAAGTCCCCGCTCAGCATCAAGGGTTAGCGTCCTGACGCCAAATTTTTCTGTCGTCTCATCGACTACCTTTTCGATTTCCATCAATCTGCAAATACAGGTATACAGGTAAGGTGTATCCGTATTCCAGAGTTGCACCTGCGGAATTACCATCCGCTGGCGTACGGTAAGGGAATCCCCTGCAAATACAGTGACAGCAGTGCAGTCAGATGCTACTTCCTTTCCGTCAGCATCCAGAATCACAGTGGAAAGCCGCACCGGACGTTTAGCTCTCTGAGAATTTTCAAGTGTCACTGCTGCCTCTATCACAACCAATCCGTCATCTACCGGTTTTGTCATGATTCTGAGACCATCCGGAATAATATGAAGGGAATTCGCCTTCATGATTTTCACATTTCTATATATCCCGCTGCCCGAATACCAGCGGCTGTTCGGCATATTCCCTGTCTTTGCAATGACTTTTATCTCGTTTTCCCGGCCATATTTCAGAAAATCATTTGCCTTTACGTAAAAATTGCTATAGCCGTAAGGTCTCTTCACCGCCAGGTCGCCGTTGATATACACCATGGCATTCATATAGACGCCCTCAAACTCAAAAAAGACGTCCTTGTCCACATCCTCAGCCGTAACATCGAATTTTTTCGTATAGGTATAGGTACCACCCGGATAAAATCCGGTCGCATTGGAATTCGGGCAATCCCTGTCGCGCAGTTCAAGGACCATGGCGTCGTGCGGCAGAGTCACGTCGTGTATCTCACCTGGAGCACTAAACATCCCATCCGTTCCTTTTTTATACTGCCAGTTGTCATTAAATGATTCACGAATCATACTATTACACCTCACCACTTAATTCAGATTAGGCCTAACTGCCTTCATACCTCTTCATCCATTAACTCCATTATCACATCCGGCTGATTAAAAGGCCATGTTCTCTTTTGCGAGAAATCCGACATTTTTTTAGATTTGTTGTTGTTCTTTGTTTTTTCCTTTGCTATACTTTTTCATAGGCTTTATATACAGGAAGGAATCCATATGCAGGACATTTTTACCACTTCCGGAATTGTTCAAAACAGGATAAAGGAAGCTTACCGCATGTTTGGGGAAAAGAAGGATTTCCTTGAAGTCGTCATGGAAATTTATGAGGAGGGAGACTATTTCTATTCCAGACCTGCGCTGCCCATGAAACCATTAAACGGCTGCCCGTCTGACGACGAATTCACCAATTTGCTGAATCAACTGCCGATTTGCCTGGAGCCATTCATTGGCTGCAAAAATGCTGAACTGATTCGGGAAAGCGATGTACTCCCCATAAATAATGATGTTTTTGTATTCAGACATTTCAATTATGTCAGAAACGGATATCATATGCACGATTATTTTGAAGTCGGTTATGTATTCAAAGGAAACTGTCTTCTGAAGTTTGAAAAGGAGCAACACAATTTAGGGGAAGGAGAGGTTTTTATCATTGCCCCGATGTCCACGCATGATATCATAATGGATGACGACGATTCCATCATGATTTGGATTTCGATACGAAAGAGTACTTTTGAGGGCTCCTTTTTTAACCTGCTGTCACAGCAGGACCTTCTTTCCGTTTTTTTCAGGAATATTTTTTACCATCAGGACTCTGCCAATTACCTTCTTTTTTTTACAAACAACGATCCGGACATTAAAATGGCCATAAAAAACCTCATTATGGAAAACTATAAAGATGACGTCTATCATAATAATTGCTGTATCAGCTGGACGAATATCTTTTTCTCAATTGTACTTAGAAATTACAGCAATACGATCAAATTTTACAACTATAACACGCACAATACGCCGTTCCCGCTGATATTGCAATATATACAACACAATTTCAAGATAGTTTCCTTAAAATCACTGGCTGACTTTTTCCATTACAGTGAAGCTTATTTGTGTACCCTGATCAAAAAGAATACAGGTATGAATTTTAAAATACTCATTAACAAGCTTAAGATTTCAAAAGCTGTAGAATACCTTGAAAATACGACCTTATCAATATCTGAGACAGCAGAGTGCGTGGGATATAATTCAGCAGACCATTTTTCCAGGACATTTAAGGATTTCCATCACATGTCCCCGCTGCAATACCGGCATCAGAGGTCATCAAATCCTGATTTCTCCCTGTGATTAGTCTGGTATGGCTTCAGTTTTAATCTTTTTCAGTCTTTTCATCACATCATTAGCACCCCTGCCGAAATAATCGTGAAGAAGCTTGTATTCTGCATACAGCTTGTCATATACTGTCACGTTTTCCGGAATAGGCTTGAAGTATTTCTCTTTTACTTTACCCATGACTTTTGCTGCATCAATTATGTTGTCATAGCCCCCCTTATCCTTTCCGGCTGCAACTGCTGCAAACATTGCAGCACCAAGAGCCGGAGTCTGTGAGGAGGATCCAATTCTCAGCTCCATATTGCATACATCCGCATAAATCTGCATCATGAATTCATTCTTTGCGGCAATGCCTCCACATGCATATAGTTCATTTATTGGAACTCCGCTTTCACGAAAGGTTTCAATTATGATCCTTTTCCCGTATGCAGTGGCTTCTATCAAAGCCCTGTATATATCCTCAGGCTTTGTCTGAAGCGTGCATCCCAATAGCATCCCTGTGAGATCGACATCTACCAGTACAGAGCGGTTTCCATTCCACCAGTCGAGGGCTATCAGGCCGCTTTCACCGACTTTGAGGACAGCAGCCTTTTCTACAAGCAGTGAATGTATGTCAACTCCCCTTCCCCGTGCTTCCATATGGTAAGCCTCAGGTACACAATTCTTTACAAACCAGTCGAAATGATCACCCACACAGGATTGTCCGGATTCATATGCGAAAAATCCTGGCATTGCACCATCCTCTACTACCCCGCACATTCCCGGAACTGTTTTTTCCTCAGTGCCAAGAAGTATGTCGCAGGTGGAAGTCCCAACAATCATGAGCATTTTTCCCGGCTCGGTTATTCCAACTGCCGGCAGGGATACATGGGCATCCACATTACCTACGCATACTGCCGTACCCGGCTTCAAACCCGTCATTGCCGCTGCTGCTTCTGTAATTTCTCCTGCTTTTGTACCGAGAGGATATACTTCAGATGAGAGCTTCTCCTTTACATAGTTTTCAAGCCTGGGGTCAAGGGCTTTGAAAAACTCCTTCGAAGGGTAGCCATCCTTCTTGTGCCATATCCCTTTGTAGCCTGCAGTACAAATCTGCCTTTTCTCAACTCCGGTCAACTGCCAGGTAACCCAATCCGCCCCTTCTATCCATCTGTCCATCGCTTCATAGATCTCCGGTGCTTCGTTCAGTACCTGCCATACTTTTGCCACTTCCCACTCGGAGGATTGCTTTCCGCCATACCTGTCTACGAACTTCTCTCCTCTTTGCCGCGCAATCTCATTAATCTTATTAGCCTCATCCTGTGCAGCATGGTGCTTCCAAAGTTTAGGCCAGGCATGTGGATTTGATTTGAATTCATCCTTGAGGCAGAGTGGAACCCCTGCCTTGTCGGCTGGTAGAACAGTGCATGCTGTAAAATCCACTCCTATCCCTATAATGTCCTCAGGGCTTACCCCTGATTCCTTTATTACTGCCGGTATTGTTACAGCGAATACTTCAAGCCAGTCTTCCGGATGCTGCAAGGCCCAGTCTTGTCCCAGTCCTGTAAAACCATCAGGCAGATATTCGTACATTACGGCATTCGTATATTCCTTCACTTCAGTTGCTACCTCTTTGCCAGTATCTGCTTCTACAAGAACTGCACGTCCTGATAAAGAACCAAAGTCAACACCGATAGTATATTTCTTATCCATATATCAAACCTTTCCGGCTATTTAGCCTGTCCGTAATATGCATTTTTGCCATGCTTACGGAGATAATGCCTGTCAAGCAGCTCCTTTGAAATGGGTGTTGAAGTATTGGAAAGCATTTCTGTATACAGAGCCATGGCTGCAACTTCCTCCAGCACCATTGCTGAGTGTGCAGCGGCTATTGCATTTTTACCCCAGGTAAAGGGTCCGTGGTTTCTCACAAGTACAGCACCAGATTGAACAGGGTCAAGCCCTGCAAAACGTTCAATAATTACTGCTCCCGTTTCCTTTTCATATTCTCCGCTGATTTCAGTCATGTTCATCGTACGGGTGCAGGGAACGCTGCCGTAAAAGTTGTCCGCATGAGTTGTTCCGTAGACGGGAATATCCTTTCCGGCTTGTGCCCAGATTGTAGCATGCCTTGAATGGGTATGCACCACGCCGCCTATCCCCTGGAAAGCCTTATAAAGTTCAAGGTGGGTCGCTGTATCGGATGACGGCCTCAAATCGCCCTCCACTACCTTACCGTTCAAATCAACTATCACCATATTTTCAGGAGAAAGCTCACTGTATTCCAGTCCCGAGGGTTTGATTGCAACATATCCTCTCTCCCGGTCAATTCCGGAGGCGTTGCCCCACGTAAAAATTACAAGTCCGTTTTCCTTAAGAGACATATTTGCCTCATAAACTTCTTGCCTGAGTTTTTCCAACATAACCTACCTCAGCTTCCATGCAGCATCAGACATCATAAGTTGCTGTTTAAATGAGTTTATTTCTGTGTCCTTGCTTATGTGCACAAATTCGATACCGGCTATTTCGGCATAATCTCTCATATGACCGGCGTTGAGAGAATAGCTCAATACCGTGTGGTGAGCTCCTCCTGCATAAATCCACGCCTCACTTGATGTTTTCAGATCAGGCAGAGGTTTCCACATAACCTGTGCTACAGGCAGTCTGGGCATATCCCCGATTGACTCCACCGCTTGAACATCGGCAACAATCATTCTCAGTCTGCCGCCCATGTCAACCATGGATACACAGATTGCGTCTCCTGCCCTGCCCTTGAATTTCATACGTGCAGGGGGTTTGCGACTGCCTATTCCAAGGGGTTCCACATCGATGGTAACCTCACCATTTCCTATGGATGGGTCGACCTCCAGCATATGTGCTCCCAGAACCAGTCCATCGCCCTCATAGTGGTAGGTATAGTCCTCCATAAATGAGCTTCCGCCGGCAAGGCCTTCTTCCATACGTTTCATAACAGCCAGCATACATGCAGTCTTCCAGTCACCCTCACCGGCAAAACCGATCCCTTTTTCCATCATACGCTGGCAGGCAAGTCCAGGAAGCTGCTCCAAACCGTATAAATCCTCAAAAGTAGTGGTAAAAGCTGATATGCCGTACCTTTCAAATATTTTGCTCATTGCCGCTTCAATTCTTATCTGATACTTCACCGAATCAATGTCCCTGGTGACAATACTATATCGCTTCAACATCCCGGCAAATATTGCGTCTACTTCTTCTGTCGCAACCTTTGCAGTCTCCTCTGCAAGCATGCCGACAGGCAGGTAGTTGACCTCCCAGCCCAGCTTGATCTGTGCTTCAACCTTATCACCTTCAGTGACTGCAACATGACGCATGTTATCGCCAAAGCGGGCGCATTTCAGCTCTCTGGAAACTGCTGAACCTACAGCGGAGCGCATCCAGCCTGATATTCCATCCAAAACCACCTCATCCTCATAGTAGCCTGAAACAACTTTTCTGGGTAACCGGAGGCGGGTGCAGATAAAGCCGAATTCACGGTCTCCATGCGCAGACTGATGAAGGTTCATATAGTCCATATCTATCTTCTCAAGAGGGATCTTTTTATTAAACTGGGTGTGCAGGTGCAGCATGGGCCGGCGTAAAGCTTTCAGACCTGCAATCCACATTTTTGCGGGAGAAAAGGTATGCATCCATGTAATTACTCCGGCGCAGTCTTCGTCGATGCCCGCCTGCTCCATGACCTTTCGTATGCCTGTAGAATCCAGCACTACCGCTTTGAACTCGATTGTCCAGGGGAGTTTTCCAGAAGCATTGAAACTTGCCACTATCTCTTTTGAATCGATTTCAACCTGCTTTATTGTCTCTTCGCCATACAGGTCCTGGCTGCCTGTTATAAACCAAAACTTATAATTACTCACGAATTCTCCCCCACAACATATTTGTAAAGTTGTATGTACATCTATGAGAAAATTATATTGCCAACTAAAGTATTTGTCAATACAAGTTACTTCACTTGCATTTTTATACCAAATGATTAATAATGTATTTATTCATTACATAAACAGCGAGGTTATATTGAAGAAGCATTTAAATGTTACCAACGAACTTAAGGATGAATTGATGCGTGGCAGCTACAAAGTGGGCGACAGGCTCCAAGGGGAAAACCTCCTCAGCGGTCGCTTTGGGGTAAGCAGGCAGACAATTCGCCAGGCTCTTGGCACTCTTGAGCGCGAGGGCTTTTTGGAGCGGGTCCACGGAAGCGGTACCTATGTAAAACGTATCAGCATGCCCCCGTCCGCTCAGGTAAAAACTGTTTGCGTTATGACCACATATCTGGATGATTATATTTTCCCTTTAATAATAAGTGGTATTGAGAAGATACTTACTGCAGCAGGATATGAAATGACCCTGAAGTTGACACGAAATAAGGTAGTTACTGAGCGCGCGAACCTACTCACCCTGAAAAACAGCAATATCTGCGGCCTGATAGTAGAGGGTACCAAGACAGCCCTGCCCAACCCAAACCTGGAACTATACAAAGAGCTCAACAACATACCAATTCTGTTTATTAACAGCTATTACCGGCAGTTTGATCCTGAGCAGCTCAATTATGTTGTCGTGGACGATAAAAAAGGCGCTTACACTGCTGTAAAGCATTTGATTGATAATGGACATAAAAAAATAAACGGCATTTTTAAAATCGATGATATGCAGGGGCATGAACGCTTTAACGGCTTCATGACGGCACTTTATGATGCCGGGCTTAGCTTTGACGAGAGCAGGGTCATGTGGTACTCTACCGAGAATATGCAGGAAATCTTTTCAGTGGAAAATTCCCATGCACTTTTGGACCAACTGGGTGACTGTACCGGTGTAATCTGCTATAACGACGAAATTGCAGTATTGCTTGTACGTGCTTTGCAGGCCATGGGCAAAAAAGTTCCTGACGATATATCCATAATCAGCTTCGACAATTCTTCCCTGGCTCAAATGACCCAAACAGGGATTTCTACCGTTGCCCATCCGGGAACTGAGTTGGGCAAGGAGGCGGCACGATCAATTCTAAAATTGATCGAAACCCCCTCCCTGCATGTCAGACATACATTTGATACAGAACTGATCTCCAGAAATTCTGTAAAATCCTTATTAAAGAGATAGTTGAACTGCAGCGCCCACTATTTCACAAGCGAGGCAATCCAGGCAAAGAGCTCATCCAGGTCGTAATCTCCGCCATGGCCTTGACCCCAGGGCATTGCGTAATCAACGCTGATTCCCTTGTTCTGCAACTCCGTAGCCAGTATGACCGGGATGGCGAAGGAGGTGTGGGGATCAACGGCGCCGTGGCGGACCCGCCAGTACCTGGCAGTGGTAGTTCCCTCTGTGCCGATGTAGTTCATGGGATTCAGCATTTTCACAATGGCCGGATCCTCGAGGGAGCCGCCCGCTGTACTGTTATCCTTGCCGAACTGGGTAAAGTGCTGGGCTTTGATGGTCGCAGAGCCGAACAGGTCATTCTCGCCGCTGCTTAAGTCCAGAGCGTCAAAGGCGGGAGGGCTCTTCATTCTGCCAAAGTAACCGATGTATTCATCGTAGTCGATATCTGTGACAATCCCGTCCTTTATTGTTATAAAAGGAAGGCCGGACAGATCTTTTCCGCTGTTCAGGGCTTTTTGCGCCGATTCGACTATGAAGGACTTGACATAGTCTTTAAAGGTACCGTTGCCGTCCGCATCCAGTGTCAATGCAGTACCATCAGCCTTCTTGAGCCCCAGGCCATTCAGGTATCCGGGGAACAGGGCTTTCAGCCGGTCGGAGACTTTGATCTGGTCCGCATTCAATGTGCCTTTACCCGTAAAGCCATTATATTCGTTTATTCCATTGAACTGCCACTCATACGCCGTGTCGGAGTTATCCAGATTCGTGATGGGGCAGTAGCAGGAGGCGGCAAAGATATCGTCACGTTCGTCAGCCGCACCGATCGCCTTAAGATAAGGCTCATAATCCTTGTTGTTTCCGGTGGCGCCAAGCAGCGAGGAAAGAGCGCCCCCCGCGCTGGTGCCGCTGGAAATTATCCTTTCGGCATTGCCCGGCATGATCCCGTCGTTATAGCGCAGGTAACGTACGGCGGCCTTGAGGTCCACGATGCAGGCTGGCGCCTTGCCGGTATACAGGCCGTTTTCGTCCTGTGTAGTACGGCCGCGTGCGCCTGGTGCTGCTACTATGTAGCCCTTTGACAGGGCAACAAACGCGGCATTCAGCCCACCGCCCATCATGTCCAGTCCGGGGCTTCCGGCCGGTCCTGGCATATAACCGCCGACCGAGTTCGGGAAGAAGATGGGGACGTTATTGGTGTCGTATTCGTCAATGGAGATGTCAATGGGTACAAATAAGTTCAGGACCTGATATTGAGTGTCCACAGGGTACTTTACATAGCCTATGTTCTCATAGGCGCGGTAGGTGATGGTTTGGTCGCCCACCGTCAGGGTCTTCATGGTGTAGTCGGTGGCTTGGAACTTCAGAGGATCGCAAATATTATCCATCCATGCAAAGAGCTCATCCAGGTCGTAATCTCCGCCGTGTCCCTGACCCCAAGGCATCGCCAAATCGACGTCGAAGCCCTTGTTCTGCAGCGTCGTGGCCAGGATTACGGGGATAGCAAGTGAGGTGTGGGGATCAACGGTTCCGTGACGGATCCTCCAGTATTGAGCGGTTGTGGTTCCCTTGGAGCCTATGTAGTTCATTGGGTTCAGCATCTTCACAATGGCCGCATCTTCGAGGGAGCCGTCCACAGTACTGTTATCCTTGCCGAACTGAGTAAAGTGCTGTGCGTTGATGGTCGCAGTACCGAACAAGTCGTTCTCGCCGGTGCTTAAATCCAAACCGTCAAAGGCTGGTGCAGCCTTCATTCTGGCGACGTACCCGACAAATTTGGCGAAGTCGATATCTGTGACGGTTCCGTCCTTTATTGTCAGCCAGGACAGGTCGGACATATCGGTACCGCTGTTCAGTGCCTTTTGCGCCGCTGCGATAACGAAGGACCTGACGTAGTCTTTAAAGGTACCGTCGCCGTTCACATCCAGTGTCAACGCAGTTCCGTCGGCCTTCTTCAGTCCCAGCCCATTCAGGTATGCGGGGAACAGGACTTTCAGATCTTCGGAGACCTTGATCTGATCCGCGGTCATTGTGCTGGGGACCAAAGAGGGTGGTGTAAATTGGCCATCCGTTGGTGGACTGAATACCATCTTCGTGTAGCCGTTTATACCATTGAACAGCCACTCATAGGCTGTGTCTGAGTTATCCAGATTGGTAATGGGGCAATAGCTGGAGACGGCGAAGATATCGTCACGTTGCTCAGCGGCGCCGATCTCCCTGAGATAAGGTTCATAATCCGCGTTGTTGCCGGTGGCCCCAAGCAGCGAGGAAAGCGCACCTCCTGCGCTGGTGCCGTTGGAGACGATCCTCTCGGCGCTGCCAGGCATGATCTCGTCGTTATATCGCAGGTAGCGGACAGCAGCCTTCAGGTCCACGATGCATGCGGGCGCCTTGCCTGTAAACAGGCCGTTTTCGTCCTGTGTAGTACGGCCGCGTGCCCCGGGTGCTGCCACCACATAGCCTTTTGACAGGGCAACTGATGCGGCATTAGGACCACCACCGCCCATCATGTCCAAGCCGGGGCTCCCGGCTGGCCCGGGCATGTAACCGCCGACCGAGTTCGGGAAGAAGATGGGAGCCGTCTTTGCATTGTAGTTTCCTATGGACTCGCCCTTGTAGTACGTCTCAGGTACAAAGAAGTTCAGGACTTGATATTGGGTGTCCACGGGGTTCGAAACATAGACGATGTTTTCATAAGCACGGTAGGTGATGGTTTTGTCGCCTACCGTTAAGGTCTTCACGGTATAATTGGCATCATTGAAAACCAGGCTGACCTTTCCGCTGGTGATATTGATTGTGTCGTTGGAGCTGCTTTCAATGGCAAATCCAAGGGCAACATCCAGGTCACTCAGATTATAGAAGTTGTTGCCTCCCACGTTATACTTGCTGGCATTGATGACAAGGTCGTTGACCTTTAAAGAACATGTGCCCAGGTAGCAGGTACCGGACCTATCCTGTCCGATCACAAGTTCGCCACCAGCAGCCTGGTAGGGCTGACCGGTCACAGCAGTAACCATGCTGGATTTTGCATCATATGCAACTGAGAATTGAGAAGGTGTTCCGTTCAGCAGCATAGCAATGTCACGAAGCTTGAAATACAATTTCCCATCTATGCTGTATGCCTCTGTCCTGGTTGCATTTCCGTCAACTATGACTGTCTGCGTACTTGCGGTCGCCTTAACCGGAACCAGCACCGGTCCGAATCCCGGCCCACCTGGTCCCGGCCCTGGGGCCGGCCCCGTAGCTGCCGACACCGTGGCAAACGGCACAATCATTAGTGATACTGCTAGAATACCGATAAGAATTTTGCGAACTTTCATTTTATAACCTCCTTGTATTAAAATACTTTTTAATATTCACCAATATGAATCCTTTTAGAATCCTATTGTATTTCGAGCTTATCTGTCCTGGTTGTTTTCCTGAGACAGAGGCTGTTCGATATAACATTTTCAAGCATAAATATCTTATCACTGCCTGCAGCCACTACCCAACACGGATAACCCTGTTCATCAACAGGCAAAACCCTGTCACAAATAACCCCTGCCAATAGTGAAATGGCAGGGGTTATTTGTAAATATCTCAATTATTATTTAGAAATTGTATTAAAGAATTACTTCATTTTGTATAGAATACTTTGCAACAAAATATTCTCTGGTGGTTTCAATGAATATTCGCGCCGATGTTGATTGTTTTGCAGATTTGGAGTATCCAATTGCCAAATCCCATTTGTCATTACAGGACCTGAGCGGATAGACACCAAGTTCCAATGTACTATTGTCATCGCCGATCTTCATCACGCTCCTCGTAATGTCCAATGGAATAAATGCCGCGCAGATTCCTTGCTTGCATACACTAAAAGCCAGTTCCGTACTATTTGTTGTGAATTTGACTTCCGGTACAAAACCCGCGAGTTTAAACCGATTGTCCTCAATAGCTCTGAATCTTGATCCTTCACCACTCAATACGAATGGACAGTCTCTCAAAATGGACAGGTCTCCGTCCATCTCAAGTTTTTTGCCATACTCGGCCCAGCTTTCCCCAAACAAGTCCTTAAGAAGTTTGTTATGTACCACAACCATCACTTTGTCTTCAAGCAGCATTATATGCTCCATTTTATGGTCAAATGGAAGGATATCAATAATCAGGTCCATATTTCCCGACAATTCACGATGTAGACCTCCCTCAGCATTCGACTCGATGATTATCAGTTCCGTCTCTGGGGACCTCTTCCGGAAAAGCGAAAGCAAATCAGGAAAAAAATGTGGCACTCCCGTAGAAAGTATTCCTACCTTAAGCTTCTGCCGTCCCTTATCATTTTGTTTGGATATTTCAGACTCAATATGCTTGTTAATATCCAAAATCTTTTTGGCTCCGGCAACAAATATTTCCCCTGCCGGCGTAAGGGTAATTGGTGTTGTCCGGTAAATCAGCGCTACACCATAATGTTCTTCCAGCTTTTTTATATGTTCACTCAGGGATTGCTGAGATACAAATAATTTTTCAGCGGCCCTTCGTATACTTTGTTCTCCGATGATTGCAAGAAAGTACTCCAGATTCAACAAATTCATATGCCATCCACCCCTTTGAGAAGATACATATATTATAGCATATAGCATTTGTTAACATATGGCTGTATCGGCTAATATGCTTTATGTGTATATGTATATTCAAATAACGAGTTGATACCGTAATCAAGGTAATATATTATATTCTCAGAAACAGATTGTATTTTGTTGGTATATATAATAAAAACCGGAGGTGGACTAACTTGGAAAAGATGTACTACAACCTTACTAACGGTGGGCCGATATCCGTCTACGTAGAGGACGGCAAGGTCACTCGCATCCGCCCCTTGCAGATACCCGAGGTGGATTACCCAAAACCATGGATAGTAGAGGATAAAAACGGGGTGAAATATTCCCCGCCCAAGGCTATGAGACTTGCCCAGAACGTTCATGCAGAGCGCAACAGGCTCTATTCAAAAGACAGGATACTTTACCCATTAAAACGAGTTGACTTTGACCCAAATGGCGAGCGTAATCTCCAGAACCGAGGCAAAAGCGGATATGTGCAAATTTCCTGGGATGAGGCCCTTGGCATCGTAGCCGGCGAGCTGCAGCGGGTCACCGACACCTACGGCTCCCATGCTATCTCGGGTATGACGAGCTCCCACCACAATTGGGGCATTGTCGGCTACAAGATGGGTCCCTTCCACCGTTTTATGGGCATGCTCAATCACACCCCCGTGTTCGATAATCCTGACAGCTGGGAAGGCTGGCATTGGGGCGCCGCCCACATGTGGGGCTTTTTCTGGCGTCTGGGTCAGCCGGAGCAGTTTGACCTCCTGCAGGACACGCTGAAATATTCCGATATGATAATCTTCTGGTCAAACGACCCGGATTCCACCCACGGTATCTACGGCGGATCCGAGACAAATATCTGGCGCGTCTGGTTGAAAGAATGCGGTATCAAATGCGTGTTTATCGACCCATTCTTTAACTACACCAACGCCGTAATGGATGGAACATGGATACCCATAAGGCCCGGCACGGACGCTGCCATGCAGGCAGCTATAGCCTACGTTTGGTTTATGGACGACACCTACGACCACGATTTTATTGATCGCAAGACAGTGGGTATCGAGGAATTTAAAAAATACATAATTGGCGAAGAGGACGGTATACCAAAGACCCCGGAATGGGCGGAACAGGAATGCGGCGTTCCGGCTCGCCAAATAAGAGCCCTTGCGAAAGAGTGGGCCTCGAGGCGCACCGTCGTATCGGGGGGTGCAAGAGGCGGTGAGGGTGGCGCATGCCGCGAAGCATACGGCACCGAGCATACCCGTATGCTGGTGGCTCTGTCCGCAATGCAGGGCATCGGCAAACCCGGAGTTTCAATCTGGGGAACGACAATGGGCTGTCCCGTCAATTATGACTGGTTCCCCGGCTATGCTGACCCGGACTCCAGAATGGGTTACACCCGCTTCGCCGAGCGCAAGCTTGCCAAAGAGATAACCACCAAACAGCGTCTTTACCGCCTGACTCTGCCCGACGCAA
Source organism: uncultured Bacillota bacterium (assembly GCA_942493145.1). GTDB lineage: Bacteria > Bacillota > Clostridia > Acetivibrionales > DTU013 > ENR-C20. The sequence goes on from OW818679.1 coordinate 3,397,191, forward strand.
TCCTTAACGAACATGACGAGTTCATCAGCGATGGTTTCTGCGGTTCCTCCCTGGAACAGCAGTTCATTCCTCACGAATATCCAATTGAAGGTCTGATAAAGCTGTTCTACCGGTACGGAGGCTCTTTCATCGGCACCATGTCCGACACCAATAAATGGGTAAAGATGTATCAAAGCGACAAGCTGGAATTCGTTGTCAACCAGGATTGCTGGTGGGGAAGCGAAACAGGCTATGCCGATGTCATACTACCCGCCTGTACGAACCTCGAAAGGAATGACATTGCCGAATGGTGTAATGCCGGCGGCTATACCTCCAACGGTCAGAACGGAATCAACTGGCGCGTCCTGGTCAGGATGCAGAAATGCATAGAGCCACTTGGAGAGAGCAAGAGCGACTATGAGATACTGACCCTCCTTGCGGACAGACTCGGAATGGGCAAGCTCTACACCGAGGGCAGGACCGAGGACGACTGGGCCAGAGGATTCTGGGAGATTTCCGATTTTAATAAAGTCATGTCCTTTGACGAGTTCGAGAAGAAAGGCTATTATGTTGTCCCCGTCGCTGAAGATTACAAGGAAGCCCCGGCCCTGCGCTGGTTCTATGAGGACAGGGAGTGCGACACTCAGGACGTGTTGAACATAAGGCTCGGCACCGAAAGGGCAAAAGAACTTGGCTCCGTCACCGGTAAATTAGAGTTTGTCAGCGAAAGCCTGAAAGCCTTCGACCCCGACGATTGGGAAAGACCGGTGGTTCCGCACTATATACCAAGCTGGGAGGGATGGAACACCCCCGGCTTTGAGAAATATCCGTTGCAGATGATCTCTCCCCATCCCCGTTTCAGCTTCCACACCCATTATGACAAACATACGGAATGGCTCAACGAGATACCCCAGCATCGGAAAATGAAAGACGGCTACCCTTGGTGGATAGCCCGCCTCAACCCTACCGACGCTAAGGAAAGGGGTATAGCAAACGGCGACCTTGTGGAGTTGTTTAACGAGAGGGGCAACGTAATTTGTATCGTAGAACTTACCGAGCGTGTGCCTGTGGGAGTTATTCACAGCTACGGCTGCTCTGCCAAATACGACCCCGTTGAACCGAAGCCCGGCGCCCTTGACTACGGCGGCTGCGTGAATCTCCTTACATCCGGCCGCATGATTTCAAAGAACGCCCCTGGCATGACCCCCAACTCCTGCCGCATAGATGTTAGAAAATGGGAGGGAACAAAATAATGAAATATGGAATGTTTTTTGACATAACCCGCTGCAACGGCTGTTACAGTTGCTTTCTTGCCTGCAAGGATGAATACGAGGGCAACGATCATCTGCCTGCCTGCGCCGCCACCTGCCCTGGTATCAGCTTTATAAAAGTCAACGAGATGGAATACGGCACTGGCTCCAGGGTCAAGGTGGACTATGTCCCTGTACCCTGCCAGCAGTGTACGGACCCTGCCTGCATGAAGAAATTTCCCGAAGCCATTTGGAAGAGGCCCGACGGCATCGTAATTATCGACCCTGTTAAGGCTAAAGGTATCAAAGAAATGGTGGATGCCTGCCCTTACGGAGCCATCGTCTGGAATGAGGAGGCACAGTTACCTCAGAAATGCACCTTCTGCGCCCACATGCTGGACGCCGGGGCGAAGCAGACCCGCTGTTCCGAATGCTGTCCCAACCAGTCCCTCATTTTCGGTGATCTCGACGACCCGAACAGTGATATTTCAAAATATATCGCCATCAAGGGCGACAAGGTTGAGAAATTCATGCCTCAGCTGGGCACCGGGTCTGCTGTCGATTACTATTGCCTGCCAAAGCCCTTTATTGCCGGCGAGATAATTGCCAATGGCGCATGCTGCAAGGGAGCGAAGATTACCTGCACCTGTGACGAATGCAGTACGGTATTAGAGACAGTCACAGATTTTCTTGGTAATTTTGAAATCCGTTATCTGCCAGAGAACAAACATTATACTCTGAAAATTGAAGCCGAAGGGTACAAAGTGAAGGAAATTAAGGCATTTACAAAAGTTGCGGTTAACCTTGGCGGGATTAACCTCGAAAAATAGTGTATTTAACTATTACAGTATGAAACGGAGAGCCCAATATGGAAACATGTTGGGCCCTCTTTATGTATTTTTATAAACATTTATCTGCGTCAAATAACTCATTTTATAAAATAATTGATAAAGTGTACAATAAGTCGCAAAATGGGACATGAAACCGTAGCCGAATAATGGCATATCCTATATAATCAATACAGGAGGCGGGTACAGAAATGAACATGGTGCAGATAAGATATTTCATAGCCGTGGCAAAGTGTCTGAGCTTCAGCGAGGCAGCCGACGAGCTGTATATTTCCCAGCCATCCCTGAGCCGGCAAATAGCATCGATTGAGAAGGAGATAAGCTGCCCGCTGTTTATACGCAGCAGCAGAGGCCTGCAGCTTACCCCGGCTGGCATGATGCTTCTTGAGGAGTTCGGGCAAATGTCGGACATCTACTACAAGGCCATAGCAAAGGCCATAAAGAGCCGTGAAGGCATTTCCGGCGCCCTTCGTATAGGCGTACTTGACGGTGCTGTGGTAGGTGATATCTTTGCTGACGCACTGAATTACTTTTCGGAATATCACCCGAACATCGATATACAGATGCACACCTACGACTACAAGGAGGTCGTTGAACGGTTGTATGATGGCCGCCTGGATCTTGCAATTACCCTCTACTTTGAGATTTCCCGCCGTAAGAATCTTAAATTCCGTATCATTGAAAAGACTCACGACCATCTTGTGGTGCATAAAAGTCATCCCCTTGCAATCGCCGGGAAGGTAAAGCTGTCGGATTTTAAGGCCGATACCTTCATCATGGTAAACCCCGACAATTCCGAGCGCACTCACGCTACCATTGTTGACGCATGTATCCGCCAGGGCTTTATCCCAAAAATTAAATTTACACCTTCCCTGCTTTCCCAGATGCTTTGGGTACAGTCGGGAATGGGCGTATGTGTATTTGATACGCGGAATGTACTTATTACAAACCCTGTGGTTAAATTCCTTGAAATTGACCCCATAGACGACCCAAGTCTTACCCTCGTCTGGCATCAGGACAACAAAAACTCCGCCCGGGAGCTCTTTGAGGATGCCCTGTTTACCGGCAGACCCCCAATTTAATCATATACGACCATTCGGTAAAAAGTATAAGCAATTCAACTAAATATTCATCTATTCTTTTCCTAATGTTCACCTGTTCAACACATTGAAATAGTAACATGTAATCAGGGCGTCATCTGCCAGACGTATACATATTGATGATACCCAGGCTGAATCCGGTAATCATTCAGCCGATAAATAAAAAGTTATTTGAAAGGAAGTGAAGTGCATGAAGTTAAAAAAAGGATTGATTGTAACAACCATGGTCTTGGCCCTTGTCGTTCCTGCTACTGCTTTTGCGTCCACCTCAACTTCAGCAGCTGCAATAAAGATTCGCGGATTATTTGGTATTGACAGCAGTAAGTTGACCACCGCACAGCTGGCAGATGTGAAGGATTATGCACAAAAGATGGCGGATCTTCAAAAGAGCCTGCTCGATAAAATGGTGAGTAATGGCTCAATGACCCAAGCTCAGGCAGATGCTCAGAAAACACAAATAGACAGTAATTTGGCCAATGGAGAAATTGTTGTCGGCGGCGGGCACGGTCAAAAAGGGCAAGGTAACGTTATACGCGGCGGAATCGATACCTCAAAGCTGACTGACGAACAAAAGAAGACATTGTTAACTCTTGAAAAAGAACAATTAACACTGGAAAATGACCTGGCAAAAATATTGGTTGAACAGAATCTGATTACACAAACGCAGGCAGATGTAATAAAAGCCAATGTGGATACTGCTATTGCAGCCCTTACTACCACGGACTCAGCTCATGACATGATAAAAGCTGGTATGGGTAGATTCAATATGTTAAAGGGCATGACGCTGACAGATACACAAAAAACAGCCTTACTCGGATGGGCAGCCAACTCTGCAGCTGTTCAGAAGAAGATTGTAGCACTTTACAAGGATGCTGGCGCAATTACCCAGGCCCAGGCGGATATCATGAATACGCAGATTGATACCAGGGCAGCTGACCCATTGAATTTTACCATGAAGGGTGATGGCAAAATGGGTGGCAGACATAAAGGACTTAATAGAAACTCTGTTACTGACTCCACCCAAACCAGCAGCACAGCACCCACCACCTGATCTTCATATCCATAGCAACGACAACGACCGGATACAATAACCCTTTTGCGGAATGTATCCGGTCTTTCCGTTACTTTCGGATTTTGCGCTTATTGTCATACATTCTTTGATCAGCAATTTGAAGCAACAACTCTTTTTCAATAGCATCTATCCCGAAGGAGGCAATCCCAAAGCTAAATCCCCCTTTGAACATTACATTTCCACTTTGTATTATCTGCTGTTCAAATCGGTTTTGAAAGCCTGATATCATCCTGTGGATATCCTCTTGATTTGAATTGGAAAAAGCACATACAAATTCATCTCCCCCAATCCTCCCAAGTGCATCCGATTTGCGTATGGTTTTTTGAAGAAGTTGCGTAAAGGTTTTAATGAAGCAGTCTCCAGCCTGATGCCCAAACTGATCATTAATTTTTTTTAGACCATCCAGATCAAAAACAACAATTTGTAATGGTTTATTTGTACGGCGGGCTGATTCCAAACGGTCGTCTAAAATTGCACTGAAGTATCCTCTGTTCATCACTCCAGTCAAAGGATCAATCCGCGCATATATGATGTTTTCATGATGAAGGCTTAATACGCGAATAAAAATCGGTATTTCTTCCAGAATATACTCAGCACTCGTCAGGTCCTGACGGGTAAATCCCCCTGAAATAAAACTATCCAGCGAAACAATCCAGTGCGTTTTTTCATTGTAATATATTGGTATCGATATACTTGAAGCAATAGAACGACCCGGTATGGTTGAGATTATTTTAGGCGAGCCATAATCAGTGTATTGTTCAGGATTCTCTATGATACATGCCTTGCTCAGATCTCCTCCGGTGTGTTTCCAGAGGAAACTGTCTTCAATGTGCATTGTGAAAGCCTCGGCTTCAGCCTGCTTAAAGCCAATGCTGCACAGGATGCGCACACGGCCTGAATCATCAATTTCCAGAACGCTCGACTGATCACAGTTATCAAAGACACCAACAAGTTTTTTGAGCATCGCTTCAAAAAAGGCAGTCAAATCCTCAAAATCAAAGATCGTATGATTGAGTTCAATAAATATATCTTTGACCTTATGCAACATAGACAGTTGGTGCTTGAAAGCTTTTTCCTCCGTGACATCCTGCATGATTCCAACCAAACCCATTACCTGCCCTGTCGGCCCTGTGACGGTTGCCTTATTAAACACAACATCATGAAGATTTCCATCTGAATACTGTACACGGGCATCATATACCTGCTTTCCTTTGGTTGCCATCAGTGAAGCGTCTGCTTCATAATAAACATCCGCCAGATTTTTAGGTGCAATATCATAAACTCCATGCCCAATAACCTGTTCAACGCTTAGCCCAAGGTATTCCAAAAATGCATCATTACAAAACTGATAAGTCCCGGTCTCGTTTTTATAAAAAACAGGGTTTGGTATGGCATCCACCAATGTTTTCAGAAAGTGAAAATTCTCTTCCATTGTTCTCATTGTATGTACTTCAGCGCTGATATCAAGAATGGTACCGATCAGAATTTTCACATTAGTTTCATCGTGGACTACGACGTCACCGTTGATGCGCACCCATCCTTCCGTACCATCCGTTCTGAGAACCCTATACTCATTCTGAATGACTTTATTGTGTTCAATCGCGAACCGCAATGTTTCTGCAAACTCGTCTCGGAAATCCGGATGAATAACCCGGTTGTTGATGAATTCAATGGTATTGTCAAACACATCTGGTGAAAGCCCTATAATTTTAAAGACTTCATCAGATACCTCAACCCGATTATTTGATAGATTTATCATCCATACACCTAGTTTGGTGATGGACATGGCAGATCGCAACAGACTTTGGGCATGCCCGAACCTGTCGAGATAATCCTTAGCTTCCGCGAAAAGTTCAGATTCTGCTGCAGGATCAATGGCTTCTCCCATGCTAATCACCCCAAGTGTGTTCAATAAACAATTCCTACCCTAAAGCCAGTATCTACAAACAAAATTAACTTTATTCCCATATTCCCGGCTCGGCCACCACTTCTACCGGTATCTCCAGTGATTCATGATCAAATCCGGTTACTTTCGTATCATGCTTAAGCCGTTCCACAGGAGATAACAGGCGACGATAACAGAACCCAGAATATCTACATATCGGGTTACAGGATGGACCGGTGCAATTGCGATTGCTGTTAAAGCAGTGACTACGCAGAAATCCACACATGACTTTGCACGATATAATTTCTGCTGTGCAGCTATGACAACGTTGAAATGCTCACGCGTCAGTGCACGATAACGGAACCAAAACCAGGTATTTGTCAGCAATCCAAGTACAGCTATAACAAGACCCATAATAACATTCCCATAGGGTTCATATGAGGGCAGCCGGAAAGCAGCTATTGTTAACATCACCACTCCGGAACAACCCATTGCACCGCCGACGCATAGCTTCGCCAGACGTTCCAGCCGTCCTTGTTCAGCACCGTCAAGCTCATTATTTCTCTGCAGCTTGCGGTATATCCACCACGAAACAAATATTGCCACCAATTCTGTGCTTCTCCGTAAAAAATCAGCGATTTGTGTTGTGGAACAGCTTAAAATGATAGATATACCGGTCACAACAGGCCCTGGCGCGCTAAGCAGCAAAGCTGTCAGTAATGTTCTTTCGCTTTTGGACCTCTTATCTTCTGAGTGATTCATCATCATATTATACCCCCAGGAAAGTGAAAAAAGATACAAGTGCAAATATCGAAATCGCCGTAGAGAACGGAACTGTTATAGTGTCCGTGCCACGACGCGAGAATAATTCAACAAGCGCACAGACTGGCGCAACCAGCAGCGCGATAACAAGGCACAGATACCACGACGCTACAGTATATATCATAGTCGTGATAAATATGGCCAACCAGGACACAGCAAACATTGAAAGAGTGCCTTCGACTGTCTTTTTCCCTTCTACCAGGCGATGTTCAATATAGTGACGTCCATACGCTTTTCCGACTAATGCTGCTGCAGCATCGCCAAAGCCCCAAGCCATCACGGCAACAACGATGATATATTTCCAACTTGTTTCCAGCAATCCCCAAAAAACAGCAATCAAAACGCTGATCATCAGAAAAACAAGAATCAGGCTCATCTTTATTTCGCCGTTTTTTCGTTCAACAAAAAACTTCCCGTACAATGGAAGGCGTTCAGCCAAAGCTAGAACCGGATACACAATTGACACAAATGCAAGCAATGAAAACACGGCCACATACCATGTACTGAACAAATTGAGCATTAATAAGACGGACATGAAACAAATAGTATGAAGAATCTTACGAATCAGTTCTGATGGGATTTTCAGGAGCTTACTAAGCAATAATGTCAATGAACCAGCAAGTATGTAATACCCTATGAGAACCCCCAATCCGGTCAAACCTTCATGCAGCATTTTTTATCTACTCCTTAGATTATTAACATGGATATTTGTTATGATGTAATAATCAAATTTGCCTTGACTTTTATATACAGATGCATTATATTGACACTGTGTCTGTTTGGCAACCCGCAGATGATTGTGAAACGTCGTGTTGGCAACAAACCACCATGTTAATGTTGATTTCAGCACAAATTTTTAAATTTTGTTTCACTTGTCAGGAGGAATGTGCTTTATGAAAGAACTGAAGCTGGACAGGAAAACACTTTATACCCGAATGGTTTTGAAGGATAGCTTGTTAGAGCTGATGGTACAAAAACCGATTTCAAAAATAACTATTAAGGAGCTTTGTGAAAAAGCGGATATTAACCGGACAACCTTCTACACGCATTACACAGACCAATACGACCTTCTGCGCAAAATTGAAGATGAAACCCTTTTATGGGCAGAAGATATGATTACCACTCTTCTCGATCAAACGGACAAAAATGAAACCCTAAAGATTCTCGAGGGAATTTTGCAATACTTTCCCGATAACCGTAAACATATCCAAGTCCTGATGAGTGAACAAGGCGATATTGGTTTTCAGAAACAACTTTTAACTCTGATATACCGCCAATGCGATATAACTCCCTCAACAGCTAAAAATGCAGATTTAGTTACGACAGAGTTTTACTTTATATTCGTTGTGAACGGAAGCGTCGGCCTCATTCAGCACTGGCTTAAAAATGGCCTGAATAAATCGGTTAAAGAAATGGCTGAGATTATATACAATATGGCATCCCAGATCACCCCCATAAAGCACTAGCATCATTGGAGCTCCTGTTAAGACGGGAAAAATCTGTTCTAATGAATGAATTTGTTGATAATATTAAAAATATTACACCTATCGCTGCAATAATAACAAAAGACAGGATTGGAGTTACAACAAAGCCATTGATATCAATCGCCAGTCCTTCTTTCACAAGCTCGGCTGTTGATAAACCCGTTCTTTCCAAAACTATCATACGGAAGAAAGCTGTTGCATAAGTCATAGGATTAAAATATGCAACATATTTGAGTGAATTGGGTAACATGCTCAGTGGAATATATGCACCTGATAAAAATGTCAAGGGCATGGTTACTGCAGTTTTAACAATTTGAAAAGTTTGACCGCTGCGTATAATCGTTGCCATAAACAGCCCAACACCAGAAAAAACCACCCCAACACAAATCATCGCAAAAAGGACAAATATCGGTGTTACCCAGGTAGTGAATTTAATACCAATTAATAAGCCAATCACTAAAATCAAAATCCCTTGCAGGGTAGATACTGTGGCAGCGGATAATAATTGTCCTGCTGCAACTGCTATCCTTTTTGCCGGAGAAACCAAAACTTCCTTCATGAATCCGCTTACCATATCATCCACCGTTGTTGATGCTAAATTAAGCGAACTTTCGAACACTGTTGTTATAATAATGCCTGAGAGCATGTATGCAACTGGATTTTCTATAAAGTCATTTTTAAAGATTGCACTAAATACATAAACAAAGAAAAACGGAAAAACAAGCGAAAAAATCAATCCTGTTCTATTTCTTATAAAGGCTTTTAATCCTCTTTTCCACAATACATATACTGTATTCATTTTATGCCTCCTCCCTGATCTTTTTCCCGGTTATTTCTAAAAAAACATCATTAAATGTGCCTTTTTTTATTTCGATATCAGTAATATCTTCTTTCTGTTGACTTAATACTTGTAATAAGCGATCAATATTTTCAGCTTCAACCTTGTAATAGCCCTCTTTTTTTACAAATTCAAGTTCATATTGTACTAACAACTGTTCAAGCTCAGGTTCTTTTTTCGTAGTGATATAGGCTTTATCCTTTGTGAACTCTTTTTTTAAAGCATATGGCGTATCATGAGCTACTATAATTCCACCATCTATTATTGCAATCTTATTGCAGATTTCTGCTTCTTCCATATAATGAGTCGTAAGAAAAATTGTAATATTTCTTTCTTTTTGCAGTTTCATAATATACTCCCATATATGAACGCGTGTTTGCGGATCCAGCCCTGTTGTCGGCTCATCAAGAAATAAAACCTTAGGATAATGAATTAAGCCGCGGGCAATTTCCACCCGACGTTTCATCCCCCCAGACAAAGCACCAACCAACTTCTTTCTTTCACTTAATAAATCAACTAACTTTAAAACAAATTGTATTCGTTCTTCCACTTCTTTTTGGGGAATGTTATAAAAGACACAATGCATTTTAAGGTTTTCATCAATTGTCATCTTTGAATCTAAAGTTGAATCCTGAAATACGACGCCAATTGTTGATCGAACTTCACTTTTTTGCGTAGTAACATCTTTTCCATCTATTAAAAGTGTGCCTGATGTCTTTTCAAATATCGTACATAACGTATTTATGGTTGTACTTTTCCCAGCGCCATTAGGCCCTAGAAAAGCAAAAATTGTCCCTTCCTCCACTTCAAAAGAAATATCATTTACAGCTGTAAATTCACCATATTTTTTAGTGAAATTTTTAACTTCAATTACAGAATTCATTTTATCCTCTTCTCATTTGCAGTTTAGCTTTACATCGATAATATCTGATAATACCACTTTTTTATATTATTATACAACTCCATTACTTTAAATCTCCATCAGCTATTGGCTTTGATTTTTTCACAGGTTTTCTTCTTTGTAAGTTTGCTTTTATGAATTGTATTTGCTATCATATGATTTGTAGCAACAATACAAAAAGATATTGATAAGGACGTTACGCAATGGATAATCAAGAGCAAAAACGTCAACGACGTACTCGCTATAAAGGCACTCACCCAAAAGCTTTTAATGAAAAATATAAGGAACTGCATCCGGAACAATATGCTGATGCTGTGGCTAAAGTTATTCAACGGGGCAGTACTCCTGCCGGTATGCATCGTTCAATTTGCGTTAAAGAAATATTGGAAATCCTGCAAATTACTCCGGGTCAAACTGGATTGGATGCAACTCTAGGTTATGGTGGCCATACTTTAGAGATGCTTAAATGTTTAAATTCAAAGGGTCACTTGTATGCAATTGATGTGGATTCGTATGAATTGCCGCGCACCCGGAAGCGTTTAGAGAGCTTAGGTTATGGCCCCGAAGTTTTAAATATCAGGCAAATGAACTTTTCCGAAATAGATCAAATTATCTTCGAGTCAGGTCCATTGAATTTTGTATTGGCGGATTTGGGTGTATCATCCATGCAAATAGACAATCCTGAAAGAGGATTTTCATTTAAGAGTGAAGGGCCGCTAGACTTACGGCTGAATCCTGAAAGAGGCAAATCTGCAGCAGTTCGTTTAAAAACTGTTTCACTGGATGAATTACAAGGTATGCTGATAGAAAATGCTGATGAGCCTCATGCCGAAGCAATCGCCCGCGCCATTATTTCGGCAATTAGAAAAGGAGTAGACATATCAACAACAACACAACTCCAACAAATTATTAAAGATGCTCTGAAATTTATTCCAGCAAGCACCAGGAGCGATGAGATTAAAAAATCCTGTCAACGATGCTTCCAGGCGTTGCGAATTGATGTCAATAATGAATTTGAAGTGCTGGATAGATTTTTGAAAAAACTTCCTGCTGCCCTTGCTGAGGGTGGACGTATTGCCATACTTTCATTTCATTCAGGAGAAGATCGTCGCGTTAAAAAATCTTTTCAACACTTTTTTCGTGAAGGCATATATCGTGAAATAGCTCCCGGTCCTATCCGGCCATCATCAGAAGAATGTAATACCAACAGTCGTGCGCGTTCTGCCAAATTACGCTGGGCTATAAAAGCATGATATGTAATTTACGCTGATGCTTTTATTTGGTCATCATCTTAATAAAGACCGGAACCAAATTTGGATCGAACTGGGTTCCTGCATTGAGACTTAGTTCGTGTAGAGCTTCGTTTATAGTCTTGGCGGGTTTATATGGCTGATGTTGGGTCATGACATCAAAAGCGTGCAAAATGGATATGATACGTGACATAAGAGGAATCTCTTCTTCTTTAAGTCCCTGGGGATATCCCTGGCCGTTCCACCATTCATGGTGATTTAAAATAATATCGGCGAGATGGGCAATTTCTCCGGACGCGTGAGCAATTCGATAGCCAATTTCGGAATGTTTTTTCATAACGAGCCATTCTGATTCATTAAGAGTCGATTCCTTCTTAACAATATCTTTTGGTATACCGATTTTACCAATGTCATGTAAATTTGTAGCCTGTATAAGGATGTTTAGATCCTCCCTGGAAAAATTTAGAGTTCGTGCGAAATCTTTTGCGAGAGATTCCAATCTTTCAATATGTTCTTTGGTTTCATAATCTTTTTTCTGCAAAAGCTTGCCTAACATTTCAATAATGGCCAACCGGGCTTTCTTGCCTTCAATAAGCTTATTTCCATACATTAAGTCCTCAGCTTCTTTGAATATCTTAGTTAAATCTGCTTCATGATCGGTTTTAGTCGCCACACCCCAGGATATACTTAAAAGAACATCTTCATCCTGATTGCTTATACAGGTTGCATTAATCATATTTCCTATATTTAGAGCTGTTTCTTTGTCGGTGTTTGGCAGAATAATCACGAATTCATCACCGCCCCATCTTGCTATAATATCACTTTGACGGCAAGATTGTTGAATAATGAGGGCCATCCTTTTAAGCCAATTATCTCCTGCCTGATGACCAAAAACATCATTAACGAATTTTAGCCCATTCATATCGCCAACAAGCAGGGATATAGGAAAGTGGTCATCGTTGTTTTCCAGCTCTTGAATTTTAATATCAAAATGAGTCTTATTATACAATCCGGTTAATTCGTCGTGGAAGGTGAGGTAAGTTATGTGAGCTTGTCTTCGTTCAATTTCATCCTTCTGCTCTTTAAAAAAAAGCTGAATAAGTCCAATTGCGTTGAAGAGTAAGAGTATTTGCGAAACAATATAGGGAGTCATCTGGGGCATTTTTAGAATATATGAAAAAAGAACAGTATTGCCAACCCAGGCTATATTTAATAAACCTAAAAATAATGCGAGATATCCGTATCTTTTAGCAGACCTGATCATAGCTATGCCTACCCAGGAGGATAGAGCAAATACCGATAAAGAGGTGTATTTTATCATCTGCAGATCCGACCAATTCAGGCTTGAAAAAAAGATAAATAGTACCAGCCAAATTATTCCTACGCTTAAAAACATGGGTATTCCAGCTTTGATTTTCAGGAATATCAGGGTACCCCAAGATATTAAAAGGTTTGCATAAAAAAATGAACATAGACTTAGAAATAGAATCAGGTGGTATTGTCTTAGCAAGTTAGGGGAAAAAGCATCCAGACTGTAATTAAACGCAATGATGATCCATCCGATAAACCAAAGTCCAAAAAAAAGCTTTCGTTCGAACATAAAGATATAGACATATAACATTAATAATACTGAAATGGACCCGAGTGAGGCAATCAATAGCATGCCAGAAGTTTGCATAGTCCTCCCATCAAAGTTCACTAGCTTTTTATTTCAATTCTACCAAATAATTTTACAAACAGCCAGACTTCCCTGATTTTATTATTCCGCCTTAAAAGTCCATGTTGCAGTACCGCCGTACGCGGGCATCATGAAAGACATAGTATCTGTCCCACCAATCTCATCCAGGCCTTTGACCGGTACACTGCTCATATCTGTCGGACTGTTACGGGTCGTATAGCTTACCGTAAGCAGAAATAATGTGCCGTATTTGTCATCGGTATACTCCCAGGTTTCCACATAATCCCACATAACGGACGGATTTGGTTCTTTCACCACTTTAAAGCCATATTCCTCGCTGAAGGATTTCTTTTGTTTGTCAGTCAGCTGGTAAAGCATATCACCCATCTTGAATGACTTCTGCTTTATCTCAGCGGTTCCGCTCATCGTATAATTTGTCTCATCTTCTCCGTCCTCAAGTTTTTTCAGACTGGCATCCTTGATTTCTATCGTAAAAGGGATGTTGCTTAATTCCCAATTGATGGTGATGTTTCCGGTAAAGTTGCCGGATTTGCTGTAGAACCCGACATTTCCCTTTGATTTATCTTTATCAGTAGTCCAATCCTTTGGTTTCAGAACAGTTTCTTCAATTTTTGCTCTGCTGACAAGATCTTCTACTGTAGATATGGTGTACACACCATTTCCATAAAGCATTGAAAATGTCTCATATCCCGCTGCTTCCAGAGAATTTCTGATCTTATTGCCTTCTTCACGACTTTCTTTGAAATTCAGCTGTTTGACACCGGCAATCGGCAGTTCCGGATCCTCATAAGGATTGGGTATAACTGATCCATCGGAAGAATGAACCCCGTCATCAGATTTAAGTTGGGCATGATACGCCGGCAAATCTTGTTCAACCATATTAAAGTAAATAGTCACAACAAAGTCATTTGCAGCATTGGAAGACAGTTTTACTGAAACGGGCTTCCCTTTTTCATTCTGAATTATTTCGGCCCAGTATTTTGAATGATCCCTCTCATTGGTATCACTTGCAGATGTTTCATCCTCGGAAAAATTTACTACGGCTAATTCTTCTTTAGTACTTACCTCTACTATGCTGACGCTGTTTATATAAAAAGGCCCTTCCACGTTTAATTCTTTCAGTGATTCGGGCGGTCCGGGAAGGTTTGAATAAGTTGCCCAATATTCACCGGATGGAATTGCTGCGGACTTTTTTGTTGATTTATCACCTTCACTCTCTTTCTGCTGTTCGCAGCCGTACGTCAAGCATGAAAGCAGACTGACAATAACAAGGATTATTAACCTTTTTTTCATTTCTCTATCCTCCGCTACTTTATCATATTACTCAAATGTAACCGTCAAATGTGTTTGCCCGTTAAGATACAGTACATTAAGCTCATAATTGTTGATATGACCAGTAAGAATATACATACCGTCCGTTTCCTGCTCAACTGCATCCGTATCGCTTTTCAGGAATTCCTTGTATATGGCTTTAATTTGCGATAAGGATTTGCTGCTGGTATATCCCAATGTGATGCTGGGAAAGTTTTGGGCGGCACTGTCATCAACGATTTGCTGTATATCGGCATCGGTGGTGAAAGGAATTTCATTGGGGAAGGCCTCCGGCAATTTAAGGCGTGCCTGTGATGGATGTTCTGGGGTTTCTGAGACAATGCTGCTATCAGGCACGGTAATTTTCGGTATCATATCATAGGCCCTGATGATAACAGCAACGGCTGCTTCCCTCGTAGCCATGCTCTTCGGCAAAAAATTACCATAGTTATCACCTGTAAAAATCCCGTTAGCGGATAAATATTTTATTCCCTCATTTGCCCAGGAAGAAATGCTTTTCTGGTCTGGAAAACTTTTTCCACCTGAAGCACTGTAATCTGCCGACGGAGCAATAGCCTTGATAGTTCGAAACAGCATGCCCGCCATTTGCTCGCGGCTGATAAAGGCTCCCGGTGAAAAGGCGTCAGCAGAAGTGCCTGAGGTGATACCGAGCTTATATGCTTTTAAAATCCGCTGGTTTTGAGTGTCTGAAAACGGGTTGTTTTCAGCCGGCTCGGCAAGCTTTGCTGTAGATACTTCATACAATGATATGGCCAGCTCGCAGAATTCCTCACGAGTAATGGGCTTTGTCATGTCGGCTCCCTTTAAAATGCCTGGCAATAGTCCCAAATCTGATGCCCTTTGCAGTGTTGAGACCGCCCACGCACTTGCCACCGTCCAATCTGCAGTCTTCACGGAAACGCTATTCTTACCAAGAGATAATATATTGGAAAAATCCGAATACACATAGTCGGAATCCTGATTGTCCTGACTACCGAAGTAGTAAATATAATGAAGCTGCACTTTAAAGCTGTATGTATGATTATTGAAATCAATTGCCGTTAAATTGCCATATTCTCCGGCATAAGCCGTTACATAAAAGGTATTGTTTTTACCGGGAACTTTGAAAGACGGCTCGCCGATTAAATCATCCATATAACCTCCGCCCTCCAGAGTTACCCATTCGCCATCATCAACTTTAGCGAAATATTCAATAATAGTAATACCCCCGGTTGGTCGTATAGCGTCCAAATCAAGCGCGGTTTGCGGCAGCTTTACCTGCAATTGAAAAGCAGGCAGCTTTTCAGTTTCTCTCGGCCTTTCCAGATAAATCAGCTCTAACTTTTCAAGGGATGGGGCATCCAATCGCCCGGGTACTCCCTGCGGAAGCTCTGCTGATAAGACTGTTGGCATCAGAGTTATAAACACCACACAGCTAATAAGCAGGGCAAACAACTTTTTATTCATCACAATAACCTCCTAATCAAAAGTAACGCCCCATTACTTGAACGCAAAAGATATTTATTTTTAACATATATTTTGTGGCATCTACAGCCCAGGTTAATATACCTTTCTGAACAGCAGTCAATCAAAACGTTGCCTCATTAAAACAATAGCTCCACAGGTAATGTATTCCGCGTTTGAACTAACAGGAAAGAACAGCGCCGTCTGATAATCATCGTTGCAATCAGGTAAACAGTCATCCCGTACAAACATGGAAATCGGGGCTACAAGATCTCTGACAATGCCTGTTTCTCCTTTAAAGACACGTTCGGCAGCATTCATTACACCATCATTTTCCGTTGTGATTCTATTGAGAAAGTTGATGTGTCCCACAGCAAGGTCGGATTCAGCAATACAGGCGGCCTGTGCGAGCACCCTGTTAGCTTTGACCAACAAGCCATTCCGTTCAAAAAAAGCAATCGGAAAGGGTAAGTCATCAATCTGCTTCGGTTTGAGATTCTCGCTTTGAATAAACTGGATAAGCTGTTTGATACACATTTTTTGAATCTTCTTGTTTCCTTCAATGGAGTTCTCCATTTCAGTCATTTCCTCCAGAAAATGTCTGAATACTTTTTCTCCACTCATTTTACACCTCCTCGCGCAAAATTAAAAACTGATTTCATTTTATAAAATAAAAGCAAGGAGGAATACAGTTACCTTTGTTTAATTTGGTTAAGTTCTTGCGTTTGTAGAAAAGAAAACCCGTCAGTAGATGATAGTGATATAGATTTACGATATTGGGAAGGTGTCATTCCTACCTTTTTTCTGAATATACTTGCATAATTCCCATTATAGTCCACACCACATATGGCATATGCTTCACTGATCGAAAGATTCTCATCGCATAGCGCTTCTTTCAGTTTTTTTATCTTAACCTCCTGGTAATAGCTGTACGGAGTGATGGATGTATGCTTTTTGAACATGTGGGCAAAATGATATTTGCTTAAATTTATAGCTTGGGATACTTTCTCCAAATCAAAATCCTCCAGCCAATTGTTCTCAATGTATTCTTTTGCCTTTACCATTTCTTCTTTGCCGTTATACAACCTGAGAGTGATAAATAAATGTGCCACATACTTAAGTCGGTTGTCTTCGTCATAAACAGGGAAGCAGGTGATATTTTGAAAACTGCTGTCAAAGCAAAGCTCGTCTGTCTCAAATCTGTCTATTATTTCAGGTATAGGTATTTTAATATTGTTAAGTCTGACGATTTCTCCTCGAAAGGATCTCAAAATCTCTGACCTGACATTATCTCCCCATGTGTCTATCACGGAATCCTCCAGCACGTTGAATTTTCCGACAACATCGTCGCTCGAAGGGATATGTAACAGGTTGAGACACGCTTCATTGATAAAAGCGAGAATTCCATTCGGTAAATATATCTGTATAGGATAAGGAAAATGCTCAAAGAAGTTGAACAGATCCTTTTCTTTTTTGCTTGGTACTCCGATAAAGGATTTCATTTCTCCGCTGAGATTTTTCTTCCTTTGGTCTGATAATTTATGTCGACCATCAGCTGGCTTTTGGGCATCTTTGGGTATAGCCCAGCTCTTTCCATGCCTCGTAGCACCCGGCACCATATTATGAACGCAAAGAAACTGAACTCTCCTTATAGATATACCCCAGTATTCGGCCGCCTCTTTTGCTGTTATATATTCCATGATAGTAGACCTCCATATCAATATCCTGCTTATCAATTATAGCATCGTACGTCATTGCGTATATTAACTATTTTTAAGGAAAATCTGACGAGAATGCATATTATGGTATTCCAGTAATAAATTCCAGGCTACCATTTTATTCTCATGTGCCTCCTGCCAAATGTCAACAGACCAAAAATAAAATACAAAATCGAAACTACTGCTAATCCTACAAGATCTATGCCTAGCTCCCCAATTCCCCATCCATAATTCAAAGATTTATTAAGGGTCGAAACAGACATTGATAGCGGAAGCAGGTCATTTAACCTGAAAACGCTATCTCCATATGTAAAGATGGCTACCGGAGGCAGAGGAAAGAATATTCCTCCAAAGAGCATAATTATAAAATATGGCAGCATACCCACTGTCAGCAGGTCATATACAGTTTTAATAAAACTTACTGTAATCAGTGAAACTCCCATTATGGCAATTCCCGAAATTAAACCAATCACTAAAAATACCATATAGGAGCCTTGAAAATTAAAACCACAAAGCATAGCCGCCCACAATGTCAAGAACATGGCAATGATGCAGAATATCACCTGGATAACACTTATAGCTGCTATAAACTGCCAGCTCTTGAGCCGTGAAAGTATCAGCCTTTGCATGGTGCCTTTTTCAACCTCTTTTATCAAAGAGGCACCTGCAGTGAAAATAACATTCAAAAGCGCCAGTACAATGAGGCCCGGGACATAAAAATCGAAATCGGTAAGAGCCTTGCCATTGCCTACCAGTTCTTCGTCCCAGTCAATAGGAGTTTTGGTGGTTACGACACTTTTGTTGTAGATATCCATATCAGTAAGTAAATAGATGGATGCAATGGAATATCTGTTATTTCTGGGGTCTCCCATAAGTTTTACTTTTAACGGCTGATACTCAACCTTCTTAGCCGCATTATCCAGCGTTTCCGAAAACCCCCGCGGGATAATTATTCCAGCATCCGCAGACCTGCTTTTAAGTCTTCTCGAAATCTCTTCTACATCCGACGCAAAGTGCAGCTTGTATTTGTACACCCCATCCGTATAACTCGTTTCCTGGAGCAACTTCAGCACAGCCTCACTATGTCCTCCATTTCCAGCTGCATCATTGTTTATGACTTCTATGTTATAGCTGTGATTGCTTCTGCCAAATGCTGCATACATTCCGAAAACAAAGCAAGGCGCAAATATCATTACAAAGATAAGTATTTTCCAATCCCTTATGCTCTCAATAAGTGTTTTAACAAGGTAAGATATGAATTTCATTCTCTAAGCCCCCTTCCTGTTAAAGAAATAAACACATCCTCAAGAGTTGCTCTCCTGATTCTAACATCCTCGGGCTTTCTCCCGAACCTATCAAAAACTTCTCCAATTTCCTTCAAGGTATCATAAGGCATAAGTGAAACAACCGTGCATATCTCGCTGTTACTATACTGAACCGGATACTTTTCTTTTAACAAACCCTTCAGTTCATCCTTACCCGGCCCTGCAGAAATAAAAAACTCTATTATCTCTCCTTTGAAAACCGATTCCTTAAGTCTTTGAGGTGTGTCCTCGACCAGAATTCTGCCACTGTCTATTATTGCCACCCTGTCAGCTAATTTGTCAGCCTCCTCCATATCATGGGTGGTTATAATTATAGTTTTACTTCTTGCAATACTTCTAATGTATTCCCTTACCAACACGCGGCTTTGCGGATCAAGGCCAGCCTGAGGCTCATCCAATATTAAAATGTCAGGTTGGTGCATCAATGCCAGAAGGATGTTCAGCCTTCTTTTCATTCCTCCTGATAGAGTGGAACCCAGCTTATTCCGTTTCTCAGACAGCCCCATTGTTTCCAGCATCTCACAAGCCCTGTATTTGGCTGTTTTATAAGGTATATCATACATCTGTGCAATCATTATCAACTGTTCCATCAAGGTTAAGCTCTCCCAGATAACAAGCTCCTGCGGACACAAACCTATCCGTTCCCTGGTTGAAGCAGATGCCACACTGTTATCGAATATTTTGACGGTTCCAGAATCAGGCTTTAAAAGTCCTGTAATTATTTTGATTGTTGTGCTTTTCCCCGCTCCATTAGGCCCAAGCAGACCGAAGATCTCTCCTGTTTCAACTTGTAAATTCAAGTCTTTTACCGCTTCTATTTGTCCGAAGCTTTTACTCAAATTCTCTATCTTCAAGGCTTTACCCTGAACTGTCTGCATTTGCACCACCCTTTCATTCTTCTTATTACAAATTTACTCTTAATAATCTATTAATCAAATCAATCCGTAGATTATGGCCATTAGGGCATATGCTGCTTTCTTTTCATCAAGATCATCTGCTGGGTAGACATTCTTTGCATTCCTTATCAAGGTAGAGATACCTTCCACATCATCAGTGTAGATCTCTCTCACAATATTCAAAATATATATTTAATAATTTAAACAGTCAAGATATTACGAAGCTTTACCTCCCTTTGCATAACTTTTCCTATTCAACGAAATGATTGCAGCGATAAAAGCTATAGTCATTAATACCAGCACTACGTAATGATAAGCACGCATAAAATCTGATTTTTGATTTAGCTGAGGAATAGTTGTTCCTCCCCACATCTCGAATAAAATGACTGAAAGTGCTGTTCCTGAAACCATACCAACATGTCGCACCACACTGTTTATCCCCCCGGAAATCCCAAGCTTTTGCGTAGGAACGGAACCCATAAGGCTGCTGTTGTTAGGCGATTGAAATAATCCTATACCCAAACCCAGGATCAATAGCCCAGGAATAATTTGATAAAACTGAGTCTGGGGTGTAAAGGTAGAGAAATATAGCATGCTCATCCCTGCTAAAACAAGCCCGGAGGTTGTCAAAACCAGCGGCCCTAATTTATCTGAAGCAAATCCGCTTAACGGAGCAACTACCGCCATAACGACCGGCATAACCGTCATAAGCAACCCAACCTGTGAAGGTGTATAGTTCAGAATCTGCTGCAGATAAAATGGCAGCAGCATCGTATTAGCAGATGTCACCACAAAACATAACCAACCGGCTAAATTTCCTACCAGGAAGGGTCTGATGCGGAATAAGGAAAGATCGATCATTGGATACTTGACCTTTTGTTCCATCAAACCAAAGAGAATCAGCAGAATTACTCCAGAAATCACACTCAGATAAGTAAACGGATTTGACCAACCCCAGCTTTCTCCGTTGCTTATGCCAAAAAGTAAAGTAACTATTCCTGTGGTAAATAATATGGCACCCTTAAAATCGAAGCTTTCTATTTCTGTATTTTGTTTGTCTGCAGGAATAATAAATTTACCTAAAAAGAAGGCAATAATTCCAAGCGGCACGTTAATAAAGAAAATAAAATGCCAGCTGGCGAATCCAATAAGTAATCCTCCAATAGACGGACCGATCAGAGCCCCGAGAGCAACTGCGGTTACAATAAGACCCAGAGCCCGTCCGCGCTCCTGTGAAGGAAAAGCTGCCGTAACTATTGCCGAACTATTGGATGTCAGCATAGCAGCACCTATGGCTTGCACAATTCTCATCCCGACCAGGAACCAAATCCCCTGTGATAAGCCGCAAAGAAGAGATCCCAGGGTAAAAACCAGGAAGCCCGCCGTGTAGACTTTCTTGCGGCCTATAATATCCGCCAGCCTGCCGAATACAGCCATCATGCTTGATGTTGTCAACAAATAAGCTGTTACCACCCACTGTATGCTGGAAAGACTCGCAGAAAACTGCCCGGAAATTGTAGGAAGAGCTACATTTACAATATTTATATCTAGATTAGCCATAAATGCACTAATGGAACATGTAGCTAATACATACCATCTGTAATTCCTGGAATCTTTTATATTATTCAATCGAACGTGTCCTCCTCAAATCAAGCCATATTTACAGCACTTTCCTTGTAAAAAAGGAGCCCATACGGTTTTCCATGGGCTCCTGAATTTATTCAAATCGGCTTTTTATACTTTAAGATTAAAGAGACGAATCGCATTACCACTTGTAATAAGTTCGAATTCTTCCTTCGTAATATCGAGGGTCTTAACAAAGTCGACACTTTGAGACATCCAGCCATAAAATACAGGGAACGAACTTCCAAACAGCAGGTGGTCGGCTCCGCAGACCTCGATGGCACACTCAACCTGCGCCTTGCCCCATGAATGCGGATGCGTCATATCGTAGTAGATGTTGTTCTTCAGATATTTGAGAATCTTGTCTGCACCTGAGGAATCCAAACGTTCCATTGCTTCCTTCTTAATCGACTTGTGAGGCGTCAATAAACTCTGTTGTGCGAACCAGTTGCCTCCGAGCATTGTGTGAATGAACTTCAAATTTGGGAATTCTTCGAACATCCCACTAAACAGTTCACGTCCTACAGCAGTACCCTGGTCCATAATGCGGCCATACTCACGGCGCAGGTTTGTGAAATCAAGGATGGAACCGGGATATACGGGCAGTGGCGTATGATGAACGATTACAGGTACGTCAAGGTCATTAAGTACCTTCAGAAAAGGCTTGAATACCGGATCATCAAGGTAAAGCTGCCCATAATGACAAGCAAGCTGAACGCCAACCATACCCAGCTCCTTTAAGCAGCGCTCGAGCTCATAAAGATTCTCCTTGCCACCCCAGGGTGGGAGACAAGCATTTGCCATGATACGTCCATTTGATTTCCTTGACATTTCTGCCGCTTCATCGTTTATGAGTTTGCAGGCATCAAGGCGCAGCCACTCCTGCCAGACAGGCACACGTATGAGAGCTTTGTCTACGCCTGCGTCATCCATTGCTTGAAGCTTTGCTTCGAGGGTATAGTCACCATCAACATAGTTAAGGACGGGATAACCTTTGGGTCTTTCAAGAACGAGCTGATCTTTGCCGGACGGAAGGGGCTCTATATACGGTACCCAGTCATATCCGCGGGGAGCCGTGCTCAGGAAGCTATCCTTGATCTTCTCATCGGTAAACAGCTCACTTGGTAGATGGTGCACATTGATATCAATAATCACTAAAAACATCTCCTTTCAAATTGAGATCGGCGCGTGTTTAAAACGCCGAAAAATTAATAACTGCCAATAAAATTCGAACAAGTTAATTATATATTTTTTTCGAAAAACCATCTTCCCAATATATGATTCTGATTTTCTTTTTAATATCACATTTTGTCTTATTTGACGCATAATTATTTTTAAAAATCCAGCCATGAAAACATCAGGTCAAATATTGGAATAATTAATCCTGTTATGATACAATCAGATTAAGCAACTAAAATCAGCTATTCGCTTAACCAGCGACAGATAGTACGAATAAAGGTGCCAACATGTTATATAATGTGGAAATCAAAAACGGAAAGCATAGCTCTTGTGTAGTAACGATCAGACGAATAACCGCAAAACAACATCAATGGCTGGATCAAATATGTATTTATTTTGTTTTGGAAGGTAAAATAAATATTATTACCAAGACAGCTGCCGAACGCCTGGATGAAGGAGATTTGCTGTTAGTTAACTGCTTTACTTCCCATGAAATTGATCCGGAAAGTGAAAGCATTCTTTACTGCCTGCAGATAAATCCTGAGTATTATGACAGCTTCTATGATGGCTTTTCGGAATCGAAATTTGATTTGAATTCTCAAAGAGTCTCCGAGTATGAAAAGAATAATATCACACTTATTAAATATATAATGGCAAAAATCGTTCAAATTGTTGATTCACATACGAGATTTTACTTAATTAGTGCAGAGCAGCATTTACATGAACTGGTTAAACTTTTGCTTAACAAATATATGCAAGCTGAAAACCCATCAAATAATTTTCTGCATGATGAAGAGAAACGTCTTTTTAGAATTGCGGAATTTATAGACAAAAATTATAAAAAGGACTTAACATTGTCTGTTTTAGCTGATAGAGAACATCTCAACAGCCAATACTTTTCAAGGTTTTTTTCCAAAAAGATGGGTATTACCTTAATATCATATATCTCTAAAGTACGGCTGCAAAAGTCATTAGACGATTTGCTGAATAGTACTAAAACAATTACTACAATTGCACTCGATAACGGATTTTCCGATTTAAAATCTTACTATAAGGAATTTAAAAAAGAACATGGTATAACTCCGGCAAAATTTAGAGATTCAAATAAAACGAAAGAAGTCCCTCTCATTTCAAAAGAAAATTACAAGATCCTTTCCGACACCGATTCTGTGCAGTTGAAATTGACTCCTTACCTGGAGGTTCTTTCAATTAATAATTCATTTTTGAACTTTCAGCGCATAAATGAACTTCAAGATAATATACCTGAAATCAGAAATCATTATGATATTAATTATCGCCAATCTATTGGCATGTTAGACAAATCATGGCAAAAAATCGCTCGTTGTGATCGTGCTTCTGATATTTTAACTTCAAGATGGAAAAACGAACTGGAGGAAATACAAAAAAAAATCAAAATTGAATACATCTTAGTCAGAAATATCTTTGCAAAAGAACTACTACTATTTAATAAAGATGTTTCTATTTCATGGGTATATAATTTCAGTTTAATTGATGAGGTTCTTCAGAACCTGTTGGATAGAGATATCATTCCTATCATAGAATTAAGCCCTGTACCTGAGAATTTGATACAGCAAAGAACAGCGCATTTAGATTATCCGGATGATTTAGAGAAATGGGAAAATCTAATCCAAGCCTTTTTTCGGCACTTATTTGGCAATTATAATCTTGAAAGGCTGAAAACCTGGCAGTTTCAGATTTGGTACAATCCGCAGTGGAAAATGACATTCAATAACGAGCGAATCAAGAGTTTTTTACGCTCGACCTCCAAAGCGATTGCCGCTTCTCATGCGGACTATAAACAATTGTATATGGGCCTTTTTCAATCTTATGAACCAGGTTCTTTTTTCCTGTCTGACCGCTCTGTTATTGATTTCGATCCCATAAAATTGTCTTTTATTTGTATTAGTCTCAAAAATGCGCCTGTCATCAATCAAATTTTTGAGAATAAAAATCAAGATGGTTTTCAGAATAATGATGACCTATCGGTAAAAATTTGTACCGCTTTATCACATTCAGGGTTTACTAACCAGCAAATCTATTTAATGGATTGGAATGATTTTGAAACTGATAGGAATTACTTAAACGACACTTGCTTCAAATCTTGCAGCTTGCTAAAGAAAATATTATATCATCATGAAAATGCCACCTTGATTATTGACCAGTTGTTTTCACAGCCACAATCCTCCATTATCCGATTATTTGACGGGGACAACAGCATGATTACAAGAAATGGCATTAAAAAAGCCACTTTCAATGCTTATTTACTATTGAGCAAGCTGGGAGAAACGCTGATCAAAAAGGGAGACGACTTTCTTGTTACCAAAAAAAAAGATGGCTCCTTACAAATTATCACACAGAATTACTGTGGTATTAACCAGACTCTTTTATCTGATAGTAGGTCACAGATCAGTTTATATGAACGCTACTCGATATTTCATACAAAAAGCCAGATAGTGAGCTTTTTAATAAGCAATCTTAACGGCAAATTTAAAACAAACATGTATCATATTAATCGTGAATACGGTTGCGCATACGATCAATGGATAAAAATGGGTGCGCCTTTAAAACTGAATGAAGAAGAATTACAATATTTAAAAAACCATAGTTTATATGGTATCAAAACAAAAGTAATTGAAGGCAAAAGCGATTTTTCTATCCATGAAAAAATGAGCCCACATGAAATTCTATTCATCGAAATCATTCCATATTAAGTTCAGCTGGTATATACAGCATCGACTATCCTATGTTTTGGATCTAATTTACCCTATTGACATTCGCGCTATTCTGCGTTACTATATACCAGTAGTAAGTAATACTTAATACAAGTCATACAGAATAGCAAGGGAGTGATTGTGCTGGAAAACCTGACAGAAATGCTCAAAGGCGTGCTAGAGGGCTGCGTCCTTGAAATAATAAGCCGCAAAGAAACCTACGGCTACGAAATCACGCGGCGGCTGAACGCCCTCGGCTTCACAGATGTTGTGGATGGAACGGTGTACACCATCCTGATCCGGCTTGAAAGAAGCAAGCTGGTAGAGATCATAAAAAAGCCCTCCGACATGGGGCCGCCGCGAAAGTTTTTCGCGCTCAACGACGCGGGGCGTGAGGAGTTGCAGAGGTTCTGGAGAAAATGGGAATTTGTTGCATCGAAAATCAACCAATTAAAGGAGGAGCAGTAACAATGCTTGATTCTATTATAAAATTGATAATAGGCGACATGGAAGAAAAACGGGCCTATAAACAAATGATGAAGAGGGTTGACGACTTGCAGAAAGATTATCGGTTTGCATTTCGCAAAATTCAACATTATATGTTTAGCGTTGGCCCCCCCGGCGGTGACATGACGATATTTACGGACTTGACGATGTTTACGGACTTGGTGGATTTATTTGAAGAAAGCGCGGCAGAAGGCAGACAGGTTCTTGATGTCATAGGCAGTGACGTCGGCAAGTTTTGTGATGAGTTTATGCGCGCGTCGGTTACCAATACTGAAACACTGCGAGAAAAACTAAACAAAGAGGTTATGGAAAAATTTAATAAGGAGGAGCATTAACGATGCTGGAGCTTATCAAAAAAATGATCGGGGATAAAAAAGAGTATAGGGAGCAAATGGCAAGGGTAGAAGCGCTGCCTGAAGACTATCGGTTCGTATTTAAAAAAATCCAGGGATACATGTGGAATTTCGCGGGAGGAGACGGCTCTGACATGTTGAAAACTCAGTACGAATTGATAGAGTTGTTTGAAGCCAGCGCGGCGGACGGCAGGCACGTTCTCGACGTGACGGGCGAAGATGTTGTCGGGTTCTGCGACGAGCTTTTACGCGACACGAAAGTTTGGACTGATAACTATCGCAAAAAATTAAACCGCGACATTATGAACAAATTCGGAAGGGGTAACGATTCTAAATGAAAGACATCGCAATCCAAGTGAAGGATTTAAAAAAATCCTTCAAGACCACGGAAGTCTTAAAGGGAGTGGATTTCGCGGCACAACGCGGCGAGATTTTTGCCCTGCTCGGCTCCAACGGCGCGGGCAAGACGACGATTGTAAAAATCCTAACCACGCTGCTTAAACAGGACGGAGGCACCGCCGTTGTAAACGGATTTGACGTTGCGGCAAAGCCCGACTATGTGCGGCAGTCAATCAGCCTGACAGGGCAATTCGCCGCCGTGGACGAAATTTTGTCAGGGCGGGAAAATCTCATCATGATCGCCAAGTTGCGGCACCTCAAGGATCCGCACCAGGTCGCGAATGCTTTACTGAAACGCTTCGGCTTGACCGACGCCGCCGACCGCAGGGTTTCCACCTATTCGGGAGGTATGCGCCGCAGGCTCGACATCGCCATGAGCCTTGTGGGAAAACCGCAGCTTATCTTTCTCGACGAGCCGACGACCGGGCTTGACCCCGAAGGGCGCAACGAGGTTTGGAAGACAGTCAGAGAGCTTGCTAATAATGGCACGACGGTATTCCTGACCACGCAGTATTTGGAGGAAGCCGAGCAGCTTGCAGATCAAATTGCCATTTTGCATGAGGGCAGGATTATAGTTAACGGCACACTCGCGGAATTGAAAAAGCTGTTCCCACCGGCAAAGGTGGAGTATGTGGAAAAACAGCCGACGCTGGAGGAGATATTCCTCGCACTCGTCAGCAAGAAGGAGGAAAAATAAATGGAAGCGGTAAAGAGACACTTTTTCAACGACATGGGTGTCATGCTTGGACGTTCCATGCGCCATATTTTCCGCAGCATGGACACCATCATTACAGTAGTCATCACACCTATCGCGCTTATGCTGCTGTTCGTCTACGTGTTCGGCGGCGCTATCCAGGCCGGCTCGGATAACTACGTAAATTATCTGCTGCCCGGCATCCTGCTGATTGCAATTGCAAGCGGCATCGCCTATACTGCTTACCGTCTGTTTATGGATATGCAAAGCGGCATCTTCGAACGGTTCCACTCCATGCCTGTTGCGCGTTCGGCCGCGCTGTGGGGGCATGTACTGACCTCGCTGGTATCCAATGCGATTTCGGTTGTCGTCATCATTCTCGTAGCGCTCATTATGGGCTTCCGCTCGTCAGCAGGAGTATTGTCATGGCTTGCCGTGGCCGGTATACTCGCGTTGTTTACACTTGCCCTGACCTGGATCGCGGCGATTGCCGGACTGTCCGCAAAATCGGTGGACGGCGCAGGCGCCTTTTCCTACCCATTAATCTTCCTTCCATTTATCAGCTCGGCGTTTGTGCCTACCGAAACGATGCCGTCTGTTGTACGTGCCTTTGCAGAAAACCAGCCGGTGACTTCAATAGTGGACGCCATCCGTGCGTTATTGTCTAATCAGCCGGTCGGTAAGGATATTTGGGTCGCTCTTGCATGGTGCGTCGGAATTATGCTTGTGGCATATATCTTCGCGATGAGGGCATATAAAAAGCGTGTAAGTCACTAATACATCTAAAAACTGCGTCTTTTACCAATGACATTTCCCAGGTAGTACAAACTTTCCTTCGGCGTTCGTTGCTTTGTTTGCCGATCTACTGCAATTAAGCCGAATGTGCATGCATAACCTTTGTGCCATTCAAAATTGTCCAGAAGAGACCAGTGTAAATAGCCCAGAACAAGTATTCCGCATTTCACACAGGCCGCAATACCCGACACAGCTTCTGTGATGAAGGCGATTCGTTTTGTATCGTCTCCGGTGCCGATACCGTTTTCCGTGACAAAAATCGGGATGTGCAGATCCTCCGATACTTTTCGAATGACGTTTTCCAATGCCTTCGGATAATACTCATATCTCATTTGCGTTCTTTCCGCTCCAGCCGGCGCAGGTACAAAACCGTCAGGGCCTACCAGTTTCCGCGTATAATTTTGTATGCCAATAAAATCGTCTTCTTTTATGTAAGGCAGATAATGAAGAAATTCATCAAACCATTCCTTTTTCACATTCTCCTCTCCGCCTTCCATAGCCTGGAAATCATGAAGAGATAACGTGACTCCGATTTTCAACTCCGGTCGCAGTTCTTTCATTGCATTCCTGGCGGCCTTATGGGCTTCGATAATGATCAAATCCCCTTCCCGTGAACGCATTTCCAAGAAAGTCTCCGGTTTCATCGTACCGAATATTCGCCTGTAGTTTTCTTTCTGGCGGTTCAGAAAATCCTCATTCGCTTTATTTTCAAGATTTACACCCACTTGAAGGTTGGCATTTTCCCCCATGACAGGGCTCCGTTTGATGACGTTCAGAGCCAGGCCCATGTTAGCTTCATTAATCGTACATACGTAAGTCATTAAATTCCCAATAGCATGCACGACATGGACACAATAGTTCTTAAAAGCTCCGATGACCGCTGGGTTCTCCCATCCTCCTTCTTCAATCAGCCATTTCGGTGATGAAAAATGATGCATCGTAACAATAGGCTCTACACCCTTTGTTCTGCAATAAATCAATACTTCTTTATAATGTTGGATTTCCTTTTCATCGTATTGACCTTTCACCGGTTCGATACGTGCCCACTCGATTGAAAAGCGATACGCATTGAGCCTGGCCTCTGTCATAAGGTCGATGTCTTCTCTGAAGCGTCGATAGTGATCGACCGCGTCTAACGATGGCTCGGCAAAGTCTGAAAAATCCATTTGTTCCATCGCCCAAAAGTCACTGTTAACATTATTTCCTTCAACCTGATGCGCCGCCGTTGATGCGCCAATCAGAAAGTCTTGCGGCCAGTCGATTGATTGCGTTTCCAAAACACCCATACTACAATGGTTCTCCTATGCTTTTTGGCCCTGCCTGGAATCTTGTATTTTTTCTTTACACCAAGAAATCACTGCCGCGCCTTGATGCGAAATCAAGAAAAATACGACTAGAAAAAGACCATATATTATATTTGTATATGCACCTGCATACCCCTCAGGTGCAATAATGGATAATCCGTATTTCAAAGTGCCTACAGCAAATGCCGAAAAGATGATACCGAATGAATCCTTGCTGAATCTACCGATATAAAAGCCCATGAAAACCGGTAAAATAGCACCAAAGGCGGTGTTTATAGTCCCTAATGTAGTAGCAATCGCTGAAACTGATGCGGACTGCGAAGCAAATATAACCGCAGCGATACCATATAACACACCCGTCAGCACAAAGGACTCCAATACATTCTTTCCTTCTTTAATCCCGATGTTAACCGCTGCATGCTGATTGTTCTTAAGCAAAAGTGCATGCTTACCGGAAATGGTGAAATTCGTATAAAAGTAATGAAGTAATCCTGAGACGGCCACCAATACTACACAAGCAACCGCATCCTTACCCAGAAAATTTAAAGCCGATGTGGCAGATATGCTGATACCCCGGCCATGATTAATATATAGAGTAAAAGATTCATACAATATGGCAGCACCAATTGTCGCGATAATAACGGGCAATCTTCCATATACATACAAAACACCCACCAAAAAGCTTAATATAGTGCAGACAATGATACTTATAACCAAAAACAGCAGCCAGTTGACAACAAATTCTTTCACAATACTGACGGATATGATTGCGCCCAACGTCATAACAGCCCCACCACTAAAATCGAATCTTCCGCTTTTAATCTGAACGCAAAGTGCATATGCTATTGTTGCAGTTGCCGCCGTGCTTTGAACAAGATTTTGCCAGGTTCGCAAATCTCCGAAGAATGTTAGTCCTTTTACTCTCGCAACTACAAAAATAACAAAATATATAATCAGTGGTATATATAATGTGCCTATTATTCTCCTTACAATGTCGATGAAACTGTTATCCTTTTTGGGCATCGCTCAAACCTCACTCATTAATGTCCGGCAAGAGTAATCCCTTGCCGGACACAAGATATAAAACACCTTACTTAATGGCATCCACAGTCAGATTGCCTTCTCCATCGAAGTAAGTCATCAAATTCTGATACGTCGCATCAGCGTTATACGTCACCATCAACTTCTTAAGGTCTTCTGCTTTAACCATGGAAGACTCACCTTTTCCATTTCCATAGACGTATTTGCTTATGAATGCAGTAAACTGTGTATTGTTAGTCACTATGATGGAAGATGATTCGGGAATCATATAGTCCTTCAATGCAAATTTCATTCCCATATTTGTTTTCATACCGTCCACAAGTTCCTTGACCTTGGCTTCCTTATCCGCATAAGATTTCCCGTTTAACTTGTCCAGAATCTGAACCAGCGGGAATGCAACATCTTCAATCGGTGCTGTTCTGAATCCCTGATATGTTTTATCCCCTTCGGTCCCGAAGTTCTTGACCAGGTAATCTTCCGCTTCATATCCGCAAGTCCATACTTTTACTTTTCCATGAAGCCCTGCTGTTTGTAGTGCCGGTTCAATAAAAGTAATTGAGGCATATGAACATATCAATTTCAATTTGCCGTTACTCTGGAAATAAGCATTGGGTAATTGTCTGCTGGA
This sequence comes from uncultured Bacillota bacterium, assembly GCA_942493145.1. GTDB lineage: Bacteria > Bacillota > Clostridia > Acetivibrionales > DTU013 > ENR-C20. Next base: position 3,428,288 of record OW818679.1, read on the forward strand.
GACATCGACCTGCGGGAATTGCCATGTACCTGCAGCCAGTTTGATCCCTGTATAAGTCTCTTCTGCTGTTCTTTTATTAATGGTTGCTGTTGCAAAGGCACTGTCCGGGATACTGTATTGTGTGGTCAATGCCTTGTACATATTCTCAGCTGCAATCTGCTGCCCTGGGGTCCATTTCGACGGATTCGTCGTAATACCTATTGAACCTGCTTTTTCGCCATCAGCTAATGCGTTATAGGCATCCGCTATTTGTTTGGCATAAGCATCGGTTTCAAATTTGTAATCATCATACCCATCTGCAATGGAGCCGACATAATAGGGATGTTTCAAAGTATCATAACCGGTATCTGAGCTGTTCAGGCTTGAGGCCTGATTCGACCAGGTGCCACCAAAATAAACTTTACTTTCCTGGCACAATTCCAAAATTGCCGCATTATTACCTTTGTCTGTCATGGAAATAATCCCATTAAAACCTTCAGCAATCGCTGATTCGATATTGCTTAGCATGGTAGCTGCGTCATCCGCCGCAAAACGCACTTCATAACTAAATGCTAAATCGTCATCAATGCTGTCTAAAAAGGCTTCAACCGATTCCACGATGGAACCCGTTGCCTTGAGTGTAAAAATACAGATTTTGAATTTGGCTTTCGATGCATCCTTATCATTCTCCGCCTTTTGCGTTGTATCCGCCGTCGTGGCTGCACTGGTTACCGATGATGCATTTTGCTCAGTACCCGGATTTGTTTGCGTTGTACCACCACATGCCGTCAAGCTAAAACATAAAACCAGGCTTAACAGTAAAGCTACCATTTTAAAAAACTTCTTTTTCATAAATATCCCCCTTCTAATTAATTTATATTCAGTTTTCACTGTCCCTTATTGTGGCAAAACCCTCCCTTTGTCGCGACAGGTTAAAAATACAACAATTATGTAAATCACAGCGACAAACAAATTTGTCATCAAACTTGGAATACCTATAAATACAAAACAAATATCGATCAAGGAATAGGTGAAAGCGCCAACAACAGCACAACCAATTTTGGATTTCATCCCTCCAGCTATAGGCATACCCCCTAAAATCAAGCATATGATGATATTCATCTCATAGCCGCGGCAAGCCTCATAAGTAATCGAACTCTTGTTGGCCAGAAATACGACTGTAGCGATTACGGTGGCCACACCGAACAGTAAGTATGCAATCAAACGATACAATGTGATATTCACCCCTGCCTGACTTGCACAGTCCTGGTTTGCACCGATTGCTTTGACATACTTTCCGATTTTGGTGAACTTGAATAAATAACCAAAAAACAAGACTACGAGGATGAGTGTAACGAGCATCACCTCAATTTTTCGGAAAGGTGCAAAACTGGTGCTGCTTGCCGTCCCTGCATTAAATGTCATTGATTCGCTGTTGCCGCACCATTTGTTAAAAAGAAGAACTGAGATGCCATAGAGTAGGAATTGCAGGAATAATGATGTAATAATCGGTATAATTTTAAGTACCGAAGCAAGTACTGAATTTACCGCTCCGCATAATAGTGCTATCACAAGTATAAAGAAGACCCCCAGGAAAAGTGCCTGCAAATTCGAGCCTGCCTTGTTATAAATCTGTACCAGCAAAACCGCATAAAGTGACATCTGCGCACCCGTCGAAATATCCATTGCACCTAGAGAATACACAAAAACCGCTCCGATGGATAAAATGGAGAAAATGACCCCCTGTGTAAATATTGTCTTGAATGCGTTACCGGTGATGTCAAAGATATGAACATTCTTCATAACCGGTGCCATGATTCCAAAGAGAATCATACAAATGAGCAAGCCTGCATAGCCAGCCAGATAATTGATATTTCTCTTCAGCCATCCTCTGAAGCTTATGGGAGAATTAAACTGTTTTATATTTTGCTGAACCATATAATCAAACCTTTCAGACTTTATATAATCGCCGCTTCACAGGTTTACGTATCGTCTAAATCATGTATTCAATAATATCCGTTTGTTTTAAATCTGCCGAACGTATAAATTCCTTTTTAATTTCAAAATCCTTCATGATGATCAATCGATCCGACATTCCGATAAGCTCCGTCAGTTCTTCTGAAATCATGAGAATAGCCTTACCCTCACTTTTCATTTCCTGCATAATCTGATACATGGACTGCTTAACTCCAACGTCAACACCTCGGGTTGGGCAGTCCATGATAATGACCTCACAGTCATTAGCCATCCATTTGGCAAAAGAAACCTTTTGTTTGTTGCCACCGGATAATGCACTGACATACTGCTTGCTGCTCTGACATTTGATGGAGAGCAGATCAATCTGCCGCTCTATCAATTCCTTTTCCTTACGCGGAGAAATGAACGAATGGGAAGAAAGTTGATCCAGAGAAGGCAGGGCAATATTATCACCAATGGAACCGTTTGTAATCAGAGCTTCGGCATCCCGGTTCTTGCTGATATAGCCTATTCCTTCCCGGATCGCAGCCAGAGGTGTGCGAATCACTTTTTGATTACGGATAATGGTTCCTGACTTTATCCTGGTCAGCCCAAATGCGATTCTTCCAATATCATGCATACCGCAGCCGGATAATCCGCCGATACCCACTATTTCACCCTTATGCAACGTCAATTCGAAATTTCGGATTAAGCCGCAGGAAATATGATCCATTTTAAGTGCAATTTCTTTCTCCCTGGAAAACTCCCAATCTTCACGATAATACTTATCTCCCATCTCACGCCCAACCAGCATATGACGGACATTTCTGACCACTCTGTTTTTTTGCTCCGGTTGGGACATTTTAATTTCCTCTTCATTTACATACCCGACGATTACGCCATCTCGAAGTACCGTCAGTGCGTTGCACTGTTCAAAAATTTCATCAATATCATGGGAAATGAATACAACAGCTTTATTGCGTTCTGCAAACTGGTGCATGATACGGTACAAGATATCCCTGCCATGTTGGGACAGAGCAGTAGTTGTTTCATCGACAACCAGGATCTCTGTACCATCAGTAATGCAACGGACAAGCTCCACCAACTTCCTGTCTTCAAAACTATATTTGTTGATCGGATCTTTTGCATTGATATGCATTACACCAAAACTGTCCAGTACTCTCTGCGCTTCATTAACCATCTTTGCATTGCTGAATATGCCCCGATGCATGAACAGCTTTTCATGCCCGGCAAAAATATTATGTGCGACTGTAATATTGGGAATGGAATTTGCTTCCTGCAAAATCATTGAAATCCCTTTGTTTTGAGCATCAACCATGCTCTCGGGATGCCAGGCCAGTCCTTTAAAGAACATCTCGCCGCTGTCTGTTTTTTGCATACCGGAAGCAATCGACATGATGGTGGATTTTCCTGAACCGTTTTCACCGATCAAACCGTGAATTTCACCTCTATGGAGTGTAAAATCAACGTCCTTCAGTGCAATGGTTGGACCAAAAGCTTTACTTATATGTTTTGCTTCAAAAATGATTTCTTTGTTCATTTGACTGTTCTGACCTTTCCAAGCCCTGAAGGTTAATTCCCGAGCTTCCGGTGTACATTGAAATCGGTGTACATTGAAATCGGTGAACATAAAGCCTGTAAACACAGCTTTTTGATATCTTAATTATAGCATTTGCATATTATAAGACAACGAGGTCTATTGCCTTGTTTTCAACAGGAATTTAACATATGGCATGAAGTGTAATATTAAAATAGTGATGCCTTTGAGTTAAAATATTGCTTATTTGAATGCTTTATTGACTTTTATTCAATTTGCATGATAGAATCCTTTTAATTCTTCATATTTTTAATTATGATTGCGCTGCAAAAAGTCGCTTTACAGTTAATATGCGACTTTTCCCTGCAAGCACATGTTCCTGGACTTGCAGGGAGCATTTCAGCTATAATTGCTTTAAGCTGAAATGCTTTTGCGCAATCCGGATTTTGCAAAATTGCAGTGCATCAAAGCTATAAAAGCACTGCAATTCATGCAGCTTTGGAACACAGAAGCTGCATGGAAAAGCCATTTTAGGACCTAAACTTGGCTTTTTGCAGCAAAATCAGTTATTCACATATTAACTTATCTATCCGTTTTCATGTTATGAAAGGAGTCCTTGATGGAAAAAAACAAAACAACATCTGCAGATCTGATGCCCGCCTTGGTTTTCCTATCAGATAAAGCCAACGTTCCTCATCACAGCCATGAAAGCTACGAATTGTTGTTTATGCTTTCCGGTCAAATCAGTCTCTATATAAATGAAGAGCATTTTATCGCAGGTGAGGGGGATTTGATCCTCATAAACAAACAGACAATCCACGCATACAAAACCGATGGTGAATGTATGCATATTGTGTGCCAGATAGATATCAATCAATTGCCAACCCTTCCGAACACAAATATTCCGTTTTTTCGTGTCAATTCTGTAAAATATCCCCATACAACGAGGTACAACCATTTACGGCATCTGCTTGCAAAGCTCATTGAAGTGCAAGCTCAGGAAGATCATAATACAGGATCTATGGGAGTAATATATGAAATTGTCAGCGAGCTTTTGATGCACTTTACGACTTCCGAAAATACACCTGCAGCCGGTCAGGGTGCAAAACATATCGAACGAAGGGTTGCACTTCTCAATTATGTCACCGAAAACTATCGTGACGCATTAACCTTGAACGCCTTAGCAAGCAGCTTTAATCTGTCGGTTCCTTATTTGTCTTCTTTCTTTAAAAAGCACATCGGGGTGACGTTTACCGAGTATTATAACCGTATTCGTCTTGAACGGACAACAAAGGAACTCATCGGATCCGATGAACCAATTGATGTGATTGCACAAAACAACGGCTTTTCAGACACGCGCACTTTTGTGAAGCTTTTTAAGGATCAGTTCAATATTCTGCCCTCCCATTACCGTAAATCAGTCAAAGACGCAAAACCTTTCCCCGAAGCAAAATCCAGGGGCGGTAACGTTTTCCACCCTTCATTGAGCAAGTCTGCCTACCATGAAAAGCTGGTCAAATATAAGGAAACACCTGCTGCAGAACTTAATGTTCCCTGTCCCGCTTCATCCGAAGCAGCCATTGCGGTTTCCTGCGGCACATTACTATTGTCCAAAGAGACAATCACCCAAAATCACGATTTCATAAAAATCTGCTTTGTTGAAAACTTAAACAGTCTTTTGGAAACAAATACTCAGAATACTCTCCGTGATTTACAGACAAAAATCGGGTTCGACTTTCTCAGTTTTGATATCTTAAGCTATTTGGAAAATCAGGCGGCTCATCAGGACAATCCCCAGTATTTCCATGATTTTTATTTCATTGACCAAATCCTGGATTTTCTCATTTCCATACGCCTAAAGCCCATGTTTACCATGAACATCAATCATATACTAATACAGAATGAAAAAAAGGATCTCCCATTACCGCTTTATCGGTTCATCCTGCCGAAGAATAACGATGCCTTCTGCGAAAAGCTGGAAATTCTCAGCGCACACATCCTCAGTCAATACGGGGTCGATATGGCAAAAAACTGGTCCTATCGCATTATGTTTAATGTGATAGAGCCCAATACGGTCTTCGAAAGCCAGGAGGATTTCTTAACGTTTTATCGATCAATTTATGGTGCCATAAAAAAAGCCGATCCTGTGTTACAAATCGGCAGTCATGCATTATCAATGATCTATCCTGAAGATCATGAGCGTAATACCGATTTTATCAAATATTGCCATGACCATCATTGCCTGCCGGACTACTTTAACTTTTTATACAGTGATCGCTTAGTGAGAAAAGCAGATATATCGCTATCCGGTCCACAATCTTCCGACAATTATTTGGAAAGGTTTTTTGATAAAATCGAAGCTTATAAAGCCGAATGCAAAATTGCGGATATCCCTGCGTATATATGTGAGTATAATACGATGACTGCCCACAATAACTCAATCAATGATACTTGCTATAAATCCTGCTACATTACACAAAATATACTAAAGAACCTGGGAAGGTCTCAAATGACTGGTTTTTGGAAACTTACGGATTCCATGCATACGCTGGATTATCCTTCAGCCCTCTTTCATGGCGGGCTCGGTCTCTACACCTATAACTGGATTGCCAAGCCCCACTTTCATGCTGTTTCCTTTATATCGAAGCTGGGAAAAGAAATCCTGGCTAATGAGGACGGTTGGATTGCAACAAGAAATCAAAACCGATTGGTATTAATGTTTTATAATTATGAGTTTTACAAACACAGTATTTCACATAACGAAGACTATTCGAATCGTCATTCCCCATTCCAACAAATGAAAAGTATCTGCTTTTCGTTAAAATTTGATCAGATTGACGGTGATTACTACATAATGCGCCAATACTGCGTTAATCAAAATCACGGCTCGTCTTTTGACATCTGGCTGAAGCTGGGGAGTCCGACAACCCTGAGTAAATCCTGTGTCGATTTTATCCGCAATATCCAGCCGGACGCACTCGCCGATTCCGGCAAAATAAATAACGGCATCCTGAATCTGGAGGTCACCCTGGAGCCTCTTGAAATACGCCTGATCGAAATCGACATTTATAGCAGGGGGTAAGCTTATTTATAATTCAGCCCCCAGGCAGATTATCCCTCAAAAGAGAGTGACAGAATGTCTACATTCCCGTCTCCCTCATATTGAAGGAAGATTGGTTTTATCCCGTTCGCTACGTGCAGGGCCCCGGTAAATGTCTTAAATGCTCCCGTCTCCATAACCTCAATCCGTGCCAGGATATCTTCATCGTCACGAACGATCATCATACCGGCATCGCCTCTTACACTCAGCGCAATCTTCTTTACATCATCAAACCGGAAGTATTTAAATCCAGCCACACACCCTTTGGTAAAATGGGTTATAAAACGAAGCTCTCCTTCATTCGTGATATACGGTTGATCTTCAAGCCGTCCAACATATGGAATAGTGACGCCTCGTTTCTCCCCATGCAGATTACAGGCGATCGCTGCAGGATATTCGCCCCTGCCCGTCAGCGCGTCGCCATTCAATCCGCAGCTGGTGATCTCTGCCTGCATAATACGACCATCCTCACAAATTGTGACCGGCTCTGCACATCCCTGCCTCGAAAACTGATGTCCGTGGGTATGACGATGGTAGAAAACATACCATTGACCGTTGACCTCTACCAAACCGCCGTGATTGTTGCTGATGCAGTTCAGTGCCTGATCCATCCTTCTGCCTTTATATCCGACATCTGCATTACTGATCACCGTACCGCCAAAGTTAAAATCCCGATCCGGATAACGGCTGTACGCATAGCATAATTCATGGGAATTCTCGGATGCATATATCAAATAATATGTATCCTTAATCTTACGAATCGAGCATGCTTCAAAAAACGCATGTCCTTCAAACCCAGAACCAACTGCATACTTTTTACTCGGCAAAACGACTTTTGGTTTCGTCCTGACCGTCAACATATCTTCAGCAAGCTCAACAATGACGGCGCCGAGCATTTCCTGTCCGATAAAGCGATGAATCGGAAATGAAGGTGCAAAACCGTAGTACAAAAAAATCTTTCCATCATCGTTCAGGATAGCCGGGTCGAAGGGAAGGATCTCCTGCAATACGGTTCCGTCTTTATAGGCTACACGGCCATAATATTCGAATTGACCACAGGGCGTATCGCAAACGGCAACACTGAATTCAAATTCATTGGAAAGCACGTAATATAAATAATATCTGCCATCAGGTCCCTGACAAATATCCGGTGCATATAAGTACTGTTCTTTTGTGTCATGGGGATCCTGCGCCCGCTTGTAGATCTCCCCCTCATAACGCCAATCCGACAAATCGCTCATCGGTGCGGAATAACAAACATAGTCCAGCAAGCAATACCCGTCTCCATTCTCCAGATCGTGAGAGCCATAAATATAGACCCGGTCCCCGAACACGTGGGGCTCTCCGTCCGGCACATACTCATTCAACGGAAGATATGGATTATATACTTGTTTTTTCATCTGCATCTACCTCGTCTATGCTTTTATCATCAAAATATACCGATTGCAGCAGCAATCCGTCGAATAAGAAATTCCAGGATACTTTAGCACAAAAAATCCGAGGCTTTATGCCCTTGCGGCCAATGGTCAAGAAAATTCTCTCCTGACTATAGTCTCGCAAATGTAAGTCTCGGATTCAACTCGGTTTATTTGCATAAAGAAGTGAGTTTGTTAATTTTGTGATAAAAGTAAAGATGAAAAATATGTATCTCCTATGCATATTTTAACCATAACCATGTACCTCCGGCTATCACTTCAATATTAAGCATAAAATGCAACAGCCTCGTTCTCTTAATACTTGATTACAACAATGATGAACTATAAAAGCCTCTGATTTTGTCTCTCCTTCGATTAAGAAATATGTCATCTTTTTTGACTCTTCAAGAGTTACCATCTGCCGCAGCACCATCCGAACCCTTCAGCGCCTTTATTTATAAGCATTCCACCCTATCTATCCTCACTACAGATTCCGTATGTGTCGTAAGCGGAATAAGAAGACGTTTTTACATCGTCTGAACTCTTATTCTCATTATTCGCTCTAGCCTTGGCTTTTTCCTTTTTATTCTTGCCATCGGCTTCAGTTTTGAATCCAGTTCTGAATACGAAGGTCAAATAGTGTGGTTTCTTTTCCCCGTTTTCTTCTACTTTGCCAAGTATGATTTGCTCAACTACACTTTCAAAAACCAGTCTGTCGAATTCCTTCAACGGTTCATTCTTTTCAAATACATCTCTGAAGGCTTTCATCCGTTTTCTCAGATCCGTAGTATCATTCATCGATAGCTGAAGCGCTAGTCTGTCTGCCTTTAGTTTTTCAAGCTTACTGGCAAGCTCAGTGTACTTTTCTTCGTAAGTCTGCTTATCAATGATTTCATCAACTCGCAGATCAACCAACTTGCTAACACGCTTTTCAGCAGCTTCGATTTCTTTGTCAACTTTCTTTAGTTCTCTGGATACATCCAATTGCCCAAGGGATTCTTCCATTTCACTAAGGAATTCCTCGATGATATTCCGATTATTATTGCAAAGCATATTGAATGAATTCACAAACGCCTGCTCAATTTCCTTTTCATCGATAGCCTTGCAGTCCGGACAATACTTCTTTCCTTCCTTAATTGAGGTCATGCAAGTCCAGACATACTTCTCATGATCCGAACCGCTGTGCCAGGTCCGGCGGATGGCTGTGCCACCACAGAAGCCACATTTGATAATACTGCTGAATGCATATTTCTTACTATATTTATCTGTCCTGCCTTTGTTGTTATGCTTGCTGCTTCTAATTGCAAGCATCTTATGCGCTTCATTAAACAGATCTTCTGAGATTAACGGCTCATGATTGCCAGTGATATAGTACTGTTCTTCTTCTCCCATATTTTCAAGTCGTCTGTGCGTCAAGGCGTCAACTGTGAATGTCTTTCCAAGTAGTAGGTCTCCCTTGTACTTTTCATTCTTGATAATACCTCGCACTGTACTTTCGTGCCATTTGATATTGCCCTTTTTCGTCTTTGCCTGCATCCTGGAAAGCTCTTTGGCAATGACAAATGCACCCGTTCCCTCTGCATATCTTTGAAATATGTATCGAACCGTTACCGCTTCTTCTTGATTAATGGTGATCGTCTTGTCAATGGGATTATAATCGTAGCCAAGACAGCCATTGTAACCGACCATCTCGCCCCGTTTCATCTTCATCTTGAGTCCCATTTTCACATTTGCAGAAATCGATTCACTTTCCTGCTGAGCCAGGGAACTCAAAATGACAAGTAGCATTTCACCATTCATTGTCATGGTATTGATGTTTTCCTTTTCAAATAGAATCGCTACGTTGTTTTCCTTAAGCATCCTTACATATTTTAGCGTATCCAACGTATTTCGGGCAAACCGGGAAATCGACTTGGTGATGATCAGGTCAATCCTGCCAGCCACTGCATCGTTGATCATCCGCTGGAATTCGGTTCGCTTATCCGTTTGAGTACCACTGATGCCTTCATCGGCATAAATATCGATCAGTTCCCATTTCGGCTCTGCCTCTACCATAGATCGATAGTGCGTCATTTGAGAATTGTAACTTGTCAGCTGTTCTTCAGTATCTGTACTTACACGGCAATACGCTGCAACACGCATCCTTTCAAATGACTTTGCCGTGCTTCTATTTATTCTGTTCGGATTCGCTTTTATCACCGTAATATCTGCCATACCCAGACCACCTTTTGTCTTCTTATTCGTTATTAATTATACTGCTGAATAAGAATACATTTCAACCATATTAGTCACAGGGTATCCTGTGCCGTTTCATCAAATCAATTTTGATTGCACTGTATTCCTTATCAGTAATCAGTTTTTTTCCATAAAGCTGGTTCAGGAAAGCCAGCTTCATTGCAAATTTTATCGTATCATCCATCAATAGACCCCCATAACTCCAAAACCGATATATGGAAAAAGTGAGGCCATGGATTCAAACCAAGTCCTCCAAGATTGCATGTCCGTTTACCGGCAAGATGTGATTTTTGAAAAATTGATATTTGAAAAAATAAGAATATCTCTGGCTGTCTGTGGTTGACAGGCATCATAAAATCCATCGGATATTTTGTTTGGTATACGATTAGAATTTTCTCCTCATTATTATGACGAGCCGGACCCTGGGACTTAACCTTGGCTGTCCGGAAGTATCATTGTATAATCCTGCAGGTTATGGCAGTTCATAAGAACCACTTATGATTAAGACCCGGCTTTTTATTCCGCTCCAGAGTGGATACCCCATCATGGCGAGCCTGTCAGGCTGCTTACAATATGATTGTATGCAGGATTAACGTACCAGAGATATGTAATATGAAGTTCTCAAAGAACAAAAAAGCCCCTCACTTCTTTAAGTAAAAAAGTAAGGGGCTGTCCCGAAAATTATTCATATTCCTCGATATAGAAGTAAAGTTTCCTCAGGATGCGGTCCTTTTGTCTCTGAATAGTTGATTTTGATGCTGAAAGGCTATTTGCGACCTGTCTTATGGTCCTGTCCTTATAAAATATCTCCATTATCAGACTTAGTTCGTCTTCCGTCAGCTTTAGCAGACTTTCATGCAGTTTTACTATCATAATCCCGGTAATGACTTCATCTTCAAGAGTTTTCGGTGTTTCTACCATTATTGATTCAATAATGACGCCACTTTCGCATAATCCTTCGAAGGAGATTTCCCTTCTCAGCCTTTTTCTATATTCATAATCCTCATGCCATTTTTGTTTGTAATATGCGTTATAAATATCATCGCTTACCGCAATGCTGCCATCTTTGATTTTTATAATATAATCTTGCATCCTTATTCTCCTCTGTTTTGAAATTGATTTTTTCAAACAGAGCAACCTAAGGGTAACGGCTATAATACCAGAATCCCACTCTCAAAGGATTCTCCTTCCCGAACCCACAGGATGTCATTACTGACCGCTGCGGGATCTGACTCCGGAAACCGGATTGGTAATATAGCGAATGAAAGTTGAGTACCGAAAAAAGGGCATAAAAAAAGCACCTTGGTTTAAACATTTTTCTTGTTTAAACTGCCGCGCTTAGTTTTATTCTGCTTTCCTTGTATGGCACCTCATCCGCTGTAATTGAATTTTAGCGGATTTCGGGCTTTTCAAGGAGTGTGAACTTTTATAACCTTTTAAGGAGAAAGGGGTGATGTTTTATCACCCCTTACCACAAAAATATAATTTGCTTGTATTAACTCAAGAGACTGGTTTTCCACATCTTCAAGGCAGATCAAAAAATATTAATGAAGGTTCAAGACCTGCCACCCGCACTGCGTCCGCAACAAGACATTGACACAATTTAATTTTTCTCATCGAATGAACATTGGGGTGGGTGTAAATATAAGGCGTGTGCAAATGCCCTAAAAGTGCCGACTTTAAGGCTTTTTCGGCAAGTGTACCAAGTTACTTGCCGGTATGGTGCAGTAAACCGCTGCCTTGAATGTATAAAAAGGATCCTATCTCATGATCTGCGGATATTCAAGATGTGGTTCGGAAAAATCGGTCCGAAATTGTAGCTAAGGCTGGGTTCGGTATTTACTTACTCTTCCTTTATTGTCAGGTCATCCAGAGTCGGAGTCAGATAGATTGCGTTCATCAGAAGCACAAAAGCCTCGTTCAGTTCAAAGCGCTGAAACCTTACTGATTCGTTCAAGTTAGTGATGAAGTCACGCGCACGTTCATTGTTTTCAAATTCGGGCTCCGGTAATTTGTTCGCAGCTTGGCTTGATACATAGAGGCTGTGTAGACAAGAGAAGAATTTCTTGAACTCAGCCGCTGACAGAAACTCATTCAGAGCCTCTCTCATATCAAGGCTCATATAGAAATTTGCTCTTCTTTCCGGGAATGTAAGGTCTCTAATGTTTTTTATTGCCGTTGAATTTAGTCCCAAAAACGCAGAAGCCTTTTCCATACCAAAGGTTTCGTTATCAGTTTCTCCGGTAAGGTAACCTACATCTACGCCAAAGAAGTTAGCAAGTGTTAGCATATTTTCATAATCAGGAAACCCCTTAACACCTTTCTTTGCATCCCCAAGGTGCTGCCAACGACTAATTGTATTCTGGGTGTAATCTTTATCATGCTTTTTATTAATATCACAAGCTAGTAATTCCTGAGTATACCCGCTATCCTTAATGCACTTCTTTAACCGTTCGTTCCAGATCTTTTTTCTTTCATTTATATCGTACATGATATATTTTCACCGCCTCTTACCCATATAATACACCGTCTATATCTCTTGTACAATATAATTCTGCCGGCTATAATAATCATATAATAAAAACCGCAGTTCCCCTTGCGTTATACTGATACACAAAATACAGAATAAACAGCAGAAGTCAATTCACGAACAACTATTACAGGAGGAATTCGATATGACCGACAAAACTTTTATCATGCAGTCTGACACCGCCAGCATCAATATTGCTTTCATCGAAAATCGCATCACCGATGCTGTGGACGGTCTTGCATCGACCTCGAAGGAGAAGTACGAACGTAATGCCACCCTCATCGAAAACGCAACCGACTTGACCACGCAGGAAAAGCTGAATGCCAATAACGAAAACTATGACCGCCATAGGCAGGAAATATTTGAGGGCATTGTCTTTACCGTTCTTTCCCTTGCACTTATAGGTATCGCAGTCAAAAATCCTACCGCAATCAAGCGTGTTCTGCGACTTGCTTCATAAAACACTCCCTATATTGTGACGCCGGAATATAATTGCCCGGGTGGGGGTGCAGTTTTCGCCCGGCGTTGACAATATATTAAAGAGAACTCCTTACTGCCGTAGCCCGTTCTCCACCAATATATTTCTTAGTTTCGCCAGTATTTTCTCTACATTCTCGATCGTTATAATGTCGTCCCTGTTAAAAACATAAATATCCTGCATTTGATGGAATTCACCAATAAATTCGCTGTCTTTGGGCAATTTATCAAAATATGAAAAATCCTTTATGGCAACATTCTCAGGGACTCCACCGCTACGGATTTTTTCTTCATATCTTTTCAAAGAAACAATCTGTTCCATATACTCCTTGTCTTTTAACATCGTCTGGATTTTCGGGTTGTCGAACAGCACTGCAATATCATAAATATGCTTTGCGGTATCAAACAGCATTCTCCGGCTATAATAGAATTCCGAAGCAAAAATCTTATCAACAAAGATTCGTTCCAGCTTTATTGTCCTTATCCCAAATGGCCTTACATTGAAGGTATTGTTTAGAATCTCTTGTCTTTGGCTATCTGCGAGATCATATATTATTGGTGATATTTCAATCATTTCTGTAGGTTCACTTACAGTAAAAGAAGTTGCTTCAACCTTTACCCGTTCAAACCTCTGAAGGGCATCCTCATTATCTACCAAAACAATGGAACCGTATTTAAAAACAGATGTAACACTTCCTTTTCTGTCTTCCCCTTCATCTTCGATCCTCTCAAGAGCAGCGTACCCCCTAGCAGCGTTCTTAAGCCTTTTGTCTGCCTGTGTCCTACTGGTACAATCATCTGTAGCAACAGTCAAATCAATATCTTCAGAAAACCTTCTTATGCTCTTCAGTGCTTTGTAAAGCGCGGTCCCCCCTTTGAAATATGCCTTCATTTCATCCTGCTTCATAGAAAGTTCATTAAGAATCAATGTTACATAGTAATCCTTTTCAAGGATATCCGCACGAACACCGGTATTCTGTTCTATTTCCAGTAAAATAGCTTCAAATGAATCTTTGTCTCTGTGGAGATTCATGCTTCAATCCCTGCAGCCAATTCTGCAACCCGCAGGGTTACCTCCTTACCATAATGTTTTTGAGCCAATGCAATCAACTTCCTAAAGTCAAGGTTGTTCTGTTCAATGAAGTTTATAAGTCTTTTTTGGGCATCTGCCGCATCAATCGGTGTTTTATCCTTATTCTGCAAAATGTCCAGGAGTTGCAAATAAGGCCTGTTTTCATTATTTACCGCGATTACAGGGCTTCTAAAAACCACTTTGAGTTTGTCATCCATATTGTCCCCATACCTATTACACCGGTTTGTTGCATAAAATCGGTATTTGGGTATTTGTGTAGTCAACCCGAGTTTGTTTATTAAGGATGGACCAGTTTCATAGCCGAACTCATCCTTTCCTTTTTTTACATAGTTATCAATAACTACCTGCATGGGATTTAATAATGCAACACCAAAGACAGTTACTTTTGGCTTATAATAAACTCCTTTTTGGTATCTCTTAAAGTCCATATGATCATTTCCATCCGCAAGCCTTTTAAAGTTTACATTTACGACCTTCCGAGCCTGATCAGGCGTTGTGTTAAAATGCGTAACAATCTCCCTGGTAGCATCTTCAGTATAGATAGGCACTCCAGGTGCTATTTGCTGTATATATTCAATTATGAATTTTCCATATCCTGCCTGACGCATTGCGATCCCTTCTATGTTATTACAATTTCATATTTACATTTTATATTATGCCTTTATAATAACATTTTAACCGTGTGTTTTCAAGTTTTATATAATTTCAATACTCACCAGGAATATGATTTTTTCAACGACTTGCGCTCAGCACTTTCTTCATGGTCCCTCACACCCAGATATTCATCTTTCCTGGCTATTGTCGGGTCAAACCAATCCGCCTTTTTCCTGACCCAATCAACCCATTGAATCATTTTGGGGTCATCCATATCCAACCTTGGTACCAACGCATTTATATAAGCCCGGATTTTACACGCAACTGCATAATCTTCTGCCACGTTTGTTAAAGCTATGGTTTTTTCAATTTCCTCATTGTACAAAACCCTTCGTTCTTCTCGTCTCTTTTTCTCTTCCGCCTCTTTTCGCAAAGCTTCTTCGCGGGCAATACGATCCTTACTGACCACCTCAGATTCTTCATAAAGTTCGATTAACATCTCGCCGAGCCTGGATTCAACCTTTTCCTTCTCTGTATCTCTGAAATACCTGTGTTGCCTGACACACAAACGCAGTTTTCCATTAAAAACATAATCATGTTTTCTGATATTAGGTTTACTTGCCCAATAACTATTATGTTTCTTATCATCCTCATATTTGACCAAGGCTTGTGCTTCCTGCTTTGTAAGCACATGGTCGACTTCATCCTGCCCTTCTGCTATTTCCAGCCGCACAATCTCATTCCTGATTTTTAGCGAAAGGTCATCATTTACAGATCCACCCAGAGCCTCAACCTGGCGGAATATAGAATCAAGTATCCGGTAAACACGCGGCAGTGTATCTTCTGAAATAACTCCGGCCAGAAAAGGGGGTTGGTTTGTGTAGTTTGCATAGCTTCGCTTTGCGCCTTCCGGTTTCCAGTCTTTTTTGTTCCATTCCTTCACAATTGAATTGTAGGCTGCTATTTTTTTGTGATATCTTGCATTCCCGTCCGTAAGTTGAATTTGATCCGCGGCTTGTAAAACCTTTATCCTTTCTTCTTCAAGTAAGAAGGCTAGAGCCTGTTGGTTTTCGATCGGTACTTTGATACCTTCAAAAGACTTGGTTCCGGTTATTTCTGTGGCGCCTTTTGTCGGAGGGAGGGGTGGCCTTTTGATTTTTTCTCCAGAACGGATCCTAGCCCAGTACCCTCTTGGCGGGGCTGGAATATTTAGTGATTTACATATTTTATGTATTGCTACATCCGACACGCCATATTGAAGTGCGACTTCAATAACGGGCTTTGACCATACCTCCTCGTACAACTTCTCCCGGTTATAAATATTGGTCTTTCCAGATACGGGCCTATATTCGATTTGAAATTCTTGATTATTATCAGTGGACGTATTTTCTGTTTGAGAATTAAAGCTATTCGTTGGTAATGATTTGTTTTCTTGAGATTTATCAATTTTAGCTGAGTTCTCATTGATATCTGTTTCATCATTTGTCTTATTTTCAGCAGAACGTCTTTTCCGCCTAACTCCATCATCTATCGGAAGAACAACTTCGCTTAAGTTGGATTCCGGTAATGATACCTGTTCCACAGTCTTACCATAACTGAGTTTCGTCCAGTAACCCGATGATGGTACCGGTATATCAGCTTCCTTACATATCCGAATGAGTTCTCCATATTTTACATTATACTTTTTGGCAACCCCGGATGCTGAGATTTCCCATATCTCTTTGTACAAAAGTTCTCTGCCTACTTTTATAAATTGCTCTTCAGGCATAATAACCCCTCTTTCTTATACTTCTTTACAGTAGTGCTTATCGGAATCAATTTCTGAAAATGGCTCTGATGTCAGCGAAAACGCATATTCGAATAGTCTCAAGTCTCTTGTCCTGCGTTTTCGCTTAATATAAAAAGCAGGTCTCTTTTCATTTCTTTGAACTCAGAAATAATTGTATCAAGACTCTTCTCTATGTTTTGAACCTGAACCTCTGATATCTTTCCGTATTTGTAGGCTATCAGCCGTTCAGCTATGATATGATAACTCCAGCTGTCAGTATATCTGTCCTTATTATGTACTGCAAATCCGATTGGCAAAAGATCATTCCGCATGCCAATGCTAACTGCCATTGAGGATAAGCCCAGATAGTCAGCAGCTATTTTGCATGTTATTTTTGAGAACTTCCGTATTTCTTCGTCGGTGTATTTTGGCATATACATCACCTCGATTCTGTTTCAAAAATATTGACTATTCATCAAACGTGTCTATATACTGGCATTTCTCTATCTTTCTAATACTCTTTGATGATACTCTGGATCTTCCTCCTGAGCGTCATAAATAACATGTCGCGAATAAAACTCAGAAAACCTTGAATAATCGTATTCCACGCGGTCTGTCCACGAGCATAAAAAAATCTTCTCAATATTTTTTTGTTCAAATAAATTCTCAATGGATTCCTTTTTCAAGCTTCTGCATAAAGCATCAATAGGGTATAATATTGCAAAATTAAAATCATTGCTTGTCTTATACCATGTAGAAGTTGTATTAAAACTGTCAAATTCATAATAATTATTCCCCAATTCAACTCTGGCTCCAGCAGCTGGCTTCTTGGAGAGTCCAATAAAACTGTTATCTGTAATATTGTCCATTCCATTGATTCTGAATAGTATCCGAGCGTTGTTGAAATATTGGTTCAAGATTTTCATGATTAGTTTGTGCTTTTCATATTGGTGAGTCCCAGTTATTAACATGGATTTTTCATTTGATTTTAAAAATTCATGAATTTGATCCACCGCTTGTTGTTTGCCGTTCATCCGTATCCCTCCATTTATCTTCAAATTAACTCCCAGTTGTTCACTGTTTTTGCTTTTCATCTGGCTCCTTTTATCAGCAGATTGCTGAAAGTCAATCTCCCCCAAATCTACATTCTCACTCGTTATAATGTCGTCCCTGTTAAAAACATATATATCCAATATTAAAAAATCTCCGATTGAATATCTGTAAGGTCATTTCTAACCTCAAGCAGTTTTCTCGTCATGTCATCGTTGGACTTTATCATATTCTTAACATTATCTCTGCTTGTTCTAAGCTGCTTGCTAATGTCTTCATACACTACAAAAATACCATTAAGCTCGCCACTATACTGGCTTTCCAAATTCGAAGCAATATCGAGGAAATTTTGTCTATACTCTAGCTGTGCCTGCTGTACCTTCTGTGCTCGTTTTTGATCGTCAACCGTTTCTTTTACATCAAAGAACAAGCCAAGAACACTAACAACCGGGCCGAGTACTTTTGCAACATTCCCTATATTCTTTGCAATATTAGCTGCCTGCCAAGGTTTAAACTTATAACTGAACTTTCCTCCAACAGCCAACACAATCTTGTGAATTTGTGAGCCAGAAGCTTCTGTTGACTTAATCAAGAATTTCGCAGATGCTGCACCTTCCTTTGTTGCCATACTAATTGTTTTTCCGGTTATAGATTCAACAACATTCTTTATTGAATCGAACTGTGCGCGGCTAACTTTTGAATCTTGGCTTTCAAAAAGATGCTTCTTTCCATCATATGTTGAGCTGATTGAATTGAAAAAATAACTGGCAGTTCCGCTGTTCATTACTTCTTCGATTTCAGAATTCAATTGTTTAATACTACTTTCACATAAAGTTGCAAGTTGTGAGTTTATATTCTCGCAAGATGAAGTGACTAATTTATTTACATCATCCTCTGTATAATTAATGTCCTCTATCCCAATCTTCCTTGATATTTCATAACCCTTATCAATAATCGGCTTAAGCACTCTTTTGATGATACTGTGTGCTTCAATCGATACCTGATTACGCTGCTGATCAACTTTTTTCTCAATTCTTGAAAGCAGGGAATTGTAAGCACGATTTGAATCATCCTCAATAACCTTTTGTGTCATTTCATCTATTGAGGCCTTAAGCATCATAATAGGTGTATCAAGTTTTCCAAGCAAGCCCTTCTGTTGAATAAACGCATTTAAACGAGCAATGAACTCCTCAAAGTGACTATACTCAACCAACTCTCTATCTCCATCATCAACGCCATCTTTATAATCTTTTGCATCAACAAAGCTATATGTAAACTCGGAAATAGAATGTGGCACAAGGGCTCTATTCAAAGATATAGAGTAGTTTTCAACGAGCGTATAGTACTCGCCCGCTTCCTTTGACATTTTGTTGACGATAAGGAACATCTTCCCTGCATAGCCTACATCAAATGCCCATTTCTCAAAGTCCTGTTCAGTGTACTGATTAAACAGATCACTCGTAATACAATAAACCAACAGATCCGATTTTTTAATCATGTCTATTGTTCTTGCATCATGCTCAGGGTTTTCAGTATATAAGCCGGGAGTATCTATAAGAGTAACTCCGTTCCAGCAATAATCTGCTGTGAAACTTGTTGCAATATCAGAATCAATCTTTATATCCTTGTTTGATGTAAGTGCAGAAATGATTGTTGATTTTCCTGCAGTATACTGACCGATAAACACAACTCTTATAGCATTGTCTCCGGTGGCAGCATCCAACTGCGCTTTCAGCTGACGAGCATCTTCTTCAAAACCGCCTTTTGTGTAAAGCTTTAATATCTCACTCTTATTAATGTCAATTCGTGTAGCCAATTCGGTTGTCTTAAATTTCACATTATCACCCATGTTTTCTTTGCCTCCTTATATGAATTTGACCTTATCAGCAATAATTCCATCAAGCACATCTGTATAAAAACCTTTTCCATACTCGCTTTTTATCTTTATGACGCCCTTCTCTGCGCGGTCAACACTTTTAACCTCTGAACTTACTTTTTCCGGTGAATACTCAGCACTCGTTTGCCTCAGGAAGTTAAGTATTCTCCATGCGTATACCTTATTTATCTGCTCAATTTCCTTATCATAAGCCTGCGTCATTTTACTGGATATGTTTATTGTTTCTCCCAGTCCTTTTATGAAATCAGCAAAAAGACTATCTATACGTTCAATATTCTTTGTTAGCTCGCTATCAATTTCTTTTATAGTGTAATCCACTTGTGTAGGTGCCTGCTCAAGAATACTGCTTTTTATAGTGTCATATATCTTATTAATGGCTTTCTGTCTTTTTTTCTCTTTCGATGAGAAAAGCAACGAACCAAGGCCTACAAGAATTCCTGCGCCAGTAAGAATCCATCCCACAGGGTTTGACGCTCCCAATATTAAAATGACTATACTTCCAGCAACGCCAATTGCACTACCAGCTAATCTTGTGATTGACTTTAAATCAAGTTGCAACGGAACATCAATTTTACCAAGCTGAAACGATGTCTTTATTGAATAGTAAAAATCTTCAAAAAGGTCGCTTATTGTTTCATCAGCTTTTTCAGAAAACATGCTAAGCTCTTTTTCTACTGCAATTTTTACCTCATTCACAAAATCTAACCTTTCGATGTAGACCTTCCACTTTTCGGACAAATCATCTTTTTGGTTATATACTTCTTCTGCAAAAAGTAATGCCTCGTTTCTTGCCATATTATCGAACTTCTCTTCAAGAATACTTTTTACATTCGCTATTGCTAATTCCTTAGCCTGCTGTAGTGCTTGAATCTTTCCTGCCCGCTGCTCAATCAGTATATTTATTTGTTTTTCTACCGGTCCTTGTGCAGTAGCAATCTGTTCTTTAAATTTATTGAAGATATGTATTGCTTCATCAAGAATTGTCTGCGACCTCTTTATTGTTCCAGCAGAAGATATCCATATTTTCAACTCTTCAATAAAGGAATCCATGTTAGAACTCTTCCATAACAAATCGCTGTATTCTTTGTACTTTTCCTCACCAGACATCTGTGCTGCAAGTAAAAATACTGGGAAAACCCTAACAAGTGGTCCAAAGCCTTTATCATTTGCATATTTCTGTATTCTGTTAATATGCCCCTGAATATTTGATTCGCCTTCACTTATCAACCAGTCCGAAGGCTTTTCAATGTATCTCCTGAACTTAACATCATTTACTATGTTCTCTTTATGATTTAATAAGATAATGATAGGCTTGTTAAGTGCTGCAACCTTTTCAATAAATTCAAGTACATCCTTCAAAATACTGTCGTCAACTACTACAAAGCAAATAACATCTGATTCTCCCAAAACACTTTCTGCAATTTCGTCATCCGAGCGACCATCTGCTTCTGCTGATCCAATACCGGGAGTGTCGATCAATCTGAGTAAGTTCCACTGATACACTCTGTTGTATCGCGTTGTTCTTTGTCTGCCAACACCTATTTTATCGTGACCCTGATTAGTAAGAATTGCATGTAGTGTACTTTTTCCTGCCTTCGTTCTACCTACCAGAGAAATGGTGAAGTCTGTAATTGTTCTTTCCTTTTGCACTAGCGATTGTTCAGCATGTTTACCTTGTTCCAGTACGTTACTGTTCAATGTCTCAATAAAAATCTTGACAATGCTTGACACCTCGGACGACAGTCCAGTTTCAAGAGATAATGAACGTTTATACTTATCCAATTGGTCCATACATTTTTGAGCACTATCAAGAACTGCTGAATATGATGGTTTTACTACTTTGAAGTCCTCTAATGCAACCTCAGCACTCTTTTCAATCATTGATTTATAATCAACATCGCTAGCTTTTTCTTCCTTCTCATCAGATTTCTTAAATATCATTTTAAAGAAGCAAACTATCCAATTAATGATTTTTTGAAATACATTAAGCTTAACTTTTGTATTAGTTTTTCTTTCAAACAACAGATTTTGACTAGAACGAATACTGTCTGCATCTGCCATAGCCGTCTGCTTTATTTCAATCGCCAATTCTTTGCTTACCTGTGATGCTGACATTATCTGTTCAATGAGTGCTTGCTCATTTCCGTCTATAGAATTATCAACACAAGACAAAACAACCAGCATATAATAAATATCCTTTTGGATATTCTCTTCTTCTCCTAAAAAGGTTGTTAGCGAAGTCGCAAACGAAACGGACTCATCTTTTCCCTCTATAATATCGTTCAGCGAGGTTTCATTTATATCAAGGTGTATTAAATTCAAGTATTCTGTTAAGGCATCAATCTGATAGCTATGGACTTGCTTATTAACAACAATTAAATACCCCAGTACACCCAATGCTTTACTGTTTTTAGGAGTGCCTGATGGCACAAACTCCATACACTTATCCTCCTAGTTGTTAACTCTTATCTCATTACCTCCGGCAACACAAACGCCTGCTCAAACTTAGCGCAAGTTACATCAGTTATTGTTCTTAATTTGCGTCATGAAAATTTCCCCTTAGCCATATAAAATACATACCATAATTATCAAGTAAATAATTACCACGTATAGGCAAGCACTCGTATCCGTTCAGATAGAATACTATTATTTCTACATCAAACTTGACCTGACAACCCCGGTTTTTAATGCGCCTTTTGCTTTCGGTATTAAAACTGGATTAATTCCGTTAATTTTACAGAACTGATTATATAACTCTTTTGCTAGATTTTCATCTTTTGTACCCTTTTTTAACATAAGAATATCACCTAGTATTTGCACAGCCTCCTCATTGCTGAAGTATCGATGTAGGCCTGAACTCCATGCTGCTATTTCAGGTTTATTACCATTTGCATGATAATTCCAGAACAAGAGCTTTTTGGCCTCAACAGGAGCGAGCTTTAATTTAAACTCAGATTTTGTAGTAACATATCCCTCATCCCGGCCATCACCTTCATAGGTCTCATCAACCAAAAAGACTGCGAATATGTATCTCTCTTCCTCTGTACTCGCTGGATCGCGAGTAGTTAAAATGCAAAGACTATTTGACTGCACCTGGTTAAGTTTCATCGGCTTTCCTTTATTCTCACCTGTTTGTACAATACCCGCCAATGCTTTCCAATCGCGTAACATCTGGCTTTCATAGCATACGAACCCATCACCTTTGCATCGATCATCCAATCCTTTGCGCGTAATTTCTCTATTCAGGTATTGTTTACATGCACTTTCATCTGAACAACACCAGGTTCGCTTCTCAATCTCGATATTGTTTCTGATAACTGCGTCACCGCAAACCCCATTAAATCCAATCTGCTTGTCCGATCGACCTCCATCGCAAAAATTACACTTGAATGCGATGTTTGCACGAGGATAGCTCTTAGCCCTTTTAGAAGAATATAAACTAATATGATTTTCAGTTGCTTGTCTGCTTAAGATACTTTGCTTTTCTTTCTCTTGATCTATTTTTTGTTTTTCAGCTTGAATTGATGCCAAATATGTTTGTATCTTATCCGATATTCCTTTATCTTTTGCCTTTAGGAATACTTCAAAAGAATCCGGAAATATAAACTTCTTTTCTGATTTAGCAAAAGAAACCGTAATGTAATTATCAACCTGTCCTGTTATTATTCCTTCCCCAAATACATTATGGACGACAACTTCATCAAGCAAATTTAAAACAAAGCTCCCAATCATTTTGAAACCCCTCACAATTCTTTCAGTGGCTTAATAATTTTTTCCATTAATACTTCATCATCAGTTATACTGATGAGCGGCAAACTAAAGATCTGAGCTTCTTTTATGTATTTGCATTCCTCGGAATGGAAAGTGTTAATCTCTCCATTCGGTTCATAATGATTGTCTTCATTATCCTCGCTCCAAGAAAACCATATATTCCACAAATCCCAATGATTTCTTTTCTGGACATCAGAATAAACTATTTTACCTGCTGTAATGAGTGGCTGATCAACATCATCCCCCCAAAAGGTTATTGTAATACACTTATTTACTGACTTATCCTTATTGTTCTCATAATATCGAAAAATTGCCTCAACTAACCATCTGTCCGGTTCCTGTAAGCTTGAACTTACATCTCTTGTAATTCTATTACCATAGACATTAACCCATTCCGAGGCAAGATGGTTATCAATTTTAAAAACAAGTCTCTGGCACTCTTTAAACAATTGTTGTAAAAATTTAAAAGCTTCTGTTATTTGATGTCCCTTTTGAATATCACTCATGTTACTTTCCTCCAAAGAATATTTTGCTTTCAAATTTAAAATCTTCACCGTTTTTCAATTGGTCAAAATACTTATTGTTTTTTATTCCTGTTGATTCGTTGTAAAATATCGGGTATGGTGATAAAAATGTTGAGTATAAATACTCATCAGGAATTGAAAATCCAGAGAAATCGCGCAGGCCCAACTTTTCCAAATACTGCATCAAATCATCAACCAGGATCTTTTCATATGAAGAATAGTATTGATACATGGATTCAAAAGTTTTGTATAATTGATGCCACCTTAAGTGAAATACATTGTCCTCTATATCAGTGTATTTGCTGCTGATTATTTTATTGGAAGCTGAAATATCTGAGTATGCTTCAGCTTCAGTCACATAAACGATGTATGCTTTTTTCCCTTTGAAATTGGATACCGAAGCGTCCGAAAAATTTTCAATATCATTATTTATGGCCTCAAAATACCTGGCAAGCTGATCATTTTCATCAGTTCCACTTTTACCCGATTTAAACTTTGCTTCAACAACAAGTAAAAAATCGTCACCCCCATGTATGTGATCCCGAAAAATCAAGATAAGGTCGGGTTCACCATAGGTCTGATTCCAGGCCCAAAAGACATATTCAACATTCCTGTAGCATCTAAGTTCAATTCCTTCAGAATTAAGCCTTTCCCAGAGTGTAGTCCGACCTTCATCATATAAAAATGCGGCTTCTATAAATGGAATCAATACGGTATCAGGTTTTAAGTACTTTATTGTTCCAAAAACCGTTGAAGTCAGGATGTCTTCAGAATACTGATAGTTAAGAGATTTGCCTTCAAGTACCGCTTGTATCACGATTTCGCTCCCCTCCTCGTTCCATAGGATTATTTCCACTACCTCGTACTGAAATTAATTATATCAATTAATGTGTACCATAAAATGGACACTAACGAATAAATATATATTTTCATAATGCTCTTTACAACTGCACCAATTGCAATTTTTAGATTTATTGAAATAGTAAGGAGATCAATAAACCTATTTCCATTGCAAAATTAGCCAAACATATCAATTTGCTTATTAACATAAGACTCCATTTTCCGGTCGGTGATTTTATCCTCCGGTTCCACGTTTCCAATAAGCATCGGCGAATTAGGATTATGTTTTTGACGATTATTTTTAACAGTATTCTCACTAAAATTGGCATAGCAGTATCTACAACCATGCTCGCATGTATTGTATGCTCCGATATCCACGCTTTCGACGCAGCCGCAAATATCTCTTTGGTTTTTATCTTTGCTAATGGTTATTTTTTGGCCTATTATTTCAGATATCAGCCGATCATCAATACACCTTGCATGCTCTATTCCAACGTCAGATAAGTTTATAAGTTCGGAGCATGTTTCAATTTTTATGTTATGGACATTAGCAATACTTGATAATCGGCTTCCTATCTCCTTCATCTTTTCATTATCAATAAGGTTACTATTCATGCCACTCATATTACGTTCCGACTTTTTATACAAATCCACAAAACTAATAGTGCATCTATTTGTATATCCTTCCAGTTTCGTGCACAACGCCGCAAAATACTTGCAGTGGTAATCTATATCAATCTCTTTAGTAAGGATAATCGGATCATACCTCCATATGGTCCTATTTTCCCCAATTATTTTTGATAGAGACTTAAAGGAATCTACAACAGTACTTTTTGATGGAACATTTCTTTCAATGTTTTTATCATAAGAATTGATTGTTATTTGAAAATAGTATTTATATTCTGATAGTAAACTAAGCTTATTAATAATAATGGATGGATTCTTAGTCCAAAACACAATGCAATCTATTATATCAGGATTAAGTATTACCTTACTAACCTGATTGTAATTCATTGGGTTCCGTACAAGTGCATAGCCATCTTTAATTCGATTAAAAAACCATTCAGTATAAAAAGCGGGAATGTCAGTTCTCCTGCTTACACTTAATATCAATCTAATTCCTCCTCAATAATCAATTACTATTTTACTGTTCTCGTTAATTCCTAAATTTATTTGATCACCCTGCAATTTAACCGTTACTTTCTTTAGCGTTATTCTTTCAGCAGAAATTAATGGAATAAAGATACCATGTTTACTTAACTGGTTTATAGAAGTATTGACCCAAACTGCTCTTCTGTCATCAGAAAATGAGCACGATCCATCACAAAGAGATAAATTAATATTGTCTCCCTGGCAAATCACCGTTCTTATTAGTGCCTTCACGTTTATTGTTTTATTGATGTTATCTTTCAAATTTACAAGTTTAGTAAAATACTGACCATTCTTTTCTATTAGGTATTTCTTTAAATTATCCTTTCTAAATATTACATAATTAAATGGAACATCTATTCTTTTTGCTTTACTTAAACCATTCTTAATTAAGTACTCATAAATTCGTGGAATCTGCCAATAACATCTGACCATATTAAAGCACTCACAATTATACGTCATTTTTTCTTCCCAGATTCCAATACATGGTGAAAATATGTTTAGGATTTTACGATTAATTACTTCATTTCTTATTCGTTTGAGTGCGATACAGCTATTTCTTTCTCCGGGATCTATAATAATAAAGGATCCATCATCTAATAAATTATTCTTAAAATTGCCTATTATATCAAGAGCAACCTGCTGATTTCCACTCTCATTAGGGGTCAGGAAATTACTCATCGTTATTAGATCATAATGTTCTATTGAATCAATTTTGTCAGTACTGATCCTTTTGCATATAGATTGATCAACTTTAACAGTTAAGTTACTGGGCATATATTGTTGTATCATATCAATTAGTTTTACAGCAATATTTAAAAATTCTATTTCGGAATCAATAAGAGAAAATGATAAGCTGAACTGCAAATTACTAAAGCATAGAGCTAGTGATTTGTAGAATTCAATAATACCTATCGGCACAGACCCAGGACCTGTCCCAATATCAAGAATATGCATGTTAGGCTTTAGCGCATTCTTTAATTGTAAATCTAATAAGGGTTTCCAAACCTTGTAAACGTTCGCCGGCAAATAATAAAAAAGATATGGAAGATGTTTATGCTTATATGTTTTTACTTTTATATCTCTTGAAAACATTAAATTAATTTCATTGGCAGTTTGTTTAATAAAACCATTAGGTAGGCTTAATAAATAATCATCAACCGAATTATGTGAAATTTCCTTTGTACATAATACTTTAGTAATAATTTTTAATATTGAAATTTCTATATACTCAGGTATTTTTCTGTTTTCTTTGAAATATGATAAGACGGTTTGTAAATCCTCGTTTTCACAAACAAGCGACCCATCAAAACTATCTATTTTCATAGTATATTTCATCCTTTTCCACTATATAAATAAGCCTTTTTCCTGAGCTCTTCATTTTATCCTTGTATTCCATTAAAAGTGTTTCAAGGTCACTTTCCCTATCACATAATTTATATAAAACAGCAAGTAAAGAAATGGATGTATCTTTAGCCTTATTATAATTGTCTGATATTGCTTCTTTTAGAACGACTTCTGCTTTATTATAATTTACTAATGTACCTGAAAACATCAATGCAATTGCATATGTATTTTTTATAAAACTATCATGGGATCTTTCAGTAAGTCTTATAGCATTATCATATTTATCGCAAAGAATATAATAGCAAGCAAGCTTTTCATTAATAAACCAGGTGTTTCTGGCACCTAAACCCTTAGATCGGAGTTTATCCCCTATACCCTTTGCTATATTCATATACTTTTCAGATTTTTGTTTGTAATTCTCTATTCTCTCATCTTCAGTGCACAATAATCTTCTAATAAAAAACATTTCAAAAAATGTCATGCCAAGCCGGTAGAATTTATCCATCGATGAAATAGCCCAATTATCTGATATTTTGATTAAGTGATCTATATTAGTATCTTCTTCGAAGTTATAACTGTCCTCAGCACCTAGACATTTCTCAAAGTAATCTTTAGCTAATGCTATGTATTCCATATCCTGCTTTGAAATATAGTGTTCTACTTTAACATGTAATAGTTTCCTAGAAATATATTCATTCCATATAGATTGTGGTTTTTCGAGATAATAGCAACCAAGGCTATATAAAGATTTTACATATTCATTAAGATATCTTTTTTTGTAATCATCAGTCAGATTCTCAAACAAACTTAATACTTTCTCTAGACAATCAACAGCTTCTTTTTCCTTACTTCCTGTATCAAGAAAAAATTCTTTAGTCCATTCATGTGGAGAATACAATAAATTTTGAATTTCTTTATCAAGTATAATTTTACCTTTTCTATAGTTATCTTTAATGCTATTGGGATTCATTTCAAGAGCCTTGCCAAGCCATAATAGTGCCTCTGATATCTCATCTGTAACTTTCCCATCACGTCGTCCCTTTGGTTTTGATAACTCCATTACATTTAAGTAGTATCTATATGCTAAAGCTGAAGCGTATCTAAAATCTTCCGGCTGTATCTCACAACATCTTTTGAAGAAATAAATACTCAATTCTCGATATCTTTTCACCGTTGCGATATGATTCCTGTTCTTTTCCATGCCATTTTGTGGTTCGCCCCGTTTACTACATGCGAATGCTATGTTATAAAGATCATCTGAATTTGTCCAAATTTCATGTTTCTCATGAAGGGATTCAAGAGGCTCGAACTTGTTGCATAGACCTTGCCAGTCTGAATCTTCCTTCAATTTATCAATTTCTGCTGAATTATTAGAAATCTTCCTTATGTTAGGTGAACCTTTCCTGACCAAATCAAAATCCGATTTATTAAGAATACATAAAGTAGGACAGAATTTGTTTTCACCATTAATCCAATTGGATTGTCTTGCAAATTTATATAATGATTTGTCAATGGTTGCATTTGTAATATCTAACTCTTTATCTTCTACAAAATCAATTGAGATGAACTTATCGTTTGACTTAATGTTCACTACATCCAGCGAGAAACAGTTTGTTAAGGCAAATTCTTTTCCTTTGAGAAAACCTATACAACCTTCGACATTCAAATTATTCAATTCCTGATAGTTTGGGAAATTCAGCTTTAATGATTCTAGATATTTACCAGTTAAGTAGAATCTACCCTTTGATATATCATCCTCATGGAAAAGTATCATATAAATATACACTGCTATCCCCCCGTTTGCTTTAGGTGCGTAAGTGCCTAAATAATGAAATGTTATGAGTCTAATAGTTAACCTTAGTATATCATATTAATAAACGGACAACATCGGCAAAAATCAGCTCCGTTTCAGTCCCATTCAGGTTTATTGTCCTGGTTTCCTTTACAGCACCAAACCCGCCGTTATATATTGTCAGCGAAACACCTTTCGCATCAGAGGATGTAGATGTTTTCTTCATGTTGATATCTCCTTCTCAAATTCATTCTTATTCTTCTAGGACAAATCCACTCCAACTGTCCGCATATTGCAGCAGCAGGGTCAAGGGCTCTTCGTTTGTTGCAACAGAGCGGTTGTCCTCCACATATTGGCCATCATGATATACTATAGCCTGGGCCTCCTCTTCCGTCAGCTCTATGTATTTCATGGCCAGATAAAGGCTTCTGATGGGCACACTCAGATAGGTCAGGCTTGTATTGAACTTGTAGGGAACAGTGGCCGTATATCCATATTGTTTCTGTCTCTCAGTTGGTTCGTTCACAAGGTATTGCGGATTCCCGGGCATGCCGGCCTTTCCGAGATCGTGCAGCAGTGCGACGATCACACAGGATTCGTCTGAGATCTCCGGTGCCAGCGCAGCTTTGATCTTCAGCATGGTTTCTGCGACATTGACCGAATGCTCCAGTAACCCGCTTTCTTTTGAAAGATGATATTTTGTGCTCGCCGGGGAAGTAAGCCAAGAGGTATCCTGTTCCATGAAAGCAATCAGTCTGTCGAACTGCTCCTTTCTTTGAGTAACCATGTTTTTCAAATTGACATACTTGTCGAGTAAATTTTTAGCCATAACCTTCACCTGTCCTTTATCTGTTAAAATTTAAAATGGCTTTATTCTAATTATTAAACTTTAATCCTTCAGATAGATATTTATTCTGATCTCAATATAATTACTGCCCGTCTCCTGCTTCGAATCGATCTTCGCATAAATCAGCTTGCCTGCGTCCATCAGATGTGCAATCATATCATTCTTGTATCTGGGAACATACCCAAGCTTGTTTCCGCTACAGTCCTTTATGAGTACTGCCATTTTGTCGAATTTGTTCTGCTGTTCCCTAAAAAGCTGCAATTTTGTATCTTTCTGCAAGGCCGACGCTATCTCATGGATATTCGTTATATAGGATGTACCGGCTACATGGGTATTGGTCAGGAGCACTTCTTTTGAAAATGGTTTGTCGATACTGATTCCACCCAGTCCGCTAATTATGCTCATCAATCCGATGTCTTCCGTCTTTACAAGCTCCAACTTATCCCTGCCTCCTTTTTTCGTAACATTGAATGAAAAATCTTAATGAAAAACGCTGCTTTCGTATTCTGTTTCCAATACAACCCGCAAATATTCCCTGTACTCTTCCAGAATCGAGGTCTGTTTTGATATCTCCGCCTTAAGCCCCGCCTGTCTGTTTTCAACAGCTTTCCTGTTTGCCAGGAAGTCTGCAACATTGAATGGAAAGGCTTTTTTGATAGCACCGATATAATAGATTACTTCACGGAGCTTTTCGCGCAAGATGTTGATTTTAACCTGCAGCTTTTCCAGAGAAGAGGTTGTGTCGGAGTCATGGTCCGTCTCTTTGTCATCAGCTGCAATTGTCTGAAGAACCTTCAGCATTCCCAGGTCGCCGGCCTCATAAGCCTCAGAAACTCTGCTCCACAAAGACTTCTGGTCACCAGTCGGATTTGGATTCAAATCCGGGTGCAGTTTTTTTGCCAGAATACGATACAGTTTTTTCAGTTCCTTAGCTTCCTCGTCCGACAATTTATCACACTTGCTGATTAGTCTCGCGGTATCGACATCGGCAGCCATTTCCTCAAGTTTTTTAATATATTCCTTGTACTCCTTGTCTAATTGCTTTTCAATATGATTTTCATTAACTGGAATCAGGTTGTTTTTGTACGCCTGAACCATTTCAATTTTTCTTTTGATTCTGGAGATATCACATTCCAGGTGGAAAAGTTCATATTCGAGTTTACCGACTTTTACGATATAGTCGGTTTTCAGTGTAACAGCCTTATGGAACAAAAGGTCTGCTCTGTCTTCGATAACTACCGTCAGCTGTTCCTTTAAACCGGAATATTCATATAGAAGTTGTTCGTATTCCATATTGATGGTCAAATTCATAAATACACCCCATTTGAAGAATATCGTTCATCTTGGGATCATTCTATCAAATGAGGTGTACCATATAACGGACATTTAATTGCTGCGCTTATTCATTCCGGCGTGTAATTCTGAATTGTACCGGCCAACATCAATCTAAATTTTTCAGCTACATAATCGGGTGATATAATCTTAGCCTTATCCCTGAACTGGAAAATCCAGGCGAAGAAGGTTGAACTGACAGCAGCTCTAATCCGGACGGAAAAGCTGTTTTCATCCAATTTCTCAATATTGATATCGGAACCGAAACGATCTATGACCGCATTAACCAGTGTATTGTCGAACTGGATCCTTACAGCTTCCTCTTCTCCTCCGAACATATTGAAAACCTTTTTTGTATACTCGGCGACATCGAACTGGCCCCCATCTGGAAGTTTGACCCTGGCTTGATCAAGGATCTCAATATCGTTCATTCGGTCCACTCGGTAATGAGTAAAGTCATCGTATTTCTCCGAATACGTTATCATATAATAGTTTTCATCATTCCAGGATAAAGCATATGGACTGGTTATGTACTTCTCGCCATTCTTCCGGTATATCTTTTCCTTGTTGATGGAATAGTCAAAGTATTTAAAAGAAACCTGCCAATTCTCGGAAATCGCCTGATGCAGTTTGTCTACATTATAGTAGATGCTCTCATTCATCGTCTTTATTCTGTTCGCCACATAAACCTGCCTTTGTAGCTTCATAGCCTGGTTGGAACTGGTGAGACTCTCTATCTTCTTTATCAGCTCATTACTTTTCTTATGGGTAATGAATTTCGAGCACTGAACGGCATCAACCAGCAGCTTCAACTCCGGCAGCTCAAAAGTGCGATTTGCCACATAGTATTCAGTTGTCTTCGATTTCCGGGTATTAATGTCGATCCCATAATGTTGAAGAGAGTCTATATCATCATATATCGATTTGCGTTCGGCGCTGATACCATCCCGCTCTAGTTCCGTAATGATCTGACTCAAAGTTAATGCGTTATCCTCATCCGTTTTTTCAAGGAAAATTTTCATGAGGTAGAGGTTCTTCAGTTTTTGATTTGAACTCTTTGGCATAAGATTGCCTCCTGATTTTCAAGCTATTGATAAGGTCTAAGTAATTATCGATTCGGCTGGGCCAACCGTCTTCTGTAAATTTCAATTTCTTCATCGGTAAACAGTTCTGAATATTTTGGGTTGACAACCAGGTTTTCCATTGCCAGGTCCAGCCTGCCCAGTAAATATAGGTTTGTAAACCCTTCAGATACATCATCTCTTGTGATTAATTCTTTTGCGGTTTCCAAACCTCCCTTTTTATCGATCTTTTGAAAGAACCGTTCCACATTATAATGACACTCTTTTTTAGCTCGGAAATAGATATTTGCATATCTTTATGAAAAGATCTTTTCAAGTCTTCCATCGAATCCATTTAATCACCTCGATCTCAAATGCCCCAAAGACTTCGTCTTTTAAAGCTAATTTCAAAGTAATCTCTTGCACGCTCCAGATCCATTACAACCCAATCCCGTGATTTGTAAGCTTCCAAATCCTCTGGTAATTCCTTTATAATTCTGTCTACTTCCTATACCTGGCCAGCGTTATATCGTAATTGATTATGCTTTTTATCAATTTCAAAAGACTTTCTATTTATTCGCCAAGCATCCTTTATTGACTTGTACTCTGCATATCACCGTTCTTCTTGTAACTTCAGGCGCAACAGCTTTTACATCTTGAAGCACCAAAGAAGTCTTGCTTCCAGATGGACCTTGTAAGTAAATTTATTTATGAAGATATTCTACATTTATAATTCATCTCAACAGTTTATCTTCCTAAAATATCTTCAAAAAACTCTACTGCATAGCGTCTTTTAATAATGTCATGGTGCTTCTGATTATAATAATTACACAAGCAGCTATAGCACGCCGAGTCACCATTGCTGTCTTCACCACAATGGCATTGTTTTACAATTTCAAGCGATTTACTTAACATGTCCTTAAGTTGGACTTTATCAGCTTCACCAATCCTTCTTACATGACCAGCTCCTCCAGGAACTGTGTCAAACAAAATAAAATTTGTCTCCCACACGCCGCTATCTAATCTATTGTAATGAAGTGTACCTGAAATATCATTGCGCTCTATACCAAGGTATTGACTAACGCCCTCAAGCAATGCATATACAACAGACAAAGCTTTTTCTTTTTCCAAGTAACAACTCAGAGACAAATAGGCTACATCTGTTTTAAATTTGTGTCCTAAAGTTCTTCTATAGAGTTTCTTGTTAATACATGACTTGCCATATGGGTTATTATGAAATTCCTTATCAATAATAAAGCCTTCTTCTTTGTGCTTTTCATCAACCTTGGCATACCCGCATGAATCACATACAAAGAAATTCGATGTGTTAATCACAACTAATTCGTCATTTGATGTCGATTTAATCTTGATTAATTGGTTGTTGATCTTTAATTCCTTATTCTCATTTTCAACAGTTTCCTTTTTATCCCCAATGTAGTATATTTCACCTCTGTAAGTGCGTTCAGGTTTCTTAGTTGTGGATTTATTTATCTGTGGGCTAATAATAAATCCATATTCAGGAATAATGAAAGTGTTATCCTTGTATACTACTTCACCGCATATCTCACATTTACCTATAAACTTATTCTCATCTTCAGAAATATGTCGCTGAATATTCAAATGCCCACATTGCTTGTTTGAACAAAGTCCAAAATCATACAAATCCCATACCTTGTTTTGCCCAGTTGGTCGCTTAATGAATTGACTCTTATAGATATCGCCATCAGCAATAACCTCGGATCCCGGCGCATACTCAGATATTGCAATCATTAAATCTCTTTGCAACCTCAGCTTCCCGAAGCTATTGTTGATTGCATTTTTATCAAATGACGTAACCAATTCAACTGTGTCAACCGGGAATCCATATTTGGGTATGATATTCTTCTTTGATAAAAAAGCTAATATGTTCTCAATTTTTATTTTTTCTGTATAATCATCAATTTTCTTAATGTAATCTCCAACCGAATCTCCTTGAACAGCTTTTTCAAGAGCTTCTTTTCGTAGTTTAGCGAGTTCTTCTAATTCAGTTATATATTGACTATGCACTTTTTCTAAGATTCCATCTTCTGAAATCAGTTCTTCCAACCAGTTTGATATCTTTCCTTTAAGCTCAACAGGCACAAATTTGTATATATAATCTTGAACTTTTTTAGGCAGGTCCTTGATGTAACTAAGTAAAACTTCGTATTTTTCGGAATCAAAGAATGTGCCAACATCTTTGTATGCTCCTGAATGCGTCCTCCAATATGAGGCAATAATTGCAGCATTCATATGTCGTTTAACGATTTTTTCATTTTCTATTTTAAACTTTGGAGGGTATATTTTTCCCTTAATCATTTTCACAGGTGCGTTGAAATAAGTCAGATCATGAGAAGATAATCTGCAAAATGTAAGGGAATAGGCAACAGAATCTTTTCTTCGCCCTGCGCGTCCTGCTCTTTGCGCATAATTGGCAGGTGTAGGTGGCATATTCTTCATGAACACTGTTTCCAATTCTCCAACGTCAACCCCCATCTCAAAGGTCGTAGAGCAGCTTAAAACGTTAATATCTTTTCTGATAAACATTTCTTGATATTTTTTAGCAGTATCCGGACTTAATTGAGCAGTATGTTCTTTTACTTTCATTGGGAAAATATCAAGTTCTGAATATTGCTTTCTGTAATGATTGTTAGTAAAATCCACATCAAAATCACATTCTTTTAACATCCCATCGCAGCGATTTGCAGGGCATACATTCCCAATGTTGTTGGTAGTTAATTTCCCACATTTGCTGCAAATATACCACTTAATTTCATGAAAAAATGAAGTTCGAATTTTAAATTTAGATATGTCCATCACATATTGATCAGGTAATTTTGCTGATAATCTACCTCTTGTTATAAATACACCATCCCAGATCTTCTCAAGATATTTGTTTATCTCTTCCTTATCACCTGATCTCAATGTTTTTTTAATATAGTCATACCTTACATTTGCATTGTTCGTTGAAATCCATGACTTTCTATAGCTTTTCTTGTTCTCATCTTTGTTTAAAAACTTTGACATTGTTGATTCAATGCCTTTGTAAATGTAATACTCCTTGTCCGCTTTAAGCATATCCTTAGCAAGTGGAAAATCGAACATGCAATCCCTTTTAAAGCTGTTTGCCAATACTTTTTGAATCGTATTAGCTTCACTTCCTTTATATGCTCCTAATTGAGGCAATGCATCAGGCTGATAATCAAACAGGATTAACCCAATATTCTCTAAACTATTTCTATCATTGCTCGAGATCTCATATAAGATTGTCTTCCATGCTTCCTTAAGTGATGAATCAGGCTCAATAATTTGATGCTGTTCAAATAGACCGGCTAGTTTCTTTGCAGCCGCATTAATCTCTATTCCATCTGGCGATGAGTATTCACTGATTTCCTTTAATGCTTCAACAAATAGTCTTCTTCTGAGTATGTTGTTATAGGTGAAATCAAAATAACTGGCAAAATACGCTGCTTCTTGCCTACTGTCAGAAAAAACAAGTAGTTGCTTTTCAACCCTTTTAGTAAGGATATCCTTAACAGTCAAACTGCCGCTTTCACCAAAGAAATCATCATCAATCTCATGAACCTTCTCTAGCACTTCCACAGACTGTGCGGGAATTTCTTCATAAAGACTGGATCCGATAACGCTTGCTGCAGCTTCCTGACCTAAATAAAAACCTCTCAGAACGGTTCCTTGTGTATTTATTAGTCCACACGATGCACATTTATTTAACACTTTGTTTTTAGGCATAAGTTCGATTACTTTTACAATATGTTCTTGACCGCAATCACACATACACCCTTTAACAATATTTGCTTTCTCAATCTTCCCACATTTGCCACAAAGGTTGAATACATTTTCTTCTTTATCATCTTCAAGGGCATCATCATCAACGAACAATTCATCCTTTTCATCATTAACAAGCATATAGAAATCATTGATGCCTTTATTCTCGTATTCCTTTTTCTGAACCAAATACGAATCTTCATTTTTTGCTTCCAGATAAATATGCCCACAATACTGGCACACCGATATTTTGTAACACTTAAATTCTTTGCCCCCAATGTATGCTTTATCTCTCGGTGTGATTGATAACTCCTTATTTGCACCTAATACAACATAGGCCCCTTCAAGTGCCCGTATAAATATGTGGTATCTGGCATCAAGAAGCATAATATTCTTTTTTTCAGCTTTTCTGGCAATAGAAACAAAAGCCACCACATCCATTTCGTTAACTTTCATTTCTTCAGATATTTTCTTTATTGTGACTGGTTCATTCTTCAGAACTTCTCTGATTCTGTAATAAAAGCGATCCTGCGCCAAAAAGTCATATAACAGCTCTTGAACATTCTCTGCTGCACTTATAAAAACGCTATCAAAGGATAGGATCAATGTCCTAATTCCATCTATCGATGCGCTTTCATCAATCATTTGATTAATCTTGGAATAAATGTCGCTTGGGTATTCTTTTGAATCATTGGATTTGAAGTTCGAAAATCTAAAAGCCCTCACAATGCTATTTTCATCGAACGTTACTCCTGTACATAGTCTTGAAGCAAACTCACAGATTTCCTTATTGTCTTTCTCGTCTCCAAGAGTAGCACTTGTAAGAATAAATCGAATGTTTTCTCGTGTATTCAATGTATTTTTCAGCCTTCTGAGCAACATTGATACTTCTATACCTGTTGCTCCTGTATAAGTATGTGCTTCGTCTAGTACAATGAATTTCCACTGATTCGAGTTATCTCCGTTAAAAAAAACATTATCTTCTGGTCTGAGCAGCAAATACTCCAGCATAGCATAGTTCGTAATCAAAATATGAGGTGCTCTTTCCTTCATTTGATTTCTTGATATTCTTTCATTTTGTAGCGGTTTTTGCCCGCTGTTTAAAGAGATATATTTCGACAATGCATTTTTATCTTTTTTTTCGGTTTCACCTGTATATGAGCCAAAAGTGATGCTTGGATAATTAGCAAGCAGCTCTCTCATTCTTTTCATTTGATCATTAGCAAGAGCATTCATCGGATAAATAATCAATGCTCTTACACCATCGTTTAGTATGCCACACTCTTTCTGCTCCATTAAATAATTAATCACAGGCAATAGGAAAGATTCTGTCTTTCCTGAACCAGTACCTGTTGTAACAACAAGATTTCGGTCTTCTCTTATTTTTCTGATAGACATCTCTTGATGCTTATATAATGACCTTGTCAACAAATTACCTTTTTCATGATAGAGTTCGATAAATTCTCGGCTTAATACCCCTTCATCAATCAGCTGTTTTATGCTTTTTCCCAATTCAAAGGAATCCGAAAAATCCAGATACGGACCTTTTGCAAAAAGGTCTATTTTCTTAAGATAACTTCTAAATTGTTTCATGTATTCTTTATCATCAATATAAAATGTTGTTTCAATATACCGAAGATATTTCTCTATGATGTTTTCTGATGCGATTAATGGATTTAAGCCCATATATGCTACCTCACTTTACAATTTCTAATTCTACTGCATCAATTAATCTATACCGCTGCACATTATGCTCTACTTCTCGAGGATTTACATATTGGGTTTTAACATCATAGATTAGTCCATCCTCATCTTTGTCAACGATTTCAAACGTTAGCTTATCTGTATCAATATATATTGGTTTAATAACAAAGGGATTGTGACCTGTAAAATACCATTCTCGTTCTTTGCCGGTATATCTATCCCGAATAAAATACATTCCTGTAGCCTCGTAAAAGCCTCTTCTTTTCGAAAACTTTATATCTTTGAGATAAAAATTTGACAGCGCATATTTATCTTCATCGCTGATACAATACTTCCCTTTTAGTACCTTATTCTTTGTACATACAATAACCGGATCACCAACGATGAAAGTTTCAT
Organism: uncultured Bacillota bacterium; assembly: GCA_942493145.1. Lineage (GTDB taxonomy): Bacteria > Bacillota > Clostridia > Acetivibrionales > DTU013 > ENR-C20. The sequence continues at coordinate 3,466,507 of OW818679.1, forward strand.
GTACTAATACTCTTTTTTCTGTATCTCCTCCAAAGAAATCATCCTCATTCAATTGATAAATCTCAATTTCATGTTCATTGTAATAGAGCCCAATGTTCCGATCCATAATCTGTTCATTGTCATGTATCATATACTGCTTTATTACATTACGGGTTGGCGAATAGATGATGTCAACGTGTAGGTCTCCTCTACCAATGTATTTCCATTGTGCATATAGCCCTTGTATCAAATTATTCCTATCATAATAAGATACCGAAAAATCCCTTACAACTGGCTTAAAGTGAATTTCTGTTATTCGTTCTTCTTTCCCACTTAGCATAATGCCAAGTATTACAGGCTCCTGATTTCTGATTTGGAACAGATGCTCGATTGAGTATCTATATTCATCTCCGATTTTTTTGCCTTGAATTTTCTCGTATGATGTTCCTGTAATGACATGGAGCTGTGATGAAAAGTGGCTAGGATACTTGATATATAGTTTTTGCTCATCTACATCTTCCCACCATATATCATCGCATCTGTTTGCCACCGATCTCAAACTACCTAATTTCCACCTTAAAACCGGCACATTTATGAGCACCTGATAGGTATTAGCATTATAATCAAACTTAGTCTTGAAGCAATCATTTTGCCGAAGATTCACTTTTTGCGGGAGCAATGCATTATGAAACTCTAAGTCAATGGCTTCTAATCTAATTATCTCGGCCACTTTTTCTTTGTAGTAGTATTTTTGATCAAATTCATACTGCAGCGACTTGAGAATAAAAATACTTTCTTCAAGATAGACCCTATTGCTACCTTTTTCTCGAATAATCATTTGTACCGGGTTATTCTCCATCATCACTCGTTCATCTAAACGAACAACACCAAGCTCATCACCACTGCCATCAGAAATCAATTTCATTTCATGTTCAGCGATATCGCTTAAAGCGAAATTCCTTTCATTAATAGAAATGATATAGTCATTGATTCCTTTTTTGTACGGTATCCTCAATCGAATTTCTGGAATTTCTGAATAAACATCATAGGACTTTTTCATGGAATCTTTTATTATCACACCACAATACTTACTCTTGGCGCATATCTCATTTCTAATTACTGCAACATTAGTTGACAGAACTTTGTCGCCTACTAATAGTAAGGATTCCTCATTAAGGAATACTGTCGATATTTTATAGTTGGCCACATACGTAACATCAATTTGAGCATCGTCCGACAGCACTTCGCATCCCGCATGAGTAAGGACTTTGACGGTATCGTCAGATAATTGTTTAGGTCGAATTTCATTCCCATCAAGGTCAAAAATAATGTACTCTCTATTCAAAGCATCCCCAGATGTGCAGATTGTTTTATGCTCGCTAACTAGACGGAACTCCAATCCCGAATAAAAGGCAGTTAAACACACCACCGCTTGCTCTGACTTGAAAAATAAACGACTTTTAGTTAATGACACCTTTTCTCTGTGAATCACTGAATTAGTATTAAGAACCTCCAGAAAAATGTCATTTTCAATATAATCTGAATCTATAATTTGCTTTGGTATTTGCAGATACAACTTTCCTTGTTCGTAGTAATACTGAGCCTTTTGAAACTTTTTAACTCGTTCCGCACCATGTCTTCTGTTTGGCGACCTGTTAAATCTCTCTTTTACTATGTAACTATATTGTTCAAAATACTTATCAAAGCGATCATTCTCCAAATACTCAATAGTGTCACCATAATTTGATTGGTTTATATAAAAGAGCTGTCTCTCAAAGATTGGGGCTACTACACCAGCAGCTTTAACAAAGGCAATCCTGAATGCCTTTGGTAGCTGTTGATTCGCAATTGTCATTTTATATCCTTGAACAATCAGACTTATATCATCATCTTCAAGGTATTTCGCAAACAGTCGATGCATATACTGAATAAGTTCTTCTACCTCTGCATCAATATAATCTTCTTCCAAATCTCGAAAGTATAAATCATGCAAAAACTCAAAAAACTTTGCCATACTTGCGTTGGGGAGGATAGCATGAGTAAGAATTGAGGTTACATAGCCTTTGTTCTTATTTCCGACATGAAAATATAAACCGTTCTTTTCACAAAAATCTTCGAATGACTTTTTCCCGATTTTCATTACTTCAGCTTCATCTAAATCTAGCCTAGTCGCAAATTCATTCCAAAATTGTCCATTACGAAATTCATTTATTGCAAATAGAACAAGAGCTATTGATATAATAGCTGATTTATCATCTCTCAAGACATTGGTATCTTTATTGATTAGGGCTCCAGCAAAATCTATCAACTCACAATATGAAGCATCATCAATCTCAATGAGTCCAATCAAGAACTCATCTGAATGATAAGCTATTCCTTCATTGATTTTATTTAATAACCTTCCAACCCTCTCTGGCTTCCCCATACTTTTTCATCCCCACCAAATCTTTTTATAAAGGGCACCCAAATAAAACAAAGCTTTATCCTATATGGGTGCCCTTCACAGATGTCCTATACACTTCTTACAAGTTCATGTTATTTAGTATATCTCGCAATTTGATTAACTCTTCTTTTGAGAGAGTAATCCCTTTACCCATCTTTTCATGAGCAGGACCCCACTCTCTCAAATCAAATTCTCATTTGTCCTTGGTAGACAGCTCCGTCAGTGTTAAAGGTCAGGTTGAAGACCATATCTGCCAGCCATTTCTTAAAGGATGGATTGTCATTAAATTGTTTAAACACTTCCATGTTATCTGTCATGGTGTTGATAATAGCTTTGTTGAGAGCTTTATCACTTTCTATCTTTGCATTCTGCTTATCAGAGTTTTTCATGGCATTTTGATAATCCTTGTCTTTTGCAACCATCTCAGGTATCTCAGAAATACGTTTCTTGACCTGGTCGATGTCTTTCCATTCAATATTTCCGAACAAATCATTGAATTCAAAAAGAATGTTACTCAACAAATCAAGCTCTGCTTCGCCCTTTCCACCACCTACGCTGGTCGGAACCGGATCAATGTTATACTCGCCTTGATCCTCAAGAACAATCGACATAGCAGTCTGTGCTTCTACTCTGTAACTATCCAAATCGATGGCTTCCAGAATCCCTGCCGACAAGTCCTCTTCAATCGGTGCAGGCAGTTTGTGAATCAAGAGATTCAAGAAAATAGACAGTTTCTCCCAATCTGCATTTCCATATGGCAAAATTGCAGCTAAGAATCCATATGTACGAACAAAACCTTTGCATTTGCTCTTAAAATCTACTTGACCGTTTTCATCCAGGTCTTTTTCGTAGTTATGAGCGCATGAATCAAGCATAGGATCCAGCCGGTCTCTATCCGCTCCATTGAGATAAAGTTCAACTACAGAATCCACGTGGTAGTCTGTAAAAACATGATAGGCTCTAATGTCCGATTCCAGATCATTCAGTTTATCAGGATCAGTCACATCTGAAAGAACAGTAGTTGTATAGTACTTTTCAAAGGATTCCTTGATGGTATCCGTGTCGTTTGCAAAATCCAAAATGAACGTATCATACTTTTGGGGATGAGCCCTATTGAGTCGTGATAATGTCTGAACAGCTTTGATGTCTGTCAGTACTTTATCTACATACATCGTATGAAGGAGTGGTTCATCATATCCAGTCTGGAATTTATTAGCTACGACCAAAACTCGATAGGGATCTCTTTTCATACGCTTTTCTATTTCACTGCTGGCAAAGCCGTTGATGGAGCTTTCAGTCACTTTCTTGCCGCCATAATCAAATTCTCCTGAGAAAGCTACAATGGCCTTATAAGCACTTCTGCGCTTTTGCATATAATTATAAATGGCATAGTAATACCGAATCGCTCTTTCAATGCTACTCGTTACCACCATTGCCCTAGCCTGTCCACCAATTTTCCCTTTGGCAATAACTTGATCGTGGAAGTGATCCATCATGATCTCTGCTTTTAGCTCAATGGCCTTTTCTTGGGACTCCACATACTTTCTAAGCTTCTTCTGAGCTTTATTTTTGTCAAATAGCGGGTCATCCTCAACCGTCTTAGCAATCTTATAATAGCTATTGATTGGCGAATAATGCTTGAGTACGTCAAGTATAAAGCCCTCTTGAATGGCTTGTTTCATCGTATAATTATGGAATGGCTTGTGCTTAATCTTTCCCTCCGCTTCATAAGGTACACCAAACATTTCAAGTGTCTTATTCTTTGGTGTTGCAGTAAATGCGAAATAACTGGCATTCTTAAGCATTTTCCGGCCTTCAAGGATATTATTGATCTTATCCTCCGTCGACTCTTCCTCACCTTCTTCAAAGTCAGATGAAAGGGCAATATTCATTTTAGCCGACATATTGCCGCTTTGGCTGGAGTGTGCTTCGTCAATGATGATTGCAAAGTTATTCTGTCTATGGGCAGTCCCAATATCATCAAGGATATAAGGAAATTTGTGGACGATTGTAACAATGATCTTCTTTCCATCTTGAAGAAGCCTCTTTAAATCACCGGAACTATCCGCATGACCAACTGTATTGGCCACTTGCATAAATCCTTTAATCGTATTTTTAATTTGCTTGTCCAAATTTATGCGGTCAGTTACGACAATGATCGAATCAAAAACAGGCTTTCCAAATCGCTGCATAGAAACAAGCTGATGCGCCAGCCAAGCTATAGAGTTTGATTTGCCGCTTCCGGCACTATGCTGAACTAAATACTTCTGCCCAATACCGTTCCCTGCAACATCTACTAGTAACGCCTTGACCGCAGAAAGCTGATGGTACCGTGGGAATATCTGTGTGCACTTTATCTTCTTTGTTTCCTCATCTCGCTCTTCAATGATTTGTGCAAAGTTTTCAATAATATTTGACAGTTCTAATTTGGTTAGCATCTCTTTCCACAAATAGTCTGTCTTTATGCCTGAAGGATTAGGCGGGTTACCTGCCCCACCTTCATAGCCTTTGTTAAACGGCAGGAACCATGATTTCTTGCCGTCCAATTTCGTACACATAGCAACTTGATTATCATCAACTGCAAAATGAACCATACAGCGGCCAAAATTAAACAAGAGTTCTTTTGGATCTCTATCCGTCTTATATTGCAGAATAGCATCATCAACATTTTGTTTTGTTAATCGATTTTTAAGCTCAAATGTCATAATGGGCAGACCATTTAAAAACACAGCAAAATCCAGAGCTAATCTGGTACTGTCCTTTGAATACATCAACTGGCGTGTGACACTGAAAATGTTCTTTTCATACATCACCTTCGCCACTGGGTTATGTACTGATGGCATCATGTAATACATATCTAAAGTAACAGGGTAGATCTTAAACCCATTTCTTAAGATATCTATCACGCCATTTTTAGCAATCTCGCCTTGTAAGCGATTCAGAAATTTAATTTTATTCGCTTCAATCTCCAATCCCAACTTCTCAAGCTTTTCAGGCTGAGTAGCCTCAAGGAATCGAAATAATCTGGTTTCATCGACTGCATAATCCCGATTAAAGTCAACATTCATTCCTTCTTCATATCCATTGAATTCAGTCAAATACTTGACTATAAGGGTTTCAAAACCTTCTTCTCTAACATTACTCGGCACTATTCATCACCATCCTCTTCTTCAAGAGATTCTTCATTTATCAAGTCTTCATCATATTCTGTTCCTTGGATAATTTCTTCTTCCAGTTCATCAACGGCGATATTTCTAACATCAACTTTACCTGTTACAACATCAGAGATGAGGCTGTTTTTGTATTCTTGAATTAGCTCAATCTCAGATAATATTCTTAATATTGATTTATCAAACACTCCTATTCTTTCCTTGATATAAATAAGCAGTTTTGATTGTTCCTCAACGGAAGGTAGCGGAACCACAAGGTTTTTGTACTTTTCAGCACTTACATTTTGAATTGTTGATTGAATAAAAATCTGATTTAACCATAATGAATATGCCGAAGACATTGTGTAAAAATATACAAATTCAGGTAAGACTTTTTTTCTAAAAGGTGCGAATTTAATAAGATAACCAGCATACGCAGATGGTCCGTACATATCTTTAAACAAAAATGATTTTCCAACTGTAGCACCACTTCTTGCAAAAAGTATGTCTCCTTCTTTAACCCGGTAGTTTAATCCTATAGTCTCCGGTAAATAAAGTGCTCCTTCCGGTTTCAGGTCGCCATTTTGGCTTATATCAGTAATTCTAATATATCTGTAAGAATTTTCTTCATACTGGTACCCTGACTCATTAGCACCATACTGAAATGCTGATTTTGTGAGATATTTTAATTTTATTACTTCCCAATGCTCAGGTACCTCTCCAAGCCACTCAATGCCAGATTGCTTCATCTTTACATTCGGATCCAAACCTTTTGTTACGGCCTCGTTGATAATTGCTTGCTTTTGTTCTTTTAATACAGCAATCAGTTTTTTCTTAGCTTTGATGAATTTATTGATTTTGACCATTTGATAGTCAAGATACCCAACAATCTGGTCTTGTTCAGCGCGTGGTGGGATTGGTAGAACAATTTCTTTAAAATCATTTACATCAATATTTTTACCCTGCCTAATACCAGTTACATTTCTTTGCAACTCACTTATGAATACTTTCGATTTCATCAAGTGCTTAAAATACATCCTGTTTTGGCCAATGTATTCTTCCAAAACATTATAAGCAGGACTGACGATTCCTTGATATTTAGAATACTCTAGCCCTCCCTGAAAGGACCTTAAACTAATAACAAAATTTCCTTCTTTCACAAGTTTAAATGATTCAAAATTTCCCATTGGCATAACTACTCGAGTATCAAGCAATCTTCTTGGTATTACACCACGATTTTGTGTTGCGGATAGCAATTCTTCATCGGGATAATTCTTAATTGACGTTTCTCTAAATATTCTTTTTGCTTTAGCTAGTTTCCAATGGTTCGGGACTTCATTAAGCCAATCTTGACGGCTATTTTTCATATCTTCATAAGGTCTAAGCTTATTATTTTTCATTTCCTTAGCCCCCTATAATCTCATTCAGTAAGCCTTCAGTCTCTACTTCCAATGCTTTTATGTCTGCAACAATTTCTTCTAACGATCTCAGCTTCGCTGGTTTGTAGAAATACTTTGTAAAGCTGATTTCATAACCAATCTGAGTCTTTGAAGGATCAATCCATGCATCTGGCGCAAAGGTCAATACTTCATCCTTGAAGAACCCTTCAATACCATTCTCATGAAGCAGTGGTACCTGCTCTGTATCACGCAAATTAGTATCAGGCTCATATTCAACAATTCCTTGTACTGTTTCAAAGAATCCATTAAGCGGATTTTTCTCCACCTTTCCTGCTTTGTGTATCTTCTTGATCACTTTTTCAGCGGCTTCATCTACCTCTGCAAACTGATTCTTAATTAAGTTCAATCTTTTAGCTGGTAACTTCATATTTAAATGGTCTGTTGCTTTGTCCAAGGCTTTGGCGAATAAATTGAAATCCATGAGCTTATCATAATCAAATTGCTTAGCCACTTCTTTTAATAGTCGCAAAACTGGCAGATCATCAGCTGCAATGCACACTATCTCGAACTCGGCCAGGTGAGTCTTCGATAAATCTACCGATAGTCTGAGTGGCCTCTCAACTGTAATTTTCGAGTAGCCAAATTCTTTATTATCAAATAACTTAGATTGCTCCGTTTCATTAAAACCGATCAGAAGTTTTGTGATTTCAGCACGAATCTCAGGTGTGAGTTCGCAGTTTTTATTGCCAAGATTTTTTCTAAGGGGTGATTTCATCGAAGTTGCATCAATGAGCTGCACTTTGCCTTGTCTGCGAGTTGCTTTTCGGTTTGTGACTATCCAGATATAGGTTGCAATTCCGGTGTTATAGAACATATTTTCAGGAAGGGCTACTATTGCCTCCAGCCAGTCATTTTCAATGATATATCTTCTGAGATTGCTCTCTCCCTGGCCCGCATCACCAGTAAACAATGATGAGCCATTATGAACCTCAACTATGCGGCTTCCACGCTCTGTATTGTGCTTCATCTTGCTGATTTTATTGGCCAGGAACAACAACTGCCCATCACTAGATCGAGGAATCATCTTCAGCTCAGGTTCATCTTTATGTGATACCACAAAACGGGTATCTGAAATATCGCCTTTTCCACCCAAGCGATCCATATCCGTCTTCCAGCTCTTACCGTATGGTGGATTGGATAGCATGAAATCAAAGTACTTGGTGGCATGCTGATCATCAGATAGCGTAGATCCCAGTTTAATATTGTCTGCCTGCTCTCCTTCACCTTTCAGAAGCATATCCGCTTTCGTAATGGCATAGGTTTCAGGGTTGATTTCCTGACCGAAAAGATTTATCGATACCTGCTTATTGTTCTTTGCTGCCAGTTCTAACAAACGTTCCTCTGCGATGGTAAGCATACCGCCAGTACCGCAGGCACCGTCATAAACAAGATATGATCCATCCTTCAGTTTTTCGACAACCGGCAAAATCGTCATATCCGCCATTAACTCGACTACATCTCTTGGTGTGAAGTGTTCTCCGGCTTCCTCATTATTTTCTTCATTAAACTTACGGATAAGCTCTTCAAAGATAACCCCCATTGTGTGATTATCAAGTCCCGGTAGTTTAACTTCACCTTTATCATCTAAAACCGGATGAATACTCAGGTTAATGGTCGGACTAACAAACTTTTCAATAACCGCACCAAGAATATTGGCATCAATCATACGGTCGATTTGATTTCTAAACTCAAACTTGCTGAGAATCTCTTGAACATTCGGTGAAAATCCATCAAGGTATGCGATAAAGTCCGCTTTAAGCTGCTGATTCTTCGCTCTGGATTTCAAATCTTTGAGTACAAATGGGGAGGAATTACAAAAGGCTTGTCCTGCCGCACTGCAAAGACCCGCTGTTTGCTCAATAACGCCAGCATCATCCAGCGCCTTTTTCATTTTAAGTACTGATTCCTTTGTCGGTTCAAGTACTGCATCTAGTCTTCTAATAACCGTCATGGGAAGAATAATGTCTCTGTATTTTCCTCTGACGTATACATCCCTCAAGCAATCGTCTGCAATACTCCAGATAAAGTTGACGATTTGATTGTAAGTTTGATTATCCATTTGATTTCCTCCGCTAATCTATTTAAAATTAGTTATTTCAGTTTACAGATTTTCCTATGACAAATTATAACACAGCCACTGTCCTTTTGTATGGACAGTAGTTTCAAAATCCCAGTTCTTTGCTAATTTCCTTATCCTCTGCTTCAAGCTTTCTTTTTGCTGCATCGATTTTCTTTTGATACTCAAGAGAACTGGATTCTATCCTCTCCCCAAGTTGTAGACATTTCTCTGTTTCGTAATTCGGAATTTCAATGTTTCCCAATTTACTTGCATTGATAATTCTGACCCCAGCACCCGTAGTCACGCTATCAAGTACAAGCCTTCCCAAATCACTTCTAAGGTACTTCAACAAAACGTATGGGCTGTACTTTTCCTTCTTCACTCGAATAATCGTTAGGTTGTTTGAAATAAATGCTGGTTGAAAATCATCAGGAACAATTACTGCCTTAGCAGTGGTGCCCTTTGTCGTCATAATGATATCCCCTGCCTGAATATCATATTTCCCATACCAGTTCACCTTTTTATCACGAATGCGTTCCTCCTCTTCGTAGAGGATCATATCGTCTTGAATATTCCTGACATTGAGGAAGTAATGCGTTGAATTTTTCTTAAGCACTTCCAGATCGCTTGCTGATACCTGTACTCCAGGTAGTATTTCTGCAATTTCTTTCAATGATATTGAATCGTTCAGCTGCTGCTCAATCAATTGTGCATTCAGATAGTAAGAGGCGTTGAGATTATACACATTCTTTTTTAGTGTCCAGATATCAACAACTGTTGAGAATCGCTTTTCTTCTGTTCCGTTTTGAAAGGCATTAATAATTCTGCTGATTGTTTCATTAGTTAAACTGTTCTGCCTTCTGTTTTTTCTGATGTAGTGTTCTGAGGCATCAATCATGACTACTCTGTTCTTCATGACTTCTGATTTATGCTTATTAAACACTAGAAGAGCTGAAGGAATAGCAGTATTGGCATACATACTGCTTGGTAACATTATCACTGCTTCGACTAAATCATCTTTTATTATTCCTTCTCGAATTTTTATATCACTTGCCCTATTAAGGCCACCTACCGAAATAGTTGCTATACCCCTACCCGTTGGTTTCAATTTGCAAAGCGCAATCTGATAGTTAGCCCAGTCAGCAGAACTCTTTGACGGTAGGCCATATTTATACACTGAGGAGTCCTCGATTGTAACACTGAGCGCAAAAGGAGAATCCATTAATACATTATCAAATTTCTCATAGTCCGCTTCTGAGTTGGTGTATACATTTCTTTGTGCTATCTGCACATTGCTAACTCCATTAATGATGAAAAGCATATTTGAAATACCATGCATATCAAAATTGATTTCTTCACCATACAACATAGGATTCAGATCTTTGTACTCACTAGAGACTGAGGCCAAGCAACTACCAGCACCGGAAAACAAATCTGCAACATACATGTTTTCTACCGAATTAATCAGTTTATTCATAATTGTACGGATGCTACCGGGAGTTGAATAGATATCATCTTGTCCATCTGCATCCATAACGAGAGCATTAAACAACCTCTGGAGTTCAACCGAACTGTAATCATCCCAATTTGGAAGAGTAAATGCATTTACAATTGCATTCATATCACTTAAATCTTGCTCAAACCTATTCGGGAGCAGTGACAGTAAAACACCATTTAGGATTGGATAGTACTCTTCCACATGGCTGGCTATAGACTTGAGCTTGTTACCAAGAGATTCTCCATCACAAAAATACTTCTGGTCGAAACAGTAGGACTCTAGTTGTCCCTGTTTTAGTGCCCACTTAATAAACGCCATGCCAATATTGATTCTTACAATCTCATCACCCTGAAAATGACCTCTCATCAAATCTGATGTTTTAAAAACCAATCGTTCGTCCATTTCGACCATAAATCCATCTCCTCAATAGGTATATGCATACTTAAATAATTGGTATAACTATATCGCTTATTGCTTTATGTTCATATTAACACTGCGAATTCGTTATGTCAAATATTATTTATTAAGTATGTGCATACCTAATAAAGGAGAAGGTAGCCTTCAACAGTTCTAGATATTTTCTTGATTTGCTTCAGATATGTTCTTCAATTGATTCTTTCTTGTTAATTGTTATTATAGATAGGCATTTGAAATCTAAATACTAAACTAAGCATCTTACCACTGTTCTTTTTCATCTACTAAAAGCATATCCATGAAGGAAGTATGCTACAAAGCAAAGCATTATGAACCTCTCTGAATTTTCAATCCAAGATCACTTTGCATAACAACCCTTTTCGCCGGGAAGTTCAGTGTTACTGTCGTACCTTTTCCTTCTTCGCTTTCAACCTCCAGCGATCCACCATGATGCTGCATTACACTGTAACAATATGAAAGGCCAAGTCCGAAGTTTCCTGATCGGTGTTTTGTTGAAAAAAACGGATCTATAACCCGTGTAAGATTTTCCTTCGAAATTCCAGACCCATTATCTTTTATCAATATGGACAAGACCTTGTTCTTTTTTATTACATCAATAGTTATTGCTCCATTTGATTCAATACTTTCAATCGAGTTTTTCAGAATATTGATTAATGTTTCCTGGAGATGAAGACCATCGCCTATCATTAAATACTCATAGCCATGTTTTGGGGACAAAGCAATATTTTTGTTCCTGGCAAAAAGAGAAACCATGTTGACCGCTTTATCAATTACGCTGCCTACCAAAATTTCACTTTCATCAAGTATAATATCTTTAACATGATTCTGGATTTTGTTAATCATAAGAACAAGATAATTGGTTGAATCATTTACTATTGAAACATTTTCATGAACATCAGATATAACATTATTGTCCAACTCATAGGCATGTTCATCATCAGGGTTGCCAGCTTCACTATATTTGGGGGCAGAAATCTTTTCCCGCTTTTCGTTGTTCTTGATTATTGAATGTTCAATGTTATTCATACATATTGATATTTTCAGAACTTCATTCTTTATTGTATGATTCAAAATAGCTGTACCGGAAGTCAGAGCCCGCATCGTTCTGTCCATGCTGTTCTTTTCAAGCGTGACTTTAACACCAAGTGCACCCTGCTTGATTGCAAAGAAAATGAATGCAACAAACTGAAGGACTATTATAAAGACATTATAATAAAATGCATCATTTATATTAAAAGCCCTGAGCAGGAAATTTGTTGCCAGGGACATCAACGTCCCCGGAGTTATTATCACACATGTCAATAACCGTTGCTGCTTCATTTTGGGTTCTTTCGTCCTTATGAACGAATAAACCAGCATGAAATTCGCACCTAATACATATGGTGTAACCCATATCGACAAAACCGGATAAGATGTTAAAAACGGCCTTATTGGGAATAAAATGAACATTGCCACCGGCGGTAATAATAAAAACCCTATGATAATCAGTTTCTTTCTATTCCAATAATCTCTGATCAGGTCAGAATAACAAATACCGTATATAAGAAGGGTATATGGCGCAATATAATGGGCCAGAGAAGTTGAAATATCATAGGCCAGCATGAGGTTGTCTATCGCTCTTATATCCTGGGTTATCTTTGCCTGGAAATATGGAATGATGTTTGCTCTTATAACAATAGCCAGGCCTCCAAGTCCGGAGAAAAAACTTATCGCTGCAAGCCATCGGGTTGATTCGGTTTTGGGATCGGCAACTAAAAGTATTATTGAAATCGTCCAGAGCGAAATAAGCAAAGCCAGCATTAATATTTCTCCCTATGTATTCTGCAAATGATTGGGATGAGCTTCACTTAAGAACACCCCCGCTTTTCACTTTCTTTATTGCTTCGAGACTTGATTTTACTCCGATCTTCCGTAAAATACTCTTAACCTGGCTCTTTACTGTATTATCAGTTTTAAAAAGCTTAGTTTCAATCTCATGCTTTTTATATCCTTTACCAAGCAATTCAAATACTTCTCTTTCTGATTCAGTCAGAACGCTTAGCTGTTCTTCCCTTTTTAATCGGGAGTATTCCCTCAGAAGAACTTGCATGGGCGTCTCAGACTCCATGGCTGACCTTACAGCCCCGGGGAGCTCATTATATCTTTCTTTGGGAATATAGTTGATAGCACCAACATTAAATGAATCGATTATTATTTCCTGCTCACTGAGAGAAGTCATCATAATGATTTTAGCAACTGAGAATTGTGATATTTCGGCAGCAGCAATAATCCCATCGCAGCTGTTTCCATTAAGATTGATATCCATTAATATAACGTCCGGCAAACAGGCTCTGGCTACCTCAACAGCTGACTCCCTTCCAGAAGCTGTCCCGGCTATAACAATATCCTCTTCTTTGGCCAAAAAAATAGACATGCTCTTTAGCCAGCCAATATCATCTTCAACAATCATCAGCTTGATTATATTCAAAACCGATACCCCTCGATGTTCTATTGTATGTACACTGAAAAGCAGTAATGGGCCCTGAGAAATAATAGAAATGTCGAAATGTCCTAACCCTTTGCCTTGCTGTCTTCCTCTTCCTGTTCCTGCAATATGGTAGTTATTATCGATGAAATCAACCTGATATTCTTGTCAGAACATTTTTTCAGCTTCTGGGCAATTTCATCCATCATCATTTCTTTTGAAGCATAAACTGAATCCAGCAATACATAGTCTGCAGTTACCTCAAGAACATTGCATATGTCCACAAGAGTATCCAGGCTCAGTTTGGATGCACTACACTCAATATTTGATATGTATCTGTCGGTTAAGCCAATCTTTTCTGCAAGATATTCCTGTGTGAGTTTCTTTGCCTTTCTTGCAGTTTTTATCCTCTTACCAAGTTTTTCATAATTTACGCTCATCAAATCACCTATAAGAAATTTAGCAGTTTTTAACTATTCTTATAACAGACTATTAGTGTGTATTACACTATCGATGTGAATTTGGAAAAATTCTTATAAGAATTACTTTTTTAGGCATTTTCTTTAATGAGGATTATGTTATAATCACAACTATAATCAAAGGTAAGGGGTACTATTTTTGAACAGGCTTATCTCTAATTTTTTCGATATTTGCGCTTTGGCTGATATGCATAAAGAAAAAAGCAAAGTCAGTCGTTTTTATGAATCGAGGAATCCGGCAATCCCTATAGAAGAACTAAAATCTTTTTATCCGGACCCGACAGTTCCTGACGTTATCTTTGAACAAATTGATTCAAGGGATAATTATAACGTTGGAAGATTCAAATTTAAAAGTGAGATACCCGGGAATGGTGATTCAAACGCATTTGCTGCTGGCGACTATTATAAAAATAAAAAAACCGACGCCAAAACCAGTGTCATTTTTGTTCACGGCTGGAGAATGAAGAGTTTCGATAAATTTGATAATATATATCTCAATGTTTTTAAGGAAATGGGCTATAACATTTTTACATTTGAACTGCCGCATCATTTCAGCAGGGAATCAAAGACTTCTCTCTATAACGGAGAATTGATGGTAACAACAGATATTGACAGCACATTACTTTCCATAAAACAATCCATCACTGATTTGAGATCATTTATCCAGTATTTGAAATCAAAGAACAATAAAGTTGTTCTTATTGGGATTAGTCTGGGCGGTTTTTTTGCAAATCTGACCGCTGTTCTTGAGGAAAAAATCGATGTACTCATATCTGTGATGTATGCAAACAGTATTCCTTTTTGTGTTTGGAAATCTATCCCCGGCAAATATATTAAGCAAGATTTTGAGGCTCATGGATACACATTTGAAAAATTGAAAGACTACTGGTCGATAATGGTTCCAAGCAACTTCAAACCAGCAATCCCAAAGGAAAAGATACTTCTTATAAGCGGCATTTATGACAAATATGTTCTTATGGAAGATACCAATCTTCTCTGGGAAGCGTGGGACAAGCCCAAGAGACTTCTGTTCCGCTGTGGCCATTCCGGCATTGTTTTTTGTAAAAACAAGATCCGCGAAGCCTCCCTGGATTTTTTGAAAGATGCGTTATGAATGGTAACTATTTTAAATGTATTAAAATTGCATATCAACGATTTCATTTTTCTTAAGCATATGTAAAAAATCTGCACCAATACATGTTTTTAAAGAAAATATTCGTAAGCCTGAATTTGCAAAGCAAATTTCAAGTAGATCAGCTTTTTGATTTATCGCTCGAACATCACCGACTCCATACTTTTTATGAATAACAGTTATCCCCATATTTAAGTTGTTTTCCGTAACATGACCCAAATCAATATAGTTATCCGAACATATTAAATTATTATTAGTAACTGCTATAGGTTTTGGTTTATTATATGCAGACATAAATTGTCCAATAAAACGAGAAGGATTCACTTTCCTCCCATCTGAAAAATCAGATGTCAGAAACTCAAGATGGTGTCTAGCTCTTGTCGCACCAACGTAAAAAAGGCGTACCTCTTCTTCCATAAGCGTTTTGCTCCCGTCATTGTATTCACTTATGCTATTCGCTGTTGGAAACTGTCCATCAAAAAGATCAACAATATATACTTTATTGAATTCTAGACCTTTACTCGAATGAATTGTAGAAAGTGTTACCGCATTTTTCTCCTTGTTGAATTTAGCGTTGTCCATTATTTGTTGTAGCTGTTTCAGCCTGTTTTTAAAGTCTAGTATACTTCCTGTTTTGGCAGCAATGTTTTTCAATACACTTACAATTTGCATCAAATTATCTGTGGTCTCACTCCCACTACTACTTTGTCTTTTTAAAAATTCTCCATATTCCATATCATGCTCAATGAACTCAATGGCATCCCGTGCTTTCATACTGGCTACTTTACCAAGGTTATTCTTTATATCTTTGAGTTTTAATTGTTGCTTCTCTGTCAAGTTAGGATAATCTAAAAGAACATCAAATAAATTCTGTTTCAAATGTCTGTTTTCAATTACATATTCAACAATAGCTTTTGAAAGATATGCATTCATTTTATAGTATATCTGATTAAATGCACCAATATCATTCAAATTGCAAGAAAGGTCCATAAATGAAATAATATCATTTGTTACCCAATGCTTGAAGAAATTAATCTTAGCTTCCCTGAGATAAAATGGGATACTGCATCTGCTAAATATATCAGCTAATGGGACAGCCGATACATTATTTCTATAAAGTACAGCAACTTCAGAAAAGTCTTCTTCATTTTTCAATATGGATGCAATATGTTCATATTGATCATTTTTATCCTTCAGACAATTGAGCTTAGCTGGCGCTCCCTCTTCCCTGTCCGAAAACATATTTTTATCATGACGTTCATTATTTTGTTTAATGAACTTATTTGCCGCATTAACAATACCTTTTGTTGAGCGATAATTATTCTCCATCAAATATACTTTTGCACTCGGATATGTTCTCTCAAAATCCAATAAAGCTTTGGGACATGCAGCTCTGAATGTATATATGCTCTGATCCTCGTCCCCTACCATAAAAATATTGTTTCTTGGACTCGCAAGACATTTTATGATCTCATGTTGCAAATATGAAGTATCCTGAGATTCGTCTATGTTTATATATTTATACTTGTTTCTGTATGAGTTGATCAGGTCTTCATTTGCATGAAATAATTCAAGAGTTTTTGTAAGCATATCATCAAAATCAATATACTGGTTTTGTTTCTTGTATGCTTCGTAACTTTTGAAAATTTCAGCTATATTTTTTACACTCTCTATTTTTTCTTCGATCTCATTTTCAGGAATCATTCTGTTTTTAATATAAGAAATTGCATTCGAAAGTTCATCAAGTTTGTCATCACTAATATATGATCCATTAATTTTTTGGTTAATCTGCCGCAGTAACTGATTTTTTGTTATAGGTGCATTTTCATCATCAATAATAACTGGTAATGTCAAATTCATTTTCTGATAATAAGTTCTCAACACAGAAAAACAGAAGCTGTGTATCGTAGAAAAATGAAGGTTCACTCCTGTTTCACTTCCGAAGGCTTTCAGAAATCTCTGTTTCATATCCAACGCCGATGCTCTACTGAATGTTAATGTGAGGATATTTTCCGATTTAATTTTATTATTAATTACCATATTTGCACATCGGGAAATAATAACAGTTGTCTTTCCACCACCAGGCACTGCAAGTAATAGAATCGGCCCCTCCACGTTTATTACGGCTTTTTGCTGTTGTTCACTTAAATGTATATTATGTTTGTCCGATAAATACTTAATAAAATCCATTTACACAATTTACCTTTATATTTTTTATTCGGCATTATTCCTAATTAATGATCTCAAAATTACCTATAACTGAACCCACCTTCATTGGTACCATTAAGAAAACCATACAAATCAAGAAACAGAAAAACAAAAATAGCAAGCAATGCAAGTGTATATACACTTGCGATTTTTCGGAATTGCCTTGATCGTCAATCCCGAAAAAGCTTGTTGGGGGAACCCCAATCCCCTATGCTCCTAATAATTCTATTGGTCGGCTACGCATATTAATACGCTGTATTGCATTCCTCTGTGGATTTCTAATCTGACTTGAAATTCTTAAGTTTTCGCATATTTATTACATGGTAATTTATTTTTACTAAATGTTTCTAATCTGCTTCAATATTTCTGGCAATCGTTTCTTCTCATTTCTTTCATTGGTCTTAAAGCGAGCAAATTCCCTTTGATGAATTAAGCTTGACACCCTGGACACTTGCGTAGCCAGATATCACACCCATTCGCTTCATAAAAAAAGCCGCATTTCCCACATTTCATTTGATAGAGTTTTTGTCCAGTATGTGTTCTTTCTTTTCCTGTTATCCCACAATTCTCTTGGTTATTCTTGTTGATATATCCAACATCTGTCGTTGATTTTGAATATTGCTTGGATAATCCTTGTTGATTCATTTTATTACTTTCTTTACGAATCTGTTTTCTAAACTTTGTTATTTCATGTATTGCAGGAATACGTTCACTCGGTTTGACCTTGGTATCCTCTTGGTATAGCATTGAAACAGACATATACCTATTATTGTGCTTTTTATACTCATAGGATTTAATATAAGGAACTGCGCCAGGTCCATTATAAATCTCCTGCACTTCTCCCGTTCTTCGATTCATATAAAGAGCAATTAGATTATCTGGTTGTTCTGATATAACTATTGTACTCCCTTGCGTCATTTTAATCTGCACATTTCGTCCATCTGGTGCTTCCCCATCATGTATTGCAGCAGATGCTTCGTATAGTTTAATACCGTAATGATAAGAAGCTAATACTTCTCCAATAGAACCAACTAGATGCCCATCTAAAGTAAAATGTCGTCCTTTAAATGTTTGTTCTAAATTATGTACAATTTGAATTAGTTGTTGCACATTTTGGTGTGCCAAATCAATTTGCTCTATTGTATAGTCTTCCATTCTGGTTCTGTCTCCTTACTATTTTGTTTTCATCATAAGAATTGTTTTATAGTTATAAACATTAGACGAAGTTCGGCTCTTCAGGCACAGAATGCCTTGTGAATAAACATTAGTCCAGTATCACGTGTCCTATACTTCGCGGCCTGTTTTTTATAATTATATACCTATCATTGTTCCTCTCGTCATCACGGTATTCGTAAATCCAGCCATTCAATTTGAGTGCATCCAGTATCGTAGAAACATCCCCACTCTTTTCATAATTCCTACGGCCTCCACCTTTCGAAAATATTCCCTTCAAATCAGAAAGTTCCAATTCATCGAAATGAGTGATACAAGTGTCCTCGTTTAGCACCGGTATTGCCATTGCAAAGAGCATGATCTTCTGGTCGCGGGTTACCGCTTCTACTTGAAGCAAAATAGATAGCAGGTTATCATCCACCGCCATATTGTTGGTAATAATCTCCCTAACTCCCTCTGCTGCTAATGTAGCTATCACCGCCTGCGCCTTCGCTCCATATTGCAAATAGTGTGAATAGAGATGCTGCTTGTCCTCTGCTTTTAAATTATGGGTTATAATATATGCGTTAACCGCATCAGAGTATCGCTTCCCAACAATGGAAATCTGCTCATTAGTAAAGGCGATTAACCCTGCTTTTTGGTCATCATCAATATTCCACGTGATGATTTGAAGTGCTTCATCAAGCCTAAATATTTCGGTCGCTTGTAACGCAAGATACTCGTCGAGATTCCGTTGGACAAACGCATAGAGGTGTTTTCTATACTTTTCACGAACAAATCTCAAACTCTCCGTATCCATTTGCAAGATTCCTTCGCCAATAAGCACTTCGAATTTTTCATCAGCGATGTCATCGGCATTAAAATTGTTGAAATAATAACCCAAATCGACCAGTATTTTTCTGTATTTATCAGTGGCGATGCCGTTACATATTGCAACTACAACATATAGGCTCTCTGCTGCTTCCTTTCCAAAAACATCAGCGGTGGGCGTAAAATCGACTTCTGATGTTGCATTATTTATATATTCGGTAAGAATTGCATCAATCCCGTGCTTCTGGTAGTAGTTTATAAAATTGATTACAGAAAACGCGACTATTCCTCGATTTATCATTACTGTCCAAAGGTTGGATTCCGTAACTTGTGTAATTTCAGCAATAATCGTAGAGAGCAATTCGATGTACTGTTTCTTCGCGGCAACCTCTACATCAGAGTTATTTAATAGGCTAATGGCAACGCTCTCGTCATCAGATATGTTACCGTGACAATTAGTGAGAACTATTTCCGTATACGCGGACATATTTTCAGAAACATACCCCCTCAACGGGGAGTCAGCACGGCTCTGTATCAGCGTATAATTCTTATGGGTAACTTCAGAGTCGCTTTCGATGTCATATTCTTTTTTGAGCATTAATGAGATGTTCTCAAAGGTAAGGGCGTATAAACTCCTCCGATAAACTTCATCAAACAGGTTTTTGTCTGCTTTGTCATAATCAATCCTGGCAAATGAAACGTTAATTAGCGAAAAGCCGGAAATCAGTCTATTTATGTCAGGCTGCTCAATGTCTAAGTAATCCTGGCAATGGGAGATGTATTCGGTCAAACAATTATCAACATTGACTGAAATGATTGCGCCCTCATCGGAGAAGTAAAGCGTGTCTATTGAATACCGCCGAATCTGAGCGGAAGGCAAGGCTTTACCCCGCAACGCAAGGGAAAAGAAATCTGACCATTGTACATTTATTCTGACAACAAGTTGCTTGTGAACTTTGCCCGTATCATAAAATTTGGACACAAAACCGAAGTTGCTCGTCCCCCTAATTTGTGCGATAAGCGTTTTCAGATATGTGGCATATTTCAATATTGCGTCGTTAAGAAGCAGGCATTCAAGCAGGTCAAAATTCAATGCTTCTTCTTGTTCAAACTCCACATCTCTGAGAACGGGAGATTCAATGACTTTTTTTGGTTCTCTGAGTGTATATGTGTACTCTGCACCGCGCCTATCGGTAATGCGTCGTAAAAAAGTCTTGTCGTTTGCGCTTATGCTATCATCATAAAAATATGTCATGTAATCGGTATATGTTTCATCAATGTAGCCACTACGAATCAGGAATTTGAGAAGAGCGAAATAATCGCTACCCTTAATCTCTTTGAACTCACTGACCTCGTCAATTTCATTGATATGGATGACGGCAAAAGCGCCATCAATGTTATTTCTGGTTATAAGATCTTTCAGTTTTTTTGTCCGCATCAAAACAATTTTGTGTTCAATTTCAGCCAGTTCGGATTCGAATTTTGGTAAATTCCCATCCAATATATCTTGAACAGCTTGTTTTCTTTGGGAAAGTTCGGTATCATATTGCTTTTTCTTTTCCTGAGATTCTTTTGTCAATTGGCTACTATTATAGGGCATTCTGGGCAGTTGGTTGCATTTTGCGGCATAAGCATCATCTAATTCTTGTTGAGAAGTCAAGGTTTCTTTTTTTGCCCACTCCATTCTGTCAAGCAATTCTTGCCTTTGCCCTTTTGCTGATTCTAAGGATTCATCAATTAAACGTGGCTTATGTTCAAACAATGTGAAAACAAAACCTCTAGCGAGTTGCAGGTCGCTAAAGTCACGAGGGAACAGGTTTTTATATGCAATCATCGCCATCATTTTATTCCAATCCAAATCCGTGGTGTTCAAGCGATGAATATACACCACGAACTCATTGTAAATATTCTTGAGGATTCGCATATCGTCAACGTACAACGACAGGCTTTGCAGAAAACTCTGGTCGAACTCATCAAGCAGATTTCCCTCTTTCAAGTGTTTCAGGAACTGCTCGTAAGAGTTGGAACTATCCACAACGGGTACTATTGGGATAATATAATCGAAGAATTTTGTCCTATCTTTTGAAACAAAAATATCATCACGTAACAAATAGAAGAACCTAAGCGGTACAAATTTGCCGCCATACTCTTTCATTCGTTGAATGTTGACGAGTGTGTTCACCTCGCGTAGCCGCTCGAAAATACGGCTGGCGTTAAATCTATCCATATCTTCGAAGACAATTACATCCGCTTCTACGCTTTCAAATAGGTACAGAACTTCGTTGAGGTATTTGTCAAAGTAGGAATCATCCTGCTCTTCGAAAATTTCTATCTCATTGCCTTGCAGACTGATTTTACGGAATATATTCTTGTTTTTTTGTGCCTTTATAAGCAAAAATATAAAAGAAACAGAGCAAGCAGCACAAATCAAGGTGGCAGGGATAGTCGCATATGGGCTGAACAATACTAATAATATGCTCTTCACCCAATTGTCCGGCAACGCCGCAACAAACGAAGCTACTCTCAATGATGAGAGCAGAAATACAATACTCCCAATGAACAAACTTGCAAATGCAGTTAACAAAGCGAGGTTCTTCGAACTAACACCTTTTTTGACTCTGAAGTTTGTTTGCGGAATTCTTTCTGCTGGTATCTGATGTATTATCTGGTTCAGTATCTTTCCTTCAAGAACGGACTCTTTGACAGCCTCCTCCGATTCGCTGTTCTCCTGCTCGGGAATACGAAAATGAGCAAGAGAAATATGTACAAAGCGATAATCTTTGTGCTTTGTTTTGTATGATTCGAGTATGCTGCTTTTGCCTGCACTGTATGCGCCGGAAATAGCCACATTTTTTACATCTGAGTTATCAAAGGCAAAGTTAATTGCCTCCTCGTACACGGATATATCGGCATTACTCACAGGTGTGAGTTTTTGAAAAAAATACTTTTTATCCTCCATGAGAAACACCCTTTCGCTTACCATTACCGCACTTTCAAGCGGCTCGCCAGCCATAACCAAATCTCATACCAATTGCTCATTTTTGCTATAATAGCAAGGCTACCAACCTGCCGATTATTAGCCTTATGAATATACAGATAGTGCTTGTCCAATAATGATTACATTTATATTTCTAATATAGTCATTTTCCACTTACTTTTCTTTTCGTTAATTGTTTTCACATACCTCCCAGGAGTAGGACTTGTTGAAGGAACTGTTATGCATAATATAGTTTTATAATAATCCTTGAAATACTTTTTAAAATAATCTCTAACTTTTGTCCCATTTAATATAATAAGTTTAATATTTGGATAATCTCGAAAGAATTCCTTAAAATCGTTTGGGGTTTCATTGCTTATGGCAGCATCAAGAGCTCCTTCTCTGTTTCCGTAATCTAATATATCCCACAAAGCTAATTTATGGGCCAGTATGAATTTACACCTATCCGAATAATCGCTATCAACCGGTTCATTGTATACTGCATAGATAATTTGCCAAAACTGATTTCTTGGATCTGCATAGTATTCATTTATTTCTAAAGATTTTGTACCGGGTAATGTACCCAATATTAAAATCTGAGATTGTTTATTTATAATTGGTCCAAAGCACCTTGGCATATACTTGTCTCCTTCATATTATTAGCCTAATCCGAATCTCACGCACATTACTATAATAAAAATACTGAGGAGTTCAGATACCTGTTAAAAGCAATTCAAATATAGACTTTCGAAAGTTGCTGTTCTGTTTCCACTATGCTTATAAACCGAAATAACCCCCTAAAATCTTAACTTTGGTACATTCATATATTATCGCTCTCTTATTAAACTGCGAATATATGGTATTATAGAATTCATAATGATTGCAGTTGCTTTTCTTTCTTGATTGGGAGTATATGTTCGCCTATTAAACATGTCAAGCATGAATAAATAATCGTTTTCCCCGTTAAAATTGTTATAAGAAGTAGGACTAAATATATGATTTAAGCGTAAATATTCAAGTAATTTTCTCGAAAAATATGTTGATGAAAGAACAATTCGTTCCCTTCTTTTTACTGCACTCATAAGCCTTAGCAATCTGTCCCTGTTTTCAACTTCTTCGTCTAAATCATCTCGTTCAAATTTCTTTATACAAGTGCTACCAATTGGGAAAAGAAAATTGCCGTTTTTGTGATTTTTAATTTCATATAGATAACGTAGACCTGTATTGCCGCACAAACAAATACCATCCGCATCTTCATCTTCTTCCATGGAAGATATCTCCCATTCCTCAACAGCAGAACTCCATATTTTGCTAACAGAATTAGACAGTATAACATCTATTAATTGTATGTTATCATGCATAATAATTCTCCTCTTTTTAAATATTCTAATAAATATTTATCAACTAACTTCACATTATTGCTATACTGTCGTCATCTTAAACTGCTGATTATTAGCCTTATCCGAAGTTGGTCACCCACCATATGGATAATGCTAAGTTTATTTTTTACCCTCTAAATAATATGTAGCTTCCATATCAGCTACGCTTAATGCAAAAGACAATGGAAACATTTCAAAAGAATCACCAATACTTCTTTTATCTTCAATTCCCGAAAAGCCCATGTGATATCGTATTGCAAATGCTTCTTCTCTGGTTAATTTCATAAAACCAGTAATAATATATACCGACTTCTCACCATGGCCATAAGGCAGATTATCATCGTATTCATATGTTGCAACAGTTTGCCACACTCCGTTTTGGTCTTTTACATTGCGCGTCCCAGGTTTATAGGAATTTATTTTACACACGTCATGCAAAAGCGCTACAATTGCAATACTTTCTTCGTTATATGAAAATTTATATATGTTTTTAACTCTATCTCTAGAAATATAATCAATTAGGCATTCATAAACATTTAAACTATGTTCAAGTAAACCGCCTTCATATGATCCATGAAAACGCATACTAGCTGGTGCTGTGAAAAAATCACTAGCTTTTGACAATAAGTACTCAAGTAATTTATCTGATCCTTCTCTTGTTATATATTTATTGTATATTGAGACAAATATTTCTACTGAAGTCAATTTAATTTCTCCTCTCTCTATAAAGACAGAACGCCCAGATTTGTTTGTATAATATTGGTATAATGTTATGAAATGTCAATATCAGTTTTATATGCATTTCTTGAAATTTCTCTCGTAATAGTATATTCATCTCTATTACGGCCAAAATATCTACCTCTTTCAGAAATTAAATATAAATTTTGCTTTGACCTAGATGCAATCACATATAATAACTTTTTTGATTCCGCTTCTTCCTGTGAAGTGTTGCAAACTTTCCAGTTTGGTAATCTTCCTCTTAATAACCCATACGATATTACAGTTGTATATTCTTCTCCCTTAACTCCATGGCATGAACTAATAACTATTCCTTCTTTTTCTTTAAACATTTTTTTAAACATCAAAGTATCATCAATTAATCCATAACTTTCATTATTAAGACGCGAATGTATTTTTTCAATAAAGTTTTCATATGATTCTTTTAAAAGTCTATTATTATCTATGATAATTTGCAATTCATTAAATATATTACTAATACAATTATTTATATATTCAGTCCCAATTTCATTATCGGTTTTTGAACGTAAAATGATGTTTAAGAAATCTATCTCATCTTCAATAATATTAATTTCATTAAAATCAGTTGATAGCATTTTCAAAATTTCTTTAGCAATCCGTTTGCGATTATTAAATTTTTTCACATTTGGTTCAGTTAGTAATAATCGTGATATGTTATAAAAGATATTTAAAGGGTCTCGTTTTATCGGTGTAATATCAGGGGCATCAAATTTAACATTTGGTAAACGAGTTTTCAATTCTGTTGAAAAAGGATATAACATTGTCCAAACAGGTGCTATTACGCAGATTTCCTTTTCTGGTATGCCGCTATTTAAATTATCTAAAATTATCTTTGTAATTTCATCATATAACGCTTCCACATGTATAGATTTATTTAGATACAAAAATCCATTATCACAATAATTATCTCCACATGCCATAATGTCATATTTATCTACCATATAACCTTTGTAGTAATCAATAACACGCTGATTTGTTCGATAACATCCGTTTAAGGTCCTTTCCAAAAATGTATTGAAACAAAATTCTAAATTTAGCTGTTCTATTGTTTTAACGACTCCTCCAAGTGAACCGTATATTGCTTGATTTGGATCTCCCAAAAAAACCACTTGCGTTTTGCATAAAGACTTTGAGTTCACAATCTGCTCAATTATAGCATATTGCAAATCTTGTGTGTCTTGATATTCATCAATGCAGATAAGTTCAAGAGCATCTTTGATAAATGTAGATATAAATTCATTTTTAGTTAATAGACTATATGACATTGCAAGTATTAAATCAAAATCTAATTCTCGGTTCTCTTTCAAAACATTATGATAATTTTTTACTATTTTTTTATATTCTCTGTTAGTCTCTATTAGTTTTAGATCTCTATTGAAAGCTGTGTTTATATCATCCCAATAGATATTATTTAGTCCTTCATCTTTAATTGCTTTTTCTATATACCTTTGTTTTACTCGTTCATCTATTATTTTGAAGCCTTTTGATAACGATGGATAATACATTTTAAATCTTCTTAAAATCCATTCTAAACAGAATTGATGAATCGTACCAGTCCAAAGTCTCTCAGTAGGAACATCTAGCAAATCAAGCCTATCTTTGATTTCTTCGGCTGCTCTATTCGTATATGTAATAGAAATTAGCTTACGTTGACTAAATTCATTTTTCTCAATATGATATGCCATTTTATATATTAATGTTCTAGTCTTTCCGCTACCAGGACAAGCTTTTACTAGTAGATTATCCGGAGATTTAACTATATCGAATTGTGATTTATTAACAGCAGATTCAATATCAATCATTTTTTTCTCCAAAAATATTATTAAAAAACCGAATATAACAATCTTCATTTTTTAATGATAATCCTTTTAGACTATCCCCTATTGTTTTCTTATTGTAAATAAAACTATCATCAAGAAACTCATCACTTTCTTGTACAGTACTTAAAATATTTCTGATGATCACTTTAATATTACTTTCTTTTTTTAGCTCTTCTTGATTAGAAAAGCAAAGAGCATCTACTATATAGTTTGGAATAATAAAGGTCCCATCAATTAATTCTGATAACAATAATGCATTCCATCCTTTACCATTATATTTAGCTATGCTTAATGCCACTTGCCCATATTCTTTAACATCAGTAGATTTTAATAAATCCTTTTTTGTTTTAATTGCAGCTTCCTGCTTATACGTTTTTTCAATTAGTTTTTCATAACATACCTTATTTGATTTTGCTAAATCAACTTCTAAAGTAAAATCAGCAAAGAACCCTTTAACCCAATTATTTACTGCATTTTCTTTTTCTATTTCTTTTTCCCTTGATTTTCCCAACTCATATGCTGTTTTTTGTCCTTCATTCGAATCATCAATGGGCTTATCCAAATCTGTTAATATCGCGCATTTTTTATTGATTCTTTCATCATTAAATAATTTATAAATATTTTTAAAGCCAACACTCCCTATGTTTATTAAACTAATTCCCATCTCGTCTAAAGACAAACCAAATACTTTTTTAACCATTGCAGGAATTAATATTTCCTCTGCATCTCCTTCAACCAAAATTACACTTTTCGAAAATAATAGTTCTGATCTTTTTACATCTAAATATCTTTCAATAGCATTGATTTCTTCATTTTTCAATCCCCTTGAAGGCGGCATCACTAAACTATCATTTTCCCTTTTGCTAATAATGTTCATACTACCAATTTTAGAAGCCGCAGAAATATGATCTGAATGTGTTGTCATAATAACCTGAACATTTGTGTTTGCATTTAAACCCGTTTTTTCGAATAGCGACATTTGGATATGCTTATGTAAATGAGCCTCCGGTTCTTCAAACAAAAGTAAAAAGTACTTACTTTCCAAATTGTCAACTTCTTGCAAATATGAATATTCCAATAATTTTAATGCTATATAAATAATATTGGTAGAACCTAATCCTACATTATTTAAATCGAAATCAATATCCTTATTAGATTTTAATTTCAAATTTCTAAAAATCTCTTTAATATCGTTCGTCACTTCAGATTTTAAAACAACATCTGGAGCATAAGTATTACCAACAGACTCTACAATTTTATCATTAATTTTTCGGCTAAGTTTTTTAATCTCTTCAACACTTCCAATAGAACTGTTAACATCTGCAATCAAATCTTTAACATTTTTCTTCTCAGACTCTTTTATCGTTGGCTCTATTCTTCTTAGTACTGTTAGAAGTGGATTATATTTTTGATTTAAATCATATACAGCATCTCGTAGTGCATCAATATATGTAAAATCCAACAGCTTATTTTTTATATATTCTATACTATTATTGTTTGTTGAGCCTATATTCCCGAAAATACTCTCATCAAGTTTTTCAGTGTAGTTGGTCAACCCGTTTTCTATGTCTCCAACTATTTTTTTATATTCATCATCATCGAGAAAATCAATGTCTGCACCACAAGAAATGAAAGTGGTATAATCATTAAGCGTTATTTGATCTATTATCTTTTGAACTTCTTCATGGTCTTTTGCAGTTTCAAACTTTTTTCTTACTCCTGAATTTGGGATGCAAAACCATGTCAATGAACCTTCTTTCTTCTTGTTTCCAGATACATATAACATCATAGCTTGCCCTTCATTTTTAACATCAATCTGGGCAAATCTTAATGATATTATAATGCAATGTCCTCTCCAGTCTGCTAAACGTTTTGAGAACATCTTTTCACTAATTTCCTTCTCGTACCAATTGAGCCGTTTATCAAGTATTAACCGAATAGCTCCTATTGCATTACTCTTACCGCAATCATTTTCACCTATGATAACATTAATTCCTTCTTTAAATTCAAAACGAGAATTATAGAAATTTTTATAGTTCCTAATTTGCATCTCTTTTAAAAACATTTGTTTACCTCCAGGTGATAGCCTTCCCATTAGACATAATGTGTTTGATACCTCCATAATTGATTATAATCAACTTTCGTAACAAGACGCCCCTATGTTCCACATTATGCCTTTTATAGAAATTCGACATATAAATTGGAAATCCTGCTACAAAGAGTATTGTTTCGACATATAATCTTAACGGAAGTAGCCATAAAACAAAACAATGAATATTTGAAAATCATTTAAATAAGCCCAATATTACCTATCATACATGTTCCTTAACGGCTGAGTAAATATATCTTCATTCATTAGCCTGTCAATATTGGCTTTTACTGTTAAGATTTCTCTCATTTCTGATTTAGCACATGTATATATGGATTTGAATTTATTCTTATTAGCAAAACAGCATTCATACTCTTTTTGAAGGTCTTTCATCGCCGGTATTTTCTTATCCGGTAAGGCATCAAAAGCTTCTTTAGATGCCTTATGCAACAAAATCTCCATGACATGTTCATCATAGAACTTCCTGCTATATCCTACCTTTCGATAGTCTGCATAAACATTGCGCGTCTTTGAATAATTTATAATATGCTTCTTCAAAGAAGCAATCTCAGCCCTCCTGCTTTCTGCTGTCTTGATTTGCTTTGTAATTTCATAATACTGTTCGGTCACAGCTTTCGTCTTTTCTACCAAAATGTCATAGTCAGTGATATTATGCTCGGTCAGGTAGTTGATCGTCTGTGCCATCTGTTTCAGGTTAAAGACCTTCGCCCAGCATTCGTATCCTGGACCTTTTCCGGCCATAAGCTTAACTTGTATATCGACCAGCAAATTAACTTTCTTTTGCAACCTGGCCGGTACCTTAGTTGGTGTCTTTCCGGCTTTGGGAACATGATATTTCTCTCCCCTAATTACAGCCTGCAACTCATCTTCCGAATAACCTTCACCAAGTGAGCGCAGTCGCGTAAATTTTTCCTGACCCGCTGCACGAAAAGCTAGATATTTTCCTTGTTTTACCTCATATCCGGCTTTTTGTAGCAGCATCAAAAAGACCTCAAAATCATCAGGCTTTTGGGCAACAACTTGATCGATTGCAACTCTCAGCTTATCCTGCCAGGATACCGGCTTTTTGTTGCCCAACCATTTACCGTAGTGCGTGTGTCCACTCTGCGGATTATCTAGGACTGACAGCTGATTCTCAATACAAAGGCGGTCGCTGATATTTCGGATCGCATGACTGGAGCCCAGGAAATTCCGGAACTTCTGCGTATGATCCAGCGACGTAGAGTTATAAATTATATGGTTGTGTATATGTGCGTGATCAACATGCGTGGCAACTACGAATTGATATTTCCCCTTCGTAAATCGCATAGCCAGCTCATAGCCGATCTTTTGCGCCTGCTCCGGTTTTATCTCTCCAGGCCGGAAGGACTGACGGATTTGATATAGCAAAATATCGTTCCTTTTCTCATCGGCACGACCAACAACCGTTTCATATTCCCGTTTGCATAGCAGCATCTCTGCCGCTGCCATAGCCAGATCACAGCCAAAGGCTGAGATATAATTCCCGTTATTTGTTTTATCCGGATTGGCGGCATAGGCAATGCGTTCATGCACAGTATTAGCTACAGTTTGCCCCTTGATGACATGCATGGGTATGAGCCTTGTGGTCGCCATAATCTTCGCCTCCTCAAAAAAAGAAAAGACGCAGAAGATTACTCCCCTACGCCCAGTCCAATAAAATATATTATTTTAGATTCCTTTCAGCAGCTCATTGAATCCGCCTAGCAATTCAACCAGTAATGTTGCGATTAACGGAATACCAAATGGACTGACCAAAAAAGCCAGTCCCAGAATTCCGAAGCCTTCAGAAGTATTCTGCATCAGGACTATGGTACACAAGCCAATGGCCAAAATCAGCATGGAAATCAGCGCCAACACTATACTGGACATCTGGCAAAGCAGTCGAAGAATAGCCACGACAATCGACAAAGCCAGCGTTATCGGGAAAAACAGGATTTTTCTTATAATCCTCATGTAACTCACCTCTGCCCACTTTCATTCTCTATTCTTATATTATTTGAATACACAAAATCTGTCCATGATGTCAACCTATAAATCTATCTATCTGCCAGTTAATCTATCGTGGAGAGGCGGGTCAAAATCTGACTCGCCTTCTCCCACATTCGTTCATAAGCCCGTCGGATATCCTCGATATCAGTTTCGTATATGCTACCTGTTTCATGAGCGCGCCTGGCATATTGGTTCAGATTGTTGCTGCTCCTACGAAGAAGTGACACAAGTTCTGCAATATCCGACAAATCCAGTCGCACAACATAACCATCAATTGCCATCTTCCGTAAGTAAGCGCCCATGTTCGCCGTCCCGAGCTGAGCCATCCTCTCTTGAATCAGTATCCTCTCATGATCACTGACCATGAAAAAGATCGGATTGTTACGATTGCGCTCAGCCATTTATCTCTCCATTTCCGCGCTCTTTAGCGGCACTTTTATGCCTTTTATTCGCTTGACGTCCGTATTATGTATGTGCTGTTTTACCGACTGTTGCATAATCGGTATTTGTTTATCCAAATCAGTTTGATACTCCGCAGGTGCTTCCAACACCCCCTGCTGTTTAAATGAATAAACATCATTCCGGTTAACGCCGTTTATAATTACATGATCTACAACAGAAATACCAATGAGCTTGCCGATATCCTTCAAACGTTCGGTTAGAGTCCGGTCTTCCATGCTAGGATTGAGGTCGCCGGATGGATGGTTGTGGCAGACCAGAATTGCTCTAGACTTATTGAGTATGGCATGTCGGAACACCTCTCTGGGATGAACGATGGAGCTGTTAATTGTGCCCAGGGAAATGACTTCATAATCTATCACCCGGTTTTTCGTGTTGAGGAAAGCAACCGCAAAGCCTTCCTGGTCATGTATCTTATCCATAACAGAATGAAAGAACGCAGCAGCTGTTTCCGGTGAATTGATCATTGGGTTATTGTTGGTTATTGCGCCACTCATCCTGTAGAGGTCAAGAAATGCCTGATGCTTTTCTCTCTGTGTCTGGGTCGTCAGCAATTGGGAAGCGTTCTCGACCAGCGAGGATATACCCTTGCGTTGTGCATAATCAATAACCTCATCTTCCTTGACACCAATAATCCGTGAATAAGCCTGAATATATCGGATTTCATCAGTAGATTTCATAAGCTTCGACCTCCTCCTGATCCAGATATTCCATCATCAGAAACAAATCCTTCAGCAATTCCACCTCTTCTTCAGTAGCAGCATATTTTTCAGGGCATGCCTGTAATGCTTCCAGATTGTCTGTTTCCACATCAATATCAAGAAGCTTTGCAATAAGTTCTCGAATGTTCATGATTTCATTCCTTCCTTTCCAAAATCCAATCTGTAGCGTGCATATTTGCCACCGATGTCTTCAAGTACAACAACAGCATCATAGGTTTTGCCGGTTTTTGAAGAGTAGAGGTCCTTTAGCTTTACCCTGCCATCTTTTATAAGGGCAGCAGCAATTGATGTGGTCAGCGTTTTCTTTTTATCTTCGAAGAAGCTGTTGCCCTTCCAAAGTGTGAACTGACATTCCTGATTCCAGCATACAAAGCCCTTGTTATCCTCAAAAACTTGATTTTTACATCGAGGACAGAAACCGATGCTATTTTGATTAGTTGGCGGCAAATTCAGATTACCCTTGGCAGTCCGACAGTTTTGAACAAGCCAGGCCGCAAGTTTGGATATTTCTCCAAGGAAGTCTCCAGATTCAAGTTGCCCCTTCTCTACCTGCTTCAGCTTTGATTCCCATTCGGCTGTCATCTGCGGCGAAATGATCGTATCTGGCAGTACACTGATGAGAGCCTCTCCTTTGTGAGTTGGCAGCAGGACCTTTTGTTTCTTTCTGCCCTGACGTTCAACAAGTCCAGTCTTGATGAGCTTTTCCAGGATTCCAGCGCGCGTAGCCGGAGTACCCAGCCCTTTGTGCTCCACATCTTCCGGAGTGTCCTCCGATCCAGCTGTCTCCATCGCCGACAGCATTGTATCTTCTGTAAAATGTTTTGGTGGCGTACTCTGGCCTTTCTTTATTGATGCCACGACATTTTCAAGCCGCTGCCCCTTTTCAACCAGCGGCAGTTCCTGAGAATCCTTGTTTATATTAGAGTTGCTCTTTAGCGCAGACAGAAATAACTCCTCCACATCCTTCCACCCCGCTTGCCTGATGCTTTTACCCTTAACAGTAAAGTTGTGGCCAGCACATTGGACATTGATTGTTGTCTCCGAAAAGACATGCGGCTCACCGACTGCACTGATCAAACGCGCTGCCAACATTGTCAGCAGATCATGCTCTCCGGCAGGCAGCACAACAGTATCTACATTAGCCAGCATGGCAGTCGGAATAATTGCATGGTGGTCACTGACCTTTTTGTCGTCGATGACCGAATGAACATTTCTGGCTAATGTTATTTCTTCATAAAAGGATAATGATTTTGCGGCAATCCAGATCAGGGATGGTAAAACATCAGCCATTTCCGTGGTCAGATAGCGGCTGTCTGTTCTGGGATAGGTGATCAATTTCTTTTCGTAAAGGTTCTGGGCATAGTCCAGGGTCTGCTGGGCCGTAAAGCCCAGCAATCGGTTGGCGTCACGCTGAAGCGTTGTCAGGTCGTAAAGCTTTGGTGGGTTCTCCCTTTTTTCCTGCTGGTCTATATGGTACGCAATCGCCGTTTTCCCGTGACAATTCTTTTGCATACGCTCGGCAATAAAAAATTCCTTTTGTTTTTCGCTTTGGACGGTAAAACCGCCGCAATCCAATACAACAGTATAATATTGCTCTGGTTTGAAAGCCTTAATTGCTGCTTCGCGGTTTACGATCATGGCCAGTGTCGGTGTCATTACTCTGCCAATATTCAGCGTTTGTTTATATATGACTGAAAAGAGCCGGGTGGCATTGATACCGATGATCCAATCCGCCTGCGCCCTACATAGCGCCGATTTGTAAAGGCGGTCGTATTCCGAGCTGTCCCGAAGAAGGGCAAAGCCATTGCGGATCGCTGTATCTTCCATGGAGCTGACCCAAAGTCTCTGGACCGGCTTTCGGCAACATGTCTTTTGATAGACCAGCCTGAAAATCAGCTCTCCTTCTCGTCCGGCATCCGTAGCACAGATCAGGGATTCCACATCCCCCTGATTCATAAGGCAGCGCAGTATCTTGAACTGCTTTTGCTTGTCTTTTGGAACATCATATTGCCATGTCGAAGGCAGTACAGGCAGATCCTCATAACGCCATTTACGATATTTTTCATCGTAGCTGTCGGCAGGCGCAAGCTCGACCAGATGACCCACACACCAGGATACAAGAAACCCGTTTCCCTGAAGATATCCCTCTTTTCTCTCCTGAGCACCGATTACGGCGGCTATGGATTGCGCCACACTGGGCTTTTCAGCTATAACAAGTTTCATTCGGCCTTTCTCCTTTCTTTCGGAATAATGATTGTATCCCTGAAATGTGAACCTATTCCCCTTTTATCCCTGTTACTGCTGCATCGTTTAGCTGTGATTTCCTCAGAAGGAATCTGAATCAACGGTTCTTTCCTGTCCCGTGGCTTTTGCATCATCATCTTTTCTAACGGACTGTCGGTGAATAAACTCATCCCCTGTCATCCTCCTGAATCTCTTTATTTTCAGTAACATCGAAACCATCAGCTTTATCAAAGTTCTCGTCATCTTCATCATCAAAAATATATTCATCAGGGATCTGTCTGCCCTTGACGTTTGCCTTTTTCTTTCTGGACCTGATGAACCACAGAGCAGCACCTACTACCATCAATATGACAATCACAGCCAGAGGCAGATAATCTGAAGCAGTTAGTTCTGCTTTTGTCTGTTCTGTTTTGGATTCTGAAACGGTTATATCTGGCTTTATTACAGGTTGTATGATTGGCTCCGGTTCGGTTGAAACTGCATTATCAGTTAATCTATCAACACTAATGGAATCCTTGTCATCAATCAGAGCCAAAAGATCTGCTTCATCGACCATATTCAAAAAGTAGACATTTTCTTTGTCAGCTGCCTTGTCGATGATGATATAAAAGGTTTTACCTGCCTTCGTCATTACAGTAATGAACTGTTTGCCCCCGCTTGCCTGGCCTGAGATATCATCAACCATCGTCAGATTACCTTCCGGCGACAAAGGCACCGCTGCTTCTGTCGCTTCATACACAGGTACGGTTGTTGTAGTTTCTGAAGGAACAACACCCGGTGTCGCTTCAACCTGGGTAATTGTTGGTTTCACTTTAGCAGTACCAACGGATTGAGCCGTTTTCGTGGCAGTCACCACTCCAGTTGTATAATTTCCATTTGTCTGGGCTGATACAGTGACTGAATAGCCTGATATGCAAAGCATGGCGGTCAGTATCATGGTAATCAATAATGGTAATTTCTTATTCAACTTCATTCTTATTCTCCTCCTGTTTGGTAAAATTCATTGCTGCTCCAGCCTTTTCGCAGAACGCCTTTATGAAAGCAGCCAGTTCTTCAGGCGTAGCTGTTACACTTCGTACCATCCCGATAATTTCAGTGTTTTCGAGCTCAGTACGTTGTTGTTCAAGCTTTTTAAGACGGACTTGCAAATTTGTGATTTTTGTTTGTATTCGTTCTATTTCTGTAATCAGTTTTTGGACTTTTGGATTCATGTTTCACCTCCCGAATAGTCGCCCGAAGGCTGAGAAATGACAGTGATAAAGTATCATGGATTAATATCTTCAATGAAGAAATATGGATTCAGATATTCCCCTTCACAGGTCAGCTCAATATGTAGATGACTCCCGGTGCTTGCTCCAGTACTGCCCGCAGCCGCAATCAACTCACCACGATCAACAGTCTGACCAACCCTGACAATCACACTGACACAATGGGCATAGGTACTGCGGTACCCGTCAGTATCCTCAATAGTTACGTAGTTGCCGAATCCGCCGCTATCATAACTAACCCGGACTACCTTGCCAGCATGAATGGACAGAATCGGTGTACCCAAAGGTACCGCGATGTCCAGACCCCGATGCATCTGCAAATTCTGGCTGATAGGATGCACCCGCCATCCATAAAGGCTGGAAACACGATTATGCCAGTTGAATGAAAACGGATTACCGAAGCTGGCCTTATTGCCCCTGGTTTCCATGTAAACCTGGTACAAATCACGCTGCTCGGTGTTCATTCGTGGATACAGGACTGAATATAATGAATTGCTGTTGAGGTTAGTGCTGAGGATGTAATAGTTGTATGGGACACTGACGGTATAACTTCCGATATGAAAAGTCGTTACTCCTGTTTTGGGATCTGTTGTGGTGTAAATATAATACCGGGTTTCAGTACGGTAACGAACCTCGGTTACAGGTTGATATGAGAGCGAATACATTTCAGAAAATATCGAATCGAGCTCCGGCTTCACTTCCGCAAAGGTAAAATCCCCGTACATTGCTGTAAGGTAAGCGCTAAGTTCATAGGGTTCATGTCCGATCGCACCGATGGAATATCGGTATTCGTCATAACCGCGATAATTGGACTCCACCTTCAGGGTTTCATATTTCAGCTCTGCTTCAAGTCTTGTGAATTCGAGATCTGCAGCACAAATATCGTTGTCTTCGGCGGTATATGAAGTAGCCAGAAATGCGTTGATACTGCCCAAAGCGAGCTGGGAACATGAAGATAAAGCATTCATCATCATTGCCACAACAAGAGCTAAACCCAACGCTGCCAAAACACCTTTTGGATTCCGACTGACAGCCGCAATAGTTTTCTCAATCACATCCGATACTTTACTGCCTGCCTTATGCAAGCCCACGGCAGTGGATTTAGCTGTTTTTGTGCTTTTTCCTGACCTGGCTGCTGAATACTCCTTCCTGATGGCCTGTTTCTGCTGCCAACGGGAAACCGGATTGGAAAAAGTCCGTTGGTTATCCTTATCTGACTTGTTCCAGGAATGGCTACGATTGGCTTTAATCTTCTTTACTGATCCAGCAGCCTTCCGGGAGGAATTTAGCCTATTAGCCCGACATACTCTTTGGGCAGTTCGTGCTGCGGCTTCGGCGGCTTCCTCAGCTTTATGTCCTGCCTCCACCCCTGTATTTTCCTCCTCAGCCCGTGAAATTTGCCGATGTGCTGTTATTGCTGGCAGTTCAGGTATCGAATGAATCAACCTTGAAGGCAACCTGAGCTTTGAAGATTCCTCAAAGTTCAACCGCGCCTTGGCTTTCGCGCCCATTCTATCCCCCCCTGACCTCTCCCGGCTTTGTTGTCATGATCCGATAAAGCTCGGTGTCCTTTGGGAACCTGTCAGCAAACGGCAAAATCACATTTCCATAGAACAGCAGCCCTTCACCTTCACTGGAATGTGTGACATAGGACAGCTGGTGAGGTGAAATGTTGAGTTGCTTTACTAATATCTGCCGGTCACCGCCAGCCTGGTTCAGCATATAAATGAAATCGCTGTTTTCAAAGATGTTTTCAATCTCCCGTGATGACAGCAGGTCCTTTACATTTTGCGTTATGCCGGTCGGAATTCCTCCCCACTTCCTGAACCGTTTCCATATCTCTACCGAGTATGCAGCTGTCTGTTCCTCCTTCAGCAACAGGTGGAATTCATCTATGTAATACCGGGTACTCCTGCCTTCAGCCCTATTAGCCGTCACCCTGCCCCAAACCTGATCCTGTACGATCAGCATACCCAGCTTCTTAAGCTGCTTTCCAAGTTCCTTGATATCGAAGCAGACCAAACGGTTCTGTATATCAACATTTGTTTGGTGGTTAAATACATTCAGCGAACCTGAGACATAGATTTCCAGTGCCGTCGCGATATGTCGGGCTTCCTTTTCCGGTTGATCCAGCAAGGTCCTGTGCAGATCGCCGAGAATCGGCACATTCTCAGGTCTCGGATCATTCAGGTAAGCCTGATATACAAGTCTAACTGACCGGTCGATAATAGTCTTTTCAATTGGCTGAAGGCTTTCCCGCCCGCCAACGATGAGCTCGCAAAGTGAAAGTATAAAATCTGATTTCAGTGACAACGGGTTTTCCTCCTCGGAATAGTTCAGGTTGATATCCATTGGATTTATAAAATGACCACTAGTCGGTGATATCTTGATGACCTGGCCTTTGAGGCGTTCAACCAACGGATAATATTCACCTTCCGGGTCGCAGATGGTGATGTCGTCTTTGGTGATTAGGAAGGCATTGGCTATTTCCCTCTTTGCCGCAAAGGACTTACCGCTGCCTGGCGTGCCCAGGATAAGACCGTTTGGGTTTTTTAAGGCTTTGCGATCAACCATAATCAGGTTGCTGGACAGTGCGTTCAAGCCGTAGTACAGCGATTCACTGGTGCTCTGGTAAAGCTCCTGAGTGGTAAAAGGAACGAAGATCGCCGTACTGGACGTTGTAAGTCCACGTTGTATCTCTATCCGATTCATTCCTATCGGCAACGATGAGTTCAGAGCCATCTCCTGCTGATAATCCAGTTGCACGATGGAGCAATTGTATTTCTGTGCGATCCCCTGAGCCTGAAAAACGTTGTTCTCCAATTGCTGCCTGGAGTCAGCCGTGTTCATTACCAGAAATGTCACAAGAAACATACGCTCATTGTGACTCTGCAGATCCTGAAGCAGCTTCTTAGCCTCTCCACCATATGTAGCAAGGTCCGAAGGAATGATGTCCATATCATATCCGGAACGCACAGCCTTTTTCTGCTCCTCGATCTTCATCTTGTCCAGATCCGTTATTTTTCGTTTGATGGTCTTGATGGCCGCCGTTTGATCAATGGACTGGATGTGCAGGTTTACAACAAGGCTGCTTTCCATTGCAAGAAAGTCAGCCAGCATGCGGTCATTGAGTTCCGGTGCCAGGATCTGCAGGAATGACACCGCACAATGTTTGCGTCCCATCCGAAAGCTCCTGCTTTTTCTGAATTCAAAGGAGGATGGTGCGATAAAGTCCTTGGTTGAAAGACCGGAAAACGGCAACCAGTCCCATTCGAACAGGAACTTCTCCCTGCCATCCATATGAAAGATATTATGAAGCAGATGCAGCCTGGCCTTCCCGTTCATCGACTCTGCCTTGACACCCAATCGCTTGAAGCTATTCAACAGGTCATTTTCAATTCGTTCCAGACGTGATTTGGCTGTTCGTAAATCATCCGACTCAATGCCGAAAGTTATGAACTTGGTTTTGTTTAACCCATTATTCCCTTTGGAAAGCTGGTTTCGAAGCATTTCTGTGTATTCAGCCCGGATTTCATCGAAGGCATCAAACTGAGGCTGGATGAAGATGGACTGTTCAAATTCCTCCATATTTGAACTAAGATTCAGGAAGGAGAATTGAAAGTGAATTGAGCTGTCGAAGTAGTTGAGGAAATCACACCATCCCTCAAATATGGATGTCTTGTCCTCGTTTTGTGCCAACTGGTAGTTGATATCCTGAAACTGGATTGTTTTGCTGAAGAAACGATCCGAAGCCTGGCATACGCCGTCTGGATACATCCTCTGATATGGGATGGTCTGCTGTGCAGTGGCGGGATTTTTACTATCCCGCCCGGCTCGCTCAACAGCCTCTGCAATCTTTTTTCTTTCTTCACGGTTTAGCTTTATTTTTGGTATTTTGCTTTTGAGCAATCGCTTTGACCTCCTTTTGTAAAATATGCTGTCTCTCAAGGACAGCGTAGAAATTGTCGGTCCGATACGGTCTATGCTTGGGTCGTATGAACCGCATCAGAACAATATGGTGAATGATTTTCTCAAGTGGCTGCCCATTGCGTTCATACATGGCCAACAGGAAAAACGGGAGCATCGATAATACCATGAGAAGTGTTGCCGTGCTCACGCTGAGACAGCTTTTCAGTAGAAAGAAAATCGGCACTCCGATGAGAGCTCCGCTGCCAAAACATATCAACTGGCGTTTGGTCAGGTTGAACATTACCTTGGTCTTGATTTTGGTCAGATCCTTTGGAACTGGCACATAGGCCACAGGATCACTCCTTCCTTAGTGGGCGTTAAATATTGATTTTGCCAGGCTGCCGGTCTTGAAAAGGGTAAAGCAGAGAAGTACCGTATATCCCATGGTGGTCCAGACAGCCGCGATAATATCGGTTTCAACTGCAATGTTCCTTACAAGGATTGCGTAAATCCCGACACATACCATGATCAGGAATGCCTGAAATCCAAGAGCCAGCAGGGATCGGATATAGTTCTGACCCATACTGCCCCATTCCCGGTTAGCCATGGTTGCCATAGGAATCGGACCAATGGAAGTCACAAGATATATCTCGATCATGCGGCCATAAATGACGAGAAAGATACAAATTGACAGAGCATGCATGGTAAGACCGACAAACATGCTCTGGAACCACAGACCGAGTAAGGGACCCAGTTCCATAGCTGCCAGCCGGGTTTCCAATCCTGTGATACTTGCGGTAAGGTCAATCGACGCAGTGGATAGTATTACGCCG
The DNA here is from genome assembly GCA_942493145.1 of uncultured Bacillota bacterium. Classification (GTDB taxonomy): domain Bacteria; phylum Bacillota; class Clostridia; order Acetivibrionales; family DTU013; genus ENR-C20. The sequence goes on from OW818679.1 coordinate 3,506,286, forward strand.
GATGCTCCCTGAACAACTCCCTTTGCCATATCGAATATGCCCATGATAATGTTGAATGTGTTTGTCACGAGCATGACTGCCACGAAGGTCTTGAATATCCATTTGAAGAACATCCATGTATCCAGGTCATGAAGATTGTTTCTGTCGATTATCATCAGTATAAGTTCATATGTCATCACGAAGGCGAGAATGACACCGGCAATTGGGATAATCACCGTTTCCGAGAGATTGCGTATCATGGAAAAGACGCCGGAGTTCCATCCTGCCGGCGTCAATCCCACTTCATCTGCTATTTTTCCAACCTGTTGGTTGACATCATTAAACATCCCGGACAAATTCGTGACAACGCTATCGATTAGCATCCCTTTAAGCCATTCTGTAATTTTGTCGAGCATGCTTTGCATCGTTTTTTACCCCGATTAACTGAACAGACCGGATAACAGGGGCACCAGTGTCAATCCGATAAGGGCAACACCGCCACCTGCCATGAGCTGCTTCATTCCCTGGGACTTCGCACCAGGATTGTCATTCCCGTAACCTTCAAGAAGGTTGATTACACCCCAGATTGCAAGTCCTGCGCCCAGAGCGATAACGAGTGTTTTAAGAAGATCTACTGCACTATTAAAGAATGCCATAAAATATTACCTCCAAAATTTTGATTTATTTTTTATTTGTTTTTAAATTCTTTTTATTTATTTTGTTGATGTTTTCCAAAATGCCGCTCATCCGTCGGCTTCGCTTTCTTCCATGAGGTCGATGAGGTCGATGTGGTAGACATCATAGACCTCGTTCGGTTTCGGTTTGAGTCGGGTTGAAAGATACCGTCCGATATTGAAGGCATTGCGCGGATCGGCATCAGAAAGATATTTATAGTTCGGGTGTTTTGTGATGTCGTATTTGTACGAGATGAATGGCCATACTCCTCGTAATTGCAGGATACACTTGCCGCCGTCGAGAACGGCCAACTCGTCGATGCTCATCAGCTCCTTTCCAAGCTTCTGATAGTTCAGGCTGTGAGAAAACTCACGTCCCCGGCTTTCTCCTGTGTTGTAGGTGTCTATGGTCTCCTTTCCAAGCGTTTCTGAAAGCTCCTTCAAAGTAGTGCGCTCTCTTCCTCCGAGAAAGATTGTGCTGTCCATGTTGCCGATAATTGTGTCGCTGTGATCCTTGTAGAGAGCCTTCAACTGGGATTGCGCCTGCAGAAGCAGGCAGGCAGATATTTCACGACTTCGGATGGTGGCAACCAGCTTCTCCAGCTTGGGTATCTGTCCGATATTGGCAGCTTCATCAATAAGACACCGCACATGCACTGGCAGACGTCCGCCGTAGACATCATCCGCCTTGTCACACAGCTGGTTGAACAGCTGGGTATATGCCATGGAAACCAGGAAATTGAAGGTGTCATCCGTATCGCTGATGATGATGAACAGCGCGGTCTTTCGGTCTCCCAGGGTGTCCAGTTCCATTTCATCATAGGCTGTCAGCTCGCGTAATTCCTTTATGTCGAAAGGAGCAAGTCGTGCTCCACAGCTGATAAGGATGGACTTTGCCGTTTTTCCTGCAGCCAGCTTGTACTTCTTATACTGGCGCATCGCGAAATGCTCCGGATCTCTGGCTTCCAATGCTGAGAACATAAGGTCGACAGGATTTTGGAAATCCTCATCATCCTCACGCACTTCTGATGCATTGATGAATTCGATAAGCGTAGAAAAATTACGTTCATCTTCCGGAGCTTCGTAATGGATATATCCAATGAGTGCTACATAGAGAAGGGTTTCGGCTTTTACCCAGAAATCATCTCCCGTTTTGCCCTCACCCTTGGTATTGGCAATCAGCGTAGTCACAAGCTTCAGGATATCCTTCTCGTTCCGGATATAGGCAAACGGATTGTAATGCATGGATTTGCTGAAGTTGATGGTGTTCAGGATTTTGATACGATAGCCTTCGCGCTGCAGCAGACTGCCGCACTCCACAACCACGCTGCCCTTTGGATCGGTGATGACATAGCTTGAATGACACTGCATCAGGTTTGGTTTCAGCCAGTACCGGGTTTTTCCGGAACCCGATCCTCCGATGACCAGAACGTTTTTGTTCCGAGCCGTTTTCGGATCACCTGGCCGGTTGTTCATGGTCAGCTGCTCAGTCTGGGTAAGGATGATGTTGTTCCGGAAAAGGGAATCTATATATGGCTTGATGTCAATGCTGCTGCCCCAGCGGGCAGAGCCATATTCAATGTTTTTCCTGAATTTCTTAGCATTCTTCCCCTTGATATATACCGCCAGCCGGATTATTACAGCCATAACCATGCCTGTCGCAAGGTCACCGGGATGGAAGCTTGGCATAGGATTTCGGAAAGCAGCTTCAAATCCAGTCATCATATGCAGAACTTTTTGGGAAACGTCTGAACCGGCAGTTATTCTCCATGCCTGTCCCGCTTTTGTTGCTATGAGAGCGATGGCCAGGTATGGCAGGTTGAGCAGGATCAACTTTTTCAGCATTATGTTCATCTCGTCAACTCCTTGTCCCAGTGCCTGACCTTGTCGATGACATTGGCCTTAACCAATTCCTTGAACCTGTCAAGCTGAGCAAGGATCGAAGGCTTTTCCTCCCGTTTCATAACCTTTGCTGTGAACTCAGTAAAGGCGGCAGTCAGTGCATCTGCGTCCCTTGCCTTGAAAAACACGAGATACTTGGGCTTTGATCCTGTGATATCCTTTTTGAGTGCGTAATCTACACCATACTTCCGCGCAACCTGTTCAAAAGACTTGATGTTGCTATTTGTGATCTCAATGTTGGATACACCGGCCCCCTGTCCGACCAGCTTCTTGACCGTCTGTTTGCCATGCGGGATCTTGGATGGGCTGTCACGACTCTTTTTCATCTCAGCCATCATTTTAAGAATCGCAGTCCTGAGTACGCTGCCCGTCATCCGGGATGTGCTTATTGCCAGAGCTACAGTCCTGTTTTCGATTTCTTCCTGCAAGTGGTTGCCCTCCTTTCCGTTTTGATGTCCATCTTACAGTTCACAGCCTTGCGCTTTCTGCCTGTCTTTTGGTTTTTTAAGCTCATTTTTCTGCTTAACCGGAAAAGACACGATCTTGTTACCCATTCTTATGAAAACTTCCGGGTCAGCAAATTTCTCCTTGAACTTTTCCGCCAATTCTGGCGAGAGCGAACTGAAGTCCTCTTCCCCCAGACCGCAGATCATAAAGGTTCCAGCAATGATGTCATAATCCTCAAGATTACGGTTCAAGGGCAGTCCAATGAGTTTGCCTTCTTCATTGCACACCAGCACAACAGGATCATCAAAGGGATAAATTGCTTCGATATGTCCGCCGACCACTTTCTGAAGGGACTCCAGATCCCCGCTGATCGATGCCATGCGTGGCACTTTTTCAGGTTCAACAATAAGTACGTCCATTGTTTTATTCCTTTCTAATTTGGATTTTTTATGAAAAAAGCCCACACCGTTTTTATCTCCGATGTGAGCCGCTCCCGTACAGATCATGATTTACCAAAGATGTGTAGTAGCTGTCGATAGTAGATGGAGCGTTGAACAGTGTCGTCAGCAGATACTTTTTGATGTTGCGGACATAGGTGGTGTTTTTGTCCAAACAGTCCATGACGTACACGATATGCGAGCTGTTCAGCCGCAGCAGCTTGTCCTTGACCAGTGATGCGGGGTAATCGTCTCCGGCGACATTGATTATTGGCCTTCTGGAACAAAGTGTCTCAGCAATGAGATCCACAATTTCGTCCAATCGATGCCGGTCGAATCGCTGAACAATGCAGTCATATTCGATGTTTGCCTTAATGACACCAATGAAATGGAATGCTTCATCATCTTCCGTCTGATCCCATCCGTTCAATCCGCTGGTTGTCAGAGATGATATGATTGGATAAGGATTTTTTGAATCTTTATTTACTATTTCAGTTTTTAATAAATCAGGATTTGTTCTATAAGTATTTAATTGCGTTGGATTTTCCAACGTTGGAGAATCCAATATTGAATTTTCCTGCATAGGTTTAGCCAATGTTGGATTTTCCAATACAGGCTTTAGCCGTTTAGGTGATTCATTCTGATGGGTTGGGCGTTCAAATATGACGTAGTCTGAGCCTTTGAGCTGGCCTTTGTCATTGCGTTCACGGGACCGGACAATATATCCGGCTTGCTCAAGCTCTCTGACTGCTTCCCGGATGGCATCAATGCTCTCCCTGTTAATAAGCGACAGTCCCTTTAGAGTGTAATCCCAATCCTCAGGTAAGGATAGCATCTGTGACAGCAGCCCCTTGGCTTTCAGCGAAAGCTCCCTGTTTTTCAGATGGTGATTTGCCATCACGGTATAGTCTCTCGTTTTTTCGACGCGAAAGACAGCCAAGCTGCATTCCTCCTTTGCTGATTGCTGGCCTTTTAATCTGATTCAGCTGGTTCTTTTTTTTCTATGGTTTTTATATTTCTGCTGACTCTTAAATAGTGATTGAGTATGAATGCGATTGATATTTAGCGTTCCTGTGATTGCTGGCGCTTTTTGGACCAGCTATCCAGCAGTTTGATGATGGTTTCTTCCATCTGCTGAGGCGTGTAGGATTTTGGAAAATACTTTTTAAGTTTCTCTCCGGTTAGGGTGACCTTGTCCTGCTCCGGCTTTTTCTCTTCAGACATGATTGCAGTCATTACATCAGAAGATAGCTTCCCCTCCTGACTGAACTTTTTCAGGCGTTGCGCCTGTGACAGGGAGGGTGTGGCTTGTTCAATGTCCATGGTTTCCAGCAGTACTTTTTGTTCCTCCGGCTTGAGATATGAAAGCTCCACTGCCGGATTGAATGCGATTTTTCTTGAGTCCACAATATCCAGCAAATCCGGAATTAATTCTGTGAGCCTGATATATCGCTGAATTTGGTTTCTGCTTTCACCAGCCTGTTCGGCTAATATTTGATCCGATCTTTTTTGTGTCCCAACTTGGGACATGTTTTCTTTGGCTGGTCTTCCGGCTTGGCGTTTCATGGCTTCCAGCTTCATTTTGAATGCAAACGCCCGCTCGCTCGGCAGGATATTTTCGCGCTGAATATTGCTGTCAAACATGATAATGGTGGCCGCATCGTCATCCAGATTTCGTATAATAACCGGCATGGTATCCTTTCCTGCCAGCTCACTTGCCCTCTTCCGCCGATGCCCTGAAATCAGCTCATACCCGCCTTCTCCACGTGGGCGGACAATGGCAGGAACCAGGACCCCCTGTTTTGCAACACTCTCAGCTGCGTCCTTCATTGTCTCATCGTCCAGCACCTTGAAAGGATGGTTTTTAAACGGGTATAGCTCAGTCAGTGCAATATTGACCACCTTCTCCTGCTCCGCTTCTGTCCTTGTTTCTTCCGTCTGGAATATGTCATCGTAGGAGGTCAGACTTAGTTTTTTGCCGCTGGATTTCAAGCTTCAGCACCTCCTTTGTTAGGTCGTGGTATGCCTCAGCAACCTTTCCTTTTGGATCGTGGGTAAAAATGCTTACGCCACAGGAGGTAGCCTCCGCTGCCCTGACTGAGTAAGGTATAACAGAATCAAACACCTTAAGCTTTGTACCATAGGTTTCTCTTAACAGATTACTTATTTCTTTTGCTTCATTCGTCCGGCTGTCCACCATGGACAATAGAATGCCATCAATCTTTAGCTTTGGATTTATCTGCTTTCGGACCTTGCTGATTGTCTGTAGAAGTTGCTCAAGACCTTTCGCAGACAGGTACTGAGCCTGAACCGGTATTAACACACTATCTGCCGCCGCAAGTGAGTTGATCGTCAGCATCCCCAGTGATGGCATACAATCAATGAGAACATAATCATATGAATGCTTTACAGAATCCAGGTACTTTTTCAGTATCTTTTCCCGGCTCATGGCATTGACCAGTGATACCTCTACTCCTGACAACTCAATATTTGCCGGCAAAAGATCAACACCTTCCGTATGGTGCAGTATTCCTTCTCCCGGTGAGATATCTGCACCAAGAAGCATTTTGCTCATTATAGTAGCAATTGTTAAAGGCATCTGGTCAGGGAGTGGATTTCCCATGCTGATTGTCAGGCTGCCCTGTGGATCGCAGTCTACCAACAGCACTTTTTTACCTTCCATCACCAACCCTACACCCATATTGGCAGTTGTAGTAGTCTTCGAGACACCACCCTTTTGATTAGCAATAGCAATTACATGACATGACATAATCGTTCACCTCCAATTTACTTTCATACGCAGAACGCTTCATGCTTCTCATCCTCCTTTGAATTTTAGAAAACAAAAAAACCGCTACTTGGTAACGGTTCATGTCGAACAGATTTGGTATTTGGTTTTCATCTTTACTACAGTCTGATATCCATGTAGGGAATCTGACTATAACTATTTCACTTCTATGTTTGTCTGGTACTGTCGGTTGACATGTTCCAACATACTATATCATAATCGCGATGCACACTTCCAACTCGTTAATCTGCTCTTTATTCTTATAATCGTCTCCATTTGCATTGAAAGCAAAAAACCTCGCAGACCGCTTAAATACTAAGATTTCAACTATTTCGCCCTTTGTATTCTTATTACGCACTCCACATGTTCCGTCCAGGGGAACATGTCTACCGGCTGTGCCTCGGCTGCTTTATAACCATTCTCATCCAGATACTTCAGATCCCTTGCCAGAGTGGATGGATTGCATGAAACATAGACTATCCTCTCAGGTCGCATTTCCACCAGCGTCCGCAACAATGCCTCTTCACATCCCTTCCTGGGGGGATCGACCACCACCACATCAGCCTTTATTCCCTGCTTGTACATTTCCGGAATGACAGTCTCCGCTTCACCAACGATAAACTCAACATTCGAAACGCCATTTATCTCTGCATTAAGCTTCGCATCCCTTACGGCATCCTCCACTACTTCAACGCCATACACCTTTGCTGCCATTTGTGATAAAAAAAGAGATATGGTTCCGATGCCGCAGTAAAGGTCGAACACAGTTTCCTTCCCTGTAAGACCGGCATACTCAAGCGCTTTTTTATATAACACTTCGGTCTGCACCGGATTCACCTGGAAAAATGACAACGGCGATATCCTGAACCTGTAAGGGCCTATCGTATCCTCGATATACTCCCTTCCGTACAGGCATATGTTCTTCTTCCCCATTATCACATTGGTCTTTTCCCTGTTAACATTAAGCATGACCGACCTGATGCCGTCTATCCCTGCTGAATCCTTCGTCCCGGCTGTCAGGTCTTTCACCAGTTCCTCACTGTATGGGAGTTCCGCTCCGTTTATAACGATCACCGCCATTACCTCACCTGTATGGAAGGCCGTCCTGACCATCACATGCCTTACAAGACCTTTGCCGGTGGTTTCGTCATATACCGTTATCCCATGCCTTACTATAAACGCTTTGACTATCTGCCTTACCTTATTACTTGCTTCATCCTGTATCCTGCAATCCCCACTGTCAATTACGTCATGTGACCTTTTTGCATAAAAACCCGTTACAACAGATCCAGTGTTCACCATATTATCAGCATCTTTGGTAGTGCCTGCAGTCATGGCAACCGGGAACTGCGCCTTGTTCCTGTATCTGAAAGGTTCCTCCATGCCTATGGCATCATGAACCTTTATATCCACAAGCTTGCCAATACGCTTGAGATTTTCCCTGACAACTCCGGTCTTGAATTCAAGCGTCGCTCCATAATCCATGTGCTGCAGACTGCACCCGCCACAGCGCTTGTAAACGCTGCAGTACGGCTCCGTCCTTTTCTCCGAGGCATCAATTATTTTGATAAGCTTGCCGACTGCGTAGGATTTATTGAGCTTGATCACCCTGATCTCGACTGTTTCGCCTTCCAGCGCTCCGTCAACAAACACAGCAAGGCCTTCTATCCTGGCAACTCCCTGGCCTTCATGGGTAATCCCCGTTATTTTTACTGTATAATCTTTGTTTTTAACTATATCCATCGCTATTCCCCAATCATCTATTTGTTCTGGAATCTCCCGACTTTTTCAGGATTCTCCCGATTTTGTTCAGAATCCCCCCGACAAAAACCGCCCCTTTTTGAGGAGCGGGTTTCATATCCTGTGCCAATTATATCAATATATTAAGGATATCAAATATTGAATATCTTATACGCCTCACACATTCTGCCTTCCGAACCGCGCCAGAAGACTGTTCATATCGTCCGAAACCTTGTCAAGCTTCCCGGACATTGCCTCCATCTGGCTGAATATCTCCATCTGCTGCTCAAGTCCGGCTTCAAGACTGTCACTTGCCGACACTTTGGCCGAATGTCCAGTAGCATGCCTGTTACCGGCATACTCTCCAGCAACAGAATTTCCCTCCACCGGGATCCCATCCTCGCCAACCTGTTTTTCCATCGCTGCGACCAGCTCTGTAGCGGCTTTCCTCTGGCTTTCGACCTCCTGCATGGTCATCCTCAAAGCCTCGATTATATACTTGACCGAATTCGCTATTTCTGAAATATCGACCTTTGCCTTCTTGATCCTTACAACGCCTTCATCCACACCGCTTACTCCCGCTCCTATCCTGTCAACGGCAAAACCAATCCTGTCCTGTATCTCAGCAATGAGCTTTCTTATCTCGACCGCTGCCCTGCTGCTCCCCTCGGCCAGTTTCCTGATCTCCTCGGCAAGAACCGTGAATCCCTTACCCTGTTGACCAGCCCTTGCCGCTTCAATTGCAGCGTTGAGAGCCAAGAGGTTGGTTCTTGAAGCAATTTGTGTGATTGTTCCGGTTATGTTTTCTATCCTGTCGGAGGAAGCGTTCAGATTTCCTATTGAATCTGCTATATCCTTAACTGTTTCCGTTACCGCCCTGATAGCTTCTTCAGCATCACTGACCGATTTCTCGCTGTAAACTGCCGTTTCATATGCCTTCATTCCATCCTTGACTGCCTTATCCGCTGCTTCCGATAAGCTTCCTGCTCCTGACGCTATCGTTCTGAGGTCATTGAGCCCTTTTAACCTCTCAGCCGCCAGCTTGCCGCTCGGTTTATCTGAAGCATTTGCTGACTTTACTGCTGCACCCAACGCCTTGCTCATGTTGGCCTTTCCATGAATGTAAAGCTCTGCCAGCCCCTTTCGCAGGTTTCCTATGTTCCTCGTACTGTCCTCCACCTGCTCCATCATCTTCTGCTGTCCATCAAGCATATTGTTGACCTTTTCACCCAGGTTCCCGATCTCATCCCTGCGGTTAACAGATGTGCGCACGGACAGATCCCCGTCCTCTACAAGACTCAGCATCCTGGTCATATTCCTGATCGGCACGGTTATGTTCCTCGATAGAATCAAAGCCAGCAGCATTCCCACCACCAGTGACAAGAGCGTCATTATGGCCATTAACCAAATGAGGTCGTGTTTCATATCATTGGATTTTTTGATATCGTCGGTGAGGTATTGCCTGAAGGATGCCTCCAGCTTGTCCAGAATCTGATCCTGTTGAAGGAAGAGACCGCTGAAAGCCTCATATCTTGATGCAAGCTGTACTTCTGAAAGCTTGCTGTTCTCATTCCATATATCAGCGCCCAGCTCGTCAAGCTGTTCATTCAAAGCTTCTATTTCTTTTGTCGATTCCCATTCGTCCTCAAGTGTACCTATTAAGGCTATTGTTTTTTCAGCTGCCCTGTCATAATCTTCATGCCTTTCGCTGCTGCCTGTGATCGATTCAGAAACCATTCTATATTTGTTCTGCGTCCAGTATATCAGCCGGCTTATGTCTCCTATATAAACCAGGTCATCCTGAAGATAACCAGCTTCCATGGGATCGAGTGCCTGTGAGGCTTCGTCCAGAATAGACTGTGATCCGGCAGTTCTTTCATCAATGCCGGAAAGCGCCTCTCCGGTATCCCGTGCGAATGTCTCATATCCGCTTATGGCCTTCTCATATCCTTCTATAGCTAGCTCATATTCTTCAACAGCCTGTGCATATTCTCTGACCACCTGGTCATAATCCTTAATCCCTTCGTCCTGCGTACCTGCCTGTGCCCCTATCCGATTTCCTGCACTGCTGCTCCCATTATTGACGTACGAAACAGACAGAAGGTCCCTGGCCCTTTTCTGCAGAACTGACAGTTCATACCTTATGCCGGCCAACACCAATGCCTCACTTGCAGAAGAGTCCTTCACAATTCCTGCCGCAGCCGAGAACTTCTCCAGTCGCGATGCAGTGGTAACCATGATCTGGTCCAGTAATAGCTGTTCTTTTTCAACAAGGCTTCCAGCTAATGAAGAATACTCAAGGGACATTGAATTTATCCCGCTCTTATCTGATGCTATGATTCCATTTACCAACTTGTTGGTGAAATCATCCGTATAAGAAGAATTCAATTTAACAAATTCATTAAGAAGTGCTTCATCCTGCTCTCCGGAATTTATCTTCAAGCTTTCTGCAAGATCTCTGATATTCCTGCTATTGGCCGCAAAAGAATCCGCGGCTGATTTGTCCATGCCTATTACAGCATCTGCAGCCTGCTTTTGCCCGTCATATAGTATTTCCCTTATTCTATGGACATTTCCGACACGTTCATTATTGTTGTATGCACTGGCGGCAATTTCCGAAACTACAAGTTTGTAACCCCCATAGGATAGGCCGAAGGAAGCAGCTGCACATATTATAACAGTCAGTAGAAATGCCAGGACTAGCTTGGTTCTAATTTTTATCATCAGGTCCATCTCCGCGAATATTGCATTTATTAGCCCGTCACTGAAGAATATTCTATAAAGTTTTACAAAATCCTTCTTTAAGTATATAATACTTGGAGACAGTAAAGGCAATAATAAAGCTTGTGGCAAATACAAGGCATCAATGTAATATGTGGGCAATTATTCGATTAGTTTTTTGAAATAAAGGATTTTTCTATTTGGTGTAGAATAAATTTCATGTAGAATAAATTATTTAAGAAAAGTACCAATATGCCGGCCACTCTACTAAAGATGAACAATATATGGAGAAAAGAAAAAAATAGAATGGCGGTATTCTGTGAACAAGGGTAAAGTTAAAAGTCACGAACGAAAATATTTTTCCATAGTCTTAATTCCTCACTCATCCAACCGTCTCAGGACATTCAGGTTCAGATCCTTTTACGGCACTTTTTTTGCTGTTCTCGCGTTGGTGGTAGCGCTTCTCACCAGCAGCGTCATCCTGCTTGCTGATGCTACGCAGGAAAACAGGCAGCTGAAAAAGAACATGAATGAGCTTTACTCGGCCAATACCGAGCAAAGGAAGCTGCTCAGTGAAAAAACCGAAGAGCTGGAACAGTCAAAGCTCGAGGAAGAATATTTCTCGAATAGCATTGATGAAAAAATAAAAGAATTCTCGGATAAATTCAGTGAGCTGACAGACAAGTATATTGCAACAGCAAAAACAAACAGGTCCGGCGACAGGACTGAAAAGGCCTTTTCCGACGAGATCGGTACTCTAAAGGAAATTATTGACGGGCTCAATGAATTGAACAGCCGCAACGGTACAATTGAAGTCGATCTTTCCGAATCTGAGGAAAAGCTGGCGGCCTTCTTTGATACAATTCCCACCCTTTTGCCTACAGTCGGACGGGTCAGCGACAATTTCGGCTACAGGAAGGATCCCTTCACAAAAAGGAAAACCTATCATGATGGTATTGATATAGGAGCAGACACAGGAACCTCAATAAAAGCAGCAGCAAGCGGTACAGTGACTTTGGCCGAGCGTTACAGCGGATATGGGAAGTGCGTCATAATCGATCATGGACGTGGGATAACGACACTTTACGGTCATGCTTCAACGCTTCTTGTCAAGGAAGGCCAGAAGGTCAAAAAAGGCGATGTAATCGCGAAGGTCGGCAGCACCGGCCGCAGCACAGGACCACACCTGCACTTTGAGGTACGGGTATATGGGACGGCTGTAGATCCGATGCAGTACCTTGATTAACAATAATACAGAATAATAAAATTGGAGGTCATGTCATGTTCAACAAAAAGGATTCATTCCCCCGGGATGGTATAGAAACCATTATCGGCTCGAATTCCGTCTTCAATGGAAATATAGAGTCAGAGGGCACTGTAAGGGTTGACGGCAGGATCAATGGGGATGTAAAAGCTGCCGGTGACATCTTTATAGGAAACGATGCGGTCGTAAAGGGTGGGATAACTGCTGCCAACGTTCATTTGTCAGGTACGGTGGAAGGAAACATAGCAGCAACAGGTCTGCTCCGTATTCTGTCTACAGCCAAATTATACGGGGATATAACCGTCAACAGCTTCGTAGCTGATGAAGGAGCATTTTTTCAGGGTAAATGCATAATGATGGAAGCCAAAGTGACTAACGCTGCCAGCGAAGCTAAAGACAGCAGCATTGATAAGAACAACAGTAAAAAGAATTACAAAAAGAGTTCTGTTCTTGAGGATTAAATTATCATATCCAGGATTATTTTAATAAGTAACAAAGCAGACACCGTGATAAATAACCTTATATAGGTTCTGATCAAAGCGGTGTTTCTTTTTTTTACATACCATAAACGTCTGTATGGCGAGCATTCCTTGAGCATTACAACTCCCCCAGGGTCATATAATATGCAGAACATGCGTAATGGGTTACTACAAAATCGGGAGGCTGAATACTGGACTGCTGCCAGATTGCATCAGGGTTGCTGCGAGGTTGCATCAGGGTTGCTGCATAGTGTTAATGCATCAGGATCTGAATAGAAATATACCTCTTCAGGGTGGTCTCCATCTGGATGTAGATATCCTCAAGGTATGTCGAATAGAGCTGTTCATCCTCAATCAGATATTTACTTTCAAGAGCACGGTCGATAATGCTGCTGAGCTTCTTCTGAACATCCTTATTCTCCAGCACTTTGCTGTTTCTCTCCTTTGCAAGGATCAGCCTTATTAATGATGGTATCCTGGCAGAAGGCACCGCTGGCTGTGCATCAAGACCCAAAAGCATATCAAGGTCTATCTCGAGTTCCTTAATTATCATCAGGACGATTTCCAGCTTGGGATTCACCTTATGGCCGTTCTCCAGCTTTGAAAGGTATCCTGGCGAAATTCCTATCCTCCCGGCAAATACGGCAAGAGGAATATTCCTTTCTTCTCTTTTGGCTTTAATAAGTTCTCCAACCTTTATTTCCAGAAAAAGCCCTCCCTCCTTGAAATCTGATATTATTATAGCAAATAAAGTATTGGATTGCACAGCATAAAGTCGCATTTTATAATTGCGCGACTTTCGCCTGCAAGCTATGGAACTTAATTTTTTTATGTTATAATATTTTGAAAGCATAGGAAGATGCGCCATTAGATTTTTTGGAACAAATCTTACTTTACGGCGGTCAAATATAATAAATATAAGCATTTGTAACACAATTTCAAAGGAGGAAAAAATGACATCCAACTCAAAGCCTTCCCAGACCGGAAAGGCCAAACAGAAAAAGAAAACCCCATTTGCATTGAAATTCATATCCAACATACTTAAAATAGTCATCATAGCATTGCTCGGAATTTCTTTCGCTTTGGCGGGACTTGTCGGCGGAGCGATTCTCGGATATATAAATACGGCACAGCCCATCAAGGACGACCAGTTGGCCATGGCCTTCAACAAAACAACTTTCATATATGATGCAGACGGTAATGTCATTGCCAAACTGACCGGTAAGGACAACAAGGACAGCGAGCCCATATCGGAGAAGGACGCACCCAAATTCCTGAAGGACGCCATCGTATCGATTGAGGATGAGCGTTTTTATTCCCATAACGGGATCGACATGAAGGGAATCATCAATATCGGCGTCAGCTTTGTAACGAACAAGGGAAATCCCAGAGGCGGAAGTACGATTACACAGCAGGTGGTCAGGGGCGTAACCGGCAACACAACAAACTCCCTTGAAAGAAAAGTTCAGGAGTGGTACGCTGCAGTACAGCTGGAGAAAAAGCTGAGCAAATGGCAGGTCCTTGAGCTGTATATGAACATAAGCTACTGGGGTCATAGCTGTTATGGAGTTCAGTCTGCATCCAAAAAGTACTTCGGCAAGGGGGTGGAGGATTTATCCCTGGCCCAGTGTGCCCTGCTGGCCGGTATAACCAACAGTCCCGGTACCTATAATCCCTTCACGGAAAAAGGACAGGCCAACGCAAAAAAACGACAGGAACTGATTCTTAAAAAGATGCTCGAGTTGGGCAAAATCGATCAGAAACAGTATGATGAGGCGCTGAAGGAGGATCTGAAATACAATACCAACGAGGAGACAAAAAAATCCGTCAGCATACAAAGCTATTTTGTCGACCAGGTAATAACCGATGTTAAAAAGGCTCTTATGGAAGATAGGAATATGTCCTCTGCAATGGCATCATCCATGATTTATAACAGCGGCCTTGAAATTCATACCACAATGGATCCCGATATACAGGAAGCTATGGACGATGTTTTTATGGATGATACGTATTTCCCTACACAGGACAAAAACGGGAAGGCAATAAACAATTACGCCCAGGAATATAACGAGCATCCACAGGCGGCCATGGTTATAATTGACGTGAATAATGGGCAGGTAAAAGCTATATATGGCGGTTATGGCAAGAAGGAAGCGAGCAACACCCTGAACAGGGCATCATCAACACTTATGGCAAGGCAGCCCGGTTCAAGCATCAAGCCCCTCGCAGTTTATGCACCGGCTATTGACCTGGGGCTGATATCCCCTGCTACCATCATTGATGATACGCCTGTCTATATGATGACAGGGGCAAAATCCGAAGAAGCATACCCGACAAACTATGATGGCAAATACGACGGCCTTACCAGTGTGCGCAACGGCTTGAAAAATTCCGTCAACGTAGTTGCAGCGAAAATATGGAGGGACATCCTTGGACCTGACAATTCGGTCAACTACCTGAAAAAAGTCGGTATAGACAGATCCAGTGAGAAATACCTTTCACTTGTCCTGGGTGGTCTCAACAAGGGTGTCAACCCGCTTCAGATGGCTGCCGCCTATGTCCCCTTCGCCCATAAGGGAATGTACTATGAACCCCAAACCTATACACTTGTAAAGGACAGTGACGGAACCACCCTGATTGAAAAGAAGCCTGAATACCAGGTGGCATATAGCGAACAAACGGCATCCATCATGGTCGATATGATGAAGGAAGTCACACTGCCACGGAATACGACCTATCCCCATGGTGGTACTGCTGCATCATATGTTACCGAAAAGACCATCGGCATGCCGGTTGCAGGAAAGACAGGAACCACAAGCAATAACATAGACAAGTGGTTTGTCGGCTACACTCCTTATTACGCCGCTGCGACATGGTATGGATATGACAACAAGATCAAGCCGATAACCCTTAAAGCGGCTGAATACAACCAATCGATGAAAATATGGGCTGCCGTAATGGGCAAGGTTCACAAAAACCTTGAGAAGAAGGATTTTACGATGGCTTCGAGCTTGGTGAAGAAGACAATTTGCATATATTCCGGTAAGATTGCCACTTCGCTTTGTACAAAGGATCCAAGAGGAAGCACAACTAAAGTTGAGTATTTCATTAAGGGTACCGAACCACGTGATGACGATTACTGCACAGTCCATGTCGCAGCCCAGGTTTGCACCGAAAGCAAGGATGTGCTCGGCAGGAATCTGCTAGCTGGTCCGTATTGTCCTATCACCTCCGTTTTGGAAAGTGTATTCATTCAAAGGACCGATCCGTATGTACCGACAAAGCCTGGAGAAAAGACTCCGGCCGATCTGATATATGAACTTCCCGCAGGAGAGTTCTGTGTAATACATGGAGCGCCGGTAATAACCACACCTGACTTTCCGGTAATCCCTGGAATGGAACCGGATTTGTACTGGGATTCTTTGACAGATGGGGAACCTGGAACAGGCACAACACCGGCATCCGGAATAGGTACAAGCACGACTCCCGCCCCCGGCACCAGTCCTCAAAACGGTTCAGGTACACCACCAGCGTCAGGAGTAACAATAGATTAATAAGGTGCAGGGACACACCTCAGCATGAAGCAACGCTTCGTGGTCTGAGGAGTGTCCCTGTTTGAATTATTTCGTGTCCCAGCACCCTCACTGCATGAAGCAACGCTTCGTGGCCTGAGGAATGTCCTGCCTCACTTGCTTTTCTTCACTGCAGAAAAAAGTGTGCCTGCCTCTTTGCCTTCAATTATATCAATAATAACTTCCGGATTGTTGCCGCTGGCAAGGACCATATCAACTCCACTGGCCATGGCGATTTTTGCAGCAGCAAGCTTTGTCACCATCCCACCTGTCCCCCGCTTTGTTCCTGTTCCTCCTGCATAACCTTCAATTTCCGGCGTGATCTCCGGTACTAAATGCAACAGCTTTGCCGAAGGGTCTTCCCTGGGGTTGCTGTCATAGAACCCATCAATATCTGACAGGATTATAAGCAGGTCGGCTTTCACCAGCTTGGCTACTATGGCTGATAATGTGTCATTGTCGCCAAACACCCTTTTCTCTCCATACTCTATTTCATCGATTGAAACCGAGTCGTTTTCGTTTACAATGGGGATAATCTCCCTTTTGAGAAGGGTTTCAAAAGTATTGATTACATTCTGTCGTGAGTGCCCATTCTCAATCACATCACGTGTCAGAAGGATCTGTCCTACTATATGGCCGTATTCCGAAAAAAACTTACTGTATATATGCATCAGTTCGCATTGTCCAACCGCTGCAACCGCCTGCTTTTCACGAACGGATTTCGGCCTTGCCTTCAGTTTCAGTTTCCCTACACCTACTCCAATGGCTCCTGAAGTAACAAGTACAACCTCCCTGCCCTGATTGACAAGGTCAGACAGTACCATGGCCAACTTTTCTATTCTGGCAAAATTCACTTTTCCTGTATCATACGTCAGGGTCGACGTACCGACCTTAACCACAATTCTCCTGGCTGAACTTACTACACTCCTGGCTTCTTCCATAAAGAACACCTCACATAGTCTCTTCTTTGTTAACGCTAACCAAACATTGAACCAAAATCATTGTTTTTAATTATATAATAACGGAAGCCACTTTTCCAGTACTTGAACCGCACCAGCAGACGAATATTATGTCCCCGAGGTAATGACAGCATAATTGTAACCAGCCAGAAAACCTGCAAGGAACATAAGTGTCAGAAACATAACAATCAATTTCCAGTGGCTGAAAAGCTTCCTCATCAATACCAACCTCCAAATTATTTCTTTATCATCCCTATGTAATATGAATTATTGGCCCAATTACGTATTCTCATACCATCGTTTACTTGACAGCCAATGCAATTTAATGTATTTTTAATAAAATTAATGTATTTTGTTTAAATTATATATTGGAATTAAGGGGATGTTTTTATGGAAATAAATGAAATTGCCCGCAATGTCAAGGAAGCCTCGCTAAAGCTTGCGGCACTGGGCCCCGAAGCGAAAAACCTTGCACTTATCAAAATTGCAGATGCACTTCTGGAGAACAGAGACAGGATAGTCGAAGCCAACAGGCTGGATCTCGAAAGAAGTGAAGCTGAGAAGCTTCCATCCCCTTTGCTTAAAAGACTCAAATTCGACGATTCCAAAATATCAGATGTCATAGATGGAATAAAAGGCCTTGCTGGGCTTGAAGATCCTGTAGGCAAAACCCTGTCCTCAACCGAGCTGGACGAAGGCCTTGAATTATTCAGAGTCACATGTCCCATAGGTGTTATAGGTATAATATTCGAATCACGCCCTGATTCCCTGGTACAGATTTCAACCCTTTGCCTGAAAAGCGGCAACGGAGTTCTCCTGAAAGGTGGCTCGGAGGCAAGGGAGACCAACAGGGTTCTGGCATCGGTGATCGCAGAAGCAACAGAAAAGGCAGGTATCCCTTCCGGCTGGATAGGGCTTGTTGAGACAAGGTCAGACGTCAATGCCATCCTTAAACTGAATGATTATGTCGATCTGATTATTCCAAGAGGCTCAAATGAGTTCGTAAAATATATAATGGAGAATTCGACAATACCTGTAATGGGTCACGCCGACGGAATATGCCACTGTTATGTGGATTCCGGGGCTGATCTCAGTATGGCAGTGGATCTTGTCGTAGACTCAAAAACTCAGTATGTCGCAGTATGTAACGCTCTTGAAACCCTTCTCGTTAACAGCAGCATAGCGGCAGAATTCCTTCCGGCACTGAAAATCGGGTTGGATAGAAAGCAGGTGATCCTTACAGGAGATGAAAGGACCGCTGCCATAATATCCGTGATTCCTGCTACGGAAGAGGATTGGCGTACTGAATACCTTGATTACAAACTATCAATCAAAATAGTTGACAATCTTGAAGAGGCCATTGCACATATAAATAAATACGGTTCTGGCCATACCGACTCAATCATAACCGGAGACAGCCAAAAGGCCGCTGAATTCATGTCACTTGTGGATTCAGGCAACGTGTTCTGGAATTGTTCCACCAGGTTCAGCGACGGATTCAGATACGGCTTTGGCGCCGAAGTCGGCATCAGTACCGGTAAACTCCATGCAAGAGGCCCGGTAGGACTTGATGGTCTTGTCATATATAAATACAAACTGATAGGTAATGGCCACATTGTTGCCGATTACTCGGAAAAGAGAAAGAAGTTCACCCACAGGAATCTGGACAAGGACTTCAGTATCTAGCAATGCAATTGCTGAATTCATCGTGTTTGGACAAATTGCAGGACACAATAGTGCTAATTGACTATGAAACTTGAGACCTATACACTATAAACATTTATCGTATTTCATTGTAAAATTGTAATATGATGTCGATTAATGTCGATTGTTGTAGTGGAAGGTGAAATAATATGAATATTAAGTCATTCAAATATCTGACACAAAGCAGGAAAGGCGCTACAGCTGTAATTTTTGCATTAGCACTGACGATGATCCTGATGATGTCGGCGCTTACCATTGATGTAGGAGCAAGCGCCATGCACAAGGCCAAGCTCATAGCCGCCCTTGATTCCTCCGCCCTTGCAGGTGCCCAGGAATACATAACCAATAGTGACAATGTGAATAATATTGTAGAACAATACCTTGTGAACAATTCAATGGATATAACGTCACCGGAAATAACCATTGATGAAACTGTCAGGACGATTCAGATTTCAGGCTCCATCCAAAGAGATTTTTATTTCGCACGCATCTTCGGTTTCAATAACGGCATCATCTCCGGTACTTCAAAGGCAAGGATCGATAATATCAGCTCACTTGAAGGAGCACGCCCAATTGCGGTAGTACACCAGGATTTTGTCTACGGTGACCTCTATACCCTCAAAGAAGGAGGCGGCGACGGTACAACAGGAAATTATGCCGCAATTGCTCTTGGCGGCGGTGGCGCAGCCATATACAAGGATAATCTATTAAATGGGTACACCGGCAAAATAAGCGTAGGTGACAAGATACAAACCGAGACAGGCAACATTGCTGGTGCGACCGAGACCTCCATACACCACTTGATAGATTCATGTTCCCACTATCCCCTATGTACATATTCAAGCTATAACAGGCACTGCTCCAGGATCATGTTCATACCAGTAGTCAATACCCTGACCGTAAATGGTAAGAAATATGTCGAGGTTCTAGGCTTTGCAACCTTTTTCCTGGAAGGGGTCGTAAATAAAGCAGGACAAGCTGAGGTCATCGGCAGATTCATCACTTACAATATGGAAGGAACAACCTCCAGCGATATTAATGACTACGGAACCTATGGAATAAAACTCGTTCGATGAACAATTAATTCCGCCTCTGTTTAACTTACTCGGCGCTGATGCCCTTCATCAGTGCCTTTCCGCCGACCTTCCGACAAAATTTTTCATAATTATTGACATTGATATTAATATGCCTTTTAATGGATAGAGAAGAAAACATCAGGGGGCAGAATTAATGGAAAAAATGATCATAGAACTTGTCAACATAAGCAAGGAATATGATGGAAGCGAAGCTTTGAAAAACATAAGTCTATACATACATGAAAACGAATTCGTCACGCTTCTCGGCCCCAGTGGATGTGGCAAAACTACCACTCTTAGAATAATAGGCGGATTTGAAACCCCCACATCAGGCTCTGTGCTATTTGAAGGACAGAATATCAATGATCTGCCTCCTCATAAAAGGAAGGTCAATACCGTATTTCAAAAATACGCTCTTTTCCCTCATCTCAACGTTTTCGAAAATATTGCATTTGGATTAAGGATAAAAAAACTGGACAAAAAGGTTATCCAGGTTAAGGTTGAAAACGTTTTGAAAATGGTCAACCTTGAAGGGTATGGACACCGTTCCGTTGACTCTTTGAGCGGCGGACAACAGCAAAGGATTGCCATTGCACGCGCCCTTGTCAACGAACCTGAGGTACTGCTCCTTGACGAGCCCCTTGGAGCCCTTGACCTGAAACTCCGCAAAGAAATGCAGCTGGAGCTTAAAAACATGCAGAAGAGCCTTGGGATTACCTTTATATATGTCACCCACGATCAGGAAGAGGCCCTTACAATGTCCGATACCATAGTAATAATGAAAGAAGGAACAATACAGCAGATAGGCACACCCGAGGATATATACAATGAGCCTAAAAATGCTTTTGTCGCCGATTTTATTGGAGAAAGCAACATTGTTGAAGGCATTATGAAAAGAGATCTGCTTGTTTATTTTGAAGGCTGTGATTTTGAATGCGTAGATAAGGGTTTTGATGAAAATGAATCAGTCGACGTTGTAGTGCGACCTGAAGATGTCAGGCTGGTCCCCGTTAATGAAGGCATGCTTAAGGGAACGGTGGTTTCAGTGACATTCAAGGGAGTCCATTATGAGATGATAGTCGAAACAGTGAGTGGCGGCATCTGGATGATACACAGTACATCGATGGAGCCTGTAGGAGCTGATGTCGGCTTGAGGGTCAAGCCTTTTGACATCCAGATCATGAAGAAGGCCGGTGGTCTGACATGAACATGAAAAAAGGAATTACCGCCTACCCTTATATTGGATGGATGCTGATTTTTATTATGGTGCCAATAATCCTCGTGCTTTATTATAGTATAACTATAAGCACACCATCGGGCACCATTTTTTCTTTTGAAAACTATAAAAAATTCATTCAGCCCATTTATTTGAAAGTGTTGGCACGGTCTATAAACCTGGCACTTCTGAGCACGCTTATATGCCTTATTATAGGCTATCCCGTTGCTATGATCCTTGCCGGGAAGGACCTTAAGAATAAAAGCTTACTTCTTCTATTGTTCATTATACCGATGTGGATGAATTTTCTCGTCAGGACCTATGCATGGATGACACTCCTTGAGAACAAGGGTCTTTTGAATACCTTTCTGAACACGATCGGACTTCCTCCGCTAAGGATCTTATATACCGATTCTGCGGTGGTACTTGGTATGGTTTACAATTTCCTTCCCTTCATGGTACTTCCGATTTTTTCAGTCCTCAGCAAGATAGATAGGAATGTCATTGAAGCAGCCGAAGATTTGGGTGCCAACTCCTTAAATGTTTTCAGGAAAATAACACTGCCTTTGAGCTTCCCCGGTGTCATGTCAGGAATAACAATGGTTTTCATGCCCGCAGTTACCACCTTCGTAATCTCCAAACTTCTGGGTGGAAACCAGTATACCCTTATCGGCAACCTTATCGAAGATCAATTCATGCGTGTTTACGATTGGAACTTCGGCTCATCGGTTTCGATAATAATGATGGTGCTGATTTTGCTTAGCATGACACTGTTGTCCAGAAATGACAAGGAAGACATGGGGGGGCGGCTTATATGAGACAGTTTGTGAAGAAATTCTATCTTTCCCTCGTATTCATATTTTTGTACGCCCCAGTGGCCATACTTATCATATTTTCCTTTAACAAATCAAAATCACGGGCACATTGGGATGGCTTCACTCTTAATTGGTATGCTGAACTATTCAAAGACGAGCAGATAATGTCCTCACTTTACTATACACTCATGATAGCCCTTTTATCTTCACTTATTGCTGTTATCATGGGCACGGCCGCAGCTATCGGCATACATAATATGAAAAGCGTCAAAAAAACCCTGGTTATGAACCTTACATATATTCCTGTGCTTAGTCCGGACATTGTCACAGGAATATCACTGATGATCCTGTTCATTTTCATCAACCTTAAGCTGGGCTTCCTTACGCTCCTGCTTGCACACGTGAGCTTCAATGTCCCCTACGTAATACTTTCTGTGCTTCCAAAGCTGAAACAGCTCAACAAGCACCTGTACGAGGCAGCCCTCGATCTTGGCGCCACCCCTTTCCGGGCGATCCGCAAAGTGATCCTTCCGGAAATTATGCCTGGCATCATAACAGGCTTCCTGCTTTCCTTCACACTATCACTGGATGATTTCATAATCAGCTTTTTTACCACCGGCTCCGGTGTCACCAATCTATCAATTACCATATATTCAATGGCCAGAAGGGGCATAAACCCCAAAATCAATGCTATATCTACGTTATTATTTATTGTAGTTCTGCTTTTGCTGCTGGCAATCAACAGAAGGACAGCGGGCAACGGGAACTCAAAAGAGACCGCGAAGCTCACCAATCTACTGTAACCCATATTTTTGTTGACTAATACTGTAAATTATATATACTTTATTTTATTAAATATTTTTTTATGTTGCATTCAAATATTTACTGCAACATATACAGATTGGAGATGAGATTATAAAATGAAGCTATTCCACGGTATATCTGTAGTAAGGAAGTTGTCGGTGTTTACAATCCTGTCACTTCTTACCTTGCTTTTGAGTGCATGTGGGGGCGGTAGCGCCATTAATGCAAACACTGTTCCAAAAATAACTCTGAACGTTTACAACTGGGGAGATTATATCGCCGAGGACACAATAGACCTTTTTGAGGCAAAATATCCAAGTATAAAGGTGAATTATGAAACCTTTACAACAAATGAAGACATGTATGTGAAAATAAAATCCGGAGGTTCTGACTATGATGTTGCAATTCCTTCGGATTATATGATAAAGCGTATGCATGACGAAGGTCTGTTGAACAAAATAAGCATGGACAACGTACCCAACTATTCACTCATCGACCAACGTTTCAAAAACCTTTCCTATGACCCGACAAACGAATACTCGGTGCCTTATATGTGGGGCACAGTAGGCATCCTATACAATAAAACCATGGTTAGTGATCCTGTCGACAGCTGGAGGATTCTGTGGAATGAGAAATATTCAAAGCAGATAATCATGCCCGACAGCGAGAGAGATAGCATAGGGATTACTCTGAGAATGCTTGGTTATTCATTGAACTCTAAAAACATCGATGAACTTGAGGCTGCAAAGAAAGAGCTAATTGCACAGAAACCGCTGGTTCTGACCTATGTTGTAGATGAGGTCAAGGACAAAATGATCGGTGGGGAAGCTGCCCTTGCAGTCGTATGGTCCGGCGACGCCTTTTACTGCATGAGCGAAAATGAAGACCTCGAATATGCAATACCGAAAGAAGGCTCAAATTACTGGTTTGATGCTATGGTCATCCCGACTACCAGCAAGTACCAGGCAGAAGCAGAGCTCTTTATAGATTTCATGTGTGAGACCGACATTGCTTTTAATAATGCGGATTACATAGGCTATGCATCGCCCCATGCCGAAGCTGTAAAACAGCTCGATCCCGAACTGACAGGCAACAGGAATGCATACCCTCCGGAGGAGGATCTTGCTGACTGTGAAATATTTGAGTATCCCGGAGATGAGATAAACAAGGAATACAGCCGCATCTGGACTGAAATAAAGGCTGAATGATAGATGGTTGATTGATGAACGGTTCTGGCCAATTGGGGACAATTCCAGTTCTGCCATTTGAAATTTTGGCAGAACTGGAGCCGTTCCGATTGGTCGCCCACATTGCCAGAACGGTCCCTCTACATTTCTGTTTTACCGTAATACACTATTCCCCTGTCGGCATCTATTGTCACAGCAGCGCCGCTTTTAAGTATCTTTGTAGCATTAGCTGCCCCAACCACGACCGGTATTTCAAGAGCCAGCCCTGCGATCGCAGCATGAGACCCTATACCACCTTCTTCAACAATCAATGCCGCAGCCTTCTTTATCTCAGGCATCATATCATTGTTAGTATAGGGTACTACCAGAAAGCCTCCCTCAAAAAAATCCTTTAGTGAATCCCTTCCATTTTTAGCAACGTAAAGCTCTCCCGTCCTTACACCTCCACCTATTCCGGTTCCCTTTACCAGCACCTTGCCGACTATATGCACCTTAAGTATGTTGGTGGTTCCACTTATCCCAATCGGCACTCCAGCGGTTATGACCACCAGGTCCCCGTTATTCACCATTTTCGACTCCAAAGCCTTATCTACACCCATATCGAACATTTCATCAGTTGAAACAGCCTTATCAACCAAGTATGGCAGTACCCCCCACGAAAGCGACAACTGGCGCAGTACTCGTCTATCAATTGTTGTCGCTATGATCGGGCATGCAGGTCTGAACCTGGATATCATCCTTGCTGTATGTCCGGATTGAGTTACTGTGATAATCGCTGCCGCACGAAGGTCAAGCGCTGTAGTACAGGTGGCATGGCTTATGGCATTTGTGGCATTTGCAGGCATATCGAATGTACTGATGGAGAACTTTTTCCAATAGTCAATAGATCCCTCTGTCTTTTCAGCAATTTTTGCCATCATCTCAAGAGCTTCTAAAGGAAACTTACCTGCAGCAGTCTCGCCCGAAAGCATGATACCACTGGTCCCATCGTGAATGGCATTTGCCACGTCACTAGCCTCAGCCCGTGTAGGCCGTGGATTACGAATCATGGAATCAAGCATCTGCGTAGCGGTAATTACCGGTTTTCCTCCTCTGTAGCATTTCTCAATCAGGCTTTTCTGGACAACGGGAACCTCCTCCACCGGTATCTCCACCCCCAAATCGCCTCTGGCCACCATTATCCCATCAGAGACTTTCAGTATCTCATCAAAGTTCTGTATACCTTGCCTGTTTTCAATCTTGGCGATCACCTTTATATCCTGACCGCCGTTTTTTTCAAGTACCTTTTTTATTTCAATTATGTCAGATGCATTTCTTATAAAAGATGCGGCAATGAAATCAAATTCATTTTCTATGGCAAATATGATATCCTTAATATCCTTTTCGGTCATTGAAGGCAGATTTATCCTGGTGCCAGGCACATTTATACCCTTATTGTTGCTTATTTCACCGCCGTTCAATATTTTACAGTGAATATCCTTATCGATTATATCTATTACAACCATTTCAACCAGCCCGTCGTTTATAAGGATATGTGAACCTGGCTCCACATCTTTGTACAGTTCCTTGTAGGATACACTGCATTTTGTTGAATCACCTTCAATATCCTCATAAGTCAGTACGAAGCCATTCCCTTCTTCCAACATAACAGTGTTTGTCAGAAATCTGCCCGTCCTTATTTCAGGTCCTTTTGTATCAAGCAGGAGTGCAACCGGAAGATTAAGTCCTTCACGGACCTTTTTAACGGCGTCCACCCTTTTTTTATGTTCTTCATGAGATCCATGTGAAAAGTTCAATCTGACTACATTCATTCCTCCCATCATCAGTTTGGTGAGCATGTCCTCACTATCAGATGCAGGACCAATTGTGCATATTATTTTAGTCTTTCTCATATATATCCTCCAAGAAATATTACTTTCAGAAAAATTTGCTACATACCAATCATATAAAATATACAACTAATTGAAGCAAAACTCAACTTCCACAAAAAATAATAGGATTCCTTATCATAAAAAGACGCATAGCCATTGGATGTCCTGCAGCTTTATGTTACAATCTTACTGACAGTGTACTGGTGGCCTGTAACAGTTAAAACTTTAGTATATGCAGGCCACAACATCAAAGAAGTGTATTTGTATCACTGCAAATATTAAACAAGAATAAAGTGTAACAAAACACTGGATCATGGAGCGTTGCCCAAATGGCTGAAACTTCCTATAAGGCAAGCCGGTTGTTCAATAAGTTAGTAATCCCGGTTGTCAGCTTTTATTTAAATCAAATATTTGATTTGAAGTTTGATATGGAAAACATCAAAGGGCTTAAGCCTCCATATATTGTAATGGCCAACCATACAAACTTCTGGGATCCGTTCCTTCTTTCCCTTTGCATTCCGGAACCAGTTCATTTCGTCACTTCCGATGCCTATTTCAGGACTCCTCTGCTCCGCAACCTGCTTAAGCTTGTCGGGGCAATACCGAAATCAAAGTTCGTATCAGATACAAATGCAGTAAAGGGTATACTTCATGTTGTCCGCAACAACGGCATAATATGTATTTTCCCTGAGGGCAGGAGAAACTGGGATGGAACTACCTTGCCCATTCTCCAGGCACCTGCACGGCTGGCAAAAAAACTTGGACTTCCGGTTGTTACCATCCTTTTCGAAGGCGCCCACCTTGCAATGCCCCGTTGGGCGTCAAAGTCCAGAAAAGGTCTGCTCTCCATACACTGCAAAGTAGCCCTGGGCAGTGATGATTTGAAGAACCTCTCTGAGGAGCAGGTCTACCATTCACTGAGCAAGGCACTTGAACATAATGAATATGATTGGCAGCGGGTATCCATGCAGCACTACAGCAGTGACGCACCTGCTGAAAAGCTTGAGCTGTTCCTGTTCTGTTGTCCCCATTGCAAGTCTCCCGAGGTAATGAAATCAACTAAAGACTTGTTTTATTGCATGAGTTGCGGTTATTCCGTAAAATATGATAAATACGGT
Organism: uncultured Bacillota bacterium; assembly: GCA_942493145.1. Classification (GTDB taxonomy): domain Bacteria; phylum Bacillota; class Clostridia; order Acetivibrionales; family DTU013; genus ENR-C20. Next base: position 3,533,039 of record OW818679.1, read on the forward strand.
TTTTTCAGTACAACTACTGATAAAGCCACCCTGTATTTTGACAATCCAAGGGATTGGAACAAATGGCAGCTCGAATACCTTGAAGAACTTGTAAAAAGTGGTACTGATGTTTTCCTGACAGAACCGCTGTTTACTGAAGACAGTATCGAATGCCGGACAGGTTCCCGGACAATGGCTATGAAGGACCTTGCAGCAGGCACATTTAAAATGTACATAGACCGGCTGGAGTTAACAAACCATAATGGCAGCAAAGAATGCTTCAATATTAACGAGATTTATGGTTCCAATATCCAGGGTAACAATATACTTGAGTTTTATCAAGATAAGGTGCTTTATCGGTTTGCAGGAAAAAAACACTGCTTTTCAGCATATAAATGGGTCAAAGCTCTTGAATTGCTTAAGCTACAGCAATAATACACATTTGTCAGAAGGCCAAAATAATCCAAATAAAATATTTAAATAATTCCTTTGCATATATTTAAATGTGACGATATACTATCTATAGCAGTTTTGAATAAAGGTAGAAATTTGGCTCTGAACAGTATCATTTTTTTGTTTGAGAAATAATAATGTAGGTAAGTAATATATAAGGTGATGGTTATGAAGATAGAGAAGATAAGTGATAACATGATAAAGGTAACGGTCTCCGTGAATGACCTCGAAGAACGCAATATTGACCTTAATGCGCTAAACTACAACTCGCCTGCTGCCCAGGAACTATTCTGGGATATGATGGAACAGGCAGAAGAGCAGTATGGTTTTAACATGTCCGATTCACAGTTGGTAATTGAGCCTATTCCGGACTCTACCGAAGGCTTTATAATAACAATAACAAAAATGGATGAAGACGGAGATTTTGAATCAATTCAGAAATATATTAAAAGCAAACTGAAGAAGAGTGATCTACGGGTAAAGAAGAAGAGTCGCAAGGTTTGCGCCACCATTATGGTATTCTCATTCGGCTCCATCGACGACGTATGCCTTCTGAGCAAAAGGATAGTTAACATATACTCAGGTGAAAGCACCCTGTTTAAATGCAGGGATACCTACTATCTGGTAATGACAAAGAGCAATATAATTACACCTGAAACAGGTTCTCTTGAACTGTTGCTCGCGGAATATGGCAAGCGGATAGTTAATACCAGCTTTTTCGAAGGCTATTTGAATGAATATGGAGAAAAAATCATAGAAAACAATGCTCTGGAAATACTAAGAAAATATTTTTAATCATTTGTTATCGGGATTTGTCCAATCTGTTTGCGGCCCAACCTGCACTATTTCATTTACCGCCTCATATTTGTCTGTGCCTATGAGCTCTTGCCCCCTGTAAACCTCAACCAGCATACCTTTTTTACCCTGACTGAGAACAACCTTCTCACCTTTTTTGATATCCTTGTTTTCGATATTTACAATAGTAGGTTCAAACATCTGTATGACATCGACTTTAAGCTGAGTTTCTTCTTCCTGCTTTTTATCACGAAGATTACCGGCAATCCTTACAGTAAGTTTGTCACCCTCGCATTCTGCAAAAATGGCGATTTTATTATTAAGGGTATTTTTGAATTTGAGATCTCCCCCATTGTTTGAAATCCAGGCATCCAAGCCAGGCTCGATATATTCCGTTGGTAATTCATGAGGTAATCTTGTGATGGCCTCTTTTTTCAGGCCGGCTTTCAGTAGTGCGGCATACAAGGTTGATGCAACCTGGCTGTATCCCTCATTGTCGTTGCTCATATCCAAATTCGTATATTTGATAAAGGAGAATTCCATATACTCATTGGAACCAGAGCCGTCATAGACTGGTATTATAAGACCGTCAATGGCATCAGCCGCTTTCCTTATGGAATCTTCCCCCGAAGGATTTGCAATGTCTGTAGAATATTCTGCAATCACCTGTTCGATTTCTTCTATATCACGCAGGCGAATTTCAGGATCTATAATCTCGATTTCGTCGTTGCTATAAGTATTCAAGGTTACTGCAGATCCGGGATCTTTTTCAATCTGATCCTTGATCATACTTGCGGCTTTTGCAATATTCAGCTTTAATCCGCTTGTCTCAGCTGTTTTGACGATTTTACCGTCAATAATGGTTAACGCAGCATCTTGAGCATCCTTATCCACCAATTTTGCTTTTTCAATGAGCTTCTGTCTTATCTTTCCTTCATTGAACGTAATAACAGGCTTTATATAAGTGTTTTCGGCTATAGGATAACCCTTCATGACGTCACGAAGTTTCTTTACAGCTGATATTCCGCTCACTGATGAAAGCGTTGCTTCGCTGTCAAAGTCTGCATTTAGTTCGGAATATGGTATATTGAATTCGTCTATGTCTTTTACTATGATTTTAAGACTGTCTTTAGAAAAGATGTCGGTATAATACACATCAAGTTTGGCGGAAGCTTCTTCCCCGTTCAATCCGCCTATATCAACATCTCCGATATAGACACCTTTCTGGATTGAATCACCTGTACTTAAGTGTGTGGCATACAAGCCCGCACTCAATGCCAGAAATCCTTGAACCGATATGATTATGAAAGCTATTACGGTGTTCCGAAGTTTAAACACTGGCCACACTCCCTGTCAGTAAAAAAGTATAAAGCATTACTGCCTTATACTTTAATGAAACTTTGGGCATTAACTCCTGTTGTTCATTACCAGCTCTATTAGCTTACCCTTGGCTTTTGCTTCATCTATGACACTATCTTCAATAAGCATTCCCTCACTGATAATAACGTTACCATCACCATCCATGATTGTTTTTGTTACGGTTCTTCCGTTAAGGTACTGCCTCTGTCTCTGTTCAAACAGTAATGCAGCATTGTTGTCCTCTTGTCCGGTAACAGTATCAATCAATTCATTATCATAGTTCCTGCTGACCTGTTCAGCATGGTTTTCATTATAATTCTCTGCATATCGATTATCGATAGATATAGGCTCACGTTCTGTATTCGGTACGCTTTCATATGTTGCATCACTGTCTATTGGAGAGGGATTTATTATACTGTTCATGTAAGCATCATTTTTTTTTTCGAAATCGTAAAGCCTGTCTTCCGAGCTAAGTTGGAGCGGTGTATCCAGCAATGTGCTTTCAACATCATCATTAACTACGGTAAGGTTCTTTCCAAAAGTTATAACGCTGTCCCTAGGTATCAGTCTTACCTTCTTTTGGGTGATATCGGATATGAATTCAACTCCGGTGATTTTGCAGCTGTCTTCATCATCAATATAAATATCACCGATTTCGCCAATCAGCCGGCCTTTCCTGGTGAGCACCTTTGTCCCCTTGACCTGAATATCCTTCTGCAATAGCTGGATAGCTGCAGGAATCTTACCGATATCGGTGATAACGCCTTCATTTTCAATGGTTAGAGCATATTCACCTATACCTAGAATATCATCGTTGGGGATCACTCTTGCACTGAATATCTGGATTCCGCTGTCAACGACTATAAAGTCTATTGCGCCTCTCTCTGCATTAATTATCATACTTTTGACCCTGCCTACTTCCATACCGTCAGATATGCTTATTATAGGCAATCCAAGTATCTTTTGAGTTTTTTTCATACTCAATATACCTCCCTGATTTCATGTGCAAGTATGTACCTAAATCGATTTACATAAAAAGATTTTTTTCTATTTCGGTCTTCACATCATAATTCATGACGTCACTATATTTTTCCGTGTATCCGGAAAGTATATCCTTTGCAAGTGTTTTCTGGCCCAGCTCTTTATACAGGACACATATATCCAGGACGATCCAGAAAATCAGCTGTTTTGAAGGCTTTCTGTCCAGAACATACATATAATACAAAGCGGCGCCTTCCAAATCTCCCTGTTCTTTAAGCCGGAAAGCTTCCTCAATGAATTCGCTTATGTCTGTGATTTCATTTTCTAATCCCATTTTATCAATATTTTCTTCGCTGTCAACAGATTTTTCTGTTATATCAACTTGAAAAACTGGCGTTTGTGCAATTTCATGACTATTCACGTCTAATTGTTGTAAATTTTCCTTATCTTCTATGATATTCCCATACAATTGTTCAATCAGATTCGGTTTTGATTCGTTCAAACCTCCATTCAGGGCATCTGCCGTCTCAACTCCGTTAATATCATAAGAAGCATCGTTTCCCATGTCCTTATCGTTTTGCCCTTCAAAAGAAAAAATGAGTCTTTTCTTTAAAACAGTTCCTGCAATAATAAGGGCTAATATAAATACCACTACGATATATACGCCCATCGTCATCGCAAATGTTGTTCCAATGAGGGAACCATCCCCGTTCCAGCCGGAGATTTCCGCAACATAATCATACAGAGCAGGAAAAGCCAGACCCGCCAGCAGCGAGCCTCCTGCAACGGCAATAATCACAGGCATGTGTTGTGTCCTTGCCCTTCTGGAAATTATTATAAACATTACTGTCGTAATCACAATGAATGCAGTTACAACAATCATATATATATACATACAGCCCCCTGTGTGAACATTATGTACTGAGATAACAATCAAATAGTACTATTCGATATTATATGGAGCAATTCCTGCTAATATTGAAATAAATTAAAACCTTTTAGATTTTTATGTAATAATATGCATTTATTTGATTTCCATTATAAAATATGTTACGTCATCCAAAATCTTACTGCCTCCGACAAATTCGTTGAAGTCCGCGGAAACCTTTTTTATAACTGCTTCTCCGCTTTCTTGACAATGATCGGCCAAGAGGCTGTGCAGCCTTTTTTCAGAATACTTTTGTCTTTCAATATTTTCTGCATCAACAAGTCCATCTGTATAGAAGAGTATTTTGTCCCCCTTCTCCAAATCAAGGAACGTGTCCATATATTCGACTTCATAAATATCTTTTATCTTGCAAATTGGCAATCCATTTATAATGACCTCCGCTATCTCACCGGTTGCCTTCATTATGACAGGTGGGGCATTCAATCCTGCCGAGCAGTATATCAAACGCCTTGTCTCAATATTATATATGGCATATAACACCACAAGATAGGTTTCATCCTTGAAATTTGTATCGTTGAAGGATTCGAACAGGCTTTTCATTACCACTGATGGAAAAGAGATCAGGTCGGAATTCTTATCGAAGGCCTTCCTGGCCTCGATGCATTGTTTGAGATAGACAGTAAGCATTGCCGCAGGAACACCATGCCCCGATACATCGGAAATATAGAAGCCCATATGCTGATCGTCAATTTTAAAAATGTCGAAGAAATCTCCACTGAGCCGTTCAGCAGGAATATACACGGTATGGAAGGAGATATTGGGGAGTATATTGGTTATGATCGGAAGCATGGCCTTCTGTATATCCCTTGCATATTCCAGGTCTTCAATCAACTTACTGTTCACCCTCTTCAACTGCCTGGTCTTCAGATTGACCAGCCTGTCCAGGTTGTCGGCATAATTCCGCAGCTCCTTCTGCGTATTGTACAACTCAATATAAGGTGCCGCCACATTCTTTGCGAGTAGCGCCCTAAGCAGCAGGAAATATGAGCAGGCTTTAAATAAATGGCCAATAAAGTTATAGATGTCATATACGCTGATATAGAATATGAATGCCAGTTCACCGAATATGCCGAACAACATGGCCCCACAGAAAATAAGAGCATTATGATCACTGTCCTTTAAAAATTTTAAATAGAATATAACCGCTGCGGCCAGCATTATGGATATCACCGCAAACTCCAAACTTATTTTTAGTTGAGTTATTCCTGACCCTTCAATATACATTGCGGGCATAAAATTTGGGAAATACGTTACAGTAATGAATATGATCATCGGAACAAATATTGCAGGCAGTGAGAATGTTTTTCTCTTAATTGTCGATTCCATATCCGTTGATATGAGGCTCATGGCAAAAAAGCCTATGGCTGCAATCAGTCTTGCAATAATCCAGAGCGTAGTTGCCCTGTTCGCTCCGTTATTGGGGATTAAGAAATCCGGCATGCCCTTGAAACTTAGAAAATGAAATATATCGAGTTCACAGACTGCCAGCAGCAAGCAACCACCAAAAATAACCTTTAGCCTATTGGTTTGTTTGTATGAATAATATGCCACCACAAAAACAGAAAAGGATATCAGGATCGAAATAAGCTCAAGAAGACTATGCCAGGCGAGGTAGCTGGAGGCTACCATAAGTCTGGCATAGTCTTCTTCAAAAAGATTTGCAGTCAAAAACGCCAATGATGAAAGTACTACTATTGAACCCAGTAGGATATGGTATCTTTTGTGTTTATTCCTATCTACCGGCTTTGTAACTATCATCAGGCAGCACTCCTGACGTTCAATATTATTTACATAACATTATTATGTCAGAATATATTCCCAATTTCAACATTATTTTATGGATATTTGAAACACATTTCTGGTTTTGTGCTGATACTGCTGTGTTTGATAAACGTATTACTGTTTTTATTTACATTATTTAGTGTTTTCGGTCATTTGCTTCAGCCACCACATTTATATCTTGTACGACAGATACATCAAGTGCATCAGCCTGCCCCTGCATACCCGGCAACCCAACAGTTGCAATTGGATCAGCCGTTGACTTTTTTTCAATTAAAGCAGTATTCAGTACGGTATCCATATCTGCTGCAAGGACGAACCGTATCTTGCCTCTGATATTTTCAGGGATTTCATCGATATCCTTTTTATTGTCAACTGGAATGATTATTGTGTCGATCCCTGCCCTGTGGGCAGCCAGTACCTTTTCCTTGAGCCCGCCTATGGGAAGCACCCGTCCCCTGAGCGTTATTTCACCAGTCATTGCCACGTTCCTTCTGACAGGCATACCGGTAAGGGCTGATACGAGTGCAGACGCCAGTGTTATTCCTGCAGATGGCCCATCTTTGGGTATGGCACCTTCTGGAACATGTATATGGATATCATGCTTTGTATGAAAATCAGGATCGATTCCAAGTTGACGGGTTCGAGACCTTATATAGCTCATGGCAGCCTTTGCCGATTCCTTCATGACGTCACCAAGCTGACCTGTGAGTTCCAGCTTTCCATTTCCAATCATAAGGTTGACTTCTATGCTGAGGGTGTCTCCTCCAACTGATGTCCAGGCCAGACCTGTTGCCACACCTATCTCGTCCTTCTCGTTCGCCTTTTCATATCTGTACTTTTTGGTGCCCAGATACTTTTCCAGGTTATTCTGCGTAATGGTCACGGATTTCTTTCCAGTGGTTATGAGATGTCGTGCAACCTTTCGGCAAACAGCCGATATTTCCCTCTCAAGGTTCCTGACTCCGGCTTCACGCGTATAGAAGTTGATTATCCCACGGATACCACTTTCACTTATTTTCAGGCTGCTTTTCTTAAGGCCATGGGCAATCGTCTGTTTCGGCACCAGGTATTTCTCAGCGATATTGAGCTTTTCCTCTTCAGTGTAACCGGATACGCCTATGATCTCCATCCTGTCCAGAAGTGGCCTTGGGATGGTATCCAGACTGTTTGCAGTAGTAAGGAACAATACATCCGACAAATCAAATGGCAGTTCAAGGTAATGATCCCTGAAGGCAAAATTCTGTTCGCCATCAAGCACCTCAAGCATGGCTGAAGCCGGATCTCCTCTGAAATCGCTGTTCATCTTGTCTATTTCATCAAGCAATATCAAAGGGTTCTTTGAACCCGCCTGCTTCATGGCTGTTATTATCCTTCCGGGCATGGCACCAACATATGTCCTTCTGTGACCCCTTATTTCAGCCTCATCCCTTACACCGCCGAGTGACATCCTTACATAATTCCTGTTGAGTGCCCTGGCTATTGATTTGGCAATTGAAGTCTTGCCGACTCCAGGAGGCCCCACAAGACACAGGATTGGTCCTTTAAGCTTGTTTTGCAGTTTCCTTATGGCAAGGTATTCAAGGATCCTTTCCTTTACCTTCTCCAGCCCGTAATGATCTTCGTCAAGTATGCTTTCCGCCCTTTCAAGATCAATAATTTCATCAGTCCTGGTATTCCAGGGGATGTCAAGTATCAAATCAAGGTATGTCCTGATGACAGATCCCTCGGCTGAGCCAGACATCATTTTAAGAAGCCTGTCCAGTTCCTTGTTGAACTTTTTCCCGACTTCTTCCGGCAGATTGGCCTTCGCCATCTTCTCCCTGTATTCATCCACTTCAGCTGCAATACCGTCTCTGTCTCCCAGTTCATTTTGTATAGCCTTGATCTGTTCCCTCAGATAGTATTCCTTCTGTGATTTGTCAATTTGTTTGCGCACCCTTACATTTATGTTTTTCTCAACCTCAAGTATCTCGATTTCCTTCATAAGGATTTCAAGCAACTTTTCCATCCTGAGCTTTGAATCGAACTCATCCATGATTTCCTGTTTCTGTTCAACCTTGAGCATGAGGTTTGAGGCTATTGAATCTGCCAGATGGCCTATCTCATCTATTGACAGTATGGAAATAACGGTATCCGAAGGCACCTTGCCACTCAAACCCACATATTCCTCAAATGTATTCAACACCTGTCTTTTCAGCGCTTCGAGCTCTATGATCTTTTCTTTGCCCGGTGTGATTATTTTTTCAGTGACCTCTGCAATGAAGAACGGCTCAGTCTGAATCAATTCACTGATTTCAGCCCTGCCGATTCCCTCAACAAGAACCCTCATGGTATCGCCAGGCAGCCTGAGCAGCTGTTTAACCCTGGAAATCGTACCGACATTATAAATATCATTTTCATCTGGTGAATCATTTTTGGCATCCTTCTGGGTAACCAGAAAAATCAGTTGATTGCCCACCATGGCTTCATCCAGCGCTTTGATGGATTTATCCCTGCCAACGTCAAAGGTCAGGGTCATATATGGAAATACTGTCAGCCCTCTTAGGGGCAACAGCGGCAGTGCTTGTCTTTTATATGTTTTCTTGTTCTCCGGCATCTGTTACATCCCCTCACAAAAATTTTTATATCTGTTTCATTGTCTATCTATTTTAAATTTTACCGTTTGGTTTGCTCTTTATTATAACGTTTGGTTTATTCTTTTACAATTGTTTTATCTGCCATCAGAACCACTTTTTCCTCTTAAAGAAATAAACCATAAAGGCCGCGATTGCAGCCATGATGGCTATAACCCCAATGTAGCCCCATCTCCACTCCAGCTCGGGCATATACCGGAAATTCATCCCATATATACCTGCAAGGAAAGTTAAGGGTATAAAAATGGTAGATATTATTGTAAGCACCTTCATAATTTCATTCAACCGGTTGCTCATCGTGGTTAAATACATATCAACCATGCCCGATAGTATATCCCTATAGATTTCAGCTGTATCCATAACTTGAATTATATGGTCATAAAGGTCCCGGATATATATGTGGATGGAATCGCCAATAAGTTCATTCTCTCCGCTTTCCAGATAATCGACTGCTTCCCTGAGTGGCCATACCGACTTGTGGACATAGAGCATGTCCCGCTTTAGTGTATTTATATACTGAAACGTATTTGTATCACGTTTGGTCAACAATTCATCTTCAACTTCGTCAATGCGGTCGCCCAGCTTTTCAAGGACAACGAAATAATCGTCGATTATGGCATCAAGCAGAGAGTATGCCAGAAAATCAGCCCCACTCTTCCTGATGCGGCTATCTTCTCTGGCAAGTCTCTCTCTGACAGGATCGAACAGACGACTGTCCCCCTCGCCGACCGTAAGGACAAAACCTTTACCTAATAGAATGCTCTGATGTTCTGTTTCCAAAACTTTCTTATTTTCATTATAGTTCAATGACTTTAACGAAATAAATATATAATCATCATAATCTTCAATTTTAGACCTCTGATCAGTATTAAGAATATCTTCCAACACCAACGGATGGATCCCATATCTTTTTCCAATATGTTCTATCACCTCGGTGTTATGGAGTCCGTCCACATTCAGCCATTTTATGCAACCAGACGTGTCCTGTATTTCAGCGATTCCATCCGCTTCAACAGAAATATCTGAAAAATGCTCACTGTCGTATTCGATTAAATGTACAAGAATATTCTCAATTTTCTTCTTTCCGATATGTATCAGGGTGCCCGGCTCCATCCCTGATTTGCTCGAACGTCTTGCAGTGTTCTTGTTTTTCTCCATATATTTTTACCGTCCAATCCAGCAGATATTTCCTCTTAGTTCTTAACAAAAACTACAAATCAGTCTTTTCAAATATGATTTGAATTAACTCGGATACATTATATCAACTTTATTTATATAAATACAATTTTTTCAATTTTTCTATTCTATAATAAAAGCCTGGGGACTCTGACAAATCATCCCTGAATAATATAATCAGTTATATGAATAATAGTTTTATGGCTTGAATTTATTAAAGATCAGCAAGGCATGTATTAGCAAATAATTAAAAGGAGCTGACCCGGGAATGGCTGAAAACATTGGATTTGTAGGCAAAAGCGGCAATTACCCCTTGTGGTTTATTAAAACAAGGCACGCAATTTACTATGTCCTGGTGGTTCTTGAGATAATGCTGGCGTTCCGCTTACTTTTCAAGCTCCTTGGAGCCAACACTGCAAGCGGCTTTGTCTCCTTCCTTTATACTGTCACAGGAATATTTGCTGCTCCTTTTTATGGCATATTCACACCCTACTCAACCGCCGGGCTTGCAGCGAAATCAATGTTCGAGCCTGGCACCATCATAGGGATGATCGTATACGGACTTGTTGCATGGGGCATTGTATATCTTTTAAAGATAAAGGTTCTACGAGATGGATAATAATTACTTTTTGCAATGTAGTTACTGCTTCGACGGACACACGATTTAGAAAGAGCAAAGGCTGCCTGAAATCACTCAGACAGCCTTTGTTATCTGGTTCTATAATAAATGTTGGGGTGGTTAGATTAATAATTTAACTGCTCCAGCATTTTTTTGCATAAAGAAAGAGCATAGAGTTGAATTATCAAGTAAAATGAAGTTGCGACACACCATTTGAAAGGAAATTCAATCTATGCTCTACACTAATTATACGGAAGAATTGTTAGGTTTGAAAGATGTTTTTCTAAAATCCGTTGTAAGGAATGACAATAAGTTGTGTATTCATGTGGGTATGTATCAGCGAATTCACAAATGTCCCAGGTGTGGAGAAAGGACAAGCAAGGTTCACGACTATAGGACGCAGCCGATAAAGGACATATCGGCATTTGGTGATACCACAGTCATATATCTTACAAAGCGGCGTCATGTTTGCCCCTTATGCGGGAAACGTTTTTTTGAAGAAGTATCGTTCCTTCCAAGGTATCATCGAATGACAAGTCGCCTTGCAGCCCATGTAATCAGCTCATTGAAAGAGGTTCGTTCAATGAAAAGTGTTGCAGCCGTTTCTAACATATCTCAACCTACAGCAGCTAGAATCTTTGATCATGTAGGATATTCAAACAAGGATTTGCCAAGGGTACTTTCACTGGATGAATTCCGGGGAAATGCCGGTGGAGAAAAGTTCCAATGTATTGTTACAGATCCTGAACACAAGAAGGTGTTGGATATCCTTCCCAACAGAAGAACAGAGGACTTGAGCGGATATTTTCTTAAGTACAAGGATCGGAAAAAGGTCCAGTATGTCGTCATCGATATGAGCGGACCTTATCGGAGCCTTGCAAAAAGCCTGTTCCCACATGCAAAGATAATTGCGGACAGGTATCATGTCGTACGGCAGGTCATCTGGGCTTTTGAAAATGTCAGGAAAGATGAACAGTCGAGGTTCCATGATGCCCGAAGGAAGTATTTCAAACGCAGTAGGAAGCTGCTTTTGAAAAAGCCAGAAAATCTCACTGAAGACGAAGTTGCCCAGGTTGAAGCCATGCTTAATGTCTCTGACCGATTAAGGCAGGCCTACCGTATGAAGAATGAATTCCATAAGCTTATGGAGTGTAAACGCCGAGATGATGCAAAGAAGCAATTAGGAGTTTGGAACATGATGGCCACTGGTTACAATTTGCCTGAATTTCAAGCATGTACAAGAACTTTTATGAACTGGAGCGATGAAATCCTCAACTCATTTGAACACCCTTTCTCCAATGGTTACACTGAAGGGGTGAACAACAAGATCAAGGTAATTAAGCGAAATGCTTTTGGTGTAAGGAATTTCAAGAGATTCCGGAATCGCATACTGCATGTTATGTCTTGATAAAAAGCAGGTGGGTTAAGCAATATATAGCAGAATGCGGAGGAACGGTTACAGGCTGTGAAGTATGGAGAAGCTGGAATGCGGCTCAAGGAACATAAAGGTGTGCCACGATGGCACAGCCGCCGGTGCATAGGCATGGACGCCGTTTCACTGGCGCCCGCATTGCAGCGAGCCTTTTCTTCCTACAGCCTGTCTGTGACGGAGCCTGATGCTGGTACCTGCTTGACCCACCTGCATAACGCCTTTACAAACCAAAACCGGCAGATAACCAATATCATTTTGGTCATCCGCCGGGAAAATATATCAATATTTTATTTTACTTGTGCCCCACCCCAACTATTGACGTAGAGCCTGTTATCTTTTATTGATGTTTAGTTCGGTAAATTACTCGATTATACCTGTAACAGTACCTGAACCGACAGTCCTTCCACCTTCACGGATAGCGAACCTGAGTCCTTCTTCCATAGCGATGGGGGTGATCAGCTTTATAACCATTTCGATATGGTCACCAGGCATGCACATTTCTGTGCCTGCAGGCAATTCTGCAACACCGGTAACGTCGGTAGTTCTGAAATAGAACTGTGGTCTGTAGCCATTGAAGAAAGGAGTGTGTCTTCCGCCTTCTTCTTTGGTCAGAACGTATACCTGTGATTTGTAATGAGTGTGGGGTTTGATTGAACCGGGCTTTGCAAGAACCTGGCCTCTTTCAACTTCGTTCCTCTGAACGCCTCTGAGAAGGGCACCGATGTTGTCACCGGCAACAGCCTGAGTCAAGGAGTTTCCTGAACATTTCAACGCCTGTAACAACGGTTTTCCTGGGAGCATCCATCAAACCAACGATTTCAACTTCTTCGCCAACCTTGACTGTTCCTCTTTCAACTCTACCTGTAGCAACTGTACCACGGCCTGTGATTGAGAATACGTCCTCGACAGGCATGATGAATGGCTTGTCGATAGCTCTTTCAGGAGTCGGGAAATATGAGTCAACAGCTGCCATCAATTCAATAACACAATTGTATTCAGGAGCTGTAGGATCTTTTGATGTAGATTCAAGAGCTACAAGAGCAGATCCCCTGATGATCGGAATATTGTCACCATCGAATTCGTACATGCTGAGCAGTTCTCTGACTTCCATTTCAACAAGTTCTATAAGTTCTTCATCGTCAACCATGTCGACTTTGTTGAGGAATACGCATATGTTAGGAACGCCAACCTGACGCGCAAGGAGGATGTGCTCCCTGGTCTGTGGCATCGGGCCGTCTGCTGCTGAAACAACGAGGATAGCGCCGTCCATCTGGGCAGCACCGGTGATCATGTTCTTTACATAGTCGGCATGGCCAGGGCAGTCAACGTGTGCATAATGTCTATTGTCAGTTTCATATTCAACGTGAGCGGTTGAAATCGTGATTCCCCTTGCTTTTTCTTCAGGAGCCTTGTCTATCTGGTCATAAGCTGTATATTGAGCCTGTCCCTTCATTCCAAGAACCTTTGTGATTGCTGCGGTCAAGGAAGTCTTACCGTGGTCAACGTGACCGATTGTTCCGATATTCATGTGGGGTTTATTTCTTTCAAATTTTGCCTTTCCCATTGTGTAATTCTCCTCCCTCTTTCTCAGTAAAAATACTGACTTATTGTTTTTTGTTGTTTCAATTTTATTTTCACAGGAGCTTTTTACAGCTCCTGAATTGAACCGGTATATGTTGCACTGATATTTCTTTACAACACATTTATTGCCTTATTTCTTTAATACTGTTTCCTGAATGTTCTTTGGAACTTCTTCATAATGGCTGAACTGCATTGAGAAGACGCCTCTTCCCTGGGTCCTTGAACGAAGCTCGGTAGCATAGCCGAACATATTAGACAGTGGTACATGTGATGCAATCACCTGCGCACCTGCCCTTGCTTCCATACCTTCAATTCTTCCCCTTCTCGAGTTGAGATCTCCTATTACATCACCCATGTATTCCTCTGGAACCACAACATCCACCTTCATTACAGGCTCGAGCAAGACAGGTTCTGCTTTACGGCAGCCTTCCTTGAAGCCCATTGATCCGGCAATTTTGAATGCCATTTCCGATGAGTCGACTTCATGGTACGATCCATCTACAACAGTGACTTTAATGTCAAGTACCTGATATCCGCCGAGTACACCATTATTCATAGCATCCTGGATTCCATCATCTATTGCAGGGATATATTCCTTCGGAATAGCACCACCGACAATCTTATTGACAAATTCATAACCGCTTCCGGGTTCCTGGGGTTCAATTCAATCACAGCAGTGTCCGTATTGTCCTCGTACCGCCTGACTGCCTGACAAATTTACCTTCAGCCTTGACAGCCTTTCGGATGGTTTCTTTGTAAGCAACCTGCGGTTTTCCAACATTCGCTTCAACCTTGAACTCTCTCAACATTCTGTCAACAATGATTTCAAGATGGAGCTCGCCCATACCTGCGATGATTGTCTGTCCAGTTTCCTGATCGGTGTAAGTCTTAAAAGTGGGATCTTCTTCAGAAAGCTTCTGGAGAGCGGCTCCCATCTTGTCCTGGGCGGCTTTTGTCTTGGGTTCAACAGCTACATGAATAACAGGTTCTGGGAAATCCATAGCCTCAAGGATTACTGGAGCGTCCTCCGTACAAAGGGTGTCGCCTGTTGTTGTATCCTTCAAACCTATTGCAGCTGCAATATCACCTGAGTAGACCATTTCGATGTCTTCCCTGTGGTTTGCATGCATCTGCAGAATCCTTCCGATACGTTCCTTCTTATTCTTGGTAGAATTCAAAACGTATGAACCTGAACTCAATTTACCGGAATAAACCCTAAAGAAACAGAGCTTGCCGACAAACGGGTCGGTCATGATTTTAAATGCCAACGCTGAAAAAGGTGCGTCGTCATCAGCGGGTCTTTGTATTTCAGTTTCATCTTCGGTATCAATTGCAACACCTGTTATCGGCGGTACATCAAGAGGAGAGGGCATATAATCAACAACTGCATCAAGTAGCTGTTGTACGCCTTTATTCCTGTATGATGATCCACATGTAACCGGAATCATTGACACCGATATTGTAGCTTTTCTTATACCTGCACGAATTTCTTCCTCGGTCAGTTCTTCACCTTCAAGGTACTTATTCATCAAGTTCTCGTCTTGTTCAGCAACAGCTTCAATTAAAATGTTTCGATATTCATCAACCAAATCAATCATATCTTCAGGTATTGGTCCTTCTTCAATAACCTTACCAAGATCATCCTTGAAAAAGAATGCTTTGTTGGCCACTAAATCGACTATTCCCTGAAAATTATCTTCCTTGCCGATAGGTAATTGAATCGGGACAGCATTTGCCTTGAGTCTGTCCTTCATCATCTGTATGCAGTTAAAAAAGTCTGCACCCATGATATCCATTTTATTGATATATGCAAGACGCGGGACATTGTATTTGTCAGCCTGCCTCCAGACCGTTTCCGACTGGGGCTCAACCCCGCCCTTTGCACAAAAAAGTGTCACTGAACCATCGAGAACCCGAAGAGATCTTTCAACCTCGACCGTAAAGTCAACGTGCCCCGGCGTATCAATAATATTTATCCTTGTGCCCTTCCACTGAGCGGTAGTAGCAGCAGACGTAATAGTTATACCTCTTTCCTGCTCCTGCTCCATCCAGTCCATAGTTGCAGCACCTTCATGAACCTCACCCATTTTATGCGTTTTTCCGGTGTAAAATAAAATGCGCTCGGTCGTAGTTGTCTTTCCTGCATCTATATGAGCCATTATTCCAATATTTCTTGTGTTATCCAAACTAAATTGCCTGGGCATATATGCCTCCTTTCCCGTGATTCTTACTATCACACAAATCAAAACAGGATAAACGTCGGGATTCGACGCTTATCTACATTTTAATTAAAACCTGTAATGTGCGAATGCCTTATTAGCTTCTGCCATCTTGTGGGTGTCTTCCTTCTTCTTGTATGCTCCGCCCAAATTATTGACAGAATCCATTATTTCTCCGGCAAGTCTTTCCTTCATAGTCTTCTCACTTCTCTTGCGAGCATATGTGATCAACCATCTTAATCCAAGAGCCTGCCTTCTATCGGGCCTGACTTCCATTGGCACCTGGTAGGTAGCTCCGCCGACCCTTCTTGCTTTTACTTCAAGAACCGGCATGATATTATTCATTGACTGCTCAAATACTTCCAAGGGTTCCTTGCCCAACTTTTCCTTAATAATGTCGAATGCTTCATAGCAAATCTTCTGGGCTACCCCTCTTTTTCCGTCAAGCATGAGGTTGTTGATAAGTTTTGTTACTACCTTATCTTTGTAAATCGGATCTGGCAGTACATCTCTTTTAGGTGTATGTCCTTTTCTTGGCACTTTACTTCCCTCCTTTTCATAGAAATACTTAATGAGGTACTCGGGACCTTATGGTCCTCGTCAGCGCTCGTATATGCAATATATTCCTTTATATATTTAACAACATACCAAGCATCTGAATTTTAAACCAATTCCGTGCCTGGCACGTTACATGGTTTCATGATTATTTTACACATTACATGTAATTACTATCTTCCACATATATGCAAATTACTTCTTACCGGCACTCTTTACTGCGCCTGCCTTAGGTCTCTTTGCACCATACTTGGAACGGCCCTGCATTCTCTTCGCAACACCTGCGGTATCAAGTGTTCCCCTGATTATGTGGTACCTTACACCAGGGAGATCCTTAACCCTACCGCCCCTGATAAGTACAACACTATGCTCCTGCAAATTGTGTCCTATACCGGGAATGTAAGCAGTTACTTCAATCTGATTTGTAAGACGTACCCTTGCTACCTTTCTCAATGCAGAGTTGGGTTTCTTGGGGGTAGTTGTCTTTACAACAGTGCAGACTCCTCTTTTTTGGGGTGAGCTCAAATCGATGGGCGCCTTTTTCAGTGAGTTGAATCCTCTCTGCAAAGCCGGAGCCGTAGATTTGGTCTTAATGGATTCTCTTCCCTTTCTGACCAGCTGGTTAAATGTTGGCATCAATACACCTCCTTTCAAATTTTCAATACATTTTATATATATAAGTTGAATCAAGTTTTTTTAATTCAACTTATTTTCCTTGAACTGCTACCCGGCATATCAGCAGTGCCGGTCAAATTGACCGACTCAAGCTCTCAGCTTATAAGTATGCAGGCTGCTGCTGCACCAACTTCGATGCCACAGGCTTTTCCCAATGTTTTCATGGAATCCACATAGACGACTTCAACCGAATGTTCCCTGCAAAGTTCCTTCAAACGATTAGTTACCTTGTCTTCCGCATCTTCTGCTACGAACATCAATTTTGCGTTTCTATTTTCCACTGCCTTCAGGGATTGTTTAATCCCAACTGCCTTGTTACTGTTCTTTAAATCATCAAGCACTGATATGCCCCCTTTTTAAGGCACTGAAATATTTTATCACCGGGGGGTGATATTTGTCAAGTAACCATCCCCCCGGCTATTTGCTTTAAAATACACAGTTGCGGTTAAGTCGCATTACTCTGGAACAGCGTTTATAGTTATGTCTTTGTATCTGCTCATACCAGTACCGGCTGGGATCAGTTTTCCGATTATGACATTCTCCTTCAGGCCAACCAGCGGATCCACTTTTCCTTTAATAGCCGCTTCGGTAAGTACCCTTGTGGTTTCCTGGAAGGATGCCGCTGAAAGGAATGACTCCGTCGCCAGCGAGGCTTTTGTAATACCCAGAAGTGTCCGCTTTCCAACAGCTTCCCTCATGCCTTCCGCTTTGACTCTTTCATTTTCGTCCTCAAAGTCAAATATGTCTATCAGTCCGCCAGGTAACATGTTTGTATCTCCGGCATCGTCAATCTTAACCTTCCTGAGCATCTGCCTGATTATAACCTCAATATGCTTGTCATTGATGTCAACACCCTGGAGCCTGTATACCCTTTGGACTTCCTGGAGCAGATAGGACTGCACACCTTTGAGTCCTTTGATCTTGAGTATGTCATGTGGATTGACCGATCCTTCGGTCAACTCATCTCCGGCTTCCACAGCGTCACCCTCCATAACCTTGATCCTTGACCCGTATGGTATCAGGTAAGTCCTTGTATCACCTTCTTCGGATGTGACGACGACTTCACGCTTTTTCTTGGTCTCGTTGATCTTTATCACACCGTTGATTTCAGTGATAACCGCAAGGCCTTTGGGTTTCCTGGCTTCAAAAACTTCCTCGACACGGGGGAGACCCTGTGTTATGTCATCTCCGGCAACACCACCCGTATGGAAGGTTCTCATGGTAAGCTGGGTACCTGGCTCGCCTATGGACTGGGCTGCGATTATACCGACTGCTTCACCGATATTAACATCTTCACCCGTAGCAAGGTTCGCTCCGTAGCACTTTGAACAAACGCCGTATTCCGAATGACAGGTCAGAATTGATCTGATCTTGACCTTCTTGAATCCGGCTTTTTCCACTTTGTCAGCTTCCGCATCTGTGACCCGTTTATCTCCTTCTACAAGCACTTCACCAGTCACAGGATGTATAATAGGCTCTACTGTATACCTGCCGACGATTCTTTCTGCAATGCCTTCAATGACTTCGTTTCCGTCCTTGACGTCAAATACCTCGGTGGTCGTGGTAGTTCCACAATCCAGTTGTCTTACTATAACATCCTGGCTTACATCGACAAGTCGACGTGTGAGGTATCCGGAGTCTGCGGTTCTGAGTGCGGTATCGGCAAGACCTTTTCTGGCTCCGTGAGCCGATATGAAATACTCCAGAACATTAAGACCTTCACGGAAATTTGCCCTGATCGGGATTTCCAGCGTCTTACCCTGCGTATCCGACATTAGACCCCTCATACCCGATAGCTGCTTGATCTGGCTTATGCTACCGCGCGCTCCCGACTGGGACATCATGAATATCGGGTTAAATCTGTCGAGAGAGGCTAGTAATGCTTGCGTCAGGTTTTCGCCAGTTTCGGTCCAGGCCGCTATTACCGAATTATATCTTTCTTCTTCGGAAATCAGACCCCTCTTATACATTTTGGTGATATTCTCTATCTTTTCTTCGGTTTCAGCTATATATTTTGCCTTTACGTTGGGGATGATCATATCCGAAACACTTACAGTTATCGCGCCTTTAGTCGAGTACTTGAACCCAAGGGTTTTAATCAAATCAAGTACTATTGCTGTTTCGGTGGTTCCGTGTACCTTTATGCACTTGTCGATTATTCTTCCAAGTTCCTTCTTTGTTACAAGGAATGTTACCTCGAGATCGAAAAGCTTGTCGGGATCACTCCTGTCAATAAAGCCAAGATCCTGCGGTATAGCTTCATTGAATATAAGCTTTCCGACAGTGGCCTCAATTATCTTTGTCTTCTTTACGCCGTCGAATTCCTTTTCCAATCTTACCTTTATCTTCGCATGAAGCCCTACATAACCTGCATCATATGCCATAACGGCCTCATCCATCGAGCTGAAAATCTTGCCCTCACCTTTTTCACCATCACGTTCAATTGTGAGGTAGTAGCTTCCGAGAACCATGTCCTGGGTAGGTACTGTAACAGGTTTTCCATCCTGTGGTTTCAACAGGTTGTTCGCTGAAAGCATGAGGAATCTTGCCTCTGCCTGGGCCTCTGCTGAAAGTGGAACGTGCACGGCCATCTGGTCACCATCGAAGTCCGCATTGTAGGCGGTACATACGAGTGGATGAAGTTTAAGTGCCCTTCCTTCTACCAAAACCGGTTCAAAGGCCTGGATACCGAGTCTGTGCAGCGTAGGTGCACGGTTGAGCAGTACAGGGTGTTCCTTTATGACATCCTCGAGGACATCCCATACTTCATTCCTGACTCTTTCAACCATCCTTTTCGCACTCTTTATATTATGCGCCAGTCCATCATTGACCAGCTTCTTCATTACAAACGGCTTGAACAGCTCCAAAGCCATCTCTTTAGGAAGACCGCACTGGTATATCTTAAGCTCAGGGCCGACAACTATAACCGAACGACCTGAGTAGTCGACACGCTTACCGAGCAGGTTCTGACGGAAACGTCCCTGTTTACCCTTCAGCATGTCTGAGAGGGATTTGAGCGGCCTGTTGCCTGGGCCTGTTACCGGCCTTCCCCTTCTACCATTGTCGATTAGGGCATCAACTGCTTCCTGCAGCATTCTTTTTTCATTTCTTACTATAATGTCTGGAGCGCCAAGATCCAGCAGCCTCTTCAAACGGTTGTTCCTGTTGATTACCCTCCTGTAGAGGTCGTTCAGGTCGGAAGTGGCAAACCTGCCGCCATCCAGCTGTACCATAGGACGAAGCTCGGGTGGGATTACAGGCACTACATCCATGATCATCCATTCGGGCCTGTTACCAGAGAGTCTGAATGCTTCCACAACTTCAAGCCTCTTTATGGTTCTGACCCTTTTCTGTCCTGAGGCATCTTCCAGTTCAGTCCTGAGTTCTTTGGAAAGCTTTTCGAGGTCGATTTCAGCAAGAAGTTCCTTCACCGCTTCGGCTCCCATTGTCGCCCTGAATTTATATCCGAACTTGTCAACGCTGTCCCTGTATTCCTTCTCATTGAGGATCTGTTTCTTGGAAAGCGGTGTCTGTCCGGGGTCGATTACGACATATGAGGCAAAATACAGAACCTTCTCAAGGGCTCTCGGCGACATGTCCAGAATGAGACCCATCCTGCTGGGTATGCCCTTAAAGTACCATATGTGGGATACAGGGGCTGCAAGCTCGATATGCCCCATCCTTTCCCTTCTTACCTTTGCGCGTGTGACTTCAACACCACACCTGTCGCATACAATACCTTTATATCTTATCCTTTTGTATTTACCGCAATGACATTCCCAGTCCTTTTGTGGTCCGAATATCCTTTCGCAGAATAATCCGTCTCTTTCAGGCTTGAGTGTTCTATAGTTTATGGTTTCAGGCTTCTTAACTTCGCCTTTGGACCACTCTCTGATTTTTTCAGGAGAGGCCAATCCAATACGTATTGCATCAAAATTGTTCATCTCAAACATTGCCTCTTCTCCTCTCTAAAAATCCTCATCATCAAGATTGTCTGCAAAGTCTTCGTCTTCGGTGAAAAGATCGTCACTCAGAGTATCCTCAAGCGTATCCGTTCCAGTGCCAATATCGCTTATGTCAAAATCGTCTATGTCCAGATCGTCGTCTGTCAGATCATCACCGATTTCCTCGTAATCTGTCAGGACTGTTTCATCTTCGCGACCTTCGATATTTACACTGAGCTCTTCAAGATCATCTTCAACAGATTCCTTGATTGCAATCTCCTCACGTTCCTCGGAATAAACCTTTACATCCAGTGCAAGGCTCTGAAGTTCTTTGATGAGAACTTTAAAGGATTCCGGAATACCAGGTTCAGGTACGTTCTCGCCCTTGACTATGGATTCATATGTCTTGACCCTTCCCACAACGTCATCCGACTTGACGGTAAGGATCTCCTGGAGGGTATATGCCGCTCCATATGCTTCCAGAGCCCAAACTTCCATTTCTCCGAACCTCTGTCCGCCGAACTGAGCTTTACCACCAAGAGGCTGCTGTGTAACGAGGGAGTATGGTCCTGTAGAACGGGCATGTATCTTGTCATCGACAAGATGGGCCAGTTTCAGGTAGTACATGTATCCGACCGTTACCCTGTTCTCAAACGGGTCGCCGGTCCTTCCGTCATAGAGTACTGTTTTGCCGTCTTCAGCAAGGCCTGCCATTTTAAGTGTTTCAATTATGTCATCCTCAGTGGCTCCATCGAATACAGGTGTTGCGATTTCCCATCCAAGTGCTTTTGCAGCATAACCCAGATGTACTTCCAGTACCTGCCCGATATTCATACGTGAAGGAACACCAAGAGGATTCAATACTATCTCAAGTGGGGTACCGTCCGGAAGGAATGGCATATCCTCTTCAGGAAGTATCCTTGATATAACGCCCTTATTTCCGTGTCTGCCGGCCATCTTATCGCCGACGGAAATCTTCCTTTTCTGTGCTATATAGCATCTTACAAGCTGATTTACCCCGGGTGGCAGCTCATCCCCATTTTCCCTTGTGAATACCTTGACATCTACAAT
This sequence comes from uncultured Bacillota bacterium, assembly GCA_942493145.1. Lineage (GTDB taxonomy): Bacteria > Bacillota > Clostridia > Acetivibrionales > DTU013 > ENR-C20. The sequence goes on from OW818679.1 coordinate 3,555,242, forward strand.
GATACCAGACTCACCGTGGGGGACCCTCAGAGACGTATCCCTGACTTCCCTTGCCTTCTCTCCGAAGATTGCCCTCAATAGCCTTTCTTCGGCAGTGAGCTCGGTCTCTCCCTTAGGGGTGACCTTACCCACCAGGATATCACCCGACCTTACCTCAGCGCCTATCCTTATGATTCCTCTTTCGTCGAGATCTTTCAATGACTCTTCACTGACATTCGGTATATCGCGGGTTATTTCCTCAGGCCCGAGTTTGGTATCCCTTGCCTCAGCTTCGTATTCCTCTATGTGTATCGATGTGTAGACATCTTCTTTAACCAGCTTTTCGTTGATAAGGATTGCATCCTCGTAATTGTAACCTTCCCAGGTCATAAAGCCAATCAGAACATTTTTACCTAATGCGATCTCTCCGTGATCGGTTGAAGGACCGTCTGCAATCACATCACCCTTTTCAACGATTTCACCTTTTCTTACAATAGGTCTCTGGTTGATGCACGTTCCCTGGTTGGAACGCAAGTATTTCAGCAGCTTATGGGTTTCCTTCCTGCCATCCTTGGTCTTTATTACTATCTCTGCAGCGGAAACCTTCTCAACTACACCTGCATTTTTTGCTAAAATCACAACGCCGGAATCCCTTGCAGCCTTGTACTCAATACCTGTTCCAATAATAGGTGCACACGGTTTTATGAGCGGGACCGCCTGACGCTGCATGTTCGAACCCATAAGGGCACGGTTTGCGTCGTCGTTCTCAAGGAATGGGATCATTGCTGTAGCAACTGAAACAAGCTGTTTGGGAGAAACATCCATAAAGTCCACCCGTGCAGCCTCTACTTCCAGGAAATCGTCCTTATGTCTTGAGAGAACTTTCTTAGCAATGAACTTGCTGTTTTCGTCCAGTTTCTCGTTCGCCTGTGCAACTATATAATGATCTTCCTCATCTGCGGTTAGGTAAACTATTTCATCGGATACAATATTTTTTTCCTTGTTTATTTTTCTGTAAGGCGCTTCAACAAAACCATATTCATTGATTCTTGCATATGTGCTGAGGGAGCCGATAAGACCTATGTTCGGTCCTTCAGGCGTCTCTATCGGGCACATGCGGCCGTAATGTGAATGATGGACGTCACGGACTTCGAAACCTGCTCGCTCCCTGCTCAAGCCACCTGGCCCCAAGGCACTGAGTCTTCTCTTGTGAGTAAGCTCGGCAAGCGGGTTTGTCTGATCCATAAACTGAGACAACTGGCTGCTTCCAAAGAATTCTTTGATTGCCGCAGCTACCGGCCTTATATTAATAAGAGCCTGGGGTGTCACGATATCGATATCCTGAATGGTCATTCTTTCCCTTACGACACGCTCCATCCTTGCAAGACCTATCCTGAACTGGTTTTGAAGGAGTTCTCCGACGCAGCGGAGCCTTCTGTTTCCGAGATGGTCAATGTCATCATGGTTTCCGACGTTATAATTAAGATGAATCAGATAGTTAATCGATGAAATGATATCATGTACTGTTATGTATTTCGGTACAAGTTCATCTGATTTTTCCATGACAGCTTTCTTGAGGGCTTCATCCTTGTTCAGAGCTTCCGTTGATTCTACCTCATCCATTATCTTTTTTAACACTTCATAATTGACTCTTTCAGTAATACCGGTATCTGATGTGTCAAAATTGACAAATGACTTAAGATCAACTGTATTGTTTCCTATTACTACTATGCTCTTACCATCAACGTAAATGAGTACCCTGTTGAGGCTAGAATTCTGGATATCCTCGGCCTTTTGCCTGGTAATGGTCTCATTTTCGGCGACCATTATCTCTCCGGTCATAGGATTAACTATGTTTTCAGCCGCCTTGTATCCACTGATCCTGGAAGCAATCGACAGCTTTTTGTTGAACTTGAATCTGCCGAATTTGGCCAGATCATATCTCTTGGGATCGAAGAAGAGACTGTTGAGGAGGCTGGTTGCGCTATCAACCGTTGGTGGTTCTCCTGGTCTCAGTCTTTTATAAATTTCAAGCAATCCTTCATCGGTATTCTTGGCATTATCCTTTTGTATTGTAGCGACTATGCGTTCGTCTTCACCCAGAAGTTCTGTTATCTGAATGTCTGTGCCATATCCCAGGGCCCGAAGGAGAACTGTGATGGGCAACTTTCTTGTCCTGTCTATCCTTACAGACATAACATCGTTGGAATCGGTTTCATATTCCAGCCATGCTCCACGGTTGGGTATGACAGTAGTGGAAAAAAGCTCTTTACCTGTACGGTCGAGCTTTGTGGAATAGTAGATGCCTGGCGATCTGACCAGCTGGCTGACGATTACCCTTTCAGCTCCATTGATCACAAAGGTACCATTGTCTGTCATCAGTGGGAAATCTCCCATAAAGATTTCCTGCTCTTTGACTTCACCAGTCTCTTTGTTGATAAGGCGAACCTTAACTTTAAGAGGAGCTGAATAGGTGGTGTCCCTTTCCTTGCATTCTTCAACACTGTATTTCGGATTGTCGTCTTCTAGTTTGTAATCGGGGAATTCCAGTATTAGGTTACCTGTGTAGTCCGAAATCGGAGAAACATCTCTGAAGACTTCCCTTAAGCCTTCTTCAAGAAACCATTTGTAGGAATTTTTCTGCACCTCGATCAGATTGGGCATGTCTAGTACTTCGTCGATCTTGGAATAGCTCATTCTAGTATTCCTGCCCAGTTGTACGGGATGTACCATTAAAATCACCTCATAAATTATGACTTAACCGTAAATTTGTGAAACATTCTCTACAGGAATGATATGCAAATATGCATTTGTCCGGATTCACCGAAAAATCGCTTTCCCGGTGTATATTAAAGCTTTTAGTAGTATTATTAAAAGCTTTGTGGGCTTTGTCATCAACTGCCATTAAAATATTATTAACAGTTGTTGTCTAATTTATTCCCTTGTGTTATAATCATTCTGCCGAGTTTAAAACGTCACTAATGCGTTTAAATATAAAGAAAAATATTATGACGCAGTGTATAATTGTAACATAAGAGCCGTTGCATGTCAATGCAATATTCTTATGTTTTTTATTGGAATTAAATGTGAAATTAGGCGAAAATGCTCAGTACCTGGCGTTACCGTCAACAACAGCTATATTGCGAAAACAGCAGGAAGATTTATTTCTAATCCGGCAAATATCATTGACCTGGCTGAATCATTATCTTTGAACACCTTATAGTCTTTAATATTATTTTCCTCATAATAATAAATATATATTTCCTGGTTAAAAGGATTAACAATCCAGTACTCCCGCACTCCGCTGTGGACGTACAGGTTGAGCTTCTTGAGCATATCCTTGTTCTGCGTGGACTCGGACAATACTTCAACAACCAGGGTGGGAGTCCCGGTATACCTGCCCTTTTGATTGACATTTTCCGTATCACAGACTACAACTATATCAGGCTGGACTACGTTTTTTGCATCATCCTTTAAGAGTGTTACATCAAACGGCGCTGTAAGAGGCTTACAGCTTTTGCCCTTGAACCACTGGTACATTGCATTTAATATCTCAACCACCGCACATTGATGTATATATGAGGGTGAAGCAAGCAAATATACCTCCCCGTCAATAAACTCATACCGACTGTCACTATTTTCTGAAAGCTCCAGGAATTCTTCATAAGATATTTTGTGCTGGTCACTTTTATAGGCTGCGGCCCCCTCAAAAAAAGAAGACTCACCTTCTCGGTTTCCCTCACATGATTTAATTATAGCTATCCTCTTTCCGTTTCTTGTAACAATCACGTCTTCGAATTGAGCAAATTTTAGATATTGACCAAAATTGTTCTGTACCTCTGTTGAAGGAATTTCCATATGATCCCTCCTCTTTAGCTAATCTAAGGCGATTAGCTAATTCAATTATACAGATTACGGCTTATAATGTCAATATTAGCCATGCAACATTTCTGTTAAGGCCGCAACTTAAGGCCTGGTTTTTTCCTCAAGCTCAGAAAGATATCTGTTCGCATACTCTGCGCCCTGGCCGCACATCTCCGATGACGGCTGAAGACTGCTGCATACGGAAGGTCTCTCAGGTTTACCAAACAGCTTGCAAAGGTTATCCTGGGTCAACTGTATGCACCTTGCCCCAAAAGGTTTGCCACCGGGCATACCCGGGATGTGTGAGGATATTGATACATAAATGCAGCAGGCTGCACACCTTTTGTTGCATTCCATAGCTGATCACCTCTTTACTGTTTTCTTTGAGCTTATCACATTATTTCAATACAGAAAAGGCGATTTAACCGATCATCTGATCAGCCAAACCGCCTTTGTTTTTCTGTTTGATTGCTATCAATCATCACATGAGTGATGACTCGGCTATCACATGTGTGAAAATTGCGATTTTTGCCTAAGCTAAAATTGCGATTTTAGCCAGCAAAAATTGCGATTTTTGCCATGATAACTATTTTACTTCTACAGTTGCGCCAACTTCTTTGAGCTTAGCTTCCATTGAAGCAGCTTCATCCTTGGAAACGTTCTCTTTAACTGTTTTAGGAGCTCCGTCAACGAGATCCTTTGCTTCCTTGAGTCCAAGGCCGGTCAGTTCCCTTACAACCTTGATAACCTTGATCTTGTCAGCGCCAACTTCTTTGAGGATAACATTGAACTCAGTCTTTTCTTCTTCTACAGGAGCTGCTGCGCCTGCTGCAGGAGCTGCTGCCATTGCTACGGGAGCTGCTGCTGATACGCCGAATTCTTCTTCAAGAGCCTTAACGAGTTCTGACAATTCCAATACTGTCAATACCTTAACATCTTCAATCAATTTTAATACTTTTTCGCTAGCCATTATAAAATACCTCCATAAATTTTAATTAGTTTAATTATTTGTTTCCAGTTTCCTGTCTGTTTCGATTTCGTATGCTTCAAATCAAGCAGTTGCTTTCTTTTCAGCGATTGCGTTAAGCGCAACGACCAATCCTGTGAGATTTGCGTTCAATACATTTGCAAATCCGGATATCGGTGCGTTCAAGCCGCCCAGTACCCTCGCAATGAGGACCTCTCTTGGAGGCAGTTCGGCAAGAGTCTTAATTCCGTTGATATCAATAACTCTTCCTTCAACGACACCAGCTTTAAGCTCCAGTTTATCAAATTTCTTCGCATATTCGCTAAGAACCTTTGCGGGAGCAACAGGATCAGTTGCGTGTGTAGCCATTGCGGTAGGACCGTTCAGGTATGAATCAAGTCCGTCAAGGCCATTTTCCTTTGCAGCAAATCTGGTAAGAGTATTCTTTACTACTTTGTAATCAACACCAGCTTTTCTGAGTGCGTTTCTGAGTTCTGTATCCTGTTCGACCGTCAGACCTCTGTGATCAGCTAAAACTATAGCTTTTGCGGTCTTTATCTTTACACTGATCTCTTCGACGACAGCACGTTTTTGGTTTAAGGTTTTCTCCTTTGGCAATTCATTTCACCTCCTTAAGTTGGAATAAGCTTCGCATTTCTGCGTCATGCTTCGCCTTTCCGCTGCTCATGTATCATATATACACTCCGCTGCTCGAGGCTTGCTTTCCTTGTACTGCTCGCTTCTTCCAACTTAAGGCTGTAGGAAGCTAACAGTTATTGTTTTCGCATTACTGCGTCATGCTTACAAAATAAAAGTCCCCTTGTACGCAACAGACATACAAGGGGATCATGTTCCCATAAAGGAATTACAATCTTTACCTCGGCAGGATGGCTTCCGCCCATTACGCCCGGTATTTCTGGAACACCCGGCACCTGCTGTCTGTGGCATACATTATTAAATTTATATTTGTAAATAAAGCATATTCATATTACATCATGAAGACTTTCTTGTAAAGAAAATCTTTTACTCTGATACCTTGGTCGGGTTTACCTTTATACCAGGGCCCATCGTTGATGAAACTACAACGCTCCTCAAATACTGTCCCTTTGCTGCGACAGGCTTAGCCTTAACAATGGCATCCATGAGTGTACGGAAGTTGTCTTGCAGCTTCTCGTTGTCAAATGATACCTTGCCGATGGGGCAGTGTATGATGTTGGTCTTGTCAAGCCTGTACTCAATCTTACCGGCTTTGATTTCTGCTATTGCTCTTGCAACGTCGGCAGTAACCGTACCAGCTTTGGGGTTAGGCATAAGGCCCTTCGGTCCGAGGACTTTACCGAGTCTTCCTACAACACCCATCATATCTGGAGTAGCAACAACAACATCGAATTCGAACCAGTTTTCTCCCTGTATCTTTGCTACAAGTTCTTCAGCGCCAACAAAATCTGCGCCTGCCTGTTCGGCTTCCTTGGCTTTGTCTCCCTTTGCAAAAACAAGCACCCTTACGGTCTTACCTGTTCCATGGGGAAGGACTACGGCGCCTCTGACCTGCTGGTCGGCATGTCTTGAGTCAACGCCAAGCTTTATATGCGCTTCGACTGTTTCGTCGAATTTTGCTTTTGCTGTTTTCTTCGCCAGATCAAGAGCCTGGCTGGGCTCATAAAGTGCCAACCTGTCAAACAGCTTTGCACTCTCGAGGTATTTCTTGCCTCTCTTCATACTATCCTCTCCTTCGTGGTAATTTTTCGGAAACTAATGGTTCCTCCCACATTAATTCATCAATCCTCGACTACTATGCCCATGCTTCTAGCCGTACCAGCTATCATGCTCGCAGCAGCTTCAACACTTGCCGCATTCAGATCAGGCATCTTCAATTCAGCGATCTTCGTAACTTCAGCCATGGAGATTTTTGCAACCTTTTCCTTGTTCGGCTTACCGGAACCGCTTTCAATCTTGCATGCCTTTTTCAACAATACGGCCGCCGGAGGAGTTTTGGTGATGAATGTAAAGGATCTGTCAGCATATATTGTGATGACTACGGGGATTATTAACCCGACGTCTTTTGCTGTCCTCTCATTAAACTCCTTGCAGAATCCCATAATGTTAACACCATGCTGTCCTAAAGCTGGTCCAACCGGTGGAGCCGGAGTTGCCTTCCCCGCGTTAATCTGAAGTTTTACATAGCCTGTTATTTTCTTTGCCATGTTTTTTCCACCTCCCAATTTATAGACTATAAAGTGACCTTTCGGTCAACTGTCTACCAAATACATAATACTTGCTATAACTTCTGAATTTGTGTAAGTTCAAGCTCTACAGGTGTTTCCCTGCCGAACATCGAAACGGATACACGTACTTTTTTCTTTTCCAGATTGATTTCTTCAACTATCCCGATGAAATTCTCAAGGGGCCCTGAAATCACCCTTACATTATCTCCTACTTCGTAGTCTACCAGTGGCGCAAATTCCTCAACGCCCATGTTTTTGACCTCATCATCGGTCAACGGGACAGGTTTTGATCCCGGACCTACAAAGCCGGTGACTCCTCTTGTGTTTCTTACAACATACCAGGATTCATCGGTCATAATCATTTTGACCAGCACATACCCGGGGAATACCTTCCTCAGGGTTGCTTTCTTCTTACCGTCCTTGATTTCAATCTGTTCCTCCATGGGAACGACGATATCAAGGATGAATTCCTGCATGTTTCTATTCTCAACGATTTTTTCAAGATTTGCCTTTACCTTGTTCTCATAGCCGGAATAGGTATGTACAACATACCACTTTGCGCCCTCAGGCATATCATTTACAAGCATAGTTTATATGTCCTCCTTCATTACTTTGCCAGAGTCCATCCTACTATCTCGCTAAGGGCAAAATCTGCAACCCAAATGATAGCTCCGATAACAAGACAGGTTAGCAGCACCGTGACAGTATTATTAACAAGCTGCTGCCTTGTAGGCCAGATAACCTTTTTGAGTTCAGCCCTGACATCCTTGAAAAACCTGACCGTTTTATTCTTTAGTTTTGCAATCTTGGATGTGCTTTCTTTCTCAGCCAATTCAACGCACCTCCGTGTTATTATTTAGTTTCCTTATGACTCGTGTGCTTATGGCAAAACTTACAATACTTTTTGATCTCAATCCTGTCAGGATCGTTCTTCTTGTTCTTCATGGTATTGTAATTTCTCTGTTTGCAATCCATGCAAGCCATGATAATTTTTACTCTCATTCCTAACACCTCCAGCCCCTGCTTTTTAATATAAGATGACTCTCTAAAAGCCTGATTTCAATGGTATAAAATGTAACACAAAAAAAAGGCCTCCGTTGAGGAGCAATAACTAATCTAACATATATGAAAATAAAAGTCAAGGACTATTATTCCTCAAGCGCACTTGTTCTATCACTCCTTCTATTACTTTCCTCCATCATTTCCATATTCTCCGCGACCCCAAAAACTCCTGCAGGTATCCAAAGACCGACACCGGTGACATTATCATCTGATAAAGGAGCACAAATGCGATAAACCCCCTGAAATTCTTCCTTACTTTTAGATCAAGCTCTTTAAAAACACGCTTTTGATACATGTATAGTATGGAATAGCTGACCAGAGTTAGTGGAATGACAAGAAGCGTTGCAGGTCCCACTATCCAGAATACGCCAAATAATGCCAATATAAGCCCCGGAAGCCAGAAAAGAGTATATGAAACATCCAGGTATGGCATGAGCAGGTTGATTCCCGTAAGATATTTTACAAAACCAGCCGGCTGCTGCCACGGCTTAATCTGTCTCAATGCCTCAATCATGCCCCTCGCCCATCTGGAACGTTGCCGGATAAAGGCCTTAAAAGTTTCCGGAACATCGGTAAATGCAACGGACTTGGGCTCAAAGTAGACCTTCCATCCCTGCTTCAACAATCTCCATGTCAGTACAATGTCCTCACCTATAGCATCAGGCCATCCGTCTACTTTTTTTACGGCTTTAGTCTTATAAATGCTGTAAGCGCCCTGTGCGACCAGTGTGCCCTGATATAGCCCCTGTAACCTTTTTATCGAAGCGATTCCAAGGAAATAATCCCATTCCTGTACCCTTGTCAGCAGATTTTTTCTGCTGTTCCGTACAAGTACCGATCCTGCTACCGCACAGATATTGTCAGGCGCGCTTTCAATCCTGCCTACCAGATATCTGACTGCTGATTTGTGTAATATGGTATCGGCGTCCAGTGTTATAACCAGATCAGTAGACACAGACCTGAGTCCGGTATTCAGAGCATTGAATTTCCCAGGTTTATCCTCCCGCAATACCATAATATCCAGATTTGTCTCCCTGCCTGCTTTCAATGCATTTTCCCGTGTATTGTCGCTTGAACCGTTATCTATCACCTTGACATGGATCTTTCCTGAGTAATCCTGAAGTGCAATATATTTAAGCGTATCGGCAATTCTATCTGCTTCGTTTCTTGCTGCTATCATTATTGTGACATCTTTTTGGGGGTATTCAACCTTAGCCGGCTGTTGCCTGTCAAGGATAAGGCTCATAACCAAAAAAGCATTTAAGTAACCTGGGATATATGCAATCCCCCCTATGACGATGAGTGCTGCAGGAAAGGATATAACCGAGGATAAGTCCTGTAGCCAGCGCAGGGATAAGTAAACGGAAAATGCCGTCCATAAAACCGCTATAATATGGCTCAGATAGAATTTTACTGCAACAGATATATAAACGCCTTGCTTTATACTAGTATCTTTTTGATACTTATAATTAAGATTGACCCCGCCGTCCATTTGTCCCCCACAAAATCGAGTTTATCTCTATGTATGTACAAATCATTTCTTTATGGACGCACACTTAATAATACAGGGTTATACGGAGAAGTTATAGCGGGAAGTTGTGGAATATGATCATACTCATGCTTTCAAAGTACCTGAAGTACATCCTGTAGAAAAAAAAGAAGGAGACAACATGACAAAAACAAAAAGATGGCGTCTTTGCAAATCACCATCTTTTGTATTTGTGGCTAATATTTTTTGATGAATTAATTGTTACACATTATATGAAATATCTTCGGTTATTGTTTCATCCTCCTCCTGATGTAAGCACCCGCCAAAGCGAGCATTCCACCAAGACCCGCAAACACTCCTGCAGGTACTCCACCGGTCTTAGGCAATGGCGGAGCTGCTGGTAAGGGCTCATCCTGTGTTGCCAATGCAGGCTGTACTTCTCCGGCTGCTACCGGCTGCTACCGGTTCCTCTGCTACCGGTTCTGCAATAGCCGCAGCAATCTGTGAGAATACTGCAGTTACGGTCTTGTCGGAATTCATAGTCACAGATTCGGCAGTAGTAGCACCTGTCCAGCCATCAAATTTCCAGCCGTCTGCAGGGGTAGCTGAAAGGGTCACATTTGTGCCAATCGGATAGCTGTGACTGCCGACAGCAGGTGATACTGTTCCTTCACCTGTTTTAGCCACTGTAAGGTTGTTTGAATATACCTGATATACAATTGCCGGCCTCGTTGTGACATTGATTATGGCTGTGGCTGTTTCGGATGTATAAGGAAACTCAAGTTCTTCTCCATCGAAAGTCAACTGATCCTGTGTGGGATAAATATCCTCACCATAATAATAAGCTTCCACTGTTGCCGTATTTGTTATTACAGTGCCCGGTATGGTATATGAAGGTATGGTATATTTAACAGATGTTTCATATTCCTCGCCTGCCTCTAATGGCTCTGGAAGTTCCTTTTCGAGGTTGATACCTCTCATGTTGTCAAATATTACAACATAATCCAAAACTAGACTTCCTGTGTTCTTCACTTTGAAGTTGTATGTCACCTCATCGCCAGGGTATGCAGTGATACTTCGCTGTCCGTTGACAGTCTTTTCAATGGATATACTGAACTCTTTTTTATTTGTAATCGTAATTTCAGTTTTCTCCTTTCCGACGGTTACCAAATAGCCTGTTTCAGAATCGTCTACATCACCGTCCATGCCTACCAATGAATATCCTGATTTCGAGTACTCGGTTATCTGGTATTCGCCGTAAGGAACATAGTACAGTGCGGTCCCTGTCGTCTGTGTAACTGTTCCATTGGCTTCATAATCCTCACTGTATATACCAAACGAGAATTCTGTTTCCATGTCAGTTGTGTCATTAGATATGACCTTATGTACGATGATTGTTCCGGTCGGTGTTTCAGGCCCCACTCCAGATGAAGTAGGAGCTGAAGTAACAGAAGACATCGCCAAATCTGCATATCCTTCCAGCGAGCCAGCTCCGGCTGTCATCGGGACGATGACCATCGCTGTCAGAATAATGATTGTGAGTAATACTGACAATAAAACCTTCGATTTACTTTTCATTTCAACATCCCTTTTAGACCCCCATATCTGTTGGGAATCCCCTCTCAATAGAATAATAAGCTTACGTTATTCTGGAGGTAAGCGCTCTTTTTTCAGCTTCGTTTTCTGGAAAACGAGGTTAACCGATTAGCTTCTGTAAAAGATGTTGGATTCAAGCCCGGCTTTAATTGGGCATGAAGCTTGAATTGAGACGATTACTGAACTTAGCATAAAAAAAGTTAAACAAGTTAAAAATGTCTAATGTGATAAAAACATATCAATATTTTATCACATTAGACATTTTTGTCCATCTTTTTCTTAATTTTTACAATTAATATATGTTCAGATGTTACACGATTTGCAGAAAAGATAAAACAGCCCCATTATGGTATTTCTTCAATCAGCTGATCGATTGGCGCTCCTGGAGGTACTATCGGAAATACCATGTCATCCCATCCGATTTCAAAATTGATGAGCACAGGCCGGTCTACCGAGGCCAGGGCCGTCTTTATTGCATCGTCAACTTCTTCTATCCTTGTTACGTTTATACCGATGGCTCCGAAGGCTTCAGCAAGGCCCTTGAAATTTGTGCCCCTGTCTATGGTGGTGGACGAATACCTGCTGTCATAAAACAGGTTCTGCCATTGCCGGACCATTCCAAGGACATGATTGTTGAGCAGGGCAATTATTATAGGCAGCTTGTACTCGACCGCAGTCGCAAGCTCGGTGCAATTCATCCTGAAGCTGCCATCACCTGCGACATTTATTACCTTCTTGTCCGGCCTGCCCATCTGCGCTCCTATACATGCCCCCAAGCCATAACCCATGGTTCCGAGTCCGCCTGATGATATGAATTGTCTGGGTGTTGTGTATTTATAATGCTGTGCAGCCCATAGCTGGTTCTGCCCGACTTCGGTCGTAATAAGTGCGTTCCCGCCCGTCAGTTCATAAATACGCTCCACGACATATTGCGGTTTGAGGGAACCATCCTCCTGGTATCTGAGTGGAAACTGTTCCATAAGACCGCTTATCCTGTCATTCCATTCGGAGTTTTCGCGTTTGTCGATCTTTTCTGTGATCAGCCCGAGGATACTCTTGATATTCCCGACCAGCGGATAGTGCACATTTATGTTTTTACCTATCTCCGCAGGGTCGATGTCTATATGCATTATGTTTGCATTGGACGCAAATCTTTTGACATCGCTTATTACCCTGTCACTGAAACGAGCTCCAATGGCGATGACAAGATCCGATTCCGAAACAGCTGTATTCGATGCCTTTGAGCCGTGCATACCTACCAATCCCATAAACAGCTCATGGATTCCCGGGAAAGAACCCAGACCCATCATGGTCGTTGCAACTGGTATCCTGGCCTTTTCAGCGAATTGGAGCAATTCAGGGTCTGCACCGGCTATGGAGACCCCGCCACCCGAGAGAATAACAGGCTTTGCTGCCATGTTGATCACCCTGACGGCTTCCTCCAGCTGTGCGACAGTTATTCCGAGAGGTTCTTCCCTTGGCTTATCGGGTTCTACAGGAACATATTCGGTAAATGCCGCTGTAACATCCTTGCAGATATCTATCAGCACAGGTCCAGGGCGGCCTTCCTGAGCTATCCTGAAGGCCTCTCTCACGATTCCTGCCAGTTTGGTGACATCCTTTACTATATAGTTGTGTTTAGTGATTGGAATCGTAATTCCGGTAATATCCACTTCCTGGAACGAATCCTTGCCAAGTAGTGCGGTTGAAACCTGTCCGGTTATGGCGACCATAGGGACTGAATCCATATATGCCGTAGCAATACCAGTAACCAGGTTGGTCGCACCCGGGCCGGAAGTGGCAAGGCAAACCCCTACCTTTCCCGTAGCCCTTGAATAGCCGTCAGCCGCATGCGATGCGCCCTGCTCGTGTGACGTCAGTACATGACGTATTTCATTCTTTGCTTTGTAAAGCGCATCATATATATTCAGCACTGCTCCCCCAGGGAAGCCGAATATTGTATCAACGCGCTGCTCTATCAAACATTTTATCAGGATTTCAGCTCCTGTAAGCCTCATATTACCTTCCATGTCTACTCCTTATTTAAGGATTGCTCCCGTACTCGCCGAAGAAACCTGCTTCGCATACCTTGCAAGGTAACCAGTGGTAATTCTTGGCTGCGGGGCTTTCCACTGTTTCATCCTGTTTTCAATTTCTTCTGCAGAGACTTCCATGCTTAGTCTGCCGGCCGGGATGTCTATATTTATGATATCCCCTTCCCTGACTGCAGCTATCGGACCACCCTCCATCGCTTCCGGTGATACATGGCCTATGGATGCCCCCCTCGACGCTCCGGAAAACCTTCCATCGGTAATGAGGGCTACTTCCTTGTCCAATCCCATCCCCGCAATCGCAGATGTGGGTCCGAGCATCTCCCTCATGCCAGGACCGCCTTTTGGTCCTTCATAACGGATGATTACAACGTCGCCCTTGACTATCTTTCCGTTATAAATGGCCTGTATAGCATCCTCCTCCGAGTCGAATACCCTTGCCGGCCCCTTGTGTACAAGCATTTCTGCTGCAACTGCAGAACGTTTTACTACTGCGCCATCCGGGGCGATATTTCCTTTGAGGACTGCTATTCCTCCGGATGTACTGTAGGGGTTGTCGATGCTCCTTATGACGTCCCTGTCGGTCACTTCGGCCTTGCTGATATTTTCTCCGACCGTCCTGCCTGTGACCGTCATCAGGTCGAGGTGCAGAAGGTCTTTCTTTGACAGTTCGTTCATTGCAGCCTGTACACCGCCGGCCGCATAGAGATCCTGTATATGGTGATGTCCGGCAGGTGCCAGCTTGCATAGATTGGGTACCTTACCGCTTATTTCATTAATTATGTCGAGGTTGATGGTTATGCCCACTTCACTGGCGATTGCCGGGAGATGCAGCACTGAGTTGGTTGAGCAGCCAAGGGCCATATCCACTGTAAGGGCATTTTCAAAAGCTTTCGGTGTCAGGATGTCAGATGGTTTGATGTCCTTTTCCACCAGTTCCATTACCTTCATGCCGGCCTGCTTCGCGAGTCTTATCCTCTCGGCATAAACCGCAGGAATGGTTCCGTTACCCGGCAGTCCAAGACCAAGAACCTCGGTCAGGCAATTCATTGAATTTGCTGTAAACATTCCCGAGCAGGAACCGCAGCCAGGGCATGCATGATCTTCGTAGTCATGTACTTCTTCCTCAGTCATCTTTCCAGCCTTGAATGCGCCTACAGCTTCAAAAAGGCTGTTGAGGTCAAGCTGCTTGCCCTTCCTCACTGTAGAGAGCATCGGCCCTCCGCTGACCACGACGGTAGGAACGTTTATCCTTGCCGCAGCCATTAACATCCCGGGAACTATCTTGTCGCAATTGGGTATGAAAACCATGCCGTCGAAGCTGTGAGCAAGGCCCATGGCTTCGCAGGAATCGGCTATGAGTTCCCTTGTCGCGAGGGAGTAATTCATCCCCTTATGCCCCATGGCAATACCATCGCATACACCTATGGCACCAAATTCTACCGGCGTACCTCCAGCAAGTCTTATTCCCGCTTTTACAGCCTCAGCTATCTTATCCAGATGAATATGGCCGGGAACAATCTCATTTTGGGAGTTGGCAACACCTATCAGCGGCCTGTTTATTTCTTCATCAGTATATCCCATGGCTTTGAAAAGAGATCTGTGCGGTGCCCTTTCAATACCTTTTTTTACTATGTCACTCTTCATGGAAAACTCCTCCTAATCAAAATAAATATTCGCTGTATATTTTCAGTGTAAAATAATGTTTTTGAAAAATGATGCAAGTTAAGGCCGGGTGTTGACCCGGCCGTCGATAAGGCTATTTTACTACTTTTATTTAAGGATTGTCCAGCAATGGAAATAAAAAAGTTGAAAGCGTTAATTTTTTGATATGTCTATTACTGAAATGCTGTTAACCGATACTGCAATTGCCTTATGGCTATCGAAAAGATACAGTCCTGAGATCTCTGATTTTGTTGTGTATTCAGCCAGGATCCTTCCCTTCTCATTTAAAAAGAATGCTTCCCTGCCGCAAATTGCACCGATAACGCCATCATTGTATGTGATGCTTGTTACCTCATTTTCAAGGGATATGGTCCCAAGTTCCTGGCCTTTTATACCAAGCATCTTGATTTTAGTGCCATCTTCGTCCTTAATGGCCACAGCTAACTTATCTCCGTTTACTATACAAGTGCTGTAAATTTTCCCAAAATCCTTTTGCCATGTAATTTTCCTTTCATCACTAAAACAAGTGACAGAATTATCTCCAGCTGCAAACAAACTGCCATCGCTTGCATACCATAAGACCGGAGCTATGCCCATATCCTCTCCGATGCTTACTCCAGCCAGTTCAACCCCGCTCATATCGAAAAACTTGATGAAGGTAGAAGCTTGCACACCAGACGTTGAAATTGCACATATGGCCATCTGATTACCCGCAGGAGCAACCTTGGCGGCTACAGCATAGTCGTTGGCAATTACATTCCTGAAAAGCTCAATACCATGCCTGTCGATAACGCTTACTTCTGTATTGTACCGTTTTGAGCCTGTCACAAGAGTGACATAACCGTTTTCATCCAAATCTGAATTGTATATCTCCATGTCGCTCCTGCCATTCCACAGAAGCTTGCTGTCCTTGAACAGGAAATAATCCCTGCCTCCAATATCGGCAACAAGGAGGTAATCGGTGTTAGCCTTAACCAAAGGATCACTTAGTGTTACCGACTCAGTCAGGAGTTCACTTCCCGCGCTGTCAAGCAGCGCTATTCCATCCCTTCCACTCTTTACAATGGAATCCGAATATATGCCAAAGACAGGCTGTTCCCTTGAATCATAACTTATGACATGCAGTTCCTGAGCCGTCTTTGTTTCCTTGTTGAACAGGCTTCCTGACAACAGGCTCTCGAGACTTATGGACTCCGTATCAAGGCTGCCGCTTTTAAGATATGCAAGAAAGGCAACGGTAAATATGAGCAGGAGGATGATGGCAGCCATAGCAAGACTACCTGGTTTTCCCTTTTCTGCCGGTTGTGTCTTTAAACCGGATTGATTCAATCGAGTCACCTCTTATGTATTCTAATCGTTTGTATAGTCAGTCGTCTCTATCCTTTGTCCATTGATATTCTATCATATAGGGATTCCTGCGTGAAGCTTTACTCCCTTTTCTTTTTCTCCAACCTCCTGAAGCCTGTATAAATCAATCCGATACAAATTACCAGACCAATTATGGCAGGTACGATAACCGATTGTCCTGACTCACCACCGAATACCACGCTCCATAGCATTTTAGCAACTGCAATAAAAATGAGGACTGATATTCCCAGCCACAGGCTGCGTTTCCAGAATGCCGCCGCCAAAGCTATGAGCGTTGCCGGAATCAAGAGCGAAATAAGGACTTTTGTAGCCCCCCAATCACCAGTTAAGTATGTCTTTTCCATTTGAAGAAAATTATTAACACTTGCACTAACAGTTTCAGGCTTTGAAAACCAGAACATACTGGTAAAAATCAGAAAAATTGTTCCAAAAATCCCAGAAAAGCTTCGTTTGTAGGCAAAAAAGCAGAAGGGTATTAGAAATAGCGGCCTGATATACCAACTCAACTGATTTTGATGGCGTGCAAAGGCCCAATTGAAAAAACTATCATTTGTAAAGGCAAGAATAATGAACAGCATTGTAATTGTGCCGAAAGCAATTGCCAAAGGTTTGTCGCAGCGTTTAAGTTTTGCGCCTTTCATATCAATCTCCTCCTCTAAGGTTGTAGCCGACTCATTCCAAACTGAATGAAATCAACATATGAGTCAAGGTTCAGCAGCATCCTGTCAAGCTCAAAATCCTCATCTGTACTAAATATTTCATCAAAACTGGAAAACAAATGTGTTAATGTCTTTATTAAAAAATCTTTGGAAAACTCTTTTTTAAAGTCACCCATCTCAATCGCCTTATCTATCATTTCTGCAAGTACTTCTTCCGCACCTTCGCCCAGCATATCTTTGGCGGCTATGTACATCTTATTTCCGTGCTCCCTTGAAAACATCCGGCCAAGTTTGTGGTATTTTGGGTTATCCATTGCAAATTCCGCCGCAAGCCTTGCCTGAAGCCTGAAATTGTCGAAGATGTTCCCAGCTGTGTATTGTTCGGGTTTTTTAGCGATTTTCTGATTAACAAATTCCCACTTTGCATTCACAGATGATTCCAGAAGAAAAAGATAAAGTGCCTCTTTATCTGCAAAATGGTAATAGAAAGTACCTTTGCTGATACCTGCCTTTTTGATAATGGTATTCAACGAGGCATCTTCATAGTTTTTTATAGTAAATTCATTTAGAGCAGCCTCAATCAACTCCGTTTTTTTTTCAAAGGTTTTTTCTTTCAATCCTAACCGCCCTTTCCGTATAATTGAATTAGACCACTCAGTCTAGACCAGTTGGTCTATGTTTAAAATAGCACAAACAGTTTTTGTTGTCAATATCAATATTGACATTGCGAATTATTGTGATATTATAGTGACTATACGTTGTGTTTTAGTCATATAGTTTCAGGAGGCGTAAAAATGCCGAAAACCTTTACCAATCAAGAACGCGAATATATTAAACAAAAATTGATGTCCGAAGCCAGACAATGCCTTACCCGGTTTGGTGTGCGAAAAACGACGGTTGACGAGCTTGTCAAAAGAGCAAATATCCCAAAAGGGACATTTTATCTCTTTTACGAGTCCAAGGAGCTTTTATTCTTTGACGTATTATGCACGTTACACGATGAGATACAGACAAAGCTATTATCTGAGATTACAAATATAAAAGAAGGAATGAATGCCAAAAAGCTCACAGAGCTTATCTTATCCCTTTACAAGATGGTTGAAGACTCTTTTTTGCTCAAGCTTATTTCAGATGGTGACATGGAACTTCTCATAAGAAAGCTGCCACCGGAGGTTGCTGAAAAACACGCTGAAAAGGATGACTTCAGCGTTGAACAGCTGGTATCTTTAGTTCCAAATATGAAGTCGGATAATATCAGGGCATTCAGCGCCGCATTGCGGGGTGTTTTCTTGTCAATGCTTCATAGGCACGAAATAGGTGATGAATTTTTTGACGATGCTCTGAGAGTTATGGTCCATGGGGTTGTCATCCAGATGTTTGAAGGAGGCGAAATATGATCAGGGTTAATAATCTGAAGTTCAGCTATACAAAAGACCCGTTTATAGAAAACGTAAGCTTTGAAGTAAAACCCGGCGAAATATTCGGCTTTCTGGGGCCATCCGGCGCCGGAAAAAGCACTTTGCAAAAGATTCTGACAGGTCTACTGACAAGCTACACCGGAAGCGTTATTGTAAACGGAGACGAGGCAAACTGCCCTGGTAAAAGCTTTTATGAAAAAATAGGGGTTGATTTTGAATTTCCCAGCCTGTATGAAAAGCTGACCGGAAGAGAAAATCTCAAGTTTTTTGCTTCATTGTATAAAAAGCAGGAGAATATGGATATTCTGCTCTCGAGGGTAGGGCTTATGGCTGATTCGGGAAAAAAGGTCGCAGACTATTCAAAGGGAATGAAATCAAGACTCAACTTTATTAAAGCCCTTTTGCATGATCCTGACTTACTCTTTCTTGACGAGCCCACCTCCGGCCTCGATCCATCCAACGCGAGAGTACTCAAGGACATGATTCTGGAGGAAAAGGCAAAGGGTAAAACCATTATCCTGACCACTCACAATATGTTCGATGCTACAGAGCTCTGTGACCGCGTTGCGTTTATTGTTGACGGAAAGATAAAAGCCCTTGATACACCTCACAATCTGATCATGTCTAAAGGCGCTTCACGAATAACCTATACATTTTTAAAAAACGGCAAGGAAGAAAAGGCAGAAATACCCCTGGATAAAACCGGCATGGATGAAGCTTTGATGAATCTTCTCAGGAGCAACCGGCTTTTGTCCATTCACAGCGGCGAACCGACATTAAACGATATCTTTGTGGAACTGACGGGGAGGCAACTGCAATGAGGATAAAAGCGCTGCTTTGGGGGGATATCCGTTTCCAGTTTAAATACGGATTTTATCTTATCTATCTTATATTTACAATATTATATCTCGGCCTGCTTTTTTCCTTCCCTGAAAAGTGGAGAGAAAAGGCAGCATTACTCATGATATTTACAGATCCTGCTGCAATGGGCCTTTTTTTCATGGGTGCCATTGTCCTTTTTGAAAAAAGCGAAAGGGTTTTAAACAGTATTGCCATATCCCCGGTAAAGCCTGTGGAATATGTGCTCTCAAAGCTCTGTTCGATTGGAATCATCTCCACCGCAGTGGGTATGATTCTCGGATTAGGTGGAGGTGTTATTCTTAATCCTTTTATTTTTATCTATGGATTATTCCTGTGTTCCTGCCTGTTTTCCGCAGTGGGGCTTATCGTTGCCGCTAAAGTTACATCACTGAACCAATTCATTATCGCAACCTTACCTGCCGAGATTCTTATAATTGTTCCTGCTGTTGCCTGGCTTTTTGGTTTTAAAAAGAACTGGCTTTTATTTCATCCTGGGATCTGTATGATTGAACTTTGCTCAGGTGGAATACACTCAACGCCTGCAATGTTTATTCTTCTGCTGTGGACAGCTATCTTCGTTATAATTGCATGCAGCGTGGTCAGGAAGATGCTCAAATCGGTAGGAGGTGTCAAACTATGAACCCACTTTTTCGTTCTTTCGGTATATTTATACGCCAGATTTCAAGTGATAGCATGCTTTATGCCGTATGTGCCGCCCCAATTCTCGCCGCCTTCTTTTTTCGCTTTGGAATCCCTTATCTGGAAGCTTTACTGTGCGGATATTTTAACGAATCAACCATACTTGCAGGTTACTATCTGCTCTTTGACCTTTTTCTGGTAATGTTGACTCCTTTTATGTTTTGTTTTGCCTCATCCATGGTTATGCTAACGGAATATGATGAAAACATGGCAAGCTATCTGGCGGTTACTCCCGTGGGGAAAAAGGGATATATCGTTTCCAGGCTGGTGCTGCCGGCGACTATTTCGTACTTTGCATCTGTAATTATATTGCATTTCTTTTCACTGACCAGATGGTCCTTATTAATGCTGCTCACAGTCTCTATGCTTACATGCCTTTTAAGCATAGCTGTTTCTCTTTTGCTTGTTTCCTTTTCCCATAACAGGGTTGAAGGAATGGCTGTTTCCAAGCTCTCGGGAATAATCATGCTGGGACTTCCAGTCCCGTTTTTCCTTTTTTCAGAGGTCCAGTACCTTTTCTCAATTCTGCCATCCTTCTGGATTGCAAAGCTCTGCATGGAGAAAGACCTTATATTCCTTATCCCAGCCCTTTTAACCTCTTTATTGTGGATTTGGCCTTTATACAAACGGTTTGAAAAAAAGTTCGAGTGAAACAATAATATTAATAACTCAACTTTCCCACCCTACTGATTTATTAGTGTTTTAAGGCGACGCTTGTGACAAGCTGAGGTGCTATTAGCACCGCCGTCACAAGGCCAAGTATGCTAAGAGGAGCCCAAAAACACTGTGGGAAAGTTGTGTTAATTATGTAACCTTTGATTTTCATTCACATATTTTAATAACATAGATTGATTATATCGGGGAGGTTTATCTGTGTTATCCAGTGCTGAATATATACGTCAATCACTCGACATCCATCTGTTTTTTGCAAGAATAATGAAGGAGCATTCGTTTTTTCTTGAAGCAGGGTTTACACCAAAGGATTCTGCCTTTACAAATCAGGCAGATGATTTACGGTTGCAATTCGATATGCTGCTATCCGAAGCCGTTTCTCTATCAAATGGTATCGCCAGCCCTTCGGTATTGCAGTCCGGAGAGGTTGTGACACCATATACGCTTAATGCAGAAATGGCATCTTCATATTTTACCGGCGTTCAGATACAAACGAATATAACCCAGGCAGAGCTAGGACTTGAAGGCAATGGGTTTAATGCCGCCAATCCTCTTCTCGAACAAAGAGTATTCATGCTTAATCAAAGAGCCATAGGGTTGATAAATGCTATAATACAATTTAAGACGACGATTTTATCAAATGTATTAGCCTGTAAAATGTTCACTGTAAATTACCCGCTGCTTATTGACCACATCCGGCGTGAGGCCGAATTGTACCTGAAAACTGTTCAAAGGCTTCAGAATAGAGAAGATATAGATATCGAGAAGGAAGCATATGAGCAGGAAGCATTCTGGAACAGAATAATGGCTGAACACTCAAAATTTATACGGGGCCTGCTTGATCCTACGGAAAAAGATTTGTTTAATAAGGCTAATGATTTCGGAAATGAATTCGATAAGCTGACAGAAGCTGCAAAACTGGCTATGGATAAGACTCTTCCTCTTAAGAGAGTCACAGTATTCAGTTTAAAAGCGACAAAGGAAATCAGAGATTTTAACGTCCAGGGCACACAGGGGTTGCTTGGATGTAAAGTAAAATCAATTATTATTCCATTACTTGGTGACCATGTACTTCGCGAATCAAATCACTATCTGCGCCTGCTGAACACTTTCGCGAAGGTCTAAGTTGGCTAGGGGCGGGGCCTCCTGCCCCTGATCCGTCCTGCCAGTATTGCAGCGATCAATAGGATGCCGGCATAGCCGAAGGCTGGATATATGGCTGATATCAGGTTGGAGAACCCAACCGTGGAAATGGGTACTGCCAATCCGCAGACAATTACAGCCAGCAGCCTTCCATCAACCTTCAGGACGCGTTTCAGCCGGTTTACCGGATAGAATCCGGAAATTGCTGCTGAAAGGAACATGGCTATCCAAAGTATCACCGAATAGGCTGATGCCACCTGATAGCTTATCTTTTCGAGTATCGCATGAACAGGTATTTCATATTCTGCAGACCCCGGCATGAAAAGGGCAATTGAGGAGTTGATGACCAATGCGGCGACACACAGCACGCACCCTCCAAGTACGCCACCAATACGTCCGGTCCTGCGGGTTTTCAGATATGGAAGCAGGCTGCTCATGGCTACAATAGCCATTATTCCATTGTAGCCCACATACTGAACCGAAGAGAAAAGCCAGTTTTCCGTAACGCCCCTGAAAATGCCGGCAGCGCTGAAAGCTGAAACATCCCTGCTTGCAGTTATATATAACCCTATAAGTATTATTCCTGCTATCATGAAAGGTGTCAGAACCGAATTTACCAATATCAGACCGCTGATATCAGTCAGAATCACCACAAGGCAGATGGCCCCCATTAATACAGCACACCATGCGAAGCCCAGCCCTGTCATTTGTGACAGAACCCTTGCAGCCCCTGCATTCATTATACAAAACAGGCACAGCATGAAAAGAATACATATGGTTTCAGCAACAGCCCCACCTGCGCGCCCAAGTATCGGGTATATGAATTCCTCATAGCTCCTTATCCTTCTGGTATAGACCATATCAAGCACAAGAAAGCCAAGTGCCGAAAAAAGAATCCCGGCAAGGATCACACCATAGAATCCCCCGTCATAATACATTGAAAAGAATCGAACAATCTCCCGGCCGGATGCAAAGCCGGCACCGATTATAGTTGATGCATACATAGCCGCCACAATAAGGATATTTTTCACGCAAAAAGCTCCGGACATATCAACATTATTAATATTTCTATGCCGGAGCTTCTGTCTTATGAATTTATTTAATTTCCAGGTAACATCCTATCAATTGTTTAACCCATTATTTTTTCATTGCATTCACAGCATCCATAATTATCCCATATGATGCCTTCATGCCCACTATACCCATATCATCCTTCAGCTTGGAAACCGTCAGTCCTGTATATACTCCATCAACGATTGCATAATAATTGTCCGCATCCTTTGATACATACTCTACCTTGACAGTACCGGGTGCCTCCTTTAAGTAATAGGTTATTGTTATTTCAGGTGTACCTGCCGGAACTGCTTCAGGCTCAATTCCACCCAAGGTTATACCAACAAGCGATTTGTAGAAGTTCCTGAAAATCTGGTTCTCATCCTTGTCCATCAGAGTGGATACATCAACACCATCGACGTTGAACTTATCCTTGTCATTGTCTGACTTTCCTTCAGCATCCTTATAAATATCAAGCCCGAATGTGGTAGTCTTCCCATCCATTGTCAGATCGATCCTGTTAAGATTTCCAATTGTTGGAATGTATACGAAGGAATCGATCATTTCCTTCAAAGGTTTGTCAAGGAATGTGTAGGCCGACTCGTTAATAGTAAAAACCTCATTCGAGCCTTCAAGCATGGCATATATCTCCGCGCCTTTGACCTTCTCCTTGCCCAGCAGCAACTTGTAGTCAGCAGTTGAAGTGCCTATTTCAAAAGTATATGCAGGGTTTGCAAGACCATACGTTTCAAGGGTTGCGGGATTGCTGTCCATAAGCTCCATATAATTGGTGGTCCCTGCCAGGGCAGCTGTAATAGTGCTCATTGACTCATCATTACCATTCACCTTTATGGGTGCGGTCAAAACCCATGAAACCTCCTCATCCTTGTAGGCCTTGAAGAAATTTACACCTTTCTTGTCCATTGAAAGTTTGATAATATCATCAGCTATCAATGTAAGAACGGTTGTATCAAGCAGGTCGGATTTCCTTACCAGCAGTGCTCCGGATGAATACTCGCCGATCACATAAACCGTACCTTCCCCCTTGAACTTTGCGTAATAACCGCTTTTGGTAGGAGTCATACTGCCTATCTGAAGGGTCCTTTCAGTCCCGTCCTGAACTACGAAGGTCAGTTCCACGGGGCTGTTGAGGCCAAAGTCCTTAAGCGAGTCTTCGGTGATATTCTCAGCAGCGATCTTGTCCGCGAATATCGATGCAAGGTTGACAGGTATACTGCTAAGCTTGCTGCTGTCTGTCTTTAAACCGGCAGGAGAGGTCAGCACCCAGTCCGTACCCTGTTTTTCAATCACAAAGGTGCCGTCGGCATTTACAAGTGTCACCTTTATGATATCATCCGTCATATAATCGGTCACCTTGATTTGCTCTGCTGCAGTAGTCGTATTTTCACCAGTATCGGAGGCCGGCTTGACATATTTGTCCATAATGAAATATGCACCCACCAGCACCGCTAAAACAGCTACAAGTATCGCAAGGTTTCTGAACAATTTCATAGATGGCGCCTCCTTAAGAATACGAAGAACCCTACGCCAAGGATGATAAGAGGAATCAGGATGGTTACCACAATTCCCATCACCGTGGCTTGCAGCTGGGTTATGTCAAGCATGTTGGTTTCATAATTCTTCGTCGGTACTATAAGCTCCTCTTGCTGGTCGAACATCCAATTAAGTGACTGCAGGAAGAATACAACTCCGTACTGATAATAGTTTCCATAGGTCTCTGATGCGCTATCGCTGATGAAGGAAGCATTGCCCATGACAAGAATCTTGCTCTCCGCATCAAACCCCTTATGGTCTACTGCTACAGCGATGTCGAGCGGTCCGGCAGTATCGCCGTCACCTGTATTGGCTACAGGTTCCCCTACAGCCTGTTCGCTGGTCTGCAAAAGTGTAGTTGTTTCTATATAGTTTTTGGCATTCTTGAGTATGCTTATGCTTCTGGAATTCTGCAGTACTACGTTAAAGGCCTCGGGTATTATCGCACTTGAGCTGACATCCATGAGCATGGTGTACTGATCATCGGGCAAGTGCCTCTGTGAATCGTTTTCCTTTACCTTGTCATTGTTAATGGCAACATTGAATTCGCTGAGCATTGAATTCAACTGGGTGAACTCAGCGCCGCTTGACATGTAATCGAACATGAACACAGCCTTACCACCAGCTTTAAGGTATTCAAGCAGCATTTCGGTTTCTTTTGCCGACAGGTCATTCTTTGGAGATGCTACTACAATGATTTCGGCATCTTCGGGTATCTCCGCCGCTGTCAGCAGGTTTATCGTGTTCACCGTGTAGTTGTTCTTTTCAAGATATTGCTTTATTGTTGTATAATCCGCATCGACAGAAAGCTCACTGTGCCCTGAGGTAAAATATACAGCGGGGGTCTTCTCGGCCGTTACGAACTTGATTGCGCCTGTGAAACCCTGTTCGGCATTGGAACCGACCTTGTACTCACTGAAGGTTGTTTGATCGGTCTCTGTTTGAAACAGGTCGTAGTATTCCAGCCTCTTCTTCTTTTCCACGCCATTTACCGTGCTTTTTACGATAAAATCTTCATTCTTCAGGTTAAGGGCGCCTTCAGGATCCAGTTCATTTAAAATGCTCGGGTTTTTTTCAGGATCAATATATTCCACCTTAACATGGGGATACTTTTGATAAAGTGTAAGCAGTTCGGTAACCTCATCATAGTCACTGCCACTTACCTTGGCATCATCAAAGAGACCTATTATGGTGACATCCTGATTAAGGTCATTCAATGTGTTCTTTGTTATATCATCAAGAGAAAAAAGCTTGTTTGCCGTCAAATCCCATTTGAGATCGGGAATACCTATGACTACATTCAACAGTATCGCTATAGCTACTACCACAACAATAAGCAACACCGAGTTTGAACCGTATTTCAGCTTCCTGCTGTTAAGTATCTTCTTAAAAATATTTGATAAATTTTTATTCATCGTTATCACCCCTGACTCCAGCGTCTTTTTTCTATTACCCTGACTGTCAAAAACAGAAATACAGCAGTAAAGCTCAAGTAATAAACAATCGGGCTCAAGCTGAATATCCCGCTGGCAAAATCCTCATAGCGGTCCAGCAGTGAAAACCAGCTCAATACCTTGCCGGCTATACCGCCGAGCATTTGACCGATCGAACCCGCCAGATACATTATGAAAAGAGCAACTATACCGATGATTGCTGATATTACCTGGCTTTCGGTCAATGATGAAGCAAATACCCCTACTGAAATGAATGCAGCACCAATGAGCAGGAAGCCGACATAGCCTCCGATCAGGTCAGTGGTAGGTTGAGCACCGAATGCGATCAGCACAATCGGATATATGAAGGTTATTACCGCCATTACAAGAAAAACGAAATATGCAGCGAAAAATTTTCCAAGGACTATTGAAGTCAGGCTTGACGGAGAGGTAATCAAAAGTACCTCGGTGCCGTTCTTTCTGTCATCTGCCATTATCTTCATAGTTAGGATTGGTATTATGAATATCAGAAATACGATTACAGTTGAAAGTGTACCTATAAAATTTGCGTATCCGCCCATCAGATCGCCGAATGTGAAAAATAAGGAAGTAAGCATTATGAACAATCCTATCAGTACATATGCCACCGGGGAATAGAAATATGATTTTACCTCTTTCCAGAATATCGCTTTCATGTATCAGTCGACCTCCTTTTCCTGTGTCACGATCTGCAGGAATATTTCCTCCAGTGACAAATCCATCGATCTCAATTCGACTATCGGATAGCCAAGCTTTGACATGGCAAAGAACAAAGGCCTGCGGACATCAATATCCCTGTCCGACTCTATAACATATGTGATTAGCTCCTTTTCCTTTTCCACGCTCTGCTCAACAAATTTGACCCCGTAAATTTCCTTTATCCCATTAACGACGGAGCTTTTCGGACCGGCTATTGTCACCAAAAGCTTGGATGCTGTTCCAAATCCTTTAGAAAGGTTGTCCGGAGTATCGATAGCGGCTATTTCACCCTTGTTGATTATGACGACCCGTTCGCATACCGCGCTTACCTCGGGCAGTATGTGGGAGCTGAGGATGATTGTATGCTCTTTTCCCAGAGCTTTTATCAACTTTCTGATTTCAATGATCTGTTTGGGGTCCAGTCCAACGGTAGGCTCGTCCAGTATAAGGACCTCGGGGCTGCCGATAAGCGCTTGTGCCAAGCCGACCCTCTGCTTGTAACCCTTCGAAAGGTTCTTAATGAGCCTGTTCCTGTGATCACCTATTCTGACCAGTTCCATGATATCACTTATCTGGCCGGTCCTCTGTTTCCTGTCAATCATTTTCAGATCTGATACAAAATTAAGATAATCCAGGACCGTCATATCGAAATATAGCGGAGGCTGTTCAGGCAGGTAACCGATACGCTTTTTGACTTCCTTCGGTTCTTCCATAATATCATATCCGCATACTTTCACTGTACCCTCACTGGAAGGTAAGTATCCGGTGATGATGTTCATTGTGGTGGATTTCCCCGCACCGTTCGGGCCAAGGAAACCAAGGATTTCACCTTTTTCGACTGTAAAGTTCAGATTGTTGATAGCTTTTATCTGACCATATCTTTTGGTCAAATTCTGTATTTCTATCATCTCTTTCCCCCCTGCTTATAATGTGAGAGGACAAAGCTACGTCCTCTTTTGAACGTACTAGTGTTTTGTAACACTTCATTAATTATTTCTAATCAAAGTGTTACAAATACACTTCCTTGATGTTGTGGCCTGTAACTAGTAAAATTTTAAGTGTAACAGTCCACATGCGCTTTAATTATGCTAAAGAATCTTTACGAAAGTGTGAACAAACTGTAACAAATGGTACAAAAGCAAAAACTTCTGCAGTATATGTCCAGTCACTTTGTTTTCAATCCTTTACAGCAAAAACATTATATAGTTTTTCATTTTTGTTTTCAAGTTAAACTTGTTACCACCTGTTCCTTAGCAACCGGCGTCTTCCGGCCTTGGTGAATCCTGCAGCCACAGGGCCCAAAGCGCAGAAGCATAGTATGGCCGACCATTGTATCGCATCAAGAGGTACAGTTTTGAATATTCCCTGGAGTGCTGGAACATATATCACACCAAGGAGCATGATGAGAGAGCATAAAACTGCAAGAATAAGATATTTATTATTAAAGAAAGGTATCCGAAGGAGACTCTTCTTTTCGGACTTGCATTCGAACACATGTATGAGCTGCGTAACCACCAGCGTAACAAAAGCACCTGTCCTTGCCACAGCTTCATCACCGGACATATACATGAACAGTACAAATACAGCCAGGGTAGATAAACCAATTAAGACACCCCTTGTCAAAATGAGCGACAGCAGGCCTTGTGAGAATATATTCTTATTGTTTTTAACCGGAGGCCGCAGCATGATGTCCCTTTCCGGAGGATCAAAGCCCAGGGCTACG
Organism: uncultured Bacillota bacterium; assembly: GCA_942493145.1. Lineage (GTDB taxonomy): Bacteria > Bacillota > Clostridia > Acetivibrionales > DTU013 > ENR-C20. The sequence goes on from OW818679.1 coordinate 3,583,461, forward strand.
GCAGGCAACCCATCAGTAACAAGGTTAACCCATAATATCTGGATAGGCAGCAAAGGAACCGGAAGTCCTATTGCCATGCCCAGGAACATTGTCAGCACCTCTCCGATATTGCATGCCAGCATATACCTGATAAATTTTCTGATATTGCTGTAGATGACACGCCCCTCTTCCACCGCCGCCACTATGGTTGCAAAGTTATCATCCAGCAGCACCATTGATGATGCCTCCTTTGTAACATCCGTCCCGGAGATACCCATGGCAACTCCGATATCGGCCTCCTTCACCGCAGGCGCATCATTTACGCCATCACCCGTCATAGCTACAATATTGCCCTTGTTTTTCAGGGCTTTTACGATCCGCAGCTTATGTTTCGGTGTTACTCTTGCATAAACCGATATCTGCGAAGACAGCTTCTCCAGTTTCATATCATCCATCATATCAAGTTCGTTTCCGGTTATGACCATTCCATCCTTTTCGAGTATTCCCAGCTCCCGTGCAACTGCTGCTGCAGTGAGCCTGTGATCTCCCGTGATCATGACCGGCCTGATTCCTGCCATCCTGCACTTCCTCACCGCATCCGCAGCCTCTTTCCTGGGAGGATCCATAATCCCTGCCAGGCCCGCAAAGATAAGCCCGTTTTCCAGGTTGTTTTTTTCATTCCGGTTGTCGGGGTCTTTTACTTTACCACCCAACTCTGCCGTGATAAGCTTTTTGTATGCCATTCCAAGTACACGCAGAGCATCCCCGGCCATTGTGTCGTTTATCTCAAGAATTGACCTTCTGATTGCAGGAGTCATTTCAACAATTCCATCCGGAGTATATATCCGGTTACATTTGTTTATGATGATGTCTGGCGCACCTTTTGTGAACACGAAGGTTTCACCGCCCTTTTTTCCACAAACCACCGACATGCATTTCCTTTCGGAATCAAAGGGCAACTCGTCTTTCCTTGAATAAATCCTTCCCATGGAATCAGGCACGATTCCGGAATTAGCCGCAGCAATCAGCAGGGCTCCTTCCGTAGGGTCTCCGGATGCCTGCCATCCGTCCCTCGCACTTCCCGCAAGGCCGGCATTATTACATAGTGCGCCTATTTCGAGAAGCATTCTTACAGCATCGGATTTAACAGCTTTTCCTGTCTCATATAGTTTTCCTCCGGCGTATATCCTTCTTACGGTCATCCGGTTTTCAGTCAGCGTCCCTGTTTTATCTGAACAAATTACGCTTGCACTTCCCAGAGTTTCAACTGCGGGAAGCCTGCGTATGAGTGCATTCCTCCTGAGCATCCGTCTTACTCCAAGTGCAAGCGATACAGTCACGATAGCAGGCAGTCCTTCAGGTACTGCTGCTACTGCAAGACTTATACCGGCAAGCAGCATGTTGAAAAGCTCTTCTCCCCTTAAAATGCCCGTTAACGAAACAATAGCGCATATTATGAGGCAACCTGCGGCAATGAGTTTACCCATGTGCGCCAATCTTTTCTGGAGAGGTGTCTCGTCATCCTCGGCATTTTGTATCATGTCGGCAATCCTGCCCATTTCAGTCTTCATTCCGGTTGCAATAACCGAAGCTCTGGCCCGTCCATTGATAACGTTAGTGCCAAGATAGACCGTACTTCTATTGCTTTGTTCCTTGATGAATGGCCTGCCCGGATGAATTTCTTCCTTTTCAACAGCAACGGATTCTCCCGTCAGAAGCGACTCATCCACCTGCAGCCTGCTCATTTCGAGTATTACTGCATCAGCAGGCACCCGGTCACCGGCTTCGAGCAGTATGACATCCCCGGGAACGACTTCTTCCGCTGGAATGGTCTGATCCAGTCCGTCCCGGATCACCCTGGCCAGCGGCGCCGAAAGGCTCTTTAAAGCCTCCATTGTTCTCTCTGTCCTGTATTCCTGGACAAATCCCAGGGTTGAGTTCAATATGATTATTGCAATTATGGTCAGGGCTTCGACAAGTTCCCCCATAAATGCAGAAACCGCTGTAGACGCCAGCAGAATAAGAACCATGTAATCGGAGAATTGACGCAGGAGAATACTTATGGCAGATATCCTCTTTTTTTCAGAGAGCAGATTCGGACCATGCTCGGCCAGCTTCCTCTCTGCTTCCCTGACCGTCAGCCCTTTATGCATGGCTGCATGTTCATGTTGTTTGTCAAGTGCGGTATTCCTCAAAATAAACAACCCCTTTCATGTCCTAGAATAAGAGAAGGGGAGAGACGCTAGGGAGAAGGAGGACGAGGGGAGGCGGAGGTGGATAACACTATTCAAGAGAGAGGAAAGAAAAAATGTAAAAAGGGGGAGAAGACAACACGGAGGGAGATAAAAAAAAGGAAGGGGGAAAAAAAAAAAGAGAGAGAGGAGAGGAAGGAAAAGTAAAAAGGACGAAGAGAAAGGAGAGAAACAAAGAAGAGAGAGGGAAGGAAGAAAAGGAGGCGAACAACGACAAACATGAGAAAGGGGATGAATATGGAGAAATGGAAGGGGAAAGGATACAAGAAGAAGAAAGATGAGAGAGAAGAAAAGGAAAGAGAGGAAAAAAAAAAACGGAAAAGAAAAGAAAATAAATAGGAGGGGGAGGAAAGGGTGGGAATGAGAAAATATTGAGTTTTTAATGGCTAGTGAGAGGCGTACTTATTAAGAGAGAGAGGGAGGAGGGAAGAAGAGGGAGAGAAAAAGGTGATGAAGTGGGGGAGAAGGGGAGGGGAGAGGGAGAAGGGGGGGGAGAGGAAGGAGGAGGGAGATAGGGGGATAAGGCGTTTTTATATCCATGAAAAGGGCTTATTAGTACAAGAACGGACCCAAGAGGAATGAGAGGGGAGAAAGGAGAAAGAGAACCGAAGGAGAGGGGGAGAGAGGGGAGGAGAGAAAGAGAAGGGAGGGAGGGGGAAGGGGGGGGGGGGGCAGCTATTGCTTGGGATGTTGTCCTTTTAAATTCAAACAAGAATGCGGACCCCCCCCCCCCCACGTATACCGATCCCAGCACCCTTATGTAGTCAACATGCGGATCCGCAGTACCCTGAAGCTCACATTTCTCCTCCTTCAGTATCTTTATATAGTCTATGACATCCCCGGTAATTCGCTCTCCCATACATATAACAGGTATTCCCGGGGGATAGGTCATGACCATTTCTCCGGCGATCTCCCCATCCGCTCTATCCAGCGGCACAGCCTTCTTGGGGCTGTAAAAAGCATCTCTGGGTGAGACTATCATTCTGGGATTATCTGGAATTTTAATTAAGCTCCCGGTCGCACTTACATCTGTTTTTGATGCTATATCCTTTAGTGCCTCCACCAATGCTTCAAGGTTTTCCTTACTGTCTCCAAGGCTGACTATGGCCAGGATGTTGTAAATATCCGAAAGTTCAATCTGTATATTATACTGTTTGCGGAGCATGCTCTCCATCTCATACCCGGTACAGCCCAGGCCTCTTACATTGATGCCCAGTTTTGTCTCATCAAAGTCATTACATCCTGGCGTAACAGCCAATTCTTTCCCAAAGGCATAAAGACCATCAATTTTATTGATCTCATCCCTGGCCCACCTTGCAAGATTGAGGGCATTCTCGAGCATTTCGCTCCCCCTTGTCGCCAGCTGTTTGCGTGCGATGTCCAGTGAACACATCAACAGGTAGGAGGCACTTGTCGTATATGTCAGGTTCAGTACTTCCTTGACCTTGTCCGGCGCAATGAAATTACTCCTCAGGAGCAGGACAGAGCTCTGTGTCATCGAGCCTGCGGTTTTGTGCATACTGGCTGCGCTCATGTCTGCGCCTACCTCCATCGCAGTCAACGGGAAGTCTTCATGGAAATACATATGGGCGCCGTGCGCCTCATCTGCAAGAACTGCCATGCCATGCCTGTGAGCAGCCCTCACTATGGATTTCAAGTCGGAAGCAACCCCGTAATATGTCGGATTTATCAGGAATACAGCCTTTGCATGAGGGTGTTCCTTTATTGCTTTCTTTATGCTTTCAACTGAAACGCCCATGGCAATTCCAAGTCTGTCATTTATTTCAGGCTGGACATATACAGGCATCGCTCCGCTGAGTATGATCCCGCCTATCGTAGATTTGTGAGCGTTACGTGGCATTATGATCTTGTCTCCGGGATCACAGACACTCATGATCATAGCTTGTACACCGGCAGATGTTCCATTGACCAGAAAATATGCATTCTGGGCGCCGTATGCATATGCCATCAGTTTTTCCGCTTCATAGATTACCCCTGTCGGATTGTTGGCATAGTCAAGATCCTCCATGCCGTTGGCATCCATCCTCAATGCATTGGAACCTATATAATCAGCCAATTCCGGAATGCCCCGGCCTTGTTTGTGACCGGGTACATGGAATTGTATCACTTTTTGATCAACGTAATTCTTTACCGCGTCAAAAAGCGGCGTCCTTTTCTGATCCAATCTGGCTGTTTCTGTATCACCATTAGTCAAAATAAACACCCCACCCCGGATTAGAATATTAAAATTCCGGAGCAAAGGTGTCATTATGTTGAATGCAAATATTTTTTTTGATTATTTTATAGGCGGGGTGGGCAGGTACATGCCTGAATGCGAAGGGCCTGTTTGTGACGGAGCCTGAAGGCTGCTGCCTGCCCACTCCGCCTATTCCTCGACCACCTTACGTATACCCTTGGTCTCCTGCAGGGCATTGACAACAGCCTTAATCGCAAGTGAACCGTGCACCTTTGCCAGTAGCCTTATGACAAGCTGGTTGCTTGTATTGTGTATGAATTCAATGCTCTTAATGTCGATACCACAGCCGTCAAATGCGGAACTTACAATTCCTATCTGTCCGGGTAAGTTATCCGATTCAATGAGAAGTGTTATATATTGATTCTTTTTTATAAATCTATTTTCTGTCTTCTTAAGTGCGATAAGTGTAATGAATATAATTGCAGTTGCAAAAACTGCTCCTTCATAGAAACCTATTCCCACCGCTATTCCAACGCACGATACGGCCCAGAGACTGGCAGCTGTTGTCAGGCCTTTCACATTGAAACCGTCCCTGATAATCGTACCTGCTCCGAGAAAACCAATACCGCTTATGACCTGTGCGCCCAGCCTTGCGGGATCAAGATTGGTATTTGGGCTATACTTGTTAAAAATGTACTCCGACGTGACCATAACAAGGGCTGCACCGACGCAGACAAGAATATGGGTCCGGAAGCCGGCAGGCCTGTTGGTATGCTCCCTCTCGTATCCAATAGCTCCTCCGAGGATGCATGCGAGTATCAATCTTATGATCATCTCAATATAAAAGCCCATATGGCCTCCTTATCAAATACTATTATATATATTCCCGGTTTCAGTCTGTTTTACCTTCAATTCTTCCAACAGTCATGATTTAATAAACCGGGACAACGCCATCGTTGCTCCGCTTCCATTCAGTATATCCACCCATGATTTTGAGGTTTTTGTTAATAATGGTCCAGACGGCTGGCTGCTCAAAATCCAACCTCCAGGATGCAGCTCCAGCCAGAGAGTACTTTTGGACCAGGGAGGTCCTCAAATTAATTGAGTTTTTATCTTCCAGCCAAACCCTGAATCTGATATTATCCTTTACATATTCGGCATAGAACTGTCCGCAGTCTTCGTCCCAACTGACCGAGGCATTATTCTCATCAACCAGCCTTTTAGCCGCCTCCATTGACAGAGCCTCACTTGTCAGGCTCAAAGCACCGTCGGCAGCGGTCTCCTCCTTCCAGAGCCTCGTATAAAAAGGCATTCCGAAAATCAGTTTCTCTGCCGGGATTGTTTTTAGAAAATTCTTTACAGTATTCTCAGCCCAACTGAACTCAGCAACGGAACCCGCTTCACCACCGCCCTTCCAATGCTGATCGTATGCCATAAGCGCCACATAATCTACTATCCCGCCAAGCGCCGCCCTGTCATAGCACGGTATGGTATTAATGTCGATTGAAACTATCAATCCCTGTTCCCTAAGTAAAGGAGTGATTTCCCTGACGTATTGAGTAAGTGCATCCTTGTCACCTGCGTTCAAATCCTCAAAATCAAGGTTGATGCCATCCAGCCTGTATAATGCTGCAAATGCCAGCATCTGCCTGATGGAGTTATCCCGGGCATCAGTATTGCCGAGAAACCTGCCTGTAGCATCCGCACCCCCAAGACTGTTGCTAAAAAGGGCCCATACCTTGTAACCACTGTTATGCGCCCATTCTACATATTTTGCATCCGCCTTGTTTTTTATGTTCCCCTGCTCGTCTGTAACCTGGAACCATGTGGGAGAAATTACATCAAGGCCTTCTATTTTTTCTCTTGAAGCGTATTTGCTTTTCCCGTTTCCGATGTAATCCCATACCAGGTTTATCTTTCCCTTATCAGGTTTCCAGGCGTCTCCCCGCCCATCCTCATCTCCTGGTATGACGCCCTGTACGGTAACTAGCCTTACTACGACATATTTCTTTTCAATGAAACCGACAATACCATCGGATGTCCTTACCCTGTACCAATCTTCATATTCCTCAAAAACCGTCAGGCTATTTTCCTCTTCAACCATAGCGGTTGTCTGGCTGCCCGCCGTATCAAAAGCCTTGTTGCCCGATACCTCAAGCTCCTTCACTATCGGCTGCCTCAACGACATGCCACTTCTGACTACCGCTTCAGGATCAATAGGGGTTGCCAACTGTCTTACTTTGTTTGTAAAATCTATTACAATCACATTGTTGTCTTTTATATAGTTTACTTTAATATTATAGAACTCACTGAGGAACTCAATGGGTACAAAAACAGTGCCATCATCCTCTACCACCGGGAAATTAAGGGCTACAGGTTTATTGTTGACATAGGCGTCCAGACTGTCCGTCTTCATCCTGATGACCCTGTTTTCTGTTGTGATCGTAAGCTTATGCAGATTACCGTCCCAGTTGAGGTTCGGGTCGATATATTCAAGAATGACTTCCTTAGGCAGGAATACAGCACCGTCGGTAATTCTGGGAGAAACCTTCGAACGCACTTCCTCACCCTCTACAACAAGGTTCAGCGTTCCTTCTTCAAAGGCAGGCACCACTTTGTCATTAGGCATAAAAAGCAGCGCGTATACCCCATATGCTGCTCCCATAAGGCAAACGGCTGCTATGAATAGGAATATGAACAAAACCAGTAACTTCTTTGAACCAGGTTCCCTTTTTTTCATATAATTGCTCCATATTTTCGGCATTAATACAATTATATAACAAAAAGCCTTATTATGTTTACAGAAAAGTTAAAAATGCTGTTGGAAAGTTGTACTTGTGGCCGTAACAGTTAAAACTTTAGTATATGCAGGCCACAACATCAAGGAAGTGTATTTGTAACACTTCGAATAATAAACAAGAATGAAGTGTTACAAAACACTAAGCTACATGCTTCATAGTGAAAAAAATATGACAGCAATATAAGTGACGGTATTTTTGCCTCCATATATTGGCCAACCAGCACTTCTCTTGAGTGCGGTTACATCGATTCCGTAGCACTCGACCGACGAAACTGCTTCTTCTGGATTCCTGCAAGGCTCCCCCTCCAGGTAAGAACACCTTTCACACAAGTTGCAGCATCCGGCATTCAGAGGAAGTAGCCTGCTGAATTGGTATTTGGCTTTTATATGGTTCAGTATTTTTCTGAACCTTTTCTCATGAACCTTTCCAGCCTCTATCATTCCCTCAAGGTCAAAGGAATCTTCTATCGGGCAGATGTTCTGTATAAGCAACCCATGTTTGAAGCCTTCCACCCTTTTCCTCAGCTCACTGATCGGGCCTACAGCAGGCGGCCCGCTCCATGTGGTGCCATATCTCCTGCAGACGTTCTGTTCACAGGCCTTTCTGAACTCCTCATGAAATTTTAAAGATGATGCATCTACTATTGCAGCAGTTGTAGCCCCTGATTCCTGCGCTTCCCTGACAAGTTCCGTCCAAAGTTCCTGTTCCTGCATTATTCATTTACCCCTTTGTTCATCATTAAATGTACCTCGTACTGTCTTTTTGAACGTATCCTTTACGGTCATCTCCAGGTCTGCAGCATCTGTTCTGAAAGCTATGGCAGTTATATTAAGCACAAAGCCGGTGATGTCGTCTCCGTTAATGCTGCCCGCATCTTTCCTTATGCTGATTTCCTTTCCTGTCGTGGAAAGCCAGATGGAGCTTTCCTGAGTGATTTCTACGAATGCTTTTATGTGACCTATGAATACCTTTTTTCCTTTGAGTTGTAGCTGCAACTCCTTCAGCCAGTTTTCAAGGCTGGCTGAAAGTTCATCAAGGCCTTGCGTCACAACAAGTTCCACTTTTATTTTCTTGGAATACACAGCAGGCGTCTCCCCGCCTCCCGCGTATAATTTACCGGAGAAAGCCGATTCATTGTCGTGTCTGTATGATTCTCCGTGCGCATGCTGATTATCATCTGTATGGACATGTCCGCATGAACACTTCCCATCCTTATCATGATCACATCCTTGATCATGTAGATGTATGTGAATATGGTTGTTACCCTTATCAGGCAATACCCGTCACCTTCCTCCATATGCCTTCATCAATCGTCCCCGTTGCCAAAACCCTTTCTACATAAGCGCCGGGTTTGATTTCATTGATCTTCTCTTCTATTAACCTGAGCTCCTGTTCATTGACCAGGTCTATCTTGTTTATCAGAACCGTATCGCCATCGGCCACCTGGTTACTCACCAGTTCGGGCGTCACTTCCAGCAATATCTCCCAACGTTCGGCGTCAACTACCGAAACAGTATGGATGGTTCCCAGACCTTTGCCATACTTCTCAAGGACCTCGATTATCCTGCCCGGATATGCCAGCCCGGTACACTCGACTATGACCCAGCCGGGAGCTGCATCTTCAGCGAGCTGATTTAAGGTGGTAGTCAGATCGGTTGCCAGTGTGCAGCATATGCAGCCTGCAAAGAGCTCCTTTACACTGTAGCCGCCCTTTTTCAGCAGTTTGTCGTCTATGCCTGTCTCACCTATTTCATTCTCAATGATCACCAGTTCAGTTTTGACAGGAGCGTCAGAAGCTCTTTCACCTATACTGAGAGTCCCCTTTTCCGCTTTGCTGCCATCGACTATGAAATGGGCCAGTGAGATTATCAGGCTGGTCTTTCCTGAGCCCAGAAAGCCTCCGAATATAATTATGTTCATCCCGTTTTCACTCCATTATTCCTGTTGATTACTCAAACAATCCCTGGCGGAAGCTGTTGTTGAACTTCCTGCAGAACCTGTCCTGTCCCAGGAGGGTCTGTGATGCTATCAGGGAACCCCTCATCTCCTTGTTGGTCAGATCAAGTATGAAGGAATCCATACCCCTTGCCATCGCCTGTATCATGAAGGTCCTGTTGAGGATCTTCCTGGCAGGCAGACTATATGATATGTTTGTAAGGCCGCATACCGTATGTACCCCCGGATATCCTTCCATGATCTTCTGTATTGCCTCGAGCACCTCAATCCCGCTCTTTTCCCCAGTTGCTATGGGTTTGATCAATGGATCAATATATATATCATCAAGTGCGACACCCTCTTTAGTAAGCTTTGTTATGAGGGTATCCGCTATTCTGAGCCTGTCATCCTGAGTCTTCGGCATTCCACCGTCATCTATGCACAATGCTACAATTTTTGACTTGTATTCCTTAATAAAGGGTAGGACCGCATTCCACCTGCCGGTTTCATCTGTGATGGAATTTATCATGGGAACTCCATTGACTGCCTTATTCAAACCGGCCTTTAATGCAGCCGGATCAGGACTGTCTATACAAAGAGGAAGCTTGGTCTCTTCTAAAATGAGGTCTATTAACCATTCCATAATCTCGACCTCATTTTCAATGAAGGTGCCGCAGTTGACATCTATATATGATACTCCCGCATCCTCCTGGGCTTTGGCAATTTGCCTGATATATTGTCCATCCCTGTTTTCAACCGCTTCCCGTATCGGTTTCCTGCTGGTATTAATCAATTCTCCTATTATCAGCATATCCTGATCCCTCCATATTCGTGGTGTTTGATTTAATACTATCCATATGGATATGTAATGTCAAAAGGGTAGACCCATATGAATAATTAAATACAAAAAGTCAGTCTGTTTTTGCCTCCTGCTTCCTTGATGCGGTGTTTTGCTTCCTGTATGCCATCGGGGATAATCCTACAGCCTTCTTGAAAACCTTGGTGAAATACCCCTGTTCTTCAAACCCTACGTTTCCCGAAATCTCAAGCAGTGTCATATTGGTTTGTCGTAGAAGGGCTTTGCTCTGTTCTATCCTGATATTGTTTGTATAACTCCTGAAGGTATGCCCTGTAGTGTCCCTGAACATCCTGCAGAAATATGACTGACTCATGAATACATGATCCGCCACTTCCTTCAAAGTCAGCTTGTGCATGTAATTGTCCCCGATATAATTGACTGCTTTGTAAATTACATCGTTTTCCTTTGCTGCCTGAAAATCAAAAATGCAATATATGAAACGCTGTATAATGTCGTATGCCCAACTCGTCAGCTCCTCAACATTTCTGCAGGCTTCGATTCTGGTAAAATACCTGAAATCAAGGCCGAATATCTCTTCCACATCCGACTTGCTTTCGAGCGCTGCCCTAAACAGCAACAATCCAAAATCAATTGCCCTGGATTTGCTAGTTTCAAATTTGTCGCTTTGCTGAAGGAATAAGCCATCCTGTCGCTTTTTTAATAATTCCAGTGTATAAGCCTTGTCTTTGGCAGCAATACTGCCGACCAATCCGGCCAGATCTTCCACAGACTTGCTTACGGTATCATCAAGGGCAGGATGTCCACCCATTACGTGGCGTTCATCATCTCTCCTCCTGTTTGCCGTGCCTGCTGTCGACAGATGTTCTGCAGCATACATAAGTATTTCCGACATACTGGCGATTTTCTCCAGTGTGGCGAATTGAATTTCGTTAACAAACCGCCTTAGTTCTTCCATTGTTGAATTGTCCTGAATATTTTTCATAAATGAAATGTCGGGGACAAATACATTAGCCCGAGCAAGAGTGACCGGCCCACCGATTATTGCCGCCACCATCAATCCATCCTTAAGGATTGGGGCAGCCCAGTGTACAAGACCGATAGGGCAGAAGAAAATATGTCTGCCGCCATGCTTCTCTGCCTCATAAGCACCATACAAATATGCGCTTGAGCAGCTTACACCCTGATTGCCGGATAACCTGCAACAGCTGCTGCATCCATTCCTCCCCGGCACCGAATATATTGTATCGCCCTTTAAATCAATTACAAGGCATCCGGTATTCACTGCACTGCCATATACGTTTGCGGCTTTTTTTGCATTATTTGGATTGATTCCATTGTTGTTGTTTGTATTCATATGGATCAAACCTCATCCCTTCAGCAAATCTTTTATTAAAATTCCTATGAGTAGCCAGTTCGACGTATTTGATTTTTTTTGTCATGTCATCACATCTTGAATATTCCTTACATGATAGCAGAGCCCGCTTTGCTCCGGTACCGGCAGCATTTCCCACCATTTTTATCCTGTCTGCCAGTTCAATGGGAATCAAACCGATATTACATGCACTGCGGGGATCCATGTAATTCCCGAAGGCTCCTGCGAGCAATACCTCTTTTATATCACCCATGGTTACATCAAGTTCCTCCATCAACAGCCTTATTCCTGCAGAAATAGCGCCCTTTGCCAGCTGCATGGCTGAAATGTCACTTTGTGTTATCATGATGGGGTATGCATGTTCCGTAACCGATTCAGGTGCCAGCAGAAATGCGTTGGCGCCTTCATGGGATATTATGTGCTTTTCAAATTTAAATGCATCGGGATTGGTGAATTTGTCAGGAGAAAGAAGTTTTCCCCTTACATTAACGATACCCAGTTTTACCAGGCCTGATATCACATCTATCAATCCTGAGCCACAAATACCTTTAGGTTTACCTCCACCGATAACCGAATATGAAAGTCCATTTCTGAAGTGCACATGGTCTATTGCTCCTGTCGCGCCCCGCATACCGCTGCTGATCTGTGCACCCTCGAATGCCGGTCCTGCAGCAGTTGAACATGCTGCAAGCTTTTCTTCAGAACCAAGGACTATTTCACCGTTTGTCCCTATATCCACCGCCAACCGGATGTCTCTTCCCTTGTCCAGCCCGGTCGCAAGTATGACGCTTACTGTGTCCGCACCAACAAAACCTGCTATGTTGGGAAGTACGAAAACCCTTCCGGCAGGATTGATATTGAGCCTGAGCCTGGCGGCACCGGTTTGGAATGACTCACTGATCACGGGAGTATATGGGGCAGCCGTAAGATACCGAGGTGTTATCCCCAGGAATATATGATGCATGCATGTATTGCCTACGACAGTCACAGCGTAAATGTCCTCCCGATTGCAGCCGCCATCTTCAGCAGCAGCCCCTGTCATACGGTCCATCTCTTCAAGCAGGACTGCCTGCATCTGTTCAACTCCATCTTCGTTTTTTATTGCGAATGAAGCACGCGAAATGACATCGGCGCCGAATTTAACCTGGGGGTTCAACGCAGCCGCTACAGCTAGTTCCCTTCCTGTTCTTAAATCCATAAGGTATGCAACGATGGTGGTAGTTCCTATATCAAAGGCTACTCCAAATATTTTGCCGGAGGTATCGCCTTTGTCTATTCCAAGCACGCATTTCCGATCAGTTACGACTGTGCCGGAATGGCCGGCTTCCCTGAGGATTCCGGGCATGGCCCGGATAGCCTCCAATCCGGGCTTGACATCCTTCAGACTGGCATCGGTCTTCTTCAGATTTTCCTTCAGACGTGCAAAATCGGCTTTCGATTCATCCAAAGAAGGCTTCGGTAGTTGGACAGGTATTTTCAAGATCAAAGGATCGATTTCATAAGAATCATTGGATTCTGATATAAGAATGTTGTATCTAAGGGCCTTCCCGTTCTCCAGCCCCACTGTTAAAGCGCTTAATATACGTGTATGGCAGGCAAGCCTTATGCCCTGCTCAAGTTCATCTTCACTGAGATAGCCTTTTTCTTCGGGTGTAGGTTCAGCAGTTCCATTCAGTATTCTAATCCTGCATTTTCCGCAGGTCCCTCTGCCTCCGCATGGGAAATCAAAGTGCCGCCCTTTTGAGATGATTGCCTCCATGACGGTTGATCCTTCAGTAACGTTTGTTTTCTCTCCGCCTGGCATGAAAGTGATTGTATGCCTGCTCATTTTACCTCCATGGTAATTCCTTATGTGCAAAATGAAATGTCCCATACCGCCGAATTATATATAAAGCCATTATTTCATTTCACGTTTTAACTGTAAAGGATATATACCACACATGGAATAAAATTTACAAAAAGCAAAGCTGTTATTACAATTTCACAAGGGTTTATAAGAGGAATTCATCCCTGAAGAACAGGAGCGCTTCCATCGCTCATCAGATGGTCGAGGCTGATAGTCTCTCCAGGCCTTATTATTACAAAATCTTCGTCATAAGGGCCTGAAAGGAGCTTTTCAAGATAACTGAGGGTTCCGGGTATAATCTGTCGCATCAGTTTCAGATCCTCTGCGACAAGCTTTGACTTCTCCAGGAATTCACTATTTTCATATGCTCCTGTTTCAATGATTCCAAGCCTTTTATAATGGTTGAGAATTATCTTGTATACCTTGTCGGCCTTCACTTTCCCATGCCTGGCAACGGTAATCCTGTACTCCTCCCATATATTACGCTCATACTCGAGCCACCCTCTTGTAAGGAAGTATGTGCCCATTTCCGCGCTGACCTCTTTACGTCTCTTTCTTGATCCAAGCAGCAGTGTTATACAGTCATCGACTTTGGGGAATATCAATCTGTAACCCGGCGACGTCAAGCCCACCAGAGAATTCCCGCAAAAGCCAAAGCCCAGCAACACTTCATCTACTCCTGTGATGTTATCCAGCTCTTGTTGAAGTTTGTCCTTCAAAGAGCCGGGATTGATATGTAAACCTGAATCCACCCATTTGACAGGATGCTCGAAGCCAGTCCTTTCAATGGCAAATTTCAATTCATCCGCTATGGTATTACAGGCTAAAAGCATCTTCGACATAACAGCTTCCTTTCAATTGGAATTCAACGGTCCTATGTTTTATTTTAATACTATTATAATGGCTCCGGCCTGTCAAATTCATCTACAACCTGCCTGTATGAGTCATTTCCTGCGGTTTTGGTGAACAACGTCAAAATTGTACGATAAATAATTACAAAAATCAGTCGCAAAAGTACAATATATATTTAACAATCTTATCAATATGATTAACGATATTGTCACTAATAATAAAAATTTCGAAAACATGTGTTAATTATTACAATAATATTGAAATCATCTTTGTTATGCTATTAACAAATGGGCAGGTATTGAAGTCGCATAAATCGTACAGGAGGTATATTTTATGAAAAAAAATATGTACAAATGGCTGCAGCAGATTATTGAATCGGAAGAAAGAAAGGCACTCCCGGTTTTGACATATCCCGGCGTCGATATGGTTGGCTCGAATGCTTTTAAAATGGTCAACGATGGGAATATACAGTTTGACTGCATCATGAATCTGTCAGGAAGATTTCCTTCAGCAGCAGCCGTTACTTTAATGGATCTTTCAGCCGAGGCAGAGGCATTCGGAAGCCCGGTGAAATTCTCAGAAAATGAAGCACCCACAGTGACCGGAAGCATAGTCAGCGATATGGAATCCATAAACGCCCTGAGAATCCCTGAAGTAGGGGAAAAGCGCACCGGCGAATATCTCAAAGCAGCCAAACTGGCCGCAGCTGCCATTAAAGACCGGCCTGTGCTTGGCGGAGTTATTGGACCATTTTCCCTTGCAGGCAGGCTTTTTGATGTTAGTAAGGTAATAATAGCAACCCGGCGTAATAAGGAAATGGTGCATGCACTTCTCAGTAAAAGCACCGAGTTTATCACTCCATATATAAAAGCTTTCAAAGATGCCGGCTGCAACGGCGTTATAATAGCCGAACCTACCGCCGGTCTACTTTCACCTGTATTGTGTACCGAATTTTCATCAACCTATATAAAAAGCATTGTCGACGCACTTCAGGATGAAAACTTCATCATAGTCCTCCACAATTGCGGGCATACAGTGCAACAAGTGGATTCAATGCTTTCGACAGGCTGTAAGGCATATCATTTTGGCAATGCGGTTGACATGATGGAAATCCTCCCCCAGATTCCCGCTGATGTTGTGGCAATGGGAAATATCGATCCCTCAAATGTCTTCAGGATAGGCACTATTGAATCTGTCCGTGAGAAAACCATGGGACTTCTTGAAAAGACCTCGGATTACAGAAACTTCGTTCTTTCAAGCGGTTGCGATGTTCCATACGGAACCCCAATTGAGAATGTTGACGAATTCTACTCAACACTTAAGGATTACAACACAAGCTGCAGGTTGGAAATTGCATAAATATGAATGGAGACGGTTGACATTCTGCCATTTTAATTTTGTCAGAATGTAAACCGTCCCGATACTTCCGAAGTGAGATCCGCCCCGATACTTCACAATGATTTAATCCAAAATCACCGATAAGGCCGGTATAACTTGTTTCTTCCTGGAGACGACCTCAGGAAGGTAAATACAGTTCCCTTGAATATCCACTTTGAATGCTTTGGCAACAAGATCAATTTCTTCGCCGGCAAACAACATCTCCGAGCCCGTCCCCATTACATCTGTCACAAGCAGTATAAGCAAGCTGTAATTATGCTCTGCACAGTACTTTTCCATGAACTCCACAAGCTGAGGATATATTTCCTCCTGCTGAATATGATAATCCATCGTATATACCTGGGATATTCCAATCGTGTATTTTCCTGCTTTAAACTCCTTAAAATCGTTGTTAATGATTTCCTCAGGAGACTTACCATGAAGTGTTGAACCTGCCTTGAACATTTTCACCGCAAAATCATCAATGGGTAAATTGGCTATCTCTGCAAGCTTATCAGCAATCATCCTGTCAGTATAAGTACTGGTCGGCGATTTGAAATTAAGTGTGTCCGATATGATTGCTGCGCACATAATACCTGCGGATTTTTTCGAAGGCATTATGCCGGATTCAAAAAACATTTGGGCAATTATTGTGGAAGTACATCCTACAGGTTCGTTTTTGAAAAAAATCGGAGCCATGGTTTGAATGTCCCCCAACTTGTGGTGGTCTATAATTTCAATGATTTCAGCCTCTTCAATCCCTTTGACCGTCTGGCTTCTTTCATTATGATCGACCAGAATTACCTTTTTCCTCATGGGAGAAATCAAATGAAACCGTGATATCAGACCCATTACATGGTTTCTGCTATCCACGACAGGGTAGCTTCGGTAACGGGTTACAAGCATTTTATCCTTTATCTCTTCAATGAAATCCTCAGGATCGAATTTGACGATATTATTTCCGGTCATCATGTATCCCACCGGAACGCTTTGATTTATCAGCCTCGCAGTTGTAAAGGTATCGCTTTGGGTGACCATAAGTATGCAAAGATTCTCTTTTACCGCTTCCAACAGATCATCATCAATTTTAGCCCCACAAGTCATGATGATACAGTTTGCGCCAAGCTCTATGGCCTTGATTGCTGTTTCCTTACGGTTTCCGGCAATTACTATGTCTCCGGGTTCTACATAGCCTGTCATTTCATCCGGATTGATGGCTGTTATCACAATTTTCCCCGATGTCTTGAAATTCTCCTGGGAACCGTAAAGCAGTCTGGCACTCAATGTTTCCACCAGATTAAGGAGGGGCGTGTTGCTTGTAGCAATAATATTATTATCCAGTGCATCCATCAGCTTGTTGGTTATGTCCGATAGCGTGGCAATTCCTAGAAACCTGTCGTTTTCATCAACTATAGGAAGTGTTTTCACATTGTTTCTTTTCATTATGCTCCATGCCGTTTTTATTGATATGGATGGAGCGATGGAATGAGCTGTGTCCATCATCAAGTCTGATACCTGGGTTTTAACTGTATGAAGTATGTCCGGAACCTCCACTCCAAAGAATTTCAGGACGAACTCCGTCTCCATGTTAAGTTCACCCAGCCTGGCAGGTATTGCATTAATTCCGGTCTTATTCTTATATTCGGCATAGGCAATCGCTGAACAAATAGAATCAGTATCCGGGTTCCTGTGGCCGGTAATATAAATATGATCTTCCATCTTCCCACCTGTATAATGCAGATTAGCATTATATCCTTTCATAAAACAACGTACATATATATTTTACACTATGATACGAGACTTTCCCATAGCTTGGTTAACATTGTGGTTCTGTTAATATCCGCATGGACAGCAAAATGGGAGCAGACCTGAAAAAACCTAAAGGAATCAGGCCTTCTTAAGACCTGATTCCTTCTTTGATTTCGCAGTTTGACAAAGGGACGGGGACTGCAGTGATGTCATTACAGCGACCCGACAGCGGGGCTCCTTTAACCTTCAATGTGCGACGAATTTTCATCAGCATATGTCAAAAAAATAGTCGATGCCCTTCAGGATGAGAATTTCATCATCGTCCTGCATAATTGCGGACACACGGAACAGCTTGTGGGCTCAATGCTCTCGACAGGCTGCCGGGCTTTCCACTTCGGCAATGCAGTCGACATGTTGGATATTCTGCCGCAGCTTCCGTCAAACGTTCTGGCCATGGGAAACATTGACCCGGCAAATGTGTTCAGGATAGGTACGGCGGATACAGTCCGCGAAAAGACCCTCAGGCTCCTTGAAAAGATGGAAGCGTACCCCAATTTCGTGCTCTCAGCCGGTTGCGACATACCCTACGGTACACCTTTAGAGAATGTTGAGGCCTTCTATTCGGCACTTACTGATTATAACGAGAGTCGCGCATTCGCAATTGTTTAGCAACTCAAGGTAATAACACGGGTATGCTGATAAAATAAGGACGAGGTTCATGACCCCGTCCTTATCTTCGCGATAATTACTCCTTAATTAGCTCGGGCAGCTTGACTGCATCCATGTAAGCGGCATATTCCTTGCGTTTGGCAGCTATGATGTCCTTGCTCGCAAAGGCCTTACCATGGCCCTTGCGGATGTTGTTGTCATGCAGCTCCTGACCACGGGGACTCCAACGATTCCTGGCCCTCTCCTCGTCGGTGAAGGAGACCTTCAGTTCGCCGTCTTCCATAGTCAGAGCAGCCTTGGTCAGGCACTGGGGGCAGTACCATCCATCAGCACGCTTCTCCAGGAATATGCTGTGGCAGTCGGGACACACGCCTGCATCGCCGCGATAGCCGATGGTCTCGCCGTTTTCCTTGGCGACCAGAGCGTCAGCCATGTTCTCGCCCAGCTTGCGCAAACGAGCCAGCATCTCGTCCTCCAGAACGATGGCGCCCACGGAGGGGACGAAGTCGAAGTGGCATTTATCCACAACCGCCTCATAGGAGCCAACCAGCTCCATGGTCAGCATATTCGTGGTGGACAAAGTATAGTTGGTCCAGTCGGTACCGCCCAGAGTGAAGGTAGCGCCGATCTTGTTGTGGTGGTGGACCACGTCACGGTAGTTACCGGAAGCATGGAGCTTGTTCATAAAGCGGACCAGGATTCCGGGGGGCTGCAGGTTGTAAGCGGGAGCGGAGACGATGATGGCGTCTGCTTCACGCATGAGCTGCTCGATGAAGTAGAAGTGATCGGTGCCGTTCTTATGGACGCAGCGGAAGTCCCAGTTGCCCTTCAGGTGGTTGATCATACAGGTCTCACAACCGGCACAGCTGCGAATCTCAGCCTCCTGCAGACGGATGAAGCTGCACTCGGCGCCGCACTTCACCTGGATGGCCTTGAACGCTTCCTTCATCAGAATTTCGGTGTTGCCGTTTTTTCTGCCGCAGCAGATACCCAGCACTTTCATTCAACCAGTCCTTTCCATTCTCTTGGTTTGTACATGACACGGAAGCCGGTTGGGTTCTGCGTCATGCTGTTTGTGGGGAGACCAGAACGTATGTTGAAAACGTCTTACCTGCGGCCGACCAGAACATCGTCCAGAGGCTTGCCTGCTGCCATGCGGTACTTGTCGTCAATCTCCTTGACATGTTTTCCGCTGAACATGAAGATCAGGATCAGACTGATCACGCCTATGACAGCCGTAACAGTAAAGGCGATGTGATAACCTATGGTGCTCAGCAAAATGGCGATCATCATGGGGCCGGCAGCCTGCAGAATATTGGCAATGGGGTTAACCTTGGCAAACACACTGGAGAAGTCCTCACGGCGCCAGTACTGAGCGGCAGCGGAAACGGTGAAGTTTGAAGCAGCGCCCATGAAGACGGACAGACACACGAAGGCGATCAGCAGAGCGGGAGCGGAACGGACTGTACCAAACACGCCGCCGACGATCATGATGATGACGGAGATCAGAACAGCCTTCTTGGTACCGAACTTAGTATCCAGAACGCCCAGCAGCCAGCTGCCGAAGATGGAGATTATCATGACACCGCCCATAACGCCTGCGAAGGGCAGCTCGGGGTAGTTGCCCAGGATGGACTTGGTCTGAGTCATCATACCAACAGAACACATCAGCAGAGCGCCCATGGGGATGGTGATGAACCAGAAGTCGCGGTTGGTGAAAGTGTGCCTCAAAGTCCAGACAGTGGTCTTCTTGGCCTCAATCTCCTGCTCCATCATGGCCTTGGCCTCCTCCGGAGTGATGGACTTGTCGTTGTCACGGTAAGCCCCGCACTGCTCGGGATAATCCTTGACGAATATAATACCGATGAGCAGACCCACCAGGCTGATGATTAAGAATGGCAGGAAGGCACCAAACACATCAGGATGACCCTTGGCGAACACAGCGCCGGCAAATGCGCCGATCAGGCCGTTGCCGACGGGGAAGGCGATGGTGGCGATACCCATGATGGTGCCTTTACGGCGAGGGAACCACTGACCAACCAGAATTCCAAGAGAGAAGGTGCAATATATGATGGAAAACAGTGTGACCAGGAAGTAGCAGCCTTGCCACAGACCGGGCTGGCTCGGTGGGATGAGCATAATGCCCAGTGCGGTAATAATGGTGATGACACCGAAGATCACTCCTAAGGCCTTGATACTCTTGAGCTTACCGATAAAACGTGAAAGAATCAACTGAACAATGATACATACTACAGTGGCGGCAGTATAGATGGTGGAGATTTTGGCGGCGCCACCGTACATGTCGGCCAAAATGTTCATGGGCCAGTTTGTGAAGACGATGAAGGTGAAGAATGCGAGGAACTGGTAGATAAGCAGCATAGTGCCGCGGAAACCAATACCTATACTTTGTTTTTTTTGCATGGAAAAACTCTCCTCTCTTATAATGGCTTTAAGATGCGGGAATAATCTTTATGCTACGGTAGTCCCCCCTGAACTACCGTTATTGCCGACAACAGTTCATAATATCATCCTGCCTGGTATATTACCGATATGAAGGCCTGAAAAGGTACTTTTTTAATTGTACGTCATATAAGATTAAAATATCATATATAACGTTTTACGGCATTGTGCAAAAGCGACAACAAAATATTGTATTATAGTCAATTTTGAACTATAATTAACAATAGCTTTACATACATGCCGCTTTTCAAGGTTTTCGCAAATGGAGCTTCAGGATATTTCTGGTTCGGGATATGGAGGCGATAAAGCAATGATAACCGTAAGTTTAAAGGACTTATTAAAGATGATGGATAGTTATACTCCCGAGTTGATTACATCCTGTACTGAATCGATATCCATCGAATCGGTGAAATACCTGGAATACGATCAAACCGTCTTTCACCCCTCCTGCCTTTATATAGGCAAATTGTCGCACCTTCCATGCCCTCTGCCCGAGAGCCATACAATCAACGCAGTATGCATACTGGACTGTCCTTTGAAGGACCCATCCGATTACGGTCCAAACATAAATTTGTACATCTTATCTACTGATGCTGACAGTGCCCATGTTTTTAATCACATTCAGGACACCCTGTCAGGAGATTATTTGTCCGAGAAGCTATTTTTTTCATTGATAAAAGACAGAGGATTACAAAGTATAATGGATATTGGTTTTGAGATGATCGGGCGGCCAATCTACCTTGTGGATTCCAGCTTCAAGCTTATAGCACTGACAGGCGAAGCTTCAAGTGACGACCCACTTTGGACGGAACTGGTTTCGCAAGGCTACTTTTCTTATAAATCGGTGTTGATGTTTCAAGCCCTCAAATCCATTGAGAAGGTCAATACCAGCAAGAAGACCGTAATTATGGACCGTTACTCCGACTACAACCCGGTTGCCATCACAGCGGTTTTCATTAACAGACAGCTTGCCGCAAACCTGGTGGCCATCGGAAGTGATAAACCCTTCAGCCAGAATGAGCTTGAGGCCTTCTCACTACTGAAAGACGTGATTTCCACCGAGCTTCAGAAAAACAAACAATTGCGCTCACATAAGGGTTTTATGTATGAAACCTTTATAAACGACATCCTGGAAGGCAAAATAACAAAAAGTGACGTGATTGAAGAACGGGCCAAATACCTCAATCTTAATCTTAAAGAAAACCTGTATCTGATTTCTATATTTGCAAAACACGATGATGCTTCGAACTCTCCGATTTTCTATCTTGGGGATCTGTTTGAGAGGGCTGTCGGCGGGAGCAGATCGATAATTTACAATGACCACATAGTCCTGCTGGTCAGTGTCAACAGAGATTGTCCCGTTCCTGAAGCAGATTTGGACAACCTGACCAGGCTACTTAAAGAAAACGGGCTATATGCCGGTATAAGCAGCCGCTTCACCCAAATTTCCGAATTGCGCTGGCAATATATACTAGCTACGAAATCTGTGGAACTTGGCATACATATGAATGATAACAAGGTTCTATTCAGCTACGAAGATTATACGATCTACCACATTGGTGATATCTGTTCCATGAACCATGACCTGAGAAGTTTCTGTCATCCTGCAGTACTTACCCTGGATGAGTATGACCGGGTCAACGGAACTTCATACCTCCAAAGCCTATACTACCATTTGATCCACAAAAAGCAGCTTCATACCTCCAACGCGCTCCACATTCACCGCAACACTTTGAATTACCGTATGGAGAAAATTACCCGGCTGGTGGACATCGACTGGAACAACAGTGAGACCTTCATACATCTGTGCGTATCGTTCAAGTTTCTGGAACTGATCAAAGGAAAAAAATTCTGACGGGATTTTTCTTTTCAATAGTGTCTCAATTTTAACCCTGTACCTTTTTAGGAATGATAGCCTTAAAATTGGCGAGCATCCTGTCATCAGGCTCGAAAATGACCAGGGTCCTCACACCTTTGTAGTTTGCTATAGTATACCACGCATCGGGCGCTTTAAGAGAACTGGCAGCATTGAGTCGTTTAGGGATTCCGTTGTAATCCTTTTCGAAGCCTTCTCCGCTCGCCCTCGCCAAAAGCTCAAAGTCCTTGCAACTGGCGCTGAAAATCCTCTTCCTCTTCCTTTTGGATTCGATAAGGTCTATATCGATCTCCCCGTTTGTAACTATGTATTCATACTCTATATTTCTGGTTGTTATCAGACGGTATGCCAGATACGCGAATCCGACAAAAATTATGAATCCCATACCAAGTTGTGAAACCGCCTGTATGCTGTTTACTGCTACGATCGCAATTATCGCTGCAACAATCAGCCCAATTATGGCCAGTATATCCTTAATATCCTTTTTACGTGCAACGATTTTCTCAAAAAAGATGTCCATTACCCAATCCTCCTGATAATCAGTACCTGATTCGTAAGCGTACTAAAATATCCAGTTGTTTTATATGAAATACTTTAACACACATACATGCTTACTACAATATGAGAACCGACCAATGCTGCCAATATGTAAAGAGGGCACCAGTAAATACCGATACCCTCTTTAACGTTTTTCAAAACGCCTCACATCTGCGTTTTATTGTTTTATTGATCAGGCAATGCCTAGCTTTGCACGTACTGCCGCGCCATCAAAAGCAGGAATTCCAAGGATTTCACGGGCTTCAGCAGGAGTTGCGGGCTGGTTGCCGAATGCCTTGACAGCATTTACAGCACGTTCTACCAGCATCTTATTTGTAGCCTTAATGCGGTTGCCAGCCTCGTCCTTGCCGAATACAACGTTGTCTTCCATACCAACACGGATGTGTCCGCCCATTGCCAGAGCCGCAAACATTATCGGCAGGTGACCAGCGCCTACGCCAAAGGCTGACCATGTGCTGCCTTCGGGTATATGAGCGAGCAGGTACATCATATTCTCAACAGTAGCGGGCATTGCACCCAGAACACCGAGGCAGAACTGATAATGGCAGGGTGTGGGAAGATGGCCCTTCTTTACGAAATACTCTGTAACACCCAGCATTCCGGCGTCAAAGATTTCGATTTCGGGCTTGATGCCGCGTTGCATGTATACGTCACCAAGCTCCTCAAGGAATTTGGGGGTATTCATGAAAACTCCGCCTGGCATCCAGTTGAAGGAACCTGCATCATATGAACCCATTTCAATACCATCGAGGGTCTTGTGGTGAAGCATACGGATCGCATTACCTGCAGGATCGCCGCCGGAAACACGGTTGTCGCCTGAGGATGTGCAGTTGATGACAACGTCACAATCCTTATATGACCGGATCAGGTTAATGGTTTCCTTGAACTTGTTGGCATCCATTGTTCCCAATCCTTCATCATCACGCATGTGGAGGTGGACGATAGAGGCACCGAGCTTCCAGGCTTCATAAGCCTCTTCGGCGATTTTCTTCGGGGTTGCAGGTATGTCATATCCTGCGGGGGTGACTGCGCCTGTCAAAGCAGCAGTAATAATAGTCTTTGCCATATTCTTTCTCCTTAATCTGTTAATATTAAAGTTTTTTATGCATCTTCAAAATCTCTACAAGCATGTAGTCGCGGAACTTCTGGATTTCTTCCTTGGTGTGACCTACATGGTCGGGCATATGCTCCATAAGAGGGATGATCTCCTCACCTGACAGGTCCGCCCATTCGTCCGGAACTTTTTTCATGTCTGATATATCCTCGAAGACACTGTTTGTCATGCCGGCGAACTTAATTGCGCAGCCCTTGAGGCCCAGTGCGCCACCGCCCAGTTCATAACCCATTGCAGGACCCATTATGGCCCAACGGAGTCCAGGACCGTAGCAGATTGCTTTGTCGGCTTCTTCCATGGAGCAGACTCCTTCGCAAACCAGTGCGATTTCTTCCCTCCACAGAGCATGAGCAAGACGGTTGGCTACGAAGCCTTTCTTCTCTTTCCTGAGGACGATGGGTTCCTTGTCAACCTTTTTGTAGAAGGCAACAGCTGTATCGATTGCATCCTGAGAAGTCTTGTCACCCTTGCAGATCTCGATGAGCGGGATAAGGTATGCAGGATTGAAGGGGTGTGCTACCAGGACACGTTCCGGGTGGACAGCTTTCTCAGCCATTTTTGTGACAGAGAGGCCGGATGAAGAAGATGCTATGATTGCATCGGCAGGAGCGTACTTTTCCATTACCTCAATCATGGCCCATTTGTCTTCATACGTTTCGGCTCCGTTTTCCTGAATGAATCCTACACCAGTAAATGCAGCTGCAGGATCGTCTGTTATTGTTATGTTTTTCCATATGGTTTCAGCATCACTGGCTATTTCGAACTTAACAAAGGAGTCAATGACTGTCTGGATAGCTTTGGTTGCCCTATCGGCAGAATCCTTGCTCCTGACATAAACAGCCACCGGTAGTCCTTTGAGTGAGAAATAAGCTGCGAATCCGCCACCGATGGTTCCGGCGCCGTAACAGGCTACCTTTTTGATTTCTTCTACTTTCATTTTCTGGTCCCTTTCATAAATATATATATTGGTTGGTTTGTGAATATTATATTATACAGCAGGGGGCGCCCGAAAGACGTCCCCCATAAAAGTTGTGCATGACATTGTAGTCTAAATCAACCCACTGCAGTGAGACCGCCATCGGGATAGAGAATCTGTCCGGTAACGAAGTCTGATGCGGCAGAAGCCAGGAATATAGCTGGGCCTGCGCAATCCTCAGCTTCACCTATACGCATGGCAGGCATTGCATTCGCAATATTTGCACGCACTGTAGGATCATCGGGGAGTATACCTACCATCATGGGTGTGTATGTGATTGTGGGTCCGATTGCATTGACCTGGATGTTGGGACGGAGGTCGGAAGCATACGCGCGGGTCAGCATGTCAACAGCACCCTTTGTTGCACAATAGCCGACATTTCCGCCACCACCGTTTGCAACTGCACGTGCACCACGAACAGAAGATATGTTGATGATCTTACCATGGATGTTGTTTTCCTTCATGTGTTTTCCGAAGTGCTTGCATGTAAGCATCATGGATTTAACGTTGGCTTCGAACATTGCATCCCACATGTCTACCGGGAACTCGGTGCCAGGGAACTTCTTGTTAAAGCCCTGAGAATTTACGAGGATATCGACCTGGCCCATTTTTGCGATTGCATTGGCCAGTAGAGCCTGTACCTGATCTTCCTTGGTAGCATCTCCTACATAGTAAAGGACTTCAGCTCCTATAGCGTCCTTAATTTCTTGTTGTGCTCTCTGTAAGGCATCTTCCTTACGGCTGGAAATCATAACCCTTGCGCCGGCTTCAGCCAGACCCTGGGCAATTGCCTGTCCAATACCGCCGGCACCGCCGACTACCACTGCATTTTTACCTGTAAGATCAAAAAGTCTCATAAAAAATACTCTCCTTCATTATCAATATTATGTAGTATCAGAATTTACTTCTATAGAGGAATGATGTCTATCTGCTCATGCGAATATATCTGATGTTCCATCATTAATATATTATACCATCAACCACTTAAATATAAAACGTCATTGCCAGTATTCAGAATCTGTGGTATAACAAAAATGATATACTAAATTTTAAGGGAGAGTGACTTTTTGAACGATTTCCAGATCAAATGTTTTCTGGCTACCGTACGGCACATGAATTTTTCAAGGGCTTCAGAGGAGCTGTTTATTGCCCAGTCCGCCATCAGCCGCCATATAATCCAGCTGGAGTCCGAATTGGAAGTCCAGTTATTTAAGCGTCGAGGGAAGATCATTCAGCTTACATCGGAAGGTAAGGACTATTATTACTTTTTCTCCGAGGTTGCCGGCAAATATGATGAGATCAGGCAAAAGCACCAATTCCAAAGACCTGGTGGTAAAACGCTGCTCAAATATTCAGCCTTCCCGGTATGGTATATTTCAGATCTTCTCTTTGAAAATGCCGCCCTCATTAAAAGAAAACACCCTGAGCTGGAACCGGCAATAAAGTTCTGCAAAGTAGACAATCTTCTTTCTGATCTGCAGCATGGGGTGATAGATATACTTTTTCATATCGATGAAGTGTTTGCCAATGCGCCAGGGATATTTACAGAGAAAATAGTCGATATCCCGAGTGTCATACTATATTCGGAGAGACATCCCCTTGCTCTGAAAGAAAAGCTTTCTCCTTCTGATTTCAAGAATGAAACCTTTTTGTATATCATTAATGAGACACTTACCGAACCATGTATGAATAAAATCATAGGCGAGCTTTACGATCATTATGGATTCTTTCCACGTGTGCAGGATGTTCCTGACGTGGATACCCTGTCCTTTATGCTGGAAAGCGCCCAGGGCGTAGCCCTTACCGACTACTGGAGCCGTATCAGGTTGAATTCCAGGATGAAGACCTTCAGGATGGATTTTAAAGAATCCATTGTCATAGCGTGGAGTGCAGCCAACCATAACCCAATGCTCGATATTTTTGTTTCAGAGACAAAAGACTTCTTTGAGACCATGGTCCAATAAAGATACGTGAGAGCAAAAAAGGAAGCACGAGAACCTTCCCCATGCTTCCTCTTTCTTAACTTTATACTTTTCTTTAAAGCTCTTAGTACATTCCGCCCATTCCGCCTGCCATTGCGGCTGCATTTGCAGCAGCTCCGTTGTCCTTCTCAGGTTTATCTGCAACAATACTTTCTGTTGTGAGAACCATGGAAGCTACGGATGCGGCGTTTTGGAGAGCCGACCTTGTGACCTTTGCCGGGTCAACGATACCTGAGCCTATCATATCGACATATTGTTCCTTGAGGCAATCAAATCCGATACCGGGTTTGCTGCTCTTTACCTTGTCAACAATAACCGAACCTTCGAGGCCGGAATTGATTGCGATCTGTCTGATTGGCTCTTCAAGTGCCTTGATTATGATCTGAACACCCGTCTTTTCATCGCCGGTAACAGTCTTGAGAAGCTTTGCAACCCTTGGAAGCACATTGATATATGCTGTTCCGCCGCCTGCAACGATACCTTCTTCAACTGCCGCTTTTGTTGCGGCGAGAGCGTCCTCAATACGGAGTTTCTTTTCCTTCATCTCAGTTTCAGTAGCAGCACCGACCTGAATGACAGCTACACCGCCGGACAGCTTTGCAAGTCTTTCCTGCAGCTTCTCCTTGTCGAAATCGGAGGTTGTCTCTTCAATCTGAGCTTTGATCTGAGCGATCCTCTTCTTGATTTCAGCCTGATCTCCAGCTCCGTCAACTATGATTGTGTTTTCCTTCTGAATCTTGATCTGCCTTGCTTTACCCAACTGGGTAACCTTGGTTTCCTTGAGGTCAAGGCCGACTTCTTCGGTTATAACTTCACCGCCTGTAAGAGTGGCTATATCCTGGAGCATTGCCTTCCTTCTGTCACCAAAACCCGGAGCCTTAACAGCCACGCAGGTGAAGGTTCCCCTGAGTTTGTTTACTATGAGCGTAGCAAGAGCTTCGCCTTCGACATCCTCAGCGATTATTACAAGCTTCTTGCCGGCCTGTACAATCTGCTCGAGAAGAGGCAGGATATCCTGTATGTTGCTGATCTTTTTGTCTGTAATCAGGATGTAAGGATCGTCAAGTATGGCTTCCATCTTGTCTGTATCTGTGATCATGTATGAAGATATATAGCCTCTGTCGAACTGCATTCCTTCGACTACTTCCAGGCTTGTTCCCATTGTTTTTGATTCTTCAACAGTGATGACTCCGTCATTGGACACCTTTTCCATCGCATCTGCAATAAGGCTTCCGATTGTTTCATCATTGGCCGATATTGATGCAACCCTTGCAATGTCTTCTTTTCCTTTTACTTTCTGGCTTATTTCCTTAATTCCTTCAACTGCTTCATCAACTGCTTTTGCAATACCCTTCTTTAAGATCATGGGGTTTGCTCCTGCAGCAACATTCTTCAAGCCTTCTCTGATGATTGCCTGGGCAAGGAGGGTAGCTGTGGTTGTACCGTCACCTGCGACATCATTTGTCTTTGTAGCAACTTCTTTTACAAGCTGTGCGCCTGCATTCTCAAATTTATCTTCCAGCTCGATTTCCTTGGCAATTGTTACACCGTCATTTGTTATCAGGGGTGATCCGAACTTCTTGTCCAGAACGACATTTCTGCCTTTGGGTCCGAGTGTAATCTTTACTGTATTGGCCAGCTGGTTTACGCCGCTCTCAAGCGCACGCCTGGCTTCTTCACCAAATTTGATTTCTTTCGCCATTATAAAAGCCTCCTTATGCTAATAAAAGTCTTACTATTAAATTCCTGGGGTCCTTTAAAATTCAGGGTTCTTCCTTATTCAACAACTGCAAGAATATCACTCTGCTTAAGAATGGTATATTCCAGGTTGTCCACTTTTACTTCTGTCCCGGCATATTTGCTTATCAGCACTTTATCGCCGACTTTAACTTCCATCTTGATTTCTCTGCCCTTGTCATCATATCCGCCCGGCCCTACTGCAACTATTTCTGCTACTGTCGGCTTTTCCTTTGCCGTTCCTGGAAGAACGATGCCGCTCTTGGTGGTTTCTTCAGATTCCAGCATTTTTATAACTACTCTCTCGCCTAATGGTTTTATTTTCATAGGGTGTACCTCCTCAAAGAATTTTGCATTTTGTTAGCACTCATCATTATCGAGTGCTAATCACATTAATAATATAATATAATATACAATTTATTATCAAATATGTGATTTTACCAAATTATATCGTTTTAAGCCCATTTAAGCCATTTATTTTCCAATTGGTTGGAATATCGCCGTATTTCGAAAATTATGTCCGGGGACACATTCTAAGCCAGAAATTTACCTTCGGGAATTGAGAATTGAATATGTCAGTGAATTCTTGGGAGAATAACCTTGAAGAGGTTCTGCGCGCCGATGTTAAGGAACTTCACTTCGCCCAGTCTGTCAAAATCCTTCTTGATTCCGGAAAAGCCTGTCCGGGTATTGAAAAATCGCCTTCCATCTGCAGCTGAAGCCGCAAGCCGCTGATAAAGCCAGGAATTCCTCCTGTCAGGGTTGTTTTCGTTCATGAATTTGTATATGCTGTTATTGGCAATGAGTGCTCCTGGATTGCTCACTTCGATATTCTTTTCACTAATATTTACCACAATTCCCCTTGTCGTATCCATGTAATCCCTGTGCAGTATTGCGTTTGCCACCACCTCGTCAACTGCATCGAAGGGGTATCCTTCATCTTTTACATATTCTCTGATGAATGCGCAGGTCTTATCCATCATTTCGAATACATTTCCGTATATATACCTGGATTCCGATCCACAGACCGCTTTTACATATATCTGGGGGAGAAACAACGCCGGATTCTTCCCAAAAAGCATCATGCCACCTATTGTCGGGCACCATTCTTCGCTGTCGTTTTTTCTGGCTATGAACCCCATAGCCTGGAGGAGGATTTCATTCGGGCTGGTGCTGATTATATCAAGACTTTTGAAATAGCTTACTATCCGGTCGGATTCCAGTTGGTCCATACCGGCGTTTTTCATGATTACAGTCTCATAGGTCATCAATCCGTATTCCTGGAAAAGGTTCGCTATCTCACTCCTTCGTCCGACATCGGTAGTTGAGCCCCTGCGGACATAAAAAGCCCCGTTCTGAAGCATCATGTGGGGCTTGTGGTTACTACGGAAAACCGTTATTACAGCAACGGTTTTTTCATCGATATTAATAAAATCAACTGATATTGTTACCGGAGGGTCGCATCTGTTATATATGATCTGCTGAATCTGTTCCTCATGGAAATCTCCCTGATCTATTCCCTTTATCACTTTGGTTTTGTCTTCTATTCCGAAAATGATATAACCCCTGCCACCCCTGGAATTGGCCATGGCAATCACATCCTTGGTAAGCTCCTTTTTTTCGCTTTCTGTGACCAGGGTAAGGTTAAGCTTGTAATCGAGCTTCGGACCTTCATCAGATTTAAGAAGCTGCCGGAGTTTGTTCTTGTCCAAGATCCCGCTTCCTTTCTTCTGCCTGCTATACAACAGCTTTCCTGCCTGCTGTGCATAGTAGATCGGCTTTGCTGCCGGACGGCTATTTTCTGCCTTTCAGTTCCCCGTATACCTCTTCGAGGGTCATACCCCTTTCGGCAAGCAGCACCATTAAATGATATAAAAGGTCTGCGACTTCACCCTTTATCTCACCTTTTTCCTTGTTCTTGGCTGCGATTATAACCTCCGCAGTCTCTTCCCCGACCTTCTTCAATATTTTGTCCATTCCCTTTGAAAGAAGGTAATTGGTATATGACCCTTCCTTTGGGTTCGAAATCCTGTCCAGGATCACATCAAAGACCTCGCCCATTACTTCAGGGCCTGCAGGAACAGCCGATTCATTGACAGGAGCAGCTGTTTCAGCGACAGTTGTGCCTGCTTCAGTCGAAACTGCAGATGCAATTCCACTTTCACTATCATAGCAGGATCCACCGACCTCCGCCTTTCTGAAGAAACATGAATGATGACCTGTATGACAGGCAGCGCCTGTCTGTTCCACTTTTAACAGCAGTGTATCGCCGTCGCAGTCGATGCTTATTGACCTTACCTGCTGGAAATGTCCCGAGGTTTCGCCCTTCAGCCAGAGCTGCTGTCTGCTTCTGCTGAAGTAATGGGCTTTCCCTGTTTCGATGGTCAACTCCAATGATTCCCTGTTCATATATGCCAGCATGAGGACCTCTTCAGTCCTGCAATCCTGGGTTATGGCAGGCACAAGGCCCTTTTCGTCAAATTTAACTTCATTCATAATGGTGTTATCCATAATATTCTCCATTCAAATCCTTACTTCGATGCCTTCACGTCTGAGATAATTCTTGAGATCCATTATCTCCATCTCTCTGAAGTGGAAAAGCGAAGCAGCCAGCACCGCATCTGCCTTGCCTTCGGTCAATGCATCCCTGAAATGTTCCATTGTCCCGGCACC
Organism: uncultured Bacillota bacterium; assembly: GCA_942493145.1. Taxonomy (GTDB): domain Bacteria; phylum Bacillota; class Clostridia; order Acetivibrionales; family DTU013; genus ENR-C20. Next base: position 3,614,686 of record OW818679.1, read on the forward strand.
GCCGGATGCTATGACCGGTATGCCGACGCTTTCAGATACAGCCCTTGTAAGCTGTATGTCATAGCCTGCCTTTGTCCCGTCACAATCCATACTTGTCAGCAGTATCTCGCCTGCTCCCATCTTCTCAGCTTCCGCAGCCCATTCGACTGCATCTCTTCCTGTATTGACCCTGCCGCCATTGAGGTATACGTCCCAACCACTGCCGCCATTCCTTCTTTTGGCGTCAATTGCAACGACGACACACTGGCTTCCGAAGCGCCATGCTGCCTCTGATATCAGTTCAGGCCTGTTAAGTGCGGCAGAATTCACCGATATCTTATCGGCGCCGGCCTTGAGTATCTCCCTGAAATCCTCGGCTGTCCTGATACCTCCGCCAACTGTGAACGGGATGAATACCTGTTCGGCAACCCTTCTTACCACATCCAGCATTATACCCCGCGCATCACTGGAAGCCGTTATATCCAGAAATGTGAGTTCATCTGCGCCTGCCTTGTCATAAACCGCAGCTACCTCGACAGGATCACCGGCATCGCGTATATTAATGAAATTAACTCCTTTTACCACCCTGCCTGCATGTACATCGAGACAGGGTATTATCCTTTTAGTCAGCATCTTTACTCCTTGGCTATTCTGATTGCTTCCTCAAGATCCACATCACCCGTATACAGTGCCTTGCCGATTATTACACCTGCAGCACCTATATTCTTAAGGTTTTTCACATCTTCAATGCTTCTTACGCCTCCTGATGCGATAACACCGATATCGACTGCCTTTACCATATCCTCCATTGCCTTAAGATTGGGACCGGCCAGCATTCCATCGCGGGAAATGTCGGTATATATTATTGTTTTGGCTCCAAGCTCCTGCATCTTTTTTGCGAAGGTGATTGCTGTGAATTCGCTGGTTTTCGCCCAGCCTTCTATTGCAACCAGCCCATTCTTTGCATCTATTGCTATTGCCAGGTTGTTTTCAAATGTTTGTATGGCCTTTTTCACAACCTCGGGTTTGTTTACTGCCGAAGTGCCCAGTATTACCCTTTCAATTCCCTTGCACAGTATTATCTCAATCATCTCAATGGATCTTATCCCGCCTCCAAGCTGAAGGGGTATCCCCAATCTGACGGCCATTTCACTTATGACGGCAATGTTCTGCGGCTCGCCAAGCCTTGCCCCGTCAAGATCAACCACATGCAGGTACTCTGCACCCATTCTTTCGAACTTGAGCGCCATTTCAACCGGATTGTCCGAATATGTCGTTACTTTGTTGAATTCCCCCTGGACCAGCCTGACACATCTGCCTTCCTTGACATCAATAGCGGGATAAATGGTCATGTTTTTCACTCCTTGAATGTTATTATTGGCTTTTTATAAGTCCAACCCAGTTTTTAAGGATATCCAGGCCTATATGTCCGCTTTTTTCTGGATGGAACTGGGTCGCATGAACTTTTCCCCGTCCGATGGCCACATCCATTTTCACACCATAATCAGCGGTTGCAGTGACAAGCTTCCTGTCTCCTGCAGTCAGATAAAAGGAATGGACGAAATATACGTAAGGATTTTGGGGCAGCCCGGTAAAAAGGCCGCAATCCTGACCCATCCCAAGCGAATTCCAGCCCATATGCGGCACCTTGAGCCCCTGCCCTGCTGGTATCTGCCTGATGGATCCCTTGAAAATACCAAGGCCTTCCACCTTGTTCCCACCTTCCTCACTGTAGTCGAAAAGCAGCTGCATTCCAAGGCATATGCCCAGAAACGGCCTGTCGGCGGCTATTGTCCGTTTGACCGCATCTACCATACCAGCCTTTTTAAGATTGTCCATTGCATCGGAATAAGCTCCCACGCCTGGCAGGACGACTGCATCCGAAGTCTGTACGATATCAGGGTCCGAAGTGACGCAGGCATCCGCGCCAATGAACTGAAAGGCTTTTTCCACACTTCTTAAATTGCCTACTCCGTAGTCTATTATCGCAATCAATTAGGTTTGATCCTTCCTTTTGTTATCCTTGCTTTTGTAAATGTAATTTCCCATCCGTACAATCATGCAAGCTTTTTGCCTGTAATCCGCTCGTAAGCCTCAACATATTTGGCTTCAGTCTTCTTTATGACATCTTCGGGCAGCTCGGGCGCAGGCGGAGTCTTGTCCCAATCGAGTGTCTCCAGGTATTCCCTTACGAACTGCTTGTCGAAGCTCTTCTGAGGCTTTCCTGGCTCATAGTCCTTCATTTCCCAGAACCTTGAGGAATCGGGCGTAAATGCTTCATCCGCAAGGATCAGCTGTCCATTGTATATTCCAAATTCAAATTTTGTATCAGCAAGGATTATCCCTTTGCTCTCTGCATACAGGCTGGCTTTTTTAAAGAGTGATATACTCACATCCCTGAGCTTCGTTGCCAGTTCGGCTCCGATTCTCTCCGCCAGTACCTCAAAGGATACATTCTCATCATGGGCGCCAATCTGTGCCTTGGTCGAAGGTGTGAAAAGCGGCTCCGGCAGCTTCTGACACTGCTTGAGTCCTGCCGGCAGCTTAATCCCGCTGACACATCCTGTATTGTTATATTCCTTCAGGCCTGAGCCTTCCAGATATCCTCTGACAATGCACTCAGCCTCGACCATTTCTATCTTCCTGACCAGCATCGACCTGCCCTGCAGTTCTTCCTTAAACTCGGACAGACCTGCCGGATACTTGCTGACATCGGTGGTGATCATATGATTACCTATGATATCATTGGTGTAGTTGAACCAGAATTCTGAAATGCTGTTCAACACATTTCCCTTGTTCGGTATCAGGTTCGGGAAGACCACATCAAAGGCAGATATTCTGTCAGTTACAACTATCAGAAGCTGGTCTCCGAGATCATATACATTGCGTACCTTTCCCTTTACGAATAAAGGCAGTTTAATAAAATCAGTATCATTTATCAGTTTCGACATAAATTCCTATCCCTTTCTTTGTATAAAACCCTGGCTACTTCAATATTATCCCGGGACAAATCCTATATGACTCCTTTGGTGGACATCACGCCCTCGATTCTTCCATCCAGCCTTGTAGCCTCGTCCAGCGCCCTTCCAAATGCTTTGAAGACCGCTTCTACGATATGGTGATTGTTGCTTCCGTAAAAAACCTTGATGTGGAGATTCATTCCTGCGTTAAAGGCAACCGCCCTGAAAAACTCCTCTACAAGTTCCGTTTCCATGTCTCCTACCTTGTCGTTGGCAAAGCTGGCATCAAAAACAAGAAAAGGCCTGCCGCCAAGGTCAATGGCAACCATCGCAAGGGCTTCATCCATAGGAAGGATGCTGGACCCGTATCTCCTGATTGATTTTTTATCTCCAAGGGCTTCTTTGATGGCCTGTCCGAGCACAATGCCGATATCCTCGACAGTGTGATGTGCATCAACCTCAAGATCACCTTTCGCACTTATCTCAAGATCAAAAAGACCGTGTTTTGAAAATAGCGTCAGCATATGATCCAGGAAACCGATGCCAGTTACAATCCCGGCCGGTCCTTTTCCATCGACCTCAAGTTTCAGTTGTATGTCTGTTTCATTGGTAGTCCTCTTGATTTCTGCTTTCCTTCCCAAAACGATACCCCCTCTACTATTTCAAAATTATTATATCAGAAGTATTTGGTGCAATACCACATGATTTATACTATTTAATCCGGACGATTTCAGCTAATGCATCAAGTAGTGAGTCCATCTCGGAATCTGATCCGATACTTATCCTCAGATGATTATCTATTCTGGGTTTCTTGAAATACCGTACCAGTATGCCTCTTTGCCTCAATTCAGTGAAGATAAGATCCGCCTTCTTCTCCTGGTGTGCTGCAAATATGAAATTGGCCGTTGATTCGGGTATTTTAAAACCCATTTTCCTCATATAGTAAACTGTTCTTTCTCTTGTTGCCATGATCTTTCCGCGGGTCTCCTCAAAATAGGCCCGGTCCATGAATGCCTCCACGCCGGCCTTGATTGCCAGGCGGTCCAGGGTATATGAGTTGAAGGAATTCTTGACCCTGTTCAGGGCTTCAATCAAAGAGCTGTCACCGATTGCAAAACCGAGACGCATACCTGCAAGGGATCGGGATTTTGAAAAGGTATGTACCACCAGAAGGTTTGGAAACTCATTTATAAGGGGCAGTGCCGTTTCTCCTCCGAAGTCTATATACGCTTCGTCGAGTATTACCACATTGTCCGGGTTTTTCTCAAGTATCCTCCTGACGGTTTCCAGCGTAACCCCCCTGCCCGTAGGAGCGTTAGGATTCGCGATCACAACCCCGCCCTCGCTGTTGTAATAGCTTTCTTCAGTTATGTCGAATCCATCATCCAGCGGCACCAGCCTGTATTTCAGATTGAAAAGGGCAGCATAAACCGGATAGAAGGAGTAGGTGATATCTGCAAAAAGTATCTCCCTGTCTGGATTGAAAAAAGACATAAAGGCAAACGCCAGCACTTCATCTGATCCATTTCCTGTGAATATCTGGTCCTTTTTTACTCCATAATACCCGGCAGCTGCGCCAACCAGTTCGTCGCATGTGGGGTCGGGATAGAGCTTCAGTCCATCGTCCGCCGCCGACTTTATGGCCTCAATGACCCTCGGTGATGGTCCATACGGGTTTTCATTGGTATTAAGCTTTATATATTTCCTGTCCCTTGGCTGTTCTCCAGGCACATATGGTTCCAGCCCGCCGACCAGCCTGCTCCAGTATTTGTTCATGCTCGATCACCTCAATTTATCTTTATAACCAGGCACTTTAAATACACTTAGCCTGTTTTAACCAAGCTTTAATCTTTGAAAATGCGTCAGAAGCGAACCCTTATTGCATTGGCATGCCCCTCCAGACCCTCCGACTGAGCAAAGAGCACCACATCATCCTTAACCTTTTCAAGCGCTTTTTTTGTATATGATATTACACTTGATTTTTTCATGTAATCCGCCAGATTCAACGGCGAAAAGAATCGGGACGTACCACCGGTAGGTAATACATGGTTCGGCCCTGCAAAATAATCACCAAGGGGTTCGGAGGAATATGAACCAAGGAAGACCGCACCTGCATTCCTGACCATACCCAGTTTGCTGAAAGGTTCTTCAACGCATAGCTCAAGATGCTCGGGCGCTATCATATTGACTACCTCAATTGCTTCTTCGATATTATTGACTATGACAGCAGCGCCATAATCTGAAAGCGACCTTTTTAATATGTCCTTCCGCGGAAGCTTCTCAGCCTGCATTTCAAGTTCCTTGATCGTCTCCTCGGCAATTTGTACCGAATCGGTGACCAAAATGGCCGCCGAAAGCACGTCATGTTCCGCCTGCGAAAGCATATCGGCCGCAATGAACCTCGGATTGGCAGATGCATCGGCAACAACGGCAATCTCGCTGGGGCCTGCAAACATATCGATGTCGCAGAAGCCATACACCATCCTTTTTGCCGTTGCTACATAAATATTACCCGGTCCGAATATCTTATCCACCCTGGGTACTGTTCCGGTTCCGAAAGCCATAGCTGCAACAGCCTGGGCACCCCCCATTTTGTATATCTCATCCACACCTGCCTCCTGTGCGGCTGCAAGGACAGACGGGTCAATGCTCCCATCCCTGCGTGGGGGTGTAGCCATAATGATCTTTTTTACTCCGGCGACTTTTGCCGGAAGTGCGTTCATGAGCACTGAAGATGTAAGAACGGCAGTACCTCCGGGTACGTAAATCCCAACAACTTCAAGTGGCCTTACCAGCTGACCGAGGATGATGCCATCCTCTCCGTCCGTAAACCAAGAATTTTCCTTCTGCTTTTCATGGAATTCCACTATGTTCTTCTTCGCTTTCCTTATAACCTCCATAAGCTTGGGATCGACCCTCTTACCGGCATTCTCGATTTCTTCGGCTGATACCCTCAGGTCTTCCCTTTTAATCAAAACCTTGTCGAATTTTTCAGTGTAGCCTATGATTGCCTCATCACCATTTTGCCTGACATTTGCAATGATATCACCAACTGTCTCCATCACATCTGCCTGATCAAGCTGGCTTCTGTTCTTCAACCTGTCAAATAAAGCGTTGTCTTTATTGGTTCTTATATCTATTATCTCAACCATATTCCCTCATCCTCCGTTCCCACACCGCCTGCCAAATGACGTTACTGCCGGCGGCACTGCGATCATCTTCCTGCCAGCTGTTCCCTCAGCCCTGCAATGATGGCATTTATGCGTTCACTTTCCATTTTCATACTCACCCTGTTGACTACCATACGTGCGCTTATTTCTGCAATCGTGTCCAGCACCACGAGCCCGTTTTCCTTAAGAGTCCTGCCGCTTTCCACGAGGTCAACAATGACCTCGGACAGCCCAACCAGTGGGGCCAGCTCTACAGAGCCGTTCAGCTTTATGACCTCTATGGATTCCCTTCTCCTGTTTTCGAAATAATCACGTGCAATGCCAGGATATTTGGTCGCAACCCGCTTGTTTTTAAGGGTATCCAGTCGTCCCTGCAATTCTTGAGGACCCGCCAGCACCATCCTGCATGCTGCGAAGCCAAGATCCAGAACCTCGTAAAGGTGCCTTCCCTCTTCAAGGAGCGTATCCTTCCCTGCAATACCTATGTCTGCTGCGCCATATTCCACGTATGTAGGCACATCCGCAGGCTTGACGAGAAAGAACCTTATCTTGCTCTTCTCATCGGTGAAGATGAGCTTGCGGGATGCATTCCTGTATTCACTGCAATCTATGCCTGTCTTTTCGAGCATCTCCAGCGAAAGGTCGGCAAGCCTCCCCTTCGAAAGTGCTATTGAAAGATATCTCAAACAAATCACCTCTCCATTGATTCGCCGCGATGCGGCTTACTTCCTTATTAACTCATCGAAGGATGTCCTGGTGGTCTCACCCGTCTCCAGATTCACCATCTCCATAACTTCTTCGTCTATGACATTTATTATACCGCCAACACTCTTTTTAGCTGCATATTGTCTGAGTACATCCAATCCATCAGCGGCAACGTCCAGTTCGGCAACCAATCCCTGCCGTCTTAGCTCGTCACAAAGCCTGAAAGCCGTTTTTCTGCCTGCATCTTCATAACGTACTATTACATCGCTGCCCAGCTTCACCGGATCTATATCCTGCCGTTGCAGAGCTGTAAGTATCAGCCCTATTCCAAGAGAAAAGCCGACAGCCGGGCACTCCTTCCCGAATTCACCTACAAGCCTGTCATACCTTCCGCCCGTGAGTACTGGGAAACCGATACCATGGGTGAATCCTCTGAAAATGATTCCTGTATCATAGTCCAGATCCCTGAGCATGCCAAGATCGACTGAGACATATTTCCCCAAATCATAATCTTCAATTATTCTGATGACTTTTCTGATATTTCCGAGGGCGTCCTGGCAACGTTTGTTTTCAGTCATCGCTTCCACCCTGTCAATCACATCAGTGGAACCGAATAACGCCGGCAGATCGAAAATAAGCTTTTTCAAGTCTTCCCTGATATCACATCTTTCAAGGAGTACTCCAACACCAACATAATCCTTACGGTCAATCAGCATCCTCATCCGAGCAATATCCTCGTCTGGCAGGCCGGTCTCCTCCATAAGTCCATTGAAAAACTCCACCTGGCCGATATCCACCTGGAAATTCTCCAAGCCTGCTTCCTTCAAGGCCTTTATGGCGATTGCTATAACTTCGGCATCCGATTCGGGCGTGCTGACCCCCAGAAGCTCGACTCCGGCCTGGGTGAACTCGTTCTGCTTGCCCCCGCCGTACTCGTTATATCTGAAGACATTCCCTATATATGAGCATCGTAATGGATAGGGGATGTCCCTGAATTTCGTTGCTGTTATCCTTGCAACTGGAATGGTTATGTCCGGTCTTATAACAAGTATTCTCCCCTGCTGGTCAAAAAACTTGAACATGGTCTCCTGTGGAATCCGCCCGCTGTCTGATGAGAAGACATCGAAAAACTCCACCGTGGGAGTCTCGACTTCAAAATATCCACAGCTTACGAAGAGCTTCCGCAGCTTATCCTCCAGCCCACGCTTCGATGCACATTCATCGAATAAGGTATCCTGGAATCCTTCGGGGGTATGTATCCTCCATTTTGACAATTGCCACACCTCTCTTTACTACTTCATAGCTTTTATGCTTTGATACTTACTTACCAGTAAATATAAATTATTATAACATATTTATAATGCGCTTTTACACTTTATCGCTTTATTAAGGTAAAATGATAAATTGGTGAATTGAAATAAATTATAAAGTATACTATTCACATTGTCAATATAGAGAATGAATTTATCTGTTGAATAATTTCAACAATAATTTCAACAATAATTTCACCTGTCTTCATTCCATGAGACGGGCGGGGTTGTGGTATACTATTTTCAGAAAGAAGGAGGCAGCTATGATATATAAAGCTGTATTGTTTGATCTTGACGGAACCCTGCTGGATACGCTGGACGACCTGGCTGACTCTATGAATTCAGTGCTTGAAGCTTCAGGCCTTCCCACCCATATCAGGGATAAGTATAAATATTTCGTTGGTAATGGCATGCGCAACCTTGTTATCAGGGCACTCCCCGAAAGTATGCGTGATGATGCCACTATCACAGTTCATTTAGACAGGATGCAAAAAGAGTACGGTAAAAATTGTGACGTAAAAACAAAACCGTATGAAGGAGTCACCGAGCTTCTTGAAAAGCTTCAGGCGCTGGATATGAGGTTGGCTGTTCTGTCAAACAAACCGGATGAGCTTACCAGGCTTACAATTAGCAAATACTTCTCCGGCCATCATTTCGATATGGTATTTGGAGAACGTGCGGGTATTCCAAGAAAACCTGATCCTTCAAGCGCACTCGAAATATCGGCATTGATGGGTATACCACCGGCACATTTCATATACCTTGGAGATACCGGTGTGGACATGAAAACCGCAATTTTGGCAGGCATGTATGCTATCGGTGCCCTGTGGGGTTTCCGCCAGGCAGAAGAGATGCTGGAAAACGGAGCAAATGCTCTTATTGAAAAGCCCCTCGATCTGCTGAGATATTTGGTTTTATAGCTTCACAAGATTTGCGAAGCTGGCCATAAGCCTTTTCATACCGGCGTTCTTGAACTGTATTTCTAGCTTGTAATCATCATTTTCTTCTTCGATGGAAGTTATCTTACCGACCCCGAATTTCTTATGCACAACATTGTCTCCTACATTAAGGTTTAATGCCTTCTTTTCCGAGCCTTCCTGTATTCCGGCGCCATTGACTGAACCGGTCATCGGTGCCCGATTGGTACCAAAGCCAAAACCTGAAGCTGCATATGAAGACTTGCTTCCAAATCCACCATGAACAGTATCGCCTCCAGTCCTGGAGGTTTTTTTGCTGAAGCTGACCGCATCAGCACTTTTCACCGGCTTTTCAGGTATCAGCAACAGCTCTCGGGGTATTTCCTTCAGGAACCTGGATGTAATATTATTGGTGGATTTACCGAACAATGTCCTGGAAAATGCATATGTCATGAACAGCTTTTCCCTCGCCCTTGTCATACCGACATAGCAAAGTCTTCTCTCTTCTTCAAGTTCACTCTCGCTCCCCATGGATCGCATTCCAGGGAAGATACCCTCCTCAAGCCCCGTCATGAAAACAACAGGAAATTCCAGGCCCTTTGCGCTATGCAGGGTCATCAGCACAACCGTGTCCTTTTCCCCCTCAAAATTGTCTATGTCCGAAACCAGCGACACATTTGCCAGAAATGACTCCAGGCTTCCCGGTTCTTCCGTTTCTGTAACTTCCTGTTCATGATCATCCAGCTCATTTACCTGGTTCTCCATTTCTCTAGCCTGATTCTCCATGGCCTGGTTCTCAAACTCGATGGCACCCGATATAAGTTCCTGTATGTTCTCAAGACGTGTCTGCGCTTCAACATTGTTCTCGGCTTCCAGTTCAGCCTTTATCCCCGATTTCTGTATGATTTCCTCAATAAGTTCATGGATGCTTGCACCTTCCTTGAATATTCTGAATTGGTTTATCAGCAGAGCAAACTCTTCCAGACGTGCCGAAGCCCTTATCAATTCGGGAATTTCCGAGGCTGAAGAAATGATGGTGAAAATGCTGCATCCTCGTTGGCCTGCAGCTTTTTCTGCTGTTTCCAGTGTAGTATTCCCAATGCCCCTCTTCGGAACATTAATTATCCTTTTCAGTGCAATATCGTCAGACGGATTCTGAACCAGCCTCAGATAAGCAATAATGTCCTTGATCTCTTTACGGTCATAAAACCTGGTTCCTCCAAAAATTCTGTAAGGTATGGTGTCCTTCATCAGAACATCTTCCAGGACACGGGACTGCGCATTAATCCTGTACAGGATCGCAAAATCCTTGTAATTCCTGTCCTCGGTCTGTATAAGCCTTCTGATTTCCCTGGATATGAAACGAGCCTCTTCATGCTCATTTCCACCCTCCTGGAGGTGTATACCACATCCCTGGGGATTCTCCGTCCAAAGGCTCTTGTTTTTTCTTCCCGTGTTGTTTTTTATCACATTGTTTGCTGCATCCAGGATATTTTTTGTTGAACGATAATTCTGCTCCAGTTTTACAACACAACTATCGGCAAACTCCTTTTCGAAATCAAGGATGTTCCTTATATTTGCCCCACGCCAGCCGTATATCGACTGGTCGTCGTCGCCTACGACACACAGGTTCCTGTAATGACCGGCAAGCAGACTTATCAGTGTATATTGCGCTGTGTTGGTGTCCTGGTACTCATCGACCATCATATACCTGAATTTTTTCTGGTAGTACTGCAGTACAGGAGGATGATCGAGGAACAGTTTGATTGTCATCATTATAATATCGTCAAAGTCAAGCGCATTGTTGTTCTTCAGCTTTTTCTGGTATAACTCATATATATTTGCAATCTTGCTCATTCGAAAATCAGTCGCATACATACGCGTAAATGCATCAGTCTCAATCAATTCATCCTTGGCCTTGCCTATGGCACTCTGGATATCCCTGACCGCAAAATTCTTTTCATTATAGTTCAGTTCCTTAATACAGTCTTTTATTACAGTCTGCTGATCACTGCTGTCAAAAATTACAAAGCTCCTGTTAAAACCATTTTTTTCAATATCACGCCTCAAAATCCTGACGCAGGTGGAGTGGAAGGTGCTTATCCACATTTCAACCGCCGCATCTCCAAGAAGCTTTTCCACCCTATCCTTCATTTCCCGGGCTGCCTTGTTTGTAAATGTAATGGCAAGTATGCTTGAAGGAAATACATTCTTTTCCCTTATAAGCGTTGATATCCTGCCTGAAGGTGTTACATTTCCGCTTGAATGAGGACCCCTGCCTTTTGTAGGTGAAGCGGTATATTCCCTCATTTCCTGAATATCCGCATCGGTTAAATCCTGCGGGATATAGTCACTATGATATGCATTGCCATACTTAAGCATATAGGCTATCCGGTTCACCAAAACGGAGGTTTTCCCCGATCCGGCGCCGGCAAGTATAAGAAGGGGTCCTTCCATCTGAAAAACCGCCTGTTTCTGCATGTTGTTCAAGTGCTGGAATTCCGATTCCAAAATCGTCTTCCTGAGACTGACAAACTCTTTCCTTAAATTATCGGATATCATATTTAAGTCACCCATGTCCATTTTTATAATCTTAAAATAGTATAACATAACTTTACTTTCGGGAGACCAATTTTTTATGCCACAAAAAAAACCTGCCAGAGAATGTGCCCTGGCAGGGATTTTCGTTATTTTTAATAATACTCAGTAAATATCAATTACAAACCCGGCGCAATCAGGTAGGTTCAATCAAACCATAATTGCCATCTTTCCTTTTGTAAACTACATTTATCTCCTTAGTGTCGTCATTGGAAAACATGAAAAACTCATGTCCAAGCAGATTCATCTGCAAAATGGCTTCCTGTGTTGTCAATGGCTTAATTGCAAATCTCTTTGTTCTTACTATCCTGTAATCTGCATCCTCTTCAAATTTGGTTTCAGGAGAAAAATTCTCAGGTATGTATGCATTTGCACGTAATTTCTTTTCAAGCTTTGTTTTGTTCTTGCGAATCTGTCCCTCTATTATGTCCATTGCCTTGTCAATGCACGAGTACATATCCTCTCCTTCAACCTCAGCCCTCATGACAACTCCGTTGAAATGAATAGTTACCTCCAGAATGTGCCTTATCTTTTCGACGCTCATCGTAACGTGTGCTTCAGCATGCACCGGGAAGAATTTCTCAAGTTTCCCGAGCTTTTTACCAGTTCTCTCCTTCAATGCTTCGGTAATCTCAATATTCTTGCCGCTGATTATAAAATTCATAGTCGAACGCCCCTTTCAATATTTAATGCACCAATAAAAATGCTATTTAAAACACTGAGCAAAAGTAGTTAAATATAAAATACCCATCTGAAAGATATGTATAACAAGTTTTAGCTTCTCCTACAATATAAATTATAAGTAATATATAAATATTCTATACTCAATTTACTTTAATTTCCACAAGTATCTTTCTGAAAAAATATGCACAAACCCACATTTTCGAGACATAAAGCCTGTGGATAGTGTTGATAAATCTGTGAATAACTTATTCATGGGCATTTGCGGTGTGGATAAAGTCATTGTCTTGAGTCATCTTTTTTAATTTTATGTCAACTAAATTCGAGGCGTAAAAAAGCAGGACAATAAGCTGCGATTTTTTTCAGAGTAGCATTTGATGTGTACTTGGAGTTGTGACATGGAGAAATAATTTCATATTGAAATGTTCGTATGTGGAAATGTATTTATGTTAACCAAAAGGTTAACCAAAATTTTATCCACAGATGTTTTTGATTTGGGTAACACTAAAATAATCCTCATACTACAATTAAGCCATGATGATTTCACAGGAACCTGTGAATTACACATAAAGCCCGGGGGCTCTTCACCCCCGAAACCTTATTTGCATTATTTAATTGCTGTTATATTTTGAATATCAGCGATTTGCGAAACACTCGCTGCAGAATACGGGTTTATCAAGGCGCGGTTTAAACGGGACCTTGGTTTCTTTGCCGCATTGAGCACAGACTGTATCGAAGAGTTCCCTTTCTTTCTTTGCAGATCCGCCGTTATACTGAGTCTTTCTGGATGTTCTGCAATCCTTGCATCTTCCCGGTTCGTTCTGAAATCCTTTCACAGAGTAAAATTCTTGTTCCCCTGCTGTAAAAATGAATTCCTGCCCGCAATCTTTGCATACCAACGATTTGTCTTCGAACATTTTGCTAGTCCCCCCGCTTTTTGAAAGTTTATTTGATTTTTGTTTACCCCGCGCAAACATGCATTTGTAATTTTTCCACATTTTTCATACATGCGCTGAGCATTTACATTATATTACACAGAAATTAAGTAATCAAGGGCTTTTGATATTTTTTGTGTTATTCCGCGTTTTTTCACTATATACCACAGCTTAAGGCTTTAATACAGCGTTAATATAGCGTTAACGCAGCTTTGATGTAGCATTGACGCAGCAATATTTACAGAACATAACAAGCAACAAATTGGGATTATGCAAATATGTCTTTCCTGGTGTATAATTATCTTATATTACGACAATAGACGCCAATGTTCGCCTTCATCCAAATATGCTCCAGGAGTGATTTGTATGGATTTGTTTTTTAACGATAGTTTCTGGTTTACATGGATCGTTCTACCGATTTTGATTTTCTTGTCCAGGATTTTTGACGTGTCCATCGGAACAATGAGAATCATCTTCGTCTCAAGGGGCCGAAAGTTACTGGCTCCCATTTTAGGCTTCTTTGAGGTCTCAATATGGTTACTTGCCATAAGCCAGGTCATGTCAAACCTTAATAACGCTGCCTGTTATCTTGCATATGCCTTTGGATTTGCATCAGGCACCTACATAGGGATCCGGATTGAGGAAAAACTGGCCATAGGAATCCAGATTGTTCGCATCATACTCTCAAAAGACGAGTGCATCCTTAAGGAACGCTTGTCCTCCGCCGGATACGGCGTGACTGTTGTGGATGCCATGGGCGCAACCGGTAAAGTCAAAATAATTTATACTATTGTCCGTCGCAAGGATATCAAAGATGTCGTGGATATAATAAATGAATGTCATTCAAAAGCATTTTATTCAATTGAAGATGCCAAAACTGCAAAGGAAGGTATATTCCCTTCCAACAAAGCCGACAGAGGAATTATTAAATAAAAACCTTTCAAAGCCAAACTAATGGAAAACGTGTTGATATGACAACTGTACTAACGTTATCATAACAACACGTTTCATATTAATCTCTCAAATTTTTTAGATAATTACAACATTAATATAATGTTGTACCATGATCCACATAAAGAATCTGCCCTGTAACAGCTTTTGATACATCACTTGCGAAGAAAAGGATTGCTTCTGCCTGATCTTCTGCCTGTGCTTCCGGTACGGTTAAGTCAAGATGCCTGGCGCATGCAGTTGCAAATTCCATATTGAATAATTTGAATGCTTCCGGAGCATTTAGCGGGGTTGGTGTCGGGCCTGGTGCGACTGCGTTACAGCGGATAGCTGTTGGTGCATATTGAAGAGCGATGTTCTTGGTCATGCCATTGACAGCTGCTTTTGCTGCACTGTATGAAATACCTGCAACTCCCTGGCTCCCGATGGACGAAATGTTTACGATTGAACCTTTTCCCGCTTTATCCATATGTTCTAGCGCATATTTGCACATATAATAAACAGAATACTGGTCAATCAGGCAGACTTCATTGTACCAATCCTCTGAGCAAAGATTTATAGGCAAATGTCTGTCGGCTATTCCTGCATTATTAACCAATACATCAATCCTGCCATATTTTTTGATGGTTTCGTCAACAACCTTCTTGCAGTCTTCCATCTTTGATAAATCAGCCTGTACTGCTATAATTTCTCCACCCTGGGCAGTGATTTCATCTACAACTTTTTTGTTTTCATCATCCCGCCTGCAGGCAATAACTACCTTAGCTCCTTCTTTACAAAAAAGCATCGCCGTTGCACGTCCGATGCCTGAATTTCCACCTGTAACAATAGCTATTTTATTATCCAATCTTCCCATATCGATATTTCCTCCTTTTTTTATATTATAACAAAAATCAGATTCTATCAAAAGGCATTTTAGAGTTTGCCGTTATGCTGAATCCGGATACCAAACAAAAGCATTTTCTTCTGTTTTCTGAAATAAATGTTTAATTGCCATCTTTTGTGATATCTATATAGCAATAATATATTTTATTAAAAATAACACTTTTATGGAGGTAAATATGAAATCAACCGGTGTAGTTAGAAAAATTGATGAGCTTGGCAGGATAGTACTGCCGAAAGAGCTCCGCGTAACTCTTGATCTGGAGGAAAAGGATCCAATAGAGATTTTTGTTGACGGCAGCAGCATTATATTAAAGAAGTATGAGCCGGGCTGCATTTTCTGCGGCAACGTCAGCGACATCAACTATTTTAAAGGCAAAAACATATGCAATTCATGTATTGACGACATGAAAAAGAAATAACGTTTGTTTTAGCCTTATAGAACCTGAGATCCAATTCATCTTTTCAAGCTTTTATCAAGTCGACTTCTTTTAGTCGGCTTTTTCTTTTTTCATGCTTTATTATGATATATTCTGGTGGTAATAAAACAATAAAGTCAAAGAAATTCTGTGGACTATAACCCTCCAGATTGGTAAAATAGTAGGCAAAGCATTAAGGAGGAAGATAAATGAAAGCTTTATTATATGGAAGCGGTGCCGTAGGCCTTGGTATAGCAGCATCTCTTCTCGACAGCGGCTGGGAAGTCGACATAAAGGCATCAGGCGATACAGCAGACACTATCAGGGAAAAGGGAATAAGAAGGATAGGCCTGTTCAAGTCAGTTGAGATTCCACCTGAAAATATAAAGATATATAGCTTATTATCGGATATATCGGCCGGTACATACGACTTTATCCTCGTCTGTACAAAAGCCCTGGCAAACGAAGAGAATGCTCTCGACCTCTCAAATAACAGAAAACTGTTGAAGCCTGAGGGCCGGCTGGTTATATTTCAGAACGGCTGGGGTAACGACGAACCTTACCTGAAATATTTTGACAAGGCTACAGTCTGCAACGCACGTGTAATAACGGGTTTTGCCCGGCCGGAGAGGAATGTGAGTGAAATAACTGTCCACGCCTCGCCCATACTCATTGGCAATTTGCATGGCCAAACGATTGAACCGCTTAAGCCACTGGCTGAAGCCATAACCCTGGGCGGGATACCCTGCGAGGTCACCAATGAGGTGCAGAAGGCATTGTGGGCAAAGATGCTATACAATTGTACACTCAACCCTCTGGGAACGGTTCTGGGCGTATCCTACGGCAAGCTGACCGAATGTACCAATTCAATATCCATTATGGACAAGGTAATCGAAGAAATCTTTACAGTCATTCAGGCTGCCGGTTTTGAAACCTACTGGAAGACGGCGGATGAATACAAAAAGGCTTTCTATGGTGAACTGGTCCCGAGCACTTACAACCATAGGTCGTCCACCCTACAGGATATCGAAAAGAAGATACGGACTGAAATCGACACACTAAATGGAAGCGTAGTCCGCCTTGGGCACAGGCTGGGTATCCAGGTTCCTGTCAATGAAATGCTGCTGAACCTGATTAAGACTATGGAAAGCTATTTTTAGGACATTGGGAAGATATTTTTAGGACATTGGAAGATATTTTGAAACCAAAACCGCCTGTATCCAAGTCTCGTTACGGCTTTGATACAGGCGGTTCATATAGTAACCCTCCATGGGTTGATTTAATGGTTGTACGAGGTTTGATTCATTGTGGCTTAGTGGTTAGTCCTACTGATTATACGTTTCCTCGCCCAGCGTCAGTGTGAGCGTCAGTGTCTGTCCTTCCCTGTATACCTTGACATTGACCTTGTCACCGGGCTTATGGGTATCCTTTTGAGTCTCAAGCTCGGTCAATGATTTTATAGTTTTCCCATCAAATTCGGTTATTATGTCTCCAGATTTTATTCCGGCCTTTTGGGCAGGGCCCGATTCAGTCACGTTACTCACCAGGATACCAAAGGGAAGGTTGTTCCATTCTGCTACAGCCTCTGTGTATCTGGACTCAATGGATATCCCTAAAGACGGTCTGCCTTTCACATAGTTGTAATTTATCAGATCTTCCGCTATTGCTTTGGCATCATTTATCGGTATTGCGAATCCCAATCCTTCATATCCTGTTGCTGCAATTTTCACAGTATTTATGCCTATTATCTGACCATCTGCATTGCAAAGGGCTCCTCCGCTGTTGCCGGGGTTTATTGCCGCGTCCGTCTGAATAAGCTTCATTATGGTTCCATTACTGGTCGTCAGGGTCCTGTCCAGCCCGCTTATAACTCCGGCCGTTACCGAGCCCATATAATCAAGTCCACCTGGATTGCCTATGGCAACTGCCAGTTCACCGGTCTTCAATGCATCGGAATCACCCAGTTCTGCTTCTGTCAGGCCTGTTGCATCAATCTTGATGACAGCCAGGTCTGTTTCTGAATCCCTTCCCACAAGTGTTGCAGAGTACATTTTGTCAGTCTGGCTGGGCAAAATTACTTCGATTTTTGAGCCTTTGCCAAGGGTGTTGGTATTCGTCGTCAGGGCACCTTCTATAACATGGTTGTTTGTCAGTATATAACCGTCATCACTGAGTATTATTCCCGATCCTTCACCTGTGCTTGACTCCCCCTGCCCCATATTGAAGAAATAATTACCTTGCTGAGCCGCAATCGTCACTTTTATACCAACCACCGAGGAGCTTGCCTTTTCAGCGACCAATGTAACAGCTGAGTTACTGTCTGTAACGGTTACGTTCTGATAAGTTATTGCCTCTTTTGAGCCTGCTGTATCCGATGTGACTATCCTATCGCTTCCACCGGCCGAATTCCCTGTCGCTGACGGCATCAGCGAGACTCCCGCCAGGACTGTACCGCCGCCGATCATCGAGCTAAGTACAGCCACCAACACTAATTGGGGCAAATTATATTTGTGTTTGTATTCTTCCATAACTATCATCCTCCCTGGATATAAACAATCATTTATCAGTTCATGATTTAATTATATCCAGGGATATTTAACAAACTATGAATAGTCTGTTAAGAATTCTATGTACTCCATTACTCGCTGATAATTTTGACAAGAAAGCGTTTCTGACGATTCTAATACTGGCTGCCTGCCTCAAATTCAGGGCGGTTCCACGCAAGCTCTTCAATACGGCAGATACCGCGTTCCAGTGCACTTTGCCTCATCACCAGATACAACTCAGCCCTGGTTGCATTATAATACGGGTTCACAAACAAAGTTCCTACGACAAACGCAATCAAGCCAAGTATATACCATCCCAAAAATGACAGGTCCAATACGAACATGTCGAATTTGTACCCTTTTGTCATCTCATTGCTGATCATGATTGCCCTTTTTGCACCGATTCTGGGGTTCTCCGCCAGAATATACGGTACCATGCTATACGCATATGCCTTGACTATACCTGGTATGATAAACAAAAGGAACCAAAGGAAGTTTTGTACACCCTTCAGCAGCATTGATGCGACTATCCCAATATAATGCCGCCCATCAAAGGCAAACCTGAAACACCATCTGTTATCGGCATACAATGCTGATTGTATGAAATACCTCCTGCCTCCGACTTCCAATGGATATCCAAGAAAAATCCTGATGGCAAGACATATCATTATGAGTATAAATGCAGCACTAATTATCATAAGGACTACTAATATGTCAAATCCGCCAAAGTCCCAGGGGAAGCCTTCAGATCCCCCCATACCGGAATCGTTGCCTCCGCCGCCACCTCCGCCGCCACCACTTCCGGTCGCAATCAGGATGACAAGGCTTATAAGGAATGCTTTCCAGTAGTTCCCTCGCAATACCGCTTTGGCTCTATCCTTCAACTCTCTTCTGATCCACATTTCAGTAACACTCCTTTAATTCAAAATAAACTGCTTAGTTTTTCTACTATGTCCTTTATCTGTTTTTCCCGATTGGGTCCTGTCCAGTTGACAATGCCGCTGCCGCAGATTGATGCATCCTTGCTCCTGCAAGCTTCAACCATCTGACCGGCTGCCCTGTTTCCACCCATACATGCAAACGGGAAAAAATGTGTGATCAGGAAAGCCACCTTTTTATCCTTTAACGATCCAACATGCGAAAAGTATGCGTTCATTACCGGAGACATGGAGTACCCCTGAACCGGGCCGCCAAATACCACCGCATCATACTTTCCAGCATCGGGTATTGCCGTGAACCTGACATTGCCCGCTTCTACCTCAGGCTTTCCGGCCGTTTCCTCAATTGTGATCCGTTCCAATTCTACGTCATGGCCAGCCTCTGCAAGTTTTTCCTTCAGCTTTTCTGCAACGGAATAAGTATTTCCTGTACGAGAAAAAATAATAAGGCCAATTCTCATGATACATCCTCCATTCATTAATAATATTACGGAGCATATGGAAAAATGTCTTACTTACTCATCCCAGACTTTACATACATCCACCCATTTTTCATGGACGGAATAATTATGTCAATCCTCTATCCTTCTCCAACTTTGGCGCCAAATGACTGCGCCACGCTGATTGCCTGTCCGACATCAATAATGACACCTTTCAGATCAAAGCTCCTGAAGTCAAGGCCATCAGTTATAGCTTCACGGAGATCTGCTCCACATAAATTCGCTTGTGCCAATATAGCGTGGCTCAGGTCCGCATACTGCAGATTGGCTTTTTCAAGGTTGCATCTGTACAAATCGGCTTTAACCAGCTTTACATTTCGTAAATCAATTCCCTTCAGGTTGTTAAGCCTTAAGCTGGTATATGACCAGTCACCCCTGGTTATTTCCATACCGCCCGTATTTGTGTCTGCCAGATCCGACCCCACCAGCTTGCATTCAAAAAAACGCGCGCCAAAAAAATTAGCGTACCTGAACTTGCAATTGACGAATGCAGAGCCATCATGGTAGGATGCGTTAAGTCTGGCCGATTTGAAGTCACATTCTGAAAATGAGCATCTACGGGTAATGACACTTTCCAGACTGGAATTGATAAAGCTGCAGTGTTCAAACTTGCAGCCATTGAACTCCATTGCTTCGAAATCCATATCATCAAATTCCATATCAGAATAAGTTTCGTTACTGATGATTTCCATTTTAATTCAATACCCTCTGTTAATCCGGCTTTATGTCATGAAGTTCATTCTTATTCACTGAGGTCGATTTTATAATAATCGTAAACTGTAATCCTTTTAAATCCGCATGTTTCGTAAAGCGACAGGGCTTTTTCGTTACTGACCGCCACTTCCAGCAATACGGTATCAATCTTTTCTGCTGTCAGCTTTTTCAACATCAGGCTTAATATCTCCCGTCCAAATCCCCTGCCTCTATATTCAGGCTTTACTACAAAACCGAATATATAGCCGTCACCGCCATCCATTAATGTTCCAATTTTGCCTATGGTTAAAACATCCAATTTTGCTATATATGCTGAAGAATAGGCCTTTTTAAATGCAGCCCTGTCATCCTCCGCCTTACTTTCAGCAATATTAACACTAACCTGTCCAAAGGCCGCTTCATCCATCCGCGCAAGCTCCGGATAATCGCTGTATTCAGCTTTTCGCAAAATTATACCAATTCCCGGGAAATCCGGGGCATTTACTTCAGAAAATTTCATACGGTATTCAGAAGACGAGTACTCTGACTGGATAGCCCTGGCAAAAGCCACGCCTTCGTCAGAAGTCCTCTCTGTTATAAGAAGTACCTTTTTAGCTTTGCGGTCCCTGCATTCCATCAGAGCAGCATTAAAGAGCTGTCTGAAGATGCCTTTACGTCTGAATTCCGGATGTACCATTCCGGTTATCTCAATTTCTTTTGCCTCTTTGCTCATTGAATACAAGCCCATGAAACCTACAAGCCTTTCACCTTCATAATAAAGCAGGTCGTTGATTTCATCAGCGGAGCGATTCTCCAACATATCCCAGTTAAGCTTCATATTCAATTGTCTGATACCACAGCATTCAGTTTCAAGTTGCCTGACAGCCGCCAGTTCAGCGCTGTCAAGTCCTGCAGATAGTTTTAGTTGACCCAAGACAATTCCCACCATTCTGATCATATAATCATCTGATTAATTAATTATTTAATCATTTAATCAATAAAAAGAATATCATATTTTATGACAAAATACTATGAATGTGGGAGTCAAAAATTATTAAGTTCAACAGCTATATTTTCGATTTGTAATCTGTATGATTTCTTTTAGATTCTCAATACCTGACGGTCTTTCTTTTCTTTCCATTTCATGAATCATATCGACCAGCAACGTGTGTGTTGGAGTATCTATTCCATGCTCTTTTCCCTTGTTAATAACATATCCGTTTATGTAATCCAATTCCAGCGGAAGACCTTTTTTCATATCAGAGGTATAGGCGTCTGCCGGCGCTGCATGGACACCCCCCGGACCGGCAAAGGAAGGCGGTTCGCTCTTTGATACAGGTGAACTTTCTATTACTTTTTTTGCCAGCCCGGCATCATTTACTGCGGCAAGACGGCGCCATTCATAAAAGGTAAGGTTCAATAACGGAGAAAGTTCTATTCCACATCCGGACGCAACCGCAAAGTTTTCACAGGCCAGCCTTGCAAAAACACGCTGGACAAGCTCGTTGTCAAAACCCGCAAACAGGCCGAGGCCGGAAACGGTGGAAGCGGGAACGGTCAGGCAAACTTCAGCCAGCTTACCCCACCGGGCTTTCATGATATTGTCGGAAATTGTCACAGGCTTTACATAACCTAGAATCTGTGCAAGCTCTTTAACTCTTTCGGTCTTACTGCCATCCAACTCACCAATAATAAATCGTCCATCGTGGGTTTCAACATAGCCCGGCGCTCTCAGTATGCCACCAGCGAAGCAGACACAAGGTATCACCCTCTGATAACCGGCAATGGGTATAATTACATCTTCATTTATACCGTTTTGAAGCGATATGACCAACCCATCACTTTTTAAAAAGGGCAGCATCTTTTTCAGCATTAATTCCGTATCATTTGATTTACCTGTAAGCAGAAGGATATCAAAACTATGATCGGATAGCTTTAGCTCATCTGAAAATCCAGCATTGACTTTGACAGAAAACACCTCGTCGTTGAACTTGACTGTAATGCCATCACGGCTTATATGTTCAGATGTATCCTTCCGGAATTGGGATATAACAGTAACATCATAGCCGGCTTTAGCAAGAAAGCCGCCCATCATGGTTCCTATGACTCCTGTACCGGCAACTGCAATTTTTTTCAAGTGCATAGACCGTTGATCTCCTCCACAAAATGACATGCTGCAAAATGATCAGGCATGATCTCCCTGAGTTCGGGTTTTTCAGTACCGCAGATGCTCTTGCAATAACAGCATCGGTTTGCAAAGCGGCAGCCCGGCTTGGGTTCAACCGGGGATGTGAGTTCACCGCACATGATTTCCCTCTCTTTTTTCTTTCCTATAGCTGGAATGGGTATAGCAGACAAAAGGCCCTTTGTATAAGGGTGCAGATGATACTCGAACAAATTATCCGAATTGCATTTCTCTACTACAGTCCCGAGATACATGACCATGATGTCATCGGAGATATGTTTCACTACTGAAAGATCATGAGTAATGAATATATAGGTTAGTCCCCGGGATTCCTGCAGATCTTGTAAAAGATTGATGATCTGTGCCTGAATGGAGACGTCCAAAGCAGAAACGGGTTCATCGCACACTATGAATTCCGGATTAAGTGCAAGCGCACGTGCAATGCCAATACGCTGCCGTCGGCCGCCATCCAGTTCATGAGGATATGAGCAGGCCAGCCTTTTTGCGAGGCCGACTGATTCCATAAGTTCTGAAACACGCTTTATGCGCTCTTCCTTGTTTTTAAATGTCCTGAAGACTTTAAGCGGTTCGGCTATCAGCTCGGAAACACACAGGCGGGGATTCAGCGAGGAGAATGGATCCTGAAAAATGATCTGCATGTTTTTCCGCAGCTCCTTAAACTCCTTCGTTGAGGTGTGAGTAATATTCCTGCCTTTAAAATACACCTGACCGTCAGTTGCTTCAAGCAGCCCGATTACGGCACGTCCCAGCGTACTTTTGCCACAGCCGCTCTCTCCTACAACCCCTAATGTCTTACCTTTCTCAATTGAAAAGGATACATCATCAACAGCATGGAGAAAGCCGGCAGGTGTTTTAAAGTATTTTTTCAGATTTTTAACTTCAAGAATCCTATCCATCCTGGTTTACCTCCTTTGTACAGAAGCGCAGACATTTTACAAAATGGCCCTCAGAAACCTCGATGTTATCAGGCACCGTTCTGATGCAAGCCTCTGTTGCAAAGGAACATCGTGGGTTGAATTTACAGCCCCCGGGCAGATCCATCGGGTCGGGCATAAGACCCATTATAGGTTTCAGCCTTTGGACTTTCTTTTCCATTGAAGGAAGCGAACCAAACAACCCTATCGTATATGGGTGGGAAGCCTCATTGAAAATGTTTTCCAATGTGCCGTACTCAACGATTTCTCCGGCATACATGATTGCTACCTTATTGCAAGTCTCGGCTACCACACCGAGGTCATGTGTGATCAGTATCATGGATGTGCCGAATTCTTTTTTCAGATTGTTCATCATCTCAAGCACCTGCGCTTGTATCGTTACATCAAGTGCCGTAGTGGGTTCGTCAGCAATGAGGAGCTGGGGAGTACAAGCCAGTGCTATGGCGATGACCACCCTTTGCTTCATACCTCCGGAGAACTGATGGGGATAATCCGAGCCGCGCCCTGCAGGTATACCAACCAATTCCAGCATACTGAGAGCTCTTTCTATTGCTTCACTTTGAGTGCATTTCAAATGATGCCGGACTACTTCGGCGATCTGCTCGTCTACACGCAGAACAGGGTTCAATGAAGTCATGGGATCCTGGAAAATCATAGATATTTTATTGCCCCTGATTTTCCGTATATCATGGATGGACTTTTTCAGCAGATCTTCTCCTTCGAAGAGTATCTCACCGTCTATTATCTTTCCGGGAGGGTCCGCAATCAGCCGCAAAATCCCCAGTGCGGTTGTAGTTTTTCCCGCGCCGGTTTCACCGACCAAGCCAAGTGTATCACCCTTTTCCAGTGATATGTTTACCCCGTTTACGGCCTTGACTGTACCATCATCGGTTAAGTAATGAATTGTAAGGTTTTTTATATCTAATAGTTTCATATGTTGTCTCCTATCGTTTCAGCCTTGGGTCAAGTGCATCCCTGAGCCCATCACCCAAGAGGTTGAACCCGAAAAGTGTCACCATGATGGCTAAACCGGGGAAAGTGACTATAGGCCAGAAATCCCGTATATACTCACGGCCGGTGGCCAGAATCGATCCCCATTCAGGTGTGGGAGGCTGAACTCCCAGCCCGATAAAGCTGAGACCGGAAATCATAAGTATGCTTGCACCAATTCTCAGTGTTGATTCTACAATGATGGGGGAGAGCGTATTCGGAACAATATGATAGAAAATGATCCTCATATGGCTTGCCCCGGTCGCCCTTGCCGCTTCTACAAATTCCTGCTCCCTTATGGTGAGTACTATTGATCGGATAATTCTTGCATATGATGGTACAGCACCGACACCTATAGCCAGGGCCGTGTTCTGAACACCGGTACCAAGTGCTGCAGAGATGGATACGGCGAGCAGGAAGCCGGGTATCGCCATCAGTACATCCATCACACGCATGATGAAGCCATCGTAACGACCGGTAAAATAACCGGCAGTAGCTCCAAAGAATCCTCCCACCACAAGCGCCATGCCCACTGCCATAATGGCAACAAGCAGGGATATGCGTCCACCGAAGATTATCCGGCTTAAAAGATCGCGCCCAAAGTCATCGGTTCCCAGAAGATGTTTGAAACTTGGAAACTGGAACCTTTCGGAAAAGTTTTGTTTGGCGTAATTGTAGGGTGCAAGGAACTCTGCAAAGATGGCTGTGAGAATCAATAAAATGACCACAACCATAGCCGCCATGGCAAGTTTGTTCCTCCGCAGGCGCTTCCAGACGTCTTTCCACTGGCTGCGTTTTCTTAAGTTGGTTTCTTCGTTTATATTTGTTTTTTCATTGGCTGCAGCCGGCATCTAAACAGCACCCCCTTCGATGTTAATGGCGGGTTTTGGTTTCTTTCGCATTTTTCCGGATTTATAGCTGGCCTTTATCCTTGGATCAATAAACCCATAGAGCAAATCGGTCAAAAGGTTGATGATACAAACAAACAGTGACAAAACCACGACACCACCCTGGATTACAGGGAAGTCCTTGTTGTTTATGGCTGTCATCATAAGCAAGCCTATACCAGGTATATTGAATATAGCCTCTACTATTACCGATCCCCCAACGAGGATACCCAATAATATACCTGTAACTGTAACGACAGGTATCAATGCATTCTTCAGAGCATGTTTGCGTATCACCACTCCCTCGCTCAAGCCTTTGGAGCGGGCAGTCCTTATATAATCCTGACGCACGACATCCAGCATGCTGGAACGGGTCATCCTGGTGATGGAGGCAACCGGTGACAGGCCTACTGCCAGGACAGGCAGTATCCAGCTTTTCCAGGAAGCGATACCGGATGCCGGCACCAGTTTCAGGTTCAGAGAGAAAACAATAATCATCATCAATGCCAGCCAGAATCCCGGGATGGAGGCGAATACCAGCGATCCTACAGTAACCGAATAATCAAGTTTGGAGTATTGTTTCGTAGCTGAAATAATTCCGAAGGGGATGCCCAAAAGGATTGTTATGATTATTCCCATTACTGAGAGCTTCAGTGTGACAGGAAGGCGCTCCATTATCTCTTTTCCTACCGGGCGGTGTGTCTGATAGGAGTTGCCGAAGTCCAGTTTTGTTACGATACCTTTTGTATATGTATAGAATTGTGCAAAAAACGGTTTATCCAGACCCATCTCTGCCTGCTTGGCATTGTACTGCTCCTGTGTATAGTTCGAACCGAGCTGTTGTACGACAGGATCACCAGGTGACAGGTGGTTTATTGCAAAAACAATAAATAACACCCCCAGTAGGACAGGGATGAACATCAACAGCCTGTTCAGAATATATCTAAGCAATCATTTCGCCTCCCATGGTTATAGAATTGATGAGAGAGCGGAGCTGAAAGTGATGACCAGCCCCTCCCATCAATTCCTGCTATTTCACAAGATTTATGTTATTTGAAAGTCAAATACTTGAAATCAGGAGCGCTTATGTCAACAGTCGGAATACCCTTGATGGTGTCCCTGAAAGCAATACATCCGTTTATATTGGTCAATGGTACCTGGCGTACGTTGTCGAACATCCATTTCTGAGCCGCTTCATAGTTCTTCTGGCGGGTTGCATCATCCGTAGCACTCAGACCATCCGAAACATACTTGTTGAATTCCTGATCTGTAATCCTGACCGTACCATTGGTTGACTTCTGTGAGAATATGTAGTAAACATCATTCGGATCCAGAACTCCGCCACCGGTGCCGTTGATAGACAAGTCAGTACCATTTTTCATGAATATGGGCACTGCCGTTGCAAAATCATAAGCCTCTACACTTACTTCTATACCTACTTCTGCAAGGTACGCCTGGATCCCTTCAGCCATTTTCTGGTTTGCAGGGAAGTTCATGACGACCAGCTTCAGCTTGATGTCTCCTGCCTTGTATC
The DNA here is from genome assembly GCA_942493145.1 of uncultured Bacillota bacterium. Classification (GTDB taxonomy): domain Bacteria; phylum Bacillota; class Clostridia; order Acetivibrionales; family DTU013; genus ENR-C20. The sequence goes on from OW818679.1 coordinate 3,641,422, forward strand.
CGGCCTGTGCAAGGAGTTCCTTCGCTTTTTCAGGGTTGTATTCATATACGCCGGGAGACTTGTAATACAGTGTGCCCTTTGGAACTGTGGATTCCGCCTTCTCGTAAAGAGCCCCATATCCCAGCGTTCCAACGGCCTCCGCATCAACAGCATACGCAACTGCCTGTCTTACACGGATATCATCGAAATATTTCACATACTCGGGCATTGAAAGCGCATTGATGTCACCAGCAGTACCTATAACAAACTGCGCATTTTTTACTTCCTTATTCTGGAGGCGGACAATATTATTGGAATCAACTCCGATAACGAAATCGAGAGCGCCGTTCTCAAAATCGATGAACATGGTGTTCGGTTCAGAATAGCTGGTGATTTTTATTGTCTCTGCCTCAGGTTTGGTGCCCCAATAATCTTCCTTGCGGGCATAAGATGAGTGTGAGCCTGAAACATTTTCAACCAGAGTATAGGCACCAGTGCCTACAGGCTTATCCCAGAAATCTTCTTTCGTCGAGCTTTCTATATAGGATTTGCACAAAACAGAAGCCTGCGGTTTTGTAAAGCTTGTCAGGAGGGACGCGTCAGGTGCCTTTAATTTAAGGATAAGAGTATAGTCATCCTGTATAACACAATTGGCATAATCAATGCTTCCAAAAATGGTTGCAAACCTGGTACCTTCGAAACGTTGCAGACTGAACAGGATATCCTTTGCTGTCATTTTCTCACCGTTGGAGAATTTGACATCATCTCTCAAGGTAAGCTTCAAAGTCGTGTTGTCGGTGTATTCCCAGGCCTTCACAAGAGCAGGTTCCAGCTTCCTTGTCTCCGGGTTTAAATTCAGTACGGTATCATAGACCAGTTTACCGCCCATTTGCTGGACAGCTTCGGTGGGGTCAAAAGTGTCTGTCTTCTGTATGGTTCCTACTGTAAGGGTTTTCGGTCCAGCTGCTGCAGGTGCAGTATCTGCAGGAGCGCTTCCACTGGTCTGTGTATCACTGCCTGCCTGTGTGCTGTCGCCAGTCTGTGTACCAGTAGCTGGTTGCGTTCCGCCGCATGCGCTTAATACCAGCAATAACCCGAGGATAAGTGCAAGGATTTTGACATTCTTTTTCATGATTCTCCTCCTTTATTTTAGCCCCCTCGGAAGTTTAATTACTTCCGATGTATATGTCCCAGGGGCAGGCATTATACCCACCCTCAAAAACCACCAGTTAATTTTCACAACAATTAATAGTATTTCAGTGCCTTCATAACAGTCTCCTTTTCATTTTAGCAATCTTTTCTGCTCTTACGTTTATGCCAATTTTGACGGCAGAATTACTGTAGCTCCGCCTTCCAGCCAGATATCCCCTTCAATAGTCTCAATCCACCAGGCAAGATCTACGAAAAATTCACCGTCACGCGAATATTTATCATAGACATATGACTTGACTATAGCAAGATCCTTAGTCAATCCATGGGCAAGGGCGTACTTGTCTTTCATATATGGAACCCTGGCAAGGAAATGCTCTTTATAAGGACTTTTGGGCACCTTTTTACCCAGGGCAGCATGGGCTTCAGAAGGCATGATCCCCCAGCGTATATTGTAAAGCCATCCATAATCCCCCATCCAGTTAAACAGGTGCCGGCATGCAATCTCACGGCCCAGGAAGTTGATGAGGGCAGCCCTTGTCTCGGTCTGCTTGTGGATGTCTGCGGTATTAATGGCTGCATCGTCTTTCTTTTCAGGTTCTATAGACCAATGAGCCACGGCATTATCCGGAACAGCCGGTACATAGGCTGCTTTATCTGCCAGGCGATAAATCCCGTCAATATCGTCCCTTATCATGGTTTTCAGAATAACAGGATCCATGATTTCCTTTTTCATTGTACGGCTGCCACCTGCACCCAAACCATATGGAGCTGTAGGCGCGAGAGATTCAAGTATGGGGCCGTCCGCAGTCCATGTGGGCTCGTCACCTATTTTAACATCCTCCCAGTAAAGAGGCATATCACCACGACGCTTCTCCTGTGCCCATAGGTTCTTAATGTATTCCCAATCCTTGTCGCTGTAACAGTGCTCCGGCCTGGACATCCAGTCAGGTGCTTCCCAAACCTTGTCAAAGCCCATCTTTTCAGGTCTTTTGCCCTCTTTATACACTTTCAGACTTTCTGTGACACTGAAAACAACGTCGTTGACCTTTTCTCCCTTTTGGTTATAAACACTTCCGGCCGATATGATGGAAACGCTCCTGTATATCGAGCCTTCAGGCGGCGTCTGGTCGGTTACATGACGGGAATCCATAATAAGATAGAGGGTGTCTCCGGGATATACGGGTTTGAAGGCGGTAACACTGTGGCTGAGCTGTGAAACAAGCAGGGTATCTCTTGTCTCCGACGGCCAGGGTACCATGAATGTATCATCATGGGCTCCGTAGCAGGGGAATGCGAGGATATTCTCATACCCAAGCTTTTTAGCATATTCAGCTACATTCAGCAAGGGGTTCCCGGGATCATATTTTTCATTGTTATACCGGACCATAGCTTCCGTTACTACCAACGTCGGTCCTATTCCGGGGGTGTCCTTCGGCAGCTTTCCGCTGATGAGGGCTTTGACGTCAACCTCCCCTCGTGCTTCCAGCGACTTGTTGTCAGCGAAATATTTTTCAACCAAATCCTTTTCCCTTTTTGTGTAAACACCGGGATACAACACTTCAAAATCGTTTGGATTAAAATTAGCCATATTTAGCTCTCCCTGTTATAAATTTTTATTAATAATTATTCATTCCTGAATATGAACCGTTGCCCCTGGTTGGTAGCTTGACAGTACAGAACACCACTTGAATGATGTCTTTGTCCAGGGTCTCCGCCCAGCAGGTCATGTCCACAAGGTGTTCTCCGTCCTTTATATATTTGTCGGTCACATAGCCTTTGCATACCGGTGTATCCCCTTCCATTCCATGCCGGTTAACATATTTCCCTTTCATATAAGGAACCAGGTTAAGGTATTCCTCCCCGGGACGGTTGTCGGACATGCATTTGAAAAGATTCTGGAAACGCCAGTTGAACCTTCTGATGAAACCGTCATCGCCCATCCAGTTTGATACCATACGGAGTATGAAGTTGCGTCCTGTAAAGTTGAAGAATACCGCTCTTGATTTAGGGTTTCTGCAATATGAATAATGCCGTGCAATCATATGCAGATATTGACCGTAGGCATCCTTCAGCAAAGGCACCCCCATCTCCATCCATCCCCTTGTATCGGGCATACCCAGCAGCATTTCACCGTGGAGGCGTATCATGTCGATATCCGAAACAGGGCCCGGGCAAGCCCATGCAGGTTCATCGCCTATACTGACGTCTTCCCAGTACAGCGTCGCATTACCCCTGATCAGCTCTTTTTTCCAAAGCGATTTTATGAAATCCCACTCTTCATCGGTGGTTATATGGACTTCGGGTATGGAATCCAGCCATTCGAAAGTCTTCTCGAATTCGCTGGGTACTTTTCCTCCGTCGGTATAACGTATCATGGCATTTCGAGCATAAGACAGACCCCTGCCTATCAGTTCATCCCTTTGATTGTACATCGCATGCTTCCCGAACAAGTCGAGACGCCGGTATATGTCTCCATCCTTTGCTGTCACATCCTTTACCGCCTGATCTTCCTTAACGATCCTGAGGGTGTCTCCTGCATAAACCGGTGCAAACAGCTCCACATCACCGCCGTCATTGGCGTAATAGAAAACGTCGCCAAACTTGCCTGCCTTATCGTCCAGCATTGGAAAGTAGCCCATATTCTCTTCAAACACATAGCATGGAAGAGCTATTACATCGCCCCATATTGTACCCTTTGCGTACTCCCTGTCATTATACAGCGGGTTGTACGGATCCCAATGTCGGGCATATTTGGCAATTGAAGCCGCTTCAGCCGTTTTTGTTTCTATGACGGTTCCGGCAGAAACGCTTCCTATTCTGGCATTCACTTCATCCAGAGCTGTTCTTTCTGATTCCGAATATACTCCGGGATAAAAGATCTGATATTGTCTTTCCACGTCATCAATCTCCTGATTCTTATCTAATTAGGAAATATACCTTTTGAATGACATTATCCTGGTTCGTGATCGATGGTAAATCTGGGTGCATTGGGATTTTTCCAGATAATATTGTTCACGCCTACCTTATCCAATGGAACAAGCCGTCTGAATTTTCCCTTCGCTTCCGCTTCCGCGATCATGTTGAGGAAGGGATGGTCGTCCAGACTCGTCATTGTCATCGGCTCATGGGTTGTGCTGATATTAGTTATTTCAATTGCGTCATTGGGACAGATAACCCAGCAAAGGTCATCCCCTTCGCAATTCTTTTTGAAAACCGGCGGGATTACAGAAAAATCAATGCTTTGCATGGGACAATAATCAACACACAGGGTGCATTTGGGGTAAGTGCATTTATCCATATTGATCCTGTGCTGGGTCCTTTGCATCATCGCTTCTGCATTCACCTCGATGGCGGATGCAGGACACATCTTATCGCACAGTGCACAATTGATACAGTTGTCTTTTATGACAGGCGGGTCCACAGAAAAGTCGATGCTGTTTATCGGACAGTTGTCGATGCATTTGGTACATGCAGGATAGGTGCATTTGTTCATATCAAATTTCCTGACAGCCCTTACAGGTTTGAATTTCGGCTTTTCTGGCATGGATGCATCAGGCTGTACAGGCCCTTTGCCCTGCTCCGGGACATGCTTTTCTTCAAATTTGAAGACAGACCAGAGGGGGTCTCTATCAGCCCCGGTGCCTACTTTTGGTATAAGATCCTTTTCACCGGCAGCAACCCTCCTGGCTCTTAAAGCCATATCTCGTCCAAAGGCCTCAGCTTCTTTTAAATCAATTTCATCAGGATGCCCGTCAGTCATATAGGGCTTGGGCATGTGCAAAACCTGGTAAACAGATCCATACCAGTCATTCCAGCCTATGATCGTCATACCTTTGCGTCTGATGGCTGTAGAGAGGCTGAACAAAAAGCCTTCGGGCCCGCAGCCATGGGTGCAGAAAGGTACACAAAGCTTGCCGCTCATATCAGGCATGTTGTAAATGAAATCCCGCAGGTTTGCTGTCTCACGGTAATACCAGATAGGCCCTCCGACCACAATAAGGTCATATTTGGCCATATCAGCAGGATTAGCCTTCCTGATCGAAGCAATATCGCAAACCTCGAGCTCCGTGCTCATTCCTTTGTAAATCGCCTGTGCTATTTGCGCCGTGTTCCCTGTAGCAGAATAATAGATGACTATTCCTTTCATATTTAAACCTCCGATTTTTAGACATGACTAATAAACATAAAACATTTAACAAATAGACATAAAACAAATAATATGGCATACCAGCCATCTGATAAACACGACTGTTTCTTTTCTCTGATAACTAAATGGAACTTTAATGAACAGGATGTCTCCGGGCGATGCCTGATCAATCGCTCACGGTTACTCTGGATATAATTATATGCTTTACTGGCATCTGGGTCTAATATATAATGTATTATGCTAATATAATCTTCCGGTTATGATGATTATCAAAATAGATAACGGGAGGTGTTTAATTGGATATAAATCAAATCCTCTATTTTAAGACCGTTGCAGATCTGGAGCATATAACAAAGGCTGCGGAGCATTTACACATGGCTCAGCCTGCCCTGAGTAAATCCATCTCCAAATTGGAGGGTGAGCTTGGGGTGAAATTGTTTGAAAGGGATGGAAACCGGATTTTCCTTAATACATACGGCAAGACCTTCCTTAAGCATGCCGACCAGATACTGTCACAAATCAACAACAGCATAAAAGAAGTGAATGATATGGCAGGGATACTTCATGGGAGTGTTTCAATAGCCATATCGGTTCCAAGCGTAATAAACAGATTTCTGCATGAATATCTTGCAAGCAACATGAACGTATCCTTTCAGCAGCTCAGCGAATCACCACAGCAAATGAAGGAGGGGCTTGAGAACCACGAAATAGATTTTGCCATTTCCACTGTACCCATCGAATCCCCCTCAATAATCTGGCAGCCCCTTTATAATGAGGAACAGATAATACTGCTGCCAGACACCCATCCCCTGGCTGACAAGGGTGCCGCCAAATTGAGTGATTTCAGCAATGACCGCTTTATAGTAAACAACTCAGGCTCAGGCCAACGCGAGATTTTCGTAGAATCCTGCAAAAAAGCAGGTTTCACTCCGAAAATAATGTTTGAAGGCAACGAGCCGACCGTAATAGCCAATCTCGTTGCCTGCAATTATGGGATCTGTATGGTACCTGCTTCCATAGTCAATTGGTTTAAGGAAAGGGGTAACCAAAATGGTGCGCCCTCGCATTATGTCCGCATTATGGATGAGTCATGTACATTGGCCTTTGGGATTGCGAAACTTAAGAACCACTACCTTTCAAAAGCCGCATTGCATTTTTATGATGAACTGATAAAGTTTTATAAGCCTTTATATGAGAAAGCATTATAACTCATGCCTGTGCAGCCAGGACAACGCCAGTCCGAACCATGCCCTGCATGTCAGCTTGAGTTGTTCTTCGTCCCTTACTGTTGTCTCATCGCAAAGCGAAAGTGCGTGGGGTCCTTCTTCGAATATGTGAAGCTCGAAGGGGATTTTTTGTTTTGTCAACTCCAGTCCGAAATACAGCGAACCTTCTACAAAAACCATATTGTCTTCAGCAGTATGCCATATGAAAGTTGGCGGTGTATTTACCGTAACATGGTTTACAGGGCTGATTCTTATTTGGTCCTCAAGGGTCGGTTCAGCTTTTCCATAAGTCGCCTGGTTGCAGATTTTCCTGAGGTCTATGGTCTCACCTTCGGGTGATATGGTTGTCCATTCCTTTAGGGATTTCGTCTGGTCTGTGACAGGGTATCCAAGTACCAGAGCGGCGGGTTTTAATACTCTCGCGTCCGGCAGCCCTGCACCATTTATCAATCCATCCCCGGCTAACTTCTCTGTCAGAAAAGCTTCGTTCCAGAAAACACCCAGGCTGGCAGCAAGATGTCCCCCGGCAGAGAATCCGCAAACAATAATCCTGTCGGTGTCGATACCCCATTCTACGGCTTTTTCATGCAAAAGCAGCATTGCCTTCGCCAGATCGAATAACGGTCCCGGGAAAGCAGAATTTCCGGTTTTAATGGTGGAATACCTGAGCACGAATGCCTGATACCCATTGGCGGCAAATTTATATGCCACCGGCTCCGCTTCACCGTCTGCGGTCATCATGTACCCGCCTCCGGGGCAAACTATCACGGCTGGTTTTTTACCGCTGGTATCCTGTAAAGTTGCCGGCGGACACCAGGTCATATATACGTCCTTCCTGTCCTGCCAAAGTGGTATATTCCTGTCCATTATATTACCTCCATATATAGGTTGGGGACGGGTTGTCACCCCGTCCCCGTGTCAATTATTTTCCGTTGTCGGTAGCCTCATCATATTCATTGGGTTCCTCTTCACCATTTATGACCCTGAGGGCGCCCATTGCAAGGGATTCCAGTTCATTCTCCCCGCCGTAAACCTCTACAGGTGCTATCCAGTCTATCATTCCGACGATCTGTTCAGACAGGATTTTTGAATAAGCGTTTCCGCCGGTGAGGATTATGCAGTCCACCTTGCCCTTAGCTACTGCTGCAAGCTGGCCAATGCCCTTTGCTACCTGGTAGCCCATCGCCGAATAGATCAGTTTTGCTTTTTCATCACCAGCTGCGATCATATCCTGGACTTTTCTGGCGTCATTGACTCCGAGATATGCCACCAGTCCGCCTCTGCCTTTTATTTTCCTGTCCATTTCAACAAAATCATGTTTACCGTTAAAGCAGACCTTTACGAGCTCACCGCTGGGCAACCCTCCGGTCCTCTCAGCAGAGAATGGACCCTCGTCATCCTTTACAATGTCGACCATGTGGCCATCACGATGTAAGCTCATGGTTATACCGCCGCCAAGGTGGGCAACTATAAGGCTGAGATCCTTGTGCGCTTTACCTATGCTCTTTGCATATTTTATCGCCTGTGCCCTCATGTTGAGAGCATGAGTCAGAGGATTCCTTTCGATTTCAGGCATTCCTGAAATCCTGGCGATTTCATCCAGTTCATTAACGGCGACTGAATCGTAAATAAAAGCAGGCTTGCCAAGAGGGGCTGCAATTTCGTACGCAAGCTTTGCGCCCAGGTTTGAAGCGTGCTCTCCCTGAGGCCTTTCAGCAAGCCTCTTAAGCATACGGTCGTTGACGGTGTATGCACCGCTCTTTACTGAAGGCAATCCGCCTCCGCGTCCGGCAACTGCTGAAAGATTTTTTATATCGAAGTTGATTTCCTTAAGATAATCAAGAATGGATTGCTTCCTGAATTCATACTGTTCGTTTACGAATTTAAATTTCTGCAGCTCCTCAGTGGAATGGTCCAGGCTCATTTTATACCGTTCGACCTCATTTTCAAATAAAGCTATCTTGGTTGAAGTGGATCCTGGATTGATAGCGAGGACCCATTTGCTAGTGGTTGCTGACATTTTTATTATCCCCTTTCAAAATTAATGACGTTGTTCAATAATTGAACTCATTATAAGTCCATAGTATTTTTCCAATGTGGGCGATGAGCGCGAAGTCAGCACTATCGGCACCTTTGCTCCTACAATGAAGCCTCCGCCTCTTGTATCTGCAGTAAATTCCAGAGTTTTTACAAATATGTTGCCTGCATGAATATTAGGCATAATCAGAATATCCGCATCGGCGGCAACCGGGCTCTGGTAGTTTTTGATCTCTACTGCTTCCTTGTACAGTGCCAGGTCATATGAAATCGGACCTTCCACTATGCAGCCCGGGATCTCACCGATCTGGTTGAGCCTCTTGAGTTCAGCAGCATCAACAGATTCAGGCATCTTGGGATTTACTTCGTCTACCGCACAAAGCACTGCGACCTTGGGGTCTGTGTAGCCAATCATTGTCATGATTTCTACTGCATTGAGAATCAGTTGCTTCTTTGTTTCAAGGTCGGGGTACATATTGAGTGCGACATCGGTAAAGCAAATAATTTTGTGATAATTGGGCAGTTCCTTGAATGCAAGATGTGACATCTGCTTGCCTGTCCTGAGTCCGTTTTCCTTACTTACTACAGCCCTCATGAGGTCAGGTGTCTGGAGAAGTCCCTTCATTACAGCAGCAACTTCGTCATTCCTGACCAATTCGACCATAGCCTTAACTGATTCCTCTGTACTGTTTGTGGCGACTATGCGGCATTCACGTGCAAGCTCTCCGTGCTTCTCAAGATTCTTTTCAATTATCTCTTTATTGCCGATAAGAACGGGCCTTACTATACCGTCCCTGCATGCCATCATCATCGCTTCCAGCGCATGATCATCTTCCGCACATACAAGGGCTACATTTTTCTTAATTGAATTTGCTTTGCATTTTTCAATAACCTCTTTAAAATTCCTGTAAACCATAAAAATAATCCTTTCTTACTCCTGTTATGTATAATTTTATTATTAGTTATTTATTTTGTATTTTTCGAGCTTCTCATAAAAGGATCTCCGTGAAATGCCAAGTTCCTTTATGGCGTTGCTGCGGTTGTTGTTGTTCCGCTTGAGTGCAGCCTCCATGAGAAGCTTCTCCACTTTTTCAACAGTCTGCTTCATGTTTTGGGCTCCTGCCCCGGCTCCGGCTCCGGTGACCTTTTCACCGGCAACTTCACTCAGCATTGTTGTTACAGTCGCATCGGTGTCTTCAGGCATGTCCTTGCCTGTTAGTATGTCCTTGCCTGTTAGTATGTCCTTGCCTGTTGGCTTATCCTTGTTTATCGGCCTCAGGTAAACAGGCAGGTTTTCAACCTCAAGCCTTGCACCATCCCGCAGGACAAAGGCATATTCCAGTACATTCTGCAGTTCCCTTACATTACCAGGCCAGTCATATTCGAGCAGTATCCCCATGACCTGCTGGGATATCGTGATCTCCTGCCCGGCATCCTTGGAAATCTGCTCCAGCAGTTTTTCAGCAAGGGAGGGTATGTCGTCCTTCCTGTCCCGCAGTGGTGGGATTGTGAGCGGTACAATGCTCATCCTGTAGAAAAGGTCTTGTCTGAAGGCCCCTTCCTCAACCATCTTTTCAAGATCGCGGTTTGTTGCCGAAACCACTCTTATATCCAGCTTGATGGTCTTGTTGCCTCCGACCCTTTCCAGCTCCTTCTCCTGTAAAACCCTCAAGAGCTTGGCCTGCATGCTGAGTGTCATATCACCTATTTCATCAAGGAATATTGTTCCTCCATGGGCAATTTCAAATTTCCCGAGCTTTCCGCCCTTCTTTGCCCCGGAGAATGCGCCCTCCTCATAGCCGAACAATTCACTCTCCAGCAACGTTTCTGGAATAGCTGCGCAGTTCACCTTAATAAGGGGCTTATCCTTCCTCTTGCTGCTGTTGTGAATTGCTTTTGCCAGAACTTCCTTACCTACTCCGCTTTCCCCCCTGATGAGGACTGTGCTGTCCGTACGTGCTACCTTAGCCGCCAGTTCCAGCAGTGTAATCATCCGTTTGTTCCTTGAGCCATAATCTTTAAAGGATAGAGGCAGCTGACCGCTCCTGTTCAACTGGTCCTGGAGATAGTCTGCAACACCTTTGGTCCTCTGAAGTTCACTATTCAGTTGAACCACTTCGGATATATTGTAAAATATTGCTACACAACCAATTATCTTATCGCCATCGAACAGCGGGAAGCCGCTCCCCATGACATCAATTCCAACAGAGGATATGTAATCCCTCTGATTGTGACTTGGTTTTCCAGTACGGAGCACCTTGATTGCCGAAGCGGTAGCTTCAAACGAATCCAGGCGTTTGCCCAAAACCTTCTGGACAGGGACACCAAGTATCTTGGTATAAGCCTCATTGGCATATACTATAGTTGTGTCTGCATCTATCACCATTACAACATCCTGAATGTTGTCAAGAATATTGAAAAAAAGCTTGGGGTCCCACTTTTTAATAACATTAGTGGTCACGGCATAAGTTTCGTTGTTCATAGCCCCTCCGAGGATTGTATCTTTTGTATACATTATATCATACATCCTTTTTCCCGGTATATACATTCCATTGATGGGCTTTTCATAATTTCACTTATCATACTTGATTCTCACTAATCATACCTGACCTATATCACCGATGCCTCTTCATACGCGCTTCTGACCGCATCAAGCATACTACCAGGCTTCCTTGCGTCACCTATCAGGCACAAGCCTTCAATCTGACCTTCAATGGCCGCATACAGCTCGGCATTAGGCATATAGCCGGCCGCAACCACTAACGTATCCGCAGGAATGCTCATCTGATCAACTGCCGCATCCGATTGGTCTCCTGTGGTTTTCTCAACAATTATATTGCCCTGCCTGAGGTCAATGACCTTTGTCTGCTCCATTGTTTTAATGTGCAGCTGTTTCAGCAGCATGAGCATGGACCACCTGGTGCTCGGGCCGATATCCCTGCCGATTCCCTTGCCAGCTTCAACGACCGTAACCGATTTGGTACCGTCATTCATCAGTTTGAACAGCTCTTCGGGGCTCTCCGCCTGAAACTGCATCAGGAATTTCAGTGTCGGTCCGTCAATGGTTCCCGCCTTGGCCAGTTTCATGGCCGTCTGAATGCCCTGTCCATTTCCTCCGACTACAACTGTCTTCATCCCTGTTGCTGCCTTTCCAGTTATTACATCCCATGCATGGACCACCGATATGCTGCCATCGGTCTGAAGCGGAAATCCCAGAGCCCTTTTGCCTGTGGCTATCACGACCCTGTCAAAATTTTCTGTTTTAACCGCTTCAATGACATCCAGCGGGTTTGCCGGTTTACTGTATATGATTTCAACATTTAAACTCCTGCAGGCAGCTTTCAGATAATCCGTAAATTTGAGAAATTCCTGACGCCCCTCTATTTGCGCCGCAATGTTTGCTTGACCGCCGTGCCAGCCTTTTTCCTCCCATATTGTCACCGAATGGCCACGCAGCGCTGCTACCCTGGAGTATTCCAGACCGGCCACACCTGCGCCCACAACCAGAATTTTTTGAGGCTTTAAGGATAGTGTTTCTGTTGGGAGCAGTGAATTCTTCATCAGGTCGGTTTCCCTTCCCGCTTCTGCATTGACGAGGCAGTTCAATTGCTTGCCGAAGAAGATATGATCCATACATGCCTGGTTGCAGGCCACACACGGCCGGATTCCGGCATAGTCGCCCTTTATGGCCTTAACGGCAAGATTGGGTTCAGCAAGGAAGCCACGTGCAAATCCGGCGAAATCAGCCCAGCCGTCATCAATAACCCTCTCGGCAACGACAGGTGTCATCCTGTTGCACATAACCACCGGTATGCTTACAGACTCCTTGATTTTCCTTCCCAGATAGGCAAATGCACCATAGGGCACTTCCATAGTCAGCTGTGGCACAGCCGTCTCATGCCAGCCGCCGGTGACGTCTATAGCATCAGCCCCGGCCTTTTCAAAAGCCCTGCATACCTGCACAGTCTCCACCCATGTATTGCCACCAGGCATAAAGTCATTGCCCGCAACCCTGATCATTACAGGGTACTCCTGCCCTACAGCTTTCCTTACAGCAGCAATGACCGCCAGCGGGAAGGTCAGTCGGCCTTCAAGGTCGCCGCCATAAATATCCGTGCGTTTGTTCGTCATGGGAGAAAGGAACTGGGCCAACAGGTATCCTGAGGCTGCTGTGATTTCAACCCCGTCAAAGCCCGCCTCTTTAGCCCTTCCGGCAGCCTCGCCGAAAAATGATACTATCTGTTCGATTTCTTCAATTGTCAGTTCCCTGGGGGTCTCTCCGGTAAAACGTGACGAAACCTCCGAAGGAGCAACAGCCTGAAGTCCGTCATATTCCTTTGAGCGGGCATACCGCCCGGGATGCATGAGCTGTGGGAATATAAGGCCTCCCTCGGCGTGGATGGCTTCAGTAAGACGCTTCAAACCCGGTATGTATATATCATCACTCAGGCGCAGCATCCCATGGTGGTTGAGTCGAAGCGGATCAACGCCTGATGCTCCGACGATGATCAGTCCGGCGCCGCCTTTTGCCCTCCTGCGGTAAAACTCTACCATTTCATCGCTTACCACCCCATCTGTGTTGTAGGCGGTATGCATGGCTGTCATCACAAAGCGGTTCCTGAGTTCAAGCTTGCCTATCTTCCCTTTGGAATACAACTTTGACGCTATTTTACCATCCATCAGCTACTCCTTCATGCACAGACAGGAGGGCAGAGTGGCTTTATGCCAAACTTACCCCCCCGACTTTAATTATAATGTCGAAAATTTAACTATTTCTTTTGTTCCTGTGCTGCTGCAGTCTTTTTAAACTTGTCCAGCATAGCCCTCGGAGTCGCGGTTGCGCGCTCGTAACGAGGCATCTTCACACCCTCAAAGCCAGCCAGGTACTTGGCTATATCCTTCAGAGGCTCAAGGTCGTAACGGCTCATCATGGTGATGGTCTCCATGAGAGGCGATCCGCCGCCATGCACACCTGCAACGGCTTGTGCTCCTTCAAAGGCATCGCAGAGCTTGTCTTCCATCATACGCATGACTCTGTGTGTCTGTTCTGCAGTATAGTCAGGATTACGCATGATATATTTATTGCATAGTTCGGCTGTCTCAGGCGCGTAGAAGGATTCCTCCGTCGGCAGTGAAGCACAGACGCCGCCTGTCAGGTCAGCCAATGTCTCGTATTCGTGATAGATCTTCTGTCCTGCAAGCTTACGTCCTGCATTTGTGAGTATCTCGTCTGGCACATAGGATCCGTTGGGGAACTTGACCGCACGCAGTGCAGAAGATTGTCCTGCAGCAAATACAAGTTCAGCTGTGCTGATTATATCGCATATCTTCTCACGGACATGGGGTTCCTTTGCTATATCGTTTACATCTGCAACCAGCGCAGCCTGTGCAGCTATAACCTCTGAAACAGCCGTCTTGCAGCCTGTGTAGGAATGTCTGTGATAGTGTGCAAACATAAGTGCGAGATAACCGGCATACTGGAGTACATCCGGTTGGTCCAGGCCATTCATGAACACTCTTTCATCAGGAACGAAAACGTCATCAAAAATAGTCAGGGATTCTACATCGCCTACATTTGCAAATGGTGCTTCAATGTGTTTCCTCTTGTGATGCTTGCCGGGAAGTGCCATCAGTTTGATTCCATCCCAGTCTGCAGGCAGGGCAAAAGCTATTGCATAGCCTTCATCGCCAGGGCCCATGAACTTTGTGGGTGTTACGATGATTTCATCGGCGTAGGGAGCTATGGAGTTGCAGATTTTTGCGCCGCGAACGATTATTCCCTTGCAGGGCTTGCCATCAAGGCCGATACCATCAACATCCGTCTTTATAACATGTACAAACTGGTCCGGATCGGGCTGCATGTGTGCCCTCTTGTACTTGGGATTACGTGAACCCTTTACATCGGTCTGTGCACAGTTGCACACAAGATCGTTTTCCTGGCAGAACAAAAGGTACTTGTTAAAACGTTCATGATAATTTGTGCCGCAAGCAGCATCACAATCATAAGTTACTACAGCGAGTGCATTGAGTGCATCTGTGCCCATGCAGCGCTGTGTACAGCCGCCGACACGGTGGCAGAGGAGTCTTGTCATAAGCTGCTTGTTGAGCAGGTCTTCCTTTGACTGGTGGATGTGTGTGAAACGGTTGATCTTTTCACCAGTAAGGTGTGAAGTTGCTGTACATACATCCAGATAATCGGGATCGTGTGCCAGGTCATAAGTAAACTTGATTACATATGTTCCGCCGTCGATCCAGTCTCCGGAACGATCAACATTCTTGCCGTTCATATATACGTTCGGTTTCATTTTAAGCAGTCTTTCCTTGTATGCTTCATACGTTCCAATAGCCATAACATATACCTCCTATAAGGACATTTGGTTAATTGAGTTTTAATCCAATTGTATTTTTCGTAAGTCAATAATTCATACTGCAAGAATCATGCCAGATTTATCGAAGGTGGAATATTAAAGCTGTTTGTTTACGGCATGCTATAAATATATAGCACCATATTGGCCATATTAATCAAAAAGATATTAAATTACCTGAATAGAATTGTTGTCTTTTGTCTTTATTTTATGTACACGTATTTATACTTGTATAGAAAAGAAACAGCAGAAGGGTTACCCCTACTGCTGTTGTGTATACTTTTTATACTATCACTTTTCTGTTGGAGCTACTGGCTGTGTCTTCTTGAATTTATCAAGCATTGCCCTTGGAGTCGCGGTAGCACGCTCGTAACGGGGAAGCTTGACACCTTCAAAACCTGCCAGGTACTTGGCGATATTCTTCAGCGGCTCAAGGTCGTAACGGCTCATCATGGTTATTGTCTCCATGAGCGGTGATCCGCCTCCATGAACGCCTGCAACTGCCTGTGCAGCTTCAAATGCGTCGCAGAGCTTGTCTTCCATCATGCGCATAGTTCTGTGGGTCTCTTCGGCAGTGTATGCCGGATTACGCATGATGTATTTGTTGCAGAGCTCGGCTGTTTCAGGTGCGAAGAATTCTTCCTCAGTCGGTAATGAAGCACATACGCCACCTGTAAGGTCAGCCAATGTCTCATATTCATGATATATCTTCTCGCCTGCAAGCTTACGGCCTGCGTTGGTGAGTATCTCGTCCGGCACCCATGAACCGTTGGGGAATTGGACTGCGCGGTATGCAGAGGCCTGTCCGGCAGCAAATACAAGTTCTGCGGTGCTGATTATGTCACAGATCTTTTCGCGTACATGGTGTTCCTTTGCGATATCGTTGACATCGGCAACAAGTGCCGCCTGTGCCGCAATAACCTCTGAAACGGCCGTCTTGCAGCCTGTGTAGGAATGCCTGTGATAGTGTGCAAACATCAGTGCAAGATATCCGGCATACTGGAGAACGTCCGGCTGGTCAAAGCCATTCATGAACACCCTCTCATTTGGTACAAAAACATCATCGAAAATTGTCAGGGATTCTACGTCTCCAACATTTGCGAATGGCGCTTCAAGGTGTTTCCTCTTGTGATGCTTGCCGGGAAGTGCCATCAGTTTGATGCCCTCCCAGTCAGCCGGCAGCGCAAAAGCTACAGCATAGCCCTCATCGCCGCTACCCATGAACTTGGTAGGGTTAACGATTATTTCATCAACATACGGGGCATTTGAGTTACATATCTTTGCGCCACGTACAATTATACCCTTGCAGGGCTTGCCGTCAATGCCGATACCATCAACGTCAGTCTTTATAACATGTACGAACTGATCCGGATCGGGCTGCATGTGTGCCCTCTTGTACTTGGGATTACGTGAACCCTTAACGTCGGTCTGGGCGCAGTTGCAGATCAGGTCATTTTCCTGGCAGTATAAAAGGTACTTGTTAAAACGTTCGTGATAATTTGTACCGCAGGCAGCATCACAATCGAATGTCACTACCGCGAGGGCGTTGAGTGCGTCCGCACCCATGCAGCGCTGTGTGCAGCCTCCTACACGGTGGCAAAGGAGCCTTGTCATAAGCTGCTTGTTGAGCAGGTCTTCCTTTGACTGGTGGATGTGCGTGAAACGGTTGATCTTCTTGCCTGTGAGGTGTGAAGTAGCGGTGCATACATCCTCAAATTCCGGATCGTTTGCCATATCGTAGGTCTGTTTCATAACATAGCAGCCACCGTCTATCCAATCTCCCGAACGGTCGACCTTTTTACCATGAAGATATACATTGGGTTTCATTTTGAGCAAGCGCTCTTTATAAGCTTCATATGTGCCTATTCCCATTTTTAAAAACCTCCCAAATTAATTAGTTTATATTTTTTTGAACCTATCATAATGTGGTTACAGATAATATATAGAGCAAGAATCATGCCAACTAACTGCCAACATGAACTGTCCAGACAATAATATCATAACATAATATTTGAATAAGTTGAACTAGTGGCCTGTAACATTTATGGAAAATGAAGAGGAGCGGCCTGGTAATTAAACCAAACCGGCTCCAACCGCGGAATATTCAGAAACCCTGTCTGCAAGATACTTGAAGTCCGGCCTTCTTACAGAGTCCATCAGGTACGCTGTCCTGTCCGATCCCGGTATCCTCTTCCTGTTAAGGACATAAATCATCCTTTCAGCGTTTCCGATACCGATGCCATGTCCCCAATACAAGCCGTTACCGAGGTCGATTACATTTTCCCCCTGCCATTCCGGTGTCATCGGATTGACATCCGGATTCTTGAAATACCTGCAATCTCCGGGTAAATACACTGGGTCGCGGTGATAGTCTTCAATCCCAAGCTTTGGATCAAGATTCTGCCAATCCATAAGGTAAATGTCCGGAAACAACCGGTTGAAAAGTGTTTCCGGCATTGCATCCGCCAGCGCCTTGTAAACGACGATCACTATCGCCGTAGCACATTCGGTGCCATATCTGGTGCCGTGCACATAAATGTCCCTGATTGCGTCATACGGTTTTACGCCGTTTCTCAGTTCAAATCCACCATTTCCAGTCCTGTTCCAATATTCTTCATTACACATTGATTTTCTGAATACTCTGAAAGCAAACCCACTCCCATTGAGATCCCTGGCAGCATTCACAAGGTTCCTTCTAAGCTTGATTTCAAAAGCCAGCTGTTCTGGTGAGCGATAGTTAAATCCTTCACTGCCTTCATGCATCCTCTTAAGAATTCCCATTCCAAAAGAATCGGGCTGGTATGTGTCAATAAAGCCATCCATGTCGAATCCACCATTTGCTATACTTATCATGTCAGCACCCCCCCGATGGCCGCCCGGAAAAATCCGGATCCTGTGCGTCCATATTCTTAAGGACTATGAATGGACGTGGTTTGTCCGTCTGCTGGAAGCCTTCCCCTACGTAGAAAAGGTTTTCCCTGTTTTCATCCAGCCATTTCCGGCAGTATGCATACTGTTTTGAGACATCCACATTGCGGTTTGCATCAAAACAGGGTATGAAGTTCAGTAGTTTTCTCGCCAGTTCAACATCCCTGTAATCGGATGAACAGAGATACCGTACTATGTTGTCAAGGCAACATGGATCTGCCGTTTCAAAAAGGCCCCATACCAGATCATGGTAGTAGGACCCCCTGCGGTGCCGCTTAAATATGATATCCGTCACGTCCTTAATGGCAGTTTTGTCCTTATGAACCTTTAAGAGTATTATTGATGCGTTGTCGAGAATTTCATCGTAATGTTCGTCAAGTCCATCATCCGATTTACCCGTCTCCAGTATCCATTTACGGGTGGAAGGGTTCACATTCATACAATCAATATACGACCTGCTTTGATTGAAGTTTTCTTCATCAGGCGTCGTAAAAGCCTTTGAATCCTCGAACATTAAGTTGTTTACATAACTTAATGCCTCACGGTTCCTCGGGTTAAGGGATCCAGACAGTCCTTTCTCTTCTATAACTTGTCTGAGCAAGTATATTAAAGAAAATCCTGTGGTTTCCTCATTAATTAGTGCTGATGCTTTTTCCGGGTATTCTTCAGATAGCCGGCGGAAGTACTCAAGAAGTACTTCATTCCCGCCTCTATACCTTATTTTGTTTAGAAGTCCATTTTTTTGGACTCTCCGGGAATTCCACGGTAGTGCAGGCATATGATATCACCTTCTGTTAAAGTCATATAATATCATATGCCACAGCCGCGATTTTGCAGATAAATTAAATTTTTATTTTGAGATAATATGTTATGTAATCTTAAAATCCGTTCAGGCCCTGGATAAGAATAGCCCTTGCAGGCGCAGCTTCCACCCCGTATATCTTCAGTGGTGCAGCAACCAGCAGGTATTCACCCACTTCGGCCTCTTTAAGCCTGAGCCCCTCCAAAATGACGATTCCAGCTTCCATCAGGGTCTTGTGGGTCTCATGAGCGGGCTGTCCTCTCTCTATTCCGAGGCCGTCGGTCCCAACTCCCGAAACCCCTATATCTCTTAAATATTCGGCTCCTGGACCATCAAGGAATATGAAGGGGCCTTCCAAAATATCAGCCAGTGAATTTCGGGTCTTGAGAAGAACAAAGTCGCCCTTCTCAATTTGCTTGCACTCAAGTTCCCCACGGCCTATTTTGTCCGTTGGTCCAGTCAGGTCAACTACCCGGCACTTCCTTACAAACCTGCTCAAATCAAGTCCGCTGATGGGTAAGCCTCCATCGAAAATGTGCATGGGTGAATCCGCGTGGGTCCCGGTATGAAGGTTCATGTCAAGCCTGGTTTCATATACGGTTGCAGTGTCAAAATCACTGTCAATCTTTAAAACAGGCCTTTTCGATTCTTTTCCCTTATATACCGGCATCCCATAAGAGATATCCATCGAAATATCAATTATCCTCATACATTCCACCATTCCCTGCCGTCCCGTGCCATCAATTCAAAGGCTTTTATGGGCCCCATGGTTCCGGCGTTGTAATTTGGGAAAACGTGTCTCTTCTGTTCCCTGTAATCAATGATCCTGTTGGCAAATATCCACGAAGCCTCTACTTCGTCCCACCTCGAGAAAAGTGTGGTATCCCCGCGCATGATATCATAGATTAGACGTTCGTAGGCTTCCGGGGTATTGCCCTGTATGGGGCTCACATAGTTTGTATCCATCTTTGTCGGTATGATATCGCTATGGGTACTGAAGTCCTTCGTATTGAACTGGAAGAACACACCCACATTGGGTTGTATTTTTATAACCAGTATGTTTGGTTCCTGTACAAGACTATCCTTAAAATATAGTATGCTGGGCATCGATTTGAACTGGATGATTATTTCAGCCGACTTGGTGCCCAGCCGCTTTCCAGTCCTGATATAAAACGGTGTGCCGGACCACCTGAAGTTGTTGATATGTAGCTTCAGGGCCACAAAGGTTTCGGTACAGGAGTCTTCCGGAATTTTGTCCTCCTCCCTGTAGCCGGGTACAGGGACACCATCTATAAACCCATTGCCATATTGTCCGAATACGACATTATCCCTGAGCATTTCTGGCGTGAATTCTTCTATCGCCTGGATGACCTTCAGCTTTTCCGTCCTTATGGAATCGGTCTTCAGGTTTACAGGGGGTTCCATGGCAACCAGCGATAGTATCTGCATTATATGGTTCTGCAGCATATCCCGCATAGCTCCTGAATTTTCATAATAACCGCCCCTTGATCCGATACCGTTTGTCTCACTAAGGGATATCTGTATATTGTCGATGAACTTGTTGCTCCAAATCGATTCGAATACAGTGTTGCAAAAACGCAACACCATTATGTTCTGAATCATTTCCTTGCCCAGGTAATGGTCTATCCTGTAAATGTCGCGTTCATGAAACACTTCAATGAGCTTGTTGTTGAGCTGTCTGGCTGTAGCTATGTCCTTGCCGAAGGGCTTCTCTATGACCAGCCTCTTCCAGTTCCCTGATCCATCCGGTTTGGAAAGGCCGCTTTCATTGAGTCCATGTACAATGGTTTCAAAATATTCCGGTGCAACGGCCATATAGAATATCCTGTTGCCTCCCACGCAGATATTGCCCTCGAGTTCCTCGAGGAAGTTTTTCAGGATGTCGTATCCGCTCTGCTCCGTAAAATCAAACTGCACATAGTAAATCAGTCCCCTTAGTTTGGCCCACTTGGTTTCATCCAGCTTGTTCCTTGAATACTTTTTAAGTGATTCAAAAACTTCATCCCTATACTGTTCCTGAGTCTTTTCCTTTCTGCCGATTGAAACGACAGCAAAATGCTCGGGCATCAGCTTGTCATAGACAAGGTTGTATAATGCGGGCATCAGTTTTCTATGGGTCAAATCGCCTGTTCCGCCGAAAATGACCATTATGGAAGATAATTCACTAACTTTGCATGGTTGTTCTTTTATCATATCAATACCTTCTTCCTCATGTCATCCATATATTATCAATAAATATCATAATTCCATATCAAAAATCATCTATTCCTGCCATTGTGTATGGAAGGCGCCCTCCCTGTCGGTCCTCCTGTATGTATGTGCCCCGAAATAGTCCCTTTGCGCCTGCAGCAGGTTCATGGGAAGAAGATTGGCCCTGTAGCTGTCATAATAGGAAAGCGCGCTTGTAAATGCAGGAACGGGAATTCCAGCTTTTATAGCAGCAATTGTTGCATTTCTCCAGTCTTCCTGGTAACTCTCCATGATGTTTGAAAAATAGTCATCCATAAGCAGGTTTGAAAGCCCAGGTTCCTTTTCATATGCATTCCTGATCCTGTTCAGGAATTGTGCCCTTATAATACAGCCACCACGGAATATCGATGCTATATCACCCAGCCTGAGCCCCCATCCATTTGCTTCGGAAGCAGCCTTCATCAGACTGAAGCCCTGAGCATATGCACATATTTTACTTGCATAAAGCGCTCGTCGAACCATTTCAATTAAGTTTGCCTTGGTCTCTTCTTCAGCGGCCATCGTTTTACCGGAATTGGATGCAGTGCGGGACGGCCCTTTGAGTTTTTCTGATGCTGCTACCCGTTCCTCTTTTATTGAGGATAGATACCTCTGGAATACCGACTCTGTTATAGTAGGCGTCGCAACCCCCATATCAAGTGCAGCCTGGCTGGTCCATTTCCCTGTGCCCTTTTGACCGGCCACATCCAGAATAACATCTACCATATATTTACCGGTTTCCGAATCGCTTTTAGATAAAATTTCGGATGTGATTTCGATAAGATAGCTGTTGAGTTCACCCTTGTTCCATTCTGTGAAAGTTTTCTGCAATTCGGGCATCGAAAGGCCGGCAACATTCCGCAGGATATCATATGCCTCACATATCAGCTGCATATCTCCATATTCAATGCCATTATGAACCATTTTGACAAAATGTCCAGAGCCATCCTTCCCAATATATGAGCAGCATGGCTCACCATCAACCTTGGCAGCAATATCGGTAAGAATGCTTTCGATCTTTTTATATGCCCTCTCATCGCCACCTGGCATTATTGCCGGCCCGTTTCGGGCGCCTTCTTCACCACCCGATATCCCGGCTCCTATGTAATGCAGTCCTTTTGCCTCCAGCTCACTGCTCCTCCTGATTGTATCAGGATAGTAGGAGTTTCCGCCGTCTATCAGTATGTCCCCTGCCGACAGGAAAGGCAAAAGGTGTCTTATGGTCTCATCCACGGCATCCCCGGCTTTAACCATCATTATGATTTTCCTCGGCGTCTCAAGGGATCCGGCAAATTCTCCAACTGACCAGGTTGCAGCTATGCGCTTGCTTGCATCTTCCTTCAACAGTTCCCCTGTTTTTTCAGGTGAACGGTTGTAAGCTGCCACCGTGTATCCATGATCAGCTATGTTAAGGGCAAGATTCCTACCCATAACAGCCAGTCCTATCACTCCAATTTGTTTTTTGTTCATATTACTTCCCCCGGATGCTTATTATTTTACTGAGCCGTTTGCTACATTATATTTTACCCGTTTCATTCCGGCTAAAACTTACCAACGCTCATAAATTGAAATGAATTATACCGCATTATTATCAGGATATCAACAATTGCTCCGTTTTTAACGCATAGGAACAAAACACAATATAAATAGGAGCATAACACAATATAATATGCGCAGAATGTTGTGATAAATTATAGAATCAAGAAATGAATTTGTTAATCCCTTAACGGAAACACACAAGCGGAACCATGGTAATCTGAATCAATGGGGTGGGAAAGTTGAGTTATATCATACAACCAGGTATCTCTTGCACCAGAAGTAATATACCAAGAGTTGAAAAACCGAAGCAATGACTGCAAGGATCATTATCATAGAATAATTCGACAGCATTAGCATCATACCTGCAGTATAGGCTCCAGCGCTCTGTCCCAGCTGATTTGTGAAAATCCTCATACCTGAGTATGAGCCCTGTATGTTTGCAGGAATTGATTGAAGCATCGGACTATCGATAACTCCCGGAAGAGCACCCCTTATATAGGCATTCAATACCCAGAATATCACAAATACCCTGGCATCGGCGAACGCAAGGACTACCAGGGATAATATCCCCAAAGCCTGTGAAATTACTGCAAGCCCTGAGCTCTTGTATTTTTCAAGCAACATAGGCATGACAAACACACAGATGCAGGAAGCTAACGAGGCTGCAGACAGTATCATCCCGACATGGTACTCGGTAAACCTGAAAACATCCCTCATTATGATATTAGACATCGATGAAAGCAGGTTTACTGAAAATCCGGCCAGGATAGCATATACAAGATATGATACCACCTTTTGAGACTTCAATACTTCCAGGAAGGCTGTCTTTGTCTGCAGGTGGATGTTATTCACCGGCAGCCCCATCCTGAGGATGCCCATGATTGTAAAAATAACTCCACTAGCCAGAAGAGGTACAAGGAAAGGACGACCGTAGCCTTCAAACAGAGAGGGGAGGTATCCTCCAATGATATTTCCGGCTATCATCGCGCCAAGGAACATGAACATAAGCAGATTGTAAACCTTGTGCCTGTCTTCCTCTGATACCAGGCTTAAAAGGAACGGGAATTCCGCAGAAAGCACGAGGGCATCACCAACACTGGATAACAGCTGGCATATAAGAACCATTGGAAAGCTTGCCGATAGAGCGACTATTATCATCCCGATGCCTTTTGCAATACACCCGATGACCATTGCCCTTTGAAAGCCTATCCTCCCCAAAACCGCCCCTGCAAAAAGTGAAAGGATGGCCGTACCAATAGTAGCCAAAGCAAGTACTATGCCTAGCTGTTGGTCGGAGAACCCAATTGATTTCAAGTGGAAATTAAGGTTGAGAATCCAGAGTCCTATACTCAGACCGAATAAAGCCTCCGTCGCAAGAAACCGCTTTGCAGGCGCAGGTAATGAAATTATGGATTTTATGTAGGTTTTCATAGTATTGTCACCATCTCAGTATCAGGAGGTCTGGTATCTAGTCGTCGAGGTCAGGTAACAAATCCTGTTCCCGCAAATCCTTCACCTCGCCCATGTTATTAATAATTCTGTGGAGGTATACGCCAAGATCGTCGACTTCAGGCTGCGAAAAGCCTTCCAGTATCTTGCTGCTGGTGTTGTCCAGAAAGGCGTCGACTTCCTCAATGGTTTTTCTTGCCTTATCGGTCAGAGATATTACCAGTGACCTCCTGTCGGAAGGATTCACCTCTCTGGTGACAAAACCAAGCTTTATAAGCCTGTCAATTATTCCGGTAATAGCCGCCCTGACATACCCAAGCTTATCGGCAATCACTGCCGGTGTGAATAATAATTCCTTCTTTTCCTGTGTCGAATCGTCAGAACGATTTGCCTTCTCGCTTTCATAAATATATTTAATCAGCACATATTGAGGAAATGTAAGAGAGAACCCGTTCAATTCAATATTTACTTTAAGTTTAATCAAGCGTGATGCCTTGTTAAGTAAATGCCCTAATTCGTTTCCGGTTGTCAAAATGACGCCACCTTTCTTTTTATCGATTAATATCATTTTCACTATAATTATTGTACTACAAGTCATACAAAAAAATAATGATTTAAGTATATAATTAATACGCAGATTATTCAATCCAGAATCTTTACAATCTGAAAATTATGCTGAATAATCTGATGCTTTTTTCAAATATGTATTATCCTCAATTCTAAAAATGTGTTATCATCGTAAATATGCAAAATATCATGCAACTTATGTCTATTTATATAATGTAACAATTACTATACGGGAACAAATAAAAAGGGGATATACACAGGTAATGAATGAAAACACGCAACAGCTTTTTGACGATATTTATTCTATCAAGGTACCATTGCCAGGCAACCCGCTTAAGAATGTAAATAACTATTATATAAAAGGCAGGGAAAGAAACCTGCTTATCGATACCGCCTTCAATATGCCGGAATGTCTTGAAGCCCTAAAGTCCGGTCTGGATGGAATTAATGCAGACATGGACCGGACAGACATATTCCTGACGCACCTCCACTCCGATCATACCGGATTGGCAGCAGAAATAGCCGGTTCCGGTACCAGAGTGTACATCGGCGAAACAGACCGGGAAAGGCTGGAACTCTTTCTGAAGGAAGAATATTGGGATACAGTCTATAAGAGGAATTTAATGCTCGGATTTTCGGAAGAGGAAATCGAAAAAATCAAGGCAAACAATCCAGCCTCCAAATATCTTCCTTCCAAGCCGGTAAAGTATATTGGAATAGAAGATGGACACACTTTCGATCTGGGAGGTTACAAGCTACGGTGCATCAGCACTCCTGGACATACTCCAGGCAATATGTGCATTTATGAAGAAGGCAGGAAGATACTATTCAGCGGCGACCATATAATCTTCGACATCTCTCCCAATATAACCGCATGGGCCGATGTAGATGATTCATTGGGCATGTACATCGATAGTATGGAGAAAATATGCAGGCTGGACGTTTCCGTTACTTTTTCAGGCCACCGGAGTATCGTGGGCGATGTATACAGCAGAGCCGGCGAACTTGTCAGACATCACGAGACAAGGTTGGAAGAGGTTTTACAAATTGTGAACGGGTCTGATGGCATAACAACATATGATGTCGCTGCTGGAATGACATGGTCAATTCGCGCCAGTAACTGGTCAGATTTCCCAGTCACCCAGAAATGGTTCGCCGTAGGTGAGGCATCGGCACATCTGGATTACCAGCTTAAAAGGGACAGAATCAAAATGGAGATCAGAGACGGAAAGTACTTCTATAAAAGCAGGTCCTGAGAAGTACTTTCCAATATCAGTTTATTTAACCGAGAATTCGAGTGTCTCTTTAACCTTTTCATCAATCAGGATCTCCACCTTGTATTTGCCTGGTGTGAACCCATCAGGTAAATAAAGACTGAAATTGGCCCACATATCCTGGCTTGCGATTATATCATTTTCTGATCTCTTACTCTGAACTTCGCTTCCATCATCAGGCAAGTAATACCATATAGCTGAAATCGTCGTATCGTCAGGTACGTTTTTGATTAGCGCCGTGGCGAATATCTCAATTGATTCGCGTGGGAACACATCTGTTTTAATAAGAGGTTCCGAGGTCTCGGGGTTGATCATCGAAGCCATATGGGCTTCAGAAACTTTTGCAGTTGAAAAGCTTAATTCTCCGCCATTTAGCACAACTGCAACAATCAAACCTGTCAGAAGCAGGGCAGCAATTATAATTGCTATCAATCCGCCCTTTTTCCGCTTTTTCACCGGAGGCTGTTGGTATTGCGGTTGCCCATACGGCGGTTGCTGATATTGCGTTTGGCCATAAGGTGGTTGTTGCTGATATTGCGTTTGGTCATATGATGGTTGTTGCTGATATTGCGGTTGTCCGTATGGCGGTTGTTGCTGATATTGCGGTTGCCCATACTGTGGTTGTCCAGATTGCTTAGGAGGCTGCTGTTGTCCGTTCCCCATCACATTTCCACAACCTGTACAAAATGCTGAGTTATCTTCGTTTTGTGCACCGCACTTCCTACAAAACATAAATATCCCTCCCTCGGTTCTTCATATCAATTAGCTGAGTCCCGGCTATAATCACAATAGTGCATAATTACCACAAACTTGCTTTTTGTAACTGTTTATGTTGCCTGACTGAGAAAAAAATACCACAGAGAAGAAAATATGTCAATGGCTCCAATATTATATCTTAAGTTGAAAGCAACTTTCACACCAAAGCACATCATGTTATAATAAATACATTATGGCATTAAACTATTAAGCATGAATAAAGCATTCAGGATTCATGTTGAAAGAAGGATGATAAAATGTATAGAGAACGTGTTGTAGAATGGATAAAACAATACAGAATAATTGCTAATATCAAAGGCGTAGGAAGCATGTATATCGAAGAAACTGCAAAGGCACTCTATGAGGGTGGTATCCGTGTGGTAGAGATTAATCTTAATTCGACGGACGCTCTGAAAAGCATAACTATCGTGAGAGAAAAAATGAAAGGCAAGATGGTCTGCGGGGCAGGTACGGTAATGATTCCGGAAAGTGTAGACGAAGCCGCTGTCGCTGGCGCACAATTCATAAGCTGCATTCACTCGGACGCCAAGCTGCTGACTAAAATCTCAGAAATGGATAAAGCCATCATTGCCGGAGCTTTCACTCCAACCAATATCTATACGGCAATTGAATGCAAATCGGATTTCATAAATATTTTCCCTTCCATAACACTGGGGCCGGACTATTACAGAGAGATAAAATCTCCCTTCAATGGACAATACTTCTTTGCTGTTGGGGGAATCAGCACCGTCAATGCGGCAGATTTCCTCAAAGCCGGCGCATATGGCATCACAATAGGCAACAATCTGGTTAATCCGCGTTTAATTAAAGACGGCAATTATGAGGCTATAACCAAAGAAGCTCGAAAATATGTCAATATTGTAGAAGAATTCGTTTAAAAATTCACTGAACAGTGCCGGCAGCATGCTCTATTTTATTTCAATACACTCAGGAGAATACCTGCAGCTACCGCTGAGCCTATGACCCCGGCTACATTTGGACCCATGGCATGCATCAGGAGGAAATTGCCGGGATTCGCTTCCTGACCTACCTTTTGTGATACCCTGGCTGCCATCGGGACTGCAGATACCCCGGCAGACCCTATTAACGGGTTGACCTTGCCGCCTGTAATCAAGTACATCAGCTTGCCTAACAAAACGCCGGATGCGGTACCGATGGAAAACGCTATTAGTCCAAGGACTATAATCCCAAGTGTCGCAGTGGTGAGGAAGGTCTCCGCTGTCGCAGTCGCACCTACGGAGATCCCAAGTAGTATTGTAATGATATTAATCAATTCATTCTGCGCAGTCTTGCTTATTCTATCAACCACACCACTTTCCTTGAACAGGTTGCCCAGCATCAGCATGCCGACAAGCGGTGCGGCATCCGGGACGAAAAGGGAGACCAGAAGTGTTACAAAAATGGGAAACACTACCTTCTCGAGCTTTGAAACCGGACGAAGCTGTTCCATTACAACAACCCTCTCCTTTTTGGTAGTCAACAGCTTCATAATGGGGGGCTGTATTATTGGTACCAAAGCCATATAAGAGTACGCTGCTATTGCAACGGAGCCTAGCAGGTGGGGCGCCAGCTTGCTTGTCACAAATATAGCCGTAGGTCCGTCAGCACCACCAATTATTCCTATTGCACCTGATTCTGCAGGTGTAAACCCAATCAGGATAGCCCCTATGAATGTTATAAAAATGCCAAACTGAGCAGCCGCACCCAGCAGAAGACTTTTGGGATTCGCTATAAGTGGACCGAAATCGGTCATAGCGCCAATGCCAAGGAATATCAATGGAGGGTATATCCCAAGCTTTACTCCCTGGTATAGAAAATATATCAAACCATTCTCATCATAGGCACTAAGTCCTGCAAAAGGCAGATTTGCAAGCAACATACCAAAGGCTATTGGAAGCAGCAGCAGAGGTTCATATTTTTTAACGATCGCAAGGTACAATAGTACGCATGCTATAAAGATCATGAGGAACTGTGTCCAATCTCCCCTTACAAATCCTGAATTACTGACCAGGTCAGCTATGGTATTAATAAATTCCGTTAGCATACTTTTACCCCTTATTAAAGTTTTTCTGCGAGCCTTTGCTGTCTTCCGGCCTTATTCCAGACAGGAGCCGTCTCATCCAACCTTCTGACTGATTTTATCCTTAGCCGGTTCTGGCTTACTGTTGGCATTTCTGTGTATATTGCCGCCATAATTACTGCAATGATCTCCTCCGGAATTTCACCCTCTGCATCTGGGTCTGGTGTTCCATAATGATAAGCCCCAATCCCCACAGCCTCGTTTGTCCTGTCATCATCTTCAATTTCAAGAAATGCTGATCCATCTTCAAGCATATTTCTACTTTTCAAGACATTCCATTTTATTGTAAGCAGTTTAGTGCTTAGATATATGATAACAGATAGCAAAAAAAGTGATATGAATACCACGGTCATTCCAACAAATGTGAGGTTGATGGCCAACGAAAGATACTCCATGTATCCGCCTCCGTTTTGTATAATAATTCAAACATATAAAAGTTACCACAATGACCCGCATTAGTCAACTTATGTTAAATTAATATATATACAAAAAAACACAAGACCCGCTATATATTCTGCAGATCTTGTGCTTAATTCAATCGTATAAAGACGCCAGGCTAAATTTAATTAAACTTTCGTTTTCACTTAAAGCCCGCTAACAAGTAACAGTGAAAGCTCCGGTATTGCAAGCAAAATAACCAGATGCACAACGTCAGAGATAACAAATGGTGTTACCCCTTTGAAAAGAGGACCGGTCTTTATTTTCATGGCCCCGCCGAAGGTAAATACATCCATACCGATAGGGGGAGTCATGAGGCCTATCTGTATGAGCCTGACAGTTATAACTCCGAACCAGATGGGATCGAAGCCCATTGCTATTACAGTAGGCATTATTATTGGCACTGTAAGTATTATTACAGAGAATATATCCAGTACGCAACCCATTATCAGATAGAATACGGATATGCAGATGATGAATCCAAGACTGGACAAGCCCAGACTGGTCAATGTTTCACTCAGCAAAAAGGGAAGGTTGCTGATAGCTACAAAGCGGCTGAATATATATGCGCCGACCATCATTGCAACGACCATTGCTGTTGTCATTGTAGTTTCGAGCATTGTTGCCTTGAAATTGTTCCATTTCAACCTGCGGAAGGCCATGGCTACTGCAAGTGCACCGAAGGCGCCCATTGCACCGGCTTCAGTAGGAGTGAAAAGGCCAAGGTATATACCACCAAAAGCTATTATAAATATGATAGCCACGGGTCCGGTAAGCTTGAGGGATTTGATCTTTTGACCCCAGGTGTAGCGGTCCGGCGCACCGGGTCCATAACTGGGCTTTACCTTAACGATTATGAATATTGTAATAATATACATTATGGCTTGCAATATGCCAGGAATGAATCCCGCCAGGAACAATTGCCCTATGGACTGCTGTGTGAGAAGTCCATATATGATGAAGGCTATACTCGGAGGTATCATTATACCGATGGTTCCACCAGCAACACATACTGCTGCCGACAGATTTTCATCATATTTATATCTCCTCATTTCAGGCATTGCAATCTTGCCTACTGTTATAGCCGAAGCAGCCGTAAAGCCGCAAACAGCGGCAAAGCAAGCGCATGCCACTACAGTAGCCGCTGCAAGACCTCCTCTGAGCCTGCCAACCCAAGCTCGTGCTGTAATGAAAAGATCCTTTCCTATATCAGCATTGGCTATTACCGCTCCCATGAGTATGAACAGCGGTATGGTTGTAAGAGACAGGTCGGAGACCTGGCTGTATGGCTCGGTACCCAGCATCAGGAATGCCTTGCGCCATCCGTCTATCAGTATATAGCCGATAAACCCTGCTGTTATCATGGCGAATCCAAGCCAGACACGCATGAATATCAAAACAAGAAGGAATATTATACCTATTAATCCGATCATTTCGGGACTCATCTGAAGACCACCTTCCAGTAAAAATTATTTAAAATAGTTATTTCCGCATTATTAAAGGCTACTCAGCCCTCTTCCACAGGAGCGGGTGCAGCCACTTCCACTTTTATGATAAATGACCGTACAAACAAGGCCAGAGCGGTCAGGCACAATAAAAGGTAGGAGAATGCCACAAGCATGTACTGGGGGTATTGTGGTATGGAAAGCAGCTCGGACACCGAATTCAGCCTCTTTACATCTTGAGCCCCAAAATAGCTGGCAACTGATACAAGTCCACTTATCACAGCTACCAGGAGGAAATTAAATTTAAAGAAATATTGCTGCGCGTTATCAGGCAGCAGGCCGACCACAAGGTCAACCTTGATGTGGCTGTCATTAAGTCCACACCATGCTATGCCGAGGAACCCGGCAAATATCATGATAAACAAACTTATCTCATTGCTGCCCACTATCGACTGGTTGATAATCAGACGCATAAGGACATCGGCCACGGTGACCAGCATGAGGATTATCAAGCCGACTCCCGCAATTATTGCAGGAACAGAAACTACAGTTTTCAGAAACTTATCAAATTTTTTCACTATTGTCCCCACCTTTAAAATTACTAGGTTTTTACTTAAAATTTTTGCAGCTCCGAGGTCTGCCGGTTATTAACCTGCTTAGGCCCCGGAGCTGCAATGTTCATTTAATATATTATATTATTTGTCTGCTGCTATCATCGCCCTGATATCGTCGATGATCTTCTGTCCGGGATATCCAGCAGCTTCTGTATCAGCTATCCATTTTGCAATGGTAGGTTCACCTGCAACTTTGGACCATTCAGCGACCTGATCAGGAGTGAGTTCTATAAATTCCTGGCCCAGCTTCTTCATGTTATCAACAGCTGCTGCCTCGGTCTCTATGTCGTATGCCATTGCAGCTGCATGGTATGCTTCATATTCCTTGGTTATGAGCGCCTGGTATTCTGCAGGGAGGCTCTTCCATGATTCGAGGTTGGCTACGATTGCGAGGGTTCCGTTACCAGCTCCACCAGCACCAAATATGGTGTGATACTTGGTCAACTCATAAATCTTGAAGTCGTTGATAACCAGGTTGTGGTTGAACATATGTCCTGCAACGCCCTTCTGCAGTGAGCTGTACCAATCTGTCGGGCCCATGCCGAGAGCGGTTCCGCCTGCAGCAACTATGGCACGGGAATAATGTCCTTCTGCTATGACTTTCTCGCCTTTGATATCTGCAATGGATGTTATTTTTTTCTTTGTAGAATGGATATTTGCCGGAAGCATAGGTCTGATGGCAACCAGTTTAACATTAAGCTTCTCATTTTCTGCATCGAATTCAGGATACTTTTTCAGAATTTCGCTGTAAATCTTTGTGCACTGGGCATAATCCTTGAATCCAAGGAAAGGCAGGTTGAAAACTTCAGAGAAGGTATGGATACCAGCAGCGCCGCCCATGAGGTACATGGAAAGATCAGCTACGCCTGTTGATACTCCTTTAAAGGTTTCAGGATATTTCAAGAGTGTTCCGGAGAAATAGTTTGTAATCTTGATTCCACCATTTGATGCCTTTTCAAGATTTGCTGCAGACTCAACCAACAAGTCGGTGATCTTTACGCCTGCAGGGTTGAAGTCATTGTACTTGAGTTCAAAAACCTTTGCTGGTGCTGCTGGTGCTGCTGCTGTTGATTCAGCAGGTGCTGCTGCTGTTGACTCTGCAGGTGCTGCTGTTGTAGCTGGAGCCGGAGTTTCTTGTGCGCCACAACCACCAAGAAGCATGCTCATTGCAAATACAACTACCAAAACCAAACTTAACAACTTTTTCATTCTTTTTACTCCTCCTTTTTTTTGTAAAAAAACACATAGATCCTACTTTAATTTATATTAAGGGTCTATAATGTACACATTTTAGTCCATATTTTTAGTATACCAGAGGTTTGCAATCATACACATAAATAATATAACAAAACAGGATTTTTATAATAATTGTGATATAGTTAATTAATCTGTGAACTAATTAAAGTGATATTATGTACTGAAAAAGTCTTGTAAAAAAGCAACTATAGGTTTTTCTGCTCAAATTATTTATTCGTTATTGTTAATTATTCATTATTCCTTAGTTATTGCTTAAAAGAGAGATATAATTGATGTATGACAAAAAGATGATACCACATATAACGCCTTAGTTGTTATTCCAATTAATCATCACTGTTATGCTTTTTATGCATTAATGGACAACAACTTATATTTATAATATCATGAAATAATCCATTATGGGAAATGTTTTTTACCTCTATGTAAAATCTAACTTAAGTTCCCATATTTATTTACCCAATCATCAACGCTTGAAAACTTTCAGGATTCAATGTAAACTTGTACTATAGTCACGAGGTAATTATGAGATACGTACCTATAAGCTGTTTAAGAGAAGGAATGACAGCCGGCAGGAAGCTGTATGGAAAAAACAGCGAACTGCTTTTAAATGCTGGAACCATACTCCGGGAGACTTATATCGAAAAGTTGCATGAATTGGGATATGGCGGATTGTATATCGACGATGACCTGTCACGTGATATAGATATAGTTGAGGTCATTAATGAAGATTTAAGGTTTAAGGCCGTCAAAACCATTAAGGAAACATTTGCCGGAATTGAAAAGAACCCTGCCGCCATTGATACTTATATAGGAAGCATCGGAGATATCGTAGGCAATATTGTGGATGATGTCCTTGATAATAAGGACACAATGATAAACATGCTTGACCTGAAAACCTTTGACGACTATACCTATCTGCATTCTACAAACGTCGCGGTACTATCGCTGGTGCTTGGCGTCACAATGAACTTCAACAGGATTGAGCTGCAAAGACTTGGCCTGTCTTCGATATTACATGATATCGGTAAGGTATTCATTCCCAAAATGATACTTAACAAGCCCGAAAAGCTGACAAATGATGAGTTCACAATCATACAATCTCATTCCACCAGGGGCTACGAGTATTTGAGAAGCAATTATGATTTTCCTACTTCTTCCTACCTGGGAATCCTGCAACACCATGAAAAATATGATGGATCAGGCTATCCGATCAAATTGGAAAGAGAACAGATCCATCTTTATGGACGGATAATTTCCATCACCGATGTATATGATGCTCTTACCTCCAACAGGCCCTACAGGAATGCCATGCTTCCATCAGAAGCCATTGAATATATCATGGCTAATGGAGGAACCCATTTTGACCCGGTCATCGTCGATTACTTTACCAGGAAGATTGCACCTTACCCCATCGGCCTGACAGTACGCCTCAGCAACAATGCTTCCGGTATTGTAATGGAGAACTTCAGCAACTACGGTTTGAGGCCGAAAATAAAAGTCATCAAACACGGAGGAAATTACATAACCCCTTACGTCATCAACCTCAGAGACGATCCGGATAAGCTCAATGTCACCATAACCGGATTGGACGAGGAATGAATAGTGACGGTTCTGGTTCTGCCTAATGGCAGAACCAGAACCGTCACTATTCATTCCAAAACTTAGAATTTTGAGCCGCCGTTTGCCAGAATGTGCTGGCCGGTGACCCATTGGGAGCTTTTACCCGCCAGGAAGGCAACGACTTCGGCAATATCACCGGGAGTCCCCAGACGCTTGAAGGGCGTCGCCTCAGCCGCGGACCGTCTGAATTCCTCAGGCAGGTCCATTCTTTTAGTCGGTGTAATCCCCGGCATCACACTGTTGACTGTGATACCACGCGGTGCGAGTTCCAGTGCCGCCACCTCCACCATTGACTTGATGGCCGCTTTTGTTCCTGTATAAACCGTCATACCCTCGACAGGATATCTTGTCGAACTTGATGAAAGGGCAACTATGCGTCCGCCATCCTTCAGGAATTCACCCGCCGCCTTCAGGCAAAATAACGTTCCCTTGAAATTAACATCAGTTACGTTGTAGTAATCCTCTTCAGTGAGCTGTTCCAAGGTTTTGACAAAATTGACAGCTGCATTGGCAACCAGAATGTCCGGTGCCCCAAAGTTCACTCTGCAGAATTCAAAAGTCGCATAAATATCACCAACTTTACGCAGGTCGCATTTTACAGCAGCAGCAACTCCGCCGTTTGCCTTAATTCCATCCGCAGTTTCCTGTGCACCGGCTTCATCAATATCTGCAACCACAACCGTTATGCCGTCTTGGGCCAGGCGCTTTGCAATGCCCTGCCCGATTCCGTTCCCTGCTCCGGTTACAATTGCAATCTGCTTTTCTTTTAATACAGACATTGTTAAATACATCCTTTCTGCAAAGATAATTATGTAAACATATTGACTATTTACCAGTTATCCTTTTCTTCCTTGTATATCTCAGGAAGGATGGACGCCAAATGAGAGTATTCTTTTATATTATGCGCAAAAAGCGCCCTCGGTACAGCTTCAGGAATCTTTACACCTTCAGGTATCAGCTTTACCAGTTTACCGTCAATCAAGCCATATCCCATCCAGAAGCGACTCCTGAAAACTATTCCGCCCTCTGCTTCCTGACAGATATGTGTCATTATTGCAGGCGCGCTTCCCTCTCCAACTGCACAAACCATAGCCGCGCAATCCTTTGTACCTACCTTGCTGAGGTCATAACCCAAATCAGACGGGCATTTGAAGCACAGATTTATTTTTTCCGGACCAAATCCGATGTCTTCAAGTATATCATGGTTCACTCCCCAAGTCTTCCGGGCGTTGGGTACATTTTTGTCCATGACATAGTCGCGTTTGTCGGCCCTTGCATAGTAATGATCTTCCTTGTCCCATATCTTGTACCTGAGGTCTTCCACACTGTGCCATCCGAACCACCAGTCAAACATTTCCGGTGTTACACCGGGCATGAATGTTGCATTTGCGACAAATCCAGTTCCGTCTTCAAATACACAGAAACCAGCTTCAATTCCTGCATCTTTTCCGGAAATGAATTCATTCCTGTCTTCTATCCTTAACGCCTTAGCCGGTTCGCAGGCAGGTCCTGCTGCAATTGCCAGCTTATCCTCCGGGATGGGAGCCAGATCTCTGTCCCAATACTTTGCGTAGCTTAGTTGTCTTTCACTATCGGTTATAACGTTTGCCATAAACCGTTCTCCTCTCGACAAATCCTATATAAATGACTCAATTAACCCCTCACGATATTTCTCTGCATGTCTCCATTATATTAATAGCCATTATAATATAATGTAATTATAATATAATGATTATTATTATATAATGCAATAATCACTTAAAGCTGAAAAGCAGATAATCCTCGGAAATCTTGAGAAATTCGGATATAATATAATTGAAACGGAACTGATATAAATAAGATTGGGGGACGTATAAATGGATTATTTTGACGTGATAAATGAAAGAAGAAGTGTAAGGTCATACAAACCCCACCCGGTTGAACAGGAAAAGCTGGACAAGATTCTTGAAGCGGGCAGGCTTGCCCCTACGGCATGCAACCTGCAAGCTTTCAAGATACTTGTCATCCCGACAAAAGGAAGGGAAGCGGAACTCCAACAGATTTACAAGCCAGGCTGGTTCGTTGAAGCGCCCTATATACTCGGTGTATGTTCACTTCCCGGAGGGTGTTGGGTGCGCAGGGATAAAAAATCCTATGCCGACGTTGATGCAGCCATCGTTATGGACCACATAATACTTGCAGCAACCGGACTTGGACTTGGAACCTGCTGGGTCGGGGCCTTTTATCCTGAAGCTGCAAAAACTGTGCTGCGGCTTGGCGATTCATATGAACCGGTGGCATTCACCCCCCTTGGATATCCAAAAGACGCCCCGCGTGAAAAAATCAGAAAACCGTTGGAGGATATCGTCGAGTATAAGTGACAAAGTCAACTTTCCTTTCAATGTCAATGCATCAGGTCAGAGCCATCTGCCCACCGTCTACTATAAAATGCTGTCCTGTTATATAGTCCGAAGCGGCGGAACTCAAGAATACTATCATACCCTTGATATCGTCACTTCCTCCATACCTTCCGAGGGGTATCCTTGGAATCAGACGGGGAGCATTGGACTCCAGCAGCGTATCATTCAAGCTTGTGGGGAACCAGCCGGGGCATATTGCATTTACCCTTATGCCGTAACGCGCCCATTTTACAGCTGTATCCATTGTCATACTCAATATGGCACCCTTACTTGCAGAGTATGGAACCGAATCAACATTTTCGGGATAATCCCCACCCAAACCACCAATCGACGCAATATTGACTATTTTACCGTATCCCTGCTCTTTCATGATTTTTGCGACCATCGCAGACAGCTGGAAGGTTCCGTTTACATTAAGATTCATTACCTTCTGCCACTTATCCATCGGAAAGTTGAGTGAGTCCTCCACCCAGCTGATCCCTGCGTTGTTGACCAGGATATCTATCCTGCCGAACTCTTTCATCGTGACATCAACAAGGTTTTTGCAGTCTTCCTCCTTGCTTACGTCACATGCTACAGGAATAGCTCGTATGGCATTTTCCTCCAGATTTGCGCACATTATGTTACACCGGTCAACCTTACGGGCAGCTATGACAACATTAGCTCCAGCCTCAGCGAGTGCCCGTGCCATCTGTGCACCCAGTCCTACCGACCCGCCTGTAATAATTGCCGTCTTTCCAGACAATGAGAACATTTTCATTACATGCATTATGAACCCCTCCTACAGCTAAATTTGTAATATTAATTTGTTTCTGATAAATACATTGTGCAATTATCATGCCAAATTGCGCATTCATTTAAAAAGCTCAATTTTATTAGCAATGGATTCTTTTGCTATCGCTTGACATAAGTAAAACGTGACTATATATTTGTATATATAATAAGAAGTACATCAGGCGCCTGATTGATGATTTAATACTGCCAAGTAGATCAAAAGGTTCTGTCTTCCTAAAAATTTACTAAATATAATTAAAACCCGGGGGTGTAATACTTGGACAGAAGAAAATTGCTGCAGAATATCAAATCTCTTCAAAGTATAAACAATGAACTTGAAAGCATGGATGATTTGTGTCAGGATAAAGTCAATGATCTTAAATTGAAAATCAATAAGGTGATTTGTTCACTCGAAGAGGAAAACAACCCTGATATAGATTTCAAGGAAATCGTCGACAATATAGGTGACGGTATTTATATAACAGATGGGCAGGGTACTATTCAATACATAAACAAAGCCTATAGCAACCATACACATCTATTACCTGAGCAATTGGTCGGGAAGACAGTACATCAAACTATAGATGAAGGTATCTTTAAAAAAGTCGCTTCCCCGGAGGTATTAAAAAGCAAACAGGCACGGATCCTTGTAGGTTATATACGTACATATAACGATAAGGATATATTCGGCTATTGTACGCTCAAGCCAATTTTTAACATCAAAAATGAAATAAAACATGTCATGCTGACCCTCTATGATACTAACAGGCTGAAATCAAGATATGATGAATTTGTCCGGTTATCGCACACAGAAGAACCTATACGGATAAGGCTTGATCCCACATCAGCAGGTCTGGAGCCGATAATCGGTTTCAGCAGTTCATTGAAAAATATTTATAATATTGTTGAAAAGGTTGCACAAACGGATGCGACGGTCTTGATAACCGGCGAGTCCGGTGTCGGTAAAGAAGGTGTTGCAGATTATATTTGCGCCTGCAGCAAACGCAACAAAATGCCTTTCATTAAAGTCAATTGTACTGCAATCGCGCCAAGCCTCCTCGAGTCAGAACTTTTCGGGTACGAATCCGGAGCATTCACAGGCGCAAATTCCAAGGGGAAAATAGGCCTTTTTGAAAAAGCAAATCATGGTACTATTCTGCTGGATGAGATAGGAGATCTCCCTTATGACCTGCAGACAAAACTTTTAAGAATTATACAGCAAAAAGAGATAATTAAGGTGGGAAGCACTACACCCATTAAGCTGGATGTCCGAATCATAGCCTCCACTAACACCGATTTCAAAAAGAAAATGGCCGATGGTTCATTCCGCGAGGATTTGTACTACCGGTTAAGCACAATACCGATACATGTTCCGCCATTAAGAGAGAGGCGTGAGGATATACCGGAGATTATCAGCCATTATCTGGAACATTACTGTAAAGACTACAACCGCAAGATGGAATTCTCGAATGAATATATGCATATTTTCCAGAGATATGACTGGCCCGGCAATGTCAGACAGCTGAAGAACATAGTTGAATACCTTGTTATTTGCAGCGAGGAAGACTATATGATGAATATTGATCAATTAAAGAAGATGTTGAATATTGAGGAAGAAACCTTCCAGGATGTACTCCCCAGTTTTTCAGAGTCTGTTGAGAATTTCGAAAAGATGATTATTACCAATACCCTGAAAAAGGCCGGAAGCTTGCGTAAGGCCGCGCAAATTTTAAAAATCGACGCGGCCACTGTATCACGCAAGGCCAAAAAGTATGGCATCCCACTCAACAATATTGTTGAATAGTATCAGAGGATTAATCAAGTTCCTGTATTGCTTTAAACATTTTAATAATTTTAGCCGACCTTTTATTCAGATACTGGGATGCCTCAAATCCAGAATAATCATATGCGCCCTTTCCCGACTTCAGGCCCAGATGCCCCTTGGCTATCAGTTCTGCAGCCAGGGCATTTCCACCTTCAGTGCTGTTGCATAATGATTTATGTGTATTCAACGCTCCCACCTGGATGAGATCCCAGCCCACTATGTCGTACAAAGCCATTGGACCTTCAAATGCATATCTTACACCGCTGGTTGCCTTAATGGCTGAATCTATATCCTGGGGGGTAGTCCAGCCCTGGGTTACCATATAACCTGCTTCCCTCATAAGCGCAGCAGCAAGACGATTGACAATGAATCCCGGAATATATTGCTTTATTACAGCCGGTTCTTTTCCCATTTGTATATATAACGATTTAACCTTCTCAACGGTTTCTTCAGAGGTCTCAGGACCCATTACAATTTCCACCAGGCGCATTATAAAGGGCGGATTGAACCAGTGTGTTACCAAAAAACGCTGGGGGTTGGATACCTGCGCTATATCAAACACATTCAATCCCGAGGTGTTGCTGCAGAGGATGCAATCGGGAGTACAAAAACTGTCAAGCTTCGCAAATATATCCCTTTTTGCTTCTGCATTTTCATAGATGCTTTCAACTACCAGATTTGCTTTTGGTGCACAATTCTCAAGATTGTCCACTATTTCAAAATTCAGGCAAGCTTCAATCCGCTCAGCATCCTGACTGCTCGCCAGACCTTCTCTTATCAAATTTTCCACATTGTCTGAAATTATTTTACCGGCACGGTCCAATAGCTCTGTATTCTGGTCCACCAAAGTGGTTTTAAAACCATTTACAGCAAATACCTGGGCGATTCCCGAACCCATAGCCCCAGCGCCAACTACCATTATATTCCAATTATCAAACATTCAATGCCCTCCTTTACATTCTTCAAAACCGACCAATCTATTTCTTTCACCTCCAACTTAATCAACCCGTACCCTGCCCGATACACCGCCGCTGACCTCCAATACATGTCCCGTTACAAATTCTGACTGGTCGGTGACCAGAAATTCAATTGCCTTTACACAATCCTCGGGTGTACCAAATCTTTTAAGGGAGGTACGGCTGAGGAAGTGCTCCTCTCCAGCCATTTTGTATTGCTCTTTAAGCCTGCCGGTTGCCATGTAGCCTGGTGCAATGCAGTTTGCGTTGATGTTGTATGAACCCAGTTCCTGTGCAAGATAATGTGTATAATGGATGATTCCGGCCTTTGCTATGCCATAGTGGCAGTAAGACCCATCACTGTTAGCCACCAACCCGCCTACGGAGGCGACTGTCACAATTTTTCCATACCTGTTCTTCTTCATATCGGGGGCTACCGCATTTACGGTATAGACTGTTCCGTGAAGGTTCCTGTCTATGACCGCATGATACATATCCCAATCGAGTCCGGTTGCCTTATTCTCATCAGGTCTTCCCATCCCGCCGCCGGCATTGGTTATAACTATCGATATATCTCCCAGTTCATCCCTGATTTTCTGTACAGCCGAGAAAACCTGCTCCCTGTTACCGATGTCGGCTGTAGCCCCTGCAGCTTTTACACCCAATGCGCGCAGCTCTTCCATAACGTTGTCAGCTGTAAGGAGTTCCGCCTCCCCCTTGAAATCCCTGAAGGATTCAAAATTGATATCTATAACTCCCACATTTGCACCCAGGGTTGCCAGATGGAGTGCATAAACCCTGCCCAGTCCTCGTGCCGCACCGGTTACCAGTGCTGTCTGTCCTGTCAGTTTACCCAATTAACACATCTCCTTCCTGGATAAAATTATATCACGGATACCTACAAGTCCTTCTCTGAAAAATCTTTCATCCATAATCTTCAGATCTTTTGAAATCAACGGTTTAAATTCCATATGCGCAAGTATATCCTTTTCCAAATCTATACCAGGCGCTATCTCAATCAGCTCCAGACCTGCACTTACAAGCTTGAAAACCGCACGTTCAGTTACATAGAGGATGTTCT
Organism: uncultured Bacillota bacterium; assembly: GCA_942493145.1. GTDB lineage: Bacteria > Bacillota > Clostridia > Acetivibrionales > DTU013 > ENR-C20. The sequence continues at coordinate 3,682,403 of OW818679.1, forward strand.
GGTTTGTCTCTATAGCGTAATCACCGCTGAAGGTCGTCTGTTCTATGGAATTTTTAAACTTGTCCACACGCCCTTCCTGCAATATCTTAAGCTTTCCATCCTCCATCGCGACCTTGAGACCTCCGGCCGTAAAGGTTGCACAGAATACAATATTCCTTGTAGGCTGTGAAATGTTTATGAAACCACCGCACCCCATAATCTGGGACTTGAATTTTGATACGTTCACATCTCCTTTGCCGTTTACTTCAGCCATGCCAAGGAAGCAAATATCCAAGCCGCCTCCGTCATACAGGTCGAATTGGGCATCCTCATGAACTATAGCCCATGCATTGGCTGTTGCACCGAAACTTGCCCCCGGCTGCGGAACACCAGCTATGGCTCCGGTTTCTACAGTCAAAACGATAAGTTCGGATATTTTTTCTTCAGCTGCAACCAATGAAACTGTCTCCGGCATACCTATACCAAGATTTACAACTGCACTTTGCGAAAGCTCGCAGGCTGCTCGTCTTCCGATGATTTTACGTTCGTCAAGCGGGAGTACCTCCATGCCGTGTTCCGGAAGTCTGTAATGTCCGGCAAGCGCTGGATTAGAGTATACTCCGGCTGTCTGCCTGTGATATTTTTCGCTATCGGTGGTTACTACAATTTTATCTACGAATATTCCTGGTATTGCCACCTGCTGCGCATCAATGGAACCGCCTTTCACATAGTTCTTGACCTGGCATATTACAGTTCCACCACTGTTCTTTACAGCCATTGCAGCAATCTTGGAATTTGAGAACAGAACCTCATCCTCAAAGCTGATATTTCCAAATTCATCTGCAGTTGTCCCTCTTATCAAAGCTACATTGAGTTTTGGACATGTATAATATAGATACTCTTCTCCATCAAACTCCACCAGACGGACATATTCTTCTTTACTGACAGAATTCATCCGGGCGCCTTCAAGCCTTGGGTCTATATATGTTTTTAAACCGATCTTGGTCATCTCCCCCTTTTTCCCCTGGGAAATACTCCTTAGCAAATGGGTTACAACACCAAGCGGCAAATTGTATGATTCAATTTTGTTATCATTTATCAGCTTGGTCAATCTGTTTGCATGTCCATAATAACCCGATATTGTCCTTTTAATAAGCCCTTCATAAGCAAGCCTGTTATATCCGCATTCCTTATCCATTCCAAAATCACTTGCAGCTGCTCCATTAATGAATGTGAGGTTCCTGGGTTCCTTCGTATCCAAAAATCTCGTTTCCAGGGCACAAACCAGCTCTTCTGCCAGCATGGAACGCATAAAGCAGGACAGTACCACACAGTCCTCGTCTTTTATCAATGCTACGGCTTCCTGCGCGGTACATAACTTGTTGTTCATATATTACCTCCATGATTTCATTTATTTGATATTTCTAACATGATTATTAATTAGTAGTTATTGGCTCGCACTTCCATAAATGCATAAACAATGCCAACTTTTATAAAATGTGAAAAAAATAATACTATACCGGCAATGTGCTATTAACAGGGCATTAGCAGATAAGTTTCAATAATCAATATGAAATTGCATCGGCTATTTTTCAAATCCAAATCAGATTTTACTGCCCTGATTCAATAGACGATGCAATATCGCAAGTAGACATGCAATACTGCAACAGCACCATTTTGAAGGGTTTCGGTTATCATACGACGGCGTATAAAAAAACAGCACCGGCTCTTTATATTCTTAATAAAGTCCGGTGCTGCAAGGCACATAATTCTGATATAACGTTAATCAGTCATTTGTAGTTATCATAACCCTACTTGACTATCATTCTTGGCAGCCAGAGTATGATTTCAGGGAAAACTGTAAATATCACAAGACAGAATATCATGATCAGCATAAACGGTACAATGGATTTGTAAATATCCGCCATGGTAATATCCGGTGGGACAAGCCTCTTCATATAGAACAGGCAGAAGCCGAAAGGTGGTGTTATATAACCAGTCATAAGATTCATTATAAACATCACGCCAATCCATATGCCATCAAAGCCCAATGCCTTCATGACCGGTACAAAAATCGGCACCGTCATCATTATGATTGCTGCCGGGTCTACAAAGCATCCAAGGATGAGCAGGATTAACATAACCACAACCAATATTACATATTTGGATAACGGCATGCCCATAAACAGGTTCTGTACAGCTTCAATAGCACCAGTCGATTGAAAAATTGCAGAGAACGCTGAGCTTCCCAGAATAATCCATATGCACATTGCTGAAAGCTCAAGGGTTTTTAGGCAGGTATCCAAAATTAGTTTCTTTGTAAGTGTTTTGCGAAGCGCCACACATATAAGACTACCGACACATCCAACAGCTGCCGCCTCGGTAGGTGTCGCTATCCCTGCAAAAATTGATCCGAGAACTACTACGATTATGGCTATCGGCAATATCAAGCCTTTTGATGCCTTCATAATCTCTTTGAAGGTCGCTCTTTCCTCTTTTGGAACGGCTGGACAATACCCGGGTTGAACATGGGAACGGATCAGAGTATACGCTATAAAAAGTCCCGACACAACAAGACCTGAAAAAACACCGCCGGCAAACATTTGTCCTACAGACTCATTTGCAAACAATCCATAAAGGACCATCAGAACGCTGGGAGGTATAAGCACTCCAAGGGTTCCGCCGGATGCTATACAGCCAACGGCCAGATGCTTGTTGTATCCGTGCTTGAGCATTTGCGGAAGTGCGATAACGCCCATGGAGATAACGGCAGCCGCTGCAGTACCGGTCATGGCTGCAAATATTGTACATACGATAATGGTTCCGACGGCCAATCCGCCCTTGATACGACCCATTGTCTTGTACATCAGACCGAAGGCATCCTCGGCTATACCTGATTTTTCCAGAAGGTTTCCAATAAAAATAAACAGGGGAATGGCTATTGTAATAAAGTTATCCATTTGTGCAAAGGACTGGCTTGCAACCATGTTCATTGCTTTCGGTCCTAAAATCAGGGTCCCGCCGAATGCTGCAAGACCTCCCATAACGAATGTCAGTGGCAAGCCGCTGATCAGAAGCACTATAAGCGCTCCGAAAATCAACAGCGCGAGCATATTAATATCCAATGTAGTCTTCCCCCTTTACCAGAACCATAAGGTCGCGTATAAATTTTGCAATAACCTGTAACAGCATTAGGAATGCTCCTATGGGAAGGCATGCTTTAACCCACCATACAGGCGGACCCCAGATTGATGTGGAATGTTCCCAGATGCTTATGGAAAAAAGCGCCCGGTCGCCTCCCTTCCAGATAAGGGCAATACAAAAAGTAGCAGTAAGAACAAATGTGAGCATATCCACCAAAGCCCGGACTCTGACCGGCCATTTAACATAGAAAATATCCATGGATACATGGGCTTTTAATTTCATAACGTATCCGCCCGCAAGTACAAAATATATACCGAAAAGCGCAGTGGTAAATTCCGATATCCATAGAGTCGGCCTGTTGAGGATGTATCTGGCAAAAACCTCGCAAGTTACTAAAATAAAAATGACCGGCAACAGGAATGCAACTACTTTTCCAACGCCTTCATTTATTGAGTCTATCGCTTTCAATACCTTTTTCACAATTGGAGTTCTCCTTTATTGAAAAATTGCCGACAGATACGGGGTAGGAACCCCATATCTGTCAACATACTATAGAGAGAATAAATTAACGTCTTAGACCTTCTGCGCTATAAGGAGGTGTAACCTTTGTAACGTCATCTTTTTCAGCTCGGAATTCCTTTACCATCTGGATAACCTTTGCATTGGTTGCATCTTTATCTGCAATTATCTGCCATACCTTTTCTGCCGAAACCTGAACCTTTTCCAATTCTTCAGAAGGAAGCCTGTTTACAGTTACTCCAAAGTCACGCTGCATTATGTTCAGCGCCCTGGTGTAAGATGCTTTAACCTGTTCGATATGCTCACGGCCACCATGTGTAATAGCGGATTCCATTGCAAATTTCTGTTCAGGAGAGAATTTGTTCCATACATCCATGTTGATGTAAATGCCTGTCCAGAATCCACCTATCAGTTCGGGCTGTAAATAATTCTTGGTAACTTCCTGGAATTTCATTTCAAACATTGGTGCCGCATCGCCCCATGTTGCGCCATCTATAACTCCGGTTGAAAGTGCTGAATAAAGCTCACTGCCTGCAATCGAAACAACGGAGGACCCAATTTCATTGAGCAGGAGAGCCATGGAACCACCGGCACGAAGCTTCATGCCTTTGAGATCATCAAGCTTTAAAACAGGTTTCTTTGTCATAATTGAAGATTCATAAACCTGCCAGGGAATATAATAGATATTATGCTTTGCATATTCTGCACGCAGTATCTCAAGGAAACCACGGTGCCACATAAACATGTAGGCTTCACTTGAATTTGCATATGCAAGAGGAAGTCCGGAACCGATTTCAGTTACGGGAATTACGCTGGAGAACATGCCCTCAGCCCACATTGCCATGTCAAGGTCACCATTTTTTACGGCGTTGAACATCTCGCCGGCCGGCATCAGCTGTCCTGCTCCGAAAAGCTTGACGTTGACTGTTCCCTGGGTGTCTTTGATCATTAAATCAACAGTAGGCTTAACGGAAGTGTTTGCCTGCTCACCGCTCTGGTGGCACTGCATCTGCAGATTAAAAGTTTTGGAATCTCCCATGTAGCTTTCAGAAGGTGCTGCATTTCCAGCAGTGGCTGCTGAAGTATCTGCACCGGCTGCAGTTGCAGTTGCAGTTGTGCTACCTCCGTTGCTGGACGTGCAAGCACTGAATACACACAGTACAAACACTGTAACAAGTAGAATTGCTAATACTCTCTTTTTCATCCTCTTTCTCCTTTTCGATAAAGAATTTTCCGAACAACCTTGCCAGATAATCATTAGTGCAAATTCTATGCCAACTTCTTATTATTAAAAGAATCCGGGAGAACAAATCTTAAAGTTGACAAAGGAGTTGACAAAGGGACTGGGGGAATGTCAACTTCCACCCTGTCCCTTTGTCAACTACAATATTCTAATTGAAATTAGTCCATTTCTCAATATTAAAGTGTTGCAAAAATCTCCTTGTGCTTGCAGAACTGCAACACCGATAATTTACATTGCATCTGATATCCGTCTAAAATGTCCTGGAGAAGGGTACAGAGAGAGAAATGCCTTCGCACATCTGCTTAAACAAAGCAAGGCATGGATTTTGATTTTTCGGGTTATAAACACCAACCAGGTCGAAGTTGTGCCCATTCAACTGTTCTCCGTCTACAAGGGGAACAAAGGCAAGGCCCGGATGTCCGCCGAATTGATGGTCGGCAAGCAGGGAGTATGCGTTATGCACCTGAAGCTGTAAAAGCATTGATTCATGGCTGGCATGGTACCGACAGCATTTAGGCACAAAATTACATTCCTTTAAATAAGCCTGCATTGCATTATAGCCATTCGGAGTTACCTTAGGTATCATCGTAAAGAAGGGCATGTCCCGCAGGTCATTCAGGGTCAGTGTGCTTCTACCGGAAAGTGGATGGCTTTTTGCCAACACTGCAAAAATAGTGCCTTTCTTTATGGTTATATATTCAAGAGACGGCTTGTCCATCAGTTGGAAGGCAATCGTAAATCCCATATCTATTGTTCCGTTTTCCACATCCGCTACCACATGATTAAATTCATACCAGTCAATTGATACCTGGGCATTGGGATATCGTATGCAGAAGTCCTGAACCAATGATGTCAGCCCCGTTAGAATTATACTGAACGTACCAAGGGTAAGGGTTCCACTGATATTTTCAGAAAGCCGGTGTATTTTGTTCACAGCTGAATCAATCTTATCCAGAATCTCTATGGCATCCTTATAAAAGATTTCACCAATGGCTGTGAGCCTTACAAATCGGTTATCACGGATTAAAAGCTGTACTCCCAGTTCCTCCTCAAGGGAATGAATCTGTTTGCTGACAGCGGACTGGGCAATGAACAATTCTTTTGACGCTTCGGTAAAGCTGCAATGGCTGGCAACACTGATAAATGATCTTAAAAGCTTATTGTCCATTTTCATGAAATTCCTTTCAACGTTAACTGGAATGTTGTATTTTTCAGTTGCATACCAAATTGGAATGGCCTTAGTCCTAAGTGATATTTGAATAGGTATTTCATATCTTATATTATTACAAGTATAGCCATTATATCAATAGTCCCGGTGTAATTGTACAATCAGTCTCTGCATGTTCCTCGTTATACTTGGTAAAACCCAATGTAATTCTAATCTTTGATCAAAGAAAGGGGAAATGAAATGAACGTACAAAAAACAAAAAGCAATTTCGGCAGGAAAGGCTGGGGTATGATTATTTATATCCTGATCCTTTACATGCTGACCGCCGCAGTGGTTGATACCCTCAACATAAGCGTAGGTGCCTTTGCTGAAATGAAGCAATGGGAATCCAATTCATTGCTTGCTTTTTCAACTATCGGAGGATGGATCGGTGTTATTGGTACACTGATTTTCGGGCAATGGGTTGCCAAAAAAGGCGTCAAAACACCTACAGTCATCGGTCTTTTCCTTTTGGGAGCATTCTTCATTTTCAACGGGCAGGTCAATTCAATACCAATGTACGCCCTTGCAATAATCCTGTTATCCATTATGTCCAACTGCATTAACCTTGTTGCAACAAACACATTCATGTCCAATTGGTTCCCCACCAAAAAAGGTATAGCACTTGGCTGGGCTACAATGGGAATGCCAATTTCAAGTGCAGCAATGGTGCCGATATTTGCTGGAATACTTGGAGCAACCGGCTCTATCAGCGCGCCTTATCTCTTCTTCGGCATACTGACCTTTTTGGTCGCTATAGCTACAATATTCTTTGTAAAGTCAAATCCGGAAGAAGCAGGAGCTTACCCAGACAACGAGCCTATCACTGCTGAACAGGCCAAAGCCAATCTGGATATGATGAATGCCCATAAATCAGAGTGGACTATTCCTAAGCTTCTTGCCTGCAAACAAATGTGGCTGGTTTCGATAGTTTTCGGATTACTTTTCATATCAATCGTAGCAACAATGACACAGTTCGTGCCCCGCTTTATCGCGGCCGGCTTTACTCAGGGCGAAGCCATCCTGTGGCTGAGCGTCGCATCCGTACTCGGAATTCCCGGCAGCTATGCATGGGGCTTTATAGACCAGAAGATAGGCACAAAAGGAACTACAATAATTTATGGTGTATACATGGCTGTATTACAGTTCCTCAGCGCAATATTCTTTGACAGCAAAGCGATTTCAATAGTTCTCGTCATACTTTTGGGCATATTGATAGGCGGTATCGGAAACCTTTTCCCTTCAATGGTTATCCAGGTTTTCGGAAGGTTCGACTTTGCTGCAGCCAACAGGATTATCGTTCCTTTGGTGGTAGCCTTCCGTACCTCGGCATTCATTATAATGGTAGCCGTACTCACAAGCTTCCACGGCTCCTTCAAGGCACTTTTGGTTGTCCTGGGCATTGTATCGATTCTTGCCATTATAGCAACATTAATGCTCAGTAACAAGCAAATCGGTACACAAAACGCTGAGAAGATCGACGCACTAAAAGCTGAGGCTTAAATTGACAACGGTAGAAATCTCAGAATATACAACGAATAGATAATAGCATTTAAATAACAGCAAAAAACGGAACCCGCATAAACTCAGTATTAAAAGTTTATTCGGATTCCGTTTTTTATGTATTATACAAAATACTTAACCATCATCAGTTAACAGTAATATCCGCCGGCAGCTTAAAGACCTCATCCCCAAACCCTCCTGCCTGGAATTCGGTTATTATTGTTGTCATCCCGTTCTCTTCATCCCCTGTTATGTTTTTCACCAGCATTCCGGTATTTTTATCTACAAACAGCCTGCTACCCTTCATGCCCATTACTTCCATATCCAGATAGTACACACAGCAGTCGAATTCTCCCACCTTCTGGTCCGCTTCCTGCGTGTAACCTGCATAGGCCATCCTTGAAAGAACTCCTTTAGTTTTTATATCTACGTCTGATGTAACACCCATATCATTTTTATCAAAACGTTTTGCAGTTTTTTCATCGAGTTCTGCAATATAATAATACTTGCCATCGTATAGCGTAATCCTGTTCAAGGTTTTATCATACTCCTTGAACTTGCCTTCTTTTATCCAATATTCCATTTCCAGGTCCATTCCAAAAGCATTGTTTTTATCGACATAATGAACCCCTTCAGATGAAAGCAGCTGGCTGTATTTCTCTGCAAGATCGGCAAGTGATGTGCCTGACGGCTGGGCTGCAGCAGCGCCCATCTGGTCACCGGTGCTTTCTTTATCATCTGGTGCCGTCGCTACGTCCCAGAGTAAAAATTCGATATCCGCCCCCATCGGGTTCCCTTTAACTTCACTGAACTCATTTGAAAACTCCAGGACAGCCCAATCTGATTCATCAAGCTGGTCAGCCTTTAATCCAGACTGGCTGACCTGTTTGCCTGCTTCGGCCTTTCTTCCTGCATTCGCATTTTTAGAACCGTCTGATATTGAATCGCCTTCTTTTGAACACCTGGACAGGGCAACAATTATGATGATACATATGACTAGTATTGCTAGTATAACTGGCAACAGCTTTTTAATTGTATTCTTCATTCAGCACACCTCCTTACGCTGATTATGGCTTTGTGGCCGGGAAGCCGGTCGCTTCATCCTCGTCCTGTGGGACAAGCGACGCAAGTGAATTCTCTTCTTCCGCCTTTTGCGCGTCAATCTTATCCTGTATCCTCTGACGTTGATGCTCTTCCCACGCAGCCTGATCAGCTTCTTTCTGCGCCTCTTCCGCCTTTTGTGCGTCAATCTTATCTTGTATCCTCTGACGTTGATGCTCTTCCCACGCAGCCTCATCAGCTTCTTTCTGCGCCTCTTCCGCCTTTTGTGCGTCAATCTTATCTTGTATCCTCTGACGTTGATGCTCTTCCCACGCAGCCTCATCAGCTTCTTTCTGCGCTGCTTCCGCCTCAGCTTTTGCTGCCGCTTCTTCCGCTTCCTGCTGTTTTTGCGCATCCAGTTTTTCCTGCATCTTTGCTTTTATATATTCATCATATTCAGCTTCTGCAGCTTTCCTCCTGTCATCAGCGTCTTTTGCCTCTTTATCATACTTGTCGGGATCATTCATTGCCTTTTCAAGTATCGCAGGGACTTCCAGGTTACTACCGTCAGGCAGTATACCTACGATGATAAGCTTATAGCCTCCCCCGGACTTCTTTAACTGCATTTTGAGGGGCATGTTTGAGCTTGTGGAGGAGCCCTCGGTTGCCACCTTGTAATTATTATCCAGAGAAAAGGCTTTCGGATCAAATTCACCTTGACTGACAAAGTTGAGGTTCATTTCAAAATTCACAAGACTGGGATCATCCGATTTGGTATCAAGGTAGATTTTGGTGCAAGGTGCCTTGCCTGTGATATTGACGCCTCCCGAGCCTTCCCAGAGCGTGGCCAGTCCCATATTTTCAATAACATCCTGCATGTCGGCTTCCATACTGAAAAATCCAATTGCAGCATAAGGATTATGCACATTGTTATTGAACAGGGGATCTGAACTAGCTGCAACACCGCCGAATTTTTGCGCCATAAGAGAAAATGAGTATCTGATTTTGTTCATATCATACTCGACTGTCTTATGTTGAATTCCATCGGTCCTTATGATCCAGTCGAATTCCTCGAGCTCTTCCACAGGTATTGTGGGTTTCGGTTCTTCACTGGCAGCCGGGGTTTCCTTTGGCTCGGTGGTAGCACCTGGAGATGCAGATGATGTATTGGTTTTTGGCTTTTTCCCTTTCCTTTTACCAGAACTGGTTACTGCCTTCTCTGCCGACTCATCGCCCATAAGTTCAGGATCGCAGGTGATATCGCTTCTTTTTATATATCCATAGAAGGATACATTTTCAATGTCATTCCACGTCTTGACCATCATATCATACGTCACCAGCACCCAAGTCTTGTCATACTCATATACATCAAGTGCTTCAGGAGGATACACCTCTGCCAGGACAGGGAACTGCTCCCCCTTTCCCCAGTATATGTTCGTGAACTTATTGACTTTTCCTGAGGATATGGGCGGGGAAGGTTCTTCATCCTCTGCGTACAGGATGGCAGAGCTAAAAGGAAACCCCACCATTATAAATATTGAGATAAATATTGAAATTGCCACCTTTAAAAATAAGTTTCTCAATCTGATCACCCCCTACTATAAACTCAACCTGCCGGTTCGGAAAATATATTCTCATCAAACGGCACCACTTCCAGGTCAGCTGTCTTCAGCTTGAAAAGAGGTGCATCGCAGAACAGAACAAAGCTTGTTTCACTATCTATATACAACTTAAGCCAGTCATCGCTTCCACCGTTTTCCATAAGATGGACCGTACATTCGCGGTCGACATATTCCTGGTTCTTAAGGACGGTATCCTTGAAGTAATTCTCTTTTAACGATTGGTAGTCCAGCATGAAAACTTTGCTGTCAATGGCAGTCATTATTTCCTTGCCATTCTCATCAAGCTCTATGCACATTGATTGTTTAGCTGTCGCCCAGATCTCAAAGTACTGCGGGACAGAGTTCCCTTTTGCATCGTAGCGCTCCAGGACCTGCCGGGCATGGATCATCATATCATTCTGAATTGACAGGGACTGTCTTCCGGTTCCCTTGCCAAAAGGATTGATACTGCAACCGAAAGACATGAATGTAAGAAACAGAGTCAGAAAAAACAAAAGAAGCATCCTGGAATTTATTTTCATAATCAAATCCTCTCCAAATCCACCCCAATTTTCTGCAACAGTTATGAGAGATAATATTAAAAGTGCCAACCAATTTAAATGTGTGCCAATGATGATAATGCAAGCACTGATAAGATATGATAATTTTATACAAGGATGCGTTAAATGACCGTTAAATGTTTTAAATCTTCCATTGCCCTTTGAAAAAGTCAAGAAAGTGGCGCATCAATTGATGCGCCACTCAAGTTTGTTTATCAGCCATTTATATGATTTTTACTTTATTCTTCTCCTGAGAAGTACACCAGCTGCTGCAATCATACCACCAAGTCCTGTGAAGATTCCCAACGGTATGCCTCCGGTCCTGGGAAGAGTGACTGGTGCGGCAGGTACTGCCTCAGTTATCTCCATCAGAGGCTCCACGGTCGGACCCGGTGTTGCAGCTGGACCGGCAGGTACCGGTTCCGCAGGCTCTGCAGGATCCGGAGGTGCAGTCGCAGCTGTAGTGTCTGGTGTTCCTACGTACTGATAGTAGTAACCTGTGCTGACAAAGAATGAAGCACTCGCTGTATCTGAAACAGTCCATGGAGACTCCGGAACTTCACTGTTCTCCCCTTCTCCGTAGTAATACGGATAACCATAGTCAGCTGTCACTGTTGCCGTATTGTTTATAGTACCGGCAACAGGCGAGGTATAGGTTTTAGTGAAGGTTCTGGTTTCCCCTCCAGGCAATACATCAAGCTCAAATATCTCACCGCCCAGCAGAGGATCGTTCACTTCAACGTCATATAGGTCAAAATCATTTGGATTGTAAACGCTGAAAGTATATGTGACACTCGTTCCAAGAGTTACACTTGTTGGATTCACACTTTTTTCAAGAACAATATCTGCAGGGTCTTTTATATTGGTAAAGTAGACATGGTATGTATCTTTTTCAAGTCCCGGTCCTAGAACTACTGTTTGGGTTGTATCATTCGTCGTATCAGTTGAACCATCATCGGCTCTATAGCCCTCCAAAGTGGATTCTGTAACTTTGTAGGTTCCCGCTGACAGACCCGTGAATACAGCGTTATCACCCAAGTCCATAAAATCGGTCTGCCTGTTTCCTTCTGAATCCTCAATTGTTACATCAAAATTGGTGTAATCAGGTATCACCACATCATTCCAAAGAATTTTCTCTTTATGAACAATTATGGTATAGGTATCTGCTACAACAGTCTCTTTTATGTTTGTTATTGTGATAGAAGCGGAAGGATTGGCTGTATCAAGGGTTATAGCCTTTGGAGTAGTACTGCATATATATCCTGGCACAGCTGTTTCTGTAATCTCATATGTACCCATAGTAATGCCACTGAATACAGCCGGACTTGATGTGGTCATCGTTTTGGTTTGTGGCAGGGCTGTTGCACTTAATTCAAGTGCAGCAGGTGTAGTTGCCAGAGTAACCTCGAATGGAGTCGGGTCCGAAATTTCGATTCCATTTTCTATTACCCTCTTATATACTGTAATCGTACCTGCTACAGGTGCTGGTATTACATTGGTGAAGGTTACTTTAACATCTTTATTGCCGGTGGTTAGATTAACCGCCTGCGTAGGAGTGGAACATATGTAACCTTCTTTTGATATTTCCGACACTGTATAAGTTCCCAGTGGCAGGTTTGGAATTACAGCATCAGTACCGTATTTTACAGTACGATAATAGGGTCCATCCGGCCCGGTAATAGTGACATTGAATTCAGTTGTGGTATCACTGGTGACGGGTGTATTATCTCCGGTTGGCTGATCCTGCTCGATGACCTTATGGATTGTGATCGATCCTTTCGGGTCAATCTGGTTGATGAAGGTTATACTCTGGTCGTAGTTGCCAACTGTCTCCGCAAGGGTAACAGTCCGGGTCAACGAGCCTACAACCGTGTATCCTGCAATGTCAGTCTCGGCGATGGTATATGTACCCAATTTCAGGTTGTTGAAGGTAGCATGTCCATCAATGGTATCGCTGATGGTCTTTGAAATATCGATGTACCCATCGGGGCCTTCAACAGTAATTGAGAATTCTGTATCATCTGATATGACCGGATTCGCATTTGCATCCAAAACTTCTTTGTAAACTGTAATGGAGCCTTTTACTTCTCCTACAGAAAAGTTGTCGCTTTTGGCTTTGTTCCAGTAAGTATCCCTGGAAGCTTTACTGTTTATATCGACACCAGTTCCATAAAGACCGATTTCAACGGTATAAACACCGTTTATTGAAGTGTCGAACCAGTGGGCCGATGGAACGGAAGTCTGGAACACTATGTCGACCAGACGGTAGACACTTTTAAAAAAGCCATCTGCGCCAATTTCTGCAACAGCTCCTGTACTGAATCCAACTTCCTCACCTTGCTTTGTCTGGAACACGCGGACATAATATGCCGCTGGATCGCCACTGAAACCTTTACCATTTTGGGTTGCGGGACCGCCATTAAGGTATACATCGCCCTTGTTGTCATAATGGTTGTCATTGACGCGTGCGCCACCGGAATTGGTTGTCCAGATGGCACCCGGTCCGCCCGGGTCAGGGTCTGAGATTGGAACTGCCAATACCGGAGCAGTAAAAGCTGTCAACATTGAGATCATAAAAACAATTGTCATAAGTAAATATGCCAATTTGCTTTTTCTTTTGTAAATATTACTTGCACTGGACTTCTTCACTTCTGAATAATTTTTCATGATTTCACCCCTTCAACGATTTGCTGTTCATTCCTCTTAACTCTCCTGTTTGCCTTACTTTGTTCTGGAGTGTAAGCGCTCTGTTTTCAGCCTCGTTTTACGGTGAAACGTGGTTAACCCATATTCAGTTGTGGTCTTTACCAAAAAAAGTATTGTATAAATATATTCGGATGATTATTTGTAAATTTAAGGGTAGGAACCAGGGAAAATGTAATTAAAATGAAAAATACTTGGTCTTTTGGTACAACTCTTTATATTTTTTGAACTTTTTTTCATATATTTCCGCTTTATGAGGGTCGGGACTGAAAATATCCTGCTCTTGTATAAGCCTGCCGCATGCCTCGTCGATTGAGTCAAACCTGCCGCACGCCGTCATGGCCAATATGATTGCACCCAATCCTCCACCTTCGGAAGTATTTATGGTGTGCAGTTCAAGATTCAGTACGTCGGAGAGAATCTGCAGCCACTCTTTTGACTTCGCGCCTCCGCCGATTACGCGGGCAAATTCTGGATATATGTCATATGTGTTTGCAGTTTTCAGGCAATCCTTGAGAGAGAAGCATATACCCTCTACTACAGCTTTACTCAGTGCTTTCTGACCATGCATCAGGTTCAGTCCATAGAATACACCTTTGGCATTGGGATCGTTTATCGGGCTGCGCTCGCCGATCAGGTACGGAAGGAACAACATATCATTTACCGGCAGTTCGCTTATACCATCAAACACCTTATTGTAATCGGTCTCCTGTAAAACGTCCTCAACCCACCATTTCGTGCTGCCTGCACAGCAGAGAGTCACGCCCATAAGGTGATACCTGCCGTTCGCATGGCAGAATGAATGCATCCTGGCTTTATCGTCTTCGGCGAACTCATCGGCATTAATGAATATAACGCCGCTGGTTCCAAGGGATATAGAAACCTGTCCACTTTTGATCGTTCCGGTTCCGATGGCTCCCATAGCCTGATCACCACCCCCGATAATCACTTTTGTATCCGTCGACAGGCCAAGTTCATCTGCGACCTTGCCCATGATCGTGCCGATAATTTCCATGCTTTCATATACCCGCGGCAGCTGCTCCTCACAGATACCGAGGACATCAAGCATCGGCTTCGACCAGCACTTATTCCTTACATTGAAGTAAAGGGTGCCGCTGCTGTCGGATACGTCACTTGCAAATACGCCTGTCAGGCGATATGCCAGATAATCCTTGGGAAGCATCATCCTGGTTATACGGCTGAAGTTCTCCGGTTCATGTTTTTTGACCCACAGCACTTTTGGGGCTGTAAAACCCGTCAGCGCCATATTGCCGGTCCAGATGACCGTATCGAGTGTATTGAGATAATCACACTCTTCGGAGGTCCGCCCGTCGTTCCAGAGGATAGCGGGACGTATTACACAATCGTCCTTATCAAGCAGCACAAACCCATGCATCTGTCCCGAAAAGCTTATACCGTCTATATTTTTAAGATCATGCCGCCTGCCCAGTTCGCTGACAACCGAACAAAAGCCGTTCCACCAGTCCCCGGGATCCTGTTCAGTCCAGTTTTCACGTGGAAGCAGCAACGGATAGGAGGCGCTTTCGCTGTCGATTATGTTCCCAAAGTTGTCCGCAAGCAAAGCCTTGATGGAGCTGGTTCCAAGATCTATACCAAGATAATGCATAATTCACCTCATCAGATGCTGAACATAATTTGATTTAAAATATTCTCCAGATACTCCTGCCTTCCACTGGTATTGTTCCGGACTTCCCCAAGCTTCAGCGCATATTTGCTCAATGTTTCCAGATCGGTTTTCCCATTTATGATATCTGCGCCGATACCTGTTTCCCAGCTGCTGTACCTTTCATTTATAAACCTGTCGATCCTGCCGTCTTCCATCAGTTTGACCGCCAGCCTCAGTCCCAGCGCAAAGGCATCGATACCGGCTATATAGCCATGGAATATATCCTCCGGCTCAAAGCTTCCGCGTCTTGTTTTAGCATCAAAGTTCAGCCCCCCATGTGTAAATCCTCCAGCCCTTAAAACCTCATACATGCACAGGGTCGCTTCATAAACATTTGTAGGGAATTGATCGGTATCCCATCCAAGCAACAGATCTCCCTGATTGGCATCAATTGAACCAAACACGCCGTTTTCACGTGCACTCCTCAGTTCATGCTGAAAGGTATGGCCTGCAAGGGTCGCATGGTTTGCCTCAACGTTCATTTTGAAGTCGTCATCCAGTTTATACTTGCGAAGGAACGCCAGAACAGTTGCAACATCAGTATCGTATTGATGCTTTGAAGGTTCCTTGGGTTTGGGTTCAATATAGAAATCACCCTTAAAGCCTTTTTTACGTGCATAATCAACCGTCATGCGCATCAATCTTGCCATATTGTCCAGTTCAAGGCCCATATTGGTGTTGAGAAGCGTCTCATAGCCTTCACGGCCACCCCAGAATACAATTCCTTCACCGCCAAGCTTAACTACAATATCGACATTGTTTTTAATCTGTCCGGCTGCAAATGCAAATACATCGGCATTCGGAGCCGTACCTGCCCCATGCATGTATCTTGGATTGCTGAAGCAGTTCGCGGTCCCCCACAGGCACTTCTTCCCCGTAGCCTTCATTTTTTGCAGAATATAGTCACTTATAATTTCCAATCTCTCATTACTCAGGGCCAGCGTCTCTCCTTCGGGAGCAATATCCCTGTCATGGAAGCAGAAATAATCTATAGAAAGCTTCTCCATCAGCTCAAAACAGGCATCCACCTTTTTGTGCGCAAGCTCCATTTCATCCTTTGCTCCAAAGCTCTTATCTGCAGTACCAACTCCAAACATGTCGGCCCCCTCGGAGCAGAGTGTATGCCAGTATGAAACGGCAAACTTCAGATGTTCCCTCATTGTTTTACCAAGTATGATTTCATCTTTATTGTAAAAACGATATGCAAACGGATTGGTTGATTTTGCGCCTTCATATTGAATTGTGGGCGTGGAAAAAATTTGACTCATGGCCATCCTCCAAAATTAGTTTTATTAAATAGTTTTGCAAAAGTTATATCAGAATTATACCATTCAAATATTGAAAAGTAAATGGGAGGCCTATGCGCCGATTTTGATGTACCATGATTATGTGCCTTATTCTTTGAGAAATCTATCAATTTGGAGCAGTGCCGCACCGGCTGCCGATGCATTATGTCCGAACCTGCTGATCTTCAAGAAAATCGCCTTGTCCTCATACATGTTCTTTTTCCTTATATCCTCCAGGATATGGTCGAAATCTACATTTAGATATTCAACAATATCACCGCCCAATATAATATCAGCATCAAAAATCATCCTGATATTAAGGATTCCGGTTACAAGATAATCAATATATTCGTCCCATATATGTCTGAATTCACGCTTGCCGTCGCGCATTTGTGAAAAGAACCCGCCAAGGTCTCCGTCGGTGTGCTTTGATAGGTTATTTGTCGAACAATACGCTTCGAAACAACCTCTCCTTCCACATGAACACTGCCTGCCGCCATGCACGAGTGACATATGTCCAAATTCCCCTGAACGGCCGTTGTCTCCTCTGAAAATGCGGTCTTTGATGAGAATCGAACCGCCAACACCCTTTGTAATGGACAGGTAAACTGCATCAGTAAGCTTTTCAATCCCCCATACCTCTGCAAACCCCGCGGCATTGGCCTCGTTTTCTATCATAACCGGTATATCAAAGTATTTTCTTACTTCTTCGAAATTAAGATTTTTTAGTTCCAATGTAGGTGCAAATTCAACCATTCCCCTATCAACAATGACCGTTCCGGGGAACGAAATCCCCAGTCCCAGTATTATATCCTTGTGAATGCAACATGCGGAAATGAGGTCGTTAATATTTGAATTCAATGCTGACCAATACTCTACCGTGTTTGAAAATCCCCGGTCTATCTTTCTTTCGGCTAAAAGTTCAGCTCTCAGATTAATAATCACGACCCTGACATACCCGCGGGATATCTCCATTCCAACTGCAATTCTGGCATTCTTGTTGAATGAAATCAACCTTGGCCTTCTGCCGCCTGAGGATTCCAAATTCCCGGATTCATCAGTCAGACCATCGTCCCGTAGCTGTTTCAGGTTCTGAGTGACAGTAGGCAGGCTAAGCTTCAATTGGGCGGCAATATCCTGCTTGGCAAGCGCTTCCTTAACATAAAGCAACCTCAGGATTCTCCTTTTGTTTTCAATCTTTACTTCGAGGTTGTTTGTTCCCTGCAAAATTTGTTTCATTCTTATCACAGCCCCTTTTTTAAGGTCACTTTGCAAAAGTATTTTCTAAAAGCACTGATTAATTATACTTAAAAAAATCGGCTCAGGCAACATTTGTCACCCAAGCCGACCCTTTCCTTAAACATATTCATTCCTGTTACTGCATTGCTTTTGCTCTGGCAAGCTTATCTCTGAACATTCTTGTTTCCACGAATTTGTAGCTGTTTGACGTATATACCAGGAATATGAATACAACCGCCCCGCTAATAATTGTTTGTACTGAAGGGCTTACATTGAACTTACCCAGTATGGAAATCATACAGGCCTGTATAAAGGAACCAAGGAAGATGCCAGTGTTCCTGTCCGAATACTTCGCCAGTGCTCCGCCGATGAACATCGGCAGAAATGCGTTCATGATGTAGGACGCGCTTCCCAGCCCTGTTTTGGGGGAACAGGTCCCTAAAATCGAAAGGTTGATAACCCCGGCTGCCGCCATCAGGACACCCGCCAGCAGATAACACAGGAGGGTGTTCCTCTTTTCATTGATACCGGCATTGACAGCGATCTGCTGCCCACCCCTCAGGGAATTCGTATCATACCCGAATTTTGTAAAGTTGAGCAAAAATACGAATACCGCTAACATGACAAGGGCTAATATTGTTATATAGGGTTGTCGGGCAAAAATCAGCATCTCAGTCTTTCCAATCAGCTTAACACCCTGGTTTTTATACATGAATGCAATTGCTTCATAGATCATCGTAACTCCCAATGATACTACCATTGGTGATATCCTCAGCCGAATATACACGAGACCGGACAAGGTTCCTAAAATACCACCGATCACAAGGCAGATCAGCAGCATTCCTACCGGCCCCAATCCGAGGCGTTGTGTAATATCAACCCCCAGGATCACTGACAGGATTAGTGTAGCACCGACACTGAAATCAAATCTTCCGGATGTCAGGTTATAGGAAACTGCCATTGAAATGAAGGCGGAATAAAAGGTATTTCTGATGATGACCTCAAAATCCGATCCCACTCCAAAGGTATTGATCCCGTTCAACCTGCATACGGCGGAAAATATTACGTATACGAGTATCGGTGCCACCAGTGAAAATATCAGGTTTTTGGTAAACTTCAATGCTTTTGCTCCCATTATCAACTCTCCGTTTAAACTATTTGACGCTTCTTAGACTATTTAACGCCTCTTCTTGCATTGATTGAGTCAATATCGTTTGCCGCTACCAATTTTGCATAATCATCGTAGGTTACCGCCGGGTTGATGCCCTTGATCAGCTTCTGAACGTCTTCTCCACCGATAGCCCAGATGCCCGTAGCTTCGACATTATAATACTTCAGGAAGGTATCCTTGTCATTGATGATGATGTTTGTGCCCGGCCAGTTGGCAGCTGATCCATCGCTGTTTCTGACTACTGCGTCATTTCCGTCGATGGCGTTTACCATCATAGGCACTGCAAGTCCAAAGTTTTCAACAAGCTCTGCAGCAAGGGTTGCCATTGCTCCGCTCTCAAAGGCGGCTTTATACAGGTCATCTATTGATGCAACTGTGGAAATTTTTATTTTACCGGCTTTTCCAGCCGTTGCGATCGGCTGCATCCAAATTTCAGCTCCATTGAAAGTAGCCAGAACACCATCTACGTCTTCAATTGCAAGAGCCTCGCCCTGTGCCGAGAAGAAAGCTTCATCCGGGAAACCGTTGATTTCCTTTACAACTTTAACATCTGTGCCGGCTTTGACAGCTTCATCGATAGCTGCCTGGATTCCTTCGCAGCGAGCTACGAAGATCGGAACGCCGAACGCTTTGCCGCCTGTGGCTACAACCAGTCTTTTAGCTCCGGAAGCGATCATTCCCTTTGCCATTGCATAGCCGCTTTCATAGTCGGCATTTCCGTTATCAGGAGCGCCAAGATATAATTTGTTATCCTTGAATGCTGAATAGATTTCCTTGTTTGAAGATTGTCCGTAATAATACATCCCAAGGTCAATGGTCTTTTGAACTGCCTGTTTTCCGGAAATATTGTAGTATCCGATGATACCTTTTGCTCCGGCAGACGCACAGCTTTCGATAAAGGCCATTTCATCCTCTGCCGACTTGAGTGCTTCAGAATATATGAATTCAACATTCACATAATCCTGCAAATATGTCAAATACTTTTGGAGCTGAATAAACTGTGCTGCAGTCGGGTCATAGTTCTCAAACCCGATTTTAATTGTTTCCTTGCCGTACTTCTCTACTTTTGTTGTTTCAGGTGCAGTCGCTGCCGGTGCAGTGGACTCAGCAGTAGTACTTACCTGTGCAGTCGTTTCAGCCCCTGTACCTTCATTATTTTCAGTAGAGCCACATCCCACGAAGGCAAAGATCATTACAGTAGCGAGTAATAGTGAAAACAGCCTTTTTTTCATTTCTTTTTCCTCCTATTAATTGTTTATTTATCTTGGCAGCAGCTTTGTACGATAACTCAGACTCGTAATTAAAACTACTGCTAAAAATATCACACCACGGACTATCTGGATATTCCCAATTGTCAGACCCATCATGGTAAGTCCATTATTCAGGATACAGAATGTGCATGCCCCAACCACCCCGGCACTGATTTTACTTCTTGGTCCCCCGGAGAGCGGCATACCACCCAATACCAGTGCAACCATGACATCCGTTCCTATGGAACCTCCTGTCAGGGCGCTTGCGGTATTGGTCCTTAATAATATGATGAAAGCTGCCAAAGCCACGCCGATTCCACCGATAACTGAAACCCACATATATACTTTCGTAGAACTGATTCCCGTAAGTACAGTTGCTCTTCCATTTCCGCCCAAAAGTTTCACGCTTTTTCCCAAGCCGGTAAAGTTGAAAAAGTACAAACACACAAGGAAAAATACACCAACCAGCAATATATTGAACGTTGCCATTTGCGTAGAAGTCAGTTTGGGAAGGGTATCCAGCAGAATGGTAGTTTCTGTTCCTAAAATCGCCAATGCCCCTGCTGTAATAATCGTGCCTGCAACAATTGTTACAATAAAGATTGGAACCCTGATGGTAGAAAACATTATGCCTTTTACTATTGCAAGAACTAAAGAAACAGCCAGAATCACAAGGAATATAACCATTACACCTGACCCTGCCTTGGCAGCCTTGGCTCCCATAATTGCGGCAATACACACGCACGGGCCCAGCGACATATCGAGGACTCCTGCTCCAAATAAAAACACTGCTCCGATTGAAACAAGAGCTGTTACAATAATCTGGTTCGTCAGCGATTGCAGGTTACGCGCACCTAGCAGCTTACCCTCTGTTAAAATACCAAATACTACAATTATAAGCACCAGGCCAATAATGGGCGCTACTTTTATCAGTAAATCTTTTTTATTAAGCTTTCCACTTTTTTCTCCACTCATGTTTATCTCCTGCCTCATATCATGCTTTCAATAATCATATATTCGGACAATTCCCTGCTCCGTAAAAATTCTCCTGATTTACGGCCATCTCTCAGAATTATCAGGCGGTCACTCATCCCTATCAGCTCCGGCAGTTCTTCAGAAATCATGATAATGGTTTTACCTTGCATTTTCATATTGTAGATCAACTGATACATTGCTGCTTTTACACCGATGTCAACGCCACGGGTAGGGCAGTCCAGAATCAGGATATCGCACTCTCTTCCAACCCACTTGCCAAATACCACCTTTTGCTTGTTGCCTCCGGAAAGGTACTGTACATTTTGTTCGATGGATGCGCATCTGATACTCAGGTCATTCACCTGTTTATTTACATAATCTTTTTCGGCCTTATTCGTAATTGTTCCGAATTTGTTTCTTATCCTGTCAAAACCGGCTGAAGAAATGTTATCCCTGATGCTGGCAGTTAAGACAAGTGCCTCGGCATCCCTGTCCTTGGAAACATATCCAAAGCCTGATTTTACTGCCTGCTTCGGGTCTGTGATTGCCTGTCCTGATGGAACATGTCTGACACTTCCTGCTAAAATCTTTTCATCCCCGAAAATACATTTTCCCAATTCGTGCATACCGCAGTGGGAAAGTCCTCCGATACCAAGTATCTCTCCCTTGTGCACCTTTTCAGAGAAATTGATCAACATTCCGGTTCCACTGGTTATATTATCTATTTCCAGTACAACATCATCACTGATTGCACTATCATAATCATCACGATAGTACCTGTCTGTCATCTTTCTTCCTACCATATGCCTTTTGATTTCTGAAGGTACCATTTCCTCCTTTATCAAGGAAGTTATCAGCTTGCCGTCACGGAGCACCGTCAATGTATCGCAGATCTGAATCAACTCGTCCAGATCATGTGAAATGAATACGACAGCTTTATTTTCCTCTTTCATGCGCTTCATGATGCCATAAATAATATCTCTGCCTTTTTGAGACAATGCTGTAGTGGTTTCATCCACGACCAGCAATTCAGGCTTTTGATACATTACCTTTGCTATCTCGACAAGCTTTCTATCCTGCAAATTTAACGTATCTATATATGCAGACGGATCAATATCCGTAAATCCGATGTTCTCCAATGCTTCTTTTGCGGCCTTGTTCATTTTTCTGGCACTAATAACTCCAAAGGTTCTGAATTGTTCCTCGTTTCCAATAAAAATGTTTTGTGCAACTGTAATTCCAGGAACCGTACCCATTTCCTGAACAATCATGCCTATGCCAGCCCTGGCGCCGTCAATTACCGTCCAAGGCTTATGCTTGTTGCCTTTAAAGAGCATTTCCCCCATGTCTGCCGGCTGCATTCCCGCGGCAATCGATGTTATTGTTGATTTCCCGGAGCCGTTTTCTCCGATCAGCCCTCTGATTTCTCCTCTTCTAACCTCGAAGTCAACATCATCAAGGGCTTTTGTAGGCCCGAAATATTTGCAGATGCCTTTTATCTGCAGCAATATTTCATTCTCCATCTTTTCCTCCGCTGACAAGCTATTTATAAACAATATTCCACCTTTTCGACTGTATATAACAACATTGTATGAGATAATCATTTTGCAGTCATTGTATATAAATATCATGTTAATTTGCTTTTATTGCTGTTATGGTTCAGTGGTATACCTGTCGATCGATTAAACCAGTACCAGCAAATCATTGATTTCTTTCACCTTTTTAAACTGTGGCCTTTCCTTATATCGATCATTGGGATAATGCAAGGCATACATCCACACATTTTCCCTGCATTGAAACAGCATTCCGTGACCACCGTTTTCACTGTAAAGCGGGCTCTCAGCATGGTGCCATTTACCGTCAATTTCTCCATTATCCGAATACGCGCTCCCCACTGCATAACCCCTCTCTCCCCAGCTTGACCAGAGCATTAAAAGCCTTCCTGTTTCCGTTCGATACAAACATGGACCATCTACAAAATACACATCTCCGTCAATCCCAAATTCCTTCTTTGCAAAAGGTATCGGTACCGCCCATGGTGCTTTTAATGCTTCAAACAGTAACATTGGCTTTCCAACTGAATGTCTTAAGTCCTTTGACAGCTCTATGGCATACATTTCACCATTTGGAGTATCCTGAAAAGAATGTCCGAAAACCATGTATGGCGTTCCATCAGCTTTAAAGTAAAGGGTGCCGTCCAGGCAGGTCCATTCTTTTGGTGTAACGGGGCCGTCGCTATGAGGAGTAAACGGCCCGGTGGGTGAATCTGATACGAGTATTTGCGTCCCCATTTTTATTTTTTCCGAGGCAAAGGTAGCCACCAGATAAAACGAGCCTTGGTAATAATAGCATTCCGGAGCCCAATAGCTTCGATCAGCCCAAAAATCTCCATTATTATGGAATATTTCTATAGGGCCCTCCCAGTTATCCATATCTTCACTGATATAACAGTCAAACCCATCCGCGAGTCCCCAGGTCGTTGCACTTCTTGTACCATAAAGATAATACTTTCCTTCATGCACTAATACATATGGATCCCGTATATTAATTTCATTTGTTTTCATCAGATTGATCTCCTTTATATCAATACTAAAATCAAAAAGTGGAAAACAGAAAAGGATAATTGAAAACATAGTCGCCTGAACCGACTTCCAGCACTACTAAATCTCCATTTTGCGCCAATGAGTAAATATCAGTGTTTCCGGTGATTTTTGTCCCGCTCTCGGTAACCTCCGTCTCAATTGCACCCGGCAGCCATATGGTTGCTGAAGTGTTTGGTGGAATTTTCACATGTAAGTTCATTATTTCCTGGTCAATTTTCCATTCTGATACTATTTCTCCATAGACTGAATTGTAGACAGCCTTGGCATGAGTGAGCTTACCATCGGGTTCCGGCTTAATGATTATATGTTTGTACCCCGGCTGGTCCTTATCGACACCCGCAACAAATCTGTACAACCAATCGCCTACACATCCGAAGGCATAGTGGTTGAAAGACTGCATACCGACCTTTCCATCAGGTTTTATTGCATCCCAGGTCTCCCAAATCGTAGTCGCGCCTTTATCAACTTCATAAAGCCATGATGGGCATTCAGTCTGATACAGCAGCTTATATGCAATATCTTTCCGTCCATTATCGCAGAGGACATCCATCAGGTAAGGAACAGATACGAATCCTGTATCCAGCCTGAAACCATTTTGTTCAATAAGGCGGGCAAGCTGGCATGCTACCCTTTCCCGCATTTTATCCGGAATCATTTTCATTTTCAAAGCCAGCACATATATACCCTGGAAATGAGGCTTAAAGCTTCCATCCTCATTCAAATACTCCTCTGCAAACGCATTTCGTATTTTTTCATTCAGTTCTGTGTATAGTTTCTCATCCTCAGTTTTGCCCAACACCTGTGCGACCTTTGCCATAAGCTCTGTGCTATAGGCATAGAAGCAGCATGTAATCAATTCCTTTGTAATATTGGCAATTTCAAACGGGCTCACCGATTTGGAGGTCAAGCTCGGCATAAACCAGTCTCCGAAGTGGAAGCCGGTGTTCCACAGGTACCTGTGGCGTTCCCTGCGTTCAGGAGTCATTTCGCCCTCCATATTTTCCGGTACGCCTTCCTCTGCTTCCTTTTTGATATATGCTATCCATTTTGCCATCGCATCATAATTTTCTTTCAAAACCCGGACATCGCCATATGAATTGTACAATGCCCATGGTACGATAATACATGCATCACCCCAGCCTGCCGAGGTATGCGATCCCTGCAGGGGGAAAAAGGTTTCGATATAGCTCTTCCAATATGGTACAGTCGTCGGCACCTGGCCGTCATCTCTCTGTTCCAGTACAAGGTTCCTCAGCCAGCGTGTGAAGAAGGCATTTACATCCATATTAAAGCAGGCGGTTGGGATAAAAACCTGTGCATCTCCTGTAAAACCGGCACGTTCACGCTGGGGACAGTCTGTAGGAATGGAAACCATGTTTCCCTTCTGGCTCCACAGAATGTTTTTCTGCAGCTGGTTGATCCGCTCATCCGAGCACTCAAAGCTGCCTGTAATTTCAAGGTCAGAGGCAAGCACTACACCGGAGAAATCATCAATACCCATTTCTCCAGGATACCCTGTTACCCTTATATACCTAAAACCATGAAACGTGAACCACGGCTCATAGACTTCCTCTTCCCCGCCCTTTAACACATAAAAATCCCTTTGATCCTTGTTTCGGCCTAGAATATTAATCAGGAAGTTTCCTTCTGAATCCAGCACTTCACTATATTCCAGTATGACTTCAGTACCTGCCGCGCCTTTGACACGCATCCTGATACGTCCCGCAATGTTCTGGCCGAGGTCGACAACCGTTTCTCCCCTGGGGGTAGTAATTATACTTAGTGGTTTGATTTCCTCAACCGCTTTCACAGGCTCGCCATACTGAGCTGCAAGGTTGGAATACCCATAGCAGACAGTGTCCACCTGGCGCCACTCCATGCCCTCATATCCGGCAGTACTCCAGCCACTCTTTTCCAGACGCGCATCATATCTTTCACCGATAAACAGATCCGAGAAAACCAATGGACCGGTAGACGATTTAAAGTTTTCATCAGTGACAACGACCTGCCTGCTGCCATCATGATATTCAATTTCAAGCTGCATCAGCAGCGCAAGCTTGTTTCCGTACTGGCAGCTGTCACCGGGAAGCCCGATTCTCCCGGAGTACCAGCCATCTGCAAGCACGGCACCTATGGTATTGGCACCGTTATTGATGAGGTTTGTTACATCGTAGGTTTGATATTGTAGATATTTATCATAAGCCGATACCCCCGGTGCAAGCTCCTGGCAGCCAACACGGCATCCATTAAGCTCCAGCCGGTAAATACCATGTGCTGTTGCATAAATCCTTGCTCGTTTTATTCCTCCTGCTGATTTAAACGGTCTTCGCAGGAATTGGCAAGGCCTTAGCTGTGTATAATCCCGGACAAAATCGGAAGGAGCCGGAGCAAGTTTCTGAAAAAGGTTTTGCGCAACCTCCAATGTTGCAGGCTCCTGACAGGGTTCAATCCATTTGGCCTGCCAGTCCCCCTCATCCAACAGTCCCATTTCCCAATATGCAATGTCGCTCCACCCGGTAACGGTATCCGTTTCATCCCAGATGCGGACCTTCCAGCAGTATCTCTGTCTGGATATTAATTCCGGGCCGTCATATGCAACATGAACCGAACTGCTGGACAGTACCTTTCCGGAGTCCCAGATAATATCCCTGTTTATGTCAATATCCTTGTTTATGTCCATGTCTTTTTCGTTGAATATACCCTCTTCTGTTCCGGCTACCAGAACCTGCCAGGCTTTCTGCATGGTTCCACGCCGGCCGGACACTATCTCCCAGCTGAACCTTGGCTTATTACTGTCTATACCAACAGGATTGATTAAATATTCACACCTCAGAGCAGTTATACCAACAAAATGATTAATCATAATAGCCACCGTTTCTATTCAATATTAATGACATTCCGATAAAAACAGCCCTAATGCCTCAACATTTCCACTGCTCTTAAACAAATTGTATGATATAATCAGCATTAGGTCATTGTATATAAATGATATGGTTCTTAGCTTTTGTTGCTGTTTTGAATTGATCAGATTTCGTCTTTTATGTTGGATAACAATATTAAACGGATATAGAGGTTGTTGTTGGTAATGAACAGGGAAGAAATAATGGCTAAATTCAAAGAGCTTGATGAAATGGAACTGGCATGCAGGGAATTTTACAATTCCAAAGACGGCATGCTTATAACCATACCTCAGGGCATGGAGGATGTCAAGGCATTGATCGGCTCTCCCGGAAACCGTCAAATGGATATAAATAAAGTGTTTTTACGAATTGAGCTGCAACATGAGGAGAGTATCCCGGAAGAAACCTTTCTAAATATCAAATCGGATGTTGCAGTTTTAAAGCACATGAGATATTTACCTGCCATGATACATTCGCATTCATTCATTGAAATAGTTTATGTATTGGAAGGTCATTGCAGCCATTCAACCGGTGATGTAACTTTTGAAATGGAAAAGGGTGACATATGCCTCGTAGCCCCGGACGTAAAACACTATATTTCTGTATTTGATGACGAAAGCATCATACTGAACCTGTTGGTAAGGCGCAGTACCTTTGATACGGCATTTTTTGAATTGCTGGCAGAGGATGACATCTTGTCCGATTTCTTCGCAAGAATCATTTATGGAGCTAATAAAATGAGCCCCTATATCCTGTTCAGGGCAGGAGGCGATGAAAGCCTCAGAAATATTATTCTGGATCTGTATTCTGAATATGAGTCCTCAAAAAGACACAAGGAGAGGATGGTAAACATCCTTCTAATGCTGTTTTGCACTCTCCTGCTAAGAAATCATGAAAAGGATGTCAGTGTAATAAACCCCGTAGTTAATAAACAGGATGACAATATAGTCCTTGCACTAAGGTATATTAAAAACAACTTCAGCACTGTGACCTTCACCCACGTCGCAAAACTGTTCAATTACAGCGAAGCTCATTTCAGCAGGCTTATAAAGGAGTATACCGGACGCACCTTCAGTGAGATAGTCCGTGAAATAAAGGTCAAAAAAGCGGCTGAACTATTATTAAATCCAGCAATATCAACAAACGAAATTGTGGAGAAAGTCGGATATACAGATGTAAGTCACTTTTACAGGAATTTCAAGCAGCATTATGGTATGACACCGATTGAGTACAGGAATAAAAGCAAGGAATCAAGTGCTATATAGTATTGCTATATAAGACTTCTCAGCGCCAGATCAAAGCTGTCATCATCTGCTTTTGTGCGCTTTCTGATGGATGATGTCCTGCCGCCGGCCCTTCTCACCTTCTGCCCCAGATGTCTTTCAAAAAGGAGCCTGTCTATGTTGTAATCCGTATAAATCATTCCATTCTGGCTCAGGGCTTTGACTCCCTTCCCAAGTGCCATGGCAGCTACCCCATAATCCTGTGTTACTACCAGGTCACCTTGCTTTACAAGGTTTATCAAAGCTATATCGACACCATCCCTCGACTTGTCAACGGTTATGACCTTACTATATCCGTCGTCTATCACATGGCATGTATCGACAACCATAATTACCGGTATATCTTTCTCTTTGGCAATTCTTATTATTATATCCCTGACCGGGCATGCATCCGCATCAACTAAAATCCTCATATGCTATGACCCTTCTCAATATTAAATTGCCCTGCAGTCCTAACTATATGACAAACGTAAGTCCCGCAAAGCACACCTCGATTTTATCATAGTTATGGGGTTGTGTCAGACTATCCTTAGGTTGTGTACGTACTTCCTATATTGTGATAACATAACACTTGAAACATAAATATAAATAGGATGGTGATGAGTTTGAATTTAGATGGAAATCCATTTACCCAAAGGCCAAATCCTACTGGCAATACTCCGATTGACCTAAAAAAAATTAAGAAATTTATAATTCCAGTGGTTGTATTACTCGCACTGGTAATAATCGTCGGAACATGCTGGTATACGATTGACGACAAACAACAGGGTGTGGTTACAACCTTTGGCAAAGTTACAAACATAACGGAGGCCGGAATGCATTTCAAGCTTCCTTTTGGGATTCAGCGGGTATCCAAGGTTAACGTAAACGTTTATCAGAAGATCGAGATGGGATATCGTACCGACTCAACAACCGAAACGGGATATGTCCTGGTTGATGAAGAAAGTAAGATGATAACAGGAGATTATAATATTGTAAACGTGGAATTCTTCGTTGAGTATAAAATTTCTGATCCCAAAAAATATTTATACTCATCCTACATGCCTGAGGAAATATTGAGAAACCTTGTTCAGAGCCAGGTGAGAAATGTGGTTGGCTCTACAGGTGTAGATTCGGTTCTGACCAATGGAAAGGAACTTATCCAACAGCAGGTCAAGGAGCTTATCACTAAAGTACTTGCCGAATATGACATTGGACTGATGCTTACGGATGTAAAAATACAGGACAGTGAGCCGCCAACGGAAGAGGTAACTGAAGCGTTTAAGGCAGTAGAGACCGCAAAGCAGGGTGCTGACACTGTTGTAAATCGCGCAAAGGCTTATGAAAACGCTGAGATTCCAGACGCGGAGGCTCAGGCAGATAAGCTTTTACAGAATGCCGAATTCCTGAAACAAAGCAGGATAAATGCCGCAACAGAGCAAATCGCCATGTTTGACGCAATGTATACTGAATATGCCAACAACCCTGAAATCACGCGTTCTCGTATGTACTATGAAGTGATTACAACTCTGATGCCCGATGTTAAAGTCTACATAAATACATCGGATAACGGAGTGGATATGGTTCTGCCACTGGAGAGCTTTTTCGGGAACTCAACTACCACTACCGAACAGCCAAAAACAGAAAAGGGGGTAGAGTAGGATGAAAAAGAAAATAGCGCAAGTATCGGCAGTAATCATTGTTTTAGCAATAATAATTGTTGCCGCAGCCAGTGTATATGTAGTTCCGGAAAATGAATATGCCTGTACCGTCAGGTTTGCAAAGATAATATCAACAAATGAATCACCGGGCATTTATCTGAAGACTCCCTTTGTGGACAGCATAAGGAAATTCCCGAAAGCAATAATGTATTATGATATCTCGCCATCTGAGGTTCTGACGGCCGACAAGCAGAATATGACGGTAGACAGCTATGTGCTGTGGCGCATAACAGAACCGCTGAAGTTCTTTCAGACACTGGGCAGTGTAGGTGTAGCCGAGGAACGTCTGGATGCATTGACATACAACGCTTTCAAAAACGTTATGGGTACACTTCCCCAGCAAAAGATTATTAATGAAGATAACGCATCTGAAAGAAATGACATTTATGCCGGTATTACAACCAACGTTGCTACCATCGCCTTGAACTACGGAATTGAAGTGGTAGACGTTAAAATAAAGAGGTTTGATCTTCCTGAGGCAAATGAGCAGGCAGTATACGGGCGCATGATTTCCGAGCGTAACCAGATAGCGGAGAAATACGCTGCCGACGGTGAGTATGAGGCCTCCATTGTACGAAATGATGTCGACAAGCAAGTGGATATCATAGTCTCAAACGCCAAGGCGAAAGCTGCAAAAATTGAAGCTGAGGGCGAAC
The DNA here is from genome assembly GCA_942493145.1 of uncultured Bacillota bacterium. GTDB lineage: Bacteria > Bacillota > Clostridia > Acetivibrionales > DTU013 > ENR-C20. Next base: position 3,712,653 of record OW818679.1, read on the forward strand.
AGGAATATATGAGGATGCTTGCAGCGGCATATAACACGGACGACAAACGGAATTTTTATGAATATATGCTTGCGCTTGACGCGCTCGAAGCATCCCTTGATGGAGAGAACAAGACCGTTATACTCGGAAGTGATTCACTTCTGGCGAAGCTGCTTATCAATCCATTGAAATAATAATCCCACGCGAACAGAACCGATATGTGAAAAGCTCCCCTCCGGCAGACAGATTTACTTTTTTAATCTGTTATCCGGAGGGGAGCTTTTAAAAAGCTATCCACACTCGCCCAGCGCCTGAATAACGGCATCACAAAGTGCTTCTGCCGCTTTTTGCCTGAAGTCCTCTTTCAGCAGGTTTTCCCTATCGTCCTTGTTGTCAATAAAGCCGATTTCTGCAAGTGCGGCAGGCATTTCCGTCTTATTAAGAACAACAAGATTAGGCCTGGGAACCAGTTCTCCGTCTACAGTCCCCAATTCACTAACCAGCTTATCCTGTATGGTCTGGGCAAATATCTTGCTGGTATATTGTCCGGCTTCAGCATCAGATGGATAATAAAGCGTTTCTGTGCCTTTTGAGGTCTGATCGTTCGCATTGTTGTGGATGCTGAGAAACAAATCTGCATTAAGGCTGTTTGCTATATATGCTCTATCATGTAAATCAACATAAGAATCATCTGTCCGTGTCATATATGTTTTGATATTCTGGTTATTAAGCAATGTGTTCAGCCTTGTGGCAATATCCAGATTAAGATCCTTTTCCAGAACGTTTCCGTATACCGCACCCGGATCAGTGCCTCCATGCCCCGCATCAATGACAACCAATCTGTCTGCCAGGCTGACGATATCTCCTCTATCCACATCATCGCCACGGCTCGGTTCGCTTAATATCTCTTCGGGTGCGCTTACATAAAGAACCAGCTGTTTGTCCACCAGTTTTGCCTGATATTCCGATTTCCCCGTTAAATCAAGTACCACCCTCGAATTGGTTTCATCATACTGTGCATATCTGACGCTTTCGACATATGTACCGCTAATGTCCAGCTTCTGCTGTGTTGATGGTGCGTTTGTATCCTGAATATCAACAATAATACGATCCGGAGATGAAAGTCTGAAGATGTTGTATTCTTTTGTACCGTTCTTTTTGTCATCCAAATCAACTGAGATGTCGTCTGTGGCATTGCCCTTTATGAAACTGATAATATCCTCAATGCTATTCAGGCTACTATTGGATTGTGTTTGTATGGCATTATCCATATGGTCAAGAGTTATAAGTAATTTGTCAGGAAACCAGCCAACCTTCATATTGAGCTGTTCACCAACAAACCGCAGCGGCAGCATGGTCCTTCCGTTGATGATCCTGGCCGGGACATCCAGAGTAACCGATTTTCCATTTACATCAACATTTGTGTCGTTGATTTTTAATTTCATTACAGTATTCTCCAGGCTGACGGTAACCTTTTGGGCGGAACTATCCCAGTCAACAACGGCACCCATCTTTTCAAATACAGCTCTTGCAGGTACCAAGGTCCTGTCGTTGATGATTACTGGAGGTTCATCTGTAACAATTGGCTCACCATCCAGTTTAAGATTGTAAATATCTCCGGTATAGTAATGGACTGCCCCATCATATGTGAGTTTTAAGGCTTCTGCATTGACCGGTAAGGACAGTAAGGTGAGAATGGATGTGATCAGTACACAAAATACAATTAACTTTTTCATAAGTACGCCTCGTTGTGTGAAGTAGTCAGGTTTATTTTTAGTCAATCATATTTTCGGCATTAATTGACTCTTTACCTTCCAAGTCATCAAGGCTTAATACTATTGTAATAAAACTATAAAAAAGATTTAGGTGACAAAAATGCTCCCTCTCAAAAAAAGCTAAGAGGGAGCATTTTATTATTACTTCATTCTCAAATCCCTTCATTCACCGTACTACTTACCTTCACTCATCACAATGGCACCCGACCAACTCATTATACAAACCGCGTTTCACATAATGGGTATGGAGCAGCTCGTGTGAAAGGTGTCCGTTCGGCTCGCCCAGGAATTCCGCATAAAGCTGGTTTACATCGGGATTCTCGTGGGACTTCCTCATAGGTTTGCCTTCATCCTCGCGATAGAGCGCAGCCGCACGTTTAATGCGGTAGTCCTCATCCTTGGGACGGGGCTGTCCTCCGCCGTTGATGCAACCGCCCGGGCAGCCCATCACTTCAATAAAGTGATAAGGCGACTTTCCGTCAGCGATCTCACGCATAAGGATGCTGGCGCCTTCAAGGCCGCTGGTTACTGCTATATTCACTGTAACACCCTCAAGGTGCTTATATTGTGGCAGTGTCTTTTGTATCAGGATAGATGCCGTCTTGATTTGGTCCTGGCCGACAATCGGTGTAACATGAAGGCCCTCAAACGGCAGTTCTTCGCCAGTTACAAGCTCATAAACAGTCCTCAGCGCTGCTTCCATAACACCGCCGGTAACTCCAAAGATATCAGCGGCGCCGGTGGAAAGGCCCAAAGGCTTGTCAAATGTCCCATCCGGCAGTGAGAGAAAATCGATACCTGAGGATTTTATCATACGCGCCAGCTCGCGGGTGGTAACCACCGCATCCACGTCACGGATGCCTTCCACTTCCATTTCCGGGCGCTGGATCTCATATTTTTTAGCTGTACATGGCATTACCGAAACAACAAACATGTCTTCCGGCCTGACACCTATCTTTTGGGCATAGTAACTTTTGATCATCGCACCCATCATGGTGTGTGGGCTCTTACAGGAAGAAAGATGGTCCAGCTCCCCGGGGAATTGATGTTCCACGTGCTTGATCCAGCCCGGCGAGCAACTTGTAATCATGGGCAGCACTGCTTTCTCATCTGATCCGGTCAAAACCGCATTCAGCCGTCCCAACAGCTCAGTGCCCTCCTCTATAATAGTAAGGTCGGCAGTGAAATCAGTATCAAATACATCGTCAAATCCAAGTTCATGAAGGGCGGAAGCCATCTTGCCCGTCACAAGCGTACCGGCTTCAAGACCGAACTCCTCACCCAGCGCAGCGCGAACTGCAGGTGCAACCTGAACTACAACCCTTTTCTTCGGATCCTCCAGCGCCTTCCATACCGGTGTCATACCATTGGTCTCCTGGAGTGCGCCAGTAGGGCAAACCACGGTACATTGGCCGCACATTGCGCAGTCGGTGCTGTTCAGGGGCAGCCCCATGGCAGGGCTGATTACTGTTTCAAAGCCGCGGTTCTGGGCATTGATGGCACCAACATGCTGGATTTTGTTACATATGGTGACACATCGGCGGCAGAGCACGCATTTTGTTGTATCCCTGGTGATCGAAGGTGAAATATCAATTTTAGATTGCAGCATTTCACCTCGGAACCGGCTATCGGTAATCCCCATATCATAGCCAAGCGACTGCAGCTCGCAGTTCATATTCCTGTTACAGCTCAGGCAGTCCTTCGGATGGTCGGAGAGCAGCAGTTCATAAAGTACCTTGCGTGCTGCGCGGACCTTCGGGGAATTGGTGGAGACCACCATTCCCGACTTCGCCTTTACCAAACAGGACGGCTGCAGGTTTTTCATGCCTTCCACCTCAACAACACATATCCTGCAGGAACCATATGTATGAATATCTTTCAGGTGGCACAGACTTGGTATCTTTATATTCGCACTACCTGCCGCCTCCATGATCGTACTTCCCTCAGGCGCAGTAATCTGCACACCGTTTATATTTAAATTCATCATGATTATATCCTCCTATCGCAGTGCAGGCATCGCAACGCCTCGCCCATCGCGTCCAGTTTGTGGAAGCCGCAGGCTACTTCCCTGAAGTTACCGGCCCTATCCTTGGGCTCCAGTTCCCTGACCGCGAAGCGCATATGCGGTTCTGTAACTTCCAGGTCACCGATTAACGGAATTTCGATTTCTTCACCCTTATTCAGTTCTCCCGTACCACCGAGGTATTTGTCTATGTTCACTGCGGCGCGCTTTCCGTCGGCGATGGCGGAAATCACAACACTCGAACCCCAGGGATTCGCATCCCCTCCGGCAAACACACCTTTACGTGAAGTCTCGGAGGTGAATTTATTAATGTCAAGATGTCCCTTGTCGGTAACCTTTATATTGGTGACACCACTGAAATCCCTGTCCATGACCTGATTAATGGCTGTAATGACACCATCGCATCCGATTACAAATTCTGATCCCTTAACACGTTCGGATATACGGCGTCCATCCCTGTCAAAACCGTCAAGGCTGGTGCGTATGCATTTTATGCCAAAGACTTTTCCGTCCTTGTCGAGGATGGATACCGGTGCCGCAAGTGGTATGATTTCTATGCCCTCATCCTTGGCTGCAGTAACTTCCTCTTTATTTGCAGGCATTTCAGCTTCGGAGCGCCTGTACAGCACTGTCACTTCCGTCGCTCCAAGCCGCACCGCGGTTCTCGCCACATCAATGGCCGTACTGCCACCTCCGACCACAACCATCCTTTTTGGAACACTGCGGTCCTGGTTAAGTCCAACGCGGCGCAGGAATCCAAGCCCGCTTTCAACACCACTGAGCGAATCATTGGGCACCCCCAGCAGCGGGGATTTTTGCGTTCCTATTGCTACATAAACTGCATCGGAATCTTTATGTATCTTTTCAAATTCTACATTGTCCACCCTTGTGTTCAGATGTATCTTTACGCCGGAAGCCTCAATGGCGCTGATCTCTTTTGCAAGCACCTCCTTGGGCAGACGGAACTCCGGAATACCCCAATAGATTACGCCTCCGGGTACTGATTCCGCTTCAAAGACATCCACCTCATGGCCGAGATGCGCCAGATAATATGCGCAGGTAAGCCCAGAAGGTCCTGAACCTATTATAGACACGCGCTTCCCGGTGGAAGGACGCGACTTCACCAACGGTATGTTGTATTCGTCACGCAGGGCATAGTCTCCGATAAACCTTTTCAACGAACAGATGGAAAGTGCCTCGTCGACCTGCGAACGGCGGCAGTAATTCTCACATTGATGGGTACAGACACGGCCACAAACCGCAGGGAAAGGATTTTCCTGCCGTATCAGCTGATAAGCTTCGCCTATGCGGCCTGCCGCCAGAAGCGACATATAGCCGGGTACATTGACATGGGCCGGGCATGCATTCATACATGGTGAAGTCAGCAGATTTGCACATACCCCAGACGAACAATGCTTGTCGTGTATGTGGGTCTCATATTCATCACGGAAATACTTTATTGTTGAAAGGACAGGGTTCGGCGCTGTCTGGCCCAGACCGCACATGGCAGTCTGGCTCAAGGTGCGTGCCAGATCCTCAAGCAGCTCTATATCGCCTTCCTCGCCTTTTCCTTCGGTGATCCTTTCAAGAATCTCCAGCATCCTTTTGGTTCCAACACGGCATGGAAGGCATTTTCCGCAGGATTCATCCTTGATGAAATCCAGAAAGTACCGGGCAGTATCAACCATACAAGTGTCTTCGTTCATAACTATCAGCCCGCCGGATCCCATAATGGCGCCCAGCTGGGAGAGGGATTCATAATCCACCGTGGTATTGAGATGCGCTATAGTAAGACAGCCTCCCGATGGTCCGCCCGATTGGATGGCTTTAAACTTTTTGCCGCCGGGTATACCACCACCAAGCTTGAAAATGATATCGCCCAGAGTTATGCCGATGGGAACTTCGATGATACCTGCATTGACTATATTCCCTGCCAGCGCAAATACCTTCGTGCCGGCACTCTTTTCAGTTCCAAATCCCCGGTACCATTTTGCACCTTTCAGGATTATGGGAGCAATGTTTGCAAGTGTCTCTACATTGTTAATTATGGTCGGGCATCCGTACAGCCCGCTTTCAAACGGGAACGGGGGCTTCTGCTCAGGTTCGCCGCGCCTGCCCTCAATGGATGCAAGAAGCGAGGTTTCCTCGCCGCATACAAATGCGCCGGCTCCGATACGTATTTCAAGATCGAAAGAGAAGGAACTGCCGAGTATGTTTTCCCCCAGCAACCCGGCCTTGCGGGCTTGATCGATTGCATTGGAAAGTCGCTCCACTGCAAGTGGATATTCTGCACGTACGTAAACAAAACCGCGGGAAGCCCCGATTGAATATCCGCCGATCATCATTCCTTCAATAATACTATGCGGGTCTCCTTCGAGGACGCTGCGGTCCATGAATGCTCCAGGGTCTCCTTCATCTGCATTACAAACTATATATTTCGATCCATTGGTTGACTTTGCTTTAAAGCCTGCCTCCCACTTCACACCGGTCGGGAAACCAGCGCCGCCGCGTCCGCGCAATCCTGAAGCCTTTACCTCTTCAATTACTTCGGCGGGCTCCATAGCAAGTGCTTTAGCAATGGAAAAATAGCCGTCTCTTGAAATATATGCTTCGATGGAACCGTATTCCATTTGTCCGCAATTGCGCAACACTATACGCGTCTGGTCCTTGAAGAAGCTTATATCTTTAAATCTCGGTATATGCCTTTCCTCAGTCGTATCATAATATGTATATTTTTCACAGATTTCGCCGCCGATCAGGTGATCCGCCACAATTTCTCCGACTTTTTCCGGGGTCATGGACGTGTAGAAAATACCGCCCGGTTCTACCAGAAGAACAGGACCGACAGCGCATATGCCCATGCATCCGGTGACATTCACCTGCACTGCTTCAGAAAGCCCATGTGACTCAAGCGATGCCGTCAATGCCTTGACCACTGCCCCACAGTTAGATGAAACGCAGCCTGCTCCTCCGCATACAAGCACTTTCCACTTGCATTTTTCTTGTTCAGCTATATATTCCAAACGGATTTCTTCCAGACCCGAAATATTATAAACCATCTTATTTGGCATCTTCATCACCCTCTTTCTGGTAATAGCGGGCCAATATCGTTTCCAGCTTGTCAGGATTGACCTGCTTGTAGACGACATTGTCAATGGACATGGCAGGCGCAAGACCGCAGGCTCCTATACAGCGCGCTACCTCGAAGGTGAATTTGCGGTCTTTTGTAGTATCGCCGACATTGACCTCCAGCAGCTTTTGCAGCCTTTCTATGATCCTCTTTCCGCCGCGGACATAGCAAGCTGTTCCCAGACAAACGCGGATGGTATGCTCGCCCCGTGGTTGGGTTGAGAAGAAGGAATAGAAGGTGACAACTCCCGATACTTCTGAAAGTGGTATAGACAGGGTATCAGCGATGATTTTCTGTACCTCGATGGGAAGATATCCATAAATGCCCTGTGCCATATGAAGGACCTGTATAAGGCTTCCTTCCTTGCCCTTGTATTCTTTGGCCAGGTCGGCAATGCGCCGGATAAGAACTTCATTTTCATCATCGTCTGCATCACAGCAGCAGCAAGCACTTGCATTTGCTTTTGCAAGTTCTTTATTGTTTTCCATTTAATTACCCCCTTGTAGCAACTCTAAATTGCTTTTTCTCTATATGAAATTTATTATGGAATGTATGCAACTACCGGCATGTATGTCTTATATATGTATGCCTTCCAGAATAAACAAAACCAGAATACACTATATGCAAACGCCAAGTAAATAAAAGTTATCCGATAAACGAAATTGTATTAATGCAGGAACAAACTTGCGAAGTTGCAAAAACAAATTGTTGACTAAAACAGGAATCTTTTTAGTATATGCCTCTAACTTTGACAATTCTATGACAGGGTTGTATTTCAGGGGTCCTGTCTTTTTTGCCAAATAAAAAGAAAATTAGCAATAATAATTGCTATTTGTTTGGAATTTCTGATAACTTTGATAAATCCATAACAGGGGGGGATTCAGCTATGGTTTGTCAAACCCTACTTCAGCCTAAATCAATAACCACTTTTATATCCTTTGGATTTTCCAGCTCGGTTGCAAAATACTTTTCCACCTGCGCCAGAGGGACAATTCGTGAAATTACTTTCTCAACATTCTCAAAATGCTTTTCAACTATTTTTATAGCTTCCTCAAACCCACCAGTGCTGCCAATACTCGTAATGATCGTCAGGGACTTTTTCATAACAAGGCCAAAATCAAGCTCTATTTGTTTTTGATGTCCTATGCATACTACCTTACCATTCGGGTTGGCCAATTCGATAGCCTTTTTCAAAGCCGAACCAATGCCGGCACCTTCAATTATCAGGTCAAAACCCGACTCCTCCGGTTTTAAACCGTCCAGCACATCAGCTTTAATGGTTTTAACATTATCAAATCCGAAGGAGTCCACAATCGCGAGTTTATCCTCTGCAATATCTGCAATCGTAATTAGCGGAATTTTCTGTTCAATCAGCGCAAACACCGCCATTGCACCAATGCCTCCCGCTCCGATGATTAACGCATTCCTGACAGTTTTCATATCAGCCCCGGAAATACGGTTGATCACAGCCTCTATAGTCACTGCCAACGGTTCAACTAATGTCAGGGCTTTTACATCCAGCAAGCGAGGACAACGATAAATGTGGAGCTGGTTAACAATAATGTACTGGGCACATCCGCCATCCTGGGTTATGCCTTTTTTCTGGATATTTTCACAATGATTCTTATCATTTCTGGCACAGTTGCTGCAGCTCGCGCAGAATATGGAGCAGTCTCCCGTCACAACATCTCTCGCCTGCCATTTTTCAGCTGCTTCTGCCCCTGTTTCTACTATCTCACCCACCCACTCGTGTCCTATAACAACAGGATATTTATGCGGGGCGGTGTAGCTGCCTGAAAACAGTTTTTTATCCGATCCGCAGAGCGCTACATACTTTGTCCTGATCAGAACTTCATCCCTCTGCAGCTCCCCAAGCGGAATATCCATTACTTTTATCTTCCCGGGTGCTTCAATGACAACGCCTTTGTTTTCCATCCGTTTATCCATCCGTTTATCCATCCCTTTATCCTCCTGCCCTTTACGATTCACACGCTACTCTTCATGCGGATTCCAACCCGCTCCGTCATATAAGTTTTGACAGATACCCCAGACTATCGTTCAATGCTCTTTGCCACATCTGGTCATGATGGTGCAGCTCTACACTTATATAATTGCTGTACCCGGATTTTTTTATCATACTGATGATCTTCTCAAAATCTATATCCCCTTCACCCGGAATTTCATGGTGATGAATCCCGTTCCTGATATCTTCAATATGAATATGGCGTGAATAGGGCAGCGCTGTCTCTATTGCATTGTAGCAATCATTTTCAGAGCAGAAAACATGTCCGATATCCAGATTCAATCTTAACTGAGGGCTGCCTGTTGCATTTATAACACTAATGCCTGCTGTAGTTGTCCCGATAAAAAAGTCCGGTTCAGGTTCAATAACGAGGATAAGATCGCCAAGTTCTTTCAAAAGCAAATTCAGCCCTGTATATAAGTGATCCTCTGCCTGCTCCCGGCTTACGCCCGACTTAAGCATTCCGCTGTTGATGTTTAAAACAGGGGATTCAAGATAATTTGCCACTTCTATTGATTTTTTTATTATATCGAGACGTTTTGCCCGTTCAGAGCCATCCCGATGGATCAGCGATGGCTCATATGCTTCATCCCCCATAAGGTTGGAGCCCCCGGCAGCCACACATACTATATCAATTCCATTATCGGAAGCAAATGTTTTAATCTCTTTGATCCTATCCCGGCTTGTTTTTACCGGATGCAAATGACTATCGTTCAAGGTTAGCTCAACACCGTCATACCCACTGCGTTTTATCTCTCTGAGCGCCTCAAAAACGTCCATATTCCTTAATGTGGTTGAGTTGAAACAAAATTTGAACATAATATCAGGGCCTCCTTTTCATGTCACTTCATTTTCTGTTTTGGGCCGGATTCTTTTTAATATAATCAACCAGAACTTTTCTCACTAAATCCGGTTCGACAAATATCTGATAATCACCGTCAGGATTCAGGCAGGTGCCTATCTCTTTCAATAGTACGTATTTTACACCCATTTCAGTCTTTTTGTTGTCTCCCGGAATAGTATCCATAATATCATCTACCGTTATATATTCTGGGATTGTTATGTCCATACCCAGCTTGTCTCTGAGGAGATGATAATGCCTGTCAACATCCTTTTCGGAGATATATCCCAGATACCTCGAAAGTTCAGCTGCAATACACATCCCTTTAGCGACCGCCAATCCATGCGGGATTTTGCATTTTGACAGGAACTCCATGGCATGACCAAATGTATGTCCGTATTCCAATGTCATACCATAACATTTCTCGGTTGGGTCCTTCTCTATGATTTTTATTTTTGATTGGATAATCTTGAGCGCAAGCTCGTTGAAATCTGCTTCTGTATAGTCTTCTATCTCTTCATCCAGCTTTTTATCAAAATAGTCCAGCAATGGCGGGTTCGATATGAAACCATTTTTAATTCCCTCTACAATGGCCAGCTTCTTGCTTTGTAATGGTTCGGTACTCAAATATCTCGTATCGCCGAAAATGGCTATTGGCGCATAATACATGCCATACTGATTTTTGCCGTATTTACCGTTTATGGCTTGTTTGTTGCTCATTGTACTATCAGTTATCCCCATTAGTGTTGTCGGCATTTCAATATAGCGTATTCCCCTATAGATGAGCCCGGCCGCCAAGCCAATGATATTCGTTATACAACCCCCACCCATACCTATGATGATAGAGCCTTTGGAAATACCTTTTTCAACCAGAGTATCACAAAGATTCTCCAGATTTGCGTAATTCTTGTTGTCCTCTCCATCGGGTATGGTCGTGACATCATATTCTATTTCATTCTGTTCGAACATTTCTAAAATCTCTTGTCCATATTGATCCATCAAGAAATCATTTGTGACAAAATAGACCTTGTCATATGTGTGTTTTTGAATAATATCCCCAAGCTCTTCTATTATTCTGTTTCCATAGTAATAGGTTGGATCCGGTTTCAAAAATGTTTTAAAGTTAACCATTTTAATAGTTTCCTGAATAGTAGTTTCCTGCATAGTAGTTGTCTGCATAATAGTCGGCCTCCTTATATTAGTATTAGTAAATTAGCAATTTTTGTTCGCTACAGCTTTAATGACTAATAACTGCAAATACAGTTTTTTCTAGATGTTTATACCCTCATATTCCATACAAAATTACCTCCTTGTATTAGAACCTCTTATTTAACTATTAACTTTACTTCTAACTCGATTGTACAATAAGACTATAGAAATGTCAATAATTAATAAAAATATATTTGCAGGGATGAACAGAATGGAGGCAGTAAAAAGAGCCGTCGGTTTAATACCGGCAGCTCTATCTAATTGATCTATGATTATCACCCTCTAACTGGCTTTATTCTTATTGCTGTTCTCATCTGCGGCGGCGCTGTTTTCCTTTAAAGATTAAGGAAAAATTTTTGAATCAGCACCATAGCCTTAAAAATGTCCTGTCTTTTCTCTTGCAGTCTTTGCAGTTTCTCTTTTGTTCCTACATGAATATTGGATCCACGTCTGCAATCGTAGTTTTTTATACATGCAACTACATCTGCATAACCCATATTCATTTGTTTCGAATACAAAATCTTCATCTTCTTCACCTTCTCTGTTTAATAAAAATAAAAAGTGGCTAAATCCTTTTTATTGGACTTAACCACTCTCTTTTTGGTAAATGCTTATAATGTAAACCCCTTTATCAGATGCTTCAGGGTATATTATCAGGGTAAAGCTGCTTGGCGCATTTATGCCGCAATAGAGGATTAAGCCAATGTATGCGTAAATCAGTACTTGGTTTCTGTCCCAGTGCAATAGCTGTATTAACTTGTTTGTGCCCTGCGTTTCTAAGTAGATACATTGTTAATCCTCCTTTCATTAATTTTTATTCGAAGCAATTTCTTAAAGTGTATTGTTGCTATTTTACTAAATGTCCATACTATTTGTCAAGATTTTTCTTTTATGTAATATTATTGTAATATTTGCTATTTATAATTAATTGGGTTAATTGCCAGATAAAAAGCGGCTAAGTCTTAATTGCAAATAAAAAGCGGCTAAGTCCTGATTTCTAAGACTTACCCGCTATGATAAACTGTGAAATAAATTCAACCCGATTGACTATCGTTTATTTCTGCTCCTTATAAACAGAGGATTAAGCCCATTATTCAGTTCGAGTTTATAGCATTTCATAGTATTCACAGGTAATCCTCCTTTCATAAAATCGTTTGCTCTGGTTCATTGTTTATATGGTAACACAGGAAAACATATACAGTCAAGGTAAATTGATATGGTATAACCATTATGCTATAATTCATTAAATGCTATTAACAAATTACACCAGTGTGTTTTACGAGGTAGATCATGAAAGAAATAAACAGCAGTCCGGCTGAAAAGCTCTGGTCCAGAAACTATATAATGTTGATTATAATAAGCCTGGCTGTGGGAATTACCAACATGGCGCTCAACGCTACCCTTCCTCTCTATATCGGCTATATCGGCGGAACCAGCTCCATTGTCGGAATCATCATGGCGGCTTTTCCTGCTGCCGCGCTTGTCGCACGGTTTTTCTCCGGAAACCTTCTGGACAGCAAGGGAAGACGGCTTGTTCTGGTAGGAGGGGCCATCCTCGTAGCAATTGGAACATTACTATATAATTGCTCAGAGGCAATAATGTTTTTAATTCTCATGAGGGTCATTCATGGATTGGGTTACAGCAGCAATTCGACAGCCCTGGGAACTATTGTCGCTGATATCACTCCTGCCAAAAGGCTCGCGGACGGAATCGGCTACTCAGGAATTGCTCTGGTGCTTTCCAGCGCAGTGGGACCCGCCTTGGGACTATATCTTGTTGAAAAATATAATTTCCGGATCATGTTCTGGACAATTGCCGCTATTGCTGTATTCGCGCTTATCTGCTCTTTTACAATAAAATACGATGAGAAATCCAAATTACATGTTGCACTGCCGAAAACAGATAATGTTCAAAATAAGGATACTATTCAAAATAAGGATATCCAGCAAAGTTCATTTATAGAAAAATCCGCTTTGCCCGCAGCATTGGTCGCACTTCTTTTTACCCTTCCAATTGCGGCTACCCTTAATTTTTTGTCTCCTTATGCAGTTTCTCTGGGTATATCGAATATCGGACCGTACTTTACTGTTTATGCAGCGGCGATGTTCGGAACAAGGGTATTTTCAGGCAAGCTGACCGAATGGGTGGGCTTCACGAAAGCCATCATACCGGCAATAGCACTTCTGATCACAGGCATGACAATTCTGGCTTTTGCCCGGACAATGCCTCTTTTCTTAGTCGCTGCCGCAATCAACGGTCTGGCCTTTGGTACTGTAATGCCCATGGTTAATACTATAACCATAAGAATGGCGCCTGTATTCAGGAGAGGCACCGCTAACGCAACATATTTCTGTGCCATAGATATTGCTGTAGGTGTAGGGGCTCTGCTGTGGGGAGTTGTCGTACAATATTTCGGATACCCTTCAATATTTATTGCATCAGCATTTTGTGCGGCTATATCAATTCTTGCCTATATTTTTATCCTGCGCAGGCGGATGATCAAACTTGGAATAATTTCAAGTGTCACTAAGAACAAGTAGCATTGCATAAACAGCAAATAATCTGATATGAATGGTTTTTGTCAGTTTTATTATGCTATTTATACAGATTTTAGTGTCGTTTATACAAGATTACTGGTTTTCTTTTTGCACTATGTTAAGCTGTGAACAAGAAAAATTTGAGAGGGCTGCTTATGAATCAACTGGCAGAAAAGATTGGCGAATACCTGATTTCCAGTAACAATCTTAATGTAGATGATAGTCAGAAATTGCTGTTCTCCTTAAAAGTTCTGATTGGCGAACTATCAAAATTTATAATCCTGCTTGCGGCCTTCAGCTTTTTTAGAATGGGTAAGGAATTTTTCTTTGCAGTTATAGCGTTGCTGCTTATCAGAACATTTACCGGCGGGCTTCATTTCAAGACTTACACAGGGTGTCTGGTCTTTACAACGTTTTTTTTCGGAGCAAGCCTGGCATCTGCGAGGTTTTTCCCATTTAATACAATTGAAACAATCATCATAGCAATTTCTATTTCATTTCTTCTTGCGATTTTTTCTCCTGTAGTCTCCAAAAACAGGCCAGTTTATTCTTCAAGAAAATTATTCGCATATAAAATCATAGGCATATCGATAGTACTTATACATTGCGGAGCCAGCCTGATAACAACTGATAACCAATATCTTACCCATGCAATATGGGTTTATATATTCCAAACAATCCAAATAATAGTTGCGAAAGGAAGGGAAAATTATGAAAAAGTTCATGAAAAAATCTTATCGCCCACTTAGTGTAGTTTCCGGTTTATTAGTAGCGTTGGCACCGGTTCTGGTCAGCACTTCAATCTGCATCTTATTCTGGGGAGAGCCGGAATGTCCGGATTGTCTGAAGAAAAGTAAATAATGCAGTTTAGTGAGCAGGAATAATCAGAAAAATCAAGGAATCATAAGCTTGAAAACAATAAAATTATCCAGGTCTTCCGCTTCATTGTAGACATCAATCTGGCCTTTATATTTTTCAATTGTTTGCTTAAGCTTATACAAGCCAAAACCTCTGTTCAAGTCGGAATTCGGTTTTGAAGTCACCCCACGCCTGAACATGTTTTGGATTGCCTCCATGCTAAGACGTGTATGTCTGTTTTTTACGAATATGACATTCATGTCTTTTTCTTTGTCCAGAATTAACTTGACACTTTTCTTGTCACTCTCAGCTTCTATCGCATTATCCAGAAGTATGCCCAGTATTTCTACCAGCTCATAATCCTTTAGTTTCGAAGTGAAGTCACTGTTCAATATCTCCATGGAAAACTCCACTCCCTTACTTTCCGCATGAACCTTCTTTGCATAAACGAATCCGCCAAGGGTCCTGTTGTCAAGCTGGAGAGCAGGATTAAGCCTATCCTCATAAATTGGCTTGTCTATATATTTATTGATACGGTTTTTCAATTCTTCAAGGTCCCTGGCGGTAAATGCCATCATTTTTATTGCCTGGAGGTGGTTGTTGTAATCATGCTGACGGATTTTAATGTTAGTGATCAACTCGTCTATTACAGGAATGTAACGTTCGTTGATTTTCAGCTGTTGAATCGCATGCTCATTTTTCAAGCCGGCATTTATTATTACAAAGTTGGCCAGTATGACAATTACCGACATTGAAATTAAGCCGATAATGTTTTCAACAACTCCTTTGATATTGATATTCCAATATAAAACTATGAAGAATAATGCAATGAATATATTAAGGGTAATATATTTGAATATATTAGTGTTGCCAGTAACAAACCCATAAACATATTTTATAGGTACCTTCCATCCAATTAAAAAAACCACCAGCAGGCTAAACAATTGAGATGTCAGACCATTTTCGAAACTGTTTGAAATTTCGCCAAAAATCAATTTTACAGGGATAAAGGAGAATGCTTGTATGGCAATAATAATAATCGTCGAAATAGCATATATGTAAATCGAATTTAATATTTTTGATCTATACAAAAACATGAACATAATTGCCAGAAGTGCTCCAACGATGATTAATGCAGGCCACTTGTTAATGTAAAGAGTTACAGAACAGATAAGAATATATACTAATGGTATTAAAAAAAGATTTTTTTTAGATAGAATTGATTTGCTGTCTGTCAATTTGTATGAAATTATCAAATAGCATATAAAATCAAAAGCAGTCATTATTAATGATTCAAATATTGTCATGAATAAGACCTATAACGGATTCCCTAAATTTTCTTCCAATAGGTATTTCCATTTTCCTTTCCTGTGATTCAATCGATAACTGGTTTTTATATTTGTCGACTTTCCTGATATATTGTCGGTTAACAATGAAGCTTCCATGGCATTGAATAAATTGATCTGATAATAGTTCAAGCATTTTATATAAAGTAATACTTACCATATCAATTTTCTCATGAGTTGTCCATATTATTAATTTCCGGTTTATTGATTCAATGTACATAATTTCTGATTGCTTGATGACATATGTGAAGCCCCGATTTTTAATCCTCAATACAGACTCTTTTTTTTCTTCATCAATACCGAAAAATATAACTTCAGTAAAAACCCTTCTTATCTCATTATCTGAAAATGGCTTTATAATGTAATCATAACAATGAATGTTTTTAAATGCTTCAAGTTCTTTTGTGAATATTGCTGTTATGAAAATAATTGGAGTAAATTTATATGAGGTTAATTCCCTTATCTGACGTGCAAGTTCCAATCCGGAGTAATCTTCCAGCTGTATGTCGAGAAAAAATGCATCAATTTTTTCTGTTTTTGCTATTTCAAGTGCCTTTGAGGCTTGGGCGGATTCGAAAACCTTCTGACCAGGATCTATTTCCATTACTGTTTTAACCAGACCACTTCTAACTTCCAGCTCATCCTCAACTATTAAAATATTCCCCATTAGTCTGCTCCTCTTGATGTCTCTTTTAATAATCAAATGACTTATTCTATTTTAATTTTCAATATCATTATAATAATACAAAATTCACACTATTAAAAGAAAAAATTTAATATTACACAGTAAGATTCACGCACTTTGTCTCCATATCATCAATATCACGTGCTTTTTCCTGCTCCAATGCGGTTTTTAAATTTTTATAAAATTTTTCAGCTGGAGATGTTTGTGATGTCATTTTTTCAAAAGCAAAAGCTCTTTCAAAAAGAATTTCCTTGTTAGTCATTTTCTTTACTTCAACGTACTTGTCCAAATCTGCGCAGCTTTTCAGCCTTGGCCAGAAATCCAGATATTCAGGGATTATCGCATGTTCCCTGATGTAGTTTACAATAGGGAAATCATTTTGTGCAGCTATACCAATTACAAATGGAACCCACCATGCTTCCAGAGTAATTGAAGAAGCAACTGCCAATAAATCTGTGTATGAATTCAATTTTCCCTGTATATGTTCAGTGAGTTTTTCTCCGCTGGATAGAAGCTCCCCTTCAAGGATTTCCAAATTTGCTTCTACCTTTAAAGAATGCAGGCGTTCCTGGACGTTAATTGCAATATCGCTGTCCATACGTTTGTATAGAATCAATACTTTCAACCGGTGTCCCCTCCTTTATTCCAATCCACTCTGGTTGGCTTGTTCCTTCCAGGGGTCAGGGTTTTCGGTCTGCCCGAAATAAAGGAATTTGTTTGCCTGTTAAATCCATTGATTCCATTTTAATTAGTTCACATAAAAAGCCAAGCTGTTTTGCGCAAACAGCGTAAATAGCTTGATAAACGACATTAATTGTAGAGACTTTGAGGGTTACCGTAAATCCGGGAAAAGGAACCTCAAATCTAAGGTGATTTTATTGCCATAACCATTATGCCATAATTCATTCAATGACAGCGCAAATTCTTCTTGTATAATTTTCCATTTTTATATATGATACTCATAAAGAATACATTTGCAGGAGTTATTGTATGAAGGAAAAATTAAGATATTTTGCATCCGGATTTCTAATATCAAGTATTGTTTTAGTAGGATTTACAAGTTTTGGTGCTACTGCCTCAGAAAAAATTGATGTCTTATTGAATTCAGTAATAATCAAAGTGGATGGGGAAAAGTTAATCGGGTATAACTTTACTTATGATGGAAGAATTTACGCAGATGTTGAATTAATAAGTGCAGCTATGGGATATGATGTTTTTAAAAATAAGGATTCAAATATTATTGGTATAGTTGCACGTAATGAGCCTATTGAAAAACCTATTGAAATCGGGAATGATATACCAGCCAGTAATTTTATTGTAAAAGAACTGATAACTAAAGATCCAATCACTCTAGAGACTATACCTGCTTTAGGTATAAAAGTTAAAATCCCAAAGGGAATTACTAATATGTTGATTTGCAAAGTGAACGGTGTCGACCTGGAGCACAGGTACATCATAAGAAATGATAAAGATATATGTATAAAAAGCATAAATTTTGATATCAAAGACCAGAACATAATAGAATTTGTTTATATAATAGATGGTGCTCAAAAAATTCAGGTAATAGAAGCTTCATTAACCAAGGAAATCAGATTAATTGCTGTACCGATGTCAAAAGAAAATGTAAGTCAACTGTACGACCAAGGCTATTCTTTAGCAGATATTGGCCAAGCACAAATATATGCAGGTTTATGGAGTAAATCAGTGGAAGAGATACTAAAAATAAGAGGAAAAAATAGTGGGATTCCTGATACAAGAAAATCGTGGGATCAAGTAAAACAGGAGCTAGGGATTACAAACTAAGGTGGTTTTTATATGAAAAAAAGAATAATAAGCATTTTATTATGTTCCACTTTTATCATTACATTTTCTGGGATCAGCATAAACACCAAGGTACTAGCAAAAGCAATTTCATCGCTAGAGAATAAAAACATATATTACATAAACGATAAATCCGAAAATACAGAAACAAAAGGGATTACACAGATTACTAAAGAAAACCTTCAAGGCATAATAGGCTTAAATGATTCGAATCTCTGGGTTGATGGAACACAACTATCCGATATCAATGTTAAAAAGGCAATAAAGGAAGTGTATGATTCGGGCAACAGAGTTATAATAATAAATGAGGACCTCGATAAGGCCGATTATAATGAATATTTCGGGTTTAATGTAACAAAGAAAATTAATAAGCCCGAAGATGATCCAGAGCCTTCTCCAGAAGGTGTTACAAACCTTAAAAGTTATGCAACCCTAATTTACAAAGAAGGGGAAAGAAACAATATTACTCAAATCAACCTGATAAATGACTCAGATGCTATAGACACATTAAAACATTGCAGTACTTATGATTATATAGGTAAGCTAATTTCACCGGCTTCATTAATTGAAATAAACACGGCAGATGCAGAAACATATTCCTGGTCTAATCTTGATGTTTTAACCCGCACTGATTCTCTATCTTATGTTTATGTTGACATGGTAGTTATTGTAGATGAGAATACAGGCAACTCAAATTCCGAAGGTAAATATCTTACACATACTACTTACAGAACTGATGTCGCAACTAAATCAGGTGGTTATTATGGTATAGGATATAACACACTAACAGTTCAGGGATCAGCTCAATCGCTTATTTATGATTACGATCCAGTAAATAGAGGTTCTAGTACCGCATCTATTTCAGTATCGCCTCCATGGGGGATCTCATTAAGCTTTAGCCCTTCCGCCAGATGCAAAATCGATAAGCAAACTGGAGGTATTAATTACTATTATTTCAGCACAAAATACACTCCTACAGATATCCTTGGACTTGCTTACCCCGATCATGATGGAATGTGGTCTGAAGCTCATATTGAATCATACCAAACAAGTAATTATCTGTATGGAAGAGGTACTTATTCTATCCTTTCAGGTGAATGTGATTACCAATCAGGAGGACTTACAACTACAAGCAGTACCCAATCCAGCTACATTTACGTGTCAGGCTATTCTCAATACTATGATTTTGAGATATAGATCAAATAATCCTTAGATACTCGTACATTTGCATTTAAGCTGCACCCAAACTGTTGTCATGTGCTTTATTACACTTGTAGACATTAGGGATGCAGCTTTTTTTAAAGATTAGGTTAAATCCAGTAGATTTATCAGTTCCCATAAGTTGTAAGAATCAAAGAAACGGGGCAATGATCGGAGCCCAGGATATCTGCATGGATCGCTGCTTCTGATATCTGGCCGCTGATTCTTTCCGAAACACAGAAATAATCAATCCGCCAACCTGCATTATACGAACGGGCTTTAAATCTATAGGACCACCACGAATAAGCATCCTTTTGGTCATTATGTAAAAAACGAAAGGTATCCACAAAACCGTTCCCCAGTAAGGCAGAAAACTTCTCTCTTTCTTCATCTGTAAAACCGGCACTCCTTCGGTTGGCAGCAGGATTTTTCAAATCGATTTCCTTATGAGCCACATTCAGGTCTCCGCACAGAACAACCGGTTTTTTTGTGTCCAGCCCCTTTAAATATCTATTGAAATCATCCTCCCAGGTCATACGGTAATTCAGCCTTTCCAATTCAGTTTTCGAATTGGGTGTATATACATTCACCAGATAAAATGATTCAAATTCAAGTGTAATTACACGGCCCTCCTGGTCGTGTTCCGGTATACCAATATCATAGATGACCTGTATAGGCTTAATTTTAGTAAATACCGCCGTGCCGGAATATCCCTTTTTGCTGGCATAATTCCAGTATTGATGATATCCGTCAAGCGCTAACTGAACCTGCCCCTCTTGTACTTTGCTTTCCTGAATGCAAAATATTGTAGCATCTATATTTGTGAAAAAGTCCAGAAACCCCTTTTCAATACAAGCCCTTATCCCATTCACATTCCATGAAACAAATTTAGTCATGGTAATTCCCCCTCCAGTTAATTTTTGAGCAGTCCCATAGTCCGAAAATAATGCATTAAGAGATGGTTGAAGGACTTGTTTTCTTTCACAGCCAGGTTTTGTATTCTCGCCTTGATACTATCGGCTTTACTCATAGAAGTGCCTCCATATAAGGTTTTATGACCTTTTTTATCCTCATTTTAGCGGCATACTCAAGAAGAGTCTGTATATTTTTGCCCTTCCCGGACATATAATTTTTAATTACTTCAAGAGCTACATCCTCTCCATATTGCATACGCATACGGAAAAAATCACACACTGTGCGTTCTTTGTCATAAATGCGGATTTTTGTATCTCCAGACTCAACTTCTGTAATACCGATATGAAAAATGCTCTTTGCAATCCGATAAAGCTTAATAGGTGGATAAACAGGCAGAATCGGCAGTTTACCTGCAAAGGGAACCGCGATATTGACTGCTATTGGATTGACCGTCGTTAGTTCATAGAACTGGGCTGCTGAAAACATGCATACAACGCCATTCTTTATTACCGACGCAGCAATTTCCATATCTCCAAGGTTTTCAAAACCGGATGACCAGGTATAGTACCCCGTTTTTATTTTGGTAATATGTTTTTCAGAAATAAGCTCTGCAATATCTCTGCTGCAGAGCTTGCACTCTTTGAGGACGGATGTCCTTACGATTGGCCCTTGCTCATCAATTATTCTTTTTGCACTTACTATTCGTTCATTTGTCATTATTATCACCCAAAGTGTATTGCTTACGATTTGAAACATCACTTTTAGTACATTTTCATTATGAGCTTGTCTCCATAATAT
This sequence comes from uncultured Bacillota bacterium, assembly GCA_942493145.1. Classification (GTDB taxonomy): domain Bacteria; phylum Bacillota; class Clostridia; order Acetivibrionales; family DTU013; genus ENR-C20. Next base: position 3,733,794 of record OW818679.1, read on the forward strand.
GTCAATGGCTGTTCTCATTTTTTACATAGAATTATTAATATTAAGGTATTCAGATTTAAAATTATACTTCCGAATACTTTTTATTCGAACCCCTGAATTTATCGGAAGGATATTTTTTAGCATTCTCCTCCATTTTCCGAAGAAACTCACTTGTCATATCAAAGCCGTACTTTTGAGAAAACCTTAATATAAAATAGAGAACATCAGCAAGTTCATCCGCAATCTCTTTCCTCTTTGAAGGATCGTTAAGCATGGTTTCTTCATCTTCAGGAGTCTTGAACCTGAAGATCTCCAGCAATTCCGACGCCTCTGTGACCATCGCAACAGACAGATCCTTTGGGCTATGAAACTGGTCCCAGTCCCTCTGTTCGCAGAATTCTTTTACGACTTCCTTCAAGGTATTTAAATTAGTTATATTGTCCAGAGTATTAATGCTTTCATTTGAATTCATATTTATATCCCTTTTTATCCCCCGTGAAATATTATTTTGCCTATCATATCAGTGTCTCCTTGTATTTCGAAAATCCTTCAGTCAAATTAAGCACCTTCTCAACGTCTTTTTTTCGTCCACGATTTGTTGCATACTTCAGTATTTGAGAGAAATTTACAGCATACTTCCCGATTGAATTCCGAAAGATATTCTCCAGTTCCCATCCTTGATACTGGGCATATATATCCGGCTCGCAAACAATATCTACCAACAGCTTTTCTAATTTCGCCAATCTAATTAATTTATCCTTTTTTTTAGTTGCGGTCGTTTGTAGTGCTTTAGATACAACAATTGGTTGAGCAGATTTCGAATAAGTCTCTAATAATTTAAAATACGTTTTGGGAAAAGCTTCAAAATTTTCTGCCCTCAATTTGGAAATAACACTATTAACAGCAGAATACCCTACCTCCAAGACAACAACAGACGAAAATGGCTGCTGCACCATAAATTCATTAAGCCAGGAACTATCTGAAATTGTAGCTGCCATGTACTTAAATTGATTTGATATGAAGTCCGTTATTGCTTCAGCTGAATTTGACAAGCGTGGAGAGAACTCCTTCTGTGATGATAAACTATACGCACCCCTGCCAGTCCGAATTGCAGCGCCTTTCTTAACAAGGTCATTTACAGCCCAGATAATCGTCTTGCGATCAATGCTTTTTTCTACTGCTTGTACCCCTGACACAATCGAATCTATTGATATGTTTTGATTAATAAATTTTTCAAGTATTATTTCTTTTGTTTTCAAAAGCTCACCCCATTTCAAATTAGCGTTATTTCTTTTGTTTTATTCACGCTAATTTGAAATTAGCATAGCACAGAACGGTATTAAAGTCAAATTATCGTGAATAGTTTGGTCTTATTCACGATAATTTGACTTGTGCCCTTACTAAGAAAACAATTTAATCAATATCTACAGGAATAGATGGCGGATAGCCTTTTTGAGTTTTATATTACACCCTTGCAGTCTTTTCAAGCAAGAATCCTAGTATCCTGTTACTGTAATAATGCTATTTCCTGTTGCTTAAGTTTAAACGTGTAATCTGACACATTTCTTTTATCCTCTGTAATAATCAAGGTGTCTTAACAATCAATCACGACATCGGTTAATGAAATAACTATAGTCTTGCTTGTTCTATATCCAACTTGTCAATTCTCAATTAATAAGTTCGAGTAACGCCATCTGCTTCTAATCCACCCGACAACTTCCTTATTAATTTCGTAACATTATATTTCAAAAGATTCAATGCGATATCTGCTATACAATAATCCTGCGCTACACCCAACCGGTATCTTGAAAATGATCCCATCTCACTTCATATTGTAGAACCTAATGACTGTAAAATGCATCCAATCGTTTAAGCTCTCACCCACAAGTTCGGTTTCCTATATCCTGACAATCGGAAATGTCTTCTACAATATCTTCGTTGATAATATCAATAAACTAGATATAAAAGACTTCTTGTTCCAGTCGTATTCCTAATTCAAGCATGTGAATAATGCAATCATGAAATTGTTCAAATTTGGGGTCGTGCAATGCTTTTTCTATCTTTTTTCTATAATCAATACTAATATTACTTGCATATTGCTTTTTAGCTTTTAATGTTTCTGCATCCATACGGAAAGGTTTAAGTTGAGGTATAATTTCCTTTTTTAATCTTAGAAATATCGAAAACCCTCCAAGGTCAATATCTCCCCAATGATAAAACTGTGCTAGAGGTTGAGCACTCTGGTATATCATTTGAAAAAATTTCCTTCGAATAGGGGTATAGAATCCGCCATGGTATATTACCAACTCATGCTCAATCAAATCACTATTAATGTATTGAGAGAAGTTCGATCTATTCTCGACAAACATTACTTTGTTTATTTTTTTCATGTCTATCCCCGTGATAATCTTCAATGTATCAGAATTTAATGCGGACCCATAAGACATAGGCTGAAAGTTAATATTGTATCCATTGATCTCCACATTAATAGGACCACAAAATTCAATAATTTCAGGGTTCTTTGAGATGCCCACACTTCGTAAGATTTCTTCATCTGAAATGTCAAAGTCACTATCATACCCCATCAAGCCATATTTTTTTATAAAATTAATTAGTCGGTTTCGAATATTGTGCTCGAAAAACTTTGTATCTCCATAACATCTAAGGCTGAAAACTCTTTCCAATAGCTCATTTTCCGAACTCATACATAGTTCACGAATAGCTGTTAAAACTTGTTTAGCATGTTCAATAGACTCCGGAAGGTATGGATTTAGTTGTTTCTTCTTTTTTATACCTGTCTGCATATCCTGTAGCGCAATTAGTATCCAAGGAAGATGCAAATTCCCTATTTGATTATCTTGAATAACAGTCAACTCATGTCTTAATTCAGTAATTATATCCAAAATTAATTTTACTATTTGCCATTTAGGCGGCTTATCAATTAACAAGCAAGCTGCCTCCATGTAATCAAGATTTAACCAAACTGAAGCCATAATGTTTCCTTTATTAAATGCTTCCCATTCAAAATTAATGAGATTTTTTTGCTTTAGATCAAATACTATAGAATGGATCAACTCTTTTTTTTCGAAGTCTTCAATGTCATATTCTTTTAGGTCTTTTGACTTTGGTCCAAGCTTTAATAGAACCCTTCGATTTGAATCATTTTCACCCCGATAGTGCATGCTTTGTTCATATTTAGTCAATAATTTTTCTAAAATCAGTTTTTGATAATCCATTTCTGTTATTCGCCTCCTAGTTCTTCATCAAATTCTTTGATAAGCCGTTCACTTTCAAAGAACCGAGTAAAAGAATTATGGCCTTTTTTTATGACTACTATATTTCTGTCAACAAGCGGCGCTATATCACCAATTTTTTCTGGAGGTGCTGAAAGAATGCATTGAAATCCGATACTTTTAAGTAAATGTATACTTTCCCGAATTCGTTCTCCATCCATTTTACTAAATGCTTCATCAAAAATTATCAGCCTAATGCAATTCCAATTTTTATCACGAATATGATACAGTTGAGCAAAAGAAGCTAACATGGCAATATAAAAAGGAGTTTGTGTCTCTCCACCGGACTTCTTTGATAGCGTTTTTGAAAGTCTTTGCCTATTATCTTCCTGGTCTACAGAATACATATCAAACCTAAGATATGTCTTGTAATCGGTGAACAATCTTATATTCTTGTCCAATTCTTGTCGGGAATCAGCATCCAACACTGCACCATAGTCTACAATTTTAGAGAAAAGTTCATCGATAGCGGGGCCATGCTTATCTATAAAGACTTGAGACCCTACATTATACCCACTCATGAGCATTGGATCAATAATCATATTGTAAAACGGTAGATATTCGGGGTTAGGTACAACAGAAAAACTAAATTGTTCTGTCCCCCACCTGTAGTCTTTTATTGCTTTATTCAATTCTGATATACGCTCTTTTACATCATCAATATTTGCTTTCAGTTCGGCCAGAAAATGACTTACAAACTGCTCATATGACATTGCTTTGGCTTCAGTAATTTTCTCAATATATTGTGGTAGCTGTTCATCACGGAGTTCAGTAAGCGTCTTGTTATATCGTTTGTTATCATTAGAACTAATATCATAACTATACCCAAATGTAGCATTATATTCTGATCGTTGTTTTGCTAGTGTAGTAGCCAATTTCTCTATTTGGCTTTGACGCATACCTAACTGTGGTTTGAAATCAGCAATAACGTTAGCAGGACTTTTCTTGCTAGCCAATTCGATTTTGAAGCGAGTTTCCCCAACATTTGCTATCCATTCCTTTGAAAACCCATATGCAATATACTTTTCTTTATTATCTGTTTCTGTATAAGCCTTTGGAAGCTGATCATTATTTATTATTTTAATTCTCTCATTCAGCTCACCACTTTTTGTTGAAGATTGCTTCTCTTGTGACTGTATTTCCTCAATCGTTTTTTTAAGCAAGGTTATTTGTTCACTAATTTGATGTATCCAGGTAAGATCCAAACGTCCAATATCATACACGATTTGTTGTTTTCTCTCTTTGAGGCCCGAAATTTTCAAGGACTCTTCAAGGATTTGTATATTGTCCTCAGACTCATTCTGACTCATCATATCTATGTTTCGGAGACTGACAAACATATCTCTGGTAGATTTGGCAAATATGCATTCTTGCTCAATCTTTGGTTTTTCCTGTTCCAACATAGATATTTGTTCTTGAATCGCTTTTTTACCAATTAGAGGTTTTTGCCAGAGAACAGGATTGATCTGACTGGCTACAAATCCTTGATAAAGCATTCCCGTATCAGTTATAGCTCGTTCATGTTTTCGAAGATCTTCGACACGATCACATTTAATGACACGTCCAAGTAAAAAATCAACATATGCCCGTAAATAAGGATCATCTGTAATTATTTCTTCTGCTAGACTACCCTTTAAACTAACAGGTTTTGAATTGAGTACTTTTTCACCGTCTATCAGTCCTACATCAAAGAGTCCTTTTTCAAATTTTATCTTGTCGTATATTTTTAGTGCATCTGTATAATAAGTAGGCGGGACTAAAAGGTATTGCTTTTGCTTGTTCATATATCCTTCAATCACTTTAGACCATCGAGGATTTGGAATTTCCAAAAGATCTGCCACAGCATTTACTTCAATATTTTTCTTATATTGTTTTGCCAGGCTTATCTGAATTTCATTCCTTAATGACAGAACTGATTTATCAAATGGTTTAATATTTTGCTTTAAATCAGCAATTTTGTCCTCACAGTCTTCCAATGCCTGTTCTGTCATCTTTGTATATTTCCCCAGCATTAGACCGAGATTTGATAAAGAAGTTCTGAAAGCATCACCTGTCTCCTGCATTTTTAGATATTTATCAATATTTAGATTTAATATTGTCTGACTTCTTATATCTAATAACACTGCCGCACTCTCCTTAAGTTTTGAGAGCGCTTCAGTTAATGCAATTATTTCACTTCTCATTATTTCTATGCTGCTAACCTTGTTGAGCTGATCCATTAATTTCTGAGTATTCTCAGCAGCATCTCTCCAGTTCAAAGCGTATATATGTAGTCGGTTTACTATTTTATCAATCGCATTTTCAAATATGTAAATTTTATCTTCTATATCCTTTTTTTCTTTTTCAAGTTCCTGTTCTCTCTGATAAATGTTATTATTTCCACGTTGCTCAATTAAGCAATCCCGCTCAAAAGACTTTTCCGACCCTAAAGTTGCCAGCTTTGCTTGTATGGCGAATTCCACAACAAGTTCATTTTCTGCATCCTTAAGGTCCTTCTTAAGTTCTGCGATCTGTTCAATATACTGCTCTAATTCAGATCGATTAATCAAAAATTGGTAGATTTCCAATTTTTGCTTTTCATCTTGCAAACCAGAAAAAGTCTCCCCGATCTTTTCCAAGTGAGCAATCCTGGATTTCATCAAATTTGCTTCATGTTCCAGTTTTTTATATTGTCGTAGGTTTTCCTGCATAACAGCTATATCTACGTTATTTTTCAAATCACAAATATTGCTCGTGATAAAATCTTCAATATCAACAATTGGAGTGAAAGAAACCGCTTTTTTAAACAAACTGAAAAAGTTGTCCCGTAAACCGCCAAAAAGACTTTTGATTTTTGATTGGTATGCTCGCCCACTATCGCAAAATTCAAAACTGTTTTTTGCACATTTATGCTTTAAATCAATCTTGAGATCTTTTATAGCAAGCGGGCATGCTTCTTTGATAAATCGATCCTCAGGGATTCGTTCTTTAAGTATAAAATAGGTGCTTTCATCTTGCGCAGTATAGTTACAGTCAAATACTATCCCCAAAGTTAGATACCTGTTTTTTTCCGTATCTAGAAATTCACATACAATATAGCTGGAAAAAGGTCTGTTGTTTCTTAGTGACACATATCCAGCTTCTCCATCATCCCCATACTCCCCACGCAAATATCCCTTCAAAGTTCTACGTGAACGGTCATTGGCGGCTTTATTGAAAAAGTGTTGTCCATTTGTATCGCCAAGAAGCAATATCTGCATAGCATCTACAACAGTCGATTTCCCAGCACCTGTCTTACCTGTAATAAAGTTTATATCATCAAATTCAATCATTTCAACAGAATAGTAATGCCAATTAATTAACAACAGCCGTGTCAATTTCTTCATATAGCATCCTCCCCACGAATAACATCCTGATTATCCATATCTTCTATGCTAATCTGATTTCCAGAATCCAAATCCATTTCCAAACTATTAAATATCCTTCCAACATTATCATTTGGAAGTACCATTAAAATTGATGGCAATATTAGAAATCTGCACTCCGGTTCCTCCCAAGAGCCGCTGATCTTCTGGATAATATTATAGCGAGAAAGTATCCTAAATGCCTCACTCTGATCTTTCTCTGATGGTTTTCTTTTTAGTGTGTTGAATGTCAACAACCTGGATATAACATCATAGGTAGTAACAGGTATAGCCATTCGCAAAGTCAGTTTTTCGCGTTCTTCATCATATAACAGGCGCAATGTATAGATAAAAAGTGTGCTCATATTATTCATTTGTAACCGATTATATTCATATTCGCTTTCAACGTAGATGACCCCTAAATTGCGCTCCTTCACAAGATTCCAACCCGAGAAAGACAAGTAGGTAAAAATCAATTCAAAATTTCTGTCGATAAAACGATAATCTGGATTAGATTTCATCATTGCTACATTTTCATCATAAATCTCGCTGACTATAAAAGTTTTTGCAAGTATTCCATTTACACTCTTTCTAAACAAATTCTGTTCAGAAATACTTAGTTTTTGGTATTGCTCAGTCCAGAGGTTTGTCATTGTATCCCTCTCCCTTCCGGATAAATATGATATGAGGATATCTATAACTATTTTTTTCAATATATCCTTCAAGAAACTCAACATCATAGAAGGTTCTTTTTTCGCCTGTTTTCATAGATGCCAGGATAAGAAGAATAAAGCTCTCCTCATTGTTAACATTTATATCCTCACTATGAAGTACTTTCTTATCACCAAACATCTTGTGCATATGTTGAATGACACGTTGGTGGCTGTAAGTGTTCCTTGCGCTTAGCAAAAATTCATCAAGGTCTTTTTCCTGTTCTATTTCATTTCCGGGTTGAATGTTAAATGGTGTTTCAGTGGATCTTACTCTCCGACCTGAGCGCGCATATAAAGACTTTTCATCTATATAATTCTGCTGAAAAAGTTTTATCGCTGAAGATACAATCTTTTTTTGATCTTCGTTAAAAGCAAAATACCTCATTAACAAATCAGCCATTTTTGCCTTTATACTCCGGTCATGGTTCAACAAGTAAATCATTTTATCAATAGACGCTTTGGTATAAGCAGTATTCTTTATTTGTATTTCCTGCATAAGTAGGTCAACACCCTCAAATGTATCAAAAATTTCATATAATTTTTGAATAACATCCTCCATGCCGCTTTCATGATTCAAATAACGTTTTTCCTTTAATCCCAATGATACAATTTTCTCTCTAAGTTCTACATTGGAACGAATTTGATCAATCATAGTCATTACTGGAATTTTGAAACGTTGTACTGAATCCTTGGTAACAAGCGGATGAAAAATTCTTTCATTTACCATTATCTGATATCCCTCAAAATGATCCCTTAAAATATCATTTGCCGTTATTGCATTATTTAATATCTGGTGATACCGTCGGATATTGTTCAATAAAATTTTCAATGAATCTGTAAGTAAGTTACAGTTATCATAAGCTGCCTCCAGAGCTGTAAAAACATAGTCCTGAGAATCATCACCAGTAACTGTTTTAAGGGCTGAATAAGTATTAAAGGCATATGCTTTATATGCTTTCGTGTCATCTTGTGTAATTGAATAAAGAAACTCAATCATACTCACGGAATATGGTGGCAGCGTAATAATCTCATCATATGAACGTTGCTTATATTCAGTTTCTATCCATCCAGTATTACGAAGACGACGGATAATCAAATGAGCTATAGCAGAGTATGTAATTGACTGTGGTTCATTTAAATCAAGATCAGATAAATCCGATTCAAGTTCCTCCATCTCTGCTGCAATATCAAGAGGTACTGTGAGATCGGTAAAGCATTCTACAAGCATGTTAATAAGGCTTGCTTTTTCAATATATATCTCTTGTTTAAACGCCTTTCGAATAACCATTAGCGTTTCTATATATACATTTTGGTTTTTCCCCAATAAAATTGAGAAAAAGCGATTAGGGACAATATCAAAGACCTTCATTTTACCTCCAGACTATACAATGATGGGTTTATAAATCAATTTGCATTTTGCCCTTAACTGTTTGATACATATCTTTACTTGAAAATAATTGTATATATTATATTATTATACAATAAAATCATCATTACCTCATAACATAAAACTCGCTATGCAGACAAATGCTTATTTAAACCTAATTTCTCTTCTATTCCATTTATATATGTAAACAAAAGTCGGTTTCTATCAAAATTCGGTTTTACCTTATGTATAACATTATGATGATTAGGACATATGATTATCTGATTTGCCGCATCATTGTTCATAGATACTATGAATGGATCAATATGATGAGCCTCTACTATATGAGCATCAAATTTCCTACCAAAATCATCTCCACAAATCTGGCACCTATACTCATATAGCATCTTAAGATTGTCCCCTATTGCCCGGTTCAATTTCCTGATCTTTACTAATTGATGGATTCTTTCAATTGACGCTGTCGGATCGATTATTGAATTATTTATTGAAGCTTCATAAACCTGTTCATCCTCTTTCAATAAAAGGCCTCTTGCTTCAGATCTCTCAGAGTATGTAATACAATCTACAAGAAATGTGTCTTTATATTCAGTAGTATATACAGCCAAAAACTCCTTTTTTTCTTCAGGAATCTTAAAATATCTTCTTTGCTTCTTTTCAGCGTTGTTTCTTTGCTCATTAATATATTTAAATGTATTTGAAAAAATGGATCTGAGCTTATCTGCTATTGCGCTATGTGTATTGTATCTAATTTGCAGGATATCCTTATGGGTATGATATTTTAAATCATCGAACTTTTGATTCACAAGCTTTACATCGTATGAAATTCCATCCAATACAAAATATATGTCCTTTGATTCCCCCCTGCTGATAAATTCTTTCATATTGTTTTGAAATACTACTTGTATATCCAAGGGAATGCTTAATCCTTGATTTAGAAGAGACCAATCCACTTCTTTCTTATAGACATAACAATTATCGAGCATTATGGAACCTTATTCCCTTTCATCAAGCAGCTTCTTAACAAACACGATATCTGCAGGCATAAATTCATAATTGCCAAGCTGATCCAAAGTCACCCAATCCGCAGCATTATGAACATTCAGCATAAGTTTTCCGGCAATAATTTCAGCATCAAATACAGTAAAATGAATTTCTTTGTATTTAAAGTGATATACACTCCTTGTAAAGACCTTAAGAACTTTTATTTCTAACTCCAACTCCTCTTTGATCTCTCTTATAATGCATTCTTCAAGGGTTTCGCCACGCTCCCGTTTGCCACCCGGGAACTCCCAAAGCATGCCGCACTCATCATCTGCAGCACGCTGGCATATAAGAATTTTATCTTTGTCACGTATTATCGCAGCAGTAACTTCCTTCATAAACTACCCCACAATCAGCTTATTGGTCTTCTTAAGGTATTTTGCCGGAATAGGTCTGTGCAGCCTCCAAATGATGTTCATTGGATAATTCCCATAATGGCTTACATAATCTGCAAGCCCCAAAAAAGTATATGGCAGTGCTCCTGCAGAATCAGATTTAAATTCTCTTACGAAAAGCAATATCTTGCTTCCTGATTTCTTGTGATTTATGTACCTTTGTCCCGTTTTTGATGAATCACTCGTTGTGCTCTGACTTTGCCAGTGGAATAAATACTCACTTTCCGAATAATCTTTATACATAGTCGTTGGTGAGTAGTCCTTGTCCGATTTATTGAGTGTGATAAAGAATAAGTCCACTCCTTTATCCTGAAGATATTTGACACCCTCGCGCACTGTACTCGGCTTCATAAAGTCCAGCGCAACCAATATTTGATCCCTTGTATATGAGCAATGCAAATCGAGTACGTTATCAGTACCAAGATGAACATCCTCGTCTATAAAATCTATTCTTTCCTTACATATTTTTAAAATTTCAATAAGTTCGTTGAAAAGTATTGGATTCTCTTTGAGCCTAGCGATACCTTTAATGTAGGAGGTAAATCCGCTCACCTCAAGCTCTTTTTGATATATTGTATAAAAGATCATAACCATGAATTTCTTTTCTCGCTCTGATAATTCATTCCATATTAATGTTTCGATTCTGGGTAAGCTTTCAAGTAAAAAATCGATCCACCGTCTGGAATCTATATCACAAATTCGTGTGAATGCTTTTTTCATCAGCTCTTCACCAGCCTCAAAAAAATCATCGGATACATGCGCAGCCACACATAGCCGTGAAAATGAATCCTTCTCGTATACTTTTTTAATGTCGATATGATAAAATCCAATAAAGTTTGTCAGAGTTAGCTTTAATCCGGAATCTTCTTCAAACGAAGCTATTCTGGAAATAAAACTTGCCCTATAACCAATAGCATTTTTGATGTTTTCAAGAATATGTTGCTTAGCCACTTTTTCCAATTGTATAAAACAACCTTTTGGCAGAGACATAAACCCATCTTTTACTTCTCTTTGCACACTTCTTGAAGTGTTAGCCAATAGGGCTTTAAATTTTTCTTCAAAATTATACTTTTTATTAGCCTGCCCAATGAAATCAAGTACTGTCAGGCATTCTTTTTTTTCATAAAGTCTTAAGCCTCTTCCCAACTGCTGCAAAAAGACTGTCAAGCTCTCTGTAGGTCTGAGGAACAGGATAGTATTAACCTCTGGTATGTCTACACCTTCATTATATAAATCAACCACGAAAATAAATCGTATTTCATTTTTAACAAGTTTACTTTTTGCTAAACTTCTTTCCTTTTCTTGCGTAAATCCAGTCAGGCATATTGAGGGAATACTAGCTTTATTGAAGACATGGGTCATATATAATGCATGCTCAACAGATACGCAAAACCCAAGACCTTTTATTTCATTGACATCCGTACAATACTTATTGATAGCATTAATGGTTAGCATTGCCCTCATGTCATTTCCTGTGAGGATTTTATCCAGTTCGCTTTTGTCATAGCCGTTTCTGCTCCATTTGATAGAGTTCAAATCCACATTATCAGTTACCCCAAAGTATTGAAATGGGCAGAGTAATTTTCTGTCTATAGCCTCCGGCAACCTGATTTCGGCAGCTATTCGATTGTCAAAATACTCTATAATGCTCTTCCCATCCATTCTTTCGGGTGTAGCAGTCAATCCCAGCAGTATTTTCGGTTGATAATACTCCAGAAGTTTTTGATAAATGGGTGCTGCTGCATGGTGAAACTCATCAATTACAATATAGTCATAAAACACACTCGTCGTAAGTTTATGAAAATCTTTAGAATTAAAGGTTTGAATAGAAATAAATAAATGATTAATACTTTCTGGAGTATAATTTCCTACAAACAAATCTCCAAAATTCGCATCCTTCAGAACTGCTCTGAAACATGATCTACTTTGTTTTAGTATCTCTTCTCTATGAGCTACAAAAAGCAGCCTGCAAGGTTTCCCTTTGTTCTCCAGCGTAAAATATTTATAATCAAATGCAGAAATTACGGTTTTTCCAGTACCGGTAGCTGCCACTACAAGATTACGGTAGTGTCCTTTTACTTTACGCTCAGCCTCAAGTTTTTCCAATATTTCTGCTTGAAACGGATAAGGATTTATATCAAAACCAAATATCGAGTTATCTATGTTGAAATTTCTCTCAGCTCTAATTGCATTCTCTAGCTTTATCTTGTCACCTTCTGAATAAGTAGAAAATTCCTCCGAATTCCAATAGCTTTCAAATGTTGCGCTGATTTTATCAATAGTGTCAGGTAGATCTTTTGCAGTAATCTTCACATTCCATTCAAGTCCGCTAGAAATTGCTACATTGGATAAATTTGATGAGCCCACATATGCTGTTGTGTATCCTGTATCCCTATAGAAAACATAAGTTTTTGCATGCAGCCTTGTGCGTTTGGTATCATAGCTGATTTTAACACTGGTATTCTGGAGTTGCTCCAATGCTTCTACAGCTTTGGTATCTGTAGCGCCCATATATGAAGTGGTTATTATCCTCAATCTGCCCCCATTGGAAGTAAATGCCTTTAGTTCTTCAATTATTAGCCTTAAGCCACTCCACTTTATGAAGGAAACCAGCATATCTATACTGTCGCAGGATAAAATCTCTTTTTTTAATTCCAAAAACATACTGGGCTCATGAAGTGCCCCTGTGAACAATGAGCTTCGGGAAATTGAAGTAACTGGTCTTATTATCTCAATTTTTTCATTAATAGCGTGGATGGAATTTTCCTTTTTCGTTAAGGCCATCAGAAGCTTCGCTTGTATATCCACAAAAAGATCTATGTACCGGTCGCTTTTTGTTGTACTAACAATATGTTGTATAAGTGTATTACACAATTGTATTTGACCTTGAATGCCTCCACCATTATCTTTAACATTTTCCATTGCCTTTTCAATTATATTTGAAATATATTGAGCTAATACTTTTGAAGCCTCTTCCTCATCAATTGATTCAAGCACTGCATTGTCGCTTAATGCTTCAATTTCTTTTGAAATCGCTTTATTTAATACATGTTCATATATTCCCGAAGGTAGTTTATTGGTTTCTTTCATAATACTCCTCCAACTATTTGTCGCAATGTGCTTTAATCTTTTTCATATTTTTTTCAATCATGTCAAACAATCTTCTATGGATATTTGAATAATGGTATAACGAACTTAATCTATAGCTATAGTACACCCATTCCTATATAACCTATTCTCAATATATATAATACACTCTTATTCTCTATAATTATCTAGATTCCTGCAAAGAAATGGATTCTTCGGCTCCTCTGTGCTTTCCTATATCAGTCTCAGCTAACACGCAAAGTATAACTAGAATCTCAGTTTATTTTTCAAGCAAACCTATAAATGAGACATTTCCATTGTCAGTGCACAAAGTCTGCTATGGTAGGTACGAAACCACCCTGTCATCATCGACCATGAATAGCTTAGTTACTTAATTATCAATGCATGCTATTGATTGTTGCTTAAGAATAGTGAACTTTGTTATACTGGTTCTATTAAAACTGTAAGGAGTTGCTTATTATGAAAAAGATGGAAGCTGATATAGTTATTGTGGCCGGGGGCATGTCCGGCTTGACTGCAGCTACTCAGGCAGCTGAGAAGGGCGCAAAGGTCGTCGTATTTGAAAAGGGCTCGACCACGGGTGGAGCTGCAAATATGGGTATGGCCTTTTTTGCTGTCGAAAGCAAATACCAAAGAGACCAGATGTACGAATGGACAAAGGATGATGCCTTTAACTTCTTTATGGAGTATGTTCACTGGCGTTCAGACGCAAAGCTGGTCCGCAGATGGTTCAATATGTCAGCCTCAACCGTAGAATGGCTGGAAGATATGGGAGTAGAGTTCCTGGGAGCATTCAAATACTTTCAGGATAGTCACTGTACCCAGCATATGATCAAACTTCCTGGTGCCACAAAGCCTGCAGAACGTCAAGCCTCTTACATGATCAAGCTGATGACCGATCACGCCATGGATCTGGGCGTTGAGTTTTGTTTCCGGACCCCGGTCAGGGAAATTCTCACCGGCGATAAAGGTCAGGTACTTGGTGTCATAGCTGTGGACGAAAAAGGCGAGGAAGTTGAATGTCTAGCCGATGCTGTAGTCGTTGCAACCGGCGGCTTTGGCAATAATGTTAACATGATAAAGGAATACCTTGGCTTCGAGTGGGGCAAGGATATGTTCACTTTCCGTATTCCAGGCGTCGACGGCGACGGCATGAAGATGGTCTGGGCAATAGGTGGTGCCAAGACACCGGTAAACATGGAGATTACCTATAACACCCCCGGCCTCACCGACATCTACAAGACCCTGTCTGAGACAATGCGCCAGCCTTCCTCTCTCATGGTCAACATCCAGGGCCTGCGTTTCATCAATGAGAGGATCATGAACAACACCACCTACACCGGCAACTCAATTCTCCAGCAGACAGGCAACTGTGCTTTCTCCATCATCGGCAGCACAGGCATAGATTATATGCGCAAACACGGCCTGGACTATATTACATACCACCAGGGCGTCAAGGACCTGGACAGATGGGACAGAGAAAAGGAAGCCTACCTGTCAGGCTCTGCAATTGAGCAAACAGGTCTCGCCGCTCTCCATGACAACCTTGACACTGTGGAAGAAGCTCAGACAAACTTCTGGGAATGCAGCAGTCTTGAAGAGGTTTCAAAGGTCACCGGCATCAACTATGAGAACCTGAAAAAGACCGTCGAGCGTTATAATTCAATGGCAGGCGCCTATGACGAGGATTTTGTCAAACCGGATAAATACATGCGCCCCATCACTGGCGAAAAGTACTATGTATCACGCCACTTTCCTTCAGGATACGGCAGTCTGGGCGGCATAAAGGTCAACCACAACATGGAAGTCCTGGACACTGTGGACAACAAGATCCCTGGGTTATATGCATGTGGAACCGATAGCGCTACTGTTTTTAGTGACAGCTATTGCTTCTACAACCCCGGCTCTACCATGAGCTATGCTCTCAACTCCGGGCGTATCGCAGGTATGGAAGCATGGGACTACATTGAAAGCGAAGATTTCGTCCAGTAAAGAATTATTACCTCATTTGAATGTTAGTTGATTTGAATTCTAGAAGATTTGAATTGAATTCTAGTAGATTTGAAACCGGCCGATTAAGGCCGGTTTTTAATTATCATTTCGCCTTTTTTTTGCCTCGTCGTGCAAAGTCCATATCAATATCTGCTTTCCAATTATCTGCGATTGGCCTGCTTGCCCTCAGCTCACTGATCACATTGCTGACCGCTTCATAGTTAAGCCTTGTTCCCTCGGCATCAGAATTATAGTTCGCTGCTCTTTCTGCGCTGATGCCAAACTTTGCAGCTGTAGAAACTGCATCAATGTTTGCTCCCAAAAAAATGAACTCCCAACCATATTTTTCTTTCTCCACTTCAATCATTTTCTTAATCTTTTCAGAGCTGTACTCACGGCTGGCGTTTTCCATTCCATCAGTTGTAATAACAAACATTACCTTATCTGCCCGTTGCTCCTCGCTTGTATGCCTCTGTGCGTTTGCTGTCTTATGAATGGTTTTTCCGATAGCATCCAGTAGTGCAGTGCTGCCGCCAACAAAGTAATCCTTTTCAGTTATAGGCCTGATGCCCTTGATGTTGATTCTGTCATGAAGAAGCTCGTAGTTGTCATCGAAGAGTACAGTTGTTACAATTGCTTCGCATGGTTCAGCCTGCTGTTTTCTTAACATTGCATTATAACCGCCTATGGTGTCACTTTCCAGCCCAGACATAGAACCGCTTTTATCAAGGATAAATACCAATTCTGTAATGTTTGTTTTCATTTCGTTATCCTCCATTTCTTTGATGATTAAAGGATAACAATTTCAGTGAGCTGATTGGTCGCTTGCGAAGCGACAATTATGCGCCCAGCAGAACCTGGTCAAAAGCGAACAAAGCCTCGTTTATCTCATAGATGTTATAATTGCCTTCTTCAATAAAATACTCAATAATTACATCAAATTTGTTGCTGTGCGATATCGTGTATCCTGCTTTACACAGGAGATCACGAGTTTCGTCCAGATTCAGCTCAAGAGCAATGGCAAATGCTATTGCTGTGACCTTGCTTGGATTATAATCTTTATCGCTGCGGATTTTTGAAAACAGCTTACGGTCAATATTGGCTCTTTTATAAGTTTCCACATCTGTCATACCTTTTTCATCAATAAGACGCAGCAGCATTTGCGAAAAGGATTCATCCAGATGGCTCATAACATCATCAAGACTGCGTTTTTTCTTTGATTCCGGCATACTTTGACTGACATCACATGATTGTTCAAACTCATGTATACTATGTATATCATCAATTTGTTGGCGTTCGTACGTCTCTATGTTTCTTCGGCGTTGACTGATGTGATGTTCTTCAACATAGTTATCGTCAATGTATTTTTCAATGGCAGAAAAGAGTTTTTCACTCAACGCAAAGGCTTTCTTATCATATACAACTAGATAAACCGTCATTTCGTGGTTTAAAAGAAATTCGCCGATTGAAGAAATTGCAATTTGAAGTGCCCGATCCTTGGGATAACCATAGATGCCGGAAGAGATCAGGGGAAAAGCTATAGATTCGCACTTGTTCTGTAATGCAAGTGTCATTGAGTTTATATAACAGTTATGTAAAAGAAGCGCCTCGTCCGAAGTACCGCCCTGCCATACAGGACCAACCGTATGAATGATGAACCTGGCAGGCAGACCGTATCCGCTTGTGATAACAGCCTCGCCGACTTCGCACTTTCCGATGCTGTCGCATTCCGCTTGCAGCTTTTCATCTCCCGCAGCAGAGAAGATGGCGCCACATACACCCCCGCCCATCTTCAGGGATGTATTTGCGGCATTGACAATAGCGTCAACGGGCATTTTGACAATATCATTCCTTATTATTTGCAGTGGCATAGTCATCCTTCTCCTTTCGTAAACTTTCTTCAGGTTCGTTATAATCAAAACATATGAAAAATGCTGGAGTTTGGTTGATCTCTCCAGCAATAATAACCTATAAAAATCTTGCTCATAAGCTCATTTTTCAGATTTTCTATACACATTAAGACCAATTTTGATATCTTCTTTCTCAGGTATGGAAACATTACCTTCTGTTGAGCCGATAATAATACTTTTCCCCGAAGATGATACTCCAAACTCCTTTGATATATCAACCGTTATTGTCAGTATACTACCGTTCAGCTTCATTTCACAATTTTTCATTGGAATGTCCTCCTCATAATATCTGTTTTAATAATTATACCGTCATTTTAATTGTTTTGGCAAATTATTCTATCTGACAAGCATTATTAATATAGTGCTCCGTCGCATTCATACTTGGCTTTATTATCGAAGGGTTTCCATAGACTATTGAATTGGCCGGTACATCGCAATTGACATGGGAATTCGGTGCGATTAAAACATTATCGCCTATTGTGATGTTCCCGGCCACGACAGAATTAATCCCGAAATATACGTTATTGCCGATAGTGGGTACCCCTTTTCTTTTGCCCCTGTTTTGCTGCCCGATGGTTACCCCCTTGTGGAGGTTTATATTCCGGCCCAATGTAACGGAAGGGTTGATGGTGATACCGTTGAAATGGCCTATATACAGCCCTGGCCCAAAATTCACCGAAAAAGGTATCTCGGAATTGTGATCCCAGACCAGCTTCAATTTCAGGAGAATCCCAATCAGCCGCAGTCTCTGCCTGTTCTTGTGGATATAGTGATAATGTCCCAATCTGTGAAAGACAATAAATCTTATGATAGAATCCGATAATATTTTTTTAAGTATCAGGCTTCTGGTAGCATTATTCATCCCATATCTGGCAAAGTCACTCCTTATGAGCTCCAGCACTTCCCTGTTCAATTTTTCAATCCTCCCCGATATCCTTCAATACCCGTAAGCTTACGAGCCTCACCGCTCCTTCTCTCTTAAGGTATTCCGCTATAGCTATCCCCAGGCCGATCACAATCCAAAGGTAAATGTTCGATGCCGAAGGGAAAAAGCTCCTGCCTGTCAATCCGCTTAATAGATAGCAAACTACACTGACAGTGCATCCATCCAGCAGGCCGGCATGATATGGGGAAACCGTCCGGTATCTGGTTGCAATTCTTCTGAACCAGACGATAACTACAGCGAAAAATGCCAGGAATACAAGCAGGCCGGCAATGCCCATGTCAAGGATACAGTCGAGATACATATTGTGGGCATGTGTGACCAATGACATCCTTCCCTGTTGCCAGGCCGCAGTATCAATTATGCCGAACCTCCCCGAACCGAAGAGCAATACGCCGGGGCTGTCTGCCAGTTCAGCCAGCAGGGGCTTCCATATGTATTCCAGTCTTCCTGAGGTCAACTCATCATAGTTGCCGGTGCCTATTCCGGTCACCGCCCTGTCAACCACCATTCCGGGCAGCAGGAAATATACCGCAAGACCCAAAACTATTGCAATTAAAGGAATCCACTTAAGTTTTCCCGAGAAATATACATATAGGAAAAAGCCTGCCGGCAGGATGAAGTAGGCTGTTCTTGAAAAGCATAACAGGGTGCCTGTTATTATCAGGGCGAGTGTAAAAAGCGCAAGGAAAGACTTTTTGTATAACGCCCAGGCCATTATGACCGGGAATGAAAGTATGCAGAAGTTTGCAAAATCATTGCCGTGCAGCCCGGTAAATCCTCCTATGGCTGAACGTATCACCTCAAAGTCGCTCCTGTCGGTTATTTTGAACAGGTATATGAAAATCAGGCAACCCAGCAGCAGTATTACAGAAACCGCCAGGGTCTTAAGAAGCTTGTCGATGCCGGCGCTGTCCCTGTAAAAACAAGCTATGGAAATAAGGGGTATGAATGCTGTGACGGTCCACGCCACATACTGGGTTATATAACTGAATACCGGCAATTCGCCTGCATAGTTGTCGGTAAACGCCTTTAATGCATAATCCCCCGACCTTATCCAGGCTATGGCATAAAAACCAAGCATGATGACAATGAGTACACTCAATACCGGCATTATTTTATGGGGCTTTTTATATAGTATAAAATAGCCCGCAAATATGATAAGCAGTATGACCTGAAGCTTCATCCCGATAATCCCCGGCAGAAGTCCGGCCAGAATCGGCATGCAGCTTAAGGGCAATATGATGATGTACATCATGAAACCCAAATCCGCGTCCCTGCTGAATGCAAAAAGGGCCAGACAGCCCACCAGTACCGCGAAGGCATATATGATGTTAACAGCACACAGCAGCAGGTATGCACAGGCTATGACAGAAAACAAGATAGTCAATAGAACGAACCTGTTTTTAAGAGGTGACAGAATGGTATCCTTTTTGATCATATTGTGTATCCTCCAATCAGTTCAAGGTATTTCTCCGCCGTTTTGCATATATTGTGATGCTGAAGTACATACTCCGGCAACGTATAGCCGTACTCCTGCAGCAGGGCGTCGTCAAGCCCTTCCATAAATATCTGGGCCTTGTCCATATCATCCTCGCAGCAGCATCCCAGGTTGTATTTTTCCAGCATCCCATCGGGATCTATCCTGAAGGAAAGTATTGGGGTCCCTCCGGCACATGCCTGTATAAACGTGTTGGGGAAACCTTCAAGGTCCGAAGTCGTTACATAAAGCCTTGCATTGTCAAAGTACCCTTGGATCTCGTTATATGGTACATAATCAATTATCTTGAGGTTTTCCAGCTGCGCTGCACTGCTGTAAACCTCTCTTTCAAGCAAATCCCTGTCCGCGGAACCGGCAGGGTCGCCCGCCTTGTTTTTGGGCATTACCATCACAAACTGATATCCGTGGAAGCGCCGCGCAAGTTCGATGAAAAGCAGCGGCCTTTTTGATCTGATACACCTGCCCACCCACAGTATATGATCTCTCCTGTTGACAGCCGCATCACCGATTTCTGCTGTTTGCGTTTCAGTTACGACCTTGTCTGTCAGCAGAGGCTTGTTTTCATCCACCGAAGGCTCGCCGACAAAAAAACCGTTCTCTATGATGTGGCTTTCCAAGCCGGTCAGGTTTTTTAAAAGGCGGCGTTGCTGCTCAGTTTGCGTAATGATTGTCGTGCAGTGATATAGACCGAATCTGTAAAGCAGATAGTCCTTTTTGGAATTAGTGCTGCGAAAGGAGGACAGGTCCGCATTCAAATCACTTGAAAGCCTGAACAATACCTTTTTCCGTCTCGCCAGCTGTTGAAGCAGCACCAGTACGCCAAGCATGGGGTGGCTGGAGGTGAAGATGAAGGCATCTGCACTGATTGCAAACAGTCTCGCATAAGTGGCGGCCTTTGTGAACAGCTTTTCAGGCAGGCTTCTTCTTTTCGCCTCGGTTTTAGCCCCGGTTCTAGCCCCGGTTTTAGCTCCGGTTTTGGTCCCGCCATATCTGATCAGTTCAATATTCCCTTTCCTGTATGAAGCCGGCTGGCCATAGTCATCCACCAGCACCTTGGTCTCGATACTTTCCATGCCGGAAAAGAAAAGGGCAAGATTATACATGTTGATTTCCGCCCCGCCGATCACATTTTCGCTGTCATATGCCCCATCAAACAAGGGAAGGGATCTCAGCGACACAATACACACCTTCAGCTTATTCACATCAAAAATACCTTTCAAAGTACTTTTCATAGACACCTTTCAGAGTCAACTTTCAGAGACACCTTCCAAAGACACCTTCCAGAGTCAGCATTCATCCTAACAGCCCGGCGAAATCCTCCATGTAGATTTTGCCGACGGCAGTGACGTCATGATTTCGTATTACGTATTCATAGGCATTCCTTCCCATCTCTCCGATTTTTTCAGCATCCATACCTTTTATAAAATCTATGGCTCTGGCAACACTGTCCTGGCAACAGCAGCCGAGGGAATGTTCCGTGATGAAGGCATCCGGGTTAACCCGAAGCGACAGGATTCCCGTCCTGCCTATGCATGCCTGTATGAAGCTGTTCGGGAAGCCTTCGTATTCCGAAGTGTTTACGAAAAGCTTTGCCCTGTCGTAATATGCCTGGATAAGGTCAAAAGGTACATACTCGATATATTCAAGGTTTTTCATTTCCCCTGCGGCCTTTTCAACTTCAGTGATAATGTGCCCGATCCGCTTGTTTTCAAGCTCATCCGCTTTCCATGCATGGGGCATTATTATCACAAACTTTTCCTGTGGCAGGCTCCTGGCCAGTTCCACGAAAAGGTGGACCCTTTTAAGCGGTTCACATCTGGACACCCACAAAATGAATTCCTTACCACTGCATTCCGCTTCCCTGTCCGGCCTGAATACCGCACTTTCCGAACTTGATACCGCAGTGTCCGGCCTTGATTCCGCACTGTCCGGCCTGATTGCCGCACTATCCGATCTGAATACATCCCCATCCAGCCTGAATGCGTTTTTCAACACCGAGCTGTCTGTTCCGCAGTTTTCCATCAACATCCTCTTTTGATCCCTGGATTGCGCATACACCTTGTCGCAGTGCTTCAAGCCGAATTTATACAGGTGATACAGCCTGCCTGAGCTTCTCCAGAACTCCGGCTCGGCATCCTTGTCGCTGCCCAGCCTGAATACCACCTTTTTCCCCTTGAGGAACTTCTGGAACATCACCAGCCAGCCCAATACCTCGGAGGCAGTTTTCGTGACATATATCTGTGAGGATTGTCCCAGTAAAACCCTGAAAAGATAAAGATACCTCAATAGCTTGTACCTGAGTGATTTATACTTGTCATACTTCATGTATCTGACCCTGATCAGCCTTACATTGTCACGGATCTCAATATCGCTTTGGCCGTAATCCCCCACTATGAAATCGACCTTCACATTCCTGAGTCCTGCCAGATAAACAGCTATGTTATACAGCTCCACCTCAGACCCGCCGAAGGTCTCACCAAGCTCCCTGTTGAATACGGGGTAGGCTCCGAACATTACGAAGCAAAGCCGCATTGGCTTCTTATACCTCACCCGGTCACCCCCTTCTTCACTTCCTCCGCAAACATATATCCCAGCCTCACAAGCCCTTCCGTACTGAAATGCAGGCCGTCGGCGGTTACAGGAAGGGTGCCGTGTCTGATTACATATGTATTGTCAATTTCATTCTCCGCCATGTTATGTGCCCATGTAATGTCCAATGCAGCCTCCCTGTCGGAATACATCCCGGCTTCAAGAAGCCCCTTGACCGTCTCAACATCAAAGTATGTAGCTATAAAAAGGGGCAGTTCAGGCGTGGCTGTGTCTTCCCTGATTTGGGCGATTATCTCCTTAAGATAATCCATATAGCCTTCGGCGTATTGCTTCTTTATCATGTCTTTCTCACCCTGTTTCCACAAAACGCCGCAGAACACCACATTGGGATCTTCTTTTGCAAAATCGATCTGCTGCTTCAGTTTTTTGTACAGCGATCCATGATAGGCATCCTCTGAAACGTCGGCGGTCTCACTGTCCCAATCGGGCAAAAATGCTCTTATACCAGCCCCGCCTGTGGCTACCTTGATAATCGCTATAGAGTCGTTTTTATAAAACCTTTTCATCTCATACGCGAAGCTGATCTCGGGGCCATTGTATTTCTGGTTGGGTATCATTGGCACCCATTGACTGTTTCTCAATATGGTTATATCCTTACTCCCCTTCCTCATTGCAGGGGAATATTCCCAATATTTGCCGCAGCCCTCCATATTGGACTGTCCAAGCAGTATGAAAACTCTTTTTGTCACATTTCCGGTCTTTGTCCCATTTCCGGTTTCCGCCCCTTCCGCTGTCAGGTACAGGAATCCATTAACCGCCAGCATGACCGACGTTGACAAAACTACCGCTGCCAAAAGGGTTCGTCCTTTCATATCATGATTTCCCCCAGAAAAAGTTTGTCAGAAATTCGCTTTTTTCCGCATGCCTTCCGGCAATTTTGCTATATCCATCAATAAGGCTTTCTTCAGCGACTTTGGCATATGAGGTCAGGCTGCATACAAATCTGTCAGGATTCCCTGCAACACACGTATTGGGTTTGACATCCTCCATAACCACCGCTCCCGCCCCGACAATGGCGTTTGGCCCTATGGTGACGCCGTTGAGGATGATTGCGCCGATACCGATGAAGCAGTTGTCCATTATTGTTATTCCGTCAAAATCGCTTTTATTACCGCTATGCCTTTTCAATAAATGCCTGAACCCATCCCCGCATAAGAACAGTGTATTTGCACACAACACACAGCTGTTACCGATCTTTAGCTTGCATGGCATTATACCGCCTTGTTTGATTATATCCACCAGAACCCATGTGTTTTTTCCGATTTCTGCACCTTTGAGCTTCAGCTGCATTATCCTGGCCTGGTGCAAAAACAGCAAACCGCTTTTACGAAGCGCTGCAAGCAACTGCATGTTCCCCCCTACGTTTTCAATTGAAATGTATCACATAATATCTGAGTGGTCAGTACACCCATGAAGAGCATGCTCTCCCTTTCACTCAAAAACTCCCGCTCTGTAACGCTTTTGATGAACCCTCCAATTTTTGCCGGGTTGAATACGTTGAAACGCCGTAACGATTCTTCCGAAACAATATACTCCATATAGCTGTCGCACAGTATTTTCCTGACATCCATCGGCGATCTGTACGGGAATTTTTTTCTGTTGACCAGCTCACCGGGCAGATATTTCTCTGCAATTTTCTTCAGTATGTATTTTTCATTCAAGCCCTTAATTTTAAACCTGTCGTTCAACGACATGCTGTATTCCAGAAGGTCCTCATCAAGGAACGGGAACCTCACCTCGACGGAATGCGCCATGGATACCCTGTCGCCCTGGGAGCAAAGAAGGTATTGGGAAAGGAAGGTCTTTATCTCAAAGTACTGACTCCTCTGTATGTCACTCCAGCCCACCATGTCATGCAGATTTACATTATCAATATCCTGCAGGTGTTCCAGCCCCAGCGACCGATAAAAATCAGGGTATTGCTGTTCCTTCAGCATCTGCTTTGACTTGTCGGAAAAGAATCTTTCAAAGAACCCAAACTGCCTCCACCTGGTGTAATGTGATTCCATCAGCCTGTCCTCATTCCCGTGCATGTAGAAGTAATTGAGGCTTCCTGCGGTTGCCGACTGCAGACGGCTGTCCGAAAAGAGGTTTACCTTCCTGAACAGCTGCTTCCTCAGCTCGGAATCAGGATACTTTTTCAGATAACTCCTTATCTTGACTTCCCTGAAGATGTCATACCCTCCAAAGAGCTCGTCTGCTCCCTCTCCTGAAAGCACTACCTTTATGTTGTTGCCGTTCACCAACCCGGAAAGCTTGTACAACGGTACCGGTCCGGCTCTGAGCAACGGGACCTCGGTATGCCAGACGATCTTTTTTATCAGCCCGGCTGTTTCACTATTGCTGAACAGTATTTTATGCTGCCTTATACCCAGGTGGTCGCAAACCATCTTCTGGTATTTGTGCTCATCATAAACAGCATCCTCAAAGCCCACCGAGAAAGCCTCCACCGAGTTGTTGAACCTGCTGGCTATTATGGCCGTGATAAGGCTCGAATCAAGCCCCCCGCTAAGGTATGTGGATATTTTGACATCTCCTATGAGCCTTTTTTGAACAGCCCTGGAGAGGAGCATTTCAGTTTCCTCAGCCACATCGCCAAAATCCTGATGCAGACCGGTATTGTTATATTTGAGGCTGTAGAAGAGATCCCGTTTTATCTCATTGTCCCTGTATATCAGATACTCACCGGGCATAAGGTTGGATATGCCCTTAAAGCTGGTCCGGTCATACTGGGGAGACCAGAAGGTAAAGGTATCGAACAGGGTTGTATAGTCCAGTTCCGCCGTTACCCTCCCCGTTGCAAGTATGGACTTGATTTCCGAGGCAAACAGGAATTCGCCGTTCTTATGGTAATAGCTAAGCGGTATTATTCCCATCCTGTCCCTTGCCAGCACCAGCCTTCCACAATCCTCATCGTATACCGCGATGGCAAACTGCCCTGAAAGCCTGCTGAACATTGACAGTCCGTATTCTTCATACATGTGGGGCAGCACTGCGGTATCCGAATTGTTTGATATCCTGTGTCCCCTGAGCTCCAGCTCCGTCCTCAGCTGCCGGAAGTTGAATATCTCTCCGTTCAGTATGACCACAACGTTGCCGCTTTCGTTGTACGCGGGCTGTTTCCCGTTTTCGACGTCTATGATGCTCAGCCGCTTGAGGACAAGCCCTACACTACCCTGGAAATTATTCTGGCAATTACTATGGCAATTGCTAAGGCAAATGTTGCGACATTTGCTATAGTAGTATCCGGTATCGTCCGGCCCCCGGTGGGTAAGCACATCGCCCATCCTGGCCAATATGTCCTCATCACAGTTTTTGCTTATAAACCCTGCTATCCCGCACATTCCGCACTCCTTAACATACTTCTCCTGATTTTCCCGCTCTCTGTCCTGGGCAGGGCTTCAACCGCCTGAAAAATGTGTGGCCTCATATAAATGGGCAGCCTTGAATTTACATATTTTACGAGCTCGTCAAGAGGATATTCCAAAGGATATTCCTTTTCCAAAACCACAAAAGCCTTTATGATCCTGGCTCCTTCCCAAACGTCCTCAATTACGGCCGATTCCTTTACAAGGGTACCGCCGTTGATCACATTTTCAATCTCCACAGGGCTGATCCTGTGCCCCATGAATTTGATCATGTCTGTTTTTCTTCCCTTGATGTATATGAAGCCGTCTTCATCAACTGTGGCAATGTCCCCGGTGTGCAGCCATCCATCCCTCAGCACTTCTTCCGTAGCCGCCGGATCCTCCCAGTAACCCTTCATGATATTGGGGCCAAAGGCAGTTATCTCACCCAATTGACCAGGTTTCACCGGGTTGCCCTCTTCGTCTGTAACCCTTAATTCAACATTGCAGAGGCCTTTACCGATGGACCCGGGCCTGTCGTAAATCAATCCGGGGCTCAGATAGCTGAGCCGCGCACTTGCCTCGGTCTGGCCATACATGACATATATACTGATATGCGGATATTTTCGGTTTATGAATACGACATCTTCATAGTTGACAGATTCCCCTGCAAAGGTGATATAACGCAGCTTCTCAAAGAAGTCGTGATCAGGCTTTGTGCCTGTATCAGTGTCTGTCCCCGAATTCCTGATGCAGCCCAGCATCAGGTTGATGTATGAGCCTACTGTGGAATATCCGGTGACTTCATGGTTTTTTATACCTTCCAGCACTTTATACGGATATGCAGAGGAGTTTTCCAGCACCAATGCTGCTCCGACTGAGGCGTGGGTCAAAAGGATGGAATTGCCGTATGAATATGTAAAGGGGAGGGTCATCAGGATTGAATCCTCAGGTGTCAACCGCAGGTATTCAATTATGGCTTCGGTATTGGATAACAGATTGCCGTGTGTGAGGGTCACTCCCTTGGGATAGGCGGTTGTACCCGATGTGAACAGTATCATCGCCGCATCGTCCCTGTCAGTGTCCAAAGCGTTTTCCGGACAATCGACAGAAATATCGCAGGCATCAATATTTAATATCCGGACATCCGGCTTATCATTCAGCTTGTTCAGCTTCTCTATTGTTGAATTGTTTGCTGCTATCAGCCTGGGAGAACATTTATTAATGATAAAGCCTATACTTTCGCTCATCCTTGCAGGGTTGACGGGCACAGCAACAGCATTCAGCCTTATTATTCCGAAAAAGGCGATGACGTATTGAATGGAGTTTTCACAAAAAACGACCACCCGGTCGCCTTTCCGCACTCCGCAACGCTGCAGATGTCCGGCTATACCCATGGACATTGAATATACCTGGCTATACGACCAATCCGCACCCCCACTCTTAATGAAGGTTCTTCCGGGGTATTTTTTGCTGCTGTTTTCCAGCAATTCAAACAATCCGTCCATGGCAACTCTCCTTGGTTGTGAGATTTTTTAAATTAGAGATCTTTTAAATTGGAGATCTTTTATTTATGGAATCTGTTCTTTATAAGCGCAAATGTTGCGTCATCTTTAACATTTTTCAGCTTTTTCCGGCCTTCCTCCCTGGTCATGAAACCGCCTCTTACAAGGCCGCTGATTTCAAAAGCATACGGGTGATATCCGAACCGTTCCACATGTAACTGGTTTGCGTAGGAATTCAGCAGGCAGTTGGAGCTGTTGCCGTCTGTGTTCTCAGGTGGTTCCCATCCTGTCAGCTTGATTTCCTCAATGATTTTGCCTTCATCATACTCGCTGCCGGCAAAGGGATAATACAGATATGGTATCCGGTCTTCATACTCCTTCATGAACGCCGTGTCGATGAAGTACTCCCCATATTCCTTCCCCAGCCCCCCGGTTATTTTATCCCTGATGTTTTCAAAACTTTTTGCCACAATGCTGTAATTCAGTTTCAAAACCGGCTTCGGTGCCTCCACCTGCCCGGGAGTCCACCCGAAGCATATGATGGGAATGCCTCGGATCATGGCTTCATGATACATCAGGTTCTTTACGAGCATTATGCAAAGGCTGCAGATTGAACTGGCCCTCTCAAGTGACTGTCGTGAAAACACCCCGCCGTCTTCGACATATTTGAAGGCTTTGATCAGCTTCTCTGCAGGATACTTTACCAGAATACTGTCGACGTTCAGGTAATCGGTTACGGTATTAATGTTCCTGAAGCAGTCCTCGCTCAGGAAGCCGTTGTTGAAGGTCACCGCCAGTACCGAGGCTCCATACTTTTCCCTGAGCAGCTTAAGGATATAGGTGCTGTCCTTCCCACCGCTGTAGGCCATTACCACCTGGTACCTTCTGTCCTTGTATTGCTCCAGCAGGGCACGGAATCCGTCATCAGGATCAGCAGGGGCCTTGCTCCCCGAATGCATTGCGCAATAGTTACAGAGGCCGCTGCCGTCAATTTTTACGGATGGTATTTTATCGCTCAAAAGGCAGTTGACACATTCACTCATTTCTCTCCATCCTTGTTCCGGCGGCTATCTCTTTTTCCACCTTGTTGTTTATGAATATGAAAATATTGCTGATGGTATCAAAATTCTCAGGTACTATTTCGTTATCCAGGATCCTGATGCAGAAGGCTTTTTCCAGGAAGGTCACCAGACCTATGATTCCCGTGGAATCAATATAGCCGTTGCCTATCAGGGATGAATCGGGATCGATTTCTTCAATTGGCTCATCATAAAGTATGTTGCTTTGAAAGTAATCCATCAGTTTGTCTTTAATCTCCACATGTTCCATAGGGCTGTCCGACTCCTTTCTTCAAATGACCGCATTATGTGACAGGCGCTGCGTTTATTTCAACAGATGCCTGTAAAACTTATAAAAGTACTTCTGATAATATGGATAGATTTCAGAGTTGTAGTAATCCTCAAAATTATCTGTGTTATTTTTGGCACGGGCAGGATTTCCGCCCCATACCGTACCGGCAGGTATGCTCCTGTAAACTACCGATCCTGGTAGTACGCAGGCATTGGGGCCTATGACCACATTAGGCATTATGATGGTGTTTTCACCAATATAGACATTGTCTTTGATGTCGATTTTCCCGTATTTGTTGTTTATGTGTCTGAACTCTTCACTATTGTTTATGATCCTTATGGCGCCATCATGTGTAACGAATTTGACCCCATTGGCTATAATGCAGTTTTCTCCGATATGTATGAGATAAGGCTCGCTCCCGAAGGATTCTATCTCCGGGAAGAGCAGTGTTCCCTTTCCTACCGTCATTCCTTCACTTTTAAGCTTATTTAACTTTGAAGCCAGCATGTGTTTCTTTAGCATCCTTATAATCATCATTATCACCTTCCGGTTCTTTCTCAAATCCAGAAATGTTCAGTCAACAGCTTCCTTTTTTCCTTCGGATTATAATCTGCAATTACACCCCTGCTGCATAAGCTTCTGTAAATATCAACCGTACAGGTTACCTGGGAGGGGTTCCCGCTTACGCACATATGCGGGGGTACATCCTCCATGACGACCGCTCCTGCTCCTACAATGGAATCAGGCCCTATTTCGACATTCAAATTTATTATCGAATTTATCCCTATGAAACAATTGTCATGGATCACTATCCTGTTGTCTGCGTGCCTGTTTGTTATATCCGCACTTGTAATGAACTGGACTCCCGGCGCTACAACGCAGTTGCTGCCTATCGATATCCGTTGGGGATTATAACCGAAATCCGCCGCCTCGTTCAGGATAAGGGTGTTTTCTCCGATACGGATACCGGTTTTAAAAAGCCTGCCTATCTGGTATTTGTGTTTAAATTTAAATAGCTTTTCAAGCATAATACCTCTTAACGCATGTCCTATATATTACATTCTATGATGGACTTGCTTTATTATGTCAGATAGTTGTTTTTCAGAGTTCTCATTTCATTTAATAATACCTTAAGAAAGAATGCAGGCTTGTAGACGATATTCAGGATACATGCCCATGGGGGATTCCTCGAGGACAAGGCCTTGCTGAAGGGGATGATATTCCTGTCTCCCTTAAGATGCTTCTCAATTTCTATGTAAAGTTTGTCGTCTGCGTTGTTTAAATGAAGGCATATGGTTTTGATGCCCATCCTGGATTTGCCCGGCCCCCACGATTGCTGGGGAACGAAGGTCAGGCACTGCCTTTTTACATTGAATAGCGCCAGGCTGTCGGTAACTGCCCGGAAGCCAAGGTCTTTCAGGGCCCTGATGGTATTTTTGTCATAGGAATGACCGGGAGCCATCCATATATCCGAGTAGATGCCCTGCTCCTCAAGAATATCCCTGCCTGCCTTGATCATTTCATACTGTTTTTCATAGCTGATACCGTAGAATTCCGACTGGGGTATAAAGCCACATAACCGGTAGAAGGGCTGGATCTTATTGGTTGTGTAGATATGCCGGTATCCATGCTGGGCTATTTCTATAGTTCCATGTTCCTTCAGGTACCTTATGAGCTCCCAGAAGCAGGCTGCCTCACGCCCGACAGTAAGGTTTGCGTCCCTGTTCTCCGGCACCACCCCTATCAGGGGTACAACATTATATCTGTGGAAAAGGTCCATATACTTAAGGAAATTCCCCCAGTTCATCCCCGGCGCAACATCATCGATTCTGTAAATACAACATGGCTTATCCATTATTCCTCACCGCCAATAATCATTTGCTTTCTATTATTTGCTTTCTATACTTTGCTTTCTATCATTTGCTTTCAATTATTTGCTTTCTATCATTTGCCTTCTATCAGTTCCTGGGTGTAAACCAGCTTGCCATTTATTACAACAAAGTCTTCAGCCCCGATGAACAGCTTTCCATACCTGACGTCATAATCCGAAAAGTTGACTATTATCTCCATGCCGTTTGAAAAGACCGTTTTCTGTACAAGACCATCCCCGGTTAGAAACCTGTGACTCTCCATTTTTTCAAAACCGACTTTTTCAAAAACCCATCCGGTGGCTCTGATGCTCCGAAGAAATTTAGTCTTGTACTCGTTCCAGTAATCAACATCTGTTGGAAAGACAAGATTCATGGTACCGTATAAAATGGTCAGCAGCTCTTTTGTCCTCCAGTATTCCGGCACCTTGGATATGCCGTCTCCCGTATACCAGCCTGATACATGGCAATCATGGTAAACCAAAGATTTTAAAGGGATCCTCACCGCCGGATTGACGGTATATTTTTCATAGAGCGCCCCCGGATCATCTGTTGGCGTACTCCAGTCGCCTCCCGAGCCCTCCGGAGGTGCAATTGTCATTGTCCCCTCGCTGTAATGGGTGGCATCCACTGCCCAGTAAGCCGTCTCTTCAGTACCCGTGATCATGTCATAGCCCGAGCTTATGCTTTCAAGCAGGTCACGCCTGTTTTTCATATCCTGGCTTCTTGTCATGGGATGTGTTTGGGAATAATCCTCATAGAGACTGGCGGATGCCACAACATCCACAAATCTACCCAGCCAGGCATTTTCCTTGAGATCCTTGTCCAGGTATGCTTCAGCATCCCCGGAGGAATAACCGGTATTCATCCTGTAGCCCTGGATCAGTTGACCCTTATAATAGAAACTGAAACCTTCCTGGTAATTACCATCTTCCTTGATAATGACCCTTTCATAGAACCCCTCGGTCCTGTACCTGGGATTTACACTTTGAACCGTCGGAGAATAAATACAGGTATAATTGTCATACCTGCTGGGAAGCAATCCTTTAGTGGCTACAAATTCAACCACTTCAGGCCTTTTTTCCCTATCATATACCTTCCATCCGTATTGAAAATTTACAAGTGCCTTTCCTATTCCCCCTGATATGAGGTCTTCAATAATCGCCACGGATTTCATTTCATCTGCACCAAGCCAGAAATCGACAGCACCTATAAGCTTCCTGACATTTCTGTTTTCCTTAGCCTTGTCCCTTAAGGTTTTCAAAGGCTCCCTTTCTTCAATCAATCTGCGGTATTTTTTGGCCATTTCGTTATATCCGCCTTTTTCTATCAAATCGATATAGAATAACCGGTCATAGCCGAATCTGCCTTTTGAAGGCCAGTGAACCAATCCCATGAGGTAATTCCCGCTGTCCTCGCCTTCCGGCCGTGTGAAATCTATTGAGGTATCACAGGGAGTTCCCGAAGTAATCATAATCCCCGTCTTTGAATCGGTCATGCCGGTAAAGGGCATGGTGGACTTGTGCCCCCACATGTCAAAGTTCCCAAAATCGTTTTTTTCGTCTGCCGGCACATATATTCCTTCAGCATAAGGTATGACCAGACGCTGGTTTTCCTCATTGCCCGATATGGCGCCGGGAAATCTGAAGGGCTTTGGGAGGTATGCTTCCTGTGGCGCTTTCAGCAAGCCTTTTATACGGTTTTTTTCAAGAGTGATTTCCGACAGGACAGCAACATTACCATGCTCCTCATTCAATTTCATTGAAATGTCCAGCTGCCTGCCCTTTATAACTTTCACTTCCAGGGTTTCCAGGTATTCTGCAGGCTCTGTCATGTAAACCCTTCTATTGCTCCTGTCAGTGATTTTGAAGGCATTCTGTGCGGCATCATATTCCAGCACCAAAAATCCGTTGCTGATTATATAAGCGTCCGGCTCATATGGGCTCTCAGCCAGGGCTGTATTGCATCCCTGTGTCGTTAACAGGATTATGATATTGAATATTATTAAAAAACTTCTGGCAAACACTGTATTCCTCCGATGCTGGTTAAGTTCATCAGGCTTTTATATACTGGTTTATTTCAGCAAGCTTTTATATAATTGATATGTCTTGTTCGCTGAAATATCCCAATCAAAATTATTTCCGATATAATCCGTCGTCTTATCTCCCGATCCATATACCAAATCGCCATTTTCTGCGAGGAAACGGATTTTCTCTGCCAGATCGCCTGTATCTCCCTGCCTGAAAATGTAGCCATATTCCGAAACAACCGCTTTGTTTTCCTCGATATCGCTGACCAGACAGCATTTCCCATAACTCATTGCCTCAAGCAGACTGATGGGCATCCCTTCAATATCCGAAGGCAGGACATAAATATAGCAGTTGCTCAACAGCTCCGCCCAAAGCTCACCCTGTACGAAACCGGTGAATATGATACCAGGGTCTCCTGCAGCCATTTCGTGCAGCTGTTTTTCATATTTGTCGCTGTGGCTCGATCCTCCGGCAATCACCAGTTTTTTATCCGTAGCGGCATGCTTGTACGCTTCAATCAGATAATGTACGCCCTTTTCTGGCACCAGTCTGCCGAGGAAAAGAATAAAAGAGCCCTCTTCAAGACCAAATTTTTCTCTTATCACTATGGGCGGCACCCGCTCCCTTACCTCAATGCCATTTGCGATAAAATCGATCTGTTTTCCATACTTTTGCCTGTAGTAATCTACAAGGGCTTCCGATACTGAGATTGTCCGGTTCGCAAATCTGGCAGTCGCATATTCGCCAAATTTCAGCCAGGTTTTTGAGAACCGTCCCCACTTGCTTCTTTTCCAGTCGAGTCCATGCACCGTACATACAACCTTTATGCCGAAGAGCCTGGGCAGAAAGGCCAGCGCCGATGGCCCCAGTGCGTGAAAGTGGATTATATCGTTTTGTTCAGCTATGGCGTGGAGCACAGAAAACAATGTGTGGGAAATGGCCTCGAGGGATTTTGAGCTTAAGTACGGAGTAAAAATAGTCCTGATTCCGCAAAAGGTTTTTTCCCTTCCGGAGCAATACCCCCTGCGGCAGTATACATCTATGCTGCAACCCATTTTAACCAGCCTTTTAGCCAATTCCTCCACATGTACTTCTATTCCACCCGCACGGGATGGTATTCCCTTCTGACCTATCATGGCGATCTTCATAAGGCCCGCCTCCTACCTGGATATAACCTTTACCCGATTTCCTCCAGCAACCCGATATACTCAGTGATCATCCTTTCCTGCGTGAACATCCTGCCTGCCTTTTCCCGGGCCTTTTCACCCATGGAGCGGTAATCACAGCTTTTTGCCATCCTTCTGACGGCATCACATAATTCCTGTACATTCCCCGGTGTATAAAGAAGTCCGGTTACACCCTCATCGACTATTTCCGGTGCTCCCCCTGTATTTGACAGTATTAATGCCTTTCCAAGGGCAATGCTCTCGATGGCAGCCAGGGATAGGGTTTCGGTGACAGAGGTAAGTGCCGAGATGTCCGCGCACATCATATATGGCCTTATATCTTTGACATAGCCGGTAATGAGTACCTGTTCACCAATTCCCTTCTGAAGGACCATATCTTCAATGAATTCCCTCCGGGGCCCGTCCCCGATAATCAGCAGGAACAGTTCAATGCCTTCCTGTTTGAGGTTGTAAATCGCTTCCACCATGTGCTCATGGCATTTGGCCGGCCACAGTGTGGCGTTCATGGCGATCACAAAGGAATCCACCGGGATGCCAAGCTGCCGGCGGCATTTGTTTATATCATTCTCATGCCGGAACTGCTCAAAGTATCCGATGTCTATACCATTAAGGATTACCTCCGTCTTTTTTATATTTATATGGTATTTGTCCATCCAATATTTCTTTTGCCTGTTGCAGACGAATACCACCCGATCCAGCCTGTTGATGGCAGGGGCGTAAATAATGCTGTTCTGTAATGACCTTTTTATATTTGGAGGTATGGTGTTGTGGATTATGATGATGTTTTTTTGTTTTATCCTGAAAATTTTATTCATTATAAACCCATACAGAATGGGGTAGTTGTCAACCATTATGAGATAATCGGTATTTTCCTCAAGCAATAGTCTTCTTACCTGCAAAACAGCCGAAAGGTCAAAGTAGGCATTCCTGTCCACGTATGTAATCCTTATCCCCTTATCCAGCCTTTCAGCAAGTTCCTTCCTCCGGTTCTCCAGTACGATCACCCTGACATTGAACCCGTTTCTGTGAAGGCCGTTGAATAGTATTGCTGAATGAGCTTCCGCTCCACCGCAGCCGAAATTTGACATCAGGCCTGTTACATCCTTCATTAACCCTCACCTCTGACAGGCCGAAGCCCTTTGATATACTTCAATAACATCATGATCGTCCCCCTGTTGTATGTAAGGAAACCGACAAGCAGGAAACCTGCTGTCACAAGGAGTGAATAGGCACCGAGGGTTGCAAGCTTCTGAAAGATGTCTTCAGGGTAGCCTGCCGGAAATATTGCGTTTACGGCCAGGTTCAGTGCAATACAAAGTCCCAGGCAAACTACAGCGCTTATGGACAAATATTTCAGGCTGTCATCCACATTTATGAAAGTGAATCGTTTTTTAACCATAAAGATATTCAGTAAAGCCACATAAACCAGCTGCACCGCCAGCAATCCCAGACCATAGTACCTGTAATCCATAAAGTTGATTATCAAAAATACGACCGCCGCCTGGAACACCTTGCATATTACATTCCATATGAAGGAAATATGAAGTATCTGTCCGGCGACTATCAGCTTTACTATAAGTCTGTCCATCAGAAGCAAGGGGACCATCAACACGGTATACCTGAAAAAGATACCGGTCAGCATAACCGATTCACTGCCGAAGCTGCCTCTTTCGAACAACAGTGATATGACCAGCGGAGCTTGCGCTGCCATAATGAAGCAGACAGGAATGGTGATGGTCATAGCCGCCTTGAAATACCTCAGATATTCCTCGTTTAGTTTTTCGTACTGCTCCTTTGAGTACAACTCCATCATACTGATACCCAGTACTGTTGTTATCTGCCCCGCGAATACAAGCACAAAGATGTTTAGCAGCCTCTCACTATAGCTCAGGGCAGTATAGACCCCCTCGCTGAGGCCAGAGATCAGATAGATGGCCACATACTGGCTTAATATTGATGCCGCCTGTGATATGACAACGAACATTATGTTTTTCCGCAACTTGCTGTCGAGCCTGTATCTCCTGGGCTTAAACCTGAAGCGGAGCAATTTTAAAAGCAGGAGGTTGAGCACCAGGAACTGAATGGCATAAGCAAACAGAATACCTGCGGCCATACTGGCAACACCATATTTTTTACCCAGCAGTACGATAAAAACTATGGTTAGTGCGCTTTTGAACATATCCAGTACCATGGGGAAGGTAAAATACCGATACACTTCAAATATGTTCAGCATAAAGGAGTTGGTCAGAATAAAGAAAAAAGTCGGTATGATCAATTTAGCTATTAATATGTTTTCCTTAATATCCGCACTGTTGAATTTGGATACCAGCGCCATGAATTTTTCTGGCAGAAGTCCTGCTGTACAGCACACAAGAACTCCGGCAAGCAGGTAGAAAATATAGGTGAAAAGCAGGAACCGGTGGCTTTCCTCTTCCGATCCCCGCTCGCGTATCCTTATGGCATTGGGTACTATCACCGATAGATTGATATTGTTGAACAACGCCGGCAGCAGCAATGTGAAGGAAACACAAAAAAACAGGAAATCCGTACTTTTGGTGGCTCCAAAATAGAAGGATACTATCATTGCCTGTGCAAAGGACAGCAGTCTTGCAACCAGGCTGAAAAAGGTTGAATAAAGTATGGATTTACCGTTCCCTGCTACTCTCGGCCTGAACTCAGCCATACCTTTCCCCATCCTGGGCGTATGCCTTCTCCACCATTTTTCTGGCTGCATTGTTGTATATAATTCCGAGGATATTTGCTCCAATGTCCTTCAGCCTTCTATGGTAGCGTTCCAGCTGACCCCTTTGCAGGTTTCTTCTGTTGCATACAAAATAAACCCCATCCGCGTTGCTTGCTGCCAGGAACCCCGACAAGCTTCCCTCAAGAGCTTCGGTATCTATGATTATCCTCCTGTATTTGGATTTAAGCTGGTTGAGCATGGCGGCAAATGCCGTTCTGCCCGCAATGGGCCCTGTAGCCTTTTCGGCTTCCTTCATGGAGAAAAAATCAAGGTTTACAATGGAATGCTCTATTCCGACGGTTTCCTTGAAAGATAAGAGCAGCGTCTTCTCCCCTAATATTGCAAATTCCTGTGCAAGGTGGATCGATATCTCGCTCTTTCCATCATTGTCAAAAGGGCTGGTTATAGCTATTACGCGAATTTCCCTGCCGTTTTTCATTTCTTTAAGCTGGATATCCTCAGCAATCTTGCGAATTGAAAGCATAAACAGCTTATCCTTGTCCCGTAATTCATTTTTCATTTTCATGAGACACCTCCCGCATGCTTTGGTAAATTGGACAAAGGTACAGGAAAGACGCTGCATTCCTCAAATATGGTGTATATACGGTTGAGCTCAGACGTCAGGAAATTCAGTCCGCCCATGGACAGGTTTATCAAACCTCCCAGGATGAACCCTCCCAGGGCTGCCAATATGGTAAAGATTACAGGAGCATTCTTGTTTACAGGTATGAGGTCAACACGGGGACTGCTCAGGATCTTGTATTTTATGTTGCTGTCGACCTCCCATAGCTTTTCACTTAAGTTTTTGTCAAGGGATTGTATGACTTTAAGCGCCAGTTCAGGGGTGTTTATGCTGAAGCTTATGTCCATTACCCGCGTGTTTGGTACCGCATCAATTATAAGGTTCTTGACCAGATACTCCTGGTTGACGCTGCATTCCTTTTCAATACTGTAAAGTACGGCTTCACTCTTGATTATCTGCGATATGTCTCCCACTGCAAGCTGGGAAGATCTTAGCTGGTCGTAGACATTGACACTCTGGGCAACAGTCTCATCGGCAACCAGTATGATTTTTAACTTTGCCTCGTAGATCTTATCATACAGCTTGTCGTTAAAGGCGTAGACGGCAATTCCACTGAGGATTGCCAGGATCAGCATGATCCAGATCCTTGAAAATATCATACTTATGTACTTTTTTAATTTTTCGTTCATAATTCCACCTCCGGTATCTTCTTTTCCTGAACCAGTTTATCCAGCAATACCGTATCCTTCCCCTTCAGCTTCTGGTTCAGGAACAGGTATGTAAGCCTGGCCATGTGCCCTCTGTCAAAGCTATCCTCTTTAAGTGCGGAATAGTAGTCCGCGTCTATGATACCAAAATCCCTTGCAGCTTCCATGGCATTGCTCCATTTGAAATCGTTGTTTGGGGAAGCGTCTGAATAGCCCAATATCCTGAGTAAAAATGTTATGTATGTAGCAGAATCGAGATTGAGCTCGCAACCGAACCTGCTGTTTGATATGCCCTCCGTAAGCTTGTAATGATAAAGATAACCTGCATAATGGCTTCCCCAGGACTTAACCGCGTCCACGAAGGGATGGGGGTAATTCTTTTCTTCCGCTTCCGCCTCACCTCCCAGTAATCTGGTAACCATAGCTGCTCCTTCAAGCTTTGTAGGAATGCGTTCAAGTTCAAATCCCTTGTCGGAGCCTTTAAAAAGGTTCAGAGCCTGCAGCTTCTCTGCCGCTTCATTTTCTGCAACTTCAGAACCTGCCGTATCATTTCCCGTTATTTCAGATCCCGTCTCTTCATTTTTAGCATCATCGCTTCTCGAGGCTTCGGTTCCTGCCGCTTCATTCCTGCCGTCCCAGCCACCGATTCTCGCAAGGAGCCACCAGAATGCATAGGCCTTCATATTTGCATTTATATACTGGGAGTGGGCTGAGTAGCAGTCGTACCAGTCTACCCCCAGTACATGATTGTTCTGCCATTCCTGTCCCCAGTTTTTGTCCTGGACTTTGTCCCCATCACTGTCATATTCGCAATTGTCCTTGGCATATCTGTCCCCGTAATAGACTCCGTCAGGATCGTAGCTTTCAATATCTGCAAAGTCATACAGCACCTTGCTGTTGTTTATGCAAAAGTCCCTTATCTGCTGGTTCCTTACGGCCAGGTTCCCCTCTTCCCCCGTGCCATCCAAATGCCCGGTCATATACACAAAGGTCACAGCAGGGAAATCCGACTCCAGGGACTCCATCAAACTGAGATAGTTTTCGACGAATGCGCTGTCGGCTTTGGAAAGCTGTCCGCACCAGGACCAGACCACCACATTGACGTCCTTGTTATTTTGCAGGTATTTCCTTGTCTCAGCTGCCCAGGTCTTGTTGTCGGGATTCCCCAGGTCCTTCTCCCCGCCGAACGGGTTGTCCCTCAGGTCCAGCGAATCGGTAGACAACCCTTTCTTATATATATATGGTTCTCCCTTGAAATATGTCATTCCCTCCAATCCATATGTGATTTGGCTGCCGTGAGAGGTATGCCCATAAGCTATGTGGAGGTCCTTTATTGCTGTGCTGATCCACTCCTCTGGTATCATGTCAGGATTTATGCAGTTGTGGTCGGCA
Source organism: uncultured Bacillota bacterium (assembly GCA_942493145.1). Taxonomy (GTDB): domain Bacteria; phylum Bacillota; class Clostridia; order Acetivibrionales; family DTU013; genus ENR-C20. Next base: position 3,772,701 of record OW818679.1, read on the forward strand.
ACCATAGTTTGGGCACCATCGGCCGGAGAAACACTTGCGGCTGTGGCGTCGCTTGCGGCTGTGGCGTCACTTGCGGCTGTCAAGTCGTTCGCCGCTGTGGCGTCTATTACCGATGTCGTATTTCCTTCAGCCTGCAGTATTTCTGTCTTTTCAGAATAGTTCCCGGCAAAGCAGGAACTTTCCATCATTATTAATAAAGCAGCCATAGATAGTATCAGTTTTTTTCTCATAAACGCACTCCTAATATAGTTAAAATTGGCCAATTAATTATAGCCTCCAGTATGTAAACCCGCTTTTTAAGGCTTGATCCTTTGGGTATATGCCCTTTACATCTATCAGGATATAGCTGTCACCAACGAATTTCTTTTTAAGCTCCTCCAGGTCTATGGTTTCAAATTCCCTGTGAGAAACCGCTACAACTATTGCATCGGCCTCCCCTCTGATCTGTTCAATATCTATAAGGGAAATGCCGTATTCCCTAAAGGTTTCCTCCGGATCCGCAACAGGATCGGTGACAACAACCTGCATCCCGTAATCCCTTAACTCATCAATGATGTCAATTACTCTGGAGTTCCGGATATCGGGTACGTTTTCCTTAAAGGTTATGCCCATTATAACCACTTTGGAACCGTTAACAGGCTTCCCTGCCTTAATCAGCTGCTTTACGGTGTTTTCAGCCACATACCGTCCCATCCCATCATTTATCCTCCTGCCGGAAAGGATTATCTGCGGGTGATAGCCAATCAGCTCGGATTTGTATGAAAGGTAATAGGGATCCACCCCAATACAGTGGCCCCCCACCAGACCGGGAGAGAACCTGATATAGTTCCATTTTGTCGCTGCGGCTTCAAGTACTGCCTTTGTATCTATCCCGAGCTTGTGAAATATGATGGACAATTCATTCATGAATGCAATATTTATATCCCGCTGGGCATTTTCAATGACCTTTGCCGCCTCTGCAACCTTTATGGATTCTGCCCTGTAAACTCCCGCCTCAACGATCAGCCCGTAAACCTTTGCGATTTCCTCCAGCGCTTCGTTATCGCACCCGGAAACGATCTTCCTTACTTTGGTAACAGTATGAACCTTATCCCCGGGATTTATCCTTTCGGGAGAATAACCCGCCTTGAATTCGATGCCGCATTTAAATCCCGATTCCTCTTCCAATATTGGGATGCATATTTCTTCTGTAACTCCAGGATAGACAGTCGATTCAAAAACCACCACCGTTCCTTTCTGCAGATTCCTGCCGGCAATTCGGCTGGCTTTTTCCAATGCGTCCAGATCGGGCTTTTTGCTTTTGTCGACCGGCGTTGGAACAGCTACGACAATAAAGCCCGCTTCTTTCAGGAGCGCTTCATCCGATGTGAAAACAAGGGTGCTCCCCAGCAGCTTTTCTCTTCCGATTTCATTTGTGGAATCGACTCCCCGTTTATAGAGTGCCACCTTCTCTTTATTGGTATCAAAGCCTATTGTCATAACTTTTCTGGCGAATTCAAAGGCCAGTGGCAGGCCGACATAGCCCAGTCCTATTACAGCAATTTTTTTATCCCCGCGAATAAGCTCATCAAATATTTGCATTACGCACCCTCCCGTCCTTTTGTCAAAAGCTCACAATATATTTCAAAAATGTTTTTCGCATATTGCTCCAGTGAATTCTCCAGTGCAAACTGCCTCGAGTTACGGGAAAACTTTCTGAGCATGTCTCCGTCGTTATAAAGCTTTTCAATTTTTACCGCCAGCTGCACAGAATTGCCCCTCTTAAACAGAAAGCCGTCTGTACCGTCCCTCACGATTTCCGGATTCCCCCCTGTATCTGATGCAATTACGGGAATACCCAGAGACTTTGACTCCAGTATGGTCATGGAACAATTCTCATGCCAGTTGGACGGAACTATTGATATCCTTGCTCTGCTTATGCATTCCTTAAGCTCATCTCCGCTGAGAAATCCCCGGTAAATTATGTTCTTGTGGCCTGCAAGCCGTCCGGCATAATCACCTTCACCCGCTACGACAAAGGTTATGCCGGGGAGCCTTTCAGCCGCCTCCACCAGCACATCCAAGCCTTTCGAGATGCACAGCCTTCCAAAATAGAGAACATAGCCGACGGCGTTACGGCTGTTGCCGGATGTCCCAAAACCGTTGGGCGCTTTGGTTGTCCTGGGCGCTTCGGTTGTCCTGGACGCTTCGGAAACCCAAGGCGCTTCGGAGACCCGGGGAGAAAAATTCCTGATGACCCTCATATCCCGATGTTCAAACCCGAAATCCCTGAACATATCTGCCATAAACATGCTGGGGAATATCATGGTGTCTATTTTGTAATAAGTCTTGAGTGTCCTGTACAGCAGGCCTTCCAAATACCCAATTATGCTTTTTGCTTTGGAGCCATGTATACAGCCGGTCCTGATACAGTTTCCATATCCACCTTTCATGCAAAGGGTGCATATCTCATTTTTTTCATAATTATAGAGGCTGTGGTTGGGACAAATAAGGTTGGCGTCATGGATGGTCATGACTATAGGGATATTGAACCGCTTGAGTTCATATATAATGGACGGCGTTATCTGGAAGTTGATATTGTTCAGATGCGCTATATCGGGTTTTTCCTCCTCCAGCAGTTTCCTGATTTTTTTCCTGGCCTCGAAGGAATAGATGATTCCGAAAGGATATCGCAGCTTTTCAAATAGTCCGGCTCCATGAAAGTCCTTGTTTCTCATGTTTATATCATCCCTGTGGAAGTTCACGGAGTTTCTTTCATCGCTCATTCCAAAGTATACTGCCTTGTTCCCCATATTGCAGAGTTCCCGTGCTAACTGGAACATGTATGTTTCCGCGCCGGCTTTTTCGTATAGGAACTTGTTTACAAAAAGTATCTTCAAGCATCTTCACATCCCATCATTTGAATACCGGTCAAAGGTTAATCACAAGCCTCCAAATACCAGTCCACTGTCAGTTCCAGCCCTTTTTCAAATCCGATTTCCGGTTTATATTTCAAAAGCCGCTCCGCCTTGCCCGTATCAGCATTTGAATGCCTTACATCGCCTGGGCGCGGAGGTGCATACTCCGGATCGATTTCTCTTCCGAGCAGGCTGCACAGTTTTCTGTAAAGACTGTTAATAGTGATCCTGTCTCCGCATGCAATATTGAACACTTCACCGTATGCCTCTTCCCCTGACAGGCATACTTTGAGATTTGCCTGCACTACGTTGCCGATATATGTAAAGTCTCTCGATTGCTCCCCGTCTCCATATATGATTGAAGGGCGTCCGTATATTATGTTGTTTACGAACAATGGTATGACAGCCGCATATTGTGAAAATGGGTCCTGCCTTTTGCCAAAAACGTTGAAATACCGGAGTCCTATTGTTTTAAGCCCGTACAGTTCATAGAAATTCCTGGCATACAATTCACAGGTCTTTTTGGTAATAGCATAAGGAGAAGCTGGATTACCTGTAATACCCTCAATTTTGGGCAGGCTGATGCTATCCCCATAGACAGAAGATGATGAAGCATAGATAAATCTGCTCACGTGGTTCTCCCGTGCGGCCAGCAACATATTCAAGGTTCCGCTTATATTGACCGCATTTGTAGTTGCAGGGTCTTCAATCGACCGTGGCACCGACCCCAATGCAGCCTGATGCAGAACATAGTCAATCCCATCACAACAGCCATGGCATATGTTGATATCCCTGATGTCTCCTTCTATGAATTCAAAGTTCTGATACTCAAAAAACCTTTCAATGTTTTTTATTTTCCCTGTTGAAAGGTTGTCCAGAACGCGAACCGAACACCCCAGTTCAAGCAGCTTCTCAACAATATTTGAGCCGATGAAGCCGGCACCTCCGGTCACAAGAAAATTTGAAGCACTTAAATCACCTAAGGCGTATATATCATTTGAAGCGTATTTATCGACAACTGTGTCCACATTGAAGCCCCCCTTCGAGCCTAATATGCCTGCTTGTCTCCAAACAGGACAGGTATTGTTTTAATAATGATTTTAAAGTCGTATATAAAATTACGTTCCCGTATGTACTTAAGGTCCAGCCTGACCATTTCTTCAAAACCAAGCCTGTTTCGACCGCTGATCTGCCAAAGTCCGGTAAGGCCCGGCTTAACTGACAGCCTGAGATTGTGCCAGGCATTGTACTTCAGTACTTCCCTGACTATGGGAGGCCTTGGCCCTACAATGCTCATATCTCCCATGAGGACATTCAGCAACTGGGGAAGCTCATCAATACTTGTTTTTCTGATGAATTTTCCGAATTCGGTTATCCTCGGGTCATTTCTCATTTTGAACATACATCCCTGAACTTCATTTCTTTCCTCAAGCAATTCAAACTTATCCTCAGCATCAGTCACCATAGACCGGAATTTATACATTTTGAATATCCTGCCCTTATATCCGCTTCTCTCCTGTATAAAGAAAACCGGACCGTGGGAATCAAGCTTGATAGCTGCTGAAATAATGATAAAAAAAGGAATCAGCAGTACTATCCCTATAAGGGACACAATAATATCAAAGATCCTTTTCGCACTAAGATATCTTGCGGTTACGTTGCTGAACAGAGCTTTTTGGTCAACAACGCTCGTGGCTCTTGATTGAATATCAATCATATGCAATACTCCAAGGTATATTTTGATTAGACTGCCAGCGGTCTTAATTCACAATTCAGTATGTTTTCTGCATTCCGCTCAAACAGCTTCCTGGCATTCTCCTCTCCGACCCATTTCGAAACCTGCCTGAAAGCCGGCTGGAACCAGTTTTCATAATCTTCAGCATAATGGGCATTAGACGCTACAAAGGCTACCATATTACATCTGATCAGTTCTTTTACATAGTCCCTTGTGTTCCTTCCATATATCCCTGTTATGCTCGCTGCATCGACCTGAATCATACAGCCTGCCTTTATATATTCCGAAATAATTTTATTGTCCTTAAGAAAATTCCTGTTTCTCTCCGGATGTGCAATAATCGGCGTGGTTTCACCAAGCTGGGATGCAAGAAGCACCTCCAACCCTCTTTCGGGCAGACAATTGAACGGAAATTCAACCACCAGATACCTGGTTCCTTCAATAGTCAGTCTTTTTAATTCATTTACTGTCAGGGGAGCAGAAGGGTCCATAAATACCTCAAACCCCAGTTTTAGATTGATGTCATACTCGTGGAGCCGGTACAGAACTTCCTGGTAATTTTCATTAAGCCTATCGGTACAGAAAAGTTTTTCATGGGAATGCGGAGTCGCTATTATTGTTTTTATACCGGCTTTTTCTGCAGCTTCCAACATTCTGACAGACTGCTGAATTGTACTCGGGCCATCATCTACCCCAAATATTATATGGCTATGTAAGTCTATTATAAGAACACCTTCCCGCTGATAATTTTTCTATAAAGTATATAGATAGATTATTCCAGGGGGGATAAATTTAGAACGGCATCGGGGGGTTATGAGACGGAAATTTGGACAAAGTGTTAGACTTAGGCATCAGATTAAGCTCTGATGGCCCTCACAAGCCGGCCAGGTGTAATATGAATTTTTTTAATGATTTTGGTATCAAAACTATAACAATATTAATAATCTATTTCAATAAAAAAATATCAGTATGCTGGGTGCGGGAATACAATATCGGCTGTTTTTGCCTTATCCGGCCAGATAACCTGCCACTTTCCGTCCAGCACCTGAACACAAACCTGGCCAGCTGCAGTTCCCAATCTTTCATTCTGATTGTACCGAATACTGCCGTCAGCTAACTCTGTACCTGCAGTATCAAACTTGACTCCGTCATATAGCGAAAACCACATGACAGGCGAATCACTATCTATATCAGTTCCATAAAGTGCATTAGCAATAGCTTCCCTGTCTGACGATCCGGCACGTTCAACAGCATCTGTCAGTACTCCCATCCCAAGCCATCCATTGCCTGTTTCAATAGGCAGGGGATGATTATTATGTGTTTTGAGGTAGTTATCATAATATTCAATAGAATTCTGGTTTTTAATACCGAAAGACAGATTATAATCGGTTGTTGCCATGATGTATGCACCTGTTATACTTCCAACATTTTCAAGCCATTCTGGTGCTGTAAACCCTGTTCCCATACCGATAATCGGTACAGTACAGTTAAATTTATACATTTGTCTTGTAAAGAGTTCTGCTTCGTTCAGGAATAAAGGTACAAATACTGCATCAGGATTTTCCTGTTTTAGCCTGTTCACAATTGCACCAAAGTCGGTTAAATTGGTCTGCACAGCTTCAGATACAACTATTTCAAACCCTATCCTGTAGGATAAAGTCTTCAGGTTCGCCAAAACGGATGAACCCCAGTCACTTGAGTCATATACTATAGCCAGTTTTTCAATTTCCCCTGAATTTGTTACCGTTGCAAGGTATTTCAATAATAGCTCCTGCATGTCGGCAGTATCCGCAGCACCCAGGTTGCACCGGTATACGAATTTATTGCGGCCATTGCTCATTATATTATCAGAAACTGCATTTGTTACCATAAGCGGAACCCTGCTCTTTATGGCAATAGGAGCAATGGCAGCTGCAACCGCGCTGTTATATGGTCCGATAAGTGCGCTTACCTTTTCTTCTTCAATCAGCCTCTGTATTTCAATGACACCGTTTTCCGGTTTGCCATTTGTATCACTGACAACAAGCTCGATCTTTCTGCCATTCATGGATTTGATGCCGCCATTGTTATTAACATAATCTGTATACATCTGAACGCCTTCCAGCTGATATTTGCCTGCATACGATGTGGTTCCCGTTATAGGCATCATTACACCGATTCTGATCGTTTCTTCATAAGCATCAGCTGCAGAAGCTGTCGGTACAACCCCAGTCTGTACCACAGCGGCCGCCATAGTTGTTTCAGCAGCTGCAGTGTTGTTTCCTGGTGCACATCCTGTAGAGAGTGCCAGCATCATTATCAATACCAATGAAGATGATAAAATTCTTCTGTTCATGTTTATTCTCCTTTGATATTTGCTTTATTCATCATGGATCTATCAAATATTTATGGCGCCTTCTTACTTCATTCTGTGAGAAGCTCTCCGCTGCTTCTTTTACTGCTTCATACGTAGCCTCCTTATTGAAGAAGGCTATGAACTGCTTTAGTTCTTCTACGGTATAGGCAGGTATATCACCCAATACATATTTTTCATAATCTTTATATTGGTCTGAAGACGTGATAACTGCATAGTTCATCTTAATTGCAACAGGGCTCCCATCCTCCGGCTTTAAAGGAGTACCCCGCATTACATTATACAAAAGTATAAATGAAATCACTGTGTCAACATTTTGTCCCTCAACTACATATTGAACGGCATTATCCTGTAGTGCTTTCAAGGCATCACCCCTGCTCTCGAAAGAATTTATCAGGATATCACCTTTCTGTCCCATTGATGCAGCTGTCCGGGCGGCACTGTCAATTCCCGAACCGGTTGTAAAAACAGCATCTACATCAGGAAACTGAAACAGGAGGTTTTCTGCAGACTCTCCCAGTGAAAAGCTATGTGCCTCGCCCAATACAACTCCGCCTCCACGGACGATCGCATCGTTTCCTCCCCTGAAGCGTCCGTCGATCTGTGTAGAAACACCCAGTGGAAGAGAATTCAGGCAAAAGGTTTTAGCACCCCTTGCAATCATGTTTGCCGCAATGTCGTAACCCATGCGATAATCATTCTCATAAACACATCCACAGTAATACTTATTGTACAGTGAAAAGTTATCATACCCGGCATCATTTGAAACATCGTTATGCGATACAACCAGATATACCCCGTGCTTTTCACACACATTCAACATCTTGTCGGTCATTTTCCCTGTATTGCAGGTAATGATCCCATTGACACCTATTTCACAAAGGCTCTCAATATTTGATAAATAAACATCCGGGGTCGGTGCTTCTGCATACACAAATTCACAATCAAAATTATTACTGATATAATCCAAATCACCCATTATGTTTTTTGCCAAATTATCTTCCAGATTTGACAGCAGTACACCGATTTTATAATGCGGAAAATCCCCGCTTTCCTGAGCACTTTCCTTCTGGGCTTTTATTCCACCGAATGAGCACCCACTCAAAAGCATTACGTAAATGGCAATTATACAAATGAGGCATGGAATTCTAATTCTCATTTTCATCTGCTTTTTCACTCCCACTCCATACATGATTGGTTTCAGGATCGATCTGTTCTTTAAATTTTATATATACCGTCGTTCCTTTCCCGGATGAACTTTCTATCTTCATTTCAAAATCATTTTTATAAAGGTATTTTAAGCGCTCCCGGATATTTATAAGGCCAATATGCTCTCCACGCGACTGGATCATATCCTGCCTGCCTGAATTGAATTCAGCGACCTTGTTTTCATCCATTCCTTTTCCATTATCACCGACCTCAATATATATATTGCCCTCTTCCCTTCGGACCTTAATATTGATCAACCCCCCAATAATACTTCCATCTTCGTCCTTGTTGGTAAGCAGTCCGTGAAACAACCCATTTTCAACGATCGGCTGTATGATATTTTTCGGTATCTGTGATTTGAGCATTTCCTCCGATATCTCCCAATTGATCTCGAAGTTATCCCCATAACGGTATTGCTGTATTACCGTATAACTATTTACTATTTCCAGTTCCCTTTCCAATGAGTCAAAAAACTCCACGTCATTGATGCGCAGGCGATCCTTTAATATGTCCATAAGCCTTCTGTTGATAATTATCACATCACTATTTCGCTTGTTTTTTGCAAGATATGTAATGCTGTTCATTGTATTGTAAATGAAGTGAGGATCGATCTGAGAAATCAGAAGGGAGTATTTCATTCTCTGCTCGGTCTTTTCCTGTTCAAGTACTTTATTCATATTTTCATTAAGCTTGAAAGTCATATAGTTAAAGCAATTCCCAAGCATTTCAATTTCATCGCCCGTACTGATATTCGCCCGGACAGTGAGGTCCCCCTCTGCAGCCTTATGCATTAATTCAGAGAGTGACCTTACAGGTTTTAACATCCTTACAAGCATGGTGACCAAACCGATCTGCAGAATGATAAAAAACAGCAATACAGCTACTATGGTTACATTTATTGTTTTCTGATATGGCGCCAGCAGGCTGTCCCTGGACATGTTCAAAACCAGATGCCAGCCCCCGAAAGAAGTATTATATATTATGTCAAAGCCATTACTGTTATCATAGATCGTTTCATGATCAGGTGAAGATGTTATTATTTGCTTTACAGAATCGACCCAGCCAAGCTTGCTGCTGTTTGAATAAATACAATTGGAATCACTGTCCAATAGGGCAAAATTCGAATCACTGGAGTTCAATGCGCTCAAATATTGAATAAATGGTGAAATTGAGCAAACGAGTACCATATCCACTTTTTCACCAATAAAATTTTCTATCCGGATCGCGTAATAAAGCTTTTCTACTTCACCAGCCGCGTCATAACTTATGTGAAACATTTTTAGATGTCCATATTTCCGGTAATTCTTGAACCAGTTTGAGTTGATTTCACTCATGTCTGTTTCTGTTACTCCATAGCTTTTAACCGTATTTGCATCATCGAGTATTATTATCCCGGCTGAAACCAGATAATTATCAATAATATGCATATCGCTGAATTCATTTTGAAGCTGCAGAGTAATTTTGGGGTCATCCTTTGTATAGATCAGTTTTCGGAGTGAACTATTCGTGCTTACATAGCTTCCGTATGTATCCAGTTTTTCGATCAGTGAGTTTATCTCAGACAATGTTTGCTGACCCATGATCTCAGCATTTTTTACTGCCTGTTCGCTGACTGCGGAATATAATATCCTGGGAAGGGCAAAAAGGAGAGCTGCCATAAGGATCAAACTAATCGTTAATTCCATCAGCAGGACCCGCACAATCACTGTTCTTTTCCGGACCGGCATTCTCATTCTCATTTCCCCTTTTATATTCATATGGTGTCATTCCCATAACTTTTCTAAATACTGTACTAAAATATTGACTGGTATTGTAACCGACCATATTTGAAATTTCATATATCTTATAATTTCCATTCTCAATCAGACTCAGGGATTTCTGAATACGGATCCGCGTTATATAATCTGCAACCGCAACGCCGATTACAGACCTGAAAATGTGACTTAAGTAGTTTCTTTTCTTTCCCACATATCTTGCTATTTCCTCAACACTCAAATCAGTTCTTTGATAATTCTGCTGTATAAATTCAATAGCTTTTAAAACTATTTTTGGATAATGTAAAAACCTGTTATTCCTGACGACCTCGCAAAGGCTTTGTAATTGACCGCCGGCCAAATCGGCGATTCCCTGCCATGTCATGCATTCTTCAGTTTCAAATGTGCTGGGGATCTTAAACCCCTCTCCCGTTTGGATGTTTAATGTATTTTCGCCCTTTTGTGACAGCAACTCCAAACACATTCTGCAAAACACTTCAATTCCCCTGATATCCCTGGAGCACAAAAGATACTGGAATCCGGATTTAAAGCACCGGCTCAGGACCTCTCCCTCACCTTCATCCAAGGCAGCTTTAATATCCTTAATATCTATTTGACTCTTTTCACGGCTCAATCCCGGCATTTCATCAAAGAAAAAACAGAATGACCTGTTATTGATCCTGCAAAAAGACATCATATCAACCCAACTTATATAGGTTTCTTTAAGCTGCTCAAGTTTGTATGCTGACGGCACCAGCAACATTGAATAAGATTTCCCGGAATTATCACGTATCTTGGATTGAAGTCTCTTTGCATATCTTAGCATATCACTTCGAACTTTTGATAAGACGGTATAAGTGTTCAGATTTATAAGAAGTAAAAATTTGTTTCTTTGAATTTTTACAGGTATCCCTTTAATATTGAATTCATTCAGGGTACTGTTGATAGTTTCGACAAGAAGCTCATTATGCTGGTTCTGTTGGTTACTACTGCCATTCTGGAGCGGACAGGAATCCTCTCCGATAAGCATGACCTGATATGAATGATCCAGCATACGCTGTATGTCTTTTTCAATATTCCTGTCGGGTGTATAATTATCCTGCAGGATATCGTATACTATCTTTCCAAAAGTATTCTGAATATTGAATTCATTTGCCCGTATCAATTGTTTGATTGGAATCAGCTTGCTTAACAGGGTTTTTTCATCCAATTCATGCTTTAATATGTAATCATCCACTCCAAGATGCATGGCCGAAAGCACATATTCAAAATCCTTATACCCGGTCAGGAAAATTATATGTACATCTTTATCTTTCTTTCTGATTGCTTCCGCCATTTCTATCCCATTCAGTGAAGGCATGCGTATATCGCTGATAACAAGTTGTGGCGCCAGCTTGTTACACAAGGTAATTGCATTATCACCATCAATAGCCCTGCCAACTATTTTAAACCCATATGCCTCCCAGTCGATCCGTTCTTCCAGATATTCCAGAGCCATTCTGTCATCATCTACAAGAATTGTAGAGATCAGAGGCATTGCATCTTTGGACTCATGGTTCAATTCCAGATAACCTCCCCGCTGTACTAACGCCTTAGACAATTTTATCAATTTATTCACTTTGCCGCAATCGGACTAACTGCTTATATGTACGTAATTCTAACAATTTAATGCCGGAATCCTGATGAGCATGGCATTCTTATATGTGGGAGAAAGCCTCCCGTCCTCGATTTCATGGATCAGTTCTACTATTTGACTGTTTACAGGTGTTGGCACACCAACTGTTTTACCCATATTGCAAATAAAGCCATTGATGAAATCTATTTCACATTTGCGGCCCTTTTCCAAATCCTGCAGCATACTGGCGCGAAGTCGCCTGTGAGCCAGGCTTAGTATCCTGTATGTTTCGGAAGTCTTTTCCCGCTCTGCATCAGTATTGAATTTTAGTTGCGCTGCCACATCTGTTTCTTGCGAGGGTTCTACCTGGATGCCGTACGCTTCTGCTACTCTCAGGCACTCGTTTCCGATATGCTGGGCACAGAGCAGAAGTTCCGGTTGCTCGGGCACATCTCCGAAACAGCAGCCGGTAAGGGCAGATATCGCGCTAAAGGTAGAGTTGATGAGCATCTTCGACCACCGGATGCCCATAAGATTTTCATGAATATGCGTGGGACACATACACTCAAGTATTTTCTTGACTTGTTGCAGCCCGTCGGTGATCTTTCCGTCGATTCGTCCAAGGTCGAAGGACATCTTAACTGTATCGGAGGTCAATTCGGAAATACCCGGTCCCCTGAAAGTAGCCCCCCATCCAACGATGCATCCCAACACACGGTCTTCGCCAAACACCCCGGCAAGTTTATATTCAGGAAGACCGTTCTGAAGTGTGCAGATAATGGTTTTGTCGTGGATATGAGGCTTGATCGCAGCTATTGCAGCCTCGTTACAGGTCTGTTTAACCATAAAGAAAACCAGGTCGTAAATTCCATCCATGTTGTCTGGAGTACAGGCCTTGACGGGTACGTTGAACTCCTTTGTGCCAATCACGGTTGCTCCATTTTTGTTTAGTGCATTTATATGTGCCTCGAAGGTATCAATCAGGTCGATCTGATGCCTGGCCGTCGATATGTGGGCGCCAAGAATGGTACCAAGAGAACCCGTACCCATAATTGCCGTGCGCATATAATGACTTCCTTTCATTATTTTTCAAATTCCCAGGTAAGCTTTTTGTAATGCTTCATTACCGCGAAGTTCCGCGGAAATGCCTGTAAGGACGTTCTGACCTGTCTCAATAACATATCCGCGCGTCGCAATTTCCAGCGAGGCACGAACATTCTGCTCAACGAGTAGAATTGTCACACCCATCTTATTGATCTTCTTGATGGATTCGAACACAGATTGCACCATGACAGGCGAGAGACCCAGGGATGGTTCATCCAGCATCAGTAATCTCGGGCATTGCATGAGTGCCCGGCAAACGGCCACCATCTGGCGTTCACCGCCCGAGAGGCTTCCCGCCAGTTGCTTCCTGCGTTCATATACTTTCGGGAACATCTCATAGCACATTTCGAGAGATTCCTTGCGCTTTCCCCGTATTCCCTTGCTATATGAGCCAACCAACAAGTTTTCGTAGATGGACATGCCGGGAAAAAGCTTGCGTCCTTCCGGCACCTGGATAAGGCCCCGCTCTGCGCGACGATAAGCCGGAAGAGCGGTGATATCCTCTCCCCTAAAGTTCACACTACCTTTCTTCGGGATAAGGAGGCCGGAGATGGTGTTGATGGTCGTTGTTTTCCCTGCTCCGTTACTACCAAGGAAAACAATGATTTCACCCTCTTTGACTTCAAGTGAAACCCCATGTAATGCTTCAAAATTTCCATAATTCACATGAATATCATTCAGCTTTAGCATGTACAGCCTCCTTTCCCAGGTAAGAATCTATTACCTGTGGGTTTGTGGCAACCGCTGTCGGGAGATCATCTGCAATCTTTACGCCCTGGTTCAGAACGACAATGCGGTCGGAAAGGCTCATAAGAGCACGCATGACATGCTCGATAATTATAATTGTAAGCTTTTCCTGCTTGTGGATTATCTCTATCAGTTTAACAAATTTATCGACTTCGGTTGGGTTGAGGCCTGCGATGACTTCGTCAAGGAGCAGTACCTCAGGTTCTGTTGCAAGCGCCCTGGCAACTTCCATACGCTTGAGTTCGGGAAGTGTGAGCTCACTGCCCAAAGTATCCGCATGATGAAAAAGTCCTACCTTTTTAAGAATATTATCAGCCTTTTTTTCTGCGTCCTTTCTCCTCGGATAATGGATAAAGGCGCCAACCATCACGTTGTTTCGGACTGTCATGGCTCCGAAAGGCTGGCATATCTGATAGGTACGCCCAACACCGAGACGGCACATCTTGTCGGCACGGAGGTTTTTGAGTTCCTGTCCCTTGAAGAATATCTGCCCACCGGTAACAGGGATCGCGCCGGCGATCATGTTGAAGAGGGTCGTCTTACCGGCACCATTGGGTCCGATAAGGCCAAGGATCTCTCCCCGGTATAGCTGGAATGTTACATTGTCGACTGCCACAAGTCCGCCAAAGGTTTTTGTAAGGTTTTTGCCTTCCAAAATCACCTCGCGGCCTTCATTTGTAATCATTTCAGTCATCCAGCCCACCTCCCTTCCCGGTTTCTTCTGCTACGGCCTGCAACCGTCCAGCATGATTTGATTTCCGCTTTTCTATGAATTTCTTTATCCAGCCTAGGATACCGTCCGGCATGAAAAGGATCACAAGGCAGAGAGCAAGGCCGTAAATCATTGCGGAAAGTGGTGCAAGCTTTACGCCGGCCGCAATTCTAAGGGCCTGCTGGACGGGCACCAGGATGAGCGCGCCTATGATAGGGCCCCAAATGGTGTTTGCACCGCCAACGATACAGAAGAGCATCATTGCAAAGGAGAGATCCATGCCAAAAACAATATTTGAGCTGACAAACAAAAACGTGGTGGTATAAACCGCACCGCCAATTGCTGTGAAAAAAGCGGAGATAAAGTGCGCGGTCAGCTTGTAACGGAGGACCCCCACACCAAGAGACGCAGCAGCCTCCTGATTTGCCTGGATGCTCCGGAAGTAGAAGCCCATCTTTGTATGAACTATACGGTCGGAGACGAGCAGCAGCACGAAGAGCAGGCCAAACGTCAGATAATAATAACCTGTCTTTCCTGGAAACTGCATGTCGGAGGCACGGCCGGTCATGGGAATGCGCAACCCATCCGGTCCCCCTGTATGGATGCCAAGAATTGTGGGCTCGTTGTTGAATACGATCTGGAACACACACATGAGAGCGATGGTGGCGAGGGCGTAATACATGCCTTTTAGCCGAAAAACAGGATATCCGATAATAATTGACAGAGCTCCCGCGAGGAGTCCCGAAATGATCATCCCGATCCACGGTGTAATTCCGCAATAGATAAACAGCACTGCAGAGGTATAAGCACCAATGCCTATGTATAACCCGTTACCCAGGGAAAAAAGCCCGGCAAAGCCGCCGAGTATGTTCCATGCGCTCGCCCAGTACATATACAGGACAATGTAAATGATCGACTGCATATAGAACTGGTTGGGAATGATCAAAGGTACAAGCAGACCAGCGATAAGGACTATTACAAAGGGAATAAATCTCCTTTTTGTTTCCATAACTTTTCCCCCTCCTTTCATGTTGCGACCCGCTTGTTCATAAGACCATCCGGCTTAACCAGCAGAACGATAACAAACAGGCAGAACACCAGAATTTGTGCAAATGAATCTGTTACAAAAGCGCCAAATATCTTTTCCACAAGCCCTACGAACACACCACCGGCAAGAGCGCCGAGTATATTCCCCCGTCCGCCGATAACCACTATAATGAATGCTTTAAAAGAGAATACGACGCCTATATAAGGAGTGATTGGGTAGTAGGGAATCAGAAGAGATGCAGTAAGCCCGAGAAGCGCGAAGCTCAGACCGAAACCGATACAAAACATGAAGTTCGAGTTGATGCCCATGAGCTGCGCGGTCCTGCGATCCTGCGAGGTAGCACGGATGGCCCGGCCGACTTCGCTTTTTTGGATGAAAACGAAAAGGATAAGCGTAGCACAAACTGCGATAATACAGGACAGCAGCTTGGGTATGGGTGCATAGACTAAATTCCCGATAAGGATGGATTCCCCGGTATAACGGGTGGATGTGGTCAGGGAGTATGTCCCGAACAACATCTCGATTACGCTGGTCGCGATGTAACCGAGACCGGCGGTGAAAAGGAGAACATTGTGTCCTGCCCGCTCGCCGCTTTGTATTATTATTCTGTTCACCATGGTCATCTGAATTAAATAGCCAAGGGCACCCATGACGACGAAGGTGATCGGTATGGTAAGATAAGGATCCAGGCCAAACTTCGCAACAAGGATGTACGCCAGATACATCCCGACCATAAGTGTTTCGCCGGTTGCCCAGTTGATTATGTTCATTACGCCGTAGACGATACTTAGGCCGAGTGCCAGCGTAGCGTATACGCCGCCTAACAGGAGCCCGTCCAGAATGGACTGTAATAACAGCTGCATCGCATAATTCCCCTTTCACCTGTTACCCCCCGGCACTTTTGCACCGGGGGGTGGCAGGATAACTTGCATATCTGATTGTGTATGAAAGCTCTATTTGAACGTGATTTGAGCAGTGGCCTTTTCCGTCGGGAAGACGATCTGGGCCTTGCCGTCTTTGATTTGTGTCAGGACATTACCTGCGGTAGCGCCAAGCTTTTCGTTCTGGTTGAAGCGGCCCTGGCTGTCTCCGGCAGTGTTGAATTTAATACCGTCAAACATTGAGAACCAAAGTGGAAAGGAATCAGCACTGAGATCCGTTTTGGCAAGAGCATCGGCAATTGCCTCCCGGTCAGAAGAGTCGGCAGCCTTGATGGCTTCAATCAAAGTACCCATACCGCACCAACCGTTTGATGTCTCCAATGGCATGAATTTGCCGTCATGAGTCTTGAGATATGTTTCATAAAACGCTTTGGCTTCATCATTTTTAATACCGAAGGATGGGTTATAGTCTCTGGTAGCCAGGACGCCCTCTGCCTTTTCAGGGCCGATATTCTGAAGCCACTCGTAGGCTGAGAAGCCGGTTCCACTGCCCAGTATCTGAATTTCGCATTTATACTCCCTCATCTGCTGTGTAAAAAGGAGAGCGTCGTTCAGGAAGATGCCTGCGACAACAAGATCAGCCTTGGAAGCCTTTATCTTGTTAACGACGGAACTCAGGTCGGAGGAATTGGTGGTGATGGCTTCGCTGACAACAATCTTCGCACCGATCTTTTCCGCTACAGAAGTCCAGCTTTTCAGCTCTGAGGTTCCCCAGTCACCTGCATCATACACAAGTGCAATGGTAGATAATTTTTTATCTGGTTTCATGCTTCCGAGATAGTCTGCGACCATGCCTCGGAAGGGTGTCATATCAAATCCGCCGTAGTTGGCACGATATACATACTTGTTGGCGCCGCTCTGCATGATGTTGTCCGCTATTGCATTAGTGATGACGTAGGGCACTTTGTATTGAATGGCAATAGGCGCTGTGGCAGCTCCGACGGTGCTGTTGTAAGGTCCGACCATGGCGCTGACCTTCTCAACGGTGATCAGGCGTTCCATCTCTGTCATACCAACCTCAACCTTGCCGGTAGTATCGCTCACGACCAGCTCGAGCTTGGCGCCGTCCATGGATTCTATCCCGCCATGTTCATTCACGTAGTCTGCACACATCTGCATGCCTTCAAGCTGATATTTGCCGGCAGAGGCGGTTGCGCCTGACAGCGGCATCAGCACACCGACCTTGATCGTTTCAGGTGCAGCAGCAGTGGCTGCCGCCTCTGCTGTGGAAGCCGGAGCTGCGGTTGTGGATGCTGCTGCAGCTGTGGTAGCTGCGGGAGTGCTTGTGTTGGAAGAACACCCGACACAAAGGGTAAAAAGCATGGCAAAGACGAGAACAAGTGCAAAAATCTTTCTTTTCATCATCATTTCCTCCTTTATTTTACGGATTCGACAGGATCCTCCTGCCTCATTTCCGCAATAGCTAAAATCAATTTCTATAATGTTTCTTAATGCAGATCTTTGAGCTGATTCATGTCCATAACGACTTTGTGATTCTCAGAATATCCCCTGTCAACATTATAGATAGTAGTGGTCAGGTTATATAAGTTCACTTATTCACCATTTTGTACATATTTGTATCATAATAAATTCAAGCTGATTCAGGCCAAAAAAAAACCACAAGATCTCAATTTCTTGAAAGACCTGTGATTTCTGTATTTTACCGGAGCCCCAATACCCATTTCATTACCTGTCGTTTTTCATCGCATCAATCTTCCTGCCATCGGATGCTCCGTGGAAGTAAAGGCAATCTCCTTTATGAATATAGTCAAGTGCTACCCCGTACACTCCATTTCTCCCATCGTTACGCACCAAGAAAATTAAGGGCTACCCGCACTCACTCTACCTGGTCGATAGGTTTATTTACCCAGACGGGCCTTCTCCAAGGCCTCCAGATCGAACTTTTTCATTTTCAGGAATGCTTCGGTTACCCTCTGTATTTCATCCCTTGTTCCATTTGACATAATATCATCAAGAGTTTCAGGGACGATCTGCCAAGACACACCGAACTTGTCTTTGAGCCATCCGCATTGCTCCGCCTCAGGCACTGCCGAAAGCCTGTCCCAATAATAATCGATTTCTTTTTGATCCCTGCATTTGACCATAAATGAAAAGGCCTCATTAAAACCGTATTCTACGTCAAAAGCATTATCCATTGCAGAAAACCCAAAGTTGCAAAGCTTGAACGACGCATAATTCACCTTGGCCTTTGGTGATGCAGCTTCACCTTCATTGTATCTGCTGATCAATCCAATTTCGGGCTTCTCGAAAACTTCAGCATAATACTTCACAGCCTCTTCAGCCCTACCATTTGAATCACTTGAGAAAAGCAGGTTTGGCGTGATTTTTTGAACTGATTGTCCGGGGTCTTCCAGCATCAATTGCCATGACAGCCCATACCGGTCCTGAATCCACCCATAAAGCTTATTAAAAGGATATTCGCAAAGGGGCATCAATTCCGTGCCGCCTTCCGACAGTATCTTCCACTTTGCATGGACTTCCTCTTCAGAATAACAGGCTACCATCAGGGAAACTGACGGGTTAAACCGGAAATACGGGCCGGCACTGATTGCAGCGAACAACTGCCCAGCCAGCTCAAAGCTGACGATCTCCGAATCACCTGATGGTGTATCTTCGATAACGTTGACATCCAAAAGCCTGGACTGGTCAAACAATGTGATATATAACAGGGCGGCTTCCTTCGCTTCCTTGTCATACCATAAGTGAGGAACGATTTTTTGCATACGGACCACCTTCCAAACGTTAATATATTATGCCCGCAACTTGTTCAAATTGACTTCGTGGATCTGTTTGATTTTTTTGATATACTCCCTGATCACACCAATTGATTGGAAAGTTTCATAGTTAATTTTCAAACCATATTCCGAATAGTTTTGCTTTTTTAATTCCCTGACAACATAAGCTTTTATAAATATAACATCTCTGTCTGAATATATACTCATCTCCAGAATTTCATCGACATTCAGCTCCGCCTTTGTAAGTATCCGCATTCCGTACTCACTGATGTCCTTGATTATCGCCAAAGAGTTCTTTCCGGAATATAATGAAAAAACACTGGCATAAAGGGAGACTGGATGTCTCTCATAGAGTCTTTTGTTACTTGAGTTATCGGTTTTATCAATCTGCAATTCAATAATATTCTCATTAATATAAACTTTTTTAATGATACTTCCAGCAATGATTATTTTATCAATAACCTCTGTTCCGATTACCAAAGGATCATTTTCCAGAAATTCAAAACCTGAATTCTTGCTCTTCAGCTTTACTTTAATCATATCGTCCTGAACCTCAGATATGATACCTGAGAAGGGACGTGTTATCGAGTAGTGTTGAATGGATATTATATCGCCAACGTTAAAATGCATATCTACCTTTCTTGCTGCTAAATGACAAAATATATTATTTGATATCAAAATTATATCAATATCATTAAAACATTTCTACAAAATCAGGCATATTAATTGTTAATTTTGACCGGCTAAATACTTCATTCTATTTAGCCGCATTGGCGGCAATATTAATTGCATCCCAAACAGTTGAAAACGGCGGTGCATAACACAAATCCAGCATTCCAAGCTCTTCTGTTGTCATTTTATTGGCAATGGCACAAGCAAAAACATCGATTCTCAGTACAACGCCCTGTTTACCCGAGCCTTGTACGCCCAGTATTCTGCGTGTACCCTTCTCGTATATGACCTTGAACCAGATTGAAGTAGATCCGTGATAGTAATGAGGAAGATTGGGAGTTCCAACCGAAACCGTCCTGTAATCCAGTTTCAGGTCTTTAGCCTCGTTTTCTGATAACCCGGTACGGGCAATTTCAATATCTCCGACTTTCAGGGCAGATGAACCCATAGTGCCGGCAAATTCAACATGCTTACCCGATAGATTCTCACCGGCAATCCTGCCGCATTTATTTGCCGTTGTAGCAAGTGCGATATAGGAATTTTGACCTTTAGCTGAGTTATAGACTTCGGCACAATCTCCGGCTGCATATATATCAGGCAGATTGGTCCGCATTTCCCTGTCCACGATTACCGCACCGTTATTTGCCAGATTTATTCCGGAACCCCTGATAAATTCAGTAGCAGGTCTAACGCCGATTGCCATGATAACAACATCGGTTGCATATGTACCTTTATCTGTAGAGACCTTTTCAACATGATCCGAGCCTATGACAGCTTCCATTTTTTCATTGACTTTAACCTCAACGCCCAGCCTGATCAGTTCCTTGTGGGTAATATCCGCTACTTCATAGTCAAAAGGCAATAATAACCTGTCCGCCATCTCAATAATGCGAATTCTCCTGCCTGATGCCGAAAGGGCTTCAGCAATCTCAACCCCTATATAGCCACCACCGATTATTGTTATATCTTTAATATCAGCATGGGATAACTTATCTTTGATCAAAATACCATCATCGATTGTTTTGACATTAAAAACCCCATTGAGATTTACTCCGGGCAAGGGGGGTACTATTGGTCGGGCACCGCACGTTATCAGCAGTTTATCATAACCACACTCAAATTCTTTGTCTGAAGCTGCATCTCTGACTATTACCTTTCTATCATTCGGCAGTATCTTAGTAACTTCATGCTGCAGCTTTGGTTTTATACCTGTTGCTTCAAACTCTTCCTTTGTTCTTTGCACAAGACTATCAGGTTCAATTTTGGGATCAGATATAAAGTAAGGAAGGCCACAGGCTGCATAAGACAGGTAATTGCCCTTTTCAAAAACAATTATCTCACAATCCGGTTGTGTACGTTTCAGTTTTGAAGCAGCCGACATACCCGCCGCATCGCCTCCAATTATTAGTACTCTCATTGCTGCACCCCATCTGTTTTGATATTTTAGTTTCTCAATACTTCTTACCCTTATGCTTTTTCCTTTAAACCAATTAATCACGAGCATTATATACCCCCGTCTGGTATACTCAAACATTTGAAACGTAAAGTTAAAAAGCTGCACCCGGTTTTTACCGAACTGCAGCTTTTCTTTTATGCAACCAGTAGTAGTTAGTCATGTCATCGCCCATTCCGCTGCCAAATTCTGCGCCAAATGTTCTACCGATTCTTTATGATTCATTCATATATGTCACAATATTTTTTGCGTTCAGCATTTTTCACCTCAATCTGCACTAAATCTAACCCCGCATTACTAAGCTTATTTCTTCCAGATTCGCTTTAGACTCCATGACCTTTGCCATGATGGCCTTTATGAATGCCCCTGCAGCCTCTTCCCCTACCATCAAACATGCCGTCTTCCTTCCAGGAATCCAGCAATTTCCCCAGAATGGTTTCCAGTTGCTGTTTTTCTTGTTCATCCAGGACATTAAATAACTCCTGGGTGGATTGCTTTTGGCTCTCCAGTTGAGTCTGAGCTTCTACCATTCCTTTTTCTGTCAGCAAAATACGAAGATTGCGTTTGTCAGCTTCATCCTTCTCCCGGGTAACCCAACCATCTGCTTCCATCTTGCCCAGCAGTTCGCTGATTGAGGATGAGCGTACATCTGTATTGTGCATCAAGTCCCGCTGTGTCATCACTCCCTGCTTCAAGAGTGTCACCATGATATGTCCTCTGCCTTGCATATTGACTTTTCTATGCTGCACAAGATGAGTGCATTTTTGAAACAGGTGCATAAGATTGTTCACAGGATTTCCTTCTCTGAACAGTCTTTCTCCGCTATTACCTTCAGCATCGCCATGGTGCGGGCAGTACTCGTGGCTTTTGTATCCTGCATGTTTTCCACTTTTGCCATGTATGTCATGATGTCCATGAGTTCCGTGCATTGCGTGTCCGGCATGATTTCCGCAACCACCATGGCCACCGAAGTTTTCAAGTTCACCCTGGCCATCCTCTGTCACAGTTTCGATTTCGATCCCTTTTGTCTGTGCATATGCACGGCCCTTTCCACAGCCCGGTTGGGTGATTGGACACTGTTTAAAACAAAGCGGGCAAATCATTTCATCTTTCATCTCGTTAATCGTTTCCTGATCTATTTCAGTATTATTTTCCTTATTCAATTTGTCATTTCCTTTCACATATTAATCGCTAGGTACCTCGTGTTTATATTGTAGCACGCTGCCATCAAATACGTCAAGGTACCTTGTGAATTATTTTTAATATGCTTCGATCAGAAGGAATGTATAATCGAAAAAGACGGAGGCATTTTCCTTTGTCAGGTAGTCGTTTATCCTAAAGATCGGGAATTTATCCGGATGAATTCCGTCATGAGCCGAACAGCCTCCGCTACATTGGCCGAAGGCTTGTAATAGGTGAAGCCATGAACTTCGGTGGAGTAATCATGTAAATCTACCTTGGTTCCTGCTCTCTCGAGCATACCGGCATACTTTACTCCTTCATCATGAAGACTATCGGCTCCGCAAACTATCACCAACGCTTCGGGCATACCCTTCAGATCATCAATCCTGGCAAAGACTGGGGACACACTGGGATCCCTTGCATTTTCGGGATCAATGTAGCAGGCATTGAACCTGAGTGCCTGACCCGGCGGAATACATCCTTTTGGCTTAGGCTTGTCATATGGGCTTGTGGCAATATCCAGCGGAGGATAGTCCAGCAACTGGTACCTGAAGTTGAACTCTTTGGTTTTCAGATCCCTCATGCAGGTGACCGTCGCCATGTTCGCGCCGGCGCTGTGCCCACCGATGCCCATCTTCGTAACATCGATGCGATATTCCTCAGCCCTGGATACAAAGTGGTCGATGACATCATGAATCGCCTCTATGGCAATCGGATAAGGAAATTCGGGCGCTTTGGGATAGTCAACCGAGACGATCTTAACGCCGGCGCCTTTGGAAAACGCAAGGTTCATTGTTTCATCGGCATCCGCATGCATCAGAATGAATCCGCCACCATGCATATCTACATACAGTGGCATGACCTGTTCGTGTTCAAACCCGTATTTCAGTACCCTGACATTGCCATGCCGTGTCAGGATAAAGTCCTCCACACCAGAGACGGCACGCTTCTGGCCGGCCAATCCATGTCTGTACATGAAATCCATTATCCTTTTCATCCTCAAAGCCTTCCCGACCATTTGCTCCCTTGTCATAGCCTTTGACATAATGCCCCTCCAAACGTTTCTTATATGATAGATACCCAAAGGTATAGTCTAACTATATAATACATTGTACCAGCATATTTCCCGTATATCTCCAATAAAAACCCATCCGCAATTTGGGGTATAGCTTATAGTTGATTCTAGGTTCTGGTATATCTCTGTGCGTCAACATACCCGTCGTTGAAATTTCTCTTGCCGAGATGTATAAAACCGTCTATACTGATACATAATGATACTAATTATTATCAGTTGAAAGGGTGACAATTATGGATGCTGCACTATACGCAAAGATAATGTCCGACAAGAGCATCATCGATTTGAATAAGCTTGGTTACAAGTACGCGGACGCCGACATGAAAGAGCTGATTGAGCTGCTGAAGGCAAGCGTATATAAAACAATACCTGTTCCTGATTTTTCCGGGAACAACCTCGTCTACATGGAAAACGTCGCACAGGTGCAGATGAATGCAGTCAAGATGCTTCTTACCCCACAAAGAACAAACGAAGCTTTTGGACTTAAGGCAATGGAGGACGAAATTGCGTCTACTCTCACCATTGAAAACATAGATTTCTCAAGGGATAGTGTAAGGAAAATACTTCGTGGTTATGCACCCGCTGATGATAGTGAGAACCGCATCTATGGAATTAAAAAAGGACTTGAATTTATTTCCGGGCCTGCAAACGCGATAACAGAGAAAAACATATATTTCCTTTATGACACGGCAATCGGCCAATACCTGACAGCGGATGACAAACTGCAGCCCGGCGCACTCTATCGGCACGACAGCGTTTACATTGTCGGTCAGGAGTTGGAACATACCGGTTTACCGTATGATAAGCTTCCGGAGTACATGGGTAAATTTGTTGATTTCATTAATACCGAAAATACAATGAACGACCTTCTTAAGGCTGCTACGATTCATTTCTATATCGCATATCT
The DNA here is from genome assembly GCA_942493145.1 of uncultured Bacillota bacterium. Classification (GTDB taxonomy): domain Bacteria; phylum Bacillota; class Clostridia; order Acetivibrionales; family DTU013; genus ENR-C20. Next base: position 3,796,861 of record OW818679.1, read on the forward strand.
GCACCCATATTTCGATGGAAACGGAAGAATGGCCAGGCTCATGCACATGTGGTATCTGAGGCGGCAGGGTTACTCATCCGCGCTGTTCATACCGTTTTCAAGCTATATCGAGCGTAGCCGGAAAGGGTATTACAAAGCTTATTCGCTTGCAGAGGATAATGTGAAGATCAGTTTTGTTACAGATGTGACCCCGTTCCTGGTCTACTTCATTGAGAATGTGTACAACAAGTTAGCCAGTTCACTGCCGCAGGCAAATACATTGGACTCTTTCCAAAAAGCACTGAACGATGGTAAAATCACCGAAAAGGAAAAAGACCTTTGGAACTTTGCCCTGTCCGCATATGGAAGCAGCGAATTTTCGACAAAACTGCTCGAGCGTGACTTTGGTAATGCCGCCTACGCCACGATATACGGCTTTGTGCTTAAGTTTGAAGAACTCGGCCTTTTAGCGGCACAGAGGTATGGCAACAAGGTCAAGTATTCAGTAAAGGCAGAGTGAATAGCTCTTGTATCCAAGCCCACCATAGCGCAAATTAAAAAACCACCTTTCAGAATAAAATTCGGTTGATAGGATTGTAACCAATCCCGTTTCATCATTGTTAGGGTCAACATTAGGGTTAAAACCCGATTTTTTGTCACTATTCTTTAGTTCCTTCGCCCTGCGCGCCAATAAAGCCTGTTGGTTTCTCTCCGCCTTCACCCAAAGCAAGACCAAGAGCGTAGATTGAAGCATCATATTCCTGTACTGCCGTACTGTTGCTGTTGAATACAGCCTGAGCATCAGCTATCGCGACGTTATATGTATCTAAATCTGCCTGCGCAACCCACTTTGTACCCTTGGCAACATCCTTTCCGTCTACGCTTACAACTACGCCGTCATTCGCGGCGGTCGCATTCTCGATCGCCAGCGAAAGCGCCTCTTTAGCAGCCGCCTTATCCCCGTAGGTGAACCCGATCGGGTGGCCAGTCGGCGTGCACCATGTAATTACAGCTACCTCTGTCAATCCCAAACGATTGTATACGGTGAAGAATTGTGTCGGCCTATTGCAATTAATCAAGTTATATCTTGATACGTTGGATTCAATTTTTACATACTCGTCGCTTTTGCCTTTATTGATTACAAAGAATCCATCTTCATTCTTTGATAATGTTCCCTCAACAGGAACCGCTTTCTCCATAACCCAGCCACCGGCCCCATAGTAATACACCGCTATGTCACCAACTTTGATTTCTTTGTCGAATTTTGACGAATGGAACACGATATTGTCAACATCCGGCCTTACTCTATTCGTCTCGAGTTCGAAATCGCCTCGAACTACTGTTGTGGACTCGTTGTATACGGTGATTTCTGTAATACGAACAACGTCGTAAGACTGGGAATCGATCTTGTTGACCTGGCCTGTCGCGCTGTCTCCATAGAGAACTGTTTTATGGCCGCGTACTGTTGTGATCGTCTCAAAGAAGCCAAGTCTTGCCGCGTCAAAGGACAGGTTATCTGCGCTTGTCGTCTTGTGAACATTGAAGCCCCAACCTGAGCTTTTTTTGTAAAGGCTTGACACACCATTTACCTGATAATCAGCGGTATCATTTTCTGTTGCGGGTACCTGTATACCATTGACATAAACTTTACCCGCAATCAGCAATGCTTCCACGCCTTCATCCGCATTTCCGCCGAAATACTCATCATAAGCCGCGACGGTAATCTTTGTGGCGTCACCGTCATTTTCTATCTCAAGAATTAAGTCTTCGGCTTTGCTGTCTCCGTTCCCGGATTCGCCCGGGTCGGCCGGTCGGTCGGCACTTGGAGAGGCAACGGGGGAAGTGACATTGTCCGAACCGCTACAGGCCACAAGAGCTAATGCCATGATTAGGGCAAGAATGAGTGTAAATAATTTTTTCATTTTCTCTATCCTTTCATACTATTATGAAAAGCACGGCCTGGTAGAGGACCGTGCCTTTCATCCTTATTCTGTCTGATCCTGTAAAATTGTCACAAAAACTATTCTTTAGTTCCTTCGCCCTGCGCGCCAATAAAGCCTGTTGGTTTCTCTCCGCCTTCACCCAAAGCAAGACCAAGAGCGTAGATTGAAGCATCATATTCCTGTACTGCCGTACTGTTGCTGTTGAATACAGCCTGAGCATCAGCTATCGCGACGTTATATGTATCCAAATCTGCCTGCGCAACCCACTTTGTACCCTTGGCAACGTCCTTCCCGTCTGCGCTTACAACTACGCCGTCTTTCGCGGCGGTTGCATTCTCGATCGCCAGCGAAAGCGCCTCTTTAGCAGCCGTCTTATCCCCGTAGGTGAACCCGATCGGGTGGCCAGTCGGCGTACACCATGTAATTACAGCTACCTCTGTCAATCCCAAACGATTGTATACGGTGAAGAATTGTGTCGGTCTATTGCAATTAATCAAGTTATATCTTGATACGTTGGATTCAATTTTTACATACTCGTCGCTTTTGCCTTTATTGATTTCAAAGAATCCTTTTTCATTCTTTGATAATGTGCCCCCAACAGGAACCGCTTTCTCCATAACCCAACCACCGGCGCCATAGTAATACACCACGAAGTCACCAACCTTGATTTCTTTGTCGAATTTCGATGATTCAACGGAAATCAGGTTTACATCCGGACGTACTCTGTTTGTTTCGAGTGCGAAATCTCCCCGATCAATTTTGTCTACAATACCACCATGGTCCTCAAAATATGTAATACGAACAACGTCGTAAGACTGGGAATCGATCTTGTTGACCTGGCCTGTCGCGCTGTCTCCATAGAGAACAGTTTTATGACCGCGTACTGTCGTGATCGTCTCAAAGAAGCCAAGTCTTGCCGCGTCAAAGGACAGGTTATCTGCGCTTGTAGTCTTGTGAACATTGAAGCCCCAGCCTGAGCTTTTTTTGTAAAGACTTGACACACCATTTACCTGATAATCAGCAGTATCATTTTCTGTTGCGGGTACCTGTATGCCATTGACATAAACTTTACCCGCATTCAGCAATGCTTTTACGCCTTCGGCCGCATTTCCGCCGAAATACTTATTATAAGCCGCGTCGGTAATCTTTGTGGCATCGCCGTCATTTTCAATCTCAAGAATCAAGTCTTCAGCCTTGCTGTTTCCGGCTTGTGTGGGACTGTTTCCGTCGGATGTGGGACTTGTTTCCGGAGCGGTGGACCCGACCGAGTCTTTGGTGCCGCCGCATGCGGTAAGAGATAGGACAAGTATAAGCGCCAGTACAAGAGATAGGATTTTTTTCATTTTCATTTTTTCATCCTCTTTTCATTTTTATTGTACGTGATGTTGCCGCTTGACCTGCGTTGATTATTTATTTCATAAGATTGCCCAGAAGCTCAAGCGCCGTTTTCACAAACTGCTCCGCCGCACCTTTGGCAAGCCCCGTACGCGTAGTCTCAAACGTACCTTTATCATAGGCTTCCGCATCCGGCATATACTTAAAATCGCCATTTACGAAGGACATTAGCATTGTGTATTTAAAAGGTGACTCTCCCTGGAGCTGGAGTTCTGTAATACAGTTTGTCTCCGGTTTGAATGCCACAAACGCTGCGTCGCCGAAGCGAATCGCTTCCACCGTTACTTCCAGTTCCCCGTCACCTTCCTTAATACCAGACCATTTGAATGAGCTTGCAATATGGGCTGTCTTCGGGGCGGTTTGCGTGCAGGAAATCTTCCCGGCGATGCCGATAGCGTCCTTGGCCATCTGGGTACCCAGCCTCTCCACGATTTCCAGTCCTTTTTCAACGCCAAGGTCGACCTGAGTTGCCTTTCCATTGGCGCCGATCACATTATAAAGTGCAGTCTCCTTTGGTATCTGGTCGCCGGCTGAACTCATGCAGAACAGTGCGGGTGCGCCGAATTCCTCTTCCACCAGGCGGCAGGCCAAACCAGGGACATCGGACGAAACCTGCCTGGTACCGGCTTTCATCTCAGAATTGTCAATGGCGCTCGGCTTAATGCCGTAGCTGATCAGGAATCCGATAGGGTCGCCGGAGAGCGAGTCCACCCGCAGAATCTGCATGAGCGGATTGGATGGCCCTTCGCCGTTCAATCCGATAGTCCAGCTTCCGTCCGGCAATTGGATATCACGGTTGGCGTTTACATAGCTATTGCCTGTTCCAAACCCCGCAACGGCAGTCTGGAAACTGTCATCAGCCTCCTGAGCAGCCTCGGTGATAGCATTGGCTATTGCTTCTATAAACATTCCGCTTTTTGGTGTGTCCTCAGCCGTATGTGTAGCGCTGATGTATTCCAGCCACGAAGTATTTGCGATTGCCTCATCCGAAGGAGCGTGCGGCGTTGTAATTGCATGGGTCGCGTGGACCCAGATATTTTCAACTGGCGTACCGGTCTTTTCGCTTACGATTTTTTTGCAAATTTCAATGCCGTCTGCGGGAATATTGACAAGTTCAATCGAAACGATCGCCACTTTAATATCCGACTCAAGCACCAGCACCCTGGCATATGGGTTGTCATGTACTTTATTAAAGCCCTCCAGCGGGAATAATTCGTCAGGAAAAACGATTTCAGCACTGCCCGCCCCGGCTTTTAGCTTTACAGATGAGAAATCCGCCTGTGAATTGTATATTTTGTACGCCAGAAGGATAGCCTGCTCGCAGGTGACATTGCCGAGCGGGTCAATCCGGTTGCTGCCAACGACCTTAATCACGCTTTTGTCATAGGCGTAATTCACAGACGGGCCCGCCCAGGAGGCTATTTTTTCGCCGTCAGCGAATATGTTGTTTTTATAGGATGTTATGTCGGCGTCTGATATCGCCGTATCGATGCACCTTGCAAGCATTACGCATATTTCCTGGCGGGTTATGTAGTTACCAGGGGCGAACTTGTCCGCCGAGATGCCTTTGATGATGCCTAATGAGTAAGCTTTCAGGATATCCGCGTTGTCCGTGTCGGTGAAGATGTCGGCACCGGCGGTCGCAGTTTTGCCGGTGAGCTTTTCGTATAACTTCACAACTAATTCGCAGAATTCCTCTCTTGAAATGTTCTTTTGGTAGTCTCTTGTGACTTTGTCAGTCACCAGCCCCGCTTGCTTTGCAAGATTCACCTCGTTCACGGCCTGATTGTCCGACGTCGCATCGGCTAAGACTGAATACGGAGTTAAGAGCAGCAATAGTGCCAGTGTCAGTAGTAATGCCAGGGATCTTTTCATAGATTACACTCTCCTCATCATCATTTAATTTATCTGGTTAAAGTGCTTTTAAAACACTCCAGCATCGGAAGCTATTTCACGCAGCCTGTCGAGACTGTAAATATCTATGCTCCAATAGTATTGATGATTCCCTCGTCGCGGAAGCAGCCGAGTATTGACGTAGTGTTGATAAAGCTCCTGATCGATGCGCTTCATGTGCGAGGCAAGGTCTGTCGCGACCCAGACAGTAATAGCTTTATGTGGATATTAACATATCCCTTCAGCCCAATTGTGTAAAACCCATGTCAAAGTTGTGTAAATACAAAGTAACTTTTATTTCAGGCTGCGGATTCATCATAGCCCTCTTTTCATAGAGGTAATAGACGTGCTATAATCCAAATGATAGAAAAAATAAGGAGGCGCTTTTAATTGGCTGAGTTCACCGTTCTGATTTGCGATGACAACGAGGCCGTACATGAGAGCTTGTCCTGTTGTTTCAACACTATGGGCATAAACGCCGTGTCGGTATTTTCAGGGGAAGAAGCCGTTAGCGCTTTACGGACAAAGTTGTTTGACCTTATTATCCTTGACATTATGTTGCCGGGAATCTCCGGAAACGAGGTTTGTAAAAATATCCGAAAAACGAGCGATATTCCGATCATCATGCTCAGCGCCCGGGGAGAGGAATTCGACCGCATATTCGGCTTGGAGTTGGGTGCGGACGACTATGTAACAAAGCCCTTTTCACCAAGGGAAGTCGCGGCGCGCGTGTTTGCCATACTAAAACGCACGACCCCTAAGGACCGCGCGAAAAGTTTGTCTTTTATGGAACTTCAAATAGATCTTGATGCCTCAGAAGTTGCGGTGGGCGGACGAAATATTAAATTTACGCCCAAAGAGAAAAAAGTAATAGAGATCTTTTTGTCAAATCCCGGCGTCGCTTTGAGTCGCAATCGCATAATGGACATAATCTGGGGCAAAAACTACTTTGGAGATACGCGTGCGATTGATACCCTTATCAAGCGCATACGCAAGAAGTTGCGGAATGACAGTGTCCATTTTGATATTACCTCAGTTTACGGTATCGGTTACAGGCTGGAGGAAAAACATGGCTAAAAAGCATCTCAACTTTGTGTTGTTCTGGCTTCTAATCTATTTTTTCGTCATTACCATCGGGATCCTCATTTCGATCCGTATCACCTATGAAGCAAATTATCACCAACTTGACATTGCCCGAAATGACGCCGAAGAATATTGGGACACCGGTGAGTTTTCAAAAAACTCCGTTCTGTTCCGGGCAAGTGCCTACGTCTATGATCCGGGCGGGAACCTCCTCGACTATATGATTTCGAAAGACAACAGGATGAATTTTTCCAAAAGGGCGGAGGAGCTTATCCCGACCATAGTAATCAACGGCGGCGGTCACCTTTACAAAATAATCTTCGACCGCGGTCTATACGGTCGCCTTGCTGTTTTGATCGCCATTCCGCATACCGAGAACGGTAAAGTAACATCAATCTATTTCTTCGTCAAGTCCCTGACCTCCTTTTATGGCAGTCTAGTCATCCTGTTCATCGCACTCACGTTCATGCTGCTGCTTTCGGCAGTCTATTCGGCGCTCATCATCAAAAAAGACAGAAAACTTGAACAAATCCGACGAAACTATGTAGCTAACGTCAGCCACGAGCTGAAATCGCCCATTTCCTCTATCAAGGCTCTAGCTGAGGTTATATCCGAGGGAATAATGACCGATGAATCTAAACTCATGAAATACGGTTGCATCATACTAAAGGAATCAAATAACCTCGAACAAACAGTAACAAGCATGCTAAACCTCTCGCGGATACAAAGCGGGTTTAAAGATTTTTCAAAAACAGTAGTGCGGGCGAACGATCTGCTTGACCCCGTCGGGGAAAAATACAAGGCCGTATGCGGTGAGCGCGGCCTAACTTTACATATAATGGACGGCTCCGATGAACTTCCGGCTCTATATACCAATGCGGCGTGCGTTTCTGAGCTTTTAGACATTCTGCTGGATAATGCGTTGAAGTTCACAATGAAAGAAGGCCGCATTTGGCTGGAATGGAGTGTTTCCGCTAAACACATAACAATCTGTGTCAAGGACGAAGGAATAGGCATTGGCAAAGAAGCCCAGCCCCGCATATTCCAACGTTTTTTCAAGGAAGGCAATGATTCACGCGGCAGCGGCCTCGGACTTGCCATAGCCGAAGAAATTACCGCGGGACTGGGAGAAAAGATATGGGTACAGAGCGAACCGGGCAAAGGCGCTGCGTTTTACTTCACCGCAGCGAAAGCGTTGGCGACGAGCAATCCGCTTGTCATCAAGAAATTACAGCAAACTCCAAAAGCCTTTCCTGATCTATGATTTGCTTCGGATCATCGGTATTGCGGGTAACCGTATAAACGTCGTTATTAATATAGTTCCCTTTGTCGTCCTCCTTGACCAGGTCAAACTCACGACAGCCGTTTTCTATTGTAAATATGCGCTTTCATCTTCCAAAGACCGTTATCCTGATGTTATTGGCCAAATGCCCCAAGACAATTGGCTGGGAGTAATCAAGTATCATACCGGATGTTTCTCCAGTGCAATTTTGTCTTTAAGTCGTTCATTTCGGTAAAGAAAGTCTTTAGTTCGCTCTTCAGAATAACCTAATTCCTTTCCAATAAACTATCGATTTTATACAAAAAAGATCCGCAATTTACTCTACAGTCCTACCTCAATACTTTTATTAAATTGTGCAAATGATGTAAACCTGTTGTAGTAAAACAAAAACTCCCGAAGTCGAAACCTCGGAAGCCTTTGTTTTGTTGGAGCCCTCATCCAGATTCGAACTGGAGACCTCATCCTTACCATGTTCATCCCGTATATCACGGATAGTCTCATCAAATCTCAAAGCGGCCTATCTAAGCACTTTTCATACTTTCAAAATCGTCTTATTCTTATCTGGTCTTAACAAATCTTCACCCCATTGTTGCATCAATTGTTGCAAAGCATGGGTTAGAGATATCCGTGACTACTTTTTTTAATGCTTTTGATATTACTATAATCAACCATTTTTACATCAGCATATAATTTAGATTATCCACGGCGTGGCTTTTTATTTCCGGTAAAACGTGTGTGTAAACATCGAGGGTGTGGGATACGTTTTTGTGGCCAAGCAAATCTGATACCGTTTTCGGCGCTACACCTTTTTCAAAAAGCCTGGTCGCATAAGTATGCCGAATTGAGTGTATCGATGCTCCGGTTATACCTACTTTTTCCGAAACTCTTTTGAAGGTTCGGGCCGCGTTCTTGGGGATGATCCTGTTGCCGAGTGCGGTACAGAATAGCAGGTTATTATCAACATACACACCGGCTGCCTTCCTCTTCTCCCAATCCTGGAACAGCTTATACCTTGCAAGCATTGCTACCGCTGTTTTCGGTAATGGTACTTTCCTGTTACTGTTTTTTGTTTTGGTGGTGTTTTCAATTATATAGAGGTTTTTCTTTTCAGTGCCATTTTCTTTCTCTTTCTTTCGGTTCTTGATCCGGATGAGTGACTGCTTGATTGTCAGGATTCCCTTTTCCAGATCAACACAATCCCAGGTCAGTCCCAGCAACTCTCCTATTCTCAATCCACTGACGAGGTCCAGCTTGAAGGCCACCTCCAGTCGATCACCCTTAAGCTCCTCGATGAAGTTCTTCTCTTCAATTTTGTCGAAGACCCGGATTTCCTTTTGCTTATGAGTAGGTAATACGACTCCTTCTGCAACATTCTTATTGGTCAGTTGGTTGATTATTGCCTGTTTCAATGCTCCATGCAGTAAATTCTGAAGCTTCCTTATCAATGCAGTGGATACCCCGGCTTCATACTTACTGTTCATAAACCTCTGGATGTCGAATGTCTTGAGGTCCTTCATAGATATGTGGCCTAATCCAGGCTTAAGGTGGCACCTGATGTTGGTTTCATAACTGTCGTATGTAGTTGGTTTTATGACATTCTTCTTGTATTCACTGAGCCATACATCCAGCCAGTCGCCCAAGAGTGTTTTCGATGGCTCAATATAATCGCCAGTATTTATCATCGCCAGGATCGGCTGCATCTTATCCATGACTTCTTTCTTGGTCTTGCCGTTGAACCATTTCCTTTTCATGTTCCCGTTTTCATCCCTGCCTACAACAACAGCACCACGCCACAAATTATCCTTTACCTTTATAACTGAACCTTCTCCATTACTTCTTTTCTTTCCCATGTGAAAAATCACTCCTTATCCTAATGTTGGTGACTCCAACCATTTTATAAATGCCAGTTTGGGTATTATCATCCTTCTTCCAACGATCACACAGGGGAAACCCCTCCTGTGACAAAGCTCGTAGGCTTTATTCTTCGACAACCCCATTATCGTTCCGACATCATCAACCGTCAGTGACAAAGGCAATTCTTCCACATTACAATATGCGTTTTTCAATGTACAACAACCTCCTTGATAATAGCGTAAGTATTTTGTGCAGGCAATGATACGGATTTAGCAGCACACTAATAAGGCGGAACAAAAAATGTTGGATTGCTCCGCCTCACGATCTGCAGTTAAATATCCCTGAATAACAGATCTCTTTTTATAAATTAAAATATCTCATGCCGTCTGCGGCTGACAGAAGTCATAGTGCTTTTCACTCCCCCCATTCCTGGCGGGCCGGATCCTGGGACTTAACCTCGGCTATCCGGAAGTATCATTGTCACCCCTGCAGATCATCGCAGTTCAAATGAGCCACATTTGATTTTGACCAGGCACTGACGCCAGTCCCAAGTGAAAAGTTCTGGCATGCCCGTCCTGCTGCTTGCGGTTTTATCCGCTGCAAGGGTAAAGTACATGAGATATTTAGTATTCAATTTTCAAAGTTCGGTAAAGGGCTTGTTCTTATGGAGATGAAGATTTATTAAATTAACGAGAACAAAAAAATGCCCTTATAGTTAGGTCAGCTACAAGGACAAAATTTCGTATTTTGAAAAATAAATTTAAGTTTTATAGTTTTATGATCTTAAATGTTTATCACCCTGGATGACAATATTTTTGATTTGGGCTTTTAGGTTTATCTGGCATCATCAATATGAGTTTACCTTCATCTATCAGAGGTTTCATAAAGTTTGTTCTAAAATACTCCCTGTCAGCGATCCCAACAACCTCCTGCATTTGTTTTCTAGTCCTAGGAGTTTTGCAAAACTCAAGCAGATCAATAATTCTCTGTTCAGCTTGCTGGGTAGCTTGCTGGGTAGCTTGCTGGGTAGCTTGCTGGGTAGCTTGCTGGGTAGCTTGCTGGGTAGCAATCGAAATGATTATTTTAAAAACATCCTCTTCCAGCATACAAGGCTCTGAGCCGAAATAACTTTTACAATACTTGTAAATATTCCTAACACCGGATCCCAGTTCGTCCGCCAACCCAATATCTTTCATAACACATATGATTTAAAAGCTAAGAATACTTCCCATATATAATATTATGCATAGAATTGACCTTAACCCATTTTAGGATGAAATCAGTAAAAAGATGAAATCTGCTCTTCTATCGTTTGGGGATGTATATAGTTCAAATGCAGCTGATAGGCTTCGCAAGGAGATCTGGTATCCTCTGTCCGTCCCTCGATCCAACTTTAGGGAACGTACAGTCTGCTGGCTTTCTTAGTATTTATACAATAATAAATTGCCTATTACACATAACTCAAACAATCCTGCCTTTCCCAAGCAGGATTGTTGAGTTGTGCATTTTGGGGGTTTACCAAAAATTGCATACTATTTGGGGTAATGCAAAACTGTTCTTATCATTCCTGAAAGTTTTATGATTACCGCTGAATCCCTTTTTGGGCTGCCTTGCCTATTGCGAGCCCTTTTTCAAAGGCCTCTTTGTTCACGGGGATTAAACTTGCTTTCTTGCCCAACTGTTTAATAATCCCTTCCAATGCGGCCTCATCCGGAACTGCGTGAGTAAATCCGACATATACACCAAGCATAATTACGTTCAGAACCTTAGGATTTCCGATTTCCAGTGCCATCTCGGTTACCGGGGCGTATACCACTGTGATATCGTCCCGCTTGATCTCATCTTTGACAATTGAGCTGTTAATGAACAGGTTACCGCCCTTTTTCAGCTTGCAAAGAAACTTGTTCAATGATGGACCGTTCATAACAATTAGGTCATCCATGGAATCTCCAATGGGCGACCCGATGGAATCGTCTGAAATCACGACATAGCAGTTAGCGGTCCCACCTCGCATTTCGGCTCCATATGAAGGGAAGAAAGTAACCTTCTTGTCGGTGTATTCACAGGTTGTATTGGCAAGGAGTTTCCCAAGCATCATGACGCCCTGTCCCCCAAAGCCTGCGACCATTAAATTTCTTTCCATAATCCTTTCCTCCTTATTTTTTGTCTCTGATTACTCCCAAAGGATATTCGACCAGCATTTTCTCCTCAAGGAACTTTAGAGCTTCAAGGGTTTCCATTCCCCAGTTTGTAGGGCAGCTTGTCACAATTTCCACCATGGAAAAGCCTTTTGCGTCAATCTGATTCTGGAAAGCTTTTTTAATGGCTTTTTTTGCTTTGATTACATTGCCTGCTGTATTGCAGCTGACACGTTCCAGATATGCAGGAGCGGTCAGAGTATTCATGATCTCGCACATATGCATCGGGTAACCGTGAAGTTCAGGATCACGTCCTTTTAACGTTGTGGTAGACTTCATACCTGTCAAAGTAGTGGGAGCCATTTGCCCCCCTGTCATTCCGTAAATTCCGTTATTTACAAAAATAACGGTAATATTATCTCCTCGGTTTGCTGAAGACATCGTTTCTCCCAGCCCTATCGACGCCAGATCGCCATCTCCCTGATATGTATAGACAATGGTATCGGGGCTGGCCTTCTTTACGCCGTTTGCTACGGCACAGGCTCTTCCATGAGGAGATGTGGTATTATCATAAGTTATGTATTGCATGGCCAGACCACAGCATCCTATTCCGAGAACAGCCGCAGTTTTATCCACAATATTCAGTTCTTCCATCACTTCACCGATCAGTTTGACGACGGTTCCGTGCATGCAGCCAGGGCAGAAGCCGCTAGCCATGTCTGGCTGGATGGTTGAAGTTCTTTTATAAACCAAGCGTTCCATTTGATTATTCCTTTCTTATTTATTACTATCTGTTGCAAAGAGTTTTTGCAGCCTCCATGATTGCTTCGCGGCTGATGATTTCACCGCCTGAACGCAGACAAGTCTCAATAGGGCAGCGGTCCTTAACAGCCAACCTCACATCATAAACCATCTGTGCGGGAATTGACATTTCAACGTCCAGAATCGCTTTAACCCTGTTGTAATCCAAGTTTTCAAAGGCTTTATACGGATATGGGGATACTGTCTTCGGCCGGATTAGTCCCACTTTGTACCCTTCTTTTCGCAGCAAGGAAACAGCAGATTTCGATATGCGTCCAGAGATACCGTAGGCGGCAATGACTACCTCGGCGTCTTCAACCATATGTTCTTCAACCTGAACGTCTTTTTCCCAAGTCTCATAAAGCTTGGCATTTTCAATATTGAAGTTCTCCTGTCCCGCCCAGTGGCCTGGCTCAATGAACGCTCTCTTTTCATCAGGTTTGTGACCGACAAGCGCCCAGCTCCTCTTTGATTCTTTAATAGCTTGAACTTCTTCCTCGCTTCTCATTTCAGGCAGTACGACTGGTTCCATAATAGTTCCCAAAACGCCATCACCCAGGATCAGGACGGGGTTCCGGTCACGATCGGCATAATCGAAAGCCGCATATGTCATATCAACCGCCTCCTGTACATCGTACGGAGCAAATACCATCATACGGAAACCGCCATTTCCACTGGCCTTCGTTGCCTGGAAATAATCCTGCTGTGCGGGCTGTATCGCGCCGACACCCGGACCACCTCTGGATATGTTGATATAGACCAACGGAATACGTGCAGATGCACAATAGGATATGCATTCGCTTTTCAGGCTTATGCCGCAGCTGGAAGATGAGGTCAGGCTTCGGGTTCCAGCCGAAGCGGCGCCATAGACCATATTTACGGATGCGATTTCGCTTTCTCCCTGTACAAAATGACCACCTACCTCAGGAAGTCTTCGCGCTAAATACTCAGGAATCTCATTTTGAGGGGTAATAGGATAGCCAGAAAAAAAGCGGCAGCCTGAGCGAACAGCTGCTTCAGCAATAGCTTCACAGCCTTTCATAAATTGTCTTTCCATTTTTTTCTCCTTTCTTATTTGTATACTTCGATTGCTGCATCGGGGCATATGAGTGCACACATTGTACAGCCTATACAATTATCCGGATTTGCCATATAAACATACGGATAACCCTTTGCATTAACTTCATTGCCAACTGCAAGGACATTTTTGGGACATGCTGTAATACAATACTGACAACTCTTGCAGCTTTCTTTTTTTATTGTTACTCGTGCCATTGGTTCTACCTCCTTTATTTCATCAATGTTTATGCTGACTTGGTATTACTGATTAATCCACGGGTAAGTAAGGTAGAGGTGAATGGGGAAAAGAAAAATATCTGTCCTGCCTTTGACCTCGTCGTATATGGTGTCCATGACGCAGGCTGCGTCAACTGGGATATAGTCGGAAAGCATTTCTCTGACTTTCCCTATACCCTCCAGTAACTCTTCCGCAGTGGTTGAATAGCCTACGTTTGGGTTGATGAGAATTTTAAACTCCTTTATTCTGGATGACCGGAGAATTGCCGACATCGTAGCATCAATGGAGCGTACATCCTGACTCCAGGGGAGATATGGATTGATTACATAGAACACCTGGGAGTCGCCGTTGTTTATAATCTGTGAGAAGCATCCCACCGACCGCGCCCCATTCGCATTGCCTCCGATGTCAAGAACGACATGACAGTTCTGATCCTGCAGGTTCACTGCAACACCGCCAACAATTGTTGGAGAGTCAAAAAACTGTTCCTCATGGTGAAATATAATACCCTGATCCCCCATCAGTTGCTTAACACTACGGGAGCGGAACAGAGGCTTGGTCTGGTCCAAATCAAAGAAATGAATTGTTTTTTTTTGATGGCGAGCCAACTCAAACGCCCAATTTATGGCGATTTCACTTTTCCCACACCCTGCCTCTCCCACAAAGACAAAATTCTTTTTCATTTGTATCAATTCCTCTGCCAAGCTTTTCTTTGACATCTACATCTCCATTTTCAAGAATTCCCACCGCTCTATTCCATAAGTTTATCGATATAATCAAGCTGTTCAAACCTTGTAAACATCCGGATTCTGTGCCGCTGCTATGCTTATAATTACCTTCTTGCTTAGTTTCTTTGCCTCTTCCAGGGCTTCTTTATAATTTCGCATGTTAATCCCTCCAATTCATTTCTATCAGTTCAATTTTGGCTGAGAATTTTTTGCAGGGTTTCGGAATAATAGTGTGATAACGGCAGCAATAGCCAATAGAACAAACGCAATAAAATAGGAAGTATTGAAGCTATTGGTACTATCTACAATTCTCGCCGCCATCATCGGGCCGATAACCCCGCCAACCCCCCATGCCGTGAATACGATTCCATAGTTTGCGCCATAATTCTTTACTCCAAAGTAATCGGCTGTAGTTGCAGGGAAAACCGAAAATCCTGCTCCATAGCACAGTCCCGCGATAGCTGCTCCCATTATTAGCAGAGGTATGGAGAGATACCTTGCAAAAAGCAGCATATTGACAGCCTGAAGCACAAAGATAATCCTCATCAGGTTAATCCGGCCGATTTTATCCGAGATAACCCCACCGGCAATCCTTCCGGCAGCGTTAAACAGCGCAAGCAGGATCACAAGCAGGTATCCGCCTTCCCAGTGCACCTGTACCTTCGCAATATTGGCTGCCTGCCCAATTACCATCAATCCTGCAGAGGATGAAAAAGCGAACATGATCCACAATCCATAAAAGCTGGCTTTTTTAAGCATCTCTTTTCTAGTTATATCGTTTTGGATTATTGTCGGATTTGTTTTTTGTTTTGACGCCGTTGCTTGTTCTGGTATATAGCCAGTAGGTGGATCCTTAATAAAGAGGGCAAGAATCGACATTAGTATAAACACACTTAATCCAATAATGATAAACGATTTGGATATACCTACGACCGGAATCAAAAAGTTTACTACCAATGCGAAAATTGCCGATGAAAGGGCAACTCCAGCAACTGCGATTCCGGTTACCATCCCCTTCTTTTCTGGTGCAAACCATTTAAGTACCGCAGGAGTTACGGAGATATTCGGCAACCCAATGCCAGCTCCTGCAATAACTCCAAACGATACAACCATCATTACTGGAGTTGTTACAAATCCGGATAGCATCAAACCCAAGCCCATCAAAACTCCCGAAAGCAAGACGCATATCCTTGGGCCTTTCGTGTCATTGAGTCTTCCAAACACTGCCATTGAAATAACAAATGTTACTGTAGCTACAGTATACGGCAGAGACGCCTCGGTATTGGTCCAATGATATTCTTTAATCAGACTTTTACTGATAACACTCCATGTATACAATATCCCGGTCATAAAAAAGATACCGGTTGCAATCCACAACATTTCCCATGCTTTGTTCTTAATTGTTGCGCTCATTTTTCCTCCTTTTATCCCCAATTTCACATTCGTATTAAGTCAAAGAAAATATCATACTGACTTACAAATATCATGCACTATTTTGTTGTATGTGTTGTATATTATATAGCTGTTCTTACCAATTGTAAAGAGGTAATTTGTCATTATGCTTATCTGTCCATCATAACTAATTTGGAATACTACATGTCATGAAATGATGCTCGCCGGTTTTAATTTTGTGATAATGCAGAGGCATACGTTGACACTGTAAGGAAGTAGTCGATCATTAAATCATTCATTAACATTCACTCATTTATGACAGCAAATATGATAAACAATGCCCTTATTATCATCATTAGGTGAAATTATTGACAATAGTACTTCAATTGAGTAGAGTAGTTATAGAACAGGAGTGAGCAAATGGATCATCAAATCATTCGAGAGCCCAAATTCAAGCCAATTGAAATCAAACGTGCCCCCGAAGCACTTTTCCATCAAATTGAAGAAATGATACTGACCGGGCAGTTGAAACCAGATGATAAATTGCCATCTGAACGTAAGCTTATGGAAATATATAAAAGAAGTCATCCGACGATCCGTGAAACTCTACGGCTTTTGGAAAGCGCGGGTTATATCAGGGTTGTTCCCGGAGACGGCTCAGTTATTAATGAATTCAAACCACAAAATATTAGTCAGCCATTGGACGATCTACTGCGTTTTCGAAAGGTTTCCTTCCAGGATATAATCGAGTTCATGGTTGAAGGAGAACCTCCTTTTGCCGGTTATGCCGCATCGCGTAGAACCTGGGAAAATATCGCCGAGCTGGAATTAAAGTTCGAAGTAATGGTAAGTGTATTAAAAACACCAGATGAATTTTTTATGGAAATGATTAGATTTCACTTGGTAATGATACAAGCTGCATTGAATCCTTTAGCGGTTATTTTGTGGAAAGGCATAGGAAGAATAATCGAGAGAGATAGATATCTTACAATCCATTTCTCCGGTTGGGACCGTCAGAAATCACTTGAGCTTCATCGCAAACTTCTTGATTCAATCCGAAATCAGCAGCCGGAAAGTGCTATCAGCGACGATTTCGCCTGTTGGGAGAGCTGCAAGGATGCAATCGCTTCAATCAAAAGGGGGAAAAATAATAAAAGAAGCAGCGAACCGGAAGGTTTAATGGGCGGATTTACACCAATCCGTACAAAAAAGGTATCTGAAGTAATCTACGACCAGATTCTTGATATGATTATCAGCGGTGAATTGGAACCCGGTGAGAAACTCCCGCCGGAGCGTAATTTGATCAATTATTTCAACAGAAGCCGTCCTTCTGTCCGTGAAGCCCTTAAAATGCTGGAATTGAAAAACTATATTTCAATTTCAAGGGGAAGCGGCACCGTTGTAAATAAGCACACCACCAATGAACTTGAACGAACTGTAAATATTATGTTTCGGTATAATCTCGTATCTAAAGCAAACATAATGGAAATGAGAAATATGTGCGAAACTATCGCTGCTTCATGGGCATCTCAGAGAAGAACGCAAAAGGATATAGATCTGATGAGAGAGGTGCTGGACCATTCGCTGGAAGCTATTGAAAATCACCAATTAATTATTCAGTATGGACTTGATTTTACGAATCTGATGACAAGTGCCAGTAAAAATGAAGTTCTGAAGATTATAAGCCAGATGACTTCAATTTTTTCACATGAAAGATACCTGGAAAAAAAGACACAGAAAGATATTCTGATTGAGCACGAAAAAATGATAAGACAGCATATGGAGATACTTGAGGCTATTATTGACAAAAACGCTTATATGGCAAAAGAACTGACTTTGCTGCATCTCGGGGATGTATCAAAAGAGCTGATATAATTAATTCTTGTGACAGACATATCAAGGCTTATAGCCCATATCCTGGCCTATAAGCCCCGCAAAATAACTAAGGCGGTACATGGCGAGATCAAATTCTAAATCTAGAAATAGTATCCTGTAAACGCTTCATACATTCTTTAGCTTGTTCCGCCATGATTATGACCTCGTTTGATTTTGCAGCTGCTGAGGCGCCCTTAGTTGCAATACTTGTTGTTCCTTCTGCCCCTTCCCCTGCAGCAGTAGAAATTTCATTTATCGCCCTTATCATATTTTGAATGAAAGCTGCCAAGTCCTTTGAAGTAGAGCTCAAACCGTTGATTATATCACCAACAAACTGGCTATCTTGGTTGTACTGGTCGCTTGTCTGAACCATGGACTTATAATCCTTCTGCACATTAGTTTCAATAAACTCTATTACCGATTGTGAACTGTCAGATAAACTTTTAACAGCGTCCATTACAGTTTTTGAAACCTGCTGGATCTCATTTGCAGATTTTGCAGAATCTTCAGCCAACTTCCTGATTTCTTCAGCAACTACGGAAAAGCCTTTTCCCGCATCACCGGCTCTAGCTGCTTCAATAGCCGCATTCAATGCCAACAAGTTTGTTTGAGATGTGATCTGCAGTATGGCAACAGATAAGACATTAATCTGCTCTACCGCTTTTGACTGTTCAAGTGCATGTTTTAATCGTTCATTTGCTTCAGTAATCGTTTTATTTGCGTATTCCTTAGAGGATATCGCTTTCACTTTCAGCGTGTTTGCCCTTTCACTGACTTTGGAAGTGGATTCAGCTCCCTCCTGTGATTTTAGAGAAATACTTTCAATAGCATTTTCAATTTCTATCGATGCTGCATTCATTTCCTGTGCTGCTGCGGCTGTCTGCTCCATTCCTGCAGACAATTCTTCAGTAGTAGCAGAAATATCCTCGATATCTACATTCAGATCCGAAATGTTGGCATTCACATAGTCGATAGCCTGATTTACATTTCTTGACTCAATTTGGATGTTAGCGATAATTTCGCGGACTGAAGACTGCATTGTGTCAACGGAGAGCCCTAGTTTGCCGATTTCGTGTTTAAAGCGCATGATCCTTTCAGGAATCGGCTGTGAGAAATCTCCCTCCGCGACGACTCCCAGATGCTTTGAGAGTAACATAATTGGATCTGCAACCTGTATCGAGATAAAATAGGCTGTAACCAAGCCAAGAAGAAGAAAAATCATGGTAAGGATGATAATCCATTGCCGAAGTGTGGATAGTTGGCTAAAAATCTCTTCTCGCGGAGCCGAAATACCGATGGACCAGTGTGCGCTTATGATGGGGGTGTATGCAATAAATTTTTCAACACCGTTGTCTGTATATAATCCAGTGCCGCTTTCTCCGGCTGCCATTTTCTTTTCCAGAGCAGCCAGCTGTGCCAGTGTCGGATCTTTTGCAAGATTGAGTATTACATTATCACGATTGAGAACCAATTCCCTGTTACTGTGCGCTATCGTATACCCATCTGTGTTGATGATAAATGCCTTACCACTTTTTCCATAAGTGATATCATCCGTTAATGAGCTGATTTCATTTCCGTCACGGACAGCAAATAGGACGCCGGTGACAGTATTTCCCTCCTTAATTGGTACTGCAAATGCAATAACCAATGTTCCGTCATTTTTGTTTACTAAAGGATCGGTCACAGTGTTTTTATTTAGAAGTGCATTTTTAAAGTAAGCTCTGTCACTAATATTTATATCATCAGAAAGTTGCTTCGTAGCTTCATTGCTGTCAGCTTTTCCCAATGCTACTTTGGCGTTTCCATGAGTATCGGAGATGCCCAAAAATTTAAACGATTTTTCAGCCGCGATTTTAGAGAGGAGTTCTTTTTTTACCGTCCATGGAACTTTTGTGTCATAGAGCGTTGCATTTTTCGCCAGAGCATCAAGCGTATTGAATTGCTCCTGGATTCTGCTTTCAACCAGCAAGGAAGCCTGCTTTGCAAACTGGGGAAGTGTTTCATCCACATTACTGCGCAGAGTGTTTGAGCTTGTTAAAATCGATGATAACGAAAAACCCGCACAGATGACTACAATAAGAACAGCGATACTCAACATAATTCTTAGTTTGATGCTTTTCATAAAATCCTCCTTTGTATCTAAAGGCAAATTACATAAATTATTAACTCTGACTGATTATATTAAGGTAAAACTATCAGTTGCTTCCTGTGAATATTGATATATAACGATTAATGTTTTCGTAATATTGATTGTTTATTGGGATCGCGTCAATTTATTATTGGAAAAGGAAGAATAGAAATTGGTCCCTTGTGTTTGAATGTCGGTTTACCTTCATATAAGTTTTGCTGTTTTCCTCCTTAAATCGTGTAAAAATGGTTTTTGAATCCACATCTCCACTACAAAGAAGGAAAACAGTCTAGCTACAAACTTATGAGTATGACGCTGTAATTCGAAAAAATTGCAGCGTCATACTCATAAGGATTAAGGGATGGAAGCAGTACCTATGAATGGACTTGATTGTCTGTGCAATTCTGGGAATTAACCTTATCATTCCTTAAAATAAAAGCTAGAATCGCCCAAACGAATAGGCTGATAACACAGAAAAGATAAATCCAACGGTATTGCGATGTAAATCCTGGATTTAAAGCTACAATACCTGCTGTGATGAATGGTTGGAATATTGCAGATATACCAATGGCAGCTCCAACCAGTCCAAGGGACGCGTCTTTTTCAGCCTGCACTGTGGCTCTCTGCGCGGTCGCACAGTTGATATGTGACGCAGTGGCGATGAGACCAATTCCAGTCAAGAGATTACCAATAACAACCAGAATAAAACTGTGCGATAAGAAGAGTACAATATATCCTACAGCATATATGATTAAATTAATCGACAGAACACCCTTTTTGGAGATTTTTAATAAAGTCGGGTAGATAACGCCTCCCAAAGCACAGCCAATACCGACAGCAGCAATTGCGAGACCTATGAGCTGAGGCGCAAAAATCTTTTCGTTGATAACGAACAGTGATGTCATGATTGTCGAAAAGCCAAAGACCCATGCCAGCACCATAAGGGCCGTATACTTATAAGCAAAACCAGGAAGCTTTACTTTTTCAGTGCTGGAATTCTTCTGCGGAGGTGATTTTGGTACGCCAAGGATTACAATAATAAGAACGACGAAAACGAATGCAATGGGATAGAAGGTCGCTCTCCAAGTATAAGTCATAATAAAACCAACGAGTATAGCGACAGCTGTGTTTGCAATGTTGGCTACCGTTGATGTTAGTGAGATTAACCTTATTCTCTTCACTCCTTCGGAGTGGTCGGCAAGAATTGCAATTGTCATTGGCAGTACAAATCCAACTCCAATACCTGTAATGGCGCGCAAAGCTATGATTTGACCCATTGAAGATGCAAAAGCAGGTAGTGTTCCGGCAACTCCATAAAATATGAGCCCAATAATTACAATGTTTTTCTTATCAAAACGTTTGGCCAATCTGCCGGCAAGAATACTGAAAAATATCGCGACCATCATTGGAATAAGTAACATAATCTGCAAAACCATGTCAGACGTGCCTGGGAATGCTTGCGCAAAAATTCCTAGAGCGGGACCGACTGCTGATATTTCGTAATTCCATACAAATGCAGTCATTAGAATAGCAAAGAAACCAAATTTTGATACATTAGTCTTTTTATTCAACTGATCCATGGATTTTAACTCCCTTCGATTGATAAAATAAGGCAATCCAGCATCCTGAAAACTAAGTCCAAATATCTACTAATATTTTAAGCAACCCCTCCCTTCTGCTAATGAATTTTACGCAGGTATACTATGTACTAATATTTTAAGCTGCTCCTCCCTTCTGTTAATGAAATTTACAAAGGTATAATTAGAAGTTTGCCAACTTAATCGCTAACAACCCTTAATTTTACTGGGTTTGAGCATTTTATTATTATTGTTCTTCTCTTTTAGATAGCGTGAAATATATCTCATAACCCGCAGAGTTATGCTTATTCGTAATAGACTATACCAACTCTGCCCAATTGATAATGAAGAACACCTTTTTCAGGAACAAAACGCTCATCAGGGGTTACACCGGTGATTTCACCAGCCAGTACACCTTTCCCGCAGTCTTTAAGTTCTGATATGATATCGGGCGATATTGCCATACCAAAGTGGCTCGAATAGACTATATCAATCTCACTTTTCAACTTTTCGAGCTTTTCCATGCTTGCAATAAATGCAGGCAAGCTCCTACCGGGTCCAAACAAGTACAGCGGCACTTGTGTAACACTATCCCCGGCAATCAGGAATCGCTTTTCCCTCTCCAGAAGAGCTATACATCCCTGAGTGTGACCGGGAACAAGTATGACTTCCAGCTTGAAATTTCCCAGGCCAACGATTTCTCCTTCCCATATCGGCTTTGGAAATGGCTTGCCTTTATTGTTTTGAGAATAGTATTCAAACTCGGAAGGATGCATGTAAATTTCCTCAAACTGTCTGTTGCTGCCGATATGGTCAATGTCAGAGTGCGTGTTAATAACAAATATCGGCTTATCTGTAAGCTCTTTGCATTGGCTTAACAAATCTCCGCTTTCCAGTACTGTATCTATAAGCAAAGCGCGATCTGTGCCCTCAAGGAGAAAGCAGCGAACAAACATATCATCAATTGCCCAAAAATGCTCCTGAATTTTTGTAACATTATACCCCATACCATTATCTTCCTTTCATTGTTTTGTTTTTAAATTTTCCTAATATTCCAGATAACGCAGCCGAGTTTTCGATTATTTAATCGCAATACCGCAGTTGAACCCTTCATTAATAGCAATAAGAGCATTGCTCGTTTTAACTGCAGTTCCTACAATGCAAACTTTATCAGGATATAGGCTGGTCAACTTTTCTGCCAATGCGTTTTCCGGTGTATAGCCAGCCGCAAGTACGACCATTTCAGCAGGGATTAATGAAACTCCCGCATCTGACTCAATGCTGACACCTTGTTCCGTAATTTCCAGCACTTTGGTACTCGCCATACGTTTAACTCTATAAGTGTCTAGTATTTTTGTTAATGCGAGCTTATGAATCGGATTCATATCGTTCATAAGCCCTGGCTGAATTTCAAGGACAGCAACGCCTCGTTCCTGCTGCGCCAGGTATGCAGCAGTTTCACATCCGACCTCTCCGCCGCCTATAATAACAACCATATTGCCCGGCTGCACACGTCCCAGCAGAATATCTTCAGCAGTATACACGAAAGCTGAATCTACGCCCTTGATTGGCGGAATCAGTGCTTTGCCACCGGTTGCAACAATAATCTGATCAGGATTCTCAGCTTTGACTGTCTCTTCGGTTGCTTCCGTATCCATATAAATCGCAACGCCTAACCGTTTCAATTCGTGTGAAGCCCATGAAACAAACGTTGAAAGTTCACCCTTGCATGGCGGACATGCTGCTGATTTTAACTGGCCTCCAAGAAAGCTCTGCTTCTCGTAAATACTGACATTATGGCCATTCGTAGCTGCTGTCCAGGCAGCTTCCATACCTCCAGGCCCTCCGCCTATTACCATAACTTTCTTAGGTGAGGCAGTTTTTTGGAAGCTCAACTCATGCTCTCTGCCTATCATCGGGTTTACGACGCAGGTAATGTTGTGGCCGAACAGGAGCCTCCCTACGCAACCCTGCAGGCAGCCGATGCAATAGCGAATGGCTTCAAACTCTCCGTTTTTTGCTTTGTTTGGAAGTTCCGGATCTGCGAGAGAACCTCTTCCCATACCGATAAAATCAGCTTTGCCCAGTTCAAGGATGGTTTCCGCCATTATCGGATTGTTTATGCGATTGGCTGTAATAACCGGAATCTTCACAAGCTTTTTGACTTCCGCTGCAAAGTCAGTTGTCCAGGCATGATTCACATACATTGTGGCAACAATACCTTTGTTATATGTTCCATATACCCCGCTGGAAACATTAATCGCATCAAATCCCCATGCTTCGAAAAGCTTCGCAAACACAAGTGTTTCGGAAATATCACTTCCGCCCTCAACACACTCGTCCCCGGATATACGTACAATCACTGGGAAATCCGATCCGACTTTGCTTCGAATGTCCTCAATAACATCTTTGACGATGCGAGCACGGTTTTCGATACAGCCGCCGTATTCATCATTTCTTTTATTCGAATATAAAGAGAGGAACTCCGCAAGAAGGTATCCATGACCGCAATGAAGTTCAATTCCATCAAACGCCGCTTTTTTAGCTCGTAACGCTGCGTCACCGAATTCCTTGACCAGCGTTTTGATTTCTTTAACTGTCAGCTCACGCGGCAGCTGACGCAGCCATGGGCAGGGAATCGGTGACGGTGCGACCGGCTGAACGCCACCATTGACATAGCCGCATGTTTGGCGCCCTGGGTGATAGATTTGACAGAAAATTTTTGTTCCATACTTGTGGATTGCGTCAGTAAGTTTTCGATTACCTTCGATGAGAGAATCATTGTACAATCCACTGATTCTCTCATAACCTTTGCCGTTTTCGTTAATTGAGTAATCTTCAGTAATGATTAAGCCCCAACCGCCTTTTGCCTTAGCCTCATGATATGCAATTTGCTGGTCGGTTATGTAACCGTCAGGCGTACAGAAATTGGTGACCATGCCTGTGACGGCTAACCTGTTTGGTATTTCACAACCATTGATCTGCATTGGTGAAAATAACTTCTCTAACATTCAAAGCCTCCTTTTTTGGGGGTACGTTCGATTTGTTGATATTATGTATTCCTCACCAAAAATGTCATACATTCATCCATCAACGGCGTGCCGTTAGAGAGCTTTCAGATTAACATATTTAGAGGGAACTATCATCTGCGTGAACATTACAGGCTTTTACATTTACGACAAGTATCATTTACTTCTTGATGAGCACATTTTCAATTCTCTCCTTTTTATGAAAGTCGAAAGGAAAGTTTGAAATTTTCATGAGTAACAGTATCTGATTTCTCTAAATTTATATCATTTTAGAATTCGTCTGTCCAATTTATAAAAGCAATCATATCTGACTAATTGATTTACGAAATAATGAATTGCCGCAACAACTCTTTTATGCGGAAGCATGCATGAAATATCGACCTCTGTTGACATAAACCTTGGATACCCATCTTGAATAATACAGAAATAATATTTGAATTTCAAAGAATCGAACTAATTTTCATCCGGATATTAGCAGTATTTACATGTTGAATGAATTGCTTGCCGACTTAGAACTCGTTGCTGTTGCATAATTTTTGTGTTATTATAGTATTGATTCTCTGTTAATAATTGTACTTGAAATATTTGAGTTGAAGAAGGACACGATCTTAGGAGGTTACGATGCTATTCACACAATTTTTTTGGCCATCTGTGCTTCCCAGCCCAAACCTTTTTTGCCAATCCATTTATCAAACAAACCGATTAACCTAACCACACAAACCAAATTTGGCCGAGTTCGTACCATGATGATTCAACCTCTGCTCAGAATACCATGTTTTTAAAAAGGGTCGATTTTATATAGAGAGGGATTGGAATAATGGATATTTCACAGTTAAAAAATTTTCAGATGATTGCCTCTCATAAGCGGCTAACGCATGCCGCTCACGCACTGTACATTTCCGAGCCTGCTCTAAGCCTCAGTTTGGCACGTCTTGAACGCGAACTGGGACTACAGCTGTTTGACCGGGTCGGCAGGACTATTATTCTTAACGAATGCGGCAAGGTTTTTTTAAAACATGTCAATGAAATGCTATATTCCTTGGAAAATGCAAAAACAGAAATTGATTTGCTTCTTAACCGCTCATCTAATAAAATTACGATATGTTGGGATTTTATGGGTGTTCTCGAGGATTATGTGATTCAATACATCGGCCGCTGCTCCCATATTACAGTCAACCACTATTATGTACCTGATTATCAAATGAGAGACGAACTAAATAAGCCAGACTGCGATTTTGCTATTGTCTGGACAGAGGATCCGAAAAGCTATTCGTACGAAAAAATTGTTTTTCCTGATCATGAGTGGTACATAGCCATCCCCTCCGATCACCCTCTAGCACAATCGCCATCGCCGCGTTTGTCACAATTTTCCGAAGAGCATTTTTCTGTATCCGCGCTCAATCTTGGTCATAAAAAAATGACACAGCTCTTATGCAGAAATGCCGGTTTCGAGTGTAAGATAGCTTATATGGCAACCCCAACAATATGCCTGGATTTAGTAATTGAGAAAAAGTGCATCACATTTGTGAGCAAGGGAATGGTAAAACTAGGCGAGGCATGCTCACTCTATACAGATAAAATAGTTTTCATTCCTTTGTTATATGAAGATTGCAATGTATATTCCCTGCTTATGTGGAATTCAAAAAGGAAGCTATCAATAGCAGCTCTGGATTTTTTGGACTATATGCGCGATCATGCGCAGTTAATTAAATAAATAACTCAACTTTCCCACTTGAAAAGTTGACCCCTTTTTGCAGCTGAAATCGGCCGCATGGCATCCGGCAACGCCTCCCCCAATAGCCAGTACACCGCTTTCTATGATCGTCTCTCTATTGTAGACAATCTCATATGGCCAGGAAAACCCTACTTATAGTTTTCCATCTCAACATCTCTTCCATCGCTGATAACTCTGATACCGTGACTTTTGTCGACTTGAATAATGTGGGTTTGATGCAATTCCTCAAAATCCGGAACGGAATATGCATCAAACCCACATTGCCTGATTTTTATATTATGCTTTTACGCCTTTGAATGCCTATCCAGTTACGGGCAATATAACACCGGCCGCTTCAGATTCTTCATCTTCTTTGCAAGCTCTTCGACATCCCCATATTCTATACAGGAAGATTGACAGCATTTCACACATGCCGGCCTGCTGTCGAATTCACTTGCGATACGCGCTGCACACATGGTGCACATAGTAGTGGGAAATGGCAGATAGTCAATCTGGACATGCCCGTTTGAATTGTTAAAAATCAATTCATTAATCTTGATGCCCCAGGTTTCGGCATCGTAATCGTTTTCCTGCTTGCAGGCAACTGTACAGGCCTGACATCCTGTGCAGTATTCCATATCAAATAAAAGACCTTTTCTAGCCATAATATTCATCCTTTCCTTCATCCTTCTCCTACAGATACATTATATTTTCCAAACAAAGCCTTTATCTTTTCCACTCAGGCTCGTCATTCGGATGGGGATTGTCATCAGGTCCCATTTTAACAAGCCGGACAAGGGTTGTCTTATATGCTCCACCGCCATAACCCGATTCGCCCTGAGTATCAACGGGAATGAGTATGTTGCAGTTGATGTCCCAGGCTTCATAGAAATTAGGCCCTTTGCCCTCTGTCTCAGGCAGCCACCAGCCATGAGGCACACTGACAGTACCTGGGTGCATGCTGGGATTTGCCTTTACTTTACGCCTGATACGTCCACGATCGTTTTCTATCCAGATCCATTCGCCATCTTGCACATCAAGGTCCTGAAGTACTGTGGGGTTTACCTCAACCAGTGGATATGGGTCACAGGCGCGAAGCCATGGGATGTTTCTATGCTCGGAATGGAAGAACACAGGGCTGCGGCGCCCGGAAACCATTACCAGGGGATACTTTTCAAACAGCTCGGGTGTGCGGACCTCACTCTCAGGAGGCTCGGAATACCAAAGATTTGGATGAATTTCATACTTCTCATTCAAGGTTGAGTATAATTCAATTTTACCGGTTGGCGTTTTAAATCCGGGCTTCCCGTCATGACGGAGCAATCCCTTTTCATAGCGCCTGTAGGGTACCGATGAGGGGGATTCGGCTTCAGTCGGATACTTCCAGCCGCCTATATCCGCAAGACTATCCCAATCCATGCCGGTCTGGGCAATGCGCTCATTGACCATGGCTTTGTATGTGGGGTACTTTTCCCGGAAAGCAGGGTTGAAACGTCCGGCCAATTCCATGTTGATCTCCCAGTCGGAGCGGCATTCGCCGACCTCAACAGCAGGTTGGATAAGCTGTAAAGGCTGGTACCATGCGCGGAAGCTTTCCTTTTCGGCAAAGGTGGCAGCCGGAAGGATAATGTCAGCGATAGCCATAGTGGTTGGATTGTGGAAGGTATCTACCACAACATTGAATTCCATATTCATTAAAGCTTTGTAGTGCTTTTTCATATCGGCAGCCTGACCGCCTATCAGGTTTGAGGTCTGAATCCATGCAGACTTTATTGTATAAGGGTCGCCTGTAAGCATCTGCTCTACAGCCATATCCGGCTGACCCCAGCTGCGCATGTTGGCTAGGTACTTATACCGGGCGGCGCCAATTCGTTTGGCGTTAATTTTATCAAGTATGTCTTCTCCGTATACATCCTTCAGCTGTTCTGTGCTGTAAGGATACTGAGTGACGTTGTATGCATTTTTGGCAATTACATTTCCTCCGGGGACATCAAGGTTGCCGGTGATGCACCAGAGAGCTTCTACAGCCTGCGCGACGGCGGTGCCTTCCGGGCACTGGTCGATGGGAAGTCCCCAGTGGATGGCGGAGGGGCTGTTGGTTGCATATGCCTTGGTAGCTTCATAAATAACCTCTTTGGGAATCCAGGTTATCTCTGATGTTTTTTCCAGAGTATATTCTTTTACAGATTCTTTTAATTGGTCAAAGCCGTAGGTCCACTTCTCTACGAAATCCTTGTCGTACCAGTTGTTTTCGATAATCAGATTCAGCATGCCCATTGCCAGTGCGCCGTCAGTTCCGGGACGTATCTGCATGAAATGCTCGGCGCGGGATGCGAAGTATGTCCAACGTGGGTCGATGACGATAAGCTTGGATCCACGCTTCATGCAGTCAACTATCCAGTGGCCCTGGAAGGCGTCGGGACAGCCTGTGGCAGGATTTTGAGCCCAAATTACTATGTATTTGGGTATCTCATAGCGTGGATCGTCAAAGCGTTTCTCAAAAAACTGAGAACAGTCTGCAACAGTAAAGTCACCCTGTGTAGCTATCATGGTACAAAGACGCGGAGTATAACAGGATTGTCCTGCAAGGCCAAGCTGTGTCCAGTTGGGGCTTCCATATGAGTAACAGAGCATTGATATGGGTCCGCCGATATCTCTGCCGGTGCCCTGAATGAAAATAACCGACTCGGGACCATAATCCTCTTTAAGCTGGTTCCACTTCTTTTCAATGGTATCATAAGCCTCATCCCAGGTGATTCTCTCAAATTTGCCTTCGCCTCTTTTTCCAACCCTTTTCATGGGGTACATAAGGCGGTCCGGATGGTACATGTACTGGGTCATCGCCAGAAGACGGGGACAAGCGCGGCCATGGTTCCATGGATGGTTATCATCACCCTCCACACGGACAACCTTGTCATCCTTAACATAAAGTTTAACTCCGCAGCCGCCATGGCAGCCGGGACCCGGTGACCATGCCGTTGTTGTTACAACTCTATCAAATTCGTATTTGTTGCTCATACTTGCTTATCCTCCTTTATGTTTAATAATCCTAAATTGCCTAATTATCAGTTACTTTTCGAGACGTTCCATTAATTTACAATGTTCTGCAGCTACATTATATGTTGCGTATTCCCAGTTTCATCAAGCTTTTCAGGTCTGATTCCGGCTTACCAGGCTGGCTATTGTGATGGAAAGGAGTTTTTCCCTGGCGGACGCACCCCTGGATGTCATAATTACAGGCACCCTGGCCCCGACGATTATTCCTGCCAGGGTTGCTCCCGGAAAGAGCTCCCAGCACTTCCCCAAGATATTACCGGCATGGATGTTCGGCTGAACAATGATATCAAAGTTTCCGCTATGCGGACAGTCGAATTTCTTCACTTCAGCCCTTTCCCTGCTAAAGGCCAGGTCATAGGAAATTGGACCCTCGACAAAGCAGTTGCCAAGCTCACCTCTCTCGTACATTTCCCGAAGTGCTCTGGCGTCCGTTGTTTCAACCATATTGGGGTCGACCGTTTCCTTGCAGCAAAGAACCGCGGCCTTGGGGCACTCGTAACCAATCTTGTGCAAGGTGTCCACTGCATTTATTATGATGTCCTTTTTGTTTTGAAGGTTGGGATACGCACACATTCCACCATCAGTAGTAACGATTAGCTTATGATAGAATGGAAGCTGGTAGATCACTACATGGGACATCGTCCGTCCGGTTCTCAAGTTATTTTCTCGCTTCACGATAGGTCGCAGCAGATCACTGGTCTCCAGCATCCCTTTCATGATCGAGTCGGCCTCCCCTCCCTTCACAAGCTCTACGACAGTTTCCGCGGCATTCATTCCGGAGGAGGGACCCATGATATCATAATCTGAAACCGATGCGCCGTGCTCCCTTAGTAGCTCTTTTATTTTCGAGACATTTCCTACCAGTATTGTTTTTACAATCCCCTTTTCCGTTGCTTCCACGACAGCTGAAATTACATGGGCATTCGCCGCTTCGGCAACCGCCATCACGCTTTTCCCGGATTTTCCCTGCGTTTGATTCAGAAGCTGTTCGAAATTCGAATATTCCATATCATCACCATCTATTCCATATATTCATTGGGCTCTTCTTCACCCTTAAGAACTCTTAAGGCCCCCAGGGCCAACGCTTCCATTTCATTTTCACCGGCCATGACTTCCACCGGGGCCAGGTACGCCACCCTCTTTTCAATCAGGGACGTAAACACCTGAGAGTAAGCAATGCCTCCGGTCAGGATAATCAGATCCACGCAGCCGTCCACGACAGGCGCCAGCGATCCGATACACTTCGCCACCTGATAAGCCATAGCGTCGTATATCAATTTTGCATACGTATCCCCATCCGCAATCCTGTTCTGGACTTCACGCACATCGACGGTATTGAGATACGCTTTCAGACCGCCATTCCCCCTCAGGCACTTCTTCATCTCATCCTTGCTGTACTTTCCGGAATAGCACAGGCTGACCAGACTGTTCGCGGGTACGACGCCCGCTCTTTCAGGAGAGAACGGTCCTTCTTCGTCCCCTATTACATCAACAATACGGCCCCTTTCATGAATATTTACCGATATTCCGCCGCCAAGATGCGCAACGATAATGTTCATTTCGCTATACTTTTTGTTGCGCTCATTTGCAGCCTTTATCGCCATTGCCCTTGTGTTCAGATAATGGTTGTAGCTTAATCTCTTAATCTGCGGCAGACCTGATATTCTGGCTATCTCCTGCATTTCGTCCACAGCCACCGAGTCGTAAATATAGGCCGGTATTCCAAGCGAAGCCGCAATTTCAAAAGAGATCAGAGGTCCCAGATTGGAGGCGTGTTCCATTGTGGCTTTTTCTCGAAGCCTGTCGCACATCAGCTTATTAACACGATACGCGCCGGACCTGACAGGGGGGAGATGTCCCCCTCGGCCTACCACCGCAGACAAGTCCTTAGTATTGAAGCCTTTTTTCTCAAGGCATTGCTCTACATACTCCTTACGCATGGCAAACTGTTCCAATATGTACGGATACTTGTCAAGCTCCTCCTTAGGATGATTCAGGGTTTCACAAAACAGTTCCTTATCATCCTCATATACCGCAATCTTAGTTGATGTTGACCCGGGGTTGACAGCCAGGATTATATAACTCATATCGCACCCTCTCTCCAAACCAAATTTCTGCTTTCTTCAAGCGCCCGCAGGTTACTGGAAAGCCCAGGATATGCTGAAGCGAATCTGACCCCTACCTCCCACGCACCGCTTGATATTGCTTCATTTCCTGTCATTAATTGTTTCATTCTATTAAAGCTTCCTTCCAATCCCTTTTATTGTATAATTTTCTAATCACTTCAGTAAGCCATCCTTAGCGAATTCAATTTCATAAAAGTCACCCAATATTTCAACATCAGTTCGATGTTTCAATTCTTCATAAGAGCTTCTCTGTCATTATTCATGTACATTGGTATTCTGCCACCAGTAAGTATGGTTGCAGTAATTACGTTTGTCCAGGTAGTATCGTAATCGTGGTTTTCCTCTATAAGCCCTCGTATAAATAGTTTTGAGGTTTAAAGCTTATTCTAACTCAGTTGAAAATGGCAGATGATACGATCTCTATCTGTCTGTTTACCCGGTGATAAACCTCGGGGTAGATAGTCATCAGGGCAGATGCGGTGCAGGGGATGAAGAAATGCTTGCCACAGCTCTCGCACAGCAAATTTGTCGCATCCGCAATCATTTCATCTGTGCAGTCCGCAAAGTCGACTTTCCCGTTGTCTATGCCACCCATGAAGCTGATCCTGCCTCTGTATTTTTTTACAAGCGACGGGATATCGTTGGTTGTCAGACAGCCCTGCCATATATCAATCCCCATATCTATCATGTATTCGACCAGATTGGCGGCGTAGCTGTCGCTATGGTGTACGATCAGGTTGACACCGGAATCATGGTAAAACTCGTAGAGCCTCTTGTAAGGCTCAAGAAAGAATTCTGCAAACATCTCCGGTCTCATGAATGATGAAGTCTGGGTCCCCCAGTCGTCAGAAAACAGGATTGCCTCTGGGTGCATATGGCTGCACAGCTCCCTGGCGTATTGTATGTGCCATTCAGTCAGGTAATCGATAAGACCATGCATCGCCTCCGGCTCGGTGTAAAAGCCGACGAGTGTATTTTGAATCTCGCACAGATAATGGCACAGCTCAAATATTCCTGGGAAGACGAACGCGGTCGGTATCACTTCGCTGGTGTCGAGCTTTGCCAGCGCGTCCATACAGGGCTGCCACTCTTTGTCGCTGAAAACGACATTCGGAGCCTTGATATATTTTTCCCATTCTGCAATATCCTTTACGACTAAATGTGCTTCGTCGTGCAGGGGGAACGCTGCGGGTGAGTTTTCCGGCCAGATGGACGTATAGCCCCATGGGCTTTTCAAGGGGAGCATTCCCGGTTTTAGCTTTCCGGCAGTCATCATCTGAAAAGGCGTTTCAAAAATGAATGCAAAGGCCTCATGCTGTTTTACGAGCCTGTCCGGAGCGCCTCCACGTATTGTTTCATACAGATTTTGTTTTTTTGTAAGCATATATATTTTTCCTCTTTCCACGCTATTTCTTGATGTCCTTATAATCGTTCATGAATCAGAGTGCTATTTTCTAAAAGCATTCCGCCAGGCCTCGGGGTCAAGTGAGTTAAAAGCACAGATTTTGACGACTTGTTTCCGAGGAGCGGAGGAAGTACTCAGACTGTTGGTTTTACGAGCCGTAAATGAGATCGGGGAGCCAGGTCACGATATCCGGCACGAAAATCATCAGAAGCACAACAGCCATAGATGCCACACAGAAGGGAATAACACCCTTGAAAAACTTCGCAATCGACGCCTCTTTGTCCCAGCTGCTGACCAGTCCCGCCGTTAGGAAAATACCGTTGCCGACAGGTGGGGTGATGGCGCCAACACCGATAAGAATGGTCAGGCAGACGCCGAACCATACAGGGCTGTACCCAAGGTAGCCGCAAACGATGGGGTAGAACATAGGCAGCGTGGCCAACATCATGGAGGTCAGGTCGGCAAGCATACCCAGAATGAAATAGATAAGGATAACGACCGCCATAATTGCCCAGCCGGGGACATCGAGTCCCTGAATAAACGCACCGAGTATCGCGGGGATCTTGGAAACGGTGAACATCTTGCCGAACACGCTGGCGCATCCCATTAGCATATAGACCATGGCCGCCAGCTTGACACCGTCAAGCAAAGCGTTCAAAAAGCGCTTCCAATTCATGTTCTTATAGAAAAGCACGACTATCAGCATACCCAGTCCTCCGATTCCACCAGCCTCCGTTGCGGTGAAGAAACCGGCGAACATGCCGCCCATGGCAACTATGAAGATGATGAGGATTTCCAATAGTCCTCCATGGGTCAGATTGTGCATGCGAACTTTCCAGCTCTGGCGTTCCGAGGTGGGCGCCCAGTCGGGGTGCTTCCATACGACCCACCAGCAGGCCATGCACATGGCGAGAGTGCACAGAAGTCCGGGCACTATGCCGCCCAGGAACAAGCGGCTGATGGAGGTCTCCGAGGCCATACCGTATATGACCATAATGGAGCTTGGCGGAATCAGAACGGAGATCATCGGCGCAGCGGCGATAACGGGGCCGGCGAGAGATGGGGAATAATTCTTTTTACGCATCTCAGGATAAGCGACGGAGGCCATGGTGACTATCGTGGCTGCAACGTTGCCGTTGATGGCGCCGAACCCGGCACAAGCTACGACTGTGGACTGTGCAAGTCCGCCGCGTGTGTGGCCGACAAAGGATTCCAGCGTATTGAACAGCTTGGAGCCCAGGCCTGAATAACTGGCAAAGAAACCCATAAGGCCAAACATCGGGCCTACGGTAAGTGCATAGCT
This sequence comes from uncultured Bacillota bacterium, assembly GCA_942493145.1. Lineage (GTDB taxonomy): Bacteria > Bacillota > Clostridia > Acetivibrionales > DTU013 > ENR-C20. The sequence goes on from OW818679.1 coordinate 3,830,860, forward strand.
CGAAAACCATGAAAAAAGGTTATATGACATCGTCTGAATAGCCGCTTCCGGTGACAGCATCAAGGCCAGACCGACGACGCCTGGGAACAGCATTGCAAAAGGCACCGGTATTCCAAGAAACATAATCACAATGAAACCAACCATACAGAGTATGCCGACAAGTACAAAACTCATAATAATGTCCTTTCTGTATATCGAAAATATTTTTATAATACTTGGCCGAAATTTAATTGGTCGAAGTTATTTTGATCATTGCTTCCTTGTGTTCTTCGTAGTCTGCCGCTTTAAACAGGCAGTGACCGCGAACGATAGCCTTCACAATGCCACCCAAAGTCATCATCACAAAACCAGCGCACAGGATAAGAGCAAAAAGCCACGTCGGCATGGAGAGCTCCATTGTCAAATCAGCTGTTGACTTGAGGCTTATTACATACTGAATCAAATAATATGTGATATAAATGAAGCCACAGGCCAGCACTATGTCCGCTATGAAGGAAATCGTATCACGAACCTTTGCAGAAACCAATTCCATTATCAGTGTGACACGAATGTTTCCATCATTGTATTGATTTAAGGCCATTGCCAGCGCAGCGCCCACCAGAGACGAATAACGCACGATTTCTGTGCTGCCAAAGATAGGCAGGTTAAAAAAGCTTCGCAGTATAACGTTCACACCCACAAAGCATAAATCCAGAAACAGGATAATAGCGCCGCCCAAAGCAAAATATCGCCATATGCGGCAGGTGTTTATCTCAAATTTATTCATTGGCCAAAAAGTCTCCTTTCCGTTCTTTCGGGGAAATCATTTTTCCCTTATAAAAGCAGAACCTGCCCGTCCTGAAATTGAAGGGCAGGTTCCATGACTTAATTTCGCTTTCTTTGCCTTCTTAAAATCACTCGGCGATGTAGATGTTATCAGAGTAAGTCTTGAACTCCTCAATCACACCTTGGCTGGCATATACTTTATTATATTTATCAAGCAGTCCCTTGAAGGTATCATATGCTTTTTGTCCTTCCAAACCCTTAGCATTCAGCCCGGCAATGTAGGATTCCAGGATAGGCTGACACTGGGCGCGGTTTTCTTCGATCGCTGCTTCAGAGAGGAAAGTAACCTCTTCAATACCCTTGAAGAATCTGGTATTGACTGGCTTAAGTGTCTCCAGTTTGGGTTGCAAAGGAGTAGTGTACTCATTCTGAACCGCAGCTGAAGCCTCAAACAGGGCCTTCTGCATGGACTGGGGCATTTTTGCAAGCGACTTATCGCTTATCAGGATCAGATTGGTCGAATTATACATCGGGAAGTACGTATAGTAGTCCACGACTTCCTCCATATTGAAGAGCGCACCGGCGCCGCCGTCGGCGTACAGACCGTCGACCAGATTATTGCGCATCGCCTCGTAGCACTCGCTCCACTCTAGAGTCACAGGTTTTGCGCCCCAGGACTTGACGACTTCCGCGGTGGTAGAGGTGGCGCGGATCTGCATGTTTTTCAGGTCGCTGAGATTGTGGATCGGCTTTTTGGTATAGATTGCGCCATATCCGACTCCCGAAACGGTAAGTATTTTCATCCCACCCAGTTCTTTCTGAACAGGCTCATACTGAGTCATGAAGTCATACGAAGCGGCAGTAACAGCCATGCCGGAAGAAAATACGGTGCCCGGCTGCTCGGTAATCGCACAAAGTGGGAGGCTGGTGGCGAAACGAGATACCTGAGCAAGACCGATATCGCAGGTGCCGCTCTTAATAGAGTCAAGCATCTCTCCCATCCCGGCCAGAGACCCGTTGGCATAGCAGGTGATTGTCAGGTAGTCGCCGCCGAGGAGCTCATTAACCTTGTCCTGAATCCTCTTATACTGACCGGTAATGGGGGTCTGCTCTGGAAGATAGCTGGCGAAGCTGAGCTCTACTTTCACGGGAGGTTCAGCTGAGGGAGAAGGGCCAGAAGAAGCTGTAGAAGTGTCGGTAGAAGTGCTGGGTGTTGTGCTGCCTGTTGTGCTGTCCGTTGTGCTGCCTGTTGTGCTATCCGTTGTGCTGCCGCATCCGGACATCAGGGTGAAGCACATTGCGAGGGCAAGGATGATGGCTAATGTCTTTTTCATTTTGATCTTCCTTTCTTTTCGTCTGGATTTTTGTTTGATTCTTTCTGAAACCAAAAGGTCGCAGTCTGTTTCCGATGCCTTGTTTTTCGCTTGTATGCTATATGTAAAGAGGGGCTGTCGCGCCCCAATTCAATACAACAGCCCGCTTTCTTCATTAGTGACCAGTTTTCTTGTCCGAATAAGCTAACGTATCGATCTTGATACCCTCGGTAGCAACGACCTTTTTGGGATCTCTACTAACGTCAAACTCAACTGCCTTAACCTTCTTCATTTCCTCTGTGCAGTGCAAGATGTTTCCGTTAGCAATAAGAATATCCTGAAGCTTTGCGACATCAATGGTCTGCAAATCGCAGTTATCCTTAACAGCAAGAGCTGCTGCGGTACCCGCTGCTTCACCAGTAAGAACACAACCAGGAATATTTCTCATGATCTCCCACGCTTTGCCGCTTGCAGATACCATTCTGCCAGCTGCAGCAACGTTGGTGAGCTTGTCAGTGATAAGGCCTTCATACGGGAATTCATATGCTGCTGCAGGGTTATCAAGGCACTGGATTACGCAACCGATAGAATGCTCAACATATGCACAAGGCACATCCAGATGAAGCGCATCTTTACCAATCAGGTGACGGGACATTCTGAACTGAGGCTGAAAAGGAACAGTCATCATGCAGTAGCTCTCTCTCTGGTTCTTCTTGAGATAGTCAAGCATGAGCTTTCTGCTTACTCTAATATAACCGTTAACGCCTTCACTGGTGGTTCCATCGAACATGGGGATCGTAGCCGCGCTGTTATCCACGTCCGGACGCAGGCCGAACCAACGGAGAGGAGCTGCCTTGATCATGTCTTCGTTTGCAATACCCTTCTGCATGGTTTCAAAATCAAGCTCGTGGGTCCAGGAAGAAACGATGTTCTTTTCATTGGTCTCAGTATCCGCACCGGCACGATAGAGAAGATCGCTGTCTCCTGATGCATCTATGAACATTTTAGCCATATATGCAGTTCTTCCCGACTTATTCTCAACGATTACGCCTTTAACAGTATTGCCTTCCATGATTGGAGCGCAGAATACGCTATCAAATACAACATCGATGCCCTCGTTCTGGGTCAGCTCATCAAGTGCGAAAATAGCAGCAGGAATATTGAAATTCGTACGATAACGGCCAGTTGGATTCTCAACACGCATAGGCTTATCACGCCAGCAATCCGGGAGGTTGTCGTAACCATATTTAATGCTGGTATGTAGGAGTTCTTCTGTGAGTCCACCGTATACCTTGTTGCCTGCTCCATCATCGATAGGAAGGTAAATACAAACGAGCCCTGCGGTGGCAAGGCCACCCAAAACGATGCTCTTTTCGATAAGTGTTACTTCTGCTCCGTTTCTTCTAGCTGCAACAGCTGCTGCCACGCCGGCTAAACCGCCACCGATGACAACGACGTCAGTCTCTTTAACGATATTAATTTCTTTTTTTTCTTCAATTATCTTTTTCACTTGAATTAAACCCCCTTTAAATTAATAAATTATTGCCATGTCGCTATGTCATACCCCGCGGAGTTATGCTAATGGTTTCATTATTTTTTTCTCTTTGAATTCGTATATGTATAGTTCTATTCGAAAAAAGGATTATCAACGCGCTCGCAGATCATATAGAGCCTATATTCAATCGACAATAATCATGTTTCCAGCATTCTTGACCGCCAGTCTTTTGCCGGTGTCTTTAATAGTGCCATCTTTGTCGATGGTGAGCTCAGCTACCTCACCGGTATCACTATTGCAGGCATAGAGATGCTCTCCGGATTTATCGACACCAAGACCACGCGGGAAAAGTCCACCGCAATCCACACTCTCTACCAGCTTTGTATCGCCATTCTCATCGATTGCAACCGTCACGATTCTACCGACTTTGCGCAGTGCAACATAGATATATTTTCCACTTGGATGGAGCACCATATCGGAAGCAGGAATAATGCCGTTATTGGTTTCCCTCTCATTGCCTACCACCATCGAAAGATCCTTTATCTTCTTAATTGTGCCATCCTCTTCGTAAACATATGTACTGAGCACAGGCACCAACTCGTTATTGCCGTAGTAGATCGGAAGTGTCGGATGGAAGACGCCATAACGGGGATTGTATTTGTTTTCAACATCAAGAGTATGAGTGATGCGCATTTTTTCATTCTCAATCTTCAGTGTAATCACTTTATCCTGACCACACTCATTTACGATAAAGAAGTTGCCGGAAGGAGAGCAATAGACAGAATGAAGTGCTGATTTTTTTTCGCCGCTCTCTATAATAATGCGATCCTTGCACTCCCCGATGCTCCCGTCTTCGTTGAGTGCGTATAGATTAATCGGGCAGCCACCCTTATCACTGCTATCGACAGATGTTCCACCATGATGAACAACGATCAGATATTTGCCATCCTTGGAAAGAGCACAATGAGTAGTATCAATACCATAGGTTCTTACCCTGCTTAATACCTTGTCATCCGTCAGACGAAGAGCCGTAATGAAGCCTCCGCTCCCCTCTCCATAGGTTTTAGTATCCTCGGCCTCTTCACTGATGTAGTCGATCTTTTTTTTATCATCATAGACTTGTGTTCCTATATGGGTTTCCGGCCACAAGCACTTGACCTCCTTGTCTCCTTGAAAGAAGTGCAGTCCTCTTTCTTTTTCACGGAAATTCCAGCCGCCGATGATGAGAGTCTCTTTGTTATTCATAGCTCCCCCTCCACTTTCTGTTCTAAATAAAAATCACAACAAATAATTGCTAGATCATAACCCGCGGAGTTATATTTAAGTTAATTATATCAAGTTCATTTTTTTCTTTGCATTCGTATAATGGATAGTTCAATTCGAAAAACGATTATCAACTCCCACAGGCAGATCAACAAAAAGATGTTAATAAGCAGTGCGTGTTTGACTTGAAACAACAGAAACGAAAAGAGAAACATTGGGTCATATAATGCCTCTTTATTTAGAAACCGATAATTGGCCGGTCGCTCCGTCCTTGACGAGTGCGAGTTTTACAATATTGGGAAATGTGAACAAAAAGCAAATACAAGAATATAAGACACCAACTGCTGGAGGATCAGATAGCAGACCAAATGAGCAGCAAAGAGTATTTTGACCCGTTTACGGGTAGCAAGGAAAAGAAGGCATAAAAAGAGCCCCTTCAGGGGCAGCCACAAGTTAGCAATTCAGTTGGTCGACTCTTTCGAACAAGTGAGGCTGCCTTTGACTAAAAGGCATTCCAAATATGGGCCACGCATAGATAGTCCAAGAAACAGAAGTATCAGAAGCTATTCGTAAATCAAAAAATGTCTTGATCGCCGCGAGTTAATATGTTCCTTATATCTCTCATTACTATCTTCGAGACTTCAGATTTATTATTAGTAACCAACATATAATACTTTGCATAGAAATTTGGTTCACTTATAGGTACAAAGGCAAGCATTTCGTTATTTCGTATTGCATTAGTTGCGAATGACGGATACATCCAACCATAATTCAGAACAGCGGCATCTCTGATATCAGCAATTGTATCGACCGATACTACTTCTATCTTTGGTGTAAATCCCGCATTCAAACAACCATGTAAAAACCCTTGATACTGTATATTGTTGATCAACTCTCTTCCCTTTATATTGTCATGATGCAGGAGAAATGTTTCATCTTTCAGGTCAGCAAATTCAACCGATTGATTATTAGCAAGAGGATGATTTTTTTGCATAGCGATACAAGGATTTTTACAAAAAAGATTATTCCTGATTAAATATGACGTTTGTTCAGGCTCCTCACTGTCATCATGCTTCAGGTAAGCTTTATAATACACAGCTCCGTCAATGCTTCCCCTTGATAGGAGTTCTAACATGCTTTCTATTGGGATTTCTTTTATCACAATATTAATATCAGGATGTTTAATAAACATTTCCGATACTAACATGGCTTTGGCAAAAGAATTGAATGGTCCTCTGTATACGCCCAGGCGATAAGTAACCTTTTGTAACGAAACGGTCTGATCAGCCAGTTTTGTCACTGCCTCATAGCGCTCGTAGATTTCCCTTAAAATCGGAACAGCCTGTACACCATAATCGGTAAGCTCCACTTTTCCGGTATTAAATGACCTTGTAAATAACTCTGCACCCAACTCGCTTTCAACAAGTTTAACTTGTCTGGAAATTGACGATTGAGCACAAGGAATTGATATTGCTGCTCGGCTGAAACTAAGATACTCCGCAACAGCTAATACAGCTTCAATGTATTTGATTTCCATATAAGCACCCTACTTTCTCCACATGATTGATTAAGGAGTCATATCTGGCAGCCTCGCGTTAGATGTGCTTTTAGTCTACCATATCTCAGGGGTTATTTACTAGAACAGTGCTATTATTCTCATCAAAAATTATTATTCAGCCTATGAATAGGGGCTGTCGCGCCCCTATTCAAAAAGATAGCCGTTTTCTTCTTTAGTGACCAGTTTTCTCGTCGGGATAAGCTAACGAATCTGCCTTAATGTCGGAATTAGCACCAACTGTTATGATATAAAGGTGAGATATAAGTTTTAACCTGGAATTGCTCAGTTACCTATACAGTTCCATGGCAATATTCTTTAATACTCTTTTTATAAATTACCTAGATATGGTACGGTCACTATAAGCAATGCAAGTGTATATACACTTGCGATTTTTCTGAATTGACTTGATTGTCAATTCAGAAATAAGCTTGTTGGGGGTACCCCAATTCCTTAGTCTCCTGATAATTTTATTGGTCGGCTGCGCTATAATGCGCTATATTATTATCCAAAGCAAATTCTTATATATAGCTTGAAATTCTTAAGTGCTCATATTTCTATTATATGGATAATTGAAAGATAATGATTGGTCAAAAAATTTGTTCTGTTCTTCTCATATTTGCATCTATAAATTTAAAAATTCCTTTTCAAGTTTCATAGCAATTTCCATCATATAAAAAGTAGGGTCATTTATTTTTTTGAAATTACCTATTCTTTCTGAACTTGATTTAAATGTACTAATTATAATTCTATTTACACTCTCTTCATATTTGAAATTTATCTTTTTTCTTTCAAAACTAATAATCGGCAATATGCTGTTTTCATTTTCTATACCCCCTATGAGTGAACAATATCTACAAAGCTCAATTAAGCCCTTATCACTAGTACCAATTTAGGTTCAATTATATTAAACCATCCCGAAGAATAACTCTGATGTAACATCCTCAAAAAATGTATATCCCAACTAGCATTCCAGGCTGATAACAGTTCATTATTTGAACTAAACTTCATTATTTTTTGAACATATTCACTTTCAGTAGATGACCCAAGAAAGTAATTATATGCGAGATTCATCTCTATAACATGTAATAATTTTATGTCCTTTTTCATGAATTGAATATATTCTCTAAACAAATCCAATTCTCTTCCTTTTTTTCTTCTTACTTAATATCAGTACTTTCAGAACGCAGGCATATGTAGTAGTTATGAGGATGTCTGGCATATCAAGAGAAAGTAGTGTTTCCGATTTTTCAACGGTTCTATTAGTAATTAATTCGTGTTTTACTCCTTCACTTTTCGAGTGATTAATAATATCTTTTTTATTCCACTTTAACAGATTATCATATGCAATTTGAATTTTCTGTAATTGGCCTTGATTAATCATCATTTTACTTGCGTCCCAGCAGGCTTCATATTCACCTAGCCCAGGAACCTTATCAATTTTTCTGTTTTGTACAAGAAATTCAAGTCTTGCAATGCAAGGGCAAACGATGCAATCCATAAATGATAGTTGTTATCTTTATCTATGAAATTTTCAAGTTTGAAATTATATTCTAACGATTTATACTCCACGCGATCCCTCCCCTAGCAATATCTTTCAACAAACGGCAACATGCTATATGAATTATAAAGATACTTTTTATATTGGTTTATAACCTCTATACGTCTTACCCCCAGTTACTTCGTCAAATAAAACAAATACCTATTAAAAATTATTATATAAAATGAGAATTTCCATACTGTCATTCTACACATCAATCCCAATTTCTTCAATATCAAACTAATTTGAAATAATATGATTTCATATCTATATCTCACCTGGACAACAAAAAGGCTTGATTCATCTTATATAGAATCAAGCTTTCCCATTTTTGCTGGTTGTTGCATTATTGTTGCACTTTTTTCAAAGTGCGGCTTGTAATGTGGAGCCCTCATCCAGATTCGAACTACAGCCCTCATCCTTACCATGAATGCTCTGGCACCCGCTAAGCTGCGCGTTACTGCGTCAGACGGCGCTCCTCCGGTGCTCACATATACAAATATGTTCCGCTCCTCAAAGCTTGTCTTCCTTATCCCGCTTGCTTCCCGGGCACCAGCCCGAATAGAGCGCATCCATGGTAAGGACCACGTTCCTACAATGAGGTCTCCAGTTCGTTTATGTTTAAAGCTCCATAAAAAGAACAACACCCGTTTGGAGTGTTGTTCTTTTTGTTGGAGCCCTCATCCAGATTCGAACTGGAGACCTCATCCTTACCATGGATGCGCTCTGCCACCTGAGCTATGAGGGCGTGGGATTGTTTTATTTGATTTAAGAAGCCGAATGTTATTATACTACAGCCGGTCAGCTTTTGTAAAGAGGCAAAGAGTACTGTTACAGTGAAATCATGGCTCACGTTAGCATGCTTATTGTTTTCGGGCTTAATTATCAACAAATAGCGCTTTTTGTCTTGACTGAGATTCATACATTTGGTAATATGGGCACAGGTAGATTTCATATTTTGCCTCCCGTGTCTCATGTAAAGTCAGGGAGGTTCTTTTTTTCCCATAAGGCCAGATGTACACAATTTTAAAAGGTAAATTAAAAACCCCGGTTCCCATATCATGTCTTTCCATGAAATCGGAGTCGGGGTTTGTTTTAACATTGGAGCGGGTGATGGGAATCGAACCCACGCAGTCAGCTTGGGAAGCTGATATTCTGCCATTGAATTACACCCGCACGTGCGAATTGAATTATACCATATTCAAATTTCGGTGTCCATATTAACGGACTATTTACGGATTATTTTCTCAACCAATTTTCTCAACCAATTTCCCAAGCTGTTTTCTCAGCATATCCTACCATCTTCCAGATATTTCTCCAGTTTCCGCTTAACCCGCTGAAGTGCGTTGTCGATGGACTTGACATGCCTGTCCAACTCCTCCGCAACTTCCTGGTAGGATTTCCCCTGTAAATAAAGTGAGAGTACCTCCCATTCCAGAGCGCTGAGTATCTCTCCCATCTTCGTCTCGATGCCTTTGAATTCCTCGCGGTTTATCATCATTTCCTCGGGATCGCTGACGCTATCTTCGCTGATGATATCGAGTAGGGTCCTGTCGGATTCTTCATCATATATGGGCTTGTTGAGGGAGACATAAGAATTCAGGGGTATGTGCTTCTGTCTGGTGGCTGTCTTGATGGCTGTTATGATCTGCCTCGTTATGCACAATTCCGCAAATGCACGGAAGGAAGAGAGCTTGTCCCCCCTGTAATCCCTGATAGCCTTATAAAGCCCGATGAGGCCTTCCTGAATGATGTCTTCCCTGTCGGCGCCTATAAGGAAATACGTTCGGGCCTTGGCACGAACGAAGCTTTTATATTTGTTGATAAGGAACTCAAGGGCTTTAATGTCGCCAGCCTTTGCATCTATTATGATATCCTCATCTGCCATGGCAATGTAAGATAGTGGCGCCTCGGCTTGTGCATTAGGCTTCAATTAAACGCCCCCTCGCAAATTTATGCATTACTAAAGTTCAACATTAAAAGCTTGCTGGTATATAGATATCCATACTGGATTACAAAACATCGGACATACTTACTACATATTATATTTAAAGCAGTCTTTTATGTCAAGTTGCAATATAACATTTGCCACGGATGTAATATAATCCCATATGGCTGATCAGGCTTTATTCTCTCTTTGCTTCAGCACCTCGAACATAACTACGGCACCTGCAATTGCAGCGTTCAACGAATTAATGTTTCCCCTCATGGGTATGTTGACTGTCACATCGCATACCTCTCTGACCAGTCTCCTTATTCCTTCCCCTTCACTGCCGACCACAATTGCCACCGGTACCTTGTAGTCATTTTCGTAATAAGGCTTTTCTCCGTCAGAGTCCGTTCCTATTACCCAAACACCTTGCTTTTTAAGATATTCAAGGGTTTGGACCAGGTTGGTAACACGGGCTACCGGAACATGTTCTATTGCGCCCGCCGATGCTTTTGAAACAGCTGCAGTCAATCCCACGGCTCTTCTTTTTGGGATGATTACACCATGGGCTCCTGACGCATTTGCCGATCTTAATACAGAGCCAAGATTGTATGAATCGGTTATTTCATCCAGCACAATTATAAAGGCCGGTTTTCCGCTTTCTTTCGCGATATTCAGTATGTCATCCACTTCGACGTATTCCTTGGCCGCTGCGAAAGCAATAACTCCCTGATGTGCGTGGGTTTCTGAAATGCTGTCCAGCTTGCTCCTGTCAACGTCCTGTATTATTATCTTTTTTTCTCTTGCAATGGCAATGATCTGATTGATCGAGCCTTCTTTTTCACCTTTTCCAACTAATATCTTGTTTATGCTCCGTCCTGCTTTCAGAGCTTCCAATACAGAATTCCTGCCCTCGATCCTTTCATTGCCGTCAGGATCAGACTCATCGTTTCTCCTGTCGTCCCATTCCGGTTTTTTGAACTCACGGTTCAGTTTCATATCATCGCGTTTCAGTTCACTATTATCACGATACGAACGATCCGAGCGTTCAGGCCTTTCGGGCCTTTCGGGCTTTCCTCCGAATTTGACTGCTCCCTGGTCGTATCTTCCTGTTCTCCCTGGTCTGTTGCCCTCGTCAGCCCTTACCGGCTTGTTCCCATAGGTTTTTCTTCCGCCTCTGTCATCACCGACTGTCGGGGTTCCATATTTCGGTCTGTCTTCGCCGGTTGCCTTTCCGCTATCATAGGTTTTTCCGCTGCTACCGTAGGTTTTGGTGTCGCTACCATAGGTTTTACCGCCGCCACCATAGGTATTGGAACCGGAGCCATAGGTTTTGCCGCTGCCACCGTAGGTTTTGGTGCCGGAGCCATAGGTTTTGCCGCTGCTACCATAGGTTTTGCCGCTGCCACCATAGGTTTTACCACTTCCGCCGTAGGTTTTTTCGCCTCCGGCTTCGGTTCTTTCGCCGGAGTTATAGGTCTTCTCGCCGGTACCATAAGATTTTGAGTTCGAGCCGTATGGTTTAGCTCCTGCACCATAAGGCTTTGAGCCGCCACCATAGGGTTTTGATCCGGAGCCATACGGTTTTGCGCCAGTGCTTCTGGATTTGTCACCGGTTCCATAGGATTTTGCTTCGCCGCCAAAGGTTTTTCCACCTTCACCGAAGGATTTTCCAGCATCACCATAGCTATTACCAGTACCCCCTGAGGTTTTCCCGCCACCGCCGAATGTTTTTCCACCGCCTCCGAAGGATTTCGAGCCACCGCCAAAGGGCTTCTTACTCTTGTTTTTAAATTTTTCCATACCATCAAACTTTTTATTTTGCATCTCATTACCAACCTTTCATCAATCCATTAACGATTTCCAACCAACATCCATCCAATAAACCCGGGTATCACTGCGCTTCCTTGCCGGTCGCCAGCTTTAGCAGCTGTTTAAGCCGTGTGTAATCCTTTTTAAGATACAGATACCCGAGAAGCGCCTCAAATGCTGTGGCGTGCTTATACTCAGTCACATTGGCGTTCTTGGGTATGGTTCCGGATTTCGCATTGCGACCACGGCGTGCTATATCCTGCTCGTCGGGCGAGAGCTCGTCCATTATCCTGTGTAGTATGTCCGATTGTGCCTTTGCTTTTACATAGTCAACCGATCGTTTGTGCAGTTTATGTACTGTTGAATTGCCTTCGCTCACAAGCAGGGTGCGGATGTAGACCTCATAAACAGCATCCCCCAGATATGCAAGCACAAGCGGCGAATAAGAACTGATATCGCTCTCTTTAATTGAAAACCCGTCGCTTGTTGCTTCAAATATTTCTTCTATCATTCATCAATTCCTTCTTAAGTCTTCTTTAGCTTTCTTAAGTCTTCTTTAGACTTCTTAAATCTTCTTTAGCTTTCTTAAGCCTCTAACATTTATCAATTCCTCTTCCACTTCACTCCTGCAGGGGTGTCCTCCAGCACTATACCCTTCTCCTTCAGCTCATCCCTGATTTCGTCGGCCAGCTTCCAGTTCTTGTCCTTCCTGGCTTGCTGCCTTTTCTCAATCAATCCTTCTATCTCGCTGTCCAGTGATTCATTCGTTGAATTATCTTCCTTTCCGGAATAGCTTGAAATGTCCAATCCCAATATCGCATCCATGTCCACCAGCAGGTCATACATAACCCTGGATTTTACCCCATACCTGATTACATTCCATACGACGCCCAGTGCACGTGGTATGTTGAGGTCGTCATTTACCGCTTCATCAAATTCCTTCCTGAAACCATCCACAACAGCCACATCAACCACATCGCTCCCGTTCTTATGGGCAAGAGTCCCTTCAAGCAGCCTGTCCAGCGATACCTGTGCTGATTTAATGACATCCCAGGTGAAGTTGAGCTTGCTCCTGTAATTGGCGTTCAGGCAGAGATATCTGAAAGCCAGCGGATTTAGACCGTTCTCCTTCAGATCTGATACCGTGTAGGTGTTCTTGAGGCTCTTTGACATCTTTCCGTTGTCAACAAGAAGGAACTCGCCGTGCAGCCAGGTATTTACCGCAGGCTTTCCGAGAAGCGCCTCGCTCTGTGCTATCTCATTCTCATGATGTACCGGAATATGGTCAACTCCTCCGGTATGTATGTCAAAAACCTCACCGAGGTATTTCATGCTCATTGCCGAGCATTCGATGTGCCAACCCGGATATCCCATACTCCACGGGCTTGGCCACTGCATTATATGCTCCTTCGGCGCCTTCTTCCACAGGGCGAAGTCTGCCGGATGCCTCTTCTCCTCGTTCACATCCACCCTCGACCCGGCTATCTGCCCTTCAAGATCAAGACCGGAGAGTTTCCCGTATCCATTGAATTTCCCTATATCAAAATATACCCCATCGCTGGTCTCGTAACCAAAACCCTTTTCTACAAGCTTCTCTACAAAGCTGATCATCTCATTTATATGATCGGTCGCTTTCGCTACGATTTCCGGCATTTCTATATTCAGCTCGGCGGTGTCCTTCATAAACACCCCGGTAAAGAACTCGGCTATTTCCCAGGGTGTCTTTTTCTGCTCCCTGGCAGTCACCATCATCTTGTCCTCGCCTTCATCGGCATCGGCGACCAGGTGTCCTACATCTGTTATATTCATGACATGCTTAAGGCTGAATCCGTTATATTTAAGGACACGTCTCAATATATCCATGAAAACATAGGTCCTGAGGTTCCCGATGTGTGCAAACTGGTAAACAGTAGGCCCGCACGAATATATCCTTACTTCATTTCCTATCAACGGTTTGAATTCTTCCTTCTGCTTTGTCAGTGTATTATAAAGCTTCATTTTGATAACTCCTCCTGCTGATATGCTTCTTTCTTTTTTTCCGACAACTCTTCTTTTTTATTCAAAGCCTCTTCAAGATGGCTTATACGCAATGCGATTCTGCACAGTTCCTGGGATACCGGATCTGGCATATGAATCTGGTCCAGTTCCATTGAAGGGACGACACGCTTTCCTTCCCGCCTGACAGATCTTGCCTTGGTTCCGGTCACTGTCGAATCAGGCTCTATGTCGTCAAGCACTATCGATCCTGCCCCAATCCTGGAATTGTCTCCGACGGTTATCGGCCCCAACAGTTTGGCGCCTGATCCGATAAGGACATTATTCCCGATGGTAGGATGTCTTTTACCTGTATCCTTCCCCGTGCCACCAAGGGTGACTCCATGGTATATGGTACAGTTATCGCCCACTTCAGCCGTCTCGCCAAATACGACCCCCATGCCGTGGTCGATGAACAAGCCCCTTCCTATTGTCGCTCCTGGATGGATTTCTATTCCGGTAAAAAATCTGGCAAACTGTGAAATGAACCGCGAAATAAAAAACATCCCCCTGGCATAAAACCAGTGCGAAAGCCTATGATAAAACAGGGCATGAAACCCCGGATATAGCAATATAACCTCAATCAGCGTCTTTGCAGCCGGATCTCTTTCGGCTATCGATCGTGCATCTCCAAGCAAACCTTTCAGCATAGTTCCATCAATCCCCCACTTCCTTAAAACCAGCATATACTTCATTTAAAGCTAATATCCTCTTCAACTGAAGCATGGTTCCTCTTCAACTAAAAAATTCAAAAACTCCGCCCTGTTGTTTATCTTGTGTAATCGGGGCGAAGTTCACGCATGCGCCACAAGATGCACAAAGTGTATCCTGATTGGTTACGTTCAAATAGTACAAATCATTTTATCAAATTATGCTTTAAAAGTAAACTGATTGAAGCAGCAAAGCGGCTGTATAAATACCTTTCTTTGATTAAATAATATATTCAGGCATAATTATGTGCCTTCAGTAAACCAATCCGCATACGAAAGGAAGTGATTCGATGGCCGAAGCCAACGAAGGCTCAAGAACCGGCAGTTTCAGCATTTTGCACGTTGTTGGACGATTCATTGCCAGTGCAGTTGTATTGGTAGTCACCGCGGCCGTCACACCAGGGTTTACGATAAGCAGCATTTGGTCCCTTCTGCTCGCTGCAGTAGTCTTATCAATATTGGACTATGTTGTCTCAAGGACACTGCATGTGGATGCGACACCCTTTGGCAGGGGAATTACAGGATTTATTGCCGCAGTGGTTATAATCTATGCCATTAACTTCATAGTACCAGGGTATTCGGTGTCTTTTATTGGCGCCATCCTCGGAGCATTGGTATATGGAGTTGTGGATATGCTGATACCTGGCAGGGCAATGTAAGGCAGAAATTGGATGGGAAAGATAAAGGGATGGTTTCCCATCCCTTTCCATCCTGCTATTGTTTATGCATATCAACCTTCACCAACCATGGACCTTTCATTTTCCTCTGCCCCCGGGAACTCAAATTTTTGAGGCGGGAAAAACTCTTCGGTGGGGAATTCAATGGTTTCGAACAGTTCACATGGATTTTCTTCGGTAGCGGCAATGCATCTCTTATGTGGAACACAGAAATCGAAAGCAGGTATCAGCAGCTGTACCAGTCTTGCGAGCTTGATTATGGAGAAAATGCCTATGGTCACTACTACAACCCTCCTTGGCAAGCCTCCTCCTTCTCCACCTACACCTTCGTCTTTTCCAAACCCAACATCATCCAAATCAACTTCTTCAAGAATCTCACTAATATTGCTGGGTATATAACGGTCATGATCATGGTCATGATCGTGGTCATGGTCATGGTCGCAATGTTTCAGTTCAAAGAGGCTGATAACTTTTGCACTCAAGGTGATAGGCTCTGCCACTTCAACCTTTGACATCGGAAGATTGCTTTGCTCAAGTGAGCTATGTACCCGATCATCCTGACAGTTACCGGTGTACTGGGATTTGAATATCTTCACGCTGCCCTCGGAACCGAACAGTATGACCTTCTTGTCGAATGTTACCAATCCCGGAACCCGAACCACATTTATCCCACCGTTTGGCCTTGTCAAATAGAACTCAATGTCCACCTTTATGAAGTATTTCACGTCAACAGTAAAGAAACCCCTCTTGAACGGCACCTCTTCAACATCGGCAAAGACCTTTACCACTTCTGCATTTTTTGCTTTCACATTTATAGCATTGTTTATCAGTCCCTGAACCCTGCCGGGGTTCCGGAAATACACCCTCGCATCCTCTACGCAGTCCTTTTCCTTGCATGAATCATAAATTTTCTCTACCTGTATACAGACTGCCTCCTTGATCTTGTGCAGATCTTTCTCACAAATCAGCCCTGGAAGCAGCTTATCTTGATTATAGCCCATATCTAAATCCCCCTTCATTCAAAGCTATTTTGAATTCCCTCTCATTCTCATAATATGTATCCACCCATCATTTGTGATTAATGGCTGCCCTTTTTATGAAGATTTGATATTCGTAATCATTAAAATGGATTTTGCTCATATATTTTTAGCAAACGGTTAATTTTTGATGAATCGGAGCGGAATATGTACAATCCTGGCAATGTCCACTTCATCTTCAGACAATCCACAGGCGAAGTTCTTGACTTTTACCACAGCGAACGGTTTGGGCTATGCTACAGTTCCCTCACCAGGAAGAATATATGGACAAATCCGGTTTCTGTGAACAGAGGTGCTTTTTCATCTTTCTCTGCGGAAATGGACACAGAAGACCGGTTCCATATACTGTTACAGGATTTGCAGGGCAATCTGCACTATGTACTGATGGAAGGCAGTGCAGTCAAAACGATCCCCGTACTCAGCAGCCGGTCCCCATCCGTTTACGACAAGCACCTGCGCGTTATCCCTTTAAGGGATGAGATTCACTTATTCTATGTTTTGAAGCAGGAACGTTCACCTATCCTTTCCCACCAGATACTGGGCGCCGGAAAGGGAGGAAAACCAAGGGTAGTCGACTATGTATCCGACAATTCCTGTCCCGCTTCTGTGATATACGATGGAAAAGGAAGCATACATGCCTTTTATCAGGCTTCAGACGGAAAGCACCTGCAGTTGGGTGAGAAAAATTACGACATTAGCTTGAAGCGCTGGGGAGATTATGTACCCATTACCGACTACAATGGTGACTGCGGCTATCCAAAGGCCGTCCTGGACTGTGACGGAACAATCCACCTCAGTTATCAAAGGGCTTCCGCCGGACAATATGAACTGATTTACCGCCAAAAGAAAGCCGACAGCGAGCAATGGTCGGGTGAAATCGTAATGCACAATTCCATCCATACATTTGAAAACGCATCCATAATGTGGCTCAATGACAGCGTAATAATATACTGGCTGAGGGACGGGGTCATATACTGCCGGATAGGATATCAATCAGGCATCAGCTGGGGCAAACCATACCGGTACAGCTTTCCTTACAAGGGTGACATTTTATGCCTCACATACAAGACGAATTTCGCAGACGAAGCAGCCAAAACAGCCGTATACAATATTCCCGGCACTCTTACGGGCGGCCTCAAACTGGCATTTTACAAATTCATTCCAAACATCGGGGATACAATGACAGTAGAAAATATACGGGATTTGATAATGGAGAGTTTCCGGATGCTGCGCGACAGTAACGAGGAGCTGCGGGAAACAACCGGCAGGATATTGGATGAACTGTCCATGATAAAGAACCGGCAGGATGAGATGGAAAAGGAACTGGTGGGGTTGGAATTAAAAATAAAGGAAAAATAGGCAGGCTGGGCTAAGGTTGGGAGGGTCTGGTTCTGCCAAAAAGATGACTGGGGACGGTTCTGGTTCTGCCAAAAATTAATTCGGTAGAACTTGAACCGTCCCCATTCAATAAAAAATGAGCTGGTGGAAATTCCCACCAGCCCCTGATATTTAAACCCGAAAATGCCGTTCCCCCTTATTTTGACACCTAGCCCACGCTAGGTGGGTGTCCTGCCGGAAGTATCAATCTTCCCCTGCCGTTGCACACGTTCGAGACGGTGACGGTATTACGCTGGGGCCTGATATCCTCTTCCAAACGCCAGACTCCCTTTTACTCGATGTAGGTTCAAAATAAAGAGTTCGTCCGTGCACCTCAGGCTTATTAATATCTTAAATTCATTATAGCACCGCCGTATTTCAATAACAAGAATGCCTAAATGCTTTATAACTCTGTTAAGTCGTTTAATCCGATTCTGCTTTGTTCTTTCTCAAAAAATCATTGCAAATCAAATTCATATTCTCTCATAATAGTTTTTGTTAAAACCTGTAATAACCTTATAAACCGCCTCAATTCTAATATTATTCAAAGTGGCTTCGCCTATTAGCACATCCTTGTATTCCAGTGGGAATTTAATTGAATAGCCGCAGCCACCCTTCGCAATCCGACATGGGGTTGCGACCACTTCAAAATAAAAACCCTTCTTTTCCAGAAGCCTGCAAAGGCTTAAGGCATAATTCCCCGATTCCACTACTGCAAGACCATACACAAGAAATACACTCCCTTCACCATATATTATTTATGGTTGGGAAATAGTGTGTCATGCCCCGATCTTATTCTCCCTTGCATAGTAGAAGAGGTACTGCTGTGCCAAGCCCGCATGCGGTCCGAAATAATCCGATGCAAACTGCTGAATCTCTTTGAATGAAGCCTCGCGTTTGAAATACAGTTCTTCCATAACACGCTTCACCCAGACATCTGTCGGAAATACATCATACCGGGTACCGCTGTACAAAAGGGTGCAATCAGCGACCTTCTGTCCGACTCCGGGGAAGCCCATAAGCAGGTTGCGTGCTTCGTCAGCCTCCAGCCCTCCCACACCGGAAAGATCGATGCTTCTGTCTTCAACCAGCAGTGCTGATCCAAGTATATATTTGCATCTGAAGCCACCCCTGCATATCTGAAGCTGCTCAATGCATGAGGCAGCCAGCTTTTCAACACTGGGAAAGCTGAAAAACCGCTCACCATTGTACTCCAGCGGATTGCCATACTCCTTCGAAATCGCAGCCACCACTTTCATTATCATGGGTATCCTGTTGTTCGCCGAAATGATGAATGAAATCAAAGTTTCCCAGATGTCCTGCTTCAACAGCCTTATACCATGTCCAAAGCTGATGGCCTGTTCCATTATTTCATCCTTCATTATTATCTTTTTGATTTCCGAATAGTCCCTTCCAAGGTCCAGATAATCAAACCAGAAGGATTTGAACTCATCTATGCCGGTATTCCTGACGGTCATTACACCATCAGCATACCCGATATTTGCAATCTTTCCTCCGGCAACTCCCGTATGGCTGCCGTCATCTTCCCTGCGCCAGCGGAAGCATTGCCCGCATTCAAAGGTATGAACAGGGTCAAAATCCCGTATACCCTCAACAGTCACACAATTTTTACCTTCAAATATTGCATACCCCCTGTAATCCATCCCTTGTCCCCTCTCTTCGCTTTGAATATCCGCTTATATATTCCCTTGCTATAATGATATAATCTTAATTTGATATAATCTTAATTAATGGTTTTATTTAAATCAATGGTATAATCTATAATAAGAAAATTCAATGCTGGTATATTGTCGACTTTACGCCAGATATTTGCGTTGAAGGTATATTGAAAGTATACTCGACTGTGAGGTCCTGATGAAGGATAAAATTTACACCATCCCCGTAACCGAAGCTTTTTCTGAAGATTGCGAATGCCCACTTTGCCTTTTGGAGAGCCGGACCGAGGAGCATTACCTCGAATACCACCTTGGCCCTTCCCTGATGGAACCCGATTGCAGGAAGGAAACCAATGATAAAGGCTTTTGCAGAAGGCATTTCCAAATGCTGTACAACAGGCAGGAAAACCGCCTGGGCCTCGCACTTGTGCTGGATACCCACCTGGCGGAACAGCTCGGCAGGCTTGAAAAAGCATCAGCAAAGACTCAACGTAAAGATAATGCCGAAACCCGTAAAGCAATTGCAGATTTGCTCAGAAACATTGAAACCAGCTGTGCGGTTTGTGACAAGATCACTTATACAATGACCCGTTATTTGGAGATCATATTTCACCTGTGGAAAAAGGAAGCTGATTTCAGAAATTTGTTTAACAGTAAAAAGGGCTTCTGTATAAAGCATTTCAGGCAATTGTTTGAAATATCGGCCGAATTCCTGAAGGCATCTGAAGCGGGGAATTTCAATGAAATCCTCATAAAGATGCAACTGGAAAATCTGGACCGCATAAGGCAGGAAACAGACTGGTTCACGAAAAAATTCGACTATCGGAACAACGATGCTCCCTGGGGCAACTCTAAGGATGCAATACCACGTGCAATTCAGAAGCTATCCGGGTACTGACCTTTCTTGTTTAGCTTCCATGTCCGGCATCCTGTTATAGCCGGCTATCCTGTTATGGCCGGCATCCTGTTATGAATAGCTTTTCTTTGAAGGTACAATAAGGCTTTTGACCGCAATATTCAGAGACTTTATGTTGAGCGCCGTCAGTTTCTCGACCTCACTCCTTACTTTTGACTGTACTTCCTGAATCAGGGTCTTAATGGGGAACCCATAAAAAAGCACAAGATCCATTTCCATATATGTTCCATCCGGATGATTCTCCACCCTGAATCTGGTGACTTTACTTATACCAGGTATTTCCTTCATTGCGAAATCTGTTATCTGATAAATGGTATAGTCTGATATTGTATAGTTACCAAGATAACTGAATGTCGGCCGGACAACTGATTTCTCGCCTTCAAGCTGATAATTGCCCTTGCCTTTCCGTCTGAATATCTGTAGCGGGTCAAGAAAATAACCCGAAAAATCCTTCTTTATCTCAAATGTCGGCACGGGTATTACGTGCTTGCCCTGCTGCCTTCTGGTGTTTATGGCCTGCTGTATCTCAAAATCACTTGCCACCTCAGTTATATATACTTTCTGCGAGACATCCGGCAAACCAAGCCTGGCAGCAATCTTTTCAACCATTTCATCAGAAGTGCCGATCAGCAGTATCTTATCTGGATTGCAGCGCTTTATAGCGGCTGCGACATCATCTCTGTGGTTTACATCCAGGAACAGCGCCCTCTTAACAGAAGCAATCCTGGTGCTTTCCCTCTTACCTGAGATTCCGGTCACAACCTGATTATCCTTTATAAGCAAGCCATCATCTATAATGTACTCAATTCCTCTTTCCTTAGCCACCCATGTTGCCCTGTGGCTCTTTCCGGTACCGCTGGGGCCGATGAATCCTATGATCTCCAAGCTGCTCCCTCCAAAATTATCTGTTATGAATGTTTGACTTAAGAATAATAGCATTAACTCAAGCAGAATAATTATAGCATAAACGAATTGCCCAATGAAACAGAATAGGAAATTTACCGCATAAAATGGGAAAAAGAGAGCTTTTGACTCTCTTTTCTTTCCCCGGATTATTCATCATTTGTGCTGCGTTAAACTTTTCTTTTGTTTAAGTCTTCTTTCGTTGCTTAAATATTTCTTCTTTAGTAAAATATTTAAAAATTTTCATTTTTAACAGTTTGTAAGCAACTTAAAACTCAAAAGGACTACATCATGCGCAACAAAATTATTAGGATACCTTATCTTGTACTCATACCATATATTGTACCATCTAAATCATTCTTGTCAATATGTATATGCTTAAAATTTTGTAGGAAATTAGCACAATGGACAATTAAATGTAAAAAGACGGTTATAATACAGAAGTACAGACGACTATTTCTTGTTTTCACTCTTTGCGAAGTTCATAAGACAAACCTCACAACCCTGGCATACGACCACTTTCCCGAGAAATACATTCTTGATGGTTTCCATAAGTTCCTTATTCCTGAACTTCCCGGTACAATGGATTACAACATTTCTGGGGGCAAAAGTTATGAGCGAGCTGACCAGCAGATCATCATAATTTATCTCACCTTCTGAAATCTCGGCTGCATACTCCTGAATACATTCGTTTGTTATCTCTCTTTTTGCATCATCCAGAAGGATGTATTTATTTTCGTAGCCTGCTATTACATGAACAGTATCGAACTTTGGTTCCTGTATGTCCACGAAGTATCTGAGCAGCCTTATGAACTCGCTGTATTCCCTGTCCATGAGAAAATCATCCACAGCCTTGTCTGCAATCTCCTCAAGATCCTTTATATACTCCTTAAGTCTGAAATTGACAAACCCATCAAGTATGATGTTGTTGGAATTCTCAAAATAATCTATAAGTCTGCATATGATGACATTTCGCCTTCTGATCTGGAACAGGCTGTTGAAAAAATTACTGTCTTCATTTTTAATGATAGAGAGTGCCTTGTTCAGGATGTCTTTTTTTTCTGACTGGCTAAAATAGCAATAATTGTTGTTTATGATCCTGATCAGCAGTTTCTCTTCATACTGGTCTATTATATAATCAGCAAGGGCATTTGAAATGTATGCGGTAAGGATTTTATAGGATTCGGCAGGTTTTTCCCTGTTATGCTTCCCCTCATTAATTGTGCATACGATTGATGTATTGCCTTCGGAATTTATCTCATCTATTGAATAGTTGATTTTCTTATTCCTCAGCTGCCGGAGCTCACTTTCAATTTGCTGCGCAACAGCTTTACCATTGCCGTTTACCCCGATGCAAAGAAATTGCATTTTTTTCACATCCCTTCAAGTGCTAGTATATGTCTAAGCAAAATGATGTATGCAGTTGGCTCCATGCAATATATGCCACCCGCTGCGCCATTTGTCGCCTTCTACGCACTTGATACATTATATGTATTGAAGGGAAGTTAGTTTCCATCATGATAACCCGTCTGAAACAACTTTATTTCAGCTTGTCAAAAGAGGAATAAGTGAGCCAAAATCTACCACATGTCCGTCAGAAAGTGATACAATACGCATATTTCTCTTTTCCAGAAACCCACAAATGACTTCAAAACCCAAAAGCGACTGCGCGTCTCCGCACACAGCCCAGGTTTTTTCATCCAGAAGGCAGCTGCATCCACCGATGAAGCCATAATTCAATCCAGGTAGTATTATTCCTTGCGTGCTGTCGATTTTAAGAACTTCAAGACCTTTTTTTTCAGCAGCTGCTGCAATACCTGCATCAGCAGTTATCATAGACTTCTCATCGACAATGGAAACTGAGCACTTACTGTAGCCTTGAGACACATGTACGGGCTCCGCTCCATGCCTTTCCAGTTCTTTTTTCAGTACAGGATCGGTATATTTCAGATTGTGGAAATAGTATCCACCGACTCTGGCGACATTATATGCGATATCAGCCGGATATCCGGGTGATAATTCCGATTCACCCAAAATGAGCCTGAAGCCAGCATTACAAAGGGCTGCAATCATTTCTTCGCCGGTGCCCGGGGCATATACAACCGTTTTTCCTCCGGCGTGATGGAGCATCATGTCGGGATGAAAAGCCACCGCTTCATACAAACCATGATGCCGGGATGTTTTAATAAGTCCAACGCCAAAATGAGCCAGAGCCTTTTCGATTTCAAAAGATATCCTTCCATCTGCTATGGCAAGGCAAACCGCACCACCAGGTACATTCGGCATTTCTATAAACCTGCCTTCGGCCTGTATGCCGCCATTTTGTGTATCATCCATTTCATCTTCCCTCCGCTCTATATTAATCTACCTCCGGCAATCCTGCATGTCAACAAAAAATGTCACTTATCACAGTCCAGAAACATATTATATAACCTGTTAGATATCCTATTCATATTGTTTACCCTCCATTAACAACCGGTTCCCGCGGAAGCCGGCGGTTATTCATATAAAGGCTCCGGGCCTTTCATCAGCCCGGAGCTTTTATGATAAGGTTATATGTGCATTTTTCGGGAATAATAGAAGAATATCACTACCAAATTTTCGAATCTAACAGATGTTGCAGGAGGTAACCAATATGACGACCATTAACTGCTCATTCAACTGCAAACACCAGCAAGATGGAAAATGCACTCTCGAAAACGCAATTGTAAGTTCCAAAGCAACAAGTACCATCTGTGTCTTTTTTGATGAACTTCCCAAGCCATCAAACCGCATAAAAAATGGAAATGAATTTTTACCGGACCAACGGTTATAATAAATCAATATAAACCTATAAAAATAATTTGAAAAGAAAAGGAGCTGTTTCTATGAATAGAACACCTTTAGACAGACTGGCACTGATACTTGTAATAATCGGAGCTGCAAACTGGCTGCTTGTGGGTATTGCCAATTATGATCTCGTCACTGCAATATTCGGTGGCAATTTGTTCAACGGCACCATCTCCGCTTTCAGCAGGATAGTATTTTCAATCGTAGGTATCGCAGGCTTGTATTCCATAAGCCTGTTGTTCAGACATAGTCCTGCTAATGCCCGCGAATAGATAAGGCGGTTAGTAGAATAATTTACCGTAATAAATTAACCGAAACTGCAAAATATAAAATCACACCGATAAAACGGTGAATAAATTTTATTGAAGGAGGCAGTTTTATGGCTAAGAATTCAAAAAGCAAGGCGGCATTTGAAAATATGAAATATGAAATTGCAAATCAGGTTGGTGTAAATCTCAAGCAGGGCTACAACGGTGATATCGCTTCAAGGGATGCCGGAAAGATCGGCGGCAACATTGTTAAAAAGGTATTTGAATCCTACACCGGCAACAACTATAACGTTAACAAGCAGTAATATGGCGGGATATATGAATCAAACCCGTTGCAGAATTACTGCACAGGAAAGGGCTGCCCCAAACGGCAGCCCTTTTCGCGTTATAGGGCGGTGGCAAAAGCCGTCCCTCAGTCAACTTTCCCTCAATGCCTGTGTAATATTGGCAGCACCAAAGAAATATCTATGTATTGATAATCTTACAGAGTATGGTGCTAAAAATGGAAGTATGGTATATTTCAGTAATTGCAGGGGTCATTGTGCTGCTTCTGCTATATATACCGGAGTTGTTTCCGAGATGCGGAAGCTGCAGAAAAATAAAGCCCCGCTTCCTGTTCAGGATACACAAGGCTGTGAATATCAATCCAGGATACGGAGGCAACCGTTCGGTCTGCAGGAAGTGTTGCAGGAAATACGGAATAGCCGGTATTAAGGACCTTGAGCGGCTTCAGGATATAAAGAAGCGGGTGAAAAGGAACTCAGTATTTAAAGACCCATTGGCATGAGCAGCAATTTACCAGCAGGCATATGCTACCAAAGCGGACATCATTCATAGCCCTTGAAGCCTTCACCCAGGACTTCACGGATATCCATCAAAATAACAAATGCACCTGGATCTATTTCCTTTACCATAGACTTCAGTATGGGCAGCTGTACCCTGTTAAGAACGCAAAACAGAACCTGCTTGTCATCATGTGTATACATACCGGTTCCTTTCAGGGCTGTCACACCTCTGTCAAGCTCTTTCATGATTCGGTCTGCTATCATGTCGGTTTGTTCTGAAATGATATAAACCGCCTTTGCGAAATTCACACCTTCGAGTATGGTATCAATTACCTTTGAAGAAATAAACAGTGAAACTATGGCATATAAGCCAAGCAGGAAGCTCTTGAAGGCCACCGCTGCAAAGACGATTACAGCGCCGTCTATGAAAAGCAGAAGCTTTCCCATTGTATAATGCGGAAGAAAATGATGTACGATTCGTGCCGCCAGGTCTGTACCTCCAGTTGTCGCACCCGACCGGAACACAATACCAAGGCCTGCACCGGACAATATCCCTCCGAAAACTGCATATAGCAGTAGATCCGGCGTTGTTGGCGCACCCTCCATCTGCATGATGAATGTTTTAATAAAATAATTGGTCAGTGGCTCGCTAAGGTCGATTGCCAACGAGAGAAACACTGTGCTGAACAATGTCCGAAATGCAAACTTACGGCCCACGAACCTGTATCCAACAATAAAAAGTGGAATATTGAGCACCAGCATGGTTACACCTACAGGAAACCTGCCCCCGCTCAAGTGGAATACAACGGTGGCTATACCCGAAACTCCGCCCGGCGCGATCTTGTATGGTACAAGAAACACATTTATGGCTGCCGCAGTTATCAGCGAGCCCAGGATGATCCAAACATAATCCTTGCCTATATTGAAGGCCTTTTTAAGCCGTTGCTTTATCTTTCTGTCTTTTGCCATAGCTAAACCTCCCTCTTCGACTATCTTACATGATAATATGTCTTTATATTATATGACAATATGCCTTATTTTACAAAGCTTCCCGGTATTTTCTCAATAAATGCAGCAAAGATCATACCCAACTTCAACACGCTTTATTGACAAAGAGAAGGTTGTAAAATAAACTCTATAATATGAACTTCTGATATAATTTTCGGATTATATATTCAATATTACCCGGAGGCTGTAATGACAAATACTTCAGAGCTGAATTCCAATGACAGACAAAGAAAAACCGTTGATATTCTGGGCATACCCGTGGATTGCGTCACAATGCCTCAGGCGCTGGAGATAGTGGCCGGCTTCCTCTCAGAGGACAGGGTCCACAAAATCTATACACCGAATGCCGAAATCATGATGCAGGCCCAGAGGGATCCTGAACTGAAGGAAATACTGAAAAACGCAGACTTGCTGGTGGCGGACGGTGCCGGTGTGGTGCTGGCGTCGAAAATACTCCGGCGGGCAGTTCCCTGCAAGGTATCAGGTATTGATATGGCGCGGGAAATGTTCAGGCTTTTTGACGGAAATAAGGCTTCATTTTACTTTTTCGGTTCAAAGCCGGGCGTGGCCGAAAAAGCCACTGAAAACATTGTTGCAATGCATCCGGGAGTCAAAGTGGCAGGATGCAGAAACGGATATTTCAAAGATTATGATGAGGATTCAATTATAAATGACATAAACGCATCAGGGGCGGATATCCTTCTTGTAGCCCTTGGCGCACCAAAACAGGAAAAGTGGATCACCCGGAACTCGGGAAGGCTCAATACCAAGGTGTGCATCGGCGTCGGAGGTACCATAGACGTGCTGGCAGGAGTAGTGCAGCCCGCTCCGGAATTTTTCCGCAGGAACGGCCTTGAGTGGTTTTACCGCCTGTGTAAAGAGCCCTGGCGCGCGAAGAGGATGCTCGACCTGCCCCGCTTCATACTACGCGTCTTCCAGGCACGCATTACCGGGCGATAAAACACAGCTGAGTATTAACGCATAGCTGGGGTTAACGCATAGCTGGCCGTTAACACAATGCAGCTAATCGGCAAAATTGTCTTTTGCGTTCATTAATTCCTTATATGAAAGAGAGTCCACAAAACAATCTGTAAAATGCTTTTCATTTTCACTGGCGTTGGGATAGAACCACGATTTTACCTTATCTTCAATTTCCTGGTCAGAACCCTCGACTTTATAGGGATAGACACTAACGATTTCGTTTGTCTCCTTATTCCTTATTCCCACCCTGCCTACAGATTCAAGTTTGCCATCAGGTTTTTTCTCCATATGAAATCCCTCCAAATAAAATTCCAAATCAACTTCATAAGCCAAACAAACTTCATAAACCAAATAAGAGTTGCCTCATATATCTTAAATCAAATAAACCAGTTTTATACTGGATTCGCTTCCAATGTTGCTTTGAATATATCCTTCATTTCTGCAAATGCTAAGTTAACCACCTTCATTATTGAACAAAATGAGGCGGAGTAATTTTTGAACAAGATTGTTAATACTAATTTTTTACAAGATGGGGAGGATTAATTTTTGAATAAAAAGATCGTTAAAATAAGAAAAGATGACAGTGGTGATATTACAGATGTCATGCTCTCCAATGGAGATATCTTTCCCCTTGGCCATGTTATAACCATGGCAAAGGAAGGAGCCATTGAGGGTGTAGATGTGGGCTACGGAAGAAATGGTGCAACATTCCTGAAAGTTGATTCCACTGACACGGGAAGTGACAGATTGGATAACCTGCCTACATTTTAGAGAAATGAAACAGGAGGTATTTATGCATTTATTTGGTATTTTCGCTGATCCCAGTGAAGTGGGCGGTTTGGTTGACGCTTTGAAGAACAGCCGTATCGATAGAAGAGATATGATCATCAGTGCATATGATGAGGAAAAGCTTGCAAAGATGGAATCCATAACACAGTCAACGATAATGAATATTAAAGCTGACCAGGAGGATTTAGGAGAATTGGGGACTTTTGTTCAAGGCGTCAAGGATTTTGATAAAACAGACTTTGATAAAACAAACGGCATTGTCGTCTGCGTAAAGTGCCCCAAGCACAAGGCTCAGGAGGTAAGATCCCTAATGGAGCAATCCGGAGCTTTGGAAATCAAGGTGAATTAAAGGCAGGGCAGAATCACCTGTCTGCCCTGGTGGGCTGTAACACTTAAACTTTAGTATGTTACAGACCACAACATCAAGGATGTGTATTTGTAACACTTCGAATGATATTCAGGAATGAAGTGTTACAAAACACCTGGTTACCTTTCGAAGTCTGCCCTTGACAGGTGTATTTTGCAGCTCCTTCAGCACCAACTCACCTTTATTGTTTAATATTTCTACAAAGGTGGATACATCCAATATATTTATGATACCTATGTCTGCTGCAGTCACGCCGTTGATATTGCAAAGCGTACCCACTATGTCCACCGCTCTCATCTTTGTTTTCTTGCCGGCATTGATATGTAATTTCATGATTTCCTTGTCGAGCTGAGCGCCTTTTGTCTCTTTTATTTCCGGGATTGTATTATTTTTTTCGACAAATTCCTTTCTGGAGTTGTTTATCGCTTCTTTGTCCGGCTTTTCCCTCAAAGGGATCTCTTTTCCTATATATTGATGTATCTCATTTAATAACTTGATTTCGTCCGGTGCGACAAAAGTTATTGCCCTGCCACCCCTGTCTATCCTTCCGGTTCTGCCTATCCTGTGGACATATCTCTCCCTGTTCTGTGGTATATCATAATTGATCACAAGCGAAATATTATCTACATCTATTCCTCTGGCGGCAACGTCTGTAGCTATCAGATACCTGAAACGACCCTGCTTGAAGTCATTCATTGTTCTTAACCTGTCATCCTGTTCCATACCCCCATGTAGCTTCTCACATGTATAATCAAGCTTTACCAGCTCGTTATAAACCTCATCAGCCATCTGCTTCGTATTACAAAATATTATACAGCTATCGGGATTTTCCAATATGGTTATATCCCGTAATAATTTTAGCTTATCTCCCCGGTTAACAGTATATCTTTCCTGATATATCCTGTCCGCAGCCGGATTTTTTTCTTCAATTTCAACACGTACAGGCTCCTTCATATATTTATTGCATAAAGCTTCTATATCGCCAGGCATGGTAGCCGACAACAATACGGTCACACGATCCTTTGAAAGGCTGGATATTATAGTTTCAATCTGCTCGATGAAACCCATATTGAGCATTTCATCAGCTTCATCTATTACAAGGAATCTGATATTCGATGTATCAAGTGTCTCTCTGTCCAAATGGTCTATTATTCTCCCTGGTGTGCCAACCACAACATGTGTTTTTTGTTTGAGCTCCTTTTCCTGATTATAGAAGGGAGATTTGCCAAATATTGCGGAAACCTTAAGCCTTTTGAACCTGCCTATGTTGAAAATATCTTCCTTCACCTGGATGGCAAGCTCTCTTGTCGGAGTAATTACCAATGCCTGAGGTTTATTTTCCTCCCAGTCCAGCATCTCACAAATAGGAATGGCAAATGCAGCTGTCTTTCCGCTCCCTGTCTGGGACTTTACAATGATATCCCTTTTCTCCAAAACTGCTGGTATGACCTGTTCCTGAACCTTTGTAGGATTGTTAAAGTTCAGCATGCCGATTGCCTTTATTAATTCACTGCTTAATTTGTATTGACTAAACTCTGCTTTTATCATCAATTTTTTCTTTTCTCCATATTCTTCTCTTTCACTATATTCTGCTCTTCCACCAAATTCTTCCGGTTCCTCTTGTTCTTCTCTTACCCATGTTCTTTTAATAGCATATATTATTCGTTCATTGATTGTCCAATATCCGCTCAGCGCAACGTACTCCGTCCACAGCAGCTGAAATTATACCTCCGGCATATCCCGCTCCCTCTCCACAGGGGTATAGGCCTTTGATACCAGTAGCTTCAAGGCTGTCACCCCTTACAATCCTCACCGGCGATGAGCTGCGCGTCTCCGCTCCGGTCAGCAGCGCGTCCGGGTATGCAAATCCAGGCATCCACAAACCCATCTCTATTATACTTTGACGCAACGAATCCGCCAGATAGTCCGGCAAATAACGGTCTACCCCGGCAAACCCCGTACCTGGCTGATAGGAAGGGAGTACATCGCCAAAAGCTGTGGTCTCGCGTTTTTGAAGGAAATCCTCCAGCCTCTGCACCGGTGCCCTGTACCCTCCACCACCGGCTGCAAATGCTGCTGCCTCAATCCTGCGCTGAAACGCTACACCGGCAAGGGGATGATCGCTCCCCAAATCTTTCTTGTCTATTGTTACCAAAAGAGCAGTGTTGGCATTTTTGCCATCCCGTGCGTATTCGCTCATTCCATTTGTTACAAGAGCGTTTTTCTCAGACGTGGCCGCGACTACTGTTCCTCCAGGACACATACAGAAGGTGTATACCCCCCTCCCGTTTTTCAGATGAACTACCATTTTGTAGTCAGCTGCACCAAGGGCAGGATGCCCGGCGAAATCGCCGTACTGGATTTTATTTATCATCTCCTGTGTGTGCTCAATCCGCACACCTACGGCAATAGGCTTTTGTTCCATATTCACGCCGCTGTTCAGCAGACTTTCAAAGGTATCTCGTGCGCTGTTGCCTATTGCCAGAACCACATTATCCGAAGAAATCTGCAGCTTTTCTCCATTTTCAGAAAAGCTTATACCAGTCACATTTCCGTCCTTAACAAGTATTTCTGTAACTGTTGCGTTAAAATGTACCTCGCCACCCAGACCTATTATTTTTTCTCTGATTCCCTTAACAGTTTTATGCAACCGATCGGTACCAACGTGCGGCTTGGTCAGGTACATTATTTCCGGAGGCGCCCCTGCCTCCACAAACTCGCTCAGCACCTTGATCTTTCGGGAATCCTTAAGCCCCACCTTTAGTTTTCCGTCCGAAAAGGCGCCTGCGCCTCCTTCTCCGAACTGTACATTCGTAGCAGTGTCAAGCATTCCAGTTCTCCAGAACTCTAAGACGCTGCTCCTTCGGTTGTCCACATCAGAGCCTCTCTCCAGCAGTATGGGGCATGCCCCCGCCTGTGCCAGAATCAACGCGGCGAACAATCCTGCCGGACCGCAGCCTACAACAACCGGTCGGGCTTTCAGCTTTTTGCCCTTGGTCACGGTATAGGTCAGTTCTATTTCTTTGGATATGCTCTTATCTCTTTTGAAAGAAATATCTACATTTGATGCGAGAACTTTGCTTTCGTCTCCTAAAACGCGTACAACAACAGACATATCAAAATAGATATCCTGTTTGTTGCGGGCATTTACCGATTGCTTGGCAATACTGATATCAGCTATCCTGCTGTTTTCTATATGAAGCCTTTTTGCTACGATTCCCTCCAGCATTTTCTTATCATATGCAAGGGGAATTGTTAAATCGTTTATCCTGATCATTTTTTAGGAACTCTCGTTTCACTCTATGGTCTTTTGTGTAACTCTCATTTCACTCTATGGTCTTTCCGGTATATTGCTTGATATTATATGCCCCCAGATAGTATACATCATCCATGGTAAGCACCTGCTTGTCCTTAAACCTCAATTGAATCACATCATTTATGTACCCTTTTTTACAGGCAGCCTCATAGTCGCCGGTCGCCTGACTGGTTCCGATATACATGGTCAGAAGGATCTCCGCCGTCTTCTCCCTTGTCAGCTTGTCCTTCACAAAATACGGCCTCATCAGCATATCCAGGTTCAGAGTGTATTTATCCCTGTCAAGCCTGTAAACCCCGTTCAGAAGGATCAAGGCCAGATCCTCCGCCGTAGCATTTGTGTCAAAACTATATTCATTTTCATATCCTCCTGCCACAAGCCCTAAGGCCAGCAACTCCCTCAAAGCAGGATATGACCAATTCGAAAGGTTTTCGCTGTTGTTACTTTCTTCCGCCGGCTCTATCTTTTGAAATGAAAGCCCCTGTTTGCTTAGATACTTCCTGAGCTCCGCTGCCATTACCTGATCCTTTTCCGTTTCGATATCCCAAGGCTCTGTACTGTTCATAAGGCTAAAAACCGCAACCACTCCGGCTGATTCCCCTGTTGTAATGCTGGTGCCAAGGGTTCCGGCACTGGAGGCTGCAAGTGAGGAATATGATATCTTTGAACCGGTCATGAGCAGGTTGTCAATCTCGTTGGTTATGATGCACCCCAAAGGCACACTGTATGCTGTTGGCTTTCCGGCTATGTAAGACCCGCCGCCGGCGAACTTCCCGGCCTGTACCGGATAAGAGCCCATTGCGATAGTATTGTTGAAATATGTATTCTCAAGAACCTCATTTACACCAAGCTGGTACTCTCCCCTGAAATGCCTGTACTCAGGTATGTACAAGGAAGGGGCTGCAGTTGAGAACTCCCATCCACTGAACTCCTCAAACGCGCTTCCCATATAAACCACCAGGTTCTTTGCTTCTTCAACGGCCTGATCATATGCCACCTTCAGCTTCTTTTTGTCGCCGACATCCACATTCACAATTTGAAGCCCGGCTATTGTTATCCTTCCAGAATCCTGATCATATATCTTAAGGCTGCCGATCCTGGCATTTGCATTCAACCGTTTATACTGAGCCATCTTCTCTGAATAAGCATCATTATTATTTAGCAGCAGGTTTTTTATCTTATCGGAGTTTTCGCCCTTAATGCTGAAGTTGAACACCACCGGCTGGTAGGAATCATTCATATTGATATCTTCCGAACCGCTAAAGAACGGAACCTTGCAGGCCTCGAGAAGCACCCCGTCCCTGGTTGAATCTATGAACATCCTGCCGCTGATGCTCTCCTTTTTCCCGCCAGTCACTATATCAAGGCCGGTGAGCTTATGCCCTGTTATCAAAGGCGCCTCAAGGCTGCACTCATATTTTATATCAAGATTTTTTTCATTATTCGTGAAAGTATACATGACAGATTTATATCCTATGATTGAAAACTGCTTACCGAGGTTTTCTGTAAGTTCATTGAGGATCCCGCCGTTCAGCATCGTTCCGTCGGGAGCAGCAGGCAACTCGAGATTGGTCAGGAGACAATCTTCAACCACGCCTCCAAGGTCTTTTCCCTGTGAAAGCAGCAGCACCCTGGCACCCAGTCTGGCAGACGCCACAGCAGCCGCTATCCCATCAGGTTCCTCACCGAATACGATAATATCGTATACACCACTTTTCGAGCCGGGAAGTGATTCTATGTTTTTATTTTTATTGATACCTCCGAAAAGGACATCACCAATAAGCGGCTTTGCACCGAATTGATATACCAGCAGGAAAATTACCAATGCGAGAACTAACCTGAAAACGAATTCCTTCTTCATACTTCCCCCTGAAATATACTCAGCTATATCTCCCATACATTATAACAATCTCTCCCATACATTATAGCAATGGAAAAGTTGGCTGAATATAGCTATATTTCATATATCGGAAAGTCCGAAGCTTATGCTTAAGGCTTCATTTACTTTTTCCATCAGTTCATCGTCAAGATGGCCGATTTTTTCCCTAAGTCTTTTTTTGTCTATGGTTCGGATTTGCTCAAGAAGAATTACAGAATCCTTGAAAAGCCCGTATTCCTGGGCGTTGATTTCGGCATGCGTAGGGAGTTTCGCCTTGTTTATCTGCGAAGTAATAGCAGCGGCAATTACAGTTGGGCTGTATTTGTTGCCTATATCGTTCTGGACTATTAAAACCGGCCGTATGCCTCCCTGCTCGGAGCCAATTACCGGGCTAAGGTCAGCATAATAGATATCTCCACGTTTTATGAGCAATTTACTCCAACTCCCCAAGTCGTTCTTCATATCTTAGCTGCTGGTCGTTATCCGCGTCGAGGCACATTTCAGAAAGTTTGAGGTTAATCTCGGCCATCTCCTGATAGCCCCTTTTCATCCTGTCCCTCATCTCGATCTTTCTCTTTTCGCGAATATACAGCTTCATCGCTTCCCTGACAAATTCACTGCGGTTCGTTTTTTCAACAGTAACGATATTGTCTATCTCCTTCAATAAGTTATCCGGAAGACTAATAAGTATTTTACGCAATTCTGCCAAAATAAAAACCCCACTTTCAATTTATCAGGTAACAGTTAAGATTCATAAATAAAACTTTGTATGTCGGAAATAATATAAGGTTATATATATATATAATTATAAATTTTTCAATATGCATGGTCAAATTAAAATTTCATTACGGCAGGCCTCAAAGCTGCATAAATATACCTTTTCAGCCATATATGCGCTTGATTTCACCCATAAGAAATTTGATTTCACTTTTAAGAAAATTGAATTTAACCTATAAGATAATTCAGTACATCACAAACTTTTCCATCCTGAAGGTATACCCTTGGCACCCGCTTCCCTATGAGGCATACCAGTTCATAGCTTATTGTATCTATCTGCGCTGCAACCTCGTCCACCCTTATTTCACCATCTCCCTGCCTGCCAAAAAGTACCGCTTCGTCTCCGACACGCACTTCGCTCTTCAGGTCGGTAATATCTACCATGCACTGGTCCATGCAGATCCTTCCAACTATCGGTGCCCTCTCACCATTTATCAGCACCTGTCCTTTGTTTGAAAGGAGCCGGGAATAACCATCCGCATAGCCTATAGGCAGGGTGGCGATCCTGCTTTGTCTGGCCGTCGTAAATATCCTTCCATAGCTTATGCAGGTGTCCTTTTCAACATCCTTGACGAGTGTGACCGACGCCTTAAGTGTCATGGCCGGTTTCAGGCTCATTTTACCGGTGTCTGTATCAGCCGACGGATAAAGGCCATATAGAATTATACCTGGCCTGACCAAATCAAGGTGCATATCAGGATATTCAATTATACCCGCACTGTTGCATACATGTTTCACAGGGATGTGCACACCTACTCTGCCAAGTTCGCTGATGATGCTCATGTATTTTTCAAACTGCATCAGGGTATAGCTCCTGTCCTTCTCGTCTGCCGAAGCAAAATGGGTAAAAAGCCCTTCAATTATGATTCCAGGCAGGCGACTGATTTCAAGCACATTTTTAATTGCGCTGTATCCAGGCATAAATCCCACCCGGGTCATGCCGGTGTCCACCTTTACATGGATCTTCACATTCCTGCCCAGGCTGACCGCTGCTTCCGAAAGTGCTCTGGCCAGATCATGGCTGAATACCGTCTGCGTAACCTCGTTCTTTATGATTTCAATTGCCCGCGAGGGATCCGTGTAACTCAATATCAATATGGGTACATCAATGCCCATGTTCCTGAGCTGAATGGCCTCATCCAGCATGGACACAGCAAGCCTGGTAGCTCCATTGTCCAGTAGCGTTTTGACCGTTTGCATGACTCCATGCCCATAGCCGTCGGCTTTGACAATCCCCATTATTTCGGCTCTCTTGTTTGTGAAACGCCTTATTTCCCTTACATTGTGGGCGATGGCGTCAAGGTCTATCTCCGCCCACGCACGGTTCGTCTTATAATCCATTCGTACCTCCAACAGCTCCTATGGGAGCGGTTCCTCCGGTGTTAGCTCCTGTCTCCCCTGCAAGGGAGATTTTTTGTATTGCCTTAGGCAGACTTTCTATTATATCACCCGCTATCATTGCGTGTTGTCCCTTTTCCAAAGCCGCCAGGTCTCCTGCCAGTCCATGCAGGTACGCGCCTGCCGCAGCTGCTTCTGTCGAATTCACTCCCTGTCCGGCCAATGAAGCTATAATCCCGGCAAGGACATCTCCCGAGCCACCTGTAGCCATTCCGGGGTTTCCAGAGCTGTTTACAAAGACCCTGCCGTCAGGTGAAGCCGTGACTGTGCCCGACCCTTTGAGGACGGTGATCACTCCCCACTTTGCAGCAAAAGCCACTGCAACGCCTATCCTGTCATCCTGCACCTCTTTTACCGATATACCGGCAAGCCTGGCCATTTCTCCCGGGTGCGGGGTAATTATAACTTCAGCCTTTCTTTCTTTCAGGACGTATAAATCCGAAGAAATTGCGTTAAGTGCATCGGCATCCAGCACAACCGTTTTTCGGCTTTCCCTTATAACTGCTGCAACGATTTTCGGAATTCCCCGGTCCAGTGAAAGCCCCGGTCCGATGGCTACCACATCCATTGTATCCAAAATACCCAATATCCTGGGGATGCAGGTTTCTGAAAGGCGTCCCGTACCGGTATCCTCCAGGGGGATGACAATGGGTTCGGTGAGTGATGAGGAATATATCCCCGCAAGAGTAGAAGGTACTCCGGTATATACAAGTCCTGCGCCGGTCCTCATTGCAGCACGGGCACAAAGACAGCCCGAACCGGTCATCCCAGCTGAACCTGTGATTATAAGGGCTTTGCCGTAATTCCCCTTGTTGGTTGTCGATCTTCTCTTTTTGAAGATATTGCAAAACTGTCCGCCTTCAACAAGTTCTGTCCTGATGCGGGCATGTTCGACAGCTTCGGCAGGTATGCCGATATCAACCGTGACCAGTTCCCCGGTGTACTCACTTCCAACACCTGTAACCAAACCCGTTTTGGGAAGACAGAAGGTCACAGTCACATCTGCTTCAACACAGCTTGTCTGCACCATACCCGTTTCGCCGTGCAGTCCTGATGGAATATCAATAGAAAGCACCGGTAGCCCCGACCTGTTTATCATCCCGACGATTTTGTCAACAACGCCTTCCACCGCGCCTCTGAATCCTGTACCGAATATTCCGTCTATAATCAGGTCCGAATTTTTAAAATCATTACTCCTTATGAGGTATTTTCCCAATCTGGCTTCATCAGGTATTTCAGCCACTTTAATATTCATCCTGTCAAGAATATCAAGGTTTATCCTCGCATCGCCAGTAACTGAGGCCTTTTCCGCAAGCAGGCAGACCATTACCCTTACGTCCCTGCAGTACAGATGCCTTGCAACGGCAAATGCATCTCCCCCGTTGTTGCCTTTTCCGGCAATCAGTAACACCTGTTTCCCGGATGCTCCCCCAAGAATTTTTTCCGCCTGCTCTACGACTTTAAGAGCTGCATTTTCCATAAGGACAACCCCGGGTATCCCCAGGGTTTTTATCGCATATCCGTCTATAGCCTTCATTTGTGAAGGTGTTGCCAGTTTCATACCCGTACCTCCGGTGGTATCTTTATTCAAAAAAATCCCTGTCCAGCCGTTCCAGCTCTTCTCCGCCCAACAGATCATGGAAATAGGAGTATATGTCTGTATCATCCTGGGCAAGTGATTCCTTCTCATCAATATATTGCATAAGCTTTGCCTTGGTTTCTTCTATAAGTTTGGCCAGCTCCTCCACCCGTTTACTGCTGCAACGCATCTTGAAATACACAAGGTTGACGGTATGTTCAAGCAGCTCAAGGTTTGTCTCCTTAGTTCTGTCAGGAAGGACATCCAGCGCCTCTTCTATCTTTTTAGTTCTTTCATTGATCCTTTTTATTTCTTTTTCAAGCTGCTGCATCTCATCTGCAGCCTTTTCGTCATTTTGCTCGAAAACTGCGGGGGTCAGCTTCATTATTCGGTCCATGCACTTCTTCTTGGTTTCGGCGATTACCTTTGCCTCTGTAATGAGACGCGCCTCCTCCTTAAGCAGTTCCCTCAGTTTGATTTCACAGGAAGCGATCTGTGGAGTCTTCACGGTGTTTTCGAATAGCTTGTTCCATCTCTCGTCAAGTATCAA
Source organism: uncultured Bacillota bacterium (assembly GCA_942493145.1). GTDB lineage: Bacteria > Bacillota > Clostridia > Acetivibrionales > DTU013 > ENR-C20. Next base: position 3,868,390 of record OW818679.1, read on the forward strand.
AAGAGATATATCGTTCTTCCGGAGGATCTTCCTGTCGAACTTGACCTTCTTTTTAGCCTTCCAGGGGAGTCTCATCATGCTGCACATCCTTTCCAACTTTCAAATGCATTTTTCCCACAGTATTTCCAAATAGAACATCGGCAGAAAGTGATATAATCTCAATATGTTCATTTCCTATAATTGGCTCTTATGCTATAATAGGCTCTTATCAAATTATATGTTTTCTCAGCAGTATTTTCAATCTTGTAATAATATTCAAAGAAACATATAATAAAAACTGTCTTAAACATAATTAATCATATTTATGAGGAGATTTTTGCAATGATTATCGATCAAAAAGGAAAGCTTTTCGGGAAGATCAGTATCGTGGACATACTGATAGTCGTCATAATAATAGCCGCAGTTGCCGGAGTGTATTACAAATTCGGCAAAACAGCCGCATCAAACATCCTTACCAAAACCGACACAGTCCAAATAGGCTTCTTCATGGAGGATGCACCCGATTATGCGGTCAATTCAGTCAAATTGGGTGATACCGTCAAGGACAGGTCTCAGAATGTTCTCCTCGGCAAGGTCATTTCCGCGACACCCGGCCCCAGTATTGTTTTCTATCCGGATTCAACAGGCGTGGTGCGATCCTCCTCAAAACCAGGATATGCATCCATCGCAATCATGGTTGAAGGGCAGGGCGCTTACAGCGATACAGGAGTCACCATAAACGGGATTGAGTACTATATAAACAAGCAGTTTGAAACCAGGGTAGGCCCTGCAAATTTCTATATGAGGGTCTCGGATATCAAAAAAGTGGGAGAGTAGCATAATTGTTTCATGAAAGCTTGATATACAAATTAATAATCTTCATATCCGCCTTTCTTGCAGACAGCTGGGAGGAAAGCCTTATAAACCGGGGAGCAAGGAAAGCCAACCGTATTTTGAGGGCTTCAATTTCCGGAAGCAGTATTGTCTGTTTCATTATAAGAGACGGATATCTTACAACCGTGTGGGAAGAAAGTCTTGCAGCCAGATTTCTTGAATGGCTGGTGAACCTCCCACAGCTCCTTTATCCCCGGTACAAAAAAATGGAGGGCATATTTGCCGCGAGCCTCGCATGCAGGCTTTTTGCAGCTGTTCTGGAGAAGCTGCATGTCTTTTTGGCCCTTTTTCTGTTGGCAGCACTGATCGTCCCGCACGCCAGCTGGGATAACCTCTTTTCCACTGCAGCCGCCGTTCTTCTGTTTCTCCTTTACATTGCCAGGGTAATATCCACCGGTGAGTCACGCTTCCGGAAGAGTACAATCAGTGTATTCCTTGCCCTGTTCATGGTGTGCGTCATATTGGCTCAGGTGTTTTCCATAATGCCGAAAGCAAGTCTTAGACATTTGGCCTTTTATCTGACCTGCTTCATATTTATGCTTCTTTTTGTACTCACAATCAGGACAAAGAAGGAGCTTTCATCGGTGCTGAACATATTGTTGGCCGGCTTGACCCTCAGCGGACTTTTTGGCATTTATCAATATTTGACTGGTATCGCTGTAGATCCTTCGCTTACTGATATAACTCTGAACGAGGTAACCTTCGGCCGGGCATATTCAGCCTTCGGTAATCCCAACAATTTTGCTGAGATTCTGGTATTGCTGCTGCCTTTTTATCTGTCGTCCTTCATAAATGCGAAGGGGATTCTGAAAAAACTCCTGTATACGGCGCTTTTCATACCGCCGATGGTATCACTGCTGCTGACGTTGTCACGTTCCGGATGGATAGGCTTCGCAGTTGCCGTGATAGTTTTCGTGTTTTTCGTAAAGAAATGGCTGATTCCTTTGCTTATAGTCCTCGCCATCGTAGTCATCCCATTCCTTCCAGTACCCCTTTACAGACGTATATTGACAATAACAAACCCTGAGGATACATCAATTGCCACAAGGTTTATGGAATATCAGACAGTACTGCCCGTCCTGGATAACTTCTGGTTTACAGGATTGGGACTGGGTAATGAGACCTTCACCAGCGTGGTCCGGAATTACTACATCCATGTAAAGGGTGGTAAATTATTGGCGCACAGCCACAACCTGTTCCTGCAGATATGGCTTGAAACAGGCATCATCGGTATATTGTCGTTTCTCGCCTTCCTTATATCCATGTTCAAAAAGAGCATGAAGGCATTGTGGAGCCCCGGTGACAGGCAGCTGAAATACATTATTTCCGCGGCAATTGCAGCCCTCTCAGGAGTACTCGTAATCGGGCTTGCCGAACACGTATGGTTCTATCCCAGGGTAATGCTGTTTTTCTGGGTCATTACAGGAATACTGCTATGTTCCGTCAGACTGATGCGCGACGATGAGACCGTTAATTCCAGTGTCAAAGACCAGGAGTGTGCATGACATGAATGAGATAATAAAAGACAGACGGCTTTGTACCGGCTGCAGCGCCTGTTCACAGGCCTGCCCGTCCACGGCCATATATATGGAGGAAGATGCCGAAGGGTTTCTATTTCCTCGGATAGATGCTGAAAAATGCACGGACTGCGGACTCTGCGTCAGACTATGTCCTGTAAACAAAGCTATCGGAAGAAAAACGGATGGTACATCGGGAGTTGATGCAGACACTCGTATTCCAGCTGTTTCGGGCATGGACATGAGAGTCTTCGCATGCTATTCAAAAGATGATGATATCCGTTCCAAAAGCTCCTCAGGCGGAGTTTTCACGATGTTGGCCCACAGTCTTCCCGAAAGTGGCCGCGTCATATTCGGGGCGGAATTTGATGAATTCTTCAATGTAAAGCACGGCTATATTGAGGACCTCTCCGATCTGGACAGGCTCAGACGTTCAAAATACGTACAAAGCGATACAGGCGACACTTTCAGCAAGACTAAATCACTTTTGGAAGAGGGCAGGCATGTGCTCTACTGCGGAACCCCCTGTCAGATCGCCGGTCTCAAGGCCTTCCTGGGGCGGGATTATCCCTGTCTGCTGACCTGCGACCTGGCTTGCCATGGTGTCCCCTCTCCAAAGGTTTGGAGGATGTATCTCGGGTATATTAAGAAAAAATACAGCAGTGAGATTACTGCGATTTCCTTTCGTGATAAATCAAAGGGTTGGAAAAACAACCGTATGTTGATTGACTTGGCCAACGGAAAACAGCACTCCGGAGCTACAAATTATGAGATTTTCTTCATCGGGTTCGGGAAAAGCATATTCAACAGGAGTTCCTGTTATAAATGCAGCTTCCGTCTGAAAAACTCCAAAGCCGATATCACACTGGCTGATTTCTGGGGAGTGGAAAAGCTTAACGATGCACGATTCAAGGATGACAAAGGGATCTCCTGCATCATAACGCACACCTCTGCCGGTGATGCAGCAATGACAAAAATCGGTGACTCGCTGGTGATCCAGGAGCGACTGATGGACGAAGCTGTGAGGGACAACCCCCGGCTGGTTTCCTCCTGTCCCGAACCGGAAGGCAGAAAGAGCTTCTTTAAGGATCTGGATTCCGGCTACGATTTCGATATGCTAAGGCGAAAGTACATGGACAACTTTTCATTGAAGTTCAGGTTGAAACGTCTGATTAAGAGCGTCGTGACTCCGGAGACCGTGACAAGACTTCGCAAGCTGGCTGGCAGGTAAATATCCACTATTCATGAGAGGTTGAGAAGCAATTGAAAAGGACCAAAATATCGCTTTACAATACATTGTGTGCAATCATTCTTCAGGTAGCAAACCTGATTATAAACCTTGTACTTCCAAAGGTCATGATAATGGAGTATGGTTCGTCCGTAAACGGACTTGTCACCTCCATAAGGCAGTTCATATCCTATTTCGGTCTCGTTGAAGCAGGCCTCACAGGCGCTGCCGTATATGCTCTTTACAAGCCTCTTGCAAACAGGGATGATGCGGAAACCAACGGCATCCTCTCAGCAGCCAACAGGTTCTACAACATATCAGGTTTTATCTTTTCCGGCCTTGTGTTGCTTACTGCATTCCTATACCCCATGTTCACCTCAGGACAGGGTATCAACACACTGACCATCGCCATACTGGTATTGGTGATCGGGACCTCGGGCGCCCTGGAATTCTTCGCTGTCGGCAAGTACAAGGTACTTTTTACAGCCGACCAGAAAAGCTACGTCATATCGCTGATCAACATGGTGGCTGTAGTTATCAATGCAGCAATAATTGTTGCTCTTGCGCTCCTGCATTTTGATATAGTCATCGTGCAGCTTGTCGCGCTGATCAGCTTCTTTGCACGCTCAGCCCTGTTTTCAATATACGGCAGACGGAAATACCCCAAAATGAACCTCAAAGCCCCGCCGCTGAATGAAGCCCTTAACAAGCGCTGGGATTCTCTGATTCTCCAGATATTGGGCGTAGTCACCACGGCTACCCCTATAGTAGTGACATCAATTGTATGCGGCTTCAAGGAAGCAAGCGTATTCACAATATACAACATGGTTTTTGCCAGTGTGCTGGCGCTTTTGACCACATTCAACAGCGGACTGAGCGCTATTTTCGGTGATATTCTGGCCAAAAATGAACAGACTGTTCTTCAGAGGGCCTACAACCAGTATGAATACCTCTACTATGCCCTGCTCACCTGGGGTTATGCCTGTGCAGCCATACTCATAATGCCGTTCATATCGGTCTATATGAAGGGCATCACTGACGCTGATTATACACGGCCGATGATTGCCTTGCTGTTTGTGGTCGTCGGTGTGCTGAATAACGCGAAAACCCCTCAGGGAATGCTTGTCATATCCGCAGGGCTTTACAGGGAAACCCGCACCCAGACCATAATACAGGCGTCACTGAACCTTGGGCTTTCCATAGGCCTTGCCTTCCCCCTCGGAATTGAAGGAGTGCTGCTGGGAGCTGTCGTATCAAACCTTTACAGAGTCATCGACCTGGCGTTTTTTATCCCGAAGACTGTCACCGGCCTGAAGCCATCCATCACCATAAGGCGCCTCATCAGGACCGCTGTTTTATTATTGATCGCCATACTGCCGCCGCTGCTTCTTGTAGACCTGCAGCCTGCCAATCTTGCAATGTGGGCAGTATACGCCGTACCCGCTGCAATTTGGGCCTTTGTAGTAATTGCAGGAGGAAACCTGCTTATGGAAAGGCAAACTGCCGCTTTAGTTCTTGAAAGATTCAGTGGCATGATAAAGAGGAAAGCCTGATCCGAATCAATTCAGGATAAGATGCGGATAAATAGGACAAGAAGCCTGTATATATAAATTGTATGGAGGATATAAACCATGAAAACCGGAATACTTACATTTCACAGAGCAAACCATTACGGAGCACAGCTTCAGGCATACGCCCTGATGAAGGCTGTTGAAGCAGCCGGCGCCGATTGTGAGGTCATAGACTATGTACGCATAGATACAATAGATGGAAACAAGCTTTTCAAAAAGGGCCTTTCAGCCCACAATGTGCTTTCAAACGTTCACACGGCACTGCACTATTCACCATTTAAAAACAGGTCCGATAGATACGAAGCCTTCCGGCGCGAGGAAATGCGCCATTCGGAGAGGTTTTACGGGACCTGGAAAGAGCTTGCAGAGGCTGCACCCTCATATGATGTGTATATATGCGGAAGCGACCAGATATGGAATCCCTTCATATACAAGGAAAACACCTTCGATCCGGCATTCTTTGCCGATTTTGCCAGAGGCGGCAGGCGGATATCCTATGCCCCCAGTTTCGGTATCGGTGAGATGCCTGAGAAGTACAGGGAGCTTTTGAAGAATTACCTTTCGAAATTCGATTCCCTTTCTGTCCGTGAAAGTCAGGGCGCAAAGATCATTTTCGATGTTGCCGGCCGGGATTCGGTCAATGTACTGGACCCTACGCTACTGCTAACCGGAGAGCAGTGGAAAGCCATATCCTCAGAAGTGCCCAACGGTGGAAAGCCATATATACTGTGCTATTTCATTTCCGATCCGTCAAAGTACTCAGATTATGTCAGAGCGATTTCAGAAAAATATAACCTGCCGGTGATATCACTATGCGGAGCAAGGCGGGTGGTGCATGGATCTTCCCGGTCGGTTCTGGATGCAGGTCCGAGGGAGTTCCTGTCGCTTTTTGCTAATGCCTCCTTTGTTTGCACAAATTCCTTTCACGGTACGGTCTTCTCCGTTAATTTCGAAAAGGAGTTCATGTGCTTCACAGAGAAATTGAGCTCGGAAAAGGCAGTAAATTCAAGGGTATACAGTATTCTTGAAAAGTTGGGGCTCTTGTCCAGGATTTGCACGGCGGACACCGATATGACAGCTTTCAGTGCTTTTACAAAAAAGGATATGCAGCCTGTCGACTACAACCATGTAAACGTTCTGTTGCAGTGCGAAAGGGACATATCCTTTAAATATCTGAAGGACGCTCTATTTATCTGCTGAACTCCTCATAATATCGATAGGTCTGCTCTATCATCTTTGAAATATTATGCTTTTCATTGACGGTCCGGTATGCATTCTTTTTAAGGGTTTCCAGCAGCTGTCCGTCGCTCAGGACCCTGTTCATTGCCCGGGCCATATCCTCCGGATCGTCGTATTTCACCAGTATTCCGCAGCTGTTTTCATCATTGATAATATCGCTGTTGCCGCCCATATCCGTTGCTATGACCGGAAGGCCACTGGCAAGGGACTCTATTATCAGAAAGCTTGAGGCCTCATGTGCCGAAGAATTTATATAAAGATCGCTGCCATAATACAAGTTCTTGATGTCGCTCCTGAAGCCTGTGAATAAAACCTCTCCCTCCACCCCAAGCTTCCTGGCCAGTGCTTTTATCTCTTCGAGAAGGGGACCGTCACCAGCCAGCACCATTTTGAATTTCCTGTCCGTAAGCTGTTTCAGCCTTGCGATGGATCTCACCAGGTAGGCATGTCCCTTGTCGTGGGCAAACCTTGACGCGCACAGCATCACGAAGGTGTCCCCATCAATGCCGAATTCGCTCCTCAGTGTTGATTCCTCAGGCTTGCCCCAGTATTCCGGATCAACAGCATTAAATAATACCCTGATCTTTTTTCCATCAACACCGTTGGATATCATCATATCCCGGCCCTTGTTGCAGACTGCGATTATTCCGGCTTGCAAAGGTGTGATCAGCCTGTTGGAAAACCTGGTTACAGCATTGTTTCCAAGTATGAAATGATTGGTGTAAACTGCCTTCACTCCAGGATTGAACAGTCTGGACAGCATTGCTATGTAATTTTCCCTGAGGAACTGGGAATGTATGATATCTATGTCAAGCGTCCTGCATAACCTTGATAACTTCCAGGCCGCCACTATGTCGAAGCGACTCCTCATTTTGAGCCTGAAGGTCTCAATGCCGGATTCCTGAAGCCTTTCCAGAAGAAGCCCCTCTATATTGCATGCGAAATATGCCTTTATCTTTTTTCCGTCCATCTGCTGTGCAAGGGTTTGTACATATCTTTCAGTACCGGCCTTGCCCGCATAATTTAACAGGTATAATACCTTCAACAAAATAATTCCCACCCTTCCAATGTCGATTTACATTATATCATTTAGGTTTTGGGCAGACAAACACATTTTGAGCGCATTTTGGGGAAACAGGGGTTGTAAACCTGCTGTACGGTGTGCTAATATCAAGTCGTACGAACCACTGTAAAGAAACGGTGTTCAGGATTATGGAGGGCCCGGATGAAAGTACAACAGGAGGATCATATGCCGGATCTGTTTTCAGGCTTAATACCGGACAGGAATTCCAAAAAGCCTCTCAGCCTTCAGATATATGAGGGTATTCGCAGTATGCTGGAAAAAGGGGTCCTATTGCCTGATACCCGTCTGCCTTCGGTAAGAAACCTGTCAAAGTCCCTCGGAGTCAACCAGATAACCGTCGTCACTGCCTTCAGGCGGTTGGAGAATGAAGGCTTTGTAGTTGCGAAGCCGGGCAGCGGTACATATGTGTCCGACATGGCACCTGTGCAAAATAACGTCAATCCCATCCAGAGTGCAGCGTTTTCTGACCAGATCGCCGGATTTCCCATCCAGAGTGCAGCGTTTTCCATTCAGGATGAAGTCTTTCAGGGTGAGGATGCCGGCTTTTTACACAGTACCATCGTAATTAATGAGAATACAATAAATTTTGCCAGTGCAACGCCGACACCTGACCTCTTTCCGGTAGATGATTTCAAAGCCGCGCTGAATGAGGCTCTTGATCGCGACCGCGGCAATGCCTTCAGCTATCAGGAAAGCCTTGGCTTCACCCCGCTCAGGGAATCCATCGCCGGGCTTCTGGAAAAAACCGGTTTGATAACCAGTATCGAAGACATTCATATCATCTCAGGTGCCCAGCAGGGCATAGATGTCATCTCCAAGGCAATGCTCAGGCAAGGTGACTTCATCATTACCGAAAGCCCTACTTATACCGGAGCAATAGCAGCTTTCAAATCGAGGCATGCCCAAACGGCAGACGTTCAGATGAATGAAGACGGTCCGGATATGAATATATTTGAATACAACATTAAAAAGTACTCCCCAAGGTTTTATTATACCATCCCGACTTTTCACAACCCGACCGGCTTTTCATATTCGAATGAGAAAAGACAGATACTGCTTGACCTTGCCGAGAAATATGATTTTTACATAATTGAGGACGACTATGTCAGCGACCTTGACTATGAAGGAAGGGGTTACACTTCCCTGAAATCCATGGACAAATATGGCCGCGTCATCTTCGTCAGGAGCTTTTCAAAGATTTTCATGCCCGGACTGAGGCTGGGCTTTATGGTAGTGCCACAAGGCCTTTCCGACCGTCTTCTTGCAGCCAAACATACCGCTGACATTTCAACCTCGGGACTGATCCAAAGGGCCTTTGACCTTTACATTAAAAACGGGTACTGGGACAGGCACTTCAACTTTATGCACAACACCTACAAGCAAAGATATGAATTAATGACCGGTGCGATTGATGCCTGCATGCCCTCAGGCTGCAGCTATATAAAGCCCGGAGGTGGATTGAACCTCTGGATATCGCTGCCTTACGGCTTTCCCGTGTCCAGCCTTGCCAGCCAGGCTGGAGAGTACGGAATAATATTCGCACCCGGCAGGATTTTTTACAGCGGCACCGCCCATCAGGCGGTCAACAGCATCCGTCTGAGCTTTGCAGCCGTTGATTCGGGGAAAATAAAAACCGGCATCGAAAAGCTTTTTTCGCTCATCGGCCGGTATATCGATCCTGGTATGTCTGGTAAGTCAGGCAACTACCTGCCTATCCTTTAATATTCCTGTTATGCGCAGGTCTTTTCCCTATCACAATTATCTTCAGTTGAGCCTGAAATCCTTGCCGCCATTGAGCATGCAAGTGCTATTGAAGCCAGCTTTGCTTCTGCCGTATCCGCCCTGGAGGTCATGACTATCGGATTGGTTGCTCCGATGATTACGCCTGCAATTTTGGCCTTGGCATAATATACGAGCGTCTTTCCAATCATATTGCCTGCTTCTATGGTAGGTACTACAAATATATCAACATTTCCTGCAATTTTACTGTTTATACCCTTATGCTTTGCTGCTTCGGCACTGGCTGCCACATCCATCGCAATGGGCCCCTCCATGACACAGGGAGGGAATTCTCCAGCTGCGGCCATATCTACAAGTGCCTTTGCATCGACAGTTGCCGGCATTTTCGGATTCACCTGCTCATTGGCAGTAAGAACGGCAACGTTTGGATTTTCAATACCCATTGACTTAAGTGCTTCTATCGCAAGAAGAATTATCTGCTTTTTTTGTTCAAGGTTTGGAGCAATGTTCATTCCGCCATCCACATGATATGCGAGCTTCTTCTCGCCCGGTATCTCAAATGCTGCGAAATGGCATAGTATCCTGCCTGACCTCAGTCCTACCTCTTCATTAAGCGCTGCTCGCAAGAAATTGCTGCTGTTGACGAAGCCCTTCATCAGCACGCCCGCTTCTCCATTATGTACAAGCTCTACAGCTTTGAGCGCTGATTTGTCGATATCCTTTTCATCTATTATCCTTGTGTTTTCAGGTAGCCCGACTTCAGCAAGCATGGGCCTGATAACCGCTTCATCACCAACAAGTATGGGGTCGGCCAGCCCGAGGACGTAAGCTTCCTTTACCGCCTCAAGCACTTCCTTGTCCTGAGCTGCAGCAACACTGATTTTTACACGTCCAAGCTTTTTTGCCCCATCAATTACTTCCTCAAAATTACGATACATTTCTTTCCCTCCGGTTATTCCTTCACCACTGATATACTAATATTTTAAACTGTTACTGTTGAAATTTCAACAGTTTGTTTAAAACAGCTACATATTGTTTATATGATGTTAATATACCACGCGAACAATCGCTTTAATCAAATTGAGGGATGCTGTCCGGCTTCCTTGCTCAGGCTGTTTTGTTGCTGTATAATTAGAAAAGAGTACATAATCAAATATATTATAGAGTTTATAATAAGGAGTAGATGCATTTGAACAGGGAAGAAGCACTGGATTTTCTCAACAGAATTGCAGACGGACTCTCAAAGACCTTCGGCAGAAACTGTGAGACGGTCATTCATGATATGAATAACAAACAAAATTCCATAATATCCATCAACAACGGACATGTCACAGGACGCTGCATAGGCGCAGGGCTTGATTTGCTGGGTACGCACGCTGAAGTAAATGATTTCCTGGACGGAATCGACCTGGTCAACTGCCAGGGCAGGACAAGTGGCGGCAATCTAATAAAAAGCTCCACCTTCCATCTTTTCGGCGATGATTACCATTTTGCATTCGGAGTCAATTTCGACTACACTTATCTCAACATTGCCGAGGCTGCTATCCGGGAACTTACAAAGGTGGGAGAAAGCCTTGAAGAAACCATGATCGACCTTGGAGAGAACAAATTGAAGAGTATCCTCGACGAATGCCTGAAAGTCGTCGGTAAACCCGTACCCATAATGGGCAAAGCCGATCGCATACGGGTAATCAGGCTTCTACAGGAAAAGCATGCTTTTTCCTTCCAGAAAAGCATCCCTATTATTTCTGAGGAACTGATGATATCAAGATATACGCTCTATAATTATCTGAAGGAAATCGCAAGGGAATCCACCGATTAACCAGGATTAAGATAACGTTCCTCCAGTTCTGTCGGAGAAAGGGGTTTGCTGAATATATAGCCCTGAATCTCATCACAGCCGAGTTTTATGAGCGTTGAAAGCTGGTCTTCCGTTTCAACTCCTTCGGCAATGGTCTTTATCCCTAAGGCTTTGGCCATCATGATTATAGCCTTTACTATCTGTGTATCGTTGAAATCCGTTGCGACACTGTCAATCAAGGGTTTGGCTATTTTCAGGCGGTCGAAGGAAAATTGCATTATATAGCTGAGCGAAGAATAACCGGTGCCAAAATCGTCAATGGAAGTCGTCAAGCCGTTAGCGGCCAGCGTCGAGAAAATTTCCTCCATTGTCGTCTCGCCCTTCATTGCTATACTTTCTGTTATTTCGATATCCAACCATTCAGACGGTACTCCTGATTGTTTCATAACAGATAAAAGCTTATTAACAAAATTCACCCCATCCAACTGTTTGGGAGATATGTTGATGCCAACCTTCAGGTTCCCATTATAGGTATTATTCCATTCAGATATCTGTGCTGCCGCTTTTTTGATTATCCAGTCGCCAAGCTGTACGATGCACCCGATTTCCTCCGCAATAGGAATGAATTCTCCTGGAGTGATATTCCCCTTTTCGGGGCTGTCCCAACGTATCAGTGCTTCTACTCCGGTAATTTCCCGCCCGGGTATACTGAACTGCGGCTGGTAAACCAGGTAAAATTCCTTGTCATAATCGGCTTTTCTCAGCAATATCTCAATCTTGTTCTTTCTCCGTATTTTTTCATTAAGGTCTGAATTAAAGAATGCATATTTGTTAAAGCCTTTTGACTTGGCATGGTACATGGCTATATCTGCATTTTTCAAAAGATCGCTCCGGTCTTTTGCATCCTTTGGGAATAAGGTTATTCCTATACTAAGGGTGATATTGAACTGGTAAGGATATATAAAAATTGGCCTGCTGCAGCAGCTGATCAGTTCCTGTGCCAATTTTTCCGCCTCTTCCAGATACCGCGTCCCCTTGAATGCAAATACGAATTCATCCCCGCCCAGTCTTGCCAACAGAGCACCATAAACATTCCAATCAGTGACCCTTCTTGATACTTCGAACAGCACCTCATCGCCAATGTCATGTCCATAGGCATCATTTATTGCCTTGAATCGGTCAAGGTCAAGGTAGAATATCATCAACGGCTCCGAAGAGTCGACATCCTGCAGCATTCGGTCGAGCTCTGTAATGAAATACCTTCTGTTGTACATATTTGTGATATAGTCCTGTTTGGAAATGAGGTCCAGCTCTTTGTTCGCCTTTATAAGCTCACCGGTACGTTCAGCTATTTTATCCTCCAGAAGCACATTGAGGTTTTTTTCCCTTTCAAGCAACTGTTTATCCTTGATTGCATTCTGCACATACCCGCTTAAGGCTTCATAAATAATAAAAACCGCCAAAAGCAGCAAAATAGCCCCCAGGTCGAATTTGCCCAGGAGTACCAGTATTAAAGGAGCTGAAAGAAGAAACTGTCCTTTCTTGCTTTTACCCACGTTGTTTGATTCCGATATAAAAATTTTATACCATTTCAAGCCTTCCTGACTGGTCGCAAGCAAGCCGCCATGGGCAAGTAAAAGCAAAGAAAGCATGTATAGGGAATCGACGACCGAGTTGGGTATGTAAAGCTCATAAAAGCTCAGGTATGAATAATAAAGGTCTGTAACGGCAAACAATACTAAGCTGAAAAATGTGGCAAACAACCCCGGAGCCACCCTTCCCTTTCGGATGGAAAAATACCAGATTGTCATACCGGCAATCAATAGTGCATCAAAAAAAAGATACGAAAGTAACATCAGTCTATATAAATCCAAATCCGCTAAATTACTTACATCCTTTTGCACATATAATACCCAGATCAGAACCATGTATGAAAAGGTTATCGCGACTATATCCAGCAGGAGCTGGACCCCGTTCCACTTCTGAAACTGTGGTATCATGAAGATCAGCACTGCGATACAAAGAAAAACATTAGGAAAAAGGTACAGCACCATGAAAAGATCCATTTCATTAGGATCCAGTCCAAGCCCCATATCAAATACAGCCCACAGAATATCTGCCACAGCCCAGGATAGCGATGCAAGTGCAGCCGCCAGCCAGCAGATGCGTGTGTAATTAGCTTTTTTATAGGCATAAATAAGAGCGGAAAATGAGATTAGGGCACCGACAGGCGAAAGAATGTTGCCCCAAAAATCCGATTGGGCAACTGTCGCTATAAAATAGATTATGAAATAGAAACATGTAGCGGAGTATAAAATAATTTTTGTACTCTTCTTCATATGTTGACCCCTTTGCTGCCAAATGTCGTCACGTCGCAGTCATAATGTGATGTATTTCGACATTATATGCCATATTTCCTGCACATTTCAACATGATTGAAACAATATTTTCGTATTAGGTATATTCCCTTTAATTCCATACAGATAACAGAAAACGGGCATCTTTATTTTAGCAACCGGGATAAGTAAAAGGGGCTGCAGGATTAACCGCAGCCCCTTAATTGCCAGATTTGACAAAGGGACGGGGGGATTGTCAAATTTACTGAATTTCAATCGTGTTCTGTTTTGCCCTTTCAATTTCCGCTTTGGGAATTGTGACTGAAAGTATACCATCCGTGTATTTTGCCGTAACTGCATCGTTCCTGACATTGCCGACCCTGAAGCTCCTGCTGTAGGATCCGTATTTCCTTTCTCTCCTGATGTAGTTTTCCTTCTCCTCATTCACCTGCTCATTGTGTTCTACCGACAAAGTCAGGATGTCGTCACGCAACTCGAGTTTAATGTCTTCCTTCTTCACGCCAGGAATCTCAGCCTCAATCAGGTATTCCTTTTCTGTTTCCCTTATGTCGGCTTTCATTGGCTGCTCTGTAAAGAATGTCGGTATGAATGCGTCTCCAAAGAACTCATCCAGTATGCTCTTCATGCCGAAAGGATCGGTTTTACCTGCAATTGAGTCATTTCTCCTGCTAAAAGGGGTTAATGCAAACATATATGACACCTCCAAAAATATAATTTTTACTTGTCATTGATTGTCTTTGACTTTCTTTGACCTTAATTTAGTTATACCATAACTCCCCAAAGCCTTCAATAAAGATTTTTGACTTTCTCTGACTATTAGAAACGGTTTACGAAGTTTATTTATACTTTTTATGCGATTTCACATTTTTTCTTTTAATAAATACCCTATGTATGATCTCTTCAATGCTGACCACCCCTAGCGCCGAAAGTATCATAAACCCTGGGACAGCACCTGCCAAAAATGAAAGCAAAAATCGCAGGGGGGCTGACGGAATAGAGGATGCCAGTATTATAAAAGCGGTCTTACTGGTCAGTATCATTGCTATTGCAGCAATTGAAGGTTTCAACAGCCAATTCCTTAAATCAATGATCAGGCCTGTAAGCTTGTGTATTGACGCCAGATTAAGTATATCGGTAAGTATGAAGCTGGCTGTAAGCCCCCATATGTAACTGTTGATGCCGTATACAGGTATGAGCAGGCATACGGAGAAAATTCTCACTGCCGATCCGATGATGGTATTCCGAAGCAGTATTCCCTGCTTGCCAAGGCCATTGAGCACACCGGTGAGTATCTGCTGAAGGTATATGAATATGCAGGAAAACGAGAGCAGAAACAGCAGGGCACCGACATCCTGATTCCTGTATATCATCCTGCTGATATCATGCGGGAAGACCATAAAAATAAACGTAAAGGTTATTCCCAATATGAATGTCAGCTGGATCGACTTCCCGGTCCTGTTGTTGAGCGACCTCCGGTTCCTGAGGGAGGATGCCTCGGAAATTGCCGGAACAAGCGTGGTAGCGAGTGAATATGTCACCAACGACGGGAAAAAAATAAGGGGCATTGCCATACCGGACAGTTTGCCATATGTCTCAAGGCTCCCCTGGTAATCCAGCCCGGAAACAGCAAGCATGGCCGGTATCAGTATAAACTCAATGGTAGATAATATTGAAACAATAAACCTGTTGGCAGACACAGGAACTGCAGTTTTGAATATCTCCAGTACAATAGCCGATCTGGAGCCATTCCGGCTTCTCTTCCTTTTCCAAAAATAGCCTGGCATCAGCACAAGCAGATTAATAAATTCTCCGGCTATCATTCCGGCTGTTGCAAGTGCGCATGCATATTCAAGCCCCAAAGGCACCACAGAGCTGGCCAACAGCATAACAAGTGCCATTTTTACCGCCTGTTCGGCTATCTGGGATAGCGCCGGAGTCGTCACCCTTGATGATCCGTAAAAGTAACCCCTTACGGCCGAAGCTGCTGCAATGAATGGAATGGCAGGTATCAACAGGAGCAGGGAGTAATAGGTCCTTGAATCCTTAAGTATCGACCCGGTAACCAAATCAAGATTTAAATAGAGCAGTACAGAGGCGAGGATCCCTGCGCTGAACACCATTAAAACCGCACTGTTTGATATCCTGCGCACATCTGCATTTTTATTCCGTGCCAGTTCTGCGGCGGTCATCTTGGATACTGCTATGGAAATACCTGATGTCAAGGTAAGAATGATCAGTGAGTATACAGGTGCTATAAGCTGAAAAAGCCCCATCCCTTCAGCGCCTATGGCATTTGACAGAAACACCCTGTAGACGAATCCCAGTACTCTTACGGCAAAGCCTGCAGCCATAAGAATCACCGCTCCTGCGATAAAGGACCTTCTTCCCATATATCCCCCTGAAATGCATAAAATATGGGCAAATACCCACAGTTAATTTATATGCTTTATTTCCCGGAGAATTTCTGGTATTATAATCTTATTCTACAATTCTATACCAAAATTAATTCATTATAGTCCGGAGAAAAATAATGAACCATAATAAACTAAAGCCAAATTTCCAAATGATTATTCCAGCCCTTGTGATTCTTTTGTTTTTATCACTCATTGTCTTTATCCACAGCGGACTTCTTGATATAAAAGCCGAATCACCTGAAGCTTCATATGAGGTCGAGGATGTTTCCCAATGGAGCTATCACTGGGTCATGTCGGAATCTGAAGAAAATATTGGTTACATTCTCTCCGAAACAGATACCAGCAACGTTATCTGGACAGGATACGGTTTCCCCGGGAAGCCACATAATCCAGGTGGATACAGGCAAATATGGATCAAGGGTGTACTGTCCGATAAGGAAATGATGAATACGACCCTCCGCTTCAGAGCACCCCAGCAATCTGTAGAGCTGTATTTGGACGGTAGTCTTATCTATAGCTTTGGTTCTATTGATACGGCTAATACAAAAAAGACTCCCGGCAGTATATGGCACCTTGTCAGCCTGCCATCCGGATATCAGGGAAAGGAAATATACTTTCGGACTTACGCGCCTGTTGTTGATTATGCAGGCAATCTGATTGAAATAGGAACAGCACCAAAAAGCACACATATCCTCAATATCATAAGGGAAAACCTTTCGGGTTTTCTGGCAGGCGTTGCGCTGATTTCGCTAGGGCTGTTCATATTATTTATCTATGCAATCGGTTTGGCAATAATAAAAGGCCTCATCCCTCTATCACTGTTTTCTATTATGATTGGGACCTGGTATATTGCTGAGGGAAAAATCCCTCAGCTTTTCATGAGTTCACCCGTATTATTGATATATATTGCAAATATCGCAATTTTTCTGATGCCTGCAGCATTTATAGCATTTACCACCCAGGTTATTACACCGGCAGGTTCTTTTGAAAACAGGTTGCTGAGGCGACTATGGCAGTTCTACATCCCATTGACTGCCTTAATGCTGTTACTGGAGTTCTTCAACATCTACTCCTGCCTGAAAATGGTAAGAATCCTCCATGTCTCGATTATCATCTCCGCCCTGACCGTTATCTTCATAGTGTTGAAGGCGGCGATCCGAAAGAACAGGAACGCTTTGATCTTCCTTGCAGGAGCGGTATTCTTCATTACAATGGGCTTGCATGATATCTACTCCCTGTTCTATTCCGAGACCCAAAACACCAATCCTTTAAAAATTGGCCACTGGGGTACGCTCATCTTTATTTTGTCCCTTGCTTCAATCATTGTTTTGCAAATGAGGAACGTCGTTCAACAGCTCCAGCTTGATTCCAAGGAAAATGAAATCAATTACAAGGCCCTTTTCAAAAACATGTCCGAAGGCTTCATCCACACAAGGGTACTGACAGATGAAAATGGCGAACCCGAGGATTACCTCATACTTGAAGCCAACCCCTTCTTCCTCGCCAACATGAATTTGAGCAGTGATAAAATAATAGGCAAAAGAATCGGAGAGATTCTTCCTCAGATAAATTCAGTCTTCCCGGACTTATATAAGCGTCACCAACAGGTATCCGATCTGCATGAACAGCTGGAGAATTCCAACCAGATAAAGCTTGGTGACCAGTGGTACAAGATATCCTCCTTCAGTCCCAAGAATGGGTATGAGAGCATTATTCTCTCCGATATCACTGAGATGAAAATCGCCCAGGACAGGGCAAGAAAACAGGCTTTTACCGATACCATGACCGGTTTCTACAACAGGACGTATTTTGAGGATGTCATGTCCCGTATGGACAGATTTATCAACGATCTGAAACCACTATCCTTCATTATGATTGATGTCGATGGTCTCAAGATAACCAACGATACTTTTGGCCACAGCGCCGGAGATGAATTGCTGAGGGAAACTGCAGGCATTATGTCGGAGGCACTGAAAGACCAGGGTATAATATCAAGGATAGGCGGCGATGAATTCTGTGTTATCATGCCGAATATTGATTTTGAAGCGGCAGTCAGGATAAGGGAGGCTCTGGTTGATACTGTTGAAGTGTTCAACCAAAAGGGCCCCCAAATCCCTATAAATTTATCAATAGGCATAGCAACCTCCGATATTTATTCGATTGAAGACATCTACAACATATACAAACGTGCTGATGATGATATGTATCAATACAAGATGAGCCAAAGCGGAAGCGAAAAGAGCAAGATCATTGATATGCTGCAGATTGCCCTTTCCGAGAGGGATTATGTCGCGCAGGGCCATGTCGAAAGGCTTGTAGAAATGGTGGAAATAATATCGGTGTCTATGGATCTGACTGATATTATCAAGAGAAACCTTATCCTGCTTGCAAAGGTACACGACCTGGGAAAAATAGGCGTTCCGGACGAGATACTGTTCAAGCCTGGAAAACTTACAAATGAAGAATATGATAAGATGAAACGCCATGTCAATATTGGCTTCAATATGGCAACCCGTTCGAAAGAGTTGGTGCATATTTCCACACTGATATTGCACCACCATGAGCGCTGGGATGGAAAGGGATATCCCACTGGATTGAAAAAGGAACAAATTCCGCTGGAATGCAGGATCTTAGCCGTTCTCGACTCATACGACGCGATGACCAGTGCACGCCCTTATTCTTCAGGTATGCCAAGAGCTGAAGCACTGGCTGAAGTGGAGAGATGCAGCGGAACACAGTTTGATCCTGCAATTGCAGAAAAATTCCTGAGTATGGCTGCAGAGAATTTGATATGATTCAGCTTGACGCTTTCATCCTGAGGCGCTCCTGCCTTCTCCGCAGCTCTGCGAATTCCCTGCCCCTGGTCAATCCGGCCTCCGCTGCCGAGCAAATTGCACAATCAACAATTTCCAAAGCCTTTATTATGTTTTTCTCTTTATGTTCATAGTACTTCGCCATCTCAACCATCGGAGCAAGGTTGAACAATCCATTTGAATCCTCCACCATAGCCTGCCAGTGACCCATAGCTTTTTCATATTCGCCGTTTCTTTTGTAAATATTCGTCAAATGCTTAATCGCCGCTGCCTTCACAGAATAAATGTCAGACCTGGAGCATGCCTCGAAGCATTCAACATATAACGTATCGGCCGTAAAAGCCATGTTACCGCATGCCTGAAGAATTTTGCCGACGCCCATCAATTCATAGCCTGGTGAATCCAGTTGCGGTGTTTCAAGCAGCACTGCCATTCTAACTAAAAGCGCCACCATTGAAAGGATATCAAATTCGTTGTGACTGAGGACCCTCTTAATATCAGTAGTATCCCCATCCTCGAGATATTTGAAATATACCGCAGGAATAAAGGCTCCGGGTATATCGTCGATTCGGTGTTCATCAAGTACGTTCTCCTCAAGGGATGACAGCCTGCAGCTCTCAAGTTTCAGGCTCCATATCCTGCGCGCAGGGAAGAGCAAATCTATATTTACAGGCTCCCTTACCGCAGGTTTAATCCTGTTTTGAATGAAACGTGTATTAAGAAGATTCCAGTCAAAAGACCTCCCATTGAATGTGACCAGCCCGTCAAAGGATGAAAGAAGGGTGTTAAGCTCTCTGAGCATTGCCGGTTCTTCATCATAATCCCTCATGAAATACTGACGTACTACGAATTCATCCTCATTGAAAAATCCTATACCCACAAGGAAGGCAACTGTTCCGGTGCCGCCGGACAAGCCTGTTGTTTCTGTATCAAGGTAAAGGAAGCGGTCCGCGCGGGGAAAACCTGCTGGCGCGGATCTTTTAAATGATGTTGAAGTTGTTCCGTTTAGCTGTTCAAGGATTTCAGGCTTGATTTCAAAAGCATCCCCCAGGCGACAACCTCCATAGAGGTAGCTGACAGGGTACCTGTTTTCCAGCAGGAATATCTGTCCATCGTCATTGTATATGATTTCGCCGGGAAGAGAGGGCAACGGCTTATCTTGTTGTCCGGTGACGCTCTTGTCGGAATCATTCCGGGCGTCGTTCCCGCCGATGGTCCTTTTGCCTGCATCATTGTAAATGCCCAGCTTGCTTCTTATATCCATAAAACTATTCCCTTCGCAATTGCCTGTACATCTTCTACAATACCATATCTATGAGCTTTATCGTCAATTCCTTGGGGTTACCCCTGCCCGAAAATTCATTCAATGGGCCTACGCAAGACGGACATCCTGATTCGCAGCCGCAGCGCTTTACAATCTCTCTCGTCGTTGTAAAAAGCTCCCTGTGTAACGAGAACAGCTTTTCACTGAACCCGACACCACCCGGACAGGCATCATAAATGTATATGGTCGGCCGTTGGGTGAAGGGTGAACGCACCTGGTGCACAACCCTTATATCTCCCGGATCGCACATAAGATATATGGGCGCCGAATTTGCGAGTATGTTTGATAATCCCAGCAGTCCATTCTGCATATCAGACTGGGACATGACCTCCTCCAACCCCTCGGGCAGCCCTACCCAGTAGGAGGTGGTGTGCATTTCAAGGTCGGGCAGGTCGACAGGTCCGGCACCGATATTTTCATGGGTGTAGAGCTTTATTTTCTTAAACATTGTCACCAGCGCATTCACGGTTACCTCGCCACTGCAAACCGATACCCCGTCCTCGCACTTTTCCCTGAATATGTCCATCACTTTGAGGTCCACTGCGAGATTTGCATCTGTGTAATAATCCACATTGACCTTTCTTACATATGCCTTCTTGTCATCGAAGTCCAGCTTTTCCACCTGGTATTGCTGGCCATCATGAATATAAATTGCCTCCTCGTGGACCAGCATGGGCGCGCTGAATCGGTCTGTCTCGCCTATGACCCTGTTGTGGGGCGGGTCGGTTATGTCTATTATAATAAAGTTTTCGTTGGAAGCACTCCGCAGGCTGACTTCGTCTGCCGGGAAGACATCGGACATCCAGTGCCAGCGATTACCGACATGCCGGACGATCTTTGCCTCCTCCATATATGACAGTATTTCCCCCGTGGTCTCCACGCCGAACTTCTCGCCATCCTGGAAGGGCAGTTCAAAAGCGGCGCACTTCATATGATTGTATAAAATGACCAGGTTATCCGGATTTATAAGACCGTTTTCAGGGCTCTTCCCGAAAAAGTAGTCCGGGTTACCGACGATATACTGGTCCAAAGGGCTGCTGCTGGCCACAACAAAGGTGACTGAAACACCATTCCTGCGTCCTGCTCTGCCCGCCTGCTGCCAGGTACTGGCTATGGTGCCGGGATAGCCGCATATGATACATGCCTCCAAGGCACCGATATCTATGCCCAATTCGAGAGCATTCGTAGACACTACCCCGGTTATGCTTCCATTCCTCAACCCGTGTTCTATCTCGCGCCTGAGCCCGGGCAGGTATCCGCCGCGATATCCCCTGACCCGGCTATCGCCTGCCATTTTCCCCCGGAATATGTCCTTGAGGTAAGTCACCAGCACCTCCACATTAAGCCTGCTTCTGGTGAACACGATGGTCTGTATGTCATTCCTTATAAGCATCTCGGCAAGGCCTTTGGCCTCAAGGGTGCTGCTTTTCCTGATGCCAAGCTCCTTATTGACAAGTGGTGGATTATAGAAGATGATGTGCCTTTTGCCGGAAGGGGCTCCATTGTTGTCGACCAGGGATATTTCTGCGCCGGTAATTCTGGAAGCCAATTCATCGGGATTTGCAATGGTTGCGGAACAGCAGATGAACTGAGGCTTTGATCCATAGAATTCACATATTCTCATCAGCCTTCTGATGGTATTTGCCAGATGGCTGCCGAAAACACCCCTATAATGGTGTACTTCGTCAATGACAATGTATTTGAGATTCTCGAAAAGCTTTGTCCATTTAGTGTGGTGGGGCAGGATTCCGCCGTGGAGCATATCAGGGTTGGTCACCACAATGTGGCCCGCCTGCCTTATGGCTTTTCTGGCCGATTGTGGCGTGTCGCCATCGTAAGTGAAGGTCTTTACATCCACCCCGGCTTCTGTGATTAGCTCGTGGAGCTCAGTGGTCTGATCCTGGGACAACGCCTTTGTCGGGAACAGGAATATAGCCCTGGATTCTTCATCCTTGAGGATGGCGTCGAGGACGGGCACATTATAGCAAAGGGTCTTTCCTGATGCAGTGGGCGTTACCACCACAACATTCCTGCCCTCATGTATTCGGCTGATTGCATTTTCCTGGTGTGAATAGAGTTTTCGCACGCCCCTTCTTTCAAGGGCGCCCCTTATCTTTGGATCGAGCCATTCGGGGAATTCGGCATAGACCGCTTCCTTTGCAGGTATCTCCATCCAGGATGTTACATTTGCCATTATCCTGTCAGAAGCCTTCATTTGCTCCAGCAGTTGCTCAAGATTCATTTTCCCTCCATGTCCCCAATGTGCCGAATGAATCGTCACATCGGCCACAAGGGGTAAAAATCAATTAGTCGCACCAATGTAATTCGCAAATAGATTTTGCGAATTACAACATCAATGAAATCTAACGCACAAATCTAATTTAACCTTACAATGATATTTGTGCGTTATAATTGCCAGTTGTTTGCTCCGCAAACAGGCAGATGTGCATAGCTTTCCGGACAAAGTCCTTCAAGCTGCTCTCCCGAACATATATTCTTTTTTCATTTTAATATAAAGGATGTATAATGTAAATAGGGACTGTTTCATTGTAAGCTGCGGCAGGTATAATCATTAATAATAAAGGAGGCTGATGGAAGTAATGCAGATGATTCCCTTTATGATAGTAGGTGCACTTATAGCTACCGTCGGTTTAATATGGTTACAATTTTTCTTATCTAAAAGATCAAATAAATGGACAGGGCTGATTTTGCCTATACTTTCCTTTGCTTCTTCACTGCTAAATGTGCTGAATATCAAGGACACTGGCGACTTATGGCAGAACATTACTCTTATCGTTTCAACAGTGTTTCTCTCTAATATTCCTACCATTATTTTTTTATCAACATACTTAGCTTGCAGAGAAAATTTGAAGAGGAAGGTACAGCTTAAAAATTTGAATATTCAAGATTCAGAGTGATTTGAGAGACTGAGTTACTCGCCCATCTCCCTTTGATACTCCTTCAGAAGCTCCATTACCGCTTCCCTGGAGTTCATTTTGAACACCTGCTCCTTGATATGAGCGGAATTCTTCAGCCCCTTCAGATACCAGGCGACATGCTTTCGCATTTCACAAAGGCCGGTATGCTCACCTTTCAATTCGACTAGCATGTCCATATGCCTTGCACAAATTTCTATACGCTCACCAATTGAAGGTTCGGGAAGCTTCTCTCCGGTCCTGAAGTAATGAAGCGTACGGTGGAACAGCCACGGATTGCCCTGGGCTCCCCTCCCTATCATGACGGCGTCACAACCTGTCTGTTCCAGCATTCTCTCAGCATCCTCAGGCTTTGTAATATCCCCGTTTCCTATTACCGGTATGGAAACCGCCTTTTTAACCAGCTTTATTATGTCCCAATCTGCATGTCCGCTGTAAAACTGCATACGGGTCCTTCCGTGCACGGCAACTGCCGCAGCACCGTTCTTTTCAGCCAGCATCGCCATTTCAACGGCATTCACCCTTTCATCATCCCAACCCTTCCGAATCTTCACCGTCAGCGGTTTGGACGTCCCGGAGGATACAGCCCTGATGATTTCAGCTGCCAGCTCCGGTCTCAGCATGAGGGCGCTCCCTTCACCGTTCTTCGTTATCTTCGGAGTCGGGCAGCCCATGTTAATATCGATGAGTGCAGCATCCGAATACTCAAGCCTTCTGGCTATACCCGCCATGATTTCCGGGTCGGAGCCGAATATCTGAACACCTGCGGGCTTTTCCGCCTCATCAATCACAGTCAGTCTGTGGCTCTTCGCATCATTATAATGCATACCCTTGGCGCTTACCATTTCGGTATAAACCAACCCGCACCCCTGCTCCTTGCACAAGATTCTGAAGGCCTTGTCGGTGACACCTGCCATAGGTGCCAGAAATATATTATTTTCAAGTTGTAATTTGCCGATTTTCATTACTATCCTCTTGTTGTTTAAATTCTGCTTATTTTTATATCCTGAAACCGATTGGTACCCGTTCCTTGATCCAGGGAGTCCTGTAAAGCTCTTCCGGTGCTTTCTCCCCCGGCCTGAGGTTTTCCAGCACCCAGGAGATCCTTCTGAGGCCCTCTTCAAGCAAGACCCTGGGGCATGCCACATTCAGCCTGATGAAGCCCCTGCCTTCATCTCCGTAGTCGTCTCCCATACCGGCAAACACCCTTGCCTCATTTTGTATCAGCGTCCTCAGTTCTTTATGGCTGTAACCCCATGCTTTGAGATCCACCCACACCAGATATGTCCCCTCAGTTGGAGACATTATTGCACTGGGCAGTTGTTCACTGAAGAATTCATGTGTAAACCTGATATTTCCATCAATATAATCAAGCAATTGTTCCAGCCATTCCTCTCCCTGATTCAGGGCAGCGATGGCGGCAGGATAAGAAAGCACAGGTGCCCCGTATATCCCGTATTGGCCCATGACAAGTTCACCCCAACTGTTTCTCAGCTTATCATCGTGTATTAAAATGTTGGACAGCTGGATTCCTGCCAGATTGAAGGTCTTGGTAGGTGCCGTGCAGGTGATTATCCTGTCCTTGTACTCTGGAAACAACTTTGCCAGCGGGATGTGTTTCTCTTCTCTCCTGATCAGGTCATTGTGGATCTCGTCGGATATTATGATAACGCCGTTGTCCATGCATATATGGACAAGCCTCGACAGTTCCTCTTCCTTCCAGACCCTGCCCGCCGGATTATGCGGGCTGCAAAGGATCAAAAGCTTGGTATCCGGGTCTGCAGCCTTCTTCTCCAGATCCTCAAAGTCCATCTCATAACGCCCGCCACGGTTGATCAGCGCATTGTTGACCAGCTTCCTTCCATGGCTTTCCGTGAAGTGGAAGAAGAAGTGATATACAGGCTTCTGGACGATTATCCCCTCTCCGGACTTTGTAAGCAGTTCAATAAGGAAGCCCAATGCCGGCACAACTCCAGGGGAGAATACTATGTGCTCAGGGTCGACATCCCAGTCAAACCGGCGCTTGAACCAGCTGCAGACTGCATTCTGGTATTCATCGGTATTTCCCAGCCCATACCCAAATATGCCTTGATCCGTTCTTTTCCTTATGGCTTCCACAATCTGAGGAGCACAGAGGAAATCCATGTCCGCCAGGCCCATTGGTATGACCTTTTCATCAGCCGGTTGCCCGCCTGTCCTTAAGCCATCCCATTTAAAACTGTCGGTCCCTCTTCTTTCAATATATTCATCAAAGTTGTAGTTCATGGCCATTATCTCCCCTTATATGCTACCGCTTCCACTTCAATCAGCGCGTCCTTCGGCAGCCTGGCTACCTGGACGGCGGCACGTGCCGGAGGTTCAACCTTGAAGAACTTTGCATAAATACTGTTCATGGCGGCAAAATCATTCATATCCGCAAGGAATACGGTCACTTTGACGACATCTTCAAACCCCATTCCTGCAGCATCCAATATTGCATCTATATTCAAGAGCGCTCTTTCGGTCTGGGCGGTTATATCCTTTTCCACCAGGTTGCCTGTAGCAGGATCCACCGGCAACTGTCCTGAGATAAACAGAAAAGCTCCTGCCCTTACAGCCTGAGAATATGGTCCGATTGCGGCAGGCGCGGCGCCTGTGCTGATAATTTCCTTCTTCATTCCTGATCACTTTCCTTCCAATATCATTTTCATTTAACAAATAATATCTTACAACAAACAGAATCGGTTGTCATTCTATTGTGCGTCACATATTTGTAATTAAATCTAAAGTGAAAAAAGCTGTCGGATCGCTTTTCAACGAACCAACAGCTTTCAGAATTCATCTGGCGTCCCATTTACCTCAGAGTATATCCATTGCGGCAAACATACCGCTTCGGACTGCCTCCAATACTTTCTGGGGTTTTACACAGTCGCCAATCGGCCTGACTGCAGGAAATGATGATCGCAATTTATCAACTATATCCTTATTTGCTCTCATACCAACTGCATATACAATAGTGTCTGCTTCAATAAATTTTTCATTACAGGCCTTGTCCAGGTATCTGACTCCTTTGGGTTCGATTTCGGTGCATCTTGCGCCCGTCTCATATTTAAGCATTTTATCCATAATAGGCATCAATGCCAGCCTGTGGCTGAATCCTGCGTCTCTGGCAACCTCGTCCAGCATTTCGATAATATATACTTCATGACCCAACTCGGCAAGGTGAAGCCCGGTTTCACAGCCGATCAATCCGCCGCCGATCATTATTATCCGCTTTCCCGGTTTGTTGTTTGAGTCGTACACACTTAGGGCATGCATGGCGTTTTCAATCCCCTTGATCCGTGGTACGACCGGAGTGGAACCAACAGCGGCAATAACCTTATCCGGGTTTTTCAGGCGGATATAGTCCGGGGTTACTTCCGTATCAAGCTCTATTTTAACACCGGCTCTTTGGGCTCGTACGATCAGAGAATCCTTATACTTTCTTAAGTCATCCTTGTGAACATCCACATCCGTAAATTTTAAAAGTCCGCCCAAGCTGCTTTCTTTTTCAGCCAATGTAACATCATGCCCTCGTTCAGCCGCAGTTATGGCTGCATAGAGACCGCCGGGGCCTCCGCCGGCAACAAGGACTTTTTTTGAACTGCGGGGACGTGGAGCACAATTGATGCGGTGTTCCTGTCCTGACCTTGGGTTAACCGTGCATAGGAACTCCATGGAACCTGGCCTGTTATCCGAGCTTGGCGGCAAGGGATTGAAACAGCTGCACCTCAGGCAGGGCGCAATTTCATCCTCACGGCCCTCCAGTGCTTTAAGCGCAAATTCAGGATCGGCAAACTGCTGTCTTCCCATAGCTACAAAGTCGGCTTTCCCCGATGCAATGATCTCCTCAGCCAGGACCGGATCGTTGATCCCACCGACGACTGCTACAGGTACATGGACTGCAGCCTTGATCTTCGCTGCCTCATTAACATTACAGCCATGAGGGTGGAACATGGAAGAAAACGCTTTTGTCTCCACATGTTTATGGTAGATTCCATTAGTTACGTGGATTAAATCAATTTTGTCCTGAATAAGCTTGCAGTACTCAATGGTATCCTCAACTTTCAAACCGCCTTCAACACCCTCAGAGGCGCTTACACGATATTCAATGACAAATCCCTCTCCGACTGCTTTTCGAATTTCATCCAGCACCATTATAGGGAAGCGGGCACGGTTTTCCATGCTTCCTCCATATTCATCAGTCCTTTTATTGGACAATGGAGAAACAAACTGACTCAACAACCAGCCATGTCCGCCATGAATATTGACACCGTCAAACCCAAGAGCCTGGGCATTGGAACAAGCTCTGGCAAAATTGGCAGCTACCTGCTTCATCATTGCTTCGTCCATCCCGTCAATTTCTATACCGTCAGGAGTGATTGTATGAATGGGACCAATGGGGTTTTTGCCCCCGATACAATCCGGGTGATTGACCATACCCACGTGGTTGAACTGGATAAAAGCAAGGCAACCATGGGCATGAATTGCAGAAGTCAATATATGTGTGGTATCCAGGTGGTAGGAGGATAGATTGGGACTAACCAGATCGAGGCCATGGTCGTGCCTGGCTGCATAATCAAAGTCCACGAAGGACTCTGTCAAAGTAACCTGTGCGAAGCCGCCTCTTGCCTTGTTTTCAAAAGCTTCAATCCCCTCCGGCGTAATACAGCCATCTTTTACGATTTGATTGGCTGTAATGGGGGAAGCAATGATGCGATTTTTGTACGTACAGTTTCTTATTTTGATTTCACTGAACAAGTTTGGATATTTGGTCATGGCATTTAGCTCCTTTGCATTTTTCTAAATAAACAGGCACTATCTATACCAGAAGAATACAAAAGAGATAAGGATGAGTCAATTACGCACATGATTGTGGGTTAGGGGTGTACAAGGTAAGTAACTATTGTACAGGTAATAGGTTGTAGAAGGTGAGTAACTGTTGTACAGGTTATATATGGCTACATTAGCTGAATGGCCGATACTGCTATTTGGGGCATCTTTTATCAATGCTCTTCATGTATTCGATATTCTTTTCTCTGTATCCATGCCACATCTCGCCATAGGGATCGATTTCCAGGCCTTTATCCTTCATATGATGCCATCCCCAGTCATAAACCGTATCCAAAATAGGGATTACCAGTTTTCCTGCTTCGGTCAGCCGATATTCGACCCTCAATGGAACCTCGGGATATACGGTTCGTTCGATAATGCCGTCCGCTTCCAGTTCCTGAAGATTGTCTGCCAGAACCTTTTCACTAATGCCCAGCCGCCGGCTGAATACATTAAATCTTGTACTGCCGTCAAATGCAATACCATGGATGATATGCGGTTTCCATTTGCCAAATATCACTTTTACAACATGACGGTATGGATCTTTATTTATATCTGTACTTATATTATCAAAATTCTTGTCGTCCATTTCATTCCTCCCGTACAAACTGTTTAAGGGTTTCCAAAGTAACCACTTTGAAAACCCTCATTTTTGGCGTCCCGGACAGGAATCGAACCCGCATCAGCAGAACCGGAATCTGCTGCCTTATCCATTAGGCCACCGAGACAGGCCTTAGGCAAAACTACTCCATTATTATAGACTAACTTCCGCTCAGTTACAACCGAAAAATCCCGAAAGTGAAACCAATAGTTAATTATGGCTCAATTAAGTGTAAATTAAAGCGAAAATGCAGGAAGAAATCCCAAATTCATTGATATTGTGATATATTATAGCTTAAGAAATTCTTAAGAATTATGCCGATATTTACTTAATTTTTGTCTGATAGAATTACGGTAATATCAATAGCAGGCATATTCCAATGGATTTTTTATGGAAGGAGGTACTTAATTGCAGCCACTTCAAAAACAAAACATGACGGACAAAAATCATAAAGTACTCGTAGTTGATGACGATAAGGAAATTGCCGGGGCAATCGCCATATATCTGCGGCAGGAAGGCATCACTGCCACTCTTGCCCATGACGGCGAGCAGGCTTTGAAAGCTCTTTCGGAAAATGATTTCCAGCTTGTCATTATGGATATTATGATGCCCCGCATGGATGGCATAAGGGCGACATTGAAAATTCGGGAGGAGATGAACATTCCCATAATCCTCGTTTCAGCGAAGAACGAAAATTCTGACAAGGTCTTCGGCCTTAACATGGGTGCGGACGATTATATAACAAAGCCCTTCAATCCTCTTGAGCTCATCGCCAGGGTCAAATCCCAGCTCAGGCGCTATACCAGCTTCGGATCGGTGGCACCTGCAGGCAGCGACATCATAACAACAGGGACCCTTTCACTCGATAACTTACAAAAATCCGTTACAGTAGACGGCGAAGAAGTAAAGCTTACACCATTGGAATTTGGAATACTCGCGCTTTTGATGCAAAACCCTGGCAGGATCTTTTCTATTGATGAAATATTCCAACGCGTATGGAATGAGCCCAGCTTGAA
Source organism: uncultured Bacillota bacterium (assembly GCA_942493145.1). Lineage (GTDB taxonomy): Bacteria > Bacillota > Clostridia > Acetivibrionales > DTU013 > ENR-C20. Next base: position 3,897,755 of record OW818679.1, read on the forward strand.
CGGTCAAAACACCGTTGCAGTTCATATACGCAGGATTCGTGAGAAAATAGAGATCAACCCCAGGGAACCAAAATATCTTAAGGTGGTGTGGGGAATTGGATACAAAATTGAGAAGCATTAAATATTCGGCATGGTTCAAGCTTCTGGCGGTATTATTGGGACTGGCAGGAGTTGCAGTATCATTTTTCGGGTTGCTGAAGGCAGAGGATTATGAATATAGCATTCAAAGCAGTGATTATTATAAAAGCAGCCTGTTTGAACAAAAAGTGGATACAACAAGGTCCTATATTCGTGTATTATGGAATGAAGGAAACCTTTTCAAGGAGCAAAAAGGCTATTTATCGGATGAAGAATTAGCCAATGAAAGCGCCCCTGACTATTACACAATATTGAATATGAGAGAAAACCTCGCTGAAACTGCAGGCCTTCATTATTCTGTGGTCTCGGGCGGCAAAACGTACGGTGACAGCCTTGATTTTTTCAACTCGCTCCCGTACTCGAAAAGCTTTACTGAATCTGACGATCTGGTGGTGTATCTGGGCTTTGAAAAGGATGCACTTGCACAGCAGAAGTCTGATTTTGAGGCAAGAAGGCAGAACGGTTTAAACGGAATCTACATGTTTGCCGGCGGTCTGTTGCTGTCATTGCTGTCTATGCTATGGCTGATGTATGTCGCCGGAAGGACCCGCAAGGAAGATGACGTAAAGCTGAACACTCTGGACAGGGTTTATCTGGACCTGGGATTTTGTATCACTGCAGGAATCTTCGGCCTCCTTGTCAGCCTTGATATCAGCATTGCAGACAGCTCTTACGGAGGCTCAATATTTTCGAATGAAGGCATGGAATCCATAAACTTCCCGCTCTTCAGCGCTCTGATGATCTCCATATTGTCAGCTGCATATCTGGTTGCGCTGCTGTACGCCGTCACATTTTCCAAACGATTCAAACGAAAAGAGGTTTTCAGCCATACCTTCATATATAAGGCATGCTCCATATTTGTCCGTTTTTTCCAGAACCTCAGCGGCGACATAAGGGCCGCGCTGGATAACGGCCCAATGGCACGTAAAGCCGCCGTCTTCCTTATCATCTACGGTATCGTCGGTGGCGGCGCCTGCCTTTTAACTGCGGTCGTGGCATTTTCCTCAGGTGTAGTCTTCTTCGGCTTTATTGCAACCCTGGTGGTATATATCATTGTCACCCTCATCGCCTGCCGGTTCATGACCAAAAGACTTGCCGGCTTCAGGGCTTTGTCCGAAGGCGTCAGAATGATAAAGGAAGGTGCGCTGGAGCATAAGATCCCACTTAGCGGTTCCCACTCCATCGATAGTGTTTCAAACGATATCAACAACATTTCCCAAGGTCTGAAGGCGGCAGTGGAAAATGAAATGACCGCCGAGCGCATGAAGGTCGAGCTGATAACAAATGTATCGCATGACCTCAGGACTCCTCTCACTTCAATTATAACCTACGCCGACCTGCTGTCCGCGGGGGATGTCACCCCCGAACAGGTACATGAATATTCGGAGATCCTTAAAGCAAAGTCAGATAAACTGAAGCATCTTGTCGACGACCTTTTCGAAGTGTCCAAAGCTCAAAGCGGCACCATGCCACTGGAGCTTGGGGCACTTAATCTGAATGACCTTCTGACCCAGACTATGGCGGAGTACCAGGAGGGTTTTGAAAGCAACAGGCTGGATGTAAAAATTGCAACTCCGAATGAAAAGATAAGTGTTATGGCGGATGGATCCCGTATGTGGAGGGTGCTGTCCAATATCTTCAGCAACATCGTCAAATACAGCATGGCCGGAACCCGTGTTTATATAGACGTTGAGGCAGACAATGGCAATGCGTCGGTCATATTCAGAAATATTTCAGGCAGCCCCATGAACTTTAAATCAGAGGAGATGTTCGAGAGATTCAGGCGTGGAGATGAATCCCGAAGCGGAGACGGTTCAGGGCTGGGACTTGCAATAGTCAGAAGCTTTATGGATATCCAGAAAGGCAGCTGCAGCATATCCACCGACGGAGATCTGTTCAAACTGAAGCTGACGCTTCCGCTGGCATAATGTGAACAAATGTATTATGTATAAGAAATAATTAACATATGAGCTGTTACTTAACGCCATATAAGGGTATTAATATCACATCAAGATATTAATACCCTTTCATTATCACTTTACGTGTCCAATTCCGTGTATTACAAATCAACAGGATATAACATTTGAAGATAACCGACCACACTTTTAATTGTTGACCGAAATTATTCCAAAACTGATGAAGAAATTATTCTTTCATGTGAATGAAGCGTCATTCATAAGATAAGTGAGTATTGGAAGTCGATGGAGATATTAAGCTTTGGGGATTGTAATAGCAATAGCATTTATTACAGTCGGAAAGGACGTACAGTTATGGATTTAAAAACAATATATCTTATGGATTATGATGTTTTGAGAGGCACAAAGGATGATCTTTTTCTCGATTTATACAAAAGTATACCTTCTTGTTTTAAAGCGAGGAAATATGTGACCTTGGAAGTTGAAAGCGTCCCAAGAGAGAAGGAATTGATTTTAATGAGACAAAATGGTTCACTGATCGCAATGTCTGTATATAAAGTCGTATATTATGAATGGAAGATATTTGTTATTGTTAATAATACAGCGGATGACTTACGATCAATGGCAACTGAGATTGAAGGAAAGGTGCCCTTGCTTGCTGCCGGCACAACGCAATTTTAATGTTTTAAGAGAAACATAAATATCGTGAGAAAAACGGAGAAAACAAAAGATAAATTAAAATAAAGCTTGTATATTTCGAAGATAGGTATATAATAGTAATTGTATTAACATATCTTGGTAATCATATTTCAACATTTCTATCTTTCATAAGTGCCTAATAAAATATATTCAAGCTGTACCGGGAAGCAGGAGCTTAACCGGTTATAGCCAACCAAAACATATCAAAAGTGAGGTTTTTAACAAAAGCCTGGGTGTTTAGCAACACTTTTAATTGTTGACTGCTAATATTCCTGATCCGATGAAGGTATTCATAAATTCATGTGAATGAAGAGTCATTCATGAGATGAATGGGTATTAGCAGCCGAAGGAGACGGTCCATGGTAAAAAATTAGTAACGACTGCAGTTGACGACATTTCTATTTGGCCACAAATATCATCTAAAACCGGTGGGGAGTGTTATGGAGAAGAAGGAACTTATCCGTTTATCAGCAACAAAAATTATTGCAAAAGAGGGCTTTTATAAAACCAGGGTGCAAGCAATAGCGGACGATGCTGAAATCGCTGTAGGCACAGTATATATTTATTTTAAAAACAAAGATGGGATTTTGGACTATATTTTTGAGGCACAGCACAAAAAAATAGTTTTATTTAGCGAAGAACTCGAGAGAAAAAACACACCTCCATTAGATAAGATTAAAAAGTTGTTGAAATTCCACTTTAAAGAGTTGGAGGACAACCCGGATTTAGCGAAGGTATTGGTGCAGGAAGGTATAGGTCCACCTGAAAACGAACTGCAGTGGATAAAAAATGATTCTATCGGTGTACCTGAGATATTTCACAGGATACTGGATGAATCAAAACAAAAAGGTGAAATAAGGGATATTGATACAGAGCTTTTCGGGGCCATTATTTTTTTCCTTGGAAGAGAAACAGCATATTTGCTCCAATTTCGGGAAAAGGATGACAAACAGTATGCCGTGTTTAATGAGTTGGTTACATTTATTATTAACGGAATTAAGAAATGAAATTTAATTTGTGTCATACGCCAATAAGTAAATTCTGAAAGGAAGTTGTTATTATGAGATGCAGTATACCTGAACCATTAAAACTTCAACACGAAGAAATCCAGGAGGCACTTTCGATTGCCGTTAGAGGAGGCGGAAAGATTGGTATCGCTGCCAAAGCAGTAACAAAAGCGGTTGGGACTCACTTTGCCAAAGAAGAAAAACTCGTATTACCGCTGCTTGGTTTATTGCAACCATTAGCAAAAGAAAATACGGATAAAAGCATAGAGGATTCATTACCACTGATAGATATTATGAGGGATAACCTCATGGTTTTACATGACGAACATAAAAGTATCATCGATACACTCAAACCCTTTATTCAAGCGGCAAAGGGCGAAAACAGGCAGGATTATTTACGGTTTGCTGTTAAACTGTTACTTCATGTAAGGGAAGAAAAAGAATTGATTTTTCCGACTGCAATTCTAATTGCAAACTATCTTAAACAGAACATGTCTATGCAAACTATACCGGGATTAATTATTTAAAGAGCATGGGATTTGATAACGTAACAAATTTATTGTTATGTTTCGCTAAAAGAGAGGATGACCTATTTAATGAAAATACATAATAAGATCGGTTTTATATCATTACTAAGAACACTATTTCTGGTAGTTATAATAGCAGTGCCAACAATGAGTATGGCAGCCACAACACAACCGACTGTGGAACTCGGAACAACTTCCACTTATGCAGTTTTGGCCGGCTCGACAATCACCAATACGGGAGCAACCATCATCAATGGAGATGCTGGTGGAAATGTCGGACTGTCTCCAGGTACTTCGTTTACCGGGCAAGCAGCTGCAACAATAAGTGGGGTTGTAAACCTTGCTAATGCTGCTGCAGTTTTGGCCAAGAACGACCTGGTAATCGCATTTAACGACGCCAATGGAAGGTCGCCAGTCACTCGTATTCCTACTGAGCTTGGCGAGACTACCTTGACACCTGGCACTTACGATTCGGCTGATGGTACTTTCCAGATAAGTGGTACACTCACACTTGATGCCCAGGGCGATCCCGATGGCGTCTTCATATTTAAAACTGCCTCAACGCTCATCACAGCATCAGGCAGTAATGTTACTCTCATTAATAGTGCCCGGTACTGCCGAACCTTTTGGCCGGTCGGAAGCTCCGCAACCCTGGGAACAAACTCTCATTTTGTGGGACATATCTTAGCAATGGATTCCATAACGGTTACTACCGGTGCAACGGTGCAAGGACAGTTGATGGCACGAAATGGTGCGGTTACACTGGACACCAATACCATAACAAATGGGATCTGTGCTACAACGCCAACCACGCCAGCTATAACCACTCTACATGTCATTAAGCATGTTATTAATGATAGCGGACGATCAGCAGTTGCTGCGAATTTCAACCTTCATGTAAAGACTGCCGGAATTGGCGTAGTCGGGAGCCCGGTATCCGGGGCTGAATCGCCTGGCACTACCTACACATTGGCTGCGGGAACTTATTCAGTCAGTGAGGATGCTTATGCCGGGTATGTCGCAAGCTATAGTGGAGATAGTGATGCTGCCGGCAATATAACCTTAGTGGCCGGCGATAACAAAACCGTAACCATTACCAACGATGACATTCCAATTCCGCCAATTGTAATACCACCGGTTATCGTTGCACCACCCGTTATTATTGCACCACCGGTCGTTGTGGCATCCCCGACTGTTTCAGATGAGGAAGTAGTTACAGTGACTGTCACTGGCGGGCAGATACCGAATACATCCACACCTTGGTACAATGTCTTCCTTCTAGGTGCTGCTTTTACACTGATCGGAGCCATAGTCTGGAGATCCCGGAAGCTTTATGAATAAGGAAAGATCTTCACTGAACAAGAGCTCGATTGCTAAAATACTATCCCTGGGATCGCTGGTCATTGGAATTGCATTGGTTTGTTGGGCATTTATAAATATAGGCGCACAGACTGTACATTCTACCGAAGCCTATGTCAGCCCCTATTCCAGCCCAACCACTTTCCCGGTGGAACAGGATAAATTGGCAGGAAACGATTTCACTCCAATGGAACCAGCTTATACATCCGCTATGCTTACTCCGGATAAACCTCTTTACCCTGTATATCCATCTGTGGGTGACAATATCGGAAGCCTGTACATTCCGGTTTTAAAGCAGAAACTGCCCATCATCCAGGGTACTGGTACTGATGAGTTGAAAAAAGGCGTAGGACATTTTGCACAAAGTGTGCTGCCCGGGGAAAAAGACAACTGTGTTCTTTCCGGACATCGCGATACGGTCTTCGCAAAACTTGGCAAGTTGAAGATAGGTGATCAACTGATAGTGCAAACATCAGCAGGTACATACACCTATGAGATAAAAGGCATCCGAATTGTTGATAAAGATGATAAAACAGTTATTGTACCTGCTGATCACGCCGTTTTGACACTGACTACCTGTTATCCATTTCTTTTTGTTGGCAATGCACCTGACCGCTACATCCTCACCGCAGATTTGGTGATGAGCGAATAAACACAAGTTTGATTATTGTGGTTGATTATAAAGAACAAAGCATTAATAATTTTAAATTTATAAAGGAGATTTTTTATCATGATTATTAGAGATTTCATAGATCTGGTAAACAAGGAAAAAAGAAAGAGAGAACGGGCGGAAGCAGCGAAGAAGTTTGCTGTAGGAATGGGCACACTAGCCGCTGCAGGTATAGCAACAGGAATTGTATTCTATTCAAAGTTGGGAAAGGAGACACGAGAAGATATGAAGAATAAAGTTGAAAAGACTATCGAGAACATTAAGGATGCAGCCCACAAGAAGGTAGAGGCAGCGAAGGATTCCGCAGCTCATAAAGCTCAGGATGTTCGCAATGCCATTGATGATGTCAATGAAACAACTGATGATGTAAAAAAGCACATCAAGGATGGCCACAACAGAATCACACAGGATATCCATAAAACTGTCGATAATATCTCGGATGACCTAAATAAAGCTGTTAAGTGAGGAATATACAATGTTGATTCAAATTACATTACAGGAATTGATGCTTTTTTTGGTAAGCGCCTTGGGAATTGTAGCAGGGATACTGCTACTTCCCACCCTTTTGGATATAAAAAAGATAGTTGGTATCTTACGGCCCTTGGTAGAAACCAATCAGGAATTAATTAAAAAGTCAATCAAAACAATGCCGGGAATTTTTGAGAATGTGGGACAAATAAGCAGTAATGTCCGAGAGACTACAGATAAGCTGAAAGTCTCACTCCCGGTGATTTTACAAGAAGTCGAGTACACTACCAATGCGGCAAAGGGAAGCATTCAATTGGCAGGTACTGTGATAGAAAATATGGGTTCCGGAATTAATGAAACAGTTGCTGCCTACAAGAAAGACACCCCCAGTTTCATGACTTATTTCCACAGCATTGAGGAAATATTACAAATCATATACCGCACCATTAGTTCCAGCAAGTAGCTATTGCCGGACAACCATAATAACCGGCCCCCTGTAATTACCAGACATCTGTAATAACTGGCCAATCATAATAAAGAAAGGATGATAACCATGCTTTGGACAATCACGATAATCCTCATAGTCTTATGGCTTCTAGGAATTGTTACTGCAAATACCCTGGGCGGATTTATTCATATTCTGCTTGTAATCGCTATAATTGTTGTTTTGATAAGAATAATCAAAGGAAAAAGGATTTTTTAGACCTTAGGTCCCATAGTTAATTTAGATCTTGTATCTCAAAAATGGAGGAATGTAAAATGAATGATAATATAATAATAAAACCCAATAAAGATAGTTTTACAGCAAAAAGAGTGATTTATTTCATTCTGGGTATTTTAGAGGTTTTGTTTGCTTTTCGCTTGATATTCAGGCTTTTAGGGGCGAATCCGGAAAGTGGTTTTGTATCTTTTATTTATTCAATATCACAAGTGTTTTTGGCACCATTTAATGCTATTTTCAGGTCACCGGTAACACAAGGTATCGAGACAAAAGCAGTTTTAGAACCCGGAACAATTATTGCCATGATCGTATATGCCCTGATTGCATGGGGAATTGTTAAATTAATTAATATAATAAGAGAACGTGCTCTTATTTCTTGAGGGGAAGGAAGCTATTATGAGATGTGAAAAGCTCCGTATGTTACTAGACAAGGCGAACGTACTAGCTGAAAATAACATTTGGGGAGAAAAGTCATACGTTATTAATAAGAAAATTTGGGAAGCAGATATAAATAATTTCACCGCTTGTACAAGGCTTGCCAAATATTATAAACTCGCCGACAATTTAACCGATGCAAAAAAAATGTATTTAAAAGCATTGGATATCAATCCTAACAACTATGAAGTGATGAATAACCTGGACGAGCTTAAAAGAATTCAGGAAGAAACAAAGTTCATAGACCATTTGACAACAAGCAGGCTGTGCTATGAAACCGGCCAAAAATTAACTCAAAAAGGCCATCATTGGATTGCAAGCAGATGTTATTTAAAAGCATATGGCATAGAGCCATTGTTAAGATATGGTGTGGGATTGGCAAAAAGTTATTACAAATTGGCTGAGCATGATAAAATTAGAGGGCTATATACTGACCTTATGAATAATAATCCTTCGCTTGAAATTATTGAAGATATACAAGTTGAGTTTGAACGATTATTAAAATATAAGAACTCTGAGCAAAAAAAAGAAAATACTGCAATTTGTTTTTCGTGATCAATTCATATATATTTGCAGCCACCCTGTCCTTTGTGTTATAATATGCCGATGCCTGTATAAGTTGCATTTAGTAATTCATATGCAACTTATATTTTTGATGCAGTCAGTCAATAAAATGAAGTGACTAATTTTTACATCACATAAAATCTAAAAATATAATTCATTTTATATTTTATATAGAAGTAAGTTATAAACAACATCTAGAACGAAAAGGACGGTAGTTACAAGTGATCAGTGCAAACGGCATATCCCTAAGATACGGTGGACGCTCATTGTTCGACAATGTGAATATCAAGTTCACACCCGGCAATTGTTACGGCATAATTGGAGCAAACGGCTCAGGTAAATCAACCTTTCTGAAGATCCTTTCAGGAGAGATCGAGGCTAACACCGGTGATATATCGATCTCATCGGGAGAAAGGCTGGCGGTTCTCAAGCAGAATCATTACGAATTTGACGAATATGAAGTGCTCAAAACAGTCATGTTGGGCCATAAAAGGCTCTGCGAAATAATGGATGCAAAAGAAATACTTTATGCAAAGGCCGATTTCTCCGAAGAGGATGGAATAAAGCTTTCAGAGCTGGAGGCGGAATTCGCCGAGCTGAACGGCTGGGAGGCTGAATCTGAAGCCGCAACCCTGCTGAACGGTCTTGGTATCAGCGAAGATCTTCATTATAAAAAGATGATTGACCTGGACGGCAACGACAAGGTCCGCGTGCTTCTTGCGCAGGCCATCTTTGGCAGCCCTGATATCCTGCTGATGGACGAACCTACAAACCATTTGGACGTAGCCTCCATCAGCTGGCTGGAAAACTTCCTGTATAATTTTGAGAATATCGTCATCGTGGTATCCCATGACAGGCATTTCCTCAACAAGGTCTGCACCCATATCGCAGACATCGATTACAGCAAGATCCAGCTTTATACCGGCAACTACGATTTCTGGTACGAGTCCAGCCAGCTGGCACTCCAGCAAGCCAGGGACGCAAACAAAAAGACAGAAGCCAAGATAGCTGAGTTGCAGGAGTTCATTCAGCGATTCAGTGCAAATGCATCTAAATCAAAACAGGCAACCTCAAGGAAAAAGCAGCTTGATAAGCTTACCATTGAAGATATAAGACCATCATCAAGGAAATATCCCTTTATCGATTTCAAACCGGAAAGGGAAGCAGGCAATGTGCTTCTCGAGGTGAATGGGCTTTGCAAATCGTCCGACAGCGAAATCGTACTGAATGATTTGTCCTTTACTGTAGACAAGGGCGACAAGATTGCCTTCGTAGGTTCTGAAGGACTGCCTAAGACTACACTTTTTAAAATCCTCATGGGAGAGCTTAAAGCTGACAGCGGTGATTTCAAATGGGGTATCACTACCTCGCAGGCATATTTCCCCAAGGATAACTCAGAATTCTTTGACGGCGTAGATCTTACACTGGTGGAATGGTTGAGGCAGTACTCGAAGGAACAGACTGAAACCTTCCTCCGCGGCTGGCTGGGCAGAATGCTGTTCTCTGGTGAAGAGGCGCTCAAGAAGGCCTGTGTCCTTTCCGGTGGAGAAAAAGTCCGGTGCATGTTTGCAAGAATGATGCTGTCCGGAGCGAATGTTCTTCTGATGGATGAGCCGACAAACCATCTTGACCTTGAATCCATCACTGCGCTGAACAACGGACTGATAAGATACCCTGGCACAGTACTGTTCGTGTCCCATGACCATCAGTTTGTTCAAACAATAGCTAACAGGATAATTGAGATTACACCAAAAGGCGTGATAGATGTAAGGATGTCCTACGACGAATTCCTGGAAAACGATGAGTTACAGGCAAAGAGGAAGTCTATGTACTCATAGGGTTGACGGGGGATTGACAGAGGGACGGGGGGGTTGTCAATCTTTATCTGAATAGTCCGGAAACCCAGTTTAATACCTGCAGGTCGAATACCATGCCCAGAAGGAAGCTCCAGGCGAATACGACTGAGAAGGTCAACCTCCTGAGCAGCATCCCACTGCTGAAAAGCACGTTAAGTCCGCGGGTTATAATAGCCGAGGACCAGATGACGATGATAAGGTAAATTATCATGGACAACGAGAGCATCATCTGACTGCTGTTTTCATCAAGACTCCGGAAAAGCAGGTAATACAAGGCAATACTTACCGGAACCACCAGGAAGTGCGACATCACATATACCTTCATCACCTTGATTGATGAAGCGTTGTGAGGCTGCCCTTCCTTTTTCTTCAGGTATTTCAGCAGGTCGAATACAGGGACAGAAAAGAATACAACGTCTATGACCCCTAGGCCGATTACAGCAATTATCCCGATCACAAGATTGTATATTAAATCCGGGTTGTTCTTACCGGTGAAAAGTGTTTCATAAGAATAAATAAAGTCCGGTGAAAAAAGGTCAATGATTCCTACGATGATTATTCCTGCAATGAGGAATGCCATCCTGTCGGTAAGTCTTTCATATATTTTAATCGGATATAGAATTATATCCAAAATTTTGTTTTGTTTCTGTTTATCTTCCATAGTCGTACTATTGTCTCCTTTGCAACTATACTATTATATCAGCTTCTCAGTTCCTTATGGCTTTTTCAATGAAAAAATATCCCAACGGCAGCAACAAAATCGATATGGCAGATAAAACAACAATTGCAGCCATTATGCCGGCTCCGTCAGACGGATTGAGCAGAAGCCTGTCCATTGCCTCCAACGCCCATCCCTGTGGCGTGAATTTTGACAGCAGGCTTATTCCCCGGGGCATCGTTACAAAATTCCAGAAACATCCACCGGCAAATCCGGTGAGCATTGCCAGAACCGGACCTATTGCCTGCAGCTGCGCCTGAGTTTTCAACACTGCTGATAGAAAAAGGCTGATGGATATGACTGCAAGTATGTAAACAAAGAAAACCAGCCATGACAGAAATCCCGGGAACAGGCTTACACCGGATATCAGCCGGCTGAATGTTGCATAAAGCACTACCTGAAGCCCCCCCGCCACCAGAAGAGCCAGTATGCTACCTGCATAAGACGTCCCAAGGGCACCGCTGCCGGCGATCAGCCGTTTCAACGTACCATTCGTCCTTTCCTCCACAAGCCATCCGCTTCCAAAAAGCATATAGAACATTACAAAAGCTGTGATCAAGCCGGTTGAAGTAGCTGCAGCAGCAGACACAGAGCTTTTCACTACAGGTTCCACTGTGTTTTTCCCCTCAAGCTCATAATAATCAACTGTCATAAGCGGTTCCGGTTCCCACATGGCATCGTTGTATGCCAGTATTTCGTTCTTTGCTTCATCAGCTATTTTTTCCATCCTGTGCTCCTGCAGCCATTCCGTTGCCATATTTCCCGAAAGAAGTCTCATCACTTCAGCCGCCAAAAGCTCAGAGGTGAAGGCTGAAGAAAATGATGATGGCGATGAAGCAGCCTCAATGAATCCGCCGCCTTCTCCCCTGCCTATCATTTCACCAAAGCCCTTCTTAATGATGTAGACCTGTTCCACACTATCGCCTTCAAGCATATCCAGTGCATTTTCCCTGTCGGTTTCAGAAACGCTTATACCTTCACCTGTCTTCACCCTTTCAAGTAGTGTTTCAGAGTAAGCGCTCCGGTCTTCGTCGACAAGGGCAATCGGTATGGTATCCATTTTTTCATATCTTAAAGAGAAACCTGTGGCTGCTGCAATAAAAATGGGCAGAACAATCATAACCCCAAAAAAGAGCTTGTCTGACAGCATCATTTTAATTTTGTAGAATGTAACCGTCAAAAGTCTTGCCACTCAGCCACGTTCCTCCTGCACTCCATCATTTTCACTTAACCCGCTGTTCTATCTGGCCGATAATTTCATAATTGATAATGACGCACCAAAAAGCACAAGGCCCATGGCAAGCAGCACAAGGGCACTTGTCGTGACCGTCAGCGCTTCGTTACCAGAAAAAAGTACCATGAAGCCATCCATTGCCCACCTGTTTATTGTGAACCGACTCATCTCACGTACAAATCCAGGCATCGACGAAAGAGGATAAATACTTCCACCAATCACGGCCATGACCAGGATCCCCAGATTTCCCAACGCATCAGCTGCAGCCGGTGTCCTTGAAACCGCCGAAACAAACACCGACCAGGCAGATACTGCAAAAATCAGTGACCCAAAAAGTATCAGGATACTTTTTAAAGGTGCTCCCCAATAGTTCCTGAAAATCAATGAGGTCAGGAGGATGACAGTGGTTGCCTGAATTGCCGACAAAAGAACGGATACGATAAGCTTTGACAGCACTACCCTGAACATTCCGGCCGGTGACGCAGCCAACCTGACCGACACTCCCGAGCTTTTCTCGGCTACAAGCATCTTCATGCCGGGCATTCCGGTAAACATTATAAAGACAACCAGCAATGCGGCCGTGAAATATTCAGCAGGTGTGAGATTCAGGTTTCCTGGGCCTTCAAGCTGTACAAAAACATCTTTCCTTGCAAGAGCCTCAAGAAAGTATACCATTACCGACTCGTTATACTGCTCATCAAGCTCCTGATTATCAAGACCTGCGAGTTCATTATAGTGATATATCGTCATTATTGTGCTCTGGGCTGCAGAAACAAGGTTTGTCACGCTCTTCATCAGATTCCTGACGATGCCCGATTCAAAGGGCCGTGCAGCATTGCCGGTGACAACGAGCGGAACATTTATTCCTGCTGCGATATTACCTGTGAAATTCTCAGGAATTACTACAATAGAAGCAATGCTGCCTTCAGCGAGCATTTTCTCCGCTTCAGCCCGATCTGCCCTGATGACTTTGTTGAATATCTCCATCTCATCAAATTGTGCAGTCAGCATCCTCGTCTGTGCAGTGTCCTCCATATCCACAAGTGCTATATCGAAGGGCTGGATGAAGCTTGACTTTTCAAGATATGGTCCCAGTGCATATGTGAAAAAGCTGATAAATGCCAGAGGCGCAACGAGGAGAAGGACGCAGGCCTTCCAGTCCCTTAGAAACAGCTTAAGATCATTTTTAAGCAGCGTAGCCAGTATGGTCATCTGACCCCAATCCCCCGTGAATGTATTTGTTGGGCAATCTTCCATTATTGTATTTGTTGGGCAGCTTTTCTATTTCGTAATAAATGCATCCATGACCGGCTTGTTAGTCAGATAAAACACGCCCAGGGATGCCATGAGTTCTCTTTCAACCCTCCCGAGTTCTTCGTCTGTAGCTGTGTAAATATCCGTGTTCTTTTTGCTGTCCAGTGCGGGGATGGAGAAGGGGTCTATCCCCAGTCTGTCCTCCCCTGCCAGTTTAAGCGAGATGTCCGTATCGTCAACTCCAAAGGATGGCAGTTTCATCTTTATGCTTATTTCCGTGTTCCGGTTCTCAGTCCTCAGCTTGTCATTTTTCCAGCTCAGGCTGGTAATCTGGCCGGATATGGCCTCCTGTCCACCTTCAGTGGTATTACCCCATGCCAGGTTATACTTTATGGTGTCCATTCGTTTATTTGATGCAGAGTCAATCCCACTATCAAGGTCTACCGTAATCGAATTTGAATTCATAATGCCATCTGCCGTTCCACTCCAGCTTATCTCAAGCCTGCCGTCATTTACGCCTTCAATTTCAGAAGACATAAAAGCGGTGTGTACATTAACATCTGCCTCATCGCCTTCTTCTCTATCCTTCATAGCAGCATTGATCCGCCTGTCAAGTATGCTTCCCTGACCGTCTATGACAACGGTCATTTCAATCCCGTCCGGGAACTCTACAGTCTCAAGTTCTTTAAGTATCGAAGCCATAAAGCTTTCCAAGTCTTCCTTAAACTCCGCCGTTTTGATCATTTCCTTTTCATCCCCGCTGAAGACAAGCCCACCTGCTTTTTCAAGATATTCCAAAAGCTGAAATAGTCCGGCATCGGCCGCAAGATCAGAAAATGAAGCAAGATTCCCATATGTCAGCGCCATTAGCTTTTCGTCTTTGAATACCTCTTCGGCAAGTCCTTTCACCAGCGCAGCAGCATCCTTTTCGCCAATAGTCACAAATATCTGCTGCCCCTGTATCTTCTGTCCCCGAATTTCTACCTGTACTTTTTCACCGAAGGCGACATCCTTTTCACCAATAAATCCAGAAACCATTGTACCAATGGTTATTGCGGAACTATCAACTTCGCCTTTATCATAATGCAATGCTTTCAGGCTTTCGTTCAGAGTGGGAAGCCTTACCGGCCTTACCGGCAGCGCGAACCTTTCATAAACCTGCTCAAGCTTATCCCTTTCAAATGAAAAATACCTGTCGGGAGAAAGGAAGGGGATGTCAAAATACAGCCTGCTTCCAAGTTTTGATCCACCCGGGCCATCAGCCTTAACATCAGCTGTATATATATCCGCCCCGAGGAGGGGATTCTTCTCGAGCAACAGCGAAAGCTCGGTCGCCGAAGTGCCTGCAACAGCGTCCCTGTTGGTATCCGCTACAACTTTGCATTTCCCGATTATGTCAAAAATTCCTGTTGGATTGTCTATGCCAAAGGGCTTTTTATCCCTGGAGCTGATGTCTGCGGTCAATTCGACCCGTGTTCTGTACCTTTCAGCCTGCCGGGCTTTATCTTTCTCAACCATTATGTTGTAGTAATTGTCAAACTGTCCGGAGTATTTCGAAAAATTCCGGCGTTCAGCATCAAACCAGAGATCCCGCGGGGTTTTTGTTGATTTGACCACTAAGACTGTCACGATACTCGCCACAATAATCAGCAGTGCAGCCACCAGAATCAAAACTGGCCTTTTTGAAATATAATTATTTTTACTCATATTCCCCTCATCCCTCCAAGCCCATCAGTACCTCTTCCATACTGCCACATCCGAGGGCTTCCTTCAGTCCTTCAGTGGTACCGACCGCCCTGATACGACCCTTTTCCATTACTGCCATCCTGTCACAGATCGATTCCATTTCATCTATATAGTGACTGGTGAAAATCACCGTCCGTCCTTCCTCCTTTAGTCCCTTCACCGCTTCCAGCACATATCTCCTGGATTGTATATCCACCCCCGCAGTCGGCTCGTCCATGACAAGTATCCCGGGATGGTGCAGCAGTGCGACTGCTATATTGAGCCTTCTCTTCATCCCTCCCGAATACTCTGACACCCTGTCGCCCGCCCTGTCCTTCAACTTGACCACTGAAAGGGCTTCTTCAATCCTTTCCTTCTTCAGTGATCCACGAAGTCCGTAAATACCGGCCCAGAAGCTGAGATTGTCCATACCTGTGAGTGCAGGATAAAGTGCAGTCTCCTGAGGAACCAGACCGATGATTTTCCTGACCTTGTCCGGATATCTGGTGACACTGGCCGAGTTTATCAGGATATCCCCTGATGTCGGACGGCATATGGTTGTCAGTATTGATATAAAAGTGGATTTGCCGGCACCATTCGGTCCAAGCAGGCCGAATATCTCACCCCTGGAAATCGAGAGGTTGACATCCTCCAGCACTGTCGCATGGCCGAATTTCTTTGTCAGGCTATTGACCTGGATGATTGGTTCAGTATCCATCCGCAACTCTCCGTCGAATCAGAATTTTCCATTAAATTATATCATATAGTTTAGGGTTACATGTGGAAAAACTTAACACCAACGTCATGGAGATTTTTATACAAAAGGTATATAATAATGATTGCACTGCAAGGTAAAGGAGGTTTATCCGACATATGAAAACCAGCTCAATGGTAAATGAGGTTTATAAGATAATAAACGCTGAAAGCCATGATCCCTACTCTGTGCTCGGCATGCATCCCGTCAGGGGCAAAACCCCCGAGAGCAACAGCCTTGCAATCAGGGCCTTCTTACCCAATGCAGATAGTGTCGCCGTAATAGATGCATTAAGTGCATTATTAACTGATACATCGTCCAGCTGCCGGTATGAAATGGAGAAGATCCATGAAAGTGGCTTTTTTGAAGTAATTATAAAGGGCAAGACCGATTTTTTCACATATACCTATGAAGTGACTGACAAGAGCGGGGCTGTTTATACGACTTATGACCCATACAGCTTCCTTCCTCAGCTTACTGATTTCGACCTGCATCTGTTCAACGAAGGTAACCATCACAAGATTTATGAGAAATTGGGCTCCCACCTTATCTCAGTCAACGATATAGCTGGCGCGCTATTCTGTGTCTGGGCCCCGTCCGCCCAAAGGGTCAGTGTAATCGGACAGTTCAACCAGTGGGACGGAAGGCGTCACCAGATGCGCTGTATTGGCGGCTCGGGAGTCTGGGAGATATTCATTCCCGGCATCTGCAACAATGATATATACAAATTTGAATTAAAAACCCCAGGGGGTGAAATATATGTAAAAGCCGACCCGTATGCCTTCTTTTCCGAGCAGAGTCCCGGAAACGCTTCCATAGTGGCAAACCTGGGCGGCTTTCAATGGAATGACGAAGACTGGATTAAGTCAAGAAGCACCAGCAACACACTCGAAAAGCCCGTTTCCATATATGAGCTTCATGCAGGGTCATGGTCAAGGAATCCTGAAAATCCTGGCCACTTCTTAACTTATCGGGAATTGGCAGAAAAACTGATCAAGTATGTCAAAGAAATGGGCTATACCCATATAGAATTCATGCCCTTGGCCGAGCACCCCTTTGATGGGTCATGGGGATATCAGGTAACCGGCTATTACTCCATCACAAGCAGGTATGGACGCCCTCAGGATTTCATGTATCTTGTCGATGAATGTCACAGGAACGGCATTGGCGTAATCGTCGATTGGGTTCCCGCACACTTCCCAAAGGATGGCCATGGCCTTGCCCGATTTGACGGAACAGCCCTCTATGAACACTGGGACCCGAAACAGGGTGAGCATCCTGATTGGGGAACACACATTTTTAATTTTGACAGACATGAGGTAAAGAATTTTCTGGTTTCAAACGCGGTTTTCTGGTTTGAGACCTATCACATAGACGGTCTGAGGGTAGACGCCGTCGCTTCCATGCTCTTCCTTGATTACGGCAAGAAACAAGGGGAATGGATACCCAACAAATGGGGCGGCAAGGAAAACTTAGGGGCCATAGACTTTCTGCGCCAACTCAATACCACTGTTTATAACTATTTCCCTGGAATTATGATGATTGCAGAGGAGTCAACTTCCTGGCCTATGGTTTCAAAACCCCCATATACAGGCGGATTGGGTTTTTCCTTCAAGTGGAACATGGGTTGGATGAATGATTACCTCAGATATATCAGTATGGATTCCGTATTCCGTAAATACCACCACGATAAAATAACCTTCTCCCTTATGTATGCAATGTCGGAGAATTTCATCCTTGTGCTGTCCCATGATGAGGTCGTACACGGAAAATGCTCAATGATAAACAAGATGCCCGGTGACTACTGGCAGAAGTTTGCAGGGCTTCGGGCCAGCTATGGGTATATGTACGGGCATCCTGGAAAGAAGCTGCTTTTTATGGGCGGCGAATTTGGACAATTCATTGAATGGAATCACAATCAGAGCCTCGACTGGCATCTGCTGGAGCACGATATGCACCGCAAGCTGCAATCCTTCGTCAAGGACCTCAACAGGCTGTACACCACTGAAAAAGCCTTTTATGAGGTTGATTACAGTTATGATGGCTTTGAATGGATTGATTGCAACGACAATGAACACAGTATCGTATCCTTCCTACGTAAGGGCAGGGATTTTCATGAAATGCTGCTGTTCATCTGCAACTTTACACCGGTGGCGCATGAATCATACCGCATCGGCGTACCTTTCGGCTGCCATTACAGAGAGGTTTTAAACAGTGATTCTGAGATATACGGCGGCAGCAATGTCGGTAATCTTGGAGGGATGGATGCCCGGCAGGAAGAATCCCACGGAAGGCCGTATTCGCTGTTAATGCGTATACCACCCCTTGGCGTGGTGGTTTTGAAGCCTGAATTTCACCCGTTTGATTCAATGCCTGGTGTTTCTGACGAGGTATAGGATAGCCACCGCAGCTTTAATAAAAATACTGCTCCGAACTTAAACTATTATATAAAAAAGCTTCAGGATCCAAAAATCCTGAAGCTTTTGTTTGGTGGGAACTATAGGGCTCGAACCTATGACCCCCTGCTTGTAAGGCAGGTGCTCCCCCAGCTGAGCTAAGCTCCCAAGTAGTCCCTTCCGAGACTGATGTTCCTGGTGACCCGTAGGGGATTCGACACAGCACTGTCGTGCTGTCCACCTCGCGACTAGCGCGCTCGGCTCTCTCGGCTGAAAACGTGCATTTAGCACCTTTTCTTTACGCCTCGTGCCCTCTCGGGTCCGAATCCCTTCCGAGACTGGTGTTCTGGTGACCCGTAGGGGATTCGAACCCCTGTAGCCGCCGTGAAAGGGCGGTGTCTTAACCGCTTGACCAACGGGCCATACTTATAGTCTGAGCAACGGATGGCGGAAATCATATTTAATCTCCGCCATCCATGCTGACTTCATTTTGGTAGCGGCGGTCGGACTTGAACCAACGACCCTGCGGGTATGAACCGCATGCTCTAGCCAACTGAGCCACGCCGCCATTATTATGCTGAGTTCCGGGCTAGCCGCAACTTTCGCGCTTTACTATTGTAGCAGATAGGGTAATATAAAGTCAATAGGTAACTTTTATCGCAGAACGGTATAACAATATGCAAATATTACTTTATAAAGGCTTGATTTCATTAAATATCGGGAGCATTAAAATACTTTCGAGATATATTTCGTCATATATACCCAATTTGACGGTTTTCGGCTAATAATCATCCAATATGAACAAATACATATTGAAATGCATTTTTTGAAGTTGTATAATTGAAAGGACAAGGGGTGATTTTCATGCTTCAAATTTACAAAACAGTGAATGAAGAATTAGTAATTCTTGAAAATATAGAAGACGGTGTTTGGATTAATCTCGTAAATCCGACGGAATTCGAGGTTGCAAGGGTATGCGAAGAAACGAATGTAGAACCTGACTTTATCAAAGCTGCTCTTGACGAAGAAGAGCGTGCAAGGACCGAGCACTCCGGAGGCCAAACACTTATATTGGTTGACGTACCTGTCATGGACCGCGACGGCAGTATCAACCTCTATGCCACCATACCCCTTGGAATAATTCTGCTCAAGGAAACCATAATCACTGTCTGCCTTCGTGAAAGCAGCATTATCAAGGATTTTGAGAAGAAAAAGATAAAAGCATTCTTTACCTATTACAAAACAAGATTTGTATTCCAGTTGCTGTATAAAAATGCTGAACAGTACCTGCAGCACCTCAAATATATAGACAAGGCCAGCAGCAGAGTTGAAAAGGACCTTCACAAGTCCATGAAAAACAAGGAATTGATTCAACTCCTCAAGCTGCAGAAATCACTCGTATACTTCTCCACTTCGTTGAAAGCAAATGAAACAGTGCTTGAAAAGCTTCTTAAAAACCAGGATATTAAGAAGTATCCCGACGACACCGAATTGCTTGAGGATGTCATCATTGAAAACAAGCAGGCCATTGAGATGGCCAACATATACAGCAGCATACTGACCAACACAATGGGAGCTTTTGCGTCGGTCATTTCAAACAATGTGAGCATCGTTATGAAGCTGCTGGCATCTATAACCATTGTAATGGCTATCCCAACAATGGTTGCGAGCTTTTTTGGAATGAATGTACCGATACCATTCAACATGAATGAATTCCCACATTCTTTTGCAATTGTCCTTGGTCTTGCAATGGTGCTGGCATTGATTTCAGCATTGATCCTTCTTAAAAAGAAGATGTTTTGATTCACCATTTCTCCGTTATATGTCGCCAGTAGCGTTTGGGCATAAGTTGTTTCTGTAAACCGGGATTCTCCCGGCTTTTTATTGCTATGGTATTGAAGAAGCCCTTCCAGAGAGCTCGATATTCCGCTTCTTCCTTAGTCGTTGCCGGTTCATCATCATTGTAGAAATCAGTCACGATCCAGTCCTTTGAATTGTAAAGCGCCGCCAATCCACGTTTCACATCATGTATGATCCATGGCTGGTTTGAAAGGCGTTCAGCAAAATGTGGCGCCAGCAATTCAACTATGTTATTATCCGGGCTTATAGACGCATAATATATCCCACCCTCGACCTGGCTGAACCTTACGAACCCAAGCAGCCTGTGTGTCTCGAATTCCACCCTCCTGCTTGTGTCATGTACCTTCAGTACCCTGTCATCCGAAAGGCAAAGGTCCACCTTGCTTCCCAGTTTCCATCCCAGCTTCAGGTAATCATATATCAGAGTGCCTGCGTCCTCTGCTTCCGACAGATAAACATGGTATACATGCTGCAGGGCTTCTTCGGATATCCTGCTGCGGATGGAGCGATAAACCTTGCCCGATTTTACCATGTCCGTCTGTATATGCCTGAACTCATCCAGCAGGTTGAATTGCATATTTACGCTGTCGATGATCCTGTGGGGGACAGCTCCACTGTAATATGCCTCATATATTGCCGTCAGAAGGCCTTCGAAGCTTCCGTCATAAACAAAAACCATCATCTCATATCTCTCCCTGAATACCATACCTTTAGTATCACGCCTGATACATGCACTCATCACAATTCTCCTGTCATACTGGCAAAGATATCCCCCGCTGCCGGTAGCTGAAGCAGTGGCGGAAGGAAGGAAAGCTGAGTATATGTGCCGGCGTCTTCAATGCCACGGTGTTTATATCCTCCCAACAGCGCCGGTGTCATACCCTTTTCAGCCAACAGGTTTTGTCGGATGAATGGCTCATTCATCACTACCCTGTCGTAGTACCTGCCTTTGCAGGTTATAAAAAATCGAGCCCTTTTCAGTACAACACCCAGCTTTTTTAATTCAAGGAAATCAAGTGTCTGCATGTATCTGGCCCTGACTATCTTCTGGGCTGAACGCACTCCAATTCCCGGCACCCGAAGCAATGTCCTGTAATCGGCTTTGTTGACCTCAACCGGGAACAGCTGCAGGTTCCTGAGGGCCCAATCACATTTGGGATCCAGAAGCATGTCAAAGTGCCTGTGGGAATCATCCAGCAGTTCATCTGCCTTGAACCCATAAAACCTCAGCAGCCAATCAGCCTGATATATCCGGTGCTCCCTGAGCAGGGGCGGCTTTTGTATTCTGGGAAGCACAGGGTGGTTAGATACCGGTACATATGCCGAATAGAAAACCCTCCTCATTGAGAATTTTTTATATAAGCCTTCGGAAAGCTTCAATATGTCCAGATCGGATTCCGGCGTCGCACCGATAATCAATTGGGTACTCTGACCTGCTGGCACAAAGGTTGGACTGCTTTTGAAGTTCTTTCTCTCCTCTGCGTTTTCAACTATCTTGTGGCTTATGAAGCTCATGGGCTTCAATATGGCTTCTCTGTCTTTCTGGGGTGCCAGCAGCTTGAGGCTCTGACTTGAGGGGAGCTCGATGTTGACACTCATCCTGTCCACATATCCCCCTGCCCTTTCAATTATAGCTGGATCAGCACCCGGGATTGCCTTGATATGGATATATCCATTGAATCTGTGCTCTTCTCTCAATTTTCTAACAATTTTTATTATCAGTTCCATGGTATGGTCAGGACTTGCTATAACCGCCGAACTCAGAAACAAACCTTCTATATAATTCCTCCTGTAAAAATTCATGGTCAGGTCCACTATCTCATCAGGTGTAAAGGCCGCACGCGGGATATCGTTCGATGACCTGTTGACACAGTAGGCACAGTCATATATGCAGTTATTGGCCATGAGTATTTTCAAAAGAGAGATGCATCTTCCGTCATTGGCAAAGCTATGACATATTCCACTACTGAAGCTGCTTCCAAGGCCACCCGGCGTGTTTTTACGAGAGCTTCCGCTGGATACGCAGGAAACATCATATTTGGCGCTGTCGGCCAGTATCTCAAGTTTCTTCATCAGGTCCATATATATCTCCATGTCCTGGAATCAAACGGACAGAACAAAATTTTTACCTGATAGAATTTTATCACAATCCTGAGCAAATGGCAAACATATGTTCGCCCATCCTACATGGACATCCCTTTCCTGAATTCCTTAATAGCATCAGTAAGCTTGTAACCGTCTTTTGCAGCAAGCTCCATAAAATCTTTCAATTTGCTTATATAGCTGTCTGCGCCGGAAGTTCCTTCTTTTCCGGATAAATCAGCCGTTATTGCCTTTGTATAAGCCTCTTTGGCATCATTATCCATTATGTTTGTATCATACGTGAACAACGGAGTGTTGTTTGATCCAAAAAAAGTTAAGCTAAGGTATTTGCGATAAAGCTTATCAACCTCATCCACCCTCTGGGATTCCTGATACTTCAAAAGAAAGCCTTCCTGATTCAATGCCCTTTCAACCACCTCATCCCATCCGATAATGATTGCCGCATCCTTTGCGGGCACCTGTGACGATTCAACCGCCATCAGCCCATGGTATGCCGCAATATCCGGTGCGATATGTGCTGCATAGACGGAATAAATGTTATAGTCCAGAATCGGAAAGTATGTGCCTTCTGCTGTCTCGACCCTGTAGCCGCTGTCCCTGGTTTCAACCAGCAGCTCTTTAATGTCGGTGTCAATATCAGCGTCCTGTATCTTCTCAATATTTATCTTGTCCAACCCGTCCTTATATAGTTCTGTCAGCTTTATCTGAATTTCGTTGGAGTAAAACTTCTTTTCAAAATCCACCAGGTACGCTTTCTGTGCATCTTCAAGTTTCAATACCATCTGTGTCGCTGTTTCTGCAGTTGCTTTGGAAATGTTTGCGTTGATGAAAGCGCGTATATTCCCAGGATTCTTTTCATTGGATACGAGCTTGTCAAACTCAGCTGCTAAAGCCTCCGGGTCACCATTTACCGTATTACCGGAATCAGTGCTTCCGGTGTCCGTGACATTTGATGTGTCCGATACCGCTGACGTGTTAGTACCCGTAGCTGTACCCGTAGCTGTACCCGTAGCTGTATCCGTAGCTGTATCCGTACCTGCCGCCGTATCCGTACCAGCTACTGCATCTGTACCTTCAGAAGTGGACCCATTTGAATTATCTCCAGTGGAGCAGGACATAAGAAAAGCTGTGGAAACCAGCATTAGCACCAACATAGCAATAATAAGTATTCTTGATTTTTTAATCGACATATTATGACCTCCATTCTTCTCAATGATTAGACGGATGATCCATACATTGCGTTCCTGCTGCAGATTGAGTAATTTCTTACTCATTCTATTCTTCCATGCAGGACGACAACTATAATATGCCTTATACAGTACATTTCCAGCTGGTTATGTACTCCATGCCCTTCCCTTTGTCACCAACGGAGCCGATGCCCCCGGTATCTTCCCAAATACCCTTCAGCCCTGCTTCAGCAGCCGTAAGTTCAAAGTGGCACATGGCTATCCCCATATCGACCTTCTGTATGTCAAAGCCCGGCAGCTTGCTATATCCGGGTGCTTTTTTCAGGTAAAAGTGGTAATGTACCCCATCCTTAACCACTCTCCAGGGTTGCTTGTTAGAAGCCGAAGGCGCCAGCCTCACCATCTCCAGCGGCAGCTTGTATACTCCTGCATTTTCGCTGTGCAGAGTCTTCTCAAACACCTTGTCGAAGAATAGCTCTGTCCAGTTCATCCTGTTTTTTGATCCGGCACCTTTGTACATGATTTTTTCCACTAAAGATTTTTTAACAGCGGGATACCCAACAGGGCTTACAATAGTCAGTATTTCGTTTCCCGTAAGTCCGACTGCCTTTGCAAAGCTGGTCCTGGAAAAGGTCCCCCCAAGCCAGCAGGTTCCTATTCCCAGTGAAGTCGCATACAACACCAGTTGCTCAAAGCAATAACCCAGTTCTACTATCGCCTTGCCGATCTTTTTGGCAAAACCTTCATCACTACTGTCTATATGGCAAATCACAGGAGCAATATAGCTTTCTGTGCCTTTGATTATCCCGTAGGTGCCTATCTTCTCCCCTGATTCCTCAACAACAGCATCTCTCTCCAAATACATGTATCTGATTTTAAATCCGAATGGTCCTTCCAGTGAATCAAAACAATTGATAAGCTTTTCCCTGTCTTCCGGTTTCAAGCCGCCCTCCTCGTATGTTCTGACAGATTTCCGCCTTTTGATAATGTCGGCGACAGGCTCACTGAAGATTATTTTTTTGGATTTCGATTGTCCCACGGTTTTCACTCCTATCGATAAATTGTTGATGCTCTATGTCCTTTTGTTTTATACATATTATAACGTAATAATGCTAAGCTTGAATATAATTTATAAAATTTGGTATATATTAACCAAGGTTATCGCAATAACCAAGGTCAACTCATTAACCAGGGTTATCGCATTCATCCTTATAGTGCATAGAACAGGAGGCTTTATACATGATTGAAACAGCAATTTTTGCAGGAGGATGCTTTTGGTGCATGGTTCCACCCTACGATGGAATTGACGGAGTCATTGAAACAAAAGCCGGCTATATAGGAGGAAGGACCGTATCACCTTCCTATCAGGAAGTATCGACCGGAAAAACAGGCCATTATGAGGCTATCAGGGTATTGTTCGATCCAGATCTGATATCATACGAAGAGCTGCTTGATATATTCTGGAAAAGCATTGACCCAACTGATCCGGAGGGACAGTTCGCCGACAGGGGAAGTCAATATTTGACCGCCATATTTTACACAAGTGAATCTCAAAGGGAGCTTGCTGAAAAATCCAAAGAGCAGCTGGAGCTGTCGAAGTGGTTTGGTAAACCGATTCGTACAAATATCCTGCTGGCTTCGGAGTTTTATCCTGCAGAAGAATACCATCAGGATTACCATAAAAAGAATCCCCTTCATTATAAAAGCTACAAGAAAGGTTCAGGAAGGGAGGATTTCCTTAAGGAGGCCTGGGAAAATGAGAGGTATGTAAAGCCAGGTACAGAAGAACTGAAGAAAACACTGACGCCCCTGCAATATAAGGTGACGCAGGAAAACGACACTGAAAGGCCTTTCGACAATGAGTACTGGAACAACAGCAAGCAAGGTATATATGTGGATATCGTTTCAGGAGAGCCGCTCTTCAGCTCCCTTGATAAATTTGATTCCGGCTGCGGATGGCCCAGCTTTTCAAAATCAATTGAAGGAGTGAAGCTGAAAGAAAAGAAAGATCTGAGTCATTTGATGATACGGACGGAGGTCAGAAGTGCAGCAGCGGATTCCCATCTGGGACATATCTTCAACGACGGTCCAACCCCGACAGGGCTAAGGTACTGTATCAATTCAGCTGCAATCAGGTTCATTCCTGCTGATCAATTAGTAAAGGAAGGCTATGGTGATTATCTTAAATTATTCTAGTGTTTTGTAACACTTCATTCTTGTTTATTATTCGCAGTGTTACAAATACACTTCCTTGGTGTTGTGGCCTACATATACTAAAGTTATAACTGTTACAGGCCACTTGATACTACAATAGATTAGGCTCCGTTAAAGTATAATGTTGATACATAATATGTGTACCTCCGTTTTTATTCGGAGGTATTTTTTATTAGATTGAGTTAAAGTATTTGTGCTGTTTCTATTTCAATCTGCTGTTTGTCTTATATGGTAAATTTTGATATTATTAGCGTGTGGTTGTTTTATAATAGGAAAATTATTGGGGGAAAGCAATATGGGTATTGGGTTGGCTTGTATTGGGCTGTGTATATTATTGGGAATTGTATTATCGATGGGGAAAGGGGCTTTTTTAATCAGCGGATTTAATATGCTGACAAAAGAAGAACAAGAAAAGTATGATAAAGTGGCGTTATGTAAATTTGTTGGGAAAATGATGTTTGCACTTTCATTTAGCATGGTCTTTTGGGTTTTAAGTCAGGCCCTCAATATCAAGTTTTTGTTGTATATTGGAGTGGCATTGTTTTTTGCTTTTATAATATTTATGCTGATTTATGTGAATACAAATAACCGATTCAAGATTGACAGTAGTTCTGCAAAGGGAAAACAGCATAAAGTGTCAATAAAACCGTTAATATTAGGATTGATAATTCTTCTTGGAGTTGCTATTTTCTTATTTATTCTTATAGATGGAACAAAAAAAGAAACGGAAATTATCATACAGGGTAATCAGATTGTCTTTAAAGGGCAGTATGGTGTTACTGTTGTCCTGGAAGAAATCAGTGATATCCAGTTGAAAAACGATATTCCTGCTATAGGAATAAAGGTAAATGGTGCAGGACTTGGTGAAATAATGAAAGGTGAATATAAGGTGGAAGGTCTCGGAACCTGTAGGTTATTCGTTCATTCAGAAAAAGGCCCTTATATTTATATAATGGTTGATGGTAAATATACTATTATTAATTTTAAAGATTCAGCCAAAACAATGGCGATTTATGAAGAGTTAAAGAAAGCGGTCGATAGTTATAAAAAATAGTAATTGACCATGGAAATATTAATTCGCCATCTTTATATTTATTCAGCATCGTTTGATTATATGACTAATGGTTATTATCCTATCAAATATAAGCAGTGATTTGTTGAACAGAACAACCTTCCGAATGAATACAGAACCTTACAGGATAAGATGCTGCCAGAGAATTAAATCCCAATTTGCCGATCACTCTTTTATTGGAATTTTTACGTCTATGTGTGCAAAAGTTTAAGTAGTGCGTGAATTGTAGCGAATATATCCCGAATATCTTTGTATTAATTAAAAATTTGCACAAACTTAGTTAAAATATTGGTTCTAACCCAAGAAAACTTGCACACTACTTGAAAACTTGAACACCTCGCAGTATAATTCCTATATGAATGAGTATTTGAGTTATTTTTCAGTTGCTGCCTTTTGGAATATCCCATATATTGAAGCCGTGCTCGGTTCTGAAATCGCGGAAACAGATCCGGTCCATTTTACAGTTTCCGAACGCAGCACGAGATCTCAAAAAAAAGGCCGAATAATCCACTTGTGCGAACTTGCTCTGCCTGCCGGTGCAGTGGTTTCAAGAAACGGCAAAATGGTTGCGTCGCCGGAATTGATGTTTCTCGAACTTGCGTGTAAATTGAATATCCACCGGCTTATATTGCTTGGCTTGCAGCTTTGTTCGTATCCGCCGGGCAACCCTTCCGGGGCAATTACGACAAAGCAAAAACTCAAGACTTTTCTCGCGAAAACCCCGGGTCAACGTGGACATCTCAAAGCCTCACGAGCGGTAAAATACATAGAAGACGGTTCTGCGTCCGTCATGGAATCGATGGCCTATATGATTCTGACTCTGCCGCATGCCCTGGGAGGTTACGGGCTTGACGGCGCCGTTTTCAACCATGAGATCAGGCTCAAGGAAGAAGCTGGTAAACGTCTTGGTCAGAAGCGCTGCTTTGTGGATTTGTATTATAAACTGGCAAAGTTGGCTGTCGAATATGAAAGCTTTGCTTTTCACAACAGTCCATCGGAGCAAGGTAAAGATGTGATGCGATCTGCGATTCTCGACAGGCAGGGAGTTGAAGTAATGCGTTTGAGCACCATTCAATTGTACGATAAGGACGCTTGCATGGATTTTGCTTTCAATCTCGCGTCTCGACTTGATAAACGGATACAAATCCGTGCAAAGAAGTTCAACGAGATGCATTCGCTCATCCGGGCATTGTTGCCAGCCGAAAAATCTGTCAGTGAAGCCAATGGCGTGGAACTATAGCAAGAAACTCAATGTACTACAGACGGGCTCTGCATTTGGAAGTTGTTTACAGTTTGAATAAATTCCAAATTTATTGTTGAGTTCCTTCGTTATATTATTATATGTAACTAAAGGATATGGTGATTATGCAAAGCTGTTCACATAACATATCCTCTGGCTCTTATGAGCTTTACCCAGTTGCTGTCATCCACCCTGCACTCCTCAAGGGCGATTTTCCCCTCGGTTTCCAGTTGCCTGAAAGTTGACATATATGCTGCGCCGTCTTCTTCGCTGTAAAGAAGGATTGATTTGTTGAAATGTTTGTCGGCTTCGGCTGAGTCAATCAAATCATGGAGAAGCATGCCCTTATCCACAAAACCAGCCCCTTTCGATATTACAAATCCCTGTTTCTATTTTATTCCACCTTTACAAGGTATTCAACCATAACTATGCGGGAATAATCGTGGCAGTTTAATATGAAAGTATGGCAGTTTATATGAAGTCGTGGCATTAGGAAGCGTGGCAGTATATATATGAACGCGCAGCAGTTTTACGTTGAAAGACCTTGAATGTAATGTTAATATATAAACATTAGCCAGAATTTGTTTTTCAGGAGTATCTATGAAAAAAGAATTTCATGAAAGCACCGATCTGCCTCAGGATAGTTCACCGATCATTGATATTGGACCGGAATTCCACGACTGGAAGAAGAAATCCTTCCTGTTCCTCTCCGGACAAGCTTTTTCACTCTTTGGTTCTTCCCTTGTGCAGTTCGCAATCATTTGGTATATAACCCTTTCAACCAAATCCGGTACGATGATGAC
Source organism: uncultured Bacillota bacterium (assembly GCA_942493145.1). Taxonomy (GTDB): domain Bacteria; phylum Bacillota; class Clostridia; order Acetivibrionales; family DTU013; genus ENR-C20. The sequence goes on from OW818679.1 coordinate 3,926,675, forward strand.
CATCTCTGCAATCTGTGGCTTCCTGCCACAAATCATAATATCCCTGTTCGCAGGTGTTTGGGCAGACAGGTATAGCCGTAAGCATATGATTATTTATGCTGATATGGCTATAGCGACCTCCACTCTGGTACTGGCGATACTGTTTTTGGTCGGATATGATCAATTATGGCTTTTGTTCCTTGTTTCAGCAATTCGGTCATTAGGGAGCGGTATTCAAGCGCCTGCAATAAATGCGATGATACCACAGCTCGTTCCTCAACATGAATTGATGAAATACAATGGTATTGCAAGCAGCGTAATGTCTCTCACCATGCTTCTTTCACCTGCTGCCAGCGGTGCAATACTCTCCGTAGCAAATCTGGAAACCACCTTTTTCATAGATGTTGTAACCGCAATTATTGCAATCTCAATACTTTTCTCAATAAAGATCGCGCCACACAAGAAAGCTGCAGAAAGACAGGATACGGGGTATCTTGAAGACTTGAAGGTTGGCATCAGCTATATCCGCAGCCATACCCCGATTATGAACCTGCTGGTTTTCTTTTCACTCTTTTTCATACTGATAACCCCTGCTGCATTCCTCACTCCCCTGATGATTGCCCGTAGCTTTGGCGAAGAAGTATGGAGACTTACGTTGAATGAGGTGATGTTCAGCGGGGGCTCAATTCTCGGCGGGATCATTATCGCCGCCTGGGGTGGCTTTAAAAGCAAAAGCACTACAATAGCATTTTCTGGCATCGGATTTGGAGTGCTGACCTTTGCCCTGGGTCTCTCATCAATTTTCTGGATTTACCTTGTCATTATGTTTATTACAGGAATATTCCTTCCCTTCTTTAATTCATCCAGTATTGTACTCCTTCAGGAGCGTGTGGACCCGGATATTCAGGGCAGGGTTTTCGGTCTTGTCCAGATTGTAATGAGCACCGCCATGCCAATAGGCATGATGGTTTGCGGGCCACTGGCCGAAGTTGTATCAGTAGAGCTGCAGCTTATAATTACCGGAGTATTGATGACTATTCTAGGTGTAGTGGTAATACTTAAAAAGAATCTGTTTGAATGAAAACAGATTCTTTTTATCAATAAGTGTATTTATGCCCCTGTTCAAACCACCGGTATGGTATCAACTGTTACATCCTTGATCCATTTTTTACTGAGGAACCTCCAGAGGCATAAGATGCTTTTAAGTATCTGGTCCGCCCTCAGGCAAAGGAATGTTGCCCATATGGGGAAGCCCCATACGAAGGCAGCCATATACCCCAGTGGAATTGATGCAATCCAGGTGAATATGGTGTCACCTACAATCAGGAAGCGTGTGTCACCACCACCCCTTAGGACGCCTTTCGTGAGAAGCCCTTCCAGGATCTGAAAAGCAAACATGAAGACGATGACCATAATCATCTGATTGGCATAGTCTTTGGTCAGATCTGTAACATTGTATATATTAATTATCGGATTTTTTACAAGGAAAACGATTCCGCCCCCTACCAGCCCGAAAATAACCGCCATGCTGATGAATGTCACACCCTGGTCATAGGCCTTCTTCGTATCACCCGTTCCAATGGTGTTACCGGTTATGACAGCTGAAGCACTGGCCAGACCCATAGAGAGCATCCCGACCAGCATATTTACCATTCCTGATATGCTGCTGGCTGCAACAAAGGATGCGTTGATATGTCCGATAATTATTGAAGTCATATTTCCGCCCATGACCATTACAAAATCGCTGATCAACACCGGCAGTCCGCATTTGATATACCTCTTGAACATTTCAATGTCAAAACCAATCAGGTCCTTAATCCTGAAGAATATGACCTTGTCCTTGAACATAAGGTACCCGCCTATGACCAAAAATTCGAAAATCCTGGCCAGCAGCGTTCCCACTGCAGAGCCTGCTATTTCAAGCTTTGGGAATCCCAGCTTTCCGAATATGAATACATAGTTGAAAAAGATATTAATAAAGAATGAGCCTATTGTAGTATACAATGGCAGCTTTACTATACCGACGGTACGCAATATGTTGGTCATGGCAATCGTAAGTCCATTGAAGAGGAATGCAAAGGAAAGTATTTTGAGGAATCGTGCTCCCGCTTCAATTATAGAGGTTTCGTTCGTATAGATGTGAAGTATCTGCGTTGGTAAAAAGAAGGCCAATACCGCAAATATGACTGCAAAAGCAAAAGTCAGCTTGATCAGTATGGAAGTCATGTGCCGTATTGGTTCAGTTTCACGTTTGCCCCAGTACTGTGCCGTGATAACGGCAGAGCCGCCACCCAGGCCAAGACATATCACGTTGAAAATGGCATAGTACATGTTTGCCAGTGCCGACCCCGACAGAGCAATTTCTCCGAATGTACCCAACATAACCGTATCAGTAAGGTTTACACCGTAGCTGATCATGGACTGAAGTGTTATCGGTATGGCGATTGCGAGCAATGTTTTATAGAAAATTCTGTCTTTTACAAATAAACTCAAAGTATACCCTCCTACCAGGGACAAACGGATCCTGAAAATAATAATTAATAATTCAAAATTGTTTGTGTGCATATTAATTGCTTTAGTATTTTACCACATTTAGATGTCAAAGCAAATAATTATAATAATAGTTTCTTATATCAATTAGTATCCTCTGCTGCCAATCCGATATGTTTCATTAATCGAAGGCGAAGGCAAGATAGCTATCCTTCTGAAGCTCTGAAAGGTCTGAAAAGTCAGATCCATACGATTTGATCATCCCAAAAGGTCTGATTCTATTCCCGGGATATCCGGCATAAAAAACAGGCTGACGTAATATATATCGTTCAGCAGGCAGGATATCTGCTATCAACGACAATCCGGCATCCAACTGTCCTTCAGGAAGAAGCAGTTCTTTTACAAGTACGGTATCATTCCCGGTATTTTCTACCACGGCACAGCCCTCAATTCCATTTATCCACAAATTGTAAATATCTGCACCAGTTTTTAGCGACAAGCCTTTCTGATATTCAACCATACTGTCGGTATATTGCATGAAGGCACTGCCGGATAGCATCCTGTTCCTTACAATATTATATTCTGGGGGAGTTGCACTCAGTATGCCACCATTCACCCGCTCCGGATCGTAGGCGGACGGCCATCCCGGCAGCTCACCGGAAGGTATTACCTTTTCGCTTATAAAGAAGGCCTCCTTGAAGCCAAGGCGCCTGTAATAATCAAACAGCCCTTCACTTCCAGGAACTACAGCTGCAGCGTCAAAGCCCGTTTGTTCAAGGTGCTCATCGATAAAGCCCATGAGTCTTGATCCATAACCTTTTCCCCTGTATTCAGCATCTGTAGCAAAAGCATATAGATACATGATTGAAAGGCCTGTTCCATCGGGAAGGGAAAGTCTCACTGGAAAGCCGACTGTCATGGAGGCGATTTTGCCCTCTTCGAGCAGCACCATAACATTTTCCGGCTTGTAGAAATTATCATAAAAAAAATCTATATAGGAATCATCGTCTCCAAAGCTGTTCTTCCATATCTGCTTCTGCCTGTCTATATCAGCGGGGCTGGAAAGCCGCACCTCAACCATTTTCACGCACACTCCTCAGCTGGTCTCTCCCAAAACTCCCGAAGCACTCCCCCAACACTCCCAAAACATTTTATTATGCCTCTTCATATCCATCCATATAGATTGCCGTATGTTTTTCGACCATAAAATCCGGATAATATGAATTCTTTGCCTTTCTCAGGTCGTCTATTCCCAGATCGTCTTCCCTGTTGATGTAAACAATATCCGGGTGTATGTTCCGTATGAATCTTGCAAATTCACGGTTAATCATGGTATAGGCACCCTTCACGTCACGCAAAGCCTCTTCAAAGTGTATGTCGTATGTATCGGAATTTATTCTGTCACCAAGGGTGAATGCAACAACCTTTCCACCAGCGCGCAGGAGTCCTCCCTCCAGCTTTAAAGCGGCAAAATTGTTCAAAGCTTTTATTACTGCCGCATCCTCGTTTGCTATATCCTTGAACCCATCGTCTCCATTGAGCCTGAACCATTTTTTGTGCATGTCCAGACATTCGCGGATATTTTCTGCTGTTATCGGTTCGAAGCTCCAATCAGGGTTGTTTTCGATGAACCGGTTTATATGAGTGCGTTTTGGATGAAGGTCTTTGCCTTTCAAATCGGCCAGCTTATCAATATGGTATATATAGTCGAATCCTGATCGATCCTCGATATATTTAAAACGCCCTGGGAAAACTTCCTCAAGAACCCTGATATTGTCCTGGGTGAGACATACCAGTACGAATTGCTGCCCTCGATCATCCGCATCCTTTTTCATTTCAAGGAGGGTAGGAGCTGCATCTCCGTACCCTGCGGGAAAAACAGAGCAATTCCCCATTGGACCGGTTATTATAACTAATAGGTGGGTATCTGTCAATGCCACATTAATATCATAAACGTCGTTCCAGACAAAACAGTTGGTAAAGTTAAATTCGCACCCTCTGAAGTCAGATGCGGTAAAAAACCTATCCATCCATTCCTTGTCGGAAATCATGGTTTTTTTATAGTTAATCATAATAGTTGTCTCGTCTCCTTAACACTATTATATTGTATCAATCTAATATAACTTTTCAACTTTATTTTTCTTTTATGTCTGTCAAATCCTATTTAAAATATTACACTATCGGCTTCTCCTCAATTCATGCTGAAAAAAGCGCTTAAAAGGCCCCGTTGTGAGACCATCCACATCAGAGCCTTTTTGAATCAGTGTTTGTTTAAAAAGATAAACCATTAATGTTTGTTTAAAAAACTAGCCCGTTACAGAATCAATTGATGGGACCAGTGATTAAATCACTTTGGATTCCGATTTCACCAAGCTTTTGTGCTATTGCTCCCCTGTTGAAATTGGAAATGAAGAGTGATTTCATGACCATGTCATACATAGGTACACCAAAGCCTGTAAAAAATTCCTCCTCCACCATCTTCTCAAAACCTTCGACATATGCCTTGTCTATTACCAGGCATGCTTTTTTCATCTCGGCGTAGGTTTTAAACTTATCCGAATCCCCACCTGGACCTCCGGGGCCTCCTGGGCCGCCTGGGCCTCCGGGACCTCCGGGACCTCCTGGGCCGCCTGGTCCGCTTGGACTGCCTGGACCACCTGGTCCTCCGGGGCCGCCTGGACCACCTGAGCTTACGTATGGAGCTGCAATCTCGGAAAATCTGACACTCTTGATTTCACCCGCAAAGGCCGATATGGACATTATCGCCGTATCGACCGTCCTCTGCATTGTTCCATAAATACTGCCAATTGGACCTTTCATATCAGCTTTGAGCTGTTCTTCAGTAAGATTATCAAGCAAAGCAAAAATTTTCTCATTCTGAATCTTGTTGAATTTGGCCAGGACAAGCATTGCATCTTTCATATGCTACCTCCGATTTTTGTCTTTTCTGATTTTGCTGATTGTTACAACAATCTCCAATAAGTATAACACAAAAGACAGTAAAGTTTGATAGCTAATTTTTAATATGTTGACTAACTATATATCAATTAATTATGTATTGATTTTTATCAAACATTAACTATATTAACTAATTGCTGCAGCCTTGCTCTCCTCCCACAGCATGTTCATTATCCTGGCCTTTATCTCCAGGAATTCAGGCGTAACCATGGAATGATGCCCTCGCGTCCCGGCAAGCTCAATAGCAATTTCTTCCCTGATACAACCAGGTCTGCGGGACATGACATATATTTTTGTTCCAAGCAGTATAGCCTCATCAATATCATGGGTTATAAACAGAACGGTAGTGCGTTCCTTTTCCCATACCTCCCTGAGCATTTCCTGCATCACCACACGGGTCTGGGCATCCAGCGCACCAAAGGGTTCATCCATCAGGAGCATTTCCGGCTTATTCGCCATTGTCCTTGCGATGGCCACCCTCTGTTTCATACCGCCGGAAAGGGCTTTCGGCAGGAAACCTTCGAAGCCTTCAAGACCTACAATAGATATGTAATGTCTGATTATTTCTTCACGGTCCCGCGTCGGCAGTTTTTTGATCTTGAGACCGAACTCGACATTTTGTCTGACCGTAAGCCAGGGGAATAGTGTATAACTCTGGAATACCATGCCCCGATCGGCTCCCGGTCCTTCGATCCGGCGGTCTCCATCCATCAGCACATCACCGCTGTCCCCTGTTTCGAGTCCTGCTACTATATTCAGCAGAGTAGACTTACCGCATCCACTGGGGCCTACGATCACGGCAAATTCGTTTTCTTCGATGTTAAGGTTTATATCCTTAAGAGCTACGACCTCCTGGCCACCGTTCCTTGCCTGAAAGATCTTGTTGAGCCCGTTTATGGCCAATTTTACCATATCCTAATCACCCAACCTTTCATACCACGGAACAGTAACCACTGTAATCAGTCTGAACAGCCTGTCAGTCAACAGGCCTACCAAACCGATAATCAGAAGGCCTGCAAAGATCCTGTCGGTTGCCAGGAATCTCTGGCTTTTGAGCACCATATACCCCAATCCTGCATCAGCCGCAACCATCTCTGCAACGACCAGATAAGTCCATGCCCAGCCGATAGTAAGCCTTAGGTTATCCAGCAGAAGCGGGAGAGATGCGGGAAGCAACACCAGGCTGTAACGTTGCCTTCTGCCGGCTCCCAATGTGGCTGCTGCATTGAGCAGGTTCCTGTCCACAGAAGATACGGAATCCGCAACCATAAGAAGCAATTGAAAGAATGTCCCCAGAAATATGATGGCATATTTTTGCCCTTCACCGATACCAAAGTACAAAAGGGTCAGGGGCACAAGAGCGACGACAGGCAGATACCGTACAAATTCTGTCATGGGCTGCAGAATGGCTTTCATTTTTGGTGATGTTGCGATAATCATACCGAGTGGTATGGCAACAATGGCAGAAAGAAGCCAGCCTATAAGAACCCTGTATGTGCTTTTCCAGGTATACGAAATCAGGGTGCCTTCCTTTGCCATGTTGAATATGGCTTCGGCGACTTTATGGGGCGGCGGCAGAAATACTGCATCAACCGCACCAGAATAAGTCAGAGCGCACCATAGGAATATTATCGATGCAAATGAAATTGTAGAGAGCATGGACAGTGAAACGATACTGTTCATGCTCTTTTTCCCTATATTGTTGTTCGCCATATATTGATTACTGCGCTACATTGAAGAATTTGCCTGAAACAAGCTTTTCAATATCGACATCCTCAGTTATAATTTCCTTTTCACGCCAGAACCCTACTGCCCTTTCAGATACTTCATATATGTTGTCTGCAGTTGTCTTATCGAAGAAGGCTGCATTCTCCTTGCGTCCCATAAACGAAACTCCTGATGCCATATCTGCAATGTCCTGTGTTTCAAGTCCAAGGCCCTTGGCCATTATTGCATTTCCGTCATCGGGATTCGCCAGATAATAGTCGATGGCATCATACCATGCCTTAGTCAAGCCTTCAACCGCTTTTGGATTCTTTTCAGCAAAGTCGCTTCGTACTGTCAGGACATCGACGATGGTCCTGGGGAATTCCTTGGAATCAACCAGTACATGTCCACCTTCCCTGGTACCTGCTTCAGAAAGATAGGGTTCCCATACGACTGCGGCATCCAGCGATCCGGCAAGGAACGCAGCACCTGCGGCATCCACACCCATCTCGGATATTTTTATGTCCTTCTCGTCCACTCCGTTCTTCTTCAATATAGTCAGGAAGAAGAAGTAGGATGTCGATGACTTGTCGAGACCGACAGTTTTGCCCTTGAGGTCGGCAACGGTCTTTATATCGGCTGTGGCAATGACTCCGTCTCCGCCGGAGGATTCATCCATCGCAAGGATGAAGGTCTCGGGAGTACCCTTTGCGAAATGGATGACTTCGCGGTCAAGTACGTTGCCCAATGCCTGTATGCTATTGGAATATAATGCTGCAGCATACTGCGATTCATCTTCGATTATGGTCAGAGTCGGCTTGATTCCATACTTCTCAAAGAGTCCTTTTTCCTGGGCTATGTATAAGGGGGCGTATCCTATCCATGTGCAGAACGCAATTGTGAACTCAGTGTTTTCAGCCGGTGTGGCAGCCGTCCCGCCAGGTGCAGCAGCCGTCTCGCCCGCAGCTGCTGTTGTATTGGTACTTCCGCAGCCTGCAAATATTAATGACATACTCATCATAATAACTAATAAAAGTGCTATAGACTTTTTCATTTTGACCCTCCAAAAAATAATAAATGCTGTATGACTTTAGCTTGATAAAGCAATCACGCGTTGTCATTATACAACATCTTCGGTTTTGTGTCTATGGAATATGACTATTCTATGTCTATGGAATATGACTTTCTATGACTATGCAATATGACTATTTGATCTTCGTATATCTTTCTGCCGGAACAGCTCCCCTCCTGGATGCAACATATGCCCCGAGTTCATTACCCGCTTTTGCAGCAAGATACATATCCCCCGTACCAGCATAAACATGAAGGAATGCTGCTGAAAAAGCATCGCCCGCTCCGACCGTATCTACAACACTCACGCTGACCCCTTCGATATGTTGCCCACCCTGTTGCCCACCTTCCCGTGTATACACCTTTACTCCTTTTGCTCCAAGGGTTTCAAGGATTATATTGAGCTCCGGGAAATTGCGGAAAAGTTCATTGACAGCATCTTTTAATTTATAGTGAAACATGCACGCCAGCATGTCCAGTTCGTCGTCGTTCACCTTCAATATATTGCAGTTACTGATGGAATTCCCTACGATTTTCTCAGAATAATTACCTTCCCGGAGGTTTACATCATAAAACCTGATGGAGAATGACGTGTTTTTTAAAACCATATCCAGAGACAATCTGCTGACCTCGCCCCGTTGGTCCAGCGAGCCGAAATAAATGGCGTCAAAATTCATTTCTTTAAGACGTCCGGTGTCCTCTTCAGAAAGCTTGATGAAGTCATAAGCAACATTCCTCTCAATCTCATAATCAGGCATTCCGTTGCTGTCGACTATGACCCTTACCGTACCTGTAGGGTGATGGGCATCCCTTGCTACGAAATCGGTATTGACGCCATTACTCCCCAAAATCTCCAAAGCCCTGTCCCCCAGACTATCGGTCCCGACCTGCGACACCAGGACCGCCTCCGAACCAAGCAGAGCCAGATGCGAGCCTACATTTGTCGGACAGCCTCCGATAAAAGCGCCGTTATCAAATATATCAAACAGTATCGTTCCAAACAGTAGTGTTTTCATTATTGCTTTTACCTTTAACATATTTTGATTTCTTAATCTTTTGCCGTACTTTTTCCGATAGGTTTTTCCGTGTCGTAATATGTAAACTCCGCCTTTGCGACAAGCTCTCCCTGATCATCGTAGAGATTCACCTCATACAGGCCTGTTTTTCTGGAACGGTTTGTCTCTACAGCAACAGCCCTTACCATGCCTGAATTTACCTGTTTGAAATAATGGATGCTTGCGCCCAAAGTAACACACGCGGTTTTCCTCGAAACAGCAGCAACACCTGCCACATTATCCGCCAATGAAAACAACGCCCCACCATGGACACCGCCATAGTGGTTCAACGCTTCCTCCGAAACCGGCATTTCACCTTCTGCAGACCCCATCCCAATTTTTGTGATGACCATATTATTGTATTTAGTATATTTTGCCGTTTCATTGACCATTTTTATAACTTCATTGTTGTCCATTTAGATTTCATCAATCCTCTTCCTGTATTTTCCTTCTGATTTAATAATGGCTTTTTTATGCCGTGTTCACAAATTTTCCCGCTGGATATCCACAATTTCAGCTTCCGAATTATTCTCAATAAACTTCAGTACATTATCAACGATGCTGTCTGCAAGGGCGGTGTTAGCCGCAACGCAGGCAATGCCAAGGACTATCGTCTTATGCGTATCCTGCTCATCGACTTCACCAATAGACACGTTGAACTTGTTTTGCACCTTCGCGATAATACTTTTAACTATCATGCGCTTTTCCTTGAGAGAATGCACCCATGGTGCCCGCAGCATGATGGTTGCGGTTCCGATAATCATTCTAACCTCCATGTGCCCAATGTGCCAAATGAATTGTCCCATTGGGCACACAAAAAGCATTGAAATCCTAAATTTGCTTTTTTATGGGGTTAATCTCAATTAGCCGCACCTGCCAGAAGTTTTCCTTTTGGTAAAACAGGCAGATGTGCATAGCTTTCAAGAACAAGTCTTTCAAGCTATCACTCCCGGTAAAATTATATTCCCCTTTGCTGCTGCCCGTCAATGTACAACAGCACTATAGCTTCCTTAATTTCAGGATGGATTCAGCAATTCGAGGTACGATTTGGTTGTCAGTCCGGATTTGTCGATGCCAAGGGCTTCAAGCTCTGCTACCAGCTCTTCAACGACTTCGGCTCGCTCATCCACAATATCAACCATTCTTTCAAGCTCAATATAGGAACCCAGGCCTTCTACTTCGTCAAGACAGACGGTGGTATCACCTTTTTTGTAATACCACCGTTTCTTCTTTACGATATGTGCTGCCCGGTATCCCAGTGCTTCCATCAGTTTGCCCATGGTGTCCGGATCAGCTATGGCTGTCTCATATTCCTTTCGGGTCTTTGAGATTCCATCAAGCTTTTTCCCTTTATATGTGATAAAGGTCTCCACTTCATCGTTGGAAAAATTTTGCGCACTGCGAAGTCTTAGAGCTTCATCGGTCTTCCTGAAGTCCCGGTCGGGTGCGTTGAAGTATATATCGGTTTCAATAAGGCAGCCGTCTGCATGAAAGCCAATTTCTACAAGCCTTGCTTTAATTCCAGGGATTGCTGGGGAATCAGGCCCTTCCAGCGCCGCCTTAATCTCTATTTCAATCATTTTAAGCTCCAACATTTTTTCCTTTTCAGTCTATACCCTCAATGATTGCCCGTCAACCAGTTACAGTATGTTCATCGCCACTGCAAAGCCTTCTTTGACAGCTTCAAGTACCTTTGCCGGCCTCACACAGTCTCCGATCTCATATACAGGTATCGTACCGGCAGCTTCCTTCAGGGCAGCGGCGCTGTTAACCTTCATTCCCAGGGCATATACAACTGTATCTGCTTCTATGAATTCCTGGGTTCCGTCCTCATTTTCCACCTTGACTCCGGAAGGGGTTATTTCAAGGCAACGGGTCTTTACTCTGCCTGACACCTTGTACTTATCCATTTCCAGCATCAGCGCCTCGCGGTACATACCGAAGGAATCGTTGGCAATGCGTTTCAGCATTTCTATCACGGTTACGTCATGTCCAGTCTTTGCAAGATGCAAGCCTGTTTCACTTCCAACAAGTCCGCCACCTACCATGACGACGCGCTTGCCGACCTTTACGCTTTCGTTGTAAACATCCAGTGCACAGACTGCATTTTCAATTCCCGGTATGGGTGGTTTCACAGGTGAAGAGCCAAGTGCAAGGATCACAGCATCTGGTTTCTCGTTCTTTATGAAATCCGGGGTTACTTCGGTGTTGAGCCTTATGTCGATGCCCCTCATTCCAACCTCGTGAACGAGTACTTTTTTGAAGTCTCTCAGGTCACCCTTGTCCACATCAATATCAGTAAAATTCAGAATGCCTCCAAGCTTGCCGCTTTTTTCGGCAAGGATCACCTTGTGTCCCCTGTCGGCAGCAGTTATAGCCGCCTGCATCCCGGCCGCGCCCCCGCCTGTGACAAGCACTATTCTGGAGCCTTCGGGTTTTGGGAGCTCATCGATTGCAACAGGGAAATTGGCCTTAGGGTTTATACTGCAGATACCCACCTTAAACATGAAGGGGGTCCCATCATCCGGCTGTGTATCGTAACCGGCCTCCGGAGAACCCGGGAAACAGCTGTAACAGCGAACGCACTTCCTTATTTCAGCCTCGCGTCCATTCATAGCTTTGTTTGGAAGCTCCGGGTCTGCGATCATCTGCCGTGCAAGCACCACAAAGTCTGCCTTGCCCTCGCTGATTATCTTTTCGGCCAATTCCGGAGAGTTTATTCCTCCTACGACGCCTATCGGAAGAGATGTGTATTTCTTAATAACGGCCGCCATGTCAGCGTTACAGCCGTGTTCAGCAAACATGGATGAGAACTGATTAGTAGCAACAGGGTTATTATAGAGTCCCGAAGAGATATGTACCGAATCGATAATCCCCTCCAGCATTCCGCAAAAACGTCCTGTCTCTTCAGGCTCAATTCCTCCCGGAACACCGTCCCTGCCGCTGATTCTCATTTCAATATTGAAGTCCGCCCCTACCCTTTCCCTTATCCTCCTGAATATTTCAATGGGGAACCGCGCCCTGTTTTCAAGGCTTCCGCCGTATTGGTCGGTACGTTTGTTGTATAACGGGGACAGGAACTGCGAAAAAAGCCAGCCATGGCCTGAATGGGTAAGGATGCCATTAAATCCTGCAGCCTTCATGAAAGCAGCAGCCGTGGCAAAATCATTACAGACCTTGTCCATCATAGCTTCATCCATTCCATCCACATGCTTGCCATCCGCCCTGACATAGCTGACCGGACCCCAGGGATTGGGCTGTCCCGGCAGGGAATCCTTTTCACCGCCGGCGTGGAAAAGCTCTATCAATGCCACTGCACCATGCTTCTTTATAATATCCGCATATTTCTTTATGCCCTCAAAATCGGGGCCGGAGTATTTCGTGTAGTCAACAGGTTTGAAGGGTATGCGCTCGGCATCTACGGAGTTGATGCTGGTCTCACCCACTATTACCGCAGCTGCCCCGCCCTTTGCCGCAGCTTCCACCTTCCTGTAGGCCCTGGGGGCTACTTCTGCATGCTGTATTACGTTGCCGAAGACCATGGGGGATGACACTATCCTGTTTTTGTATGTATACCTGTTGATTTTCAAGGGTGTGAAAAGGTTTTGATAATTTGACATGTAAATTACCTCCTGATTGTTTTTCAAAATTTTCAATTGAATAAAATTTATTAATCAATTTCCCTGGTTTATAAATATTATAAACTTACCAATCGCAGTAAACTAATAGCTATTTCGCATTTCTTTAATTCTTAATTGGAATATAAGGCCCGCTCATTTTCCAGTCTTTCAGCTATTTCGACATCCGCCGGGCAAAATGTATAGTTTTTAAGTTCTTGTGGCGATACCCAGCATATGGCGTTGTGGGCATTCATCCTAAGCTCTCCTCCGGTGATATTCGCGTAGTAAAATGTAAAGGCTATTTCCCGTTCAGGATATTTCCAGGTCTTTTCTGCAAAAACACCTTTAACATAGATATCAAGCCCTAATTCCTCCCTGCATTCACGAATCAGGCTATGTTCCGGTGTCTCACCTTTTTCTACCTTGCCGCCCGGGAACTCCCATAACCAGGCACAGCTGCCGCCTTCGGCCCGCTGACATATGAGTATCTTTCCGTTTCTTCTTATAATTGCAGCTGTAACATGCGTCATATCATTCCTCCAGCATTTCCAGATCCTCGTATTATTGCTTTTAGTCCCATTTTTTTGATTGTCATATACGATATCTTCAATTATAGTATAATTATAGCAACACCACTACAACTTTGAATCTATACAGCTGTCATATTTCCACCATTTATGGTAAAATCGAAAGGTATCCTAACAGACAGAAGATGGCATCAGCGGGCGTACCAGACTATCTCAACTCAAGTTGATGCAATAACCATTATTATTTTAACTCTCAGGAGGGATTATTCGTGATGAAACGCAATTTATCAATTGTCCTGTCAATCGTATTGTCTCTTTTACTTATCATGATATTGGCTGCATGTTCTTCCGGTTCCTCTTTAAAAGACACCGCAGGGCAGAGTGATAGCACCGGAAGTGTATTCGGGTCGGCAGAAGCAGACGCTACTTCATCATCTGACACAAACGATTCGGATTCCGGGTCTGCCAGTGAAAAGGATGGCACTACCGAAATTGATGCAGAAGATTTTGATGCTGCTACGGCTTTATTAAGCAAGGACCAGACGAAATGGCCTGCAGACAGGGTCCATCCGGATATGCCGGAGTACTCAAAGGGTAAAATGAACGCCTGGAGTCAATGGACTTCAACCGATGTGTACAGCATCTTCCTGCTTGTACGCGAAACAAGCGAAGCCGACATGCAGGAATATGAAGAACAGTTGGTTGCTGCTGGTTTTGAAAAGCAGGGATCCGACAGATATCATAAGGATCTGTTCGATGTGGAATTGCAGATGAACTCAGACACCATATTGCAGATCAGTTCCTATAAGACCGAAACCGTAGAGTGGCCTTCAGAGCTTTCAGCCATACCGCCTATACAGTCAGGCGCTCTGTCATCTGTTGACGGTCCCGAGGATGAATATCCCAATTCGATGATGCTGTATTATATCAATACAAAAGTCGAAGACCTCAGGGCATGGGGACAACTGCTGGCTGCAAAGGGTTTTACTGTTGATGGCGACAGTATATCCAGCGGGAGTATTCAATTCAACGGCAAACAATACAGCTCGGCAAGTATCTGGTATGAAGAAAATGGTGACAATGAATGGATGATATATTTTGATTTTATGGAATAGGATTCAGGATTAATGAAATTTATAAAAAAGTTTCTGTTTCACAGGATTACATTGATACTTATAGCTGTATTACTGCAAATAACTTTTCTGACATGGGTGATAATCCGTTTCAATGATTCCTTTGCATACTTCTACGGAGGAAGCATCCTGGTCAGTATTGCAGCACTACTGTGGATAATAAACAACAACAGCAACCCCGCATACAAGATTGCATGGATAATTCCTATCCTTGTGTTCCCGCTGCTCGGAGGTCTGTTCTATATCTTTTTCGGTGGAAACAAGCTGACCAAAAGGGAAAAAGGAAAGATGAGCAGCATCACAGATAAAGCAAAAGAAGTTTTGCCGGTACAGCAGGTTCTGTGGGAGGAGCTTTCATCATTAAGTAATGATGCTGCTATCCAGTCGCGGTACATTCTCAATTCGTCAGACTATCCGATATATAAAAACACCTCGTCAAAGTACCTGAAATTGGGCGAGGATGCCTACACTGCGCTTATGGAAGAATTAAAGAAGGCTGAACATTACATATTCCTGGAGTATTTCATCATCGAAGAAGGTGTCATGTGGAACAGCATTCTTGATGTACTTGTTGAAAAGGCTGATAAGGGTGTCGATGTCCGGGTGATATACGATGATTTCGGCTGCCTCATGGCCTTGCCTTATAAATACAATGAACATTTGGAAAACATGGGTATCAAATGCTATGTCTTCAATCCCCTGCGCCCCATAATTTCCCCGCGTCACAACCACCGCGACCATAGAAAGATAGCCGTGATTGACGGTCACACCGGATTTACGGGAGGCTTCAACCTGGCAGATGAGTACATAAATAAAAAGCTCCGCTTTGGCCACTGGAAGGATACTGCCATAATGCTTAAAGGAGATGCCGTATGGAGTATGACAGCAATGTTCCTCTCCATGTGGAGCTACCTTGCAGGCGTCGATGAGGACTTCAGCCGGTTCAGGGAATTATCCGGATGTAATAATATTGACGGAAATGCTGTTTCCAGAGGCAGTGGAAGCTGCGGAAATAGTTGTGGCAGTAGCGGTAGTGGCCTTACTGAATCCGACGGATTCATTCAGCCCTATGCAGACAGCCCGTTGGACGATGAGTTGGTCGGCGAAGTGATATATCTGAACATGATCAACAAAGCCCGGAAGTATGTTTATATCACCACCCCCTATCTGATAATAGGGAATGAGATGGTAACTGCACTGACAGCTGCAGCAATGGGTGGTGTGGACATCCGCATAATAACACCGCATGTTCCGGATAAATGGTATGTACATGAGGTCACCAAATCATATTATAAAATCCTGCTTGAGAGCGGCGTGAAAATTTATGAATACACTCCAGGGTTCATGCATTCAAAAACCTTCATTTCAGATGACGAATATGGCGTAGTCGGTTCTGTCAATTTGGATTACAGAAGCATGTTCCTGCAATTCGAGTGTGGCGTATGGATGTATGGCAGCAGTAGCATCGGCGATATAAAACAGGATTTCGAAAGCACCCTGGAAATCAGCAGGCAGGTTACCCTGGAGGATTATAAAAGCATTAAGTGGTATAAGGCCCTGGCTGGCTCATTCTTAAGGATATTTGCGCCTTTGATGTAAATTGTGGACAGTGATGTGAATCGACATTTCATGAAACATTTAAAAAGCCGCAATGGAAGTTTATAACATCCTGTTCACTCTGGGGGTAGCATATCATCCTTCCATTACGGCTCTTTTAAGTTAAATTTGTGAAGCTGCTGCAAAAGCGGTTCGCATTGCCCTCTGCACATTGCCAACCTTGAAGCAGTCGCCAATAATATGTGTCTTTGCTCCCGAACCGTAGAGCGCCATTGCCTCGTCGGATTTTGGCTTTGTTCCGACAGCATAAACCACGCTACCTGCTTGTATCCTGTTCCCGGCTCCGGTTGAATCACTATAGGTAACACCATCCTTGTCAATTCCCGTGCAGCGGACATTGACCACGAAGCTGAAATTCTCAAGTGCTTCCCACGCATTTTTAACCATATTCTTGTAATGTGCATGGGGGGCATCTTCTATCAGGTCTTCCATCATTTCTATTACAACCACCTTGTGTCCAAGCTCTGCCAGGTGCATGGCCGTCTCTACACCAACCTCTCCGCCGCCGATAACTACAACATTCTTGTCAAGCTCCGCTTCCCTGCCGAACACATCACCGGCATATACAACATTCTCCCCATCTATACCAGGAATAAGAGGCACTACAGGCAATGAACCTATTGCGACTATAACCTCATCATACCCCTGTCCCATCAGCATTTCTTTTGTTACCATGGTATTCAACCTGACATTGACACCTTTCTTGTAAAGTGTCCTCACGAGGTAGTCCTTGAAATTTTTAAGAGGCCACTTGAATGAAGCATGATCGGCATGCCTGAGTTCTCCTCCCAGGTAGTCTGTCTTCTCAAAAATTGTAACCTTATGTCCTCTGTCAGCTGACTCAATGGCCGCCTTCATACCTGCCGGTCCGCCGCCTATTACTGCCACATTCCTGACAGATGTCGGAGCCGATATCATCCTGCCTATCTTATCCTCAAGACCAATCAGCGGGTTGATCGAGCAATGGCTTCTGAAGGCTTCCCGTCCGTTGCTGACATGACATTTGTTGCAGCGGATACAGGGAACTACATCCTCACCGCGGCCTTCATATGCAAGTTTACCGTATTCGGGGTTGTTGATCCATGACCTTGCCATACAGATAAGGTCAGCTTTGGCTTCGGCAACCGTTTTATTTGCCCAGTCGAGATCCTGGAAACCACCCGAAGCACCAATCAGTATCTTTCCTCCCCTTGCCCTTACTGCAGCAGTAACCTTTGCAATCTCGTCAAGTGTCGGTGTCGGGTTCTCATTGGTAGAGGTGAAGCCTATCGGATGCTGGGGATCCTGTTCGCCGTTGCGCAGGTGGAGGATGTCTATCTTTCCTTCGGCCATCTTTGAGAACTCTATCATATCATCAACGCTATAGCCACCTGTGGGCTCGTTGACGCTGATGACGCATTCAAGCGGGAAATCCTTGCCGCATGCCTTCTTTAGCTCCTCAAATATCTTAAGGATGAATCTTGAGCGATTCTCAAGGCTTCCGCCCCATTTGTCATTCCTCTTGTTGGTGATGGGGGAAAGGAAGCGTGTATGTATGGCACCACGGTAAGAGCAATGAAGGCTCAGCATGTCGAACCCAAGCTTTTTCAGGATTAAGCCCTGTTCTACGATTTCTGCCACATATTTGTCAATCATTTCATCGGTTATCTTGCTAAGGTCGGTCAATCCACCCGGGCCCATAGGTCCGCCACCACCTCCAGGACCACCCGGGCCCCCGGGTCCACCTGGACCTCCTGGGCCGCCTGGGCCGCCTGGGCCACCGGGACCTCCTGGACCGCCGGGTCCGCCCATGCCTGGGCCGCCGGGTCCGCCCTTGCCTGGTCCGCCTTCACCTGACATTTTGATATGTGGTGCATCGAGATACCCCATAACCTTCGATCCATAAAAATGTATTGCATCGACCATCTGGCAAATATAATTCTGGCAGGTGTAATCCTGAAGATCAACCATGTTGAAGTGCGCGGGTACGTTTTCAATGGGGGAAAGTCCCGGTATTGCACCTTCATCCATCCTCAGGTGGTTGATTGTTACAACTGCCGCTCCATTTTTCGCCCTGTTTGCAAAATGGGTTATCAGCTTTTCAGTAGGATATGGTTCGACTCCCTGTAAAAAGTGCGGAGTTGAAGCAGTTGACGTCATTCTGTTCTTCAGGATCAGGTCTCCCACCTTGATTGGAGATAGAAGTGCCGAGTATCTGTCGTTCATTATGTATCCTCCTTAAATGCCTGGTATGGCATTTGATAAATTGTTGTCAAAGCGACAGTACTAATTATAATCCTTTGGTATCAAAATGTAAGAACCCAAACCTAAGAAATGGGGACGGTTCTCACTCTCCCTCACTCTCCCTTTTTCAATTTGAACATATAGAAGAAAATCAGTACCAGGCTGGTTAGTGTCAGAAAGGTAGATATGGCTGCCATGAATGCATTGGGTGCCATACCTCTGGACAATGGCACAAACCATTCAGCAAAACCCCAGGTCAGGCAGACTCCGAATATTTTCAATAGTGCGAAGCCGCCTAATGTGCTTGCAAGAGGCCTTCTTCTGATCAACTGAAATGCGGTTATTCCAAGCGCCGGAAAAACTATACCCAGATCCAGTACATATACGCCATAGGTGTCCCCATGTATATTAGCTGCGATGCTTGCGCTCATCCCTCCAAGCCAGGCGGGTCCCAGTATTGCCACAATGAGAATTATCAAAGCTATTATGGATACACGTAGTGCTCCCGGCAGCCGATAATCCTTAACATCGTCAGGTTTGAAACTGATAAACCCGAAAATCAGGCAATAAATGGCCATTGAGAAAATCGCGAGATAAACCAGGTAAAGCGAGGAATACTGACCCTGTATTGTATATAACCCATAGTTGTAAAAGAAGTTGGCAGTCAGTCCAAGTATGGCAATAAAGGTCCGATACCCGCCTTTTATAATGTACATAGCCGAAAGTGCCGCCAAAACAATGCCTAATACAAGAGAAATGATATCCTGTGCAACCGATCCAAGAACAAGGGTCTCCGATATGGCTCCGGATTCCAGAAGTTTCCCATAAATTTCGCTGTTGAAGATACCTTCCAGCGATGCGAATATTGCAAGTAAAGACAAGACTAAAGTTAATACTGCAGTTAAACTGCTTCTCTTTTTATTCATATTAGTATATCCACTCCTGTTTATGTTGTTATTTATGTTGTTATTTATATTGTTGTTTATATGTTATTTATGTTGTTGTTTTATTGTTGTTTTGTTTTTTTGTTGTTACGAAAGGGACTTTCCTAATACCATTCCGTCAATAGTACATTTCAGATAGTGCTCTACCAGCCTTTCACACTGTTCCCTATCAGTCTTTTCAATTATCATTTTCATTATGAGCCCAAATACTGAGGCTGCTATAACCTGAGCAGTCAGCTCGATAGTATCGTCATCCAGGTCTTTGAATATTTCCTTGAGGCATCGCGCCAGTATGGACAGTGCAGGTTTTTGTCCTGAGGCTCCTTTGAACATGGATGCTGTATATTCAAGTATCTCCGGAGAACTGCTCAACTGGATGTTCTTGAATTCATCGGACATATCCAGGGCTGTAGAAATATAGCTGCGCGAAAGCTCCTTCAACGTTTCCTCGGGCTTTTCCATCGAAATCCGGTTGATTATTCAATGAGCTGCAGGTATGTTTCAAATTGTCCTTGATATGCTGTCTGTAAGTCTTTTGACATCCTCTATATTTGTAGCCCAGCTGGTACAGAAGCGAACGGCACTATGTGTTTCATCCATCCGCGCCCACCAACTGTATGTATATTCTTTGCCGAGCACCTCCAGAACTGAGTCCGGCATAATTGGAAACTGCTGGTTCGTTACCGAATCAATCATGAACGGATAGCCTTTCGCTTTACAGGCCTCTTTGATTTGCATGGCCAAATTGACCGCATGGGAAGAAATTTCATTATAAAGGCCATCCTCAAACAGAGTCAGGAACTGTAGCCCCAGAAGCCTTCCCTTAGCCAGCATACCGCCCTTCTGTTTTATAATGTACCTGAAATCCTCCTTAAGCTCCTGCCTGGTAATTACGACCGCTTCCCCGAACATTGCTCCAACCTTGGTTCCACCTATATAAAACACATCGCAAAGATTCGCAATGGTTGGCAGGTCAAGGTCATTTCCCGGAGCTGCAAGGCCATAGCCCAGACGGGCCCCATCCATGTACAGGATTATTCCGTTATCTCTGCATACACGGCTGATGTCTGACAGTTCTGTTTTGCTGTATATGGTTCCTATTTCAGTTGGGTTTGATATGTAAACCATTTTGGGTTGGACAATATGCTCATAGCTCTCGTCGCTCCGATGCGCATCAATTACTGCTTCTATCTGGGCGGAAGTGAGCTTTCCGTCACTGCTTTGAAGGCCCAGTACCTTATGCCCTGTAGCCTCTATGGCACCGGTCTCATGAACGTTTATATGTCCGGTAATTGCTGAAATGACGCCCTGGTGTGGACGCAGAACCGAAGATATGACCGTCAGATTTGCCTGTGTGCCTCCCATGAGGAAATGCACGTCAACATCCTCTCGTCCGCAAGCTTCCCTGATCTTATCGGCGGCCTGCCTGCAATAGTCGTCAGTGCCATATCCGGGAGTCTGTTCCAGGTTGGTGTCGACCAGTTTTTGAAGTACCTTTGGATGGGCGCCCTCTGTATAATCACTATTAAAATATATCACGTCAAATTACCTCCCGGATAATATTCAGTTCTTGATTTCTTTCAATACTTTTCCCGTCATTTGTTTCCTATCAAGCGCTTCCTGTCATTTGTTTCTGTCCTGGTGGTCCATATATGCCTCAATATCCCTGACATCCTTTTTTTCAAGATCCTTTTCTCCGGCCATTGATTCCAGATGATGCACGAATTCATGCTTAAGTGTTATTGTAAGCTGTTCCTTCAGCCGCCTTTTTGTCAGGTGTCCATAAACCTTCTCAAATGATCCATAATATATGGTGATGTATCTGCCCATATTGCCGCCCCTATGATATTCACCCATGATATACAGGTCATTCCCCATGCTTTTCGGATGCAGTTTTACATCAGGCATCAGCATGATACCACCATTGAGTTCCTTGAACAGCTCCGGTGGGAATTCCGATGCAATTTCATCCAGCATTGCTTCCATTTCTTCTATAGGTATCATAAAACCCCTCCCTGAAATATTATACTGGACTATCCCGGTAAAGGTTTGTTATTCTCCATCATGTCTTTGAATCTGCAGTCTTCTCTGCCTCGATTTTCTCTGCCAGGTCATTTAAATATACCCATCTTTCCATTTTGTCATCAAGCTTTTTCTCCGCTGCTCCCTTATCTGCCATAAGCGCCTGCAATTTTACATAATCGCTTGCCGCACCCAGTATCATTTCAGATAACTCCTCCAGCCTCTTTTCCAATGCCGCGATGTCTGTGTCGATACTTTCGTATTCCTGTTGTTCTTTATAAGTGAATTTCAGTTTACGGTTTACAGGGGATCTTCTTTCCTGGGCTTCTTTGGCTTCGGATGATCCGACAGAAGCCGCCTTTCCACCGGCAGAAGTTGCCCTTATACCGGCGGAAGTTGCCTTATAATCTCCCATCCCTTCCGAAGATGCTTTCAGTTCTGACGCAAGATAGTCAGAATAGCTCCCTACATATTTCTCTACTGTTCCGTTGTCTCCGAACTCGAATATGGTATCAACTACCTTGTCCAGAAAGTATCTGTCATGGGATACTGCAATGACAGCGCCCTTGAAGTTTTCAAGGTAGTCTTCGAGTATCATGAGCGTCTGGATATCAAGGTCATTTGTCGGCTCGTCCAGAAGCAGTACGTTGGGGGCCTGCATCAGAATTCCAATTAAATACAGCCTTCTGCGCTCTCCGCCTGAAAGCCTGCCGATGGTATTCCATTGAAGGTCGGGGGTGAAAAGGAATTTTTCGAGCATTTGAGAAGCAGTCAGGGAGCCGTCGGGGGTTTCGATAACAGCTGCTATATTTTTAATATAATCAATGACCCGAAGCTTCAGGTCCATCTCTTCACATTCTTGCGAAAAATAGCCCATGTTCACCGTATCCCCAAATACTACCTTACCACTATCCGGCTCCACTTTGCCACTTATTATGTTCAGGAGTGTTGATTTCCCACATCCGTTTTTTCCGACTATGCCAATTCTTGCATCCCGTAAAAGATTATATTCAAAGTTGCTTATGAGCTGTCTTCCGCCAAAGGATTTTGAAATGTTGTTGATTTCTACGGTTTTCTTGCCCAGCCTGGATGAAAAAGATACTGTATCAAGCTTTGCCATGTCCCCGCCGCCCGAGTTGCCGGAAATTCTGTCTTTCTCGCTCAACTCTTCAAACCGGACTATCCTGTCCTTGCTTTTTGTCGCACGCGCCCGCGGCCCCCGCTGTATCCATTCAAGCTCCGTCCTTAGGACACTGCGCCTCTTCCTCTGGGTGGATATCTCCATTTCCTCCCGCTGAGCTTTAAGTTCAAGGTACTTTGAGTAGTTCGCCTGGTAACTGAATAAATTCCCATTTTCAATTTCAACGATTTTATTCGTTACCCTATCCAGAAAGTAGCGGTCATGGGTCACCATGATGATCGCGCCTGTATAGCTTTTAAGGTAATCTTCCAGCCAAACCACCATATCATTATCAAGATGGTTTGTAGGTTCATCAAGAACAAGCAGGTCACATGGATGCATAAGAGCACTTGCTATTGCGACCCGCTTCCTCTGTCCTCCTGACAAAAGGCTTACCGGCTTGTCGAATTCTGTGATCCCCAGCCTGGTTAAAATCCTCTTCGCTTCATATTCCATGGTTTCCTTCAACCCGGATACGCCAAAAAATACATGTTCAAGAACATTAAGGTTTTCATCCCATACAGGGTTCTGATGCAGGTACTCGATACGAATGCCCTGACCTTTGGTAATTGTGCCTGAATCAGGCTCCTCAATCTGGGAGATTATCTTCAGAAAGGTGGACTTTCCTGTTCCATTGACACCTATGACGCCTATCTTATCGCCTTCTGAAACATATAATGAAATGTTTTCCAAAAGCTTTTTTGCGCTATAACTTTTTGTAATCTTTTCTGCAGACAGCAACATGTTAATACCCCGGCTACCATTTCTATATTATTGACCATATCTATTCTACTATTATATTGGCCGTATTTGTATTTGCATAGACTAATTTGTTTGCTTATCCAGTTTACGCTATTAATGTTGTCCTGATTTGGGGTATAATTAATATATTAAATCCATATCCATATAAATTTTTTATGAGGCGATGCTGATGCTAACAGACAAGCGCTTGATGGAAGCTTACAAAACAGCAAGGGTAGAGAGCTTTGACGAGGATTCCAGATATATTTTTTTCAGCGACATCCACCGGGGAGACAATAGTCTGTCCGATGAATTCGCCCGTAACCAGAACATATATATTTATGCGATGGATTACTATTATTTTAATGGCTACGTATACGTTGAAGCCGGCGACGGTGATGAACTATGGGAGCATTCCAAGTTCAAACAGATAAGGCTGGCACACAGCGATATATTCTGCACACTCAAAAAGTTTTTCGACGAAGAGCGCCTGATCATGCTATATGGCAACCATAACATGTTTCTGAAGAATAAGGATTATGTCCGTAAGAATCTTTTCAAGTTTTACGATGAGTACAATGAAGAGGAGTGCGATCTTTTTAATGGGATTGAACCTATTGAATCGTTGATTTTAAAACACAAAAAAACTGGCCAGGAGATTCTTACAGTCCACGGCCATCAGGGCGATCTGCTGAATGACCAGCTTTGGGTCTTTGCAATGTTGTTGCTCAGGTATTTCTGGAGGTTTATGCATATCATGGGGTTAAGGAATCCCGTAAGCCCGGCCAAGAATATAAACAAACGGCATAAGATTGAGAAAGCCTTTAAACGGTGGATCGATAAGCGTAAAATCATGCTCATCTGCGGGCACACACACAGACCAAAGTTCCCAAGGAACAACGAGCTCCCGTACTTCAATTCCGGCTGCTGCATACACTCAAGGGGAATTACAGGCATAGAGATTCTTGATGGTAAAATCATGCTTGTGGAATGGAGGATCCGAGCAGACACTGAGGGCGTCCTGACAATCAAACGGTCGGTTATAAGAGGACCGGAACCCATTGAAAAATATGATTTCGGAACCAAACGATTCACAGATGACGATGCTGCGCATTATGAATAGCCATGTGAACGAGAACTATCCCCATTTTGCCAAAAAACGCCGGTAAGAGTTCCAGAAACTCAAGCTCCCTGTGCCTGTTTTTTCTCAATCAACATTATGAAGTCCTCAGGCGGTACCGGCCTGCTAAAAAGGTAGCCTTGGCCGTAATCACATTTCTTTTTGCGTAACACCTCCAATTGTTCATCTGTTTCTATCCCTTCAGCAACAACATCCATGCCAAGGTTGTGCGCCATAGATATAATAGAAAAAACAATGGCATCATTTCCTTTTACCTTATTGATATCCCGGATAAATTGCATATCAATCTTTATTGTATCTACAGGGAATTTTTTCAGATAGCTCATCGATGAATAGCCCGTCCCAAAATCATCAATTGAAATATTTAAACCAATATCCTTGATTTTCATCAACTTTTCATATACCGCTTCGGTATTTTGCATGGCAACATTCTCGGTTATCTCCAGTTCGATGTACCTTGGATCCAGCCCTGTTCTATCTAGTTCAGCCTTTATGTAGGATATGAGATTTTCCTGCTGAAATTGGCGCGGAGAAATATTTATGGAAAAACGCATAGGCGCAATATTATATTGATCCACCCAACCCTTTATCTGTGCGAAGGCTTTACTGATCACTTTCTCACCGATCGGAACAATCAAGCCCGACTCCTCTGCGATTGGAATAAAATCGCCTGGGGAAATCATGCCTCTAACCGGATGAAGCCAGCGCAACAGTATTTCACACCCTGCGATCTCATAAATATCAATATCGAATTTGGGTTGATAATATAAAATAAATTCATCTCTTTCAATAGCCTCATGCAGATTATTTACAATTTGAAGATTTTCCAATGATTTTTTATTCATTTCGTCAGTGTAATAGCAATAATTATTCCTGCCGTTCTTTTTTGCCGTATACATTGCAGCATCGGCATTCATAACCAATTGTGTCAAATCACTGCCATCCCGAGGATATATTACAATCCCAATACTTGCTGTGACAAATATCGTTAGTTCATTTAATTGGACAGGTTTGCTAAACTCATCTACAAAGCTTTGAGCTTTTTTATCCATTATGGCTTTATCAACAAAGTTCAGAAAAACAATCATGAACTCATCGCCGCCAAAACGAATTATTATATCCTCCGAGCGGACAAGGGCATGCAAACGCTCGCTTACTGCAACAAGGAGCTGATCTCCATAACTATGACCATATGAATCATTGATATGCTTGAAATTGTCCAGATCCAAAAACAGGATTGAAAAGGTTTTATTTTCAGCAATTATTAACGGAAATATTTCATTCAAATACGTTCTATTCCTTAAATTTGTTATCTGATCAAGATACGAAAGATTGTTCAGTCTATCCATACTCATGTTGATATCTGTTTGTGCCTTTTTAATAATCCTGCCCGGGAAATTGAATATGATGAACGCTATTGCAAAAGCGAACGATGTAAAAACTACAAATAGGATTCCCGTATTAAATAATGTCTTATCTGCATTTTTCCAGACATCAACATATCCATAAAAAGCATTGTTATATTCAAGTCTTGTTCTTCCCACAGAGTTTAGTATGGAATTATGTTGGTATATTACTTGATCTATGACAATATCATCAGCATCGTAGATCACTATCTTTGTGATTTCTTCACTTTCTGATTCAGTAAACACCTGGGTAAATTTAACCACCATAAAATTCCATAACTTGGGGTTCGATTTTATAATTCCAACGACCTTCTCGGAAACCTGCTTACTTAAGTATTCTGCTTTCACTTCCTGATCCTCATAGCTCATAAGGAAATAAGTCAAAGGCATGGAAATCATGATAAACAAGCCTACAAAAGTAGCCAAATATTGCATTTTTCTCGAAAAATTTCTATATAAATCAACGTTATACTGCATTAGTATCAATCCCCCTTGATTGGGAGCCCCCCATTATTAAGAATAACATTCTGCCCCGCTTCCGAATATACAAATTCCAGGAATTGAGCGGCCTGGCTGGATAGAGGCTCATCGTACGCAAAATAGAGACCTTTAACCAGCGGGTAGGATTGATTGCGGATATTTTCCACCGTTGGCTCAACACCATTGAATTTCAAGGGCTTTATCTTTTCCTTGTACTCAACAATCGCCGTTGTATCGGTGATTCCCAGCGAGTTGTTTGTATTCTTAATCGCATCGCTTGCTTCCCCATCTGTATACATGATCTGCCATCTCATACTTTTAAGGCTTTCTTCCAGTACTTCTTTGAAGCCGGGAATCTTCTCTTCAAGTACTTTATTGGAACTGTCGCCCTCTTCCCGTATTAAGACAATAATATTCTCTCCGTTGAACCATGTGTTTTTTGAGCCCTTATATATATTGATTAGATCCTCCGATTGTATATTATCATCAGGAACTGAAGGATGCACTCCAAATACAATGCCGATTTGAGCATAATCTTTTTGTCTGATGCCTGCTTCCTTTTCACTGTCCATCAATGGCCGGGATATAAGGCCAATATCAAGCTCCTTAGCTTGTAATGCCTTTACTGCACCTGCAGTTCCAATGCTGGGGGGTATTTGTATGTATATTCCAGTCATTTTACCATAAGCGTCCAAAAGTGCCTGCGTAATGGGTATGTTGCTGCCCGACCCTGCAATAATCATTGTATTCTTGTCCTGAACCTGTTCAACTGCATCTGTTGCAGCAGTATCACCGATATCATCAGTTTTCATCTCAGGTGTATCAATATTTACAGTATTCATTGAGCAGCCGGGAATGATGAGTATTAGAATTAATAAAATAAGAAGCAATCGTCGTGATTTTATAATGAGCACCTCCAAATAGAGTAAAATGCAAAATAGTCTTACTGCTTCAATTAAACATTAAAATATTCGATATATTTTTCATTAAATTGGGGTCTGAATGATAAATTTGTATTTATTTCTTAATTAAGTATAGCATATATACCAAAAAGAGACTATATAAATGGACATTTCATGATACACTGAATGAATGGTCGTTCTTATTGGATGTAAAGGGCAAAGCTTGGAAACGCCCCCCATAGAAATGGAAGGTAACAATTTTTGGAGCAAATAAGATTAATATTATTAATTCTATTAACCGGGATTATATTTTCGGGAATAGTTCTACTTATTGCCAGGTTTGAAAAGAATAAGAGACTCCTAAAATATCTCCCTGCAATTATTTTGATAATCGCAGGAGTAGCATCCCTTGTTAAAGCAAAGTGGTTTTCGGAGGGTATGGAAGGGTTAGGGTATGTTATTTATTCAATGTTAGCTTTCGGAGGGTGTATCCTGACACTAATAACGGCAGTAGTTATAGATGCTGTCAGGAAGTATCGCAAAAGCGGGAAAGTAACGTAAAAGCACGGACTAACAGCTTCCGCCATCAATTATTCCTTCCAGTACCGGTGGGCCTGAAGCGCCGGTTATTGAATTGAACGGACGAATTACCAAACGGGAGTTTGGCAATACTGATGCAACTGTAGGAAGGTCTATTCTTGTTGACCAGGTTGGCGGATCCTCGGGAGTAGCAAACAACTGGTTGCCAAAACCACCAATACCGGTTATGAATATTTCACCCAGATATTTATCGAAATTACCGAATACGGTTGGCTGTGGCAATGTAGCCATAAAGCTTACTGCCTGGCCTCCTCTGGGAGCGAAATTCACAAAAGATACACCTCCTGTTCCAAACGGTACACGTCCCCGGGGAAATAAAACAGTACAGCAAGGATAGGAAATAAGCCCTGGAACGCACAGAACATCACCTGGATATATTTGATTGGGATTTGTAATATGAGGATTATTTACTGCAAGTGCTTCTATTCTTACCCTGAACATTTGGGAAATTGCATAGAAAGTATCTCCGGGAATAACCGTGTATCGACCTGAAAAAGCCGGTGGACAGCTCTCTGGAATCCTTGGCTGCTGCCTGAACATAAACACTACTCCCTTTATTTTTAACCCTTCAACTATATATTATGTTTACATTCATAAACTGTCACAAGAAATCCAATTTGCGCCTGTTGAATCATCCGTTATGCTCTTCCGGTCCCACGGAAAATATTTCAAATCTTTGTTTGAAGTGGAGACAAGGTGAGGTATAATACAATTATTGTATATATGGTTGTAGAATTGGAGGATTCAAAAATGGCGAAGCTCAGTAAGGATTTCTTTTTGAACAATGAGGTCTTGATTGTCGGATACCCGCTGAGTGCGGACCCTTCAATGAAAATGATATTACCGGCGTTCCTCAAAAACAACATTAAGGTCTTGGCCATGAACGACAAAGATACCCTTGGCAATACGGATATCAAAGTGTATAAAAGCTTTGCAGAACTGCCTGCTGTTCCAAAGTGCGCATATATTTATCTCGATAAAGAGGATATCGGACCTTATATCGGGTTGCTTGCCGCTTCCGGTGTCACAAGGGTGCTCTTCCATAGTAAAAAAGACGTTGATCAAAACCATTTGGAAGAATGCAGAAAGGCGGGACTGGAAACGGCCGTTGCTTGCCCGATGATGCTTCTTGGAAAAGGCATCCACAGGTTCCATGCCATGCTGGCAGGAGTATAAGTGTATTATTCCTGTTGAAGTTAGGTGTATTATTTCAATTGAAGTAAAGTAGTAATATAACTCAAATGTGAAGGCTTACATTTATCACTGTAAGCCTTTAATCTTTGACAGTAAGGAGTTTGCTTTATGGCTGATATCGTAATTTTATTCAAGCCGTCTGACAAGGTTCCCTTTTATTTTTCAGAGGAACATATACACAAGATTAGAAAAGCTTGCTGTGGAGAGGTTTATCTTTTCGAGACTGAACAAGAGTTGCTCGAAAGCGGTATCACGGCAGACGTACTTTTCACCTGGGGCGGATCCGGTATAATGCCTGTCACTTATTGTAAAAAAGCTTCAGATCTTAAGTGGTTTCACTCATTTTCAGCAGGTATGGACCCTGTTATGAATTCAGACATAGCAAAGCTACCCATCCTGATTTCCAGTTCAAGTGGAATACACAGCATGACCATATCGGAGCATGTAATGGGTTTTATCCTTGCGCATAACCGCACCTTCAAGTTTATGTTCGGGAAACAGCAGGAACACATATGGGCTAAAGGTATGACAAGGTGTCCGATGGAAGCCTTCGGAAAGACAATAGGTATAGTAGGCGCCGGTTCTATCGGGAGCCATATAGCAAAAAGGGCAAGGGCTTTTGACATGTATGTAATAGGGCTTCGGCGCAACCGGGGGGCAAACGGATACTTCGATGAATTACTCGGGCCTGAAGGGCTTGACGAGCTTCTGTCGCGTTCTGATTATGTGGTTGTTTCCACTCCCCTGACACCGGAAACAATCCACCTGATAAATGCTGATCGTCTTGCAAAAATGAAATGCACTGCGCTTCTGATAAATGTTGCAAGAGGTCCCGTTATCGATGAGGACGCCCTTATAGAAGCCCTGCGTGAACATAAGATAGGTGGCGCAGCTCTTGATGTCTTTGAAGAGGAACCTCTGTCGCCTGACAGTCCTCTCTGGGATCTGGACAACGTGATGATAACCCCTCATATGTCTGCAGATGCCCCAATCCTCACACAGCTTGCAATTGATTTCTTTTGCAGCAGCATAGAGATTTACCTTAAAGGAGGATGTCTTCCAAACCTGCTCTCAGCTTTACAAAATTAAGTGTTTATGTCTATACTCATATAAGAATATATTGATAAAAAATGGCGATATTATGAAAACTGGAACAGAAAGAACCCACATATCAAATAAAGCGGGCATTATATGTATGCTGCAATTCTTTTTCGGGGCGACGATGGCTTGCTTTTTCCCATTCGTTGTTGTTTTCATGCTTGACCGGAATGCGGATAATTCAACCATCGGCCTGGTTTTGACCATAACTGCCGTCGTTACGATATTTTCGCAGATATTATGGGGGATAATCAGCGACAAGATAGGCTCGATCAAAAAGGTCTTTGTCACCTGCCTGGTAATTTCAATAGCCGGCATGCTGCTGTTGACACAATGCAGAGAGATAGTCTCCCTTGCGATAGTTATCGTATTTGTTACCTTTTTCGCTTCTCCGCTTTCACCGTTGCTTGACAGTTGGACAGTCCAGCACGTAAGGAATATCAGCAAATTGTCCTATGGCTCTGTCCGGCTTTGGAATTCCATCGGCTACGCAGTCTGTGTTTTTTTAATGGGTAAGCTTGAAGCAATAGCTTCCATTAATATAATAATGGTTATTTACTGTGCAACTGCGCTCATTACGGCAATAGCCGCCCTGTACCTGCATAAGCCCGTTTCAGGAGCCGATGTCCACAGTCTGGCCAGGCTTGCCAATATCAGGGATGTGAATATCCTGTTCAGGAATTTTCAATATGTTACAATCCTGATTATCGGTGTGCTTGTCTATGTATCAATAACCCCTATACAATCCTACCTTCCCCTGCTTATGAGTCATGTAGGCGGAAACAATGAACTATATGGCCTGGCATGTGCAGTCAGCGCTATAAGCGAAGTACCTTTGTTTTATTTTTCAAATAGGCTGCTCCAAAAATTCAGCCCCAGGAAACTACTGTGCGCGGCAATCATGTTTTATGCCATCAGGCTTATGCTGCTTTCCCTTGCCACGACTCCCGCAATCATAATCATCGTACAGATTTTGCAGGCTCTGACTTATGGGTTGTTCCTTGTAGGCAGCATATATTACATTGATTCACTAGCGCCTTCTACGCACAAGGCTACCG
Source organism: uncultured Bacillota bacterium (assembly GCA_942493145.1). Classification (GTDB taxonomy): domain Bacteria; phylum Bacillota; class Clostridia; order Acetivibrionales; family DTU013; genus ENR-C20. Next base: position 3,957,821 of record OW818679.1, read on the forward strand.
CATTATCATTGAGCACTGCTGTTTATTCCGGAACGGGAGCGATTCTCGGGAACTTTTTTACCGTAAGGCTTATCGATAAGATGGGTATTCCTCAGACCTTCGGGGCCGGTGCGGTACTATGCGCAGCTACATTGGTGCTGTTCATAGTATTGTTGTCCGTCAAGAAGAAGAGCAGGACGGATAAACCTTTTAGATGATGAAAAAAGCCAAAGCGAGTATAAAATAACAGCCAATGAGCTGTGCACCTTCCAGCCAGTTTGTTTTTCCATCCTGAAATACATAAATAGATGTACCTATGCCGATTAGAATGCTTACAACCTGAAATGTGCTATATACATATGGCATTGGATGCCTGATTATAAAGCTTATTATAACCAGAATCGGGGCGACAAACAAAGCAATTTGCATACTTGATCCAACAGCAATTTCTATACTTATATCAACCTTGTTCTTCCAGGCCATCATCATAGCAGAAGCATTCTCTGCTACGTTCCCAAGTATAGGTATTAGAATGATACCGATAAACACCTCAGGCATGCCAAATTGTACAACTGCATGTTCAACAGTAGCAACCAGCGTCTTACTCTGAGTGGCAACAAAAAAGGCGGAAGCTGCCAAAATAATCAATGCTTTGCGTAAGCTCCATACAGGTTTCTCTTCTTCTTCATCCTCATGCTCATCGTGCTCGGTAAAAGCATTTCGATGGGTAACAAGTGAGTATACCAGTCCCAATATGTAAATTGTAACCAGCATAACAGCAATGCCAAGGCTTAAGTATTTAATGCTATTGTTAAAATTTTCATACCCCCTGAATGTGTAGTTAAAGGCAAATGGAATAATGATGCTAATCGCAGCAAAAAAAAGTAGGGTAAAATTGCTTCTTGCTATCCCCTTATTGAAGGTCTGGAACTTATGCTTAAGACCTCCAAGGAAAATACTGAATCCCAGCACCAGTAAAATGTTTCCAATAATGGAACCGGCCATACTGGCAAGAATCAGAGTATATAGTCCGGCTTTTAATGAGAATATGCCTATGAGAAGCTCTGGCACATTTGCCATTGTAGCATTTAACAACCCCCCGATTTTTGGTCCGGTATACAATGTAATTTGTTCAGTTGCATTGCCGATTATCACTGCAAGAGGGATGATGGAAAAACATGACATAATAAAGATGATCCCTTGATTCATTTCCATTAACCTTGCAATAATTGTTACAGGAATAAAAACAAGCAAAATGTTTAGATACTTCATAAAACACCATCCTTAGCAATAAAGTATTATTGCATCCGGAAAAGTGTTACATATGTTTTTTGTTATGTGTTTTGATCAACAAAAAAAGAATCCTCACGTTTTTCCGCTTGGGTTCTCCAGTTCATCCCTGTCCCGCGCAATACATTTCCTTGCAGTAGACAGCGTCTGAACGTATTCTCTGTGTGCCACGGATGAACCGTAAAAATACTTGTCCAGAATGCACTTCATTCGCCTGGAACAGCCATTACATAAATATGGATTCAGGAATCTTTGTTTTATTTACTGCAATGGTACTGTATTTTATTAAAACACCTTAGAAAAAGGGCTTCCCCCCCTCTCTACTATCAGGGGGACTACAATTTCACCATCACCCTTAAAAATTTTTATTTTTGATATTTAGTATAATTAAATTTGGTTAATGGTACAAATAGTAGAAGTATTATACCTACTATTATATATCCCAACACAAGTAATAAAATTAAAATCGGAATTCTATAGATTACTAAAATAACTATGACAGGCAACATTACTAAATAACTTATAAAGTGTGAATACCCTGGCCATTTTAAATCTGTACCGCAGCTCTTACATCCAATCATACCAAAAGAACCGTTGCTTTTTTTCGTAGACATTGAGCAGTATGACGATATGATATATACTCTCTCTGAAAAACTCCCCCAGGGATCATCCCAAAGGCTGCTGGACATAATCAGCAAGGCTTCATCAGTTTTGCGACCGTATATTGAACAGTAAAAATCTATTTTTTTCTGATTGTAGTAAAAATGTAGTAAAAACATCCAGAACAATCGAGCAGGAGACGGCTGACGCCGCCGTCCTCTCACACCACCGTACGTACCGTTCGGTATACGGCGGTTCAATAGCTTAAGTGCAGTGCCTCGTAGCGTTTGGCTATATCATCATAGCCCAATGTTGCGAGGTATTCGTTTGTTAATGACATGGTTAATATAAAACTATGGGCTATTCTCCAGTAGCCTTTCCTCGTGTTTGCCCATTCCCAAGCTTTGTTTCTTGGTATGCCCAGCAGTTGTAAATTCTTGAACCTTGCGCTGATTTTCTTCCACTGTTTCCAGATATACATCCGAATCCTTCGTCTTATCCATTCTGAAAGATTTTGGATTTTCGTTTGAAGGTTGGCTATTCCATAGTAGTTCAACCAACCTGTGGTATAAAGCTTAAGTTCCTGAAGCACTTGGGCTATTGCTCTGCCTCGTTTCCTGCTGGTTATTTGCTTAACACGCTCCTTGAATTTCTTCATCGGCTTCTCGTGAACGCGTATACCCGTTGATTTCTTGCCCCTCCATAAAGAGAATCCAAGAAATTTGAGTCTTAGTGGACTTCCCACCTTGCTCTTTTCTACGTTCACCTTTAACTTCAGTTTCCCTTCAAGGTATTTCCTGCAGCTTTCCAATACCCTCTTGGCTGCTCTCCGGCTTTTAACGTATATGTTACAGTCGTCTGCATACCTCACGAATTTGTGGCCTCTACTTTCAAGTTCCATATCAAATCCGGTGAGATATATGTTGCTGAGTAGGGGTGAAAGGTTCCCACCCTGAGGCGTTCCTTCTTCCGTAGTAGTGACTATCCCTTTTTCCATTACGCCGCTCTTTAGGAACATACGTATCAGTTTCAGGATGGCTTCGCTCTTGATTCTCTTTCTCAGCATTTCAATCAACAGGTCATGATTTACAGTATCAAAGTATTTCGCAAGGTCGATGTCCACTACGTGAGTGAAACCCTGCTCATGATATTCCTTTGCCCGTTTTATGGCCTGATGTGCGCTGCGCTTTGGCCTGAACCCGAAGCTTGAATCTGAAAATGTCGGCTCAAATATCGGTTGAAGTACTTGAACAAGTGCCTGTTGCACCATCCTGACTATGACTGTTGGTACACCAAGCATTCGTATCCCACCATCCGGTTTGGGTATTTCTACACGCCTGACTGGCTTGGGTTTGTACTTACCTATTAGTATTTCCTCAACAATTTCAGTGTTGTGCTCCCTAAGGTAAGGCAGCATTTCCTCGACTGTCATACCGTCTACTCCGGCTGCTCCGCCGTTTTGTTTAACCCTCTTGTAGGCTGTGTTAAGGTTATTCCTGTCGACTAACTTTTCAAGCAACTTATCTGCACCGTCTCTGTCTTCATTCTCCAGTGTACCAGCACTCCGCGCTCCCCTGTTACCTTCGGTTTCCACCCTATCCTCGCAGGGGCAGCCTGTTTTCACAGTATTCTGCTCTTTTAACACCGGTTCACCTTCCTTTGTTCCAAAGACTTACTACTGTTCGGCCCTTCCCATATTTTCATGGTACTATGGCCTCTGCTGACTTCTTGCAGTTCACGCCCGCATCTCTGCGGACGTTGTCGCTGTGGGTCATGCGGTTGCTATGTCCCTCTTGCCGGCGACCCCTGCAAGACCTCCACGGGTAAGCGTGCGTTCTTTCCTCCCATATACCTGCTGCATTTACACCATAAGCCTCGGATAGCATAGGACTTTGTCTTGTTTGGCAAACTCGTCCGACTTACATATGCCTTATATGCAGTTCCTGTTCGTCAGGCCGGAATTTTGCCTCCGGCTTCCTTCAGATTCCATCTCACGATGGACACCCTTGCCATTGGCTAACGGTTGGTGCTATCAACCTCCGTAACGGACTTTCACCGTCAAGAACGCGCGCATGCCGCGCGCACCAAAACTAAAGGCTTACAGTTAATACCTGTAAGCCTTCAATCATCTTGGTTGCGGGGACAGGATTTGAACCTGTGACCTTCGGGTTATGAGATTGGGAAAGGCCATTTTGGATTTTTCACCCAGTTGGCCATATCGCCGCAAAGCCTTTATACAGTAGGGCTTTACGGTTTTCTCTTTTCTTAGAATATGTTACATATGTCGTATTTTTCAAGATTTTTTGAATTTTTTATGGAGTTGGGCGGAGTTCTGGCGGAGTAAAAGTAAAGAGCTCTTATTAATTATCTACTCAGTACAAAACTTGAGATTTTGGTTGTAAGACAAGCATTACTTCTCATAGTTTATATCAGGACCATAAGTTTAAAGGGTTTGAAGATATATTGGAAAAATTAGATCCATTCTTAAAATGGGCTGGAGGTAAAAGAGGTCTTCTACTTGAAATACGTAATTATGTTCCAGAATCGTTTAACAGGTATTATGAACCATTTATAGGCGCAGGAGCTCTACTATTTGATCTTCAGCCCCAAATTGCTCTTATAAATGATTTAAACCCTGAAATTATAAACTGTTATAAAGTTATTCAAAATAATGTTGATGAATTAATCACTGATTTAATGGGCCATGTAGATGATTACGAATATTTCCTTTGGATTAGAAATCTGGATAGGACAGATCTATATAAAGATCTTTCTTCTGTTAAAAAAGCTTCAAGAACAATCTATTTGAATAAAACATGCTATAATGGATTATATAGAGTAAATGCCTTTGGTCAATTCAATGTTCCTTATGCAAGTAAAAGAAAAAGAGAAATTTTAAACAAAAATTTACTAAAAAAAATTAACTTGTTTCTGGCATCAAAGAAAGTCTCCATAATTAACGAAGATTTCGAACGAGCTGTCGAAAATGCTGATTATGGAGATTTCATTTATTTCGATCCTCCGTATGACCCAGTCACCTCAACATCAAATTTTACAAAGTATACTAGCAATGCCTTTAATAAAAATGATCATTTACGATTAAAAAAGACCTTTGATGTGCTTAATCAAAAAGGTTGCAAAAATTTATTAAGTAGTTCTTCTACTTTATTCATTAAGAATTTATATAAAGAATATAAGATAATGGAAGTCACTTCCCCAAGATATATAAACAGCAATCCTTCAAAAAGAGGAAAGGTTCCAGAGTTACTTATAATGAATTATTAGTATCTGGTTATTTTTGAATAAAGCTGAGCGATTCAGTTTTTTTCATAAAAACAAAAGATTCATAAATTTTCCCTAGATTGTCATAGTCTATAAAATTAACTCTTTTTCTAATGGCATCAAAAGCCGGATTTTCGATTTTTTTAATAAATAGTTTTTGTTTTTCTTTTATTGCAACAACATTCATTTTAATATTAAAATCTCTAAGTTTTACAAACTTTAATAAGGAATTATCAAAATCTGTAGTATGTTCTATTTCAAAAACTTGTTGAGGGTAATTTCTTGAATTAAAAAATATAACATCAATATTCTTACTAGTATTTACAACATCTTGATATGTAAAAGTCGGTATTTTTTTTAAGGAACATACCTCATCAAGTTCTTTATCAATAAAAATTTTGCGTCTATCTTTTGGAGGTATATGGGTATCAAATTTACTGATAATTCCAATTTCAGCCACCATACCCTGGTAATAAGAATGATTTAATATCCCATATTCTTGATTGGTAGATTCATTTTTATTATTTTCTGTGAGGAGTAAAATATCTTTAGGTAAAATTTCTATGCATTCTTTTAATGCATATAATCCGGGCTTTATTTTAATAATTCTATGATTTTGCTGTACGATTCTACGAATGCTTGCATCTATTGTTGAGGTTTTCCAATCAACTCCTGGTATTTTTACAACTTCTGAATAAAGATATTCAAGTTTAGCATACCCTCCATTAATTTCCATAACTTCAACTACAGCATCTGCTTGTGTTTTTCTATTAACCATCTATCATGCCTCTGAGTGTTGTTTATACTAAGTACATTTATTCCCATATTCTAAAACTCTTATACTTATTACAATATCTTGATTCAGCCACCTCAAAGTTAAATTAAATCTTTTATTTTTGTTTCAATATCGCTCCACCCTTTTAATCTTATAACATTGATTGGAAATGGCTTCGATGGATCAACTTCCTTATTATAAGGATGATCTATAAGGAATACAAATTTACATATATTTGCAAGCTTCCTTGCTTTTATTGGTTCATCTTCAATGAAAAACTCTATCTTTCTTTTTGCAGAAATATAGAACCGGTTTTTATATAAAGCTGTCTTTGAACTTATTGGTCTATCAAAATTGCCCTTTTCAAAAAATATTCTGTGTTGCTTTATACCTACATTCTTTAACCATATCTTTGTATACTTCTTTAAATCATATGTCTTACCTTTCTGATCTTTAAGATTCCAGTCCCTGCTTGTAAATATATGTATTCTATACCCAAATTTATTTTTTAATGTTTCATTGATAACTTTATCAGCACCATCCATTAACAGCATATCAGACCAGTACTCAACAGTTTTAAAAACCTTATCAGCGTTTTCTTTTTTTATTAATCCAGCATCTTGAACAGGTATTGTTTTTATATCATCTAGACATATTTTTCTTGACTTAATCTCTTCTTTATCTATTAGTTCATTATATATCTTTACAAACTGTTCTTTGTGCATATTTAAAACACCATCAATGTCTATTCCAATTATATGTTTATAAAAACGGGTATTTGATTCAGATATCCTTGTAAATAAGTAATATGAAATAATATGGAGTGACATAAACATTAGGCATATAACAATAATAAAGATAATTTTGGGACTGCTTACTAGATTATATATTGCATATCCTAAATATAAAGTATTTATAGTACCCAAAGAAAGTATGATTAGAATGAATTGCTCTCCATCCCAAAATTTTGGTTTTCTTTTTTGAATCAACAAAACAGAATATTCATTATAAAAATTTGTAATTGAACTTTCAGGTTTCCCTATTAGTGCATACTCATAAAAAAATTTCCTGATTGTATTTATGCACCTTGCATACATTAGAACTTCAGTTCGTAATTGACCAAGATATAATACGATAAAAAATCCCACCAAACTAATAGCAATACAAATTATACAAATAAATGGCCGTCCAACCACTACTTGAGATACATTGTTTGTTAATTCAAAAATAGTAAGAGGTGCTGCCAGTATTACTAGTGCGTATTGGAAAAACGTGGTTATTCTTTCTGCAGCTTGGAAATGAGCTTGGGAAAGCGTATCGTACTCTTTTTGATAGAATTCAGTTAATTCATCATACACAAATCAACACCCCCTAATACTAATAGAATCAAATAATTAAATCATTATTATTCCAATTCTTTTAAAATCAGATCAACAGAATCTTTAATCTTTTTTAATTCAAATTTACATTTTTTTATATGTTCAGTATTCATTGTTTTTATAGCTTTTTTTGTGTCTGGATCGGCTATCTTTGTTCTAAACGCAGAAAGTTTTTGATAGATATTATTAGTCGCACCACAATCTTCAGCAAGATGATAACATTCTTCAAAAGATGCTTCATAAGTAATAAGCTTTTTAATAATAGCTGCACCCTTTTGTCCCTTAACTTTAGTAATTGGAACAAGCTTATTTCTAATGTCTATTGCAGCACTAATTTCTCCTGTTTTAATCTTATTAACAATAACAGTATCGAAATCAGCAACAGTGTTCCTAAATGCTTTTATATGTCTTGATTTTAATAATTCAACATAATAGCTCCACCGCTGGGGATCATCTTCATTATGCTCTCTCATAAACTTGTATACTTCTATAAGTGATGCAATTTCCTTAGCAGACATACCCATCTCTTTTGCCATCGCATCACACGAAATATTATAATCCTTATTTCTTCTATAGAGATACCCAGCTTGTTCATATGGGTTCCAATCCGTTTTACCAATTAAATGATACTGACCAAGAAGTTTAAAAATTAAATCGTCACTTATATCCGCTGGGAGTAAAGAGCATATTACTTTCCCCCACTTAATATTATCCTCTTTAGCAAGTTTACGATATGCTGCAAGCCTACTATTCCCCTCGAGTACAAGAAAGTCACCATCTCTTACGATTAATGGGTCAATTAATCCTCCATTAGCTTTGATTGATTGAATAAGCTTCTTTACATGATCCATTTTTAACAGCTTATTTTCTATATCTTCCTGCGATAGATCTTCACCATCCGCATGTAATATAGAATAAATTCGTGGATTATCTGGATAAAAATTAAGGGTATCTTGCTTTAAAAGTAATTTTTTAACCTTGATGTCTTGTCCACCAATAGTTATTGTATCAAAAATTTCACTCATTATTGTAATTTGCGCCCCCGTTTTCTATGTTTAAAATGTTTTTAATAACATCCCCAAATTCATATGTCATTCTAAACTTGAATTCTTGTATCGTTATATCTCCCTGGGTTAATTGTGCTGACAAATGCTTGCTTTCCAATAATGCATCTATCCATTCATCTATTGAGTCTTGCATGATAAAATTATAAATGTAGCAAGTTTTAGTCTGAGAAATCCTATGAATTCTATCTTGAGCCTGAAGGTAATCATCAAGGCTGAAATTCCTATCATAGAAGATAACATGATTTGCAACCGTTAGCGTTAAGCCCTCCTTAGAAGAAGCCGGTGTCGCAATTAAAATTTTCTTTTCATCTTTAAACATGAAATTATCAACAGCTTGATTGCGTTCTGCAATTTTCATTTTCCCATGGACTCTTACTGTTCCAAATTGCTTTAATTCTTGGTACAGCCATTCAACATTCTCTATATAATTAGTCCAAATGATACACTTTTCATTTGCTCCTATTATTGATTCAATAATACCTATTAAGGATTCATACTTACCGGGATAACAGTCATAACTTGAATCAACTAATTTGGGATTTGAAGCTACCTGAACTAATCTTAATAACCGTTTTAATATTTCATCCGATTCATCTATTTGAGGAACGCCATCCTTTATTACATTTGCTCTCATATCATCTTTTATGCTTCTATATAAATCATACTGCATTGGCTCCCAATCAGTGATAACACTCATAATCTCTTTAGACGGTAATTGAATAATTCCGCTACTTTTTAACTCTCTTACAGAAAAGTTGCGTATTTTTATATAAATATCCTTAATAGTATTCTCAAAGTCCTCTCTTTTTTTCAAATCTGAGCTAAGGTCATTTGTGAGATCAGTACTCTTTTTGAATTCAGCAAAATTTGTACCTAAGCTCTTACCTTGATCGAGAAAAAAGATTTGCGCCCATATATCATAGGGTCTGTTTGCGACTGGTGTGCCAGTCATTATAACCCTCTTTTTAAACATACTAGATAACTCAAAAAATGATTTTGTTAATTGTGCTGTCGGATTCTTTATTTTAGCAGATTCATCAATAATAATTGCAACATTCCTTGTCTTTAGAAAAAGTTTGAATCTTTCCTTCTCTGACTCAATAACCTCATAATGAGCTAACATTATTCTGGCAGGACTATTGAAAACAAAATAATTACTGTTTTTATTTTGGTCTAAGAGTCTTGGCGTAATATGGGTATGTAATTTAAACTCTCTTTCCCAATTGTGCACTAACCCTTTTTTTGTTACTAAAAGTATTGTGTCAACTACTTTTTCTTTCAACCAATAAAGCATTAAATCAATAGCAATTTTTGATTTGCCCAGTCCTTGTTCATGAAAAACAGCAGCATATTCTAGATCTTTGATAGCATTTACCGCATTACTTTGAAATTCAAATGCTTTAAGTTTTGGATCTATATTCGGCTCTTTACTGCGTTTAATTATCTGCATATTTTCACTCTCACTTTATAAGTTGTGAAATAACCTTTATTCGAGCTTTACAAAACCCATTCTTCTTTCTTATTTGTTTTAATAAATTTGCGGCTGTTGCTTCTGTAAAGCATGGAACAGCTAAAATCAAAATTGAATTGCCCTCATGCATTTCACATGTCCTAAAATAACTAATAAACTGATTCTTGCTATGGATACTATCTAGATCATTCGTTGTTTTAGCTTCTCCAATTATTAGCACATTATTTTTAAGAGAGTATAAATCTGGCCTATACTGATCAATAATCGGTGGCGGTTTTGCAAACGTTTTTGTTTCAGGCAGGTCTATAAAAACACTGCCATGATCATTATTCAGTAAGTGTTCAGATGTCCATGCAAACATCAACCTGACTAGATTTATATGCATTTCAGATTCTGCCATGTTAGCTTAATCCTCAATTTCAATATCTTTGCAGAAGTCGTTAATTGTATCGCGCGCATTGAAAATTATTTCTCTTGCTTCACCTGATGGATTGCTTTTTAGTTTTTGAACATAGCTCCATGTTACACTTGCTATTTTTTTACTAATTTCATGGGCAAGCTGTTCTAAAGTTGCATCTCCTAGGCTAGCATTAGGGGCTGTAACATCTAGCGCTTTTTTTGCTTCCTCAAGATTTTCTCTTAAAAATAATTCTTTACTTTTGGGATTGTTTAATACTCTTGGAATCGCCCTAACATTTTCTAGCCTACCAATTTTGTCATCAATAATCCATTTTGAAAAGTCTGTTTTTGAAAAATTATGGTTAGCGAGAGCTGACTTAACAGCAATCTTTTGCAATTCAACAAAAGCACTAAATTTCCTGTGATCAAAAACTTCTTCTTCATCCAGAAGCGGTCTGTAAAATTTTTCCATATCTACATAAGCATTAATATAACTATTAACTTCTGTTTTATTACCTCCACAAAAGTCTACTATTTGCGCTAATGTCAAATTCTCTTCATTGCTTAAGTAGTTTAAGTATTTGGCTTTTGAATATGGATCCCATTCCCTAGGACCTACAAGATGGGCTTGAAGTCTTATTGCATCAATTTTGGCCTGATCTAGATTTTCATAAACCATAGCTGGAATAGCATCCCAAAAACCCTGAATGCTATTTGATTTAAATTCACGATATATTTGAACCCTGGTATTACCTTCAATAACAGTAAGTTTTCCGAGTATATCTCTATTTACAATTATGGGGTGGATAATTCCTCCATTTGTTTTTATGGATTCTTTAAGACTAATATAAGTAGTACTACTCCCAGATCCACCAGTCTCGGATGCAGACCTGCCTGCTCCACTTTCTAACGCTAATGAAATTTGCTCTGCTGTTACTTCTTCTCCATACATTTCTATTAATCTTGCAATCCTTGGGTTTTTTAGATCTAATTCGATGTTATTTAAAAAAAGCATCTCAAACTTAGCATTATTAGAACTCATATATAATCATCCTTCTTTCAAAGAAAAGACATTCTGAACTTTATAAATATATTTTAATTCATTTTATCAATATTATGTTTATTGTGCAATAATATGGCACAAATAATAAAAAAAGCATCCTTTCGGATGCCTATTGTATATATCTATTCTAGGATTATTTAAACTTTTTCATGATATCTCCAATAAGACTATCAGCCTGATCTTTATCACAACTTTCCGAAAGAACTTCAAATACTTTCTCTAGTGTTTTTTTCTGATCAATAGTCAGCTTTTGTGAAATATTGAGAATTTTAAAGTTTGTAGCGCCCTTTACATTATTCGTCAGCATTCCTAGTTGCTTAAATAAATCAAACTTTCTACCCAAATTGATCTCATCTTTAACATCAATGCTCTCAATGTCTTCTTTAAACTTATCGAGCTCCTGTGATAGTACTTCTTTTTCTTTTTTTGAATTGAAGCCTTCCTCAAGCAATTTATCAGCTTTTTGAATAAGTGACTCAGCAGCATTAAGCATCTTGTTATTTTTATCGTTACGTGTACTTGAGGCACTTCTGATTGTTTTTGAAAGATCATTTCCAATATCGGTCAGTTTGTTCATCATATAAATATACTGATGGTTTTTTTCAAAATTATCTCTGCGAGCATTTGGTATGATCTCAGGAGCGGCTACATAGATTTCTCCCTGAAGCCATCCATTGAAACGATCCTCTTTAAAAATACTATCCAAAGTGTTTCTATCTCCTATAAGGATATTCCCTTTTCTAAGTCTTAAACCTTTTTTACTTTCATCCAATATGGTTCCGTATAAATTTGATTTACCATACCATACTACTGCTTGAAGGTTTCCTGTATTGTCATAAATATCTCTAATTTCAATATCGTTTATAAAATCAACAGACCTTTTAAATTTGTCAGCAAGATATTTATCCGAGCAAAGTTTAAATAATTGTTCTTCATGATCAGTATAATTTATAAAAATATTATACTCACTAATATTTATACCGCGCATTGAAAACTTGTTATTTATTTCATCTCCCCACTTAAAAGTTTGTTTATTAAATGGTAACGGAGCTACCTGACATAAATAATCTTTCATTTCATCAATATTTAGAATTCCATCTATATCTTCAACGCTCTCTAGCTCAACTTTGAAATAGTGCTTTTTAGATGATTCCGAGAGTGTTTTAATTGTTGTAACCTCCTCAAGTACCTGCGAAAGATCATATTCCTTATAGTCGCCAGGTATGAGCAACTTTCTTAAAATCATACAATCGAATGATATAACTGTTTTTACCGATTCCTCAATAGCAGAAGTTGTAAAAGTAAGTTTATCACAATAGCTAAGGCCAGCTAAGCGCCCAATGCCTCTAAACCCTCTATTGTTTGTATATACTTTGCTTGAATTTCCTATATCAAGTAATTTCTTTATCGCATCTTCATTTGAAATCCCTGATCCATTATCTTCAATGCAAATGTATCTTTTATCTTTATCAATTTTAATAACTATTTTATTCTTATCTTTAGGTATTAGTCCGAGATTTATGGCTTGATCGATAGAATCAACACTATTTTGAATGTATTCTCGGTATAAATCCCTTGGGTTAGAATACATACCGGTTGTAAGTGATTCAAGCGTGTACTTTCCTATTGCTACTGAAGATTTCATAGATTACCCCCAACACATTTAATATATCGATAATTCTCTAAATAGAGCATCAGTTAAAATATCAATTTGTTTTATCAAATCTTGCTTTCCGAAATTGTCTTTTACTGATTCAAATAAAGCTTTCTTATAGTTTTTGCTTTTCTTTCTAAGCAATTCAAGGATTCCAGCATCATTAAATGTAAGGATATACTTACGTGCTTGTTCCTTTTCTTTTTGATTCAAACAATTAAAGTCCAGATAACTTTTATATGTTTTTAATAGAGTAAAGTTAATTAAGTAATGCTTACTCTTAACCTGTGCCTTTTCTATAGCGTACAGAATATTCTCTTTAAGATAATTATCATTGATCCAATATTGTAGAATTGATTTTAGACCTTCAGCGCCAAATATTTTAATAAAGCCAGCGAGCTTCGAATACACAATATTTCCCGAATAAATATATCTTACAATCCTCTCATAATAAGTTGGGAACTCATTTAGGCAGTAGTTAATAATCGTATTTATTGACCTATCATTATTTAGATCATTAAGAAGCAATAAAAACTGGTTGTCACTGAGGTAAAATAGATACAATTTCTGCATAGTTTCATTTTTAATTTTAAAAAACTTTTCACTTTTAAATGTATTATCGGATATTATGTTTATAAATTCGTCCTTCTGGCCATTAGCAACTATTTGCCTAAACAATTTTAACCATTCGTTCAGGACTGTCTTATTTTCATCCCATTTATCTTTTCTTTGTTTGCACTGTTCAGCTGTCTCGTTTTCCCTTTTTTCAAATCTTCCCCGGGTTGCTATAATATCTTCGGGCATTGCCAAGGTTTCTATGAATTCATTTAAATCAGCTCCAAAATCAGCTTCAAAGAACGATCTACTTGACACTCCCTTTCCTTGGGTGGGGATTAGCATTCGCTGTATTGCTCTTAAATATTTGGTATTCCATTTCTCGCCAACATATCCTCTTTTATATTCTTCAAGCGGTATATATCGCATTGGAAAAGAGAATATTGCAATTTTCTTGCCTTCTTCAAGCTGAGAATTGATTTCGTCCTTTAAATCAATAGTCAAACTCAATCTATCATACAGATCCTCGGGAGAATCCGCTTGGTATGAGTGGCCTTTTCCAGTAAAAGTATCGCTATTATAGAGAATATAATTAGAAAGTTCCGTAATGCCATATTTCGAACATCTTTTTATTGCAGTCTTATATGTTTCGACATCTTCTATATGGTCAAATGCGATTCTTGCCGGTTTAATTGCCAGCTCTGCAAGTTTTACGGCCTTTTCCTCCGTAAGCAAGAACCCATCAAGCCCCTGGTTAAAATCAACATACCGTTTAACAAACTTACCTGATGAAGGACTTTTAAAGGTAGCACCTATACCGAAGCCCAAATCTTTTATATCCTCAACAATTTGGCTAAACCTTGGAGATTTTAAAACATTATTATCCATCAGAAGCAGGTCTTTTTTCTCCCCATATTTTTTTATTATATTTTCAATTTGTTCTTTTATTGGTATATATGGAATATAAGTAGGTTCTAACGTTTGAACAGCACAAAACCCGCATTTCATTCCACAGCCTCTTGTTGTATATGCAAAGTATGCATTTTCAGTAGGATATACATACTGGTCTCTTATATCATCGAGCAAAGAATAATCCGGAGTAATAGTGTCTATTAAATAATCGTCTGCATATCCAATTTTGTAAGGTTCGTTTAATAATCCTGGAATGTATTTTAAAGGGTAATCTTTGAACTCATCTTTGATTTTATCAATCATTAAGGTTGCTGCTATTCCACCTACATATACACATGCTGGGTCTTTAGCTTTTGTTAATGCATATTGAATTGCTTTCTTTGTTTCTTGCCATTCGAATGTAAAAAGTGAAGTTACATATACTCTATCCCATTTTTTGCTTTTTAAACTTTCAGGAAGAGTACCCTTTGCAAACCTGACATAATCTCCAATTACCTCTTTATGATAATATGATAATTTCATTAATCCGAGAGGTGGATATTTATTATTGTAATTAGGCTCAAGTAAGAGAATATCTGCCATATTGCACCTTCCTAAAATTCATCATTTTACATGGCTCATTATACCAAAATAAAATGCTAATTGGAAGATGCGCGCACATATTATTTATTTGTGAAACGATCCTAATTCAAATTAATAAAAAAGCTCAATATTTTTAATGGTTTTTCTGACCTTTCCACGGCAACATGTGGTCATAAATGCTGGTTCTTATCTTTATAATGGGATTAGTCATCATGTCGTATCCGGAAAGGAATATAATCCTCTTCCTAAAATAATAAAGCCCCGGTTTGCCGAGGCCTGATCATTATGTATATGTTGTATCCTTGGGAGCTGTGATCAATCCAATCAAAGCCCCGACTATCATTGAAACGACATTACTATCGGACTTACCGAAGTAAAACAATGATGCCGTGAGTATGATTACAACAATTGTAAAAACATAATACTTATGCAGTAGTTCCTTCATTACTGACACCTTATCCTTTCAATTCTTTCAAGTCCGCTGCCCATTTGCTGAAAATATATTCTAGGTTCTTTGTTGTAAGAGGATGCTCGCCTACCAACGGTATGTTTAGCATCTGGCCTACCTTTGCCGCAAATATCAGTTGCAGCCAGCCCTGGCCACCGGTTTACGGCTTGGTGAACTCCTAGCGCTGATGTGGAAGGATATAGACATCAACCTTATCAGTAAACCGGACAGTAAACCGCCTTAAGACGTTCGACGACGACGCTAAGAAAAAGACGGCGATCGTATTCGGTGAACCCAAAACAAAGTCGTCCAGGCGTACCATTCCGCTTCAAGGGATAGTGTTAAATGAACTGAAAGAGTACAAGAAGAGACGAGAGGATTTGTATTAACTCGGATGTGGAATTATGTTGGAAAATAATATAGTAACCCCAATAACTGGGCTTTAATTACGTAATAATATGATTGCTATTGGGCAATTCCCGCCCTTCAATAATAGATTTAAGGCACTGCAGAATACCTGGAAGTTTTCAGCACTGCATTATTTTTCTTCGAAGTGAGTGATAATCCAAGAAAAATATTTGTTGGTATATACTTGCTGGTTTTAAATATATTATTTCCATTTGTTCAAGTAGTGGGCTTTTGTTTAATCTCTTGAATCAAATCATCAATTTCTTTTTTAGTGTCTATATAGTTAGCGGTCAATAATGCAAGTAGCAAAGCGTCATATGTCCTATCGTACCATACTTCTAATTCAGCTGGTTTTACGTTAGCAGCAAATTCATTCCGGTAGGCGCCTTCTCTATTGTTGTGACGAATATTTATGCTGTTAAGTAGAAGACCGCACTTCTTTTCTAAATCACTAAAGCCGCCCTGTTCCAGTTTTCTTCTTAATGGTTCAAATTTGTCACCCAGAGCAAGCAAAATTTCACGTTTACGATCGATATCACCCTTAAGTGACACCTTATTATACTCAATAACTTTATCTGATAAATCCTTGCATATTTCCGCCACAGCATCTGTTGCCGGGTTTTTCGCTACTATTACATATTTTTCGTCGTCTTCCTTACGTATTGCATAGTTAACTTGGTCCAGTACACTGATAATATTCTCGAATATTACCTTTAAAAAAGTTTCATCTAAGTAGTATAACCTATGTTCATCAAAATGCTTTTCAGCTAATATAATCATGTTAATAACGAATTCAAAATACAACAGCATTGTATCAAGATCGACTTTGTCATTAAGATATGTATTTGTTATTCTTAATTCAGCTTTCATTTCATCAATAGATAAGAATCGACCTCGGTGCTTCCATTTTTTGAACGCAAGCTCATTAACACACTGCTCTATGGTAAACCCAGGAGACATTCTACCACCAAATTGGTTATAGGTGCCTATCTGTAAACTTATAGAAAATAGCCCCAATATTCTTAAAATTTCTTTATGGCAGTCAATTTTCAGATTCGTTGTTTTATCAAAAATCGTCTTTCGCATACTAGATAAAAACACCTCTCTATTTTGTTTTTGCGAGTTCACCTTTAAGGTAGTTTACAAAAGCAGAGCAAGTAACAAGCATATATTTAGCGTCCTCAAAGCTGATTTTTCTTTTTTCCAACATAAAATGTCTAATACCTGTTTTGGAATCAGATGTATAACCATATAATTTATCAAAAGCAGCTCTTAAACTAGGATGTAGCTCTATAACCCGCTGTCTTTCAATAATACCTAATGCCTTTCCTAATGTAGTATCATTCTCTCCTGCAACAATATTACACATGGCTTCAACGGCTGATATCGATTCCTTAACAGAATTACGGTAATCTGGATTCTTTCTATCACTGAATAATTCTACAGCTGTTTGAATATGCTTAGAAACATTCGAATACTCGGAGTTTTCGGATGCTTCGATGCTGTCTATTTCGTTATTATCTGTGATAGGAACGACTCGATCAACAATTATTCTATATCCAGATCGCTCACGTTCTAATACAGCGTTCGTTATCTCGATATATTTCGAATCTGAAAATTCAATACAAAATTCGATAAACTCGTATACTTCATACCATTCTACCTGGAAAAAACGTTTTTTGATTATTAAATAAACGGTGCCGTAAGTAGTCGCTTCCATAGCATCATAACCATAAGGTATTGTATCAATAGGTTCCTTATAAAAGTTCAGCCACAAAGAAAGTATGAAATCTTCTATATCTGATTTGCTCTTTTTTTCTTCTAGCTTATTCCATATATAGATCGAAAATGCGTTCCACAAACTATTATGTAAATCGTCATCAATTGAGTATATTTGAATCAGTTTAGTAGGATTAATTCCAATTCTCTCAGAAAAACGCAATTATATTTCGCCCCTTATCTCTTATCTTCAGAATGATTATATTACAGTTTTGTCCATCAGTAAATAAATCTTATAGCGCGCTTAACATTAGCTTACATTTAGTCGGGTGTGTTGGTCTTCCGGATTCTGCTGGGCTGGGGCAAAACGTAGTTATGGGGTATTTGTCGTTGTTGTTTTGTAGGCTTTTTCCTCCGCATAAGTCAATAGGTTCGCTTCTGCTTCTTCCGATTCCAGGCTGTCAATTCTGGCAAGGGTAAAGTAAGGGTAAAGGCATGAAAAACACCTTTCAGAAAAAATCCTGAAAGGTGCTATTCTACTTGGTTGCGGGGACAGGATTTGAACCTGTGACCTTCGGGTTATGAGCCCGACGAGCTACCGGACTGCTCCACCCCGCGATATATGAAATTTGCTACTGCCGACCGGTTTTTTTGGCCGCTCAATTAGTATAACACCGAGCCTTCTCATTTGCAAGCGATTTAAAAAAATTTCCTAATGTATTATTATCCACACTCAATTGCTAAAGTAATTTCTCCCCCCAGCCCTTATCCCTATAGAATTTTGTTTTCAAGTTCCTCAGGATGGGTAATATAAAATAAACCCTTGTACCCGATCATTATGTCACCTGTTTTGGTGAACATGAAAGGCTATAGTTGGAACTGTACAAGCCTATTTAACAATGATATTATGGTTTTAGCAACTGTCTCATTACTATAACTGATTCAGAGGTGCTGACTGTGCTTAACCCGAAAATCCTATCTTTTAATATGACGCAGATAGTGCGGTTTATCTCCGTCGTGGAATATTCAAGCTTTACGAAGGCAGCAGAGAAGCTCAATCTGACCCAGCCGGTCATCAGCAAAAGTATAGCGTCACTGGAGCAAACGCTGGGCTTGCTGCTTCTGACACGCGAAAAGGGTTTGATACGCCTGACTCCGGCAGGCAAGCTACTGTTTGATTTCTGGAAAGCTATACTTCCGACTTTCGAACAGAACATCATTAAGGCTCATGCCCTTCAGGAGGGAAATTTAGGGCAGTTGACCGTGGGCATACATAACTATTATGACCTTCGTTTTTTCTTTATGCCGATAGTAAAACGATTCAGAGAAAAATATCCCAATATATCGCTTCACACTAAATGCTTCAGCTTTCCCGGACTTCGCAAGCGTGTGGTTACAGGTGAACTTGATGCTGCTTTTACCTCCAGGTTTGAAGCGGACGATATAAGACATCACGATGTTAGTGACCTTGAGGTTAAAGACCTGATTCACTTCCCCCTCCGGGCAATGATGCTGCAAACCAACCCCCTGGTATCCTTGAGTTCAGTATCTGTAGAGGACCTTAAAACACAGAGGTTCATCATTCATTCCCCTGTAAAGGTTCCTTCCTATCATTCACTCATTACTTCCATGTGCATGAAAGCCGGCTTTATACCTGTGGAATATGAATATATCGAGGATGCCACATCTTTTGGATTGAGCCTTACCGGAAACGACCAGGTCTACATCGTTGACAAGGCCGCAAGGAGGGAGGAAGCCCTTCAACTGGCCGGCTTCGACCTTGATGGCACCCAAAGCGGCATATCCCTTTTGTGGAGCAAGCGTAATGCCAACCCCTCCCTCCGCTTGTTCATGGACGAATGTCAAAAATTTTTACGCGAATTTCCAGACCCATATTCCAAATTTGCATCTTCCCCCTCATTTCCCGACTGTCAGCCCTAATATGGAGGGGTATTTGCCATCAACCCATGCCTTTTTGGAATGTATGTATTATTTTTTTCAATTGTACTTTTATACTGGCGTCTGCTATAGTCAAGGTTATAATCACATTCAAAATCACAATATAATGTTGTAAATACATATCTGGAAATTTGTTCATTGTTAAATTTTGTTCATTGCTAAATGAGGAGGAATAACTATGGCTACAACACCCGATTTGTTTGCTGGCCGCAAAAATCGTATGAAGGCAGTCCAGAATCTTGAGGAGCCCGACCGCGTTCCATTGGTTCCTAAAATGAACTTTTTCTATGGTTCCGGTTATGGCATCTCCACCTACGAGACCATGAGTGATCTTCGCAATATCCTGCCGGGCCTGAAGGCTTACCTGAATGAGTTCAAACCGGATGCAGTGTGGGGTCCCGCCCAGTATCCCATTCCGGCTCTGGAGGCTCTGGGCAGCAACTTCATACACTGGCCCGGATATGATAATAAAATACCTCTGGATGCCTCTTTTCAGATTCTTGATGATACCTTCATCGAGCCTGAAGAGTTTGAAGACTTCTGCTTCGACCCGACACATTTCATCGTTACCAAATGGATGCCCCGACGCAACAAAAACCTGGCCGGTCTCGCCAGGCTGAACTTTCAGAATCCCATTGAGTACGGCTTCTTTTCCGAACTGTTTGCATTCAACGACCCTGAAGTCAAATCCGCTCTGGAAGCTCTTATGCTTTCCGGAAAAGGTGTTAAAAACTGGATGGAAGGTAATGGCCTTTTCATCAAAACCTGTATCGATATGGGCTATCCCCTCGGCCCCACCGTGGGTCAGACCTGCGCCTTCGACATGTTTGCAGATAACTTCCGTGGGCTGGTGGATACCATCTGTGATGTAAGAGAACGTCCGGAGCAACTTCTCGAGGTACTCGATGTCATGACTAAGCTTTGCGTCAGAAATGCACTCGGAGGTGTCAAGGCTAATAATCTTGATTACCTGTTCATTCCTCTCCACATGGGTGTAGATGAATTCATGAGCCCTGCAGATTACGCCAAATTCTACTGGCCTGGTCTGAAAGCACTTATGACAGCAGCCATAAACGAAGGAATAACCCCCTATGTGTTCTGCGAGGGCAACTATAATACACGCCTCGAGCAGCTGTGTGACGTGCCCAAGGGCAAGGTCATCTACATGTTCGAGAAAGTGGATATGAAAAAGGCCAAAGAGACCGTTGGCAAAGTGGCCTGCATCTGTGGCAATATTCCAACCCTTACACTTATGACCGGCACAGTAGAAGAGACAGAAAATGCCACACGCAAGCTGCTGGATACATGTGCTCCAGGCGGAGGTTTTATAATGGACGCCTCCATTGTTATCGACAGCTGCAAGAAAGAAAACCTCCATGCTATGTTTGACACAGTACACAAATACGGCTGCTATTGATCGATGTTAAACCGGGCTTAGAACCGGAAATATAATAAAAATCAAGGGAGGAACTAAAATGAAAAAAGTTTTCAGACCAATATCCATTATGGTTATGGTCGTATTCTGCTCCGTTATGATATTCTCAGGCTGCGGTATATCTGGCAGTAATGCTGCCGGCACCACCAATCCCGCTGCTTCAACCGGTTCAGCAGCCGCACCGGGAACTGCTGCAGGAACTGCCGCGGACAAGCAGGAGATCCTCATCGGTTATGTAGCCCCATTCACCGGTCCTCTATCAGTCTTTACAGTTGCCTTCGAATGGGTCAAGCAAATCAGTCTTGATAAAATCAACGCCGAAGGTGGTATCTACATCGAGAAGTACGGCAAGAAACTGCCTGTCCGTGTTATTACGGGAGACAGCGAATCCGATCCCACCAAAGCATCTGAAATCGCAACCAAGTTTGTACTGGAGAACAAGGTAGATATACTTTGTGGAGCATGGACCCCAGACACTACAAACCCCGTTTCTGCTGTCGCCGAGCGCTATAAAATACCTGCACTCATGTCCAACAGCCCTGCAGACTCATGGCTGACAGGCGGCCCGTATGAGTGGTCCTGCGGAGTCCTTTTCTATGTTGATGGTTTCCTGTCTGATTACGTAGACGCCATTGACAAGCTTGATACGAACAAGAAGGTAGGATATATACTGGACAGTGAAGTTGACGGTGTAACTTTCTCCGCCAAGCTGAACACGCTGTTACCCAAACGGGGATATGAGGTTGTTGATCCCGGCCGTTTCCCAATGAACACGACCGATTACACCAGCATCATCACAAAGCTTAAGGACGCCGACGTAGACATAGTAATAGGTAACCAGATCACACCCAATTTCACCACCTTCTGGCAGCAGTGCCAGCAGCTTGGATTCATACCCAAGGTAGTGATCATAGGTAAAGCCGAGCACTTCGAGTCTGATGTCATCGCCCTTGGCAATGGCATTGGCACTGGCCTTATGAGCGAGGTTTTATGGGATGAAAGCTTCCCCTTCACTTCTCCTCTGATCAAAATGTCCTGTCAGGAAATCACTGATAAGTGGGAAACTGAAAAGGGTACCCAGTACCCTGCAACTATAGGTTACGATGTATCATTTTTTGAGGTCCTTAACGATGCCCTGGGCCGCTGCGCCGACCTGGAACCCGCAACCGTAATTGCAGCCCTGCTCGCTACGGATATGGACAGCATATACGGTCACATATCTTTTGATGAAAACCATGTTGCATCCGTACCATGCGTTACAGGCCAATGGATTAAAGGAGAAAAATATGAATTTGAGAAAATCATAGTCGGAACTGGCTCTTTCCCAACCATTCCTTCCGTCCAACCACAACTTCTGCCTGGTTTCACAACCGGCAAAAAATAAATGTATGTTATTAGAAAGTAAGTTATAATTATATACAAGCGAGGGCATCCGCATAAGGTTGCCCTCGCTTAACCCTCATCAGGGCGGTAACCCGCTTCCTGGAAAAATAAAAAATGGAGGTTGCAACTTGAATCCCATTCTTGAAGTACAGGGTCTTTCAATATCCTTCGGAAACAACCAAGTCCTCAAATCAGTGAATTTTGAGCTTGGAAACAACGAAATACTTGGTGTGATAGGTCCTAACGGCGCTGGTAAAACGGTTATGCTTAATATCCTCACGGGAATACTCAAGCCCACTTCAGGCAAGATCATATTCAAGGGAGAGGATATTACAAAAAAGAATATCACAGACCGGGTAAGCATTGGGATCGGGAGGACCTTTCAAATCCCCCGCTCCTTCGATAAAATGACAGCATATGAAAATGTCATGACCGGCGGCGTGTATGGCGACGGCTTGAGCGAGAAAAAAGCCGGCATACGGGCTGTTGATATACTCGAGCTTATCGGCCTTCTGGATAAAGCTAAGACTTTTGCGGGGAAACTCAGCCTGCTGGACAGAAAGCGTCTCGAGATAGGCATAGCATTGGCATCCAATCCAAAAATACTTCTTTTTGATGAAGTAGCCGGCGGCCTTACCGAATCAGAGATTGCAAACATCCTTGAGATAGTGCGTAAGATCAAATTACAAGGCTATAGTGTCATATGGATAGAGCACGTTATTCAGACGATGCTCCACGGCACTGACAGGATACTCCTTCTGGCCGACGGAAGAGACATAATAGCCGGGCTTCCGGACGAAGTCATGTCCTCCAAAGAGGTCGAGAAAGTCTATTTGGGGGTAAAGAAGAAATGAGTGACCATATACTTAAAATAGAAAATGTCGACGTATATTACGACGATTTCATGGCAGTCCATAATGTTTGCATGAACTTCGAAAAAGGCGCCATAACAGCCATAATCGGGGCTAACGGCGCAGGCAAGTCAACCCTTCTTGACGCTGTGACAGGCACCAATAAACCTAAGAAGGGCAAAATAACCTACAAGGGCGAAGATATAACGGGTCTTAAAACCCACGTCATAGTCAGAAAAGGAATTACCATGTCCCCTGAAGGCAGCTGTGTGTTCGAGGATATGACCGTGAAGGAAAACCTTTACATGGGCGCTTACCTTCCCGAGGCCAGGAAAAAAAGACCGGAACTCCTGGACAAAGCATTCACCCTTTTCCCCTTTCTGAAGGAAAAGGAAAACCAGCTTGCCACCTTTTTGAGCGGCGGACAGCGTCAGATGCTTGCAATTGCGCGGGCTATCATGTCTGATCCTGAACTGATTATTTGTGATGAAATTTCCCTCGGGCTTGCCCCCGTTATAATAAACGACATTTACGAAAAGATAGCAGAAATTAATAAAATGGGCAAAACCATCATAATTGTTGACCAGGAGGTGCAACGCAGCCTGGAGAATTCAGACTACAGTTATGTCATGGTCAAGGGAGGAGTTGTCATGCATGGCAAGTCTTCAGAGCTTCCCGAGGATGAAGTCAGGGACGCATATTTTGGTATAAACAAATACGCATAAGGAAAGATGGGGGTAATAATAATGAATATACCGCTTCTTACACAATCCATCATAGCGGGTATACTGCTGGGCGGTCTTTACGCCATAATCGGCCTTGGCCTTTCGCTTATATTCGGCATAATGGGTCTGACGAATATTGCCCACGGCAACCTCATGATCCTATGCGCCTTCTTTATCCTGGTTTTTTCAAAAATGTTCGGTGGCAGTATACTTATCGGACTGCTGCTTTCACTTGTGGTGATGATAATCATTGGTTTCGTGTTCCAGAACTTCTTTGTGAACAAGGTTATTGACAAAGGCGCCGACCCGGCCCTTCTCGTGACCTTCGGGCTGTCCATCATCATTCAGAATTCCCTGAACCTGATTTTTGGAGCAAACGCCAGCTCTATCAAAAGTGCCTTTTCCACGACCAACGTCCTTTCCACCAAGTACGTTTCCATTTCAGGAGCGTACCTTATGAATTTCCTGGTTGCAGTGTCAGTAATTGCAGCACTTTCACTCATAATTAAAAAGACCAACCTCGGCCGTGCCATCCGTGCGGCCTCGAGCAATACCCGTGCTGCTGAACTTATGGGCGTAAACACAAAGCTCATCTACTCCGTAACAATGAGCATTTCCATGGTAACAGCATGTATTGCAGGCCTTTTAGTGGGCAATACCTTCGTATTCTATTCCTACTCAGGCCCACAGTATCTAATCATCGCTTTCGGTGTAGTGGTCATAGGCGGTATGGGAAGCATTGTGGGAACATTGTTGGGCGGTGTGATACTTGGGCTGTCACAGCTACTGGGTTCGTACTTCATCGGTACGGGTTACCAGATACTTACCGGTTATGTTGTGATGCTGATATTGTTGACATTGAAGCCCGCTGGTCTTCTGTCCAACATGAAACGTAAATGAGGGGGAACTAGAGATGAAAAGAGTTGAATTACTACAGGCCAAGGAGCCTACTAAGACCACCCGAACCATAAAATTTGCCGTTCTGGCAGTTGTAATCATAGCTCTCATTTCCCTGCCCTTATGGGGAACCGAGTACTCTGTAAGCGTGATCATTCTTATGTTGCTGTATCTGTCCCTTGCCCAGATGTGGAACCTCCTTGGTGGTTATACCGGACTTGTTTCCCTGGGCCAGCAGGCTTTTATCGGTATAGGAGGATACGCTGTAGCTATGCTGACGCAGGTGTATAAAATGCCTATCGTACTTGGCGTTATCACGGCGGCTGTAGTAACCATAATCTTCGCACTTATCATCTCGCTGCCCATATTTAAGATGAAGGGCGTGTACTTCACCATAGGCACATGGATAATCGCAGAAGCTCTCAGCATATTCTTCGTGAACTGGGCTTTTGTCAACTATGGCATCGGCTATAACATAACCGTGGCGTATAAGCTCTCAATGGTGAATTTCTATTATTTCTGCCTGTTCATAGGCATAGGTTCAGTAGTTATAGTATACATTATTTTACGTTCCAAACTAGGTCTTGCACTTATGGCGATGCGAGATAACGAAAGTGCTGCTGAAGTTCGTGGTGTTAAACTCTACCGGACCAAACTCACCTGCTTCCTCATAGCTGCGACCTGGACCGCCATCACCGGTTGCGGCCTGTACCTCAATCTTGCATATATAAAGCCGGCGTCTGCATTCAGTATAGAGTGGACGGTGTCCATGGTATTCATGGTCATCATAGGCGGGAGCGGAACGATAGAAGGACCTATAATAGGTGCATTCATATATATCTTTCTGCGGCAGTACCTGTACAATTTCCCGGGCATCAGCAACATAATACTCGGCGCTATTGCCATTATTATAATTATTGCCGCGCCCAAGGGGATCATGGGTTACCTGAACGAGAGATTCGGATGGGATTTTTTCTCGGTAAGGCGTCGAATCAAAAGGTAACCTCCACCTTTCCAATAGCTTTCAAGGGGCATACCTGCAGGCATACATCGCAGCCCACACACGTTTCCGGATCGATTTGCGCCTTCTTTTCTGCCTTACAAAAGGATATGGATAAACAGCCGACTTTTAGACACGTCTTGCAACCGGTACATTTGTCCTGGTTTACTTCACATTTACTTGTGAAAATATCCCCAAACTCCTCTTTATCCTGCTTTGTCAGTCTCTTTAATACACATGGCCACCTGGCAATGATCACTGCCGGCTCGTCAAGGTCCAGCGCCCAATCCAATGCATTTTTGACCCCTTTCAGGCCATTAGGGTTGATTACCATAATATTTTCAATTCCGCAGGCTCTTACAAGGTTTTCAATGTCAATTTGCTTTGTCTTCATACCCTGCAATGTATAACCTGTTCCAGGGTTTTCCTGATGGCCGGTCATACCCGTGATCCGGTTATCCAGAATCACATGTATTGAGTTGCTGTTATTGTAAACTACATCAATGAGTGAATTTATTCCCATATGGAAGAAGGTTGAGTCCCCCATCACCGAAAGCACCCTGGTTTTGTTGCCATCCTTCATGTTCAGAACCTGCTGCGCGCCATGAGCCGCGCTCACGCCCGAGCCCATGCATATGCTCCAGTCTATTGTATTGAAGGGTTCTGCATACCCCATCCCGTAACAGCCTATATCTCCTGACACAATTAAGCTTTTCCTTTTGGATAGTTCATAGAAAAATCCTCTGTGCGGGCAGCCTGAACAAAGGGAAGGTGGTCTTGAAACTACTTTGCTTTCATCATAATCTATGGTTTTAAAGGTCCTTCCGAATGCAGCCTTTCTTATGACATCTGATGTCATTTCTCCAAAAGGAGGAAACAGGTTTTTCCCGAAGCAATCAAAGCCAAGGATCCTTACCTGTTCTTCTATTAAAGGATCATTTTCTTCAATTACGTACAACTTATCTGTTTTTTCAGCGAACTCCCTGATTTTCTCCACAGGAAGGGGATACGTAAAGCCCAGTTTCAGGTATGATGCTGTATCGCCAAAGACCTCCCTTGCGAAATAATAAGGTGCCCCCGAGGCGATTATGCCAATTTTTGTATCATTCCATTCAATTCTGTTCAAATGAGTTTTGTTTGAGAAGTCGCTGAGAAGTTGCATCCTCTCCTCGATTTTTTCTCTCAATAACCTTGAATTCGTTGGGTTTGTTATATATTTTTTCACATTTTTTTCATAAGCCCTTATTTCTACATCATCCCTGTCTCCACATTCAACTATGCCCTTTGAATGGCAGACCCTCGTTGTCAGTCTCATAAGCACCGGCGTATCGAATTGTTCGCTCAGGGTAAAGGCTTCCCTCATAAAATCCTTTGCTTCCTGGCTGTCGGCCGGTTCAAGCATTGGAATTTTAGCAAGCCTTGCATAGTGCCTGTTGTCCTGCTCATTTTGCGATGAATGCATTCCCGGCTCGTCTGCGGTAATTGCCACCATACCTCCGTTAACACCGGTATACGCATATGTAAGCAGGGGATCTGCCGCGACGTTGAGTCCCACGTGCTTCATGGCTGCAAATGCCCTTGCACCTGCCATTGATGCACCTATTACCGCTTCCATGGCAACCTTCTCATTTGGTGCCCATTCAGCCAGGATATCAGCCTTGTAATATGCAGTACTCTCAAGTATTTCAGTACTTGGAGTTCCCGGGTATGCGGAAGCAAATCTGACCCCTGCTTCCCATGCTCCACGGGAAATCGCTTCGTTACCAGTCATCAATTTTTTCATTTTGCCACCTCTGTTCATATTCCTTACATTAGGTAACGATATGATGAAAATATCGAGCATTGGTGAACCTTATGGGTAAGAATCTGATATAGTTGATCTAGGCAACAAGATTTGCCAATGCAATGGATAATAGCTTCTCTCTTGCGGATGCACCACGGGAGGTCAGGATAATCGGTACTTTTGCGCCGACAATAATGCCTGCCAGGGTTGCGTCGGGGATGAGCTCCCAGCACTTCCCAAGGATGTTGCCTGCGTGGATGTTGGGCTGCACTAAAATATCAAAGTTCCCGCTACATGGGCATGGGAAGTTTTTTGTTTCGGCACGCTGCTTGCTTAATGCCAGGTCATATGAAATCGGCCCCTCAACATAACAGTCTCCGAGTTCACCACGCTGGCACATTTCTTTCAGGGCTTTCGCATCCGTTGTTTCAACCATGTTTGGATCTACGGTTTCCTTGCAGCTCAGGACCGCAACCTTTGGAAGCGCATAACCCAACTTGTGCAGGGTTTCAACAGCATTCAGGATTATATCTCTTTTATTTTGAAGTGACGGATAGGCACACATACCGCCATCTGTAGTAATAATGAGTTTGTGATAAAAAGGGAGTTGATAGAGTACGAGATGTGACATGACCCGGCCGGTTCTGAGATTATTCTCTTTTTTAACAATCGGTCTCAGTAAATCACTGGTTTCCAGCATCCCCTTCATGATGGAGCCGGCAGAACCTTCCTTTACAAGTTCTACGACTGTTTCCGCCGTATTCATTCCCTTTGTGGCTTCAATTACATCATAATCCGAAGGGTTGGCTCCATGCTCCTTAAGTAGTTCTCTTATCTTAGGCACATCTCCAACAAGTATCGATTTCATAAGCCCTCTTTCCGTTGCTTCCACAACTGCAGATATGACATGGGGATGGTCGGCCGAAGCTACTGCAGTAATACATTTATTAGGGGCACCAATAGTCTGTTCCAAAATCCGATCGAAACTCTTATACTCCATAGCTGTCTCCTATCCCTCATATTGGCTTGCTGCCTCTTCTCCCCTTAACACCCGGATTGCACCCAGGGCCAATGCTTCCATTTCATTTTCTCCTGGCATGATTTCTACCGGTGCAATGTAAGCCACTCTTTTCTCAATCAGTGAGGTAAACTTTGTTGAGTATGCAATTCCACCTGTTAAAATAATCAGGTCTACATTTCCATCAACGACCGGTGCAAGGGATCCGATGCATTTTGCGACCTGGTACGCCATGGCTTCATAGATCAGGCTTGCATGGGAATCCCCGTTCTCTATCCTGTCTTGTATTTCCCTGACATCAACAGTATTGAGATACGCTTTTAATCCACCATTTCCTCTTAAACATTTTTTCATCTCAGCTTTTGTAAACTTGCCTGAATAGCATAGACTGACAAGGCTATTGGAAGGCACACCGCCCGCCCTTTCGGGAGAGAACGGACCTTCTTCATCACCTATGACATCGATAATCCGTCCCTGGGCATGTACATTGACTGATATTCCGCCTCCGAGGTGTGCAATGATGAAATTCATTTCATTATAATTCCTGCCATATTTCTTCGCGGCCTTTATTGCCATTGCTCTTGTATTTAAATAATGATTATAGCTCAGCCTCTGAATCTGAGGCAAACCTGAAATACGCGCCAGGTCTTGCATCTCATCTACTGCAACGGAATCATAAATATACGCCTTGATACCAAGCGGCGCCGCTATTTCGTAAGAAATCAAAGGGCCAAGATTCGAGGCATGTTCCATAGTATTGATGTCTCTCAGCCTGTCGCACATATTTTTATTGACTTCATAGGCACCTGATTTTACCGGGGGTAGCTGCCCTCCTCTTCCGACGACTGCGGACAATTCATTCAAATTATATCCGCTTTGTTCCAGAAACTTCAGAACAAAATCCTTGCGCATTTCAAACTGTTCAATGACAGTGGGAAATTTCTGCAATAGCTCCGTAGAATGGTTCAGGGTTTCGCACAATATTTCACTTTCGTTCTGATACACGGCTACTTTTGTAGATGTGGAACCCGGATTGATAGCCAAAATTTTACATAGCATAGCTTACTCCTCTTTTCTTTGAGCAGATCCTTGCCGCCGAATTCATTTTTTTTACATTGTAATAACAATTGAAATTTAAATGTATAATGATTTGATGTGAAAATGATTTGCAGTAACTTTAATTTGGTTTAATCCCGCCCTTCCGGATCATACATCCCTCCGGGTCAAATTCCATATCATAAAAACCACTCAGGATTTCTACATCCGATCGGTCTTTCAACTCATCGTAATAATCTTCCGACACTTCTATTTCTTCCATTTCAAGAGTATTTTTTATCCGTACTACCCTTGCCTTGTTAAAGTCTATTCCATTACAGGTCCTTATGGCCAGCAAAACCGCTTCCCTGTCGTTATTCATATATAACGGTATTCTGCCCCCGTTGAGCATTGTCGAAGTAATGACATTTATCCAGGTCAAATCAAAGTCAATATTGTTCAGGCATTCTCGCGTCGTAATGTCTGCTGCACTTAATCCACATCCATTATGGTGGGATTCTTCAGTAAGTCCTCTGATAAATAATTTTTTCAGATTTAAAACATCGTCAAAGCCTGGAGAGTTACCTCTGCCGGTTATGTTGGGATCGTGTCCGTTACCGCTTATATTCTTACCGATTTCATCTATAATCAGGACATCTATATCATGAAATTTGAACTTTGCTATTTTAGATTTTGCTATTTCCAGAAGAGCGGCATCTCTTTCCAGGATTTTGTCCTTCCCCATGACCTCCAGCTCGCTGATTTCATCATATGCATTCTGGACAATGCCTACACCGAACGCGAGAGGCGCCTTTTCCAAAAATACCTCACAAACCTGCGGTATCCTTTCTGCAAAGGATGAAAAGCCCATCATATGAAACATGGATGCTCCAACATGCTTTGCGATCCCTATTGCCATCATTTTGGCCATACCGCTTTCATATTTTGCCCTGAAATCAGTGTGTGGCTTTACTTTGTTAAGAATTACGATGCCATCGGACTCATAGGCATATTTATCACAATATACCGGGGTCTTATCTTCCAGTTCTCCGATTTTTACGACCTCCATTGAAGACAAGACGGGTACTCCCATGGATTGTTCAGTTATATTATAGCCCGCAATGAATTCCTTCTGACCTTCTGCCGTCGCCCCGCCGTGGCTTCCCATCGCAGGGATTATGAAAGGCTTTGCGCCCCATTCCTTCAATTGGTCGATGATGCTCCTGATAATCAAATCAAGATGAGGTATGCCCCTGCTGCCGGCAGTGATGCATATGCTTTTACCGGAAAACCACGTATTGTCAGCCAGGTTGCTTTTCATCTCCCTTTTTACCCAGGCAGCCAGATCCTCTATTTTATTGGAATCATAGATTTGCCTGATTTTCATCATACGTGGAAGTCGAATATCCTCCATACCCTGGACAATAACGTTAACAGGCGGAAAGTTTATAAAATTCATTTTGAAACCTCCAAATCCTACTTGCTGATTTCCGGCATTCGGTTTATACACCAATAATATCAATCTCTATGCTGCACTGGCATCTTCTATTTTTTTATTCTTATCATCTGGATCTTTTAATACAAGTAGTTGGGTTAATAATACAAGTGCAAAAATTCCGAATCCGAATGCACAAACAATTACAAATGGCCATTTAATAATATACAACACCGCAGAAGTGGTTCCTGATTTTATTTCGATAAATCCTTTGACACAAGTTTGCCAGGACATCAATCCATAATAGACAAATGCAATAAAATTGGCCACCCAAAGAAAAACCGTCTGGACTTTCTTGGGAAACATCTCTACAATGCTCGAAACGTCGATATGTCCTCTTATGACCTGGGTATATGCCATTGCAAAACTTAAAACAACAACCATGGCATACTCAATCAACTCATAGGTTGCAGCAAAAGGTTTATTAAAAACAAAACGCATAAATATGTCAATGATTATTAGAATTGTCATCAGCACCATCAACGAGACTCCGGATAAATTCAATCCTGCACTGAAATTATATATGGCTTTTTTAATCTTTAATATCGTTGTCATCACACTCAGCCTCCCTGCCATCCATTTTATTATACTAAAGCAAAATTCCAGGGGCAGTCGCCTGCCCCGGATAAATGACCTGAATCAGGTGTTGATCCTACTTTGTTTTATATTTTTCTATAAGCACCTTGACATCATCAACCAGCTTCTGAGCAGGGAATCCTTTTGCTGCCAAGCCGTCAATCCAGGTTTTCTCAATCTGTTTTCCAACTTCAGTCCATTTAGCCATTTCTTCAGCAGAAAGAGTATTAAGTGTCATTCCGCCTTTAGTTAACTTATCTATAGTTCCTGCTTTGGTCTGATCAAATGCATCTGCAAACAACAATGCGCCTTTGAGTCCACACTCTTCATTAAATATCTTCTGAATATCTTCAGGCAGGCTGTCCCATTTCTGTTGGTTCATAACCATGAAGAAGGCTCCGGCCGATACGGGGACATCCAGATAATATTTTGTAATATCCTGTGCATTCAGCATGTCAAAGGATTCTGAAGTTGAAGCCCATCCGCTTACAACACCTTTTTCTACTGCCTGATATACATCACCCATAGGCATTGAAATAACACCTGCGCCCAGAGCTTCATAAAACTTAAGCAGTGGTCCACCAGGACTGCGGATCTTCATTCCTTTCAGATCTTCCATTTTAGTTACAGGTTCCTTTGTTACAAGTCCCTGTGGCTGTTCATCGTGCATCAACAGCATGTGGGCATCGGTAAATGTTGTTTTGAAATAATCCGTGTTATTCCACAAATCCATCAAAACCTTGGTGCTGTGAGTTGCATCCTCGAATCCCAACATAGGAAGGGCGGTAACTTCAGCAAGGGGGAAACGGCTTGGGAACCATGATACAGGACCCCAGGTTATATCGGCTATGCCGTTAAGAACCATGTCATACTGGTCTGCAGCTTTGCCAAGTGTCTGTGCCGGATAAATTTCAACATCAATTCTTCCGTTTGATGCTTTTTTAAGATTCTCAACAAGTCTGACATGACCATAGGTGTGCAAGAAGCTGTTCGTCCCATTAAAATGTGACAACTTAAATTTGTAAACCGTGTTGTCCGGTGCAGCAGGCCCTGCAGCCGTCGATGCCTCTGCAACAGCTGTCGATGCTGCTGTAGCCGCTGGTTCTGTTTTTGGTGGAGTACTGCCGCATCCTGCAAGCAGAGCTACTACAAGCATGAGTGATACTACAAGAGCTAAAAGCCTTTTCCCACTAATCTTCATGTTCTATCCTCCTATTTTTTATTATGTTTTACGAAAATATTATAATTTTCGTTTACATCAACCTTTATTCCAAACATTTTCATAGAATTTATCAGTACAGTTTTACAATTAATTCTTTTGTCTTAAGATCCAAGAAGAGTTGGTAAGGTTGTAACTATTTGAGGGAACGCTGTAATCAGGATCAACAATATAATAATGGCAGCCAGGAAGGGCCCAATGCCCTTGTAAATCTTCATCATGGGGATGCTTTTGTCCATACCGGAAATAACAAACACGTTTATTCCAACCGGCGGGCAAATCATACCCGAAGTCATTACTAAAACAAGGAATACCCCGAACCAGACCGGATCAAACCCCAGTGCAACAATGAGAGGATAAAAAATTGGAACCGTCACCAGCATCATTCCCATCTCATCCATGATGGCACCAAGGAATATGAAAAGCGCGGCAATCGCAGCTATAATGACATATTTGCTTACCGGAAGACCGGCAAGGAACTCGGCGCAAACAGAAGGCAGCCGCGATACTGTGAAAAAGTAGCCCAGCAGCATTGCACCTACAATGATTCCAAACAGCATGGCCACTGTTCTTCCCGTTGCCAAAATTGCATTTTTTAAAACTGTGAGATTAAATCTTTTACGCAGCATGGAAGCTACGGCAATCCCGATTACTCCAACAGCACCTGCCTCGTTAACAGTAAAGACCCCTGTCAATATACCGCCCATTACCAAAATTATAACAAGAATTACATCTTTTATTTTGTAGAGTGCCAGCCATCTTTCTTTCCATGGGTATCGTTCGCCTTTGGGACCCATGGATGGATTTAGCCTTATCCTGATATAAATGGATACCATAAAAAGCACCATAAGACAAAGACCTGGAACGATTACCGACATGAACAGCTTGCTTATTGAATTTGCAGTTGTAATACCATAGACTGTGAGCAGAACACTTGGTGGAACCATGGCGCCCAGACAAGACGAGCAGGCGACCGTTGCAGCCGCTAACCCATGATCATATTTATGCTCCTTCATTGCAGGTAACGCAACAGCTCCCATAGTTGCTGTCGTTGCAGTATTGGCGCCGCAAAGGGAACCAACCATGGCGCATGCGGCTACAGTTGAAATCGCCAGCCCCCCGGTTATATGTCCCAGCCATTTTTGAGCACAGTCAAATAACTCGTTAGCCAAACCGGATGTAGACAACAATTGTCCCATTAAGACGAAGAAAATTACAACGCTCATGCCATAGTTTGCAAGGGTGGCATAAGGTACTGTCTGTAGTAATCCAAAAACGCCCTTCCATCCCACAATCATTCCAAACCCGACTAACCCTGTAACACCCATAGCAACACCAATCTGAACCCGGAACATGAGCAAGATGATCATTACTCCAAGACCTATAAAGCCGATAATAGTAGGATCCATATCCAGTATTCCCCCTTTTGCCATATTTTCTATTGTGTTTACTTCACAACTTTTCCCGGATTCAGTATGTTCTTCTCGTCAAAGGCCATCTTGACGGCCTGGAACAGTCTGAATGTGCGTTTACCCACAAAATCCCTCAGCGCATCCACCTTTGCATGGCCTATGCCATGCTCGCCGGACACCTGACCGCCCATCTCCTTCGATTTGGCATACAATTCTGTAAGTGCGGCATGAGTGGCATGGTGCCATTCTTCCTCGGACATATCGTCGCGGAGCATGGAAACATGGATGTTCCCATCGCCGGCGTGGCCGATTGTTGTTATATGCAGCCTGTTCTCGCTGCATACCTTCCTTGCGAACTGCTCGAATTCAGCTATCCTGTTGCGGGGTACGACGACATCACATTCATCCAGCTGTGTCGTTGCAGCCTTTATGGCTTCAAGTGTTTTGCCCCGCACCGACCAAACCGATTCCTTACGTTCATCCGTGTCGCATATGTAAACGTCCAAAGCCCCTGAATCCAGGCATATCTGCGCAGCAAGGTCGCTGTAATACTCTACCTCGCTTTTCAAATTACCGTCAAAGGTCAGAATCAGGAAAGCATCCGAGGTCTTCTCCGGAAACTTCTTTCCGAGGAACTGTTCTGTTGCGTCTATGACATCCCTCTGCAGGTATTCGAGGGCATTGGGTATAAGCTTCGCCATGAAGAATTTCGGCACAGTTTCAATACATTGTGGAAGTGTTGAAAATGCCGCAAGGAGACTTATGGACCTTTTGGGCAATGGGAGCAACCTGAGGGTTATTTTCGTCGCAATGCAAAGCGTGCCTTCCGATCCGATGACAAGATCCTTAAGTGCATATCCTGATGTATTCTTGGCAACATTGCTACTCAGCTGTATTATCTCGCCATCAGGCAGCACCACTTCCATAGACCTGACATAGTCTCTTGTTACGCCATACTTGACGGCACGCATCCCACCTGCGTTGGTCATGACGTTTCCGCCTATGGTCGCAGACCTCTCACCCGGCTCGGGCGGATACATAAGATCCAGCTTTACAGCCTCGGCGGAAAGATCCATGAGTAGGACGCCTGGTTCTACATCCACTGTAAGGTTTTCGAGGTCGAAGCCCAGTATCCTGTTCATTTTTGCGAGGGATAGTATAATACCGCCGTACTTTGCCACCGCACCACCGGAAAGGCCTGTGCCTGCGCCCCTTGGCACCACCGGTATGCAGTTGTCCCAGCAGTATTTCATGACTTTCGACACTTCTTCAGCCGTCGTTGCTTCAACTACTGCTTCCGGCACGTATAAACCGAATTCCGGTGCTTCGTCATGGGAGTATTCCTCTTTGATATCATCTCCGGAATGTACCCTGTCCGGTGCAATAACGCTCTTCAAATATTCAATGCCGGCATTTGTCAGCTTGTTGAAATTATAATTCATTATATCCTCCACGTCTCTCAAGCCAGGCCACCTCCCTGCTGTACTCCGTCCAGCTGTAATCCGCAGCCTTCCAATATCCCGGCGCCCTCTTTCAACTTGTTTATCAACACAGGCAGCACGTCGTAAAGATCGCCCTCGATGCAATAATTGGCTACATTGAAAATAGGTGCATCCTTATCAGTGTTGACAGCAATTATGCATTCGGAGGACTTCATCCCTGCCACGAACTGTACGGTCCCTGAAACCCCGAACGTCATTATCAGCTTGGGCTTTACAGTTCTTCCCGAGAGCCCTATTTGCTGCTTGTGACTGCCCCAGCCGTTTTCGATGAGGGGACGGGTGACTGCCAGCTGTCCTCCAAGGAGTTCTGCCAGTTCCGACAGCATGTTCAGGTCGTCTTTTGACTTGAGTCCTCTGCCACCTACCACAAGCACCTCAGCCTCTTCGATGCCGGGATGCTTTTCAGTCACAGAGGTTTTAAGTATTTTTATCTTCGATGCCAGCATTGCCGGCGTGACTTCGCATATCACCTCTTCGCCCTCGTGTCTGCAATCAGCTTCCGCCCTGTCCATGACTTTGTACCTGACAGTGGCGAATTGTGGCCTCGCATTGGGCGTTATTATCTGTGCCATTATGTTGCCGCCAAAGGCGGGCCTTATCTGTACGAGATCGGTGTTTTCCTTGATCTGCAACTCTGTGCAGTCGGCGGTAAGTCCTGTCCTGAAACGTGTGCTGATCCTTGGAGCAAGGGATCTGCCGAGAGAGGTGGCCCCTACCAGTACTACTGATGGCATGACCCTGCTGATACAATCTTCAAACACATTTGTCTGGCAGTCAGCCCTGAAGCCCTTTAATTGATCATGTTCGTATACAAAAACCTTGTCCGCGCCATGCTCTATCAATGTCTGGGTATATTTCCGGGAATTTTCGTCCCCGATTACAAGTGCATATACGGGATGACTCACCTTTGACGCAAGTTTCCGGGCCTCTCCGAGGAGCTCCAGAACTACAGGGTGTATCCCCGAATCATCATGCTCAACATAGACCAGGATACCCTTCCACTTCGTGGCATCGACCTTCACCCTTGCATCATCCAGCAGGGAAATGGCGCCCAGTGGGCATTTCTTTATACATATCCTGCACATCTTGCAGGCCGCATTCACTTCGATTCCTTCGTTTCCAGCCTCGAGTGCCTTGAAAGGACAAGCTTCAACACATTGCCCGCATAGGTTGCATTTTTGTTTATTGAAGAAAAGTGTAGACATTATACAAACCTCCTGTTTTTCAGGATATCCAAAAGCTCCGCAGACAGCTCTACTCCGCTGCCTTTCAGGTATACCCGTTCTCCTGCCGCAGGAGGAGCAAAGGTCCTTTCAACATTGGTAGCCGAACCTTTCAGACCGTATTTGTTTTCATCCTTGTCGGCAAAATCGGAAAAGCGCAGCATATTGACCTTTTTATCGGCTGTGGCTTTTTTAAGCCTGTAGGATGGCAGCCTTGGCTGGTAAATGTCCTTTTCCACGGTAATGAGGCACGGAGTTTCGACACGGTTTAATTGTGTTATGTGTCCAAGATCCTGTTCTACTGTTATGTATCCGTCTCCCGCGTCAACTATGGCTTTAACCCATGCTACATGCGGTATGTCAAGATATTCTGCCACTGCCGGACCAACCTGGGCGGTATCTCCGTCGGTGGTCTGTCTGCCGCAGATTATTATGTCGCTGTCCCCTATTGCCGAGATGCCCTGGGATAATGTATAGGCCGTCGCCAGTACGTCTGCTCCCGCGAATTTCCTGTCGGAGAATACATAACCATCATCGGCGCCCATCATATAGGCCTCCCTGATCATCTCCGCAGTCTGGTCGGGTCCCATGGTCACCGCTGTTACAGTGCCGCCGGTCTTCTCCCTCAGGTTTATGGCCGTCTCGATTGCGTATAGGTCGTAAGGGTTCATTTTGGCTTCGGCGCTGTCCCTCTTCATTACACCGGTTTCTTCGTCGATCTCCACCTTGTTGGTTCCGGGAACCTGTTTGATGCATACGATTATATTCATTTTGTCCCCTCTTATTGAATGACTTAATAGAATTAGTGCCAGGTATTATATGTGTTTCTAATGCAAGTATCATGCCAAAAGTACACAGGCCTAATTGTGGGTATCCTGGGGTATTGTGTTTGGTTTGTTTCAGAATTTGAACATCTGCACGTAAACTAAGTTTACGTTACGTTAACTTAGTTTACGAAATTTGAATGCCATTTATATTTTTTACATGAAATGAGGATGGTTAACTATAAATTGATTCCAGACATTTAATATATGATTAGTTTTTAATAATACAAGCCCCATTATTTTGTTTTTTTCCACAAAGCCGTTCTGCTAATCCCCAACTGTTTTGCAATTTCCGACTTTTTCATGCCCTTGCTCATAAGCATCTCTATTGCTCTTTCCTCCATCAGGCGGCTCATTTTTTTCAAATCGCCGGTGTTTTCTTTTGATTTTATAAACACCTCATCCCATATCTTTAAATCCGCGCTTTTACTTTTATCAATAATTTCATTCTCAGCCAGATCGATTTCATCAAACAGGATGTATCTTTGAACGATATTCTTCAATTCCCGAACATTTCCGGGCCATTCGTAAGATAAGAGTTTTTTCTCAGTATCTTCATTGATTTTCAATTTCTCTTCCTCCTGATTCAACTCCTTAAGATAGAAATTGAATAAAGGTATAATATCCCTCTTCCTTTCCCTCAGTGGAGGTATATGAACTTCCAGAATGTTCAACCTGTAAAACAGATCCTTTCTGAAATTCCCTGCCGCAACTTTATCCTTCAGTCCCTCATTAGCGGCGGCGATGACTCTGACATTCAATGGAATAACATAATCCGACCCGATCCTCATTACCTGCTTCTCTTCCAGGACCCTAAGCAGCTTTGCCTGAAGGTTGAGAGAAATGCTGTTTATTTCATCCAGAAAAATCGATCCCCCATGGGCTATTTCGAACAACCCCGGTTTACCGCCTTTTATCGCTCCAGTAAAGGATCCTTCTTCATACCCGAACAGTTCGCTTTCCAGCAAGCTTTCACTTAATGCGGCACAGTTGATTGCAACAAACGGTTCATCAGTTCTGCGGCTTATGTTATGGATGCTTTGAGCAATCATTTCCTTTCCGGTCCCGCTTTCCCCATAAATTATCACCGTGCTGTCAGTTTGACCAATCCTTATTGCTTTTGCAAGAGTATCCTTCATTAAAGGGTCATAGGAAATAATATCAGAAAAATTATATTTTGCTGTCAGGCCTTTTTTATTCAATTCAAACCTTATCTTTTTTTCTATGCTTTGAAGCTTTGTTATATCCATAAAGGAGCATATAGCCCCCTCTATATTGCCATCAACGATCAATAATGAAGTATTACCCGCAACTGTGGCCTTTTTCAGAGAAATGATTTCATTATATTTATTGTTTTTATCTACCAGGATATCCAGCATGAACGATAGTTCCGGGCAAACATCTACAAGCATCTTTCCCCAGACATCCGTCATTTTGGTTTTCAGTATTTCGTGGGCTCTTTTGTTAAATAACCTTATTTTACATGCCGGATCTATTGCAACAACTGCATCATGAACTCCATCCAAAATAGAATTTAAAATTTCATTTTTGTATTTTTGATCATACAGACTATTAATGATTTCTTTGGCATATCCCACGCACTCGATTATGGATTCCCTTGTTGCCTCTATACCAACATAATCCATCCCCAATGTCCTGGCGTACCTGCAGGGTATCCATTCGCCAACAATAATGACCTGCTCCTTTTTCTCTGAATATTTATCTACATTTGCCTCTATTCCCTCTCTTGCATATATTGTTTCAACGATAACGTTTGATTTTATGATATCCTTCCATTCGTCATACTCGAA
Source organism: uncultured Bacillota bacterium (assembly GCA_942493145.1). GTDB lineage: Bacteria > Bacillota > Clostridia > Acetivibrionales > DTU013 > ENR-C20. The sequence continues at coordinate 3,997,552 of OW818679.1, forward strand.
ATAATAAAAATCAGACAAAAACAATATGATGTCTTTGCCATACCTGTCCGCTTTTCTCAATGCCATCAATATATCAATTGTTGTAATTTTTAAATGTATAACAGGGACATTTACCTTGCCGACGGTTGACCTGTAGCCTCCGCCCCTTGCTATGATGGCTTTGGCGCCACTGCTTTCAAGCCTTCTTCCAACGTCATTCCCATTCTCGGCATTCAACAGCTCTATTAGGATGTCGCCATTATTAACCTCATCTGCGAATACATCCATAATAGAGTTTTTCAGTTTTAAATCGTTGGCTATAATTCCGATTTTATTATCCATATATACACATCCTGATTCAACTGTAATTATAGAATTATATTAATGTTTAATCTATCCTTTGTAAAGATAAGTTGAAAAGTAAGTGGATGCTATGATTATGTATGGTATAATTTATCTGTTATTTTTTATTCATTAGCAGGGACCTTTCCAGCTTATCAATGTGATATACAGGAGGTATAAAATTGTGAATGCTGTTTTGCTTAACGATCACGATACAGTTGTGACAGTAACCAGTACAATCGAAGCCGGAGAAGACATAATTTATGTTTTCGGCGGCACTCTCTCCATAATCACAGCTGCATCAAATCTGCCTATCTATCATAAAGCCGCTGTCAAAAATGTAAAAAAGGGTGACGGAATCATTAAGTACGGTGAAAGAATCGGCTACGCAACAGCCGATATAAAAGTTGGCGAGCACGTTCATTCAAATAATCTGAACAGTAGAATACAGGGGTGATCTAAGATGAAATTCAAAGGTTTCAGGCGATCAGACGGACGTGTGGGCATCCGTAACCATGTTGTTGTTATGCCGGGTGTTATATGTGCTGCAGGTGTGGCACAAAAGATATCCAACAACGTAGAAGATTCAGTTTATTTATACAACCCCAATGGCTGCGGCCAAAGCTCAATGGACACCGCTATTTCATTGGATATCTTATCAGGCTTGGCTGCAAATGCAAATGTATTTGGAGTTTTGATAGTCGGCCTCGGTTGCGAAAGGATCCGCCGCGAGGATTATCTTGAGGCCATCGGAAAGAAATCCGATAAACCCATTTATTATATAGGCATTCAGGAAGAGGGCGGAATCAAAAGCACAGTAGAAAAAGGAGTAGAAATCCTAAAAGCACTAATTGCTGAAGCGGCCAAATGTACAAGAGTGGATTGTGATTTGTCGGACATAATCCTGGGCTTGGAATGCGGCGGTTCCGATCCCACATCGGGATTTTCGTCTAATGCTGTACTTGGTAAAGTATCGGACAGACTCATTGAGCTTGGAGGTACCGCAGTTTTATGCGAGACTCCTGAGGCTATCGGAACTGAGCATATACTTGAAAGAAGGGGACTGACCCCCGAAATCGGCCGTCAAATATCTGATTGTGTTTTAAGATACGATCAGATGTTTAAAGATATGGGTGAGGATATAAGAAATTCAAATCCATCTCCAGGCAATAAGGCCAGCGGGATTACCACCCTGGAAGAAAAGTCGCTTGGATGCATTCATAAAAGCGGTACAAAGCCATTCACCGGTGTATATGATTATGGCCGTATGATTGATAGAAAAGGCCTCGTGTTCATGGACGGTACAGCATATGATGTTGCATCGGTAGTATCACTTATAGCCGGCGGTTCACAGGTCATAGCCTTTACTACCGGAATGGGAACTCCCGTAGGCAATGCAATTGCCCCTGTCATAAAGATTACAGGCAACAAGGATACAGCCTTACGCATGAGTGATATGATCGATTTTGACACCAGTGACAGTATAACCGGAACGAAATCTGTTGATGAACTCGGTGAAGAGCTTTTGGATTACCTGGTTCAGGTATGTAACGGCGAAACAGTCAAAGCGGAGGATAATGGATTTTCTGATATGGCTATCAATCAATTCCATACCTATGCCTGACAATTTTAATTTTTATCTGTTTACATTATCAATCTATTCGTAAAACTCCGCCCCGATCGGCTGATGTGACCATAGAGGCATAACGGGCAAGGTATCCGCCTGTTCCGGTCCTTGGTTTATATGACCATTCGGCTCGCCGCCTGGAGAGTTCGTCGTCACTGACATGAAGCGTAAGAGCCTTGTTCACCACATCGATGGATATTTCATCCCCGTCCCTGACCAGTGCTATTGGTCCACCTGCTGCAGCTTCGGGTGAAATATGCCCTACGAAGCAACCGCTGTTGGTCCCTGAAAAACGTCCATCGGTTATGATAGCCGCAGACCTTGAAAGGCCCTGACCGAAAAGAAGCTTCATGGGTTTGTAAAGCTCCCTCATTCCCGGTCCGCCTTTTGGCCCTTCATAGCGGATAACCACCACATGACCGGCTTTTATCCTGCATGCTTCTATCGCATTAACACAATCGTCCTCAGAGTCGAAACAGATTGCCTTACCGGTAAACTGCCGTACATCCGGGTGAATGGCAGCCGGTTTTGCGACTGCTGTATCCGGAGCAAGATTGCCCCGCATGATTGCTAGCCCGCCGAGGGTGCTGTGTGGATTGTCAAGAGTGCGTATAAGATCGTGATTTGGCGGGTAAAGGTTTTTATAGCTGTCAAGATTATCTCCGAGAGTTTTTCCTGTCACTGTCAAAACGCCAGTGTGAAGGTGATCCCGTATGGCTTTCATCACCTCGGGAATACCGCCGGCTTTATATAGGTCTTCGGCATCATATTCATGTGTCGCAGGGTTTATCTTTGCAATCAGGGGTATAATCTCACTGTATTTATCGAAAGCATTCAATATCTCGTGTGCATCCATGCCAAGTTCACTTGCGATGGCACAGCTGTGGATGACTGTGTTGGTGGAGCCGCCGATAGCCATCATAGTCATGACGGCATTTTCAATGGATTCTTTTCTGATGATCTGTCTGGCAGTGATACCCCTTTTAACCAGTTCCACTATCATCTCTCCGCTCTTGAGAGAGCTTCGCAGCCGCTCGTTATAGACCGCGGGAATCAGAGCACCTCCTGTAAGTGTCATGCCTAGTGCTTCAGCCAGACAGCACATGCTGTTTGCCGTGCCCATAAACTGACATGAACCGCATGTAGGCGTGCAGAGGTGCCCTATACGGAAGACTTCGTTCAGTTCAATTTCGCCGGACTGATATTTGCCCATAGCCTCACTGACTGTAGTGGAATCCGATTTTGGCTGATTCCCGGCAGTGGGACCGGAAAGCATGCAGCCTCCGGGAACAAGGATACATGGAATATCAAGTCTGGCCGCTGCCATAAGCATACCGGGAACGATTTTATCGCAGCTTCCCAGAAGTACAAGTCCATCCAGCCGGTGAGCTATTGCCATTATCTCGACGCTGTCTGCAATATTGTCACGGGAAGGAAGGACATAATTTCCGCCGGCATGAGCATCGGCAAGTCCATCACAGCATGCTATTGTGCCAAATTCTGCGGGAGTGCCTCCGGCCCGGTATACGCCATTCTTAACCATTTGCGCAATCTGACGGAACATGGTATGTCCTGCAACCATATCGGAAAATGAATTCGCTATACCGATAATGGGACGGGACATGTCGTCATCCGAGTAACCCGTGGCCTTCCAGAGTACCTGGTTGCCTATTGTATCGGGACTTTGCAAAACAGTAGTGAATTCTCCATTCATATTATAAAGCCCTTTCCTCCTTATCAAATTTCCAATTGAAGAAGTTCAAGTAAGGAGCACTGACTCGTTCATTGTAAACTGCCATGTCTGCATTGCTCCAATCGTAGAAACCGGTTTCATGCTTTAGTCTCCTTTTGCTTTATTAGACAGCATACTGGTTAATTATACTATTTTGTAAAGCAAATACAAGCTTACTCATGGATACTTTTTACATACATAGTTGCTATTGCTGTTGCGAAAGCGGCACAGATAAGAATGCAAACGAATAAACCCAACATAAATTTCGACCTCCTTACTCAATCAATATTGCTGGCCTCTGTTAAAATATCACTTATCATATTTACAGTATAATAGCGTAAGGTTTATAATTCAAATATATAGATACTATCAAACCCATTTATTAAAGTTATGGTGCCTATTATGACAGGCTGCAGTAGACCATTACCAAATATCGCTTTTCTGGAGGTAAAGTATGGAGTTTCATTATCTCAGGATCTTTCATGCAATAGCCAGGGAGGAAGGCTTTACAAAAGCTGCTGATGCTCTTAACATAAGCCAGCCCGCGCTTTCAATACAGATAAAGAAGCTTGAAGAAGGACTTGGAGTCAAGCTGTTTGACAGGATGGGCAACAAGGCGGTGTTGAATGAAAACGGCAGACTCCTGTATGAGGCTACCTGCAAGGTGTTTACCATTCTGGAAGAGGCAGAGCACGAGCTCATCAAAAAAAAGGACTTCATAAGCGGACCGGTATACGTCGGCGGCAGCGCTACCCCCGGAACATACCTCCTTCCAAGGATAATCAGGGAATTCAAGAGACAATACCCACTTACGAGTACTAAACTCCATATAGCAAACATTGATGAAACTGCCTCCCTGGTGGCAGATGGCCGGCTGGACTTTGCGGTTAATGGCGGCGAACAGGAATACAACGATAATGTATATGCAGAAAAGCTGATGGATGAAAGGATCCTCTTTGTAGTTGAACCCTCCAGTCCATTGGCCGGAATCGGGATCAGTGATCCTGAGGACCTGAAAGACGTTGATTTTATTGCTCACGAAAGCAATCCACCTTTGAACAGATTCATCGAAGATGTTATTAAAGAAATGAATCTCCCATCAAAGATCGTAATGTCACTGGGAAGCATCGATGCACTGAAGCAGGCTACGGCAGCAGGGCTTGGGATCACAACCATCACTTATTCATCTGTTGCCCTTGAATTAAAGCTCGGTTTACTTGCTGAAGTCAAATTCAAGAATAAAGAAATGATTTATCCATACTACCTTATATACAACAAAAATAAATACCTAACACCTACTACAAAAAAACTTATCGAAATGGTTCGCATCAGTTTGAAGAAGTAGCCCGGAGATGATATAGCCAATTGATTACACAGGCTCAAAAAACTAAATTCACCCGCATAGCGTAAAAAAGATAGAGATCGAAAACTTTAATAAAAGTCCTCAACCTCTATCCTGGTGCCGCTGGTCAGACTCGAACCGATACGCCCTTGCGAACGAAGGATTTTAAGTCCTTTGCGTCTGCCATTCCGCCAAAAGGTTGAAATATCAACGTTTGAAGCCAGTTTAATCCTCCGCACCCATCTTTCAAAGTCCTTCGCTATTAGAGTATTTTAGCATACTTAAGAGAAAAATATCCACTTCAACTCACCTTTGTTTCAAGCCATATCTTGTCTGCTACTAAAGAAATAAACTCCGAGTTGGTTGGTTTTCCTTTGTTAAGGTTTACGGTATACCCAAATATTTTGTCAATTCTACGTGTCTGTCCTCTGTTCCACGTTACTTCAATCGCATGTCTAATAGACCTCTCAACTCTACCTGGAGTAGTTTTATATTCTTTAGCAATAGCAGGATATAACTTTTTGGTAATGTAATTTGCAATATCACGGTCTTTAACTGCCAACATAATTGCATCCCTTATGAATTGATACCCCTTTATATTTGCAGGGATTCCAATTTCATGCATTAATTCAGTAACAACGACTTCAAGGTCTTTCTGATTGGATTTTGCATTAGAAGTCTTGACATTACAAGAGTAATTAATTTGATGAGTATCCTTAAACTGTATTATTCGTGAAACTAAAATATTTAAATCAAATGGCTTTATAATATAATATTCAGCTCCAAGTGCCAAGGCTCTCTGTGTTATTTTTTCTTGTCCAATCCCAGAGAGTATAATAAATTTCGGATGCTTTTCTAATTGCTGTGATAATACATTTTCCATTACACCAATACCGTCAAGTCGTGGCATGATAATGTCGAGGATAACTATATCAGGTAACTTTTTTGTTATGAGATTGAGGACTTCAATCCCATCATGTGCAATACCTATGACTTCAATATCATTATTTGTATTGAGATAATCATATAAAATTTCACAAAACTCCATGTTATCGTCTGCTATAATAACCTGTATTTTCCTCTCCAACATATCAACACCCTTTCTCGACAAATATTGTAAATTTTCATTTATAATTATATTTTGTTTCCCATATTTATGCAATGTGTTTCTATTAGAATACTAGTTCAAGTCTCAAAGGATAAGTAAATTAATTTCTTTTTTTTGATAAAAATTAAGCAAAAGTACATGCACATGTAATAATTTTCTTCATACTTTAATAGGCATCCAATTTTTAGGAGTGGTACTTTTTGTTTAGTCTCTTATTTCCATTAATGCAGGAAGCCATCCACAGCATGTTTTTTTTATTTGGTTATGTTTCCAACTCTTATTCATTTCCGCACCCACTAACAATGGAAGATGAATCCAAATTGTTTGAATTATATAAAAGCGGAGATGAAAATGCCAGAAATACACTGATAGAAAGAAATCTGAGACTCGTTGCACATATTGCTAAAAAGTACATTTCTATTGAAAATGATATTGATGACCTAATCTCTATTGGTACTATAGGTCTTATTAAAGCAGTTTCGTCCTTCAATCCAGAAAGATGTACCAGGCTTTCAACTTATGCTGCCCGATGTATTGATAATGAAATTTTAATGTTTATAAGGTCATTGAAGAAAACCCAAAATGAGGTTTCCTTAAATGATACTATAGGAGTTGACCGAGAAGGCAATGAAATAACGCTGATAGACGTAATCGGCAGTGATACTGAAGCAGTTGTTGAAGAAGTTGAATTAAAAATACAAGTAAGAGACCTATATAATAAGATGAAAACCGAGTTGAAAAAGCATGAGAAATCTATTTTGGAGTTAAGGTATGGACTTTTGAATGAAACTAGCAAGACACAAAATGAGATAGCTAGTATGATGGGAATATCTCGCTCATATGTTTCAAGAATTGAAAGCAAAGCAATTAAAAAGTTAGCAAAAGCTCTTAATTCCTGCAGTAGCAACTAGAGCTTTCTAAAATGGGTTCAGGAACACTAGAAAATCGTAAGCATTAGTATTTATGCCAGATTGTTAGCACTGTTATCAGACTATCTTAGTAATTTTTATGAGACCTTGTTTTACTTTATATATATCCAGGCTTTCTGAATATTTCCCAAAATTTACAGTTAGAAACCTTTCATTCACGGAAATCACCTTTCCATCTCGCTCCATACTTTTTTTCCTTTTTGTATCACTTCCATGTACTTTTATTATATCGTTTGGCTTAAAAAATCCTGTGAAACCTAAAATAACTAAACACACCTTTCTTTTCTATAAATTCAACTTTGAACTTTATTACCAGCTATTTCAAATAAAATCCATTCATTTGAATGATGCCCTGTTATATGTATTTTTAGTAATATTTCCAAAATTCGTCTTTACTTGCAATAGAATAACAAGCTGCCATTATATACATTTATCCAAATGAATAACTTTGTCTTTTACTGTTAAAATAGTATTGTACTTAAATTCATACAAAGGAGGTTACGGAAATGGCAAAAAATAAATCAGTGTTTGAAAACATGAAATATGAAACTGCAAAGGAAGTCGGAGTTAATCTTGTACAAGGTTACAATGGCAATTTAGCATCTAGGGACGCAGGCAAGATTGGTGGCAGAATCACTCAAAAGGTTTTTGAATCATATACAGGAAAGAAATAGAGTATAAATCCAAAGAGCCTTGCAAAAGGCTCTTTATTTGTAAATGTGCTGTAAATAGGTTTCCCTATCATTCCCCTTACCTTTATAACGTAAAGTTAGTAATTTAGATTAAAATGCTAATTTCTGCCTACCCTCCAAGTGATTTTATTCGCTGTTCAATTGCCTTTCCTGTAGTATCATTCCACACTGAGGGCATTGGGCTATGTAACGCATCAACGATATTTTCCTTAGTCAATTCAAGATAGTCTAAATACAGTTCGATTTTGTGCTGCACCACTCTTGAGACTCTGTCGTTTAGCATTGCCAAAACGTTATCCTTCCATTATGTATATGCATAATCCAATTTGAATACTTTTTAGGTTATATATCTGGTATAAACTTTTAAATTAATTTTAAATAATATTTAATCAATATATTTTATTATTAACATATAAATATTGACAAAACATGCATACGCTTATAGACTATTCTCTGTAAAGTACACTAACAGTTATGTAATTTGACGGAGGAATCCTGATGAATTCTAATGAAGCTACTGTTCATACTAAAGATAATTTTTATTTGATTTCATCTTCCGATGTAGTAACTGAAATAGGAAAGGGCATTCTTGAGCTTACAGGATATTCTAATGACGAAATTATTAATAGGGACATATCAGAAGTATTTATAAATCTTTTCAGATTACCTCCTGAGACATATGAAAAAATAAACCCAAAGGAAAGCGTTGATTGCTATATATTCACAAAATCCCTGGAAGCAAGAGAAGTTACAATTTTCATATTCTTTGGTTATAATGATACAACCTACAAAGTTATAGAAAAACCACATACAAGGTTAAATCATATTTTTAAACACGAATATCAACTGATTACCGAAAATGTAATAGGAATATCTATTTACAGTCTTCCTGATTTTAGACTGCTTAAAGCTAACCCAAAATACATTGGCTTCTTCGAAGCTCCATATAACACCCTTGAAAATACAATTGGAAGGAAAATTTATGATTTTATTGATGGATACAAAGGAAGTGATTTAGAATTCATAATTTTAAATACACTTATAACTGGAAAATCCGCATATGTAAATGAACACAAGTTTGATGGTTTCAAACGAGGCATAACATATTGGGACCGAATAATAACTCCAATACATATACACGGAAGGCTTAAATATATCATAACCAACACGCTGGATGTAACTGAAAGAGTCAATAATAAAATACAATTTATAAAACAGCAGGAACACCTTATGATGTATGAAAAGGATAGATCCGAAGCCCTAACAAAATCAATTGAAATTAAAGATGAATTCCTTTCTATAATATCCCACGAGTTTAAAACACCACTAACAGTAATCAATTCTGCAATTCAATCAATGGAGTTTTTCTGCAAAGGTGAATTGTCAGACAAAGCAAAAAGATTTCTTAATCAAATACGCCATAACTCTAACAGACAATTGAAGTTGGTAAATAATCTTCTGGACATCACTCGAATGACTTCAGGAAGTCTTAAAATTAATAAGAAAGACCTTGATATAGTTTTTGTTACTTGTTCAATTACAGAGTCTATAGCTATTTTCGCTGAACAAAAGGGCATCAAGTTGTCATTCTCCACCACTTTACAAAAGAAGATAATAGGAATTGATGATGAAAAATATGAGAGAATACTTCTAAATCTACTTTCAAACGCAATTAAATTCACGCCGAAAGGTAAATCAATTACTGTAAAAGTATCGCAGAAAATAGTTAAAGGGAAATGCAAAGTATCTATACAAGTAAGGGATGAAGGTATTGGCATCCCTAATGATAAGATGGAGTTAATATTTGAGAGATTTGGACAGGTTGATAGTTCCCTTACAAGGCAAGCAGAAGGAACAGGTATAGGGTTGTATCTTGTTAAAATGATGGTAGAATTACTTGATGGAGAAATTACACTGGACAGTAAAGAAGGAAAAGGAAGTACGTTTACAATCCTACTACCAATTGAGAAAGCAAATAAGACTCCAATAGAGCAAATGTTAATAGAAATAAATGATAACCGATTGATACAGGCAATGAATATTGAGTTTTCTGATATATATGCGTAGTCAAGTAAAATATATTTTATGTCAATTGCTCAAAACCCATATTGCACGCACCTTTGGAATGTTGTTGTGCAAACCTTCTCCTCCTTGTATTCGGAGGACTTTGAAGCTTTGGTGCAGAGGATTATTGTCCTCGAAATTTCAATGAGTCCCACACACCTTATTGCAAAACAAAGGGACAGGAGCAATTTCCGTAGAAACCTCATGTCCCTTTATTGGTGCCGCTGGTCAGACTCGAACTGACACGTCCTTGCGAACGAAGGATTTTAAGTCCTTTGCGTCTGCCATTCCGCCACAGCGGCAAAGTTTATTTTGCATACTAGTGGGCTTTAACACTTAAAACTTTAATATGTTACAGGCCACAACATCAAGGAGGTGTATTTGTAACACTTTGAATGATATACAGGAATGAATTGTTACAAAACACTAGGTATGCTCTAATATATTAACACCCGGCACCTCAAAATGCAAGTGCCGTCTATTTCCTGTGTGCAGCCTGTTTCAACATGTATTGCCTATTTCCTGTAACCGCCGCTTCCCCTCTTTGATTCGACGCTCTTCTTAAGAACATGCATCTTTTCGTCGCTGTCCTTCATGAACTTAGCCAGACGGTCTTCAAAGGATGTTGCATCCGATCCTCCCCTGCCCCAGTCCACTTCCAATGGCCTTCCGCTCCTGACCGGAGCCTTCCTTTCAATTGCTTTTTTAATTGAAAGGCTTATTTTACCATTGTTGTCGACAGAAAGAACTCTGACTTTAACTGTTTGATTTTCAGCCAAATGAGCTTTGATATCCTTTACATACTCTTCCGCAACCTCGGAAATATGGACAAGCCCTGTCTTCCCATCAGGTAATTGAATGAAAGCTCCAAAGTTGGTTATACCGGCAACCTTTCCTTCAATGATATTTCCTACCTCAACAGACATACAGAAAGTGATCCTCCTTAAAGTACAATAAATAAAATAGTCGCAAATCGGTTGTTATATGTTAGTTTATAGCCTTTGAATTTGTTTTGGAGCAATAAGATTATATAGCATGGACCATTATTCGTCAAGCCTGTGTTTTCGAGTGTTGCAGGCTTTCCAACAGGTTTTCCTTTTGGCTTCCTTTTGGCTTCCTTTTGGCTTCTTTTTGTCTGTCTTTCTGAAATTTTATCACTGGCCGATATCGACATAAACCCTTTCGTTCTTCTTTACCATGTTGAGCTTTTCTCGGGCTGTCTTCTCAATATATTCATCACTGTCGATATTATCCTTTTCCTTCTTCAGATCATCATTCATTCTGGTCTCTTCGGCTATTTTAGCCTCGATCTTGTCATATTCGGCATCCTTCAGGTTGATGATCTTCTGTTGTCCAATCGCCAGATATGCAAAATAAGTAAGAATTGCCACCAGGCATATTGGAATGATTTTTGAACTAATACCCTTCTTCATATTGCCACTCCTCATTTGTATGGGAAAACACCATCTCGTCCGTGATTAATTGGAAATATTTATAAAATTGGTAATATCCTTATATTTAATTCTATGTCAGGTGTCAATAATCCTTCTTAATCATATTTTTTTTCTCTTATTTTTGATCATCCTTCTGTATATCCTTGCTCTTGACAGTCTGCTCCTGCCCACCTGCCGTACTCCCCTGGCTGCCCGTGCCGTCATTCTCCCGGCTGCTGCTGCAGGTACGGAAAGCCCCTTGAAAAGAAGTTTAAACGGGAATGATACTGCGGTATACAATGCCCTGAAAATAATTCCCAATATTTTCAGGATCAAATCGGAACACAACATTACGGCTCTGCTTAGCAGCAGTGCGTAGAGAATAACACCCAACGCTGTTCCAAGAAATATATAGCTGCGGAGTTCTCCGTCATTGCTGATATAGACCACCGTGAACATGATAAAAGCTACGGATATCCAGAAAATGATATCCTCGATATATATAAGAAGGTTGCCCGTTTTAAAAGCTTTCCTGAATATCCTGAATATGTCGAACAGAAAAGCAATGACCGCTCCTCCCATCACAGCCCATAAGAAAACATATGCCTGTGTTCCGACAGTTTCAGTCATTTAAACATCCTGGCGAAAAACCCGCTTCCCTTCGACCTGCCACTATCCCTGTCGGAGTATTCGCAACTGGTTATTTCACCCTCGATGCACAGTTCTGAGCTGTCCAGGTTGAGCTTGTTGATATGTAGATCCTCACCACGTATAATCAGGATACCCAACTCGGTGTCAACTACAACCGTTTCATCATTGAAGCTATCAACGTCTATGACACCGGAAACACTGAGCTTTTCACGGTTTTCCAATATTATGTTCTGGATCCTCGATTTTATTGTCTTTTTTTCTTCAGGCACTGTAGACTCCCCCCCAATGCCTATTTATATGCCTGTTTATTTTATTATATACATTTCCCTGGAGTCCGCTTTTGTAACATGTTCCGCAACTGATGTAACCTCTACCGTCGTAAGGCTGCTGCCGAACCTGATGTCTATTATGTCCCCCACATTCACTTCTGAACCCGGCTTCGCTACCTTTCCGTTAATATTAACATGCCCTGTATCACAGGCCTCGTTTGCCAACGTACGGCGCTTTATCAGCCTCGAATTCTTCAGGTATTTATCTATTCTCATCCGTTTCCCACCTCGCTTCCTAATACTTCTCCATCTCTGGCTTCCGATTTCTTTGCCTCATCCCACAATCCATCCATCTCCTTAAGAGTCATTTCCTTAAGGTTCTGTCCCCTTTTTGCACTCTCGGATTCTACATATTCGAAACGCCTGATAAACTTCTCAACGGTTCCCGTCAACGCCAGTTCAGGCTGGACCTTCAGAAACCTGGACAGGTTTACCACTGAAAACAGGACATCGCCCAGCTCGTCTGTGATCCTGCCTATATCACTGCTTCCGTAAGCCTCTCTGAGTTCTCCAATTTCCTCATCTATCTTCTGGAAGACATCCTCAGGCTTATCCCAGTCGAATCCGACCTGGGCGGCCTTCTGCTGAACCTTGAAGCTCCTCATCAGTGCCGGCAGGTTCGAAGGTATATCCTTCAGGACATCTGTCTGGTTCTCTATTCCCTTTTCCTTCTTCTTTATCGCCTCCCAGTTGCTAAGCACCTCCACCGTCGTATCCGCCTGCACATCACCAAAAATATGGGTGTGTCTGGATATCAGCTTCCGGCAGATACCGGATATTACGTCGTCCATGTTAAATTCACTGCTTTCGGATGCTATTTGCGCATGAAACACCACTTGCAGCAGCAAATCACCAAGCTCGTCGCAGAATCGCTTTTTGTCCTTCCTGTCTATGGTCTCAAGTACTTCATAGGTTTCCTCAATCATAAAAATTTTAAGGCTTTCGTGGGTCTGCTCTCTGTCCCATGGACATTCCTTCCGAAGTAATGCCATTATGTCCAGTAACTCATTAAAGCTGTAATCTTTCTTCATCATGCTTTATCTCCCGTATCTCAAACTTGTATCTCAATCTTGAATCTCAATTTCATGTTTCATATGATCTTCATATACATTATATATTTTCCAAGGGCAAAAAAAAATAGCCTGTTATCTTAAGCCACAAAATTCAGCCTTAGACAATGGCAATCAAACACAATACCGTCCCAATTCAACCCTTTCCCAATTAAACCTTATCCTAATCCAACCTTTTCCTAATCCAACCTTTTAACTTCATTCTCAAAGGAATACAGCTCGTAGTCGATATCCTCGTAGCGCTTCTGTTTGAGCAGCATCTGCACGAGTACCCGCAGCACCTTTGATTCCTCCTGAATATAAACCTTTGTATACGAAATTTTGTTTAAAGAAAAATTTATAATCCCCAGAACAGCAGAAATATTCACCACAGGGAAAATAATCACCGCCAGAACCACTGCTAACTGCATGCCAGATTCAAAGGGCATGAGTATCTTTTGGAAATAAATCAAATTGCACATCAGGTAGACAAACAGGATGTTCATCACTATGACAAACGTGGAAAGAATAGCCAGGTTCCGATTTTTCCCGATTATTTTAAAGTAGTTCAGCTTCATGAATTTCTGCTTCTTTAGGAGCATAAGTCCAATGAGAGCTATCTGGACAACCCTGTCTGCCAGCGAGACGAGGAAAGTCTGCAAGCTGTATTGATTGAGCGATTCTACAGTTATACTGGTCCCATACAAAATGAATACAAGGTAGCTGGCCTGAATAGCCATTACTACCACCAAACTTAGTGCAAGCCCCAAAAACACCATCAGCATGTCTTTCGGCTTTCTGACACCATATACAATTATGCCCAGAAGAAATATTCCAGTAAAGCATATCAACGAAGTGTAATTCATATTAAAGTCTGCAAACCCGCGAAGAATGTTTGACAACAGTGCAAACGGAGCGGCAGTCGTGACAAGCTTGAGAATATTCGACCTGTTCAGCGCCAGCAGATCGTACCTCTTCATAAGAATCAATGTAAAAGCAACCATAAACAATTCTTCAGGAATGGATACGAAAACGGTATGGAGAAGCATAGGTGGTAATAGTGAAAAGTCAAACATTTTAAAACCTCGTTCTATATTCTATAGCTTATGTTTTTTGTTTCATTATTTGTACTTTGTATATTGTATAGCATCTAAAACATAGCATATATTATTATAAATTACATATATCGATTTGTAAATAACTGTTTATATATTACAATATTATCCGGTAGGATGTAAAGTGTAAGAATAGATTGGATTTTTACTTCCTTATTCTTACAGTTTAAGCTAATCTCTGTTAAAACAATAACTAATATTGTGCTTTACATATCTTTTCATTATAATAAAATGAATAATACTATAACAAAAAATATGAAAGATATCAATATTGTTAACGAGGTGGCACATTTGAAATATGAAAGAAGGATCCCCGATGCGGTAATAAAGCGTTTACCCAGATATTACAGATACCTGGAGGATCTTGTGAATATGGGTATAAGCCGAATTTCTTCGAAGGATTTAAGTACGCGGATGGGCATAACTTCATCCCAGGTCAGGCAGGATTTTTTCTGTTTTGGCGGGTTTGGGCTCCAGGGCTATGGATACGATGTTGAATTTCTTCATTCAGAGATTAAAAACATCCTTGGACTTAACAATACATACAACCTGATAATCATTGGGGCGGGACATCTCGGTCAGGCTCTTGCCAATCACACGAATTTTGAAAAAAGGGGCTTCAGGCTGGTTGGGCTGTTTGATGTCAGTCCCTCTGTTATCGGTGAAAAGGTAAGGGATGTTGAAATTCTTCCTTTGGATTCTCTAGCGTCATTTGTAGAAAATACGCAGGTCGATATCGCCGCTATAACTGTCCCCGGCGCATACGCCAGGGAAATTTCTGATATTCTGACGGGGCTTGGTATAAAAGGGCTATGGAATTTTGCCCCGGTTGAACTTAAGGTACCCCAGGATGTATCCGTCGAAAATATACAACTGAGCGACAGTCTTATGGTGCTCGGGTATAAGCTTAAAGATTTGAAAGCCCCAGGTACTCAAGTGCAGCCCAATCACAATCAGGAACTTTAATCTTCTCACAAAGAATCATGCAGCTGCCAAGTATAAAAGTTTATATGACCGACAAGAAGCAGATAGAGAAATCCTATCTGCTTCTTGTCAAACATTTTGCAATTGATTAATTGTTCATCAAGCCTATTAGTGATGTTTCCCTGCGGAAATGCTAATACGGTTTTGATTAAAGCTGTTGGAGATAACAACTACATTAACATTGCTGATGAGTACGTTGACAGCTCCTACCTGAACTACACTTATTCCTCTTCCCATTATTTTCACCTCCTTTTCATGATACTGCAACCTTTTCCCGACAACTGATTAACGCCTTCCACCACCGATTGATATACAGTTTTTGTTGAAGCTGTTGGAGATAACGATTACATTAACATCTTTCACCAGGGCATTGACACAACCTACCTGTACTATGCTTATTCCACCTCTCATTATTTTCACCTCCTCTCAATGGTTATTTTAAATGCAGCCCTTCCGCCTCGTATGGCTTTACACTGCAAAAATATTAACTGGCTTAGGGATTTTTTTGTTTCAGCGGGAGCCGGTGCAACATAGGGTAAGCGGCCCCCGCATATTATTACATGATAAACTAATTATTGAATCAGTTTATGTTATTGGTTATGGCAAAGGCGGTAATGGTATCCAGGTAATAACCCATCTCTTTGTTGTTACTCCATCCTGGGCTGTAACATCATAAGCCACTGTATCACCCATATCATTGAATACTCCATCATCACCTTCAGCCAGTGCGATTGAGGCATAGTCTGACAGTCCGAACGTCATAGTCAGAGCCGCCGGCGTTGTGGTTATGCTTGCGCTGCTAAAGTAAATCGATGTGCCTGTCGTACTGAGTGTAACTGTCTCATCCATCACATCTGTAACATCCATTGAGAGAATATCCGCCTCAGTATTCGGCGGCAGAATATTGCAGGTGACTGTCCAGCTCTCGGTAATGTTCCCTATCCTCAGCGTATACCGTATACACAACCGGATACGAGAAGTCCATCGCATCACCGGATGCCGGCTCCGTTATTGCACGCGGGGATAGGGTTATGGTTGGACTAAAGATAGGATTCAGCGTATAAGGCACCGTGAATTCTACAGTATTGGTATCTGCATTTATATCCGAAGGACCAACCTGCCCAGGTACAGTAAAGATCATAATGTCCGTCATGGCGCTCTCCAGGTAGCAGTATACGTACCATAGCTGCGCCGTTCCGTCCTGTGCGGTTACGATATACTCCACATATTGCGAGCTGAAGTTTACAGATGTCCCATAAGGTTCATATGTTGCCTTTTCGGAAACAGTCACTTTTGGGTTGATGCTGGACAGATCCGTGAACGGCAGACAAAATTCAACCGTATGTACACCAGAATCTTCGTCATGAGTAATGAAAGTATCCCCTTCCTGACCGTCCACAGTAAAGCTGAGTATATCGTTTTCGTCGTTCATATCAATGATGCAGTAGACAATCCATTGCTGCAGGCCCAGATTACCCGAGTCAACATAATAAGTCAGCTGTCCGGTTCTCGTAGCTTTGTCTATGGTAAAGGTAACTGTAGTGCCTGAAGCCAGGGTAAACTGATCCTCCAGGTATACGTCAGAGCCTCCAGACGTCCCGATGAGCGGTGTTACATCGACGTCAACGGTACTGGCGGTGTCCGGTATTTCTACGAACTCAAACGGCATATGGAATACTACATAATGGTTTACTCCATCGATTTCAGAATCACCTGCCTGGTTGTGATAGCCTGAATCTGCGCCGGGTTGCGCATTTGCAACGAAACTTGTGATCGGGTCATCAACCAGGACATATGCCGCCCAGGTCTGAATCGTTTTGTCACCGGCGATTACATCATAATATACAGGTGTTTCAGTTGTTCCTGGTCTTGTGAAATGCTGACTGACTCCGGAAGCCGGTTCAATCGTCGCCTTGTTCGAAACAGTAATTGCAGGGGCCCATTCGAACGAAGGATTTTCACTGTAGGGTATCCGGAAGTAAACCTCATGATTTATGTTATCAATGTAGCATGGACAAACGCCAAGGCCCATCTCATATATAACATTGAAAGATGTTATATCATTGGCAGAAAACCTGACATTCGCGCCGTTGTTGGCAGCACCGATCGATGCCTCGCTGTAATTCTGCCACCAGACTCCATTGACATAATCCGGCACTTCATAAAAGATGATCGGTGCGGATTTTCCGCCGCTTTTGGTAAGCTTGTTGCCGGACAGGGTAGTGTTTCCGGCAGCGTAGACTTCTATACTCCTGCCGTAGGCCATCACTATATTGAGGATGGATACATCATCTACATTTATGGCCGCCGTCCCGTTCAGCATAACATCTCCATTCTGAGGCGCTATGTTCTGGATGGTCATCTTGCACGGAATGATGACCTTTTCGGTGTATGTTCCAGAACTACATTTATGTCGGTGGTCGTAGTATCTTTGTCTGTTGCTCCGGACAGATAGTTCTGGGCAGCAGCCTCAACAGCTCCCTGTATCGTCGAGAAGCCGTTGACATCCATGATATAGTTTATATTGTCATAATATACCGCTGTGCCCTTTGGGATCCCCTTCCAACTGCTGTTGACAGTAAGTCCGGTCAGACTGGCATTTGCAAAGTACGTACAGGCACCGTTCAGCGCCCACGGAAAGTACTCGATCATACTGGATTCGTTACTGACACTGACCGGCGAGAGTATCTGAGCTTTTACATCCACCCAGTCTGCAGAATTCCACCAGTTATAGGTGGCATTGACCTTACCGGTTCCGATTTCACCAAGGCCTATCTTATTGTTCATAAATCGGTTGAAGTGGTATTCCACAGCGTAATTGGCCGGTGAACCGCCCGTGTCAATCATGCCTGCACCAATATCGTTACCGTGGAAATAATTGTGTTTCACAGCATTTCCGCCCTTTGCCGTATTTAATACTGTAAGGCCAAGGGTTTTGCCCGAAATTGTATTACCGGTAAAATTAAGACCTTCCGGGCTACTTAGGATCAAACCGAATTTGAAATCCAGCAATAGATAAGATCCGCCGGCCGCATCCTCATTGGTTTCCGTCCATAGGCCATGCCTTGAATCCACTATATCGGCCAAATCGTCCCATATGACAAATTTGTCAAATTCATTGCCTCCATAATTGGTCCCAAATACATTATTTGTAATGTTAAAATTGGTGATAAAAGCTTCGGTACCGGTATTATTCATCAATATGTCCATAAAATTGTCATAGAAGAAATTGTTGCTGATTGTGATACCATCACTGTTGTTCCCAAGATTACCATTGCCGTTGTAGGTACTGATATTGATACCGATTTCATTGTACCTGAAGAAGAAGCCGTCAATCCTGACCTTACCGCAGTTCCTCATAATGGGGAGATTGCCCCTCCGCCAAAGGTTTCATCCAGGCTTGAATACACCAGTACCGTTTCATCTCCACGCCCTTCAGGCTCACTCTCTATAGGTTTGACCCCGGCCTGAGCGCCCAGCAGTGACAACGGTTTGTAAATGAGCACCCCGTAATGGCCTGTATCGGGGTTGGGCTCTATGTAATATATACCGGATCCTACCAGGACCTGCCCACCCACATTTACAGAATCAACACCTCCCTGAATTTTGCTGAAGGCATTAAAACCGTATATCTTGTTGTCACCGAGGTTATCGAAGTATATCTTGTTGCCTTCCCAGTTCTGATCGACATATACGGTATCCTGAGAATCGTATTCCAGAACTTTGCCTCCACCATAAGTCACCTGTACAATAACATTTGTTGGAAATAAGGTTGTGTCACTCCATGAGCTGCTGTCTTCTGTCCATTGATCTGAATTATACATGAAGCGCCCAATGGAAGAAGATAGATTAAGAGCTGTTTCGGCTGTTAATGAGTCGTCAGGCAGAGGAAATTCACAAGAGAATTCTTTATCCACGCCGCTACCCGAGTTGTTCATAGCACCAATTAATGAACCTTTGGCACTCTTCCTGCTAATCAGGGCGCCACTGGAATAAAGCGACACATCTATTCCCTCGATATTGATCAGATCAGTTAGTGTAAACTTCGAATAATATGTACCGATCCAACTCTGATCCGAATTCAGGTCATAGTAGAAATCATCCATACTAATATAGTTATAATAGTCATTAATTACATAACTGTCTGTGGCCTCTCCTGAAATACCCGCGGCATTGCCAGCCTTGGCGCTCACCTTCACTTCCAGCGTCTTGTCGGCAAACCCATGTGGCAGCGGATCAAAGGTGAATGTGTTTGTATCGTGGTCAAAGGCCAGTCCTGATAATGTGTAAGCTTGTCCATCATAAACAGCTTTCACGTCGAAGCAATCTTTCGTAAGACCTGACTTTGGTGCGTTAAAGCTGACAGCCGCTGCTCCGTTGGATACGTCAAGTCCCGTTATTGATTGCGGAAAGTCAGGGGTAGGATCCGTTGCAGGTGGCGGGGAAGTTGCAGGGGAGTCTGGTGGGACAACACCCGGATTGTATCCTCCGCCAGGATAACTACCCGAATCTGCAGCTGGCGCAGGTGACACCCCTGCTGCAGCCACTGGTTCCTCTTCCAGCGACGCGGTCATCTGTATTGATCCATCATCCAACAGGTTACGAATCCTGTCCAGAATCGTTATTCCCTGTGCTCTGGATAAAAACTCATCGGGCTCAAAGGTATTCCCATAGCCCTGCATTATTCCTTTGCCAACCACCGCGCTGACTGCTGCCTTGTTCTTTGATGATATATCATCAGCATCGGTGAACCTGTCAAGCTCTTCATTTGTATCTGGAAGGTCCAGGCCAAGCATCTTCGCCACCATAACGGCAACGTCCTCCCTGCTTACCAGTGCCTTTGGATTCATATAGCCATTTGCAGTTACCGTCAAATATCCTGCAGCTACTGCTTTTGCCATATCCCCGTAAAACCAGTCCTTTACAGAGACATCAAGGGCGGATATATTTGCTTTTGTAGAAAATCCAAGCGAACGGTTTGTTAAAGCTGCAAATTCCGCTTTCAGCATCAGAATATCCGGCTTGAAGGATCCGTCGGTATATCCCTTAATCCATCCGTTATCCACCCATTTGTTGATTACATTTTCCGCCCAGTGACCTGTGGTGTCCATAGGTTTTGCAAATGCCGGTACTGCTGCCGTTACCAGAAGCATAACCGACAGGGCCACTGCCAGAATGATTCTCAGCTTGCGCTTCATAAACTACCTCCTGTTTAATCGTTTTACATCTTGTGCCACTCTTCAAACGCATCTTAGCATATTATTACCATATTTTCAATTATATGGCTTATATTTCCTTAAGCCCCCCCCTTTCATTCATATTTCCTGTTTATTATTAAATTTTCTTTTGAATTGGCCCAATATAAGATGCTTATACGAACTGAAGTCCGTATAGCTTGTTGTACAACCCGCGTCCTTCAGCAAGTTCCCTGTGCCGCCCGCTTTCAATGACCTTGCCCTTATCCATGACATAGATCATATCTGCTTCTTCGATTGTTGAAAGTCGATGTGCCACAGCTATAACCGTCTTTCCTTCCATGAGTCTTTCAAGAGCATTCTGGACAAGCTTCTCCGACTCGGAGTCCAGAGCCGATGTTGCTTCATCAAGCAGCAGAACAGGTGCATTCTTGAGTATGGCCCTTGCAATGGCTATGCGTTGCCTCTGTCCGCCGGAAAGCTTTTCACCCCTTTCACCCACCAGGGTAAAATAGCCCTCAGGCAGCTCCATAATGAACTCATGGGCATTGGCCATCTTCGCGGCTTCGATGATATCCTCCATTTCAGCTGTTTTCCGCCCATACCATATGTTTTCTCTTATTGTCCCCTCAAACAGGTATGCGTCCTGTGGTACATACGATACAATCTCCCGAAGTTCTCCTACCGGGTACTCATACAAAGATTTCCCATTAATTCTCACATCACCGCTATCAGGCTTGTAAAAGCCCATTAGCAGCTTGACAAGGGTACTCTTGCCACTTCCGCTGGGTCCTGCAAGCGCACCAACGCATCCGGTTCCAAGCCTCAGTGAAATATCATCCAATACCCGCTTCCCTTTTTCATAACTGAAAACCAAATTTTTTATCTCAAGGCACGGTATTCCGGATTCACCGGATTCCTGGGCACTATCCTTAAATGTATTCGTATCACCGCAGCTATCGTCTTCAACAAAACTCACATCCGGAATGCGCCCGATCTGATTATCATCCTCATCTTCCACAGGTTGGTCAAGGATCTCGAAAACCCTTACAGCTCCTGCAATCGAACCTTGAATCCCGGCCACAAAGCCCCCGAGTGATATGAACATGAAGGACACACCATTAAGCAACTGTATATTGGCTGCCAGACTTCCGAAGCTTATTGATCCGTATAGCGCCATTACCGCCCCTATCAACATGATTCCGCCAAAATTCAGCCAGCCCAGCAGAAAATTCACACTCGTCTGTGACGCTTCGATACGGATATAATTCATAAAATAGCCTGAAAGCTCATTATTAGCCTTGTCGAATTTTCCTGTAACTTGATTCTTAATATTAAACATTTTTATTACATTAATGCCGCTGATCACATCCGACAACCTTTCGCTAAGCGTAGCCATCTTATTCTGAATCCTGTCACCCGCCCGTCTGAGCGGGCCTGCAAAACGACTGTTGGCTATGGCGGAGATGATTCCCAATAAGATAAGCATTATGGCTGTCCTCCAGTCAAATATGAACATCAGTGCGGCGGAGCTGATCCCGGTTATAACTGTGGATACCAATACGACCAGATTTTCGGAAAAGGCCGCCTCAATGGCCTGAACGTCGTTATTTGCCCTTGATATTATCTCTCCGCTGTGGGTGGAATCGTAGTAGCTTACTTTCATATTCTGGAGATGCTCCACCACCATAAGTCTGATTTCTGCCATGGTTCTATGTACTGTCCTTTTGAATATATAGTTGAAGATCGGTAAAAGTACGCAAAGCCCCACTGCAATGCCAAGAATCATTGCAACTGCATTAATCAGGCGGCTGTTATCCCTTAGTATTGCCGCATCAAGCAGATCCTTAACGACAAAAGCGGTCAGGAGGGATGACGCCGCGCCAGTAACGCTGCAGCCTGCAATACCTGCGATATAACCTGCACGTCCTTTCTTTATGAAGGACATGATCCTGAAAAAGTCTTTCATATAACGCACTCTTTTCTCTCTTCTATTTCAACCTGAGTGTTTATTGTCTGTCTGAGATACAGTCGCCTATATATGCCGCCCCTTTCCATAAGGGTTCTGTGGGTGCCAGATTCCGCTATACTTCCCCCATCGAGTACATAAATCAGGTCGGCATTTCTTATTGTCGTGAGCCTG
Organism: uncultured Bacillota bacterium; assembly: GCA_942493145.1. Lineage (GTDB taxonomy): Bacteria > Bacillota > Clostridia > Acetivibrionales > DTU013 > ENR-C20. The sequence goes on from OW818679.1 coordinate 4,020,266, forward strand.
TGCGCAATAACCAGCGCCGTCCGGCCTTTCACAACCTTTTCAAGGGCTTCCTGAACTACAGCCTCCGATTGTGTATCCAGAGCAGAGGTAGGCTCGTCCAATATAAGGAGCGGCGCATCCTTCAGTACAGCCCGTGCTATGGATATCCGCTGCCTTTGTCCTCCCGAAAGCCTTACACCCCTTTCACCTGCTACTGTTTCATATCCCTCCGGAAGCTCCAGTATGAAATTATGAGCATTAGCCGTTTTGGCAGCATTGAAGATTTCATCAAAGTAGGCTCCGGGTTTTCCATAAGAGATGTTTTCAGCTACCGATGCCGGAAAGAGGAATGTATCCTGCGAAACTACAGCGATTTGATCCCGCGCTGCAGTAAGCCTCCAATAATCCAGATCATACCCGAACATACTGATGTTCCCATTCTGCGGCCTGTAAAACCCGCATATGAGCTTTACCAGAGTGCTCTTCCCGCTACCGCTCTGTCCTACGAAGGCTGTCGTTTTGCCGGCAGGCACCCTGAAACTAAGTCCCTCAAGTACATTTGATTCTCCGTCATAAGAGAAAGTGACATCACTGAATTCAAGTGCAATTGTTTCTCCGCTTATATTGTAATCCTTGCCTGCATCTTCCTCCGTATCCTCGTCAAGCATGCTGAAAAAATGTCTGATTGCACCCATACAGCCCTTTGTCCCGCTGATTAGTGCGGGTATGGTCTGTGCAGGCTCTACTATATAATTCATCATCTGGATGAAGGCCAAAAGACTTCCCGGAGTTATTTGACCCTGTATGGAGAGATAACCTCCATATAGTATGCAAAGTACGAATGGTATTATCTGAATGATGATGCTCACCGGAGCTATCATGGAACTGCGTTTTTCAATGGATAGGGCTTTACCAAGGACCTCCTTCACTTCTTTTCTGAATTTGCCGAAGAGCACCTCCTCAAGGTTGAAGGATTTCATCACATATATTCCGCCGATAATGTCCTGAAGCACGGTATTCATCTTTCCCAGTGAATGCTGCATTTCTTCAAAAAATGCCGCCATGGGTTTGCTGAGCCTGTTGGCGATAAGCAGCGCAGCAGGCAATATGATAATGCTGAAGACCAGCAACTTCCAATTTATATACAGCAGAAAAGCTATAGCTCCTGCGAGCCTCAGAGGCTGGAATATCATTGCGGGCAGTATGTCTCCCAGGAAGCTCTCTGCCAACCCAATATCGTTGTTCATAACTGACATAATGTCTCCTGTATGTTGTTTGTCCATTGTATCTGTTTTCAAAACACCTATGTGTGCAGCCAGATCACGCTTCATATCTCTGCCTGCAAATATGGCCACACGACCTGAAGCATATTTGTTGATCCAGCTGAAGATGATGCCTGCCAATATACCCGCTGCCATCATGTATGCAGAGTTCATGAGCGCTTCCCTGTCACCGGCCAGTGACAAATCAACCAGCCTTATCACCATATATGATAGGAATATGTCAATTGCCGCATTTACTGCAGCTCCGGCAATCCTTACCACGAGCCAGAAGCTATAAGGCTTTACGTATTTCATAGTCCGTTTGAAAGGCGATGTTTCTGATCCATTCATTATATTTACCTCTCATATATCAACATTTAAAGCACTAATTCAGGTGCAGCAAAACAAGAAATATGGTTTTTCCAACGGCTATTTATTATTTTACATTTTTCTTAATATTTACAATGTAACGGCAAAAAAATAACAGCCCGGGTTCACCGAACGGCTGCGATTGACAGAGGGAAGGGGGATTGTCAATTCCCTTCCTCCCTGTTGCTATGCAGGATTTATCCTTACAAGCAGCTCCCCTGTTTTGACCTGTCTGCCCTTCTTTAGCCGTTCATTTCTGGCGTCCTGTTCCTGGCCTCTTGCGCTTACGTTGGTTTCCATCATCGGCCTTCGGCTCAACAGGCTCTCTGCCCGGCATCCCCTTCCTTGACCATAACCTTGTTATACTCTCCGGTATGCTGGCCCTATCTCTTCATTCTTATTCTCAGGATCAGCCAACTTTGTTGATTTATCATCACCATCGACCGGCCTTATACGCTGGACCTTGTCTTTAATCCTAATTTCGCGTGGGGTGGGTTACCTCAAACTCAAGATCCGTTACCGTCGTTATCCAGCTTTCGGTTTTAGCGGGGGGCCCTCCGGGATCAACCTTGCTGGTCTCTCCTTCAGCCAAACCGTGGAAGAATACGTCGCTGCTCACTCCGGTGCAATCGCCATACGGGGGTTCTATAACGAATTTGAGAAAATCCTCGAATACATCGGGATATAGTGCATGGGGAGATAGTGGGGGAAAACCGGGAATTAGGAGAGTCCCATTTCCAAAGCCCAGGAGGCCTGCCGGGACTACGCAGGTTGTAGGTTCCTCAGCCCTTGAGCACCAGTTTCTGGAGCTTTCCCGGAAACCGCCGTCAGGGTGTCCGATCGTAGCCTTGAAATAGGATACTACGGAATCTGGAAACCGCCATGTTTTTTGCCTTTTCACATATGTTTTCCGATGTAAGGTCATTCTTGACCATGAATATCGCCAAATCGCCTACCATTTTGGAGGAAGGGTTACCTTTGACAATATCTCCGACCATGTCATTGACCTTTTTGTACATCTCCTTGATTTCGTTGAACCGGGGGGGGGGGGGGGGGTGGGGGGGGGTCGGGTCCAAGGCAAGCGAGCCGGGCGGCGGGGGGCGCCGGGGGGGGCGTCCGAAACTTTCTGGATGCCGCTTCGGGGGGCGGGGGGGGGGGCAGCGGGAGGGGGTGGGTGCATTCTGAATTGGGCGCTCCCCCGCGGCTGTCTGAGTTTCAGCGGAGTCGGGGGGGGGGGGGGGGAGGGCCGGTGCGCCCAATACCCCCGCGTAGTAGCATGGGTATGTTATGAGGGTGGAGCTGGGGATGGAAATCTCCTGTTGGAGTGCACTTGGGACAGCAGCATGTGTGGCGCGTAGCGCTGTGCCGTCATCACCCTTTACTGCCCAACCGTGCATTGGACGCCGATTTTTAGTGGTGGAAAGAGGTTGGGCGTAATGTGGTAGAGGGAGTCGGCGTCTTGGATGGAGGGGGTTTCAACGGTGGTGGAGGGAGTGGAGGGAGTCGAATATCCTGAAGAATCCACACCGGCTGTTGCCGTTTGGATGATTCTCTTACGACATTGTGCGGGTGGGTTTGCGGAGTGGCGAACAACCGGCGATTGCCGGAGGGTAGGGTATGTGGGCGCCCATCTTTTCAGCTTCCTTTGCTTCCTGATATAATTCGGGTTTTTGGCCGGTACTAGTGGGTAGAGGGCTTGGGGATGGCTGTGGCAGGGTGTTGTGGGGGAGGGGGAGGGTCGGCTGGGGATTGGCGTTGGGATTGGGTATGTGTGTGTGTGGATGTGGTGTGGGCTCGGCTGGACGGGTGGGTAAGTGGCCCCACCATTCCAAAGGAGAACAGATCTTTCGAATACGGAGGTGGGCTTTTTTGTAATAGTGTTGCCATCAGTGACTGTTGGGCATCCCTCGGTCGTATCGGTCAGCAGCAGCTTCTCTGGTCCTTGATCCAATTCCGCGCCTCGGACCACCCTCATCCAATATATGCTTTGTTCCCTCAATCTTATCCGGAATGGTAATTTTCGGAACGACCGGAATGTCGAAGGATACTTTGCTTCCTTTGTTTCATTTACAATCAGGTTGCCGATGAATTTCAACACCCTGAGTTCCTCGTCGGTACTGGGTGCGATATCAAAAAGCTGCGGATTATCAGCGATGAACCCTGTATCACAAGTACCTTTAAGGAATTTCTCATGATTGAGGACATTTATGAGGAAGTCGATGTTCGTCTTAACGCCTGTTATCATTAACTCCTTTATCGCCCTGATGGATTTCTTTATAGCATCCTCGAAGGTTCTGGAATGGGCGGTGGTCTTTACCAGGAGGCTGTCATAATACGGACTTATGACTGCTCCCGCAAAGGCATTACCCGCGTCAAGACGGATACCGAAACCTGATCCCGATCTGTACGTATCGATTTTCCCTGTGTCGGGAGCAAAATTGTTGGTAGGATCTTCTGTGGTGACCCTGCATTGTATTGCATAGCCCCTCGGCTGGATATCCTCCTGCGAATTGATGCCGATTTCCTTTTCGTTCAGAGCAACTCCCTGGGCTATCTGAATCTGACTCTGTACAAGGTCGATTCCGGTGGTCATTTCGGTTACCGTATGTTCCACCTGTATCCTTGGATTCATTTCTATGAAATAATGGTTGCCATGCACATCAACCAGGAACTCCACCGTTCCGGCACTCCTGTAGTTTACCGCCCGTGCGATTTTAACAGCGTCCGTACAGATGGCATCCCTGATTTCTTTCGGGAGAGAAACGGCCGGTGTAAACTCTACGACCTTCTGGTGCCTCCTCTGGATCGAGCAGTCCCTTTCACAAAGGTGTACGATGTTCCAGTACTTGTCGCCCAATATCTGTACCTCAATATGTTTTGGGCTTTCAAGGTACTTTTCGATGAATATGTCATCTATTCCAAAGGCTTTTTTAGCCTCATTTCGCGTGTTCATGAAGGCAGTCTGTATCTCTTCCTCTCCCCTGACAATCCTCATGCCCCTTCCACCGCCGCCGGCCGCTGCCTTAAGCATGACCGGGTATCCGCAAAATGCCGCGACCTCCCTGGCCTCCTCAACTGACGATACAGGCCTGTCAACACCCGGAACTACCGGCACACCTATGCTTTTTGCCACAATCTTGGACTTTATCTTGTCGCCCATTTTTTCCATTATTTCAGCTGTAGGTCCTATGAATTCAATTCCCGCTTCTTCACACTTTTTTGCAAACTCCGGATTTTCAGAAAGAAATCCATACCCCGGATGAATGGCATCCACACCTTTTTTAATGGACAGGCTTATTATTTCATCAATATTAAGATAAGCCTCTACCGGGCCTTTCTTATCGCCTATCTGATATGATTCGTCCGCTTTTGTTCTGAAAAGCGAACGCTTATCTTCCTCGGAATATATTGCAACGGTCCTTATTCCCAACTCGTGGCATGCTCTGATGATCCTGATGGCAATTTCGCCCCTGTTGGCGATCAATACCCTTTTGAATTTGTTCTCCAATCGACTCTCTCCTTCCTTACTATATTAAAATGTGCTTTTTGGTTTATGATATTTAGAATGCGAGATAAGGCATTTATACCACCAAACTATTGATCTTCATTAAACTACTCAATTATTGATCAAACACATCATATAGGTAAGTTATTATTAGCAATTATAAACCAATAGTACACTGTCAACCCTAATTCTCTACATTACCACTGGTTAAACTTTCGTATTACTGCGTTGTCGTCAATCGCAATATATACAATATTACTCATTCCTCCGCCTTGTACTACGAAAGTTTTCCTCACCGGTAATACAAAGTTTAGAGTTGACAGTGTACTAGATTTATATGTTATTGAATTATCACATACAATAATCCTGCATGTCAAGATGAATCTTATGTTTAACTGGGTTGTTTTGATGTGTTTTTGCAACTACTCACATTGAATCCTTCATAGTTGCTCATGATTGGAACAAAAGAATACTTTAGTCTTTTTTATTTCTTAAAAAAGGGGATAAATATATATATATGAAATGGAGGACCTTTTTATGTCAAAAGAATACCGTTCACTGAAAGGAGTATTATTTCACACCCTGGATGAAAAGCAAACCCTGGAGCAGCTTGCTTCTTTCCGCGAAGGCATTTCCGATGAGGAGGCACAGAACAGGACCGGGTTTTATGGCAGCAATGAATTGAAGGAGGGCAAGAAAAAGACCCTTGTGGAAATGTTCCTTGAACAGTTTAAAAATATAATGATCATTGTACTTCTCATTGCTGCAGCCATATCCGGTTTTACCCACGAGTTGACCGACGCGCTCATAATACTTGCCGTTGTCCTTATAAATGCCATACTGGGCGTCGCCCAGGAGAGCAAAGCCGAAAAGGCACTATCCGCCTTGAAAAGCATGTCCTCGCCCTTCGCGAAGATCAAGCGGAACGGTGAAATCCGTCAGATCAAATCATCCGAACTGGTACCAGGCGATATAGTATCCCTGGAAGCCGGTGATTTTGTACCAGCAGACATGAGGCTGCTGCACTCTTCCAGCCTCAAGATCGAGGAAGCTGCCCTGACAGGCGAATCCGTTCCGGTGGAAAAGACGGTGGAGATTATAGAAAGGAAAGACATTGTAATAGGAGACAGAAAAAACATGGCCTGGTCAGGCAGCAGCGTTACCTATGGGAGAGGTATCGGTGTGGTTACTGCCACAGGTATGGATACCGAGGTAGGAAGGATAGCCGGGCATATATCCGGTCAGGATACGGATATGACTCCCCTTCAGAAAAAAATGCACGAGCTTTCAAAATTCCTTACCGTCGGCATCCTTGTGATTTCGGTTATCATCTTCATTGCCGGAGTGCTCCAGGGCAGGGAAATCCTCGATATGTCACTGGTTGCTATAAGCCTTGCTGTTGCAGCTATTCCCGAGGGGCTGCCTGCCGTCATAACAATAGTGCTGGCACTCGGGGTACAAAAGATGGCCAGAAGGAATGCCATCATCAGAAAGCTATCGGCTGTTGAAACACTGGGCAGTACCCAGATAATCTGCTCTGACAAGACAGGGACTCTTACCCAGAACAAGATGACTGTCAAGGAGGTCTATCTGGACGGGAGCATAATAAAGGCCGATGAAATGCTGGATCATGAAAATCACCTTTTCATGCACTCGCTGGTATTGTGCAACGACTCGTCAATATCCCACGGAACCGGTGACCGCATCAGCTTTGTCGGTGATCCTACAGAAACTGCACTTACTGCCTTTGCACTCGATAAAGGCTTCAACAAAGCAGAGTTGGACAGGGTCATCCCAAGGATAGGTGAACTACCCTTCGATTCTGACAGAAAGCTTATGTCTTCCATTAATGAAATAGAAGAGATCACGCGAGTGTTTACAAAAGGCGCCCCCGATGTCTTACTCGGAAGATGTACGAGAATTTTCGAAAGCGGTTGTGTTGTGTCAATGACAGAGGCGCACATGGAATCTTTAAAACGTGCAAACGGTGAAATGGCCGGAAAAGCCCTGAGAGTGCTGGGATTTGCATACAAGGATATAGATTCTCTCCCCGATAAGCTAACAACTGAAAACCTCGAAAACAATCTCATATTCATTGGTCTGACCGGCATGATCGATCCCCCAAGACCAGAAGCGGCGGAGGCTGTCCGTGTCTGCTCACTTGCAGGGATCAGGCCGATAATGATAACGGGTGACCACAGGGATACAGCCGCAGCTATTGCAGTTGAACTTAAAATCATAAGCAGCAGTGACGAAGTCATAACGGGCAGTGAATTGGATGCCCTGGACGATACGTACTTTGAGAATAATGTGGATAAATATTCAGTTTATGCCAGAGTCTCTCCCGAGCACAAAGTGAAGATAGTCAAAGCCTGGAAAAAGCGCGGCAAAATCGTTGCCATGACGGGAGACGGCGTAAATGACGCCCCTGCCTTAAAAGCTGCTGATATAGGTGTCGGTATGGGCATCACAGGGACAGATGTTTCAAAGGGTGTAGCCGATATGGTGTTGTCCGACGATAATTTCGCGACCATTGTCCTCGCCGTGGAAGAAGGAAGAAAGATATACAGCAACCTCCGCAAGGCCATCCAATTCCTTCTCTCTACCAACCTGGGCGAAGTAATCACACTATTTGTAGGAACCATGTTGAGCTGGATAGTGCTCATGCCCATACACATACTGTGGGTAAACCTTGTGACCGACACCCTACCGGCTCTCGCCCTTGGAATGGAAAAGACGGAAAAGGATATTATGAAGCAGAAACCCAGGAAGGCGAACAGCAGCTTCTTTTCAGGTGGAGTAGGCATCAGTGTATTAATTCAGGGCATTTTGGCCGGTTGCATAACACTGGCCGCATATTATACGGGATTAAATCTTTATTCACCGGAAATAGCCACTACGATGGCCTTTGCAACACTTGGCCTTATTCAGCTAAGTCAGTCATTAAATGTCCGGTCTGTGAAAAAATCCATATTCAAGGTTGGTGTGTTCACGAATCCCTGGCTTAATTGTGCTATTGTCATAGCGGCTATCCTTCAGGCGGGTGTAATTGTTGTGCCTTTCTTCAATGACATTTTCAACGTCGTGCCCCTTAACATGACACAATGGTTGATTGTTATTGCAGCATCCATTTCAATAATCCCGATAGTAGAGCTTATCAAGCTTGGTGCATGGCTGTACAGGAAGCTTCGCAGGCAGGCAGGCACCACGGCAAAACAGGCATGAACTGCAACAAAAAAATGAACTTGCACTGCAATTATGATAGAATGATAGCACAGCCTTCCGTCAATGGAGGTTGTGCTTTTTTTTGAACATAACCGCCATGTTGTATAAAGCAGGCTTAGTGAAAGGAACAAATATATTATGGGTAAAGTTTTAGTTTTAGCAGAAAAGCCATCGGTTGGACGTGAACTGGCAAAAGTATTGGGTTGTAATCAAGGTGGTAATGGGTGCTTGTCAGGTTCTAAATATATTGTTACCTGGGCATTGGGACATTTGGTTACTTTAGCAGATCCGGAAGCTTACGGCGAAAAGTATAAGACATGGAGTTTGGATAATCTCCCAATGTTGCCAAATAAAATGGAACTTGTTGTTATTAAAGAAACATCAAAGCAATATGGAATTGTAAAAGGCTTATTGAACAGGCCTGATGTGGATGAACTGGTCATTGCAACTGACGCAGGTCGCGAAGGAGAATTGGTTGCCAGATGGATCATTCTTAAAGCAGGTTTCAGAAAACCGATCAAGCGTTTATGGATCTCATCTCAGACTGAGAAAGCTATTAAAGATGGGTTTAGCAGTTTAAAACCAAGTAGAGATTATGACAACTTGTATAAATCTGCGGAGTGTCGTTCAGAGGCGGACTGGTTGGTCGGGCTTAACGTAACCCGGGCTTTAACCTGTAAATACAATGCACAATTGTCTGCAGGCCGCGTACAGACACCTACATTGGCCATGATTGTACAAAGGGAGAATGATATAAAAAAGTTTATCCCAAAGGACTTCTGGACTATAAATGCAAAAGTAAAAGGCTTTTCAATTTTATGGCAGGATAAAACCAGCGGGCAAACTCAAATTTTTAACAAACAACAAGCAGAAGATATATTGGCAAAAATAAAAGGTCAAAATGGTGATGTAATTGAGATTAAAAAAGAAGCCAAAGAAGAACAGTCGCCACTTGCCTATGATTTAACCGAGTTGCAGCGGGATGCAAACCGGAAATATAATTATTCGGCAAAACAGACCCTGGGACTTATGCAGTCTTTATATGAAACACATAAAATTGTAACCTATCCGAGAACCGATTCCAGACATATTACTACAGATATCATACCTACATTACCAGACCGATTGAAAAGCATATCAGTAGGCCCCTATGCTGAATCAGCCCGCGCGCTGCTTCGGACCAAGCTCAATGTGACAAAAAGGTTTGCTGATAACAGCAAGGTTACAGATCATCATGCTATCATTCCTACTGAACAATATGTCAGTCTTGGCTCACTAAGTAGTGAAGAACGTAATATATTTGACCTGATTGTTAAAAGATTTATAGCAATATTAAGTCCTGCGTTTACTTACGAACAAACCACAGTAAAAATAAGCGTCAAAGGCGAAATCTTTTTCGCCAAAGGCAGGATTATCAAGTCAAAGGGCTGGAAAGCAGTTTACGAAGGACAAAAAGATAAAGATGAAGATTCGGATGAAGAAGAGGATCAGAGTTTGCCTGAGATAAAAAAAGGTGAAAGCTTTAAACTGGATGCTGCTTCTTTATACAATGGTAAGACAAAGCCGCCAGCAAGATATAATGAGGCAACTCTGCTCACTGCTATGGAACATCCCGGAAAGTTCATTGAGAATGATGCCCTGCGGGAAGCGATGGATAAAACCAGCGGCCTTGGTACACCGGCTACCAGAGCAGATATTATTGAAAAACTGTTCAATTCTTTTTATACAGAGAGAAGGGGGAAAGAAATATTCCCTACATCCAAAGGCATTCAGTTGATTGATCTTGTACCAACAGATTTGAAATCTCCTGAACTTACTGCAAAGTGGGAACAGAAACTAACCTTGATTAAAAATGGAAAAGCAAATTCAACTGAGTTTATTAATGAAATGAAGAGTTATGCTACAAAGGTAGTATCAAATGTAATTGCAAGTAATGCAGCTTATAAACACGACAACATGACCAGGGAGAAATGTCCTGAATGTGGTAAGTACATGCTTGATGTAGCGGGAAAAAAGGGTAAAATGTTAGTTTGCGCTGACCGTGAATGTGGTTACCGAAAAGGCGTATCCATGATTTCTAATGCAAGGTGCCCTGAGTGTCATAAAAAGATGGAAATAAAGGGTGAGGGTGAAAATAAGTCTTTCTTTTGTGGATGTGGTTATCGTGAAAAGCTGGATGCTTTTAACAAGCGAAAAGGTGATCAGGTTAATAAAAAAGAAGTGGGACAATTCTTACAGCAGCAGGAAAGTGGAGAGCCGATTAATTCAGCACTGGCAGAAGCGTTGGCAAAGTGGAAGAAGTAGGACTTAATATGGTGTGATTATTTCTATATCTTTCATTGGAAAGTGTTTTGTGTTCAATGTATAAACAGGGATGCCGTTTGTTTTGGCAGTAGCTGCAACAATGGCATCTCCTGTAGTCAGGCCGTGACTTTTCATAAATCTGTTCATATAAATTCCAGCAGCATTCGCCACTGCCGCATCCACAGTTATTTCCCGAAACAACCTGAGCAATGAATCCATTTTTTCTTCCTCTCCGGGACGTATTCCAGCCAGAAGTTCTATTCGCGTTATTATTGAACACACCAGCCTTTTTTCATCTTTGATCAGAGAGGTAAGGAACTGTGTAGAAGTGCTTTTGCCTCGCAAATGGTCTATCAAAATATTGGTGTCGATCAGAACAGAAGACACTATTCGCCCTCCCTTTCTGACGCCCAGCTTTTCCTCATATCTGCAATAAATCCATCAGAGTCCTCAATGTCGGTCCTGTCTTTCCAGATTCCACAGGTGTCTTGCAGCCTGTCTATATCCGACACCTTTTCCCTGGTTAAGTACTGTCCTACGGCCTCGCGTACAATTTCAGCCATAGGTACACCTTTTTTTCGGGCTACCTTCATCAGGGTTTCCTTTTCTTCCTTATCAAAATATATCTGTGTTCTCTCCATAAAGCCACCTCGTCAGATGTATACATGTAAATTATACATCTGATATTATGTAATAACAATAACTAGATTTTTATACTGGCATAATGAAAAATAAGCCAATTATGATATAATTGGAATAAGGTTCCCAGTATCTCTAAATAATTTTGGGAGGTTATGCATGTATTGTGTCAAATGTGGAAAGGAATTATCTGAAACCGTAAGATTCTGCAGCGGTTGCGGTTCATCAACACAGCCCGCCCAACAACCACAGGCTCAGCAGCAATATCAGGCTCAACAGCAATACCAGGCTCAAGCCTATACCCAACCCCAGCCTCAATCAGGCACCCAACCTCAGCAGCAATATCAACGCAAACCTGTGCTTCCTCCGGACACCCCATCATACCAAGGCTATAATAACAATGGCATCATCGGATTTTCCCCAAAAATAGGTGACCCCGCTTTTGCAAAATATCTGAAAAACTCAAAAAGCTGGTCGATGATACTTGCATTGATACTTGCAGTAATTGCCATCATTGCTTTCCCGATTTACGGCAACGCAAGCGGAGATATCGATTGGCCGAATTCACTTTTTTATGGCTTGGGCATAGGCGGTATGTTTGTGCTGATAGCACTTGTACAGACCCTCAGGCGCAACTCGGACTCCACCTGGGACGGCACGGTCATAGAAAAAAATTCCCGCAGACGGACGGATTATGACAATAACAACGATACCCACAGCCATTATACTGAGTACATAGTAAAAGTGAAACGTGACAATGGGAAGGTAAAAAAACACAGCTTCAAAAACCTGCCCGGTGTATACAACTATTATAATGAAGGCGACAGGGTGAGGCATCACAAGGGATTCACCTATTACGAGAAATATGACAAGTCACGGGATTCCCAAATCATGTGTGCAGCCTGTCTGACAATGAATGATATAAGCAAAGACATCTGCCCACGTTGCAAATGCCCTTTGTTGAAATGATCAAACCTTACATGATTTTTGTTCCATCCCCGCTGTCTTTTTTGAGCTGCACGATGTTTTCCGTCATTGAATCGAAAGAATCATCGTGGCTAATTACAAAAAGCTGATCAAAGGTACCCGTAACCTGGGGTATTATTTGAGCCAGGTTGCTTCTGCGTTCTACGTCAAGGTTTGTCGTCGGCTCGTCGAAAAAGCCGATTCCCGCTCCAGAAAGCTGCCTGAGCATTGCAAGGCGCATTGCAAGGGCAGCAGTCATCTGTTCGCCACCCGAAAGTTGCCTGAAGCTTCGGTTCCTTTCTCTTCCATTGAATAAATCAACGAGGAACACCTCATAGTCCTCCCTCCATTCAAGGGTCACATTTTCTCTTGATACCTCCCTATATATCCTGTTGGCTTCATTTGCCATATGCTCCCTGTATACTGCAGAAATCCTTTCACCTGCCTTGTTTAGCAAGTTACGGATGAAAACCGTGGTATCCCTGATTTTGCTGTATTGATCCAGCTTTTCATTTATCGTATTAATCTCGGTTTTCAACTTATCCATCACAGACAACCTGTTTTTTAGCTCATCAAGGTCGTTACGACGCTCCAGAATATCCTTTTCTGCTGACGCATATTCCACAGCCAGCTTTTCCACCAGCTTTTCAGCCTCCAACAGCACGTCTTCGGAGAAATCCTTCTGCAAAGCATCCAGCTGCTGCTTCATCTGCTCCCGTTCAGCATTTTCCTTCTGAAGGCTCTCATTACCACGGGCAGTTTCATCCATCAGGCGCTGTAACTTCATTGCTTCCGTCTGGTGTTTCATATAGGTGTCATATGCAGCCTGATTTGCCGATAGCCCATTTGCAGCATTTAAAAGTTTCCCATCCAACCCCTCAAATACCGCAAGCTTTTCAGCAATATCCCGCTTCTTTCCGATGACCTTTTCGAGTGTCAGGTTTGCTTCCCTTATCTTTTCCAGCCTGTCCGCCACTTTTACAGATCGGACTGAAAGCTCCTCCTTCTGTCTGCGGCAGTTTTCCATATCCCTCCCGGCCTTTGCTGAAGCCTCCAGTCCTGACCTGTATTTTTCATCTAGAATGTCTTTCGTTATTTTCTGCATACGATTGAATTCTTCCAGTAGCTTTTCAGACTTCTCTGCAACATTCTCAGCCTGCTCGAGGGCTTCCAAAGCCTTTCTGAAATTGCCTGCCGCGGTGGATGCATCATAAGAAACTGTTTTAAAATTTTCAAATGCATCAGATAGCGAAGAATACTGCTCATCTAAAACCTTCGTTTCATCCGTAAGTACTTTTACCGCCTTCAGCGTATCTCCCGCCTGCTTCATCAATCCGTTCTTCAGCAGTTGGTCAAGGTCATTCCTGAGTTCCAGCATATATGTTGCTTCAATCTTTTTTTGTATCTTTATATTTTCTTTTTCATTTCCAAGCTGTGCATAATCCTTTTTTAAACCTTCCAGGGCGAAAATTTCATTAGAAAGCTCTTTCTCCTTCAGTTCCATTTTCGCAAGGCTTTTCAGACTTTCCTCCAACCTGTCGGCAAAGTATTTGTCGAGCCCTTCGTCAACATTCATGCAGCGGGCATCAAGGAATGGACATTTCCCACCTTCTGCCCGCACCAGGTTTTCCTTCATGGTATCCATGCCCTGCTTTTCAGCCGCCATTGCCAAACCGACAGACTTCAGCATCTCTTCAAGTTTCCTTAACTTCTCCGCTCCTTCATTTATTACACTTTCCCTGGAAATAAATTCTGAAGTAGCTTCCATGCTTCTCTCCAGCTCTTCCCATTTGCCGGCATTAGCCCGGATCTTTGTCGTCAGGCGAATAATGCTGTTTTTCAATACATCCAGATTTGTAATATATTTTTGGAATACATCGAGCCTTTCCCTTAATTCCGAGGCGGATTTCAGTTTAGAGCTGTATATTTCAAAGTTCCTTTCTGCAGTTGCTGTTTCAACCGAAACCACTTTGCCCGAAGCTTCAATATCGGCCTTTTCTGCATCTACCGATTTTCTTTCGGTTTCTATTCGGGCGGTAAATTCGCTTATCCTGCTCTCGTTCTGGGCATATGCTTCCTTCAGAGCGTCCCTGTCCGTCCTCTGCTTTTCAATATTTTCCTGCTCCTTTTTGAGAGCTGCATATGTATTGTAACCTTCCCTGGAAATCAGGACTGCTTCCTCCGAAGTTCTGGCATTTTTCAGGTCTTCACCCAGACGGGCCAGCGAATCCCCGATACTCATTATTCGCTCATCCCTGATCTGTATTTCCCTTGATGTCCTGTTAATTTCCTTTTCCCTGTTGCGCAATACCCCCCTGGCTTTTTCTGCCTTTTCCCTCCCGGTTTTCCTGTCTTGCAGTTCCTTCTCCATCCGAACGATTAACGGAGACATCTCATCAGCTTTTTCCCTTACCTGTTCATAGTCCGATATGCCGCCCGTCTTTTCCGCCCGGCTTATCTCCAGAAGCTTCATCAGCTCCTCCAGTTTCCTGATGGTTTTCAGTATATTGCTGTGGGCCGTCTTATAGGAATCCACCTTGAATACCCTGTTGAACTGTTCCCGTCTTATGGATGGGGTTAAAAGGAAAGGCGTGGTGAATGACCCCTGGCTGATTCCTATGACATCTTCAAAAAGCTGTGAAATATCCTGATCGGGCTCTATACCAAGAACCTCCTTAAGAAAAGGGACTATATCGACTACTCCATGAAGATCGATTTCCGACTCTGTTTCAATGTCAAAGACCAGCCACGAGTTCACATTGCCGAATTTTCTTACCAACCTGTACAAGCGGTTGTCATTAGCCTCCAGTTCAACGGTTATGGTCCCCGTTTTAGCCCCGTATCTTATGAATTCACCGATATTGTCAGGCTTGCTGTTGAAAACGGCATATCCTATGCTCTCTATTATTGTGGTTTTCCCTGCGCCATTAACACCTGATATGAAATTGACACCATTATTGAAATGGATGGTCTCATCCAGATAGCTCTTTACATTCTGAATCCTGATCTGCCGTATTTTCATGACATTTCCTCCTTTGCACAGGATTCAAGTCCCTCAATTGCCTTACCGATCATGTCAATGATCTCATCCTCATCCACTCCGGAAAGTGAAAGGTTTTTAGCCCTCAGGACAAGATCGGCCATAGTATGGGCTACATCCCTGTACTCCGGCTTTTCTTCCTCTATCATTTTCATTATGACATGCCGTTCTACCGATGAACGATCAAACCCGCCATCTTCGGATGCTTCAGCTGTTCTTTCCAGATTGACGTTGTTCAGGACTTCGACAGCCAGGCAGTTGAACCGGCTTTTTAAAGTATCGGACATTATTCCCTCTTCTATTGCAAAGGAGTTGAAATCAACTGTCCCAAAGAGATTAACCTGTAAAATCGGCTGTACCTCACCCAGTCCTCCAAGGATACCCGATGACTCCAGCCTGTCGGTCACGACTCCCAGGGCATGTGCCGGAGTCGGAATGGAGGTGAGGTCGACATCCAAATACCTCACAGGCCTCCTTCTGCTTTGGATGTAGTCCACCTGCATCTCCCGCCCTTCAACGGTGACATGGTAGAAACCTTTTTCCTGATTTCTGCGAACCTCATCAATATGAACACTTTCAGGGGCACCCGGGTTGTAAATCCATTGAGTCTGCTCCTGACGGCTGTGTATATGTCCAAGGGCTATATAATCCGCTTTACCCGCAAATGCCTTGAAGCAGTCCCTGCCCACGCCGGCCATATCCTGGCCCATGAGCTTGTCCACCGCTGCATGAAGCATAAGAACGGTTAATGGCCTTTCTTCGTCAAAGTCGAATTGTATCAATTGTTCTGCAGTCTCTTGAAGCCTTTGAGCGGTAGTTGCTCCAAGATAACCCAGTCCGATGATCCTCAAGCCGTCTTCTTCAAGAACACAACCCTTTTCCCCATCATATATGCCCAACTTGATTTTCCCCTCATGGAATTCCGGCTTAAGCAGTTTCAGGTATCCCTGCCGGTTGAGGAAATTCATCCAGGAATCTTCATCAACATAAAATGCCTTATCGTGGTTGCCTTCAATGGCTATTACCATTATCCCTGCCGTCTTCATCTTCTCAAGCTGTGCTATTGCCATTCCAAGGGTCTGTGCATTCACATTCCGGTGATGGAAAAGATCTCCGGCCACCAGAATATACCCGGCATGCTTGTCAACCGCATATTCGACTATGTGTGAAAAAGCTTCGAAAAAATCCTCGAAACGATTTGGATCGTTGAACTGCTGGCATCCAAGATGTATATCGCCGCAGTGAATGAAGCTGTACCTTCTCATATGTACCTCCGTCGCACCGGATTTACCACGTGTTTATATCATTATATCATTTCAGGAGTGCTCCCGGGAATGATCCATAATGTAACCGGACAGGCAACCCAGGCAGACAACCCCACTATATTTTCTTGACTATCACTAACTAATATATTATATTAGTTATAAATATCTTTTAAAATATCTTACTAAAGTATCATACTATCAACATACCATTACCGCAATTTACATATGCTCGCAACTGGTATCTCTTAATATTACTTTATATTTCTTTAGTTAATGACCGTGAAATAAAATACTCTACATAATTGAATATTCCAAATGTGTAAATTGCGGCAGCGTAGATTTTAAAAGCTTCTGCTTTTTATAAATAAAAATTATTTTGGAGGGTTAGCCTATGAATGACCTGCATTCCGCTACAGACCATCAAAAACTCGACCCAAAGATCTTTCGCCGCAAAGCCGTATTGGGCTTCGGTATGTTTGCCATCTTCTTTGTGTACTACATCGGCTGCGCCATCATTCAAACTCCAGGATTCCAGCATATAGCCTCCATTCCATTGGCAGGCATCCCACTGGGTTTTGTTCTGTCAATGGCGATTTTCCCCATCTCCTGGATACTACTCATAATCTTTTTCATTTTGTGGAGGTAGAAGAATATGCAAAATCCACTTGTTGTTATCTTCGTACTGGTATTTGTAGCCATTACCATCATCGTGACCTGGCTTACGACTAAATCCGCACGTTCAGCCGCTGACTTTTATGTCGCAGGCAACAAGACTCCCTGGGTACAAACGGGAATCGCAATGATCGGAAGCTATCTCTCCGCAGCCAGTTTTCTAGGAGTCGCAGGCGATATCTCCATATTTGGCGTTGATCGCATCTGGCTTGCAATTGGTTTCTTCGGCGGTTACATGGCAGTACTCCTGCTGATAGCCGGTCCGTTGCGTAATGTCGGCAGTTTTACTGTAGCCGACGCTATCCACAGACGATTTCCAGTCAAGGAAATCAAGCTTTTTATAATGATAGCCACACTGATAATCTCAACTTTTTATCTGGTACCGCAGATACTCAGTGCCGGATTGCTGTTTGAGCTGTTTGTCGGTTGGGACTTCCTCCCTGTAGTAATAGTCCTGGGAATTTTAATGAGTGTATACATAATATTCGGTGGTATGAAAGCCACTTTAATCAACCAGGTTATTCAAGCCAGTTTTCTATTTGGTGCTATGGTTTTCATCACAATACTCGGCATGCTCGTTTTTGTGGACGGGTCCTTCGAAAGGCTTATGAATATAGCTTCAAATATTGTACCTCCATCCATTGCAGGGGCAGATCCTGCAGTTGCAGCTGCAGTAGTTGCTGCGCCTGATTCTGTGGCAGCGATTGATATAGCACGGAAAATGTTGCCGGATGCACCTGGCGCAATGACCATAGGTGTCCAGACTCCTGACCTTATATCCCAGATAAGCATGGTAGTGGCGTTGGTATTCGGTACAGCCGGCCTGCCTCACATACTCATAATGTTTTATACCGTGCCAAGCGCAAGAGCCGCAAAAAAGAGCGTTATGCTCTGTGTTGTCGGTCTTGGAATCTTTTATATCTGTACCATTTTCCTCGGTTTCCTGCTTATGCCGGAGATCTATCAGAGCCTTGTATCCTGGATCAGTGAAGGCAAGTCAGGCTTTGCAAAGAACATGTCTGTGCTCCAGGGTTCAAATATCATCGGTGGGCAGGTCCTTATGGCTCTTGCCGCTGCCGGCTCCGTTGCCGCAATATTAAGCACCGCAGCCGGTCTGATGATCACTTGTGCATCTACTGTGAGCCATGACCTTTACAAAGTATTTATTAATAAAAATGCAACTGAAAAGCAGGAATTGAATATAGCCAAAATCACAACACTGGCCATGTCAGCCATCTCTGTCGTTCTGGCAATACTTCTGAGGAATGAAAATGTCGCATGGCTTGTGACACTAGGCTTTGGAATAGCTGCCAGTGCAATATTCCCTGTCATGGTTACAAACCTTTGGTGGAAAAGGTTGACCAGGCATGGTGCAGTAGCTGGTATAGTATCCGGCCTCGTAGTTTCGACGATATTTGTCATACTACTTCTTTCAGGAGTAAAATCTTTCATAGGCCTCCCGACAGCCGGAGGTCCAGGTATATTTGGAGTATCGGTTTCCTTTATCGTCCTGATTGTTGTCAGCCTTGCAACCAAGGATACCGGCAAGGACGTGGAATCCTTCTTCGCCTTGGCGCATAAACCCGATACCGACTAAATCCGCTACTTCATGCGGGAGGAAAGCCCATGAGCAAGAGCCAGCTTATAAAAATGATTTTGAATGTAGTTTTACCACCTGTAATGGTGATCGCCCTTTTTGCTATAGCAATTGGGGCGGTCATTCTTCCTGCTACCGAAGAAGCCCTTATGCAGAAAAAGAAGGACATGATTCAGGCCATAGTAATGTCGGCGACAAGCATCATGGAGAGGCATGTCCAGATGGAGACGGACGGTCTGGTCACGGCGGAAGAAGCCCAACAGGCAGCCCTTACTGAAATGAGGGCCTTGAGATATGGCTCGGACAGCCGGGATTATCTCTGGATAACCGACCTTAAGCCAACCATGGTCATGCATCCCTATTTCCCCGAACTGGAAGGGACTCCGCTTGATGAATACGCTGATTCAAACGGCAAACTGTTTTTTGTTGAAGCTGCACAGCTTGCGGGAAGCTCTGGTGAGGGATATGTGAGCTACATGTGGCCACGCAACGACAATATCAATGAAGCCGTTCCAAAGCTTTCTTACATAAGACTGTTCCAGCCATGGGGCTTGGTCGTTGGAAGTGGAATTTATCTGGATGACGTCCATACTGAAATCAGATCTGTAACAATAAGGCTTATGGTTATCTCGAGTTGGATCGGGGCCGTAGTGCTTTTAATCATGCTTTTCATAATATACAGAGGGTGGAAAAATGAAAAGGGGAGACGCCTGGCAGAAAGAGAGCTGTTGCTGTCACATGAACGTTATCAGGCTCTGGCCTCAGCCTCCGGCGAAATGCTGTTGCTCACCATAGATGGCTATATTACGGGGGCTAATAAAAGAGCCTGCGAAATGTTGGGTCTTAGTGAGGACAATATAATCTCCCGAAAATTTTCAGACTTCATTGACGACCCAAAGGTCTATGATATCCTGTCAACTGTTAATACAGTGGGTCATACAGCCTCTGCCGAC
The DNA here is from genome assembly GCA_942493145.1 of uncultured Bacillota bacterium. Classification (GTDB taxonomy): domain Bacteria; phylum Bacillota; class Clostridia; order Acetivibrionales; family DTU013; genus ENR-C20. Next base: position 4,040,042 of record OW818679.1, read on the forward strand.
GCAATCCTGAAAGGGTCTGACGGGCCGAAAAGGGTTCTTTTGTCTGCAGAGTATGCCATTGTACACGGAAGCCCCGCAATAATGCTCGCAGGATATTCCATGAAGCCCGAACCCATAGCCGGCGGAATTGTCCAGACATCACTGGATAAATCCGGTTTTGGTACCCTGATGATCAGCAGTTCTTCAAATGGCAGGATAATTCAAGCCGACAGCAACGCATCTGACCTGCTGGCCGGCACCGGCATAAATTCCATTATCGGCAATGATCTGAAAGAATTACTTGAAGCAGGAGATGCAAGACGGTTGTTTATACAGCTACAATCAGAGAATAGAGTAGATGGCATGATTTTGCGCACTGCTTCATTGGAAACAGAAAAGCACCTCCGAGTCTGGGCCTCAGTACCCGGATCGTCAAATGAAGGCCCGGACGAAATAAAAAACACTGTAGCCCTGATTCTTCTTGATATAACAAAGGAGCATTCATTTGTAAGGGCTTCAAGGGACCTTACCGGCGAATTGCTGTTGTCTGAATCCTTTTCTGCCGCAGGCAGAGAATCAATTGACGGGTTCACCCGCAGCATGCTCGCACTTCAACAATCTGTCAAGACAGGCATTGACGCCGAAATGATAACATCGGCTGTTTGTGCTTCAATTGAAGGGGTTTTCTCTTCTGCGGTAAAGAAAGCTTTCATTACCATTGGTCCTCCTCCATGTCCATACTCACTCCTTGCCTTTGGCAGTATAGGCAGGGGCGAGCCTACCTTTAATGCCGACCAGGATACCGCGTTGATTTACCGGTCAACCTCTGGCGACAGTAATGCCGGATACTTCAAGCAATTTGGTGAAATTGTCACATCATATTGCAGCAATGCGGGTATCCCTCCCTGCAATGCCGGAAATACAGCTGCAAACCCCCAATGGGTAATGGATGAAATGGAATGGAGGCAGAAATTTTACGGCTGGATACACACCAGCCAGCCTGAAGACCTGATCCTGCTCAACATATTCTTTGATTTCCGTTGTATTTCGGGAGATGACAGTCTGGCATCAGATTTGCATAATTATATCTTCAGTGAAGTGGGAAAACGGCCGCTCTTTCTATATAATCTTGCCCAGGATACTTTGAGCTATCGTCCTCCATCGGATATGCTTGGCAGGATCCGGGCCGACAACCGTATGGAAAACTTCGTAAACCTGAAGGGGACTATGCTTCATTATGCTAATTTCGCCCGAATATATTCACTTTACAGCTCTGTGCACGAAACCAATACAATAAAAAGGATCCAGGCACTTGCAAAATCCGGTATAATTCCTTCCGACACCGCGCAGGATACCATTGATGCATGGAAATTCCTTATGAAGCTTCGTTTAAAGATGCAGGTCTCAGCGCTGGAAATGAACTTTCCCCAGGAAAACATCGTAATCCTTGATGAACTCAGCTCATGGGACGAGTCCATGCTCAAAAGGGCAATGACGCAGGTAAACAGCCTGCAAAAAAGGCTGACTGCAGATATTGTCAGAACAGGTTGATAACTTATGCGTATTGCATTGATAGGTGATGTCCATGGGCACTTTGAAGTATTAAAGGAAATATTAATCGACCTTATTCAAAAGCATGGTATAACTGCTGCAATTCAAACCGGCGACTTCGGATTATTGGATGACTCGGTAAAAATTATATTGAACGGCGGATTACCCATACCTCTATATTTTATCGATGGTAATCATGAGGACTTCAGGTTTTTGAGAAGGTCTCTTTATGATGGAACAAGTTCATTGTGGGCTGAAAAAAACCTTTTCTATCAACCAAGGTCTACCATGGTTGATATTTTCGGAATCAAGGCTGGCTTTATCGGCGGTGCCCTGCATGTAGATCAACCCCAACTAAGAAAGAACGGCAATGTCATTACAAATGATGATATTAACAGCTCGATTCAATTGTTTGGATCCAATCAGCCCGACATAATAATATCCCATTCCTGCCCCGCAGGTATTGGCATAGGGATGAAGGGACAGAAATCACATGCAACCGGAGTTGCTTATTATATAATTATGGCCGGATATGATCCCGGTCCTTCTGATGACTACGGGGAGACCCAGTTGGCAAGGTTATGGGAGGCTATGCCCAAGAAGCCGGACATCTGGCTTTTTGGACACTTTCACCAATTCTACAGCAAAAAGATTGAAAACACCCTTTTTCTATGTCTCCCAAGCCTGGATCACCATAGAGAGTGCCTTATATGGGATACAGAAACAGGCGGTATACTTTCTGCCGGCCTCAACGCGGATTGAAGAGCATAAAAGACTCAGGCTCTGGGTCTGATGAACTCAGATTTACCATATTCCAGAAGCTTGAATGACAGTTCTATAAGCAACATTTCACTATTATCAGTGAAATCGGTTTCGATAATATCATCAATTTTCTTCATACGGTAAAACATGGAATTACGATGGATATTCATCCTTTTTGCAGTTAGTGGGATGCTTCTTGAACACTCGAAAAAGGTATACAGCGTATTAAGATATTCCGTGTTGTTTTGCTCATCATATTCCATCAGATTGAGTAATGCCGGATGTATGATCTTATCGATTTCAATATGCTGGGAACATACATCAATAAAATGATATACAATGAAGTCTTTATACTTAAAAATGCTTTCATTTGACTTGAAATGCCTGCCAAGTTTCAATGAGGCAATAGCCTGGGAGTAATACTCCTTAAGGTCTGCAAGGTCGTGGAAATAATTACTTATGCCGCAGGCAAGGCCATTCTGCTTCATATAGTCGTCCAACTCTGTCAACCCAAATTCAAGAAAGCTCTTTTTATTGGAGCTGCTGACTAAAAGCACAATGTTGCCGTTATATTCAATTGTATTACTGTTGGCGATGAGCTGTTCAATTGTTTTTCTCAGATACAAAGGAAATATGTTGGATTTGTCCATATTCGTGATATCAATTACGAGAACAAAAATATACTTTTTCAAGTCCAGGTTTAAATTCACTCTTCTGGACTGGACAATTTTTCTGTCCCTCATCTTGCCGTCCAGCAAATCCTTTAGAAATTCCTCATAACCATACCCCATAGTAGAACGGAGGAATATGTTTTTCTGCATTTCCACAGAAATGGCATTGCACAGAACGGAGGCCAGTTCCAAATCGCTGGGTTTGAATGGCCTTTTACTCTCCATAACCGCAAGTATTCCGATGGTTTTGTTTTTATATAGTATCCTGGCCAGGAGTCTGTTGTATTTAATATATTCGTCGCTCGCCCATATAAATGGTTTTGAAGAATTGGAAAGTTTATTGGTCAGGCCTACGGAATAGTTATGCTTAATGGTATAGCTGGAGAAATAACCATCTTTGGCAAGTTCCTGCCACGTAAGGTCATCTTCCACCTCTGGGCTGTTTGTGAGTACTATGGTCTTTCTGCTTGTATCTACCAGGGATATTGGATTACCCAATATTTTATATCCAATTTCTATAATGCGTTTAATACCACTGTCAGAAGCAAGTGCTTCCAGTAGCTTTTCAGTTCCAGCCGTTACGTCATCAACTTTTTTAGGCATAGTCCAGACACCACCTTCGATGTGTTTATTCCCGGTATATACCATACGCATCAATGAGCACTAATTATACTATAAAGGACTGCTCAGGTCAAGTTCACATGACAAAAACTTAAGTTGGTTTTTCGTTCATATGAACAAAGCTATTTTTTCTGTTTTGTTGTAAAATTATACTCAAGAGCATTAATCAAAAAAACATCAATCACTCACAAAAGCAAGAACCCCGAATTATCACAAAACCATTTATTAATAATGTAGTATTTATAGGAGGATTATGATGAGCAACAAATACGATTTCGACAGAGTCGTTACCACAACAGCTTGGTCGCCCGGACCTGGATGCCACGGCGGCTGCGGAGTAAAGCTCTATGTAAAGGATGACAAGGTTGTCCGTGTGGAGGGTGATGATAACCATCCATGGAACCATGGCCGCGCTTGTCCCCGTCTTCTGGCGATGACCCAGTACATGTACCATCCGGACCGCCTTATGTACCCCATGAAAAGGGTTGGAAAAAGAGGCGAAGGCAAATTTGAGAGAATCACCTGGGATGAGGCTTATGATACCATTGAAAAGAAGTGGAACCAGCTTAAAGAGGATTATGGTCCCGAGTCGGTTATTTTCATTCAGGGCACCGGCAGAGATATCGGCGGACCCATATCAATGCTCTGTTACTCATATGGAAGCCCCAACTGGACACAGCTTGGCCTTGCAGGACAATCCTGTTATACTCCGCGTCTTTGTACCATGATAGCTACACAGGGTGACTTTACTGTTGCAGACTGTTCTCAGTTTTTTGAGAAACGCTTTGACGATCCACGCTATGAGATACCCAAATACATAGTAATTTGGGCTCAAAATCCTGCCACAGGCTGTCCCGACGCCTTCCAGGGCCACTGGATAGTTGACTGCATGAAGCGTGGATCCAAGCTTATCGTCATCGACCCACGTTGGACATACTTCGCATCCCGCGCCGAGCATTTCATGCAGATACGTCCCGGAACTGACGGCGCACTGGCAATGGGCATGCTGAATCTGATTATCGAAAACAACTGGTACGACAAGGATTTCGTAGAGAAGTGGACCTACGGCTTTGACCAATTAAAAGAATCTGTAAAAGAATATACTCTGGAAAAAACATCAGAGATAACCTGGATTCCCAAAGAGGTTATTTATGAAGCTACCAAGGCATATGCAACCAACAGCCCCTCCGCCATCCACTGGGGACTTCCCATCGACCAGTGCCCGGAAGGCACCGCCGTCGCGCAGGCTGTAGAAGCTCTCTGGTGCATCACCGGCAACCTTGATGTCCCCGGAGGAAATGTAATTGCCAAAAATGCATACAACGTCACTCAGTATCCTTACAGCACAGAACAGCTGAAGGATGTATACGGAGAAGACATACTTGATAAAATTAACGCCAAACGAATTGGCGCCGCCCGGTATAAGTACCTAGCCAACATGCGCAGCTGGGGTCAGCCGGATATGGCTGTAGAGCAGATGCTTACAGGCGACCCTTATACAATAAAGTCTGCATGGATTCAGACCTCAAACCTGATAGGCGGTCAGGCTGCCGATATGAAAAAGCACTACAAAGCTTTAATGAATATGGAATTCAATGTTGTGGTAGATACCTTCCACAATCCAACCACTATGGCTATCGCTGACATTATCCTTCCGGCTGCCACCTTTGCCGAAAAGGAAAGCTTCCGCGCATGGTACCAGCCTTTACAGCTTATCCAACCTGCTGTTGAGGTCGGCGAATGCCGCTCCGACTGGGAGATCAACATGGAATTGGCCGGACGTTTCAACCCTGCTTTCCGGGAAAAGTACCCCACATTCAAAGCCATGGTCAATGAGCGCATTGCCCAGACCGGCATGGATTGGGATAGTCTTGCGGATATAGGCGGCTGGAAGTATCCGACTGAAGACGAATCCCCCTCATCGGTACCCTACAGGCGCTATGAAAAGGGATTGCTCCGTCCTGACGGGAAGCCCGGATTTAAAACGCCAACCGGTAAAATTGAATTATACTCAACCTTGAATGAGAAGTATGAAATTCATCCAAATCTTTGGTATTCCGAGCCTCCTGAGAGTGAGGTCCGCACACCCGAGCTGTTTGAAAAGTATCCCCTGGTAATGGTTTCCGGGCGCCGCAGCCCTGTGTTCTTCCATTCCGAGCATAGAAACATCCCATGGCTTCGCGCCTGTGACCCATATCCACTGGTTGAGGTAAACCCCACAGTACTTCAGGACCTTGATGTGCAAGATGGCGAATGGATCTGGATAGAAAACGATCGTGGACGTATCAGGCGTAAAGTAAAGGCAAATCCCAGCATGCACCCAGGTACTGTCAGTGTGCCTCATGGCTGGTGGCTGCCTGAGACAGAGGGCAAAGGGCCTAATTTCTATGAAGCCTGGGACATCAACTGCAACATACTCATTCCCGTTGATACTCAGGGCGAATCGGGTTATGGCGGTGGAGCATATAAGACAACCCTTGTCCGGCTTGTTAAAATGGGACCTGATGACAATCCCCATCCGAATGACGAGCCTGAGTGGAAAAGATAAAGGCTTTGTTTGGAAAATATAATGTATCTGTAGGAGAAGGATGAAGGAAAGGATGAATATTATGGCTAGAAAAGGTCTTTTATTTGATATGGAATACTGCACAGGCTGTCAGGCCTGTACAGTTGCCTGCAAGCAGGAAAACGGCTATGACGCAGAAACCTGGGGCATCAAGATTAATGAATTGATTTTTAACAACCCAAACGGGCATGTCCAGATTGATTATCTGCCATTTCCCACAACTATGTGCACCATGTGTGCAGCTCGTATAGCGAGTGGCTTTGACACCAGACCGGCATGTGTGAAATGCTGCCAGTCCTCCTGCATAGAATATGGAGATGTCGAAGAGCTTGTAAAAAAATTGCCGGCTATGAAACGCCCTGTCTTGTATTGCCCGAAATAATCACAGCACCCGTCCAATGAACTTTACGCTAATGGTATGGTTCATTGGACGGGTTTTTGGGATATGCTAATACAATAAAGAAACAAGATGCAGGATGTAGAGGTGCCCCATGAATGAGCTTCAAATAAAATACTTTTTAGCGGTAGTGGAATGCAGGAGCTTTTCCCAGGCAGCAATAAAGCTCTATGTTTCCCGGCCTGCAATCAGCAAGCAGATCGCTGCTCTGGAGAAAGAACTGGAAGTAACTCTGTTTGAGCGTTCAAATAAATTAACCTTACTAACTAAAAGCGGCAATTTATTCTATGATTGCTTCAAGCGCATTGAGCAGGACATCGCGAATACCTCCATCAAAGCTCGACAGGCAATGGGACAGGATGAGAAGATGCATGCCCGGCTGGCCTTTTTTATAGACTGGGACATTGACTTTTTAATGTCTCCCCTCACCAGGCAGTTGAAAGAGGAATACCCGCAACTAAGTCTGGAATTCGAAAGCAGGAGCAAATTTGATATAGGTGCCACCGTGAATAACAGCAAGTTTGATGCTACCATCTGTTTCAACCATCTGGTACCGAATGATCATGGGGGTAAAATCTCTTCCCACTATTTGACCGATGTCCGACGTATGCTCTTCTGCTCAGCCAACCATCCACTGGTTCATAAGCCCGACTTACAATTAACCGATTTTAAGGACGTTCCCTGCATAACTCTATTTGCTGAAAAGCAACCGGAGCCAAGCCGCACTATACGTCAAATCTGCGCCTTCCACGGCTTTGAGCCTAACTTTGATTTAAAGCCTAACCATGACTCTGTAGTAATGGCAGTTCAGAGTGGATACGGCTACTGTATCTTTGACGAATGGTCTCGTAATCGTACAAGCAGCAGCTTCTACAGCATGCCGCTTGACTTCCCCCGACCGGTGAGCATGTTTTGGAGGAATGAAAATACAAATCCCGCCATTCCCATAATTAAAGACACCCTGGATATGATTTTCAACGCAAGGGGAAAAGAAGAATCGGCCAGCACCTGATGTTACAATTTGGTTACGGTTATGGGTTACTGAACTGGTTCATCCAAACGATTGTAGTTAAATATTCGGGATGTTATAATATTCATGTAATAAAGACTATAATTATTTACCACAAAATTACTTAACATAACTAGTCTGACACCTCATATTTTTTATTAAAATCTGAAAAAAATAGTATGAATTTTGGATATGACTCTTTTGTTTTATTCCATTATTTAACTTATATGGAATTAAACAGTAACTGTTAAATCCGTTAAATGTTGTGAAACTAATAATTAAATCACTTCAGGCATTTCGCAACTAAATAGAAAAAAATTAAACAAGGAGGAACAAAGTATGAAAAAGTTCAAGGCATTGTATCTGTTACTTTCGATAGCAATGATAATCGCTATCACAGCCGGATGCGCAAGCAGTTCCACCACGAGCTCAAACGACAGCTCCACAGGCACTCCAGCAGCCAGTTCCACCAGCACCCCCTCCGGCGATATTCCTGCAAGCATCAAGATTGGTATTCCGAACTGTACAACTGGTCCTTTGGCAGGCATGGGAGAAGGCACTCCCTGGCTCGAGGATAATTTTAAGGATTATGTGAATAATGAACTGGGTGGCATCTACATCAAAGATTATGATAAAAAGTTGCCTATTGAATTCGTTATTTACGATAACGCAAGTTCCTCTGTCAATACATCTGATCTTACAACAAAGCTCATTACTGAAGATGAGGTCAATTTGATTATTGCCAATCATACACCCGATTTAGTCATTCCAATCAGTAATGTTGCCGAAACTTATGAAATGCCAACTATCGCCTTCGATTGTCCTGTTGGACCTTGGGTAGGTGACGGCAAAACCCCTCACAAATGGACATTTTTAGCACACGTAGAGACACAGACATATTATGATGCTTATGCCTCTATCTGGAAATCCGCCGGATATGTAGCCGGCGCTGATAATGCTACATTAGGCCTCATCTTTGCAAACGATGCTGACGGCACCGTATTGGGTCCTACATATAAGGCAGCAGCAGAAGCTGATGGCTACAAAACATTGTTTCCCGGTGCATATACTGCAGGTACCACCGATTTCAGCAGCCTGATCCAGGAATATAAGAAGGCTGGTATTCAAATCATATTTGGTACTATGACCAATCCTGAGTTCGCTGCTTTCTGGACACAGTGTCAGCAGTTGGGTTATCAGCCTCCTATCGTGGTTGTAGGTAAGGCCTATATGCTGAGTTCTCAGGTCGATGCAATTGGCCGTGATCTGATGGACGGTATTGGTAATGAGGTTTGGTGGCATAAAACATTCCCGTACACCTCCAAGCTTACCGGTAAGACCTGTAAGGATTTTGCCGATTATTATTTTAAAGGAACCGGCAAGGATGCAGCTGGCCCTCAGGCCGCAAAATACGCTTCACTTGAGGTTATGGTTGATGCTCTTTCCAGATCTGCCAATTTGGAACCCGAGACCATTCGAGCTGCCATTGCAGCTACTGATATCGACACCATAATGGGTCATATTAAATACAATGAACAAAACGTCGCTCCTACCGTCTGTGTTGGCGGTCAGTGGGTTAAGAATGCGGACGGCACTATGACACAGGAGATTGTTGGCAACGGTAAACCGGACAACGGTATCGCTACCACCGCCAAGATTAAGACCACCGGTCTTGCCTGGCAGAAATAAGGCTAATCTCTGCAATTTGTTGCTAAAGCGAATTGGGGAATCAGCATTTGCTGATTCCCCAAAGGAAAGGCCTGAACTTCTTGGCTCCGGCCTTTCCTTTGGGGATGTTGAAGCATCAAACTCCTTAGAATTTCGACAGTTGCTTAAGTGTATCTCAAATATTATCCCAGCATGAAAAGTATGGAAATGAAAAAAGGGAGATGAGTTATTAGGATGGAAAAGTTGCTCCAATTTAAAAGTGTGGATGCGGGATACGGACGTGTAAAAATTTTGTCTGATCTCTCTTTCGATTTGAAACAGGGTGAGGTACTCGGGGTAATTGGTCCCAATGGATGTGGCAAGACCACTATGTTTAATGCCTTGTTGGGTCTTATCATACCTACCCGGGGTGAGATTATCTTTGATGGCCATAATATTACAAATAAAAGCCCAAATGAGCGTTGCCGTATGGGAATTGGCCGAACCTACCAGGTACCCCGCCCATTTGAGAATATGACCGTTTTTGAAAATGTTCTGGTTGCCAGTGTTTACGGTGCCAAACACTCGGAAAAAAGCGGAAGGCCTGTTGCTGAAGACGCTCTAAAAACTACCGGCCTTTTTGAAAAAAGAAATTTATTGGCGGGCAGCCTGACATTGCTTGATAGAAAACGTCTGGAGATTGCCCGGGCTTTGGGCACGCAGCCTACACTCCTCTTGCTGGATGAGGTTGCCGCCGGACTCACCGAAGCAGAGGTACATGAGGTTATGGACCTGGTTGAGAGTTTGAGAAAAGAAGGCCAAACCATCATATGGATTGAGCACGTGATTGAGACTATGGTCAAATCTACAGATGTATTGATGTGTATGTCTACCGGCACAAATCTTTTAGTTGGTTTACCAACTGAAGTCATGAATTCCAAGCTTGTTGAAGAAGTATACCTGGGAGTGGAGGAGGAAAGTAATGAGCAATGAGCCAATTTTACAAGTCCAAAATATTCAGGCAAAATACGGCAGATTTGTTGCAGTAAACGATGCCTCCTTCGATGTTCCGGAAAAATCAATCGTTTCAGTTATCGGCTCCAACGGTGCCGGGAAATCCACTTTGATGGACTGCATAGCAGGCATCTATAAGCCTACTGCCGGCACGATCCTATACAAAGGTGAGGATATCAGCGGCCTGGCACCAAACTTCATTGTAGAGAAGGGACTGGCACTGGTCCCTCAGGGCAGCCGCTGCTTTGTCCGTATGACTGTGGAGGATAACCTGATAATGGGTTCATTTCCCAAATGTGCCAGACCGTTCAAGAAGCAATCCTTACAGAAGGTTTATGAGTTGTTTCCTGCGCTCTATGAGAAGCGCAACGACCTATCAGGCAGTCTCTCCGGGGGTCAACGTCAGATGGTAGCTATTGGCCGTGCACTGATGTCCAAGCCGGATCTGATTCTGTTTGATGAGATTTCTCTTGGTCTGGCACCTACCATTATCAAGGATATTTACGCCAGAATTCGTGAAATAAGCAAAGAGGGAGTCAGTATTGTTCTGGTAGAACAGGATGTAGCCCGCAGCAGGAAGTCCAGTGAGTTCAGCCATATTATGCTGAAGGGCAGGATAGTTCTGTCAGGAAAATCCAAGGAACTGTTAGATGAGGATATTAAGAAAGCTTATTTTGGCATTTATTAAGATAATAAAGAAAGGTGATCTGATTTATGGCGCAATCGATTTTACAGGGTATTCTTCTTGGCAGTGTGTTTGCTCTTGCTGGCATCGGTATGACTATGATTTTCGGTATCGTTAAGCTGACAAACCTTGCTCATGGTGAATTTCTAATTCTTGGAGCTTACTTAAGTGCCCTATCCACTGGGATTTTAGGGTTGCACCCACTTATTACAATAATCATTGTGGCACCTGTTATGTTTGTTTTCGGATACATATTCCAGGTTGGTATCGTCAATCGTGTTATAGGAAAGGGTGATGAGCCGCCGCTTTTGGTTACCTTTGGTCTGTCAATCCTTTTGCAGAATCTTATGCTCCTGATTTTTAGCGCAGATCCCCAACAATTGAGAACCAGCTATCAAACATTAAGTATAAGAATCTCCGATAACTTTAGTATTCCGATTTTGTACGCAGTAAACTTTATATTCAGCGTAGTAATCATCCTGATGCTGCATTTGTTTTTAAAGCATACATACATTGGAAAATCAATTCGCTCTGTCAGTGATGATAATATTGCAGCATCCCTTATGGGTGTCAGTGTCAATCGAACCTACGGTATTGCAATGGGAATCGCTACAGCGACTGCCGCTATTTCCGGCATTATCATTGGTACCACCTTTAATTTCTACCCTCACACCGGCAGTGATTATCTTCTTGTTTCCTTCGGCGTCGTCGTCATCGGTGGTATGGGTAGTATCGGCGGCACTCTTGTGGGCGGTCTGATTTTCGGATTGGCTCGAATCCTCGGTAGTGATCTCTTTGGAACGAACTATCAGATGATGGCAGGGTATGTTGTATTGTTGCTTATGCTTATGATACGCCCTCAGGGGTTGTTTTCAAAGTAAGTCCAGACTAAGTGCAAAAGGAGTAGTTCCATGAAAAATGTATTAACACAAATAAATAAACACAATATGATCAGATTAACTATTACTATAGCAATTATTGCTTTTCTTTTTATCTTGCCTTTTACGGGCTTGGGTACAAAGAATGTCATGCGTGTCGGTTTTAATATTGCAATATATGCTGTTTTGGCTCAGATGTGGAATCTGATGTGCGGCTATGCTGGTCTTCTATCCCTTGGTCAGCAGCTATTCATAGGTGTATCGGGATATGCAGTTGCAGTGGTATGCACCAGCTATGGTCTGCCTTTTATTGTTGGTTTATTGGTGAGTGGTGTAGTTTCAGCTTTGATCGCCTTTTGCCTTTCGGTTATGCTTCTTCGGATGCGTGGTATGTATTTCGCCATTGCCACTTGGGTCATATCAGAGATGGTAAAGATTTTGTTTACTGGCTGGAAGCTTGTCAACTTCGGTGGAGGAATGATCATCAAAGTCAAACCTTATCCCAGTCTCGGCAATCAGTACCTTATGGCATTGACCCTGGCTGTCATTTCGTTTATTGTGGTTTATTACCTTCTAAACTCTAAAACCGGACTTGGTCTCACAGCCATGCGTGACGACGTGGATACTGCCGCCGGTGTTGGAGTTAACATCTTCCGAAATAAAATGTTATGCTTTGTTATTTGTGGATTTATCACCGGCATAGCAGGTGGAATTGCTTACCTTAACAAGATTTCTGTCTTTCCCAACGGGGCATTTAGTATGGATTGGACAATAGCTATTGTTGTCGCTGTAATCATCGGCGGTATAGGAACAGTTACAGGACCCATCGTTGGTGCTGGAATCTATGTGTTATTGTACAACATACTCGCCCGCTATGCAGGCTACAGCAATCTTATTCTTGGTATAATCGCCATAATCGTAATTTTGCTGATGCCTAAAGGAATCGTGGGTACCTTGCAAAATAAGTTTCATTTTGAATTTCTGTCCTCACGACGAAAATCATAAGATTAATTTATCATAACTTAGATATTGTATGTTTGTCCGCATTATAAACGACATTTATAAAATGCATAAAAAACGAAAGTGAGGGATAAGGTTTGTATAGTTATATGGGAAAACTTCTCTTTGTTGAATTGGATACTGGAAAGCTGGAAGTGAGACCTTTAGACGAGGGACTTGCACGGTATTTCATCGGAGGCGCAGGGCTTGGAGCCAGGATCCTCTATGACGAGATGCCGGCACACACTGATCCCTTTGCACCTGAGAGCATGCTGGGCTTTGTAAGCGGTACACTCAACGGGACTGGTGCTGTGATGGGCGGGCGCTATACCGTGGTCAGTAAATCCCCTGTTACAGGCGGCTGGAATGACTCTAATTCAGGTGGAACATTTGGGCCCATGCTGCGGAAAGCAGGATTTGATGCCGTTTTCATCAGGGGTATCGCACCCAGGCCTGTCTATATCCTGATTGATGACGGCAAGGTAGAAATCCGGGATGCAGCTGATCTTTGGGGGATGACGACTATCGCTTCGGAGGAAGCCCTTAAGGATAAACTGGGCAACAGGAAATTCAACGCTGCACTTATTGCCCCAGGCGGTGAGCGTATGCAATTGAGCGCCGGTATCGTAAACGAATCCCACCGTATAGCGGCCAGGGGGGGCAGCGGGGCAGTAATGGGTTCGAAAAAATTAAAGGCATTGGTTGTCTGCGGTGATCAGACTGTAGAGGTCGCCGACAAGGCTGAACTGCTTTCAATAAATAAAGTCATCATGGACTGGCAAAAAAACGGGCCTGTCCAGCCGGTTGTGAACTCGTTTAAAAGTGGAGGCACCAGCGCTGATTATGACAGTCACGTACTTCTTGGAGATGCCAGCGTAAAGAATTGGACGGGCGCCGGAGTAGTCGATATGGATGAAAAGCTGATCACTCCGATCATACCCCGTGAGATGGACAAACGATTCTTTCGGAAAAAATATGCATGCTCTGCCTGCCCCATCGGTTGCGGCAGCCTTTATGAAATCAATGAGGGAGATGTTCATATTAAAGAAACCGGCCGGCCTGAATATGAAACCGCCGGGATGTTTGGCAGCCAGATGCTGAATGGAGACCCCGTTGTCCTGAACAGATGCAACTATCTCTGCAATGAATACGGGCTTGATACAATAACAGTTGGCGGGACCATTGCCTGGGCAATGGAATGCTATACTTCCGGAATCCTTTCCATTGACGATCTCGACGGTATTGCACTTGAATGGGGAAATGGCGAGGCTATTGTCACAATGACAGAAAAGATATGTAAGGGAGAGGGCGTTGGGGCGGTGCTTGGTAACGGCTCTGCTTTCGCTGCAGATTATTTTAGGCGCGGTCATGAATGCCTGGTGGTCGCCGGAAAAATCGAAATCCCCCAGCATGATCCACGTTTCGGTCCCGGTCTTGCACGCACTTACAAATATGACCCTACACCGGGCCGTCATGTCAAGGGAGGCTTGGGCGCCAATTGCGGCAACCAGCCGCCTGAAGTCAAATTCAACTATGACGCGCTTGCCTATGAAGATTTTTCAGGTACCGTACTTTATGAAATCATGAATTCAGCAGGGTTCTGCATGTTTACGGAGTTCGGCCTGGCCCCCGGGACTCATTTGGGACTTATGAACGCGGCCACCGGCTTCCAATACAGCCAGGAGGAATGGACGGTACTGGGCAGGCGCCTGTTCACCATACGCCATGCATTTAACCTGAGAGAAGGTTTCCGACGGAAGGATGCCGCCATTTCAGACCGCATCATCGGAATCCCGCCTCTCAAGGAGGGTCCATTGTCCGGCGTCACTGTCGATGTTGAGCGCTTAGGCGAAAATTTCTTAAGACTAATGGGTTATGAGCAGGATGCAACGCCGAAAAAAGAGACGTTGGAAATGCTCGGTGGTTTGGAAAATGTGGTCAGGGATCTCTATCCTGTTGCTGAATAGAGCAAATTAGGCCGGTGTTATAACTTCTGATAATTTGAGAATAAAACTATATAAGAAAGAAGGCATTATTATGAGCGTATATGAGTATCAGCAGCTTACCCCTGTGCTTTTTGGTGATGGCGCTATTCAACTTCTCGGAGAAAAAGTGAAGGAACTGGGTTGTAAAAAAGTAATGTGCGTATTCGATGCCGGCGTCAAGACTGCCGGAATCAGTGATAAGGCCGAGAACAGCCTGAAAGCCACCGGCGTGGAATACATCATTTATGACAAGGTTGTGGCTGATCCCCCCGACTCCATGCTGGACGAAGCTGGCAATATTGGCTTGCAGGCCGGAATCGACTGCGTCATCGGCATCGGAGGCGGCTCCAGTATGGATACCGCTAAGGCAGTATCTATCCTGCAAAATCACCCTGCCCCCATAAATCAGTATCTTAATCTGGAAGGGCCTCCATTTACAATAGAAGGGGGTGTGCCGGTAATTCTGGTACCTACCTCCGCAGGAACCGGCAGTGAGGTCACCCAGATGACCATCGTCTCCTATGTGGAAAGGAACGAAAAAATCCCCATTTTCACACACAGCACACTGGCTGTTGTCGATCCGGAACTGTGCAGGACCGCTCCCCCAAGCGTCACCGCCAATGGCGGCCTGGACGCATTGGCGCATGCCGCAGAAGCAATAACAGCCAACAAACGCAATCCCTACTCCGAGGTGCTGGCTATCGCTGCTATTCAGCGCATTGCAAAGTATCTCCCCATTGCTTACAAGGATGGGACCAATATGGAAGCCCGGAGTGAGATGTGTCTCGCTGCCAACTGGGCAGGAATCGCTTTCTCCAACACGGACGTACATATAGGTCATGCTGCTGCAGATTCCATTGCTGCCAGCTATCATACTCCTCACGGGCTCAACTGTGCCTGGGTGACTCCTGCTGTTCTGGAACTGGTTGCAAAGGAAGTTCCCGATTTGGTTAAAATTGTAGGCACCGCCTTAGGTGCAATTTTCACCGGAAGTGAAACCCCTGCGGAAATCGGTAAAAAAACCGCCGATGCATGCCGGGCGCTGATGAAATCCGTGGGCATCAAGACATTGGCCGAGTGCGGCTTTACACGGGAAATAATAGTTGACAAAGGCGCATCGTATATCGCCGCCAGCCCGCTGCGTTTCAACTGCCCCGCAGAAATCACCGCGACAGCCGCTTCCTGGATCATGGCCAGTGCCTATGACGACTACAAATAAGTTCTTCGGTTTATTTCAGGGAGTTTTCGAATAAAACCCTTCCAACAGAGAGTTGTTGGTGGGGTTTTGTGGTGTACTCGTTTTGAAGGCGTTTTGCGTATTCCTCAACCATGGGATTATCCTCATTTTTATTCCAAATTGCCAGCAAGGTTTCATGTATGCCAATAGGCAGACTTTTTAAATTCCTGTTTCGGGCAATTCTGCTCATATCTGTGCCGATTACTATTCCATGCCCCATCTCGGCATAGGTATATGCAGTATCCCGGTCAGGCACCCATATGATCCTGGAAGGTGAAAGTCCCCAGGCGTCGACTTCCTGCTGTACTCTTTTATTGAAATCAGAACTGCTTTCATTTTCAAAGCAATCTACGATAAAAGGCTCCTTTAAAAAAGCATTGTATGTAACATCTTCAGTTAACATAGGATTATCTGCAGAAATCATCACTGCAAGCTGTGTCTTTGCCAATTCAATGCTCCTGAAATCATCAAGCTTTGGGGCAAAGCGTCCGTTGATAAAAATCAGATCGAGCTGGTGGTCCATTATCCTTTCAGCTAGCAGCGAAGGAGTGCATCTGTATACATCTATTTTTAAATCAGGGAAGTCCTTTTGTAACTCATTATTGATCCTGTTAGGAATCGACCCAAAATCCAGGTAGCTTTGATAGCCTATTTTAATAGCATTTGAGGCATAATTGTAATTGTATCTGATTTCAGCGACAGTCGCGTTGAACTTTTCACTGATCTGGGAAATCAGCTCATTGCAACTCTCACCTTCTTTAGTCAGTTCAACTGAATGAGAAGAACGTATAAAAAGCTTAAATCCAAAATCATCCTCAAGACTGGAGATGTTTTTACTTACCGCTTGTTGTGACATGAACAGTAAATTTGCCGTAGTTGTAAAGTTTAGTGTTTTAGCAAGTGAAAGAAAACATTTGATTTTTGTTTCATTAAACACAAATGCACCACCCGAGCGATATTTAATAAGAGACTAATAATATTATACAATGAACGCAAATTAAAAACAAATTCTGCACGCCTGTCTATGTAGCACAACTTTTAATTGTTGACCATAAAATTTTCGTTGTTTTTCTTATTGTCGCAAACATACTACACTGATAATAACAGGTTTTTGATAGGGGGGATTACGATGAGTAATAAATATGATTTTGACAGAGTCGTCACCACTACGGCATGGTCTCCTGGGCCCGGTTGCCATGGCGGATGCGGTGTTAAACTCTATATTAAAGACAACAAGGTTGTTCATGTGGAGGGTGATGATAATCATCCTTTGAGCCATGGCCGCGCATGTTCCCGCCTTCTTGCAATGACCCAATATATGTACCATCCAGACCGTCTTTTATATCCTATGAAAAGAGTGGGTAAAAGAGGCGAAGGCAAATTTGAACGCATCACCTGGGATGAGGCTCTTGACACAATTGAAAAGAAATGGAATCAGCTCAAAGACGATCATGGTCCTGAGTCTGTTATTTTCATACAGGGTACCGGAAGAGACATAGGCGGGCCAATATCAATGCTCTGCTATTCATATGGAAGCCCCAACTGGACTCAGTTAGGCCTTGCAGGGCAATCCTGCTATACACCCCGACTTTGCTCCATGATCGCAACACAGGGCGAATTCGCCGTAGCCGACTGCTCTCAGTTTTTTGAGAAACGCTTTGACGATCCAAGATACGAATTACCAAAATATATAGTAATTTGGGGACAAAACCCTGCTGTAGGCTGCCCCGACGGTTTCCTGGGCTATTGGGTTATTGAATGCATGAAACGCGGATCCAAGCTGATTGTCATTGACCCCCGCTGGACATACTTTGCATCCCGCGCTGAGTATTTCCTTCAGATTCGCCCTGGAACCGATGGCGCTCTGGCCATGGGTATGCTTAACCTCATTATTGAAAACAACTGGTATGACAAGGAATTTATAGAAAAATGGACCCTTGGTTTTGACAAACTGAAAGAAGCCGTTAAGGATTCTACGCTTGAAAAGACATCACAGATAACCGGAATTCCTGAGGATATAATCTACGGAGCTGCCAAAGCATATGCCACCAGCAAACATTCTGCCATTCAATGGGGGCTTCCCATTGACATGTGCCCGGAAGGCTCAAGCGTTGCCCAAGGCATCATTAATCTCTGGTGCATCACCGGCAACCTTGATGTTCCCGGAGGAAATGTCATTGCTAAAAATGCATATAATGTCACCCAATACCCTTATAGTACGGAACAGCTTAAGGAAGTATACGGCGATGACATTCTTGACCGCATCAATGCAAAACGCATTGGCGCCGCCCGATATAAGTATCTGGCAAATATGAGGGCCTGGGGACAACCGGATATGGCTGTTGAACAGATGCTCTGTGGTGATCCCTATGAAATTAAATCCGCCTGGATACAAACCTCCAATATGATTGGAGGTAACGCTGCAGATCTGAAGAAGCACTACAAGGCTTTGATGAAAATGGAATTCAATGTTGTGGTGGATACCTTCCACAATCCGACTACCATGGCCGTAGCCGACATCATACTGCCTGCAGCAACTTTTGCAGAAAAAGAAAGCTTCCGTGCATGGTACCAGCCTCTGCAATTGATTCAGCCTGCCGTAGAGGTAGGAGAATGCCGCTCAGATTGGGAGATCAACATGGAACTGGCCCGTCGCTTTAGCCCGTCTTTTGCAAAAAAATATCCTGATTTCCACACCCTCGTCAACGAACGAATCGCTTCTTCAGGCCAGACCTGGGATTCTCTTGTCGAACAGGGTGGTTGGAGATTCCCGACTGAGGAAGAATCGCCTTCTTCAGTTCCATATATGCGTTACGAAAAAGGACTGCTCCGTCCTGATGGAAAGCCAGGCTTTAAAACACCAAGCGGCAAAATAGAACTGTATGCAACCCTAAACGAAAAATATGAAGTTCATCCCACAGTCTGGTATTCAGAGCCTCCTGAGAGCAAAGTCCGCACACCTGAGCTCTTTAAAAAGTACCCGTTGGTAATGGTTTCCGGACACCGCAGCCCAGTATACTTCCATGCAGAGCATAGAAACATCCCCTGGCTTCGCGCTTGTGACCCGTACCCGTTGGTAGAGGTCCATCCCACGGTGCTTAAGGAATTAGAGGCGGAAGACGGAGAATGGATCTGGATAGAAAACGACCGCGGGCGTGTAAAGAGGAAGGTCAAATCCAACCCCAGCATGCACCCAGGTACTGTCAGTGTGCCTCATGGCTGGTGGCTGCCTGAGACAGAGGGCAAAGGCCCTAACTTCTACGGTGCCTTTGACATCAACTGTAACATCCTTGTTCCCCTTGACACACAGGGCGAAACCGGCTACGGCGGCGGTGCGTACAAGACCACTCTTGTCCGTCTTGCAAAAATCAAACCCGGCGATGACCCCCATCCCAATGATGAGCCGGAATGGAAAAGGTAAAGGCTCTGCTTGTAAAATGCGAAGTATTTCTAGGAAGAGAATTAAGGAAAGGATGAATATTATGGCTGGAAAAGGTCTTTTATTTGATATGGAATACTGCACAGGCTGTCAGGCCTGTACAGTTGCCTGCAAGCAGGAAAACGGCTATGACGCAGAAACCTGGGGCATCAAGATTAATGAATTGATTTTTAACAACCCAAACGGGCATGTCCAGATTGATTATCTGCCATTTCCCACAACTATGTGCACCATGTGTGCAGCTCGTATAGCGAGTGGCTTTGACACCAGACCGGCATGTGTGAAATGCTGCCAGTCCTCTTGCATAGAATATGGAGATGTCGAAGAGCTTGTAAAAAAATTGCCGGCTATGAAACGCCCTGTCTTGTACTGCCCGAAATAATACAGGGGTTTCTATAATTTGTGTTTTGCCTTGAATAAGTTATTGTACTATGTTACAATTTAGAAAATAAGACAAGTTCATTTTGTGAATTAATCACAGGTAGCTTGGATATGTTAACGAAACAGAATTTCGTTATTAAGTAATCAAGCCTAGCTTATTAATAATTTCCTTTACGGAGACTAATAGCTTGGCTTTTTTTTATAAAATAATAGAAAATGGAGTAGAAAATGCGATGGGAGAACTGATTAAAGGAATAACAGGATTAACAGCAGGCAACATCATAATGTTTATCATTGCAGGCATACTTATTTATCTCGCCATTAAAAAGCAATACGAACCCATGCTTCTTTTACCTATCGGTTTCGGCGCGATATTGGCCAATGTCCCTTTTTCTTCGGCAATAGGCGAAGAAGGCTTCCTCACCTTTCTTTACACCAACGGTATCGCCAACGAGCTTTTCCCCGTGCTCATATTCATTGCAGTAGGTGCCATGATAGATTTCAAACCTCTGCTTAAAAATCCGTTTATGCTGTTCTTTGGTGCAGCAGCTCAATTTGGAATTTTTGCAACGATGTTGTTTGCAGTAATTCTTGGCTTTGATTTGAAGGAAGCCGGCGCAATAGGTATCATCGGTGCGGCAGACGGCCCAACCTCAATATTTGTAGCTTCGGCATTCGGATTGACCGATCTGCTCGGGCCTATTACAGTTGCAGCATATTCCTATATGTCACTGGTCCCCATAATTCAACCGCCGGTAATCAGGGCGCTGACTACCAAGAAGGAAAGATTGATGAGGATGGAATATAAGGAAGTTAAAATACCCAGAATCGTTGAAATTCTTTTTCCAATTATAATCACGTTGGTAGCTGGTATCCTGGCACCAATAAGCGTAGCACTGATAGGAGCCCTTATGTTCGGAAACCTTATACGTGCCTGCGGTGTGCTTGACAGACTTTCCAATGCGGCTCAGAACGAGCTGGCCAATCTGGTCACCCTGCTTCTTGGAATCACCATAGGATCTACCATGACCGCAGATAAGTTTTTGACAGCTTCCACTCTGCTAATTATGGTTATGGGTCTTATTGCATTTGTATTTGATACAGCCGGCGGTGTCCTGTTCGCAAAATTTCTGAATTTGTTCTTAAGACATAAAATCAACCCCATGGTAGGAGCCGCTGGCATATCAGCCTTCCCCATGTCATCCAGGGTAATTCAAAAGATGGCAACGGAAGAGGACCCGACCAATTTCATACTTATGCAGTCAGTTAGTGCCAATGTTGCAGGCCAGCTGGGCTCAGTAATAGCAGGAGCATTGATCCTTGTACTTGTACCGGCGCTTTTAGGATTGATATAAACTCACTAATCAGGAGGTGTAAATAATGAGTGATCTTTTAATAAGTTTTTTTGGAGAGAATTTTCTCAAACCCTCAACTGAAACATTGATGGCCTGCCTACAAGTTATAGTCTATGGACTTGCAGGTGTATTTACTGTTTTAATATTGTTCTTTATAATTACCAAAATTTTAATAATGGTTTCAAACATGTTAACGCGCAGGGATTCCGAATAAGGCATCGCTGAAACCTATATTACAGCCCCGTTGAAACCGGTTCCGTCAATATCCTTATGGATAATTTCCGGGACATCCTCTTCAGGTACCGGCCTGCTGGTCAGGTAGCCCTGTATGTTGTCACAGCCGCAATTCAGGAGATACTGAAACTGCTCCCTGGTTTCAACACCTTCAGCTACAATCTCCATATCCATGTTCTGTACCAGTGAGATTATAGAGCCCAACATCTTCTTTTCCGAAGAGTTGGGCCTTATTTCATTTATAAAAGACCTGTCGATCTTAAGCGTATGTATAGGCAGTGTTTTCAGGTACGCAAGAGATGAATATCCCGTACCGAAATCGTCAAGAGATATGCGGACGCCAAGTATTTTGAGTTGTTCAAGCTTTTCGGTCGCAGCATCAAATGATTCGATGAATATACTCTCGGTGATTTCCAGTTCAAGGCTGGAAGGCTCAAGACCGGTTTCTTTTAAAGCGTACTTTATCCAATCTACAAAACCTGGCTGTTTAAGTTGAAAAGCAGATATATTGATGCATATGATTCCATTATAGCCATTTTCGCTGTACCAGGAATGTGCTTTTGTACATGCATGATGAAGCACCCAGTTCCCAATTGGAACTATCAATCCCGTTTCCTCAGCAACGGGTATGAATTCACCCGGAGAAACCATACCTTTTCCAGGCCTGTTCCATCGGATCAAAGCTTCCAGTCCCCTGAGTCTTCCGGTTTTCATATCATACTGTGGTTGGTAGTACAGCACAAATTCGTCGTTATCAATTGCCTCCCTGATATCACGTTCAATTTCAATCCTGCTTTCCAATTCATCCTTCATTGATTTATTAAAGAATTGGACATTGTTCTTTCCGTTTGCCTTTGCCTTATACATTGCAGTGTCTGCATGTTTGAGCAACTCTTCCGATGAATTGCCATCATCAGGGTAAACGGATACTCCTATGCTGCAGCTCAGGTATAATTGATTTGACTCAACCTTAAAAGGAGCTTTAAAACAGACCTTTACCCTCTCTGAAAGATCTGCTATGCCATCTGGCACAGCTACTCCCTGGCATATTATTACAAACTCATCTCCGCCGAAACGCACCAATGTATCACTTTCACGCACCTGGTCCTTTATCCTGTTTCCAATTTGTTTCAGCAACTCATCACCGTAACTATGACCCATACTGTCATTTATTCTTTTAAAATTATCAATGTCAATAAACATCACAGCAGTCCTGCCACCCTGCCTTTTTGTAGTTTTTATAGCTACATCCAGTCTGTCTATCAATATGAACCTGTTTGGAAGTCCTGTAAGTACGTCATGGTATGCAAGGAAGTCAAGCTTCTCTTCCTGTTTCTTCAAATTGTCAATATCCGTTTGCACACCTGCAAGCATCTGTGGCTGACCGTTCTTATCATAGAATGTCTTTCCTTTTACCCTTAACCAACGATAATCGCCTGTTATGTCTAAAATCCTGTATATATCCTCAAGTTCCGGCAACCTTCCCTCTCTGAAATCCATATATTTCTTGTGGGCAGCTTCCCTGTCCTGGGGATGAATGAATTCTTCCCAGTTAACATGCGGCAGTACCCTCATTTCTTCCGGTCCGATGATTTCCTGGACCCACTTGTTGGATAGCAGGGATTCGCCTGTATTAAGGTTAATATACCAGATTCCGTCATCACTGGCCTCCATGATAACCTCCAGCATCCTGTTCTTCTCCTCCAGGATATCCTGCCCTTCTATGAGTTTTTCATTCTGTTGCCTTAATTCCTCTTCAGATGCAATTACCTCTTCATTGAGCATGGTCAGGTCATAGTTCTTAACCTTCAGTTCCTCAATTATTGGCTGGGAAATGAATTTTGTGCCATAGAAAACAAGGACTGTAGCCACTGCCGTCAAAATGATTGAAATAATCACGATAAAAGTGTTCATGCGGGTGACTGGAGCCCTGGCTTCACTCATACTTCCTTCTATGGCAAGTGACCATCCTGTTTCCGGCACAAAGCTATATGCTGCCATCATCCTCTGGTTGTCTTTCCAGTACTCGATAGTCCCCGCACCCAATATTCCGCTTTTCTCCCGGTTGGACAATACTTCCATTATTTCTTTTGTTTCAACAGGTCTCCCTATCCTTTCGGTTTGCGGGTTGTATATATAATTCCCTTTTTCATCAATCAGGAAAGCATAGCTGGATTCAATGCCGCTCAGTTTCATTCCCTTCATATATCCTGCCATGCTTTCAGAGAGTACAAGCGTAGCAATATATCCAAGTATCTCCGAACTATTCTCATCGATTACCGGATGGGTTATGGCAAAAAACTGACTGCCTGTTCGCAGGGACATGAGAGTTTCACTTATGCTATTCTTTCCGTTAGCCAGTGTCCTTATATGGTAGTCTCTTTTCGAAAGATCAATTCCAAGCATGGAAGCGTGATAGCTTGTGGTTGCTATATTTATTCCTTTGGCGTCTACGAGGATTATTCCTTCGAGATTATCACGTGAAGTGAAATATCCGTCAAGAAGTTTTGTTACAGTCTCAGATTTTTCTTTTGATTGTTGGTCATAAAAGAAATCAATTATCTTTGGATCATTGGCAAGATATTTAGGAAGATCCATTTCATATTTTATCAGCCCTGAAATGGTGTGAATCTCGGCTTTGACCATGTCAACAGCGCTTGCTTTCGCAGTCTCCTCGATTATTCGGCCGGACTCGTAGTTGTTGAGGAGTCCTTCGGTAACAATCGTTAAGTTCAAGAGCACGATCATGAACAAGGTAAGCTTTGTCCTGAAATTCATTTCATCCTCCACCAGCTGATGTTTTCTTACGCTATCTGAACATACCGCCCCACTCAACCACTGTAAATCCATCCCTGCTTATTCGCTCCACCTGCTGTGGTATGAGGAGGGGTTCTTCATCTCCCGATATGAAATAGAACCATATCCTGAAAATGCTGTCCGGCATTGAATCGATTTTCACCGGCATAGCCCTGTCAATCAGTGCTGTCTCCTGGGGATAAACCAAATATTGTTTATCCGGATCAAGCTTTTCGCTCCAGAATTCAATGAAATCGCGCTTCTCTCTTTCATTGAAACCGTATAGATCAAGAATATCCTCAAATGCATCCACCCTTCCCTTTACAGGGAGCTTCCATGCCGCAGATCTCTGAAAATACTTTTCTTCCACATCCGCTTCGTAAAAGAGATATTCGTACTCATCAACAGTTCTTCCTATTTTATCTTCATCATCG
The DNA here is from genome assembly GCA_942493145.1 of uncultured Bacillota bacterium. Taxonomy (GTDB): domain Bacteria; phylum Bacillota; class Clostridia; order Acetivibrionales; family DTU013; genus ENR-C20. The sequence goes on from OW818679.1 coordinate 4,064,682, forward strand.
GAGACCACCTTGAATATCCTTCCATCCGGCGTTGCTGTAACATTCCAGCCGTCTGAATAATCGGGAATAGTTGTTGTGAGCTTTTCAGGCTTGCAGAATGTAACCTCTACCTTCTGAGTCTTTACGGGATAAAGGTATATGTTAGGTTTCAATACAGGTATGGACAGCTTATTCGTATCCGGCAGCGGACGATAGGTTGTTCCTATCTGCGTAAAGCCACTGTCCGTCTTGCCATTGAAGCTGTCAGGCGTATTCCCGGTCCAATGCTTGTTTTTATCCGCCGAGGGTTTCGCAGGCTTTCCCGTTACTGGCTTCTTGTCCTTATCCAGTCCTCCTGCGGTAGCATCCTTCACCTTGGGGTCGAGCTTCTTTATCTTATCCTTGATCGGATTTGTTTTGTCTTTTTCTTTGTCTTTGTCAGCCTCTGTCTTTTCCTTGTCAGTGATGCCCTTCTTCTTGTCGATTTCTTCCTGGAGTTTCTTTTTTATATCCTCCATGGTCATGTTCGGGTTAGCGTCCTTCATCTTCTTGACCCATTCCATGAAGCCCTCCATAAGATCAATCTTGCTCTTGTCCAGAGTTGAATCAAGGGTTTCAAGATACTTGCCATATGCCTCGTTTATATCCCTCATCCTGCCGCTGCGTGTAAACGGGTCGACCAGTTTGTCCAGGATACCCTGGTCTCCGTTCACTATCCTGTCAATAGAACGTCTTGTTTCGTCATCAAGGACTTTGTTCATGTTCCTATGCCCAAGGTCCATTATTCCATCTGGATCGAAGTCCTGAAACTTGTCTTTAAACCAGTTGTCCTCTGTTTTGACCGTTATCTTCTCCCCCTTGGCAAGCTGCACCAGTTGCTCGGGTGAAAGCTTTGGCCAATCTTCCTTCTTGCCATTTTCATAAGCTACATAAAGCTCCTGAAGCTTGTTGAATTCTGCTTCGGTGAGGGTAAGTCCTGAACTGCCGGGAATCGGTTTGAAGTTTTCGTCGAAAACAGCAAACCTTCCGTCTCCCAGATTCAATATCTTTAGATCCTTGTCAAACTTCATCAAATCCGTCTTGATTACAGGTCCGAAATCTGAAAGTCCTATCTGATTCAATCCGTCGGTATACTGTGTCTTAAAGTTGGGATTTATATCACCTTTGTGGACACTTTCCCAAGCTGCCTTCGCAGCAGCATCTCCAAGGCCTGCAGCCTGTCCATACGCATTGAGGATCTCACCGATAGGCCGCAAAGGAGTATCCTGCATCTTGTCTCCGGCAAAGGTCAGAACCTCTTTGGTGGCGTTAAGGAAGCCAACCAGGTTCTGGGCTGTTTCAGGCGCTTCAGGGTGGTTCTCCTTGGCCTGCTGGTATGCATTATAGGCATCAAGGGCTTTTTGCGCTGCTTCCACATAACCCTTGGCATGCTCTTCATAGGCTTCGGAGCCTTTCTCGTACATCTCCGTATACTTTTCCTTGTTTACTATCCAATCGGTCTCAGTCATACCAAGCGTCTTGCGGGCCTGGTTCTCAACTTGCTGCTGTATTTCATCCTTATGCTCTTCGTAGTATTCCTCGCCCTTTTCCTTTGCCTTTTCAATGGCTTTTTCCTTCAGATCCTCTATCTTTTTTGCTACTTCAGCTTCTTTTTCCAGCTGACCCTTGTAGCGGTCTATCTCAGTCTTCTGGTTTACAGCCATCTGCTTTTCGATTGCCGTTACCCTGTCCTGGGGATAATATTTCCCTGCATTCCTCATTTTTATGGCGTACTTCATTTCAGCCACAAGCTCCTGGGTTGTCATCTTGGAAGGGTTGTTGAACAGTGGCTTCATATCATGGTTGAATCCGTCTCCTGTGGCTGCATACGCCGGCGATGCTGTAAGGAAGCAGACTGATAATGCAAATGCAACCAATGCAATTATTATAAATGACTTTTTCATCTCCACTCCTCCTTACTGAACACCGGAGCCTGATACAGCTCCGTCGGCCTGGTCGGCCTGTTGTGTTTTTGTATAACCGTTATATACCATCATTTCCTCATCAAAACCCGATGCCATTTCAAGGGCCTTTTTATACTCAGCATCTGCCTCTTCCCAGGAGTGTATGTTTGCATATGCCTGCGCCAGCTTTACCCTTTTCTCAATTGAATCGGGCTGCCCGTCCACTGCAAGCTTGTAATAGTATATCCCTCTCAAATTGTCATCCAACCCCCAGTAACAGTCTCCCAGGGTCATATATGCATCTGCATAATCAGGCTGCAGCTTGATTATATATCGCAACGTATCTATTGCAGTGCTATAGTTTTTCTCCTCATACCATAATATTGCATAATTGTATCGCGCATCTAAATCGTACCCGTTTTGATTGAGGATTTCTTCATACCTGCGCTTCGCCTCCTGATTGTTTCCAGCTTCTGCATACAGGGATCCCAACTCATACTTGATGTTCCTGCTGAATTCAGTAAGGTTTGAGCTTTCTTTTTCCAGCCAGGCTGCTGCTTTCTCTGCATTTTCTTTTTCCAGTATCTTTTCAGCTCTGGCGATCATGGTCTTTTCATCATTAACATCTGTAAGGGTTTCTGCTGAAAAAAGCCCTGCAAGGAAAAGCACTGCGAGTGCAAGAACTGCTAATGACATTATCCCTTTGCCAATCATGCCCCCCATTTTGGGGAATAGTTTACCAACCAGGACGTTTATCAGCACAAGGAGAAGGCCGCAGGCTATGAGTAGGGCATGCAGTCCGGTGTAGCCGTGGATTGCAATATCAGCTCCAGCTCCCAGCAATATAAGTATTCCAAACAATACCATCATATTATTGTCCCTCCTTCTGCTTGAGAAGTGCACTTATCTCCTGGATTTGTATGGTCGAATGTATCGAAACCCCAAAGTGGTCTGTATTATGATCTTCCGCTGGCATATACACAAGGGTCTTCTGGAAAGCTCCCATTGCCTCTTCGTATCTTTCCGTCTTTTTCATGACATGTGCAAGTGAAAACCATGCAAATGGGTCCTCTGGGAAAATCACCAGAGCCTGCCTGTACATTTCCTCGGCTTCCGCATAGTACTCAGGCTTGTTCTGTGTGCCGGCCATCTCGAAATACACATTGCCAAGCATGTAATACGGCTTTGAGAATCCAGGTGCCAGGTAGATTGCATCTTTCAGAAATTTCTCGCCTTGTACGTAATCTGCTGTCTTCCAGAAGTATGCACCATATATGTAATTATAGGCAAACAGGTTGGTATCCTTGATCATTTCGAGGGCTTCCCCTGCTTTGGCGTCCTGCTGCATCAGATATTCATACTTATAGACATACAGGCTGTAAAAATCATCGTATGTGGTAAAGATACCGGTTTCGGGTTCCATAGCATCCGAGAATTTTGACAACTGCTCGAGTGAACCGGAATAGTCCCGTTTCAAAAGATCGATGACCGCCTTGCAGTAAAGTGAGAACCATCTGCCCGGCTCTTTTGCCAATATCCCGTCTATTATTGTTTCCGCCTGTTGTGCCGCCTCGGAATAACTAAAGTCGGTGTTCTTCCTTAGCAGAGAATATGCGTATTGTTCTGATATATCCGGATTGTCCGGGTACTGTGCATAGGATGACTCCAGCGAAGTCTCCATAACACTCTGGTTGCCTGCCCTCATTGCTATGCCGGTTGCAAAGTCCTGTGCCCATTGCTCACCGGGAAATTGTTTGAGTATTGTCTGGGAGGCTTTTATAGCTTCTTCATATATCTTTCCGTCCTGCTTGATTTCCAGATCCGTTAATGCAATCAGGTAGTTGACCGCAAGATTTTCCGGCATTACCTGTTGCAGTTGTTTAAGCTCTGCCATCGCTTCAGGGTAGAGCTGGTTTTCATAATATGATATGGCAATTGTAGCGAAGTTCTCCATATAGGCAACGTCTCCTGCCACATACTGCTCCGCCAGTTTGCCTGCGGAGTTCGCCCCAATACCGTCAAGTTGCCGCAATCGGTTGTAGACACCGGCCTTAATCAGTTTATCGGCGATGTCTGCAGATTTGTCTTTCATATTGTTTGCATTATAAAGCTTCATTAGTTCAAAATATGAATCATACCACTCAGGAGAGAGCCGTATGGCCTGCTCCAGGTATGTGATGCTGGTGGACGGGTTGCTTTCCCTCTGCCTCATTGCATCGATATAATAAACCAGGCCACTGTTTGGCCAATATGTATATGCATTTGTGATTGCGGCATTGGCCTTCGCACCCAATTCTGCCTTTGCTTTTTCAGTTACATTTTTATCCTTCACCGCCTGCGCATTGTAAAGATACCCTTCAAAAGCCTGTGAAACTGCAAAAGCTCTCTTGTAACCGGTTCCGCAAAGATACAGCCTGTCTGCATTCCTGTCTTCCTCAGCCTTTGCGGTAAGGTCTGCACGGTACTCATCGATTTCATTTTCGATTGAGCCGGCTACAGGTATAACAGAATATATGGATCCGATTATAAAAAGTGCAAGAAGTATAAGTCCTGGAAGTGGGTTTCCACGCTTGGGAGGCTGCATTGCCTGGTATTGTGGGGCCTGGTATTGCGGCGTCTCGTATTGCGGTGACTGGTATTGTGGGGCCTGGTATTGCGGCATCTCGTATTGCGGTGACTGGTATTGCGGTTCTTTAATTATATCTGCTTTGGTGTTTTTTACATCAATTAGCTTTATGGTAAACAACATTACAAATCCAATAAAACATGCCAGCAGAACATACCGGTAAAACAGTGCCAATGACGCCGACATTGCCGTACCCTTGAGAAACTCCCAAGCATGGCTGTAAATGATAATTCCCACCGCTATTGATAGAATGATAATTACAATAAGTGCGAGTAAGAATAGCGGCTTTTTCAAACACAGCTTAAGTGATTTCGCCAGTGCCCTTCCATATCCGTTCATGTCTGTCTTCTCATAAGCCAGCCGCCAGGATACATTAAGGAACAAAACAAACAAAAAGGCTGCAACGACCAGTGCGGCTATAGCGCCAAAGAATGCAGGAGTCAAATCCAGCTTGATTATTGGCGGAATTATGTATTCCAGTAATTCGATAATGCATATTCCAAAAAGGAAATTAAGCATGGATGCAATGCTTTGATTGTCGGATTTTATGGTTGAGGAACCTTCCGGGGTAGCTTTTGTAGCTGTAGCAGACGTGTTGTCCCGATTGTTGATAAGTCTTTTTACCGCGAGTTGGAAAAATACAGCGCCCAGGGCAATTCCAATCAGTCGGAAAAAGATATCCAGAATAAATGGAACGTGCTCCTGCTTGAGAATAATGAACATTGCACCCGCAAAGTCACCCATAAGGACCGACAAAGGAACAAACAGAACGAATAAGGCCGCTAAAAGGCTTGTCCTGTTCCCGGTAGCTTGCTTGATTTCAGCAAACATTTCTCATCCCCCCAATTGTATCTCTAATTTATCAAACCAAACCTTATCTATAAATTGTTCACGTGGAAAAAATGTCCTTTTGAAAATGCCAAGTTCTCTTGTATTCTTCTTCAGCCATAAAGGCACAGGGATATCAAGACCGGCACAAAGATCGACAAGGCACTTTTCAAGCCTGTCGTGGAAAGGCTGTTTTGAGTCGTACTCAGCCACTTCTGCTTCCCTTATGAGTTTACCATCCAAATAAAGCTTACCGTTAAGTGTCAAATAATTCTCCTTCTCTTAAGTGCAAGTTAATACTTCTAATTATACTATCAGTACTGTACCAATTCAACAAACCCCTACACAAGTTTGCCACAAATTCCTTATGATAACAAAAAAAGCATAAGTCTGGCTCATGCTTTATATGTCTTATTCCCTTATCATTTGTCCCAGTCAGGTCATATTTCCGTCCATACCAAGCTTGTATTCTATGGAATCTACAAGTGCAAGCCAGCTGGCTTCAATTATGTCGGTGGATACGCCTATGGTCGTCCATATCTCCCTGCCGTCAGTGCTTTCAATAAGCACTCTTACCTTTGCAGCAGTTGCTGAGGTCGAATCCAGTACCCTAACCTTATAGTCGGTCAGCTTCATTTCATCAATAGACGGATAGAAACGTACAAGGACTTTCCTTAGGGCATTATCAAGGGCATTTACAGGACCGTCACCTTCTGCAGCGGTGATTTCCTCCTGTTCGCCGACTTTTACCTTGATCATGGCAGATGAATTCAAATTATTGTTGAATGAAGGTTCATTGACCATAACCTTGAATTCCCTTAATTCGAAAAATGTCTTGTGTTTGCCGAGAACTTTTCTTATCACTAATTCGAAGGAGCTCTCCGCGCCTTCGTACTGGTAGCCTTCCAGTTCCATTTCCTTGAGTTTTTTAAGTATCATTCCAGCTTCCGCAGAGCCCTTTGAAATTGATGGTTCCACCTTGTTTATGAGATAAAGTACAGCGCTCCTCCCTGCAACCTCAGACATCAGAAAAACTCTCTCATTTCCGACTTTTTCAGGATTGAAGAGTTCATAGGCCTCTGAGTTCTTGCTTACGGCATCTGCATGCATTCCTGCCTTATGGGCAAACGCCGTCTTTCCTACAAAAGGCGCCCTCTCATCATGTATTATATTTGCGAGCTCGCTGAAATATCTTGCTATCGTAGTCAGCTCCGACAGACCGTCTTCTTTGATGCAGCTGTAGCCGAGCATCAGCTGCAACGTCGGTATGATGGAGCACAGGTTTGCGTTGCCGGATCTTTCCCCTAATCCATTCATTGTACCCTGCACCTGAACTGCACCGGCCTGGACTGCTGAAACCGAGCATGCCACAGCCATTCCGATGTCATTATGGCTGTGGATGCCTATGGGCAGGTTGAATTGCTTTGTTATCTCTTTTGTGATGTCATATACATCCGACGGGAGGAAACCTCCTTTTGTATCGCAAAGGCACAAGCTGTCTGCTCCCGCATCCGCCGCCGCCAGAAGTGTTTTCACCGCATAGTCCGGATTTGCCCTGTAGCCGTCAAAGAAATGCTCTGCATCGTATACGACTACTTTTCCTCTATCCTTGAAAAACTTTACAGTATCATAAATCATTCTAATGTTTTCTTCAAGTGTAGTCTTCAGGATGTCTGTCACCTGAAAGTCCCATGACTTTCCAAATACAGCCACATCGTCAGTCTCAGCCGTCAGCAGCGATACTACGCTTTCGTCCTCTTCAACGGAGATGTTGCATCTGCGCGTGCTTCCAAAGGCAATCAGTTTTGCGTTTTGAAAGCGAATATTTTTAGCCCTTTTGAAAAACTCCAGATCCTTGGGATTGGAGCCCGGATTTCCGGCTTCAATATATGAAACCCCCATCCGGTCAAGCTTCTCTACTATTTTAAGCTTGTCTTCTATTGTATATGAAATACCTAGAGCCTGTGCTCCATCTCTTAGCGTGGAATCATAAATGAAAACCTTTTTCATGGCTCAAACCCCCCTGGTTTCCTTTTCAAGCACCACTCCGTTATCATTACCGTTACCATTGTTGTTGCCATTCGTTCCATTCGCAGCATTCTTTTCCATATCGCTGAAGACCCTGTTGATTGCATTAAGATATGCCTTCACACTAGCCTCAATAATATCTGTACTTACGCCTCTCCCGACATATATCCGGCCATCCTTGGCAACACGTACCGTAGCTTCACCCTGGGCATCCGCACCTTCAGTGACACCCTTAAGGCTGTAATCCTGGAGATCAAGGCTGAACCCAACTGTCCGTTCGATGGCATTAAACGCTGCGTTTACAGGTCCGTCACCGGTTGCAGCTTCGGTAATAGGCTCTCCATCCTTTTTCAAGCTGACTGTTGCTGTAGCTATGACCTTGTTACCGCTGTTGATCTGGAAGGTATCCAGAACATATACTTCCTTGACCTCTGAAACCATCTCTTCAACCAGCACCTCAATGTCCCTGTCCAGAACGGTCTTTTTCTTGTCCGCCAGGTTCTTGAACTGTTCAAAGGCCTTTGCGATATCAGATGGCAAGAGGTTATAACCCATTTCCTTCAGTCTTTCTTCAAAAGCATGTTTTCCTGAAAGCTTTCCGAGCACCATCCGGTTATGGGTGAGACCGATGGATTCCGGCGTCATGATCTCGTACGTTGTCTTTTCTTCAAGAACTCCGTGCTGGTGTATTCCTGATTCGTGTGCAAAAGCATTGGCGCCTACTATCGCCTTGTTGGGCTGTACTACTATGCCCGAAAGTCCGCTTACCATTTTACTTGCTCTGTATATCTGCCTTGTATCTATATTATGAACATAACCCTTATAAAAATCCTTCCTGGTTTCAAGCCCCATTACCAGCTCTTCAAGGGAGGCATTACCAGCCCTCTCTCCCAGGCCGTTAATAGTGCATTCCAGCTGTGTCGCCCCGTTGACCAGCGCTTCAAGTGTGTTTGCAACCGCCAGTCCAAGGTCATTGTGGCAATGGACGCTGATATCCGCCTTGTGGATATTGGGAACGTTTTCGCTGATCCCTTTTATGAAAAGGCCATACTCCTGCGGTGTGGCGTAGCCAACCGTGTCTGGTATGTTCAGGACTGTAGCGCCGGCATTTATGACACCTTCCAGCACCCTGTACAGGAATTCAGGCCGGGATCTGCTGGCATCCTCCGCTGAAAACTCCAGGTCACTGCAATATTTCTTCGCATATTTCACCATAGCTATAGCACGCTGCAGCACTTCCTCTTCAGTCATCTTCAGCTTGTATTTCATGTGTATGTCAGATGTGGCGATAAAGGTGTGGATACGCGGATTTTCAGCCTTACATACAGCTTCCCAGGCCCTGTCGATGTCCGCTTCAGATGTTCTGCACAAGCTTGCTATTGTTGCACCCTTTACGTTCTCCGCTACCGTCTTTACTGCAAGAAAGTCGCCAGGCGATGCAATCGCAAATCCTGCCTCTATTACATCAACACCCATCTTGGCCAACTGTCTTGCTATCTCAAGCTTTTCCTGTATATTCAGATTGACTCCCGGGGTTTGCTCTCCGTCTCTCAATGTCGTATCAAAAAACTTTATACGTTTTGGCAATGCTCTCACTCCTTCTTTCCCTGATTGATCTCTTATTCATAAATCCACAGCCTGTCGCCGTAGCCGGCTGTGGTATAGCAGCGGGTCAGGGGGCATCAGCCCCCGCCCTGCTTTATCTATTGTTACTTCTTAAGCCAGCTCATCATCTTTCTGAGTTCTGCGCCGACCTTTTCAAGCTGGTGTTCCGATTCGAGCCTCCTGGTTGAGAGGAATTCCGCCCTGCCACCTGCCTTGTTCTCCGCTACCCATTGGGATGCGAATGCACCACTCTGGATTTCGTAAAGAACCTTCTTCATTTCCTTCCTGGTCTCCTCTGTGATTATCCTCTTGCCGATTTTGTAATCGCCATATTCGGCAGTATCACTGATGGAATACCTCATCATGGCAAATCCGCCGCTGTTGATAAGGTCGACTATGAGCTTCATTTCGTGGATACATTCAAAGTAGGCTATTTCAGGCTGGTACCCTGCATTTACAAGTGTTTCAAAGCCTGCCTTCATCAATTCCGTAACACCGCCGCAAAGTACTGCCTGTTCTCCGAACAAATCGGTCTCAGTTTCTTCCCTGAAGGTCGTTTCAAGAATACCTGCCCTGCCGGCACCTATACCTGCAGCATATGCAAGTGCGTAATCCTTTGCCTTGCCTGACGCATCCTGATAGACTGCGATAAGAGAAGGGACTCCCTTACCCTCGTTGTACTGGTATCTGACGGTATGTCCCGGTCCTTTTGGTGCGACCATGATGACATCAACATTCTTCGGTGGAAGTATAAGGTTGAAGTTGATGTTGAAGCCGTGTGCAAACATAAGTACATTGCCCTCTTTCAGATTGGGCATTATGCTTTCCTTATACATGTCCATTTGTGTCTGATCGGGTGTAAGGATCATTATAAGGTCGGCAACCTTCGCCGCTTCAGCCGTATCAAGGACTTTAAGCCCATCCTTTTCAACCTGGCTCCTCTTTTCCGATGTCGGTGCAAGTCCTACAACAACATTGATACCACTATCCTTTAAATTCTGTGCATGGGCATGGCCCTGGCTTCCATATCCTATTACCGCTATAGTCTTGCCCTTAAGCAAGCCCAGGTTGCAATCCGCATCATAATACATCTTTGCCATATTTCATTCACTCCTCATCATTATTGTTGTATCTTATTATTTTGTTGCCTCTTTCGATGGCAATTGTGCCCGTTCTGACGATTTCTTTAATTCCGTACTGCTGCAGCATGTCTTCAAGTGCCGCCACCTTGTCGGATGAGCCTGATATCTCAATTGTGACCGTAGTCTTTGAAACATCGATTATCTTGGCTCTGAATATCTCCACTATCTGTATTATTTCCGAACGCGAGGTGGTATCTGCAGAAACTTTTATCAGTGCAAGTTCCCTGCTCACCGAATCGGATTTGTCCAATTGCTTGATCTTGATGACGTCAATCAGCTTGTTCAGCTGTTTACCCACCTGCTCGATTGTATAGTCGTCTCCGTCAACTACGATTGTTATTCTTGAAATATCAGGATTCTCCGTCACCCCGACCGCGAGGCTTTCTATGTTGAAGCCCCTTCTGCTGAAAAGGCCGGAAACCCTGGACAGTACGCCGGCGTGGTTTTCTACCAGAACCGACAATGTATGCTTGGCCATGTCGATCTCCCCTTTCTTTATATGTGTAATTTTACCACAAAATCTATATTGTTTGTCACAAAGTTGACTCATCCGGATCTACGATACACTCCAGCAGGAAGGTCCCGTCATCAGCCAGCATCTCTTCCAGGGCTCCCCTGACTTCCGGATTTCCAAATATCTTCCGTCCCCTGAATCCATATGCTTCAACGATTTTTATAAAGTCGGGGTTCTTCTCCAGAAACACCTGTGAGTATCTTCCGCCGTGCCTTGCCTTCTGAAGCTCCCGCACCATCCCAAGCCTTGAATTGTTGAATACGATAATTTTCACTCCAAGGTCGAATTGTTTAATTGTACCGAGTTCCTGCATGGACATCTGAAAGCTGCCATCTCCACTTATTACAATTACCGTTTTCTCAGGCTGGCCAATTTTCACTCCGACTGCCGAGGGCAATCCATAACCCATGGTACCAAGACCACCGGACGTTATGAAGCTGCCCGGTTCACGAATCCTGAGATTATTGGCCGCCCATATCTGGTTCTGTCCGACCTCCGTGGTCACTATCGCATTGTCTCCTGAATATTCATGCAACACCGAAAGGAGGTATTTGGGGCTCACATATGAATCGTCCTTTTCATCCCACTTCTTTTTGGCATGCTGGTTTGCCTGGTTGTCAAGTACATCCTTCCAGCCTTCACAGGAAGTACTCTTAACATATTTTATCAGTTCCTTCAGGATAAGCTTTACATCTCCCACAAGGGGTATTGTTGTATCAATGTTTTTCCCGATTTCGGCAGGGTCAATGTCAATGTGCACTATTTTAGCTCTCTGAGCTATCTGGCTGGCTGTGCCCATAGCCCTGTCGCCTACACGCGCCCCCATGATGACAAGCAGGTCGGCATTGTGGACCGCGTAATTGGCAGCAAAGCTGCCATGAGTACCTACCATGCCATAACACAGACCGTGGTCGGTAGGTATGGAGCTGATTCCCATAAGTGTAGTAGTTACAGGAATTCCCCACTTTTCTGCGCATTCGGTAAGGATCCCTGAAGCCTTCGCACTGATTACACCACCGCCGGCGCATATAACAGGTTTTTTAGCTGTTGACAAAGCCTCGGCAACTTTCTTTATCTGAAGAATGTGTCCCTTTTCTTTGGGTTTATACCCCCTTATATCCACTTTGGCAGGATATTTAAAATCCAGTGTCTTGTTTTGAATGTCAACCGGTATATCTATAAGGACCGGTCCAGGCCTTCCAGTTGAAGCTATATGGAATGCCTCCCGGAATACCCTCGGAAGATCCTCTGCTTTTTTCACAAGATAATTGTGCTTGCAGAAAGGCGCGGTAGCACCGGTAATGTCGGCTTCCTGAAAGACATCCCTGCCGATCAGCTCAGTGGATACCTGGCCTGTAATGGCCACCAAAGGGATGGAGTCCATATACGCGGTTGCAATGCCTGTAATGAGGTTTGTAGCACCCGGGCCGGAGGTGGCGACGCATACGCCGGTCTTCCCTGTTGCCCTGGAATATCCACTGGCGCCGTGTGCTGCACCCTGTTCATGCCTTGTAAGAATATGGCTGATTTCTGATTCCAATAATGCATCATAAAATGGAGAAATGGCTGCCCCAGGATAACCAAATACAGTATCTACCTTCTCCAACTCAAGTGCTTTTATAATTGCCTGCGCTCCGGTGATATTCATAGCAGCTCCCTCCTTTCTAACGTATACCTCTCCTAAATAAAACCTTTATAAATAAAATCTAAAAATAAAAAACCTCCGCCATGCAGAAAGAATCGTTCTGCAGGGGCGAAGGTATGATCCGACGCGGTACCACCCTACTTTGATATGCAATAACAGCATATCCTCAGTAAGTACTATTGTACTAAAACTGTAACGTAGTCATCGTCATTGAGCGCTATTGCGTCAATGCAGCTCCGGAATGAGCTATACATGCGTTTTCCGTTCAGGCTTTCACCACCCGCCTGCTCTCTTTATACAATCGAACGCATCTTATTTCCTTCATGGCTTTTTCATATTAACATATACTATTTTCAAATATTGTCTAATATTCTACCAGCGCGCCATGAAGCTGTCAAGGTAATTTTTCACGCTTTCCTGCTTACTATGAATGGTGTTTTTACGATATCCTATCCTGATTGGCATTCTCATCTTGTAACACTGCCGTTATTAACTTTTTCAGCAAGTTCTACCGGAACAGTGATCCATGTATCTTCCCCATGCATCATATGGGTTATGTCTACAATATCACCCGGGGTTTTTGAAAGGATTATCGTCCTCATCTGCAGCATGGTATTCACTTCAGTTCCATCTATTGACTTTATGATGCATTCCTTTCTGATGCCCGCCTTGTATGCAGGACTTGTTTCATCAATATATGCAACATATACCCCATCGGAGTTTTCCTTCGTCTCACTAAATCCGTTGATGTATTTAAGAAGGGACCTGTCAAAAGCGAATACCCCAAGATAGGCCTCTTTAAAAGTTCCTCCGTCTGCAAGCTTATCAATTATTGGTTTTGCTGCGTTAATCGGGATGGCGAACCCCATCGCTTCAGCGCTTGATACTTTAATCGTATTAATACCGACAACCTCCCCTTTAGAATTCAGGAGGGGCCCGCCACTGTTGCCAGGATTGATGCTGGCGTCTGTCTGTATGAGGCCTTCCATATAGTTTGCACCCTGGTCTGTATCTACCCTGATCGTTCTGTTCACTGCACTTATAATCCCCGATGTTACTGTGCTTTGGAATTCAAGGCCCAGCGGATTTCCGATAGCAATGGCCGGTTCACCGACACTAAGGGTTGTGGCGTCTCCCAATGTCAACACCGGCAGACCTGTGAGCTCAACCTTAACCACTGCGAGGTCCAGTACCGGATCGGTCCATACCGTTATACCATCCACATTTCTACCGTCACTGAGGGTTACTACCAGCTTACTGCCCTTATCTCCAGCCACGTGATTGTTCGTAAGGATATATCCGTTCTGATCTACGATAAAGCCCGATCCTACGCCGACCTGTGTTCCGGAATTACTGTCGAAAAGGCTGCCCGTGTCAGGTATCTCCAGTGTTATACCCACTACGGACTCTGTAGCGGTCCTGGCCACCGATTGGGCAACAGTTTCCACATTCACATTACCTGTGACTATATTAACTTTTTCTGTCGTCTGTCCTGCCTGATTTGTGCCGGCGGACATCAAAGTTGATATCTGCATATTTTCCGGGGAATCCATTCTTGGAGCATTTCGTGTAATATACCCCGAAGTAAATGAGAAAACCAACAAAGCAAGTCCCAAAGACCCGACAACCGCATAAATCAACGTTTTCAATCTATTGTTCCACAGTCTGTTTTGCAAAATTTCATCATTCCTTTAATTTTTCTTTTATTATTCCTTTATCAGGCTTCCGGTATCCGGAATCCTTACAGGCTTTAATATTACTGCGACTCAAATATACTTCCGGCAAGTGCTATGAATATGTTATTATTGTTATGATATTAAATACGATTGGAGTGTCAATTCATGAAATTCATTGATATCGAAGGCTGGGAAAGAAAAGATCATTACAGGTATTTTAAAGACTTTGATTATCCCCATTTCAACATATGCGGAAACATAGACATCACGATATTCCTGTCATATATAAAGGAAAAAGAGTTGCCCTTCTTCATATCCATGCTTTATCTCTCATCAAAAACAGCCAATGAAATAAGGGAACTGAGGCTCAGAATCAAAGGGGACAAGCTGGCAGAATACGACAGTGTAAGCCCCTCGTGTACGGTAATGACCGATTCGGGCGCTTTTAGTTATTGTACTGTTGAATATATGGAGGATTTCGTTGATTTTCGTTCAAATGCACAGGTCAGGATCGAAAAGGCTAAACAAACAGCAAATATAGATGATGTACCAGAAAGGGATGATCTGCTATATGTAACGAGCATCCCGTGGATTTCCTTCACAAGCATTTCCCACGCCATGCATACGCATCCGGTAGACAGCATTCCAAGGATAGGCTGGGGCAAATACTTTGAAAGCAACGGCAAGATGCTGCTCCCCCTCTCAGTATCAGCACATCACGCTCTTGTCGACGGTCTTCACATCGGCAAATATTACAATACGCTACAGAAATTGTTGGATAGTCCCGAGACATTATTTTAAAATCTTTCAATTGTAATTTTTCTGTTTATTTTAAGATAAGTTCACAGGAAGATTGGATTTGATGATTTTCTTGACGCTTTTCTCAAATTTGGGACGCGGCAGCATGACCTGGTGCTGACAGCCAAGGCATTTCACCCTGAAATCAGCTCCGGTTCTGGTAACTTCCCACTGCTTGCTGCCACAGGGGTGTTCCTTTTTGAATTCCACTATATCTCCTTCACAGAATCTGTCTGCCAATGCTACACCTCCTTTTATCCGGTTTATTCTCCAGATATCTTCACATTCCGTTCAGCCAGTTGCCCCTGCAGCGCTGACAAAGCCTTCGAACAGTCTGAGGAATTCCTTGTCAGCCTGCCACATTGTTTCAGGATGCCACTGCACTCCTACGGCAAAGGTACTTCCCCTGTATTCTATTGCCTCGATCACACCATCCGGGGACGCAGCTGTGATTTCAAGCCCTTTCCCAAGGCCCTTCACCGCCTGGTGATGATAGGAATTAACTCTTACTTTGTCTCTTTTAAAGCAATCCCAGATATATGTATCCCTGCATATGGCAACCTCATGCACAGGATACCAGTCGGGTGCCTCCTGCCAGTGCTTCAGCATCTCAATGTCCTTGTTCTGCGAGTATATGTCCTGGTATAAAGTGCCTCCAAGTGCTACATTCAGCACTTGTATCCCTCTGCAGATTCCAAAGATCGGCTTTCCCAGCTCTAAAGCTTTTCTTGCAACGGCCAGCTCCATCCTGTCCCGGTGCGGGGAAATTTCACCGTTTGCCTTGAGATTTGCCTCACCGTAGTGGAAAGCGTCAATATCGGCTCCACCCGGCAGCAGCACACCCTGGCAGGTTTCCAGGAGTCTGCCGATTATTTCCTCATCTTCGGATAACGGCATCAATACGGCAAGCCCCCCTGCCATATTGATGCCATCGATATATCCTTTGCCTATATAAAGTCTATCCTTATCTGAGCTGTATCCGGGTGTTATCCCGATAACCGGCCTTACTCCCATAACCGCCCTCCGGCTTTAACCTTGCATTTATATTATATTAATACTTTGTCAGATATGAGTCAATTTCCCACTGGCTGATTCTTTTTCTGTATTCATCAGCTTCATTCAATTTGGCCTCAAGGTATTTACTGAAAACATGATCCCCCAGCACCTCTTTGGCAAACGCACTGCCGGCCATTTCCTCAAGGGCTTCATCCAGACTTCCCGGGAGTGATCCGATACCTTCAGCTTTCCTTTCCTCATCGGTAAGTTCAAACAGGTTCTTGTCAGCGGATGGCGGCGGCTGAATCTTGTTCTCGATACCGTCCAGGCCTGCTGCAAGGATTACTGCGAGCGCCAGATACGGGTTACACGATGGATCCGGGCATCTGAGCTCTACTCTGGTCGATGAGCCACGCGCGGCGGGAATCCTTATGAGCGGGCTTCTGTTCCTTGCCGACCATGCTATATAAATTGGAGCTTCATACCCCGGTACAAGCCTCTTGTATGAGTTGACCAGCGGATTTGTGATAGCGGCAATCTGTCTCATGTTCTTCATTAATCCGCCTATGAACCAGTATGCCTCCTGACTTAGCTGAAGGGGATCGTTCTCATCAAAGAATATGTTTTTACCGTCTCTGAATAGTGAGGCATTCGCATGCATTCCTGATCCGGCAATTCCATAGATCGGCTTGGGCATGAATGTTGCATGCAGCCCGTGGCGTTGTGCCACCGTCTTGACCACCAGCTTGAAGGTAAGGATGGCATCCGCAGTAGTCAGTGCATCGTTGTATTTAAAGTCAATTTCATGCTGCCCGGGAGCCACTTCATGATGTGATGCCTCAATTTCAAAGCCCATATCCTCCAGTGCAAGGCACATATCCCTTCTCGCATTCTCTCCCAGATCAACCGGTCCCAGATCGAAGTAGCCTCCGTTGTCGTGCGTTATAGTTGTCGCTTTTCCTTCGCTGTCAGTCATGAACAGGAAGAATTCGCATTCCGGTCCTACATTGAAGGTGTCATAACCCATCTTCACGGCCTTTTCCAGGATCTTCTTCAAAGTATACCTCGGATCCCCTTCAAATGGTGTTCCGTCCGGATTGTATACATCACATATAAGCCTGGCGACCTTACCCGTCTGGGGCCTCCAAGGGAACACAACAAATGAGTTGGTATCCGGTCTGAGATACATGTCTGATTCTTCAATACGTACAAATCCTTCTATTGATGACCCATCAAACATACATTTGTTATCCAGGGCTTTTTCCAACTGGTCGGCGGTGATTGCTACATTTTTAAGTGTTCCGAATATGTCTGTGAATTGAAGCCTGATAAATTTTACATCCTGTTCCCTGACTATTCTGACAACATCTTCATTGCTGTATTTCGTCATGATACGCACATCCTCTCTCTTCCTTATCCTCATTGCAAGGCGAATTTTTAATATTGAAAATTTTATAAAAAAAGCGTTCTCAAGGGCATAAAAAGCCGGTCCGAGAACGCCATTGTTCCAAACACATGTCAAACATATGATTAAAAAAATTACATATAACCTATAGCAATAAAGATATTATAGCATAATGAGGTGTCTCTTAAACAGACTTTTTCCCAAAAATAACTACAATTCCGATGAAAATCAGTACAATCGGTGCAATAAACCCAGTTGTGCCCGGTCCGAGCAATTCCTTAAGCGAAATTGTAAAGAAGAATATGACCGACAAGCCGCCCAGGATACCGACAGGGATGAGCAAGCCCTTTTCCCTTCCCCCGAACAGGTACAGTTCAAACAAACCGAATGCCACTGCAAATATATATGCTGGCCAGGTCACATCCCATCCACCGAAAAGCATATTGAACTGGAACACGACACCAAGTACCAGCAGTATCCCTCCCGGAACCAGCAATCCGGCGTCTTTCCTTCCTCCGGACAGAAATCCATAGTGGAAAAGGAGACCAGGAATGATAAGGAACAGTGATGGCCAGAAAGTTCCTATAAGTGATCCAAAACTGAGTGAATCAAAAAATGGGCTGAATATATTGAAATTCTTTAGTAGAAACAGGACACCTATGATAATTATTATAATGCCTATGATACCGTTAGTTTTAATCTTCACGCTAAACCCTCCCAAATATGATTTTTATTGTCATCTGGCTAGTGTTTTGTAACACTTCATTCCTGTATATCACTCGAAGTGTTACAAATACACCTCCTTGATGTTGTGGCAGCTTAAGCTTTTCAAAAAGTCTTTCTATAACAATTATAATTGGCAAATACAAAAATGTCTGACTTTTGATAAAAGAATACCTGAGTATTGCCCTTCAGGCCTATATTTGGTATCATCTAATCAAGTTTGTTGACATCAAGCGACCGGAGGGCAATCACATGAGGTATTTCAAGGAAAACACGCAGATAATAAAACAAATCATAAATGGAATGTTAGACTGGGTAAGGGTATTGGACCTTGACTGCAATATCATTTATATGAACAAGGAGATGACTGAGAACCTTTTAGACGCCAAATTAGGTGATAAATGTTATAAGGCTTCAGGCAGATCGGAACCTTGTGAAAATTGCATATCAAAGCAGGTCATAAAATATGGAAATCCGTCAGAAAAGGAAGAAATAATTAATGGCAAGGTTTTCTCTGTATTGAGTTCTCCGGTAAAAAACCCCAAGGGCGAAGTTATTGCTATTGTGGAGGTCATGAGGGACGTAACTGAAGTGAAAGCGCTGCAACAAGAAATGTTAAAACAGAACAAAGCCATGTTGGATAATCTGAGCATAGCACGTCAACTTCAGGCCTGTCTTCTTCCAAAGCCCATATCCGATGAGCATATCACCTTCAATTATATTTATAAACCGTCTGAAGCTATCGGCGGCGATTTTCTTGACATCTTCAGAATCGGTGAAAAGCATCTTGGCCTATGCATTGCTGATGTTTCCGGGCATGGAGTTCCCGCATCCATGCTGACTGTATTTCTCAATTCATCACTGAACAAGGAAATCCTTTCCCCTGCCAGGGCATTGGATGATCTTTTCAGGGCATTCAACCGCCTGAGAGCTTATGAAGAAATGTACATAACTATTTTTTACGCAATAATTGATCTTGATGCCAAAACCATCTCCTATTCCAATGCCGGCCATAATGCAAGCCCCATTTTGATTTCAGGAGAGAATATAAAGGCTCTGAAGCAGCCAGGGATACCATTGAGCAATTGGTCCGAGCAACCTGATTACTCGGATATGCAGATAGGCTATAAATCCGGTGATCGTCTGTTGTTGTTCACTGATGGCATAATCGAAATCCGGAATTTTCAAAATGAGCTGTTCGGGAAAAAAAGACTGTTGGAACACATACTCAAGAGTACGGGAGAAGTAGAAGAAATTCTCGAATCAGCAGTTAAAGAGGCTTGTATTTATGGCGGAATAAAAGATGTCTCAAAAATTCAGGATGATATTACTATTGCTTTGATTGATTTGAAATAGCATTCAGAATCCAACGTTACTTTGCTTCACGCCGACTTATTGTAAGTGCTGATGCTGCAAGGAAGGTAAATCCTCCGATAGCGGCAATCACCTTTCCTGTGGGGGTTCCACCATATATAGGAGCCAACCTGACCATCAGGTATATCCCCGCCATCACAATGGCACTTGAGTTAAGCACCACCGATACAGGGATGTGTTCCACCGCTGCACTTTGAAGCCAGCTTTGAAAAGACATCCGGATTGATATAACAAATCCCAAAAAGCAGAGTATGCCAAGACCCATCGGTAACACCCCGACCAGCGGAGTACCGGAACCCATACTTGTCAGCTCATCAATTGCCAGTGTTCCCGCTGATTTATATATAAGAATGTTGCCGACTATGAACGCAACACCTCCCAGCATATTCATCCACAGGGCCCTTACTGCATTGTCCACCAGTACGGCGTTGCCGTCGTGTGAAATTAGCAGAAACAAGCAAAGTGTGGTGACTTTCCAGAAGAAATACAGCCCCATCAGGTCGTTTGTCATTGTCAAGGCATTCATAGCCGCAAGCAGTACGAACATCATCATGAAAAACCTGGGCTGCTTCGACTTTGCATTGTGATTGTGATGCTCCTGCCCATCCATGTATCCCAGGGCAAATAGAACTATGACAGGTCCTATTATTGATACGGGGAATATCATTGCTAGTGAGAGATGGTCTATTACAAAGGCATTTTTAGTCTCCACAGCATTCACAAAAACTTCAAGAAATACCACCAGAAAAAATTGAAGCACGGCGAGTATTGATATTATAAGCTTTTTAAGAGAAAGTCCCAGGTATATGATATAAACAAGAAGTGCCAGATCAAGAAACTTGATAATCCATCCTGCATCAAGCGCAAAGACATCAAAGGACATTTCGATCCTTCCTCCTGCCTTTTTCACCATTACAGCAAATAATACTGCTGTAACCACAAGGGCGACTGAAGTTAATATTACTATAACCCATCGTGCCGACCGCTTTTTGATGATATGGCATAAAGCAGCAGCAATTGCCGGCAGTAATATGGACACTGCCAACAATAAAAATTTATCCACAGCTTTTTCCCCTCTCAGTAATTCTCTCTTTACATCTCCCGTAACGTACCGGATACCACCCTGTCGATTCCTGAAAGATCCTTTCTGACTATTACCCCGGTAAAATTCACTTTCATCATTTCAACAATCTCTCCGGCTTGCCCCGCCCCGGCTTCAAAAGCAAGTATTCCTCCAGGTTCGAGTATTTCCGGCGATCCGTCAACTATACGTCTGTAAAAATCCAATCCGTCCACTCCACCATCCAATGCACGCGCAGGTTCGAAGCCACCAACCTCGCGCTGGAGACCAGGCAGATCCTTATGTTCAATATATGGGGGATTGGAAACGACAATATTGAACTTCCTGTTCTTTATTCCTTCAAACAGATCAGTGTTGATAAATTCCAACCTATCTGATACACCATTCCGGATTGAATTGGCCCTGGCGGTTTCCAGTGCCTCACTGGAGATATCTGCAGCCGTAACCATACATCCGGGAAGATAATGTGCAAGGCTTATGGCTATACACCCCGAACCCGTACCAATATCAAGGATCCTGGGCGGATTGCCTCTTTTACGGCAATACTCCCTCCCTGCTTCAATCATTTCTTCGACTAATACTTCCGTGTCCTGTCTGGGTATGAGCACTGATGCATTCACCTCAAAATCCAGTGACATGAATTCCTGATGCCCGGTCAGATATTGCACAGGCATCCCGGTGCATCTAAGCTTGAGCAACTCTTCAAACCTTGATTTTGCTGCTTCTTCAAGGCTATCCCCGCCATGTGCGTATAGATAAGCCCTGTTATATTTCAATATATGACACAGTAATACCGAAGCATCGACTACAGGTTCAACGATGCCGGACATCGCCAGCTTCCTGACCGCCTCGTCGAGATAATCTCTGATCTTACCACTCATCGGCCTTTTCATCCTCGACCAGTACCGCGTTCATGGCTGCTATCGCTACCTCTATCTGCGCATCATCCGGCTCCTTGGTGGTTAAGAGCTGGAACAGCATTCCAGGAGCGATGATAACTTTCATTATTGGCCAATCCACATGCTTGCCTGAAAACTTCAGTAGCTCATACGATAATCCTGCAACAAGCGGTATGAGCACCAGCCTCATAAGGACATTCATAACCGGTGATAACCACGGCAGCAGGGAAAATATAATAATGGCAATGACCATTACCAGAAACATGAAGGAAGTCCCGCAACGCGGATGCTTGGTTGTATATTTTCTAATATTTTCAACTGTTAGTTCTTCTCCCTTTTCATAGCAGTGAATGGTCTTATGCTCTGCACCGTGGTATTGCCATACCCTTTTGATATCTTTCATGAGCGAGGCGAAGTAAATATATCCGAAAAACAATGCTATCCTGATTAAACCCTCAATGAAGTTGTATGCAAGTAGTCCCAATCTGGTCTCTTCATTAAAATTAAAAAAGCCCGCTATCACATTCGGAAGCAGTATGAACAATCCTATACTGAAAGCAAGGGCAATGATTACAGAAAAATATACTATTGCATCCTTGAATTTGTCGCCGAACAGCTTCTCAATGAATGCATCAAGTTTTGAAGGCTTTTCACCTTCCTGTCCTTCCTCGAGCTCAATGAAGTCAGCAGAATACATTATTGCCTTAACGCCAATGACCATCTGTCTGAACATATTTACAGCCCCGCGGATGACCGGTATTTTTGCCGCCAGTGATTTGGGCGGTACCGGCTTCTTATCGATAATGATCTCACCATCAGGTTTTCTGATGGCTATTGCAATATCATTCGGGCCCATCATCAGTAGGCCTTCAAGTAATGCCTGGCCCCCTATGCTTGTTTTTTTCATTTATTATTCTCCTCTGTTATATAAAGGCTGTCGTTTAAAAGCTGTTCCATATAAGAAAAAAGGCTGAACCTTGTTCAGCCTTAAGTTTAACACTCTTACTATTCTTTTTCAAATACATTATTGGCACATTTGACACAATTTTTACACTTCTATGCATTATTTAATCTGTTGGTGAATACCTACAAACAAAAATCAGCGATCGTCAACGATACCAAATTTTTTCTTGAATTTCTCAACGCGTCCGCCGACATCGATTAACTTCTGCTTTCCTGTGAAAAACGGATGGCATTTGGAGCATATTTCAATATGAAGATTCTTTTTTGTTGAGCCTGTTGTAAAGGTTTCTCCGCAAGCGCACTTTGCAACCGCTTCGCCATACTTCGGATGGATATTTTCTTTCATCGTTATTCTCCTTCTCATACTCTTGTGCAAAATAGTTTTCGCCATTTTGCCAGCAAACATTATTCTAACACATGCCTATTATTACTGCAAGCACAATTATTTCTATTATATATCCATAAAGGGGATATATTACTTGTCTAAAAATTGCACATTGATGCTTCTTACAAAATCCTCATTGGTTTTTGTCTGTTGTAGCTTGTTCAGAATCATCTCTGTCACTTCAGAGGTTCCCAGACTGCTCATGGCCTTCCTTATAGCCCATATACCGTCAAGCTCGCGTTGGTTGAGCAGCAGCTCTTCCCTTCTTGTCCCCGACTTGTTTATGTCTATTGCAGGGAATATCCTCTTTTCTGAAAGCTTTCTGTCAAGGTGGATTTCCATATTGCCCGTTCCCTTGAATTCTTCGAATATTACATCATCCATCCTGCTTCCGGTTTCGATAAGTGCTGTTGCTATGATAGTCAGGCTGCCCCCAAATTCAATATTACGGGCAGAACCGAAGAACCTCTTCGGGCTATGGAGAGCGCCGGGATCAAGTCCGCCCGACAGAGTCCTGCCCGTTGGGGGTATGGTGAGGTTGTACGCACGGGACAGTCTGGTGATACTGTCAAGGAGTATGACTACATCCTTCTTGTGCTCTACCAGCCTCTGTGCACGTTCGAGCACCATTTCTGCAACCTTTATGTGATGCTCCGGTACCTTGTCGAAAGTCGAATATATGATGTCGCCCTTTATCGAGCGCTGCATGTCCGTAACTTCTTCGGGCCTCTCATCTATGAGGAGGACTATAAGCTCAACGTCAGGCCAATTAGTTGTTATTGCATTGGCAATTTTCTTAAGGAGTATTGTCTTACCTGCTTTTGGAGGAGACACTATCATACCCCTCTGACCCCTGCCTACTGGTGCGATAAGGTCTATTAACCTCGTAGAAAGCTCCTTGGGACCGGTCTCCAGCGTTAGCTTCTGTTCAGGAAAAATAGGTGTCAGATATTCAAATGCTACTCTTTTGGACGCAATATCCGGTGTATCACCATTGACTGTCTGTACATAAAGCAATGCCTGGAATTTCTCGCCCTCTTTGGGTATCCTGCCTTTTCCTCTGACCTTGTCGCCGGTTTTAAGTCCGAACCGCCTGATTTGTGAGGGTGATACATATACATCCTTGGGACCGGAAAGGAAATTGTCGCTCCTCAGAAATCCATATCCGTCAGGAAGAACTTCAAGCACACCTTCCACCGGATCGTCCGCTTCAATCTTCTCGCCGCCATTCTGTTGCTGGACTGGTTTACCATCCTGTTGAACCGGCCTGCCATCCTGTTGAACCGGCCTGCCTTCCTGTTGAGCTGGCCTGCCTTCCTGTTGAGCTGGCCTGCCTTCCAGTTGAGCTGGCCTGCCTTCCGGCTGGGCTACCCTGCCTTCGAGCTGGTTATAGCGACCTTCCTGCTGATTATTTCCATTTTCACGTTTTTGTTCATAAACTCTTTGAGTTGGCCTATCCTCATCTTTATTAGCCTCAGGCATGACAGTTTCCTGCCTTTGGATTTGAGTCGGTTCCGTTTTGATCTCCTGCCGAGGATGAACTTTCTGCTCATTAAGGGCATCCAAACGGTTTTTGCCATGTACCGGCTTGTGATGTGGAATAGTGACTGTTTGTGATTGATTAACGATTTTATCTTCAGACGGAGGCTCCGGTATTGTCTCCTGAACGGCCGCTGCTTTGCTCGGCCTGCCTCTCTTTGATTTTCTCATTGTAGCGGGTTCGTCATTTACAGTTATATCTTCGGTTTCATTACCCGAATTGTCCTGCACGGCATCCGCTTGTTCTGTTTCTTCAGTTATCTCATCAGCTGTTTTTTTCGCTCCTGGTTGAGCTTTTTTCACCTGTTTCTTGTCCTGCTGTGTTTTCACTGCTACCGTACCAGTAGCCTTTTTAGCCTTTGAAACCGTTTCTTCATTCTTTGGTTCGGCTTCCTGCATATCTGCGTCACCATCTTCCGTCTGGAGTTTCACAGGCTTTCTACCCCTTTTGGGTTTTGCAGCCATCTCCCCTGTGTTATTGCCGTCTTTTGAACCGGCTCCCAGGATTTTTTCGATAAGTTCATTCTTACCATCACCTGGGATTTCTTCTATGCCCATCATCTTGGCTATGTATTGCAAATCTCCCAGCGATTTACTCCCAAGATTAATTTCTTCCATAATTCACCGCCTTATAAAACTATGATATTTATTTGATTTATTGGAAACTCATTCTGTCATTTAGTGTTAACAGTTTCAAAGTATTGTTTAGAATAGATTCCTGCTTTTTGTAATAATAAGAAGGATATATTGCTATACGGAAAACACATGAAACTTCCTAGGTTATATTTTAGGGATAAAAAACAAAAAGAATGTTTCTTGAATACTACCTTAGGCATTATAACACTATGCAAATATTATTGTCAATCTTTTAAAATTGTATACGGTACTTTTCCAAAGAATTGAGGTATTTCTTCACAAACAACCATGCTCTGCTTCACCATGACAGCTTTCAAGTCTTCATTTGTTGCCGCCTTGATCATTTTCCCCGTATTGCATCTGCTGCATTTGAGAAATATCCTGTCGGACAGCAGGACAAGTTCGATGTCCCTGTTGCCGCATTCACAGTATAAATTGCCCTGCTCGGCAATATCATGTATCTTGTTCAAAGAATCCAGCATGACCTGGGTATTTCTAAAATAACTGTCGTATCCAAACATGTTGATCAGTTCATCAAGTTCCTCTTCAATGTTGTCCACTGCTTTTCTGACAGGTAAGTCCTTTCCGAGGAAACACAGCTTCATTCCAGTTTCAGGGCAGCTGAATGTATTGATCTCCTTTGTCAAAAGATCTTTTTTGCCAAAAAGGAATGCATGATCATTTCCACAGCCGATACATGGCATCTTTACAAGCAGTCCCCGTTCGAAATCAGCTCTTACAGTGATTCTGGAATTTTTACAATGGCAACGGAGAACACTGTCCTCCCTGCTGGACATCGAAAAGAGTGAAACATTGAAGAATTCAAAGCTTCCGCACGAAGGACATTTATATGCGATTGTCAGACTGGTATCAATGAGCATTTTCCTCACCTCGCATCAACATATATATTATATTCTCCATAAATGAAAAAAATCCTTCTTTCGGCGCATTTAAGAGGATTTTGGGATAGCTTTCCAACGGATACTGCAATACAATGCAAAGGAGAGTGAGAACTGTTCCCACTCTCCTGACTGTTATGTAGCCTGAAGCCCGGCTGCCTGCCTGCTCCAACTGCCTGATTTAACTTACTTACGATGCTTGCAGGTAGTTGTAAATCATGACTGCCGCAGCTGCCCTTGTAAGCCCACCTTTGGGATTGAAGCTGCCGTTGTAGCCATTGATTATCTTCAGCCCTGCTGCAATGGAGATGTATGCTTCCAGCCCTTCGGTTATTTGTCCCCTGTCCGCGAAGGTACTTGCCTTGTATAAATCCTTCAGGTCTGCTACTTTATCAAACTTCATAGCCCTGATTATATATTTGACGGCTTCCTCCCTCGTCACAGTTACATTGGGTGCCTTCTCACCCTCCTTAACAATGCCCTCCCTGATCAGGTAAGAATAAAGATTGTCTATTTCTTCTTGTGAGCTCTTGTCTGTTATAGCTATGCCATAATAGTTCAGTGTCTTTGAAAGCAGCAACAGAAAGTCTTTCTGCAGTATAACGGTTGCCGGCTTAAATTCCGTTCCTTCCAGAGATATGCCGTTTTCCGCCAGAACCGTTATTTGATTCTCTGCATACGAACCTGCTATATCAGTGTATGATACCAATACGGCTTCCTTGTACACATCACCGTTGTAATCCAGCAGGTTTCCCGTGACTGCACTTATTATGTGCGGTTTTGTTGTATCAAGTGCATATGCGAGCATTACTTCGGGCGTTTCCGTGATGGTACCGTATCTTGAGAAGCTCTGTGTCTTGAGCCTGTATTCCAGGTTCAGTCCTACATTTTCAAAGAGCTTTTCATAGGCGGCATCAAGTGTTATTGTGTTATTTAAGGCCGGGAAGGTCGTATTGAACCATGCCATGTTGAGGTTGCTGATTTCTCCGGTAATAGCATTGTATTCGATATTGATGCTGTTATCAGGAAATTCAATTCCGTTAACAAGCCTGATATATCTAAGTGAGAAACTCGTTGGTTCGGTTGTTCCATAATTCGCAACCATTTCTTCCGTATAGAGTTCGTCGTATTTAACCTGTTTCACGAAATCAGCGTAGTATGCAGCGAGGAGTTTGTCAGCTGCAGCCTTTGCATCCTTCTGAGTATAGACCGCTTTTGTACCCTGCTGACTTGAGGAGTAACTGTAATAGTTCTGGATGACGCCCGTATTAGCATTGACTCCGACATAGATATTGCTTACCACCTGCTTATCGGCGTCGGTTTTGGAGTAGTTCAGGCTCCAGGTATATTCCTCTCTTAAAGGCCAGTTTGCATAAAGGCTGTAATTATCGAGCTTGTATTCATTGGTTATCCCAGTGAAGCCTGCCGCCTTTGCGATTGCTTCAACTTCCTCCAGAGTTTTCAGTTTTGCTGCATCAGATACCGCCTTTTGTTCATCCGGATCGAGAATGACTTCTGTAACTGATGAATTCATGGTTTTTGCAGAAGCGCTTGCTCCGCCCATGGCCTGATCGTACATTATCCCGTAATAGTAGCCGATATGCGCCCTTTCACCGGTGACTGCATCAAGCACATAGGAACCATTTTCATAAACAGGTACATAAGCCGGGAACAACCTGAGTACATTTTTGCTGTAGTCGTAGGAATACTTGTATATTAGCTTGAGGCCCATGTTATCCTTGTATGCCTGCTTTGCTGCATCAAGTGTTATTGACTTGGGCGTCGGGAAAGTCAGTCCGAAGGTCCAGTTGCGGCTGAAATTCTGCAGTTTGCCTGTCTGTCTGCTTATGGTGACATATACACTATTGTTGTAGAAAGGAAGTCCGTTAACTACCCTGTAATAATTGAAATAGTAGCTGGAATCCAGGCTGTAGTTCTGGTTGGCGTCCTGCAATTTTATTTGTGCCAGCAGGTCGGCATCGATGGACTTTATATATTCTTCGGCCTTCTTTGCCGCCTCCTGTCTGCTCAGAGCAGGAAGCTTTTTTGTCTGTGTGTAATCAGATGATGAATATGTATAGTAGCTCAATATGACTCCATCTTCATTTACAGTCACACTGATGCTGCTTCCATCAATAGTGTCCTTGCTGTTCCAGTTAAGGTAGAATATCTTTTTGGCCCCATCCGTGCTTATGTTGGATTCGAATCTATAATTGTCCGGGATCTCAAATTTGGTTTTTGCGATCTTTATGGCATTTTCGAGAGATTGGTCCATGGTCTCGGCAAATGCCTGAATTGGCAGAACAAGAGTAAAAATCACGATGACCGCTAATAACAATGAAATTCTTCTTTTCAAATGAATACACCTCTTTCTTGATAGTTGGTTTAATTTATGTTGGAACTCTTTAACGCTCAATAGATTAGACCTTGAATAGGGATAAAAGTTCCAGAGAAATTAATAATTTCTTAAAATCATTTTAAAAATTTATTGTTGCGAATTCATTTAAAAATAAGAAGGGCGCCTGCAAGGGGTCTCTCCTGGCTTTTGAAGGAGGGCTTATTTACTATCTCACCGTCAACGATCATTTCGGTGGATGCACCTCCGTCCAGCATGGCCGCTTCTTTTACACCATTTTCAAGTAGATATTCCCCAAGCTCTCTTCCTGTCATGCCTTCACTATATCCAGGTTGTCTCCCGTCAACAGTAATAAGCAATACAGTACCATCCTCCCTGATGCCGATGACCGTCCTTGGGTCATGGTTGGTGAGCACGCCCACCCAAATATCCTTATCCCCGATGACTATTTGTCCATCCCTGACGATCCAGCTGCCGCACTCATATGCCTGGGTGCCGGTTTTTATGAAGTCCGGACTGTGGATGAGCGAGATACTGTCGCCGGCAATTACAGGCAGCCCCTCCCCGGAATACTGCATCGGAAGCGCGAAGGTCAAAAGCATGCCATCCACAGGGATGCTCGTTTCAGCGGGATATATCCCCACGTCCTCAACAATCCCGTTCCTTATGGTTACAGTCATATTTTGAGTTTCCATCCTGTTGGTTCTTCCGTATAATGGAGTGTAAACCGCAGTCAGCCCTTCCCCGACAGGCGTATTCATACAGTCGGCATTGATGGTACCCAATCTGCCATCACTACCTTTATATCTGATTGTCAGTTCACTATTGAAATCGGTGATGTCAGCTATCCCGTCAGTAAGTGTAAATACAGGAAACTTGCCTGTTGACAGGGTGATCAGCTGCCCGTCAATTACCACCATTCCCGAAGGTAGCCCATAAAGTGTATAAAACCCGCCATTAACAGCGGCATATGCGTTTTTTCTGGAAACCATCGAGCTCAGTATTTCAAACCCATATATAAGATCAGAGGATAATACCGGCACTATACGGACACCCGGTGCCGATACATCGATCTCAAGAAGGTTCACAACCTGCCTCAGCCCTTGCGATTCCGACGTCTTATTCAAATATTCTATCTTTTGGATATGCTTTACGGGACTGGACTCAAGCCCCTTATCTGATTGGGAATCATCCTGCGCTCCCTCGTCCTCATTTCCATCCCCGGCTCCGGCAGTGCCCTCTACGGTCATTTCACCATTTACCGCCGAAAGGCTTCCTTCAACAAAAAAAAGCCCTGCATACTTGTAGATGGAGAGCATCAATACCACCAGGACCATAATTGGAATGGCAATGGCAATTATTATCCGTATACTGTTGTCATTTACAGATTTCATCGGCGATCGCCACATGTGCTTATTCAGCCTCTGCAGCTCCTCCCTCCATACCGGCAGTACCTGTTGTACCACCCACTCCTTCTGCTTTTTCTGTTCCGTCAGCTTCTGAGGAACCTGCAGCTTCCTTTACTTCCCTGGTTTCATAAGAAGTAGGAAATTGTCTGCTCAGCTGTTTATATAACGCATCGGCAAGGCCAAGTGTCCCGGTCTGAGACGCTTCGTCCACCAACTCTTCATCCAGCATGCTCTGAAACAACTCCGTCCCCGCATCCTCTTCAACAAGGTCGGATTTAATGATAGTCGCCTTCATCGACTTGTACATCATATTCAGCATTATTCCCTCAAACTGCTTGCAGGCTTCCTTCAGCTCCTTCTCATCCCGGTTGTCCACCGCTTGCTGGAGAAGTTTTTCAAAGCTGTTGTCCGATACCTGTTGCGCCGCGGCCTGAGATGATGCTGCAGAAGCAATGCCGTTATATGAATCGCTCGAATTACCGCTTATACCATCAATCGCCACAATTTTACCTCCTTCAGATACTACCGTTTCAAGGCGTTTGCTATACCAAGCATCTCATCAGACGACTGGATGGCTTTTGAGTTCAGTTCATAAGCTCTTTGAGCAATTATGAGCTTCACCATTTCCTCGACGGTTTTTACATTTGACGCTTCAAGATACCCCTGGTTGATAAGGCTGCGAGTTCCGGTTTCAGAATCAAGGACTGCCTCTCCTGTCGCATCATTGCTTGAATACAGGTTCCTGCCCATACTTTCGAGAGCTGCCCTGTTCTGAAATTTAACCAGCCCGATGGATTGGCCCAGAGCTACTGTTGTCCCCGTCTCGTCCATATATCCCAGTTCACCCAGTTGGGTTACCGTAAGATCTGATATATCCACATTGAATATTATGGGATTCCCGGTTTCGTCGAGCACTTGATATCCATCAGACGTTGTCAGCTGCCAGCCATCTTCGGTAACACTTGCCTTGAAACTGCCGTCCCTTGTATATTCAATTTCCCCGGTGGGGCCCAGAACCATGAAGAAAGCATCCCCGTCTATGGAAAAATCGAGTGTGCTCCCTGTTTCCATGGGATTTCCGGTTTCAAAATCCTTCACCGTCGCAACTGCCATTGTGCCGTGACCTACCTGCAGGTTTACCGGCTTTCCGCTCTGCTCCATCACATAGGCCCTCGACATCGTTTCATAAAGAAGATCCTTGAACTCAGCCCGTTCCTTCTTGAATGCCGTAGTATTTACATTTGACAGATTATTTGAAATAACGTCTACGTTAAATTGTTGGGCTTCCATTCCCGAAGCCGCCGTCCATAATGCCCTCATCATAATTCAAGTTCCCCCTGTCCGCCTTTTATTACAATCTGCCAACTTCGTTGACTGCTTTGTCCAGTGTTGTATCTATGGATGTTATTATTTTCTGGTTTGCTTCATAAGAACGTGTCACTGTTATCATATTCACCATTTCTTTGACTATGGTTACATTGGATTGTTCAAGATGTCCCTGCCGGACTACCCCGCTAAATTCCTGTTCCGTCGTATCGTCGGTGGATTCAAGCATGTTCGAACCGAACTTGCGAAGGGTTTCCGTATTGTCAAACTGCTTTATGAGGAGTCTGTCCAAGATTTCACCATTCTGTATGACCGATCCATCCTCATCTATGGCAAAATCACCACTTCCAATAACTACCGGGCCATCCTGACCAGCGACCGCATATCCGTCCTTTGTCCTGAGTACATTATCCTTGTCAACCACAAACGAGCCGTCTCTGGTGAAATACTCCATGCTGTTCCCTTCTTCATCCGTCCCCGTTACAGTAAAAAAAGCCGAATTGGCACCGGTTATTGCCAGATCGGTATTGTTGTTGGTATTCACAAGCTGTCCCTGGTTGAAATATGTATAGATCTCCCCCACATCGCTTCCAAGCTGAAGGGTTCCCACATTACCCGATGGGTTCAGGTTGCTTTTTGTATCATATATCCTTTTATAAAGTGCATCGGGAAAACTTTCATACACTACGGTATCCTTTTTAAAACCCGTAGTGCTGACATTAGCCATATTATTCGAGATGACGTCCATCTTTTTTTCCAGTGCAAGCATGCCCCAGCCGGAGGTATATAGACCTCGTATCATACTTAGTCCTTTCCAAAGCCCGTATATGGTTTTTTATTCTGCATCCTTGCCTGATTTGTTCGGATTGTATTTGATATGATCGTCCATGACCATTGGAACGTTATGCCGTCCACAATGTATATATCGGAGGGGAGGGACAAATACTTAACATGGTTTATATTAACAAAGTTGAAAAGGAACGTTAACAAATGGACGGGGAGAGTGTCAACCTTTTGGTTGACACTCTCCCCGTCCATTTGTTAATATTTGTAAATATGTTATCTCTTATTGTTTCTGTTTTCTGCTGCTGCACTCTGTTCGATGAACTCTATATTATTCAGGGCTTCACCGGTGCCCAGTGCGACACAGGATATTGCATCATCGGCTATGATTACATTTATGCCGGTCTTCTCCTGCAACAGCTTGTCCAGTCCGTAAATGAGACATCCACCACCGGTCAGGACCATGCCTCTGTCGCTGATGTCCGCCGCAAGTTCAGGGGGCGTCCTCTCCAGTACGGCATGTACCGCTTCGATAACGCTGGATATGGGTTCTTCGAGGGCATCCATAATCTCAGTCGAAGTGACGTTAATTGTCTTGGGAAGGCCGGATATGAGATTTCTTCCCCTTACATCCATCGAAACCTCCTGGACCCTTGGATATACTGTTCCGACATTTATCTTCAATTCCTCGGCGGTTCTTTCGCCTATCATTATGTTATGCTTTTTGCGCATATACCTTACTATTGCTTCGTCAAACTTATCACCGGCCACCTTTAAGGAAGATGATACAACAGTGCCTCCCAGGGATATGACTGCTATATCCGTGGTGCCTCCGCCAATATCAACGACCATGCTTCCGCAAGCCTTTGAAATGTCTATACCTGCTCCTATTGCTGCAGCAATTGGTTCTTCAATAAGGTATGTCTTCCTTGCGCCTGCCTGCATGGCCGCATCAACTACCGCACGCCTTTCGACCTCGGTTACGCCGCTGGGCACACACACCATTATCCTTGGCCTGAAAAGCCTGAACATTTTGTTCCCGCATACCTTGTTTATAAAATACTTCAGCATCCTCTCGGTAATGTCATAGTCTGAAATGACACCTTCCCTGAGAGGTCTTATAGCAACAATGTTTCCGGGGGTTCTGCCAAGCATTCTGCGGGCTTCTTCCCCGACTGCAAGCAACTTGTTCGTATTCTTATCTATAGCTACAACCGACGGTTCTCTGAGCACTATACCCTTTCCTTTGATATAAACCAGAACACTGGCGGTTCCAAGATCGATTCCTATATCCTGTCCAAAGCCCAAAAATCCCACTCCCTTTTTTATAAGTATAGTGTCGGCAAACGCCTTTTAAATATCCTTCTGATGGAAAACGCAAATTTACGCAAAATAACAATACGTTCTACAAAAAACAAGAAATGGTTATGCAACTTTATAAATAATATTATCATACCATGAGAATATTGCAACATAAAAATCAATGCCTTGACAACAGCTGGCTACACTGCTTCAAGTACTTCAACTATAGGTGAATCCTTTGAGAAAGCTTCTGCATAAAAACTCAGCCGGCTGGATGATCTGTCTCATACAGCAGACCATCCAGCCGGCTTTTAAACTTCAAATATTTTATCAGGATCTTTATCAGCCTGCCTTCGTAGTGCCTCCCTGGTATTTTGCCCTGGTTGCCTCTCCGCCTCTGATATGCCTCTCCGCCTTGTTCTCTTCAAGAACCATCCTTACATGGACAGCAAGCTCAGGTTTAGCCCTGTTTAACCTTTCAGTAACATCTTTGTGGACGGTTGATACAAATTGTAATTTAATTGTTGTCTCAACTATTAAATTTTCTATTATATTTTCTTTAGTTGGACAGTTACCTCTCCTTCAGGGTTGACTGTTATCTTCTCAATAATTTGTTTCAGCCCTGCATTATTAAGTGTATTATCATCCATGATGTTTTCAATGGAATAAAGCAGCTGATCTATTCGTGCTTTTACAATGTCAGGTTTTGAAACATCGTCACCGATTAAATCCAGGTTTTTCTCATGAGCATTGATCTCTTTGTCAATGGGCTCAAGCTTTAATTGAAGTTCTGACTTTGAAATGATTCCGTCTGTGAATAAATCGAGGGTTTTTTCTCGCTTCTTTTTAAGCCGGGTTATCCTTTTATTAATGTCTTTAGCATTTAAAGCCCCTGTTTGCAGATCCTTTTCCGCATAAATTCTTTTGAATTCCTTTTGTGTCCTGTCAAAAAACGCTTTTTTATCTGAAATGACAGATGTGAAATACCCCCTGATTGATCCAAGAAGTTCCTGTTCGTCAAGTACTGTATTGTTTGAGCAGCTGCTTTTGCCGTGAACGTTTCTTCCGGAGCAGATCCATCTGTAATATGTGTTTGCGTAGGTTGCCGTATACCTGCGAAAGCTGTAACCGCATTCAGCACATTTTATAATCGTTGAGAAAAGATGCCTGTTGCTTTGCCTCGTTCTGTTCACTTTGAAATCTGTATGCCGTTGCTTCAATATCGTCTGTGCCTTTTCGAAGGTCCCCCGGTCAATTATCGCAAGGTCCGGATATTCGTGTACTATCCATTCCTCCCTGTCCCTGTTCTTTCTTTTAGAGGTAAGATAGTCGGTTATCTCCTGCTTTCTGTTGATGACCTTTCCTGTGTACAATTCATTCGCAAGTGTCCTGCATATGGCCGCCTGTGTCCATTGACTATTGCGCTTGGTCCTGAAACCCCTTTCATTAAGTTCATTTGCTATCCTGAGCGCCCCGAGATCCTGGGTAGTATAAAGTGAGAATATGAGTCTTATTACGTCTGCTTCGATTTCATTAATTTGAAGTATCGCTTTTTTTCTATTCGTCTCAGTTTTTATCCGAATTGAATCATAACCGAATACACATGTAGGAATGGATCCTTCCTGTCTGCTTCGCTGTTCTTTACCCCATTTTGTACGTTTTGAGATGTTGCTGCTTTCTTCCTGTGCAAGAAGTGAGAATATTCCCAGTGTCAGTTCGCCCTGCCCGATTACGTTCAGGTTGTTGGTCAAAAATATGGTGTCAATGCCCAGATCCCTCAGTTCCCGGATATATTGCAGAAAATGCAATGTGTTACGTGAGAACCTGTCCAATCCTTTTGTAATTACAATTTCAAACAGCCCTTTGCGTGCATCCTCCATCATTTTAAGGAAGGCTGCCCGGTTCCTGAGCTTAAGACCACTCAGGCCTTCATCAGTGTATATGTTGACAAGCTCAAAATTATTGATTTTAGCATAGTCTTCAAAGAAAGTACGCTGATTCTCAAGTGAATTCATTTGTTCATCCTTTGTTGTTGATACCCTCGTATATGCAGCTATTCGCCTTTTTCCCGTCATTTGTCCCTTCCTGCCTTTCAGTTGCAGCGTTATCTTCTTTTGAAGCTGAAACCTTATCTGCTTTTGAAGCCGAAACCTTATCTTCTTTTGAAAACGCAATATCACCCTCCGACGAGGCTGTACAGGTATTGAATAAATATATGCTTTTTGCAAGCATGGCAGCCAATGCAGCCGGGAGTGTGTCAGGATCTGTGTTTGGATTGATGAATCGGATATTCAAAGGTTTTCTCATAGCTTGTACCTCACGATACATTATATTCAGACAAGGCCGTGGACATTACCCTTGTTAACGATGTGCAGCTTTGAAGGGCAAATTAAAAGACCACCAGCGGAAAGAGCTCCAATGGTGGCCTGATACCTTGTTGCCGGGCCCAGCCAGGCGTAGTTGTCAGCAGACTTATTTGTCAACTGGCTGGATATACGTATTGTCAAATATATTTCCCGTTATATCGATATCATCAATCAACCAGGTTTGAACATTTTCACCTTTCACCGCTGTTATCAGCATCCAGTAAGCTGTTCCGAGCCTGGCACCGGATATGCTTTTGGTGGATTTAGCAAGGGGCAGGACATAGTCCCTCATGTAGGTATTTATAGCTGATTTCGTCATCACCAAAGGAAATGTTTCTATATACCCAACATCATCATAGTAGCTGTACGTGTTTTCATAAATATCTGTAAAGTACATGGACTCCAATTCCGGCGAAAGCCTGATGGTCACATGATCAGGGTCCCCAAGTGTTGTTACGTCGATTTTCACAGCTTCATATGAAAGGAAGCGATGAGGTTCAACAGACATTACCCTGCCGAAGATATCCTTCTGTCCCCTCCAGTGATTCCAGTACCCGGTCAGGCTGACACCTGTTATCTTTAATGATGTCCTTGTAAATGTGCCCCTATACCGGGTATATGAGTTTCCTGCAACGTCGGTGGCTTTCATAAAAAGATAGTATGTGCCGTCGGTTGTTAATGTTGCTGTATACGAAAATGAATCCACTCCACCGGCACTTATAGCAGTCCATCCCGAAACCGGTACAGCCGTTGAATCAGACCAGGCATGTTCTATTGAAGCCAGACCACTGCCACCAGTATCTGTTGCAGTAATTATTGCCTCAAGATCATCTGCAGCGACTGATACCGAAGCAGGAGAACAATCAATTTCCGGCGCAACCCTGTCGATGCTGAAAGGACCGCGAACCCTGGAGAACTCGCCTCCTGCGGCATCACAAGCCATCATGTGCAGGTACCAGATGCCCGTTGTAGCAGCTGTTGCCGTTGTGCTCAGCTCCGCCACACTTGTAGCAGTTACTGTTGTCCATATTGACGGTGTTTCCGTCGAATCGCTCCAGGCATATTTGATATGGGATAAATCAGGTGTAGTATCTACAGCTGTAATCAGGGCAGGTACATTTTCATTTGTCCAATCCTTTTTTACAGGCGTACAATCTATATCCGGCACCAGATTGACAAGGTCGGTGGAAAGAGTCAATACGTGGGGCAGGCTTGATGCGCCTTCCATATCAGTCACTACAAGGGACACAAGGTAGGTCTCCCCTTCAGCCCATGTCGATGGCAAGTCTGTGCAGCTTGTCCAGCTATCGTCATCAACATCCTTCCATTTCCACTCCCAGGAAACAATTCCCCTGTCTGCAAGCGAAATATGGTCAGGGTCATATGAGTTGTCCGACAATGATGAAATATAGTTCCCCGATGTGTTCAACCCTGTAAAGCCCATATTGAATGCTGCAACCGGCCTTCGATGGGCGAATACCGTCATTCCGACCCGGTCTTTACTCCAAAGCTTGTATTCATCAAAGCCTGCATCGCTTTTCGGGTTGTCCTGCACCATGTAGGTTATCTCATATTTCCCTGTCTGTGTGAAGGTAGTCACCGGTGATGCCCGGCAAATTCCGGAGAAGCTTGCTGTTCCGGTATTGTTTTCAAAATATGAAGGAACATGATCAAACCTCCACTTTGAATCATACATTGGATCACCTTCATAGTCGCTATAGTATGTTTTGTATTCAAGAGCATCTTCATCAACTATGGCAAAGGCTTCAACGACAGTGTCTTTGGGGGTCGCATATTTCGTCCTTAGATCATTTGCAGCTGCAGCATATTGACCGGAATCATACAGTATACCCGCCACCAGGGAACTGTTAACAAAGCTTCGTTTGTCATCTCTGTGGTAATGCCTGAATCAAAATCTTTCGAAGTGGGCAAACAGCTATAATTTAGAGCTATTTCTCGAAGCTAGAGTGTTTCCGAAGTATTGGTTCCGTTGAGTAGATGCTGTCGTGATACCCACATAAATACGTAGACCCTTTTTTTAATGATGATGTGCTGAAATCAGATAGATTTGGGGCAAAGACATGTGTTTGCCAGGTTGGTGTCGAGAGTGCAGACACACTTACTGTTCTGGGACTTGATGCTGTTGATGAACCATAAAACTTCCCTCCGCTGGTCATATAAGACAGATTACTTATGGCAACAATATTGCTCAGTTCATAGTTAGTAGTTACAGCACCGGTTAACGTTTTAGTCGAACCAATATATCTGTATGTATATTCCGAACTGCTTTCCCTCATTACCTGTGTCATTGTACCGTCTTTATATGCCCAGACAGTGCCGTCGGTTTTCAGGATTCTTAATGCATAAGAGGTGGTCGTCATTTTGTATGTAGTACCGCTTACTGTAAATGAAGACCCCTCTTCTACAGGAATAGTACCATAAACCATGTCCTGAATGTCGCTTCCGTCCAGTCCGGTTTAGGTGGCGTGCTTGCAGAACCTGGCGGTCGGATCATGGTTGTAGTTCCGGCACGGTTGTCTGGCACCTGTGTCCGGGCAAACTGCCCCACGTCCAAACCCTGTTGTCCGTTTCAGCGTGGTTTCATTTTGCCTGTATACTCGTGGAGTAGAATATCTTCTTTTATTGGTAGGTTAGGTATTGAACAAGGTTATATGCCTCTAACCACATGATTGCAGGATACCCTCCCAAATATTGTGCATCCCATGAATACTTACTCAACGGTCCGAGTATTCCGAAACAGGCATTCCCTTTTCCCCAAACCGTACCATCGTTCTTGAGAACTAAAAGCGTATTATCGCCGCCTGTGATTTGTTTTGCATTGGTCGTTATATCATTTGGACCGTAGTAGTAGGGCTGGAGACCTCCTGCTCCGATATAAACAAGCTGGTGAAACCTGCCGGAACCATGAATCTGGACTTTTCCGGCCGAGTCCAATGATATGATGTTGGAGCCACATATAAAAGCATCCTTGTACGTCTTCCCCTGTCCTGTATATGTCATATTCGGATTTCCAATGGCAGGTGATTTTACGATATATCACTGTTAAAATTCACCGGTTGGAAGAAACCGTTCCTGCCACAGGTGGGGGAAGGGTGAAAATTTGTTGTTGAAGTACTACCCCGTACTCTCCATTTTCGGTGATTAGAGCTGTGAGTTGTTGGTGTATTGTGGTTACATCTTATAATTTAAGCTCCCACAGCTCCACTTGCCGGTACATAAGAATAATAAGATCCATCATGGCGATAATAGGAGCTGTTGTTATATGCCCTGAATTTTATAAACTGTCCATCTTTTATTATGCTGCCTGCCTTAATACCGGTTGAGCCATCGTTGATAGTGTAATTCAAGTCAACACTATTTGTATAGGCTGAAGATTTAAGAGAGCTTAGCTCTGATACAAGGCTTGTTAGTTTTGTTCCTGTATAGTCGGTGACAACGGACACATCGACAAGCTGCTTTTCTACAAGCGAAAAGCTTGCTGACGGTGCATTGTTGATACATTCTGCCCTGCCGTCGCATGCAGAAGTAAGGTAATCACTTTCAGAAACAAAGGATATTATTGTTTCCTGTCCGAATTCCTCTTTTACTTTTAGTGTTATCTTGTAGTTGCCGACCTCTGGAGCCTTTATCTCAATATCTTTGTCAGTACCGCTATCTATTGATCCCATAACGGTTTCATCCGTGAAATCTCCGTCATTATCCGAATCGTAAAAGTATGTCCAGACCCTGCTCGATATGATATCCCCATCAGGGCTGTAGCTTTGGTCGGTTACATTTATGTAAGCCAGGTTGCTGTCCGCTGGATCGCGCATTACTGTCTCCGGTGCAAAAAACGCGGTTTCGGGTGGTGCGTCTTGTGCAATCCATATTGTCTTTGTGATAGTGTCGGAATACCCCAGGCTGTTATATACCGTAAGAGTTATATTGTAGGTTCCGGTCTTTTTTATAAGTATATCCCTGCTCACATTTCCGTCCAATACTCCTTCATACTTAATATCGCTTACTGTACCTCCGGAAACAGGTGTTATAGTCCATTTTGTGAGACCTGTGTTGATTGGATATGCTGCCGTACTGTAGCTCGTACTGGAATCAATGGTGAATTTTCTGTTTTCTTTCAGGCTTCCGGTTATAAAGCATGCGGCTTTCGGTTTGGGTGGCGTCACGGTTATTGTCTTACTTGTATAGGCTTGCTCCCCTGCTGAATCCATGACATACAGAACAATGTCATACGTCCCTGTATATAGATATGTTACATTGCCCGAACCCGTTTCCATCGCCGTCTCTACGGCGCCGCCCAGTTCCCAGTAATAATAGACAATGGCACCATTGGGCGATGATGACCTGTAGCCGTTTATGGAAACACTACTGCCTGCCTCGAAACTGTTGGGGGCGGTAATGACTGCCGTTGGTTCACCAAGTACAGGTACAGCAGCCTTGTAGAATTCTGTTTCTGTATAGGTTGAGTTTTGCAGTTGGGCATCGGAGCCCACATTAGCCTTGAATTTAGCGACTGCAGTGATCTTAATCTTCTGCAAATATGAATTTACACTGAATTTGCTTTTGTCTACCGTAAAGGTATGGCTTATTGAAGAAGTCAGGCTTCCACCGGAAAGGACGGAGGACTGCACTGTTGAATCCTCTCCATCAAGCTTTGCATACCATGTCCATGAGGCAACATTTGCTGCGTTTGTATATTGCTTTAAAGCTGCGTTGGCGGTAATCGTTATTGTTTCATTTGATGTACCCGTAATCTGTTTGCTGTATGGACTTGCTGTTGCCACAACCTCAAGTATCACTGGTTTG
Source organism: uncultured Bacillota bacterium (assembly GCA_942493145.1). Taxonomy (GTDB): domain Bacteria; phylum Bacillota; class Clostridia; order Acetivibrionales; family DTU013; genus ENR-C20. The sequence goes on from OW818679.1 coordinate 4,104,732, forward strand.
GCTTTATGACGGTTTGGTTTTAGATCCGGCAGCAGTAGGGCATCCCCATTTTCGACTCAGGCCGTCCCGTGTGTCGGGTTAAGTCCAGGTCGTTGAAGAGATGAATACCGGTCGTAGATTGCCGACAGGGGCCGTTAGCACCTGATTCTTGATGCTTTTCGTGGTCGCATTTGGCAGTGCCGGACAGTTCTGTTGTCGGTGCCATTGTTTGTGCTGTTTGGTGTTGATACGGTGCACGCCAGTTTTGGAGTCCCCATTGAGGGGCCTGTAAGGGTTGCATACCTAAGCTTGTTATGGTAATATTTCGGTGAAAGAGAAAGCCGGTGTTCCATGTGGGAAGGTCTACTTTTGCCTTATTTACACCGCCTGATGTACTGTAACTGAGGTGTTTCGTTCCAGAATAGGCAGAGGAGCTTAAGTTGGTTTTTTTGATCTGTTCGATTTGTCCCTATTTGTCAGATCATCACTATCCCCATATAGGAGCCACCCCCCCTGAATCGGGGAAAATTTTTTGTAACCTTAGTTCCATTGTAGGAATAACCAAGATATCGATATTCAATTGTGCCATTATGGTTTGGGATTGAATCACCCGTGGCAGTATCTCCAAAAGGCGAACCGTAAACAATCTGGTTATCATACTTAAGGTAAGTAGAAAAATTAGCCTCATAAAGTTGGTTGCTGCTCATTGTTGAGCCATACAACCCGTTTAAATAAGTCGCGAATTGCTCGTAAGTTGTAAATGGAGAAAATAGGGTAACAAATATTTTTTTTCTTTTCTTTTATTCACCCGCCCTTTTTCAAGATAGGAGAATAAAGGTGTTTGACTAGCGCAAATGTTTCCTCATATTTCCAAACAATTTCGTTTCCTTGTCGTTTATTTGTGCGTAGTACCTTGAATCTTCGCTCTTAAAGTCCCTTACATATTTTTCATAAACATACTTATATATTTCTGTACCTGTCGTTTTCCCAAACAAAGCTACTAGAGAATCCCTGAGCTTCTTTTCAAAGTATGGGCTGCTTAAGCTGTCCTGGTATTCATATCCCCAATAGAGCTGGTTGACATCCAAGCTGACAACTACCTTGTCGGAGAATGATGTATATTGAGAATCTGTTTTTGCATTCCAGTACTCGTCATCATAAAACTTAAAATCGAAGTATGTTGCATTTACTTGCGTCTGAAGCTCCCCTTTGCGTCCTTTTTCGAGCCATTTAAACTGTTCGAATTTGCCTTTGTTTCTTTCGCCTTCACTACCTTTCCTCTCAGCCAACACCTTCTCAAATTTATTTGCCTTTTTTGGATTCATTCTTCAGAAACGACCTTATCCGTAAATGGTATGCTGCCGTATTCATCCTTGAACACAAGCCTCCTGTTCACCGTATCAAAGTCATAATATTGGTTTGAGGTATGATCTGCATTGAACACCTTGGCAAGGAAATCTTCATCACTCATTGAACTGAACTCGCCGAGGTTATATATCCTGATTTCATCGTGCTTCTGGCTCTCTATCCACTGCACCGTGTACCCAAAGGCTTCAAAGGCATAACGAATCGGTATGTAAGTCCGGTTCACCGTTGGATCGATAATGGTCTTTGTATCCATGGTATAAGCTGTATCGTTTATGTAATACGTGGTGCTGCCCAGAGGGAATTTGACCGTAGATCCGTTAAATTCTCCTACAGCTGTCCTGGTTACAGCATCCCATGAAACCACAGCACCAAGTGCCTCTAAAAGATCCCTGAAAGGGTAAAGTGTCCGGCCGTGTTTTACATCCGACAGTATGGGCAGGGTCAGGTTCTGTTTCTCACTGTTAATATACACCGTTATCGGCCGGGTTCGCGTGTAGGATACCCCTGCTCGGATTCAGCTTCTCATTTAATCTGCTGCATTTTGGTAGAGCGAAAGCCGGAGCCCGCAAACGCTGAAAGTAAAATCGATACTGTAAATAAATATTACAGTCTTGAAGTATTTTTTGAAAACATAGTAGTCTCCTTTTGATGTATTTTTTTGTTTAATGCAAATGTAGTCATTCCCTATAATGTAAAATATTTACTTTATCATAATAACAAATATTTTTCTGCCTTTCAATCTTTTTCGACATTGAATAGAAAATTTTTCCTATATTTCTCAGTACAAAAAAAGGACCGGCATGGTCCTTTTCAAACCTCTCTATTATGTTACAACCGTGTGGACGGTGCTTTTACTTATTCCAAATTTCCTTGCCGCCGCCCTTACTGTAGTTTTCTTCTCAATGATATAATTGGCCAGTTCAACTGCCCTTTCTTCAATATATCCTTTCAACTGCATATACCCCCTCTAAAAGTCATACCTTGGGAAAAGTATAGCTCAGGCGTTTTGCCACCAGCTGCTTTCAGGCTTTGTAACTCAAGTCTTCCATTGTATATATATGCCTTTAAAATTAACGATATGAATCAAAAGATAAGAAAACCGTGCAAAATCAACTGATTCCACACGGTTTCCGAATTATTCGAATATGTTCATATCAACTGCTTTCCTCCTGGCTTAATGGCAGGTATGCTAACGGGTCCACTGCAATATCGTCGATGAGGACTTCAAAATGAAGGTGTGATTGTTCAATAGACTCAAATGAAGCCGTATCTCCAATACTTCCGATCACTTCGCCCTGTTCCACCTTCTGGTTCACCGCAACCGCTTCGTCGGATGCCAGGTTTGCATAGACTGTCTTCAAACCATTTTCATGATCAATAACAATCACAACGCCATAACGAGGATCGTTTTTTATTGCACTAACAACTCCGGCAGCAGCAGCTTTGACTGCGTCACCCCTGTCAGCGCCTATATCCAGCCCTTCATGTGTCCTCCATTCTTCAAGGGTTCTTGAATAGAGGAGCTTGTCCTTTGCATATTCAAAGGTTATCTCCCCGAAGACTGGCATTATAAGCTCCTCCTTTACCATCGCTGTACCGGAGGCCGATTTTGAAGTCTCTGATGCAACTGCCATCGATGAAGTCGCCTTATCCGTTGCTGCTGTCTTCTTGCCGTCATCTGCTGTCAATGCCGAATCAGTCTCAGCCGTTCCAGTATTTGTGGCTGTCTTGCCTGCATCAGCCACGATACCTGAAGTTGATCCGGTAACAGAGTCAGTACCCGTAGCCGAAGCTGGATCTGATGCTATCATACCCGTTACTCCACCTGTGCCTGAAGCCGAATCAGCTGCTTTTGCGGGTCCTTCCGCTGCTGTCACACCGGCAGCCATGGACGGATCAGTGTTATCAGCTTCAGATATTGAAGATGTTGCAGTCCCGTCTGCCAGGGAATCTTCAAGGCCATTTCCCTCGACTTGATCAGCCATGATCTCATCCGGATTGTAATCAAACTCATTCAGCGAGGTACTGCGGGTCGTCACGTAGATCAACGTCCCTCCAACAATAGCGATGCAAAGCAGCAACACTACATAGAAGCCCCTTTTATCCAAAAATTCCATTACTTTTTTCCTACGGGTTTTTTCTTCCGGAAACAATTTTTTCATGTCCACAGTTTCCACCTCCTTGTAATATTGTTGCCTTTTATGGTACCAATATACATTGGAGGTAATTTTTTAATTGCTCAACTTTCCCACCTGCTGATTTATTACAACCAGGTCGACGCCAATATAGTAATACTTGAGTATCTCGCTGTATATGCCTCCCCTTTTGGCAAGATAATTTGCCCCATACTGGCTCATCCCTACACCGTGGCCATACCCATAGGTTGTTATTGTAAGGGTTTCCTTATCTGTTTTTTCAATTGCAAAATTGGCTGATTTAAGTTCAAAGAGCACCCGGAATTCGGTACCTTTCATTTCTACATCTGCTACCTTCAAAGTGTCTACCCTTCCTCCCGAGGTATGGTCAATGATTTTTATACACCTGGGTACATCAATAGCCTCAATATCAATTCCAGGATAAGCGTTATTCATTTTTTTAACAAAGTCCTTGATTTTTATCTTTATAACATTTCTATATGCTTTAGAGTCCTCTTCTCCCCTGCTTACAACACTCCTGAGATAAGGCACACTAACTCCCTCCCAGACTTCTTCACAGTTTTCAGTCCTTCCACCGCTGTTTGAATGGAAAAGTGCATTTGCCGTTTCACCTTCATATTCCAACACTACACCCTTTGTCCCATTTACGGCCTTTTCTATCCTGCTCCAGTTTCGTGAAGCAAACAGGATACCCCACTTCTTTTTAGCTTCTGCCTTGCTGATCCATGCCTGGCAATGACACGGGTTGGTACATATGGGTATACCGTCGTGGTCTCCTTCTTTGCATTTGTATGTGCCATTAAGTCTTCCGTATGCAAATGTTCGCGCCGCAACCGCTTGTGCCTTCAATGCCTCCAATTCAAAATCCGCCGGCATCTCAGCTGCTACAACCCCTTTTATATATTCTTCCAGGTCCATTATTACCTGCTTTTTTATAACATGATCATATATATTTATTGTCGTTGAATCTACTGTCGGCTGTTCTTTAGCTTTATAAGGCTCATTTTCTACAGACGCCCCGCATCCTCTGACCATTGCCAACGGCAGAATAATGATGACCGCCAACATAACAATTGCATATCCCATCAGCTTTTTCATATTGCCTCCATATTACGGGATTAAAATACAATTAATTATATTCAGCGGTCATGTAATTAATTACCTACTTGTCCTTATATCTTCCTTAACCCTGTTATCCCAAAGTATGTTTGTCCTCCAACCTTTGAATGTTGGCGCCAAGTGCCTGAAGCTTCTTTTCCATGCCTGCATATCCCCTGTCAATATGCTCGATATCCGATATTTCTGTAGTGCCTTCTGCTCCCAGACCTGCGATTACCAATGCCGCACCCGCTCTCAGGTCAGTTGCCTTGACCTGAGCTCCGCTAAGCCTGTCAGAGCCTTCAACAATTGCACTTCGCCCTTCGACTCTTATATTTGCTCCCATCCTTTTTAGCTCACAAACGTGCATGAACCGGTTTTCAAAAACAGTTTCGATTATCATGCTTGTGCCGGTCGCGATGCTCATAAGTGCAGTCATCTGCGACTGCATATCTGTAGGAAACCCGGGATACGGAAGCGTCTTGATGTCCACCGCTTTGAGTCCCGACCTGTTTGTTCCGCAGACACGGATGCTGTTGAGTTCCTCGCTTACCTCGATTCCGGCTTCCTTAAGTTTTGCGCTTACAGGACTTACATGCTCAGGAATAATATTATCAATTACCAGGTCGCCTCCGGTTATTGCAGCAGCTACCATGAACGTACCCGCTTCTATCCGGTCGGGTATAATGTTATGGTTTGCCGCCTTTAGTCTTCTTACACCGGTTATCTTTATGGTATCTGTACCAGCTCCCTTTATATCTGCGCCCATTGATGAAAGATATGTAGCAAGATCAACGATTTCAGGCTCAATTGCTGCATTTTCAATGGTTGTAACACCATCTGCGGTAGCAGCTGCCATCATTATGTTTTCTGTTGCCCCTACGCTTGGAAAATCGAGGTATATTTTCTCTCCATTAAGCTTTCCGGATATACGGGCTTCAACATATCCATGTCCCTGGGTTATTGTCGCTCCCATAGCAGCAAAACCTTTCAGATGCAGGTCAATGGGTCTGGAACCTATTGCACAGCCTCCCGGGAGTGAAATCCTGGCATATCCGGTCCTCGCAAGCAGCGGCCCCATAATCAGAAAGGATGCCCTCAATTTGTTCACAAGCTCGTAAGGTGCAGTTGAAGAGGATATTTCCGGCGAGTTCACCGTCAACACCCCTCCGGAAAGATCGATTTCGACCCCAAGTGATTCAATGAGGTCACACATGATTTTAACATCATTTAAAAATGGTATTTCTTCGATTACAGTTTTTCCTTCAGCGAGTAAGGATGCCGCGATAACAGGCAAAACAGCGTTTTTGGCGCCGCTGATCCTTACTTTTCCAATAAGAGGCACTCCTCCGCAAATAACAAAAGTGGACATTTTTGTTCTCCCCCTTAGTCTTTAGTGCATTTAGTATTTGTTTACATAACAACATATTTTTTCACAGCACTTTAAATCCGTTAAAATTATTGCCTCTTTGAAAGGGGACTATACATGAAATTATTATTAAAACGGCTGTATTTAGCCATCCGGCGGCATTACGCCGCCAGACGGCTTTTGTTAGACATTCCCAGAATTATTACCAGAAAATCACAGTTCCCCGGAAAAAACTAGAAGTTTTTCGAGCAAAATCATCAATTCGCCCCGCGTTATGGGATCCTTCGGTCCGAAGACATTGCTGAACCTGCTTATAATAATGCCATTTTCCACAGCATATTTAATTTTTGGTAAATATTTGGATGATATTTCTGACGCATCCTTGTAAACACCAGTGTCATCCCTTGATGCAACTGCCTTTTCGGAGGATTTCAACTCATATATCCTGATAGTCATCGATACAAGCTTCTCCCTGGTACATTCCACCGAGGGCTGCACAGCATCGGCAGCACTTAAAAGGCCGGCTTTTACCGCAACATTCAGATAGTTAGATCCATAGCTGTAATCTATCATATCAAGCATGAATTTTACGGCATCACCATTGGTGACATATTTCTCCGGTTCGAAGGTCCTGTCCGTAACTACCCTTATCTCATGTACCGAAGCCACATTGTTGATCGAGGTCCTCGCCCAATGCTTCGAAGTATCATCGAAATAATTCTCACCAGGCTCCGCAACCGCCATCCTGCCGGTCTCACCTGCTTCAAAGCTCAGGTATCCGATACTGTTGTCGGGGTCAAAGGTGGCGGTTGTATCCTTTTTGATCCACTTGACCTTCTCTTCAGGAAGGATATAGCCTGAAGTCAAACCTTCTGTATACCATCTGACACTGGAGTATTCATAGACCACCTTCAGCGGCTTTTCAAATTTATTGATCTCTGAAATACTTCCATTCAATGCCTCTGTTATGCTCAACTGGGTTGCAGATGTCTTTAATGCAAGGTTTGTGGTATCGGTATCTGCAACAGCTCCCTCGAGCAGGATGTGGAAGGCGAAAACCGTTTCCTTCGATTGGACTGCCGAAGCAACCACATTATCCGTTATAAATACTCCCGGACGTACAACAATCGTATTCTTGTCCGTTTTTATCAGCAGGTTTTCACCTATTGCAGAAAGCGCCCTCAACACCTTTCCTGATACTGATAATGTTACTATCTGGGTTCCGCTGGGCGCATCAGTAAGATCGACAAGGTAATCCAGCTTCCTGTCGTTCTGCACATGGTTGATGAACCGCTCGGCATTGATTCCGACAATCCTTGCACTCCAGATATGGTTGACTGCAGCATAGTCTATCACTATGAAATCCCCGCTCAACACATTTTCCACATCCTGATCGGAATCGTAATCGTCCTGGCTCCGCTCAGTTCTCACAATAACGCTCTGAGTGGGATTGGATTTCAATTCCTTTTCCGGGTCATAGGCATACAGTCTCGCGTAATATCTCAGATTGGATCTGAGCCCTGAAACAGTGTATTCCGAAACCTCACCGGCTTCATATACTTTCGCATCGGTGTAATTTATATCTGTTGCTACTTCAAGTATGTATTCAAGCCCCTCTATCATAATCCATTCGTAGGTAATCGAATTTTTTGTCACTGCATCATCTGAATTTTTTACTCCAAAGCCTTTCGGCGTTTCAGGCGGCATATATGCCTTTGTTTTCAGGATCAGTGAATCGCTCCATTCGGAACGGCTGGTTTCACCGGCTGCGTTGGATGCCTCGGCCTGTATCCAGAAGTAATATATGGTACTGGGGGTAAGGTCTGAAAGCTTATAATACGACGTACCGATCAGTTCATCGGCAGTAATTTCGATGCTGTCCGATGCTGACTCTATATCATCCGTTGTCGAGTACTTGAGGTAGTAGTTGTAATTGGCTACAGTGGTCCAGCCCAGATTCACATAGGTATCTGCTGCCTCATAGTAGTTGAATAAAGGGACTGTGGGCTTTTCAAGCGGTATTAGAAGGTCAGGGTTTGTGGTGACTATTATGGGGTCGGATGGGCCGGAAATAAGGCTTACTGTCCTCCTGGCCGCTCTAAGCCAAATTATATATGTCATATTGGGCTCAAGACCTTCGATGGTTATGTCCAGGTTATGCTTCTTCCCATCACGGATCGAGCCTGCGTCGGTTATAACCTCATCAGTGTCGTTGGCAGTGACCGGGAATCCTGTTATCCTGTCCGCAGTAAGTGTCTCAAGGGTGCTGTAATCGAACCCATCAACATATTCAATGCACCCCACATCAATGGTTACGCCTCCATCATATTCTACGATCCTGTAGAGCAACCGCTCTTCAGCGGTAAGCCGTTCCCCGACGGGCAGAAGGTCCGGAGAACTGGACGCCTTTTCCGTCTCAAGTCTTGATACCAGTGTATCGTCAATATCATCAAGCGCTTCCGGCGTCACGTACACCCATTCACCCCTGCCGTCACTGAGAGTGGTATACATCTCATACCATTTGTTCATTAGGGTAACGGTCGCAGAAGTACCGGTTACCGCTTCAATTCCGTCGGTTATTTTTATTGCAAAAGGCGGTCGGTTGGGCACAACAGGCTGATCGATGGGACCGCTTGCCGGTGTGATGATTATCTTAATCGCAGGCAGAGACTCGTACATTGTGGTGGTCAGCTTGTTGTTCACAAATTCCACATAAGCCTTCTTGGCAACGATTTTAAAATAGTAGGTGGAGTTTGCTGTGAGTCCATTGATGACATATTTGTAGCCAAGCAGGTTCGTACCGCTCATTACGTTGTTGTTAGTCGTCATGCTCACTTCAGAAGCTATTAATGAAGATGACGGTGGGTCATCTATAAGGCTTGAGTCGGTTATCAGCCATATATCGTAAACCATGTCGGTATCGACAGTGCCGTCACCCTTTTTGGGTGTCCTCCACAGCAGTGTGGCGCTGTTGGAGGTTAGCCTCTCCTCATAGCTGATTATTGGGATGCCGGCGTTGGTAAACTCTTTGACAAGCTCCGGCACCCCTGGATTGGCTGGTGCTGCCGTCTCTTTGACGAATATCTTCTGTGAGACTATATCGATTCCAGGGTATATATCCGCTCCATTCTCCGTTACAATAGCTCTTATTATATAATAATTGGTCAATTCTTCGGGTGTAACCGTCAAATAGAATACAGTATCGTCCGTTGAAGCCATGTATTGCTCAAGTGAGCCTGTTTCGTTCGAGCCCTTGTAAATCATGTAGGTAATGTTCAAATCCTCGCTGCTGAGGCCTGTCACAACCGGGCTCCACTCCATCTTCCATATGGTGCCGTCATCGGTGGTCGCCATTTTTGTAGTGGTTGCAAGAATATAGCTTGAGACGGTTACCGTATTACTCTCTTCTGTATGATAGAGTCCTGTATCTGAAATGTCAGGTACAATTTTAATGTAGTAGACCCTTCCCGAGTCGCTTACATTATGAATATATTCGAGCTTTCCGGATGACTCGTCCACGGTCACCGGTCCGGTGGAGCTGATATCCTCTTCATTGATATATATGGGTTGTGTATTTGTAAAGGAGCTGTTTTCTGAAATATAAAGCTTGTAATCGATACGGCTTCCTGCATTCCATACGTCATCCCATTGTATCATTATCTGGCTGTCCTCATAAGCATATGCATTGAGCGCAATATCAGTCAGGAACCTTACGGTGTTTGACCTTGCTGATTCAGCGCTGCTGAAGGACGTATCATCGATGGAGTATGTATAATATGCCCTGGTATATGCATAGTAAACTGTCCCTGAATCAAGTTCGTCCATCCTCATTTCATTTTCAGCGCCCACTGCCGTCGATGCAGGAACATCCGATTCTTTCAGCTCAAGCGGATTTGATGCCTTATAGGGTTTGTTTATGGGCAGGAGATAATAGTTAAGGAAATAGCCTGTAACATTTAGGGGAGGATTTGTGGGAAGTGTCAATGCATCGCCCCTCAAATCGGCATAATATTTATTTATCTCATTATAGCCTATGGCCGGCTGGAAGTTGGATATGGCCTCAATGTGCAGATTTTCCGGATCCGGCTGTATGGCTACAGCTGCAAATACACTGCTCACAGGACCTGCCAGCTGTAGTGCTATTATCATCGTCAATATCAAACTTAGTATTATTCTCGCTTTTTTCATTATTGCCTCCATGTCCCCGTTGTACCAGATGAATTGTCTCATTGGACTCATTGGTCTCATTGGACTCCTCGGATTTTACTCCGAAATGTCCCCTGTCAGCTGCAGCAGTTTTACAAAGGCGGCTGCAGTTTCAGCTCTTGTCATTGTTCCGTTTGGTTTGAAATTACCGTCCGAATCGACGCTCATGACCTTCAGGTCCAGCGCAGCAAGCACAGGATTGTAAAACTTGTCCAAAATGCCTGTTTCGTCACTTATATATATAGTGGCACCCGGTTTCATACTGCCCGGGCTCAACCCCTTTTTGACTTCAATCAGTTTGATCAGTACCGCAGCTGTCTCCTGCCGTTTCACACTCTTCAGCAGCCCCGTAGGACTGAAAATGTCATCAAGCCCAAGTCTTGTAGATTTCTGCCTTATCGTCAGACCATAGTTTTCATTGGCCTTGCCCGTAACTTTTTCATACAACAGGACAATCTCGCTGCAGGCAACTATGTTTTCCGGGGCGAAAGTACTGCCGCTGCCTGTGAATACTTCACTGAGATCATACCTGGTTGTAAGCCTGGTGATATATGTACTAGCCCAGTAGCTGCCGTCAATATCGGTTGTCATGCTCTTTGCTGCCAGTATAACGTATTCGCCCGTTCCTGTGATATTGAAAATCAGGCTGCCTGAGGTCTGGCCCACATTGCTGCTGAGCTTCTGCCAGGCTTTTGCATCATCATACAGGACATACGGCGATTTCACCCCATCCGAACTGATATAATTGAGCTTTGCCGCCATAGGTGAATTGAACCTTTGTATGCTCTGCACGGCTGTACTCAGCCTCGCTGCCTCAAAGGCAGTGTTGATGTAATTCGAAAGCTGATCCTCAATGACTTCAACCAGAGTATTGGTGTATCCCTCCAGGATTTTATATGAATCTGTTCCTGACCCTATGTACGTGTTGAGCAGTACGGACAGGGTCTCCGAAACAAGGCCTGAATCTTTATTGTACAACTTATCATCGATAAGCTTCTTCAAATTGGCAGAAGATATCGACGTCCCCTGTGCAAGGACGTCCATGCTGTTAACCGTCGAAGCAAGTACCTGTGTCGAAGGTATGGCTTTTGAAGGACCACTTGATCGGTTTATAGTGATCTGCAGATAGATATCTTCCACATTCGACATGGCATCCAGTGTTTTAATCTGCTCGCTGTTTACCGTATCAAGGCTGCCAGGTTTCAATGTGTATTCAGCCCCCGATGTCCTTATGAGAAGGTTTTTCCCCTTTGAATTCAATGCCCTGACCACTGCCAACGGCACATACACCACATCGGAGTAGGTTGTGGAGGAATACTCTGAAATATCAAGGGTAATACCAGCTCCGGAGGCATAATTCACCATGTTTACAGCTGGCTCACTTTTTATGAGTATTTTGGTAGGTGCTCCGGATGTTGCCACCCTCCAGTACCATTCCATCTCCATATCCTCAATCTTGTCGCGGAAGACAGCTTCTGTCTGTTCCTGCCTGTCAGTGTCATCATAGTCACTCTGGTTGAATTCTGTCCTGATGTTCACAGGTCCGGCATACTTGGAGTATGATGTGTTGGCCAGGTCAACGGAGTCCACCTTTAATGACCTTACTTTAATATAGTATTTTACATTTGACCTGAGGGTCTGATGTGTCGTCACATCATCGGTCAGTGCCACCTCCATGCTCTTTATCCTGGCATGGAACTGCTGATAGTCGGTAGTCGAAGTCACTTTGGTTTCTTCCCAGTAATAAGGAAGGACATATCCGTTTTTATCAGTATACATTTCAAGGTCCGCCGATGTCAGCGTCGTATAATCAGCTTCTCCTTCAGCACGTATTGCCAGTTCATATGAAGAGTAGTCGTCAACAGGCGTTCCTACCCATGCGACCTCTATCTCATGTGCTCCGTCGCGTGTTGCCACTCCGCTGTCAGAATATACTTCATTGGTCTTGTTCGAGCCCCTGTATACCCTGATATCATAATACGCTCCCAGCTCCAGTCCATAAAGCCTGCCGTAGAAAGTACTGCCATCTTCATCGGCAACCACTGTGCTTGCCGATCTTGTTACCAATATGTAATTCGAATCGCCGGATTTCTTAATGTATATATAGAAGTCCTCAGCTGTCACACCAGCAGTTGCATCCGTCCAGAAAAATCCCAGCCGCACATCGCTTACCGCAAGCAGGGAGGTCGGAGCTTCAATAAGGGATGTGGTGACAGGTATGCTTACCCATACACTTTCGCTGACCGTATCTGCGTCTATCACCCTTACCGCCTTGAGGCTGAAATAGTAAAGCTTGTTGGGAAACATCCTCAAATCGACCACATATGTACATGTATTCGTTTCGCTGTTATAGGTGAATTTGCCCTGTTGATTTCCGAGGTGCGGTGGATTTTCGGGGTCCAGATATACCTTGTCGTTATCCGCATCCCCATCACTGATTTCATCATATGCTGCAAGGAAGCTAAGATACTCCTCATCGTTTGAGTACGCCGGTAACTGATCGGTTGTCGCTACCCTGGAAGAAGTCCTGATCAGCTCGTAGATCACATCGTCCTCGATGCGCTCCCATGTAAGGGTCACACTCCTGCCGGTCACGATCTGGTTTCCTGAGCTATCGGTTGCAATGGCTAAATCCACTGGAGCAAGGGGCTTCCTTGTTGTATCATCCGGTACATTCACCACCAGCTCAACTGTCGTTACCGACAGGATTGCCGTGTTCCTTGAGGGCATTGTAACGGGTTCTTCTACAGCCAATTTGTCGGTTATCACAAGCCTTATCTTCATAATGTAGTAATATGTTGTGTTTGGCTGAAGGCTACTGCCAAAACGGGTATATCGGAGCGCCTGATCTGTGCCGGCGGCCCCTCCCTCAAATTGTGATATCCTCGCCACTATCGACGTACTTGTTGGATCGTCTGAGCCTGTGAATATGACATCCTCGTCTGTGTGCTCAGTGGTACCGACCAGTGTGAACTCCGTATCAGTCCTGGTGTTCATATATATGTCGTAATACATGTCGTAGTTATATGTGTTGGTGTCATAATCACTCGTATAATTTGTCCAGTCAAGATTCTGCACTTTGTCAAATATCAGGTCTATGTAGTTCTTATAGCCGGTAGGGCTTGTTGCATCATCCGGCAGGTGGGTTCCATTTGCCTCAAGCATGAAATTCATGGGCAGGGGGACTTCCTGTTCAGCGCCGGTCAGGGTTGTGAAGGTTGCCACCACCGACCTGTCCGACATGTCTCCGGTATCAACGGAGCCCGCATCACCGACTAGTGTGGTGTACATCTGCAGATAGTAAACCGTATTTGGCAGAAAGAAGGTCGGATAGCCTTCCGTATTGTCATTACCGGGGAATGCATCAGCTGCAAAATTTATTGGATTTCCCAGGGAGTCTTCTCCCTTAAAAAGGCTGAAGGCATCTATGGTATAGGACAGGGTCGTGCCGTTGTCCGCTATGTTGGCAGAGTCTCCGATAACATATTTGACCAGCCTGTAATTAACCGGATATTCATCCCAGTATGTCCCGTTGACATACAACGGCACCAGCAACTCCTCTTCCAGATTGCTTTGGTTGGTGCTTACCAGGAAATGTACCGCAAGGGTGTCCTTAGAGGTGGCCCACATTTCAGGTTTGTCCCATGTTACAGTTACGTCGGTTGATTTGAAGGTGATCGTTGTATTTGCCGGATCTGCTGGATTCGGAAGGATCACAGGCCCTGAAGCATGAAGCGTCCTTCCGGTAACAGCAGCTCCTGTTGGGACAGGCGGCCTGCTGGTGTCTATCGAAAGCATGTATGGCATTTTGAGTGATTCAAGCCTGTCAGCCTCACTATCCGATTTGACTACAATCTTGTAATAGACCAGGTTGTTAGGGTTACCTCCGTCAATAGGTACTGTCGTGGTTTCACCGACAAAATACGAGTCGTTCAGGGTATACATGACCGTCCAATCGCCGGTATTGGATGGATCGTCACCGGCCTGCACCTCATAATACAACCTCGGAAGGTCCAGGCTGCCCTGGTTTATCCTGTATATCTTCACATATACGTTGTTGATGCTGTCTTTAGTAAGCTGGAACCTGATTGGTGTATAAGCATATGCAACCGGGCCTGAAAGCAGGCTGCCGTTCTGATCCACGGGCTTCGCAGCGATTATGGCGCTCTGCTGCACGCCCGAAGCGTTCCGGACAACAGGCTTGATGTTCATATAATATACGGTTCCTGGCAGTATGTCTCCATCGGGCAAAGTATTGGCATCGGGTGCAACGATATCAGCAACGTCGATTGTTGTATCCGCCCTGCCAAGGATATTGAAGCTTAGAAAGCCATATATATCCGGTCCTTGTACCTGGCAGGTGACAGGATCTGCTTCACTGCCTGAAACATGGGCCTCGTACCTCCCTGTCAGACCATTATGTTCTACAATCAGAGCCGCTTCATCAGGACTCCCATTTAGCTTGGACTCAGTGGTGGAAAGATTGATCCTGTATTCAAAGGTTGAAAAATCCCGAAATCCATCAAGCATGCCGTAAACTGAATTAAGGGAGTTTTCCATCGTTTCCAGTGTGGCAAAATCCGAAGCGGAGATGTTTACAATCATGCCGGAGCTTTCGTCATATATCCTGGGCTCGATCCATTTCAAATTCAATTCCGGCTCATTCCCGCTCTGCCTTCCGCCTCCGGTCAGATCATCATATCCGGTATCCACAGAGGTTGAATAGAAGGTAATCATGGGGAGGTAATAAAGCAGGCCTCTGCCTGTCAATGATCCCGCCCCGCCGGGATCCGAATATATCTCCAGCTCTATGTCGTATATGTAATCTGATTCGAGATCGGTGATAGATATGGTGTTTAACGTCTGATCGCTGGATATTGTCTCTATACCGCCCGTACCTGGCGAGTGATAGGTGATAACGACCGATTCCGCTCCTGAAACCGCATCCCACCTTATATCGAGCGTTCCGGATTCATAGCTGACAACATATATATCAACCGGTGTAGTTGCCGCATGGACTATGGAAACGGGTGCAAGCCCCATTAAAAGTATGATTGAAAGCGTCAGTGCAGCCGCCTTTTTTAGTAGTTTCATCTGATTACCCCCGACAAATGTAGGCACACATAAAAATCCCATATGTGTTTTACTACTTTATCGGCAAAAAAGGCCTTTTAAATTATAGCTTTAAAATTACAAATATGTTTCAGCAGCTTATTCGATGAGCGTGATATGTGTGTGAGTTTATGTTATATGATTTTGTGTTATATTTTGACAATTAT
Source organism: uncultured Bacillota bacterium (assembly GCA_942493145.1). Classification (GTDB taxonomy): domain Bacteria; phylum Bacillota; class Clostridia; order Acetivibrionales; family DTU013; genus ENR-C20. Next base: position 4,120,187 of record OW818679.1, read on the forward strand.
TGTTTTATATGGTATATTATTGGAAGTTGTGCCGATATTTGACCTTATGACCGACAATATACTATCTACAGGAGGAATGGCATTGACTCAATATATCAGGCTTATGCTTATGTCAATAATGCTGGTACTTGCACTAATCAGCGATATAAAATACTTAAGGATCAGGAATCTTCATGTGGCTGTCTTCTCAGTGGCCGGGCTGATCATAACCATACTCACCGGAGACACCAATGATATATGCCCGATATTTTCACCCGTTATCGGCCTTTCACACTTTATTAGCTTTTCACCCATTATTGGCCTTTCACCCTTTATCGATTTTCTGCTTTCAATTGCTGTTCCCTTTTTTCTGCTTTTCCCCATTTATTGCCTCAGAATGCTTGGTGCCGGAGATATCAAGCTCTTCTGTGCCATAGGCGCCATAATGGGCTTTCCTTTTGTTCTGGAGAGTATGGCATGTTCATTCCTTTCAGGTGGAATTATTGCATTATCGTCCATGATGTTGCGAAAAAATTTAAGAACCAGGCTCTCATGTTTATATCAATATATCAAATCCTGTATACTTACACGCTCCTTCCAACCATACACCACCGCGTCCTCAAACACCTTCAACGGCTCATACTTCCGATTCAGTCCGGCGATAGTTTCCGGCTCGTTTATCGTGGCATTTTTTCGATATTTTGCTATAATTGAGGTGTGAGGAGTGATTTTCATATGCCTGGAAGCAATATCATACTTATCGGAATGCCTGGCGCAGGCAAAAGCACCGTCGGTGTGTTACTCGCGAAAAATATAAAAAAGCCCTTTGTTGATACCGACTTGCTGATACAGCAGCGTGAGAACCGCTTTCTTCAGGAAATCATCAACCATGACGGACTTGATGCTTTTCTGAAAATTGAAGAGGAGGTAATTATTGCGCTGGATCTTCATAACCACATCATCGCAACCGGGGGAAGCGTAATTTACAGCAAGCCTGCGTTGATAAAACTGAAGGAGGACGGAATCCTTGTCTACCTCAATATAAGGCTTTACCAGCTCGAGCGCCGGCTTAAGAATATAAAGACCCGTGGTGTTGCAATGAACATCGGGCAAACACTTAGGGACCTGTATTGTGAGAGGACGCCCCTATATAAAAAATATGCCGATATTGAAATAGACTGTTCGCACAAACATATAGAATCGATAATAGCCGAAATAATAGACAGACTCACTGAATCAGGCACATTGGAACCGTCTTCTCAGGGATATTATGGTAAGAATAGAGGCAGAGGGAGATTTTTGTGAAATATTTTTATTATTTTTTGAAATATTTGAATAAACACCTGAATTTAAGGTAAATAATATAAGTGACCTCACAAAATACATTTTGACCCCCTTTACATGGTTAGCCAAACGGCTAACCTCTTTTTTTGTCCTTCATGGGTTGTGGATAATTATTGTAAATTATCATTTTCAGCACAAAGAACGCCTGTTTTGTGGATATGCTTCTGTGGATAATGTTGATAAGTCTGTGCATAACTGTGGTTTCGGCTTTTTAAGCCTGTGGATACTACGATTTTATTAACATGCGAGCAATCAGTTAACATAATCAAACCAATGCCCATATTATATAGTAAAAAATCATAAGGAGTGCAAATTCTATGAGCTATAATAATTATGACCGTCAGCCCGAACAGCCGGGATCCGCATCCCCCGGAGGGCCCGGCGGCTTCCCTGGTGGTATTGGTGGCTTCCCTGGCGGACCCGGTGGCATCCCTGGTGGACCCGGTGGCTTCCCTGGCGGACCGGGCGGCTTCCCTGGCGGACCCGGTGGCTTCCCTGGCGGACCCGGCGGCTTCCCTGGCGGACCCGGTGGCTTCCCTGGCGGACCCGGTGGCTTCCCTGGCGGACCCGGCGGCTTCCCTGGCGGACCCGGTGGCTTCCCTGGCGGACCCGGTGGCTTCCCTGGCGGACCCGGTGGCTTCCCTGGTGGACCTGGCGGCTTCCCTGGCGGACAACCAGGTGGTCAACCGGGCGGAGCACGACCACCTTCATCACGTCCACCCTCGTTCACTCCACAGAGGCCTCCTATTACTGCTGGATTTACGACTTATGCAATAAATCCCGGCGCAATATCGAGATGTCGTTTCAGATTTGTATACATCTGGCTCACTAGCGGCAGAAGCTTCTGGGCGTGGATAACCTTCGTAGGAAGAAACTCCATTGCAGGATTCAGATGGACAGGTTTCGGCTGGGTGTATTTCGGACTTGATTTGAATGCCATTGAGTATTTTGAATGCTATTGAGTATTTTGAATGCTATAGTAACTGGTAACTTAAATATCTATGCCGTGCATAATCCACTATGATAAGATGCCGGCGCGGTTGCACCAAATATGCAATTGTGCCGGTATTGTTATTATCATCTTTCTGATTCTATTATCATCTTTTTGATTCTATTAACATCCATGTTATGATTAACTTTATTTTATTGTGGTATAATTCAAGTTAAGTATTGCCGGTATTCGAGGGAAAATCACCGCGGACTGTTCCAACTTATGCCAGTCATGCAAAATAGTCCTCTCCTGAGTAACCGGTAAAATTAATAAAAAATCAAATACTAATAATATTATCAAAAGAAAGGAAGTTTGTTTATGAAAAGATATGTATGTTCTGTTTGCGGGTATATATACGATCCAGCTCAGGGCGATCCTGATTCCGGAATCGCGCCGGGTACTCCATTTGAAGATATCCCTGACTCCTGGGTATGTCCGGTTTGCGAAGTAGGAAAGGATTCATTCGAGGAAGAGGTGTAAAATGGCGATAAAAGAAATTTCTCCCGGCGTACATTCTGTCGGTGTCAACCACTGGGACCGTCAGATATTCGACGCTTTAGTACCGCTGCCTTACGGTACCAGTTATAATTCATTTGTCGTTAAGGGAAGCGAAAAGATTGCACTGATTGATACCGTCGAGCCGGAGAAGGCCGGGGAGTTCTTCGAAAACCTCCACCTGCTTCAGCTGGACCGCATTGACTATATAATCTCGAACCATGCAGAACAGGATCATTCGGGTGCAATCCCTTCGGTCCTTGAAAAGTTTCCCGGTGCGATGGTCCTAGCCAATGCTAAAAGCAAGGATATGATCCTTCACTTTATGAATGTCAGCGAAGATCGAATAATCGAAGTGAAGGATCGCGACACTATTTCACTGGGTGATAAAACCCTGGAGTTTATCTTCACACCATGGTCGCACTGGCCGGATAACATGGTCACATATTTACGGGAGGATAAGATCCTGTTTTCAAATGACTTTTTGGGTGCTCACACATCTGACAGCAATCTTTTTGTCCGTGATGAACCCAAGGCCTATGACGCTGCCAAAAGATATTACGCCCAGATAATGATGCCTTTCAGGGGCAGTGCTGCATCCAATCTGAAGAAGGTTGAGGGACTTGACATTGCCATAATAGCACCCAGTCACGGACAGCTCCATGATAAACCGGCGTTCATTTTGGATGCATACCGCAGCTGGACCTCGGATACGGTTGCAAATGAAGTCGTCATTGCCTATGTCACCATGCATGGCAGCACCAAAAGGATGGCTGAATACCTTACGGAAAAGCTGATTGAGAAAAATATCACAGTAAGACCCTTCAACATGGATTCTGCCGATACCGGAGAACTTGCAATGGCAACGGTTAATGCAGCGACCATTATCCTGGCATCACCGGCAGTCCTTGTAGGTGCACACCCCAAAATTGTCTATGCAGCCTACCTGGTAAACGCCCTGAAACCGAAAACCCGTTTTCTCGGACTGATAGGCTCCTATGGATGGGGATCCAAGCTGGTTGATAGCGTAAAAGGCTTGCTTCCGAATATGAAGTGTGAATTCCACGAGCCGGTTCTGGTAAAGGGATATCCGGATGAAGAATGCTTCAGGAATCTTGACAGGTTGGCAGACTCCATAGCTGAAAGCCATATAAAATCAGGATTAATCTAAAATAGTACGGAAAAAGAGTGGGGACGGTTCACGCACTTCCAAATTGAAAAATGGAAGCGCGAGAACCGTCCCCTTGATATTTTTTCTTTTATCCTGATCCTATTCTCTTTATTTGCTAAATAAGATATGCAAAATAGAGATATACTGTACAAATTACTATGGTCACCAACATGATAGGGAAGGAATACTTGAAGTATTTGGCGAACGTGATTTTATGTCCGTGCTCTTCAGACATACCCGAAGCTACAACATTTGCACTGGCTCCGATTATGGTTCCGTTCCCTCCCAGGCATGCACCAAGGGACAATGCCCACCATACCGGCCATAGGTTCATTCCGGTAAGGGCTCCCACATCCTTTATCAAAGGTATCATCGTGGCAACAAAAGGTATGTTGTCTATAAACGCCGAGGCGATGGCTGATACCCAGAGTATTGCAAGGGTCGTCAGCACCAGATCTCCCTGCGTCATATCTATGACTCCCTTGGCAAGCATTGTAATTATTCCAGTAGCTTTTATACCACCAACCATGATGAACAGTCCGACGAAGAAGAATATGGTTTTCCACTCGACCTCTTCGAGAACTTTTTCAGGTTTTACCCCTGATACCAGAAGCAGCATGACCGCTCCTGCAATGGCAATGGTTGAGGACTCAAAATGTATGAAACCATGCATAACAAAGCCCAGTATGATAAGTCCAAGCACTATCAGGCTCTTAACCAAAAGCTTCTTATCCTTTATACAATCATACTCGTTCATCTGCATAACATGGTCTTTTGCTTCTTGGGTGGCTACCAGTTTTTTCTTAAACATTAGCATGAATATGTAGGTTGTAATAAACAGCATAGGCAAAATGATGGGGGCGTCATTTTTAATAAAATCCATGAAAGTAAGACCTACTGAACTTCCAATCATTATGTTTGGCGGATCACCAATTAATGTTGCCGTTCCACCGACATTTGAGGCAAAGACCTCGCTTATTACGAACGGGAAGGGATTGATGCGCATATCCTTTGCTACAGTGAATGTCACTGGCAGCATGAGAAGGATGGTCGTCACGTTATCCAGGAACGCTGACAGGATACCTGTGATAAGTGAAAGCAGTATGATTATCTTGACAGGGTCTGCTTTTGCAATCTTTACAGTTTTAACAGCCAGGAATTCAAATACACCTGACCGCTTGGTGATCATAACAACTACCATCATGCTGATCAACAGCGCAAGGGTATTGTAGTCAATCTCCAGAAATGCCTCCTCCTGGGAGAGTATCCTCAGCAGAATCATCAGTGCGGCACCACTCAAAGCCACAACCGTCCTGTCCAGCTTGTCGATAATAATCAACACATATGCTGCGACAAATATGACTGCTGAAAGAATTGTTAGGAATTGATTTGATTCTTCCATTTTCTATATTCCTCCATGATGTTATTTCCCCCAAAAGCGCAAAAAGATATGAGTATACTAAAAAGAACAGTGCAAGCTTGAAATAAAGCTTGTACACTTTTCAGATTCCGCTCCTTTTTTCTATTGTGTTAAGGGGCTTTGTATTAGATTAAAAACATTATAACACTATAAAAATTATAATTGCAATATCTTTCCGTCCTGGAATATAATATCTGTAGCATATTTGGGGCTGTTAAAGGAAATTTGTTTGTCTTTCATGGTAATAATTGTATTTGAATACAGTTTTTTTGTGATCTTGACTTCTCCGTCACCCCTGGCCTTTATAACAGAACTGAGTAAATCCTTTTCCTCATTCCGGGTACGAATTTCACCCCTGATTTCATCAAGCCTGATCTTTGTTTCATTAAGCATGCTGTCCTGCAGGGCAGTAAGTGAAGTTTGCTCACTGTAAAAACGCATCCTGTTACGCAACCGCTCATTCTCACTTTTCAGGTCTTTAATCCGATCATCTGCTTTATTTATTTCACTTTTGATTGTCTCCCTGTTGAAGCAGGTAATCTCAATAGCCGTCTTCTTCTCAAGCTCTGACCCTATCTCCGCTGCAACCACTCTTGTGGTCGCTTTGATACTTCCCCCCTTTATTATTCCGTTGGGAGCATCAATTATAACTTCCCGTGCATTAACAATACTATTTGAGCATGAAAAACCTATATGGGCTGTACCACCGCAATTAACCGTCACATTTTCAATGAATTTCAGATATACATTCTTTGCAGCTTCGACCTTAACTCCACCTCTTGCAAGTATGCCTCCCCTGATATAGATGCTTCCTTTTTTGCTTACAATCCCCTTTATGTTCCCGAGGCCGATCTCTCCATTAACTTCAATGTCGTTTGTTGCTTCTACATAAAAGCCGTCACATATTGTTCCGTTTATGATGACATATCCGTCAAAAACAATATTACCGGTTTTAAAATCCACATCTCCGCTTATGACCAGGGGGTTCATCAGGGATATTTCATGGCCTTTAAAGTAAACCGCTCCGTATTCTTTTGAATAAAGAACAGTTTTGCCCTCTTCCTCCACTTCACGTATATATTTTTTATCATAATGAAGTGGGAATTTCACTCCGTTTTTGGCTTTGATAACTTCACCTTTTATATTCATACCATCTATCCCATTGGTTGCAGGCTCTCTTTCTCCAAGCCATGTTCCGGCATCCACTGTTTGTATTAGTGACAGGTTGTAATAGTCAACTTTTTCGCATTCCATTGCCTCGGGTTTTGCCTCTTCAATTTCAAACATACGTATGACTGAATCTGCCCCGTCCTGGGGCGGAGTTCCTTCTGCTACCAGGTATTGTATTCCTGCCTTCAGCTCTTCTGAAAACAAGCTGCTCCTGATGCCATGTACTATTCCTTTTTGACGAAGCTTCACAGCTGATTCACGTATCAACTTCTCCCTGTTGCCCAAATGCAATTCCTCTTCTGACAGGTAGAAAATAACATGAGCCTTCATACCATCGGAAGATATCTCAACACTTATCCTCTTATCAATGCTTTCGGGAGATTTATCAACTGTCTCGTATTCTCCGTTTTCCATTTTTTGCCTCCTGCGGAAGGTATACTAGGAATGTATACTAAATGAGGCTATTATATAACATTTTTCTTTGAAAATCGATAAAGGCTAAAATATAAACAAAAATTAAAATGAATTTTATAGTATTGCTCCAAAGCCGGGTATATTATTATAAACAGCAGGATTGAATATTTACATTAAAGAAGAGGTGCCAAATATATGGGTAATACTGTCAGGATTCATTGTCAGGGAAAAACAGAAGTATATGATATCGAAAATGGGCGCAATCTGTATGCCGCCCTGGAAAACCTCAGCCTCCCGATCAATGCACAGTGTGGAGGGAATGGAACCTGCGGTAAATGCCTGGTACGGGTAGGTAATACTTCTGAAAGTACTCATAATGCCCCCCCTGCAGATGACGAAAAAAGGATGCTTTCTGAAAGTCAGCTCACGGCTGGTTACAGGCTGGCTTGCCGTACATCCATTTTCAATGGTATGGAAGTTTATATTCCGGATGCCGTGTCAGGAATGAAGATAGCATCCCACGGAAAGCGAAGGGCTTTAGCCCTTAATCCTATAGTGGCTAAAACCTTCCTCTCTCTGGTAAAGCCCAGTCTGGATGATCAGAGTTCCGACCTTGCAAGGTTGGAAAAGGAATATGCCACACGTATTGATTCGGATCACGGTCCTGAGTGCAGGAAAATCGGGATAAATCTTTCCCTTTCTGAGCTCTGCAGCCTTGCAGGAACTCTGCGCACTGGCGCTTTTAGTGCAACTGTTGTAAGCATTAACGGCTGTGTCACTGCTGTTGAGCCTGGTGATACAACCGCAGTCAATTACGGCGTCGCCTTCGACATAGGAACGACATCGGTCGTAGGATACCTGATCGACCTGAATACGGGTTTGGAGGCCGGGGTATACTCTGTTGCAAATCCGCAGCATATATACGGTTCCGATGTAATAACCAGGATAAGCCATACCATGAATGATGCCGGCAAGCTTGCAGAAATGAACAGATCAATTATTGACGGAATCAACCTGATTATAAGTTCTCTCGCTGAAAAAGCAGCCATAAGCATAAACGACATATATGCTGCTACTTTTGCCGGGAACACTACCATGATGCACTTCCTTATGAATATCCCCGCAGAAGGCATAGCCTCGGCGCCCTTCATACCGGTTACAACCAAAATGCATTTCTGGAACACCAAAGACCTGGGAATAAGGATAAACAGCAACGGAACAATAGTAGTATTACCTTCCGTTTCCGCCTATATCGGTGCAGATACGGTCGCTGCAGTCCTATCATCTGGCATGTATGAGCATGATTCCGTCTCTTTGCTAATAGACATCGGAACCAATGGTGAAATCGTCCTCGGGAACAGGGAGTGTCTTTACTCATGTTCCGCAGCTGCCGGTCCGGCATTTGAAGGTGCACGGATCAGGAACGGTATCAGCAGCATAAATGGTGCTATCGACAGGGTGAAACTCATTCCCGATTATGGGTTTACCACCATCGGAGGGGCAAATGCTGTAGGGATATGCGGTTCAGGAATTGTAGACGCGGTAGCTGAGTTGCTTGTTACAGGCATTATTGATGAAAACGGTACCTTCACCGGTGATGTATCCGAAGAAATAACTTCCGACTTACAAGCCCTGTTAAAGGAAAAAATAATTAAAATCAACGGGCAGAGTGCCTTCCTTCTGGCGAAACAGGAAGAATGTGCCGCCGGTACCGACATAGCCATCACACAAAGGGATGTCCGGGAGCTACAAAATGCCAAGGCAGCCATAGCCGCCGGGATCAGGATATTGTCCAAAGAATCAGGAATAAGTCTTGAGGATGTTAAAAATGTATATCTGGCAGGTGGCTTCGGGAGTTACATAGATATTGGCAACGCTCTAAAAATCGGACTGCTGCCGAAAGAGCTGGAGGGCAGGATAGAAGCGGTAGGGAACGCAGCTGGTATTGGCGCCGTTGAATGCCTGTTATCGTGGAAAATGCTCAAGGAAGCAGATACTGTCAAATCCCGTATCAAATATATAGAACTCTCATCCAGCAAGGATTTTATGGATTTATATGTAGATTCAATGGAATTTGGCTGATAATGTTTCTTCCTTTATAATGTAATCATTTCGTCTATTGGTTGTCAAAGATTCTCCAATTTGATGCAAAGTTTTTCATAGAATCGCCTCTCTTTTCCGATTATAATTAAAACATGGAAGCAAACTATTACAAGTTTGTGAATAATGTAACATTATCATACAAGGAGATGCATTAATATGAAAAAGAACATGTATAAATGGTTGCAGGAACTTTCAGGCTCTGGACACAAGAGTTCTCTTCCTCTAATAACATATCCTGGTCTTGCATTGTCAGGAAAAAGTATTACTGATGTCATCAGTAACGGTCGTGATCAGTATGAATGCATAAAGGCACTTGCGAAAAAATATCCTACCGCAGCTACGGTAACTATAATGGACCTATCTGTAGAAGCTGAAGCGTTCGGCAGTACCATCAGGTATTCAGATACAGAAGTGCCTACTGTCATAGGGAGTATAATTGACGGCACTGAGTCGGTAGAAAACCTTAAGATTCCTGCAGTAGGTGACGGAAGGACAAATGCATATCTTGAAGCCTGCCGTCTGGCTGCCGAAGGTATAAAGGACAGGCCCGTGTTTGGAGTACATATTGGCCCGTTCTCGCTTGCAGGGCGACTTATGGACATGACTGAAATAATGATAGCCATGATGGAAGAGCCGGAACTGGTTCATACTGTTATGGAAAAATGTACAACATTTTTGGTTGAATATGCAAAGGCCTTCAAGGCAACAGGAGCAAACGGCATAATTATCGCGGAACCTGCCGCCGGACTTCTTTCACCTCAAAAATGCCATGAATTCTCATCAAAATATGTAAAAAGGATCGTCGATGCGGTTCAGGATGAGACCTTTATTGTAATCCTGCATAACTGTGGCAACACAGTCAAGCTTATAGATACTCTGTTGACCACTTCGGCAATGGCTTTCCATTTCGGCAATGCAGTGGATATGACCGCAATAATGCCCCAAATACCCAAAGACCGTGTGGCCTTTGGAAATGTAGATCCCGCTCGCATATTCAGGAATGGGACAACAGAAGACATGAGGAATACAGTATCAAAGCTGCTGGAAGACATGAGACCCTATAGTAATTTCGTGATTTCATCGGGCTGCGATGTCCCTCCTGGAACACCTTTGGAAAACCTGGATATGTTTTTTAAGACGTTTGATAATTTTTATGAAACAGTAGATGTCGCAGTTTAGTGCCTAAACATTGGCTTCAGGTTGCTTTCCCCTGAGTTTGCGGAATTTTCCCGGGGTCATGCCGGTGGTCTTTTTGAACACCTTGGTGAAATAGCTCTGGTCGTCAAAGCCAGCGAGACTTGATACCTCAGTTATTGGGATGGAAATATCCGAAAGAAGTCTTTTACTTACATCAATTCGCAGCTTTGTTACATATGTTACAAAGCTGCTTTTCATTTCATTTTTAAATATTTTGCTGAAGTAGGATGGATTCATATATACCTGCCTGGCAACATCTTCAAGAGATATCCTGTCATTATAATTATTCCTGATATAATCGAGGGCTTTGTGAATGACGTCCGAATGCCTGATATCGGCAAAATTGAAGACACAGTCGGTAAACCTGTCTAAAATTTTGGATAGCCAGAAGGTCAGTTCGTCGACATTGTTAATATTGCCGACATCCTTCAGATATTTGTAGTTCAGACCGAAGATAACCTCGGAATCGGCTCCACCCTCCATTGCAGCTCTTGATAGTAAAACAACCAGTTCGATGACATGTGCCTTTATGATATTGAAATCCTTTCCTGAAGAAAAGAAAACATCTCCAAGGATTTCATTCAGTATTTTTTGTGCTGTTTGTTTATCACCCGAAGAGATGCTGTAAAGCAGATCCTTTTCCTTTTCAAAGGGATAATTTATCTTCTCGTCTTCATCATCCTTTATGAGCTTCATGTAATTTATTGACTCGGCAATGTCCGCATGTACTTCATTGAACTCTTTCTGTTCGTTGGAATTTAATGTCCCTTTTGCGGAAATGCCCTCTGCCAGAATGGACAAAAGCTCTGAAAGGCTGTCGACAACATCGGTATCTATAACAGGTATCTCCATGACATATTCCTTGAGTTTCTCCACCTGCTGCCGGTCAATACCACCTTCTTCCATGAGATCCCCAAGCATGAATTGTTCAGGGTCCACCATAAGGACCGGTCCCCCGATAATGGCACCTGCTACACCGCTTTTTGAAGAAATGGGTGATGCCCAATGAGTGAGCCCGACAGGGCAGAAGAAAATATACCTTCCTCCAAAGCGTTCCGCCTGATATGACCCATATCTGTGAACAGTCTCGCAACTGGCCTTGTTATCCGATATGGTGTGGTAGTTCGTGCAGAACCTGCAATGACTGCAATGGTTTGCTTTTTTACCGGTTTCATCAAGCGTTCGTCCTCTGGAGTCGATAACGAAGCACTCAACTCCCGTTGATTGACTATAAGCAGCAACTATTCTGCCTGCTTTTTCAAGGTCAAAGCCAACATCCTTTACATCAGTCAAAGCTTCCATAGTACTCACTTCATCCTTTGCTTCGTATTCTAGCCCTTGTTATTTATAATTATATATCATTTTAGATATTGTAGATACTTAACCGTCTATAAACAAAAGACTTTCCAATAAAAGATAACAAATTAACAAAACTACTTGTGAAAGTACAAAAAAGCAAAAGTAATTTCAATAATATTTTTGTGTTCTATTATATAATCTACTATATAATAAAGTTATACTTTTAGCATTGTATGCGGTTTACAAACTACAATCAAAACTGTACAAGCATGACAAAAACCAAATTTATTTTCTGGAGGGAAGTCTAATGAGTATATTAGCTGAAATTTCGCAAAATCTACAGGCCGGAAAAGCCAAGGTCGTCAAAGAACTGGTTCAGAAAGCGATCGATGAGGGTATAAGCGCAGGTACAATTCTGTCTGATGGATTGCTTCATGGTATGGGCATCATCGGTGAAAAGTTCAAAAAGGATGAGGTGTATGTACCTGATGTCCTTATCGCAGCAAGAGCTATGAATGCAGGCTCTGAGATACTTAAACCCCTTCTGGCCGCCAGTGGTGTAAAGGCTTCCGGCAAGGTCATTCTCGGTACTGTTTCCGGAGACCTCCATGATATAGGCAAGAACCTGGTCCGCATGATGATGGAAGGCAAAGGCCTTGAAGTAGTAGACCTGGGCGTAGACGTTCCTGCCGAAAAGTTCATCGATGCAGCTATTAATGAAAACGCACAGATTATAGCTTGTTCCGCACTGTTGACCACTACCATGGGTGAAATGGAAAAGGTCATCACCGCAGCAGTTGATAGAGGCGTCCGTGAAAAGGTAGTATTTATGATCGGCGGAGCTCCAGTAAATGAAAGCTTCTGCAAAAAGATCGGTGCAGACATTTATACCCCCGATGCAGCATCTGCCGCAGACGCTGCAGCTGAAGCCTGCTTAAAAGGCATCGCTTAGTTTTGCGAAATTTTTTATAATTTCTTAGTGAATTAATTGAAATTTTTGGAGGTGTGAATTGACAGAAAGAGAAAATGCACTTCATATAATAAACCACACCGGGAAACAACAATGGGTCCCACATTTTCTGACCTGCTGCGATATGGTATTACCGACCGATGTCATAGCTGAACGTCCTGTTTTTGGGACCAGCGGTTATGACTGGTTCGGATGCCACTGGACCTTTGATGCCGCAACAAACGGCTTTGTCCAGACGCCTTCCGTACCTTTTCCTGTCTCCGATGTCACCAAATGGCGGGAACAGGTGAAATTTCCCGATCTTGAAGCCATAGACTGGGAGACCCGGGTAGCGCCTTCCATCGCTAAATTAAACAGGACAGAAAAGCTCACAAAAATAATGATAGAAAGCGGAGTCTTTGAAAGGGCCCATGCCCTTCTCGGGTTCGAAAACGCCTTTATCGCAATCTATGACGAGCCGGAAACCTTCAATGAACTGATGGATGCCATCGCCGATTTTAAGGTGGCCCTCATGGCAAAGGTGGCAAAATACTATAAGGCCGACATCGTCATGAACATGGATGATTATGCCACCCAAACAGGCCTGCTGATGTCACCGGATATGTTCCGTACCCATGTCAAGCCATTCGCCTCCAGGGTTGGAAAAGCTATTATTGACAACGGCATGATTTATGAACATCATTCCTGCGGAAAGGTTGATGCCCTGGTTGGTGACATCATCGATATGGGTGCCAAATTGCTGAATCCTGTCATGCCCAGGAATGATTTCGACATGCTTCAGGAAAAATACGGCAAGGTGCTTGCCTTTGACGGCGGGCTGAACAATCAGATGGTCATAGATTATCCGGGTGCGACTGAAGAGGATATACAGGCTGAAGTGCGCAGGGCTATCGATCAATACGCTCCATACCGCAACCATATTGTAGGTGCATATGGCTGCTCCTTCGAACGTGAAGGGTTGGTAATGGAGGAAACGATTAAGTACTCAGGTATAATCAAAGATAATTTAAACAGACAGGATTCCTGGCTTAAGCTTTAAGTGGCAAATATGATCAGGGGGTCAGCCTCTCCGGACAGGAGTAGATGACTCCCTTTTTGTCTCTTACATAGCCCAGAAGCGTTATATTGTACTGACGGGCCAGCCTGATCGTAGCCGTTGTGGGTGTCGACCTCGAAATCAGTACCGGCGTGCCAAGACGAATTATCTTGGTAATGATCTCCGAAGTGAGCCTCCCGCTGACGAACACCATTCCTTTTTCAGCCAGATCCATCCTGTGTTCCTTCAAAAGAATCCCTGTGATTTTGTCAAAACAGTTATGCCGTCCGATATCCTCATTGAGGATCTCATATCCTTCTGTATAGAATAATACGCTATGGACTCCACCTATTTTTATGAAGGTCTCGGACAGTTCTGCAAATCTGCCCATGACAGATAATATCTCTGTCGCCGAATATGTTGCTTCAACCTTGTTGACAGTATACTGCTTCTGTTTAAGTGGGTTTATATAGGTATAGCACCTGCCGCAGCCGGAGGTGATGCTCCTGAGGCTCTCCTGCCTGTTAATGGCCAGGCCGTCCCTGAGCTCGATTATGACCGCCAGCATCCTTTCGTTATAGCTGATGCTTTTTATATCCTCAAATGCTTCAATTACGCCCTCATTGAAAAGAAAACCCAAAGCCAGCTCTTCCTGGTGCTGATTGAGACACAGCAGGGAGACCAGCTCCATGCCGTTAACTATGATTTTCAGGGATGCTTCCGAAATAACATTTCTGACAGACGGCTCCATGGATACAGAGCCGCCTTCGCCGTTTATTTCTATAACGTCAAATTCTTCGTATACGATGTCTTCCTGAATAAGCATAGTGCCTGCCTTTCCTTGGGAGGGGTTAACGCTTTTCTATTTTTACCGCACACGCCTTATACTCGGCTGTATGCGTTTCAGGATCGTAGGCCATGTTGGTCAGCCAGTTTGCATTGCCATCACGGAAGTGGAAGGCCATCCACACCATTCCCGGCTGTATTCGTCCCGAAATCCTGGCTTTTACTTCTACCTCACCACGGCGGGATTTTACCCTTACCATTTCACCATCTATTATACCCAGCTTCTTTGCATCCTCTAATGAAATATCGGCATATTCTTCAGGCAGAAGCCTGTCAAGTCCGTCGCATCTTCCTGTCTGGGTGCGTGTGTGATAGTGGTACAGCCGCCTTCCGGTGCTCAGTACAAAGGGATACTCCTTGTCGGTTACTTCTGCCGGCGGTGTCCACGAAAGCTCCATGAACTTGCCCTTGCCATGGGTGAAGTTACCGTCCTTGTGCAGTATCTGCGTACCAGGGTGGTTTTCATCCGGGCATGGCCATTGTATTCCGTCCCCTTCAAGCCTGTAATATTTCAAGCCCCTGAAATTAGGCGATAATTCAGTGAATTCATTGTCCCATATCTCCTGGGAGCTGTTTGACGGCCATTCCTGTCCAAACCTTTTGGCAAGCTCCCTGAATATCCACCAGTCGGGCTTCGCCTCTCCGGGAGGATTCTTTACCTTCCGGACCCTGCTTACCCTTCTTTCGCAATTCGAGAAGGTCCCATCATCTTCACCCCATGCAGCCGATGGCAGTACGACATCGGCAAACCTGGTGGTCTCATTGTGGAATATGTCGTTGCATACTATGAAATCCGCAGCTTCCATACACTCTTCAATACGTTGGATGTTAGGTTCGGAGCCTACAACGTTCTGCCCGAATATGTGAAGCGCCCTGATCTTCTTGGAATGCAGCCCCTCAATCATTTCAGGTATCATGATTCCATTGTACGCAGGAATGGATTCCACTCCCCAGGCCTTTGCGAATTTTTCCCTTGCAGCTGCATCTGCCAGCTTTTGATAGCCGGGCAGGATATTGGGCAGGGCACCCATGTCACATGCGCCCTGGACGTTATTCTGTCCCCTGAGAGGATTTACACCTGAGTTTTCCTTTCCGATGTTGCCAAGCAGCATCTGCAGGTTTGCAACAGACATAACATTGTTCTTCCCGCAGGTATGCTCGGTGATTCCCAGCGTATAAATCAGCATTGCCGGTTTGATTGTACCCAGCATCCTTGCGACTTCAATAATGGACTCCGGCGGTACTCCGCTTATTTCAGACGCCCTTTCCGGAGGGTATTCCATTACTTCGGCTTTGAATGCATCGAAGTTTTCACAGTGGCTGCTTACAAATTCCTTATCATACAAATCTTCATTGATAATAACGTTCATCAGACCATTAAGGTATGCCACATCGGAGCCGACCTTTATTTGCACGAACTTGTCTGCGTAATCAGCCAGTCTGTGCCGTCTCGGGTCCACCACTATGAGCTTGGCTCCATTGCGAGCACCATTTTTAACAAACGTGGCTGCAACCGGATGCGCCTCGGTCATATTCGTCCCAATGCAAAAGAGCAGCTTTGTATTTACAAACTCACCGATGGAATTGGTCATTCCGCCGGTACCAAATGAGGTCATGAGACCTGAAACCGTTGGTGCATGGCAGCTTCTTGCACAGTTTTCTATATTAGGAGAATTATAAACCGCCCTGAAGAGCTTCTGCATGTAATACGAATCTTCATTATGGCTCCTTGCACTGCTTATTCCTGCAACAGAGTCGGGGCCGTATTTATCAACTGCTTCCCGGAATTTGGATGCCACGAGATCGAGTGCCTCATCCCAGGTAGCTTCCCGGAATTTTCCGTTTTCCTTTATTAGGGGTGTTGTGAGCCTTTCTCTGGAATAAATGAAGTCATAGCCATAACGTCCTTTGACGCATAGCCTTCCCTTATTGGGCATACCATCCTCAACGCCGGTGACCTTCACGATCCGTTCGCCCTTCATGTGGAGCCAGAGCTGGCAGCCAACACCGCAATATGGGCAGGTTGTACGTACCTTCTTTATCTCCCAGGACCTTGCCTTACCCTTTGATTTCTTATCCACAAGGGCACCAACCGGACAACTCTGCACGCATTGCCCACATTGTACGCAGGTAGATTTACCCATGGGCTTGTCATCATCACATATAATAACGCTCTCACTGCCCCTGAAGCCTACTCCAAGAACATCGTTGCAGACCACATTATTGCATGCGGCCACACATCGTCGGCAAAGTATGCATTTGCTGTTGTCCCTTATTATCATTTCGCTTGAATCATCTGTTTTCGGAGGATCCATGCTTTCTATCGTATATGCAGGTTCTTCAATGCCCAGTTCATAAGCGACATCCTGAAGACTGCAATCTCCGTTGGCTTCGCAGGAGATGCAATTATGTGAGCCGTTTGACAACATAAGATTGACAATTGTCCGTCTCGCACTCAGTACATTTTTCGATGAGGTTTCGATGATCATCCCATCAGCAGCTTTTACAGCACAGGCCGGCTGAAGGTTTTTAAAGCCCTCCACCTCCACTACGCAGATCCTGCAGGCACCTACTTCATGTATGCCTTCCATATGGCACAGCGTCGGAATATGTATTCCGTTCTGCTCTGCCGCCTGGAGAATGGTTGTACCTTTCTCCGCAGTCACTTTTTTACCGTTTATAGTAAGATTCAACATCAACTGACCTCCCAAATCTAAATCCTGTTTATCCTATTTGAAATGGCGTCACCTGCTTGTCTGCCTGGTAACCCCTGCTTATCAGCCTGGTAACACCTGTTTATCAACCTGGTAACACCTGCCATCAGCCTTTGACAATGGCTCCGAACGGGCATTTCTTATAACAGGCGCCGCATTTGATACAGGCAGACCTGTCAATTGAATATGGCGTCTTTTTATCCCCTTTTATTGCATTCACACTACATTGCTTAACGCATATGCCGCAGCTTTTGCACTTATCCTCAATGACGCTGAAGCTGATAAGACTCTTGCAGGCTCCCGCGGGACATCTCTTATCCTTGATATGTGCTTCGTACTCATCCCTGAAATACCTTATGGTGCTGAGGACAGGGTTGGGTGCCGTCTGGCCGAGACCGCAAAGTGATGTCGCCTTAATATCCCGCGCGAGGGTCTCCAGTTCGTCTATATCACCCTCTTCGCCTTTTCCCTTCGTGATCCTGTCGAGTATCTCCATCATCCTTCTGGTTCCCAGCCGGCATGGAGTACATTTCCCACAGGATTCATCGACGGTGAATTGAAGGAAAAATTTTGCGATATCCACCATGCAATTGTCCTCATCCATAACGATGAGCCCACCTGAGCCCATCATGGAACCCAGCTCAATAAGTGATTCATAATCGAAGGGCGTATCTATATGTGCAGCAGGAATGCAGCCGCCTGATGGCCCGCCGGTCTGTGCCGCCTTGAATTTCTTTCCTGCCGGTATACCTCCGCCGATTTCGTATATGACCTCCCTGAGTGTAGTTCCCATGGGAATCTCCACAAGGCCGGTGTTACTGATCTTGCCACCTACGGCAAACACCTTTGTTCCCTTACTCCTACTAGTTCCACGGCTTGAGAACCACTGAGACCCTTTCAGGATTATCACAGGAATACTTGCAAAGGTTTCTACATTGTTGAGTATGGTAGGCTTTTTCCAGAGACCTTTTTCAGCTGGAAATGGCGGTCTCATCCTTGGTTCTCCACGCTTACCCTCGATGGAGGTCATAAGGGCGGTTTCCTCACCGCAGACAAATGCACCGGCACCCAAACGGATTTCTATATCGAAACTGAAATCTGTCCCGAGGATGTTTTTCCCCAGCAGTCTGTACTCCCTGGCCTGCTTTAATGCAATATCCAGCCTTTTAACTGCTGTAGGGTATTCAGAACGCACATATATATAGCCCTGGTCCGCACCGATGGCAAAACCGGCTATGGCCATTGCTTCCAGCAGCGAATGGGGGTCTCCCTCCAGAACACTCCTGTCCATGAAAGCCCCTGGGTCTCCTTCATCTGCATTACAGCAAACATATTTCTGGTCATCCTGGTAGCGTGAGGCGAATTCCCACTTCAAACCGGTTGAAAAACCTCCGCCTCCCCTGCCCCTGAGACCCGAATCCTTTATCGTTTCAATTACCTGCCGGGGGGTCATTTCAGACAGTACCCCTGCCAATGCGCGGTATCCGTCGCGAACTATATAATCATCTATTGATTCCGGGTTGATAACACCGCAGTTCCTGAGAGCTATCCTGAACTGCTTGTTGAAGAAATCGGCCTTATTAAGGTCTACTACACCCTCGTTGGTAAATTCAGTGCAGACACGGCCTTTTA
Source organism: uncultured Bacillota bacterium (assembly GCA_942493145.1). Lineage (GTDB taxonomy): Bacteria > Bacillota > Clostridia > Acetivibrionales > DTU013 > ENR-C20. The sequence goes on from OW818679.1 coordinate 4,138,968, forward strand.
TAATGTGGTCATTGACTACAGTAACAGCTTTCCCGGGAGTCATGTGTACATAAGTGGCCTTCCTGCCTTCTGCATCGACCACCTCTATAAGTGGTTCCAGTCTGCACACTCCGATACAGCCGGTGATGCAGACTTCTACGTCCTTTATCCCGCATCTCTCCAGTTCCGTTGTCAATGCATCCATTACTTCCCTTGCACCGGCGGCCATACCACATGTAGCCATACCTACCATTATCCTGGCGGGTCTTTTTACATTCCTGGAGCCGGTCAGATCAAGAGCTTTATTATATATTTTTTCATACTCAGCAAGCGTCTTCATCGGTTGACCTCCTGTATCGCTCAATAATGTCATCGACATCATCCACGGTCAATCGTCCAAAAACCTTGTCATTGACAGTAAGGACGGGGGCCAGTCCACATGCCCCAAGGCACCTGCACTCTTCCAGCGAAAAGTGTCCGTCTTCAGTGCTTTCGCCGACACGTATCCCCAGTTTCTCAACAAACCGATCAAGTATGTCTCCCGCGCCCTTTACATAGCATGCCGTGCCCATACAGACGGATATCTTGAATTTTCCCTTAGGCTCAAGTGAAAAATGATGATAGAAGGTTATTACACCAAATATCTCCGCAAGCGGAATGTTCAAGGCAGCCGCTATTCTCTCCTGTACGGGTGTCGGCAGATATCCGTATAATTCCTGGGCATCATGAAGTATCGGAATCAGTGAACCCTTTTCTCCCTTATGCTTCAATATAATCCCGTCGAGGAGCGGTTCCTTTTGATCCGTATAAGCTTCAGCAGAACCATTGGTTCCATCTTTTGCGTTCTTACAACAACAGGTCTTTGTATCCATCCGACAGCCTCCGATAAACTGATTTCCATAAATTGATTTCCATAAACCAAACAATATAAAAAGATAAATCTTATTTTAGCAAACTTTCGACATGTTTGAAAACCTTTTCTGCTTTTGCGATACCTTTGGAAACGATTTCCTCAAGCTCAGCTTCCGTATCCAGCTTCAGCGCTGCATCCTTCATGATCCTGGTATTAATTAGGACATTCAGCTTGGCACCCTGCAAGGCTGCCATACAAAAAGCCGCTCCGACACCGGCATCACTTATGGCGATCCTGGTACCAATCCTTGCATATTCTTCAAGCAGATCAATGGCTTTACTACTATAACGGGCTATCTCCATCGGTACCGCAGTAGCCTCAACAAGAGCCTTTTGTAATACCTCGTTCTTAATGTTCTTTTCCTCCTCCGTTTCCTGAGGCAGGCCATAGGCCTGGGACAACGGATAAAAGGCCTCCGCATCGCGGTTTACCAGTTCTTTCAATTTCCTGATTACATCTTCGGATTTTTCAAGAAATACAAGAATGTCCTGCTCAACATCCTTGTATTTCTTTTTTCCTAGAGTAAGGTTTCCTACCATGCTTCCAAGGGCCATTCCAAGTGCCCCGACATACGCCGACGCACCTCCGCCGCCCGGAACCGGTGCTTTTGAAGAAAGCTCCTCTATCATCTGGTCACAGCTTTTACTTAACACACTACTCCTCCTGTGCTATTCCGGAAATTTTTCCGTCATTATAGCTTGAATTCAAAGGGTTTAAATCCTCACATGCCTTGACGACATGGCTAAGCAATATGGTTGTGGTAATGGTCCCGACACCGCCTACAGCAGGTGACAGAGCCTTAACCTTATCGAATGCATTTTCAAAATCAACATCACCGCAAATCTTACCCTGTCCGTCATCATTAATGCCTACATCCACAACCACCGAGTGCTGGCCGAAATAGCTGCCATCCATGAATTTGGCCTTTCCTATGGCAGCCACAACTATATCAGCGCCGGCTGTTACTGCTGGCATATTTTCAGTCCCGGAATGGCAGACGGTCACTGTGGCATTCTCATCCAGAAGAAGCATGGCCAGCGGTTTCCCGACCACGAGGCTCCTGCCGGCAACAACTATGTTGGCACCTTTCAAAGGTACTTCATAGAATTTGAGCATCTCTATTACAGCCTTTGGTGTACATGGGGCAAAGCCCTTCGACTTCCCCTCAAATACCTGCTCAAGGTTGACAGGCGACATACAGTCTATATCCTTCAACGGGTCAATGGCCTTTATTATTTCGCCCTGATCAATATGCGCCGGCAATGGCCTGAAAACCATTATCCCATGAATACCGGCATTCTTGTTGGCATCTTCAATCGCATGAATCAGATCTTTCTGGGAAACTTCCTCAGGAAGGCATTTGACTGTGCCTTTAATTCCAAGAAGTTCACAGCCCTTTAATATCCCTCTTTCGTAGGATATATCATCCTCGCGCATACCCACCCTGATAATAAGTGCCGTCGGGTTTATACCTCTGTCACCGAGCAGTGCGATCCTTTGTTTGAGCTTTTCTCTTAAAGACTGCACTACCGGTTTGCCTTCCAGTTTAATTCCCATTAATAATCTCCTTGTTAAATACTGTCGGGACATTCCCGGGACATTCCTCGAAGAGGTGTGTCCCCTTTCCCGTTATGATAAGCCGATGATTGTTCCGTCTTCTGTAATATCCATACCATTTGCGGCTGGAACCTTTGGAAGCCCGGGCATGGTCATTATTTCACCTGTGATTGCCACTATAAATCCTGCCCCTGCAGAAACCTTAACTTCTCTGACCGTTATATTAAATCCTGTTGGTGCACCCAGCAAACTGGCGTTATCCGAGAATGAGTACTGGGTCTTCGCCATACATATGGGCATCTTGTCCAAGCCAAGCTTTTCCAGATTTGCAATCTGCTTTTTAGCTTCTGCTGTATATTCAACACCGTCTGCGCGGTAGATCTCACTTGCTATCTTTCCTATCTTTTCCTCAATGGTCCCGTTTACGTCATAGAGCGGCGCATAGGTAGACTTTTGGGTCTCACAAATCTCCACTACCTTCTTCGCCAGATCAATTCCGCCTTCTCCGCCCTTTGTAAACACTTCTGAAAGTATTACTTCCGCACCCTTTGCAGCACATTTTTCTTTCAGCAGGTTCAACTCTGCATCCGTATCAGCCGGGAACCTGTTGATTGCTACAACAGCTGGTACACCGAATTTGGCCAGGTTTTCAAGATGCCTTTCAAGATTTGCAGCTCCTTTTGACAGTGCATCCAGATTTTCAGCAGATAGCGCTGTCTTTGGAACTCCGCCATTATGTTTCAATGCTCTTACAGTTGCAACGATAACTACTGCATCAGGGTGTAGCCCTGCAAATCTGCACTTGATGTCAAAGAATTTTTCAGCACCGAGGTCCGCGCCGAATCCAGCCTCAGTCACCACATAATCAGCTAGTTTTAAAGCAACTTTGGTTGCCATAACTGAATTGCAGCCATGGGCTATGTTCGCGAAGGGTCCACCATGGATGAATGCCGGTGTGTTTTCAAGGGTTTGAACCAGGTTTGGCTTGATGGCGTCCTTGAGAAGCAATGCCATAGCACCCGTTGCCTCCAGATCTCCGGCCGTAACAGCCTTTCCTTCATTATTGTATGCAACAACCATTCTTGACAGCCTGTCCTTGAGATCCGTCAGACTGGTTGACAAGCAGAGAATGGCCATGATTTCCGATGCGACAGTAATATCGAATCCAGCCTGCCTTACTACTCCATCCCCTTTATTACCCATGCCCACAATTATATTTCTAAGGGCACGGTCATTCATATCCAGCACTCTTCTCCACACGACCTTTTTGGAATCAATATTCAGCAGATTTCCCTGATGAAGATGGTTGTCCAGCAATGCTGCCAGCAGATTATGAGCAGATGTTATGGCGTGGAAGTCTCCTGTAAAGTGCAGGTTGATGTCATCCATCGGTACGACCTGTGCATATCCGCCTCCGGCCGCTCCGCCCTTTACCCCGAAGCAGGGACCCAGAGAAGGCTCTCTCAATGTGGTGATGGTCTTTTTCCCAATCTTGTTTAATCCCATGGACAGCCCAACATTTGTTGTGGTTTTTCCTTCTCCTGCAGGCGTCGGATTGATGGCTGTTACCAGGATCAACTTTGCATCAGGCTTGGACTCGAGTCTTTTAAGTACGTCCAATGAAACCTTTGCTTTATACTTGCCATACAGTTCGAGTTCATCTTCACTTATTCCGAGGCTTTTTGCTACTTCTGTTATTGGAAGCATTTTTGCTTCCTGGGCAATCTGAACGTCAGTTTTCATTTGGAAAAGTTCCCCCTTGTTTTTAATTGTTGTTTTTAATTGTTGCTTTTAATTGTTGCTTTTTAACTATTGTTTAATAATTGTCTTTTTTTATTGCGTTTACCGAAGTTTAGTATTCCCCTGGCATTTCTGCCAATTGTGCCATATTGAACACCGGCCCGTCTATACATACATATTGATGGCCGATGTTACATTTTCCGCATTTACCTATGCCACAGGTCATCCTCATTTCAAGAGTTGTGATGATCTTTTCCGGCGGTATTCCCATCTTTTGAAGCTGCTGCGTTACAAATTTGATCATTACCGGCGGTCCACAGGTTACCACATGGGTATCGGGTGCCTCCAGCAGCGCAAGTTCTCCAAGCATGTTATGAGGAAAACCGACCTTGTGGGTCCATCCTTCATATGGGCGATCAATAGTGTACGTGACAGATGTGCCGGGGCTGGCCTCCCATTCCGGGAAATTCCACCTGTATATCAGATCCTCCGGCGATCTGAATGCAAGAAGCATCTCTATTTTACCATAATCGCCCCGGTTGTTGCCATCAGTTATATAATTGATCAGTGACCTGAGTGGAGCAAGACCTATTCCACCTGCTATAAATACCAGGTTTTTCCCCTTTAATCCTTCATAAGGGAAGTGGTTCCCGAAAGGTCCTCTGATCCCTATGAAGTCGCCCTTGCCAAGATTGTGTATTGCACTTGTCAAAAGACCGGTCTCTTTGATGGAAAACTCCAGGTAGTCCTTCTGAGTAGGAGATGAAGCAAGGCAAAACGGTGCCTCTCCCGCCCCAAACACGGTAACTTCAGCAAACTGACCGGGCTTGAACGACAGTTCACCCTCCAACAGTCTCACTCTGAAGGTTTTTATACTTAAGACCGGTGAATTGGTCTCAATTATAACATCTATGATTTCTGCCTTTTTCGGGATATAAAAATTGTCGGTTTTATTCCCCATCAGCCCCGCTCCTTTCAGCAGTATACTTTTCGACAGTCCGCAGAATTTCCCTTATATCAAGTGTTACAGGGCATTTCCTTATGCACCTTCCACAACCAACGCAGGATACTACTCCGTAATTCCTGGGATAATATGAAAACTTGTGCATTATCCTCTGCCTTATCCGCTCTTTCTGTGTATTCCTGGGATTGTGTCCCGAGGCATGTTCGGTGAACAGCGAGAATTGGCAGGAATCCCAGCACCTTATGCGCTGTATGCCTTCGGTATCCTTCCTGTTGTACATCTCAAAGCAGTGGCAGGTGGGGCACAGATATGTGCAGGTCCCGCAACCTATACATTTGCGGAAAGCCTCCTCCCAGAAGGGAGCATCAAACAGCTTCTTCTCATCGAGAGGAAATTCCAGATCAAAATACTTCTTCTGATTATGGACGGCCTTCATTATACTGCTGTCGATATCGACATCCTCCAGACTGTCCATAAGCTTCAACAGACCAGATATGGCACTTCCGGTATTATCACCTTCTGAACCGGATATGGCACTACCTGAATTCTCGCCTTCTGAACCGGATATGCCGGCAGTCGTTACGGATGGTGGGCTTCCGATCCTGAAATAGTAATTGTCTTTGTCTTCGAACATGAATATCTGTGCTGAAGCGCTGTCGGCAGGGTCGATCTCCAGACTCATGCAAAAACAACCCGGCTCGCTTACAGGGCAGGCATAGCCAATCATTACGGCATTCTTCCTTCTGTTGATATAATATGTGTCGATAAACCTCTCATCAAGGAAAACCTTGTCCAGAACCTCTATTGAACGCATATCACAAGGCCGTGCACCAAAGATGATCACCTTCCGGTCGCTGATACTCTCAATTATATCCCCGTCCTTATAAGTGAACAGTTTTTCATTCTGTGGAAAGAAGAATTCCTTGGCAGCATTTATTGTGTTTTTTTCCAGGCTTATACCGTCAAAGTCACTGGTGCACTTGAATTCTACCTGTCCCTTATCATTTCTGACAGGCGCGACGATGACATATTCCTCTGAAAGCTTTTCAAGGAACCCGGCAAGCAAGCCTTTTGCAAGTTTTTTCATCTTACTACCCCCAATCTCACAAGTCCGCTCCACTGTCATTTCATGAAGTCCCCCTCGTAATCATCCGGCTTGAAATCAGTAAGTGCGGTCTTTTCCTCAGGATCCATACCAGGTTCATAACCATAAAGGTCCTTCGAATCCTTATATAGTTTTGAAACCAGCAGCCTTGCATTTATACCCATGGGGCAGGTGCTCTCACAAGCCCCGCAGTTGATACATCTGCCGGCTGTATGCATTGCCCTGATCATATGATAGGACATTATGTCACCAAGCCCGGTACCTTTTTGCGTCCATTCAGGCTGGTTCCTGTCTACAAAGCACTTGCTGCAGTAGCAAAGATAACACGCCTGCCTGCAGGCGTAGCATTTGATGCATTTCTCGAATTCCTTCGATATATATTGCCACCGCTCCCCGGCCGACAGCCTTTCCAACTCGTCAGCAGGCGACTCACAGGGTTTCAGTTTTGATACATCTATATCATCACCTATCTTGTAATCACAAATCACCGGATTACGTGTGATGCATTCGTTACATGCCGCATTCCCATCCATACCGTTGCAGGATACGCCTATTATCTTAAGTTTTTCCCGTTCCAGCTGGTTTTCAACCATATATGAGACTATTGCACGTGTGTCGCAAGGTTTGGCCACAATACCAACCTTTTTACCCCTATATCCTAATAGGTATTTGGCGAGCATCACATTACAGGTACGGTCAAAAATAAGTTTACCGGCATCACCGGCCTGTGTTATGAATATCGGAGTTGCTTTGCCTTCAAGGGTAGAAGCACCATATCCTATAACCACTTCAACCTCCCCGCTCTCCAGCAGTCGGGCTGCGACGGCAGAAAGTTCCTTGTTGATTGTATTTTCCGCATTGACAACTATATCTTTTTCTTCGTTCCACTCCACTAGACATCACCCCCTGTTTTCGCGCCAGCCGCGAACTTTGTAAAGGGACCTACACTTTTCACCCTGTCCACCACGTCTGCAACCACATCTGCAAAACGCTGGCCTTCAGATGCTGAAACCCATGTAAAGCTGACACGTTCCTCCTCAATACCGATGAAGTCCAGCAGCCTTTTCAAAAGTGCAAACCGTCTCCTTGCATAAAGATTCCCGGTCAGATAATGACAGTCTCCCGGATGACATCCTGAAACAAGCACACCATCAGCACCCGCCTGAAGTGCTTTTATAATGAATTGCGGATTTATCCTTCCAGAGCATGGTACCCGTATTATCCGTATATTTGCCGGATACTGTATCCTGCTGGTACCTGCAAGGTCAGCACCCGCATAGCTGCACCAGTTGCACAGGAAAGCAACAATTTTTGGTTCGAATTCCGTTTTGGGTTCTAAATCTTTTATGTTCATATTATTACCAGCCTCCCTTCAACAGCGCTTCTATCTCTTCAACTATCTGCCTGTCACTGAAGCCGTGGAGATCGATGGCGCCCGATCTGCAGGCGGCGGAACATGTGCCGCAGCCCTTGCAAAGCACCGGGTTTATATAAGCCTTTCCTTTTTCATTCATTGTTATTGCCTTGTAGGCACAGACCTTTTCACAGGTGTTGCAGCCCACACAATAGCTTTCAGTCACCTCGGCAACCATGGCCTCTGTCTCAAGGTATTCCCTGGACAATACAGTTGCAGCCCTTGCCGCCGCAGCGTTCGCCTGGGATATGGATTCACCGAGGCTTTTAGGTCCGTGTGCCAATCCGCAGACATATACACCTTCTGTTGCGAAATCAACGGGGCGGAGTTTTACATGGGCTTCAAGGAAAAATCCGTCGCCGTTCAGCGGAACCTTTAAAAACTGTGATGTCCTGCTGTTATTCTCCCTGTCGGGAATCATTGCAGGAGCAAGCACCACCATATCCGCCTCGTCCTGAAGCTCCCTGTCAAGCAGTGGCTCACGGAAGCTTATTTTGATTTTATCAGTTGGCGGATTCACTGCTTCCTGTGCTGTTTTCCATCTTTCCACAACGGGCTTGTTTTTCTGATCATACCTGATGAAGTTGACCCCGAGACCCCTCGCTTCACGGTAGAGCTTCTCATTGAACCCATAGGTCCTGATGTCACGGTAAAGTATGTTTATATTGACATCCCTGAAATTCTTTTTCATGTATATTGCATTACGGACGGCCTGGGTACAGCATACCCTGCTGCAATACTGCCTGCCTTCCTCCCTTGAGCCGACACACTGAATCATGTATATGGTTTTTCCATTCAGGGAAGCTCCAGCATCCAGGGAAGCTCCGGCATTCAGGAAGGCTGACCCGTCATCAGGAGCTTTCTTGTCTATGGATGCAGCACCTTTTAACATCCCTTCCAGTTCAGTCTGGGTCACTACACCATTGTATACTCCGAATCCGTATTCCTTCGGTTTCAGTTCCTCCGCGCCGGTAGCCACAACGACCACTCCGGTGGTGATTTCTTCCCCGTCTGAAAGCCGGATGGTGAAATTCCCCACATACCCGTTTATATCTGCTATCTCTGTATTTTTCCGGACTTCAATTGCCGGATTCATTTCAATCTCTTCAACCAGGCTCCCGACAAAAACATCAACCGTTGTACCGTCCTGCATAAATGCAAGTCCGGTAGCTTTTCCTCCCAGGCGGCCACCCTTCTCAATCAGATATACCGGGAAACCCAGCCCTGCGATTCTTTTGGCTGCTGTCATACCGGCGACGCCTCCGCCTATTACCACTGCAGAATTTGTCTTGTCTATCTTCTGTCTGTGCAGCGGCCTGGCGAATATTGATTTTGCCACTGCCATCCTTACAAGGTCGATTGACTTGTCGGTCGCTTTGTCCGGCTCCTCCATGTGTACCCATGAGCACTGATCCCTGATATTGGTCATAACCATAAGGTAAGGATTCAGTCCGGCCTTTTCAAGTGCAGCTCTGAACAGCGGCTCGTGGGTCCTTGGGGTACAGGAGGCCACGACCACCCTGTTAAGTCCCTTTTCTTTTATACGGTCAATGATCAGCTGCTGGCTGTCAGTGGAGCATAAGTATATTACATCCTCAGCATGGCGCACAAAGGGCAGCTTTGACGCATATTCCCTGACGGAGGGCACATTGACGATACCGCCGATGTTTGTACCGCAGTGGCACACAAATACGCCTACCCTGGCAGCTTCCCTGGAAACATCCCTTTGCTCGGGCGCTTCCACCGATCCAAAGCCTTCTCCTTCATACTTCTTTGCAAGTTCCGCAGCCATCGCCGCTGCTGCACTTGCCTCTATAACGGTCTCCGGAATATCCTTGGGTCCCGTCGCAACGCCGCAGGCAAATATGCCATCCCGACCTGTGCTAAGCGGCTCCTGCTCCTTTGTCGCGATGAACCCGTCCCTGTTGACCCTGACCTTCAGCCTTTTCATAAGCCCGGTGACTTCCGGCCTTGGCCGCAAGCCCACAGACAGCACGACCATATCATATCGGCTGGTTTTAACACATCCGTCCTCAGCTACCGATTTGACCAGCAATTCGCCTGTGGACTTGTCTTCCTCTATATCAGCAGTCCTGGACCTTATAAAGCCCACTCCATATTTATCTTCAGCAAGTTTGTGGTATTTGTCAAAATCCTTACCATAGGCACGAAGATCCATATAATATATGTCGAGACCCTGCACACCCTTTAAATGCTCTTTTGTGATTATGGCCTCCTTGATGGCATACATGCAGCAGACAGATGAACAATAGTCATTGCCGCACTTGTGATCCCTTGACCCTACGCATTGCATGAAGGCTATCCTTTTTGGCTCCTTCCCGTCAGATGGCCGTACTATATGGCCTCCCAACGGTCCCGAAGCGCTCATCATGCGCTCATAATCAAGACTCGATACAACATTGGCGAATCTTTTATATCCGTACTCTTCCTTCAGACTCCCTTCAAAAACCTCAAAGCCGGGTGCGAAAACCACAGATGCAACCTCCAGGTCGATGAACGTCTCCTTCTGGTCATATTTGACCGCCTTCGCCTGGCATACCTTTGAGCAAAGGCCGCATTTACCGTTTTTAAGCATGAGGCATGCATCAGGATCTATCGTTACGATGTTGGGGACGCCCTGTCCGAACTCCTTGTAAATCGCCTTCCTGTATCCGATCCCCTGATCGAACCTGTCGGGGATCTTCTTTTGAGGGCACTTCTCCATGCACAGGCCACAACCCGTGCACAGCTCCTCATCTATATACCTGGGCTTCTTCCTAATGGTTGCCCTGAATTCCCCAGCACTTCCTTCTACAGATACAACCTCACTGTAGGTATATGTCTTTATATTTTTATGGTTGAAGCAGTCGCTCATCTTGGGCGCGAGGATACATGTCGAACAGTCATTCGTAGGGAATGTCTTGTCCAGCTGTGCCATCCTGCCTCCTATTGAAGGCGCGCTTTCAACCAGGTACACCGGTATCCCGTTTTCCGCAAGATCGGTTGCAGCCTGTATTCCTGCTATTCCTCCACCTATAACCATTACCGCCTTAGGTGTTTTAACTGCCAAACCTTCTGCTATTCCTTCTGCCATTTCTTCTGCCATTCCTCTGCCACCTCCCGAGTCGGCCATATCTTCCTGCCTCCCATGACACTATCGCTCTGCACCCATCACAGCCTGTCGATGGAATCCCTTATGTCGGCGATTTTCCGAACGCCGCACAGATACATCTCCGACAGTCTTGCACGGAGCCTAATCACTTCATCATCCAGTTTATCAATGTCAGCGATTGTCTCAGGTTTGAAAAACCCCTTTTCCACAGAAAGTTCCCGGATTACACGCATGATGTCTGCGAATTTTACTTCCTGGGGGCAATGGGCCACGCATCTGTGACACTGGATGCAAAGCCATATGTTCTTGTCCGAAAGAACTTCCTCTTTCATACCAAGCAAAACTTTCCTTATATATGCCCTGGGGCTGAAATCCTTGTTTATTTCGCTGACAGGACATCCCGCAGTACAGGTGCCGCAGCTGTAGCAAAGCCTGATGTTCTCGCCGCCCGGTCTTCCCGCCACCTCGTCTTTAAAGGTATGATCCAATTTATGGTCCTCCGGGTTATATTCCTCCGGTTTATATTCCTCAGGTTTATATCCTTCTGGTTTCCCGATACGATTCTCCATTAAAAATCCACCTCCGGTCTCGGATACAGTCCCGCTTCCTTAACAACCACTGGGGTTATATGTTCCCATCCGACAGGCATCAGATGGACTCCCCTTACACCTTCGATATTCCTTACCCGTTCAATTATATCAACAGCCATCGCCACGCCTTCTTTATCGGGTTCGCTGCTTTTTTCCATCCTGTCTATGGTAGCATCAGGTATATCAATGCCCGCAACATGCTTCTGCATCATCCTCAGGGCTTTTGCCGATTTGACAGGCAGGATGCCTGCAAGTATATGGACTTTATTATGAAGTCCCAGCCGCCTCACTTCCGCCATCCACGTCTCGAATGCCTCAACGTTGTATATCGCCTGGGTTTGTATGAACTGAACCCCTGCATTTATTTTCTTTATAAGCTTTATCATGTGCATTTCCTGCGGATCTCCGAAGGGGTTGTATGCGCCGCCTACGAACATCGTCGGAGGTGTCTTGATTTCCTTCCCGCTCATGAACCTTCCGCCCACCATGTCACAGACTCCTTTTATAAGCTGGACCGAGTCAAGGTCAAATACATTTTTCGAACCTGGGTCACTGCCGAAGGTCTGGTGATCCCCGGTGAGACAAAGGACGTTTCTTATACCCAGTGCTCCTGCTCCGAGAATGTCACTCTGTATGGCAATTCTGTTCCTGTCTCTGCAGGTAACCTGCATGACCGGTTCCAGACCCTCCTCTTTTGCTATCACAGCAGCAGCGATAGAGGACATCCGTACTATGGCCGTCTGGTTGTCTGTTATATTGACAGCATCCACACAATCCCTCAGCATGTGGGCCTTTTCCCTTATAAAACCGGCATTGGCGCTCATGGGTGGTCCCAATTCGCTGCTTACTGCGAAATGGCCTGTCTCAAGGATTTTCTGCAGCCTGCTTACATGTTCATTTTTGCTGCTGTTTTTATTAGTGCTGCTGCTTATGTTAATGCTGCTGTTTTCACTCATCTGCAAGTTCCTCCCTTATGGACATCCTTAAACCTCCATCTCTGGCGGTCCTCCAGTCTTTCGGCTCCTCTATGCCGGTCAGAGAGTCCAGGCATCCGAGCTTTTTCGCCCTGTCATATATCAACTGCCAACCGCATTCCAACTCGGCATTCACCTCGCACTTACCCTTGTGCGAACCGCCACAGGGCCCGTTGAGCAGGCTTTTTGAGCACCTGGCCACCGGGCAGATACCGGCATACCTGTCAAGGACACAATTTCCGCAGCCACCGCAGCGTTCGGCCCATTTGCCGATTTCCAAAGTTGTACCGAAAAATTGTGTGTTTAGTCCCGGAGACACTACCTTATCCGGATACCTGTCAACAATACCCTGGACTCCGACACCGCAACCCATGCACAATATAAGGTCAGCTTCCCCGGCCTCAACCTCGAGTTCATCTACAAACTCCCTGTCACACTGTCTTTCTATGGTTTTTGTTATTATCCCGATCTTTTGGTTTTCCTTGTTGTAATATGCCATCAGCAATTCCGCCATAGCCTCGGTTTCCCTTGTCCCACCTGCCATACATACTGTTACGCAGGTACCGCAGCCCACTATCAGGAGCTTTTCCACCCCGGCCTTTCCATTTATGGCCTCAACTATTTCACTCACTGGCTTCTGCCGTGCAACTATCATTTTATTTCACCCCCGTAAACCCTTTTACTATTTCCTTCAAACTCTCACCCATACGCAACGAAACCCTGTGGAATTCTATCCTTCCTGGGTCCAGCCCCAGCTCGGTGAGGTTCTTCTTTGCTTCGCGAACCACCCGTTCAAATTTTACATCTCCATCCAGATGCTTGCAGGCTTCATTTATACAGCCCAGTACCAGTATCCTGCTTTCACCGTCGGCCATAACCCTGTATAAATCCGCCTTTTGTACACTGTTACTGCAGGGGATTGTCATGACCTCAATTTGTTCATCCAGCCTGAAGCCAGCTCCGTCTGGAAAAAGTCCCGATTCCCGCGCCTCCCGGTATGCGATTTGAGCAGAATTCCTGCACAGCAGGATTTTGTAAGGCCGCTTCTGTTGGTTAGTCTGCGAGGATTCCTCCGGGATTACTACCGCTGATTCCGATACTCCAGTTGATATATCTTCTTCCTTTATTGATATGGCTTTTGCCGGGCATACTGAAATGCAGGTGTTACAGCCATAGCAAGCGTATGCATTAACTTTCATGCAATCCTTTTGCTCGTCCCGCTCGATTGCTCCGTGGGGGCAGCTTCTGTAGCAGGTGTAGCAAAGTGCACAGGTTTCCTCGCTGACCTCGCGGACAGCATTGTCAGGCTTTCTAAGGATACCGGTCTCGCTTTCAATATCAGACAGGGTGATGTGGATATCCGACTCAAAGGCACTCATACCATTGCGGCCTCTTGAGAAGCCCATTGCATAAATGCCCCTCCTGCTGGTCCTGGTTGGCTGGAGGTAAATATTATCCGCCTGCAGGAAGCCCTCCGGCCCTTTTTTTATATTCAATACACTTGCGATTTTCTCATAAGATGGGGCGGGATGAATCAACGGCGCCACATATAAAGAATCCGTTCTTATGTTGAATTTCAGGGCTTCATTTATGAATTCAATCAGAAAACCTCTTTCAGCCGTTTCATCTTTATCAACCTGGGATTCATCTCTATTGTCTTGGTATAAATCCGTTTCATTACCCACGTGCGTTATATTAAGGCCCCTATTTGTGAATTTTTCAAATACGACACCCAGCTCGCGCGCCTTTTTGTACAGCGAGCTGTCGCCATCCCCGAACCTCATGGAGCGGTACAGGTAAATAACTTCTTTTTTTTGTACAGTCCTTATTTCGATGGCCTTTTGCAAGCCAGATATGCTGTAACAGGCGGGGGTCATTGCTCCATAGTCCTGCAGGAAAACTGCAGGGCTGTCATATGCCCCTTTAGCCTCTACCGCAACTGCAGCCGCATCACACCCGACATCCCCGATACTCATGGCTTCGATACTCATGGCACCGATACTCATGGCTCCGACTATAGGCAGCCTCTCTTCTGGTTGTGCGTTTATGACAATAGCTTTTGCATTAATAGCTGAAATCCCGTTCCAATCCCTGAAGGTCAGTTCAAAGTCGCCTATCTGCCCTTTCAGCTTTATCAGGCTGTCCGGTGAGACCGCTACGGTATTCATCCCTGTCCCATGCTGATTCCCTATGAAAACAATATCATACATGCGATCCCTCCTCCGCCGAAACTCTTAATACCCGATCGACCGCCACCCTGGCATCGTTGATTGACTCCGATAAAGGCTTCGGTCCCTTGACCGTACCTGCCAGATATATACCGGAAGCCATTTCATCTTCTATATTATAAAGGAAACCCCTGTCATCCTCCTGAAGATTGAAGACAGTAGCAAGCCTCTCATTATCGGCCCCCGGGTGGATCCCTTCCGACAACACAACCAGGTCGGCTGCTATTGTCTTTATTCCCCCGTTTTCCCTGTCTTCACAGGTGATCTCAAGGCAGCCGTCCCTACGTGAAATATCCACAGGTTTGCATAATATGTAGCCAATGCCACGGCTGTCAAGCTCTTCAAAGGACAGTTCCTGGGCATATCCCGCTTCCTGGAGGTCCATATACAGCATGTTTATTTCAATATCCTTATAGAAATATTTCAGTGCCCTTGCCATCCTGTATGAGTATCCGCAGCAGACCCTCGAACAGTAATCTGCCTTTTCCTGAATGGAGCGTGATCCGTTACATTGGATGAAGACTGCCCTTTTTATGTCACCCTTCAAGCTGATGCCTGAATAGCCAGGTACTCCGGCGTTCGAGGCAACAGAGCCTCTTTTGTAAAGCAGTTCTTCCAGATGGCTTGCCCAGATGATATTTTCATCCTTTGCCCATTGAATACTGCGTGTCTCTTTTTCTGAAGATTTGACATAACCCGTTGCCAGGATTATTGACCGGATATCAGTGATTGTCCGGATAAAGGGTGCGCATCCGTTGCCCGAACCCAAACCGGCCGTCCTTATCCCGAGCGAATATTCCCCAGGCTTTCCTGTAAGCCCGATTACCTCGCTGTCATATATAATTTCGATATTAATATTGTTTTTAACCTTGTCGAATACACCTTCAACCAGGCACAAGTTGTCCCTGACGCATTTTTCATCTGCCTTGCAACCAAAGTTCCTTATGTTGCCGCCCATGACACCGCTCTTTTCGACAAGTACGACCGACTTCCCCGCTTCAGAAAGCCTGTATGCCGCGCTACATCCTGCAATGCCGCCGCCTATCACCGCTATCCTATCCATAGTGACATTCCCCTTTGCGCAGTTCTCAAGCTACTTTCCGTTTTATATCGTTTTCTATATCATAAAGTAGCCCGTGTTATTTTTATTGTACTAATTTTGTTTTTTATAGTAGCTTTTTATGATAATACGTCGCTTGTATTGTATTACCACAACCACTGTTCTATAATCACCCTATCGGCTGTAGTTTAGTGCTGAATAAAATATGAAGGTTTTTCAATGGCTCCATACCGGCCTAAAAACGGTATAGTTAGGGGGATAGCGATGATAATTATCGGAGAGAAGATCAACAGTACGTTGAAGTCAGTCAGACCCGCAATGGAAAGTTATGATGCCGCTGCCATACAGGATCTCGCCAGGAGGCAGTATGAAGCGGGGGCTTCATATATCGATGTGAACGCAGGTATGTTCATGGATGATGAACCAGAAAGGACGGCATGGCTGGTCAACACCATCCAGGAAGTGATCGATGCACCTTTTTCAATTGACTCACCCAATCCAAAGGCCCTTGAAAGTGGTTTGAAAGCAAACAGGAACGGGAAGCCCATAATCAATTCGATTACCAATGAAACCAAAAGATATAACGAAGTGATGCCGTTGGTAGTACAGTACAAGGCCGGTATCGTAGCCCTGTGCATGGATGACACCGGCATGCCTGAAACTGTGGATAAAAGGCTGTCTATAGCAGAAAACCTCGTAGAAAAACTAACCAAAGAAGGCGTCAAACTGGATGACATATATATAGACCCCATGGTAAGACCCGTATCTACAGGCTGCCATTATGGGTTAGTCGCTATCGAAACTATCCGGAAGGTAAAGACTGAGTTCCCGGAAATCCATATCGCATGCGGATTGAGTAACATATCCTTCGGATTGCCCGCCAGGAAGGTAATGAATCAAACCTTTTTGATAGCTGCAATGGCAGCAGGTATGGACGGAGCCATCCTGGACCCGCTGGACAAAAAGCTTATGACATACCTGTATGCAGCTGAAACCCTTCTTAACCAGGATGAATTCTGCATGAATTTCCTGACCAAATTCAGGGACGGTTCTCTCGAAGTATAAAGGGAAGTATAAAGGGACGGTCCAATACTATAGGGACGGTTTTCACAGAAGCATGGGTACGGTTCCCGCGCATCAAAGCTACATAACGATGCGTGAGAACCGTACCCATTTTACTTCTCGTTTTTGTCCACCCAATCCTTGGCGTCCATGACAGCTTCCTTTCTTGGTATTGAAACCAGTGAGTCGGCCGCTCTCAGATATATATCCAATATTGCAGCAGTTTCATGAGCTTTTACTATCTTTTCAGGTTTTTTGCTCCTATTCTCCTTACGCACAGTTTCCCTCCACAGAATCCAGAAATCAACAGTATTCCAGAAATTTTCGTCGATATAGCATCTGCAATTTATGAGCACAAAATACCGCCATATTGTGTTATAATGGTAAAAAAGCAGACAGGGGTGAGTTGTATTAGTGTAACTGTAGCTGATTGCCTGAAGCTTCCCTCCCTGCGTGAGGCAAATATCGTCGCCGGCTTTGAAGGGCTGAATAATGTAGTAGTTTCCGTATCCGTCCTGGAATACGCAGTTCCATCCGCTTTGACAGGTAACTATTTTCAGAACAATGAAATAGTCATCACTGCTTTTATATCAATAAAGGATGATGTGGAAGCTCAGTGTGCCACTATCCGCCTTCTGCATGAAGTTGGTGAGGTCGGCCTCATCCTCTACTACATTGGTGTATATCTTCCCGAGTTGGATGAAAGGCTTATCCAGACCGCCAATGAACTCGGCTTTCCGCTTATCTGCATGCCATATAAAAGATGCGATCTCCGGTACAGTGAGGTCATATGTGACATAATGGAAGCAATCTTCAAGGATCAGACACAGAAAACCTATTTTGTAGGCGAAATGCTGGACCGTATCCTTCAGCTGACCAACCGTCAGCGTAACATGGATACCGTTCTTAGAATGTTGAGTGACAGAATCCGAAGTACCTTGCTGCTTACCGACCGTGTACTCAATATATTGAATGTAGCCGCATGGCCCATGTCGGCATCGGTATACGCTCACGAAGCTATAGATTATTATAAGGCACATCCTTCCATTCTCAACGATTCAAGGTTCCGAAAAATTCAACTTAACGACAAAGCCTTCCATGCCGGTTATCAGCTTGTAACCGTTGAGAGCGGCATGAATTTGAACCTTATCCTCCTTAATGAAGCAGGCAGCGTCCCATCCGACAGCTGCAGGCAGGCCGCAGAGGTTGTCCGCCTGTTTATAAGCATATGGAGCCATAATGAAGGGAACGTCGGCTCAGATGAGCTTGTACGTGCCATACTCAATGACGAGCCGGTCAAGATGCGTCGCCTTGCAGAGATAATGCACATAGACATTGCCTCTATCCATACCATGTGGGTAATAAAGAGCAAGAATGGGAATCCAGCCATTGATGAGCAGGAGCAGATGGCCCGGAATACCAGGCTTCTGATCAAACTTCGCCAGTATTTGCAGGAACAACGAAGGCTGGCTGTTGTGGATATTTTTGAAGGAAATGTGGTTGCATTTATGGACAATCCTGCCTTTGCAGACGAAATCAATCCTTTGGCCGCAGGTTTTATCAAAGAGCTTTCCATGGACCTGAAGGATGTAAAACTTGCCATATGCACCGATCTGGAAAACACAACAGAGGTCCGTGCAGCATATGTCCTGCTGGAAACCCATCTGAAGGACGCACGGATAATATACCCCCACAAGGATATCCTCACATATCATGAAATACTGTTCGCCTCCACCTGCTCCGATATCATTCATAAAGGAGAGGAAGAAGTGGCAAAAAGTCTACTGCCGCTCAAGTCGCTCCGTTTGGATGACAGGGATCAGGAGAATGCCCTGATCACAACACTTTCCACCTACATGCTGGATACGCAGGCTAACGTTGAATTTACAGCGCAGCTCCTCTTTATTCACAAGAGCACGGTGAAATACCGAATCAATAAAATAAATGAGAGACTGAACTACAGTGTACTCAAGCTTCCTGAATCATACAAGCTCTATGTGGCACTGGCTATCGAACGTTTATTGTCCGGCTTGAGCTGACCGTCTTATTCCGGTTCCATTGCAGGCATCCGCCATCATAGGTATAATTGTCCCCGAGGACATATAACCATGTGTTTTTTTAACTCCGCAGCTAAATACATTTCATCCCATTATTAATATACTTGAATAAAGTATTGGCATTTTTGCCAAGAGGAGGAGAAATGTATGAGTGAGGGGAAAACCGGCTTTGAAATAAAAGCCGAAGAAAGACAGTCCTGGGTTAGTCTTGCCGCAATTTGGTCAGGTGCCATGATATGCATACCTTGTCTTATGATAGGCGGTCTGCTGGGTGCAAGTCTGTCTCTTGTCAATGTTATCCTATCTGTAATCATCGGTTATGGCATAGTAATAGTCTATATGTGCTTCATGGGCATGCAGGGATGTGATACCGGCCTTCCCACAATAAGCATGGCTGGCGGGGCATTGGGTGAGAAGGGCTCCAAATACATAATATCGCTGTTGCTTGCCATCGCCTGTGTCGGGTGGTTCGGCGTTCAATCAGCCGTTTGCGGGGCATCCTTCTCATCAATGATGGCAACCATGACCGGTGTCAGCATTCCTGTCTGGCTTTCGTCAATAATATGGGGAATCATAATGCTCGCAACAGCAATTTTCGGTTACACTGCATTGAAATACCTGAATTATATTGCCGTTCCATTGTTGATAATCGTTCTGATTTATGCTGTTATCGTTACTTTTACGAACTTTGATGCTGTCGGCATACTGGACAGTTATACTCCTGCCGCACCCATGTCACTTGTAACAGGCATAAGCCTTGTCATCGCTACCTTTGCACTGGGTGGCGTCATTTCCGGAGACTACTCCCGATATGCCAAAACCCGCAAAGATGTTATCAAGTCGTCCGCCCTTGGCGTACTGCCGGCTGGTCTTGTCATAATCACAATTGGAACCATAATGAGCATCGTAACCGGCAAATATGACATAAGCGAGGTCCTCACAGCGGTTGGAGTTCCAGCCATCGGACTTGTAGCACTTATTCTCGCCACCTGGACGACCAACGTCATCAACGCATATTCCGGTGGTATCGCTTTTTCAAACCTCTTTGGTGTAGGTGAGAAGAATCGCCCATGGATGACCGCCATAGCCGGATTAGCCGGAACACTTCTGGCAGCCTTCGGCATAATGAATTCCTTTATGGGCTTCCTGAGCATCCTCACCGCCTTCATACCCCCTGTTGCCGGCGTTGTTATAGCCAGCTACTGGATTGAGGGAAAGGGCAAAAAGGAGAATTTCATGATCAAGAAGGGCATAAGCGCAGCCGGAATGATTTCGTTTATAATAGGCGCAGCAGTTGCGTATATCACCGGCAGTGTCGTTCCGTTTTTGATCGGACCGATCAATGGAATTGTTATTTCTATGATAGCCTATGTCGTTCTTATCAGGATCCTTCCCGACAAGGCTTACTCAGACGTTGTAAAGGCTGAAGCGTAACAGATAAATAGTATAAAAACAGTTAAAAGGAGCTGTGGACTTTGAGAAAAATCGGTCTGGAAGAGATTGAAGATATAGCCCTTGGTGCCGCTTTGCTCGGAGCTGGCGGAGGTGGGGACCCATACATCGGAAAATTGATTGCAATACAAGCCATCGAAGACTTTGGAGAAGTTGAACTGCTCGATCCGCTGGAGGTTCCGGATGATGCCCTGATAATCCCGATAGCCATGATGGGCGCGCCCACCATACTTTGCGAAAAGGCCATCAACGGAAGGGAATATGAAAAGCTATACAAGATGGTTTCGCAGTTCTACAACAAAAAAATCCATGCGTTCATGCCCAT
This sequence comes from uncultured Bacillota bacterium, assembly GCA_942493145.1. GTDB lineage: Bacteria > Bacillota > Clostridia > Acetivibrionales > DTU013 > ENR-C20. Next base: position 4,159,500 of record OW818679.1, read on the forward strand.
TGAAGCGGGTGGTGTGAACAGCATGATGCCTATAGCCGCCTGTGCCCGTCTTGGAATTCCACTGGTGGATGCGGACGGTATGGGACGTGCATTTCCCGAACTACAGATGGTCACCTTCACAATTGGCGGTATAAGCGCCACCCCCATGGCCCTGACGGATGAAAAGGGAAATGCCTGCATCTTTGAAACCATTACCAACAAGTGGGCGGAAGAGCTGGCCCGCGCGGTAACAATGAGCTGCGGCGGTTCAGTTTCGGTTTCACTTTATGCTTTGGATGGCGCAACTCTCAAAAAGTATGGCATAAAGAACATCATCACCCGCTCTCAGGAACTGGGTAAAGCGATACGCACCATTAAGGAAACTGCCCTGGACGAGACACCCGAAGAAAATTTCCTTAAGAAAGCCGGCGGTTACAAGCTATTCAAGGGCAAGATCGCCGATGTGCTGCGTGAGACCAGAGGCGCCTTCAACTTCGGACGCGTTCTGCTGGAAGGTATATCTGAGTATAAGGGACTCAGCGCCAATGTTGAGTTCCAGAATGAAAACCTGGTCGCAACCGTCGACGGAAAGATCCTCGCAACCACTCCCGACCTTATTTGTCTTGTGGATACCGAAACCTTCATCCCTATTACAACAGACACGTTGAAATATGGCAAACGGGTGATGGTAGTCGGTCTGCCCTGCGATGACATGTGGAGGACCAAAGAGGGCCTCGAACTGGTAGGGCCCCGCTATTTCGGCTGCGAAACCGACTATATTCCCATTGAGGACAGGTTTGCGGGAAAGGAGGTTGGGTGATGTACAGAATTGGAATTGATGTCGGCGGTACCAATACGGATGCAGTAGTAATTGATGATAAGCTGAGTGTAATAGCCAGTGTTAAAGTCCCTACCACTCAGGACATATACGGTGGAATACTGGGTTCACTGAAGGAAGTGCTGAAACAGGCGGATATCGACCGCAGTCAGATAAAACAAGCAATGCTGGGTACTACCCAATGTACCAATGCCATCGTTGAACGGAAGAAGCTGGCCAGAGTCGCGGTCATAAGGATCGCAGCGCCCGCAATGCAGGGAATTATGCCAATGGTGGACTGGCCAAAGGAGCTTAAAGGCTTTGTGGAGGATATTTCTATCGTCGGTGGCGGATATGAATACGACGGTAAGGAAATTGCGCCCTTCGACAGCAATGCAGCCCGTTCATTTTTTGAAAGGATGAAGGGAAAAGTCGAGTCTGTAGCGATCACCTGCGTATTCGCACCTGTCCGCCATGAGCACGAGGACCTTTGCGCTGTACTGGCAAAGGAGGTCATGGGTGACAATATACACGTCTCCAAATCCAGTGAGATTGGTTCCCTGAGCTTTATCGAGCGCGAGAACGCAACAATTCTTAACGCTGCATTGCACGAGGTTGCAGAAAGCTTTACGCTTGGCTTTGCAAGAAGCCTTGCTGAGGAGGGCGTCACAAATGCGAAGGTCTACCTCAGTCAGAACGACGGCACCCTTATGACAATGGATTATGCGCGGAAATACCCCATACTGACCATCGCCTGCGGCCCTACCAACTCTATCCGCGGCGCATCTTACCTCAGCCGTATGGAGAATGCCATAGTCATTGACGTAGGAGGTACCACTACAGATTTCGGAGTCATCCAGAACTCCTTCCCGAGGGAGAGCAGCATTGCTGTCACCATCGGCGGTGTGCGGACCAATTTCCGGATGCCTGATGTAGCTTCCATAGGGCTGGGCGGAGGCAGCATCATCCGCGAAAAAAACGGCAGAATATATGTCGGCCCGGACAGTGTAGGCTATCTGATTACCAGGGACGCCCTGGTATTCGGCGGTAACACTATGACCGCCACAGATATTGCCGTACGCCTGGGGATGGCTGACATAGGTGATAAAACCCTTGTTGCCGGCATTGACATTGACTTCGCAAAAAAGGCAATGTCAGTAATTACTGAGATGATTGAAGAAAATATAGACAAAATGAAGGTCAGCAGCGAAGATATTGATGTTGTTCTGGTTGGCGGCGGCTCCGTCATCGTTGCCGAAAAGCTTGCGGGTGCCAAAACGGCATTTAAACCTGAATATTTTGGCGTTGCAAACGCAATAGGCTCAGCTATTTCAAAAGTCAGCGGCACATACGAAAAGCTTGTTTCCTTCGATGATGTCCCCCGTGAAAAAGCTATAGAAAACGCAAAGGCAGAGGCCATGGAAATGGCCGTTGAAGCCGGTGCAGTTCGGGAGACCGTCCAGATAATCGATGTTGAAGATGTCCCACTTGCATATTACCCCGGCAATACGAGCCGTATAAAAATAAAAGCGGCCGGAGAACTGGCTTAAGAAAATCAGGACTTGCTCGTTTCAGTCATACATTACCTGATGAAACGGGGCAAGTCCTTTTTCTATTCCATGCTTACTGTGCCAACTATTTATTTGAAGCTCTTCAGTTATTCTGTGCCAATAGAACTTTCAGTCTTGTCAACTGCGGTATTAATGATCTCCTCAGGAACCGTTACCTCAAAGCCCCCATCATACTCAGTGTAATTTAATGTAATAGTCATACTTATTGTTGACTTTGTTCCATCGTCATATGTATTGGTTCCTTCGCAATTCAGCACAATGCTTTTTACGAGATATGTATCCTTGTCAACATTGACCACCATGTCATACTTATCAAAATCCACGTTGGAGGCATCGGTGTCCACATTTCCTGCGCTGCCACTCAGAGCCTCATTGTACAGCATGTTTAAAAACATGTCGCCTTTTAACACAATATCCCCTGATTCTTCATTCTGAGACAGGACAAGTCCCGCACCAAGAGGATCGGTCGCGCTTATGGCACTTACAGTTCCCTCGCTTGTAAACAGTTTTTCATATTCTTCCGAAGATAATACCTGCTTTTCCCAGGCACCTGTGTCCAGGTTCTTCCCATATACTGTATTGTCAGCATAATATTGTTCAATGTCCATTTTAAATATGGCCATATCCAGCAAGGTATGCGTGTGCAATGTCTTTTTCAGCCTGTCGACCTCCGAAGAAGCATTGGCAATTATTGTAAATGTCATTGCCCCCATTGCCGATTCAGCTGTCATATCCATGTTGAATTTACATTTATTCACCGAGTCGGAAGCTGCCTGTATTTTCTCAAGCAAATCCTTCATTTCATTGAACTCCGCCATATCCCTGATAAGTATAGCGCTGGAAGACCCGTCCCAGACCACTTTCTTACCCAAAACTCCGGAAACGAACCGCAGTGGAATGTAAAACCTTTGATTTTTCTCATATATTAAAGGCGCTATATCCAATTCAACAGGGCTGTCATTTACATAGGCAGTTTTGCTGCCCGCCTTCAGATATAGCTTCGTTGAATCCTTAAAGACTGTTACACTTTTCTCATTGCCATCCCAGATGATATGCTGGTCATCATTTGTGACACCAAGATTTACAAGCAGTTCACGCAAAGGCAGCAAGGTCCTTTGACTGGAATTGACCGGAACGTCTTTGTATGCTGTTAATTTACCATCCATGAGTATTTTGACATCCGGTACTTCAACAATCTTTATGACACTGTTCATTTGGGAAGTACCGGCTCCCTGGGCGTTATCCTCCGCAAAGGAAGCAACTGAGCATACGAAGAATAAAGTCAGACAAAATAGAATGGGCACCATGATTTTTTTCATTAAGTCATCTCCTCTATCATAACGCTATTGAAAAATTTATGTCTCCAGATAACATTATCATTTTATTTACACTCTATCAACGTGAAAGGGTCTCAGCATTACAGAAAAAATCATATATCGGTGTCAGGTCTTTGAAGGCCCTTTTCAGAATATCGGGTAATTCCTTTGAAAATGCGAGCTTGAAGTCAGTCTGAGCACAATCGAAGTATATGTTTTTCCTGTCCAGCCATATCCTCAGATTTTCTGGCTGTTCGGGAAATTTACTTCTCTTGTACATTTCGCCGCCAATAATAAAATCCTTCTGGAATTCATAACACTTCAGTGCTTTTACTGCCGATGGGTGCTTACTGATTATCATTTCACGCATTTTTGCCATAGCGCCTGTCTCTGCGCCATAATATCCGACACCAAAACTTGAACCTTTCTGCCCTATCTCAAACCAAAAGCAGGGTGAGGTTGACATCCTTGATTTGTCCCTCAGGAAGACGATCCAGGCGTTATCCCTGTACATGGTCTTATCATTTGTAAAACGGGTATCCCTGCGGACCCTGGAAATGATTTTTGATGGAATGGTTATTATCTGCCCATCAATTTCCGAAACGACAGGCGCCAAATCTATAATAAGATCTGCAAGCGGGTTGTATACGAATTGCTTGTATTCAGCCTTATGGCTGTCATACCAGGCTTTGCTGTTATTAATTCTATTTTCAAAAAGGAATTTCAGTGCATCTTCTGTAAATCCGGTAAAAGCCATGTCAAAAGCCTCCATAAAATGTTTTGATCCAAACCTTTTCTTTATTAATCATACCACATCTTGACATGGAATCACCTGTGCTAATTATTTGCAGATTGTCCAATAAATAAACTTCTAATAATTTCATTGATTTTAGAGACGAAATGTATTATCATAGTTAAATGTAACGTGCGCCCATAGCTCAATTGGATAGAGCGTCTGACTACGGATCAGAAGGTTGTGGATTCAAGCTCTGCTGGGCGCGCCAGCAAAATAGCGGCTTTCAAGGATTAACTTGAAGGCCGCTTTTGTGTTTTGACTACGTTTTGACTACGCTTTGACTACGTTAATCAAAACTCCTTTTGAAAATAAATGATAATTTAACCAATAAACTGGCCGCCATCAAGATTGATAACCTGACCGATTACAAAGCTGGACTCCTCGCTCGCCAGCCAGGCTGCAGCGGCGCCGAACTCCTCAGATGTCCCGGCTCTTCCCACCGGAATGTATTTGACATACTTATTTATATCAAAATCATCAGGGGATTTTGCCGGGTGATCGTTTATAAGACCGCTCTTAACGATACAGTTGACGGTAATACACTTGGGAGCAAGCTCGCGGGCCATACTGTAGGTCATGAAGATAATTCCGCCCTCTGCAATGTTACCGCCCAAGCCTTCACTTGGAAGATTGATTTTTGCCCCGCCGCTGGTCACCAGAATAATCCGGCCGGCTTTACTTTTTTCCAGATACGGAAGGGCCTTTTTTATTATCTTATAGCTTCCGATAACCTGATGTTCAAATTTACGCAACAATTCTTCATGCGTTGTTTCTGATAATGGTTTTTTCCTGTCTGGACTTCCATGATTCGTAATGATGACATCTACAGAGCCAAACCGCTCATAAACATCGTCAATAACAGCATCATCCCCCTTTTCGTTGCTCAGAGCGATACAATTTTCCCCGTATTCACCTAAGGATTCAATGATTTTCGTCGCTCTATCCATATTGTGAGTTATCATTACGACAGTCATTCCTCCTTTTGCCAGAGCTGCTACGATCCCTTCACCTTGAAATCCGGTGCCGCCAGTCATAACTGCGATACGTCCCTCAAGCGTTAACATACACAAGCCTCCCGATATTAAATATTTCGCCCTTTCGGATGATACACCATCATTCTATTGACTCTGTTACAAAAAAACAAATCGATTTATAGCTGCTTTATTTCCGAAATGGAAATTCACTATAAATCAATCAGTGTATGTGATATCATAACAGTTGCAAGTTTATATTCGTTGAGTTCATGCTGTCTGTGGCAAAAAGGAGTTGCACTTGAATAATAGCAAAAGGAACTATGTTTTTATAGCGGTAATGCTTATAGGAATGACGGCATATGTTATATTGAATGGTATTCCTTCTGTAACGATAAAATCTGACGATGATAAGCTTACCGTCAGTGGTCCCGACAACACTCAGTGTTCCATGCTTTACAAAGATATTGTTTCAATCGATTTTATTGAAGAAGCAGATTATACAGCATTCCATGGTGGTTCCAGGAAAGACAGGTATATGTTTGAATCCTGGGAGTGCCAGTCCCTTGGGGTCTGTCAACTTTTTATCGACACAAGGATCAGTTCCTGTGTTGTTGTTACCAGTCATAATCAAACCATACTGCTTAATTATGAAGATAACACTACAACCAAATCCTTCTACCAGGCATTGACAGATTTCTGGCAGAAGCACAGGAGTTAATTTACACCCATTTTACATAGAGTATGCTATAATTATAACGAAGCGGCTATGTCTCCCGCCTCGATATAATGCGCTCAGGCTGATCTTTTTTTAATGCAGGAAAAGGGGATGATTAATATGGAGCTGGAACACATCAGAGAGTTCTTAACGCTGGCTGAATCCGGAAACTATTGTGAGGCTGCAAGCCGTTTGTTCATCTCACAGTCTGCACTTTTTAAACACATTAAATCATTGGAAAATGAAATTGGTGTTCCCCTGTTTATCCGCAACGGCAATCGAATCGTAATCAGTGATTTCGGCAGGATGTTTCTCCCCTATGCAACCAATACATTAAAACCTATTGACCAATTCATTCATGAGGTGGAAATAAAGTGTTCTGAAAAATCCAACATGGTTCTGATTGGGGCAAACTATCGTGTCACAGAGCTTATTGCTGAATTCAGGCAGCATTATGAAAAATACCAGATCCGTCTCCTTGAAAGAGGTGCCACCGTTATTGACACGATGTTCAAAGAAGGCTGCGAGATTGCCTTTGTTCGCAACTTGGAGGACCCGGAGGGAAAATACGTTTCAATTCCCTACGCGAAGGATCACCTGGGCGTTGTCCTTTATCCTTCCCACCCACTGGCAAGCCGGGAACGCATAAATATAATCGAGCTGCGACATGAAAACTTTATTTCCCCTTCGCAGGAACGGATTTCAGACGATCCAGTTTTAAAGCTATGTGAAGAAGCGGGATTTATCCCAAGAATCGTACTGAATGCCATTACAGGCAGCGAAGTGGCACGTTTAGTTTCACTTGGCCTTGGAATTGCCGTACTTAATAAATATACCATCCATCAGAATGGTATAAAGATTATTGACCTTGAGCCGCTGGTGGAATATGACATATCACTTTGCTACCGCAAGGATATCCCGCTTTCAGCTGCCGCAAAAGCTTTTATTGGTTTCGTCAGGGAAAAGCAGCCAGTGCTTCAGGCAGTTTCTGACATGTAGCCACTTTGGGTCATGCAGGCCACAACGTCAAGGAGGTGTATTTGTAACACATCATGAATATATAACAATGAAGTGTTACAAAACACTAATTGATTTCACGTACTCTACAGCAGGAAACAAAATGGTTAGGTTCGACTTCTTCAAGGTTTTGAGGCTGCTGGCATGCTTCCGTCGCATAAACGCACCGGGAAGCAAAACGACAGCCGGGCTTGGGGTTGATGGGGCTTGTCAACTCACCTTTCAGCTGTATACGCTGCATCGGTCTGTCCAGATTGGTTGACGGAATCGCAGAGAGCAATGCCTTCGTATAAGGATGCAACGGATTTTTGAACATTTCCTTCGTTGGACTTTTTTCAACCATCTGCCCAAGGTACATAACACAGATGTGCTGGGAAATCATGCGTACAACGGAGAGATCGTGCGTTACAAACATATAGGCCATTCCCATTTTGTCCTGCAGGTCCATCAACAGATTCAAAACAGCTGCCTGAATTGAAACATCCAAAGCTGATACCGGTTCATCACATACGAGCAATTCAGGATTCAAAGCCAGGGCTCTGGCAATACAGACACGCTGACGACGTCCGCCATCCAGTTCATGAGGATAGGATTGGCGAAGCCGCTCATCAATTCCTACAAGCTCCATTAATCGACTTGCCGTGCTCCTCATTTCCGCCCTGGACTGAAAGTGGCCTGAATACTTCAGCGGTTCCATGACGGTATTCTCAATCCTGAGACGGGGATTCAGGCTTGAATATGGATCCTGGAACACGATCTGAGCTTTTTCACGAACCTTCTTCAGCTCGCTTCCTGTAACCCGGGTGATATCCTGGCCTTTAAGATATATGTTGCCTTCAGTAGCGTCCAGAAGACGGATGATCGTTCGTCCCAACGTACTCTTGCCACATCCGGATTCACCCACTACGCCAAGAGTTTCCCCCTTGTTGATGGTAAAGCTGACATCATCGACGGCATGATTTATTCCAGCCGGAACTTTGAAATACTTCTTCAGGTGGACAACCTTAATGAGTTCTTCTGCCATTTTAGCTGCCTCCGTTCATGATACAGGCACAAAAGTGACCTGGAGTAATTTCTTTTACTGGAATATTTTCATTACGACAAGCGTCAGCAGCCAGCGGACAACGGGGATTGAAAGCGCAGCCCCTGGGAAGGTTTGTTGGATTCGGTGGCATTCCACTGATTGGTTTAAGTCTCGTTTCATCGGTATTCATATCCGGCAGAGAATTAAACAGACCAATCGTATAGGGATGCAACGGATTTCGAAAAACATCTTCCTTTGTTCCATTCTCAACGATTCTGCCTGCATAGACAACCGCTACATGATCACATGTCTCGGCAACAACTCCAAGATCATGCGTAATGAGAATCATCGATGTCTGGAATTTAACCTTCAAATCCTTGATAAGCTCCAGGATCTGCGCCTGGATTGTCACGTCCAGCGCCGTTGTCGGTTCATCAGCCAGTATCAGCTCCGGATTGCAGGCAAGTGCCATTGCAATGACAACCCGCTGCTTCATTCCTCCAGAAAACTGGTGAGGGTATTCCACGTAGCGCTCTGCCGGTATTCCAACAATCTCAAGTATCTTGCCGGCTTCCTTCATACCAGTCTGCCTGTCATAATCATTGTGCAGCAGCAGAACCTCCAATATCTGGTCACCGATTGTCATCAAGGGATTGAGTGCCGTCATCGGATCCTGGAATATCATCGCAATTTTCTGGCCGCGGATATGCAGCATTTCATCATTTTTCTTCTTAAGCAAGTCCTCTCCGTCAAGCCATATTTCTCCGGCTTTAACCTTCGCAGGCGGATCCGGCAGAATTCCCATTATGGCCTTTGCTATCGTGGTCTTTCCGGCTCCGGTCTCTCCTACAAGGCCCAGCGTCATTCCCTTATCAACCTGAAAAGACACGCCGTTCACCGCATGTACGATTTTTCTCGCCTGAGTGTAATAAACCTCCAGGTTCTTCACTGAGAGGAATGTTCTATTTTGCTCGGTCATTGTTTCCCTCTCCTTTTTTCAATTTCCAATGGGGGCAAGCCCCCATACCCCCTCGCTACGGGCGGAATGAATCCGCCCTACGCTACGCTTCGCGCGCCCCGCTTACACGTGGCGTTTGAACAACGTCACTGGGGACTGATGACGTTGTTCAGTCTCTCAGCTTGGGATCCAGTGCATCGCGGATGCCATCGCCCATCAGGTTGATGGCAAAAACCGTTATCGCAATTGCAATGCCGGGAACCATAAGCATATGAGGATATGTTCTTATATAAGCACGGCCGTCGGAAAGCATGGCTCCCCATTCGGGATTTGGCGGTTGTATGCCCAGACCGATATAGGAAAGGGATGCTGCCATGATCATCATCATCCCTATTCCCATTGTCGTAACGACAATTATCGGCTGGATGACATTCGGCAGCAGGTGACGGAACATGATCGACAGGCTGGGACAGTTGAAGGACTGTGCTGCCTCAATATATTCCTTCGTCCGCTCGGTGAGAATCTGTCCACGGATCATGCGGACTATACCCGGAACACTGCCAACCGACAGGGCAATCACCGTAGAAAGGAAACTGGAACCCATGACATTGGAGATCAGTATGCAAAGGAGCATAGCCGGCAGGGCAGACCAGACGTCCATCAAACGCATGATGACCGCTTCCGTTCTATTCCCGACGTACCCTGCAATGGAACCGATAATGACACCTATTATTGCCCCCAATACAGAGGCGCAAATGCCTAGAGACAATGAGTAGCGTCCCCCGTACAGCAGGCGGGTCAGCATATCCCTTCCCATTGCATCACAGCCCAGCCAGTGGGAAGCTGAGGGTTTGGCATACATATTCACCAGGTCGACCTGATTCACGTCATAGGGTGAAAAGAAGGGACCAAGCAGACATAATAAAAACGCACCAGCCAATAATATAACACCAAGCTTTGAACTGAAGGACTTTGTCATCCGTTGTAAAAAGTCCATCCACAAGCTGGAGCTCTGCCTCTTCTGCTTCGTTTCAACTGTTGCTTCCATCGTTAAACCACCTTCTTTCTCTTGCTGTACTGTGCTTTGATTCGCGGGTCCAAAAAGGCATAGCACAGGTCCATAATCAGTATGGCAACGGAGGTAAACAACGCAAAGAAAACAACGCAGGCCCGTACGACAGGATAGTCGTGCTGTCCTACGCCTGACAGCATAAATGCACCAACACCCGGTATGGAGAAAACGGTTTCAATGACCGGAGTACCGGCAACAATCGTCGCAAGTCCGCCGCCAACCCCGGTGATGATCGGCATCAACGCGTTGGGAAGCATATGCCGTCGTGTAATCACACTTTCCTTCTGCCCTTTTGCTCTTGCTGTCGTAACAAAATCCGCCCTGATAACTTCCAGCATACTGGAACGCGCCTGGCGGGCATTGATGGCTATGCCTCCAAGGCTGCTGGATATTATGGGCAAAATATAACTTTTCCAGCTGTCGATACCATACGCAGGCACCCAGCCTAACTTAAGAGCAAAGAGCAGGATCAGAAGTAAGGCTACAAAAAAATCAGGGGCTGAAATGAATACCATGGCGATGATCATGACGAAAGAATCCTGGAATTTGCCCTCATTTCTGCCGGCAATAATTCCAAGAATCGTACCGAAAATTACATTCAGGATCATCGCGCACAGGCCGATTGTCAAGGTTCTCGGAAGGCGAACCAGCAATTCATCCATTACGGGAGAATCAAAAACCCATGAAATCCCAAAGTCCAATCGGATAAATGTATTATACATATAGCTGCCCAGCTGAACCAGATAGGGCTGATCCACTCCGATGGCAGCTCTCTTTAATTTCAATACATCCTCTGTGGCGAAAGGTCCCAGAAGTATTTTCGCAACATCGCCGGGAACCAGATAGGTAAGAGTGAATACCACAAAGCCGGCACACAACATGATGACGATCATCAAGAGGAGACGCCTGATTATATACCTGTGCATGAAATGCCCTCCTACTTAAGTCCATTGACTCGATATAAAATAATCCAGCGCTGCTCCTTTTTCAGGAAAGAAAGGCACCAGCCGGAGCCGGCGCCTTTCTTCAACCTGGACAATCAGCCGCGTATCACTGACCTGCAAATGTCGATGCCGATGGATAATAGTATCCTTCGCGCTTATACATATTGGTAAGATCTTTGGGATATATCAGAGCGCTGCTCTGGCCAACCAAAGCATACATGTAGCCGTTTTGGAGAACATAGTCCATGCAGGCCTTCATATGCGCCGCGTCATGAGTTGCATCGGCGCTTGCAGCCTTATAAAGCTCCTGGAGCTTGTCATCCTTGACAAACGAAGTTGTAACACCGTTCTGCACTTCGTTGTCGAACAGCAGGTGCCAGGAACCAACTATGCTGGGCCCGCCGATTGTTTTGACAATAATATCCCATTTGCCGCCGCTGCCATGGGTTGTGGTTGACATATATTTATCCTGCGTCATCGCGTTGATTTCAGATTTGATCCCAATCTGCACAAGCAGTGTCTGTATCATCTGAGTAGCTGCCTTGCCCGCTTCAGAAGTGTCGGTGACCATAGTAATGGTCTGTCCCTTGTAGCTTGACTTTGCAAGATATTCCTTTGCTTTATCAATATCATATTTCGCTACATACGAATCAGGATTTTCAAGCGACGGATCGTAATCCCTGTATGCGGAGTTTCCTAAAGTCGTCATCGGAACGTAGCTACCGCCCATCGCTTTGGCTACTGAAGTATTGTCAATCGCATAGAAGATTGCCAGACGGAGGTTCTGATCGAGGGTTTCGGCGTTTGGCGCTACGAACCACCAGTCACCCTGAACGATCTTTTCTACAGTATATTTGTCTGCGTATTTGCCTGTAGCGAACTCCTCCTGCATGGAAAGCGGAACATATCCGCATACGTTAAGCTTACCTGTTTCCAGCCCGACTACCGCAGTGGATGCTTCAGAAACAACGTCAAATTCAACTGTCTGTACATTGGCCTTGTGGCGACCTGCCAGCTTGTCAATATAAGGCAGTCCCCAGTATTTATCGTTTGCTTCCAGCACAAGCTTGGAACCTGTGACAAGTTCTTTTACCGTATAGCATCCCGTACCACAGGGCTCTTTGGCAAAGGAGCCTCTCTTCTCATAGGCTGCCTGTGAAAAAACAAGGGCACGTGACAGAGGGAATTCCAAATCATGGACAGAAGGCGGTTCCATCTTCCAGTGGAAATTAAACGTATAATCATCGATTACTTCTATCGAATCAAACATATCAAAACGGATTGCATTACCGCTCTTTATCAGATAGTCAAAGCTGTACTTGACATCTTTGGCGGTGATGTTGTTGCCATCCCAATCAAGTATATCCTTGTGCAGGGTAACCTTCCAGGTGGTGGGGTTCACAACCTCATACCCTTCGGCAAGGCACGGAACCAGCTTGCCGCTTCCGTCATCCGCCATGTCGAACAGCGCCTCATAAATGTTATAGATATAATAGAAGCGAGGATTTTGATTTACCGCATCCGGCTCGAGGTCCTGAGGATCAACTTCCGCAGCAATAACAATCTTGTCATATCGTCCGTTTGCCAGAATATGGCCCGAGCCTGTTGCCGCATTGGCATCTGCCGCAGTAGCCGCAGTAGCAGTTGCTTCCGCTGCCTTTGCGGTGCTTTCACTGGTACTCCCTGTGGTGCTGGAATTACCGCAACCTGCCAAACCCAAAACCATTACCATTGAGAGAATGATCGCCATTAGACGGCTTAAGGTTTTGATTTTCATTTTCTCCACTCCTTTTTATGATTTCCCTGAACTAATTGATTTGCTCAGGTAGTTTCATTATATAGCTTACCACTTTAAGCGTCATTTCCAAAGTGGCACAAGGAAATTCCAAAACATGAATACAGAATCCAAATACCGGTGCTACACACTAAATCCATGAATCAATTTCCAATTAGGCATACAACAGTATAAAAAACGAAATGCAAACCATATTCAATGAAATTATAATAAATATAAAATGAAGTAAATTGCTGTAATAAGTTGAATTAGGTTCATTAATTTTGTCATCATGTCTGGCCTTTAAGACATGATGTGTTTAAGAAACCTAATTCAACTTATATAGTTGATTATTTTTTAGAGATTCTTTTATTACGTATCGTTTGTCAAGGAGGCTTATTCATATGTCTGATAATAAAATATACTTTGCAATAAAAAGTACATTTGTCAAGCTGGACCGCAGGGTACAAGGATTGCTTCATGAGCCTGTCCACCCGGATCAAAAAAGCAAGGTTGGAATCATTATCATGCACTCCGATGATAATTATTTCTTCTTTCCTTCCGGAGAAGAGCTCGCAAAACGCGGTTATACCGCTCTGACCGCCAACGTTACCAACAGTCATAAATCGCTTGATGAAAAATTACTTGATGTAAAAGCTGCCGTAGACTATCTGAGGCAATACCCGGGAATCGAAAAAGTCCTTCTGAATGGCCACAGCGGTGGCGCGACTTTGATGAGTGCCTATCAGAACCTGGCCGAAAACGGCGTCGCTACCTTCCAGGGTCCGGAGAAGCTCATCAAATGCTCCGAAAACCTTGACGGATTACCGGCAGCCGATGGTGTGATGCTATTGGATGCCAATTATGGCAACGCTACCATGACCCTGTTCAGCCTGGACCCGGGGATTACAGATGAAGCAAGCTTCCTTCAATATGACTGGAGCTATGATACCTTCGATCCCGCCAATGGATATGACCCGAACGGCTCTACTTACAGCGACGAATTTGTCAGGAAATTCCTCAAGGGTCAGGGGGAGCGCTGCAACCGTCTGATCGAAAAAGCTCTGGAAAGGCTGGAAATAATAGAAAGCGGCAAGGGAAATTTCCTGGATGACGAGCCCTTCATTGTTCCGGGTGGAGTGCTGATAAGACCCAATAACAAGCTTTTCCTCCAGGACATCCGTTTTCTCTCCCATACGAAGAGCCAATGGCCGCTTATTCACAAGGATGGCAGTATCACCCGCCAGGTTGTTCCTTGCGTCAGGAAGCCCTTCAAAGGCAAAAACATAACCGGATTCCATAATTCGGCATCCCTTGTTACAACTGTCCGAACGTTCTTGAATTCGTATGCCGTCAGGACAACTCCGGATTTTGGCTACGATGAGGATTCGGTGTATGGCGTCGACTGGACATCAGGCTATAGCAACCCTTCTGGCAATGCCACCGGCATTTCGGTTCCATTGCTCATGATGGGTATGACCGGCAGCCATGAATACCTTGCATCCGAGATCATCTGCAACAATGCCAAAAGCACCGATAAAACACTGGTATTTGTTGAAGGTGCAGGCCACAATTTTGTTGTCCCGCAGGAGATAGAAGATGTACCCGGCCAGTATGGCGACACCATGAAATTAACATTCGATTATATTGATGAGTGGATTACCCGGACATTTTAGAGGATCGTTGATTCATGTCTCCTGCATGGCAAGCAATAAGCAATTGCGCAGGGGGTGCACACCAGGCAGAGGCGTTGCATCCCCGTTTCTTACCCTACGATTCAATTTCGATGCCATTCTCCTTGATAATACTGTCATTCTTGATTTCTTCATATGGCATCTTCCGTTCTATCGCTAACATGACGAGCGAGAGAACCCCTGCCGCTAGAAATTCTATTGCGATCAGCCCTTCGTTTCCTATAACTGTCGATCGATGAATGATAACATACAGGATATGCATGCTCATGTCCAGTCCGAAGCAGATTGCAAGTCCCAAAGAACATATTTTCAGCGAACCGGCTGTCGTACGATAATCATTCAGCGTCATTTTCCGTGGGACAAACAGATAGTTGACAAAAAGAATATAAAACATCCCAAAGAGGAAGCCGACCGTAAATATCTCCGGAAGCACCACATACAGAGCGCTACCGCTTTCCTTTTGAGACATGGCAGCCAATACCAGCATTCCGACTATCCCAAAAAAAAGCAGAATGTACAGCAGCCGAAGCAGAATGTACCTTACTGTATCAAGACTTTGCCTGTACAAGGTTCCCGTGTAAACACGCCTGACCTTCGCTCGACCCCTTGGATCGACATCCTTGTATTCCTGATAGCCCTCAAAAAATCTGTGGTAGGAATGACTGTGGAACAATTTTGCATCCCTGTCGCCAAGTGCTTTCTGACGAAATTTTCGATTGATTCCCCGGATCTTTTTATTCAATGACATTCTCAAACCCCCTAAGATGCAGGCTGGAAAACTATCCTTTATGGATTAACCCCAAGCTCTTTCGATAGAAACTCCTTGGGTATCATGACTTCACCATTTTCCATTACAGTTTTAGTTTTCAGTTTAATCTGTCGACCATTGAGCATTACATTATTACTCCCTGGCCATACAATGAGGACATTGGAGCCTTGCATGCCAACCATGGCCTTCTTTTCTTCATTCCAGGCAAATGTCATGTTCAATTGCCGGCCCAGATTGGACGTGGAAATCATATCCGCCCCTTTCACCTTTCTAAGGGTGAACCCTTTTACCATGATATTTCCTGTGGACATAATATCAAGCTCTGAAGAAATTCTGGATGAAAAAGGATTAACCACAGGACCTGCAATATCCGGGAGGAGTTCCTCCTGCCGCGATGTCAGACCTTCTCCGGGATTCGGATAGGCTGATGATCCTGAGGAATTTCCGGAAGGCACATAGTTTTCATTCTTTCGGACGATAGTACCACCATTTCCTACCGCCAGAACAGATGCGCCATCGGTAGCCATGGCAAAAAGAGACGCAGTGGTGTTTACTGATACGTCTGAAAAGTTGATGCCGTCTTCAGAGACTGACATGGAGCCATGTAAATTGAGGGCATAATAATATCCATTCATATATACCATGCGGGAAAGAGAATATAAACTGGCGATTTTGGTTTCCGTCCATTGCAGTCCCTCCTGCGATTGATATACAAAGCCGTTTCCATAGGCTGAGAACTGCTGCCCGTCCCACATGAGGCTTCTCAGCATTTTTGCGCCTGATGGTGGCTGCCTGACAGTCCATATTTTCCCATCCTCTGATGTAAGAATCTCCGCACTGCCGGTAATTGCGACAAAACGGGCACCATTCCAAATGATCTCTATAATACCACTCTGCAGATCGGGCATATTTCGACCGATCCATTTTGTCCCGTCTTCCATAGTCATGACAGTCCCATCGACTCCACATGCGACAATGATTGAATCATTACAAGCAATTGTTTTATACCAGTTGCTTGTGCTTCGTGGATTTATCATAGGCGCTGACTTCCAGCTGTTACCATCCACAGAATATGCATAATAGTCACTACCAACGGCATAAAAGCCCAACGGGCTTTTAACCATGTCATACAAATAGCCGGAATTACTCATTTGCAGCATAATTCGTGTCCATTGACGCCCATCCTGCGATTTTAATATTGACCGGCCATTTAGTATATAAAATGTATCATCGATAAGGAATATCTTTTTCGGGCCGTACCAGTTATCTGTGTACGAACTGACCTTGTCCCAATTCTTCCCGTCATTTGAGACCAGAATTTTACCTTCGCAGTCAACTGCTACATAAATACCTTTGGTATGATAAATGTCGGATATGCTTTCAAACCCGGCTGCTTCCAAAACTATTGACCAACTCTTGAAATCATTGCTGCGAAGAATATTTCCCGTGAAGCTTTCGATGCCGGTAAAGGAATTGCCTTCAAAAACCACATGGCTTACTTTGGACTGGAATCCCTGGATAGGTGTCCATGTCATACCATCCTGCGAAGTGCTGCCGCTATAGGAATAATAAACGTTACCCCCATTTTTATTGATGACAAACATATTGTAGGATATCGTATCGGATGGTCCATATGTCCATTCATCCCCATCCAACGAATAAAATACGCCTCCATAGCCGGAAGAAATGACAAACTCTGATCCTGTCCATATGACGGATCCCAGTACGTTATCAAAGGGTGCAGCGCTTTCCTGCCAATGGATTGCATCTGATGAGGTAAAAACAAATGCCTTATCGGTCAGGGCAACCAATTTGTTGCTGCCATTACTTGCGATGCGCCTCAGCTCTCCATAGTAAGATTGATCATAGGAAGGCTTCACTTCGACAGTGGTCCAGTTATTCAAATCCTCAGAACTGGAGATAAGTCCCTCATAACAAATGGCAATATACCTGGAACCATCCCAAATCAAATCGGTCAGGATTTGAATACCCGGAATCCTATGAGAAGTCCAATTCAATCCATCCGACGATACAAAAATTGTTTCTCGGGTACCTGATCCGCCTGCTATAAAATTACCGTTTAGGAAGTGAATGAATGAAGGGGTATTACAAGCTGGTATATAATCTGTAATCCAATTGTTCCCATCTGTTGAGTACCGATATAACCCATTCTGGCCAACTGTGACATACATGCCGTTACCGTAGGCAATATCATTGAGTGTGGGTAATTCCATGTTCAGATTTCGTATCCATTGATACTGATTGTTTTTATCCTGTTCGCCTGTTTCAGTGTTTTGGAAATGAATCGGATCCATCTTCTTGTTTGTAAATAATCCGGAGACTTTGTCTTTCAAAGATATTTGCCCGCTTCCCGAGATGGAAGTCTGAAGACTGGATGTATTCAGGTTACCTCCTGCCAGAGTAAAAGCAAGTACAGCACCTGTTACAATAATAGCGAGAGCTAAATAAAGAAGCTTTTTACTGTTTTTCATAGAAATCCTCCTCACATATCCTTCCCGAGTTTCAAAGTTGTTTTTGCTTTTTGAAATATATAATTTAAATGAAGTTTGTTCAATTTATGTGGAACTTTTTATGGAGATCATATGCCTGATAATCTAATAATATCAGACCATTATTCTTTTAACAATTCCATATTTAAATATCAATTTCCTTATATATAGTTTTGAGGTGAAAAGGTTTCTGTTGAATGTACTCATTTATATCCATCCCTTCTAAAGTTGAATCAACGCCCGAAATGTGGTAAGATTGTACAAGTTTATACGTATAAACGGGGGTATTTTCAATGTATCGCATCCTGATTGTAGATAACGAAGAAAACTTTCGGCAAGCAATTGTAAAATACGCCCGATTTCAAGGCTATGAGCCCGTAGAAGCAGCCAACGGCGCTGAAGCTGTGGAACTTTGCCGGACACAGGCTTTTGACCTTATACTCCTTGATGTAATGATGCCGGAGCTTGATGGGATTTCAGCCTGCAGGGAAATCAGGAAAACATGCGACACGCCGATACTCATGCTTACCGCCCGGGGCACGGAATATGACCGCATACTGGGCTTTGAGGCAGGAAGCGACGACTATGTGGTAAAGCCCTTTTCTCCCAAAGAACTCATGCTACGTATGGCAGCCATACTCAAACGCAACAGCCGCCCGGCGAAAGATCCCAACCTTGCCATCGGCGGCCTTACAATATCCATATCCGGCCATTGGCTCGAGGTAGACGACGCTCGGGTAAACCTCACAAGCAGAGAATTCGACATATTGGCGTATCTGGCTACCCGTGCAGGGCAGGCCGTATCAAGGCATGAACTGCTGGAAACATTCTGGGGCACGCATACCACAGGAGCAGACCGTTCGCTTGACACCCACATAAAACAGCTTCGCAAGGCTCTCGGACCATACAGCTCATATTTAGTAACTCTACATGGGGTGGGATATCGTTTTGAAAAAGCATAAAAGCATCACCTGGCGAATAACGACCAATTTGCTGGTTTTTGTGGGCGCACTGCTCGCAATTATCTGGATCAGCCTGACCTTCCTGCTTCCAACGCTTTACAGGGAGCATCGTGAAGCGACAGTGGCGGAGGCAGTCACCGAGCTTGGTAATAACCTCGGAGAACCACATTTCTCACGCACGCTTTCTCAAATAGCGAGGGAGCAGAGCGCCTGTATCCGCGTGCTCAGGGCCAGCGGCACAGAAATCTACTCAATGGACTACATGCCATATTCCGCCCTTAGAGATTTTGATAAAAGCAAGCTTTTCGACTTGTGGCACGAGGCTAACGGAGCCGACGGCAGCCATACTGAAATATACGCGATGAACAGTCTTCGTCTGAAGAGGATGGTACCATCAGGCGTTAATGCAATACTGTATGTCCAGGTTTTCAATGTGGAGAGCCGGGAGCCGACCGCTATTTTTTACAACAGCACCATCACACCTGTCGATGGCATGGTGGAGGTACTCCAGACCGTTTTGTTATGGATAATCATCGTAACGATCATTTTCGCAGCCATGCTTTCCATAAGGGTTTCCAGACGTATTGCAAAGCCTATCACG
Organism: uncultured Bacillota bacterium; assembly: GCA_942493145.1. Taxonomy (GTDB): domain Bacteria; phylum Bacillota; class Clostridia; order Acetivibrionales; family DTU013; genus ENR-C20. The sequence continues at coordinate 4,178,993 of OW818679.1, forward strand.
GATATCAACAATCAGGCACGCAGGCTTAAAAATCAGGATTACTCGGTGGTATTCGACAGCAACAGCTACCGCGAGGTCGAAGAACTCAGTGAAACGCTGAATGCAGCAAACCACGAAATGGCATTGCTGGACAGGTTAAGACGCGATCTGGTCTCCAATGTCTCACATGACCTTCGTACTCCGCTGGCCATGATAATAGCCTTTGCCGAGGTCATGCGCGATGTCCCGGAAGAAAACACACCTGAGAATTCCCAGATCATCATCGATGAGGCAAATCGCCTCTCCGAGCTGGTGAGCGATGTTCTCAGCCTTCCGGTCCCTTCAGAAGCCAGCACCGAGTTGAACATCACGTTCTATGATTTTGCAGCCGCCGGCCGCAGAATCATAGAACGCTATCAGAAATTCAGCAAAACCCATCGCTACACCATCGTCTATGATGGCCCGGAGCATCTCCAGGCCATGGCCGACAAGGTCAAGCTTTCACAGGTCATCTACAATCTGATCAACAATGCGATTTCCCACGCAGGTAAAAATCCTGAGATCATGCTGCGTGTTCAGACCACCGACGGCAAAATTCGTGCAGAGGTCGTCGACCGCGGTGACGGCATACCGGAGGACAAGCTCCCGCTTATCTGGAATAACTTCTACTCGGACACTGAAGATGATCAGTTCCATGCCGGCCTTGGCCTGACAATAGTGCGCCGTATTCTGGAGTTGCACGGGGCGAAATACGGAGTTGAAAGCACCCTGGGCAGAGGCAGCACATTCTGGTTTGAGATCGACTGCTACAAAACACCCGAAAATGACCTGGAATCATAGCCCCAGATATGCAACCCTGAGCTTTTCGTCCGACAAAAGCTCTTTTGCAGCACCATCCATAACATTGTGCCCAGTCTCTATGACATAAGCGCGATCGGCGATTTCCAACGAGTACTGGACGTTTTGCTCGACCAGCAGAATAGTCATTCCCATTTTATTTATTTTCACGATCGTCTCAAAAACCTGTTCCACAATAACCGGAGCAAGCCCAAGGGACGGCTCGTCGAGCATCAGAAGCTCAGGACACTGCATCAGCGCGCGGGCTATAGCCACCATCTGACGTTCACCGCCGGAAAGTGATCCTGCCGTCTGCTTGCGGCGCTCGGCCAGCTTGGGAAACATCCCGTAACACATTTCAAGGTTCTCCTGGCGCTTTTCGCGCGCTTTTCTATAGGTAGACCCGATAAGGAGATTCTCATGCACCGTCATCTCCGGAAAAAGCTTTCTCCCCTCCGGCACCTGCACCAATCCCAACGTTGAAATTTCGTGCAGCTTATATTTCGATAAATCATCGCCCTTGAAGGTCACTGTGCCTGCGAGCGGTTTAAGCAGCCCCGAGACAGTGTTAATGGTCGTGGTTTTTCCTGCACCGTTCGAGCCCAGCAGCGCCACTATTTCGCCCTTGTTTACCTGGAGGGATATCCCATCCAGCGCCTGAAAGCTGCCGTAGTTCACATGAATATTGTCAATAATTAGCATCAGTGCTTCCCTCCTCCCAGATACGACTCAATTACCAGCGGATTGGCGGCGATTTCCGCCGGAAGGCCTTCAGCAATCTTGTTGCCCTGGTTTATTACTATAATTCGATCGGATAAATTCATTATGGCTCGCATGACATGTTCGATTATGATGATTGACATCCCATCATCCCGGATCTTACGGATCAGACCCATTATATTTTCAACCTCTGTCGGGTTAAGTCCTGCTATTACTTCATCCAGGAGAAGTAACTCCGGCTCGGTGGCCAATGCGCGGGCGACCTCCATTCGTTTGAGCTGCGGCAGTGTAAGGCCCCCTCCTGTGGAGTTTGCCACATTATCCAGCCCTACGCGTTTCAGTATTTCATATGCGGAATTTCTGGCGTCTCTCGTCTTTGGATGGCGTATATATGCACCTACCATTACGTTCTCCAGTACAGTCAGATTGCTGAAAGGCTGGCAGATCTGATAAGTACGCCCTACACCCATTTTACACATTTCGTTTGAGTGTGGATGATGGATCAGCTTACCGTTGTAATAGATCTCGCCTTCTGTCATTTCCATGGTACCTGAAAGCATGTTGAACAACGTGGTCTTGCCGGCGCCATTAGGACCTATAAGGCCTAAAATCTCATTTTTATGTAAATCGATGTCCACGCTGTTTACGGCAACCAGACCTCCAAAACGCTTCGTTACGCCCTTCCCGGCCAGAATGATTTCAGTCTTTTCAGGCATCGTAAGCACCTCCATGACCTGATTTCTTTTTAAGTGCCGCCTTTTGCCTCGCAATGGCACGTTTCTCCTTCATCTCATCCATGAATGGCAGCAAACCACCAGGCAGGAAGAATACACAAACCATCAGAATTACGCCGAACGTCAGGGTCGCAAGGCCGTTGAGGGAGCTGGGCGCGTACATGGTGACAACGCGGTTGATAGTATAGAGAAGGCCGGCGCCGATGACAGGCCCCCACAGGGTATTGGCACCGCCAACCACACACATGATCATGATGTTGATGGACAGATCTACTCCGAACATCTTGCTTGGGTCAACATAATTGATGAACATGCAATAAAATCCACCACCCACGGCGGAGAAAAAGGCGGATATAAACTGAGCTTGCATCTTCATGGATAGTACGTTGACGCCAAGAGAGGCTGCCGCCGACTCGTTTGCACTTATTGCGCGGAAGTAGTAGCCACGCCTGGAATGAGAGATATAATAGGATACAAGTATGACAATGACCAGGAGAGCCAGAATTATGTAGTAATACGGCAGCTTACTGGAGAACTGCATGTTAATGGGGTCGTTCGCGGCTGCGAACTTGAAGCCATCCGACCCGCCGGTTTCAACTCCAAGTATCGTCTTAAAGCTCATGAATATTATTTTCATGACAAGGAGGAGGGCAAAGGTTGCAAGTGTATAGAATATGCTTTGCAGCCGGAAGGTGGGATAGCCGATTATCAGTGAAAAAACTCCGGTCAGAAGTCCAGCGATAATAACACCTATAAAGGGTGAAATTCCTGCATAGATATATAGAGCGCCGGTCATATATGCACCGACACCGATGAAAATACCGTTACCAAGGGAAAACAGTCCGGTATAGCCTCCCATGATGTTCCATGAGCTAGCCCAGTACATGTAGAGCAGCACCGATATCAGGATGGACATTCTGGAAAGTCCAAGATCGAATACAAGCGGTGCAAGGATCATTACAAGGAGCATAGCTGTGATTATGATGATGTTTTTTCTTTTACTCATGTTTCTCACCTCGCAGTCCTTTTCGATAATAATCCCTCGGGCTTGACCAGGAGGATGACTATGAAGAGAATGAATATGAATATTTGTGCAAAATTATCCGAGACGAAAGCACCACCGATTTTCTCGAGGATACCTATGACCACTCCGGCCAACAACGCTCCGGCTATATTACCCTTCCCTCCAAGTGCGACGATGATGAATGCCTTGAAACAGAAGGCGGCACCCACATAAGGACTGACAGAATAGAAGGGAGTAAGCAGGGCACCTGACAAACCAACTAAAGCCACGCTTATGCCAAAGGCGACACAATAGACCAGATTTGCGTTGATGCTCATGAGCTGTGCAGTCAAGCGGTCTTGAGATGTCGCACGCAGTGCGCGTCCCATTTCAGAGCGCTGGATGAATATGTAGAGTCCGATACAACAAATTGCAGCCAAAATGAAAGAGATAAGCTTTGGACGGGAGATAAGCATTTCACCGATATGCAGCATCCCGCTGTATTTTGTTGTAACAGATTTGACTTCGGCGCCAAATATCATGTTGAACAATGCCTGCAGAGCCAGGCTCATGCCTGAGGTGAACAGCAGTATATCACGCCAGGCCGCTTTGCCCCGGTTAATAAGCTTGTTGAAAATATACTTTTGCAGGAGAAACCCCATCAAGCCCAATACTATGATGTTGACCAGGGCTGTCAGATAAGGGTCGAATCCGGCATACTTGGTTAAATATAACGATATGAACATTGAGACCATAAGCACTTCGCCATGGGCCCAATTGACCACACCCATGACGCCGTACGCAAGACTGAGGCCGACCCCTATTGCAGCATAAACGCCACCGATCAGCAATCCGTCTATCAGCGTCTGAATGATGATAGATACTGTCATGAGTTATTCCTCCCCGGAAGATTCGGTAAAATGTGGCGGATAACTTTATCCCAACATAACTGTCGTTGTGTGGGACAAAGTTATCCGCCTGTTGGTTAAGCCTAATATTTTATTATGTTCTTGTTGTCGGTATAAGACATAGGGTATACGATAGTCCATTTACCGTCCTGAACCTGGACAAGAACCATTCCGTCAGTTTCACCAAGCTTTAAATTATTATTGTAGCGGGTGCCTCCTGCGAATCTTTCATCCTGTTTGCCGGCGGTATCAAACTTGACACCCTCATAGCCGGAAAACCATAGCGACCAGTCGGTGTTGTCAACATCAGCAGAATACAAGGCATCAGCAACAGCCTCTCTGTCAGCAGATGCACCCTTCTCAAGCGCATTTATAATTGTCGCCATGCCGAGCCATCCCCAGCAAGGCTCCATTGTCATGTTATAGTCATATGTTTTTGTGAACTGGTCTGCAAGGGTTTGTGCCTCAGGAACGGCTCCTCCGTACGATGGAACCCAGGGCGCACTGTAAAGGGCACCGTTTGCAGCTTCTCCGCAATTTTCTATGAACTCGGTATCACCTATGCCGCCGCCAAGGCCTGCAACCTTTGCAGTACACTCATAGTCGGACATCTGTTTGACGAGCAGGTTGGTTGCAGCTGAAAACGCAGCAACGATAACCAGATCGGTTTCAGCGGCTTTGATTTTGTTTACAAGTGTAGAAAGGTCGGTTGAAGATTCGGAAACTGCTTCGTCAACTACAACCTCATAGCCCATCTTTTCGGCATTGGATCTCCAGGTTTTAACTGCGGCTGTTCCCCAATCGCCGGAGTCATAAACAATTGCAACCTTATCGGTAGGATTATCTGTGCGTACGCTGTTCAAATACTCAATAACCATGCTCCACATCGCATCTCCGTCAGTGGAACCGGTGTTTGTTCTGTAAACATATTTGTTGGCAGTACCCATGAAATTCTCTGCAGTCGCGTTTACAACAACATAGGGTACCTTGTACTGAATTGCAAGTGGAGCGGTAGCAGCTGCAACAGTTGAGTTGTAAGGTCCTACAACTGCCGAGACTCCCTCTTCGACAAGCTTCTCAAATGCCGAGACACCTGTTTCGGGATCGCTTGCGGAGTCTTGCACTACCAATTCGATTTGTGCTCCGTTCAAAGCCTTTATGCCACCGTTTTTATTTACATAGTCAACGCAGAACTCTATACCATCCAGCTGTACGCCACCAAAATAGGCAGTTGGGCCGGATAACGGAAGAAGAACGCCGAGTTTTACGGTGTCTGTAGAAGTGGGTGCGCCTGCAGTACTTGCGGTTTCGGTTCCTGCAGCTGCGGTTGCAGCGGTTGCAGTTCCGGTAGTTTCGGTTCCGGCGCCTTCAGTTGTTCCGGTACTTCCACAAGCGGTTAAAAAGGTGAATAGCATTACTGATACAAGCAAAATACTTAACAATTTCTTTACTTTCATTTTTTCCACTCCTTTTTATTTTTTCAGGTGGCAATGATTCTCCCGACCTGATATCCTTATCCCCTTCAGGTGTTTTGGATACATAAGTATTTATATGCAAATGTTGTGCCAATTTTAATACCCTTGACTGAATAACGCCCGGAAATTCTGCAATCTGTGACATGCAGCTCTCGAAAGCTTTGATTATATGGTGCTTAGGAAAATTTGCATACAAAGAAGGAGAGTATCAAAAAGTATGATGCCAGGCAATCTGAAATTCAATTTGAGTCAAATATGGTTCATAATATTGTATGCTTTCTTCAGAATTAAGACTTGACACATAGATCATAGGGCTTTGCAGATTTTCCCCGAAAACAGAAATTAAGTCTAATATGAATCGTTTAAGTCCAATACAACTCATCGTGAACTAATTGTGAACTATTCTGTTGCTCGTCGCAATGCCCAGGCGACGTGCTTTCCGCATCAGTGAGGACTGGCTTATGCCCAGTGCCTTTGCCGCCCTGTAGGTGCTGCCATGACGCAAGAGGGCAGCTTTGATCATGTTGAATTCCAGCTTGTCGGTCACTTCGCTCAGGGAGAGCTGATTCTCGGGAGAGAGGGATTGATCTCCCTTCCAATTAAGGAACCGCTGGATTATTGGAACAGTTATCTCCTGCTGTATCCCTAATATTGTCAGACGTTCCACGAGATTTCGAAGCTCACGGATGTTGCCGGGCCAATTATAATTTTCCAACATGTGCAGTGCTCCACGCGTGAACGCCTTGTTCCTGCTGTACTTTTGGTTGTATCCCTGTAGAAAATTCTCGGCGAGCAAGGGAATATCAGAGCCTCTGGCCCGCAAGGGAGGCAAATATACGGGGATGACATTGAGGCGATAGTAAAGGTCTTCGCGAAAATGCCGTTTGGCCACCAATTCCTGAATATCCTGGTTTGTAGCCGCCAATATTCGAACATTTATAGGGATGGCAGCAACACCTCCCACCCTTGTTATCACACGCTCCTGAATGGCTCGGAGGAGCTTTGGCTGAAGTTGGAGAGGCAGCTCACCAATTTCGTCAAGAAGAATGGTGCCGTTGTTGGCAGCCTCCAAGAGACCTGTTTTACCGCCCTTTGCTGCCCCGGTAAAAGCCCCGGACTCATAGCCGAATAATTCGGCCTCCACAAGATTTTCCGGGATAGCGGCACAGTTGACCTTGATAAAAGGTTTTTCGGCACGATTGCTCCTGCGATGAATCTCCTCTGCAACCAATTCCTTGCCCGTACCGGTTTCTCCGGTTATCAATATGGTAGCATCTGTTGCGGCAACTTCGCTTATCAGGATGCGGATACGCTCCATTTCAGGTGAATTGCCCAACATTTTGCCGATATCGGGGATGCTGCTTATGGCGTCTCCTGGCTCTGTACTTCCCTGGATTCCGTCATATTCAGGAATCATGGTCTGATCACGCAGTTGAGTAACAACTAGTTCGATTTCGCCATTTTCATCAAAAACAGGCGTGCCTGTACAGATAATACGGCCTCCTTCAAAAAAGTCCACGACTGTGCTACCTGTCGAGAGCACGCGGAGAGATACAGCCTGCTCATATTCCTTTTCCCTCATTTTCCAATCCACGCCGTCATCCTGAAGGCATTGCACCGAAAAATAGTACTCACGAAGGACATCTGTAACATAGCGGCCGATGACACGCTCAACTGGAATACCTATATGCTGGATCCACGGCCTGTTGGCTGCAAAGAGATAGCCTTCGCGATCCACTATATAGATACCGTCTCCTATGGCATCTATTATCTTCTGTACTCCGGCTGATTCTGTCACCTTAATAACTTCACTCAATTCGGTCACTCCTTTTTTCGTGCTGGGAAAGAGCAGGCTTTTTTCACATTTTATCAGAAAATCAAGCTGGATAACCAGATGTTTAAATATATATTCACCAGATACAGCTGCTACTAGTACACTGTCAACTCTGAACTTTGTATTACTAGGACCAAAGACCTGCATTATTAGGCTTCTTAATCTATTTATATGGAGACAGCTCACATGGTAAAATATAAATAGACCATCTATTGCCTACGACGTGATTTGAGGTTAAATGATGCAAAATAAGTATATTATCGGCGATGAGATAATAAAAGATAAAAAAGCGATCAGACCACCTTTATATGAGGCCGACAAACCTCAAATAACAGCAACAGGTACTGAGCTGAATACGGTGCCGATATCGGTTGATGAAAATGTTTGGGGTAATGACAATACTATTTTAAATAAACTTGACGAGAACCAACTGGCTGACAGAAGGCTTTTTGTAAGAGTCAGGCATATGCGCAGGGTTGAGTGCAGCAAGGTATATGATAATATTATGGTAGAACCTGTCATGCTAACCCATCCAATCATATTTACCATTAGCGATTTATCAATGGGCGGTATTGATATAATATCCGAATATGAAATAAGTATAGGTAAAATTCTTGCTCTTCAAATAATACTTGATAATATGCCTTATGAAATTAAAGGTGAGGTCATATACTGTCTTCAAAGTGATCAAATATTCAGGGCTGGTCTAAAGATTGTACAAAGAGATAAATTATTCATCAGACATTTAAAAATCTTTATTGCGAGAATATCATTAAACAGCATGTACGGGAAATAGGATATGCGGGGATTCCCATTGTTGCTGCTGTGTCCGGTAAATATTTTTCAAACCCGGAATAATGCAAATTAAGATTGAGAGGGTGGTCGGTAAATTAATTACCTTCCGACCTCTCAACCCATTTTTTGCCTTATTTATAATTTGAAAATCCGTTCGGCGTTTAAATGGAATATTTTCTCTTTTTCTTCATTCGTAAGCCCGGCATCTTCTACTAATGAAACCCCGATATCCATTCCTGACAAAGGATAATCACATCCAAAGAGTATGTGATCTATGCTCATCGCTGAAATGGCACAACGTATGGTCTCCGGGTTGTACTCACCACTTGTTGCTACATAAATATTTCTCTTGATATAGAAGGAGGGCTCATGTGTAATACGCCCGCGGCTGAAAGCATCAGTCTTATCTGCACCTTCGTCTATACGGCGTAGCAGGTATGGCAATGTTTCGCCCAGATGTCCCAGTATGAGCTTTGCCTTTGGGTGGCGCTCAAACACTCCTCCAAACACCATTCTCAGGACATGTGTCGTTCCCTCGGCAGCCCAGTTCCACGTTGGTCCCAGCATTTCGGTGTATTCACCGTATGCAGCAATCTGATCAGCAGCCGGATGGCCGACATGAAGATATAGTGGTTGATCCAGTTCCTCTAATTTAGACCATATAATATCAAATTTCGGGTTATCAAGATACTCATAGTTGGAGTGTCCCTGAACCATTACTCCCACAAAACCCAATTCCTTTGCACAACGCTCCAGTTCCACGACAGCAAAGGCAGGATCTTGAAACGGTAAAGCAGCGAAAGCCTTAAAACGCGTCGGATGTGCTGCAACCAAGACGGCTGCGGCATTGTTGTACTCTATGGCTGCTTCGACTGCAGTTTCGGGGTCGGTGTACCCTTGGGCTGCAGGCCACATGGCTGATATTATCTGCATATCTATACCATTAATGTCCATGTTTGGTAACCGGTGTTCTTCAAAGGGCATATCCGCCAGGTTTAATTTTGAACCAACGAATTTTTTGCCCATGATATCAGGGAATTCAATGTGCTTTTCCCATGCTTTCATATCTTTAAGCATCCTTGCTGTTGCAAAATGCTCTTCAATTGCAATTTTTTTCATAGTCTGATATTCTCCTTTATTTATTAGCTATATAAGTTGAATTAAGTCTTCTTAATTCAACTTATTTTCCTTGATTCATAAGATGAACTAATTTCACTGGCTTCAGGGCAAAATCAGGCTTTTGTGATTTTGCATTTAAATGGATAATTTAGTTCATCTTATATAAACGTTTTTTAATTTCTGTCAACAACATCTTCTGGCTGGGTAGCGGTCTGGATTTGCCCAATGCTCGTTTATAGTACTCATAAAGCACTTCAATCCTGTTATCGGTTACAAATTCTATCAACGGCAATGCCAACTGTTCAGCAGCAACCTTCATCCAATAGGATCCCTGTTGAAATTTGGATTCATTTTTTGTAAGCAGCAGTAGTACAGCACTATATGCTATATCAGAGCAAAGCTCCAAATCCGCTCCCTGGGCGGTTATACTTGTAAGAGCACATTTAAGAGAATGTGACCTGGCCATCAGCTCATTGTAATAGGTTGAGTGGATGGGGCTGCATTTGTATTCCTGCCCTCCTGTAAGCATGGACATCAATCTTTGAGAAACGCCTTCGCTCCGACATATGAGTTCTGCAGCAAGCTGCTCATATTTTTCAGTGCAGCAATGCATCCCTCCAAGCTCGCCCAATGCTTGAGGCAATCCATCAACATCCGCCATGCTCTCCCACATCCGGTAGAGTTCATGATAATTCTGTTCGCGAAAAAGCGACAGCATACTTTCGATTTCCCGTGTAATCATGATTTGACTGGCTGTCCTTCCACGTTTCCGCTGCCTGAAGGAGGATCTCCCTTAACCTGCTTGGCCTGGCGGATAATCTTCATGCTTTGGTATGAATCCAATCCTATAGCTATTGTCAGTACGATTCCCTTAACCACATACTGTGGATAGACATCCATCTGCATCATCTGCATTCCGTTCTGAATGATGGTAAGTATGAGAACGCCCACGACTATACTGGAGATTTTTCCGCCGCCTCCACCCATACGTATTCCGCCGAGCATTGCACCGGCAATCAGTGTAAACTCAGTACCTGGCCCCATGGTTGAGGCAGAAGATCCAGAGCGGGCAATAAGTACTATTGTCCCTAATGCAGTGAACAATCCGGCAATTCCATAAATGATCATTCGCGTCTTGCTGACATTTACACCCGAGAGAGAAACTGCTTCGGGGTTGGAGCCCAAGCCGTAGATATACCGTCCAAAATAGCTCTTATTAAGAACAAAAGATCCAAAGGCGACAACCAATGCCATTAAAATGATTGCTACCGGAATTGGTCCCAGAAAGCCTTGCCCAAGAAAGCGGAAGCTTGTCGGGAAGTTGATATATGTTTGCGACGACGATACCATGAAAGATAATCCCATGAAAACATATTGAGTAGCCAAGGTTATGATAAAAGGGAAAACCTTCAATTTAACGAACAGTATTCCATTAATCAGGGACATTGCACAGCCCATGGCCAGCCCAAGTAGAATTATCAGTAGTATGGGAGTGTCAGTCTCGTACATGAGCTTGCCCATGACTACCCCGATCAGGGACATCTGATAACCTACAGACAGGTCGATACCTCCGGATAACATGACGAGCGCAATGCCGACGCCAACAATAATAAGGTATGAGGATTGGTTCAATATATTACGCATATTGGATAAGGATAAGAAACGATCTGACATATTGGTGAAGAAAATCACCAGTACTATTAGAACAATGTACATCATGTGTTCTTTCCCGTAGTCCGCTGCCTTTTTAAGAAATCCACCACCTGTGGGAACTGAAATTTGTTTCATTGATGATTCTCCTCCCTTTTCGCATTGGCTGCGGCGGCACACGATAATTCAGAATCCATGCAGCCGGAAGCCATCTCTAAAATGTATTCCTGTGTGAAACGGTCTTTGGGTACCTCTCCTGCAAACTCTCCCTCGCAGAGTACGGCGATGCGGTCTGCCATTCCCAGCAGCTCCTCCATGTCGGAGGTTATCATAATGATGCATTTTCCCTCCGTACACAGTTCATTCATGAGCTCGTATATCTCATGCTTGGCTCCAACATCGATTCCCCTGGTTGGTTCATCAAAAATCAGAATATCCGAGTTTGCGGCCAGTGTCTTGGCAATTACAACCTTTTGCTGATTTCCGCCGGACAGGTTCAGTACTTTCTGTTTCATACCCGGTGTCCTTATTCTTAATCGGTTTACGTAACCTTCAGCTACCTGTTGCTCGAGTTTGGAATCTACAATCAGGTGTTTGGTTAGTTTTTTAATATTTGAAAACACAATATTCCATTTAACCCCGTTCAACAGAAAACAGCCCTCGCTTTTTCTGTCCTCCGGGACAAGGCCTATTCCATAGCTAATTGCATCAATTGGGGATTTGATTTCAACTTTCCTGCCATTCACAAACACTTCTCCCCATTGCCTGTGTTCCGCTCCGAAAACCACCTTCATGATCTCACTCCGGCCAGCACCAACCAGTCCGGCAAGGCCTAATATCTCGCCCTTCCTGGCTTTGAATGAAACGTTTTTTACACCATTGCCCGTAAGGTTCCGAAGTTCCAGAGCAACCTCTCCCGGCTTAGTCGTACGCTTAGGGTAGTTTTCACTGAGTTCGCGGCCCACCATATATTTAATGAGCTCAGATCGGTTTGTCTCGCAGACTTTCTTTGTCACTACATATTTTCCATCACGGAAAACTGTTACTCGATCGGCGATCCTGAATATCTCATCCAAACGGTGTGAGATATATAGGATGGTAACGCCCTGTGCTTTTAATTGACATATTATGTCCATCAAGATGTCTATCTCAGAAACGCTCAAAGGTGCAGTCGGTTCATCCATAATCAGAATTCTGGCATCTTTTGAGACTGCTTTTGCTATTTCAACAATCTGTCGTTTCGCACTGCTTAAATTTCGAACCAGAGTCCTTGGGTCTATGTCTACATTAAAACGTTTAAATATCTTATCCGCAACTTCATTCATAGCTTTTTGATTCACGAAGGTGCCGTATTTTTTCCCAAGGCAAATGTTTTCCGCCGCCGAAAGTAGTCCGATCAGGTTATACTCCTGATAGATCGCCTCGATACCTAGCTCTCTTGCTATTGCAGGATTCAGCGCGGTAAAGCTCTGATCCTCAATTCTGATTGTTCCTTGCTCCGGGGTTGCTGCTCCTGTTATTATTTTGATCAATGTGGACTTTCCCGCTCCATTTTCTCCTACAAGTGCATGGACTTCGCCTCGCTGGAATTCCACAGAGAAGTTGTCGAGAGCCACAACTCCCGGGTATATCTTCACAATACCCTCTAAAGACAGAATTTTATTATTATCCAATATAATGCAACCTCCCATGGTGTCGCCACGATTTGAGATATGTTAACAAACCGCAGCTGAATTCTCAACCAGCAATGCTGGGTTTTTATTCCTCAGCATTGCCGGAATGTTTCAAGAATCGCTGTGTGGCTATTGTTTATAACTGTTATTACTTAAGAAAATCGTTTTCGGGATTATCTATGACCTTGTCATAGCCTATGGTGTCCATAGTCCAGATATCGTCCAGTACCCAGAATGGAGTTTTTGCAGTCCCCAGCAGCACTCCCTTTGAAACCTGGTACAGGCCTTCGGCCATGGCTACCTTTTTATCTGCCGGTCGTCCGTAAGTTCCATAATTGCAGGAACCGCGAAGAACGCTCTTGTTATCAGCAGCCGCTTTCAGAAGCTCCGCCGAGGTAACTGAGTAGCTGCCTGCAAATATAGCAAACTTGGACAGGTCATAGCCAGGCTGAGATGTTAAGTAGTTGTTTACACCAATAGCGGGGCCTTCCTGGAACACCATGAATAGTCTTATATCCGGATCCATCGTCATGGCTTCCTCTGCGGCGTTATATCCCAGATCGATTGAGTTATGAGCCTCGCCCGTATAGGATATTGTAACTCTTGGGTCATTGGCTATTGTCGCGAGCATTTGATTATAAAGAAGTTTGAATATGTAGGTGTTGTTGAAGCCAAGAACAGCTGCATGGATCTCACCTTTTCCGGCATTGGGATAATTCTTGTCTATCCATTTTGAGGACATGAGTGCGACCTGGTTGCCAAGCTCTGCATAGTCAACTGCAGCACCACCGGCTAATTTCTCGTAGTATGCAGGATACTGGCCGTTGAAGACAACCGGAATACCGGCTTCCATAGCCTTAACGCAGACGCCTTCAACGGCAATCTGATCCAGAGGCGCACAGATGATCATATCAACACCCATTTCAATGAAGTTCTCCATTTGGGATATCATAAGCGCCGTATCGCCCTCGCAAGCCATTATGGAGACGGTAACGCCCATTTCAGTAAACTTCTGGTTGATGTAATCGACAGTAAGTTTAAGAAATGGGTTGGAGAGAGTATTGACCGAGTAGCCGATGAAAACCTCTTTACCAGCATCAAGTCGGGCTTGAACATCATTCGCTACCTTGTCAACAATCTTGTCGCCCTCTGCCTTTGCCGCATCCTGAAGTGTTGTTTCAGACGGGCTTTCGGCGGAATTGGTGCTTGTGACAGCATCTGTGGTTCCGGCTTTTGTGGTGCTGGATGAACAACCGGTAAATAGAGTGCATGCAAAAATCATTGTAAAAGCTAAGATTAAAGTAATCGCCTTTTTCATAATATGCCTCCTCAAAATATTTTATTGTCCCGGGTTTATATAATATCAACGGCTGGTAGCCGCTGTTATCAATCATTGAAGGGTATTTTCAAAAGCTTTAGCGCATTCCGGAAGAAGATTTTTGCTTTCTGTTCTTCATTAATGTTCATACCTTCCACGGATTCAATGGCATATGTCAACTCCTGTGGTGTCATAGCCGGGAAATCTGTTGCGTATACCATTTGGTCAGGACCAAAGAAGCTGAAACCCAGTTCCAATGTTTTTGTCGCCTGGCCATATACCGCAGTATCTCCGTAGAATTTAAAAAGGTTTTTATATAACTCACTGCCCTTCTCTCCTATTTTTTTAGAAACATAAGGCGGGTCATCAAAATACTGTGCCTTTATGCGGGTGTGAAATGCAGGAATAAAGGCGCCGCAGTGGTGTGTGATAAATTTGATATTTGGGAAACGCTCAAATACATCCGAACGGGCAAGATATACCATGGCAAGACTTGTATCCAGTGGCCAGTGAAGCATTGTAGCTATATCAAAGGGGACCGGCAGAGGACCATGTGCAAACGCGGGGTGGATCCATACAGGTAAATCATATTCTGCCATCATCTCATAAATTGGGAAAAGTCTCTGAGAATCCAATTGTTCTCCGACAATATTACTGGATATTTGAATTCCCTTCATTCCCAAATTCTCAATTGCTCTTCTGCCTTCCGCCAGCGCCATATTTATATCAGCCAGGGGAAGGGTCGCCGCCGCAGCTATAAAGTGATTGGGATAATCGTTTACAAGCTCTGCCATCTCTTCGTTGCCTGTCCTTGCGAGCTCTTTTGCCAATTCCGGCTCAACCATGGACTCCAGATCAGGCCCCATCATGGTTATGACTGAAGTATCGCCTGGAGCAAACTCGTCCATAACGGCAATGCGCTCTTTGGGGTCTTGAAGGATTGAAGCTGGTGGGGTTGGGTGGTGTTTGATGTTTCTATTGTCCAGCTCCGCTAAATACCTTGGTGTAAGAACGTGGGTAAAGAAATCGACTCTCATTTGATGTCCCCTTATGAATGTTTTACTATCACGTTTTACTATGTGGATTTACTATGTGGAAGCTCTATTAATATCACTCTAGCCTTAAGATAATTTAGATTGCCTGCTTTGTCAAACTGTATAGGCAGTAACTTTTAGTAGGAATTAATTGGATATATTAGACAATAATGGGTGGCATAAATATAAAAAGTTACCATTATACGCCATATATAAAGCTTTTCGGTTTATTAACATTAACAGGGCTGTTTTTATTTATTATTTTTTCTAAATATGATTATAAATTTATAAAAAAATATCATTAATTCGAGAGCACTTTTATCAGGGCTAAGCTGGAATCGTACCATATTGCGGGAATGGTTCCGCCATGATAGTATTAATAATAACTACTGCTTAGAGAGGTATGCTTAATGGATACTGAACGAATGCGTTATTTCATCTGCGTAGCAGAATGTCTGAGCTTTACTCAGGCAGCCAGACAGCTTTATATAAGTCAGCCTACTTTAAGTAATAAAATCGCGGATTTGGAAGGGGAACTCGGTGTGCCTCTGTTTGATCGCACAACACGTAGTGTCTCACTTACCGGCGCTGGTGAATATTTCTTCGCTGAAGCGCGGCAGATCATACATAACATGGATGAGCTTACCATAAGGGTAAAAGCTATGTCAAAAGGTAAATTCGGCCGACTGTCCTTTGGTTTTCTTGATATCATCGCTTACAGGTTGATTGAGGCCACAATATCGAACTTCACTCATAATTATCCGGATATTAAACTTCAAATTCAGAAACTTACCCATAGTGAATTAACCAGGTTTGTTGCAGATGGCACCGTAGATTTGGCCTTCATCATGAACTACCGTGATCCAGGATTATCTAATATAGCATATAAAAAAATTCTCAGTTCCAGACTCATGGTGTTGCTGCCTAAAGATCACCATCTGGCCAATCAGAGCAGCATCAAGCTCAATGATCTTGAAAATGAGCCTCTATTATCTGTCAGAAAAAGTGATGCCCTTACCCTTGTGAACACGATCACCTCCATCTGTAACAATAAAGGCTTTCCTCCCAAATTTGTCGGTGAGTGCAGCGGGCCTGAGGAATTGGCAATTTCCGTCTCCAGCGGACTCGGTATTGCTATTGTTTCCTATTTTCTCTCCTCAGTATTGTCCTACTCAAAGAACCTTCGTCTGATTCCAATAAGCCATATTACAACTACAACCGATCTATACTTCGTATACCGTAAAGACAATCCAAATCCATGCATTCAAGCAATGCTCGAATGTGCTGTTCAGACTTCGGCTGAAATAAATGCCGAGGAACCAAGGTATCTCCTACCCGAGTAATATCCCTGCTGGACGCGCCATATGAACGAACTCCGGAAAGAATTTTTTCCGGGGTTTCTTTTTGTCCTTCACAGGCTTTATTTTTATGTCCTCCTTTATGCTTTATAGCTATTTATTACGTCGTGCCTGGAATATCTATAAAAGGAATAAAAAACAATTCTCTGGAAATAATTTACACTAACTTAAAATACCCTGCCATGAATATATATTAATATGCCCGAATTTCAATGGACAAACCTATAAAAAAAACAAGTTGTGAGAGGAGAAGAAATATGCGAAAAGTACTCAAAGTTGCGACGTCAATGTTCCTGGCAATCTGTTTGCTCTTGTCTATCCCGACCATTTCCCTTGCGCAGGCTTCAGATATCCAGGGAAGCTGGGCCGAGAAGCAAATCAATGACTGGGTTGAAAAAAAGCTCATAAATGGTTACGAGGACGGGACTTTCAAGCCTGAGAACCAGATTACCAGGGCGGAGTTTGCTGCCCTTGTCAACAGGGCTTTAGGTTTTTATAAGAAGTCTGACTACAAATTCAGTGATGTATCTCCGAAAGACTGGTTTGCAGGAGATATATCGATTGGGAAAGCCCAGGGCTACTTGAAGGGTGACGGCAACAATGCGTTGCCGAATAAGCCCATAAACAGGCAGGAGGTTATTGCGATCCTCGCAAGGATACTGACGCTGGAGCCTGATGCAGCTGCCACCTCCGAATACACTGATGCCGGATCGATAGCTTCCTGGGCAAAAGGTAGCGTCGGGGCCGTCTATAAGCTTGGATATATAAACGATTACCAGGACAATACCTTCAAGCCTCTCCAAAATGCTACAAGGGCCGAGGTTGTCGCAATACTCTATGCGGCGGTCGGCACATTGTACAATTCAGCCGGGGTATATGGACCTTCCGATGGGACTGATGAGGCTCAAGGAAATGTAACAGTTACGCAGCCCGGCATAACGATTAAAAACCTGATCATTGACGGAAACCTATATTTGACCGAAGGTATAGGAGAGGGCAAGGTTACGGTGGAAAATGTAACTGTAAAAGGGACAACTACAATAAGCGGAGGCGGAGAGCTTGAACTGGCCGGCAATTTCGACAGGATGGACGTCAATGCCAAAGATTCAAAGATAACCCTGGATAAGTCGGTAACCATCAATAAACTGACGGTAAACAGCCCTTCCAGATTTACCGGCGATTGCACAATAGAAACTGCCCTTATCAATTCAAATGATGTGACTATCGAAGCCGAGCCTGCAGAAGTTATTATTGCCCCTGGCCTTACAGGTGTGGAAGTCACTGCCCGCCAGTCTGTAGTTTTCGGAGGCGGAGGCGGGGGCTGGACACCTCCTTCCGTGGTAACGGTTACCGGCATTAAAGCGTTTGATGACGCGACGGCACCCAGCGGAGCAGACATAAATGAATTTCTTCCTACTTCTGCAGAGGTCACATTAAGCAACTCAGCAACACCTCAAACCTTTCAGGTTCATTGGGATACCGGATCGTATCAACCGGGCAGCAGTGATGGGCTATACACTTTCTCAGGTGCCCTTGTACCACCTCAAGGATTGAACATTACGGTCCCATCCAATATGAGGGCAAGCATCAGGGTTATAGTAGGTCTCAGCATAATAAGTGTTGATCCAATTACTGATATCAATGTGAGTGTAGATACGGCGCTATCCTCTATTCCATTGCCTGCAACCGCGGTTGTTAATCTGAGAGAGGGCCCACCACGCACCATATCAGTAACAAGTTGGACTACAACCTCCGATACACCCCCCTACAATGGCGCTGTGGAGGGCACATACAGCTTTTCCGGTACCCTGGCAGTCCCTGGCGATGTGATAGATCCCGCGCAACACACAGCAAGTATCAACGTTGTAGTAGGTGTGAACACCATTAATGTTTCTTCTGTGGATATCTTTGCAGATAAAAATGTATTAGAAGGAACAGCGTTAAGCGCCATTAACCTTCCGGACCAGGTAACAGCAAATCTCAGCAACAATTCCTCAATCCTGCTGAATGTTGATTGGGATACATCATCGTATGACGGAAGTGAACCGGGCACCTATATTATACCCGGTACAATTTCGACCACTGAGGGTATCCTCAATTCTTTGAACGTATTGGCATCCTTCCATATCAATGTTGTCAATCCCATTCCCGACCCTGTCCCCAATACTCCTTTACAGACATCCCGGGGTACATTGATCGATGAATACGACAGTATGTCCGGCTGGACCTGTGATACCGGAAATGCCGATATATCGCTGGACACCGGAATAAGGGCTTCAGGTAATGCCTCTCTGAATATTTCGGCAACAGTTCCCGGCGGACCTCTGACTAATAATGGATATTCGGTTATGAAAGTATTTAATACTGTGCAGGACATGAGTGGTATGGACAACATACAGTTTGACATTTACATACCCGATGTCAAGCAGACGGATCGTGTTTCAATAAGGTTCTATACAGACGATTATTCTAACATGTTTAATAACTGCTTCAGAAACCTGACAGGCAACCGGATGCTTGTAAATGGATGGAACAGGATATGCCTGACGAAAGATCAGTTCGGACCTTCTGAGGTCGGTTCTCCTTCATGGGACAGCATATCCTGTATGAGGGTCATGGTATTCCCTATGAACGGCTGCAAACCCAGCGTCAATCTTGACAGGGTAGCATATAACATCAGAGGAAGGGCACAGGTACTGTTTACCTTTGATGATGGCTGGTATGACCTTGTCGACCCGGCTATTGCGAATAATGCCTTCTCCATTCTGTCGTCCAGGGACTTCCCCGCCACAGTCTGGGCAAAGGAGTCAAGTGTAGAGGGTTATACCGGAAGCAATCGTACATTGAATAATGGCAGTTATTATCTTAATGAGACTGACCTTGACCGTTTGTATGCCGCAGGATGGGATATCGGAAACCACACGGTAAATCACCCGGATAGCTTTGACGGAATGACAGATGACCAGAAAAGACAGCAAATAAGACAGGAGTATGAACATTGTCAGCAATGGCTGATAGATAGGTCCTGGGAAAGAGGAGCACATTTTGCGTGTTATCCCTCAGGAATCTATGACGAAAACATCATAAGTATACTGAAGGATATCGGCGTGCTGGCCGCAAGGACTACAGTATATGGCATGCAGACACTGCCTGTCGACAACCTGTACAAATTAAAATGTATATTTATAGATAGCAGCAATACCGTGGCAATGGCTGAACAACAGATTGATAAAGCGATTGCCACAGGTTCTACAATCATATTTATGCTGCACAAGGTTGAGGATTCGACTGATGCATTATCCTTGTCGGATTTCGAAGAACTTGTTCAATATGTCTACAGTAAGGGAGATAGTGTTGATGTTACGACTATGAGCGGCTGGTATGACAGTTATATGGGAAATACCCGGATAACCAGCGTGAACGCATTGACGGGCATCTCTGCAGATTACGGTACACAGGCCAGCGCATTGGGTTTGCCTTCCACCGTCAGCGTCAATTTGAACAACGGCAGTACTCAGCAGATATCTGTAAGCTGGAATACCGGCAACTATAACGGAAATGAGCCAGGTACCTACACACTACATGGCGCTCTGACACTACCGGTCGGGGTAACAAACCCGGACAATTTAGTGGCAGGGATAACTGTGACAGTTGAAGAAGCAGTCATCGTTATAAGTACTACTACTGCTGCCTTGCATGTTACATCAGGCACCGATATCAACCTGGTCCCTCTTCCGGAAACAGTAGAAGTGGCCCTGAGTGACGGCACTACCCAACAAATGGAGGTTCTTTGGAATACATCCCCTTACAATCCAGATGTGGCCGATACGTACACATTGCAGGGTACATTGGAACTACCGGAGGGTGTCATAAATCAGAACGATGTCATGGCCATCATAGATGTTATAGTGGAAGAGGATGTTACATGACAGGTGTTGATTAATTTCGCGCAAGGCTTTCAGGATTTCCTGAAAGCCTTTTTTTTACCAAAATGAAGCGGTGTACCACTTTATGTAAATCAACATATCATATAGCATGTAAATAATTAAGTTAAGGTGGGAGGTGGTTACCGCCTCCCTCAGGCAGCAGGAGTACTAGTATGGAATTGGAAAAGGGACGGCTTATAGGAAAAGGTAAAACAGCTGAAGTTTACAAGTGGGGACAGGACAGGGTGCTTAAGCTGTATTTTGAAAAATTCAGCGAGAATTGGGTCAATAGAGAGGCAATGACCCAAAATATAGTGCATGAGGCAGGTGTAGACTGCCCTGCGGTTTTCGAAGTGGTGGAAATAAATGGGCGAAGGGGCATGATTACTCAGAGGGTATACGGAAGGTCCCTTTTAAAATGCATCGCTGATGAACCCTGGAGGCTTTTCTGTTTCGTCAGACAGATAGCCAGGATGCAATACGGCATTCACAAATTTTCCGCATCAGGCCTGCCTTCCCAGATGGAAAGGTTTGCATATACTTTTAGCCGGTCTTCTGAAATTCTCGGAGGCAGGGAGGAGCGGATACTCAAATACATGGGAAGCCTTACGGATGGCTCAAGCGTGTGTCACGGAGACCTCCATTTCAACAATATCATGGCATCCTGCGGCAGACTTGTTGCAATTGACTGGAACAGCGCATACTGCGGTAACCCTCATGGTGATGTTGCAAGGACCTTTTTGATACTCAGCTCGCCCTCGGTTCCTGCCTGGATTCCCGAAACGCTGAAGCTTCCTTATTTGTATGTAAAATGGCTTGCTTCGGTCAATTACCTCAATGAGTATATGCGGCTCTCAAAGGCAAGTTTTAAAGAAATCGATGCCTGGACCCTACCGGTAGCCGCTGCCAGACTAAAGGACAATGCGCCGGGTGAAAGGGCTTGGTTAATGGGTATTATCGACCAGCGGATTGGAAAGCTATGTCCTTCTCTGGAACAAGACTAATACACCTGACATATCATGTTATGTAAACAACTTTCATTTATGGAGGAAGTCGAAGGATGAAAAAAAATTGCAACACCGGGGAACCAACGGCCACCATTCCGGCTAACGGACATGATATCTGCAATTATCTCGCAAGGTATGGAATGGCCAATTACCAGATCCAAACCGTAATGAAGCTGGATGGCAGTCTCGATTTCGAACTCCTTAAAGAAGCAGCAGAAATTGTTGCAAGCGCAGAACCGGCTTCAGGTGGCCTCTTTGTAAAATGCGACCCACCCTTTTGGAAACCAGTGGACTCAGATGAATCATGTATTTGCTCAATTGAGGAGATTACAGACATTGATGGGGCTGTTTCCAGGTACCTGGAAAGCAAGCTTGATATGGATAGGGATCCAATGGTTAAGATGCGGCTTTTCCGATCGGGTCCCGAAGATACGCTTTGCATAAAAATAAATCACACTTTTTGTGATGGCGCCGGTGTCAAGGAATATATCAGTCTGTTGTCACAATCCTACTCCCTGCTTGAAGGTGGAAACACTGAGGAATTGCCAAAACCAGCCTTACGCACCAGAAATGATCAGGACAGATTGTTTAAAGGGCTTGGGATAAAGACCCCGGTTAAGGCTTGGAAACCAACCATTAAAAAAGCTATCCCTTTCTGGCAATTCCCATGGAGGAAGGCTACTATAAGTGACTTCAAATTCATTGTCAGCAGACTTCCCGAAGGCGGGCTGGGAAAAATAAAAGAGTATACAAAATCAAGAGGTGTAACCATAAATGATATGGTTCTCACTGCGTTTTACCGCACTTTGCTCCGAATTTCAAAACCCCTGTATGGAGTACCAATGGAAATACCCGTAACGGTCGATCTGCGGAGGTATCTAAATGATGGAAGGGCTGAAGCTATCAGGAATTTTTCGGGTGGTGTCGATACCGTAATAGCAAGGATTCCTGGCGAAAGCTTTGAAGGAACACTTTCAAGGGTGTCGCATAAGATGCGGAAAATGAAAAGGCACAAGCCGGGCCTGCAACATGCCATTGCTGCAGAATTTGTTGAGAAGATGGATTTCCAGCAGCTATGCAATTACTATAAAAAAATTTCGCAGATATCTGAACAGGCAGATACTCTACCCTTCAGTTTAGGTTTCTGCACGCCCGGCCTGTCTAATCTGGGATTAATTTCAGAGCAGCCTGTCAGGTTTGGAAGCAGGACGGTGACTGATGCTTATATCCTCCCCCCCGCATTGCACCCACCCGGGTTACTCCTGCTAGTCAGCACTTATAACGGTATATTGACCCTGACTATGGCTTATTACAAGGGCACTGTCAGCAGAAGCCTTTTACGCAAGCTGCTTTCAGGCACAAAAAACGAACTACTGAGAGGTGCAGAAAAATGAAGTTTAAATTTGAAACCGGAAATACAAAGTTCAAGATCACAATAGACGATAAGGCAATATTCAAAATAAACCCCGCTTTCTTCAGCAGGTATCTTGATTATTATAAAAAAGATCCATCCTCCAGCGCCCCTGAAGCCTCCCCTGCCGGTTCATCTGAAGGGTACACAGCCGGTTCATCTAAAGGCTTCTCCCGTTTGATACATGCCACAGGGCACGATATCTACAACTATGTGGCTCGTTATGGGACGGGAAACTTCCAGCTCCAGCCGGTGTTGCTACTGAAAGACAAACTGGATTACAGCCGGCTGGAAAAATCCGTTATGCTATCCGTTATGGCTGAGCCGATATTGGGCTGCCGGTTTGTCGAGGCCGAGACTCCCTTTTGGAAACCCCTTGAGAACATCGACAAAGTAGATTTTTGCAGCCTGGAAGAGACGAGTGATTCAGAAGGCTCGATAAAGAGGTATCTTGACAGCTCCCTGGACATGGATAATGACCCCATGGTTAAAATCAGGTTGGTACGTTCAGAGAAAAGCGACGTACTGATTATCAAACTAAACCATGCCTGTTGTGATGGCGGAGGCGTAAAGGATTATATACAACTGCTTTCGGACATATATACGCGATTGGGGGATGGAGACGGCACATATCTCCCTATGCCTCATGAAAGAACTCGGAGGGACCAGGATTGTCTTTTCAGCTCACTTGGAATTGCAGATCCCGAGATGGCATGGATCCCTGGTTCTGAAATTTCCACTCCTACCTGGCCTTTCCCCTGGAAGCTCTGTGGCTCACCTTCTGCACGTACTGTGGTTTTCAGGTTGCCGGACGAACAGCTCACCGGCCTGGAGGATTATTCAAGTAATTCTGGCTGTACCATAAACGACCTTATGCTGACTGCGTTCTACAGGGCGATGGCACGCATTGGATATGCTTCATACGGATCACCTATGGAGATTCCAGTCACGGTTGATCTGAGGCGATACCTTCCTGAAGGAAAGACCGAGGCGATAAGAAACTTCTCGGGTTCAGTGAATACTCGAATTATTATGGCTGAAGGAGATACCTTCGATGACACACTTTCAAAGGTTACTGAAGTGATGAGTGACATAAAGAGTGAATATCCGGGCCTTCAGAGCGCTATTGGCCTGGAACGTTTGGAAAAACTGAGCTTTTGTGAGACTCTGGCCTATTTTCAGGTTCCGCCAAAGGAAAAACAGGATGCTGCAACCAGCCTGTATTACTGTGGTGATAAATGCCTGCCTACATTGTCCAACCTGGGGTATATCAGCAAAACCCCTATTCTATTCGGAGACATCGAAGTTCAGGAGATTTATGTTGTTCCTCCCGTGGTAAAGGCTCCCGGCTTACTTTTGATGGTAAGCACCTATAAAAGGGTAATAACACTCACAGCCGGCTATTTTGAAGCTTCTGTCAGTCGCGTGGATGTGGAAAGGCTGCTGGGTCTGATCAGGGACGAGTTGGCTGAAGCCTGCAAGTAAAGAGGTTAATGTGCCATATAACCACCGTCTACGATCATGGAGGTGCCGGTGATGAACCTGGCTGCATCACTCAGGAGGAATGCTGCAGCCGACGCTACATCCAGAGGCTTGCCGAGACCCAGTAATTGTCGTTTCCTAAGTCCGTCCTCAAAGGAATTGTCATTTACGATCTCCTTCAGTCCTTCATAAATAGGTGTCGCAACAATACCCGGAGCAACGGCATTTATCCTGATATTTTTTGGTGCCAGCTCCAGTGCCATAGGTCTTATGGCACTGTCCAGGGCCCCCTTGCTCGAACAGTATGCTGTGAGGCCTCTGGCGCCCACCCTTCCGGATAAGGATGAAATGGCAACTACACTTCCTCCGCTGTCATTGTTTTTTCTTTTTGAATAGTGTTTTACAAGTTCTATGAAGGAAAAAAGGTTTATTGTCATTATTTCCTTGAGATCATCGGTTTTTAGAAACTGAAGGGGCACTGTTTTTGATATCCCGGCTGAATGAACCAGTCCGTTGAGCTTGAAGCCGTTGCTGCAAACACTTTCCATCATGGATCCGATACCTTCCAGAATGTTCAGGTCAAACCCCACCAATACATGTCTGCCCGGTTCAAGGTTTTTCAGGGTTTCCTTCAGTTTATCCTCATTTCTTGCAACAAGCACAACATTAGCGCCCAACTTGCTCAGAAGTATTGCCGTTTCCCTTCCGATGCCCGAAGAGGCGCCGGTGACCAATATATTCCTGCCTTCAAGCTCCATGGGATTGATCATTGTTCAGCCTCCCTTGTAATAATCACTTGTATAAATCATCGGAAGGCATGCATTCCTGTCCATTTCAAGATAAATGCCACCCCAGGAGAGACCGACACCGAAGCCGCACAAGAAAAGCCTTACAATTCCATCATTCTTTTCTTCAGACCCCTCTGTACCCGAATTCTCTGCATTCTCTGCATTCTCCGCATTCTCCTTATCCGTCCTATCCTTCTTATCCCCCAGAGCATCCACAAGGGTCAGCGGTATCGATTCCCCGCTTGTATTACCGTATCTGTCTATTGATACCGGCACCTTCTCCATGGGGATATCAAGCTTTTTAGCCAGGTGTTTCAGAATGAAAAGGTTGGCCTGGTGGAATACATACATGTCAATTGCCTGCTTGTCGATTTCGTATTTGGACATGAATTCCCTTATTGACCGTGGAACATCTGAAATGGTGAATGTAAATATTTCCGAACCATTCATGGCCAACTCATATTCGGAGGCCTCAGCAGTCGTCCTGCTCCTGCTTCTTGCATGGCCTGCAGGTACGATTATACTCCTGTATCCGCTTCCCTTGGTTTTAAGAAAAAATTTCATCTCTTTCCCAGGTGATCTTTCAAGTGCAGTTGCAGTACCGCCATCGCCGAATATCATTGCTGTGGCACTGTCATTGGGATTTATGCCGTAATTGCTTGTATCCCCGACAAGCAGCAGTACCCTGTTGATATTACCTGTGGATATGAGCGAAGCAGCCATACAAATGCCATAAACATAAGCTGAGCACCCAAGATTGATATCAAAAGCGATACAATCCTCTGAGAGGCCCATCCTGTGCTGCAGTACACATGCAGTGGCCGGTATGGCATAGTCAGGGGTCTGGGTCATCAGTATGAGTGCATCAATTGTTTCCAGCCCCCAGCCCAGTTTTTCAAGCAATCTGACTGCAGCAGCATGGCACATATCGGAGGCGCATTGCTCATCCAATGCCACATGTCTTGTTCTGACCCCTGTCATGTTCATGAATTTGCGGACACTTTCCGCACCGAAAACGCCCTCATATTCCTCATTGTTAACTGAATGTTCGGGCACGGCACAGGCTATTCCCTTTATTTCAACATCTTTTATAATTCCGGATGCCATTTTGTCACCTCATTCCATGATATCAATGATATCCTTTATAGATTTAAATTCTTTGACAATATCAGGCTCAAGTACTTTGCCATAGACTTCGTCAACCAATGCTATCAGGCCTATTCTTGCCATGGAATCCCACTGGCTGATTTCAGCCAGCTCTTCTTCCCCTTCCAGGGAATCTCTATCTATGTCAAGCAGCTCCTCCAGCATATTCAGCTTCTCCTTCAATGTCATATGAACCTCTCCCCCTGTAAATGTGATTGCCTTTTTGGCATAATTGAATTGCGTTTACATAATAACATATGCGGTTTTCAAAAAATTGTGAACCGAAACCTTCCATGGCAATTTTATGATGCCATTTGCATATTCTGAAATCAGGCAGAAATATGTTATGTGCCGTCAATAAGCATGAAATTTGGAGGTAGTATGGTAACGATAACTCATCACACGGTAAGACGCGATGAAATAGACCGGATGGGCATAGTCCACCATTCGAACTATCTTGTCTGGTTTGAGAATGGCCGAAAGGAATACTTCAAAAAAGCTGGATTGCCTCTTTCTGAAATACGTGCCAAAGGCTTCTTCCTTCCCCTGTCCGAGATGAACTGTGAATTCAGACGACCTGCAAGACATGGGGAGGAACTTGTCATAGAGACCAGGATGACTTTCCTGTCATGTGTAAAGCTGAAGTTTGAATACACTGTATATGACGCTTCAGGACGCAATAGTCCGCTGGCTTTGGGCAGAACGGTCCATGCCTGGACCGACAGGAAAATAAGGGCGGTAAACCTTGAGAAGGCTGCACCGGAGATATATGTCTTTATATCTGATTGCCTGACAGAATAGAAACATTCTTCAATTGAGATAGTTGCTTTTCATAGCCACCCGCTTCTTCTGCAGTTCTTTTCTGGCCCAATCGAGTGTTGCTTCAGCTCCAAGCCTCCTGCAGTCCTCGATGAATTTCAGCTTACCGCTGCTGAAGTCAGCTTCGGTTTTGGCCATTATAAGCTTCAGCTGGTTTGCCTGTATATACTCATATAACTCATTGTCGGTCTTCTTTATAGTTCCCTTTTGGATGGAGACCATTGATAAGAGAGAGGTGTCATAATCCTTGCTGGTTATTGCAGGGTTATTGTAATAGAGGTCCCCTGGCAGATTGATGCCAAAATGCTTCACAGCCTTTTTCATAAGCGGCGTCATCCTCTGTGCCGTATATTCCGGCATGTATCTGAAATAAACGGGTGTCCCGTAAGATGGATCCATTACAGTCTGTCCACGTCCAGCCAATCTTTCGTATTTGTTCACTCCGGATTTGAGTAAAAAGTCAGGATCTTCAGCAATGGCCTTCAATGTAGCTTCACTGATGACCGGCTTCCCGTCGGCCTCTTCCCAGTTCAATCCCTTCACACCGTTGTAAATAAGCTCACAGCCCTCATATGAGGTGAAAAAGTTTAACAGCTCCATAGCCTTTTCCGGATATTTTGTTTTACTTGAAACAAAGAACGTATAGCTTCCCTGGGGATGTGAGTATACAGTGGTGTACTTCGCCTGGATGGTCGGCTTAGGCATCTGAAAAAAGCCTTTCCCGGGCATTCCGGCTTTAGCAAAGGAAGTATTGGCCTGTTCCACACTCCAGTCGACAAAACCTAAAAAAAGGTTCCCTGCCGTCATCTTCAGCATATAATCGTCAAACCGGCTGCTGAAGCATTCGGGATCAAGTATCCCAACCCTGTATGCCCTGTTGAACCAGTTAAGGGCTTTCCAGTAAAACGAGCCGGCATTCAGTACTTTGGAATCGAGGGTTTGGGATTCCTGATCCATATATACATGAGTTTCAATGGTTCCGTCGCCCTCAATTGCACCAAAAAAGGCGTTAAGGGGCCAATCATTCCAGTGTACCGCATCGGCGAACCACGCTGATACCCCATAGTTTTTATCACCCTCGATATTGACCGGCTCCATCTTCATCATCTGCTGCATTACAGGAATATAGTCGTCCATCGTATCAAGGGCCGGATAGCCCAATTCTTCCCACAGATCATACCTTAGGTATGGCGCAACTGAAACCTGGAGGGGATCCATTGTTTTGTCTCCACTGCTCTTCCACCAGTATAGCTTTCCATCACTTGCACCTCTGTCATCCATTGATTCATAGGCCCTTGAATACTCCAGCCTGTAAGGTGTTTCGGATACGATATCCGGCGCATATTCCAGATAATCGTCGAGACAGAGGGCTGCTCCCGCCGATAATATCCTGGACTTGAAACCAACCTGTTCAGGTACGTTTACAATGTCCGGCAGGTCGTCGCTAGCCAGGGCAGCAGCGAAGGAATCACTGTAATTTGCAAAGGAATTGGCTGGAGTGACATCCATTATGATACCTGTTCTTTTCGTAATCTCCTTTGCCACAGGATCCTCCTGTATACCTGGCGGGAAACTTTTGTTGAATGCCATGGTCCATATTTTAAGTGTTATCATCGCATCCGGTCCAGCTGCAGTATTATCGGCAGGCCCTTCACTTCCGGCTGATCCGGCAGTATCCCAACTGATACCCACCTTTGCTCCTGTATTATCACCGGTGCCCGAATCTCCTCTACAGCCAGGCATGGTGACAAGTATCATTGCGGCAGCCAATAAAAGAGCCGCCGTTCTGGTTTTCCTCTTCATTGACTTACCTCCTGTCCCTGTTTTCACCGTTGTACGTGTTTTCACTGTTTCCATTATTACTCGTGTTTTCCTTGTATTCTGAGGGATATACGCCCACGTACTTTTTAAAAACCCTGTAAAAATAGTTTGAGTCGGAATATCCTACCAGCTCCGATATCCTATTTTCCTTGAGGGAAGAGTTTACAAGCATATCCTTTGCCCTGCCGATCCTGATTCCATTGATATAATCTGAAAAAAGCATTCCGGTTCGCCTTTTCACAAGCTGTCCAAGGTAGGCCTGCGAAAGGCTGAAACGATACGCAAGAGTTTTGAGTGATATATTCGCTGAATAATTCATATTGATATAATCCAGTATGTCTGCAATATATTCTTTGGGATGATTGTCCTGGCAACGTTCCTCCTCCGGATCCGGAATAAGCTTTTCAATCACCGAAAGCACGGTCTGTGACAGCTCTTCTCTGTTGATCGGTTTTACTATGTAGTTTTCCACGCCATATTTAAGGGCCTCTTTTGCGTATACAAAGTCATCAAACCCACTGGTTATTATAACTCTTACATTAATGCCACGCTCACGCAGCGTTTTTATCAGCTGGAGTCCGTTCATAACAGGCATTTTAACATCCGTCACAAGAATCTGGGGGTGTTTCCCGCTGTAACCCTCCTCAAAATATTTCAAGGCCTCCTGGCCATTTTCCGCCTCTCCTGCTATCTCGACCCCATACTCCTCCCAGGGCAGGATATATTTTAAGCCTTGTCTTATCAGTGGTTCATCATCAACCAAAAGAACTCTGTACATCTCGTCCCATCTCCTCTATAGATTTCGAAGGTATATGTATGGTTATACCAGTCCCGGTTTCCTGCCCGCTGTTGATTTTTATCCCATAGGCAGTCCCGAATACAAGCTTTATTCTCTCATTTATGTTGATCAACCCAAGGCTTCCCTGATTTTCTGAATTATTTCCGGCCGCCATATTACTCCTGATGGTATCCAGATCATATGCTGTCATTCCTCTTCCGTTGTCTGTAACCGTCACTTCAATATCATTGCCAAGTCTGCATCCGCTTATGGAAATTGTCAGGAGCTTTAGCCCTGAGTCCAGTCCTCCGTATTTTATGCTGTTTTCCACTACCGGCTGGAAGATGAATTTGGGTATGCAACAGTCCATAATGCTTTCTTCCACTTCAATGGACAGTCTCAATCTGTCCATATACCTGGATTTGAGGATATCCACATAAGCCCTGCAATAATCCAGTTCATTACTTATGGTTACAAGGCTGTTCCTGTTTTTTACCGTAGCTCTGAACAGGTTTGCCAGTGAAAATATCATCTCACTCGTTGCCTGGCTGTCATCTATCAAGGCCTGCATTCGTATGGCCTCAAGTGTATTGTAAAGGAAATGCGGGTTGATCTGCATCTGCAGTGCACCCAATTCGGCCTGTTTAGTCCTGATTTCAGATACATATACCCTGTTGATATATTCATCAAGCTTGATGCACATGTTATTGAAGCTTCCGGATATCTGCTGTATCTCGTCATTTCCCTTGAAGGCTGCAATACGGACATCAAACCTGCCAAGCTCAACCTCCTTCATTGCTTTTGTAATTGTAGTTATCCTTTTGGAGAAATATTTACTTGTCAGGTAAACCGGCACCAGGGATGCTATGATACATGCAGCCAGAATCAGATAGATGTTTTTTACCAAGTTCCTGATGCTTTTATCAATTTCGGTCTTTGGAACTATCCCCACCACGTTGAGATCGTCCCTTTCCGTTGGAGATATGCTTACAATGCTTTCCTGATCCAGCATCAGATAGTCTTTACTGTTTTTGATCTTTGAAAAATAAGGATATTTTGATCCATAATATCTGTCCGAAGAATCAAAAAACACCTCACCGGTTTTGTCGAGGACAAGTATTGTCCCCCTTATATCTCCTGCATATGCCGCATATGACTTTTTAAGGGCGATTGCATCCAGGTTGATGATCATTACTGCCAATGTTTCACCGGAACTATCAAAAATACTTGTCACTGCCGAATAAACGAGTTTATTGTCCGAGTCCATGTAGTCAGTCATATATGTCGGTATCAGTTGCAGATTTCCGCCATTTAGTGTTTCCATAAACCAGGGCTCTTTATAGTAACTGAGGCGTGTCTTTATTTTCCTGTAATTCCTGGAATATGACATCACTTCGCCGGTTTTCTTCACATAAATGATTATATCAATGATGTTATTGTCCTTCTGCAGTTGGCTGGAAAACAAGGTATCGAACCTGTTCTTGTCCACGTTGTATTCATATGTCGATATGTTGTTTTCGTTGTTGAGAATATTAAAGACACTGCTTTTTATATCCGATCCGGAAACATATATGCTTTTTACAATATCTCTTGAGGTTGTTACCGTATCGTCAAAATACTCCTGAACCCTTTTCGTTATCTGCTTTTCGAAACTGATCTCCTTCTGTTTCAACACATCGGAAAAAGCCTGTGTGGCAATCAGTGAGATGCCCGCCAGCATAAACACAATTATGATGGAATATGCAAGTATCAGCTTTTTAAGATAACTGCTACCGAGTTTCCTCAGTATTTTTAACGTCCGTTTGAACATATGTCGCTCCCATAAACAGCATGGTATTAAATTCTACAAAGATGTCTCTCTTTCCTTCTGCTCTTACCTGCACTCTTATTGTAATAGCTGAGGGTATAATACCAGGCAAAACGGGGACGGCGGGCAAAGTGGGGACGGTTCTCGCTTCCTGGAGAACCGTCCCCACATTACCAGACTCCTGCCGCCATAGTCATTAACGGCTCATAAATCTGTCATAAGCCGCTTGCTTCAGTTTGATGGTTTCCTCTACCTTCAGTTCCTTCAGTTTTGCTACGAAAGCATCAAAATTGGACAATGGTTCCTTGCCGGTGACGAATTTCAGAATCATTTCAGAGGAATATGTCTTTATGTCACCCATGATGTTCGCATACTGCGATGCTTCTTCGGCGTTCAGCTGGGCAAAATCAATGGTGTTGAAGTTGCCGTCGCCTATCATGTTCCTGCCGTCACAGTTTTCCTTCCATATATCTCCGGCAGCTGCCTCTTCCTCGGTGTAGCCTGCCATCATTTTAGTCGGATCACTGATATAAGGGCTTATCTGGTTGCAGTACCTTATCATTGCAGCCATTATATCCATTCCCTGATCATTCTTCGTAATAAGCTCCGTAAGCTTCGGTTTTCCATCGACCATGGTGTATGACTTTCCTTCTATGCCATAGTTCCCGAGGAGCGAGCCTTCATCGGTGTACCAGTAATCCAGCCACTTGACAGCGATTTCAGGATTCTTGCAATTGGCGGAAATTGCAACATTCATTCCCCCGGAGAATCTGATTTCGGATGAAAATGGCAGCACCGGCCCTATATGCAGCTTATCGCCTGTGTTTTTAACAGCATCCGCTATAGCTACAGCATGGAAGTTGGGATCTTCAGCCAGCCTTTTGTAGCCGCTGATCCATTGGGTATCGGAGTACCACAGACCTACCTTTCCCTTAATGATAGGCTGTTGGAATTCCGGTGTCATGGAACCTATCTGTTTCATTATGCCTTCCTTGTATATAAGGCCTTCACTGTACCACTTGTTCAGCATGGTGATATAATCCTTGTAGCCCGGTTCAATGAAGGAGAACTTAACCTTCCCATCTTCCTGGTAGAAAGGCTCAATAGGGAAAAAGTCCGAAACCATATAAGCCGCTACACCGTATCCCGCTGAGAGGAAGCTGTATTGTGGAGCGCATGCCGCCATAATGAATAATGGCTCTGTATTTTTCTTTTCCTTGAAGGCCTTCAGAACATTGTAATAATCGTCATAGGTTTTGGGGATCAGCAGGCCCAGTTCATCCAGCCAGTCCTTCCTTATCTGCGGCCCGTAGTTTGCAGGGGCCTCACCTTTATCAAAGGAATAGAAGACTACGATATTGCCCTCATCGGTCGAGGCAAAATTCTTATTTTCCTTGCTTGAGTTGAGAACCTTCATGTAATTCGGGGCACTTTTTTCTACAAGTTCATTCAATCTGAGAAGTACTCCGTCATTGACGGCCTTATCTGCCCCTCCTGTATAGAAGGATGCTCCGCTGCTGATGATATCAGGCATGTCTCCCGAAGCGACAAACAGATTGTAGGTTTCTCTCTGAGACTCGGGGCTTTGAGGCATGAATTTGATATGTACATTGGTTTTTTCTTCGACCTTTTGAAAGACCTCATTTTCATTCATGTCCTTCAAATACTGGTTCATGAATGGAGGAAGTGTAAACCAAAGAGATAGTTCCACCTTTTCTTTTGTAAGTGGATAGGTCACTTCCTGGGGTGCTGCAGAGGCAGTCTGCCCGGAGCCCGATGCAGTCTGGTCCGCCGGCGAGCCTGCCGGTGCAGATGCATCAGCTGCTGTTGTGGCATCCTTTGCTGTATCCGCAGTCTGTCCACATCCCGCGAAGAAGGCAGCAATCATAATCACTGCAAGAACCAGAGCCAATAGACGTTTTGTCATTTTCTCAATCCTCCTTAATAAAGTATCCTACTCTATTTATCTGTAAAGATATGCGGCTGTCCCGCAATCATACATTCTGAGGGTGAACATAAAATGATAGCCATATTTACTCTATTTTATTAATTACTGACAAGCGCCACAACAGCACTAATATTAAAAAAGCAGCACTAACTTTATATCATTCTCACCAGTTACAAATTTCAGGGTCATAACCAGTGAATAAGTCAACATATCAAATAATCGCCTTGGTTAAGGTTTGAATTGGATAGGTTTCATGTGTTATAATGAAAAGCATCAAAAACTACTTAATCACTACTTAATCATTTCATGTTTCCGGAAGGCTGTGAGGTACTATGATATTTGAGTCGAATATGTCCATGCTTTATTCAGATACCCCGGTCCCGGAGGTGTTCATCACTGAATATATGCCCTCCATGGATTGCTGCCATGTTAAAATCTATATATATTGCCTATTTTTAAGCAAACATGGTATTTCTGCAAATCCAGAGGATATCTCCAATAAGCTGGAGTTGGATATGGATGTCGTCAGAAACGCATTGACCTGCCTTGAATCACTCGGTATTATTACCCGGGATGACAGACGACTTTCAATAGTAGACCTCAAGGAAAAGGAAATCAAAAAGCTTTACAGGTTAAAAAGCACTTCAACTCCAAAAGAAGCGGCATCGAGTGCTGACCGCAACAAAAAGAGAAATGAAGTCATCAGGAGTATAAACAACAAGTTCTTTCAGGGTGTCATGTCTCCGACGTGGTATACCGATATCGACGCCTGGTTTGATAAATACGGCTTCGAAGAGGATGTAATGTTCGCGCTTTTCGCACACTGCAGTGAGCATAATGCTATATCGAAACAGTACATTTCCAAGGTAGCCGATAACTGGAAAAGCAAAAACATAAAGAACAGCTTCGATCTTGACAATTACGATAAGGATTATCAGAAGCAAAAGGACATCAAGAAGAAAATTAAGCAGAAAATACGAAAAAAAGACATGCTGACTGAATATGAAGAAGCGTATGTCGAGGCCTGGGTATCGGAATACGGCTACGATTTTGAAATTATCGAGCTTGCACTAAAGAGGACAACCTCCATACTCAATCCGAATTTCAAATATATCGACAAGATACTCTCTGATTGGCATCAGAATGGATTGAAAACAAAGGAAGCTATCTCAGAATATGAGAATGCCCGGAAACAGAAGAGTCAGACTGCAACAAAGTCTAAAGAACCAGTGGTTCCTCAGAAAGGTAATTTTGAACAGCGCAAATACGACGATGAATTTTTTGAGAGTTTATATAATAAAGACTGAAAGGCTACATATTGATGGGATCGAGCATCCATAATCTCATAAAAAGTGAATATGATAAAAGGCAAAAGGCCGCATATGACCTACAGCAACAGAAAATAGCCCAAATATCCACCCATATCCCCCGTGTTGCTGAAATTGAAAGAGAAATACAGCTTGCCGGTCTAAAGAATACCAGGCTGCTACTTACAGGTGCCTTAAGTTCGAAAGAAGCGTCAGACAGGCTGCAGACAACTGTTTCAAGCCTAAAGGCGGATAGAGAGAGATTGCTTGTTGAGAATAATTATCCTCCGGATTATCTCAATATGGTATATACCTGCCCGAAGTGCAAGGACACTGGCATCATAAGCGGTGAAGGCTTATTGGCAGAAAGTTGTTCCTGCTATAAACAGCAGCGTATAAACCTCATCCACGTTCAATCCAACATCAGACTTGGTGGAGATGAAAGCTTCAACAACTTCAATGAGAATTTCTATCCGAATACAGCAAACGAAGTAAAATATGGAGGAAAGGAATCACCCAGGAGTGAGATTCTCCGTATCAAGAAAAAATGTATGACCTTCATTGAAAATTTTGATTCTTCTTCAACACGTAACATGCTTTTCAGCGGACCTGCAGGAGTCGGAAAGACTTTTATGGCTATATGCACTGCCGTTGAGTTAATGAACCGTGGATATACAGTTCTTTACCAGTCTGCCCCGGTACTTTTCAACACTATTAATGAATACCGGTTTAGAAACTCTCGGGATGAGGACTACGACAGTAGTGTATACAGAAATATCCTTGATGCCGAGTTGCTCATAGTTGACGATCTCAGCACCGAATCACCCAGTGCAGCAAAATATGCAGAACTGCTGACCATATTGGACGGAAGGGCAGCAAATAATCTTTCGCGCCCCTGCAAGACCATCATATCAACAAATATTGATATGCGTAAATTGTACGATTATTATGACGAGAGGGTTGCATCCCGCATTATGGGGAACTTTGAAATTTACCGTTTTTCAGGCGAGGATATTCGTAATCTAAAGCGCCGCTCCTAAATCCCCATCATTCTTTGTAAAACATCTGCCAACCCGTTTTCCAGCCCCTTGAACTTAAGAATCTCCAGATAATAGACTATATTGATCAACAATATTCCCGGTATCAACCAAAGCAGACCTTTCCGGATATTTGCAACATTCACGCTTCCCACCTTGACCTCCAGGGCAGCTTCACCGGTTCCCTCATCCCCGTCTCTTTTGTACCGGCCTTTTCCCGTCAGCTTGATGAAAGCAAACACCAGGCATAGGAATATCACTCCCAGAATAAGAAACATGATCCCATATACAAAGGCAATCAGCATCAGCTGCTCTTTCGGCATGCTCCCAAATGTATTGAAAAAATTGCTCATATCAACCTGATCCCCTGTCGCCTCAAACCCCGATCCCTCAAGTGCCTCCATCACCTTCACAGATATATATCCCAAAACCACTACTATGGCGTTGTTGGTGAAGTGGGCAAGAATACCGCTGAAAAGAGAATTCGTCCTGTATACGATGAAGCCTATCAACGCCCCGAGGAAAAACGTTCCGAGGATTTTTTGAAAATCCATATGTGTCAGGCTGAATAAAAATGCCGTAAGCAAAATGGAGGCTGCTGCCCCTAGCCTGTTCAGACCTTTTTGAATCACACCCCTGAAAAGGAATTCCTCACACAAGCCCGCGGAACCGGCAATAACCATGATATTGATCAAAAGACTGGCGGAATTGTCCGCAACTGGCGGTTGTGATATTGAAATCTTTCCGAATATCGAGTTGACAAGCCACAGGTTGATTAAGTTGAACACACCAGCAACAGGAATTGCGAAAGCCATCATGAAAAAGACAATAACCAGGTCAATCGCTTTTACCCTGTTAAGCCTAAGGGTGTTCTTCAGATTACACCTGGTTGCAATAAGCAATATCAACGGCGGCAATAAAATAACACCAAATTCTGTTATAAGCACACCGGAATAGAATTCCCTGTTCTGTGCCCTTACCCCGACGAGAAGGAACAGCAAAATCACAATAGAAAACAATATACTGACTTGTAATATGCCAGGGTTTTTCCTGTTTTTAATTTCCACTTTGTCCTCCCCAAACGTTGGATTCATTCCCTTAGATTACTATAACCGTTGGGATAACGTCACGCAAGACAAAGTTTTGCTCCATCTACATAGTAAGAACGCCGTCGGGTGTATTGATGATCAAAAGTATGTCTTCTTCCTCCCCGGTTTCGGCATTGATATATATAAGGAAATCTCTTTCATTGATTTTCCCCTTAAATTCATAACATAGCAGCTCGGTTTTGAAATTAGTGGGTATTATAGCAAGCCCGGAACTCATGATCTGAAGTCGAGGGTTGATCTTTTGCCTGGCCTCTTCTTCAGTTATTCCAATTTTTTGTACGTCCCTTTCAACATGGTTTGAAACATAAGCATTTGCCTCAAAGCCTGTTATTTCACCTGTATCCAGCGCAACCTTCACTTTGATGAGGTCCGGGTACACCGTAGCCTCCTGTTGCTTGTAAGCATAATTGATGGTGGCAGTGCTGTCCTGGGTTAGATAATATGTGTCGATCATATCCTTATACCCCTTGCTCTCAAGAAAATCCAATCCTGCCTTCTTTGCCTCATCCATGGACAACTTTTGCCCTGTACCGGGCCTGTTATAGAGCATCCACAGAACATGGCCGCCTTTCTGTGTAATGCCGATATTGATTTTCTGATCCTCCGGCAGGTCTTTCAACGTCACTTCGTAGCTGTAGGATTTAATCGCCCCTGTATCATTACGGCCCACATCCTTGATCTCACTAACCCTGTCCTCGCCCAGAAAGCTCTTAACCCGCTCCTTCGCCTTTTCTGAGTCAATTTCGTCACCCGTCAGCCCTCTTGCTTCCTTTGAAACCATATGGTCTGAAAATGGTCCGTCATAAATCAGGGTAGGATAGTCCTGAAAGGTCTCATTAAGCTTCTCCACCTGCTGCAGGGATTTCTCCGACGAGACTTTGGTGAAAAGACCTGTTCCCTTGTTTGCCAGCTCTCCCCATTTCAGCCGTCCTTCCCCCAGGCTGTTCTGAAGGTTCTCCAGGTTATCTCCCAGTGATATGGAATAATCATAAAGCTTCTCTATAGTACTGTATTGCTCCTCTGAAAGCGGCTTTCCTCTGATGTTCTGATTGTTCAGGGAATTACTTATATCGCCGACCTGTGTCAGGAACTTTGAGGTATTTGCCAATACCGGCTGCGATACCGGAAGCTGGCCCAGGTTTGTTTGGGCAAGGTTCGCCTGTCCCCAGGCTGCCTGAAGTGTTGAGGCTGTTTTAGCAGGAGTTGATGCAACAAGTGACTTTGCCAAAAGAGTCTCTACATTCTCAACATAGCCTACCATATCATAAAATGCCCTGTTATACTGGTTGTCAAGCTCCTGTCTGAGGTTTGATGCATGCTTGTATTGATAAATTCCCCAGACGGACACCACTCCAATTATAACTATTACAATACTGTACATCTTCCTGTCCGAAAGCCTTCTCTTAAAATCAAGCAGTTTCTCCCTTATACCCAAAGCTCTACCTCCAATTGTTCTGGTATTTCTGATTTGTACTGGTATTTCTGATTTGCATTATTATTTTCTGTCAAGTCGCTGAAAATATTCCACATTTACCGATTAGTTTGTGAAGATTCGGTTATAACTATTTCTGAAGGGATTTCAAACAGGAGGTACGACCGATGAAGGTGTTGTTCCTGTCAGCATCTACCGGCGGAGGACATTATAAAGCCGCAGAAGCATTGTATGAACAAATCGAACTCAAGCATCCCGGTTCCGGGTCTGTGATAATTGATGCCATGAAGGCTGTCAGCCCCCATGTTGACAGGCTTATTGTCAATACATATCTGGGCACCATCAAGAACGCGCCCTACCTGTACAGCACTCTTTACAGGCTGGCAGAATCCGGGCAGGGTCTCTGCAATGCTGCAAGAAACCTGAATGGCCTGCTCTCCGGAAGGCTACTGGATTTGGTAAATATGCAACAGCCTTCGGTAATTGTCTGCACCCATACCCTCCCACTCCAGATGCTTTCCTGCCTCAAATCCAAAGGAAGGCTCAATGTACCTGTCGTGGCTGTGGTTACTGATTTCGCAAACCACATGTTCTGGAAGCTCGAGGGTGTGGATGCTTATGTGGTCGCCCATGATAGGATCAAGTCCGAAATGTCCCAAATGGGGATTCCTGAGGAAAAGATATTTGCTTTCGGCATTCCCATATCCAGGCACTTCGTCAATAAAACAGACAGGCCTCGTATATTGTCTGAAATAGGCCTGCGGCAAAAACCCACTTTACTTGTAATGGGGGGCAGCCTTGGCCTTGGTTGTGTTGAACGTATATTCGAAGAGCTGTTAAAGATCGGACGGGATATACAGGTGATTGCGGTTGCAGGGAGGAATGCCGGGCTGAAAGCCAGGCTGGACGAGCTTTCTAAAGATTTCACCGGAAGGGCGAAAGTTTTTGGATATACCGACAGAATTCCAGATCTTATGGGGATCTCCGATTATTTTGTTACGAAGCCTGGAGGAATGGCAATTTCTGAAGCACTTGCAAAAAGTGTACCCATCCTGCTTCTTCCGCCGTTGCCAGGGCAGGAAGAGAAAAACGCCGGGTTTTTGACCGGCATGGGAGCTGCCATACGTCTCGTTCCGGCGGGTAACCCCGGATATTTTAAGGAAGTATTCAACGACATCCTGGACCATCCCGAAATTGCCCGGGAGACTGCAAGTAAAGCTCAAACACTGGCCAGGATGGATTCTACGGATAAAACCATTTCATTACTTGAGGAAATGGGCAGATACGGCATCCTTAATTCGGAAACAGCCTCCTCGCTTTGACGTCATATCCCTGTAAAGAAGCATCTGCAAGGCTTATCGCCTTCACATATCCTATGGAGCTGCTGGAATACAACAGTTCCGAATTTTCACAGACGATTCCTGAGAAAACTGGCTTTTCAGAACCGGACCTATAGAAAAAAAGAAGGTCACCTTCTCTTGCTTCTTCCAAACCAACTGAATCACCAATAGCAGATTGTCCGTCAAGATACCTGGGCGCCTGTATTCCGTTGATCAGGGCGCAGACATATGTCAAACCGGCTGAATCCAGCCCCTGTGAGCTTATACCGTTCAGCAGGAAACTCATACCTTTGAATTTTTTTACAGTTGAAGCAAAATCCTTCCCTGTGGTCATGGAGATATCACTTCCCTTGTCAACATGGATCATACCGCTGCCACTCAACCAACCAGTTTTATTACCAGGCAAATAAACCTCATAAGCATCTCCACTCTCATTAAAGACTATGAATTCCGTGCCCATAACCACCTCCTCAAGAGTCACACCTCCTGAAGGTTTTGAATACACGATTTTCTCTCTGCTGGTTATGATTATCCTGTGGGTATAGCTCCTGCCATATATGCTTGAAACGTCGTTAATTACGTATTTTGACTTGATCCATCCGCTGCTCCCGTCCACAGCGTTAACCTCGTACCAGCCCTCTTGCTTTCCAACAATGCTTACAGGCTGGTTGTACAGTACCTGGGATACTCTCTGTGTTTTGACGTCCGGCTGTTCAAATAGATCGCATACCGCTTCGTTTATAACGGCAGCATTATCATCCATAACAATTCCATCAACAGCACCGGCTGCCTCCGCCACAACAACCACTGCCTCCTGACCATCGCCAGATGGACTTTTTTCGTTCCTTTCACAACCGGCAAATGAACTTATTGATATCAAAAGTATAATAAATATAAGAATTGTAATCATCTTTGATCTTTTATACATTTTTACCTCCCGTGTCGTCTTTATGCCAATGAATAGAACTATCCACGATGGTTCTACTCCAATATATGAATCGTGATGCCTCCTCCGGATATTTCTTCTGCAAGCTCCAATTCACGCTTCTTGCAAGTCAGCACTATGACCTGTCTGTCTATGCACATTTCTTTTAAATACACCATGGTCCGCCTTATCCGTTCATCATCATACTGTGAAAAAACCTCATCCATAATAATTGGCAGCTTCTCTCCCTCCGGTTCCAGGATATCCGCTGCAGCTATCCTCAAAGCCAGATAAAGCTGGTCTGCCGTGCCGCCACTAAGTAATGCTGCATTTTTAACCTCACCATTCTCCGGTGTGACCGTCATCAGTCTTAAACCATCATCAGCCTTAAGCTCGCTGTATCTTTCACCGGTCATACTACTGATGATGCCGCTCATTTTTATATCGAGGGCAGGTGAAAAGCTTTTACGGATGTCGGCCGCCGCTGCCTGCAAATTCTCAAGAGCAATACTCAGTGCAGCGCCTTTTTCATCAAACATCTTCTTTTTCTCCAGGAGAGCTGCGATTTCCTCGTCAATCCTCTGAAGCTCGTCACCATCATCACTGCTGTCCCTGCTTAACGTCTCATATTCCCTTATATCGAGAGAAGACTGTGAAAGGTTGCTATCGACCGCTTCAATGGAATATTCCCAGGATTCCTCCAGCCACTTTGTATCCGCTTCGGTCAGGGTCTGGCGGAGACTGTCCGTATCAAAGAAGTCGACACCCAGCGCATAATCTGCATAATTGGCTACTACTGTGTCAATGTCTTTTTCCAGTGTCCTTTCCATCCCAAATGCTTCCCGCTGAGCTGCGGCATACTCAGCTTCCACAGCGGGCACCCCGTCAAGGACCTTTCCGCAGGAAAGCGCGGCAACACTATACATGTCTTTTATCCTGTCGTTAAGGGCCGCCAGCTTCTCAAGACTATTTCCACATTCTTCAGTACCCCGGTGCATTTGCCTTTCAGTGTTTTCCTCAGTACCCACCGGCAAATTCCCGATCTTCAATGAACCGATTTTTGAAATTACGCGGAAGATTACCACTGCAATTATCAACACTGCCACAGGCGCAATGTAATACCGGTATTGGGGCTGAATCTGCTGCAGCCCCAGGTACTGCAGCCTGTCTGTGAATACGGCTGCTCCACCTGCAATCATCAGAGCAATGGCGGTATAAATCAGAACCCACCACTTCCGTTTTCGTGAACGTGTCCTGGAAACCCTGGTCATTCCTCCGCTCAGGGCACCTTCACTCAGGGCTCTTAGCTCAAGATCCGCCGCTGTTATTTCCGCCTGGATTTCTTTCAGCTCCGCCAGTACTGTTCTCAGTTCTTTTGCTATCTTCTTTCTCTCATCCAGTTTCTTTCTTTGCCTTATAAGCTCTCCCGTATCCTTCAGGAAAGCCTGCTCCTTCTGTTTCAGTACCTTCTCATTCCTCAGTTGGGTAAGCATATTTGAATTTCCACAGCTTACTTCCTTCTTTTTGACAGCCTGTAATCTTTCAATATTCAGTTCTTTCAGACGTGCTTCAAGAAGGTCTGCCGGCTGGGTCGTCGTCCTGCCTGTTCCGAGATTTTTCTTTATAGCTTCTTTTAGCGCATTTTCCGCATTTTTGAGAGATACATCCTCATAACCTGTCTGGCTTATATTTGCAA
Organism: uncultured Bacillota bacterium; assembly: GCA_942493145.1. Lineage (GTDB taxonomy): Bacteria > Bacillota > Clostridia > Acetivibrionales > DTU013 > ENR-C20. The sequence goes on from OW818679.1 coordinate 4,221,209, forward strand.
GCCTGACCAACAATCCACCGCTGCCTTCTCCATCCAACCGCGTCTCCAGTTGTTTGATGAAAATGGTTTTTTCAAAACAGTCCTCGGGCATACCCATATGCATTTCGGCAAATAGTGGTTGTTTGTCCCGCATCGCTGGAAAGCTGCCCGAAATATCGTTGAAGCTGCTATCATAAATGACTGCAGTGCCCTTGTCAAAATCCCTTTCGACCCTGAATCTTTGTCCATTCCCCAGCGAATATTCCATAACGCCTGCATAACTATTGGCAGACCAGGGCCTGAGCCTGTTCAATTGTGCAGGGAGACCCTCTTTCGATGCCCTGCCCCCCTTCAAGCCATAAAACATTGCTTTTATAAAGAGCTGTAATGTGGTCTTTCCAGCTTCATTTGATCCGTATATAACATTTAGTCCGTCCGAAAGCTGGAACTGCCTGTCTTTGAACTTTCCAAAGCCTTTTATCTCAAGCTTCCCGATCTTCATAGTATCTCACCCAGGTCTATCGCTTCCATTCCGTAATATAGTGCTTTTTTCACAAGGGCTTTCTGTCCGCTTTCGGTAGTTACATCAATACATTGCAGCATCTTCCTGACGAAAGCGCCCCTTAGCCCCGGCTCGGCGGCAATCTCGGTAAAATTAAAGTCGGGTAGGGTTTCATCCGCTACCCTTATAAAAAAGACTCCCTCAGAAAGAGCAGACGCAATCATTACAGTATCAGGAGTGAAGCCTTTATCAACATACCCTTTTATTGAAACATTAAAAAGATCCTCCGGATTTTCTTTAAGAAGCGCCTCAGCGGAGACTCTTTCAATTATATCCTCATCCGATCTGCAACCCGTTACATCAATATCCACTTTTCTGTATCTTCTGCCGCATGATTTTATAAATTCAGAGGTTATGCCTCCCTTATCCGTTCCATCCTTAGTAATGGATACCATGAACCAGCCATGATCTCCTACTTCGTCAAAGCCAAGGGGTTCAGGACTTCCTGGATTGAATACAATACCACAGTCGCCCCCTGCCTCCAATACGTTATGGAAGTGTCCCATGGCAATGTAATCCATACCCGAGCTGCACAGGCTCTTACCCGACACCGGATTGAAAACATTTTTTCCCACAGTTAAATCAAGGGTCCCATGTAACAGCATTATATTTATGTATTGGGGATCGGGCACCAGTGCCGTTTCTGAAGGGAAACCGGCATAAATACGGACTCCTGCTTGCTCCAAACCCGCGAAACAGCTCCCCTCCTCAAGAATATGCACGTTGGACGGCCAGGCTGTTTTTACGTAACCACAGCCAGGGACAAGCGGATCGTGGTTTCCTGGTATAATGAGGACACATATGTCCTTAAGCTTCTCGAATTCGCGGCATACATAATTTAAGGTTGATTCCCTTATGTAGCCATGTTCATATAGATCCCCGGATATCAACAGTAAATCCACCTGATCATTTGAAGCGGCAGCTGTAATCTCCCCAAAAACCTTCTTAAGTTCCTGCCTGCGTATGGATGATTTCCCGTGATCCGATCCGAGCGAAGTGAAAGGCATGTCGAGATGAATATCGGCACAATGGAGCAGTTTAACCTTTTTCAGTCAAACCACCTCCCGGGTCTTTTCCTGTTTCTATTACGACATTTGCAACTGCGTACAATTTACAATGCGAAAGACTTATTGATATGTCCAGGCAGGAGGCGCCTGCGGCAAATTCACCCGCAGAAGTGGAAAGAACCACATACGGTCTTCCGGATGTGTCATTACACACCTCAATATCCTTCCAGCCGATCGTGCCGCCAATTCCGGTACCAAGTGCTTTAGCCACGGCTTCCTTTGCAGCAAACCTGGCGGCATAGCTTTCATACCTTGCCGCTTTCCTGCCTTCGCAATAGGCTATCTCACCATCTGTAAAAATTCTGTTCCTGAAACCCAGCCCCAGGGATTCAAAGGATTCCCTGATTCTGTCGATCTCAACAATATCAACACCACACCGGATTGCCATTTACAAAACTCCCTGTCATCTTTATCTTTAGCGTAACTATCTTTCAAGCTGCATTACAGCTCCTTTATAACCCCATCCTGCACAAAATACCTTGTGCTGAGCTTTTCTGCATTTATTTCTTTCATATGCCCCTTTATCTCAATCTGGGTGTTTGGATAAACTTTCTTAAGTATTGTAATTTCACCTTCTCCCAATGTCTTGAGATAATTGAGATGGTTTTTTCTTTCATCTTCTAGCTGTTTGACCTTGTCCTTGATCTCGAAATACCTGTCCTTGATTTTTTCGAAGGTTAAAAGCTGTTCCTTGGACAAATCGGATATACCAGTATACACTGCAATTTCCAGCTTCGCTTTATTCATCTCCGCCTTCCTGGCTTCAACCTCGGCGCAGAGTTTTTCGTAGCTGCGTTTAAGCATTTCCCTGCTGAAACCCGATACGTTTATGATGGTCCTTTTTTCACTTACTGCGCCAACGAATGATGAGACGACCTTATATTCAGCCTGTATATCCCCTCCAATGATCTGCCCTTTTGAAGAATCAAGAATGACTTCCTTTGCTTTTATACTGCTGTTCAGGCAATAGAAGCCAATATGAACGCTTCCTTCACATATTATGGTGGTGTCCGAAACAAATTTGGTATATATGTTCTTTTTGCTTCTGATTACGGCCTTGTTCTTACCTGCAATGCCGCCCTTTATGTAAATATTTCCTTCTCTGCTTATTATGTCCTTGACACTCCCTAAACCGAAATCCCCAAGGATTTCTATGTCTCTACTGGCTATGACGGAAAAGTTGTCTTCTATCGTCCCTTTTACAGTAAGAAACCCGTCGAAATCAATATTTCCCGTTTTGAAATCGATATTACCGCTGATTTCCAGATGGTTTGAAACCCCGATTCTGTCTCCCTCAAAATGGACAGCCCCGGAATTGATGGCATAGAGATAGGTTTTTCCGTTCTTGAATTCTTCCCTGACGGTTTTTTTATCATAAACCAGAGGAATCAGCTTTCCCTTGCCTGGCAGTATTGAAGCTCCCCTTACAGTTTTGCCGGATTTACCGATTGTTGGTTCGATGCGTTCTCCCAGCCAATCTCCGGCATTTACCCTGTTTATCAGACTCAATTCATAATGGTCGACATTGCCGTCTTCCTTGACCTCTGGCTTTATATCCGAAAGCTTGTACATTTCAATTACAGAATCTTCACCATCTACAGCAGCGATTCCCTCTGCAACAGTCATTTTCGTGTTATTGGACAGATTGTTAAGAAGAAGTGCGGTGTTGATACCATAGGCAATTCCCTTTTCCTTGAGTTTTCTTAATATCTCGGTGAAAAGGTCATCCTTCCGGCTACCCTCAAGCTCATCCGGAGACACACTCAATGTAACATATGCCTTAAGTTCATCTTCGGAAAGCTCTATACAGATACGTTCCTTCATTTCCCCAAATTTTTCGGGCGGGCGAGGGGCATTTACCAGAGCGTTCCTTATGGACATGATGCTCGTTATCCTTATTTCAGGATGATCAGACATCATTCTGTTGAACTGCTCCAGTGTCATCCCTTTTCTGAAGGATTCTATATAGTAATCGTCATTTTTTTTCGTAACCCTTAAATAATCGGACGAAAAAACAACATTCTGATGCATGGCAATATCTCCCCTGAAGGACGTAACATTAGCAAAGACAAAGTCCTATATATATAATCTAAAGTAATTCGACACGATAACTGTATATCCTTTATTTCGCATCTATTTCATATCCTGCGTTTGCTTTTTCGTCTGTCTTCAAGTACCGTATCAAGTGCTTCCGCTTCATTTACGGCCTTTTCAAGCGTTTCGAGCATCTCCTCCGATTCGACACTGGACAGCACCTGATGTTTAAACATGTTTACGGTACTCTCCATATAATCCAGCTTTGCGCCAATTCTCTCGAGTTCCTTCTTTTCATCCTTAAGCCTGTTTATGAGTTTTTCATCCATTTCAATTACTTTTCTCAGGTCATCTGCCATATTGGCATCCCTGGCGAACCCAAGCTTACGATTGTTAGCATTTATCCTGTTTGCAACTGCGCTTACATCTACCGCGCTCAGTTCCCTGTTTCTTATGCAGAAGTTGTCAAGAAGACGCATGTATGATACAACCAGATTGAGAGTCTGCTCTGTAATACGCTCCTTAAGGTAACTGTCTGCGCCCTTGAAATATGACTGCATGATATCATTCTTGTCGTCAATGACTTTTTTTAATTTCTGCATATAGACTGAATTTGTATTCTTTTTTACATCATTGGAAATTTTGGTAGTTGAGTAATTCAGGTCCTGTATCTTTCTGATCTTTTCCTTACGGTTGAATTCCTCATGGAAGTCCTTGCTCAACAAGGTCTGTACCACCAGGATGAGATATACGGCCAGACTGGCGGAAAAAGCCGCGAAGACGGGCAACAACGGCAACAATGGGCCGGTCGCAGCCAACGGGCTTGTCAGCAGCGCTGACAAGCCGGCCAAAAGTATAAGCAATCCGATATTCCTCGCCTTTAAAAGAGCACTCAAAACCAGCCTGGCTTTCATATTAACCTCCATGTCCCCAATGTGCCAAATGAATTGTCCTTTTAGTGTTATAACCGGCACACACCTGATCACATTCAGTTTGAAGTTTTATTTTCAATCTTTTCCTTGACCTCAAATCCTTCGCTTCCGCCCAGCATGGCCTCAGCCCTTGCTTGAGCCCTTTCTCTTGCGGAATTCATGTCAAGCCTCTTTAGCTTCATATCAACGTTTGTGTCGCCCAGGGATTCAACTGCATTAGCACGTGCAGTCTTCTTGTTTACCAGGTCCCTTGCCCTGTCCATACCCTCGTTCACTTTACCTACCACATTGTTTTTGGATGTATAGTTTGCATTGACAGAGTTGATGTTTTCCCTTAATGTGGCCATTTTTGCCTGTGATTTCAGCGTCTTAAGCTCATTCAGCTTCGCATGCATCTCAGATTCGAATATCTTGTAGTCCTCACGAATCTTCGACACTTCAGCCATTGCGGTGTCATATGTTGCCTTGTGTGTCTCATATGTCGCCTGGTACTCTTCCTCCTGCATCAGCAGCTCGACAAGGAGATCCTTGTCACCTTGCTTCTGGGCGGCCTCAGTCCTGGCCTTAACAGTATTGAGGTTCTTTTCCGCATTCTTCATTTCAATCTTTATCAATTCTGCATTCGTTTGGATATCAAGAATCTGCTGCTCTGCTTCCTTCCGCGCCTTGTCGATCTGCAGCTTTATGTCTTCAAATAGCAGCTCCGGATTCTTTTCCTCCACACCACCGACAAAAAGTCCGAAGAATCCCCTGATTAGTGCCCCCAACCTACTGAACAATCCCATCGTAACAGCCTCCCTCAATTCATACTTTTTAAGAATAATTTATATTAAATAAACTATATTGTAAAGGTCTACCGCCCTACTACAGATGCTTCGTCAGGAATATTCCCGCTTCCGTTTCCCGGCTGGTAAACGGTTGCATTGCTTTCATCAAGAAGTGCGTGATATCGTTCAGGAAGCAGATCCTTATCGTCGCATTCTTCAATGGCCAGCATTGTCATGTACTGTACCTGCTGTGTACTGGGACGGCACTTTCTGATTGCTTCGTTCAGTATATCCACAGTAAGCAGGTAGCCTTCATTTTCATCCTCATTAGCCAGTTCGTAAGCTTTTCTCACTACTGTCTCTATCTCCGCCCCTGAATAGTTTTCCGTCTGAAGGGCGAAGGGAAGAAAATCTGTTATATCAGTTTCAAAGTCGTATTTCCCAATTATTATCCTGAATATTTCCGCTCGTTCTTCCGCTTCCGGCAAAAGTATCGGTATCTTCTTATCGAACCTTCCCGCCCTTTTCATGGCGGCATCTATAAGGTCAGGTCTGTTTGTCGCAGCAATGAATATGACCTTTCCTCTATTATTACTATTACTTGTGAATTGTAAAAATTCGCTAAATATATTCCTGCTTACGCCGCTGTCCCCGCTCTCGCCTCTCCGGAAGGCCGTATCCAGTTCATCGACGAATACAATGACCGGTTGCTGAGACTGTGCGCCCAGCAGGCACTTCTTGAAATTCTTCTCGCTTTCACCGACATACTGCCCCAGTATCCTTGACATGTCTATCTTAACACAATTAAAGCCGCTGGCTTTAGCCAGTGCATTAACAAGGAGAGTTTTTCCCGTACCAGAGGGACCGCAAAGAAGAATACCCATGGGTACCCTTCTAAGATCGCCTTTTTTAACAGGCTGCACAATATTCTTCAACAGGTAGTTTTTAGCCTTGCTCATTCCTCCGATATCTTCAAAACCTATCTCCGGATATATGAAATCCAGTACATCACCATATTCCTTCTGCAGGACGGAATGCTTCTTTTCCTTGATGAAGTCGAATGTTATGGGCACCTGCTCCGCTTCAGCCTTAAGTTTTATATCCTTTATGGATTTCTTGCTAAGTCCTGATGACAGCTTTGCAAACTCATCAATGCCGATATCGGTTTTTATATTCTTGTCCTGTAATAAATATTCTATATAACTCCTGCGTTCATCCTCCACAGGAAGACCCACAAGGACGGGCTCTACCCTGAAGGAGGATTTAAGCACTTCCCGGCTGACATCTACCAGGTTGTCCGCCATCATAAGGATCGTACTCCCTACCGAGGATATTTTGATGTTTGCGGACCATTCACATATCCAGATCAGGGCACTCCTCTCCTCAAGAGACATACTGGCTATATCACCTGAAGGTATGATCTTTTCAACATGGTCAATGAAGATTGCCATCTTTGTACTTTTCAACGCCTTGTCAATGTGCGGGAACAGTCTTGATGGGAGGGCATTCATAAGGTTTTCGGCTTCATTGGAGGTAATCAGGTTGAATTCCTTCTCCATACCGGGATCGAAAAAGGTCAACCCTCTTGAAATATCGTAAAAAGCAACGATTGAGAAGCCTCTTGGCTTGATGAATTCTTCGTAGACATATCTGTCAAAATGCCGAAAATTATCAACCAGGTCTCTTACATTGAAATAGAAGAGGAACTGGTGCGATATACCTGATTTGTATTTGTTGACGAATTCGTTGAACCACATTGCCATATGTTCCTTCCTGGTTATCTTCTCCGGACGCACTTCACTTCTCTGGATGCTCTTCCCGCCCGTTATGGAGCATCCCTTTACATTATACCTGTTTATTTAAAAAAAGTTTTAATATTTTTTCAAATGGCAGAACATAATATTTTTAACAATATAATCACCAAATATGGAGGTAGTAATGGAGACTGTTTCCTTCAACATTCCGTCAATAGCTTGCAGCATTTGTTCTAATAAAATACGCGAAGAACTTACCGGTATGAATGGTATCGAAAACATCAACATGGACCTGAAATCGCAGGATGTCAGTGTAGGATATGATCCTTCCGCAGTTAAGCCGTTGGAAATTGACAGAAAGATCACTTCTCTCGGATATGAAATAATAAGATGAATAGCAAGTTAGTGACAGTTCCAGGTAGTTTTGGGGACGGATCTGGGACCTGCCAAAAACCGTCCCTTAACTTGCCATTTATCTCAAATCGCTTTTATTGATCGCTGCGATGATTTTCTCCTCTTGCTTCCGTATATGCATTTGTGCATACAGGCGGGCCTGATCGATATTCCTCTCCGATATGGCCTCCAGGATTTCATTGTGCTCCCTGACAATTTCATTTGAATTTCTGACTTCCTTCATATATGTAACCCTGAACCTCTGCACCTGTTCCCATAGATTGCCGGATATCTGCACCAGCCGGTCATTCCTTGAAGCCCTGTAGATTATATCGTGGAACTCCACGTCCTTCTTTATCGATCCCTGAAGATTGTCTTTCTCTACATGGCTGATGAATTGCGACTGTACATGTTTCAAATCCCTGATCTCATCGTCCGTTATCCTTGAGGCCGCCAAAGAGGATGCAAGGCCGTCCAGAGTCGCTCTGATCTCCAAAACATCCATAATGTCCTTGGCAGAAAGATCTGCAACATGAGCGCCTTTTCTTGGCAGCATTACCACAAGCCCTTCAAGTTCAAGCTTTCTGATTGCTTCCCTGACCGGTGTTCTGCTGACTCCCATCTTATCTGCCAGTTGTACCTCCATTAGCCTTTCTCCAGGCTTCAGTTCACCAACTATTATAGCTTCCCGCAAAGAGGTAAAAATAACTTCCCTTAAGGGCATATAGTCATTAAGGTTTACTTTTGATAATTTTCCTGCCATGTATGTTTCTCCTTTATCTCTTATCTTTAGATGGTCCTTGTGATATAACTGTCCCATCTTCTATCCTTTATTTTTTCGAAAGCCTCACTAAACGCTCTGCCTCCACCTGGGAATAAACCGAATACGGAAGGTCCGCTGCCGCTCATCATGGCACCGGCTGCTCCAAGCTCCATAAGCCTGTCTTTTGCCGCCTGTACCACCGGATATCTCGGTATGGTGACCTCTTCAAGAACATTCTTCATGTTTTTGGCAATTTCAAACGCATCCCCTGCTTCAATCGCATTCATAATGAGCTGTGTATCCGGATTTCCCGTGACTTTTTTCAAGTCAAGATTACCGTAAACCCAAGCTGTTGAAACACCGATTTTCGGCTTGATCAGTATCAGATCAATGCCCTTGAAGGATTTCAAAGGCGAAAGCTTTTCTCCTATGCCCTCGGCCAACATCGTCCCGCCTGCAATACAGTAGGGTACGTCAGCGCCAATCTGCTTTCCCAGATCCATGAGCTCCTGCTGTGTAAGTCCGAGTCCGAAAATCGAATTGATACCCTTAAGGACAGCCGCCGCGTCTGCACTGCCACCTGCAAGTCCCGCCGCTACGGGGATCCTTTTGCTGATCTTTATATTTACACCTGTTTTCAGGCCGGCTTTCCCCAACAAAAGAGCAGCCGCTTTGTAAGCTATATTGTCTGCGCCCGATGGTACCCATCTGCTGCCCGATTCCACTTGTATCCCCTCTGCCGTTGTTTCTACAGAGACTCTGTCATGCAAACCTATTGACTGCATGACCATACGGAGTTCATGATAGCCATCCTCCCTTTTGCTTAATACATCAAGGGAAAGATTGATTTTCGCTTGGGCGCGCAATTCTATTGACGCCATTTTACCTCCATTTGAACCCCTCAAAAGTAATGAGATTATTATATACAATAAACATTTTCATTTCAATAAAAAGTGCTTGAAAACATAATTTCAAGCACTTTTACCAATAAATAATTCTAAGATTTGTACAATTTTTTACCCTGCCCTCCATGGAATTACGAGTTGTTCGCCGGGGTCCGGCATAATTATGTCCTCCAGGTCATTAGCTCTTTGAATACTACCAATTGTAGTTCCATATTTTTTAGCTATTTTCCAGAGGGTGTCACCTCTCTGTACAAAATACAATATGATACTTGGCCGTTCCTCCTGTTCCCGTGCATCGACAGGCTGCAGAACCATGTTCCTGACAGCGTTTATGGGCACAGGCCTCATCATTCTTACCGTTACGGCAATTACAAACCTTACTTCCACTTCTGTTGATGAAATAAGACTATAGCTTAAGTTATCAATCTCAATGTCTATTTCACAGCTCATTCCTGCTTTGATATTCTTGTTTTCAATCGCGTGTGAAAAAGGTATTTCATTGTCCAGACAACACACAGGGTTTTCAAGGCTGTTCGCAAGATAGAGGACGTTATTTTCAAGGACGCCTTCAATGTCAACTTTACCATCACTTATTGCTGAGTTTGTTATCACAGGCTTCGATAGCACATTGAAAACCTCGGAAATCTCAGGAGCATCAGCCTGAAGTGTCACTGAATCCCTTATAATGATCTGACTCCTGCTTTCATCCAGATACTCCTCCAGTGAGATGGGCTCCGTCTCGATCAACAGCCTGGAAGAGGTACTGTATGCATCATCGATGGTATCCACATCTTTCCTTCCGAATGTATCTGCTTTTATACCTACAATTATCTCGCCCTCCAATAGCCTGAGTTCGCCGTCACTGTCCTCAGCCGGTTCGAAAGTGCTGTCGACAGTCCTGTATTCTACCCTGCAAAAAGAGCACTCTTCGGCACCGGGTAGATTTATCTCTCCCGAGAACGGGACTTCATGATCCATTGTCTGTATGTTTCCATTTTCCTCATCGCCTATGTAAAGTGTCATAATATTCAATACGCCGCTTACAGTAACCTTACCCTCTGATGTCTTATATTCCTTTCCTGAAATGCTGACATCGTTCCTTAATACTTCAACAATGGCAGGTTTTCCTGCCGGCACCTCAAGAAGCTCCTTAAGCGGTATTTCCGTCTCTTCGCTTCCAATGAAAGAATTGATGTTCATCCTGCTTTTCAGCAGCTGCAGACCTTCTATGCCGCCTGCATCACCCACAATTCCCTCTTCTGCAGTTTCGGTCACCTTTCCGCTGATTCCGACAATCACCTTGACATTGATCTTTCTGCTGTTGGTTATTTCATATTCCATATGCTCAATATTGCATTTGGCCCTGCCAACCATCCCCTGTCCAGCACCCGGTATATCGAGGTTATAACTGAAGGGTAAATTGGTGTTGATACTTTTCAGCATCTGTTCAGCTTCATCTGCTACATAAATGATCTTATATGCGATCACACCTTTTATCAGCAAACTGTCATGCCTTGTTTCCAGATTACTGACCAAGGCTTCCCCATCCAGCAGCAATATCCGGGATATGTCAGGTTTTACATCAGGCACGATGATATCATTCTCAAAAACCGCCTGTGTCGAATCTTCTCCAATCATCCTGCTGAATTTCACAGCCTCTTTTATAAGTTCGAGAGACATACTGCCATCCTCCTCAAGCATGTTATCCTGGTTAAGAAAAGTTAGAGCATCACCACTAATAAATGTATATTGACAAGGCTTAAGAAATATTACAATGCTGGAACAAAATGCTTGCGCACAACAAAAAAAACAGCCCGTCTTTTAAAATCGGACTGCCCTTCTGGCACTCATACACCCTTTATCCTAATCATCTTTTTTTATCAACTGACCCTTATTCTCTTGTCGTCCTTACAAACTACCAACTCAACTGCTTTTGTCAATATGTCGGTATAGCTGTAAGATACCCGTCTTGTTGTTTCGTATTCGTTTTCAAATTTAACAATGAAGATGCTGGGATAGGAATTTTCAAGAACTCCTTCTTTAATAAATGCCTTTTTTCTACCCTTGTTGGCTTTTAGCTGTACCTTTTCGCCTATGCACGTCTCAATGTTTTTCTTTATTTGAAACAGGTCACTCTTTTCTGCCATTGAATCACCTCATCTTCTGTTTTTAGAATTATATCACATTTATTAACCTTTGTCAAAAAATTATATATTATAGCAATTGAAATTTAGCTGTGTCAAGCCTTTTTTATAATTTTATGAACATTTCCTGGCCGTTTTTACTCCTTCGCTATAAGTTTTCCCTATTTTTGCGTTTTTAATAATCCAATATTATTTTCATTCATATTAAATTTATTTTCCATATGTTCTGCTGTTTTAAGACCGGATTGCAGTTCCAGATCCCAATCAGGTGCATCCGCTTCAATCCTGTAAAGTATTCCTTTCAACCCGTATGTTCTATTCAGCCCTTCATTTCTGATATTTATCACCTTGAAAAGAATATCGCAATCGTATGATTTCCGCGCTACAATATCACCAATCTTAATTCCTTGCATATGAGGACACCCAACCTCCGTAATCATCCCTGTTTTATTATATGTTCAATCTTCAGGCGCTGTGATGGCCAGGAATTTTTTCATAAACTCTCCATGATAACCGGTTTCGTCGATTACCTCCTGGAGCTTTGCCATATAGCTTCGTTCCGACCAACTCCTCCTGCTGTTGTAATATTTATTGACAACGCGCCAGAACTTCTGGGGAAACTTCAGCATCAACCCCAAAACTTCCAGTTCATCCTTGTCAAGGTTTTCTCTGGACGTGTATCCTTCGAGAATTATACCGACCTTTTCCGCATCCCAGTTGCATTTTCTCATCCTGCGGCGGATGAAGTTAGCCAGGTCGTATATTTTCAGCTCGGAACAGCAGTATTCGAAATTGATAACCGTGAATCCGGTTTCTCCTGAAATGATGTTATAATGAGTATAATCATGATGGCAGAAAAGCCCTTCCTGCCTGCAACGCTCCACAAGCTCTGCATAATTGCTTTCTCTGAGACTGCTGAGAGTTTCCTCTCCTGATTTGATAAAATAGTCCACGTTCTCAAGAAACATCCTGTCAAATCGACTTTTCCCTTTATATGCATGTTTTCTGAGCTTTTTTATATCCTCAAGCCTCTTTTCAAAATACTCAGGCATTTTTCCCGTTTCGTCCTGCACCTTGCACCCATCGGGAGGCTTATACCCTCTTGATGCAGCATGCATTGAAGCCAGCAGGGCTGCGGCCTTTCTGACATCCTCGTCATTGTCAAGGTTGCACTCCCTCCCTTCAATATAATCGGACAGGGTGTAATATGCGCCGTCACAAAAAAAACCCGGCTCTCCGTCCAGGGTGCTCACATACCTGTCTATATTGCTGAGGCCATTCGCCGCCAGATGTTCTTTGGCTCCATGGACAAATAGTATCCTCTCCGGAGAAAACAATGTCTTTTTCGCCATTTTCCGTCCTTTGGCGGTGTTGATCATGTATCCGTCCCTATAAGATGTGACTCCGCGGACTTCAAGTCCGTATGTCTCAGAAATTTTCCTGTCCAATCCCTGCATATGCACCTCCGCAATTTCTAAGCTGATGACTGTAGCTGTGCCGGATGATAAAGTTGATTGTTAAGTTGGGTGTTAAGTTGGGTGTTAAAGTTGCGTTCTTTATTAGAATTATATGCAGGGTAAGGTGGGCATAGACTTGTGAATCTCTTTTATCAGACGCCAAATATCAGCTTTAAGACAACTATAAGGATAAAACCGGGCAGACCCATCAACCCGACAATGAAAGCAGATATTATATTAAGACCAATGTGGAAACCAAACAGTCCTCCGACAAGGTTTACGGCAATTATGGCCACTGCTCCCAGCAGTGCATTATACAAGAGCTTCAGGAGCAATTTTGCAGGTATCAGGAGCAATCTGCCCAGTATGAAAAGGAATACTATGCCCACTACATAGGCAAGTATCATATTGTATCCATTATCCATCTCATCACATGTCCGGTTTTTTCAGTCCTGATATATTATACTTGGACAAAGAGTCAATTATTACTATTTGACTCCCTTCAACCCAAGTTCTTTCGCTTTTGAAAGAAAATATGCATATCTCGATTCACAGGCCTTCATTCTGTATGTATAGTAATCTATAAGCTCTTCTTCATAAGCATATTCAAATTTAGTGAATGCATCCTGCCATTCGTTACGGACATCATTTATAAGTTCCAGAATCTCTGCTTCCTCCCGTTCCGTGCATGTGGCAGTCTTTTCACCGATGGACAGCTTCCCGATATTCTCCCTGATTCCACGATATATTATGGTATCCAGATTCATTTTCAATTCCCCTCATCTTTACAGGCAAATTAAAAGTCTTTAGCTAAACTATAGACATCATAATAAGTATATTCAAAATTTTCCATTTTTATACTTTTGGGGTACTTTAGAGATGATATTTTAAGAAATATTGTTAGAAAAGAACATTACCTTATAATTTATATTTTGTTTTTAAGATGCCTGTATACTGCATTTGAGGTTGTATAGCGAAATTTGCCCCAGTCCTGCCATTTTCCGCGGATTCCGGCCAGTGCATCAGTCATCTCGCCAAGTTCATCCACTGTTACTTCCATGACGCCGCTTATCTCATCATCACTGGCATCAAGCAGTAGCCGTCCTCCCTTTTCCTCCAAAATGAACACATAGGAATAGAACATGGCAATGTCGGCACCATGCATGAACCTGATCCTGACAACTCCTGCGAATTCTCTGACAGCCACCTCCAGACCAAGTTCCTCCTTCACTTCCCTGAACATGGCCCTGGATATATCTTCCTGATGGTGTATCCCTCCGGTAGGTATTCTGTAGATATCCTGCGGGTATTCAGTGCATGTGATTGCAATGACCTTCCCATTTGGCCTCAATACGCAGAATACAACCTCACCACGCCTGTCCTTCCTGATTGAGGCCTTCATTTTGTTAAAGAATGAAGATCTGGAAAAGTCTATGTCAATGTCCTCGATCCAACCTTCACTGTTGAACCGGTCGCATATTTCCCTGAATTCCCTTTCGTTGAATAAATTGACATTATTCCTTTTGTCCATATGGTTACCCCTCTTTAAATAATAGTAATACATTTTTTACGGATTTTCTACTAAAAAGCCCGAGTAAGTCCCAAGGTAACTAAAACTTAATAAAGAATCTCAGAAAATATATTGAGTTTTGTTGGCAGAATTGCGATAATATGATTGCACGCGGAACTAGCCGCAGGTATATTAAGTCTAAAAGCCATCAAACTAATTAATATTATGTATATGGCCCATATGGAATTGGAGTGTTGACGGATGCAGTCTGAGGTACAGGATAGTCCGCGGAAATTCGGGAAAAAAGCAATAATTGTCGCACTTGTTATATTCAGCGCGTTAATGCTGCTTACAGCAGTAACATTTTCATATCTGACTCTAAACAAGGATACTGTGTATGAGGGTATTAATGTAAACGGCCTTGATGTAGGCGGATTATCACAGGACAAAGTGAGAGAGCTTCTCAATGTAACTTTCCAGGATAAGGCGGAAACCCTTGATATAATCTTGAAAACAGAAAAAGTCACAAAAAAGATCACATTCACAGAGCTCAATGTCTTATATGATATTGATTCGACTGTTAACGCCGTTTGGTCGGTAGGCCGCAGCGGAAACATTTTCGTAAGGCTGTATGACGTCGTTCGCGCAGGGAGCAGCGGGTTTGCGCTGGACGCTCCCATATCATTCAGTTCAGAAGGTCTTGCATCATTTTTAGACTCGTTCTATCAAGAAACCCACAAGGATGTTAAAGAACCCGATGTCCTTATACAGGATGACAAGGTTGTCGTGCACTCTGGCCAGCATGGAGAAAATGTGGACATAAAGGCTCTGCAGGTACAGATTGAGGATATGATAAAAAACTGCCGGGGTGGCGAGATAACGGTTGCTGTCGTTATGACGATGCCTGGCAAGCTTAATGTTGACGATTTATATTCACAAATAAACCGCGAGCCAACAAACGCCTCTTTTTCCATGGTGGACGGAAAAGTTGAGATAACTCCGCATGTTATAGGAAGATCCATAGATAAAGCTGCGCTCGAAATTATTGCGAATGAACTTGAAAAAACCGAGAATACCGAAAGGGTCCTGCCTGTTGTCATAACTCAACCGGCGATGACTCTTGAAGCTGTATACGCCAATTTATTCAAGGATACTCTTGCAACCTTTCGTTCACATTTTTCAACCTCTAATGTCAACGATAAAAACAGGGGCGAGAATATAAAGCTGGCTGTTTCCAAAATCGACGGCAAGATATTTTTACCGGGTGAGGAATTTTCTTTCAACGGCATTGTAGGCCCCAGGTCGGAGGAAACCGGCTACAAAGTAGCCCACACATATGTAGCGGGAAAAGTTATAGATGGAATTGGCGGTGGTATCTGCCAGGTTTCGTCCACTTTGTATAACGCTGTCCTCAAAGCAGATCTTGAGGTGGTTGAGAGGCGTAATCATATGTTCACCGTCGGATATGTGCCCTATGGCCAGGATGCCACGGTTTCATTCGGGTCCACTGACTTCAGATTCAAAAACAATACAAACTGGCCAATTAAACTATCTGCCTCTGTTTCAAAAACCAACTATGTCTCCTTTACTTTTACCGGAACAAATGAACAACCTGACAAAAAAGTTATTTTGACACAAAAGATAGTCAAAAATATTCCTTTTACTGTGAAATATATTGACGACCCTAACATGGATGCAGGTAAAACCTCTGTTAAACAGAATGGCAAGGATGGCATGATCGTTGATACCTTTAAAACAGTAAAAATTGGCGATACAGTCATCAGCCAGGTCAAGCTCCATACAAGCAAATATAATCCACTGACAGAAGAGGTTATAAGGGGAACAAAAGCCTTACCCCAGGTAGATGGTGTAACAGTAACACCCCTTCCCGGCCCGTCCGACATTCCTGCCGGCGAAGTTACTCCTGCGCCTGGTGGAGCCTCAGCTACTCCTGCACCAGTTGAGGCAACGCCTGATACCACGACAGGTGTTGACGATGCAGATAATCCACCGGCTGTTGATTAGGAAGGAGTGTCTATGACGGATCGAGCTTCCTTATTGAAGGGTGTCAGGGAAGGCTTGGTTTCAGGCTTTCCTGTAGTTGTATGTTATTTCCCGGTAGCTGTAGCTTTTGGTCTTCTCTCCAAAAACACAGGCGTTTCTTTTATTGATACAACATTGTTTTCCCTTATAGTTTTTGCAGGCGCAAGCCAGTTTATGGCTTTGGATTTGATAAAGTCCGGTGCCGCGATGGGAAATATCGTCCTGGCCACATTTCTTCTCAATCTTCGCCACATGATGATGAGTGCCTCATTATCCGTAAAAATGAGGGAAATAAAAAAGCACTGGCTGATTTTCATTGCTTTCGGAGTGACCGACGAAACCTTTTCCGTCACCTCCTTAAGTGATAAAAAACTGAAAGTGCCGTATCTTCTTACTTTTCACAGTGTCTCACATGCTGCATGGGTACTGGGGACAGTTACGGGCTATCTTGCAGGATCCATCCTTCCCATTTCTGTTCAAAACAGTCTGGGAGTCGGTCTTTATGCAATGTTTGCCGCATTGCTGGTACCGGAAATCAGGAAGTCCCTTCCCGTTTTGCTTCTATCCATACTCTCAGGGCTGATATATGCTGTTATCACCTGGTCGGGTATTATACCTTCCTCCTGGAGCCTTGTAACGGCGATAGTAGCTGCATCGTTCATCGGAGCGGTTTTTATAAGGGAAGGGGATGGGTTGGTTACTGAAGACTCAAATGAAAACAAGGGGGTGACAGGATGAAAAGCCAGATATCTCTGATTCTTGGAATGATGGCAGTCACATACCTACCCCGGTTGTTACCATTGCTTGTAATGACTGAACGCCCATTGCCCCCTTTGCTGAAACGCTTCCTGGTTTATATTCCTTATACGGCTCTGAGCGCCCTGATCGTCCGTGGGGTGATGCAGTCCACCTCTGAAATGAAACTGGCAACCTTTGTCGGCATAGGCGTCGCCGCTCTTTGCTCCTGGCTTAAAGGCAGCCTTGTCTTGTCTGTTATCATATCCATAGCTGCCGTATTTCTATTTCTGCAGTTCTGAGACATTTCGCAGATTGGTCAATACACATCCACACTCTCTGCCCCATTACTTCTTAATATCGAGGCTATCCTGTCAGTTTTGTCTTCATCAGTGCGCATACTGAACAAAATCTTTCCTGCCTTAATATCCGTTTCATACTGTCTGCCCTTGTTTTCAGGAATGCCCAGGTCTACAAGTCCTCCGACTATACCTCCCGTTACCGCTCCTGAAAGAAGACCTGTTATAGGTCCTGCAGCTGCAATAATACCAAGGCCTGGTATGGCCAGACTCCCAGCGCCGATCAGCAATCCGGCAATCCCTCCCAAAACTCCACCGGTAACCACTCCATCCGATATATTGTCGTTTGCAGCTCCTCCGCCTTTTTTCATTGTTGCTGTCGTACCATCATCGCCAGTTTCGTTCTGCCTTGTTACTATGGATATATCCTCCGTTCTCAACCCTTGATCTTTTACCTGTCTTGCAGCTTTTTCTGCAAAGTCCTGTCTGTCGAATATTCCTACAACGGTTTTTGACATTACCAGCCCTCCTAAATAATTAATTCGGAAAAGTTGATTATTATTTTTGCTTGTTGTTGTCTTATTTATTCAAACCTCCACTAGTACTTGTCAACCCTAAAGTTTAGATGTTGACAGTGTACTTACCTGGCTCTGATGGAGAATTGAGTAATTTATGCAGGAATTGTTTTGGCAAGTTGCATTTTTAAGATTTTCTATTGAAGGACCAATGAGAATGTGTTATAATTACACCACTAAATTCGGGCTGGTCTTGCATTGATATTTTACAAATCGCAAGTTGCCACCTGGTATATAAATGAAGAATTGCATGTTAGTGCAAAGATGCACTCATTTTTTAAGCGGAACACTCAATGAAGAGATTGTTTTTCATTATGTGTTCTTTTTTAAGCCGTCAAATATTTTGGGGATATAATATAGGGTTGAATTTGTATTCAGGAAGGTTGTTGTCTATGAAACATTTTGGATTACCGGAAAAACAGGGTCTGTATGATCCTCAATATGAGCATGATGCATGCGGCATAGGTATTGTAGTAAATATAAAAGGAAAGAAGTCTCACGATATAGTCCGTCAGGCTTTGACGGCACTTATAAATCTGACCCACAGAGGTGGGAACGGGTCTGAAGCCGCTACCGGTGACGGCGCCGGCATTCTGCTGCAGGTACCGGATGCGTTCCTGCGTGAAGCCTGCCCGAAACTCGGTATAGAATTACCATCTGCAGGTGATTATGGAGTAGGTATGATGTTCCTGCCGAATGGAGCGGATAGCCGTAAAATATGCGAAGAACGTTTTGAAGACATTGTTAAGGAGGAAGGCCAGGTTTTTCTCGGATGGCGTTCTGTTCCGACCGATCCTTCATCGCTCGGAAAAACCGCAAAGGCATGTATGCCCTTCATTCGCCAGGTGTTTATCGGAAAAGGGCCTGGTGTAGCAACTGAAGATTGCAGCGATCTCGCATTCGAAAGAAAGCTGTATGTAATACGCAAACGGGCTGAAAACGAACTATGCTATGACGAAAAGTCAGGCAGACACTCCTGCTACTTTGCCAGTTTGTCCTCCAGGACAATAGTTTATAAGGGAATGCTGCTGTCGGAACAGGTCGGGGATTTTTACCAGGATTTGAGTGATCCTACTTTGGTATCAGCCCTTGCCATGGTCCACTCGCGTTTCAGTACAAATACCTTCCCAAGCTGGGAACGTGCACATCCAAACCGTTATATAATCCACAACGGAGAAATCAACACCATCCGCGGTAATGAAAACTGGATGTATGCACGACAATCAAAGCTAAACGCCGAAGTTTTCGGTGATGATATGCAGAAGCTCTTCCCAATAATAAACAGCGACGGCAGTGACTCGGCCAAGTTTGACAATTCACTTGAATTCCTGACCTTGTCAGGCATGCCGCTACCCCGCGCAGTAATGATGATGATTCCTGAACCCTGGTCTAAAAATGAGACTATGTCGCCTAAGAAAAGGGCTTATTATGAATACCTTGGCTGCCTCATGGAACCCTGGGACGGTCCTGCAGCAATTGGTTTCACGGACGGAAGGGTTATTGGCGCCGTACTTGACAGGAATGGCCTCAGACCTTCCCGCTATTATGTTACCAATGATGACCTTCTTGTTCTTGCCTCAGAGGTAGGTGTACTGGATATCCCTTCGGAAAACGTCGTCTGCAAGGAGAGGCTGCATCCCGGAAAGATGCTGCTGGTCGATACTGAGGAAGGCCGGATCATATCGGATGAGGAGCTCAAGGAAAAGTATTCCTCCGAATATCCTTATGAAAAATGGCTCAGAGAGAACATGGTGAATTTGAAAGATCTCCCGCATGCGGAAACAGTGAAAAAGCCCGCAGAAATATCACTTATTAAGCAACAAAGAGCTTTTGGATATACCTACGAGGATCTTAAGCACACCATCCAGCCTATGGCTTATGAAGGTGTGGATCCGGTTGGTGCTATGGGTATTGATACCCCACTGGCCGTACTCTCTGAAAAGCCTCAGTTGCTGTACAATTATTTCAAGCAGCTTTTTGCGCAGGTTACCAACCCTCCCATCGATGCCATACGCGAGGAAATCGTCACCGGCAATGAAACCTATATGGGTTCCTCAGGGAATCCTCTCAAACAGCTTCCTGAGAACTGCAGACAGATAAAGCTTGACACACCGATCATAACGGACGAAGAACTTGAAAGCCTTAAGAACGTGAACATACCCGGCTTCAAATCTGCCGTCATCCACATACTATATAAAATTGCAGACGGTGTGGACGGCCTTGAAAGGGCTATCAGCAATATGTGCATAGCTGCTGACAGGGCATTTGAAAGTGGCAGGAACATCCTCATATTGTCCGACCGTGGGGTGGACGGGCAGCACGCGGCCATTCCGTCATTGTTGGCTGTTTCTGCCCTGCATCACCATACTATAAAAAATCACCGCAGGACCCAGATAAGTATTGTGCTCGAATCGGCCGAGCCCAGAGAAGTACACCACTTTGCCTGTCTTCTCGGTTACGGTGCCTCTGCCATCAATCCCTATCTGGTTTTTGAAACCATTGACGATATGGCCTCAATTGGACTACTGGGCGAGGTGCCCAGCAATTTGGGCATAAAGAAATATATCAAGTGTGTGACAAAGGGCGTTGTTAAAATCCTCTCAAAGATGGGCATTTCAACCATCAAGAGTTATCGTGGCGCACAGATTTTCGAAGCGGTCGGAATCGGGCAGGAGGTAATAGACAAATACTTCCGCTGGACCCCCTCACGCATTGGCGGTATCGGACTTGCAGAAATAGCTGAAGAGATCCGACTCCGTCATCAGAATGCATTTGACGAACGACTTGAAGACGAGGTAGAGCTTGAAGCAGGGGGCTCCAACCAGTGGAGGAAAGACGGGGAGTATCACATGTACAACCCGGAAACAATATTCAAGCTGCAACAGTCAGTCAGGAACAATGATTACGGCCTGTTCAAGGAATATACCTCCCTTCTGGGCAGTGAAACCCAGCAATTGTCAACATTAAGAGGCCTGATGAAATTCAAGCCCGGAACGCCTGTCCCTGTTGATGAGGTTGAGCCGGTTGAATCCATATGCAAACGTTTCAAGACCGGTGCCATGTCCTACGGCTCCATCAGCAAGGAGGCACATGAAGCACTTGCCATTGCCATGAACCGCCTTGGAGGCAAAAGCAACACCGGTGAAGGCGGCGAGGACCCCGCCCGTTTCATCCGTGATGAAAATGGCGATTCGCGCTCAAGCGCTATCAAACAGGTTGCTTCAGGCAGATTCGGCGTTACCAGCCATTATCTGGTTAATGCACAGGAGCTTCAGATAAAGATGGCCCAGGGGGCAAAACCCGGCGAAGGAGGTCAGCTGCCCGGCCGTAAAGTATATCCATGGGTAGCACGTACAAGACATTCAACTCCTGGTGTGGGACTTATTTCACCGCCACCCCACCATGATATTTATTCTATAGAGGATCTATCGGAATTGATCCACGACCTGAAAAATGCCAACCGCGCAGCAAGAATCAGCGTCAAGCTGGTTTCCGAGGTCGGCGTAGGCACAATCGCGGCAGGTGTGGCAAAAGGAAGGGCAGACGTTATCCTCATCAGCGGTTATGATGGCGGAACAGGTGCCTCGCCAAGGACCAGCATTAAGCACGCCGGTCTCCCTTGGGAACTGGGTCTTGCAGAGACTCACCAGACACTGGTGATGAATGACCTCCGCAGCCGTGTAATCGTCGAGACCGATGGTAAGCTCATGACGGGCCGTGACGTTGTAATAGCGGCTTTGTTGGGAGCTGAGGAATACGGTTTTGCAACAGCTCCCCTTGTTACCCTGGGCTGCGTTATGATGAGGGTTTGTAACCTCGATACGTGTCCGGTAGGAGTAGCGACCCAAAATCCCGAACTCAGGGCGAAATTCTGCGGAAAGCCTGAATATGTAGTCAACTTCATGAAATATATAGCTCAGGAAATGCGCGAGATAATGGCACAACTCGGTTTCAGGACAATTGATGAAATGGTTGGGAGATCAGATATCCTTGAAATGAACGATGCCATAGGTCATTGGAAGACCAAAGGGCTTGATTTCTCTGCAATGCTGAGCAATCCTTTTATTACGGCAGATGCGACCCGTATCTGCACAATGTCGCAGGACCATGGCCTTGAGGGATCCCTGGATGTCAGAGAGTTACTGGATATTTGCAAGCCGGCATTGGAAGATGGCCATAAGGTCAGTGCAGAGCTTTCTGTAAAGAATACCGACCGTGTCATCGGAACCATCCTCGGAAGCGAAGTTACCGCAAAATACGGAGCTGAAGGTCTTCCTGAGGATACAATAACACTAAAGTTCAACGGTTCTGCCGGCCAAAGCTTCGGTGCCTTCGTTCCAAAAGGAGTCACACTGCTGCTGGAAGGCGACTCAAATGACTATATTGGAAAAGGCTTGTCAGGCGGCAAGATTGCTGTTTATCCTCCAAGGAACGCTATATTTGTTCCAGAAGAAAACATTATCGTAGGGAATGTTGCATTCTATGGTGCAACCAGCGGCGAGGCATATATTCGCGGTGTAGCAGGTGAACGTTTCTGTGTCAGGAACAGTGGTATAAATGCTGTCGTAGAGGCAGTAGGCGATCATGGCTGCGAATACATGACAGGCGGTCAGGTTGTTGTTCTCGGTTCCACCGGTCGCAACTTTGCTGCCGGTATGTCAGGAGGCTTAGCCTACATTTATGATGACAAGGGTACCTTTAAAGCTAACTGCAATCTGGAAATGGTCGATCTTGAAAAGATCAGCCCGGTAGACAGTACCGAACTTAAAAGCCTGATTGAAAATCATCTGGCGCTTACAGGAAGTACTGTAGCTGCTAAAATACTGGAGGCATGGGAAGGCAACCTGTTCAAGTTCATTAAGGTCATCCCCAAGGATTATAAACGTATGCAGCAGGCCATCCGGCGAGTCCGCAACACAGGTCTCACAGGTGAAGAAGCTCTGCTTGCGGCATTTGAGGAAAACAACCGCGAACTTGCACGAGCAGGTGTCCATTAACCAAACCGGACTCTGATTTAGTAATTACAAGACACTGGAGTAAGTTGATTTATTTTTGGAGGTAGTATAATGGGAAAAGCAACAGGATTTATGGAATATACACGAAAATTGCCGGGCGACCGGACGCCTCTCGAAAGGATAATGGACTGGAACGAGTTCCATTTCAAATTGCCTGAGGCGGAGCAAAGACAACAGGGCGCAAGATGTATGGATTGTGGCGTCCCTTTCTGCCACTCCGGCGTTCAGAAAGGTCCTGTTACGATCGGTTGCCCATTAAGCAATCTGATACCTGAATGGAACGACCTCATATACAAGGGAAAATGGAAGGAAGCTGTACACAGACTCCTCAAGACCAACAACTTTCCGGAATTCACAGGGAGGGTTTGCCCCGCCCCCTGTGAAGGCGCTTGTACGGTTGGTATAAATGACCCGCAGATCACGATAAAGAATAATGAGTGCACAATTATAGACAGGGCCTTCGAGGAAGGCTGGATCACGCCGCAACCTCCCAAATTCCGGACAGGAAAAAAGGTTGCTGTGGTAGGATCAGGCCCTGCTGGTCTCGCTGCTGCTGCCCAGCTAAATAGGGCAGGCCACTGGGTTACCGTATTCGAACGGTCAGACAGGGTGGGCGGCCTTCTTATGTATGGCATTCCCAATATGAAGCTTGATAAAAAGGTTGTCCTGCGCAGAATTGAATTGATGTCCGAAGAAGGCATAAGCTTCGTTACAAATACCGAAGTCGGCAGGGACATCTCCTCAGATCAGCTCCTCAGGGATTTTGATGCCGTCATTATGTGCGGAGGTGCAACAAAACCAAGAGATCTTGTCGTAGAAGGCAGGGATCTCGATGGAATATACTTTGCAGTTGACTTCCTTCACAAGAATACAAAGAGCCTGCTGGACTCAAACCTGAAAAATGATAAATTCATATCCGCCAGTGGTAAGGATGTTGTGGTCATAGGTGGGGGAGATACCGGAACGGACTGTGTCGGCACTGCAATAAGGCATGGCTGCAGGAGCGTAGTACAGTTCGAGATAATGCCTCCAAGCCCGGATAAACGTGATCCCGGTGAACCCTGGCCTGTCTATCCCAGGCTGTACAAGGTGGATTACGGCCAGGAGGAGGCAATGGAAGTCTTCGGTAGTGATCCAAGGGAATTTCTCATCACCACGAAGAAATTCGTCGGCGACGGAGAAGGGAACATAAAGGAGATTCATACGATAAAGGTAGAATGGAAAAAGGATGCTTCAGGAAGGACCATACCCGTTGAAATTCCAGGGACAGAAAAGATCTGGCATTCACAGCTCGTATTACTTGCAATGGGCTTCCTTGGACCGGACGATCTGCTCCCTGACCAGCTGGGTGTCAAAAGAGATGCGCGTTCCAATGTGACAGCCGATTATGGTAAATATAAAACAAGTATGGAAAAGGTTTTTGCAGCCGGAGATATACGCAGGGGCCAAAGCCTTGTTGTATGGGCAATTAATGAAGGCCGCGGTGCGGCAAGGGAATGCGACAAGTTCCTTATGGGCTCTACAACGTTGCCGTAATGCAGGAACAACGTTGCCGTAATACAGAAGGGGCAGGCAGGTAAAAGCTTCGATTTATACCTGTCTGCCCCTTCTGTCGCACTTCAGCTGTCAGCCAGTTTGACGTCTATGCCGAAAACGCCCAAAATTGCTCCGTCTCTACCTTTGATTGGTACGGAATATGTTATGCATGGGTTTTTGGTTATGGCAGATATATAGACAGGTGATATGTACTCTTCCCCTTCAATGCTCCTTTTGAACCATTCTCTTACCGATGCATTTGCAATTCCCGCTTCAGGTATTGAGCATATGAATCTGCCTTTTTTATCGTTAGTCCATGCTGCTTCCAGGAATTTTTCCTTCCTGAGCAATTCTGACAACACATTCCCGTGGTTACTATTATCCATGTCAGCAAGAAGCATTCCGAGCCTTACAGCTTCTTTCCTGGCAGAGTCAACAGCTGAATTGACTGACTCTCCATTTATCCCTGCACAAATGTCCTGCTTTTTTATCTGCCCCGCATCCGCCAGCCTGAGTATATCACCGGATGCCTTACTGAGCCGTCCGCCAAGCTGGGCTATATCCTGTATATTATGCTTCTGCTTGTGTACCGACGAATAAACCTCTTCAACCCTTTTGGATGTCTCAGTTATATTCGTTTCAACTTCACCTATCATGTTCTTGATATTGCAGGTGATACTCTCTTCATTTTTTGTTATTTTGTGAATATCCCCTGCCATATTATTAATCTTTTCAATATAGCCGTCTATACCTCCAAGACTTTTTTCAATTATAGAAGCAAGCCCTACTCCCTTCTCGACTCTTTTGGAATTTTCCCCAACCACACTGAAAACAGCATTCATCTCTTTATTAATGTTTCCTGTGAGATCAGCAATTGTTTTCACCGCATTTCCCGTATCCAACGAAAGCTTTTGAATTTCTGCAGCTACTATGGCAAAGCCCCGACCTGCATCTCCCGCCCTGGCTGCCTCAATTGAAGCGTTTAGTGAGAGAAGCCGGGTTTGGGCCGACACTGCATTTATCGTCTTAAGAATATCCACAATTTCTTCAGAGGTGTGACTCAAGCGCTCCATATATTCTTTGGTAAGATCGGCAGTCGCCCGTATTTGCTGTATGGCCTCAACAATTTCCATTATCTCTGCAAGGCTTTCTTTAATTTCTTTACCAGATACCTTTCCTGCCTCTTCCATTTTGGAAGAAGACTCCCTTACGAGCTTCTGCAGTACAAGCATGCTTTTTATAAGCTCTATGACCTGTGAGATGCTCCTGTTTACCTCCTCATTCATTTCAGCCATCTCACCTGCTTCAGCATACAGCTGTTGTGTGAAAGCATTGTTTTCGTCCAGTGTGATATAGAGCTGTTCCGACACAGATGAAACCTGGATGGAAGCCACTTGGACCTCCGTATTAAATTTTGACATATCCTCATCCTGTATGCCTATTTGTTGATTAAGCATGGTTCTGTCTTTTTTGCTATTAATCAATAAAATTAATAGAATGACTGCCGAAGCTGTCATTATTACAGAAATCAATCCAAAAACTTGAGTAATCATGTTATGCCCCCCTTTTATAATGCCACCTGCATAATGCCACCAAATAAAAAAAGCCCAATAGAGGGTAATGTCTACCCCTAATGGACTTCATGGTCCTGGTCACTTCACGAATGACTTCGCTGATGACATATATGCTTGTTGACTTATCAGTTTATTGTACTTAGCTGTTTATTGTACTTTGATAAAATATATTTTAACATAAAGAGCTCCGTAAATCAAGCCGTACTGGCCTGTTGCAGCTACTCCCTCCGTCTGTTGTTTCATATTTGTGTAACATCAGCTTTTTTATTGTTTCATATTTGTATGACATCAGCTTTTCTGTTATTTTCCTTAGCCTTGTACATGGCATTGTCCGCTTCTTCAAGCAACTCCTCCATACTTTTATCATATTCTGCAGTATACTCGGCAAAGCCGCAGCTTGCCTTAATATCATATGGTTTTTTCCTTTCCTGGTTAAACAGGCTTACATTTAGATGTATCCTCTGACAGGTTTCCTTAGCCTTTGCCAGTCCCGTATTGTGAAAGACGATCATAAATTCGTCCCCTCCAAGCCGGCAGGCTATATCACTCCCTCTGATGTTATTCAGAAGTAGTCCTGCAAAGCTCTTCAGAAGCTCATCGCCCTCCTTGTGCCCATAATTGTCATTAACATGCTTCATATTGTCTACGTCGATATAACACACTGTCAGAGCTGTCCCGCTTCTGTCGACTTCAGCCATCATCCTTTTCAGGTTGTCATATGCTGCCCTCCTGTTCGGTATACCGGTGAGAGCATCTGTCATTGCCAGGTTCCTTTCCCTCTCCTCTCCTTCTTTTCTTATTCTTACATTCTTGTTGAGGAGTATTACAATTATAAATAGGGTTATGATTATTAATAGAGAAAAGCCATATATGATCTTCATTATTTCTTTCTTGTTCTCATTAAAAAAATCTGTAAAGGTATATGGCAGATTTACAATCGTCGCTCCATCCGGTATATCTGACATTTCCAGACCGAATCTCTCCATTACATTGTAATCAAACATGACTTTGTTGGGACTATTGCTCTCCACCGGTATGTTTTTGGGATTTTCACCATCAAGTATCCTGAACGCCATAGCCCCGGCTCTTAACCCCTGCTCATAGCCACTTGTGATTATTCCCCCCAGGAGACCGTTTCCCAGATAGAAGTCCCACACTCCAAATACAGGCACCTTTGAATAGGATGAAATTGTTTTAATGGTTTCATTGTAAGAAAAAAGGTTGTAGGATTTGTCCCTGCTATATGATAAAAGAAGAATAATGGTCCCCTCTTCGAAAGTTTCCAGTTGTTTGATCAAATCAGTCATATTTATATCTTGAAGCAGCCTGAAAAAAGGCATTTTACTCTTATATTTGTTCAAAACTTCGAAATTATTCTTTTTAACAGCTTCTCCTGTCGGGGTGGTATCGTTGATAACCACCAGTCTCTCTGTCCCGGGATAGAGGGATAATGCCAATTCTATTGTTCCCTCTATGTCAATAGCCTCAAGCACACCTGTTGCATGTGACCTTGGATCGATGAAATCGATACGGTTAACACCACAGAATACTATGGATGTATCTTTGAATAAATTTCTGCTGTATCTGTTGATAAAGTCGTAAGCTTCCTCATCGGTAGTGATTATCAAATCAAAACTGCTGTTTAGGTATTTATTCCTGAGAAAATCATCTGATTTCTGTATGCTTATTGGGTCAGAATTTCTGTTTGCATCTATATATTCATAGAATATATCAAGCGTGTTGATCTTTTCACTTAATGCCTCCTTTATTCCGTTTTCTATGTCGTCCGTCCACTTAAGCCCTTTATTGTACGAGTTTATTATCAAAACCTTTTTTTTAGCTTCGTGAGGCAGGTTTATAATTTTACTGTTTACAGGCAACTGTTCAATGTTTATTCCCAGAGTTCGCAGTTGTGCAAAATCAAAAGCATACTCACTGATTTTTACTTCATTCACTGATATGTCCTTTGGAGCGGTCCCATTCAGAATCCTTACAGCCATTTCAGCAGCCTTTTCGCCCTGATGGTACCCACTTGAAAACTTCCCTCCCACAATACCGTTGCCTAGATAAAAGTCCCATATGCTATATACCGGCAGGTTCGAACTCTCTGAAATTACTGTAGCCGCTTCATAATAATCAAGATGCCGGCCAGTGGCTTCCTTATTGTAGATTAACAGCAGTACAATTCCATCCGGTGGCAAACTTTTTAGCTGTTTGGATATATCAAACAGATCCCTGCCAGTCAACGCCACAAACTGAAGTTTCCCCTGGTAGTCGGGAATGATTTTGTCAAATTCCTCCTTTATATACTGTCCGGCAGCCGTATTATCATTGAGATAGTAGACCTTTTTTATATCAGGTTGAAGCTTTAGGGCTATGTCAATGGTATCGCTTATTTCATATCCTCGTATAATTCCTGTATAAAGGTCATGCCCCTGGAGCATCGATTCTTTATAATCGTTGACGCCACAGAAAACTACCGGTATGTCCGGGAAAAGATTGTCACCATATTTCAGAAGAAACTGGAAAGCCGCATCATCAGAGGCTATTATCAAATCAAATTTATTCGATTTGAATTTATACTTATATGATTCATAAAGGATTTCAAGATAGTTTTCATCTGATACTCTCTGCGTATCAAGATATTCCGTTTGAAACTCGATTTTAAAGTTGTGGCTTACCAAGCCGGAGTTTATTCCATCAAGGATATCATCACTCCATTTGAAGCCTTCATGATACGAGTTAAGGCATAATACCCTCCTGGTAGGCGCATCTAACCTTTTGGGATGTGATACATCTTTATTTGGAGGCTGAGCAGTAACTGGCGACTGAGTCTCAGCATGTACAACTGAAAAGGAGAATAGATATGTAAACAATATTGAAATAGCTATACATAATATAAGTCCTTTATAAAATTTGCACATGGCAGAGACCTCTCCTGAATATTGTCGTGCTGTTTCCTGCAATTATATTGATTTTTATCATACTATTCTATACCATCATTTAAACACAATTACTCAAAAATGATGTCAAACCCTTCTGTAATATTTACTGTGGGGGGGAAAAAATGGAACTGTCAGGAGATCTTATTACTCTACCGACAATTCCACATTTTTGATCCAGTTGATATGTTTTTTTGGTGTTTCTTATTATTGTTGGAATCCACCGTAGTCGAAGTTGCTCATCATGCTTCCGAAGATTGCTGCCATGGAACCATAAAACACAATACCCAATACGATACTGATAACTGCCAGTATGAGAACCGCACGTGCAAAATTCTTCCTATTGAGGTTTGTTTTGCTTCCAAACGCCCACACAAATGTCATTACTATACCCAATATCGGCACTGCCATGACTATAAACATCAGCAAAAACCACCACACGGACAGAGGTTTTCTCAATTCGTCCTGAGACGGACCATTGCTCTGTACATAGCCAGGGTTTTGATATTGCTGGTTATAATTCTGCTGATTCATCTGAGGGTTGTTAAAATTGGGTGGCGGTGGAGGTGGCTGTTGCTGCCAGTTGTTATTTGGTTGGTTGAAATTCTGTTGTGGATTTACCCTTTGCTGAGGAATTGGGGGAGGTAAAGGTTGTCTTTGCTGAGGATTCACCTGGGGATTATTGCCGTTTTGCTGTCCAAAATTGTTTTGCGGTGATTGCGGTGCCGTCGGCGCTGGTTGCGCTGCCGGTTGTGACGGAGCTGCAGTGGCCTCCGGGACAAAATTGCCGGTCGGTGTTTCCTTTTGTGCAGAAATCACTTCCGAACTCCCTGCCTGAGAATCTGCTGCCGCGCCTTCTCCCTGTTTTGCTCCGCATATCTCGCAAAACACGGAATCATCGCTTATCTGATTGCCACATTTCTCACAATACATCAGACTTCTCCTTTCATAGTTCTTTCCACAATAATGAAAAGAAGAGATTTTCTATTTAATTGTTATTGTACATTAATTATGGTTTTTTGAAAACACTTTTATGATCTTGCTGTTGTTATCTTGTGATAATGTCACCTTGCCTGATTTTATATCCCTGCCTGTTGCTTTTGCCTGTGGACATATTGAAAATACAATACCGAGGCAAATCCAGGCAGAAGGAAGACAGGTATAAGGTATAGCACGGCATGATTGGAGTATTGTATGGATATAAGCCCTCCAAGGACAGGTGCAACTACCCAGGCAAGATTACCCACAAGCCCCTGTACTCCAAAAAGGAAGCCCCTTCTTTCTGGAGGAGTTATTTCAGAAGTCATTGAAACAGCAATAGGTTCAATACCCCCAAGCATAAAGAAGAATGCACCGTATGAAATTGTAAACAGTACCAGGTTGTTTGAAAATACAAGTGGTATGGACAATATTAACCCGGCGATGAAAAGGACTCGCAAAACAAGGAATTTGTCATACCTGTCCCCCAGTCTGCTCAGTGTAAGACCCGCAACTGCTGTCATCAAGCCTGTAACGCCATTTATTATTCCAGTTGCCTTTGTTGCGCTCCCTTCAGCACCAACCTGTTCCTGTATGAAAAGCGGCAGATATGGACTGAATACGGATCTTACCAGCCTGAGTATAAATATAACAAATAAAAGTGTAATTATTAATGAAGTAAAGAAAGTTTTCATTGAAGCAATTTTGGATTTTTCCTTATTTGATGATAAATCAGCCTGAATATCAACTATTATATCAGTCTTTGCTTCAGCCTGAATATCTACCTTGATTTCCGTCGAAGTATCAACTTTTGAATCTTGAGTAAGACCGGTTTTGACAGCCTTCAGGTTCTGAGGAATGAGTATGTCTTCCTTAACCAGAATTAAAACCAGCAGGAAGTCAAGGAAAATCAGGACTCCAGCCATCCCAAAGCTGAACCTGTAGCCTGAGATATCCGCAAGGAATCCTCCGATAACCGGCCCTGCAGAGGCTCCAATAAAGGTAGATGAGGAAAGGAAACCTATTGCATAAGAAAGTTTCGAAGACGGCGTACCTGTGGCGACAAGAGCCGTTGCAGCCGTTACTGTCCCCGTAAATACACCCTGCAGGAATCTGAGGACTATCAGTTGGTTTACATCTGCTACAAAGCCCATGGCACCAATAATAAAAGCTGCAAAAAACATAGCACGAAGCAGCATGAGCTTCTTTCCCCATTTATCCGCAACAATGCCCCACAAAGGAGCCATAACAGCCATTGAGATTGCTGGAACCATAGTCAGGATTGCCGAATATATTTTTATCTGATCTTCATCAACAATGCCAAGGTCCTGTATGTAAAATGGCAAAAACGGCACTCCGAAACTGAAGCTCATTAGCATAATGATTTGTGAAAACCACACTATGTATAAATTAGTTTTCCAATGATCCAATCCTAAAATCCCCCTAAGCCCTTACGTAGCAACCCTTTTATTTATGCTTTCATACTAATAGACTACTATATATAAATGTAGTAGTCTACTAATAGTCGATAAACAGAATGCGATAATATTAATTATCAATTAGCTTTTAGTATCAATATTGCAAATTACCCTGTTGTTTTTAAGAGCAAACTATGAAGATCATCGCTCCTGATTTTCATTTTTTTCTAAATAGTAGTCAAATAGTAGTCAATTTCAAATTTTTTCATATAAAAATAGCACCCTTCAATTCCTTGAAAGGTGCTATTTTGGCGGAGAAGCAGGGATTCGAACCCTGGCTCCAGTTGCCCGGACTAACGGTTTAGCAAACCGTCCCCTTCGACCTGCTTGGGTACTTCTCCAGGTTAAGTATTTAAAGTCCGGGTTTCCCCGAATCTAAATATTCTATTGGCGGAGAGAGTGAGATTCGAACTCACGGTAGCCTCACGACTACGCCGGTTTTCAAGACCGGTGCCTTAAACCAACTCGACCATCTCTCCAGGAAACAAAGCTTTCGTGCCCGTGTTTTTGGTCACAAGCAATACTATAACACGCGGCAAACAGCTTTGTCAAGTCACTATTAAATGCCCTCAAATACATATATTTCCTGCCTCTTGCAAGTATCAGGGATTATTGCTGGTGTATTGATGTCGAACTTATATTATCAGCTGTTATCTTTTATGAACACTTTGGCTTTATTCCAGTACGGAGTATCTGAATACTCAACAAGAAGTGAGTTCATATATGCCAGCGCCTTATCCTTATTACCAAGCCTGTATTCTGTATATGCAAGATAGTAAAGGCATCTTGCAGAATAAACGCCGGTTGTTGCATAAAATCTTGAAAGACTTAATGCACTTGCGGCCTCCTCGTACTTTCCTCCAATATAAGCTGTGTACCCTTTATCGAAAAATTCTTTTCCGGCCTTTACATACACCAGGGCAGAGAAGGTATCATACAGTGCGGCTCCCTCTGTTGCCAGCAGACTCTTGTCCATACTCTTTAAAATATTCGCACTTATGGCAATATTACCTGTAAGGTATTCAGATTGGGCCCTGCTAAGCTTTTCATATTCTTCCTGTTTCTTTGTATACGCAGTTTCCCTTTCAGCCGCTTGTTCTCTGACAGCATCAAGATTTGCAGCGATTGCTGCTTTTTCTTTTGAAATCTTTTCATTTTCCGAAGTCAGTAAATCCAAGGTCTCCAGTGCTTTTGTGTAGCTGAGTTGGTATTTATTCTTTTCGATTTCCTGTGTATTAATCTGGCTCTTAAAATCAACTATGTTCCTATTTAACTTGATCTGGCTGTATGCTGTAAATAGTAGTACAATAAAGGCACTTGTAAATAGTATTATGGCATATATCCATACCTTGTTCTTCACATTTTTGCTGTCTTTCAATCAGATCACCTCTCTGCCGGGGTCAGTCTTAACAGGTCCGGCTCCTTTGATTCTTTATCCTTGCTCCGACTGGTCGGAGTATTTATTGGCCGTGCTCTTCTTTTTTGCAATATCTATTGCCTGTATCTCTTCCGCAGACAAGGCGTGTTTTGACTTACTGTTGGATACTGGCTTTGCATAGGTTGATGAGCTTTCCCTTGAATACAGGCTGCTGAATACAAGACCATCATCATTATTGTCCAGCAGCGCTACAGAAAAACTCATATCGCTTCCAACATTGTCAAATGCATTATATCTTACTACTCCCACCTTCTGGACACAATGAAACATGTTCCTTTCCAGATTGTTGAGTTGATATTCGAGTTCTTTATTCTTAGCAGATATGTTGTTCACCTTATCGAGGCAATCCTCAATCACACCCTCCATGTCCACATCACTCAAGCCATTCAACAACCGATTGTATTTTGATTTTAACTTTCTTATTTTTGTTCTGTTTGATAAATTCATAATGAATAGGATAATAATGAGAAACAGAATAAATGCTGCTCCTAATAAAATCAATTGTTCAAAAGTCAATCCGAGTAGTTCTATCATTTTTTTAACTCCTTTGTCGTAGCCACCAATATCTTTTTAACAAATTTAATAATGTTTCACGTGAAACAGTGCTTATGCCTCATATAATCCAATTTGGCCCTTATTAGGGGTTTTATATTACCGCGTTAAGAAAAACCCGTTTAAATCGATTTTGAAGCGTTACTTATTTTGTCATTCTTTCCACAATTTCTATAATTCTGTCAAGTTCTTCGGGAGAGTAGTATTCTATCATTATTTTACCTTTCTTCTTATTGGTGATGATACTTACTTTCGTCCCGAATACTTCCCGCATTCTCTCTTCGATTTCCGGGTATGATTCCGCCGGTCTTTCTGATTTTTTTGCAGTCTTTTTTGCAAGAAGTCTTTTTACAAGATTTTCTGTGTCCCTGACATTCAACTGCTTCTTAATGATTTCATCAGCAAGCTTCAGTTGTATATCTGTTTCTTCAAGAGAAAGCAGGGCACGGGCATGTCCACTTGATAATTCTCCATTAATTACACATTTTTTAATTTTGTCCTGTAATGAAAGAAGCCTTATGGAATTTGCCACTGCTGGTCTGCTCTTTCCCACCGATCTTGAAACTTCCTCCTGTGTCATTTCAAACTCGCTGATAAGTTTCTCATACGCCTCTGCTTCTTCTATGGGGTTAAGATCCTCCCTTTGAAGATTCTCTATCAGAGCAACCTCCATTACCTGCCTGCTACTGAGTTCCTTCATAATAACGGGAACCTTGGTAAGCCCGGCAAGTCTGGCTGCTCTCCAACGTCTTTCTCCAGCGACTATCTTATATGTGTCATCTTCTCTTTTAACTATAAGAGGTTGGACAATACCATGAATTTTAATTGACTCGGATAGTTGGAGCAGCTTATCATCATTGAAGTATTTACGTGGTTGCCCGGAATTGGGTTCAATCCTGTTTATCTCAAGTTCTGTAACGCTTCCCCTATCTGCTTCTGAGTCTTCAATAAGCGCTCCCAGACCTTTACCAAGACCTTTTTTAACCATTATCTGTTTACCCCCTCGGAATAGTCAATCACTTCCTGTGCCAGATCAAGATAGCACTCTGCGCCCTTTGATTTCGGATCGTAAATAATAATAGGAAGGCCAAAGCTAGGCGCCTCACTTAATCGAACATTCCTTGGAATCACAGTCCTATATACCTTGTTCTTGAAATACTTCTTCACATCTTCTACAACCTGTATCGAAAGGTTGGTTCTTGCATCAAACATTGTAAGGACAACACCCTCAACATCCAAAGCAGTATTCAGATGCCTTTGCACAAGCTTAACGGTGTTCATAAGCTGGCTCAATCCTTCAAGGGCATAATATTCGCACTGGATTGGAACAAGGATTGTATCTGCCGCTGTAAGTGCATTTAATGTAAGCAACCCCAGGGATGGAGGGCAATCGATCAGTATGTAGTCAAACCTGTCCCTTATTGCCGTAAGAGCCACTTTCATCCGCGTTTCCCTTGAAATAACTGAAACAAGCTCAACCTCAGCACCAACAAGTTGAATGTTTGATGGGCATATCTTAAGATTATCAATCATGGTATCAACCAGACAACACCCAATATCATCATCATTTATCAAAACTTCATAAATTGATTTCGTGATGGTTTTTTTATCTATTCCCAAACCACTTGTCGTATTTCCCTGGGGATCGGTATCAATGATGAGAACCTTCTTACCTTTGTAAGCCAGACATGAACTCAGATTGACTGCTGTTGTGGTCTTTCCTACGCCGCCCTTCTGGTTGGCGATTGCGATAACTTTTGCCAAACAATCCTCTCCTCGACAATTTCTATTATGACCCTATATCTGTCTAAATGGATAACAGATAGATTATATCACAAAGTTTTGCATGAAAACACAGTTTTTACCCATAAAATACAATTACCTTTAAAGTAACCATAAATACATCTCAAAAGTACATAAATTTATTAATAATTTGATTGAAATCAAAAGCATTATTTGAACAAATACTGTCAGAATCCGCTGTATCCAGCATCCACAGCCATTGTTTCACGTGAAACATTTCGATACAAAGACGGGCAGCATTTCATCGTTTTAATTAAACTATGAAATACTGCCCGTCTGCGCTGTGCCCTTGTTTTATATATGACACTCTACCATCTTATATATCGAGGTTTGTTACATACTTTGCGTTTTCCTGTATAAATGCCTTTCTGGGCTCTACCTTATCACCCATCAATATTGTAAAAATTTCATCGGCTGCTACGGCATCCTCCACCTCTACTCTACGCATTATCCTGCTTTCCGGGTTCATTGTTGTCTCCCAGAGCTGTTCAGCACTCATTTCTCCAAGACCTTTATATCTCTGTATATTATAGTCTTCCTTTTTCCATCCTCTTTCCTTTTGCCCCTGTTCTGCTTCCTTTTCCGTGTATGCATAAAATTCTTCTTTTCCCTTATATATCTTGAACAATGGTGGTTGTGCAATATATACATGTCCTTCTACTACAAGGGGTTTCATATATCTGAAGAAGAAGGTCAGAAGCAGCGTCCGTATATGCGATCCATCAACATCGGCATCTGCCATTATTATAATCCTGTCGTATCTCAGCTTAGTCACATCAAAGTCATCACCTATGCCTGCACCTAACGCTGTAATAACAGGCAGAAGCTTTTCGTTCTCATAGACCTTGTCAAGACGTGTTTTTTCTACGTTCAGCATCTTTCCCCACAATGGTAATATGGCCTGATACTTTCTGTCACGGCCCTGTTTTGCTGAACCGCCTGCCGAGTCTCCCTCAACTATATATATTTCTGTTAAGGCAGGATCCCTTTCGGAACAATCAGCAAGTTTTCCAGGTAGTGTTGTATTCTCCATGACACTTTTTCTTCTTGTCAGTTCTCTCGCTTTACGGGCAGCTTCCCTTGCTCTTGATGCTACAAGGCATTTATCCATCAAAATTCTAGAAACTGACGGATTCTCTTCCATAAAATCAGTCATCTTTTCTGACACAACATTCTCAACCAAGCTTCTTATTTCACTATTTCCAAGTTTGGTTTTTGTCTGTCCCTCGAATTGCGGATCAAGTAGCTTTACACTTATAACTGCTGTCAATCCTTCACGGACATCCTCACCCATAAGGTTTTTGTCATTTTCCTTTAAAAAATTATACTTTCTTGCATAATCGTTCAACACTTTGGTTATTGCCGATTTGAAGCCGGTCATGTGTGTTCCGCCTTCTGTTGTTGCTATGTTGTTTGCATAGCTGTATATATTTTCAACATACCTGTCATTATATTGCATCGCAATTTCTACATATGAAGAATCTTTATTCCCATCAATATAGATTGGTATGTTGTGGAGGGTTTCCTTATCCTTGTTGATATACTCTACAAATGAGACTATACCGCCCTCATAGTGCAGATTCTTTATTATTTTCTCCTCAGGTCTTTCATCGATCAGCCTGATTGTAATACCCTTGTTAAGGAATGCCATTTCCCTGTATCTGGCTGTCATTGACTCAAAATCAAAGACAAGCTCTTCAAATATTTCCGAATCGGGTTTGAAGGTCGTCTTTGTACCGGTTACTTCAGTTTCACCTATGACTTGAAGTTCTGATGCTGTTTTTCCTCTTTCAAACCTTTGCTTATATATCTTCCCGTCTCTCGCTACTTCTACTTCCATGTACTCTGACAGTGCATTGACTACAGATGCCCCAACACCGTGCAGACCTCCGGACACCGTATATGCTC
Organism: uncultured Bacillota bacterium; assembly: GCA_942493145.1. GTDB lineage: Bacteria > Bacillota > Clostridia > Acetivibrionales > DTU013 > ENR-C20. Next base: position 4,258,352 of record OW818679.1, read on the forward strand.
CACCACCGAACTTTCCGCCGGCATGCAATACGGTGTGAACCACTTCAATTGTGGGTATTCCCATTTTAGGATGTATTCCAACAGGTATACCACTTCCGTTGTCAGTGACAGTTACGGTATTATCGCTATGTACAACAACCTCGATATCATCACACCTTCCGGCGAGCGCTTCATCCACACTGTTTGCAACGATTTCATATACTAAGTGATGTAACCCTCTCAGTGAAGTTGTACCTATATACATGCCTGGCCTTTTTCTTACTGCTTCAAGGCCTTCAAGTACTTGAATCTGTTCATCGCTATACGAACTGTGGTTTTCTCTATCTATATCCGACATAATTTCCTCCAGAGTTTATTTGTGCTTCTTTATCATAGAGCTAATAACATTTTTATATTATATAATTTCTTCCTGTTATTTAAATATTGGAAATTCCATCTATGTACCCGGCTCTTTTTTGTAACGTTACTGAGGATATTGGTGACAGATATATCCTGCTCTTCTTCTCTGTCTCTGTTATAATGAAGGTTTTTGGAAGATCGTTTGATATTGCGTCAATAAATCCTTCTTCTTCAGCTATCTTCAGAAATTCCTTTGTGTCTTTTGATAATGTTGTAGATTCTATATCCAGGATTGCTATTACATTTCTCATTGGTATTACTACGTCTCCGCCAATATGCAGGAACATATTACCCTCCATCCAACCGCTTTTTTCCAGGCGATTTACCATATATATTTTAACCTAATTATCATTTTACTGCAACATGACGTTGCCTTCTATTATTTTGCCTGTTATATTGCTGTCATCACTTTTACTTTTCCTTCAACAATATTAAAAAATCTTGCTGTTTTTTCTATTGATGCGAAATTTCCTTTGTCTGTACAGGTTATAAAAGTCTGAATTTCTCCTATATTATCAAATAGATATTTTCTTCTGTTTCCATCTAACTCGGACATTACATCATCCAGCAGTAATACAGGATATTCTCCCCTTTCTTCCCTCATTATATCAATTTCCGCCAGTTTTATGGATAAAACACTTGTCCGCTGCTGTCCCTGTGAGCCATATTGTTTTGTGCTCATTCCGTTAAGTACTATATCGTAATCATCCCTTTGTGGACCAACAAGTGTGACACATTTAATAATTTCCTTTTTTGACTGTCTTTCTAATTCCTTTAAAAATTTCTCTTCTATTATATTATTTTCAATATTTATTTCGTTTCCTACTGGAAATGAAGGATCGTACGCAATTTTTAGATCTTCGGCATTGTTCGTCAGCTTAAGATGCCTGTCGTGTGCCTTTATTCCGAGTTTTTCTATGAAATGCATCCTGGCTTTCATTATCCTTGATCCAGTCTTAACAAGATGCTGGTTCCATATCTCTAATGTATCCTCCATCCCTTTTCCTGCATTAATTTCTTTCAATAATACGTTTCTTTGAAATAGTATCCGGGCATACTGTTGCAGATCATAAAAATATGTCGGTTTCAATTGGCTGATTGTCATATCCAGAAACCTTCTTCTCTCTGATGGACCTTCCTTGATTATGTTCAAATCTTCAGGAGAAAAAATTACTGCATTTAGATGTCCCATCAAATCGCCTAATCTTTTTACCGGTATTTCATTTATAGTGATTTTTTTCTTTTCATTTTTTTCATACTTTATTCCTATTATATAATTATTTTCTTCAGCATCCATCTGCAATTCAATGCCAAAGCCGCTACATATTGTATCTGTTGCCTTTATAAGCTCCATATCCCTGGATGTTCTGTGGGATCTTCCTGCAGCGCACATATATAGCGCTTCAATTATATTTGTTTTACCCTGTGCATTGTTACCGTATATAATATTGTAGCCAGAACCAAATTTCATGTCCAGCAGTTCATAATTTCTGAAATTTGTTAGTTTCAGGCTATTTATATGCAAATGGTAATTCCTCCGTTCTTCTTCGTTTTCTTCTTTTTTCTTACTCTACCATTATTTTCGTGTCGCCAATTTCTACTATATCACCAGTTCTGATTTTCTTTCCTCTTTGCAATTCAATATTACCGTTGACCTTTACCACACCATCTTTAATAATATTTTTTGCATTTGCTCCAGTATCAGATACTCCCGCCCATTTCAACAATTGCTCCAGTTTTATATATTCCGTATTGATTTTTACTTTCTCCATACCTTCCTCCAAGAGTCTATTATTGATTGATTATATCAAACCCATTCAAATTATAAAAGGGCGGTCATTTCCGCCCTTTCTTACAGTTTTGAATATTTTCTCTTCATTGATTATATATACTATTTTCTTATTGGAAGTATAAGATATGCAAAACCATCACCATTAAGTGGTTTTATTGTGCATGGTCCAATGCTGGATGTGAAATATATTTCTACCTTTTCATCATCTATTACCCTTAAAGCATCAACGAAGTATCTGGGATTGAAAGCTATGTCTACATCTGTACCTTCTATTTCAACTGATATTTCTTCCCTTACATTTCCTATATCTGTGTTTGACGTTATTATAATTCTTTCACCAGAAATGTTGAACTTTACAGGATATCTTCTTTCTTCAGATGTTATAATCAGGGATGCCCTTTCCAGACTGGCCAGAAGTTCCTTAGTATTTACCTTTACTTTTGTCTCGTGCTCCTGTGGAATTATACTCTTGTAATTAAGATAGTCCCCTTCAAGCAATCTTGAGATAATTTTGCATTTTCCAAGATCGAACAATATTTGATTACTGGTAGTATAAACAGTCATTTGATCATCTACTGCCTGAATAATCTTTGCTATTTCATTTAATGTCTTTCCTGGTACTACAACATTCTTTTCCCTGATTTGAGAATCAGAATTGTTCGTTCTCATAGCCAGTCTGAATCCGTCAATGGATACAAAAGTAATACTGTTGTTTCTGCATTCTACCAACGAGCCTGTCAATATTGGTCTGTTCTCATCGGTGCTTACCGCAAATATAGTCTGTTTTATCATATCCCTTACTTTTTTCTGACTGATTTTGAAGCCATCCTCCAAAACCACTGATGGTAAAGCAGGAAATCCTGATGCAGCTATTCCTTTAATCTCAAAAAATGAGTTGTCACATTCTATAACTACTGAGTTGTTTTCTTTAGTTTCAATCATAACTTCAGAGTCCGGAAGCCTTCTTATTATTTCGCCAAGCATCCTTGAATTTAGAACAATTGATCCTGGGCTCATTATATCAGCCTCAATAAAACATTCGATTCCTATTTCAAGATCATTTCCGGTCATTTTGAATTTTTCTCCTGCTTCCAGCAGTATACCTTCCAATATGGGAAGCGTAGTTTTAGTCGATACGGCTTTTTGTACTATGTTGATTCCCTCTGAAAGATTATCTTTTGAGCAAACAATTTTCATCTAAAATACCTCCGGGCGTCTTAATTATTTAATATAAAGATTTTAGTAACAATAACAGTAAGTGCTGTAGATATTGTTCATAAGTGCCTTCCGGCCAGTCATTACCATGCTTTGGACTATCTAATAAAATGTTGATAAGTAGGTACATTTTTCAACATCAGAGCAGGCATTTATTAAAAACAAAATTTTTCCACAGATTTATTTCCCCATATCAACATTAACTGTGGAAAAGTACAGGAATTTCATTTTCCGGAAATCGAACGTTTAAGTTCATCCAGTGTTCGCCTGGTTTCAGAATCAGTCTGTATTTCATCTGATATTTTACTGATTGCATGCATAACAGTGGTATGATCCCTGCCGCCGAATTCTTCACCAATTTTAGGAAGGGAGAGATCAGTAAGGTCTCTGCAAAGGTACATGGCAATCTGCCTTGGAAAGCTAATTTCCCTGTTTCGCTTCTTTGACTTGAATTCATCAGGCCTCAAGTCAAAGTACCTCGATACCGTATCTATAATAAAGGTGCTGTTCACAATTTTTGAGTTGCTTGACGCAATTATTTCTTTAAGGGCTTCCATACACATTTCAATGGAAATTTCAGTTTCTGTCAGTGACGAATAAGCTATTACCTTATTAAGGGCACCTTCCAGTTCACGAATATTTGAGGCGACCTTGTCTGCTATGAAAAGGAATACTTCATCAGAAATATATATTTTCTCCAGCTGTGCTTTTTTCTTAAGGATTGCTATTCTTGTTTCTACATCAGGAGATTGGATATCTGCCGGTAGTCCCCATTCAAAACGTGAACGAAGACGTTCTTCAAGTGTTGTTATTTCCTTGGGAGAACGATCGCTTGATATGATTATTTGCTTGTTAGCTTCATAAAGGGCATTAAAAGTATGGAAAAATTCTTCCTGGGTACGTTCTTTTCCAGCGATGAACTGAATATCGTCAATTAAAAGGACATCTATATTACGGTATTTAGCCCTGAATTCCTCATTTTTGTCATCTTTAATGGCGTTGATAAGCTCGTTTGTGAATTTCTCAGATGAAACATATAATACCTTTGTTGTAGGATTCTGTTTTAAAATGTAATGTCCGATTGCGTGCATCAGGTGTGTCTTTCCAAGGCCGACACCCCCATAGAGGAACAATGGATTGTAAGCTTTTGCCGGAGCTTCAGCAACAGCTACTGATGCAGCATGGGCAAGCCTGTTGCTGTTTCCTATGACAAATGTATCAAAGGTATATTTGGGGTTGAGAATGGAAAAAGAAAGCTCGGATACTGCTGCCAATTCACTTGAGTTTGCTGGACGTTTTGTAGGTTCCTCAGACGGGACCCTTATATTGATATCAAATTCCCGTGCTGTTACTTGTTTGAGTGCGTTCTTTATGAGATCTGAATACCTGGATACCAGTATTCCCCTGTTGAAATCAGTAGGGACGCCAAGATCTATAGTATTAGAATTTATTGACATTGGTTCGATGGTTTTGATCCAGGTGTTATAGCTTATCTCTGTCAACTCATTTCTGAGAAGATCCAATGTTCTTGGCCATATACTGGAAACGGGCATGCTCATATATTCCTCCAAAATTGTGTTTTAATCAGCTGTCATTAGCATTGGCAAGTTATGTTTAAGCTACAGGCCGAAATAACAAAAAAAACAATATTTACATAAAATTGTCTATTAAATAGGCAAACGAGTAATACTTATATCAATTCCTGATCATTTTTAGTGATTCTTCTATATATTATTTATGATTGGAATTAAAAAGCAGTTCTCTTTCGTATTGACTTATGTTTATCTCTTCAACATATGAAGTATAACTAATATACCAGACTTTCGAGGAAGATTCAATATAGAAATAGGCAAGTTATCCACAATTATTTTAGTTTTTCTTTAATTATCCACAAGCTAGTGTTTTGTAATACTTCATTATTTATTTAATACGTTTGAAGTGTTACAAATACACTTCCTTGATGTTGTGGCCTGTAACATATTAAAGTTTTAGGTGTTACAGCCCACTAGTTGCGTATGGTCTACTAAACTTTATTATTGTTGATATTGACAGCTTTAATTCTTTTACTATATAATTGGTTTGATGTCTCCGAAACCGGAGCGCGTTAACTTGTTTTACAGTGTATTGCTGATTATTATCAGTATATCTGGAAATAATAAAATAGTATTGTTCCATACGTATGGAAGAGTGGAACGGGGGGTGTTACAATTGTTCAGGACTTATCAACCCAAAAAGCTACACAAACAGAAAGAACACGGGTTCAGAAAAAGAATGAGTACTGCTAACGGCAGAAAGGTATTGCAAAGACGCAGACTTAAAGGAAGAAAAGTGCTTTCAGCGTAAGACCGCATGCGTGTGGTCTTTTTCTTTAATGGCGTTAATGTTTGTTTCAGGCCTGTGGTTGCAGACATTCAAGCAGGATAGTGAGTATAATTCAATGAGCACTAAATGCTTGAGATGCATATAGGCAGATATGGAGACCGGCTGGTATGAAAAACACAGTTCCTTTAAAAAAGAATTATGAATTCATGCGTGCATATAAAAAAGGGAAGTTTTATGTCGGTAAGTATCTTGTACTGTATGTATTTAAAAACAGGAGCAACAACAACAGGCTTGGAATAACCGTGACCAAGAAGGTTGGAAAGAGCGTCAAAAGAAACAGGCTGAAGCGTCTTGCGAGAGAGAGCTACAGGGCTTACGAAGATAAGCTGCGCAAGGGCTTCGATCTGGTTTTTATGGCAAGGGAAGCAGAAGAGATGCCGGGTTTCCAGGAAATCAGCAGGGAAATGAAATTCCTTCTGAAAAAGCTGGATATATATATTAAAGATAATGAAAATATTTAGACGGTTTTTCATAATATTAATCAAATTTTACCAGAGGTGGATATCTCCCTTGAAAAAGCCAAGCTGCAGGTTTTATCCGACCTGCTCGCATTACGCCGTTGAAGCACTCAGCAAGTATGGAGTAATCAAGGGAGGATATCTCACGATAAAAAGGGTTATAAAATGCCATCCATTTCATCCGGGAGGGTATGATCCGGTAAAATAAATTTAAGGCAAATAAGCTTTGTATTTGGTGCAAATAGCATCATCCGAGAAGGGAAACATATATGAATCTTGATTTTATTGCTTATCCTTTGGGAAAGTTCCTATTTTTCATTTATAATACGCTGGCGTTCAACAACTACGGCCTTGCGATCATTATCTTTACAGTAGTTGTCAAGCTGGTGTTGCTGCCCCTCACGGTCAAGCAATATCATTCGACCTCAAAGATGCAGGAGCTACAGCCCCTTATACAGGACATACAGAAGAGGTACAAGAACGACAAGGAAAAACTGAATGCGGAAACAATGAAGGTCTACTCGGAAAACAAGGTCAATCCTGCCGGGGGATGTCTTCCTCTTCTTATACAGATGCCGATTCTACTTTCCCTCTACTGGGTTATTGTCCAGCCGCTTAAGTTCATGCTGGGCAAGAGCGAAGAACAGATTAACAATATAATTAGTGTCGCTACAACCGGATTGGAACAGATGGGTGAGAAAGTGACCGGCCTGCAGCAGGAGCTGGCGGCGTTGAATTATTTCAACGGACACCCTGCAGCATTGAGCCAGGTAACAGGAAACCTCAATGCCAGCGAGCTTATCAATTTTAATTTCCTTGGGCTTAAACTCGGATATACGGCAACTTACGATGTAGGAAAGCTTTTTGATTTCGCCGGCGGGCAAGCGGCTATATATCTTCCACTGCTCATTCTGCCGATTGTCGGTGTAATTACAACATATATTGCGACTTCCATGGCGATGCCTAAAACAAAGCCCGGTTCAAGTTCCGGAAGCAATCAGCAGATGGCTATGGCGAATTCCATGACCAACAGCATGAAGTATATGGGCCCGATCATGACGTTGATTTTCTCATTCCAGCTGCCGGCCGGCGTAGTCCTTTACTGGATTGCAGGCTATGTATTCCAGATTGGGCAGCAGTTTTACATTAACAAGCTTACGAAGAGAAAGAAAGCACAGCAGGAAGAAAAGATAGCACAGCAATTGGAAGAGCAGAGAGCATTGAAGTTAGAAGAACAGAAAGCAATTGCCGACAATGGCAGTAATGATAATGAAGGCAACAGCGCTCAACCTGGGACCAACTCCGTTGGAAAGTCCGGAGGTAAAGCCGACGGGAAATCCAACCAATCAGGAAATAAGAATAAATACCCAGAAAAGAAAAAGGGTGGTGGCAAAAAGTAATGAGCCATTCAGTTGAAAAAACCGGTAAAACGGTACAGGAGGCTATATCCCTTGCACTTCAGGACCTGAATGTGGACAGGGAGGATACCGAGATAGAAGTTCTGGATGAAGGAAGTAAAGGCCTTTTTGGCCTGGGCGGCAAAGTGGCAAGGGTAAGGGTTACTATAATCGGTTCAAGGGCAGATGAAGCAAGGTTGTTCCTTGAAGATATCCTTTCCAGGATGAAGGTTGCTGTCGACATCGAAGCAGAAGAGGACGACGAATCGGTAATTGTAAGGATAACCGGCAAGGACAGTGGGATAATAATCGGAAGGCGCGGCGAGACACTTGACGCACTTCAATATCTTACAGGTCTCGTAGTGAACAAGGGCAAGGAAGACTATAAACGTGTGACGGTTGATATCGAGAACTACAGGCAAAAGAGAGAGGAAACCCTTATCAACCTTGCAAACAGACTTGCCGAGAGAGTTGTACGTTACAGGAAAAATGTAACACTTGAACCTATGAACCCTTATGAGAGACGGATAATTCATTCTTCGCTGCAGGAAAATAAAAGTGTTGAGACATACAGCGTAGGTGAGGAACCAAACAGGAAGGTAGTAATAACACTCAAACAGAATGCAGGTTACAGGAAATAAACTGAGCCATAACATTTGAATAGAGGATTCGTTGTGAAACGATACAAAGGACAGTTGAAAACCGGTTGAATGAAACCGCAGTTGGTTTTACAATTGTCCTTTTTTGCGATAGGGAAAATGGGATGAAGGAGAAGTATTTAAATTGAACGACACGATCGCTGCCATATCAACTCCTCATGGAGCAGGAGGAATAGGGATTATAAGGATAAGCGGAAGCGAGGCCTTCACGATAGCCGGCTCTCTTTTCAAAGGGCGGAGGCCATTTAAAGAAATGAAAAGCCATACTATAAGCCATGGGTGGATCATCAAACCTGGAACAGGTGAAAAGGTGGATGAGGTGCTTGTCTCCAAAATGGCGAAACCGGCAACATATACCTGTGAGGATGTTGTGGAGATCAACTGCCATGGCGGTATAGTAGTGCTGATGGATATCCTGGCCCTGGTGACAGACGCAGGGGCACGACCTGCCGAACCGGGGGAATTTACAAAAAGGGCATTCATGAATGGGCGGATGGATCTTTCCCAGGCTGAAGCCGTTATCGACCTGATCAATGCAAAAACCAGCGAAGGCTCAAGGGCGGCAGCCGAACAGCTTGAAGGAAAACTATCGGTAAAGCTGGGGAGAATAAGGAAAAGGCTTATTGGGCTGATAGCACATATCGAAGTGACAGTAGACTATCCGGAACAGGATATAGAAGAGATAACAGGAAAACAGGTATATGAGGAAGTCCGGGGGATAATCCCTGAACTGGAGGAGGCTTCGGAAAGCTTCAACAGAGGGAGGATCCTCCGTGAAGGAGTAAAGGCAGCAATCATCGGTAAACCGAACGTGGGTAAATCTTCCCTCCTTAATGAGCTTGCGGGAAAGAGCAGGGCTATAGTGACGGAAATCCCCGGGACGACCAGGGATGTAATAGAGGAATACGTAAGTATCAAAGGGATTCCAGTCAACATCCTGGATACGGCGGGAATAAGGGAGACGGACGATCCAATAGAGAGAATCGGCGTCGAGAGGGCTGAAAAGGCTTTGGACAGCGCTGATCTTGTCATCATGGTGCTTGATGCATCGAGGGGTATTGAGGAGGATGACTCTGCAATCATTGAGAGGATATCCGGCAGGAAAGTCATATATCTGATAAATAAAATGGATTTGGTTGACGAGGATACAGCAGCCAGCATGGCTGAGAAGCTGAAGAACGGCAGGGTTTTGAATGCATCGGTGCTCATGGGACAAGGTATAGGTGCCCTTGAGGAGGAAATCGCCGGAATGTTCTTAAAGGGTGCCATCAGCATGAACAGCGAGGTACTTTTAACCAACATCAGACACAGAAACCTGGTAGACAAGGCAAAGGAAAGCCTCAGTGAGGCGGCTTCTGCTCACGAGGCCGGAATGCCGCTGGATTGCATATCAATAGACATAAAGAATTCTGCGGAATATCTGGGGGATATCACCGGAGAGTCGATCAGTGAAGATGTGGTTAGGGAGATATTCTCGCGCTTCTGCATAGGAAAATGAGGTAACAAATGGATTATTTAGCTGGAAATTACGATATAGCGGTGATCGGCGCCGGACATGCAGGCTGTGAAGCAGCACTGGCTGCGGCGAGATTGGGTCTGAAGACCATAGTATTTGCCATCAATCTGGACAGTATTGCGAACATGCCCTGCAACCCCAGTGTCGGAGGGACGGCGAAGGGGCACCTTGTAAGAGAATTGGATGCACTTGGTGGAGAGATGGGGAAGTGTACCGACAAGACTTTCCTTCAATCAAAAATACTAAATTCCGCAAAGGGACCTGCGGTTTTTTCGCTGCGGGCGCAGGTTGACCGTCGGGGATACCAGATGGAGATGAAAAACACCCTGGAAAACCAGGATAATCTGGATATAAAGCAGGCCGAAGTTATAGAACTCATCATGGAGGAGACGGAAGGCATCAAAAAGGTCACCGGTGTCAAATCCCATACAGGTGCAATATACAAGTGCCATGCAGCTGTACTTGCAACCGGGACATACCTCAAAGGCAGGATTGTGCTGGGTGATGTAAACTATAGCGGCGGTCCTGACGGGCTCTTTCCAGCAGAAAGACTTTCGGACAGCATGAAGGAACATGAGATCGAGCTGATGCGTTTCAAAACAGGAACGCCGGCAAGGATAAACAGGCGGAGCATGGACTTCTCAAAAATGTCGGAACAGCCTGGAGACGGCCTTATAAGACCATTTTCATTTGAAAACGGGCATATTGAAAAGGATCAGGTTTCCTGCTGGCTTACATATACAAACAAGGAGACACACCGGGTCATCAGGGAAAACCTTCACAGATCGCCGCTTTTCAGCGGTGAAATTGAAGGAATCGGACCGCGGTATTGTCCCTCCATAGAGTCCAAGGTTGTAACGTTTGCAGAGAGAGAAAGCCATCAGGTTTTTGTAGAACCCATGGGACTCGGAACTCAGGAGATGTATCTTCAGGGAATGTCCAGCAGCCTTCCGGAGGATGTCCAGGAAAAAATGGTCAGGACGCTTCCCGGCCTTGAAAAGGCAGTAATAATGCGAAGTGCCTATGCGATAGAATATGATTGTATCAACCCGGAACAGTTAAAATTAAGTCTGGAATTTAAAGAAATCGAAGGACTGTTTTCCGCCGGTCAGATAAACGGCAGCTCGGGCTACGAAGAAGCTGCAGCTCAGGGTTTGGTAGCAGGAATCAATGCGGCACTCAAATTACTGGGAAAGGAACCCCTTATTCTTGACAGGTCTGAGGCATATATAGGTGTACTGATAGACGACCTGGTCACCAAAGGTACAAGGGAGCCCTACCGTGTCATGACCTCAAGAGCTGAATACAGGCTTCTGCTCAGGCAGGACAACGCAGACATCCGACTGACGCCAAAAGGTTATGAAATCGGACTGATAAGCAGGGAGCGTTATGAGAGGTTCCTGACAAAAAAGGAGCAGGTGGACGTAGAGGCGAAAAGACTGGAAAATACGTATCTGCCTCCATCAGACAGGGTTAATGAGTTCCTTTATAAAATGCAAAGCACACCGATAAAAAGCGGAATAAAACTGGGCGAATTGTTAAGAAGGCCGGAGATAACCTATGAAGCATTGGAAGAGCTCGATGAGGGCCGGCCGGATTTCCTGAAGACAGTCAAACCGCCTGTTTATAACGCTACAGCCGAAGAAGTGGAGATATCGGTCAAGTATGAAGGCTATATAAAGAGGCAGATGCAACAGGTAGAGCAGTTTAAAAAGCTTGAAAAGAGAAAGATCCCTGAGGACATCGATTTCAGCACCATCTACGGCCTTCGAATCGAAGCGAGGCAGAAGCTGCAAAAGCAAAGGCCTGTATCTGTCGGGCAGGCTTCAAGGATATCGGGCGTGTCACCTGCGGACATATCGGTTCTCCTCATATATCTTGAGCAGCACAAAAGAAAGAATGATGGAACTGTATGAGTGAGAGAAAAGATAAGGACGAAAAAGATAAGGACGGAAAAGATATGAAAGAGACAGGTTTGGATGCATCGGTAATAGATAAATCACCCGAGGAGCTGTTAAAGGAGGGGGCTGCGTTATACTCCCACGACCTCGGCGAAAAGGAAATTGAAAAGCTGATGAAATTCAAGGACCTCCTGCTGGAGTGGAACCAGAAAATGAATCTGACGGCCATCGAAGAGGAAAAGGAAGTCATAGTAAAGCATTTCATAGACTCGCTCAGTATTCTTCCATGGGTAGGCAATAATGGGGAAAGCATAGTTGATGTTGGCACAGGAGCAGGCTTCCCGGGAATACCAATTAAAATTATATGTGAAAATTCGAAGATCACTCTTATGGATGCGCTGGAAAAGAGGGTAAAGTTCCTCGATACCGTAATCGTAGAAACCGGACTTAAGGGTATAACTGCCGTTCATGGCAGGGCAGAGGATCTGGGCGTCAATCCCGTGTACAGAGAGAAATTTGATATTGCTGTTGCGAGAGCTGTGGCCGGACTGCCGGTATTGCTGGAATACTGCCTTCCATTTGTAAAAATAGGCGGTATCTTCATAGCAATGAAGGGAAGCAGCACCGAAGAAATCGAGGCTTCGGGCAGGGCGTTGGATATACTCGGTGGGAAAATTGAAGAGGTCAGGAGAATTGTCCTGCCTTTCAGTGACTTCAGTAGAAATATAATTATAATAAGAAAGTTTCGACAAACCCCGACAAAATATCCCAGGAAATCGGGAAAACCTTCAAAAGAACCTCTAACCCAGATTGGTAAATAACCGTATAATGTAGTAATATAGCGGTTTTGGACGAACGATTCCATGAATAAAAAGAAGGTAATAAAAAAAGAAGCGGCGAATATTTCTCCCTACAACCAATTACTGGTAAATCATCCCAGTAGCAATACGAAGGATGATGCGATTACTGTATGCACTGTTGCATAACAAAGGACAGGGTAGGTACAGGGGAAAAAAGTGGAGAAAAGGATGGTGCCGCATGCTGGAAAATAAACTACAGCTTCAAAAGACCGACAAACGTGATGAGCAGAAGAATATATCCTATCTGAACATAGAAAGTATCAGACCAAATCCGTACCAGCCAAGAAAACAATTCGCAAAGGGCGCACTTGAGGAGTTATGTGATTCCATCAAACAGTATGGAGTCATTCAACCTATCAATGTCAGAAAAATATCGGTAGGCAACTACGAGCTGGTAGCTGGTGAAAGAAGGCTCAGGGCTGCTACAATGGCCGGATTGAAGGAAATACCGGCAATAATTGTGAATGTAACAGACAATGATTCTGCTGTCATGGCACTTATCGAAAACCTTCAAAGAGAGGACCTAAGCTACATGGAGGAGGCAGAGGGCTATAACAACCTGCTTAACGACCATGGGCTGACACAGGAGGAGCTGGCGCAGAAGATCGGGAAAAGCCAGTCCACTATCGCAAACAAGATAAGGCTTTTGAAGCTGCCACCGATGGTCAAGAAGATGCTTGCAGACAATGGCCTTACAGAAAGGCATGCAAGAGCACTTCTTAAACTCCACGACGAGCAGCTTCAGCTGAAGGTCCTGAAGCATGTATGTGAGAAAGGTATGAATGTTAAAAGGACGGAAGAACTTGTAGAACGGGCAATTGAAAGATGCACCAGAAGAGAAAAGGAAAACCGTCCGGAGAAGAAGTTTACCAAGGCAATAAAAGACATAAGGATATTTATAAATACAATACGGCAAGCTCTTGATTTGATGAAGAAATCTGGCATAAATGTAAAGGCAGCTCAGATAGACAGGGGTGAGTACCTGGAATTCATAATCAGAATACCAAAAAGCTGAGCATGAAGATGCTATGAAAGAAAGCCTGACATTAAAAATAAAAATATGCCTCTTAGCAGTAAAATATGAAATAAGTGGACATTGCACTAAAAGTTTATTAAAATATTATATTAGAGCTACAGCTAAAAAATAGCAATACTGCTACCAATGATATCAGGAGAGAGGTATATAAATGTCAGACAACGAGAATGTCAAGGGCCATAGGTTAATACCTGTAGATATAGAGTCCGAGATGAAAAAGTCCTTTATCGATTACGCCATGAGCGTTATCGTTGACCGCGCCCTTCCGGATGTGAGGGACGGATTGAAGCCCGTCCACAGACGTATTATGTATTCAATGTTCACGCAGGGTTTTACTGCCGACAAGACATACAGGAAATGCGCGACAACCGTCGGTGACGTACTTGGCCGATTCCATCCCCATGGAGATGCTGCGGTCTATGACAGTCTTGTCCGTATGGCACAGGATTTTTCTCTCAGAAAACCGCTTGTTGACGGCCATGGCAACTTCGGTTCCAGGGACGGCGACTCAGCGGCTGCCTACAGATACACCGAAGCCAGGCTTGCCAAGATTGCAATGGAGATGCTGGCTGATATTAATAAGGATACAGTCGATTTCAAGCCCAACTTTGATGAGCACGAGATGGAGCCGGTGGTTCTTCCGTCGCGCTTCCCCAATCTGCTCGTCAACGGTTCTACGGGTATAGCGGTCGGAATGGCTACGAACATTCCGCCCCACAATCTTACAGAGGTCATCAATGGAATAATCCAGGTGATTGATAATCCGGAAACTACAGTGGACGATCTCAATAAAATAATCAAAGGCCCCGATTTCCCGACTGCCGGCACCATAATCGGAAAGCAGGGAATCAGGGATTACTTCAGGACAGGCCGCGGCAGGGTCGTTGTCCGTGCCAAAACGGAGATTGAGACAGTCAGCGGAAACAGACAGAGAATAATAGTCAAAGATCTGCCTTACCAGGTAAACAAGGCAAGGCTGATAGAGAAGATTGCCGAGCTTACAAAGGAAAAGAGACTGGAAGGCATTTCCGATATTAACGACGAATCGGACAGAAATGAAGCCGTCAGGATCGTCATATCACTGAAAAGAGATGCGAATCCAGGCGTTGTGCTGAATCAGCTCTATAAAAACACCCAGCTGCAGGATGCCTTCAGCGTCAACATGCTGGCGCTGGTCCAATCGGAGGAAGGCAAGTTCGAACCCAAGATAATAAACATTCGCCAGGCGCTGGATCATTATATAAAACACCAGAAGGTCGTCATCACAAGAAGGACCAAGTTCGAACTTGAGAAGGCGGAGGCCAGGGCGCACATTTTGGAAGGCCTTCGAATCGCCATAGACTTTCTTGATGAAGTCATCGCCATAATAAGGGGATCACGGACGGAAGTACTTGCGAAACAGGGTTTGATGGACAGATTCAACCTGAGTGAAAGACAAGCTCAGGCAATCGTGGACATGAGATTGGGAAGGCTTACCGGACTCGAAAGGGAAAAGCTGGAGGCGGAGTATAAGGATATCATGGAGAAGGTGGCTTATTTCCGGTCGGTTCTGGTGGATGAAGCCCTCCTCTTTGGCATAATAAAGGACGAGCTTACTCTGATAAGGGACAAATATGGAGACGACAGGCGCACAGAGATAACAGCCGACGAGGATGAAATAGACATAGAAGATCTTATAGAGGAAGAGGAAAGTGTAATAACACTGACACATTTCGGCTATATAAAGAGATTGCCTGCGGATACCTACAAGAGCCAGAGAAGGGGCGGGAAGGGCATTGCAGCTTTGAGCACGAGGGAAGAGGATTTTGTTGAAAATCTATTTATAACCTCGACCCATAACTACATCATGTTCTTCACCAACAAAGGCAGGGTATACAGGCTAAAGGCATATCAGATACCCGAAGCTGGGCGCACGGCAAAGGGGACTGCAATAGTCAATCTTCTTGAACTGGATGGCAACGAAAAGGTCACTGCCATAATTCCGATAGCAGGCTATACGGAAGGGCAGTATCTCATAATGGCCACAAAATTAGGCCATATTAAGAAGACCGACCTGATGGAATACGACAGTATCAGGCGCGGCGGCCTTGCGGCAGTTACGCTGAGGGAGAATGACGAACTGATTGACGTCAGGCTGACTGACGGCGCCAAGGATATAATAATGGTAACAAGGGACGGTATGTCCATAAGGTTCAAGGAAAGCGACGTAAGGCCTCTGGGCAGGGTTTCACAGGGAGTAAGGGGCATCAACCTCGATGAGGACGACTATGTAGTTGGCATGGGAGCTTCAATTCCCGACGCTACTTTGCTGGTAGTTACTGAAAACGGCTTTGGCAAGCGAACCGAACTGGATGAATACAAGGTTCAGACCAGGGCAGGTAAAGGCATACTGACTTACAGAGTGACGGAGAAGACCGGAAAAGTGGCTGGAGCCAGACTTGTAAATGAAAGCGACGAAATAATGCTCATAAGTTCAGACGGAACAATAATAAGGATGGAAGTCGCTGAAATAAGCATACTCGGAAGGGCGACCATGGGCGTAACGCTTATGAGGACGACCGGCGGCGACAAGGTTGTGAGCATTGCGAGGATTACAATGGATGAAGCGGAAGCCGAAGAGGAATCGGAAGGCACCGATGGAGTGGAAGGCAGCGACGGAGCAGAAGGCAGCGATGGAGCGGCAGGTGTCAATAACGCTGACAGCGAAGTAGGCCTGGAAGATTAGGAGCTGACCGAGCAAAGGTATGATTGGTGTAAGCGCATGGGATAGAACCGTGCGCTTACTTTTTTGCCTAAATAACAAAAAACAGCATATTGTTACATAATAAAACTTTAATGTATAATAGATGAGGATTTTATCAAAAAATTCTAGGAGGTTTTTAATGAAAAAGCTTGGAATGATTATCGTAACACTGATTCTGGTTATTTCTATTTCTACTGTGGGCCTTGCAGCAGGAATCAATGGGGACTATCAAGGAAATGCAATCGTCAATGTAGTAATCAATGGAGTAGCTCAGATATTTCCTAAAGTGCCGGCCATCAATTTTAACGGGAGTACCCTGTTGCCACTCAGGGCATGTGTTGAAGGCGTAAACGGCATAGTGGAATGGGACGCCGGATCGCAGACAGCGAGTGTTATAAAGCCGGAAGCCAGTATAAATTTCTTTGTTTTTAAAGAAGACGGTGAAAATATAGAAGGTACATACTCAATGATACCAGTACTTGATTCTGGGAAAAAGTATTACTCTGTTGTAGATATAGGGGGGATACCCAAAGGTACATATACCATTAAGTGCGAGATTATCAATCAGGGCGGCACAGTAATTTATTATACCAACGATACATCTTTCACCCTCGAAGAAGACAATGATATGTATTCTGATGTAACTGAATGGGAAAGTTTCGATATATATGCAGAGATTTATAAATTCAAGGTTTCAATGAAGGATAAATCAGGAGCATACAAAACTATCGCTGTAAAGACGATGAAGTATGATCCAGCGGAATAAGTAAAACTTGTCAGGGTTAAGGGGATTTTCCGAACGATCGGAAAGTCCCTTTCCTAATTATATTAAATAACTCGTTCGCCATTCATATCTTCGCGGACGAGTGAACTGGAACTATTCATATTTGTTATTCACAAAGGAGTATTTGAAAATGTGATTCCATTCGGCAGGAATAAGTATGATACAACAAGATAAATGAGTAAAAAGGAGAATCTGTGGCATAAATATGATTAAAGCGTGAATATGCAGCTTATGTTGGATTGAACGTGAGGTGCTGCGGTGGTATAGTAATAAAGCTGTCGCTGCTGACGACTGAAAGACGGAAGGGAGAAGCGTTGAAACGCTTCGTAACACCGGACTTGATGGTAAAAAGAGTAAACAAAAAAGTAGTTGACAAACAAAAGGCAGCGTGGTAAGATAATCAAGCCGCTTTAAACGGAACGGCAACGAAAGAGCGAAAGCGCTTTCGACAGAATGAATAGAAGCAAGTAGCAATACGAGCTGCTAAACATTCTGGATGGACCTTGAAAAGTAAACAGTGTAATAATAATAACTCGTACAATTTCAAGAGTGAATAATGTACGGTGACACATCTCTAGCGAGAAATGTCACTCGAATTAAAAACTTGCGAACTTAAAGTCAGTAAATAGTAAAGAGCCAAATGGCTTTCTACAAAAAACGTAATTGACGGACTTCGGTCCTGATATAAAAATTTTTTAGAGAGTTTGATCCTGGCTCAGGACGAACGCTGGCGGCGTGCCTAACACATGCAAGTCGAGCGGAGATAATAGTAATATTATCTTAGCGGCGGACGGGTGAGTAACGCGTGGGCAACCTGCCTTTCACTGGGGGATAACACAGGGAAACTTGTGCTAATACCGCATAACATCACGAGATGACATCTTCTTGTGATCAAAGGAGTAATCCGGTGATAGATGGGCCCGCGTCCGATTAGCTAGTTGGTGGTGTAACGGACCACCAAGGCGACGATCGGTAGCCGAACTGAGAGGTTGATCGGCCACATTGGGACTGAGACACGGCCCAGACTCCTACGGGAGGCAGCAGTGGGGAATATTGCGCAATGGGGGAAACCCTGACGCAGCAACGCCGCGTGAAGGATGAAGGTTTTCGGATTGTAAACTTCTTTGATGGGGGACGAAAAAAATGACGGTACCCCAAAAACAAGCCACGGCTAACTACGTGCCAGCAGCCGCGGTAATACGTAGGTGGCGAGCGTTGTCCGGAATTACTGGGTGTAAAGGGCGTGTAGGCGGGAATGTAAGTCAGATGTGAAATGCCGAGGCTTAACCTCGGAGCTGCATCTGAAACTGTGTTTCTTGAGTGTCGGAGAGGAAAGTGGAATTCCCAGTGTAGCGGTGAAATGCGTAGATATTGGGAGGAACACCAGTGGCGAAGGCGACTTTCTGGACGATAACTGACGCTGAGGCGCGAAAGCGTGGGGAGCAAACAGGATTAGATACCCTGGTAGTCCACGCTGTAAACGATGGATACTAGGTGTGGGAGGTATCGACCCCTTCCGTGCCGCAGTTAACACAATAAGTATCCCACCTGGGGAGTACGGCCGCAAGGTTGAAACTCAAAGGAATTGACGGGGGCCCGCACAAGCAGTGGAGTATGTGGTTTAATTCGAAGCAACGCGAAGAACCTTACCAGGGCTTGACATACAGTGGAATATGCAAGAGATTGCATAGCTCTTCGGAGCTGCTGTACAGGTGGTGCATGGTTGTCGTCAGCTCGTGTCGTGAGATGTTGGGTTAAGTCCCGCAACGAGCGCAACCCTTGTCGTTAGTTGCCAGCATTAAGTTGGGCACTCTAGCGAGACTGCCGGTGACAAATCGGAGGAAGGTGGGGACGACGTCAAATCATCATGCCCCTTATGTCCTGGGCTACACACGTACTACAATGGCTATAACAGCAGGGTGCTAAGGAGTAATCCGGAGCGAATCCTCAAAAATAGTCCCAGTTCAGATTGTGGGCTGCAACCCGCCCACATGAAGTCGGAATTGCTAGTAATGGCAGGTCAGCATACTGCCGTGAATACGTTCCCGGGCCTTGTACACACCGCCCGTCACACCATGAGAGTCTGCAACACCCGAAGTCAGTAGTCTAACCAGTAATGGAGGGCGCTGCCGAAGGTGGGGCCGATGATTGGGGTGAAGTCGTAACAAGGTAGCCGTATCGGAAGGTGCGGCTGGATCACCTCCTTTCTAAGGAGAACCGTGGTACCGACGAGGTATCACAACACTCCTGGTCGATATGTAATGAGATTAAGAGGGAACGAGAAATCGTGACTCGCAATCGGAATTGCATTAAGTCTCAACCAAACAATTGCGTAAGTGATTGTTGAAGTGAGACACGTACTGCAGAGCAGTACAAGCGAGTTATCTAAAATACACTGTTCACTTTTGAAGGCCCATAAAAGGGATCTTCGAAAACATGATAATTGACGAAGAGAACTGACCGTTGAGCAACTACAATCGTCAATTAACAAATCGACGGGGGTATAGCTCAGCTGGGAGAGCACCTGCCTTGCAAGCAGGGGGTCATGAGTTCGAGTCTCATTATCTCCACCAACCTTTAGTAACAGCATTTTTTTTGCTCTTATGACAGGGTAAATTTACCGGTTGACGTAACAACTGAAACCGCGTATAATTTAAAATCCACGGATGATAAGTCCGTAACTTCACAGGAAACTGTGATTGTACCTTGAAAACTATATAATGTGTAAAGCGACATAGCACACGTGAGGACGTGTGCGGAAATGAGAAAGACAAACAAATAAGGGTAACTACAGTATCATTCAAACGATACAACTAGAAACTCTTAGGATAGTTTCAAACTTCGGTTTGAAATAGGATTGCTGCGCAGCAGAGTAATGAAGATTATGCGCTACGCGATAATCCCTGTTAAACTCATTTGACGTGTAAAGACAAATCACTTTAAGATCGCTTGCGCAACGCAGGTTGCGTAAGTATTGAGAACCAAGAAACAATTATTTAGCGATAATTGTGGATCGTACAAAGTGGCAAGAAACGAGCAGCGCAACGATGATGAACGTCGAGGAGCGGAGTGTATATATTATACATGAGCACCAGAGATCGTGAAATCTGACACAGTGATGCGAAGTTTATTGACGCTTTGGACAAAAGGTCAAGCTAATAAGAGCATAGGGTGAATGCCTTGGCACCAGGAGCCGATGAAGGACGTGATAAGCTGCGATAAGCTACGGTAAGGCGCAAATAGCCTACGACCCGTAGATTTCCGAATGGGGCAACCCACTTAGTCTAAACAGCTAAGTACCGTAACATGAATTCATAGTGTTACGGAGGGAGACGTGGGGAACTGAAACATCTAAGTACCCACAGGAAAAGAAATCAACCGAGATTCCGTAAGTAGTGGCGAGCGAAAGCGGAGGAGCCTAAACCTGCATACAGCAATGTATGTTGGGGTAATGGACTGGTATAATGATTCCGAGCACATAGCAGAATGAGACACTGGAACGTGTAGACCATAGAGGGTAAAAGTCCCGTATGTGAAATGTGCAAAGACAGACCAGTATCCGGAGTACCACGAGGCACGTGAAACCTTGTGGGAAGTAGGGGGGACCACCCTCCAAGGCTAAATACTACCTGGTGACCGATAGTGAAGCAGTACCGTGAGGGAAAGGTGAAAAGTACCCCGGGAGGGGAGTGAAATAGTACCTGAAACCCTATGTTTACAAGCAGTTGAAGAGCGTTAAGGCTCGACAGCGTACTTTTTGTAGAACGGTCCGGCGAGTTATTGTACGTAGCAAGGTTAAGTACTTAAGGTACGGAGCCGAAGGGAAACCGAGTCTTAATAGGGCGTCAAGTTACGTGTAATAGACCCGAAACCGGGTGACCTACCCATGGACAGGTTGAAGCGGGAGTAAAATCTCGTGGAGGACCGAACCACGTGACCGTTGAAAAGGTCTGGGATGAGCTGTGGGTGGCGGAGAAATTCCAATCGAACTCGGAGATAGCTGGTTCTCCCCGAAATAGCTTTAGGGCTAGCCTCGGATATATCTAGCGGAGGTAGAGCACTGAATGGACTAGGGGCCTTACCGGGTTACCGAATCCTATCAAACTCCGAATGCCGTATAGATTTAGTCCGGGAGTCAGACTGCGAGAGATAAGTTCCGTAGTCAAAAGGGAAAAAGCCCAGACCATCAGCTAAGGTCCCAAAATCACAGTTAAGTGGAAAAGGATGTGGGCTTGCTAAGACAGCTAGGATGTTGGCTTAGAAGCAGCCACTCATTCAAAGAGTGCGTAATAGCTCACTAGTCGAGTGAGCCCGCGCCGAAAATTACCGGGGCTCAAACTGTGTACCGAAGCTATGGATGTCAGTAATGACGTGGTAGGGGAGCTTACTGTAGTAGGTAGAAGGTCGATCGTAAGGACGGCTGGACGAGGCAGTAGTGAGAATGCCGGAATAAGTAGCGAGAGTAAAGTGAGAATCTTTACCGTCGAAAACCTAAGGTTTCCTGGGGAAGGTTCGTCCGCCCAGGGTAAGTCGGGACCTAAGCCGAGGCCGAGAGGCGTAGGCGATGGACAACAGGTTGAAATTCCTGTACTACCGTTACTCGTTATCAGAGAGGTGGGGACGCAGGGGGATAAGTTAAGCGGGTTGCTGGAAGCGCCCGTCCAAGGGAGATAGATAGTCTGGTAGGCAAATCCGCCGGACGTTTCGAAGACCTGATGGGGAGGGAAATTAGAGTACTGAAGTAACTGATTCCGCACTGACGAGAAAAGCCACTATCGAGAGTAAAGGTACCCGTACCGCAAACCGACACAGGTAGGTGAGGAGAGAATCCTAAGACGATCGGGAGAAGCATTGTTAAGGAACTCGGCAAATTGACCCCGTAAGTTCGCAATAAGGGGTGCCCACGCAAGTGGGCCGCAGAGAATAGGCCCAAGCAACTGTTTAACAAAAACACAGGTCTCTGCTAAATCGAAAGATGACGTATAGGGGCTGACGCCTGCCCGGTGCTGGAAGGTTACGGGGATTTGTAATCCGCAAGGAGAAGCAATGAACTTAAGCCCCAGTAAACGGCGGCCGTAACTATAACGGTCCTAAGGTAGCGAAATTCCTTGTCAGGTAAGTTCTGACCCGCACGAATGGCGTAATGACTTGGGCACTGTCTCAACAATGTACCCGGCGAAATTGTAGTACTTGTGAAGATGCAAGTTACCCGCGACTAGACGGAAAGACCCCATGGAGCTTTACTGTAGCCTGATACTGGGTTTCGGTATTTTTTGTACAGGATAGGTGGGAGACTGAGAAGCGTAGACGCCAGTTTATGCAGAGTCGACGTTGGGATACCACTCTAAAAGTACTGGAACTCTAACCATGGTCCATAATCTGGATTTGGGACAATGTCAGGTGGGCAGTTTGACTGGGGCGGTCGCCTCCTAAAGAGTAACGGAGGCGTTCAAAGGTTACCTCAGCGCGGTTGGAAATCGCGCATTGAGTGCAAAGGCATAAGGTAGCCTGACTGCGAGAGCTACAACTCGAGCAGGTACGAAAGTAGGACTTAGTGATCCGGTGGTATGAAAGTGGAATTGCCATCGCTCAACGGATAAAAGCTACCCTGGGGATAACAGGCTTATCTCCCCCAAGAGTCCACATCGACGGGGAGGTTTGGCACCTCGATGTCGGCTCATCGCATCCTGGAGCTGTAGTAGGTTCCAAGGGTTTGGCTGTTCGCCAATTAAAGCGGTACGCGAGCTGGGTTCAGAACGTCGTGAGACAGTTCGGTCCCTATCTGTCGCGGGCGCAGGATATTTGAGGGGATCTGTCCTTAGTACGAGAGGACCGGGATGGACTGACCTCTGGTGTACCAGTTGTCTTACCAAAGGCACAGCTGGGTAGCCAAGTCGGGCATAGATAAACGCTGAAAGCATCTAAGCGTGAAACTAACCCCAAGATGAGATATCCCACCGTAAGGGTAAGACCCCATGTAGACTACATGGTTGATAGGCCAGGTGTGTAAGTGCAGTAATGTATTGAGCTAACTGGTACTAATAGGTCGAGGGCTTGACCAAATAACTCTGG
Organism: uncultured Bacillota bacterium; assembly: GCA_942493145.1. Classification (GTDB taxonomy): domain Bacteria; phylum Bacillota; class Clostridia; order Acetivibrionales; family DTU013; genus ENR-C20. Next base: position 4,281,566 of record OW818679.1, read on the forward strand.
TATAAAACCCAGAGCATCAAGACAGTATCATAAAGAAATAGGTCTTAAACGTTAGATGGTTTGACAAATTCGTCGATCTCATCGAAAAACAAACTCTACACATTATATGGTTTTGAGGGTACAAGTAAAAACGAAGTGCCCAACAATTTTCTGGTGGATATTACGAGAAGGCCACACCCGTTCCCATACCGAACACGGCAGTTAAGCTTCTCAGTGCCGACGATACTTGGCTGGTAACGGCCCGGGAAAATAGGTCTCCGCCAGATTTATACCAAAGCTCCATGTTAACCACATGGAGCTTTGTGCTATGTCCATAACTTTACTCACACAATGAAATAACCCTGAAACGTGCATTTAATGCCTTATTCATAGCCAACATTTGCTTTACAAAACATACCCAAAGTATTAGAATATATAGAAAGCTTGAAATTTTCGTTTGTTAAACCTGCAAACAATTTTGTTAAAAAATTATCGACGGTTTGAAATGATGCAATATGGCAATATATAATAAATGTATAACATTAATCGTAAATAATCATAAACTGTAAAACGGGACGGAGCCGCTCAATCAAATGAATATAAAAGAAATATTGGGAAATGACGCAACAAATTTAACAAATGAAACTAACGCAACAAACAAAATAAACGAAACAAACGAAACAAACGAACTTAAAGAAAAAATTGCATATCTAAAAAAGGAACGGAATGCGACAATCGTTGCGCATAACTATCAGGTTGACGAGGTTCAGGAAATAGCCGATCTTGTAGGCGATTCCTTTGCATTGAGCAAGTATTGTGCTGACAATCCTTCAGAGGTCATCGTATTCTGCGGTGTTCATTTCATGGCAGAAAGCGCCAAGATCCTTTCGCCGCAAAAGACAGTACTGCTGCCGGAGATCGATGCAGGCTGTCCCATGGCCGACATGGTAACGGCAGAAGCATTAAGAGAAGAAAAGTTGCGACATCCGGGAGCTGTTGTGGTATGCTATATAAATTCATCCGCTGAAGTCAAGGCTGAAAGCGATATCTGCTGTACATCCTCAAACGCACTTAAAATTATAAAATCGATACCTGAGAAGGACATCATATTTGTTCCGGACCAGAATCTTGGCCATTATGTGGCTGAACAGGTTCCTGAAAAGAACATTATTTTATGGAAGGGATTCTGTGCTACTCATCATAGGATAAAGCCCGAGGATGTCATGAAAATCAGGGGACTTCACCCTGATGCTGAAATGCTGGTACATCCGGAATGCCGTCCCGAGGTAGTTGCTCTTGCAGATTTTGCAGGGAGTACCAAACAGATAATTGACTATGCCGCATCATCCAAAGCCGACAAATTCATCATCGGCACTGAGATGGGGGTAATGTTCAAGTTGAAAAGAGACAATCCCGGCAAGCAGTTTTACCTTATGTCTCAGGGGCTGGTTTGCCCCAACATGAAGAAAACGACGTTAAAGAGCGTTTATGATTCATTGAAGGAAATGAAATATAGAATTGAACTGGAGGAAGGGATCATGGCCAGGGCGAGGAAATGTCTGGACAGGATGCTGGAGTTGGCGTAAGGATGGCAGGCAAGACATACGCAGCACGAGGGATCACCGCTGGTTATCCTGAATCGGCGGAATATATAGCCGGTTTATATGAAAGAAGGAATGGACTTGAACGAACGCAGATATCTGGTTGATTTTGAATATAACAATATAAAGAAGGAACATCATGACGCAATCATCATCGGGAGTGGAATAGCCGGTGTTTATACCGCTTTGGAGATATCACCCGAGGCGGATATTGCAATACTTACCAAGGAAACAATCGACATAAGCAATTCTGTCCTTGCACAGGGCGGGATAGCGGTTTCACTGGATAAAAAGGATTCTCCGGAACTGCATCTGAAGGATACACTTTATGCAGGCGGCGGCCTGTGTGATGAGGAGAGTGTATGGGTCCTGGTTAATGAGGCGGCGGGGAACATCCACCGCCTTTGTGATTTTGGCGTCAATTTCGATAAGAAAGATACACATGACGAAAAGGAAACTCAGGAACTTTCACTGACCAGGGAAGCCGCCCACAGCATGAACAGGATAATTCATGCAGGGGATACTACAGGCAAGGAAGTTTGCGACAAGCTTATCTCGGTCGTAAAGACAAGGGAGAACATAAGGATATTTGAAAACACTTTTGTCATCGATCTGTTGACTGAAAACGGTAAATGCAAGGGTGTGCTGATCTGTGATGAAAACGGCGGCGACATGAGGCTCATGCTTTCGGACATCGTTATTTGTGCAACCGGTGGATATGGACAACTCTATAGCAACACTACCAATCCTGAAGTGGCTACGGGTGACGGGATCAGCATGGCATACAGGGCAGGCGCAGAGCTTACGGATTTGGAATTCATCCAGTTCCACCCTACAGTGCTCTATCACCCGGATAATAAGAGTTTCCTGATTTCCGAGGCTGTTCGCGGGGAGGGTGCACTGCTGAAAAATTCTGAGGGCGGGAGATTTATGCCGGAATATCATCAGCTTGCAGAGCTTGCGCCCAGGGATGTGGTGTCCAGAGCGATTTTCAAGGAAATGAAGAGGACCGGAACAACCAATGTTTACCTTGATATTTCATTTAAAGGCAAGGAGTACCTGGAAAACAGGTTTCCCAACATATACAAGACATGCCTCAGCTATGGGATCGACATTACAAAGGATTTGATACCTGTAGCGCCGGCCGAGCATTACTGCATGGGCGGGATCAAGGCGGATACACAGGGAAGGACCAATATCGATGGTTTCTTCGCCTGTGGTGAATGTGCCAGTAACGGTATACATGGTGCAAACCGCCTGGCAAGCAACTCGCTGCTGGAGGGGCTTGTGTTCGGCAGGATCATTGCGTTGCATGTGGATGAGATGCTAAAGATTGGTAAAGCAGATCAAGTCGGGGTCAGGGTTAAGGATGGAAGTCAGGTTCAAACTGCCGGAAATGAGGCTCCGGAAAACAAATCCGGCTACATAGTTACTTACGATTCCGAAAAAATTAAAATAAAGCGAGACATCCAACAGGAAATGACGAAAAATGTTGGTATCATCAGGAGCAGAGAAGGCCTCGAAAAAGCACTGGGAAAGATCAAAAGCCTTACGGCACTGATGAAAGACAGCACAAATAATTCAATTAATAACACTAAAGATCTCAATGACTATGAACTACGAAACATCCTTCTTCTGTCAAGGCTGGTCGTCGAATCGGCACTTGAAAGGGAGGAAAGCCGTGGAGCCCATTACCGCGCCGACTTCAGTGAAAAGGACGATGTAAACTGGAAAAGGCATATAATAAAGAGACGTGAGGTATGACATATGCTTGATGGTATCCAGATTGATGATGTGATTCTTAACGCGCTCAAGGAGGATATGCCTCTGGGAGATATAACGACAGATAATACCATTGAAAAGGATGCACGTTCGAAGGCTGTACTGGTGGCTAAGCAGGATGCGGTCATCGCCGGCCTTGACGTATTCGAGAGGGTCTTCAACCTACTGGACGACAGTGTTGTTTTTGTAAGAAAAGGTGAAGATGGTACAACGGTCAAAAAAGGCGATATTTTTCTTGAGTTCGAAGGACCTACCAAGGTGCTCCTTAAAGGAGAAAGGACGGCTCTGAATTTTCTCCAGCACATGTCCGGGATTGCGACCAAGACCAGTGAATTCAGCAATAAGATCAAGGATCTGCCGGCTAAGGTAGTAGATACCAGGAAAACTGTGCCCGGGATGAGGGCATTGGCAAAATATGCAGTTAAAGCGGGCGGCGGGCATAACCACAGGCATTGTCTGTCGGACGGCGTCCTGATCAAGGATAACCATATCCAGGCAGCAGGAGGCATAAAGAATGCTATAGAGCGAGTACGCGAAGGCATACCGCACACTGTGAAAATAGAAGTAGAGACAGAGGACCTTCAGCAGGTACAGGAGGCGATAGATGGCGGCGCAGACATCATCATGCTGGACAACATGGGTTGTGATATGATGCGGCAAGCGGTAGCGCTTATCGGAAAGAGGGCATTGGTGGAGGCATCCGGCAATGTAAATCTGGAGACCATTTATGATATAGCATGTACCGGAGTGGACATAATTTCAGTCGGGGAGCTGACCCATTCGGTAAAAGCTGTTGACATCAGCATGAAATTCAGGAACTAATTGGAAATAAATGTTTGTGAAGACCACCGTAAAATCATTTTAAGGACAGGATGTAATGACGACCTGTGGATAAAACTTGAAACTATCCACAGGGATTTTTGTTTTATTAGAGGTAAAAATGTGTATAAGCCTGAAACCCGCTAATATCAACCATTACAGACTTGTGTAAAACAATAAACTTATCCACAACCGTGTGGATAAAGAGATGCATAAACACCTCTAAAGGCTGTTTTCACAAGCGTTTTGACCACTTTTTCCTCTCAAAAAACCATGTTTCATTTCCTTATTAATGGGTATGGAAGATTGGAATTCAACATATCAAGCACACGATCGAAAATCTGGATGTCAAGCAATACTTTTTTGTGGTTTGCAGCATCTGTAACAGTTCCCGATAAAACATTTCCAAGTGTCATGAGGTTTTCTCCCACAGTGAAAAGCTCTGTCTTAATTCCCCAAGCCTCCAGACTTGCATTTTCGTTACTTACTACCTCATCGTACCGGTCAAGGATATTGCCGGTCTGTATGCTGCTGTTAAGGCCTTTGTTGACCATAGATGGAAAATTAATTGCAAAGAGGCTGCTCTCCGGTATCATATCCACTAAACTGCTATCATTGAAGTACATCAGGCCAAAAGATGCCATCATGGAACCATTATGAGGAACAGATAGGAATATCAGCTTATGTACATCCTTACCTGCTGAGTATGCGCTGCTGCAGGTGTAATATCTTGCAACGAGGCCACCCAGGCTGTGGGCGACAACATCAAAGCTTCCAACCTGTATTCCTGATTTCAGATAATCCTGCTTTAGTGTACTGAGGCTCGTGTCCAGTTGGCCGGCAGCGTATTTTACACCCTTGCCGGAATCATATGAGAAGCATTTGATATCATAGCCTTTGTCCCCCAGGTATTTTTCCAGGTCTATGAAAATTTCCGGGCTTGCCTGATAACCGTGTATAAGAACAACGGGGACACGGGTCAGTTTGAGAGGGAAAATTGCTTTAAGATCAGTGCCCTGAACGGTTGCAGCCAGTGTAATTACATTTGACGTTGCTTCTGATGCGGAGGCAATGATTTCCGCTGACTCTCCTGCGCCAGAACTGCTGGATTTGCGAGAGTTGCCGTATTCAGGTGGCTTGTAGGTTGCTGTGATGGTTCCGTCGATGCCTGTACGGCTGCTGAAGGAAGAAAAGCTCCCCCATTTGCCCATCAGCCTTTGTAATGCTGAAATCATGCCTTCGTCACCCTCAAAGCCCAAAGATAACCTTGCCCCTTCAACCGGATTTCCATTGGCATCAGTAACTCTGACCTTCATAGTCAAAATATTTTTCGGATCCGCTGATAACGCTGTTATTCGTTTGTCGGCAGGCTCCATGCTAATGGTCCAGCCTGATTTGCCAGAATTGCTTGAACTATCCGAACTATCCGAATTGCTTGAATTGGTCGTGGTGGATTTCAAGTCCGGGTTATTCTGTGTAGATTTTAAGCCCAGATTGCTTTGTGTGAATTTTAAGGCCGTTGCGTTAGCATTTGTGTTTGATATGTAAGTGGCAGTCGGCTTTGAAATGCTGTTTGAAAAGTTGAGCAGCAAAAAAATGATTACAAATAGTGCAGAAACGGATACTACATATAATAGAATGGAAATGCGCTTCAATGGAAACACCCCCAGGGTTGTTAGTTGACCGGTTAATTCAATTATATGTTTTTGTAGTCGCGGGTTAAAGCGTTAAATATTAACAATACTTATATATGATATGAGAATCATATCTGCAATATTGGTTAAAATAGAACGGAATCATATTTAATCATGTCTATGATTAGTACTAATAAGGAGGCTGATTTTTTTGAAGGTAAAGGATATAATGACCAGGGATGTGGCATCTATTAACCCTTCAGCCACTATAACTGAAGCAGCACAGCTCATGCAGAAGCTCAATGTGGGCTCGGTACCGGTGTGTGATCAAAGCGGTGTAGTGGGAGTGGTCACGGACAGAGACATTGTTGTCAGGAATGTCGCTCATGGCACCAATCCGCAGACGACTACCGTAAAAGATGTTATGACAACAAATGTCACGGCGGTAACACCTGAGACAGATATTAGTCAGGTTACAGGGATAATGTCAACGAACCAGATCAGGCGGATACCGGTAGTAGACAAAAACACACTCGTTGGAATTGTGGCGCTGGGAGATTTGGCAACGGATACAAGGTTCGACACAGAGGCTTCCGAGGCGCTTACGGATATCTCAAAGCCTAATAAGTCGACAAAAGCACGCAAGTGAAAAAGGAAGGGGCGTAACTGCCCCTTTCATGTAGTTGTCTTTTAAACAGATCATTACTAAATGAATATCGTAGCGAACTTGATAGAATAGATATCGCACATCATTACATCGTCCGAATCCACCAGCCTTATTAAAATGTAGCTCGCACCCACAGCGACGAGGGTCCCGGTCCTGTCTACAAGAGTACCTGTACCTATGAGGAATTCCACCCTCATTCGCCGTCCAATCTGTGTCCTCAGGAATCCGGGAGTATAAAGAGGGCTCTGTACGGTTACGGGTGGCATTTCACCTATAGGGATTGCAGGCATCCCACCCTGTGCCGGAAGCAGGGGTGTAGTGGTTCCTCCTGTAGGGAACCCTGTAGGCAGCGGTGGTGTCATGGCGCCGACAGCAGGGAAGCCTGTAGGCATCATTGCAGTAGTGGCTCCGTTTGTGTGCATCTGAGTCGGTTGCCTGTATATATTTCCTGTTATTGACATATAATCATCTCCTTCTTCTATTATATTGTTATCAAAGTCAGTCAGGTTTTAAGTTTCGGCATAAAGAGCAGTAGGTTGATAGAAGCAATGCTCACTTACCCGATTGTATGCAGATCCCGATCTGTTCCGTGGGAAATAAGTTTCACATATCTGGCTGTAGGGGTTAAAGTACCAGAGGCACGGAGCAACAGCCGGCAGGACATTTCCGGACAAAGCCCAATCGGCTATATCATAATGTATCTGCTCGGGAGGGCAGGACCATACAGTCTGTGGATTTGGTGCTCCATAAGCTTCCGTCATCATGCAGGTGAACTGGTAGGGTTGTTCTATGACACGCCGGAGGTTCCCCTGACCTGTTCTGAGATACTCCCCGTAAGCCACATGTACCCTGTTCATAATGACTGTAGCAACAGCTTTCATTCCGGCTTCACCTTCACCTCCGGCCTCGCATTTAATAATCCTTGCCAGCAGCTCTCTTTCGGAATACGCCATAAAAACACCACCTCTTTGGTTCATTATATTAACATAACGTGGTATGTGTGACGTTTATGTAAGAGGTGAGAGGAAATTCGGAGTATGTGGCGACATAATATCGGCGGAATATTTGTACAACCTGCGGACATAATAATAAATGCATGCAATGGAAAGGCAAAGGAGGAATGACTGTGAGCGGACGGAGAAGTATCATGTCGGAGCAGTTGAAGTACGAGATTGCCAGAGAGTTGGGAGTTGCTGACACTGTTGAAGCAGAAGGCTGGGGGGCAGTATCCTCAAGAAACTGTGGAAACATCGTCAGAAAAGCAATTGAGATGGCTGAAAAGAATGTAGGTGCCAGAAATACCCGATAGTCCATAAGCGTGCCAAAAGCCGGTGCAATGCCGGCTTTTGCTGTAACTTCTTATATATTATATCTATTGATTATTAGTTGTATATAACTTCAACAAACTTGTTCAAAGTTTGTTGAAAACTAATAATATAGGTGATATAATTAAAATTGCTAAATTATGGTGGCCTTTCCTATGTAAGAAAGGCCTTCACAGTTTCGGTGTATATTATCTGCTGGTTTCCAACGGTGAACAAATCAACTGTCGAAATAGGGAAAATGGACGCAAGGGCTTTGTTTCAACTCTGTTACATTTTCTTTACACTTGATTTTGATTTGTTGACTGGCCAAAATCGCGGTGATATAATCAATTTGAGTTCAGGGCAGGCCCATGCAATTCTTGCCCTGAAGTAAGACAGTTCAGGTTATCAATCCAGGGAAAGGCGTAACCTGATTAGCGCAAGCAGCCGATCCCAAAAAATTATGAGGAGGATTTGAGAGTATGAGAAATCTCAAAAAGTTACTTGCAGTAATCGTAACTATAGCAATGCTTGCTACATTTGCGATCCCTGCATTTGCAGCTGAAGGTCTTTCAGCTGACACACAGACTTGTAGCGACATAGGCATGCTCATTGGAACGGGCAGCGATGGAGTTACAGCTGATTATGCCGTAACAGTACCAACAAGAATTCAGTCTGCAGTTATGTTCCTTAGGTTAAAAGGCCTTTATAATGAAGCCGCTGCCTATACTGGAACTGAAAACTTTGCCGATGCTGCATCTGCAGAATGGGCAACACCTTTAATGGCTTATTTAAAAGCTAACCCTTCACTGGGCTGGGTGGGCGACGGAGTTAACTTCATGCCACAAGATATACTCACAGCACAGCAGTACTACAAAGTTTTGCTTAGCGCACTTGGCTATGCAACACCTGCTGACTATGAATACGCTGACACATTGACATTCGCTGCTACAGCAGGTTTGGCAGTTGCCGGCAACGTAACTCCTTTCGACATCAACGCTGTAGCTGTTGCTACTGTTGAAGCTCTTAAGGCTAATGTAAAAGGCGGAACTACTACTCTTGCAGCTACACTCGTAGCAGGTGGAACAGTTGACGAAGCTGCTTACATTGCTGCAGGTTTGTATTCAGAAAAAATCAACGCTGCAATCGTTGGAGCAAGCAAGCTGACTGTAACATTTGGTTCAGCTGTTGATACTACAAAGGCTTCATTTGAAGTTAAAAGCGGTAGCTTCATTGTTCCTGTAAATGTAACTTGGGATGCAGACAAGAAAGTTGCAACTCTTACCAAGACATTCGGCAAATTTGCTGCAGGAACCTACACAGTTACTGAAAAAGGTTTGACTTATTCAGGTACCGGCAACAACGTAGCTTTACTTACGTTGGAAGCTGAAAAGGTTGCCAAGATTGAAATAACTTCTGATCTTGTTAAAACAACCGGTGTTGGTACAGCTACAGCAGATTACAAAGTTTATAACCAGTATAATGAAGATGTCACTGCTGCATATACAGTAAACGGTGTATCTTCCTACGGTACAGTTGGTGCAAGTGCGACAGGTACTGTCACTGTAAACAAGGGTTCTGCTTGGGCAACTACAGATCCTACATCAGGATCACTCACACTGTACATTGGTGCAGTTACAGCCACAAAGACAGTAAATCTTGTCTCAGCTAAAGCTACTGACACATTTACTCTGGGTGCAGCTGTTCTTCCTACAACAGTACCGGCAACAGTAAGATTCGCTGATGACATGACAGATGTCAAGGTTGAATATTCAGCAGTTGACCAGTATGGAAATGCAGTTTACCCGACTACTACAACCGGACTTACATTTGTATATGGTAGTGGAATAGTAGCTGCCAGTGCAACATTCTCGGATGATCCTGCAGATGCAGGTTCAAAGACCATACTTACTGTCGATTTGGCAGAAGTAGCGGTTCAAACAAATGCAACCCTGACTGTTATTGTAAATGCAACAGGTAAAGTTTCTTCAACCTCTATCGCTCTTTACCCTGTAGCCAAAATTGCCGACTACACTTTGACTCCTGATTCTAAAGTTATCAAAGCAGGTACTGCATATAAAGTATGGGTTGATGCAGTTGACACTTATGGTACCGCATTGACTGGTACAGTTATTGCTGGAGCCGACGCACAGTTCTCAATCGTTTCACTTTCCGGTGTTGCGACTGTAACTGGCACAATTGAATACGATAGCGTTAAGCAGAAGGCATACTTTGCAGTTACTCCTGTAACAGCAGGTTCCTCTACAAACGTAGTTGTTACTCTTCTTGCAACTGGTAAAGCCTCTACTCTTCCGATAGCTGTAAATGACGCTTCGGCAATAGCAGGAATGACCCTTGAAGCAAGTGCTCTGTATTATGCAGCAGGTGGAAGCACAGTATTCTCTGCAACATTTGTTGATCAGTATGGCGAAGCTGTTGTTGCAGATGCAGCATATGATATTGATATTACAACCAGCAATGCAGCAGTAGTTGCTGAACAGCTTAATTTAACAGTTGCAGGAATGATTAATCCTCTCGGTGCAACAATAGCTCCTATTGGTGCCGCTGGAACTTCTGCAACACTTACAGTTACTCTAAATAAAGGCGCAACAGTTGTTGATCAGAAAACTGTAGCTGTATCAGTAATCCCAACAGCAACAACTCTCACTTACACAGTTGCTGATATTGCAAAACTTAAAGGTGTAGCAGCACAGGCAGCAGATTATGATGCTACTGTAGTTGTAACAGCTCTGGACGCAGCTGGACATACCGTTTATATACCCGCTGGAGCAATTGTATCAATAACAAGCGCAAATACTGATCTTGTTGTTGTCAATGGATCTGAGGTCTGGGGTGATATAACTGGAATCGCCGCTCCTGCAACAGAAGCATCAACAACAATTACTGTTATAGTTGAAAATTACGATGGTACTATTACAATCGCAAACAAGACTGTTACAGTAAGTGCAGTACCGAGCGCAGCAGCATCACTTGATTATGTAACTGTTGCAGCTCCTAATACTTCAGTTGCTGGTGACATAGCTGGTGCAAACCTTGCTCTGTACAAGTTCCTTGAAAAAGACCAGTATGGTGTTGCTATCACAACTTATACAGATATTTATACAAACAACACAACTGGCGAAACATTTGATGTTATAGCTGGCGTAGTAACTAAGACATCAGCAGGAACACCAGCAGTAGGAACATCAGTCAATATCACTGTAATAACTGCTAATGGTCTGCTCAAGACAATAAAAGTTGTATACTAAAAAGTGGAACTAGCAATTATAAAGGATCACTTTAAGGAATACATCAAAAAGAACTAACTAATGATCTAAAAGGCCGAGGATAGAGAAATCTATTCTCGGCTTTTTTAGGCTCTACGTCAATAGTTGGGGTGGGGCACAAGTAAAATTTTATAAACGGGTATTGTAGCACAAATGTATAATTTTTCATAAAGGCTTCTTATCCTGCAGTTTTAATGGTAAAATTTAATGGATGGTAACTTACGGCTTTATAGCAGGAGGTACGGTATCATGGCATCGAACAGCGGACAACACAAAGCAGGACAGCATAAAGCTAGTCAGAAAAAAGGAAACAGTTATAAGCCCGGTTTAAATAAAAAAGGATATAACAAAAATAATGGCAAGGAAGTGCAAATCTATTCAATTATTCCGTTGCTTCTTATAATAGCAATCGTTCCATTGATAATGTATGTCAAGACCATAGTTTTAAGCGATGCTGGTAACCTTTACTGGGACGGGAACGATACCCATTATGACATATTCTCATATTATAAAATGGTCAATTTACTGGTATTTACGGTCTTCGGACTATTAATGTACCTGTTCACAAAGCGGGATAACCCCTTTTCAGAAAATGAAAGTAAAATATACTATATTCCTATGGGGATATTTATCATTGTTGCCTTCCTGTCGGCCTTGTTCTCGGAATACAAGGCAGTGTCATTCGGAGGCTTTCTGGACAGGTATGAGGGCTTGTTCGTACTGATTGCGTATATAATAATATTGTTCCTGGCTATGAATGGTTTCAGGGAGGAAACGGCAATAAAAGCCCTTTTCATATGCTTGCTGTCATCAGCGTTCATTCTTACCTTGCTTGGTGCGCTTCAATTCTTTGGAATAGACTATTTTAAACTGGATTTAGTTCAGAAACTTATAACACCCGAAACACTTCAGGCTAATGGTGGCATAAATGCTACGTTTGGTGTAAAAACCATATTTACCACATTATACAACCCAAACTATGTAGGAAGCTATACAGCCATGCTATTGCCTATAGTCATAGTGTTCCTCATATTTGTCAAAAAGAATTCACACAGGATAGCACTGGCTATTCTTCTATGTACAACAGCTTTATGCTGGGTGGGATGCGACTCCCGTGCAGGAATGTTCGGGGGGATATTCTCTCTGGTCATTATTACGGTTATGTTCAGAAAGAAGATTGTCGCACACAAAAAGATTGCAGCGATAGCGGTTGTTTTGGCCGTTGCAGCTGTCATAGTATTCAATTTTACGACAGGCGGATCCATAACAAATAAAATAAGCAACATGATGACCTTGGGTACTAAGGTCGAGTCGACTGAAGAAAAGACGAAAATTGAAAAAGGTATTGCCGGTATTAAAGATATTTCAATGGATAGCGAGGGAGTATTCATTAAAACTGATAAAGGCACCTTACAAGTTATATTAAAGGAAAATAAGATTAAAATTATAGATGAAAATGAGAATGAGATAAAGTACTCTGTAACCAATAATACAATTGGCCGGAATGATGATACTAGTATCAGTAGCAGCACCATTACAATAGATGATTCGCGTTTTGGTGATATGCGTCTAGAAGTATATTCCCAAAAGGGTATGGTAGAAATATATAATAAGGATTATAAACTGTTTGATTTTATTCTTACGAAAGAAGGGCTTAGGAGCACTTCAAACAGGTGGATGATATACAGGAACGATAAGGATTTAGAGAGCTTTGGTTTTACCGGTAATGAGACCATGGGGTCGGGAAGGGGTTATATCTGGTCAAGATCGTTGCCGTTATTGAAGAAAACAATTCTTTGGGGTAATGGACCCGATACCTATGCCATATTCTTCCCCCAGTATGACTACTTGGGGAAACTAATTACCTATGAGAATGGCGGGATTTTTGTTGACAAAGCACATAACTATTACATGCAGACCGCAATAAACACTGGCATTGTCTCGCTGCTTGCGCTGCTTACGATATTTGTAATGTACTTTGTGACGAGCATTAAAATATATATCAGGGAAAAATATGACGGACTTTTGTCATATTCGGGTTTGGCCTGCTTTGCCGCTTTTTGTGGTTATATAGTGACAGCTATCTTTAATGATAGTGTGGTTTCGGTTGCGCCGGTGTTCTGGACGCTGCTTGGGGCAGGGGTTGGGATAAATACTGTGATCAGAAGCAAACGGACTGTAGGAAAAGTTTAAAATGGATTAATAGATATTGTAAAAAGAAAAAAGGTTAAATCAAATATGTTGGAAGAATATAAAAATTAGTGATATTGAATGGAGGATACGCACAGTGAAGGTATTGATTACCGGATCAAAAGGACAGCTTGGGTTGGAGGTTGCTTCCCAGCTTAATAAGAGAAGTGGGTTTGATCTGGTTCTTACTGATCTGACTGAACTGGATATTACACGAATTGATTCAGTAATGCAAGCTATAAAAGAAATCAAGCCGGAGGTAATTATCAACTGTGCTGCTTATACAGCGGTTGATAACTGCGAAACCAATGTGGATACTGCTTACAGAATCAATGCAATCGGGCCGCGTAACCTTGCTATTGCATCTTTAGAAACAGGTTCCAGATTGGTTCATGTTTCAACTGACTATGTATTCAAAGGGGATGGAATAAAAGATATTAAAGGCGGAATCAGGCCATATAATGAATTCGATCAGCCAGACCCTCAAACTGTCTATGGCAGCTCAAAGCTTGAAGGAGAACTTTGTGTCCAGAAGACAAATCCAAAGAGTTACATTATAAGAACTGCCTGGTTGTATGGCGAAGGCAGTAATTTCGTGAGGACAATGTTGAAGCTGTCCGAACAAAATGAGTCCGTCAGGGTGGTGAATGATCAATACGGATCACCAACCAGCACCAGGGAGCTTGCAAGGATGATAATATCACTCATGTGCACCGACAATTATGGGGTGTTCCATGGAACATGTGAAGAGCAATGTTCGTGGTTTGAATTTACCGAAGAGATATTCCGACTGAAAGGCATCGGAACAAAAGTGATACCTGTTACCAGTGAAGAATTCCTGAGGCCGGCAAAAAGGCCCAAGTACTCGGTGCTTGATAATTATATGCTGCGGCTGACGACGAATCACAGGTTTAATGACTGGAAGACTGAAATCAAAGCTTATCTGGAGGCTAATTAGGTGAGTATTAAAGGCGGAAATGAAGTCATAATTACAATTCTAATGGCCACATACAATGGTGAGAATTATGTTGCAGAGCAGATTGAATCAATCATACTGCAAACAGAAACAAGATGGACGCTTGTTGTTCAGGATGACTGTTCTAATGATGCAACAGCTGATGTTGTTAAGGGATATGTTTTGAAGTATCCGGGGAAAATTCTCTTTATTGAACGGGACGTTCCTTCAGGTTCTGCAAAAAACAATTTTTTCAGCATGTTGGATTTTGCGAGAACGCAGTATACAATGACCTGTGATCAAGATGATGTATGGCTCCCTGAAAAAATCAAAGTTACACTACAAAAAATACAAGAACTTGAAGGCCATTATGGCAAAGATATTCCTCTTTTGGTTCATACAGACCTTAAGGTAGTTGATGAAAACCTAAGAGTAATTGCTGATTCTATGTTTCAATATCAAAAGTTGGATTATAGAAGAGACAAAATCAACAATCTTTTAGTTCAAAATATTGTTACAGGTTGTACAATGATGGTCAATGAACCACTCCTAAAGTTACTTGAAAAGTCGTCTGAACAAGCGATTATACATGATTGGTGGTTTGCGTTAGTCGTTTCTGCTTTTGGAAAAATCGGTTTTGTTAATCAGTCGACTATGCTTTACCGTCAACATGGCAGAAATGAAATCGGTTCAAAAAATTCACAAAGCATATGTTACAATCTAAATCTGTTGATAAATGCAGGAAATTCAAAAGTATCATTAATAAAGTCTTATAATCAAGCTCAAAAATTTTTCACATTTTTCGAAACGCAATTGCCTGCGTCAGTACTAGACACGATAAAAGCCTATAAAACCATACCAAACAAAAGGAAAATAGAGAGACTTCTTACTATTCAGAAATATGATTTTTGGAAAACCGGTTTTGTTCGCAAAATCGGGCAAATAATATTTACTTAGCAAGTAGATAAAATTTGTTTATTTATTCTCTCCTAAAGTAAAAATTTGAAGTAGAACATCAAAAATGCTATAATTGGACTTGAACTTTTCATAAATTCAATTAATTAACTTAGATAGGGGAATTTAAATGAAGGGAATCATTTTAGCAGGCGGAAGTGGGACTAGATTATATCCACTTACGTTGGTCACATCCAAACAATTATTGCCGGTGTATGATAAGCCAATGATTTATTATCCTTTATCTATACTTATGCTATCAGGGATTCGGGATGTACTAATTATTTCTACACCTCAGGATTTGCCTAACTTTAAGCGGCTTTTAGGGGACGGAAGTGAAATGGGAATAAATCTGTCCTATGCTGAACAGCCTTCTCCTGATGGCCTTGCGCAAGCGTTTATCATTGGTGAGGAATTTATAAATAATGATAGTTGTGCCATGGTTCTTGGCGATAATATTTTTTATGGGAGCGGGTTGACGCAGCATTTGCGTGAAGCAGCGAAGCAAACGGAGGGAGCTACTGTTTTCGGGTATTATGTAGAGGATCCCGAAAGGTTCGGCGTAGTTGAGTTTGATCAAAATGGTAAAGCTATATCTCTGGAAGAAAAACCTGCTAGTCCAAAGTCGAATTATGCAGTTACAGGTCTTTATTTCTATGACAATAAGGTATGTGAATACGCAAAAGGATTAAAACCATCTGCCCGAGGGGAGCTTGAAATTACTGATTTGAACCGTATTTACCTTGAAAATGAACGGCTTGATGTAGTTACTTTGGGGAGGGGATATGCCTGGTTGGATACAGGGACTATTGATTCTTTAACGGATGCATCAGAATTTGTAAAGGTAATAGAAACAAGACAAGGAATGAAAATCGCTGCGATAGAAGAGATATCTTATAAAAATGGCTGGATATCAAAGGAAAGACTGCTGCAATCAGCGAACAGGTATGGGAAATCTACTTATGGCGCACATCTGAAAGCAGTAGCAAACGGAAAAATACTGTATTAGCATACAATGCACTGGTGAAGACTGAAATTGAAAGCTGGTAAAGAGCGAAATTCCATAAAAGAGGCTAAAAAAAGAGGTTTCGAATGATTGCAATTAAGACAGATGTTCTGGACGTTTATATAATTGAACCTAAGGTATTTGGCGATAGCCGCGGTTGGTTTATGGAAACATGGTCGCTTAAAAAGATGATAGATGCCGGCTTTAATTATGAATTTATTCAGGATAACCACTCGTATTCTGCTCAAATCGGGACATTGCGGGGTATACATTTTCAGAGAGGAAATGCAGCACAGGCAAAATTAGTGCGTTGTGGTAGAGGAAAGGTATTGGATGTCGCTGTCGATTTGCGACAAGGATCGCCCACTTACAAGAAATGGGTCAGCGTTGAATTATCTGCGGAAAACAAACGACAGCTGTTGATTCCACGCGGTTTCGGTCATGGATTCCTGACGCTTACAAATGACGTAGAATTTCTATATAAAGCGGATAATATTTACACTCCTGAAAATGACTGTAACATTATCTGGGATGATCCTGAACTAGGTATAGACTGGGGTATTGATAATCCTGTCCTCTCGGTAAAAGACCAGAACGCACCCAGACTATGCGAATGTGATACAAAATTTGTTTATGGAGAGATAAGATGAATATAATTGTAACTGGCGGTACAGGCTTTATCGGCAGTAATTTCATATTTTATATGATTAATAAATACAAAGAATATAAGATTATTTGCTTTGATGCCCTTACGTATGCTGGAAACTTAGAAACCCTTAAAAGCCTTATGGATAACACGAATTTTGTCTTCTTAAAGGGAGATGTTTCTGATAGGGAAGCTGTTTATTCAATGTTTGAAGAAGTATTCCCTGACATTGTGGTCAATTTTGCTGCAGAAAGCCATGTTGACCGCTCAATAGAAGACCCTGGCCAGTTTTTGCAGACAAATATCATTGGTACCCAAGTGCTACTGGATGCATGCCGGAAATATGGTATCAAACGTTTTCACCAAGTTTCAACTGATGAAGTTTATGGAGATTTGCCGCTGGACAGAGAAGACCTGTTTTTTACAGAGGAAACACCTATTCGTACATCCAGCCCTTATTCGGCATCAAAAGCAGCAGCCGATCTGCTGGTACATGCATACTACCGTACTTTCAAGGTTCCGGTTTCAATTTCAAGGTGCTCGAATAATTATGGCCCATATCATTTTCCTGAAAAACTCATCCCGCTTATGATAATAAATGCACTTAATGACAAATCCCTGCCTGTTTATGGTAAGGGTGAAAATGTTCGGGATTGGCTCTATGTAGAGGATCATTGTTCTGCAATAGACCTCATTATTCACAAGGGCAGGGAAGGTGAAGTATACAATATCGGTGGACATAACGAGCGAACCAACTTGCAGGTGGTAAAAACTATTCTCAAGGAACTTGGAAAACCGGAAAGCCTAATAAAATATGTTACCGACCGTCCAGGTCATGATATGAGGTACGCAATCGATCCATCAAAAATACATGATGAACTGGGATGGCTACCTAAAACCAAATTTGATGAAGGTATAAAGTTAACAATTAAGTGGTACCTTGAAAATAAATCCTGGTGGGAGCATATTGTAAATGGCGAATATCAGCACTACTATGAGAAAATGTATGGGAAAAGATAAATTTGTCTTGTTAAAGTGATTTTGTGATCATGAAGAATTATATTCAAGAATGTACAAAGGAAGGTAATGTGTTAATGACCGTATTCCTGAAGACATATAGGAAGTTTTTCATTTTAATGGCAATAGCAGCAGTATTTGTACTCTGCTATCTAGCGCCGTGGAATAGCTTTTTTGAGTCAATACCTTCAATAGTTGATATTGTAGGCGTTCTTATATTGTTTATATGTATATTGTTTTTATTGCTATCATTCTATAAAAGGGCATTTTACTTTATTAAGGATGTTTTTCAAGGCAGACGGTTGCTTTTTGAACTTGCAAAAAATGATTTGAAAAACAAATTCCTTGGTTCATATCTTGGTATTATCTGGGGATTCATTCAACCGATTGTGACTATATTAGTCTTCTGGTTTGTATTCCAGGTTGGGTTCAAGTCGGCGCCTGTTGAGAATTTCCCTTTCATACTCTGGCTGATATGTGGTATGATTCCTTGGTTTTTCTTCGCCGAGAGCCTTACAGGAGCAACTACCTCTATAATGGACAACAACTATCTTGTTAAAAAGGTTGTGTTTAAGGTAAGTATCCTACCAATGGTAAGAATAATATCCTCCTTGTTCATCCATTTGTTCTTTATCTTTGTAATCTTCATTATGTTTTTCATATATGGCTATATGCCGAGTATTTACAATATTCAAGTTATCTATTATCTGGTGTGCTCCATTGTATTGATACTTGGATTGTCATGGATGACAGCTGCTCTTGTGATATTCCTCAAAGATTTAGGACAGGTAATTGCGATAATCATTCAATTTGGGTTCTGGCTTACACCGATTTTCTGGTCATTCAAGATTATGCCTGAAAAATACCATTTTATATTTAAGTTGAATCCGATGTATTATATTGTTGAGGGCTATAGGGATGCTTTTATTAACCACATTTGGTTTTGGCACCATTATAACCTAACAATAAATTTTTGGATGATAACCTGTGCATTCCTGATTATTGGGATTGTTGTATTCAAAATACTTAAGCCACATTTTGCAGATGTAATATAAATTTTACAATAGGAAATGAATTAGGTGAATAGAATCAGTTTATAACATAATACAGGTATATTATACACAGGGAGAAGAGTGAATGGATGAAATTGCGATAAAGGTTGAAAATCTCACAAAAATATACAAATTATATGATGATCCTATGGACAGGTTGAAGGAGTCATTACATCCGATGCGTAAAAAGTACCACAAGGATTTTTATGCATTGAAGGATATTAACTTTGAAGTGAAACAAGGCGAGACTGTAGGTATAATTGGTAAGAATGGTTCAGGTAAGTCAACGTTACTGAAAATAATTACGGGCGTATTGACACAATCAACAGGCAATGTCCAAGTAAACGGAAAAGTATCTGCTCTACTTGAGTTAGGGGCAGGCTTTAACCATGAACTCACAGGAATTGAAAACATATATCTTAATGGGACAATAATGGGTTATTCAAAAGAGGAAATGGAATCTAAAATTGCCGGTATATTGGCATTTGCAGATATTGGTGATTTCATATATCAGCCTGTTAAATCATATTCAAGCGGGATGTTTGCACGATTAGCATTTGCAGTTTCTATTAATGTTGAACCTGACATTTTAATTGTCGACGAAGCATTAAGCGTTGGTGATGCTTTTTTTCAGAACAAGTGTTTTCATAAAATGGAGGATTTACGAGCTCAAGGTATAACCATTATCTTTGTATCACATGATTTAGAATCTGTTAAGCAGTTGTGCTCCAAGGTATTGCTGTTGAATAATGGAGAGGTAATTGATTATTCAAACAAGGATGATGTATGCAACAAGTATTTAAGTATGTTCTTTAATGACAATAATCAAATAATTAAAAAGAAATCAAATCAGAATATTGATGACTATTGCCTGGAAGAAAGCATAGGTGAATATAAAGATCAACAATATTGTATTCCAAGACTTAATTACAATGGTATAATTGGTGGTAATGGAAAAGCTGAGATTCTTTCATTTTTCATTTTTGACAAAGAGAATAATATTGTAGCAAGTTTAAAAACTGAAGAGAGATATACGTTTCACATAATAGGTAAATTTAAAGAAGAAATATCGGATATAATATTCGGGTTTACGCTTGAGAATTTGAAAGGCATTAAAGTATTTGCTTCCAACAGCTATATTTTGAACAGTGTTTTGGGTTCAATAAATAGCATTTATTATTATGAAGCAAAGTTTAATTTTAAAGTTCCCAGAATACAACAAGGTGAATATCTGATAAGTCCAGCTATTGCTTCAGGCACACAAGCAGAGCATAGCATGCTCTGCTGGTATCAAAACTGCATGATAGTACAGGTTGAAAATGAGGGATACAATCTGTCCCTTATCGAATTAGTTACAGAAGTAACCTTTACTAAATACAATGAGGACAAACTTTGTTTTTCATAATTAATAAAACTATTTAAAAATTGGAGTAAAGGATGATTGTTACTACAGAGAAATGTTACATTTGCGGTGCCATTTCTGATTTTTGTATAATGGATGATGCAACACTACTGCGCGATGCCACATGCTGTAAATGTGGAGCAGGCATGCGCACCTCAGATATAGCACGAATAATTGTTAATACAATACTTCATGTAAACTCTTCGTTACAAGAGTGTACAAATAGATTTGATAATTTCAGAATACTGGAAGCTGCTTCTTGCGGTCATATCCATGATATATTAATAAACAGTAGCAGTTATACAGGTTTTGAGTTTATTGACAATACCCCTCCTGGAGAATTTCGTGATGGCGTATTGTGCAATGATCTACAAAATTTATCATTTCCAGATAACGACTTTGATTTAATAATCACACAGGATGTAATGGAACATGTTGAAATTCCACAAAAAGCTTTCTCAGAAATAAACAGGGTACTAAAAAAAGGGGGATATCATATTTTTACTGTTCCTTTACATGAGGGAAGAAAAAGTCTTAGCAGAAAAGGTTTATACGGGGTATATCATTCTGATTATTTAAGAAATAGCGGGGCTTTTGTTTATACCGACTGGGGTGATGATATAATTGATATTGTAGCAAAAAGTGGAATGAATGCGCAAGTAATTAAAGTGCACAATTTCTATAAAAGCAAAGAGATTACAAATGTAGATGAATCATATGATCAATATAAAAGAACAGAGCCATTAAAATATTATAAGTATAATTCTGTGGTTATTGTAGCAAAGAAAGATGATATTCGGGAGGAGAAAAATATGAGTACAAGCAATTTGATTAGTTGGACAGGCGAAAGATATGTGCCTTGGGCAAATTTGTCCTCTCCCGATATAGATTATGAGCATTTGAACAGGTATTATTTTGCGGCTAATTTTGTAAAAGGCAAAAAAGCATTGGACTTAGCATCGGGAGAAGGTTATGGAGCGTATATACTTGCATCTTGTGCAGAAGAGGTCATAGGAATTGACGTTGACGAACAGGCAATCAAACATGCTACTAACAAGTATTTCTGTAACAATCTCCGATTTGATTCAGGTTCTATATCGGAGATACCAATTGTTGGAGAGAAAGTATTCGATGTAATTACATGTTTTGAAGCATTAGAACATATTGAAGAACAGGACAAGCTTTTCAAGGAAGTAGCAAGGCTTTTGAAAGATGATGGATTGTTGATAATATCCAGCCCAAACAAAAAGCTATATACAGATGAGCTTAAGAATGAAAATCAATACCATCTGAAAGAACTTTATTATGACGAGTTTGCAAAATTGGTAACTACTAATTTTAAGAATGTAAAATATTTGGGACAAAAGGTTATTTCTGGTTCACAAATATGGCCTTTGGGTGAAAGAAAAGGACATGTTGAAAACAATTATATTCAAAAAGTGGAGGACCATTTCAATTTGGCAGATATAAACAATCTGGATCCGATGTATTTTATTGCGATCGCATCAAATAGTATGTTGCCGGATGAAGCTTATTTTTCAAACATAATAGACATATCAGATGAATTGAAGAATAGTCTTTTTAGAATAATTTTTTCACTTGAGCAACAAAAGAAAGAAATTGAGCAATTAAATAATGAGCAGAGATGTGAATTGAACAGATTAATTTTTGAACTAGCAAATAGGGAGAAAGAGAAAATCGAGAAGACGTCCGAGATAGAGCGGCTAACTGCTGAAATAGTGAGTAAAGAAAAAACACTAAATAATCTTTGTAATATAGAAGCGCAATTAAGAAAAGAAAATGTAGAGTTTATTTCTGAAATTGGAGCTTGGGAAAAACAAAATGCGGATATTAAAAATTCGCACTCATGGAAATATACCGCTATTTTTAGAAAGATAGGTAGCATGATTAAAAATATATTACGTTCATAAAAATAAATTGATTTTTCTAAAGAAATTTAAAAGGATACTCAAAAAATGAGTTATGGGTAATATGATGGAAGACATAAGTATAATTATTCCAACTTATAATGGTGGGGGCGTTTTCAAAAAATGTCTTGAAACTATCAAAAACCAGAATTACAGTGGTAGTGTCAATCTTATTATAATTGATTCCGGATCTACTGACGATACACTACAGTCTTCACAAGAAGCAGGTGCGCGAGTAATTCAAATTGATAAATCACAATTCCATCATAGCAGAACAAGAAACGCTGCTCTTGAATATGTAGACACGAAATTTGTTGTTTTTACAGTACAGGATGCAGTGCCGATTAACGATATGTGGCTATCCGACTTGGTGAAATCAATAAATTGTGATAATGTTGCGGGTGTGACATGCCAGCAGCTGCCGCATGATGATGCAAGTGTATTCGCCAGATTTGAGGTTGATTATCATAATGAATACCTAGGCAAGAATAAAGTAATTCAACAAATCGAATCACGAAAAGAATATGAATCGTTGAGCTATAACGATGCCTTGAAAAAAATCAGGTTTGACAATGTTTGCTCCATATATGTGAGTGATGTTTTGAGAAAAATACCGTTTCCGGAAGTAAGATTTGCCGAGGACATGGCCTGGGCAAAGGTAGCAATGCTAAATGGCTATAGAGTAAAATATGATCCAAATATAAAAGTGAAGCACTCGCATAATAGAAGTCCTCAATATAGGTTGAACAGAGCGCTTATTGATACCATGCTTTGTTCGGAAATAACAGAAAAAATAAATAGGGACTTGTCTTTCCTGATACTGGGTGATATATACATAGTATTGAAAAGCATTGAACAAAGCAGAAATATGGTTGCCGCTAACCAAAAAACAAGCAGAAACCTTTTATTGGATATGGCCTTTAATATTTCGAAAAGGGTTCCTATAATAAGGAAATTATACAAAGTATATAGCCAGAAACACCCAGAAGGGAAGAATGCCGAATGGATATCCTCTTGTGCAAAATCTTATGAAAATCACATGAGATTTATTTTAAGTGAAATAAAAAACAGGTATTCGGATTTTACACTTAACGAATTGAATATAAGCCTTGATCAGGTAACAGCCAGCTTAAAAGGACAATTGCTGGGTGAAGTAGCAGCGAGTTATATAGCTATTTATGGGGCGATTCCAAATGATATATTAGAATTTATTGAGCCCTATTTGGAAGGGGTGTAATACTATGAATATCTTGTTATGCTGCCATCAATTTTTCCCAAGATTTTACACAGGCACAGAGACATTGGTTCTGGAAGTTGCAGATGAGTTGAAGACCAGAGGCCATAACGTATCTATTTTGTCTACAGAACCAATATTACAGGGGGACAGGATTCCGTTAGAACCAGAGTTGGTTAAAGAACAGTTTAATGGGCATGTTGTATATAAACTGCTTATACCGCCTGAGAACGCCCCTCTTATTCGTATAAATAGAGAAGCATATGACGAAACACTAATAAATCTGTTTGATAGAGTATTAAACGAAACACGACCTGATATTTGTCATGTTTATCACTTGATGAGGTTAACTTCAAGTTTGATTGACAGCGTATACGGCAAGAAGATTCCAATATTCTTCACCTCGACAGATTATTGGCTAATTTGCCCTATGTACCAATTAATCCGACACAATGGGAAATTATGCACAAGGCCAGGGGCAGCAAAGTGTTTTGCCTGTATTTGTGAATTGTATACCAAGGGAATGAATGAAACACCAATTAAATTTAAAATGGCCTATTCGTTTCCCCAAATGGCAGCTCTAGTTAATAAAGATGTTAAAAGAGCTCAGCAGCTTTTGGGGAAAAGGCTAAACATCAATCAAAATATTGGAAGGTGTCTGGATGGAATTTTTTACTCCAATAGATTTATGCAGGATTTGTTTCATAGAAATAAGATATATGCAGCCAAGGAACATCTCCTGGAGTTTCCTATCCCAAAGAGATCTGAAAATGTATGCGCGATAAGACCCATAAATGCCCAAGGACCGTTAAAAGTTGCATTCATCGGTACATTGCGTCCCTCAAAAGGTCCTCAGGTATTTATAAAAGCTTGTAATCTGCTGAAAGACAGAAACGATGTTGCAGCAAAGATTTGGGGAGCACCGGAGAGTTCAAAGAAAAACAGTTACCTGGATTCACTCAAGCAATTGGCAGACCAAACTAAATGGGTAGAATTTTGTGGAACATTCAATCAGGACGAATTTCCCAATGTACTTGAGGAAACGGATGTAGTTGTTATACCCTCTATCTGGTATGAAAACACACCCCTAACAGCCCTTTCGGCCTTGGCGGCCAAAAGGGTCATTATAGTTTCAAACCTGGGAGGCTTATCAACTCTGGTGAAGGATGGCATTTCAGGGTATATATTTCCAGCCGGGGATTATAAAAAGCTGGCGGAAATCATTCAAACGCTGGCCCAAAACAGAAATAAAATTATCGAAATTGTAGATAATATTAAATTGCCGCATTCTATAAACACATATGTTGATTTTATTGAAAATGAGTACAGAGCAGGTCAGGAGAAACCAAGATGAAGAGTTTGGTATTAGGTGGAGCAGGGTTTCTTGGATCCCATTTGTGTGAGGGACTACTAGAGAAACGTCACGAAGTAACAGTTTTTGACAGGGAAGACATAGATTACAGGAATCTTTCAGAGGTTATTAATTATATCGATATTGTGAAGGGGAATTTTTTTGCAGCCTATGATTTTGATGCAATAACAATGAATAAAGATGTTGTGTTTCATCTTATAAGCTCAACCACTCCAAGTACTTCAAACTGTGATATGATTAGCGACTTGCAGACTAATGTAAATAGTACTTTAAGATTATTGAATTCATGTGTAAAAAACGATGTAAAGAAAGTTGTATTTTTCTCATCTGGTGGTACTGTATACGGAATCCCTTCTATTGTACCAATTTCTGAAGAGCATCCAACAAACCCTATTTGTTCATATGGCATTCACAAACTAATGATTGAGAAATACCTCAATTTGTACAAACATCTATATGGACTTGATTATACAGTAATGCGCATATCAAACCCATATGGACCAAGACAATCACCATTTTCAGGTCAGGGAGTAATATCAACATTTATTTATAATGCGACTCATGGAGTTCCTATTAATATTTGGGGCGATGGTACTGTAACAAGAGATTTTATTTATGTTACAGATGTTGTAAAAGCTGCTTTGATGCTGCTTGAATATAACGGAGATTTAAAAGTTTTTAATGTTGGAAGTGGAAAAGGCTATACAATAAATGATATAATTAATAAAATTGAAGCATCGGTAAAGGCTAAAATCACTGTAAACTATTATAGTGCAAGAAAAGTTGATGTTAAGGTCAATGTTCTTGATATAGGTAGGATAAAGAATGAAACGGCATGGGAAAATGAAATAAAACTGGGAATTGGAATTAATATGTTAACTGACTATTGGTTAAAATGAAGTAGTACTATAGAAAACAAGAAGAGGAATAATAAACAAGTGAAGTTAAAATATTATCATTTTGTATCATTACTTTTTTCAATATATCCAATTACGTTTCTATACTCTAATAATGTACAGGAGCTACTTATTGCACAAATTTTGATTCCTCTAATAATATCTTTCGTCGCTACCTTTGCAATAACCGCTAGTTTATACAAGTTACTTAATAACATTAATAAAGCGACTTTAATATCAACAATTTTTGTTTTTGCTTTTTATTCATATGGATATATATTTAATACATTAACAAATATTAACATATTAACAACTATGCATCGTCATGTATTACCAATTTTTCTATTTATTATATTCTATATATGTTATTTTATTAATAAGTTAAAAGGTGATGCTTTAATTAACATTGCAAAAATTCTTTCATTTACTATATCTGTGCTCATTTTTATAAACGTTTTCAACATTATACCTATAGAAATAAAAAGGAATAATTTATCAGTAAATCAAACCCAATATAGTAGTAACAGTATTAAAGAAAGCTTAAATAATGAGAATCCTGATATCTATTATATTATAATGGATGAGTATGCTAGCCTAAGTACTATCAAGGAAATTTGGGGACATGATAATTCTGACTTTACAAACTACTTGGAAAGTAAAGGGTTCTATGTTACAAAGGATAGCAGGACCAGATATCATAATTCATTATGGTCATTAGCAACTTCCTTAAATATGAGTTATATTGGCAGAGCAATAAGCAACGAAGATTTTTATAAACACTTTGGTTCTGATAAAATATCCAGTATCACCGGCGAAAAAAATGTGAGTCTTACAGATATCAGTAGTAAATTGGTAGATAGTAACGTAACAAAATATCTGAGGGATAAGGGGTATAAGATTATAACATATGATAATTATTATAGTATATATCCTTCAAAAGGCTTGATGAAAGCTGATGTGAGTTATAATTACAGGGAGGGACATAGTTTATCAAATCTAAATGAATTGAATATACTAATAATAAAAACTTCAATATTAAAACCCTTTTCCTATGCATTTGAAGTTTCTACTGCCAGTAATAATATTTATAAAAACTCTACGCTTTATACATTGGAAAATATAGTTAATATTCCATACAAAGAAACCAGCCCCAAATTTGTGTTTGCGCATATTTTATGTCCACATTCGCCATTTGTTTTTGATAAAGACGGTAATGAAGTTGATCCCGCAAACTGGAAAAATTGGAGCAATAAAGAATATTATTTAGAGCAATATATGTATATGACTAATCGTATAAAATCAGTAATATCAGATATTATGAAGTATTCAAACAATCCTCCAATTATAATAATCCAATCTGACCATGGGCCAAGACCATACAACAGCGATAAAGCCGATGAAAACCTGGAAATACCTGTTGAAGATATGTTTAAAGTGTTCAATGCCTATTATTTTCCAGATGGCGGGTATGATGCTTTGTATGACAATATAGGACCTGTAAATTCTTTCAGGGTTTTATTCAATAAGTATTTTAATGAAAAATTTGATATACTGGAGGACAAGTGATTTGAATTCAAACAGGAATATGCTGAAAAAGAATACATTTCACATCACAATATTTGCAATTTTGGTAGTTTATTTATTGTCTGCTAACTTTATATTTGATAAGGTTATTACACTAAAAAATGAATCGATAATACAAAAAATAGATTTGCTTTCAGAAGAAAATAAAATAGTATATTGTATTGATAATTTATCAACTACAAAAATAGCATGGAAGGATTTTATCGAAGTACAAGGGTGGGCATTCATAAAAAATAATCAAAATCAAGATGTAAAATCATATTTGGTTTTAAAGTCTTTAAATGACACTTATATTTTTACTACTGGTAAGGTATTAAGACGAGACTTAATAAAGGTAAAAGCTGAGGAGGGACTAAAATCTGAATATGCAGGATTTTTTGCAAATATATCCAAAAGGTGTATTAATGATGGCGATTACCGTATAGGGATTTATACGGAACAAGGTGATGTAAAATCAGTAATTTATAGTGATAAATATTTCCAAAAATACGGGACAGACTTTAATGAAGGCATCATGGCACGAAATATTGATATAATAATACCTGATGAAACAGGTAATATAACAGCTGCAATAGATATTATCTCACTACAGGACGATAAAGGAAAAAGTACTATTGCCATTCAAGGCTGGGCTCATGTTAAGGACAATGATGCGAATAATCAGAATGTATTTGTTACATTAGTTTCACCTGAGAAAGAATATGTTTTTGGTACAATTACCACGATAAGACCCGATGTAACAAAAGCATTGGGAAATGGATTAAATTTAGATAATTCAGGATTCAAAACAACAATATTAAAAAATGGTATAATATCAGGTAAATATAAAATTGGAATTTATATTTCTTTACAAGGTAAAGAATATTATCAAACTATTGACAATGAAATTCAAGTAGAATAGTAATATCTTTAGCTGTAAAAATGAAGTTAATACAAAACAAAAGTTTATTAAGGGGGAGACAATTATGTTGAACAATCTTAGTTCGGTTTTTGGGATTTTTGCACGAAACCCGTCATTTGCTTATCTGGATCCCGGTACGGGAAGTTTGATAATCCAGATAATGATAGGCGGATTTGCAGCGATTGGAATCAGTATAAAGATTTTTTGGAAGAATATCAAAAATTTATTTTCAAGAAGCAAAATTGACTAATGAGGTTTATTAAAATGAAGAGTATAAGTGTTTTAAAGAGTTCCTTCAGGGATCCGAACGGGTTTATGTTTAAAAGAAATGATACATTATACAGGCAAGTAAACCATGAATATAAAGACAATTATGATTTGCTTATGGAAAACGGTTTGTATGAAAAACTGATCTTAGAGGGACTTTTAATTCCGCATGAAGAGGTAGACATTGATCCGGAGACACCCAAGAAGTGCTATAAAATCTTAAGACCTGAACTTATAGACTTCATATCATATCCATATGAATGGTCTTTCAGTGAACTAAAGGATGCGGCACTTACAACCATTCGAATACAAAAAATAGCTTTAGAATTTGGAATGTCGTTAAAAGACAGCAGTTCATATAATATTCAATTCAAAAGCGGAAAACCTGTATTTATAGATACACTATCGTTCGAAAAATACTATGAAGGAAAACCATGGGTTGCATATAGACAATTCTGCCAACATTTCCTTGCGCCATTGGCATTGATGAGTTATACAGATATTAGGTTGAACCAATTGCTAAAAATATATATTGATGGTATTCCATTGGATCTGGCTAGTTCTCTGCTACCAACCAAAACAAGGTTTAAAAGCTCTATACTTTTAAACATTCACTTGCATGCAAAAAGCCAGGAAAAATATTCGTCTGAATCATCTAAAAATGAAAAAACTATTAAGATGAGTAGGTCATATCTTTCTGCACTTTTAGAAAGTCTGGAAGGTGCGGTTAAAAAGCTACAATGGAAGCCTGGAGGCACTGAATGGGGCGAGTATTATACTTTTACCAATTATTCGGATTCTTCGTTCATCAACAAGAAAAAACTTGTGGAAAGCTACATTAAAAAAACAGAAACAAAAATGCTTTGGGATCTGGGGGCAAATACCGGAGAATTTAGTAAGATACCAGCTGAAAAAGGCATTACAACCATATCTTTTGACATTGATCCTGCAGCGGTGGAGAAAAACTATGTAAATTGCAAAATAAACAATGAAAGAAATATACTTCCATTAATACTTGATTTAACAAACCCAAGCCCATCAATTGGCTGGAATAATGAAGAAAGAATGTCTATAAAAGAGCGGAAGCTACCTGATACAGTGTTAGCATTGGCTCTTATACATCATATTGCAATATCAAATAATGTACCTTTCCAAAACATTGCTCAATTCTTTGTATCGATTTGCAATAATTTGATTATTGAATTTGTTCCCAAGAGCGATTCACAGGTAAAAAAACTGTTAGCAACAAGGGAGGATATTTTTCATGAGTATAATCAGGATTCTTTTGAAAAGGAATTTGGGAGAAAATTTCATATAATTTGTAAAGAACAGATACAAGATTCTGATAGGATATTGTATCTGTTTAAAAAAATAAATATAACTTAGACTTAATATTTTCTTTCTACTTTGAGGCTTGACTAGGGAAGCATTATAGTTAATAGTTTTTATTTGCAGCGGATTATTGTTTTTTAAATCAAGCCTTTTTGTGAAAGTGCTAAACTATCTGATATTGCTCTTAATCTCAATGCTTTCTATTATATATTTCTTTTCAGGATTTGTACCTGGATCAATTCTTAATCCATTAAGTATTGCATAATCAGGAATATTAAAATATATTATATTGTTGCCAGATGAATAATTTATTGATATTGAATTTTTTTCATTGTAGGTTAAATCGTCCTTTACTAGATAAAACAATTGAATTCTATCAATTACTTCTGAATGTATAGAAACCTTCATTGTTACTTCTACTAACGAATTAATTGATTTTATATCATGCAAGAAAAGCATTGGATCATTGGTAGTAGCATTGATTTCAAGTTGATTTCCAGTCGCTAAAATATTTGCATTACTTACTTTAGAAAAATCAGTAATATTGTCATTTATATTTAAATTAAATAAGGTGTTATTTAGCTCTCTAAATTTTAACTCCTTACTTTCATAAATAAAGCTGTTGTCAAGGTCTTGTGACATAAATGATATCAGGCGTTCTGTGACACCCATAATTACAACATCAGGTTTAATGTAATTAACAAGTTTTTTATTTATATTATAATTGACTGTAGTAACATTTGTACGTAAAACAACTACAATTGAATAATTCTCAGCTAAGTAATTTCGTAATGACCCAGTTGTAAAAAATGAATCCCCAAATATTAATAGTCTTTTACCATTCCCATTCTTATTATAAAAAGTCTCAACAGTCCATCCATAACCGCTTTCTTTACAAATATTATTTAATTGTAAATTAAATGAATCATCTGATGCTAATAATGCTTTCGGGCTCATAATTTTAATGTTCGATATACTTTCGAATGAAGTTTTACTTAAACCCAGCATCTTATTCAAGTCACCAGCGTTTTTGGATTTTTGTTCAACTACATTATTGATTGGATCAATACTAAGATAATCTGTGCATAAGTTTTTATAAACCAAATATGAAGCAAGGTAATTCCAATGCGTATCTTTTTTATAAAATAGCAGCATATTCTTCTTATTTTCCAAAAGTATTCTTTTTGTATTAAACACGGTTAAATCACAAGTGATAGCCATTTTATCGGATACCTTATCCATAATACTATAAGGGCTTGAATATTTACCTCCGTCAGGTAAATATTCTGGATACACACTTACTTTGCTGGGAGCTAATACTAATATATACTTTGCACCTATACTTTCAAAATATTCCTTATACATTATCTGGTTTTCTACAATTTTAGTTAGTGATTCGTCAGTTAATGGATAAACATTCCTATAAATATCAATGTTATTGCCGGTTTCTATGAAAAGCCAACCATTTTTCCCCATGAGAACATCTTTGTTAGTTGAACTATTCAAGAGACCAGCCTTTAACAAGGAGTTCAATTGAATTAAACTGGATCTAAATACAAAGATATCATTAAAATACGATTCATATTTTTCTGGGAAATTTGATAGGGTTTCAATTGCAATGAGTGGCTTTTCAGTTTTACTTCTGTTTTCTATATTGGCGTCAAAGGTTTCAATTCCAATTATCATAAGGAAAAATGGGGACATGATTAATAAAATGAAGACAATAAACAGGTACTTATTAATGTTCTCTTTAAAGCTATTGCCCAATATGATTCACCCCTAAAACCTAAAATAAATAAAAGGACTATATGCACCACTTGCCATCGAAGCAGCTGATAAAATCAATATAACTGCAAGGGCAATTGTCTTTATTAAAAGGAAACAAATCTTCATTACTGAGGTGCCTTCGATAATATATTTTGTGGCAAAAGTTATCAGCTTAATTGGCAAACCTAAAGCAATAATTATACCACATGCAATTACCGTCCAAAGAAGTGGAGTTACGAACTGCCAAACATTATATCCGGGAGTAGTAGTGATTACACCAAACAATTTACCAAGTATGAAAAGTGCATCAGGCAATGTCTCAGCACGGAAAAACACCCAAGCAAGCATTACAACAAGTATAGTATAAGCATAACGAATTGGTTTGATTGTTCTATCTAACACCTTTTCAAACCCCATTCTCTCAATAACAAGAAAAAGACCATGTAGTATTCCCCAAATTACGAAGTTCCAACTGGCGCCGTGCCATAAACCGCAAAGTAAAAACACAATTAACTGATTGTAATATAACCGAACCTTTCCAACCTTACTGCCACCGAGTGGTATATATAAATAATCTCTAAACCATGTTGATAAAGAAATATGCCATCTTCTCCAAAATTCTCTGATGGAGAGCGATTTATAGGGGTAATTGAAGTTTTCTTTAAACTCAAAGCCAAACATTCGTCCTATACCAATTGCCATATCTGAGTATGCAGAAAAATCAAAATATATTTGTAAAGTGTAGCATAGAATCATTAGCCATGCCATTCCATTCGTCCAAAAATTAAAATCGACGGTAAAAACATTATCAACAAACTCACCAAGTACATTGGCAATCAACATTTTTTTAGCCAATCCAATGATAAATCGCTGGCATCCTGACAAGATTTGATTATAATTTACAATGCGATTCCTTATTTGAGTATCAATGTCTTTATACCTAACAATCGGTCCTGCAATAAGCTGAGGGAAAAATGATATGTACAATGCAAGGGAGGCAGGGTTTTTTTGAACACACCCATCTTTTCTGTAAACATCTATAACATAAGACACAGCTTGAAAAGTTATGAAAGAGATACCTATCGGTAGTGGAATATTAGGATCTGAAATCCTTGTTCCCAATAAGCCATTAATGTTTTCAACGATAAAACCAGCATATTTAAAAACCAAGAGTAAAAACAAATTAACAGTTACTGCAATAATAATTACAATTCGTTTAGTGAATTGTTTCTTTGAATAACTAACAGCAATCCCTGAAAAGTAATTCCATACTATTGACAATATCATTACTAATATTGCATATGGCTCTCCCCATGCATAAAAAAGCAGGCTTGCAAATAGCAATAAAACATTCCGCAATTTTAAAGGGGAAATATAATATAGTATTATTGTTATCGGTAAAAACATAAAGAGGAAAATCGGTGTACTAAATACCATGCAAGCTCCAATTATTGTAATAAGACACAAAATACGCACAAGTATCGAGCGATAGTATCATATGACATAAAGTAAACATTATTTTACAACAATTCGATTCTATAACTCTAATATACCATTGTCAACGAAATTTTAGTCAATTTTGTGGTTACACCATCCCGGAAGGCTGCGTTATCGGAGGAAATGTTAAGATTGCATATTCCGGCGTATCCGGACGGCAATTCTGGAGGAATCCGGACATTAAAAGGCGTTATGCAGACACCGTTTGAGTTGTTTTGATTCTATGCTATTTAGCCATTCTTTTCAAAATATTGAATGATTTTTTCTGCCATCACTTCTCTCATTAATTTTTCGAATCAAGATTCAGGATGTGAATTGTGTATGATCCTGTCCATTATGGTATCTGCTATTGTTGGATCTGGGGTGAGTTCATATCATTTGACATGGGTAATTTGACCAGATAGAACTGTTGAAGCCTTATTGTCTACCTTCAGCTATCTCAAGAATATCTCGGCTTTCCTTAAGAGTGTATGATTTAATCCCTAAATCATCCAAGATTAGTAGCTTGATGTTTTACATGCCTTTTCATTCTTCGCTGTCTGTATTTCAAAGAGCAACGCAGGAATCCGATAATATTTGGCGGAGTATCCCTCGCGGCAGGCTGTATTCCCAAAGGCCCATGCAATATATGTTTTACCACTTCCTGTTTTGCCAGTTATCATGATGTTTAATTTCTGCCCGATGAAGCCACAGGTTGAAACTCATAGATCAAATAAACTGCTGCTAATTTGAAGCAACACAGGATACATAATATCTAATTCTTTCCGTAGAATAGAGTCTGTATAGATAATAGTATGTGGAAAATATGCTATAATTAATTGACCGTTATATTTATGAATGATACATTAAAAATGTTTAATTTATAATAAAGTGGTTTTAGAACTAATTTGCAAGTCAAGAGTGTAGATAACATGAAGAAAACTATTTTAAAATTAATAGGAAGTTCATTCATCCCTTTTGTAATACTTGTGTTGATATTTATTATCATACATACCAATATATCATGTGATTTTGGTGATGACATAATAAAAAAGGCTGGGTACTTACAAAACAGCTTGTGGGATGTAATGGCGTATGATTATTATAATTGGGACTCTCCTGGACTACTGTCAATTGTAATGTACTATTTAGTTTTACTTCCACCTTTTGTATTCAAGATAATAAATATAATGGTAATATTATTGGCAGCATATTCAATTTCATTCATAGCAAATCACACAAATAATATAAAAGTAAACTGGATCATAACTATCTTCATTATTTTATATCCTTTCAATCAAATGTCAACGGCAGGTTGGATAGTTACATCTGTTGCATATATGTTTCCTCTTGCTTTTGGTCTTTATTCACTGACTCCGATTAAAAGAATTCTTACTCAAAAAAAAATTCCGTATGCACAGGCCGTAATTGCGTTACTTTTTGCTGTTACCTCCCCACAAATGACCTCTCTATTGTTTGGGATATACATATTATTTAGTATTTATTTTGTTTATAAAAAAACAAGAAGCATATTTTCCTTATTGATGTGTTTAATTTGCTCGTCATTTTTTATTTATCATGTCATTACACCTGGAAATCATGTGCGATATATTAAAGAAATATTGAATTGGTTCCCTGATTATAATATGATTTCTTTTGTTGATAAAATCAAGATGGGTTTCACAAGTACTTTAGCAAATTTTGTAGTTACACCAAATATATTCTTCTTGAGCTTTTGTATATTGTTATTAGGAGGAGTATGGCTAAAACATAAAGATATTTTTTTTAGAATTATATCCACAATCCCTTTAACAGCAACTTTTGTATTTGGTGTTTTCAGCTATTTAAATTATTCTCCAACAAGTATGGGTTTAATAGATATAAAAAAGCGTGACTTTATAAATGTAACAATTTATAATTTTACAGAAATGATTAATTATTTGCCTATTATCTTAGGCTTCATAATAGTTGGATGTATTTTGTTATCATTTTATTTGATATTTGGAAACTCCATGATGGCATTACTAGTCAATATTATATTTATTTCGGGTTTTGCTTCAAGAATGATTTTGAGTTTTTCACCTACTCTCTATGCATCCTCTACTCGGACTTTCATTTATATGTACTTTGCAATAATAGTGTGTGGTGTTTTCGTTTTTAGCGAAATAATTAAGTATATGAGTAAAGGAAGTCAAACTATTATACTTACCATTTTTGGATTTGCAGGTTTAGTAAATTTAGTTAAGTTATTGTTAACTTTATTATGAAAGTGGTGCAACTTACATGTTATTACCAATTAAAAGAAAAACCATAATTCAATTATTTTTTTTGATACTAATTTCTGGATTTTTATTTGCTGGATTGATATATGTTGACAATTCTTTGGTTAAAAAATTAGATATCTCGGGGTTGCAAAAGAATGTTAACGAAGTAATATTTTCAATTGATTCAATTGAGGAAAAAGACTATATCAGTATAAGAGGATGGGCATACAAAAAAGGAATTAACATTTCTATTGTTGAATGTTTTGTGGCTGTTAGGAATATATCGACAAATGAATGCTTCAGAGTTAACACCATTAAAGAAAACAGACCAGATGTAACAAAATATTTTAATGATGGCTTAAATTATGACAATAGCGGTATCTATGCGAAATTTTCAAAAAGAAAATTGGGAAAAGGCGTATATGAAATTATTCTACTTTATTTTAGTGATAATAGTCACATTCTTGTTCCAACAGGAAAAACGATTTCAATTTCATAAAGTTTGCATTGAAAACCAAGCAAACCATAAGATATAATAAGAAAGTCAATAACATTATGTATACAGGTATTATAAAGGGGTTTTATGAAAACATTATCCGTAGTAATACCGGTTTATAACTCCCAAAATACAATAAAAGAAGTTGTAGACAGATTAACTGTATCATTGTGTGATATGGATAAATTAGTACTCCATGAAATCATTCTGGTTAATGACGCAAGTGTTGATAATTCCTTAGCGGTTTGTAAAAATATCTGTACAAGAAATAAATCAGTCAAACTGATTAGTCTATCAAAAAATTTCGGACAGCACAATGCATTATTGGCAGGCTTCAGATATTCATCGGGAGAATATACCGCTTCTATTGATGATGACCTTGAAAAGTTGCCAGAGGACTTGATAAAGCTTATAAATACCCTGGAAGCTGATCAATTCGACGTTGTATACGGTATATACAGTTCAAAAAAACAATCCGAACTTAGAAATCTAGGTACGCACTTTAATGATATAATGGCCACTCATCTTATCAACAAGCCTAAAAAAATCAAAACCAGCAGTTTCCTTGTCTTCAGGAAATTCATTCTGGACGAGATGTTAAAATACGATAATGCATTTCCATATATACATGGATTGATTTTCAGGACTACACAGAATGTCGGAAACGTCGATTTAGAAGCAGGGTTGTCCCAAGGTAAAAGAATAGTATCCCAATCCAATTATACTTTGAGAAAACTCATTAAGTTGTGGCTCAACGGGTTTACCAATTATTCCATAAAACCATTAAGGGCGTTGGGCCTAATGGGCTTCATATTTTCCTTAGCAAGCTTCCTCTACATAATTTTTATCATTCTGCAAAAAATATTTGACCCTCAAAGACAAATGGGATGGACGTCCTTGATGGCGGTTATTGTATTTTTCGGTGGTGTTCAGTTAATAAGCATAGGCATGCTTGGAGAATATATCGGACGTGTTTTCCTATGCATCAACAAAACGCCTCAATATGTTATTAAGGAAAGCGCTAACCTTGAGAAAAGTAATGATATGGAAGGCGGGGTGAAACACTTTTGAAAAAGTTGATGATTTTCGGGGCTTCATATCTGGACGTCATAAAGCTGATAGATGCAATAAACAGAGTCAATCCAACCTGGGAGGTACTCGGGTTCCTTGATGATACCCCAGAAATGAATGGACAAAAGCGGATGGGGTACCCGGTTCTTGGTGATAGGAGTATGTTGGAAACCTATGCTAAGGATGACGAAATATATTTCTTTCACAATGTAAGAGGTCATTGGACAAGGTGTCAGCAGGTTGCCCAACTACTTGATTCATTTGGCTGCAGGATTGTAAGCCTTATCCATCCTTCAGTTGATATGAACTATGTGGAGTTCGGCCGTGGTTGTACCATTCCGGAAGGCTGCGTTATCGGAGGAAATGTTAAGATAGGTGATTTCCTGACATTACGACTCAAAGCACTGGTGAGCCATGATGTTACAATTGGAGATTTCGTGGGTATCGGGCCGGGAGTGGTTATTGGCAGTGGTGTACATCTGGAAACAGGTAGCTGCGTTGGAGCCGGTGCTACAGTCATGCTGAATAGAAGAGTTGGTACTTATGGTGTAGTAGGAGCCGGTGCTGTAGTTACTGCAGATGTGCTGCCTTATACAACAGTTGCAGGTGTTCCAGCTAGAATATTAACAAAGGGGGACAAGTAGGTTTGAAAAAGCTTATTATAAATCTTGCTCCTACAGGAATGATCCCTACAAAAGCGATGACCCCGCATGTTCCTGTTACTCCGGAGGAAATTGCAGCCGATTCATTGAAATGCCTCGAGTTGGGGGTTTCCATGATTCATCTTCATGCCCGTGGCGAGGATGAAAATCCAACATACAAAAAGGAGGTCTATGCCCGGATAATTTCCGCCATCAGAGAACGGAACAAGAATGCGATACTTGTTGTATCAACAAGTGGCAGAACTTATAGTGAGTTTGAAAAAAGGGCGGAGGTATTGGAACTCCAAGCAGATTTAAAGCCGGATATGGCAAGCCTTACCCTTAGCTCAGTAAATTTCAACAAAATAGCAAGCATCAATTCTCCGGAGACAATAATGGGGCTGGCTGAAAAAATGCAAGAAAAAGGCATCAAACCTGAACTGGAAATATTTGATGTGGGCATGGTCAACTATGCTCATTATCTTATTAAAAAGGAACTGATAACCCCCCCTTACTATTTCAACATAATCCTGGGAAACATAGCAGCGGCTCAGGCCAAAATGCTTCATCTTGGCTTGATTGTATCTGAACTGCCTGAAAATTCATATTGGTCGGTAGCAGGAGTCGGAAGTCGGCAGAAGGATATGAATGCTCTGGGAACCATCATGGGAGATGGTATCCGGATTGGCCTTGAAGATAATATTTGGCTCAACGAATCAGAAAATATTCTAGCCACCAATTATACCCTTTTAGAGAGGGCAGTTAAAATCGCCGAAATCCTGGAGCGTCCACTTGCCACTCCTGATGAAGTTAGACAAATGCTCAATTTGAATTGAGAGGTATGAGAATGATTCCTTTTAATAAACCGTATTATACAGGGCATGAAGCAGAATATATTCAAGATGCGATTTCCAGGGGAAAGATAAGCGGAGACGGTTATTATACAGGTAAAGCTTCCGACTTTATGAAGTGCAGGTTTGGAACACCCAAAGCGCTGTTTGTTACATCCTGCAGTGCAGCCCTCGACATGGCGGCAAGCCTGCTGGAGCTCAAAGCCGGTGATGAGGTGATAATGCCGTCATATAACTTTGTATCCTGCGCCAATTCAGTTTTGTCAAGTCAACCTCAGATAAAGATCGTTTTCGCAGAAATTGAGCCGGAAACAATGAATATTGACCCGGAAGATATAATAAGGAAGATTACTGATAAAACCCGGGCAATTTTCGTAGTTCATTATGCCGGAATCGCCTGTAATATGGACAGTATAATGGAAATTGCTGAAAAGTATGGCTTGAAAGTAATTGAGGATGCGGCACAAGCTGTCAATGCAAAATATAAGGGCAGGTTTCTCGGCACATTTGGTGACATTGGGTGCTATAGTTTTCATGAATCGAAGAACTATACCTGCGGCGAAGGTGGAGCTCTGCTTATAAACAATACACAGCTGGCTGAACGGGCTGAAATTATCCGGGAAAAAGGTACCAACAGGGCAAGATTCTTCAGGGGAGAGGTCGACAAGTATTCCTGGGTCGATATTGGTTCCAGCTATCTGGCGTCAGATATTCTCGCAGCCTTTCTTTGGGCACAGCTTGAAATGCTGGACGAAATCAATGTCATGCGCAAGGATGTGTTTGATTATTATTATAATAAAATAAAACCTTTGGAGCTTTCGGGTTCTGTCAGGCTGCCTGTTATTCCTGAGGGTTGCGAGACAAACTACCATATGTTCTATTTGCTTTTTAATTCAGAAACGGAACGGAATGAGGCTATGGATATACTTAAAGAAGCTGGAATTATGGCAGTATTTCATTATGTACCGTTACATATATCGCATATGGGGAAGAAGCTTGGTTATAATATTGGTGACCTGCCGGTTACAGAAGATTACTCAAACAGGCTGTTGAGACTTCCAATGTATGCTGATCTTCAGAAATCTGAACAGGATGGTATCATTGAAAAGCTATTTGATTATTTCAAGGATTGATTTGCACTTGATCATTTACCAAAGCTTGAAGCCCCACTTACGGAAATAGTGAGTTGCTGACTGCACGTTTATCCACATTAGCTTCAAACTCTTGTGGGAGCCCCTCTGCCATTCGTGTATGACATAATTATATGGATAAAAGACCGAAGCTGATATTTGATTCATACGCCTTGTGATATCAGCATCTTCAAGATAGAGAAAAATCCTTTCGTCAAAGCCGCTCAGCTGTTTTAGAAGCGCCGTCCGGAAAAACATAAAGCAGCCGGTTGCGTATTCAATATTAAATTCTTTACTATAGCCTGTATCCCTCATTTCAAAATGATACTGCCTTTTTGTAAAAAACCTGGAGAAGGCCAGCCTGATAAACAAATCCATAAAGGTTGGATTACGTTTGCAGAGGTATTGCAGCCTGCCATCGGGGTATTTTATCATAGGTGATAGAAGCCCGATGTTGGAATGTGTATCCATAAATTCTTTCATCTCATAGATACAATTGTTTTCAATGATAATATCGGGATTAACTACAATGTGAAACGGAGAGCTCAAAAACTTGAGTGCTATATTATGGCCGGCCCCAAAGCCGATGTTACTTTCATTCTCAATTATGGTGATATTACTGGTAGAGCTGCCCTTCGAATCACTGGAAGGACTCATATCCATCTTTTCAGCGATGTTTCTGACGATATCCAATGTACCGTCCTTTGAAGCGTTATCGATTATATAGATTGTATATGTCAACCTGCTGTCGACGTGTCTGACAATACTCTCTATGCATTTTCCTATTGTACGTTCATTGTTAAATGTCACAATCGCAAATGAAACATCTGGCATGTCTTACTCCCGAGGCCTTTTTTGTATATTATTAATTGTTTACTGTTCTATAATAACATAATATAATGAATACTGTAAAACCTGCATTTTTTGTCCATTATTAGACACCGGAGATACGTAATGTTTGCATTGATAAAAAAGGCCGAAAAACTTTATAAGGTTGCAATTATACTGGTCGATCTGCTGTTGGTCAACATTGCCTACATACTGGCTTTTTTGATTAAGTTCAACTGGAATCTTCCGAGCTTCAACTTCGATCCTTACGTTGCCGCGGCTCCTTTTATTACAATTGCGGCCTTGTTTTATTTTGACCTTTTCGGCCTTCTGAAATTTTATAGGAAAAACTTGCAGGAAGTAGCATTATCAATATTTAAGGTGGTTTTCGTTCTGGGGGTCACGACTGTTACCATCACCTATTTTCTACAGGGTTACTCCTTCCCAAGGTCGGTTCTGTTGATGGCGCCTGTAATTCAATTATTATTACTTTCCTTATGGAAAGGCTTCATTTTTTTAATAAAAAAGCTTGTCACACAGGATCTTAAGTTGATGGTCATTGGCGAGCGGAGCGAATTGAGCATGATAATAGAAAAAGTGGAGCATACCCTTAAGAGAGCGAGACTGCATATAAGGTATATCATTCCGGCAGATGAAATAAACAAGGCATACTCCAGGTTAAAGGATGTTGACGAAGTCTTCATCAGTGATAATGTGTCTGATGACCAGAAAATGAAGGTAATCACACAGTGCCTGGCGGATAAAAAAGTCGTTTACATTGTTCCCAAGCTGTTTGAGATATCCCTGATTAAGGCTAGGATGGTTCAGTTTGAGGACATGCCTGCCTTTATGATCGACAAGCTTGGGTTGACCATTGAACAGAGGTTTTTTAAAAGAACCTTCGACGTATTGGTTTCCCTGGTGGCACTGGTGATCACCATTCCTCTGACGCTGTTTGTGGTAGCCCTTATGAAGATTTCTTCCAGGGGACCCGTGATATATAAACAGACCAGGATGACGGTCAAAAACAGGCAATTTGAGATATATAAATTCCGGACGATGTATGAGGGCTCCGAAGCTGAGACCGGCCCTGTGTTATCCACTGAAAACGACCCCAGGGTTACAAAGGTGGGCAGGGTATTGAGGAATCTCAGGATAGATGAGCTTCCGCAGCTGCTGAACGTCCTAAAAGGAGATATGAGCTTTGTCGGGCCGAGGCCGGAGCGACCGTTCTTTGTGGAGCAGTTCAGCCGTGAAATTCCGGAATACTCGCACCGCTATCTGGTCAAGGCAGGCATAACGGGCTATGCGCAGGTGCTGGGAAAATACGACACCTCACCGGAGGACAAGCTCAGATACGATTTGCTGTATATCAAGGACTACAACCTGCTGCTGGATATCAAGCTTATATTACAGACAGTCAGGGCGGTTTCGGGTAAATTCAGAGGTTCTAACGCTACCAGGCGCAATATTCATTTGAATCATTGAGCAGACTTTTCTAATGAATTTCTAATATTATGATAGTATAATCATTCTAATAAGCAAACTTGGAGGTGTCTTGGTTTAATGAAGAATAAGTTAAAAAAATGTCTGATAATAACACTGGCGCTGATTTTTACAATATCAGCAGTGCCATTTTCTGCATCAGCATTCAGCGATGTATCAACAAATGCTGAATATTATGATGCTCTTAATCGTCTGACGGCTTTAGGTGTAGTCAGCGGCGGTTCTGACAAGTTCAATCCCGAGGACACGCTGACCCGGGAGCAAT
This sequence comes from uncultured Bacillota bacterium, assembly GCA_942493145.1. GTDB lineage: Bacteria > Bacillota > Clostridia > Acetivibrionales > DTU013 > ENR-C20. The sequence goes on from OW818679.1 coordinate 4,323,670, forward strand.
TTGCAAAAATGATAGTCGTTGCTGCCGGGCTGGAGGACACTGCGTTGGCATTGAAGGGGAGCACACAATTCCCGGACATATCTGCAACGGCATGGTCAACTGGTTATATAAACGCTGCTTTGAGCAAGAATTATATAAACGGAATGCTCGACGGTAAATTCCATCCGACAGAAAGCATAACCTATTCCCAGATGTGTACAATCCTGGTTCGTGCACTGGGTTATACTTCCACGGCAGAAGTACCGGGCACGTGGCCTTCCAACTATATAGCCAAAGCGGCGACTTTGGGACTTTCTGGCGGTATATTGCTTAAGGCCTCTGATGCAGTGCCAAGGTGGGCGGCGGTTACGATGATCGACAAACTACTATCCACAAATGTCAGTAGCACAATTTCAGGGACAGCATCCAAAACCTTCATTGAAACTACCGGTTACTATACGAAGGCCTTGATTCTGGGCAATGACAAGACATTGAGTTCGCTTACTGACAAGCAAGTTTTAACCAATAGCGGTACATACTACAATATGAAAGATCTTGACCTGCAACCAGGAAATACATACTATGTGGCGATAAAGGATGCCACTATCACAAAGGCATCAGGCAGCATAGGCAAGACCCTGGATATTTCAGTGGATTACATCGCAGACAAGAGGATCACCTATTCTGGAGACGATATTGTAAAGAGCATGGTTCTTCCGGAGAATGTTACATACTATTACAATGGTGTGATATCAGATGTCAATACTGTAGCGAATGCAATACAGAGGAGCAGCTCCATAGTATTTACATACAACAAGGCTGGAACCGCTTATGAATATGCAATGGTATTTGATCCTGTCATGAGCAGACCACTAATAGCAAAAGGCTTCGTACCTTCTCTAAAGACCCTGGGCAGCTTCATTTTCGACGACGGTTCAATAATCATCAAGGATGGGACTGTTATAGACATAACAAGCATTATGGAAAAAGACGTTGTTTACTCTGTTACCGATATCTGGAACAACAACGGATACTTCCAGGTATATGACGACAGAGTGGCAGGAGAGATCACAGCTGTTACACCCAACAAGCTTTCACCCAGAACACTCCAGATAGACAATGTAGACTACCAGTTCAGCCAGGATATTGATGCGAGCAAGCTTGTAAACATGCAAGGTGCATTTACTGTAGGGAACAACATCCTCATTTATCTAGGTGAAGACAGTAAGATAGTCAATGTAGAGTATTTTGGCGCGGAGGACAATTCCGGCTATGGATTGGTTCTTGCAAACAGCATGAAACAGGTAACAAATGCGAACGGCACGAAATCAACTGTTTATTATGCAAAAATCATATCGAGTGATGGAGTTACAGGTACATACAAATGTGGAACAAATGCATCGGAATATAAAGGTAAATTAGTTAGCTATACATTTACAGACAATGAAACTGTCGCTATTTCAAGATTAAGTTACAATTATCCTAGTAGTGTAACCATAAATAAGGATCAGCGTCTTTTGAACGGTTCCTATGTATCAGACAATGTAAAGGTATTCAACATTCTTTATGATGATACAGGCAGTGAGCTGACCGCAGAGATACTAAGCTGGAGCGATATACCAGGAGGCAAAATAGCTGATGGCAAGATATTATATACAAGTACCTCCGGAATTTTTGAAGATGTTAATGTAATCCTTACCAATGATCTTCTTAATGAAAGATATAAGATGGGTATAGTCAAAGATATAAGTCATATCCCTTCAGGTAATGGAACCACTTATAGCTATACCATGCTGATAGGCGGTAAAGAGTATACATATAACACTTATATTGAGGGGGCCAACGTAGGAGATATCGTTTCATTTAAGATGTCAAACAGCGGTATCAGTTCTGTACTCATGACTTATTACAGTCCTTCCATAAAAGGGACAAAAGTGCAGGCGGTTGATTCGCGCAGGATAAAAATGAACGACAAAATCTATTTCTTTAACAGCAGTATGGGCGTGTATTTCAGGAAATCAACCGGAGAAATAGAGAGAAAGACCCTGGCAGACATCGATACTTCAATAAGCTATGCACAAATTGGGCTATATATGAACGCCAGTACCGACAAGGTTGAAGTGATATATGTTTATGAATGATATACATTTGCGAATGATATAAAACCACATAATATTTAAAAGAAAAAAAGCAGCCATTTCCATAACGGGAATGGCTGCTTTTATGGCTCCTACTTTCCAATCCTGACATTGAATGTATTTCCACCGTCGGCGGAAGTCCGGGTATATAGACCGGAATAATCCTTGAGGGAGTTAAATATTAAGGTATAAGCCTCACTAAGATCGAGCCTGTCGAATTTCAGCACGATTGTAGTATTGTTAATGTATCCTGCAATTAAAGGAATTTTGGTCTTGATGGTTCCATTGTCATCGTACTGCAGTGTATAGTTGGAAGCCAGTATATTAGGGGTACTTACTGAGATTTCTTTACTGAAGGTTACTTTTATCGTATCATTTGAAATTACCACAGCATCACTGATGGTTGGTTTTACCGAATCGGAGCCTGATCCTGTAAGGATGGCCTCCATATTAATCCCGCTGGTATAGCCCATATAGTCCTTTATCGCTCCCAGGGCTGTTAACTTGTATGTGTTGCCCGCTGTAAGGGGAGAGCTCAACGGAAGGTACAGCCTTACCGCATTGGGAGCATTTTCTGCATCATAATATATGGCTTGGGGCTGTATCATATATCCTGTGAGGCTGATACCTGCTATCAGGTAGTAATTGTTTACTATGGCGGTAGTTTCATCGAGGTTCTTATTAAATAAGACCTTCAAAGTACCTTTATCAAGTGCGGTAACACTGGAGATGGATAAAGCGGTTGCTGCGACGGTGGTCCCCGAGAAGGTGAATGATTTCTCGATAATGGAGTATTGCCTGGAAACATCCTCTATCTCATTAATCAATACGGTATAAGTTTTACCCGCAAGAAAAGTACTGTCAATGCTCAAATACACCTGCCTGTTTTTACTGGTGCCTGTTCCGGAGACCACTGCCTTGGAGATCTTAACAGGATTGCCGCTGTTGTCGGTGATATAGTAGCTATAAACCTGCTGAGCGCGTGTGGCATGTACTTCCTTGTTAAATGTCAGTTGAAGGGTTTTATTGTCTGTTACACTTGTTCCGGTTACAGAAAATACTCCTGTATCGGTATCGACCGCTGTGAATTTGACCATGTCCATAACACCCTCATTGAGTTTGACTGTATAAACGCTTGTCAAATCCCCGCTGACCCTGACGGTGTATTGTAACCCGCTTGTAAAGGTTTTACCCACCAGGCTTAATGTAACAACATTATTTGGAGTGACGGCAAAGCTAGCTGCCAGTGTATTGGTGCTGCCGCTTGCAAAGACCTCTCCATTGGCGTCGGTTATTTCATAGAAAGAAGCATATTCACTATTTACATTGACAGGATGTGTGAAATATATATTTACTGAGGTTTTGCTCACAGCTTCCGCCCTGTTTATCCTGAAGAAATCCGAGTTGACTATGGCTGCCTTGTATCCCAGGAAAGACGATGAGACTGAATTTGAAAGAAGTGAATCTTGAGCTGACACGCCGGATATTTCAATTGTGTAACTAGTATATGCTGTTTGCTTGGAAGTTGTAATTATAAGGATATTGTTTTGTAAATTCAGAACTTTGGCAGTTAGCTGTTTAGTGATATCGCCTGTTTCGTAAATCTTAATGTTTGTGTCTGGGATATTTTTTATGGCTTTGTCGAAATTTATTAAAAGTGTAGTTTCATTAAGTGCTTCGCTTCCGGTGACAGAGATATTCACAACTTTGCCGGCCAGTCCAACGGAAGCCGCCAGTTCTGGGGTTACAGCGCCTTCATTGATGAGGCTTTGAATTAATGTTATGGCAGTTGAATTCCTCTGTTGGCTTAGAGCGTTGTAAATCACACCAACAACGCCTTCGCGGGTAAATGCATTATTATCTGCTGTCCTTTCCAGATATTCCGGATCAGTCACGAGGTTTACTTCGTAAGCCTTGTTATAAACTTCGCTCCATGAAAAATCATTGCCATACTCATAACCGAGCGCTACAAGGACCAGCTTCAGAAATGCCTTTTCACTGATGTAGGCGTTGGGATTGTAGAGGTTGTTTCCCATACCGGCAATTATACCCTCTTCGCTACAGTAGCCGACATACGGAGCAAACCAATCACTGGAAGTTACATCGGTATATGTAGTGTTTATATAATTATCGTTATTCTCCAGGACAAAGGCTTCCTTTCCAAGCAGGCGGATTATGAAAGTAGCAGCCTCGCTGCGCTTGAGTTGATTGTCAAGCTTGTAATCGCCACTGATGTCTCCTTTCAGGATGGAGAGCTTGTTAAGCACTTCGGCTTTTTCTGTTGACGTTAAGGTCGTTGTGGTAGTTGTTGATTCGGCCGCGGGAATCAACGTAAAAGTAGCGAAAATGCAAATAACCAGAATAATAGAAAAGAAATTTTTAATTTTTCTCATAATTCGATCCCCTTTTCATTAGTAATTCAGACAATTTTTGTTTATCAGCTATATTATAGCATCATTAAATAAGCTTTGGTATGTTGGACTTGAAATTATAGAATTTTGTTCCAGTCCACTATTTTTCTTCATTTTTAAATTTTTAATGATATAATGGGTGATATATAATAACATATGGTTAATATATGACGGAACGGATTGCATGGTATGCCGGTCTAAGGATGAAGCAGGATGTAAAGGAGTGTGTTTGGTGAGCAAAAAGATACTGATTGTCGATGACGAAAAAAACATAGTCGATATCCTAAAATTCAATCTGAAGAAGGAAGGCTTTACAACTATTGAAGCATACGACGGAGAACAGGCGGTCGAGCTTGCTTACAGCGAGAAACCCGATCTTATCCTGCTTGATGTCATGCTGCCCAAAATGGATGGCTTCACTGTCTGCAGAAAGCTGAGACAGAAGATATCGACCCCCATCCTCATGCTTACAGCCAAGGAAGAGGAAGTAGACAAGGTCCTCGGTCTGGAACTCGGGGCGGATGATTACATTACCAAACCCTTCAGCCAGAGGGAGCTCATGGCCAGGGTCAAGGCAAACCTGCGGAGGACGACCTCCGAAGAGATGGAAGGTAACAATGGCAACATCCTCAAATTTGGTGATATAGTAATTGATGTCGACAGATATGAAATAAAGCGTGAAGATACGGTTATAGAACTGACCCTGCGTGAATTCGAGCTGGTTAAGTTCCTTGCCATACACAACGGCCAGATATTCTCAAGGGAGAACCTGCTTGAAAAGGTGTGGGGCTATGAGTATTATGGTGATGTGCGAACGGTGGATGTAACCATCAGAAGGGTGAGGGAAAAGCTGGAGAGAGACCCGGCCTCGGCGGAATACATCATGACCAAGAGGGGCGTAGGCTATTACTTTAATAAACTGGAGAAATCCTGAAGATGTGATCGGGCTGTTGCTTATGAACAACAGCCCGAAGTGATATAAATTACGAGGTGTATATGTTCCTGAAAAGTCTACAGTGGAGGCTTGTGAGTTTCTTTTGCATATTCTCCATCTGCCTCATTATACCGGTAGGCCTTTTTCTAAACAAAATGGTCGAAGATAAATACTATGACGACTTTGTTATAAGTATAAATGATGGCTTCGACAAATGGGATTTCAAGCTGACTGATCCTTCCGGAAAACAGCTTAGTGATGAAATGATTAAAAACGCTTTCATTTTTTCCGCAAATGAAGAGAACACCAGATATACGATTGCCACAAAAAGCGGCGAGATCGTGGATGCTGAACTATATACAAACGACACCAAAATCCAGAGCAACTCCGGAGAGATATCCAATGCGCTCCTTCAGTCTGACAATTTTATTAATGCAATGACGGGAGAAGTGAAGAACAGACAGATTCTTGAGAGTTACGGGCAAAATGTATTTTTCGACTACGCACGGCCTATCGGCAACTATATCCTTTATTTCAGGTATTACAAGGATGACTGGGCTGGCATGGTCAGCGGTTTCAACAGTATAATATTCACCAGCCTCTGGATTGGGTTGGGCATCTCCTTTATCCTCGGATATATATTTTCCAAAACAATCACCGCCCCTATAGGAGCACTTATGAACAAGGCAGTCAACATAGCTGCCGGAGACTTTGACGAGCTGCCGGAAGTCAAATCGGACGACGAGATAAGCAGGCTCACCCAGGCCTTCAATAACATGGCTGTCAGCCTCAAAAGCACAATGACTGAGATTTCCAGTGAGAAAAATAAAATTGAGACAATAATAAACTATATGACAGACGGAATTATCGCCTTTAACCTCAAGGGAGAGGTAATACACACAAATCCTGCATCAAAAAGCATGCTGGAGGACGAAGCAATATCCTTTGAGGATTACTGTCAGAAGCTGTATCGAGAATACTCAATAAACGATGTACTGTACCTTGAATCATATAATACCAGGGAAATCGACCTCACAGTTGGCGATCGGATACTCAAGGTGTATTTTGTCATTTTTACCGGCGAGAATAACAAGGCAGAAGGTATGATTGCCGTACTGCACGATGTAACCGAGCAGGAGCGACTCGAAAAAATGAGGAAGGACTTTGTAGCAAACGTTTCCCATGAACTCAGAACGCCCCTTACATCCATAAAAAGCTACGCCGAAACCCTGTTGGACGGTGGAGTGGAGGATAAGGAAGATGTAGACAGGTTCCTCGGAGTAATCAATTCCGAAGCCGATCGGATGACAAGGCTTGTAAAGGATCTACTTCAGCTTTCAAGGCTGGATAACCAGCAGATACAGTGGTATATGGAGGAAATCTCCTTTGTACAGCTGGTGAAGGACACTGTTGACAAGATGGAGATGGAGGCAATGGCCAAGGACCAGACACTGAAAAGCTATGTATTGGGCGAGGTGCCTGACATAGAAGCCGATTACGGACGGCTGGAACAGGTGGTAATAAACATACTGGGCAACGCCATAAAATATACGCCCGAAGGTGGTCAAATAACCGTTTACATCGGCCGGACCGTCAATGATGTATATATGAAAATCTCGGATACGGGCATAGGCATACCCGAAGAGGACCTGCCAAGGATATTCGAGAGGTTTTACAGGGTCGATAAGGCGCGTTCCAGGGAAATGGGCGGTACAGGTCTGGGAATGGCAATTGCGAAGGAAATCGTTGAGGCTCATTCGGGGAGTATTTTACTCGAGAGTGAGATCGGCAAAGGTACGGAAGTGACAGTGAAGCTGCCCATCCGGCGGGGTCTGGAATCACGGCAGATGTAATTGAATCTTAAATGCCATGTAATGGTTCTGTAATATAAATTTTGTATAATCAAAGTAGCAAATTTATGTTAATGGGGAAATAACTATGAGAAAGCTTGCAGCACTGATATTAGCAATAACTATAATAATGACATTCGCGATTCCAGCATATGCTGCACCGACTGATAGCTCTTCGGTATCTTCAACCGAACCTGGCGGTACAGGCGGAACTGCCGTAGAAAGCAAACTTCCCGCAGCTATCCTTGCAATGCTTGAGAATGCCGATACAGCCCAGTCAGAGACACAGTTCATGCTTACTATAACAAGGCCTGACGAAGAGACAGACTCTACATATAAGAAATCCTATGTAATCTCCGGAGACACCTGGAATACAGGATATACAGACGTTAGAGTGGTCCTCGGTGTATTTGACGAGGATACCGGAAGCTACAAGCTTATGAACAATGCAGACTTGGAAAGCAGCTGGGATGTTGGCAATTACGGTGCATTTGCAAAAGAGATAACGCTGACCAAAGGCGCCAACAAAATTCGCATACTGGCTTACAGGACATCCGAAAAAGGTGATTTCGACAGCAGCAGTAACGTCCAGGTAACAGATTTCACTATTAGGCTGCTTGATTCAAACATAGTAACAAAGGTTATGAATAGTGTGGTAGAACTTTTAGATCTTAAAAACCAATTTTTAAACAAGTAAAATCCATCGGGTGTCTTAAATGAACCGAACGATTAAGGAACGCGTAAAATCCATCCTCATAATGATGCTTTTGATAATAGGCACAATCCAAGTAGGAATCCTGTGGGCAGGCCAAAGCCATGGGTTTCCTACTGGTATTTTAGCGGCAATTTTCGACAGTCATACATCGGTCGATAGTGCCACTACCAGCAGGGATCTTTTTGTCCCCTATAGGACTGTGCTGTCTAACGGTGATAGAGTTCACTGGATCATAGGCAATGACCATCAGGACTTCGAAAAGCTATGGAGCGATGGCAAAACCTGCCTTTCATCAATAATAAAAGGAAAATTCACAAAGCTTGAATCCGAGGTGGCGTGGAGGGATATAACAGCCAGGAGGGGGATAACCTTCTCCTTTAAAGCGGCGATAAACCCACAGCTCCTCAGATGGTACCTCGAACTGGAAGATAATGATGCGGAGATTCCCACACTGCTTAAACTGAAAATAGTGCCTGACTTAAGCGGGAAAAGCGCAGATGAGATATATGTCTATAGTGGATCTGGAATGCCTGACTGCTACAGGGCGGACAATTTCGAGGCAGGGGTCAGTCTTCAGAAAATGTTGACAGCTCTTGAAAACGAAGAAGATGCCAGTGTGCGTGAATATATAAACATGAGGGATGGAAATCAGGATGTGAGTCTCAGAATGGAACCCGACATCCTGTATGTTGTGGCCAGCCCCAAATATTGGGAGTATTCAAACGTCAGAGCGGCACTGCCCGACAAACTGGCAGACGCTGCCTTGACTTCTGATCCCTCTGTGATATCAAAGGACCTACTGGGTTCCGAGATGGGAAGATACAGAGTCAATACCTACGATGAAGGAACCTTCCAATTCAACGATAGCAACAACATATACAAAATATACAGTGATGGTCTGCTGGAGTATAATTACCTCCAAAAAGCGGGGGATTCCGAAAAGGGAACCGTGGACGATGCCTTGCTGAACGCTTACAAGTTCCTGAACACCGGCAAGGCACTTCTGAACAATGCGGGAAACGTGGATTTGAAGCTCTCCGGTATCGATGAAACGGCTAATGGGTTTTACACCTTCCGTTTTGATTATTACATTGGCGGTTATCCCATATCCATGGAACTCAATACTGCGGGAAGCGGGGATCCTGTTACAAGCGGCATAGTAATAAATGCTGACGAAAAGAGGGTACTGATGTGTCGCTGGGTGTTGAGGACTTTCACCCTGAATGGAATCGGGCTATATCATGACAGGTTTCTGGAAATTATGCCTTCTCCTGAAAAAGATGAGACTACCAGAATCAAGGATGTGAGTTTCGGATATGTGCTCGATATGGCTGAGGAATTAATAATTAAGCCGTCCCTGGTGATTGAGAAGGTAAAAGGAACGGATAATACAGTAAAGGTACAGACGGTTGCGTTGCCTGAAAAAAGCGGAGGCTGAAAATGGACTGGGCCAGAGCTAAAAACGTAATATTGTTACTATTGGTAGTCTTCAACCTGTTCCTGGGTTCGAGGATGATTTCGTATATCATGGAACGGAACATCCCGGCCGAAACAATAAAGAATACTGTAACCATACTGGAAAGCAGGGGCGTGATGCTGAAATGTGAAATACCCCGCTACAACAAGGATACTGCCAAGCTTAAATATGGCAGCTTCATATACGACAAGGAACAGATCAGTAAAAAGCTTCTGGGCGAAGGAAGCGAAAGCGACAGGGAAATCCTCTTTTCAAGCGACAGCAGCTTTATAATGACTGACGGAAGCCCCGTCGATACTATTAAGGATTTCAATGCAAAGACTGCGGAAGCCTGGATACGTTCCAAATATACTGAGAAGGGACTTATAGGACCCGAATACATACTGGAGGAAAAGACGGTCAACAGCGATGGCACCATCTCGCTGGTTTTCAACCAAAAATATAAGGGTATGATGGTATTCGGTAACTATGTCGAGGCGATCGTCTCAAAAAACGGCATAACAAGGTTGGAAGCAGGATACAGGGAAATCCTCGAGTTTACAGAGACCAGTGAGTTGGTCTCTGCATATCAGGTCTTGCTGAAAAACTTCGATGGTACTGGAAACCCGGTCATATCCAGCATCGATTTCGGTTACAAGGATATCTTTGAGCAGGGAGTAACCGGCCTTCAGACAACCGAACAGCCGCCCGTATGGAGGGTGAAGCTTGAAGGCGAGGATGATCCCAGATATTTTGATGCCACCACCGGCACTGAAATTATGAGATAAAGGAGGAACTTTTACCCGCCTGAAGCTCTGTGGGAAGTTTTAATTATAAACGATCCAAATACTCCAGAAGCGTCTTTTTTATATGTTTCCGGTTGCGTTCTTTTTGAGGTGTCCCCTTGACAATATCTTCAAGATAACTATTGAAAGAATCTATCATGTTTTGCTGATTGAACGCAAAGACGATGGGAGAAGTGTCATTTTTAGCGACAATTACTCCAACATCCTCCTTGACGGAGAGGAAAATGTTTTGCAAAGGGTTTTTGATGCAAATTATAAAATTGTAGTTCTTATATGTATCTATCAAATTAATAATGTTTTTAACATGCTCAGAATAATCGGAAAGACTGTAGGATAATAGCTTTTTATTAAAAAAGTCATTGATTTTTAATAAGGAAGCATTACTTGAAATATCTCCAGGAGTGGGAAGAACAACTATTTCTGTATATGTATGCTGCTTCAGGCTGGATGTAAAAGCGTTTATCCGCTCATTCTGAATTCTAATAAGTCTTTCTTTCGAATTTTCATCCAAATCAGATAGTTCAAGCAACCGCAGAAATAAAGCTTCGGGCATGGTAACAGAAGAAAGCGTGTTTGAATAGCTGACACAATTACCTGGCTGTTCTTCAAATTCCAGCTGCAGCTCATTGATTTTCCGGACATCACTTCCTGTGAATATTTGCATCAGGGGGCGGCACATGCCAAGATATGTATTGAATTCATCTGTCAGACTTTTGATCATTGATTTATCAGCATACAAGAACTGCTCGGAGTTTTTAGAATTATCCGATAATGTATTTGAAGATAACGCAGCAATATCCGGAGCTATGAACATGGTTCGTCTGAAAATGTGTTCCCGGTATTTGGGGTAGTAATATGGTTCAATGGAACCGGTCATATATAATGGTAACCAGCGTTCTATGGCAGACAGCATTTCGGATAAATCACGGGTTATTGTGTGAATTATTTTGATCTTGTGCCCTTTGGCAATTACCTCCATCAGCAAGGCTCCCCATTTTATGTAAAAGGACCGATCCTCTACCAGCCACTCCATACTATCATCACTGTACAAGAGTATTGTACAAGGCTTGCTGTGACTTGCAACTTCAGACAAAAAACGGATGACTGCCTCCCGCTTTCCTTCATTACCATGAAAAACTTCAACATTTAATGATAATCCGCTGGGATATTTGAATTCAGTAACTATCTGCTGAGGGATCACACCGGACTTTCCAAACACATTGAGTTTATCAAGAAAACCATCGACAAGGTGAGCTTTGGGGGTAGCTTCATCACAAAACCAGATATAGATAAGATTTGAAATTGATGACGCTTCGATCCTCTTATTATTGTAAGCCACTCCCATAATCTCGAAAAGAGCGGTCTTTTGATATTCCATCTTTGCCTGTTCGGCAAAATATGAGGAAATTTTCTTAATATATTCGTTGTTTTTATCAGGAATCCGCATTCCGTTGCGCCAACGGCTTACAAGAGAAGGGTCAACAGATAATGCCCTGGCAAGACGGACATTGGAAATATTCTGAACATTCATTAAAAGATTCAGTTTATTGTTAAAAGCCATAATCAGATACCTCACTCATATTAAGTATACCATGAGAGTTATTGGAGAACAAACTTTTTGTCACGTTTTCGTGACAGAGCAGTCATTGACAAATAGGCTAAAATGCTTGTTTGTTCAAAAGTCTGCAGGTATATTTAGATAGAGGTGTTGCGCATGGATGAAACTCACGTAAAGGTTAATTTAAAAATTAAAACTGGTTTCTTTAAGACGGAGCCAGCTGTTTTGCTGCTGCAACAGCAATCAATGAAGCTCATTTCCGTAAATAATGTGACAATTCCAGAAGAGGTAATTGACTACAGCAGTATTAAAACCATCTGCATTACCGACGGTAATCCTGCGGAGCTGGAAATCAGAACAGATAAAGCTGCAATTATTGGAACTTTTTCCAAATCAGCCGACATTGGCGAAATAGTTAAAATTCTTAAGAAGATTTTTGATATAAGATTTTTGTATATTTAAAGAATTGGAGCGGGGGCTTTTATGAATTGTAGAAACTGTGGGTCAAATATATCAGAAAAGGCAAATTTCTGTAACGCATGTGGCATGACTGCGCCTAAGGGGACAGGAAATATTGCAGGGTTGGCAGGTTTTTCTCCGAGAATCAATGACCCTGCCTTTGAAAAATATATTAAGAATACTAACAGATGGGCGTGGTTGTTTTCAATAATCATCGCTATTGCTGCTGTTGTCGGATTTTTCATCTATGGGGAGACAAGTTCAGAAATGGAAAACCCGGAGGCGCTGTATATAGGCCTTGGCATTGGTGGGATGTTTTTGGTTATTGCATTGCTTACGGTATTGGGCAGGAAAAAGAGCACGACCTGGGATGGCACTGTTGTTGACAAGAGAGTTCAGCAAAAGCGTCGCAAGAAACACTCGGGAGATGACGACTATTATTGGTCGGACTATACGGAATTCACTGTTTATATACGCAGTGACCGGGGGAAGACGGAAACAATAAGTGCAGAAGATGACGACACCAAATACAATTATTACCGGATCGGCGACAGAGTACGTCACCATGCAGGTATAAACTCCTATGAAAAATTTGATAAGTCCGGGGATGCAATAATTTTTTGCAATGCCTGTGCCAGCCTGAACGATATCCATGAGGATTACTGCTTTCGCTGCAAATGTCCGTTACTTAAATGAATAAACCGGAAGCCGGTTACTTACCTATTATCAATCAGAGGATACATAAATCAGGAGGGGCAGTGTAATGGCGGTCAGGGACGAGTTGAGTGAAAAAATTGAATGGTCAATGAGGGTTCCCATATTCCGCAATGCCACTATTCTGAAGCAGCTGGGAATAGCCATAGGTATCCCCTTCGGGTTGGTGGTAGTAGTGTTGCTGGTTTCATCAGGAAAATCAATATATGCATTATATGCCTCAGGCCTTATTGCAGCACTTTTCCTGCTTACATATCTGTTCATCATGATCGTGTGGGGCGGAAAATATGATGTAGGGTTTGTCATTGATAAAAAAGGTATTCGTTGCTATACAAAGGAAGGACAGGTCAGGAAAAACCGGATTATAAATGCTTTAACTGTAGTGCTGGGACTTCTTTCGGGGAAACCGGCTGCGGCAGGAGCAGGTATTCTTGCCCAGTCCAGGCAGGATGTATTGGTAAAGTGGAAAAACATTAGAAAAGTAAGATACAATCCCAAGAGCCATGAAATCATGATAAAAGGCGGCTTCGCAGAGAATATCGCACTCTTCTGTACAGCGGAGAATTACAAAGAGGTGGAAGCAATATTGTTTTCAAAATATGGGGGTGGTTAAATGGCAAAGGCCAGAACAGGTAATGCATTTGCGCGCATATTAATTTCACTTATAGGAGCGGCATTAATCTTTTGGGGTGTAGCCACCGCGGCATTAGGCTTTATTGGGGAAAGAGAAACTGCAATTATTACCGATATAAGGCGCGAGGGCGGAGCGCGAAAGGATGCCAAGCCTGGCAGATATACCTATAATATTGGATATACCTTTCAATTGGATGATGGCAAAAATATAAATGGGGTTACCAAGAGAATAGGAGATTCCATATACCTGAAGGCTGATGGAAAATCAACAGCGTCGGTTCGATACCTTTCCTTTTTCCCTTATATCAACGCACTTGAACAGGATACCGGGCTGGGGTTCGGACAACTTATCTATATTGCTGCAGGGGGATTTTTGATTGTGGTGATGAATAGACGGTAATGCGCGCTGTTTGTCGCTGATAGGGTGTAAAATTGATAGCATATAAAAATGAGTGAGGAGGAGATAAGGTGACATTTGCAGAAGCGAAGGTGGAATACTGTCGGATTAAAAACCTGCTCAAAGACAACAGAATTTCGCATGAAGAGTATATGGGCAGAATAAATGATTTAAAAATCCAGGATGAGGCCGGCAATTGGTATCAGATCAATGAGGCCGATGGTTCATGGATGCTCTGGGACGGACAGGCATGGACAAGCTATAGCGTTCCGAAGGTGAAAGGCAGGGAGGCAGTGGTGTCTGGTGCGCCTGAATCGCTGTGGAAATTGCTGGTGAGTATGGTAAAAGGTTTTTTTCACAATATTCCCAAGGCCATTATATTTCAATTGATAAAACTGGGTGCCGTTTTCCTTGTTGTATTTTTTATTCACGCATATCTTTTGGTAGTCAGGAATGAAGGCTTCAATGTGGATTGGAACAATCCGTACGCTGCCATAACAAAGCTAAAAGGTGTGGATTTTGCTGTATCTGCATTTTGGGGTTTCTTTGCATTTTTTCTTACTGTTCTTTTAACAAGGGTAATAAAAGGTCCCGTAAAATTTATTAAAGAAATTGCTACAACGCCGGTGTATATTTTCAAAAGCTTCAAAGAATCGGGATTGGCAGGATTGACAGCCCTGCTTGGTGGAATGGCTCTTGGGCTGCTATCATTTATTCTGATTAAAAGCCCATATCTGTTTGTGCTGTATGCGCTTATGATAATTCTCTCTCTCACAAAACAGAAAAAAGGAATGCTTCTTCTTGCACTCAAACTTGCATGGCAGGACTGGCATCGTTCCTTCAAAACAAAGAAATTTGGACAGAAACCGGATATTGGTGCAATGAGCATTTTCATCCTTGGCATCAGTATTGGAATGCTGATTGTTCCAAATCTTCCGTTAAAGCCCTATAGCCCTTTCGTGGTGGCTGCTTTGATGATTGCATTATCCATCTTGCTGAGGACCAAAAAAGTATCGCCATCAGCTGCAATGATGGTTTTATCGTTCTTTGCCTTTAATTTGGTTTTATTCAGATATCAGGGGGTTTTCGCCGATGATGTCGGCTGGGTTGAAGGAGGGGGTACTCTGGGTGGTGTACTGAAAAGTCCGGGAGTCGGCAAAGCATTGGCCAGTGGACTTGGCCCTGGTGCGGCAGCTGCGGCTGGAACCCTTGTGGGCAGCTTTGTGCCGGAGGTTGAGGTTCCTGTTGACGACGCGGGTACGGAAGCTGCTGACCTGGAATATGGATTGGATGCGGATGATCCTGAAGGTACAGTTATCCATAAGAATCCGGATGGTTCCATTGTAAAAGAATTCCCTGACGGAACAATTGCTGTGAAGCATCCGGACGGCAATATCACCATATCATGCCCGGATGGAACTACAGGTATCCGTTATCCTGACGGAACCGAACATATCACAAATCCTGACGGGTCAGTACAAACAAATTATCCAGATGGGACAGCTGAAAGAACAGACCCTGACGGAACTGTCGTTAAGCTTGGCCTGGATGGGGTTCAGACAATTTATAGTCCTGACGGAACATATGCAAAGGTATACCCTAATGGAGACTTTGAGTTTAGTGAACCGGACGGCTCATACAAGGTTTTGGATCCGGATAACAACGTAATTAAGGCAGGTAATGCCGAAGGGTATACAATGGATTTCAACCCGGATGGAACACAGGTTATGCATTCGCCTTATGGAGGCAGTGTAACTGTAGACGATGACGGTAATTTAATCAAAGGATCTTTAACCAATAAGGATGGTACTGAGTATACTTTTGACGGGGATAAAATTAATGCAAAGTCACCTGACGGTTCTACTTTTGAATTGGATAAAGCCAATGGGACAATGACAGTTAATGGCAGCGATGGTGCAAAGCTGAATGTAAATTCCAATACAGGCGAGGTGGATGCGAGTTTCCCGGATGGAACCCACCTGAAGGTTGACAGCTCCGGCAATGTGTCAGGGTATGACGCGGAAAGCGGACTGGAATTCAAATTGAACAAAGACGGAACTGCATCTGTCTGGGATAAAGATGGGAATTCACTCAACTGTAACTCTGATGGAAGCGGAGAATTGAAATATGCCAATGGGGTCACCATTTCCCAGCAGTCCGATGGAACAGCAGTATTGAAGCTGCCTGACGGGCGAGAATTGACGGCCAACACTGACGGGACCCATGTTATGAACGCACCGGATGGCACTGAAGCGGTCAGGAGTGCCGACGGGTCCGTTGTTATTACCAAGCCTGACGGTACAGTAGAAAACTACAATGCCGGGGAGTTTGAAAAAATGATCAAAATGAAGAATCCGGAGGGTTGACATGGATATTTCACGTTTTGCTGAAGCGGTGAAGGAATTTACAGATAAAGAAAAGCATCTGAAGGATATGAATTTACAGGTATCTGCTGCGAAGGCCCATAGTGCTGATCTTCATAAGAAGAAAGCGGAGGCGGAAGCGGCAGGCAGAGCTAATTATGACAAGATAAGCTCAATTGCGCAAGCCCAGAAAGCAGGATCAGGCCTTGTAGACCTTGCAGCGGTTCAAATGAAAAAGAAAAACGCTGTTGCAAAAGGTAATATGATCAAAAAGTTATTGTTTCAGATTCCTACGGCCAACGGGCAAAAAAAAGCTAAAAGCTTGAAAAACTTATTTACCCTGTTGTTACCGGCAATTCTCTGCTCCCTGCTTATTACCGGCTGTGGAGAAAAAGAGAAAACAGTAACGGTGTATACCTCTGTGGATAGAAATTTCTCCGAGCAAGTGTTCAAGGATTTTGAAGCCAAAACAGGGATCAGGGTCCTGGCCGGGTATGACACTGAAGCGAGCAAAACTACGGGAATGGTCAACAAGCTGGTGGAGGAAGCAGCGAATCCAAGGGCTGACGTATTCTGGAACGGGGAATTTTCCCAGACCATAATGCTTAAGGGTAAAGATGTATTGACACCATACAAATCAAAGAGCGCAGACAGCATCCCGGACAAGTACAAGGATGGCGAAGGTTACTGGACTGCCTTTGGTGGAAGGGCCAGATGTATTCTTGTTAATACGGAGCTTTTAAAGGAGGAGGATTACCCCTCCTCATACAGCGACTTTTTGAATGATAAATACCCCGCAGATAAGATCGGCATGGCTTATCCCCTGTTTGGAACTACAGCCACACATGCTGCAGCCATATATGCTTTCCGCGGGGAGGAAAAAGCCGGGGATTTCTTCCGAAAGCTTTATGAAAGGGGCATCAGGATTGTTGATGGAAATGGTGTGGTACGGGATCTCGTGGTAGACGGACAACTGATTTTTGGAATTACTGACACCGACGATGCACTGGGCGCGGTTGAGAAAGGAGCCAAGGTGAGCATCATTTTCCCCGATCAGGGAGAAAACGATGAAGGCACCCTCATTATTCCCAATACGGTTGCCATGGTTAAGAAAAAGCAGCAAAACGACAATGCAAAGGTGTTCATTGATTACCTTCTGAGTGAGGAAACGGAGAAATACCTTGTTGAAATAGGATGGATTCAGGCACCTGTAAGGGATATTGATGTAGAATCTGCAGGAATTGACCTTGGCGGCATCAAAACACTGGATGTATCGCTGGATGATGTATATGATCAGCTGGAAAAGAGCATAGCTGCCTTAAAGGAAATATATATCCGATGAAGAAGGCGTTAAAAATAGCGCCTTACTTTGCCGTAGGGATATTTCCGGTTTTATTGCTTGCATTGAAAGCCGGCAAGGAAATACTGGAAGACAGAAGCATTCTCATTGGCATATTTACCTTGCAACGAGAAGGGCTTCTGCTTTTAAAAACCCTTGCGTATTCTGGTTCGGTTGCTGTAACGACTACTTGTGTAGGAATTTTAGCTGCTGTTTTTATATGCGGCCCCGGCAGAACACTTTTTACCAGGTACAAATGGGTTGTTTTTCTTTCGCTGCCTATTCCAGGCTGCATACACTCCCTTGCGTGGCTCAGATGGAATGGGATTCTCAACGATACAGGGTTCATCAGTTCTCTGTCGAGGGGATGGCTCATGAGCTGGTTTGTTCACAGCATGGCACTTCTTCCGGTTGCCGTTTTAATAACAGCCGGTGGCGTGTTTCTGCTCAACAAGGAACAAATCAGGGCGGCTCAGCTTCTTGGCAGCGATACCGTATTTTTGATAAGATTACTGCCAGGATATCTTAAGCCGCAGATATTGGCCTCTTTGGCTATAGTTTTTCTATTGACAATAAATGATTATGCCATTCCATCCATCTTTTCTGTAAATGTATATTCACTGGAGATTTTTGTTGAATACAGCAGCAGCCTGAGCATGACCCGGACTATGATAAAAAGCATGCCCCTTATCCTGATTGAACTGATAATACTGCTTTTTATACCGGAGCTGCTGTCAAAAACCTTTCTTTCGGGTAAAAAGGGTGAGCTGATGGACACCAGGCTGAAATTTGGCAAAGGGGCTAGTCTTCTTGGCTTTTTTGCTTTTGCGGTGATTATTCTGCAATTTGCGGTACCTGTAAGTGTATTGTCACTTGATAAGGC
Source organism: uncultured Bacillota bacterium (assembly GCA_942493145.1). Lineage (GTDB taxonomy): Bacteria > Bacillota > Clostridia > Acetivibrionales > DTU013 > ENR-C20. The sequence continues at coordinate 4,342,305 of OW818679.1, forward strand.
TATGTGGACCAGTTTGGTGGCAACATTTACACATTCACTTGATGATTTGGGGACAAGCATTGGAATATGTGCCCTGGCGGTTGCGCTGGGAATGCCGGTGATTTATTTGACGGCGTCCTGGCTAAATGGTATCAAGAGGTTGAAAGCAGGGCTGTTTTTTGTGCTGCTGCCTTCTATTCTGCCCGCTGCATTGATCGGAACCTCCTACATCAATCTTTTTAACAGCGAATATATGAATTTTATATACGACAGCATTATGATGCCGGTATTAGTCATAATGGCGCGATTCATACCCTTCGGAGCTATCGCAGTGCTTGCGGAAATGAAACGTATGGACAGGAGCCTGCTGGACGCCGCCAGAATTCTTGACAGGAGCAGCTTCAGAACCTCTATAATGATTGTGATACCAATAACCCTGACATCAATTGTTATAGGCACTTCCCTGCTTTTTCTTTTCGGACTGGGGGAGCTTGGCGCCACCGTTATGGTTTTGCCGCCCGGAATGTCTACGGTTACAGTGAGACTTTACAATTATCTGCATTACGGTTCCTCCGAAATGGTCCTGGGCATTTCTTTTATTTTGATTCTTATTGTTGCAGTAATATACTTCATAGTAAAATTACTGGTGGGGAGTAACAGACATGATAGAGCTGGTTGATGTTTCAAAGAGCTATAACTCCATAAAGATACTGGAAGAGGTGTCCTTTTCCTTTGAAAAGGGCAGCAGGACAGCCATCATAGGACCATCGGGAAGCGGAAAAACCACCTTGCTGAACCTTATTGCAGGTTTGATTCCATTAGACAAAGGAATGATCAGAATGGATGGTAAAGTGACTGATACTCCAGGGGGCAGTGTTCACCCTTCCATGAGAAATATGGGGTTCGCGTTTCAGTTTCCTTCATTATGGCCTCATTTGACAGTAAAGCGTAATATTTTATACGGGATGGCCTCATTGGATAAAACGGGACTGGATAAAACGGGACTGGATAAAAAGGGATCTGATAAAAGCCAATTGGGAAAAGCGGGAGCATATAAAAAGGACAGGCAGGAAAGATATGCAGAAATGCTTGAAGCTTTGGAGATTTCGGATATTGCAGATAAATATCCCGGTGAGATTTCGGGGGGGCAGGCCAAGCGGGTATCGCTGGCAAGAACCTTGATTGTCAAGCCCGGATACCTGTTGCTGGATGAACCACTGAACAATCTGGACAGGAATTTGAAAGACAAGGTACTGAAGCTGATCCGGGAGCTGGTGGCATCGGAGAACATGACTTTGATACATGTCACCCACGACCTTCAGGAAGCGGAAAGCATCTGTGACCGCTTCTGCTGCATTGAAGACAGAAAAATCAGGGGGCTTTCATTATGCTGAGGAAAATACTGATAGCTGTTGTGATTATAGCACTGGGGGCTTATGCTTTTTATCTGAT